>CAVVCL010000001.1:0-22095 GCA_963746745.1 uncultured Chloroflexia bacterium
GGCCAGCGTGTGCGGTATTTGCACATCGCGGCGGGGCCGGGCGCCCGCGCCTGGGACCTGGCGGAAGAGCTCGACCCGCGCATTGTGGATGTGCCGCGCTATAGGGAATTGGTGCTGCGCGCGGTACACGAGGTGCTGCAGCCGCTGGGTGTGACGGAAGACGTGCTACGAGCCTGGCTCTTCAGCCGGGCGAGCTACCTGACACCCGCGACGTTGCTGGCCGCCGACAAGGACTTGCGGGGAGTACACATGCCGTTGTTTACATCTGCCGCTGAACTATCTTTGCCCGCCGCCAGTTGAAAGATGTGCACCGTGCTATTCCCCCATTCGTTCCCCTTCGTTCCGCGGCTCGAAAAGTCGTTCCGGGCCGGCACCGACCCCGGGTCACCCAATCCCAGCCCTAGGCCGCCACTTCGCCAAGCATGCGCCGTGCCGCCAGCTGCCCGGAGATAAAGGCTGTCGATATACCGGTGCCTGGGTGCGCGCTGGCGCCGGTCAAATACAGATTGCGATAGCGCGGGTGCTCCTTCTGAGGGCCGAAAATCGCCCAATTGCATCAGGTTGTGGCGAAGTCTGTGGACAGGTTTCAAAACAGGCTTGGGCGCACGTCTGCTAGCGCTTCAAAAACCGGCCGGCAGAAATAGAATCCCTGGAACAAGCGGACTCCCGCTTCAAGCAGCCAGTGATATTCCTCAGCCTTTTCGACGCCCTCGGCAACCGGCTCGATGGAGAGTTGTCGACAAATACTGACCAGTCCGCCGACAAGGACCTGCCTGACATGATTCGTATGCACATCGGTGATCAGGCTGCGGTCCAACTTGACGTAGTCAGGTTGATACTCGGCAAGCATGTGCAGTCCCGCCAAGCCGGCGCCGAAGTCGTCAATGGCGGTTCTGAAACCGTGCTGCTTGTAGGACCTAAAGATCTCACGGACCCTCGCATAGTGGTGTACCGGCTCGGCCTCATTGACCTCGAACACCAGGCGGTCCGTGGGGAAGCCCTCCTGGAGCGATGCATCCAGTGTGGCACGCACATTCCTGCGCGTGTGGCGGCTTGAGTTCGGGACAAGATTCAAGTTGAGCCCTGCCGTGAGGTTCAGCCGGGAAGCCAGGCGGATGGCCTTGCGCCGGCAAGCCCGGTCGAAAGTCTGCAGGGATCGAGGCGGGACACGGGCAAAAACCTCGGATGAAGATTCCCCGTGGGGCCCGCGGACGAGGGCTTCGAAGGACACAATCTCGTGACGCCCGGCATCCACGATGGGTTGGAATGCGAAACTGAACTCAAAATCGACCCCGGTATCCCCGCTCAGGTAGTCCGCAGGGCGCGGCTCGGTGGGCGAAATCGACGAAAGCGGAAGTGTTTGCAGGTTCGAGATGGCGGCCTCCAATGCCTGCCACAAGGTTCCGTGGGCAGGCCAAGCTATGATGATCCGGGGAACGGCCCTGTCCGATCCAACTTCTCTGGCCGACCCCATCCGCACGTCATTCCAGTTTACACCCCCGGGCCAGCCCATGCATATCCGACAAAAGGGTCATCGTGCCGGGCGTTTCTTGACCAACCAAACGCAGGGCCTGCGAGAGCTGGATGAGCCGAACACCCTTATGCCCGACCCCAGCCCGGGTGTTGTCAGCATTGTACGCATGGTCGTCCATCATGAGCATGGCAAACGGATTGCTCTTTCCAGAGCACAATTTCCCAAGAATATCCGCGATCTCTTCGCCTTACCGTTGGCAATTTGGTTGACCATCGGCCGCGCTGCGTGGGCGTCGTCACAGCGACTTGCATGTATCAACATGTGCAGGAGGAAAGGCGGGCAGATAGCCGCCGGGTGCAGGCAACGGCACCAATCGAAGCCTGGGATATGCAACAAGCGGACGCAGTATAATTTCGCCGCCATGCCGTCCGTCGCCCTCTCAGTTGGAGCAGTTATCTTTGGGTTGGGGGCAATCTTAGGTCTGCTCTCCGCAATCCGAACACTGCAAAAGAGTCGTAGTTGGTCCAACTATCGGCTTCGGCGTCGCTTTTCGACGGAGGCCAGGCGCGCGCTGGTGCTCGCCGTGCTTTCGGGCGCGGTTGCGGTTGCCCTACTGGTCATCGTCCAGTCAGGCCGTCCGACGGCATTCCCGATCCCCGCACTACCCCGGGCCTTTTTCAGCGGGATCTTCGCGACGCGGACTCCAGTTGCCCGCAACTCGCCGACGCTTCGCCCGACGGCGACACAGAATCCGCCCACAGCTCCCGCGGTGGTTCCCTCGGCCGCGTTCCCGATGACCGCCGCGCCAACATCCACCCCGTCGATGCCCATAGCAGTCGAGGCCATCATCCAGGGCACGGAGACTCCGGCCTTTGAAATCGAGGTGGGACGGCTGCGATTTTCCACCACCATCAACGGCTACCAATTGATCGCCCCAGGTGAGTCCTTTACGAATCCCATAAAGCAGATGTACGCGGTCTTCACTTATCGGCCGTCGGATCAAGGCGTGCCGTGGACTGCACTGTGGTACGAAAACGGAGAACTCAAGTATGTGGATGCGTCCTCCTGGACCAACTCCCCTCCTGGAATCGGGGTTGCAAATTGGGCCCGGGACACGGTTAAGTGGAAGGGAGGCGACTATGAGGTGCAGATCTTCGTGGGCACGGACTGGAAGGCCTCCGGCAGTTTTGCTTTGACAGGAGAGCCTCCGACCTTCACACCACAGGCCACAGCCACGGACACGCCAAAACCGACGGCGACCAGCACCCTCACAGCCACTCCGACGCAGTCGCCGACCGCCACCGGCTCACCGGTCCCCTCGGCGACCGCATCTCCGACACCGCCGCCTGTAACAGTTGAGGTCTTCTTCTCGAGTGCGAAGCCAAGCCCGGGTACTCCAGCGCCCGCGGACGAAGCGGTGACGCGCCAGGTGTCCGGATCCGGTAGTCAGATTGATGGCGCCCTTGCCGAGTACTTCAAAGGGCCCAATGACTCAGAGAAGGGCCGCGGACTGACCGGGGTTTACAACGGATTTACCGGCTACCGGAGGGCGGAGCTGCTGGACGGTATTTTGGGAGTGTATCTGGAGGGCAATTGCCAGCCAAACGGAACTTCCTACAGCATCGCCCAGCCTCTGATTGAGACCCTTGGACAATTCCCCGGGGTGTCGGCCGTCAAGATCTACGATGAATACGACCACACCCGCGACGCGCTCAGCAACGCAAATTCCTGGCCGACCTGCCTGGACGCGGTTTTCACGAGCACATCGACCACGCGGCCGACGATGACCTCGACCGCAACCGCCAGTGCGGTTCCCACAAAGCAGAAGAGCCCGACTGCGACCGAGACACTCATACCCAGCGCCACACCGCAGCCATCCGCGACCTCGACTTCCACGACGGCGCCTTCACCGACGCGAGAGCCAACTGCCGCGCCTGTGCCTTCAGCAACCAAGGCGCCGCTCCCAACAATCACGGCCACGGTCGCGCCCGAGACTCCCACTCCGACTGCTACACCGGCCTCACCAGCACCGTCGATCATCAACTCCATCCTTATGTTCCTGAGGCAGCTCTTCGGGGGACGCTAGAACAAAACAGCCAGGCATCTCTCGACACCTGGCCGGACTAAATCAGTCTATGCTGTCGCGCTTCACGTCATGATGAAGTATGGACAGCCGTGACCGGGAAGGCGCAACCCGGGCTAAACATCCAGATTGCGGACGTACCTGGCGTGCGTCTGGATAAACCGCCTGCGCGGGTCGACTGCGTCGCCCATCAGCATATCGAAAGTGCGATCCGCCTCGGCGGCATCATCCACCGTCACAAGCAGCAGAGTGCGGTGTTCCGGGTTCATCGTTGTCTCCCACAACTGCGCGGGGTTCATCTCGCCCAGACCCTTATAACGGGATAGGCTGATCTTGTCGCCACCGCCGAGGTCCTTGACGAGCTTGTCTTTCTCTGTATCGGTGTAGGCGTACTTCACCTGATTCTTGTGTGCAAGACGGTACAGCGGAGGCTGCGCGATATACAGATGGTTGCCTTCAATGAGTTTCGGCATGTATCTAAAGAAGAATGTGAGCAGCAGGGTGCGGATATGACTGCCATCCACATCGGCATCGGTCATGATGATGATGCGGCCGTAACGCAGCCCTTCGACATCGAAGTTGTCGCCAATGCCCGTGCCCAGAGCAGAGATGAGGGCCCGAATCTCGTTGCTACCCAGGATCTTGTCCAGCCGGGCGCGCTCGGTGTTCATGATCTTGCCGCGTAACGGCAGAATGGCCTGGAAATGGCGGTCGCGTCCCTGCTTGGCCGAGCCGCCAGCCGAGTCACCTTCGACAATATACAACTCGGTCTTCTCAGGATCGCGATCAGAGCAGTCGGCGAGCTTCCCCGGCAACGTGAGGGACTCGAGGGCGGACTTGCGGATCACGAGATCGCGGGCCTTGCGGGCCGCGTCACGGGCCCGGGCAGAAGTCAGGCACTTCGCCACGATCGACCTGGCAGCCTGTGGGTTCTCATCCAAGAACGTTGTGAAAGCCTCGCCCACAATCTGCTGCACGTACGTCTGGACCTCGGCATTCATCAACTTGACTTTGGTCTGTGATTCGAACTGCGGGTCGGGGTGCTTGACCGACACGATGGCGGTCAAGCCCTCACGGGTGTCGTCGCCCGAAAAGTTAGGGTCAGAGTCCTTGAGCAACCCACTCTTACGGGCATAATCGTTCACCACCCTGGTCAAGGCCGACCGAAGGCCAGTGAGATGCGTGCCGCCATCCACGGTGTTGATGGTATTGGCAAAGGAATAGACCGATTCGGTGAAAGCGTCGGTGTACTGGATCGCCGCTTCGATGCCCATGCCCTCCACGTCTTTCTCAACGTGCACCACCGGATGGAGAGTGTCGCGATTCCGATTGAGGTAACGGACAAAGGAGGTCAGCCCACCTTCAAAGTAGAAGGTCAGCTCCCGGGCGACGCGCTCGTCCAGGAAGAAGATGGTGACGCCGCGGGTGACAAATGCCATTTCCCGGAAGCGCTGGGACAGCGTGTCAAACCGGAAATCGACATCGTCCTTGAAGATCTGCTTATCAAACTTGAACGTGACGGTCGTCCCGCTGACCCCGTCCTTGACTTTGCCCATGGCCTTGACGGGCGCCTTGGGATAGCCGCGCTCGTAACGCTGAAAATGAACCTGACCCTCGCGCCGCACCTCGACTTCGCACCATTCGGACAATGCGTTGACCGCACTGACGCCGACTCCGTGCAGTCCGCCCGAGACCTTGTAGCCGCCTCCGCCGAATTTTCCGCCGGCGTGCAGGGTGGTCATGACAACTTCCAGGGCGGATTTCTTCTGGGTGGGGTGCTTGTCGACCGGAATGCCCCGCCCGTTGTCAAAGACCGTCACACTGCTATCAGCATGGATCGTTATCTCGATGCGGTCGCAGGCACCTGCCAAGGCTTCGTCAATGGCATTGTCCACCACCTCGTAGACCAGGTGATGCAGCGCCTTGATATCCGTGCCACCGACATACATACCCGGACGTCGACGAACGGCCTCGAGACCCTCGAGGACCTGGATATCCTTTGCTTCGTAACTACCGTTGGATGTCTTCTGAGCCACCGACGCTGTATCCTCCGGGAACCCCGGGGTTCCACCTCATTCTCAAAATCCTGGTGCGCGAGGCGTCCGCAGCGGAGGGGCGCCCCTCACCAGAGCTTATGCCTGTTGCGTTGGCATGCCTGTGCGCAGACGTTCCAGCACAGCCTGCAGCCAGCTCGACATATCCCGATAATAAATGAACGATGATGCAAGCAAGGCCGTCGTAATAAACGCGTGGCCCATGATCCCGACGAGCGCCAGCCAGGAGTTGTCGGTCGGAACGGACCACAGGAAGTTCAAGCCGATGCCGATCATGAAGACGGTCAAGACGAACAGGCTGCTCGTGGGAAGCGTGAAACGAGTCATCTGGAAACTGCCAAGAAACGAGGCGAGTGCATTTTGCTTTCGCAGGAAGATGCCATGCGGTGAAAAGAACAGCGGGACGATCAGCCACAGGGAGATGAAGCCCAAGAAGAGGAGGGCAGCCTCTCCCAAGAGGGCGTTGATCGCAAAAAACAAATAGAGGACAAGGAGAATGGGCAGTCCCACGGTCCATGCCAGCGCGGCACAGATCAGGGAATACAGCAAGGTCTGGATTACCGCGTGGGCGGCCGCGGCCGGAGTCTCCGAGAGAGACTGCGGACTCACCAGGGCGGCGACGGACTGGAAATAGAGGGCGCCCAGCATCCAACCGGCCAACGTGAGGACGAAGATCAACGCAAGTACGTGCACCGAGGAGTTGATCTGAAAGGTCATCGGCAAGCCGAGTGGGGATTGCGCAGGCATCTCTCCGCTCATCAGGCTGAAGACGCCGACGGGAAAGGTCCGCAGCAAGACAAGCAAATTGAAGCTCTTGAAGAACTGCTTGTACATCTGCAGCGCCCCGGCGATATCGGCCGGCTGGAGTTCCGCTATTTGCGGCGAACCCGCTGGCCTGCTTCAGCGCGGGCTGGACAATCTGATCGAGACTCAAGCGCGGGCCCAGCCACAAAACTAGATCAAGTCCCAAGGGCACCAGAATAGCCGTGATGTGTCCCGCTATAACATCAAAACCGGCTCTCAGCGAGCCGATTATGCCTGGAGGAGGGGGCAGCGCCATGCCGCTCAGCTTCGGTGCGTTCATAACCAAACAATTTTACCATACGCGTTCCTCTTTCGCAAATATGTTCTAATCAGCGGCAGGGTATTTGGTGCCTGGCGGCGTCTCGGCCTCGCCGCGTCAGTGGGTCGGCGAGTTGCGTTACAATCCTGCGGATGCGTACAACTCGGCCCCACGTGCCGCCGTCCAACCAACTGGGCGTGGTGGCCGCAACGGTCCTTCTGTGCTTCGCGTTGACACATGTCGCAGGCGGGCCTGGGCTCACCATGACGATGCAGTTACCGGGCTTCTATTTTGCATATTCTCTCACCCTGGCCACCGCAATGACTTTGATCGCCGCGGGGCTCACCGCCAGCGGCATGGAGTGGCTGCTGCACGGCCATCCGGCCCTGGAGGGACGGCCAAGCGTGGAGCACTGGCTGCTACCCAGCCTGACAGCCTTTATCATCGGCGTGCTGCTTGACATCCTGCCCGGCAGCGCGTGGTGGATCGGTTTTGCAGCAGGTGCGGCGATCCTGCTGGCTGTCCTGGTCGCGGAGTTCATAGCTGTGGATCCGGGTGCGCCGATGTACACTTTGGCCTCGGCTGGCCTAATCGCCCTTTCTCATGCGATCTTCCTGCTCTTCGTAATTGCTTTGCAGCTGGGCGGCGCGCGCCTGTTCGTGATCATTCCGACCACCTTTCTGGCGGCGGCCCTTGTCTCGCTCCGCACGCTGCACCTGCGGCTCGGCGGTCACTGGGATGTGCCATGGTCGCTGGGGATTGGCCTGATCTGCGCTCAACTCGCGGCTGCCGTACACTACTGGCCGCTGTCTGCCCTGCAATTGGGACTGATTCTGCTCGCTCCCCTATACGCGCTGACCGGCCTGGCGTCCACGCTAGCCGAGGATGTTCCTGTGCGGAACGCACTGGCAGAGCCAGGATTCATCCTGGCTGGGCTGTGGACCATTGCGGCCCTAGTGCGCTAGGGAGAGGATGCGAGGCGCAAATGGAATCCGCGGGGGCCCCGAGCTTGCCTGTTCGACCGATTAAGAAGCTGACTCTGAGCCGGGAGCACTGGGAGCTCATGCGGTCCCACGTGGCCGCTGGTTTGCCCTTTGAAGCCTGCGGGCTTCTCGCGGGCGACGGCGATACGGTGCGCGAAGTGTTGCCCATCAGGAATCAACTGCGAAGTTCCACCAGGTTCCGCATGGAGCCGGTGGAGCAACTGCAAGCCTTCGCGGCCATCGGCGACAAGGGAATGTCACTCCTGGGAATCTTTCATTCCCATCCTGCACCGCCGGACGAGAGGCCGGTGCAGGCGCCAGTGCCTTCTGCAACGGATATCGACGAGGCCAGCTATCCGGTCGTCCATGTCCTGTGGTCGCGCCCGACCGGGGCGTGGGAAGCACGCGGGTACTGGATCGAGGACCGGCGCGTCTCAGACGTTGCCCTCGGCGTCACGGAGATGAAGTAGCATGAGGACGTACGCAGTTTCCCAGGCTCTACGGCGGCCGGAGGTAAGTTGATGCACCTTCTAATAGAGGTAAGTGTGGTACTGCTAGGCTATATCCTTGGGTCCATCCCCTTTGGCTTGGTCTTCGTCAAGCTGATCGCAGGCAAGGACGTCCGCGACGTCGCCAGCGGGCGCACTGGCGGCACAAACGCCGCCCGTGCTGGCGGCGCCGGTGTCGGCCTGCTCACCGCCGTGGCGGACGGTGCCAAAGCGACCGTAGCTGTGTGGCTGGCGCTGGCCGTGCTACCGGCCTCCCATTGGGTGCACGTGCTCGCACCCATTGCGGCCATTTTGGGCCACAACTACTCCATGTTCATTATCGAACGCGATGAGAAGAACAGAATTCGACTGCGGGGCGGCGCGGGAGGCGGCCCCACGGTGGGCGGCGCAATTGGATTGTGGTGGCCCTCCGCATTCATCATTTTGCCGTTGGCCGCCCTGGTCTTTTTTGGCATCGGCTATGCATCAGTGACGACCCTCAGCATCGCGATCATCGTGACGATCATCTTCGCCATCCGCCATTCCATGGGATTAGCCACATGGCCAGACGTGTACTACGGCATCATGGCTTTTTGCCTGCTGGCCTGGGCACTGCGTCCGAACATCAAGGCACTCATCGAGGGCCACGAGCGCTTCCACGGTTGGCGTCCATGGCGCAAGGCGGGCGAAGACGGTCGTTCCCGCTGGCGAGGCACGCGAGCCATCGGCGATGGTTCCGAAATCCTCCACAAAACCCGAAACCCGGAGAGAGCTCGGAACTAAGAAGGCAAACGGGGCCAGACGCTAATACCCGCCCCTCGGGATCAAAAGACAAAAGAATTGGCGACCGGTTGGTCGCCAATATGATTCTGCCGCTCGGGTTTGCGCCCGACGGAGTTGGTATGACCCACGAGACCCGGCGTGTCAGTTGTTGCGGGCCCTTCTCACGAGCTCCCGCATGTTTCGCTCGTGCAGTTCCTCAGCAAGCCCGCCCAAATACACCCGAGTCTTGCCGCTATCCTCCAGGCGTCCGCCTTCAACCGGGTACTCCACGACCTTGCGCCGTGCGGCCGCCTTGGCCGCTTTCTTTATGTTGGACAAATACAGAAGGTTCTCCTTGACCGCCGCGTCGATCTCGCCCCGCAGGATGATGTCGCCATGGCCCTGGACAATATTCTCCAGCCCCATGCGGCCGATCTTCTTGATGGAGGAGGTGATTTCGTCGATGTCGCCGTCCACGATATAGGGAATCGGCATGAAGGCATCGCCGGCAAATAGAACACGGTCCTCTTCGACCAGAACCGAAATACCGTCTTCACTGTGGCCGCCAGCCAGCATCAGTGTGAGGTTCTTTTTCCCCACCCGCAAGCTGAGCTGTCCGCTGTCAAACGTAAAGTGAGGCAGGACAATCTTCACCTGCCGGAAGGCGGGGTTTTGCTTTCGGGCAGCCTCCAATGAGGGGATGCCACGTTCCTCCAGCAACGCCCGGCACCGGGCATGGGCAATAACGGTTGCGCCCGCAAAGAAACAATTGCCCCAGGCATGATCGGCGTGGTGGTGCGTGTCGATGACGTAGCGCACGGGCACGCCAAGTTCATGCTCAATGTACTCGCGCATCCCCAAGGTCTCATCGGGAAGCGCGAGCGTGTCAATGACCACGGCCCACTGCGGCCCCGCGATTACCCCCGCGGTAACTTGTGCATAGATCTCACTTTGAAACCAATAGACGTTTTCGGAAATTCGCTCGCGATGCATATCAGCCCTTCGGGTATCCCGCTCATAGATAGCACATCAGTTTGACAAAGTCAAGTTGTATAGATGACACGTGACACCTCCACCGCCAGCGCGGATCCGGACACGTTGCGACGGCCACGCGCGGGCAGCCAGGAGGCCAACCACGATATGGCTATCTGGATCCGCGGCGACCGAACTGCCGTTCCAACAGATCCACGGACAGATGGATCATGGTTGGGCGCCCGTGCGGACAGGTACGCGGGGAATCGCAGGCCTCCAGGTCGGCAACCAAAGCGCGCTGCTCATCCGTCGCGAGCGTCTTTCCCGCCTTGACCGCCATACGTTTGCAGACGCGAGCGGCGATCTTGGCTTCGATCTCATCCTGCAAGGGAGCCTCGTCCTCCTCAAAATCCTCGACCACCGCTCTCAGCGCGGCAGAAGGATCCTGCCCGGCAAAGAGGGAAGGCATTGCGCGCACCTGAAAAGTATTCGGACCGAAGTCTGCGACTGCAAACCCGAGATTCGTCAGGATCGGAAGCTGTTCTGTCAATAGGGCGGCGGCTTGAGGAGTCAGCGTCACCGTGGCGGGCGACAGCAGGGACTGAGCAGGCGCAACTTGGCCACCGTGCTGTTTCATCAACTTCTCGAACAGAATGCGCTCGTGCGCGGCGTGTTGATCGATTAGATACAGTCCGTCGGGCCCTTCCGCCACGACGTACGTCGCGCCGATTTGCCCGACAAGCCGGAGCAACGGCAACTTGCCCGAGGTACCGGACGATGTTTCCTGAGGCGGACCGGGGCGTGTGGAGCCCAGGACATCGGTGTGCGCCAGTTCCCAGGCAGGATCCGGCTGGCGACTTTCATTGCCCCAAGGATGCGGTGCCAGCGTGGGCACCGGGGCGTACGCAAGCAGGCCGCGCCGCACCGCCCGCTGGACAAACCCGAAAATGTGATCCGGATCCCGGAACCGCACCTCGGCTTTCGCTGGATGCACATTTACGTCCACCGCCTCGGGCTGGATCTCCAAGAACAGAGCGCCAAGCGGAAATCGACCCACCATCAACATGGTGTGATAGGCCTGCACCAGTGCAGTCGTCAAGCGCGCGTCCTGCACCCAGCGACCGTTCACGAAGATCGTGATGTCCTTGCGGTTGGAGCGCGTGAGGGCAATCGGGCTTACGTGCCCGTTGAGCCGAAGGCCTTCTTCGTCAGCTGTGATCTCAAGCAACTGCCTGGCGGTCTCGACGCCGTAGAGCCCCGCCAAGACCAGGCGACGGTCTCCGTCCCCGGTAGTTTGCAGAGTCACCGTTCCATCGTGGGACAGTTGGAAGCGCACGTTTGGATAGGCCAGCACGTAGCGCGTGACCAGGGCGTCGATGGCGCGATGCTCGGTGACATCCGTTTTGAGGAACTTGAGGCGGGCGGGGACGTTGTAAAACAGATCTTCAACCCGCACCACGCTTCCGATGGAGGCACCCACGCGCTCCACCTGGCCGACGCGGCCGCCGTCCACTCGAAGACGGGAACCTTCGCTCGACGCTGCAACCTTCGTTATGAGTGTGAGCCGTGAAACCGCGCCAATGGACGCCAGCGCCTCGCCGCGAAAGCCAAGCGTCTTGATATTAAACAAATCCGCCGCGTCCGCCAGCTTGGAGGTGGCATGCCGCGACACCGCCAGCACCAACTCCGACGGAACGATGCCGGCCCCGTCGTCGGCAACCTCGATGAGTCGCCTTCCGGCTTCCACCACGGAAATGGAAATGCTGGCTGCACCGGCGTCCAGAGCATTCTCCAGCAATTCCTTCACCACGGAAGCAGGGCGCTCAATCACTTCGCCTGCGGCGATCTGCGACGCTACCTCCGTGGGGAGTAGATGGATAGACACCGAGTCATTATAATCGAGCCAATTTTTGAAGCTTCGCGCACAAGATTCGTTCCCGAGGCCCTCGCCGGGGCCAAGCATGGCCAGGGCGGAACGCGGGATCTTATGTCAGGCCTTGAGCATCGAGTCAGGTCCGTCTGCCAGCAGATAGGGCGGTTCTGACTCCTGCCTTCACGCCCAACCAATCGAGGTGACGGGCCCGCGGGGCGGCCCCTCGCGCCGACCGAACGGTATAATCACCGCGTGAACTTTTCGACGATTTTCTTCGATCTCGACGATACGCTCTATCCGGCGGAGAGCGGTTTGTGGCCCGCGCTCAAGCAACGCATGACCCGATACATGGTGGAGCGGGTCGGGATTCCGGCTGCAGATGTACCCCGCCTGCGTGAGGCCTACTTCCGCAAGTACGGAACCACTTTGCGAGGCCTTCAAGCAAATCACGATCTGGACGTTGATGACTATCTGGCGTACGTGCACGACGTGCAGCTGACAGACTACATCCATCCAAATCCGGAACAGCAGGCGGTCCTGGCCGTCCTTCCGACGCGCAACCTGGTGTTCACAAACGCCGACGCCAGACACGCCCGTCGGGTCCTGCGCACTCTACGGATCGAAGAGCACTTTGTGGATGTGGTGGATATCAATCGCATGGAGCCATACTGCAAACCCAGCACGGAGGCCTTTGCGCGTGCCATGCGCGCGGCGGGAGAGACCGATCCATCGCGGTGCGTCATGATCGATGACCTGCCACACACGACACGGGCGGCGCGATCTTTCGGCTTGTACACTGTTTTGGCAGGCGCCACCAAAACCAGCCCGGACGCCGATGCAGTCTTCAGCGAATGGACGGCTCTGCCGAAGCTGCTTGACGGCACCTCTGAATGAACAATCCTGTCGTTCTGGCCGCCCTGCTCGTCCTGGCACTCGTCATCCTGGCCGGAAACACACTGATCGCGGTGGCATTTCTGAGGGGCAGGAAAGGCAATCAGAACTCCGCGCGGAAGGGCGAGAACAAGGCACTGGACGAGCTGCATCCGCGTGTGCAGGAACTCACCCAGAAACCCAAGTGATGCCCGATCAGGCGCATATAACATTCATACACGCAATTCATCAGGCTCTAATACCTTAATGGTATTCTCCCGCCGGGATACACAGGAAAAGCAACCCAATCCAGGAGGTCTTTGTGGGTAAGAGTTTACAGGTCATTCTGTTGATTCTGCTGGGAATCGTTCTTCTCTTCGGGGGCTTGGCCGGCGGTTTTATCGCGGGCCATGTTCTTCCCTTTGGCAACCTGAGCGCGTCGGGTTTGGTGCCCAGTGCAGTCGCTCCCACGGTGCCTGCCGCGGCGCAAACGGCCACGCCGCAGGACCTGCAGTCGCTCTTCAAGCCCTTCTGGGAGGCCTGGCAGATCATCCACACGCAGTATGTTGACCAACCGGTGAACGATACCAAGCTGATGGAGGGCGCCATCCGGGGCATGGTCAACTCACTGGGCGATGCCCACAGCACGTACATGGATCCACAGACCTACAAAGATGCCAATTCGGAGCTCTCCGGCTCCTATGAAGGCATCGGTGCGGTCGTCGACACGAGTGGCGCGTACCTTACGGTGATCAGCACATTTCCGGATTCGCCAGCCGAGAAAGCCGGCATCCAATCTGGCGATCAATTGATAGCCATAGACCACGTCAGCATGACGGGCGTCGATCCGGAGGTGGTCCGCCAGAAGGTATTGGGGCCCGCCGGTTCGGCAATCCACCTGACGGTCGAGCGCAAAGGTGAGGCCACGGCACTCGAGTTTGATATTACGCGGGCCAAAATCACGGTAAGCAGCGCCAGCGGCAAGATGTTGCCGGATGGCATCGGCTATATCCAGATCACGACTTTTGGCGAGAACACAACCAAGGAATTGACCAGTGCCCTCAAGACCGTGATGGCGCAAAACCCAAAGGGCCTGATCCTTGACCTGCGCGACAACGGAGGCGGCTACCTGCAAACAGCGGTCGAGGTCGTCTCGCAGTTCCAGGGCACCGGCACCGTGCTCTATGAGCAGTACGGCGATGGCACCAAGAAGCCGTATCCGGTCAACCCCGGTGGGATGGCTACCAAGATCCCCATGGTCGTCCTGATCAATGAAGGCACGGCGTCCGCCTCGGAAATTACGGCCGGGGCGCTGCAGGACTACGGCCGGGCCAAGCTGGTGGGCGTCGTGTCGTACGGCAAGGGTTCGGTTCAGAATTGGGTGCCGATCGACAACAACGAGGGCGCTGTGCGCATCACGATTGCGCGCTGGCTTACCCCGAAAGGTCGCCAGATCGACAAGAAAGGCCTGACGCCCGACGTGTATGTGCAGAGGACGGCCGAGGACAGGCAGGCGGGCCGCGACCCGCAACTCGATCTGGGCGTAGAAGTATTGAAAGATGTGATCAATGGAACAGCCATCCCGACATCGGTTCCGACACTGATGCCGACACCGACGGCGTTGCCTTAGAAGGCGATCCCCTCGAGAGGAGCCCAGAATGTTTTTCGCAGATCCAACGTACCTGTGCTTCGTGGTGCCCGGGTTCTTGCTGGTGATGCTGTCCTCGTGGTATGTCAACAGGGCCTACAGCAAATGGGGTCGTGTGGCAGTGCGCAGCGGACTGACCGGTGCGCAGGCGGCCCAGCGCCTGATCAGCAGCGGCGGCTTGAGCGGTGTGAGCATCGATCGAATCGGCGGCAAGCTCTCGGACAACTACGATCCGCGCACCAAGATCTTGCACCTTTCTCAGACAGTGGCGGACACTCCATCGGTGGCCGCCGTGGCCGTGGCAGCGCACGAACTGGGACACGCGATGCAGGACAACGAAGATTATGCTCCGCTGCGGTTTCGCGCCGCTCTCGTTCCGGCAGTCAATATCGGCTCATGGCTCGGTTGGATCATGATCTTTGCCGGTCTAATTCTGGGGATGACCAACCTGGCCTGGCTCGGTGTCATGGTGTTCTCGGGTGGCGCTGTTTTTGCATTGGCCACCCTGCCCGTCGAGCTCAACGCCTCCGCCCGAGCCAAACGTCTGCTCGCGGAGACCGGTATCGTGGCAGGCGAGGACGAGCAGGCCGGTGTCAACAGTGTGCTGAATGCGGCGGCCCTTACCTATGTAGCGGGACTTGCTGCCGCCCTGCTGCAGCTGCTCTATTTCGTCAGCCTTGTGGGCGGAATGGGCGGAAGACGCCGCGGGTAAAACGCGCCGCCCCCGCCATCCAATTGGAAGGAAACCCTCTGATGCAAGAGCATGAGAGGGTTTCTTCTTGAATGTGCGTGGGGTGCGCAGCACCCATGTGCACAGGCCGCCGCGCTGCCTGCCAGGTTGTGTTGTTATAATCATCTTCTCGTGCGCAAGCTCCTGATCGTTGTGCTGATATTCCTGGCAATCACTCTTGTGATTCTCAGGTTTTCTGAAGTCCAGGACGTGGTCCAGACGCTTCAGCGCGCCAATGGGTGGTTCGTCGCTTTGGCAATGTTGATCCAAGCGGCATGGTTCCTCGTCCTGGGTTGGATGTTCCAATCCATCTATGCAGTGTTGGGCATGCACGAGAGCAAGGAACGTTTGACGCAG
The DNA here is from genome assembly GCA_963746745.1 of uncultured Chloroflexia bacterium. Lineage (GTDB taxonomy): Bacteria > Chloroflexota > Anaerolineae > Anaerolineales > Villigracilaceae > Fen-1038. The sequence goes on from CAVVCL010000001.1 coordinate 15,358, forward strand.
CTGGCGGCCGCCGGCTGCTTCGTGGGCATCGTTGCACCCAGTGCCGGATTCGGCGGGCTCGCAATTTTCATGGCAGATGGTCGCGGTCGCGGCCATCCGTCCGGCAAAGTGACAGTGGCAGGGGCGCTCTACACGCTCCTGGATCAGGCCGCATTTCTTTGCGTGCTGGCGCTTGGAATCGCGGTCCTCATCCGCCGAAACGACCTGGATGCCGCGGAAATCGGTGCATCGCTCATCCTGCTGGCGATTGCCTCGTTTATCGCGTTTCTGCTCTACCTGGCGTACCGCTCACCGGCTACACTCGAAAAAGTCCTGGCGCTACTTGCGCGCCTGATCAACGTGGTGTTGCGTCCCATCCTACATCGCGAGTATCTCAGTGAGGCGCGGGCTCACAGCTATGCCATGGATGTATCTGAAGGGCTTGGCTCGCTGCCCTCCAAGCCAGGCAGCCTTATCACCCCGTTCCTCCTTGGTCTGGGCACCAAGATTTTGCTGATGGGAGTCTTGCTGTGCAGTTTTCTTTCGTTCAAAATCCCGTTCTCGGCAGGAACAATCGTGAGCGGGTTTGCCATCGCCTATCTCTTTGTGATCGTGTCGCCAACTCCTTCGGGAGTCGGCATCGTCGAAGGGCTGATGGCCGTGGCGTTGAGCACGCTGGGGGTGGACTTCAGCCAGGCGGTGATCATCACGCTGGAGTATCGCGGTGTGACCTTCTGGCTCCCGCTGGCGATCGGGGCGCTGGCACTGCGGTCTTTGCATCTGGGGACAGCCGGCACTTCTCAGGTCGGCACGTGACGCGGCAGACAGGAGGTTGATTTGCCCCTATTGATTGTGAGGTGGATCCACGTGCTGGCGGCCATCGCCGCCGTGGGGGCAAACCTCACCTATGGCATTTGGATCGGGCGGGCACGGCGCGAGCCGGAGCAATTGCCATTTGTGCTGGCTAGTATCAAGGTGATCGATCAGCGTCTTGCCAATCCGTGCTACGGATTGCTGCTGCTGACAGGGCTGCTGATGGCATACCTGGTGCCCATCCCATTGACTACCCCCTGGCTGCTGGTCGCGATCGTGCTATATGTCCTGGCTGCCTTCCTGGGAGTGTTCGCGTATGGCCCGGTAATGAAGGAGCAGAGAAAACACCTGGAGAGTGGCGGCTTCGATAATCCGGGCTACCAGACGGCGGCCCGCAGAGGCTCCCTTTTGGGGATCCTGGTCACACTAGATGTTGTCGTGATCGTGTTTCTGATGGTTGTCAAGCCTGTCCTGTGGGGTTAGCAACAGACCACATAAGACGTCCGGTGAGTTCCCACCGGATTCAGATCATTTCCCAAATCCAGCCGGAAGTCAGCCGAGCGTGCGGCTCTCGAGACCGGATGCCAACTTCTCGTAGGTATCGGGCTCCAACCTACCCCCGGGCACGGCCGCCTGTTTGCGCAGTTTACTTATGACGCAAGCCGGGTACGACGCCCCCTCGGTTTCGAGAACCACTGCAGGATGCGTGAAGACCGTCAAGGCTTTTACAGGCACGGATCGTCCGGCGCCGAGCTCGGCGGAGATCCAGCGGCTGAGTTCATCCTTCAGGACTTGCGCGAGAATAAGCGGGTCCACCACCCGCGGCTCCACCAAGATAGCGCAGGGCGCGCCCGATTGTCATTGATTCCTTCCAGCGACCGCGGCGATTTGTGTAGCTGCCGTCGAGGTTAACAACCTCCATGGCAACAATCCCGGAGGGCGTCAGAAGAACATGATCGCACGGAAGCTTCGGATAGTGATACAGGCGATAGGAATCATCAAAGGCCCGCAGAGCCTTATCGAGACTGTCCTCGGGACGGGGCTTTCGAACCCATCGATTGGAGTAGTAGATCCCCACCATCGCAATAATGCCGCCCGCAGCCAGCAATACCAGCCAGAGATCCAACGCGGCCGAAATGAAAAGGGGCAGCGCCACGCTGACGAGGAGCAGTAGTAGCCCGCCAACGCTCATCAGAGTCGCCAACGTTGCGCGCGAGTTAACCTTTTCACGGTCAATATAGATCTTCATGGGATTTCATAAAGGCGGCGATGGACAGGCACCAGCAGGTCGTACAGACCGCGATATTCGCGGTAGAGACTGTCATAACGATTTGAGTGAGAGGCATCCGGCCGCACTTCCCTGCCGATCTTGATGAACTCATCGACAGAGTCCATATCGGGATAGATGCCCAAGCCAACGGCGACGGCCAGGGCCACACCTGCCGCCCCCGCCTCCAGATGGTTCTTCACCACGTGCACCGGGCGTCCGGTGACGTCGCTGATGATCTGCACCCAAATGGGGCTATTGCAGCCCCCGCCAATGGCGTTGAAGCCGTCCAGCTGGAATCCGATCCGCTCCATGGCCTCACAAATCCAGCGCAAATGGTAGGCAACGCCCTCCATGACGGCGCGTGCCATGTGGCCCTTGTTGTGGCTCATCGTCAAACCGATGAAACCGCCGCGCGCATAATGATCCAGTACAGGCGCACGCTCTCCCGATAGCCACGGCAAGAAGATCAACCGATCCGAGCCGGGTGGGGCAAGCCCGGCTGCCGCGCTGATGAGTTCGTAACTGGATTTGCCTGATCTGGAGGCCAGCCGCTTCTCCTCGGCACACAGCGTGTCCCGAAACCACATCAATGCGCCGCCGCCTGTTTCCATTTCGCCGGCGATAATGTACTTCCGGGGATCCATGTGGTTCAGGCCCCAGAAGGGCTTCACCGGATCGTTTCGAAATGTGCTGCTTGACACTCCAATCCACGTCGCCGTCCCGATGCAGAGATGGACTTTGCCTTCCCGGTTGGCGCCAGCGCCAGACTGCGCCGCGGCCACATCCCCGGCGCAAATTACGACGGGTGTTCCTGCCTTGAGACCGGTCTGCCGGGCTGCCTGCGGGGTGATCTCGCCGATGACTTCAGTGCAGGGAAAGGCCGGAGGCAAGCGATCCACGGGTATACCCAATTCGTTACAGACCTCCTGTGACCACCGGCGCGTCCAGGGATCGAAGAGAAAGTATACCGAAGCCCCCACCCAATCAATGGCAATTCGCCCGGTCAATTTGAAGAGAATGTATTCCTTGCAATCCAGGAGATAGGCCGTCTGATCCCACACGTCGGGCCGTTCCTCCTTGAGCCAGAGAATCTTGGGGATACTGTCCTTGGCAGTGGGGATATTCCCCGTGTGCTTGTATATGAAGGCAGCCATGTCGCCGGAAGTTACGCGATCGGCCTGTTTGATGCTGCGCAGGTCCAGCCAGGACAGCATCTGGGTCAGGGGGCGGCCGTGCTCATCGACCGGCAGGGTGTTCCACATCTGGGCAGAAACACCGACGCCAATGATATCCCCGGGATCTATGCCTGATTCGCGGATTACCTGTCTTGAGGTGGCGGCGACAACCCTCCACAGCTCGTCGGGGTCCTGCTCGACCCATTCGGGGCGCGGATACGAGAGCCCGTAAGAACGGTAGGCGGAATGAATCACCCTGCCTTTGAGGTCACAGAGCACGGCCTTGTTTCCACCGGTACCGGTGTCGTGCGCCAGGATATATTTCTTTTTCGCCACGCTGCCACTCCCGTAGGGCGCCGGTTACGTGCCCAGGATCTCCGTGACGTAAGAGCCAAAAGTCTTAATGAAAAGGGCATTCTGTTGGGGCGTCCCCACGGTGACGCGGATAAACCCCTTTGGCATGTTGTGGCCGGTCATCGGTCGTATGAAAATGCCCTGGTCGGCCATCCAGTCCCGAATTTCGGCAGACTCCTTGTCCAGCACGCTGGCATCAATGAGCACGAAGTTGCCCTCTGATGGATAGGCCCGCAGCCCCGGCAACTTGTTGATTTCGTCCTGGATAAAGCGGCGGCCGTCGAGGACATTATCGCGCTTGCGTTTCAGATCCTCCACATCGTCCAAGCCGGCAAGGGCGGCGGCCAGCGTGATCAGCCCCACATTCCAAGGAATACGCACACGATTGAAGTAACCTGCTAGGTGCGGATCGCACAACACGTAGCCCAGGCGGAATCCGGCCAGGCCAAATGCCTTGGACATGGTGCGGTTGACCATCAGATGCGGGTACTTCTCGATCAGCGGCGCCCGACTGACGACCTCGGCCTCCAATTCATAGTAGGCCTCGTCAAAGAAAGTCGGCACACCCAAATCCAGTATGCGCAGCAGATCAGACTCGTCAATTTGGTTGCCGGTCGGGTTGTTGGGTGAACACACGAAGATCAGCTTGGTCGTCGGTGTGACCGCGGCCAGCATAGCATCCACGTCCCAGTAGAAGTCGGGGCGCATGGGCACGGCAATAACATTCCCGCCGGCAACCCGGATGCGCGCCGCATACATAGGGAAGGTCGGGACATGGATAAGCGCGCCTTCGCCGGGGGCGACAAACGTGTGCACAACGAAATTGATCACATCCGTGGAGCCGTCACCGAGGACGACGTGGTCGGCGCTCAAGCCAGCCGCCTCGCCCAGTTTTCGGCGAAGCTCGGGGCCCGAGCCCGGATAGAGATTGCCAAGCCGCGCCGCCTCCACGACCGCATCCAGTACGTGCTCCGAGGGGCCAAGAAGATTTTCATTGGACATCATCCGGAGGATCCGTGGATTCTCCCAGGCAATATCCATATGCTTGTCGCTGTACGGTTCAGCAGTCTTTACCCACGGAACAACAAAATCATCAGTTGATTTCATGTGTATTTACTCTCGCGTATGAATCGAAATGCCTTGGGGCCACCGAGGCGGGCCCTATCGCGCCAACTCCTCGACGTCCTTGTACCATTTGAGTCGCTCCCCGATGCGGGCCCGGGCTTTCCAGCGCAGACTCTTCGGTTCAGCCTCGATGCGTCGCAGCAGCTCACGGATGCGCTCGCGCACCACGTCCCGATCCTCGGGAGAGAGACGCTCGTAGGCATCCAATCGCTCATCCAGAAGGCCCAGATTTCCAGTTACGGTGCGCCAGAATCCCCAGTCATTGCCCAATGTGCGGGCGATTACGTCTCCGTTGATTGTGGCTTTGTCGGAGGTGCCAATGGGATGTTCCCGCAGAAGCATGACCGTGTCTATCAGGTCCTTCTCGTTGATCTGCACAATCTGCATCTTCTCCAGCAGAAGTTCTGCCAGCGGCAGGGTCAACGGATCGGCCTCCAAACGGCCGACAAACTTGAGCACGTGGCAGAAATCCAGGGCGTTGAAGAAGACGTCAATGTGCCGGTCGAAAGCCGGATCGTGAAAGAGCATGCGCCGCTCGCCGAATAATTGCGTTACCTGCCGGTCTTCCTCATAGCCCAACTCCGGGAGGATTCGACTGATGTCTCGGACAAAACGCGGGTAGGAGGCAAAATCGAAATCGGTGAAGACACGACCCAGGTCGTCCTGGATGTATCCATACTTCGGGCATTGCGTCCGAAAGGCGAGGGCGCCGATGAGTCGCATGAGGACATGCTTGTTCTCGTCCTGAGCCAGCGCGCCCAGGATGCGCGTACGCTCCTCATAGAAACCTTCGAGAATGCTGCCGTACTTACCCATGGGCGCCTCCATCAGGCCGAGATCAGCATGTGACCCTTCACACGATCGCCTTCCAGATTGATGATGGCAGCCTTCATGATCCCTTCCGCGTATTCGCTGCCGGCATTGATCATCAGCGTGCGCCCGCTGCGTACGTGACCGGGGGATTCATGAATGTGCCCGTGAAGGGTGAGCATCGGCTGAACCTTCTCTATGAAGGCCTTGACAGCCGGAGAGCCCGCGGCTTTCATGACCACCTGCCCTCCCTGGGTAATCATCTTCAAGTTGGGATCAAGGTCGGGACAGGTATCCAGGGTGGAATCAAAAGGTGGAACGTGGATCATGGCGATGGTTCGTTCGGGTTTCTGGATCAGGGCAGCCAACTCGTCCAGCTTCCGGGTGATTTCGGACTCCTCCACATCGCGGGCGCACAGCCAGGGTGTCAGGTTAGCATTGGAGAGGCCAACCACCTCGTAACCACCTTCCAACTCGAAGTGCTGCATGTCGGGGTTGTGGACGGCTGGAAACTCCTTGATCACCTCATCAATTGAATACAGATCGTCATTGCCTGCCATGAAGTACAGGGTCATCTTGCGAGGCGTCAGATTCTCGTCTGCCAGCTTCATCCACTCACGCACCCGGTCGCACATTTCCTGTTCGAAGCGCGCACCCATCTTTGCCGGATCTGCTTCCAGCTCCTCGGCCTCGTCCTTCTCAAGCACGATCGGGTAGAAGCCGACCTGGCTGATCGCCTTGCGAACCGCCTGAAGTTCCTCCGGGGTCGAAGCATTCTTTTCGGCACCGAAGAGGGTGGCCTCGTACCGTCCACTGCCCTGATGAATGACCGGGATCATGGCTTTGCCGGTAACGTCGCCACCAACCATCAGGGCGTTCGCTTTGTACTGGATTCCCGCGGCGATGAATTTACGAAAGACCGCCTCCGAGCCGTGGAAATCCGAACCGTACAGGACACGAATCATTTTCATGCGGGGCTCCGATTTCGTAAACATTTCACGAGCGGTCCGGCAGGGTCAGCCCCTGCCGGACCGCCAGGGCGTACTCCAAACGAGGGCGTAAGAGTATCTTGAAATCTAGATGGGCGGCACCGACTGGAAGGTCCAGTTGATGTCAATACCCTCGTAACTCATGCGGTACGACCGTGCCACAAAGAAGACGATCAGCCCGCTGACGATGAAGCCGAGCAGCGTGCCCAGTGTTCCAGCGCCG
>CAVVCL010000002.1:0-17251 GCA_963746745.1 uncultured Chloroflexia bacterium
ATTGCCATTCCGAATGCTCCTGCAGCGCCCGGCGCTCCGGCGGGCCCTCAGGCCTACACGGTCGCCCCCGCATATGGAGCTGGGCCGGCCTACTACCCGCCCCAGTCCGGCGGGACGTATGTTGTCCAGTGGGGTGACACCCTAGGCAAGATCGCCGCGCGCAATGGCATTTCCTTGAGCGCACTTCTGGCCGCCAATCCGCGCATCTGGAACCCGAGCCTGATATTTCCCGGTCAGGTCATCAACCTGCCGGGCGCCTACGGCGCGCCGGATTACGGCTACTATCCACCGGCCTACAATCCATCCTCCGCATGCTCGCCCAACTGCCCACCATCCACGAATTGGGGACCCCAAAGTTCCGCCTCCGGGTGGAGGCACCTGAAGGTTACTTACAAGAACGGCCTGGTGGTCCGCTCGGGGCCCGGTCGGTACTACACTGAGCTCGCCGGACCTTATGTCTCGGCAGTCAAGAATTCGATCTGGGCGTATAGGAAGACCTCCGAGACCGTGGATCGCGAGGGCTTCACCTGGGTCGAAGTAGCCCTGAGCCATGTCGTGAACGGGTACTCCACCGGCTGGCTCGTTGTCAAGGATGGGTTGGGAAACTACTACACAGATCCCAACATTGACCCGTAGTCGCGCATTGGTCAAGCCTCGGATGCAAAACAGGCCCTCAATATATGAGGGCCTGTTTCTTTTGGCCGTGCGGCGGATCCAAATTAGGCTGCGGCGGTGGGCTACCAGTTGGCGCCCGGGGCCCGCACGGCGGCGCCGCAGTACTGCGTTGGTAGTGCAGTTACAATAGGCACAAGATCGACACCTTTCACGCGCCCGCGGGCCGGCAGCAATGCGCACGCGTGACTTCACGGAGGCTATCAATTCATGAGTGACCCCGCCGCCAAGCCTACGGATTTCATCCGGGAAGCTGTCGCAGAGGACCTGCGCACGGGACGCTTCCAACACATCCGCACGCGCCTGCCGCCCGAGCCAAATGGCTACTTGCACATCGGTCACGTCAAGGCCTTCATGATCGACTATCTCGTCGCCAAAGAAAACGACGGCGAGTTGATCCTGCGCTTTGACGACACCAACCCCGCCAAGGAAGAGACCGAGTACGTCGAGGCCATCCAGGACGACGCGCGCTGGCTCGGCATCCAGTGGGTCAAGGTCACCTACGCCTCGGATTATTTTGACCTGCTTCACGAGTGGGCAGTTAAACTCATACGCAAGGGCTTGGCCTACGTCGACGATCAAAGTGCTGAACAGATCAGCGCCACCCGCGGCACGCTGACCGAACCAGGCACAAACTCACCGTATCGTGAGCGAACCGTGGAAGAGAATCTCGACCTGCTCGAGCGCATGAAAAACGGTGAATATCCGGATGGCGCCCGTGTCTTGCGAGCCCGGATTGACATGGCTCATTCCAACATCAATCTGCGGGATCCGGTCATGTATCGCATCATCCACGAGCCGCCGCACCATCGCACCGGATCGAAGTGGAAGATCTACCCGATGTACGATTGGTCGCACGGGCAGAATGACTCGATGGAAGGTATCACGCATTCCCTCTGTTCGCTGGAGTACGAGAACCACCGCCCATTGTATGAGTGGTTTCTCGATCAGCTTGGGGTCTTCAAGCCGCGTCAGATCGAATTCTCGCGCTTGAACATGACATACACCGTCATGAGCAAGCGCAAGCTGCGCCGGCTCGTTGAGGAGCGTCATGTCACCGGCTGGGACGACCCTCGCATGCCCACCCTGCGCGGCATGCGGCGGCGCGGCTACACCGCCGAGGCCGTCCTGGATTTCATTGCCCACGTCGGAGTCGCCAAGAACGACAGCGTCGTCGAGGTCGCCCTTCTCGAGGCGTGCGTCCGCGAAGACCTCAACAAGCGCGCCCTGCGCCGTATGGCCGTTCTCAAGCCTTTGAAGCTGATCATTGACAACTTCCCCGAGGACCGCGTCCAGCAGGTCGCCGCGCTGAATAATCCCGAAGATCCGCAGGCCGGCGCCCGACAGATTCCTTTCTCGAAGGTGCTCTACATCGAGCAGGACGATTTCCGCGAGCAGCCCCCGCCGAAATTCCATCGCCTGTATCCTGGAAACGAAATCCGGCTCCGATATGCCGCCTTGATCAAGTGCACACATGCCGTGAAGGACACCAACGGCCAGGTCGTGGAAGTGCATGCAACCTACGATCCCCTGACCATCGGTGGCAACGCGCCCGATGGCCGCAAGGTCAAGTCCACTATCCATTGGGTTTCGGCCGCCCAGGCCAAACCGGCGGAGATCCGGCTCTACGATCGGCTCTTCACCAAGGAAGACCCCGAGGAAGGCGAGGCAGGTTTCCTTGCCTGTCTAAATCCAAACTCACTGACTGTCTTGGCGGGCTACGTGGAACCGCAGCTAGCTAAGGTTACAGCTGGCGAGGGCTTCCAGTTCGAACGCCACGGTTACTTCGTCGTTGACCGCAACTCGACGCCCGAAAAACCGGTCTTCAATCTCACCGTGAACCTGCGTGACACCTGGGCCAAGATCGAAAAGAAGACAATCTAGGTAGCTCAAAGCCGACAAGCGAGGACGCCTCTCCTCCTGGAGAGGCGTCTTCGTTACGCCTTGAAGGCGCTTGCCTCACGGGCTTCGCGGCCGGCAATCCGCCGGGCATGTCTTTGCGGCCTTCCGCTGCGGACGCGGGTGCTGATCAGGCCTTGTGAACCTCTAGCGCAGCCCGTAGTCCTGATTCAATAGCCCCCTGGATCCAGCCGTTCAAACGCGATGTGTGCTCACCCGCAAAGTGGATGCGCCCCTCAGGCGCAATGATGGAATCGAACAGGCGCGTCTCCTGGCCTGGCTCAAACAACGCGAAAGCGCCGCCGGCGTATGGATCGTCCTGCCACATCATCGAGGCGCCCCCTTCGCATTCGTCCAGGATCTGCGGGTGTATCTTGGCAACGTATTCGACGGCGCGTTCAATGCGCGCCTCGGGCGTCAGCGACGACCAGCGCTTGGCATCGGTCTCCCAGGTATAGCTCGCCAACAGCACGCCCCGGCCCGTTTCTTGACCGTGTTCTGGATAGAAGAGGTTTCGGATCGGCAGATCGGTGATCGTGCCGCCGCCAAAGATGCCTTCGTCCTCCTCCCAGAACCTGCGCTTGCACTGCAGGAAAACCTTCCCGCTGGCATGATAATGCAGCTCACGGACGGCCTTTTGCTTCGCGGGAGAGAAGGGTTGCAGAACCTCGACATGCCGCATCACGGCAAACGGAATGGTGCAAATCATGTAATCGGCCTTCTCCACGAAACGCCCGCCTTGTGTTTCGTAGTGAACGAAGGCCGAATCCTGGTCCTGGCCGATGGCGCGCACCACCGCACCGAGCCTCACGTATGGTGCCAGCTCCTTGAAAAGCGCTTCGGTCAGTTGATCCGTTCCGCCTTTGATTTGATGCAGGGATGCATAGTCATGCAGGATCTCCTCGCGCAGCACGCTGATGATGGCGAAATTCATCTCGGCTTCTTCGTTGGAGAGCAGCCCATAAAGCTCGATGTCGTCTTCGGTCCATCCCTTGAGTTCAAGGAAGGCCCGTACGGAAAGCCAATCCAGTAAATCGAGGATTTCGCTCCAGCCCGCGTCCCCCTCGTTCTTCACTTTGTCAACATATACCCTGACGGTCTGCTCCCACAGCTGCCAGACGTTATTCATGGCGCTCAAACCGGGGAACTGGCTCCGAATTTGGCTGAAGTCCGCGTCCAGGGCGCCCCGGCGGAACTTCGTCCCGCGCAGGAAATAGTAGGCCTGCGGGTTGGTGCCTGTGAACGGATAGACTTGCAGTCCCAACCTTTGAATATAGTGCATGGTGAGGTCGTGTGTCGTCGGGATGCGCATGGCGCCGGCCTCCGCATGCAGCCCGGGCGAGAAAGGTGCCCGCATGGTGTAGACGCGTCCGCCTGCCCACGTTCGTGCCTCCAGAATAATCGGGGTGTGGCCCCGCTTGACGAGCTCTAAAGCGGCGATCATTCCGGCAACACCAGCGCCCAAGACAAGGACCCTTTTTCTAGGTCCGCCCATCTCTGGTAGGCCGTTCCGAGCGATTTCCAGCCAATCTGTCATGGTGAGCTCCCAGCCTAGAGGCGCATTCAGCCGACGCATTCTATCAGAGCCTGCAACCGCCGCCCACATTCCATCGCCTCCAGCACGGCAACGAAATCGGCCTGTGGAACGCGGCCTTGATCATGTGCACGCGTGCCGTGTAGGACACCAACGGCCAAGTCGCGGAAGTGCATGCCACCCATGATCCCCAGACCATCGGCGGCAGCGCACCTGACGGTCGCAAGGTCAAGTCCACAATTCAGTGGCTCTCGGCGGTTCATGCACGACCTGCAGACATACGGCTCTCTGAGCGGCTCTTCACCAGAGAAGATTCGGAGGAAGACGAGCCGGGTTTCCCTGCCTGCCTGAAGTCCGGATTCACTGACAGTCTTGGACGGCCTTGTTGAACCGCAACAGGCGAATGCAGCCGTCGGCGAGGGCTTGCTGTTCGAACGCCAACGCTATTCCGTCGTCGACCGGGACGCCGCGCCTGAAAAGCCGGTCTTCAACCTCAGTGTGAACCTGCGCGACACCTCGGCCAAAATCGAGAATAGGACCCGCTAATCGCCACTCCTCTGCCGACCTTCGCGCACGGGACAATACCGTCGTCCCACCCAGCCGCGGCCGCCCGCCGATGCTCAAACGGCGGCAGGCCTGGCGCCTGATCTCGAGTTATCGATCATCTGGACGGCAATTGGGAAGATGCTCGCTTCCTTCCAAAGTAACCCAGGAACAGCGGAGGGCGACCCGAGTTGGCCCGTACGACGGCGACCCAAGACTGGACCAAATTGGCGGCGCCGGCGTAGATGAGGAAGCGAGGTGACCAATCGGGATGAAACTTGCCTTTGAACTCATGCAGCCCCTTGAAGTTGTAGAACTGGTTGACGTGTTCGTAGATCCAGTGCATCACCCGCTCAATTGTCGGATCATCCGGCTGTTCACCCAGCCCGGCCAGGGAACTCAAGCCTAGGTTGAAGCTCTCGTACCCCTGGGCACGGGCCCATTGGAACAGCGAGACGAACAGGAACTCCATCGTTCCGTTTTCCATCTCGCTCCTGCGGCGCATCAGGTCAACGGTGATCTCGTTCAACTGGTATTCCGGGACGAAGTTGACGAAGGCCCTGATCCGCCCATCGGGCGCGCATACGGCTCCGATCGGCGAATTGCGAATGTACTCGTCTTCGAACCAGCCAAGAGAGAATCTCTTTTCCGAGCCGTGCATCGTAGTCAGCCATTCATCGCTTACGGAACGGAGTTCGTCGAGCAGCGCCTCGGAGATCGGCGGTTGGTGAACCTCAAGTCGGTAGCCGGCGGCTGTCAGCTTGTTTACCGGTGAGCGCAGGGCCTTGCCTTCCTTGCCTTCCAGCGTGAAAGTCCTCAAGTTGACGACGCCCTCCTCGCCCACGCTGATGGCTTCCAGGCCGGCCTTTCTATAAAGGTCAAGCGTGTCCGGACGGGTTTGGTAGAAGACCGGCAACCAGTCGTTGTGTTGGCAAAGGCTGGCGAAAGCCTTGATCGACGGCAACAGGTCATCGTCAGGACCAATCGGGTCGCCCAAGGTGACCGCGGTGCGCCCAATCAGCGCATATGCAATTACCGAGCCACCCGCTGTGAAGTGATAGCGCTTGTCGTCAAAGAGCGCATAGCGCGCAATCGCGGAGCGACCATGCTTTGCCACAATCTCCCCTGCGTGCGCGCGTTCTTCCGCAGTGGCCGCATCGCGGAAGAACACGGGCCGCAGCAGCATCAAGCCGGCGTAGCCAAATGTCGCTGCGCCCACCGTATAGATTAAGTCGGCAAAGAACCGGCCAAATCGTGTGAGCGGGATCAGACCCGGATCATAGAACTGGGTGAACATGACCAGGGTTTGGTTGAGCGCGGCCCAGAAACCAAAGTGCACGCTATAGTGTCGGTCCAGCAGCAAGAATCCGCTGACGCCGTAGACCATCGTGAACAGGCAGGCCGCCACCAGCGCCCGCGCTCCCTGCCATACCGAAGGGCGGTCGGACCCGGCGTGGAAGTGCGCCCGCATCAGCCAGAGCATCAACATCAAGGCCATGGCAAGGGCGGCTTCTTCGTAATCCAGCCCTTTGACGAGGTGACTTACCGCCGAAATGCCGAGCACCACAAGTGCCAGCAGCCACGCCACCCGCTTGCGCCGCGCTAGATTGGCTGCCAGCATGAGCAAGGCGAAACCTGAGAGCGCCGCCGTAAGGTGGCCGCCCCGTTGCACCTCCAGCGGCGAGTACTGTTCAAGCTTCGCCAGGCGCTGGGCCAGCGAAGGAGTCACTGCCGACAGCATGTTGATGACGCCCATCAACCCCACCAAGACCGCGGCAATGCGCACTCCCCACGTCTCTGTGAGAGAAATTCTGCTGGTGCCGACCACATGCAGGCGCTGAACGGCCAGAAAGCCCAGCAGCATCGGAATCCAGAACGTCAGCCCGCGGAATGCGATGGCGACGGTTGCTGCCACGGCGCCGGGGATACCCAGCGACGTGAACGTGAGCGCCATCAACCCCTCCACTACACCGATGCCCTGGGGCGTGATGGAGACGATCCAGAACAGAATACCCACCGCGTATCCGGCCACGACGGTGCCCAGGCCGACATGACGGTGAAATGCCAGGAACAGGCAGTACAGCGTGGCGAGATTGATTACGTGCGCGACCAAGGCGATGCCGACGGTCCGGATAAGGCCAAACGGATGGTTGGCCACGGCCGCCGCAGCCTGCCCAAACTCCTCGGAGTTTTTCTGCGCCCAATCGTCCGCCAGGGCCAGCGAGCGGTTCAGGCGGCCAAAGAGCCAGTTGGCCGTCCGGCGCGACCAGCCAAAGAGGCGATACAGCCACTGGGGTCTCCAGATGCCTATTAGCAGGATGCCGCTCAGACCCGCAATGAGCAGGAACAAGATTGCCGCGGCGATGACTTCGTAAGGTTTCAAATCCCGCTCAAGGGAGAGGTACGCCAGGCCCGGAATGAGCAGCACGGTGAAGGCACTTATGTCTGCAATCAACTGCAGCAACACACCCGTTGCGGCCCCCGCCGCAGATTTCCCACGCCGGGACAAGTCTTCGGCAAAAAGCGCGGCCCCGCCAGCCCCGCCCACAGGCACAACCAGATTCACAAACAGCGATCCCAGAGTTAGCGGGATCAGATCACGCGTGCGAGTGCGGATACCAACCGTTTGGAATGCAGCCTGATAGGAGCCGGCGAAAACGACGAAGTACACAATCTGCAAGAGAATCGCGGCCAGCACCAGCATCCACTGCCCGTCCATCAGCGTGGTCTTCAGTTGTTCCAGTTCAGTGAAACGGGAAACCAATATCCAAAGGAATAGGACTGTCAATCCACCCAGAAGCCAGCGCTTCGTCATGAAGCCTCCACTTTCCTCCTTCAACTTCGGACTCCGCTCCAACGTCCGCGTGCCACCGCTGACGAGAGCCAGCCCAGCGGAAAGGCAATCATGTGAGCCAGGTCTGCTGAGAACTTGATCCTGGCGCTATCCCCGGGCGAGGCTGGCACGAACAGCGCAATGACAAAGGCCACCAGCCCGATGCCGCCAGTGACCCACTGCCACGGCCGCCTCAGCCGGGCGCTCGCCAGTCCGAGGCACGCGAAATATCCTGCAGAGGGGCCCACGTCGCGGGCGACCTCGGTGGCATGCAATCCGATCTCGCGCAGTTGGTGGGCCAAGGACGAGACAACTATCGAAAGCAGGATTAATGCCAGCACATGTACGCCCCAGAACGTGGCCGCCGTTCGTTTCCAGCCGGTCATGTACTCGGCCAGTCCGACCGCAACGGTCACCAGCAGCAACGCTTGCCAGAAGACCGTTCCCCCGGAGGTAACGAGTGCCGAACTAAACAGACGCCCCAGACGCCAATACCACAGGTCGTTGGCCGCAAAGCCGGTGCGAGTGAGCCACTCGCGGGTGATTTCTTGAAAGTACGTGTTCGTGATCAAGCCGGCAATGGTCAAGGCGGCCAGAATCGTGAGCGTGAACCGGACACGGCACAGAAACCGACGGATTCTTGTCATGCGTGTGAGCCGATAAGTCTTTCAATATCTTCCCGCGTAATCGTTTCGTGTTCCATGAGCGCGCCGACCAGCATGTCCAGTGCGGGCTTTCTCTCCGTGAGGCACTTGCGCGCGTAGTTGTACTGCTCCTTCAGCAGTTGCTGCACTTGCTCATCCACCCTGGCGGCAGATGCCTCGCTGGAGCCGCGGCCCTGCGTGATTTCGTAACCCAGGAACGGCTGTTCTTCATCTGAGCTTACGGTCATCAGGCCAAAATCTGTCATTGCCCATCGGGTGACCATTCGGCGAGCCAGGCGCGTGGCCTCTTTCAGGTCGTTTTCGGCTCCAGTTGTAATCTCCCCGATGGCCAGTTCTTCGGCCACGCGTCCCCCATCATTACGGCCAACCTGGCAAGCAAATAGGCTCGGCTGTAGTTGTATCGGTCTTCCCCCTGGATTTGCTCCGTGACGCCCAATGCCAGCCCGTGGGGAATGATGGTCACCTTGTGCACGGAGTCAGCCTCCGCGGTAGACCAAGCCACAACAGCATGTCCGGCCTCGTGATAGGCGATCACACGCCGGTCTTTTTCATTCATGACCAACGGACGTGCCTCCCCGAGAACCAGCTTGTCCAGGGCGGTCTCGAAATCCACCATGTGGATGTCCGTGTGTCCGATTCGCGCTGCCAACAACGCCCCTTCATTGCACAAATTGGCCAGGTCAGCCCCGCTCATGCCGGCGGTGCGTCCCGCCAACGTATCAAGTTGCACGTCGTCAGCCAGCCGCAGTTCACGGGTATGGATCTTCAGAATTCCCACGCGTCCTTTCCGATCCGGAGGACCAACGATAACCTGCCGATCAAATCGTCCGGGGCGCAGCAAAGCTGGGTCAAGAACGTCCGGCCGGTTCGTGGCAGCCAACAGAATCACTTCGTGGTGTTCGTCAAAACCGTCCATCTCCACCAACAGCTGGTTCAAGGTCTGTTCACGTTCATCGTTGACGTTGCCCACACCCGCGCCTCGCCGGCGACCGACGGCGTCCAACTCGTCGATGAAGACGATGGCCGGGGCCGCTTGCTTGGCCTGCTTGAAAAGGTCCCGCACACGGCTGGCGCCCACACCGACGAACATCTCCACGAATTCGGAAGCGCTCAGATTGAAGAACGGCACCTTGGCTTCGCCGGCAACGGCACGTGCCAAGAGGGTCTTGCCTGTGCCGGGAGGTCCAACCAGAAGAACGCCACGTGGTATGCGCGCCCCGATGTCATGATACTTTTGCGGCTGACGCAGGAAGTCAACGACCTCCTGCAAATCCTGCTTGGCTTCGTCCGCGCCGGCGACGTCTTCAAAAGTCACCTTGGGTTGGTCTGCCTGGACTGTGCGAGCTCGCGATTGCCCAAAGGAGAAGAGGCCCTGCTGGGACTTCATGCCCTGCCTGCCAATCCAGACCATTACGGCCACCAGGAGCAGCAGCGGCAATCCATCGGTGAGAAGGGTTACGAACCAGGGCGTGGCTGTTTGGGCAGCTTGTATCTGGACTCCTTTTTGCTCCAACAACGGGATAAGGGTCGGGTCGCCTATACTATCCGGAAAGATGGCGGAGAACTCCGCGTAGCTCTGTGGTGTGGGAACCGGGGTCGCACCGGTCGGGGTCGCGACAGCCGAGGTCGGAGATCCACTGACCTGCGGCCACATCAGTGGTCTTGTGAAATTGCCCGTGATTTCATTTCCAGTGACCTTCACGCTGGCAATATTGCCCGCCTGCACCTGGTCAACGAATGTGCTGTAGGGTATCTCCACCTGCGCCGGCGGAACTCTTGAGATAGGTGGTAGCGTTCCAGATCATCAATCCCATCAAAACGATCCACCAATACAGCGGAATGTGCGGCTGGGGATGTTGGCTTTGTGGGTCAGGTCGTTTCTGACCGGGTGATTGCAGCGTCATGGTTGATCTCCGAATTAGTGCCTTTTTGAGGGGAAGGGTACGTCATCCCACGGCCTGTCAATTCTTCGGAAGCGCCCTCGCCGCGGCATACCGAAGCCACCTTCGGCATGAGTAGCGTGTCCACGACGGTCAGACCGACTGCGACGGCGCAACTTGCCAGAGTCTGGAGCGCGGAGCAGAGTCGCGATTCTGCCAAATCTGGGCCGGGCTTTGTCCTCCTGAGATACGCAGCCGCGGCCCAGCCCGCAAACGTCGGCAGCCAGAACGACAGCCGTCTGTATCCCAAGATAACCACCACGCCAACTCCATTTGGGATCCTCAGACTGGCATGAAGCGCTGCCATGCTTGCCTCTATCGCACCAACACGGCCTGGAGACAGGAAGGCGATCTTGCCCAGGATCAGAGGAGGCCATGGCCGGCAAAAAGAACTCCAACGCTTACGTTGTACCCGACAGCAAAGAACAGCAAGTGCGGCGTCAGCATGTCGAATACGACATTCGCCACGACGCCAAACTGCTGAATAATCCGAGCGGTGTTGCCCGCTGCTTGGACTGGAGCCGGTTCGGAACAAGGCGCGGCAGAGATTCCCGAGCTTGCTCTGTGCTCAGTCCGTCTGTTGAGGCGCGGAGCTCATGGGCTATCTCAGCTGCTGTTTTCGACCAGTAGGGGAAGCCTGCCATGCTGTGCTCCTCGGGCGGGATACGGGGGATACATCATTATACAGTGAGCGTCCGTCAGTTTGCCGCCCCCTCGTTCGAGGTTAAAATCAATAGTCATAGTAGGGCAGTAATTCAACACTTTAGACATAAGGAGTTTCTCATGCCCCGGGGTACTAGCACCACCAAGAAGTCCACCAAGAGCGCCGCCGCGAGCGGCAAGACGTCCAAGGGATTCTCGGCTGAGGAACTGGCCGCCATGAAGCAGCGCGCGAAAGAGCTCAAAGAGGAAGAGCGCGCGAATCGGGACCGGGAAACCGGTGAAAGCGCCGTGCTCGCGTGTATCGCCGCGATGCCGGAACCGGATCGCTCCCTGGCGAAGCGATCGCATGAACTCATCAAGGCCACCGCACCGGATCTCTGGCCGAAAACCTGGTACGGGATGCCCGCCTATGCCAGGCACGGCAACGTCGTCTGCTTCTTTCAGGACGCGGCGAAGTTCAAGGCGCGGTACGCGACACTTGGATTCAGCGACAAGGCGAACCTCGACGAAGGCACCCTGTGGCCTGTCGCCTACGCCCTGAAGCAGTTGACCGCTGCCGACGAGGCGATGATCAGAAGCCTCGTCAAGAAAGCGGTGAGCCAAAGCACGACCTCACCCACACCGGCATTGCCTTGAGCCGGACCGTGCGGTTAGTCCCAAAAAAGACTGTTGAAACGTTACTTCGGGTCGTCCACTGCAGAATCTAATTGCTGAGCCGTGATCACGCCCTGCTCAACCAGGATCTCTCCCAGCCGTTAAGGCATTGCGGCAGACGCTGCGTTGGGAATCGACGGCGGCTTCAAGTTGAGCAGAGGTGATGTACCTCGCGTCCAGAAGATACTTGTGGTTTCGGCGCGACGCCGCCAAACCAGCACGGCGGAGAGGCGTCAACGCCCGCTGACTATCGTTTCTGGAGCTTTAGAAAAGCCTCCACCACTTGCGGATCAAAATGCCTTCCGCTTTCTTCCCGGATATATTTCAGCGCCTCCGCCTCGGTCCATGCCGGACGGTACGGGCGGTCGGATGTCAGACCGCGTCCCACACGTCGACGACGGCAAAGAGCCTCGCGGTCAAGGGGATGTTCTCGCCCTTCAGTCCGCGCGGGTAACCCGTCCCATCCCACTTCTCGTGGTGGCAGTAGGGTATATCCAGCGCCTTCCTGAGGTAGCCGATCGGGGAAAGCATCTCATACGCAAACGTCGGATGCTTCTTCATCGCGACCCATTCTTCGTCCGTCAGCGGACCGGGTTTCAGCAGAATGCGATCCGGTACACCCATTTTGCCTATGTCGTGCAGGAGCCCGCCCCAGCGCACTTGCACCAGCTCCGCCTCGCCCAAACCGAATAAGCTCGCCAGCTGTACCGTGAGCGCCGCGACTCGTTGAGTATGCCCTTCCGTTTCCTTGTCCCGCAAGTCCAGGGCATGCGACCAGCCCTCGATGGTCGCATCATAGGCCAGTCTGAGTTCCGTGTTGGAACGCTGCAGGCCGGCGAACAGCCGGGCGTCGTCAATGGCGATGGCCGCCCTGGTAGCCAGGGAGCTGAGATAATCCAGCCACTCCTGATCGCGATCCACGAGCGTCCGGTCGAAGAGCTCAAGGACCCCGAGGACTTCTCCCTTCGCGCTCAATGGCCATCCCGTGTAGCCGACGAAGATATCACCCGGCCCCATGGTTGGGAGCATGGCCCCATCCATACCCTCGACAGCGCTGGGGACGAGGATCGGACGCTGCTCCAGTATCACTCTGCCCCCATAGCTCCCGCCCAGGCTGCGGCTGGAAGTGACCGGCCCTACCGTCGCGAAGCCAAGTTGCGCGGCGTAGTCCAGCCTGCCCAGTGCCCGATCGACAAGCGCAATGGAGGCCGCGTCCACGCCCAGCTGGCTTTTGGCCTCATCCAACACCACGCCAAGGACCGTGCGCAGATCGAAGCTGCCGCCGATGGCTTCGTCGATCTTGCGCAGGGCCAGGACTTGCTGCAGGCGACGTTCGGTCTGTTCCGCCAGCAACATCCGACGGATGGAGATCGCGGCCTGGTTGCCCGTGCTTTGGGCCGCGAGCAACTTTTCAGCGGTTAGAGGCGAGCGTCCGGTCTCCCGTGACTCGCTGATCATGAGCAAGCCCATGGTGGAAGCCGCATCCGCGCCCGCTTCACGCACCGAGAGCGGGATCAGGCAGAGAGACGGCGCGAAATCCAGCAGGAGATTCTGGCGTTCGCTTCGGCTGATCTTGAAATCGCTGTCCGTCAGAACCACGGCAGCATGACTTTCCATGACCTCCGCACAATGGGGAGTGCTTAGAATGGGCCAGCGAGTGCCGA
The DNA here is from genome assembly GCA_963746745.1 of uncultured Chloroflexia bacterium. Classification (GTDB taxonomy): domain Bacteria; phylum Chloroflexota; class Anaerolineae; order Anaerolineales; family Villigracilaceae; genus Fen-1038. The sequence continues at coordinate 13,068 of CAVVCL010000002.1, forward strand.
TCTGGAGGTCATGCCCTAGCGGGCGGACAGGAAAGGCGGCCCGGATCACCAGATCTTCGCCGTCGACAATGGCAACGCGGCAGAAGGTGACGTCAGCGTTCTCCGTCACGTGGCGCGTAACGATATTCAGCGCCGCATCCAGGTTGCCGGCCATTGCCAGATCCCGGGAGAGCTCATAGAGCCGGGTGAGCTCGTCGGTGCGGGCCTGGAGTGCTTCCCCCGCCTGCTTGCGCTCCGTGATGTCCCGCACGACCACCTGCGTGGCCGGCTGGCCCTCGTACGCGAAGGGGATGGCCGCAACTTCCACGTCAATCGCCTCGCCACTTAGCTTGATGAACTTCTCCTCAGTAAGCGGCGCCACCGCCCCGCCTGAAGTATCACCTATGCGCCCCAGTACCTTTTCCCGGTCGTCCGGATGGACAATATCAAGGACCGGCTTCCCAATCAGTTCCTGGGGGTCTTGAGCGCCGATGAGTCTCGCACCGGCCCGATTCACGTACACGAACTTGCCGTTCTGATGCACTGCAATCGCATCTGGGGACATTTCCACCAGATTGCGATAGCGCAGCTCGCTCTCTTTCATGGCCTTCTCCGCCTGCATCCGGGCGATGGCAGCCGCCACCTGCGTGCCGGCTGAGTTCAGGAATTCCTTGTCCCGCTCCGAGTAGCAACCCGGATCTTCGTGATTTTGGACGGCGATAACGCCGATCGTCTGGGCGGCTGCCTGCAGCGGGGCTCCCAACCAGCTTGCGGGTTTCGCGCCAATGAGCTCGACTTCGCCGCTCGCGAGCAGATCATCAAATTTCGCGGCCGTCAGCAGCAGCGGCTCCCCGGTGCGGTAGACGTACGATGTGATGCTCTTCTCGAGACCGTAGGCCGGCATGGGTGCATCGTACTTGTCCACCGCGAAGACTTCCTCGAACAGGCCGCTCTGGTTGTTGCGCAGCACGACGAAGAAGTTCTGCGCATCGAGCACGGTATTCAGCGATTGACGGATCAGCTCCAGGTACTCTTGCAGGTTCGCGGTGGTGGACAGTCCCCGCATGATGTCGAACAAGGCCTTCCGCTCATCATCCGCCCGCTTGCGCTCGGTGATATCTCGCGAGATTCCAAACGTCCCGATGATATTGCCCTTCTCATCAGGCAAAGGCATCTTGGTCGTGGAGACCCAGCCCACTTGCCCATCCGGCCACGTCAGTTTCGTCTCGGCGGCGATCAATGGCTGGCCGGTCGCCAGAATTGCTCTTTCCGCCTCATCCGCCTGGCGGGCATGCACTTGATCGAAGAAGTCAAAGTCCGTCTTGCCCACCGCTTGCTCCGGATCGCTAAGGCCAAGCCTTCGAGCCTGCGCATTATTGATCTGGACGAAACGGCCCTCAAGATCCTTGAAGTAGATCGTATCCGGAATGTTGTCTGTGAGTGCGCGCATCAGGCTGCGTTCCTGTGCCAACGCCTGCTCCGCCCGCCGTCGCTGGGTCATGTCGCGGATATTGCACTGGATCACTCGCCTGCCATTGACCACATACACGTTGCTTACGAATTCCACGAAGATCTGCGCGCCATCCTTCGTTTCAAAGGGCAGATTCTCGTAACGCACATAGCCCTTGGCCTGCAATTCCAAAAACGATTCCCGGCTTCGGGCGATGTCACGGAAAAACCCAAGGTCCCACAGATGCTTCCCAATGATCTCCTCGCGTGGGTAGCCCAGCAGCTCCACCAGGAAAGGGTTGACGTCCCGGATCTCGCCCAATTCGACATCCAGGATAAGGATGCCATCCTTCGCAGCTTCAAAGAGGCGCCGGTACCTGAGTTCCGAATGTATGAGCGCTTTCTGCAACCGCTTGCTCTCGGTAACGTCTCGCCCGTAGATGTTCACGTATCCCCCCGCTGGCACGGGCGCAACCTGCATCGAGAACACCGTCTCCCCGCACTGGGCGTCCAGGTACGTAGGTTCCCCGGACGAACACGTCCGTTCTGCAAGGTCACACCATTTCTCGGGCGCGGGAACACCGACGACGCAATCCCACTGCCTCAAGACCGGATCAGCCGCCGGCGTTGGCAAAGAGAACCACGCCTCCCCGGCTGAGCCGCAGGACAGGGCTCGGATTCTCGGACGGGAACCTCGCCAGACGTCCGATTTCGGCTTCCGGCCTCCTTCCGCTCGGTTACGTCGCGGTAGTTGATGACTATGGCCTTAACGCCAGGTTCAGCCAACATGTTGCTTGCGGTCGCCTCGATCCACCGCCACGAACCGTCCTTGTGCTGCAGCCGAAAGAGGCCCTTCACCGGAGCGGAAGGCTCCCGCTTGGCTTGCTCAAAGAGGGATGTGACCTGCGGCAAGTCATCCGGGTGAACGATCGCAAAGGTATCGCGACCGATTAGCTCGCCGGCGTCATAGCCCAGCAGGCCCGGGGCTGCCGGGCTGTCGTAGACGACTGTTCCGTCCGCGCCGATCAGAGTAATTGCGTCCGGCGCGTTTTCTACCAGTGCCCGAAAGCGCTCTTCGGAGGCCGCTAGCGCTTGCTGTGCGTGCATGCGCTCGGTCACGTCGCGGACGATGGCAGTGAAGATCGTCTTGCCGTCGATCTCCATGTGTGAGATGGAGACTTCGCTTGCAAACGCTTCGCCATTCGCCCGCAGGCATGTCAGCTGCAGAGTCGGCGTCCGCATGGAGCGCCTGCTCGCATCTGACTGACCGAAGGTGCGGACGTACTCTCCGTGGTCCGGGCGGACGAATTCCGGGAGAAAGCGCTCGAGCGGCCGACCGGCCGCCTCACTGGCTGCACACCCGAACATCGCTTCGGCGGCTGGATTGAAGCCGATGATAGTTTGCTCTTGATCCATCGTGACGATGGCATCCATCGCGGTAGTAAACATGGAGTCGAGTAGTCTTTGACTTTCGTGCAGCGCCTCGTGTGCCTGCTTGCGCTCAGTGAGGTCCCGGGCAATTCCATAGAAACCAACAATATCCCCACCGGTGTAATGAGGGGCCGATAGGACTTCTACATAGTGCAGCGTGCCGTCTTTCCCGCGCACGGCGTATTCCGCCGCATCCCCAGAACTCCGCCCCTCAAGAATCTTCGTCAACTTTTCCCTATATTGCTCCAATTCCTCTTCCGGGATGAGATCCCAGATCTTCATGGAAAGGAGCTCTTTTTCGCTGTATCCAAGCTCCCTGCACATTGCTTTGTTGACGGTCACTATTTGACCCGACAATTCAATTATGAACATGCCGTCAGGGCTTTGATTGACCAAATCCTGGAATTTCTTGCAGTCGCCTGCAACGCCGCCACGATGCGCCTGTGCTCCGTGACGTCGCGGATATCGCATTGGACGACCCTCTTGCTCCCAACCCAATACACGTTGCTTACAAATTCGACCTGAATGAGGCGCCCATCTTTTGCCTTGAGCGGCAGGTGTTCGTAGCGCACGTATTCATTCTGCTGCAATGCTTCAAACGCATCCTTGCTGGCCTCGATATCCTTGAACGCGCCCACCTCCCAGAGCTTCCTTTTCACGAACTCTTCGCGCGAATAGCCCAGCAGCTTCAGCAAGTAGGGGTTTACATCCTCGATCAGCCCCGTCTGGGCATTGAGGATCAGGATGCCGTCCTGGGCCGCTTCAAACAGGCGGCGGTAACGAAGCTCTGATGCTGTCAGTGCCAGCGCGCGTTCTTGTCTTGTTTCAGCCGTCTGCGTCTTCTGCTCGAGCCGTGGATGCCGTACCCGGCCTGGGCGCCCCCTTTTGGGCTGCATTTGATTTCATTTTGGGCCCTGCCATTCCGCGTGAGGGGATACTCGCCTCCGCAAGATGCACCAATCGACACCACCCGGCCCTTCCGTGCGCCGTTCCAAAGTCGGTATGCTGGCCTCACCGCTCATCCGGGAATCTGCCGTTTCCAGATCCGCCCAGCCTCCGCGCTGGCTGCGTTGGCCCACCTTGCCTTGGGCTGGACGCCGCCCAGAGCCGCTTTCTCGTGGTCCCCCGACTGCGTGCGCGAACTACAAGATCCCAGAGGCTCCGAACCTTCAAGGTGCCTTTCAGAAGGCTTCCATCTGAAGTTCTTCATGTTCGACTTCTTTCCAGGGGTTTGCGTGCTCCAGATTCGTTGTCTGTCTCGGCATCGAAAATCCGCGTGCAGTTTCGCCCGTCAGCCTTGGCCCGGTACAGGGCCGTGTCGGCGC
>CAVVCL010000003.1:0-720671 GCA_963746745.1 uncultured Chloroflexia bacterium
ATACGGCTGGAAGGACGACATTCCGCAGCAATTGTTGGATGATTTCAGCGCACAGTACGGGATCAAGGTCAACTACTACACATATTCGTCCAACGAGGAAAACGCTGGCCAAGCTGCAGGCAGGAGCCTCGGGAGACGACGCGGTGATTCCGAGCGATTACACCGTGGCCATCATGGTGAAGCAGGACATGCTTGAGCCCCTGGACATGACCCAGATCCCGAATTTCGCAAACGTGGACCCGCGCTTTGCCAACCAATACTACGACCCTGGAAACAAATACTCCGTGCCGTACCAGTGGGGCACCACGGCCCTAGCATACGACAAGGCCAACGTGCCTTTCGAGCCGAAGAGCTGGGCGGACCTGTGGGATCCGCAATTCCAGAATCACCTTGTGATGCTGGACGACAGTCGGGAGGTTCCCGGCATGGCGCTGCAGGTCCTTGGATTCGACAAGAATTCGACAAATCCAGATGAGTTAAATCAGGCTGAGCAGAAACTGGTCGCACTCAAGCCGAACATCCTGCTGTTCAACAGCGATGACCCTGAGACATCTCTGATCACCGGAGAGGCATGGGCAGGCCTCGTATACAACGGAAACGCTGCCCTCGCGCACAATGAGGACCCGAACATTGTGTACATTTGCCCGACTGAAGGTTGCGGAATTTGGTTCGACAATCTGGCGATGCCCAAGGGCGCCCCGCACCCGGATGCTGCCATGGCATTCATGAATTTTGTGCTCGAGCCCAAGGAAAGCGTTCTGATCACGGAAGAGTTTCCGTACTCAAGTCCCAATGCCGCAGGCTTGGAGTACATGAAGACCAGCGATCCGACGGCCTATGATGCCTACATGGCATTCTCCGGGACAAATCCGTCTGCTGATTTTGTGGCGCACGCCACGCCGGTAAAGGACGTGGGTGATGCAACGAACCTGTATGACCAGCTCTGGACCAATTTCAAGGGCCAATAGACGGGGTAGCCGGCCGGGGGCGGCATGGCCGCCGTCCCCGAAATCTAATCTCGTGGTGGCTCGCGACGGAACGCATGGTGAGTTCGGAGTGCCATTCAGCGTGTGCCATTCAGTCATGTGCTTGAGGGGCCCGGGGCGAGAGTGCGATGGTGTACGTGCCCGCGGTAGAGTCACCAGCCCGTTGACGGAATACACCGTCCGGGGGAGTTCACGGGAGTTAACATGAAAGTGCTGTTGGTGGGAACAGGGGGGGTCGGTGAAGCGATTGCGTTGATAGCCAAAGAGCGCCCCTGGGTTGAGCAGCTTGTCCTGGCCGACTACAGGCGTGAAAGAGCGAGCCTGGTGCAGCGGCGGCTGGGTGACCCCGAGAGGTTCCCTGTGGAACCGTTGGATGCCAGTAAGCAGCCCATGATCGAGGCTGCGGCCAGGAAGTACGGCGTGGACCTCATCATGAACGCCGTCGACCCACTCTACAACAAGCAGGTCTTTGACGCCGCGTTCCAGGTCGGCGTGAACTACATGGACATGGCGATGACCCTGTCGGCGCCGCATCCAACCGATCCGTTCAGCAAGCCCGGCATCAAATTGGGAGACTACCAATTTGAGCGCGCCGATGCCTGGAAGAAAAAGGGTTTGCTGGCAGTTGTGGGCATGGGCGTGGAGCCGGGCATGGCCGATGTATTTGCCCGCTATGCCCAGGATCATCTCTTTGATGAGATAGACGAGATCGGCATTCGCGACGGCGCCAATCTCGAAGTGGACGGCTATGAATTTGCGCCCAGCTTTTCGATCTGGACCACAATCGAGGAATGTCTCAATCCACCCGCCATTTGGGAGAAGGACCGGGGCTGGTTCACGACCGAACCCTTCTCCGAGCCCGAGACCTTTGATTTTCCCGAGGGCATCGGGAAAGTGGAAGTCGTCAACGTGGAACATGAGGAAGTCCTGCTCATTCCGCGCTGGGTCAAGGCAAGGCGCGTCACGTTCAAGTATGGGCTCGGTGATAAGTTCATCTCCGTGCTAAAGACACTGCATATGCTGGGTCTGGACAGCAAGGATGAGTTGGATGTGAAGGGCGTTCACGTGGCCCCGCGCGATGTTGTCGCTGCCGCTCTTCCAGATCCTGCTCTTCTTGGCGACAAGATGCACGGAAAGACCTGCGCCGGAACATGGGTGCGCGGCCGGAAAGACGGACGGCGGCGCGAGGTGTATCTGTATCAAGTGGCAGACAACGCTGAATGCATGAAACGCTGGGGGTGCCAGGCGGTTGTCGCCCAGACCGCATTCAGCCCGGTGATTGGCTGGGACCTCATCGAGCACGGCCAATGGAAGGGAGTCGGAGTTCTGGGTCCGGAGGCTTTTGATCCCATGCCGTTTATGGAAAAGATGGCTGAGTACGAGTTTCCTTACGGCATGCAGGAGATGGAGGCGGTACCCGGCGCATGAGCCCGGCGGCTCCCCCATGGACCCGCAAACGACGGCAGGTGAGCAGCCCGTGACTTCGGCCAAGCGCGGGGTCATGCGCGATTGTGCTTCGCTCGTGGCAGTTCGGCTCTATTGCTCTTGCCGGCATCATCATTTGAGGTGGACGTCGCGAAGGAGGTCGCCATGCCATTCGGCTACAACGGCAAGATCCTGCACGTAGACTTGACAAGCGGAAGACTGGATGTCGAGAGTCCAGATGAACCCTTCTACCGCAAGTACATGGGCGGATCGGCGATGGGTCTCTTCTACATCTTGAGAGACATGCCAGCGGGTGCGGATCCTCTCGGGCCCGAAAACGTACTCACGCTGTTCACGAGCGTGACGACGGGCGCGCCCATCTCCGGGCAAAGCCGCATCAATGCCAATGCCAAGTCCCCGATCAGCGGCGCCATTGGCGATTCGCAGGCTGGTGGGTTTTTCCCGGCTGAACTGAAATTTGCGGGCTTCGACGGAATAGTAATCAAAGGCAGATCGTCCACGCCTAAGTACCTGGCAATCCTCGACGGCAAAGCGGAACTGCGGGAGGCAGGGCACCTGCTCGGCAAGAAGACCGGCGAAGTCGATGCGATCCTACGAGAGGAAATCGGTGACAAAAAAATCGAAATCCTCCAACACGGCCCGGCGGCAGAACGCGGGGTACTGTTTTCCAGTCTCGTGAATATGTCCAATCGACAAAATGCCCGCACCGGCATGGGCCTTGTGATGGCGTCAAAGAACCTGAAGGCCGTAGTGGTACGCGGAAAGCAGAAGGTTCAGATTGCAGAGCCCAAGAACCTTGCTGCGCTTAGTCGTACCGGGCCCAAGGAGATTCCGAACAATCCAGACTTGGACAGCCTGGCAAAATACGGGACCGCTGGTGTGGTGTCGTCACAGAACCTGTACGGTACCTTCCCCGCTCTTAACTATGCGGAGGGTCAGTTTTCGGGCGCGGATGCAATCAGCGGCGAGAAGATGGCCGAGACGATCTTGAAGGACCGCGAGACCTGCTACGCTTGCGTTGTCCGATGCAAGCGTGTTGTCGAGATCCAGGAGGGCCCACATAAGGTTGATCCGTACTATGGCGGTCCGGAGTACGAGACGCTGGGCACATTCGGTTCGTATTGCGGGATCGATGACCTGGCCGCGATTTCGGCTGCCAATCAAATCTGCAACGAGTACGGAGTTGATACCATCGCATGCGGCGCGACCATCGCATTTGCCATGGAATGCTTCGAGAAGGGCATCATTTCGGCGGCACATACAGGCGGGCTGCAGCTCAAATTTGGCGATCCGGATGCCATGCTGGAAACGCTTAGGCAGATCGTGACGAACACCGGCGTCCTGGGGCCGGTCCTTTCCCAGGGCTCGGAACGGGCGGCCAAGGTCTGGGGCAACGGCGCCGACGAGTGCTTGACCACAGTTAAGGGTGCGGAGGCACCCGCCCACATGCCGCAGGCCAAGCGCAGCCTGGGCCTCATCTACGCCGTGAATCCGTTTGGCGCTGATCATCAATCCAGCGAGCACGACTGGATGATTGAGGAAGGGATGGCGACCGACCTCTACATGAAACGGCTGGCTTTGATGGGCATGCCCGATCAACTGCCCTCGCTCTCCCTCGGTCCGGAGAAGGTCAAGTTCGCCTATTTGACCGAGGTATTCTATTCCATGCTGGACACGGTTGAATTGTGCCAGTTTGTTTGGGGACCGGCATGGACGCTGTACGGCCCGCAGGAGACGGCAGATTTCGTGAGCGCCGTGACCGGCTGGGCGGTCGACATCAACGAGCTTATGGCCGTTGGAAAACGCCGCCTGAACATGATGCGGATATTTAACGCTCGCGAGGGTTTTGACCGCAAACAGGATAAACTCCCGAAGAAGTTCTACAAGACGCTCGGAGGCTCTGGCCCCACCGCGGGCACGACGCTCTCGCGGGATGAAATCGAAGCTGCCTTGGACGAGTATTACCGCCTGGCCGGGTGGACACCCGCAGGTGTGCCGACCGCGCAAACGCTGGAAGAGCTTGGAATCGCCTGGGCGGCTTAGGCTCGGTTCGGCAATGAAACCTGGAGGTTCACAATGACCACAGACTACCGCCTGCTTATTGATGGGCAGTGGGTTGAGGCCGGTCCAGCGTTCGCCGTGAAGAACAAGTACAACGGCGAAGTGCTGGCCAACGTCCCGACAGCACGCCGCGAAGACGTGGATGCGGCGGTGGCTGCTGCCCGCCGCGCAGCACCACTCATGGCTGACATGCCGGCCTACAAGCGCTCGGAGATACTCGCCCGAACAGCCGCACTCATTAAGGACCGGTTTGATGACTTCGCCACGACGATTGCGGCCGAAGCCGGGAAAGCGCTCAAATTCGCGCGAGCAGAGGTGGACCGGGCCATCAGCACATTCACGATCGCGTCGGAGGAGGCCAAACGGATGCATGGCGAAACGGTGCCGTTGGATGCGGTGCCGTCGGGAGAAGGCTACTTTGGGTTCTGGGTGCGCCGCCCAGTCGGCGTGATTGCCGCAATCAGTCCATTCAACTTCCCGTTGAATCTCGTCGCCCATAAGGTCGCGCCTGCCCTCGCTTCGGGCAACACTCTGGTTCTCAAGCCGGCCACGTGGACCCCGATTGCCGCCGTTAAGCTTTGTCAGGCGCTGCAGGATGCAGGCCTGCCCGCCGGAGCCATCAATCTGGTGATCGGGCCCGGCAGCACCGTTGGGGAGTGGCTTATCACGCACGGAGATGTCGACAAGATCACATTCACTGGCAGCCCCGACGTAGGGCGACACATCCTGTCGGTGGCCGGCATCAAGAAGGTGACCCTTGAGCTCGGAAACACGTCGCCAGTGGTTATCGCACCGGATGCCGACCTGGACTTCGTCGCCAAGCGATGCGCCGTGGGCGCATTCTACAATTCCGGGCAGGTCTGCATATCCGTGCAGCGCGTCTACAGCGATAAGCGGATCTACGAGGCGTTCGCCGAGAAATTCGTCAAGACTACGGATGCCATGGTTGTTGGAGATCCTCTGGATGCACGGGTGGACGTGGGTCCGATGATCGATATCAAGGAAGCGGACCGTATTGAGGGCTGGGTCAAGGAGGCGCAGAAGGCGGGCGCGAAGGTTCTCGCCGGCGGCAGGCGGAACGCCGCGGTCTACTACCCAACGGTCCTGACCGATGTTGATGCAGGCATGAAGGTCATTGCGGAGGAGGCATTTGCGCCAGTGGCATCCGTGATCGCCTGTGAGGACTTTGAAGAATTCGCTTCGCCAGGCGAATGAGACCAAGTTTGGTCTGCAGGTCGGAGTCTTCACCAAGGATATCGATCGGATCTTGAAAGCCATCAAGCGACTGAATTTCGGCGGGGTCATCGTCAATGACACGCCCAACTTCCGAGCCGATCACATGCCCTATGGCGGCAACCGGCAAAGCGGCCTCGGGCGGGAGGGTGTGCGCTATGCCATGGACGACATGACCAATATCCAGATGGTAGCGATTTGCCAGAGTACTTAGCGTCCAGCAGAGCCGACTTTCCGCTGAAGGCCGCGCGGGATCCGGACCCGGACGGACCGGTACCCCGGAAGGAACACCGCATGTCTGAGTTGTATGCTGAGAATTTTCCCCATATGTCCCCTGTCTGGGGGCGAATTTTCGATTTTGTGGCGGAGCGCGCCGAGGGTTCGTACATCTATACGGAGGATGGGCGGAAGCTGCTGGATTTCACCTGCGGCATCGGCGTGACGAACACGGGGCATTGTCATCCGAAAGTGGTGCAGGCCATCCGTGAGCAAGCGGGTCTCTTCCTTCACGCGCAAGCCAACATTGTGATCCACAAGCCGATGTTGGAGCTGATTGGGGAGTTGCGCCGCATCGTGCCGGGCCCCATTGACGGTTTCTTCTTTTCGAACTCGGGTGCCGAAGCGGTCGAGGGGGCGGTCAAGCTGGCCCGTGCGGCGACTGGCCGGCAGAATATCGTTGTGTTCTCCGGATCTTTCCACGGCCGGACGGCCGGCACGATGGCGTTGACCACTTCAAAGACCATCTACCGGGCCGGCTTCGGGCCTCTGCCGTCCGGCGTGTTCGTGGCGCCGTTTCCGTACGCTTACAGACTTGGGATGAATGAGGAACAGGCGTCAGCCTACGCGCTGGGTGAGTTGGAGCATCTACTCGCATCGCAGACGGCGCCCAAAGAGACGGCCGCCATTTTGATCGAGTCTGTATTGGGGGAGGGCGGCTACGTGGTGCCGCCGACATCCTTCATGCAGGGCCTGCGTGCGCTTGCCGACAAACACGGAATCTTGCTGATTTTCGATGAAGTCCAGTCCGGATTTGGGCGCACAGGCAAATGGTTTGCGTTCGAGCACTACGGCGTGCTGCCGGACATCATGACCGTCGCGAAAGGGATCGCGTCGGGCCTGCCACTTTCGGGCGTGTTCAGTCGCGTCCAATTGATGAAGAGCTGGGACGTGGGCTCGCACGGGGGCACATACGGCGGGAACGCCGTGGCCTGCGCAGCCGGCGCTGCGACGATCCGTGCTATCCGTGAAGAAGGCATGCTTGCCAACGCGGCCGAGCGGGGAATCCAATTGATGACCGGCCTGCGAAAACTGCAGGAAGAGTTTCCACAGCTCGCCGACGTCCGTGGCAAGGGGTTGATGATCGGCACAGAATTCGAGGTGGAAGGCCGGGCCCACAAAGCAAAGTCGATGGTCAAGGATGTCGTCCATGCATGCGAGGGCGCAGATCTGCTGCTGCTTACGTGCGGGACCTACGACAATACCATCCGGTGGATCCCGCCGCTCAATGTGACTTCTGAACAGATCGGCGAGGCTCTAACGGTGTTTTCGGGTGCGCTGAAGAAGGTGCTGTAGTTGGCAGTGCAATTTGCGCTTCCGCGTTCCGGCTTTTGAGCCACCGAAGTGGATCGAACCCTTGCCCTGACGATTACGAATCGCCCCCCTCTTGGCAAATTGATTCGCTTTTCCTTCTTCGGGCGGCCTCTGCCGGACGAAGAGGTGGCCGCCACGGCTGGTTGGATTAGGCGCAGTTCCCGATCTATCCAACGGGGCGAGCGCTTGCTTTGGCACCAAACCGCGATCTATTGCCGGGCCGCTGGCCAGTGGCTCACTCGCGGAACCAAGAGAAATCGGTCCGTGATCGGAATGGTGTAGGAGGCCAGATCAATGAAGGCGGTGTTGCTGGCAGGCGGTTTGGGGACCCGGTTGGGCGAGGAAACAAGTAACAAACCCAAGCCGATGATAGAGATCGGCGGTAAGCCCATCCTGTGGCATATCATGAAGATTTACAGCGCCCATGGCATCAACGAGTTTATCGTCTGCTTGGGCTATAAGGGCCATATCATCAAAGAGTATTTCCAGAACTACTTCCTGCATACCTCCGATGTAACATTTGATTTGCGCAACAATCAGATGGAGGTCCACAATGTGCAGGCCGAGCCGTGGCGTGTGACATTAATCGACACCGGCACCAATACGATGATCGGCGGGCGCATCAAACGTATCCTACCGCATGTTGCCGGTGATAGCGCATTTTGCTTGACCTACGGCGATGGCGTTGGCGATGTGAACATATCCGCCGCAATAGAGCTGCACAACAAGATGGGTAGTCTTGCCACCGTAACAGCCGTGCAACCTCCCGGCCGTTTTGGCTCACTCAGACTGCACGGCGACCACGTCATCGGCATCCAGGAAAAGCCGCTGGGTGATGGAGGCTGGATTAATGCCGGTTTCTTTGTACTCTCCCCCAGCGTTGGCGACTATATAGAGGGCGATGATACGGTGTGGGAGCGCGAACCCATGCAGCAGCTGGCGGTGCAAGGGTTGCTTTCCGCGTACTTCCATCATGGCTTTTGGCAGCCCGTGGATACGCTGCGCGACAAGAGGCAGCTCGAGGCGCTGTGGGAATCAGGGAGAGCACCGTGGAAGATTTGGTGACAATCCTCTTGAGGCAGAAACGAGGCGCATGCGCGTTCTAATCACTGGCAATATGGGCTATGTCGGGCCAGTTCTTGTGCGTTACCTAAGGCGTGCGGATCCGACTATTGAGCTTATTGGCTTTGACACAGGTTTCTTCGCCCACTGTCTGACTGGCGCGGAGTCGCTTCCGGAAACCGAATTGGCAACCCAAAGGCTGGGTGACATCCGTGATATATCAATAGACCTTTTGCAGGGCGTTGACGCCATCGTGCATCTCGCTGCTGTTTCCAATGACCCCATGGGCATGGAATTTGAGAAAGTCACAGGGGAAATCAACCAGCATGCAAGCGTGCGACTTGCGAAGATGGCAGCACAGGCGGGGGTGAGGACTTTTGTATTTGCCTCCAGCTGTTCCGTGTACGGGCAAGCTGAGGGTGGACCGCGCAAGGAGACGGATCCTACCAATCCACTTACGGCCTATGCCCGTTCGAAGATTGGCACCGAAACCAACCTGTCAAGCGCTGATTTGGGCGACATGACATTCACGAGTCTTCGCTTTGCGACGGCCTGCGGCATGTCGGACCGGCTGCGGCTTGATCTCGTACTCAATGATCTTGTGGCCAGTGCCGTCAGCACCGGCAACATCTCCGTGCTAAGCGACGGCTCTTCCTGGCGACCGCTGATTGATGTGGAGGATATGGCCAGAGTTATCTTGTGGGCCATCAGGCGACAGGCAAGCGGTGGAGGAGCCTTCCTGGCAGTCAACGCGGGTGGCGATGAGAACAATTTCCAAGTGAAAGACCTGGCTGAGGCTGTCGCTTCAAATTTCCCCGGAACCACTGTAAGCGTCAACAGAAGGGCCCCTCCTGATAAGCGCTCCTATAAGGTGGATTTCTCGCTCCTAGGATCGCTTGCCCCGGATCACCTGCCTTGCATCTCGCTCGCTACGTCGATCCTGCGGGTGCGGGAGGGGTTGGAGCGCATGAAATTCGTTGACAAGAACTTCCGTCAGTCGTCCTATGTGCGACTCAATACGCTTCGCCAGCACATCAAAGCCGGAAGGCTTGGCAACGACTTGCGTTGGAAAGCAATTAGAGCGTATGAAATTCCATAAGATCCCCATTGAGGGTGCCCGCCTGATTGAACTCAAGAAAGATGGCGATCCACGCGGATTCTTTGCTCGCGTTTTCTGTGAAAGGGAGTTTGGCAAGGCCGGGCTCGAAACCCGCTTTGTGCAAATGAACAATTCTGTGAGCTCAAAGAAAGGAACATTGCGCGGACTGCATTATCAGTTGCCTCCTGCAGCCGAAGTTAAGGTGGTGCGCGCCATCGCCGGTGCCGTGTTTGACGTCATTGTGGATCTGCGTGCGGACTCTCCCAGCTTTCGCAGGTGGTTTGGCGCTGATTTGACGGATGACAATCGCTTGATGATGTACGTGCCGCGGGGTTGTGCCCATGCGATATTGACGCTGACCGACGACGCCGAGGCCCTCTATCTGGTGAGCGCCCATTACTCTCCGCAGCACGAGCGTGGCATACGTTACGATGACCCCTCACTCGCCATAGAATGGCCCATCAAACCGACCGAAATCACTGAAAAGGATCGGACCTGGCCTGACCTAAACTCGGAATTCCATGGTCTTGAGCTGATGCGGGGCCTTGCATGAAGATTCTCCTCACAGGTGGAAGTTCGTTCACTGGCTATTGGTTTGCCAAGAGTTTGGCTGATGCGGGTTGCCATGTAGTTGCGCCAGTCAGGAGGCCGGTATCCTCCTATATTGATGGGATGAGAGCGGAACGAGTCAAGAGGTTGAGGGAATGCGCCGAAGTCATTGGTGATTGTCCGTTTGGGGATATTCGCTTCATGGATCTCGTACGCGACGGTCAATACGATGTGTTCTGTCACCACGCCGCGCGAGTGGGTGATTACCGTAGCGCGCAGTTTGACATCGTCGCTGCGCTTGAAGAAAACACCAGGAACCTGCGTGCGGTGTTGAAGACTCTGGCCAACAAGGGCCTGAAGGGCCTGGTATACACGGGAAGCGTATTCGAAGAGAATGAAGGCGCGGGCAATGAGCCGCTGATTGCTTTCTCGGCCTATGGACTTGCCAAGGGTTTAACGGCAACGGTCATGCGGCACCGCTGCCGCGAACTGAGCATGCCCTACTTTAAGTTTGTCATTCCAAATCCTTTTGGTCCTCTGGAGGAGCCGCGGTTTTGCGCTTACTTGCTGCGCACTTGGAAGGACAATGGGGTCGCGCGTGTCAGCACTCCCGATTACGTGCGAGACAATATCCATGTTGACCTCCTCGCCAGGGCATACGCCCAATATGTAGGAGAGGTTGCTTCTGGTGCGGCAAATTCCAGGCTGAATCCGAGCGGCTATGTGGGGACGCAAAGGTCGTTTGCCAAACACGTGGCGGCTGAGATGCGTCCGCGCCTGGGTCTGCTTTGCGATTTAGAATTCGCGACGCAGAACGATTTTTCTGAGCCCTTGATGCGCGTCAATACCGATTCCGCCGCGCACTATGTTGGAAGTTGGGACGAAGAGATGGCATGGACTCGGCTCGCGGATGCGTATCGACAGTAAGCAATATCTGGGATCATGGTCCATCACGAACCTGCTCTCAAACCCACTGGATCGCAATCCATCGTTTCACAATATTGAAGTCCGCAGTACCCGCGAAGCAAGGGTTGATCTTGGTCTCCATCCACAACTTATTGAGGCACGCATTAGGGACGGGAAATCATGAATCCCGCTGCATTGAAGAGGTTCAACAATACTGTGGTTCACGATTTCGCGATGGACATTAAGGACGATTCAAGTCTGGACGGGAATGAGTTGATTGCACGGACGGATTCCCTCACAACAACCCTGGCGGGGAAGGAGTACTCTGTGGAGAGCTTGACAGCGCAGGTGGAGGCCCTGAGAGCGCAAGTCGCTGAGGGAGATAAGTCCGTGGAGACCTTGACAGCGCAGGTGGAGGCCCTGAGAGCGCAAGTCGCTGAGGGAGATAAGTCCGTGGAGACCTTGACAGCGCAGGTGGAGGCCCTGAGAGCGCAAGTCGCTGATAAAGATAAGTCCTTACAGGCGCTCCATGCAACTTTGGGGGAATTCCGGAGCATTCGTGGATGGCGGCTTGTTCGGTGGCTCTGGCAGATAAGGATATGCTTGGTTCCACACGGAAGCAGTCGCGCAAAATTCGCCGGGACGGTGTATCGTAGGCTAGGGGTGCTGCGACGAGGCGGCCTGGTCCGCCTCCTCAAAGCCCTCATCGGGAAAATTGGTGTTCATGGTAAGGCGCAATCGGTTACCATGCTTGAATCCCTGGAGGGCCGCCGCGGCAAGTCGCAATCGCTTGCCATGCCTGCATCCCGAAATATTGAAACTGCGGCGCTATTTGATGCCGTTTGGTACCTAAGTCAATATCCACATGTGCGCGATTCTGGGATGCGCCCTTTTGAGCATTACTTGGAAGTCGGTTCGGCCCTAGGTCATAATCCGAGTCCGCTCTTCAATACGGCAATCTATGCAAGGGCACACGGCGTCGATCCGCAAGACGCACTCGTCCATTTCCACGACAGCCGGCGACTATTGGCCCCCGGCGCCTACAGAACTCCCGACGTTCTTATTGCAGTACAACGCAGCTACCAGTTGAAAATGCAGATGGAATGCGTTGAAGATCGACGTTCAGAACAGAAGCCTTTTGCCGTGTACCTGCGATGCGGTTCAGGATCGGTGCACACGGAGTGGCTTCACAGCGATCTAAAACCCTGGCATCTTATTGTCAGCCATTACGACGCCACTTACGTCGGTAACATTCCGTGTGATGTGGAGTTCAGGCAAGTAGGCTCGGTGCAGGGGACCAAGTTTTCTTCTTTTGACGCATTGCTGACGACGTGGCCCAGCATGATTTCGGAGTATGAATATCTGCTACTTCTAGATGGCGACGTCGTTATCGATGAAAGGGACATATCTCACTTGTTTGAGGTTGCGCGCAAGTACTCCCTCGATCTGGCGCAAGCGAGCCTTTCGTCAAACTCCTATTGTTCTTTTCCGGTATTTCGGAATGCTCCCGGCGCAGAGCTCCGATTTGTAAATGCGGTTGAAATCATGATGCCTGTGATTTCTCAACGTGCCCTCCGTCTTGGAAAGCACCTATTTGGGCAGACAATCAGCGGATGGGGGCTGGATGTTGTGCTTGGGCACCTAGTCCGAGCTACGCTCAAGGGAAGGGCTGCAGTGATCGACAGCATTACTGCAGAACACCTGAAGCCAATCGATACCGAGGAAGGCTCTTTCTACAAAATGCTTCATGGCGCGCTCATCTACCCTGAAATTGAACTAACGCATCTTCAAAGGCTATATCGGGTTGTGGTGGAAATGGGGGAGATCACCCCTCCGGGCGCGGGGGTTGGAGGATCTAATGTCACAATCCCTTAGACTGACGCGTATCCATAGGCCCACGTCGTTGTCTCAAGCAGCCAGCCGGGAGCCGCTGACGGTCGCGCTCGCGCTCGTGAAGAACGAAGGTGATATTATCTCCGCCTGGATTTCTCACGTCTGCAGTCTGTTTGATGTGGCGTTTGTTGTGGATTACTCATCATCTGATGGGACGCGGGAGTTTCTGACTGACTTTGCCGGCACGCGAGAAAATATTCATCTGTTTGGATTTGATGAGCCCGGCTACTCTCAAGAAGAGATTGTAAATTCACTGGCTGCGACTGCCGCCAGTGAATGTCGCGAACTCTTGGATGTTTCCGCTGGACGCGGATGAGTTCTTATGCGTCACGGACAAGGATGATCTGCGTCTAGAACTGCAAGGAGTTGATAAGGAGCGAGTACTGCAGCTTGTTTGGAAGAACATTGTTCCCCTTTCGCTTGTGGTGGACCAGGAACTCACGTTTACGTCGCCCTTGCTAATTCCTCCATTTACGGGTGCGTATGAAAAGGTCGCAGTCCACGCATCTGCATACGTCGGTAAGGGCTATCAGTTCGTGCAAGGGAATCACGCACTGCGGGACGCGTCGGGGCAAGCCCTGGCTGCAAATGTGCTAACCAACTTTGCTGATCTTTATCATGTTCCTCTCCGCAGTGTAGATCACTTTGCTGTCAAATGCATACAAGGCGTGTTGGCGTACGAGATGCTGCCGCCTGATCGCAAAGAGCCCACTCAAGGACCACACTGGTTCAATATGGTAAGAGGTGTGCTTCAAGACGGACACGTGGATGAGAATGCGGTTCGTGAGTTTGCTGTGCATTATGGGCTGCACAACTCGCGCAACAACCTCAACGCAAGGTCTACTATTTATGGATTAATAGATGATGGCTGGGTTTGTGGGCATCTCGATGTTGCCCATGATCCTCCCCCGAAGCTGAATCGTCGGCTCACGTTTGGCAAGTTGGCAAATCAAATGCTTGAGGAACATTCACATCCGCAGCTGGAGGAGTTCTTCAGAATCTGCGTCAGTAGTGTTGCGGCCATAACCGATGCGCTGACCACGGCAAATCAAACATACGCCGACCAAGAAAAGCGGGCCTGAGATCGGTCCATGCATCGATTCGATTCGACGCTTTTCACTCGGCGCCTCGAGCGCGGATGCTATAACGGGGTCTGCCGTTGTTTGTTGGATTCTGCGGCGGACCGTCTTCTGGAAATTGGTGACCAGGAAGGGGCTCGAGCCTTGACGTTTAGCTTCCAAGGAGCTGGGTGACGCTCAACCTGGAAGCAGACGGCCCCAACACCTACTTTGCATCTAGCGCTCGACTCAGAAAATCCGCAATCGCCAGACCGACCAATTCACCCTTCGCGGGATGGATGCCCAGCGCCGGCTCCTTGTTCGCCGTGAAGAGGACATACTGGCGCACGAATCGTATCTTCTTGTTCGCTGGTCCATTGGCTGTCCTGCACACCTTCCCACGCCTCGACCGAAATGCCCACACTACCCCCTTGGGCAAATTCAATAATCGTCTGCTCATGGAAATCGGCGGAAAACATGGGGTTTTTCCTTCCTGAACAGCCTATAATAGGAATGAAAAACCCAAGAATTTGTTGAGCCACCGAAGGGGATCGAACCCTTGACCTGACGATTACGAATCGTCTGCTCTACCGGCTGAGCTACGGTGGCCTGAGGAGCGCGGCGATTATAAGGGCTTAGCCGCAAACTCGCAAGTTTTCGAGGCCTCGAGTCGTCCATCTCCTCGGAGTTAGACAAAGTGCATTCCGGGGACCGGCCGGCTACGGCCGGTGTATGCGTAAATTGGTGATGCTTTGAACATTGCAATGTTGTCCTATCACACGTGCCCGCTGGCAATCCTTGGGGGCAAGGATACCGGCGGGATGAACGTCTACGTGCGTGACCTTACGACCGAGTTGGGCCGCATTGGAATCCACGTCGACGTGTTCACGCGATCCCAGGATGAGCATGTCCCCCACGTAGTGCATGAGCTGGGATTTGGGAACCGCGTGGTGCACGTGCCTGCAGGACCCGAAGTTCCAATTGCCAAGTCGCAGCTCGCAGACTACGTGCCCGAGTTCGCCGAGGGCGTCCGAAGTTTTGCCGAGTCAAAGGGCATCCGATACGACCTGCTGCACAGTCACTACTGGCTCTCGGGATTGGCGGCTGAGCAACTTTCGGACACGTGGCATGGAGTGCCCATTGTGCAGATGTTCCACACGTTGGGAGAGATGAAGAACCGCGTCGCCCGCTCGGAGGAGGAGCGGGAAAGCCCGGCGCGCATCGCTGCCGAGAAACATCTTCTGGCGCGGGCGGACAGGATCATTGTCTCAACCCTCGCCGAGCAGACCCAGCTTCGCTTCCTGTACAAGGCGAGCGAACGAAAATTGGTGATCATCCCGCCGGGCGTCGACCTGGCCCACTTCTATCAAATCCCGGCAGATGAAGCAAAGGCATTCGTCGGTCTGAAGCCCGACGATCGCATGGTGCTCTTTGTGGGGCGCATTGAGCCGCTTAAGGGCGTCGAAACGCTAATCCGCGCCATGTCATGCGTCAAACTGCAGAGCAGCGGCCCTCGGGTCCATCTGGCCATCATCGGAGGAGATCCAGCGGCCTCTGCCCAGGAAATGACCGCCGAGATGGCGCGACTGCAGCATTTGTGTGATGACCTCCACATGGAGCAGACGGTGCTGTTCCTGGGAAAACGGCGCCAGGACACCCTGCCGTACTACTACTCGGCCGCAGAAGTCGTGGTCATGCCGTCGCACTATGAATCCTTCGGCATGGTCGCCTTGGAGGCCATGGCCTGCGGGACGCCCGTGATTGCCTCCGAGGTTGGCGGCCTGGGATTCCTCGTGCAGGATGGGGACACGGGATTCACCATCCCTGACGGTGAGCCCGACCTATTGTGCGAACGCCTCGGTTCGCTCCTCGGTAGTCCTGAGTTGCGTGCCCGCATGGGCGCTCGCGCCGCAGAGTATGCAAAGGACTACTCTTGGGACAAGATCGCCGTGCAGATTGTTGGGGTCTATTCGGAGTTGCTGAAGGTCCGCGCACCGTGACGGTGGCTCCTGGCCGTTCCGCGGAGAGGCCGTCGCCCTCAGGCCTTAGGGTTCTTAGAGGGATTTGAATTCAGTGAGCCGGACCAGCTCATGCCGCAACATCCATCCGATGAAGACGACGAGCCGGCCCACCCAGACCGCTAGGTCCGAAAGCATGCCATATGCTCCGGATAATGTCCGGGCTCTGCTGGGCCAGACCGGGACCTATGTTGGGGTCGAGCGTCGTCGCCGGAGTAGGTTTCTATTCCTTTTCTTGGTTCCCGGATTCGTTCATTTTCACCAGGAACAGCGTCGACCCGTCCATCTCCTGCGATCGCATTTCAAACAACTCTTTTAGGCTCTTCAAGAGCCTTGACAGTTGGCGTTGGCCGTACGTGCGCGGATCAAACCCGGGATCGAGCTGGTACAGTGCATTTCCCATGAGATCCAGCCGTGCCCAGCCATCTTCCTGAACAGCCATGTCAAAGGCCTGTTCCAGCAATGGCATGGGATCCGCATCGCCCTTTGGCTTCTGCTTGCTGGTCGACTTGCGTCGCGATGAGCGCTCCTTGGCGTTCTTGGTGGCCGACACCAGGTTTTCGGTATATACAAACACGTCGCAGGCATTCACAAAAGGCTTGGGGGTCTTCTTTTCCCCGATGCCCATCACGAAGATGCCGGTCTCCCGGATGCGGGTTGCGAGGCGGGTATAGTCGCTATCAGATGAAACGAGGCAGAAGGCGTCCACTGCCCCTGAATGCAGGACATCCATCGCGTCGATGATCATGGCGCTGTCGGTCGCGTTCTTGCCAATTGTGTATCGGAATTGTTGAATGGGCTGGAAGGCGTGGAAATTCAGGGTCTCCTTCCAGGAATTCATGTTGGGGGTCGTCCAGTCACCGTAGATGCGGCGGACGGTGACCTGGCCATATCGGGCAGCCTCCACAAGCATCTGCGAGAGAAGGCCCGCCTGCGCATTATCGCCATCGACAAGCATGGCAATTTTCTGCCGAGGTAAGTTGCTTAGTTGTTCATCAGCCATGAATTTGATTATAACGTATCGTCCCGGCTTCACCTACCGCGCACGCGAATGTTCGCTCCGGGGGTTGCGGCGCGCGGCCCGATGAGTACAGGCCCTAAGGGGTCCTGCACTTGAATTTTCTAGTGAAGTATGACACAATAGATGTGGTCCCGTCGTTGGGTGCCCCCCTCACCCAGCGGCGGGATCATCTTTTCAGAGCTCGCCTTCACCAGCCCACTGCAAGTTCTTCAGATAGTCCGGATCATCGTATCGATCCAGGTCGAAAGCCCCGGCATACGAGGGCAGGTGTGCGCCGACAACGTGCGCTGCCAGGAGCTCGCCGGCCGCACAGGCAGACATGATGCCGTACCCCGAAACAGCCCCGATGACGAACACGCCTTCCACCGGCGTCGGCCCGACCAACAGCCTGTTCTCGGGCGTCTTTACGTAGTATCCGCCGTCCAAATGAGGCCGGGCCGCGCGTCCAAAATATGTGCGGAGCTCCGGCACCATGACCGCAAGGCCCCGCAGAACCACCTCGGGATATTGATCGTCAAGGGGCGGGGGAAAAACTGGAGGCGCGGACCGCGTCTTGTAGTCCCAAAGCATCAGGACAGCCGTGCCGTCGCCGGCGCCCTCGGGACGCGTATGGGCCCCTCCCGGCAAAGGATCATTCAGCCAGCTCGTCGCGGGGTCTGACTGGAGCATGGCGCGCTCGTCCGGCAGCCACGGCAAGCGTATGGGATCATTCCAGATAAGCAGAGGGGCCCCGCGGTCAAGGACGCGCCGCGTATCGGCGAAGGCAACCTTGAGGTGCAGGTCGGTGTGTACCGGCAAGTCAAGGCCGCAGAATGCTCCGACGTCCTTGAAGTACGGGCCGGCCGCATTGACAAACACTGCGCACTCAATATCCTCCCCGCCCTCAAGAGTGATTGCGCGGACGCGGTTGTCCGTGATTTGGACGGCGCAGATGCGCCCTCCCAGAAAGTCCGCGCCCTGAGCACGGGCTTGCTCGAGAAAGTACATGCCCATTTGCTGCGCGCTCAACCAGCCGGCCCGCCGAACATGCAGTGCCGCGGCGGCCGAGTTCGTAAGATACGGAAATCGTTGGTTGACGACGCTCGCACCAAGCAATAGATCGGCACCATCCGGCTGGTCCAGATAGTCTTCAGGTGCGGATGGTATGTAGCTCGAACTGTGCCCGGAATGGATTCGCAGACGACCGCCCCCTGCGATCGCTATTTCCTGTGCGGAAAGAACGAGCTTGTCGGTCTCGGCCGGGTCCGCGCTCACATAGAGGTAGCCGCGCCGATTCAAGCGGATGCGGTTGGCACTCTCCCTCGCCAATTGCTCCATCAGGTCGATCGAACGATCCATGAGCGCCCGAAGTTCGGGATCTGGCCACCAGTTGCGGTAGCACTCTGTGGAGCGGTCGCTTGTCAGTGAAAGCGGCGGACGCTCGTCGACAAGAAGGACGTCCGAGACGCCGGCTTTCGTCAGGAAGTAGGCTGCGCTGAGCCCCGTGATTCCAGCACCGCATATGACAACCCGATGTTTAGGGGTCATGCGCCGCTGATTGAGGCGACTGAGCGCGCCGTGCGCTCTTCCGGGACCAGCTTGGATTTTGGGCCGCCCGCAGAGGGCCCAATGGCCCAAACACCTTCCGGTCTGGGGCGCCGACCAAGCCGTTCGCCGGTTTTCGACCCGCCGCTTATGTCCCGCAAGCCAAGACCGAACTGTTTGACCCTACCCTGACATAGCTCTTCCGGGGAGCTCATGGGCGAGCTGCCCGGTCACGTGGAATCGGCCCTACTCTACCGGACAGGGTGGAGTACCTACCAGCCTCTTGCTCAAGGATCACGAAGGCCATCTTCAGGATCTGATCTACGGCGTTTGGGTCAAGACGACCGCCCGTTTCGCCGGCCTCCGTGGATTTGATCAGGGCTCCTCGCACGCCGCTGGCCCGATGTGCCAGCACAGAATCCGCGGAGACGCGCTCCAAGCGGGAAAGAACCATGCGAACCAGAGAGGCCTGATCAGGCACCGTTAGCGAATGTGGCGCCCCCGGAGAGGCTCGAACTCTCAACCACCAGATTCGAAGTCTGTTACTCTATCCATTGAGCTACGGGGGCGTTTGGCGGCATTATACACGAAAGCCCGCGCCGTGCTTTGCCCGTCGATTGCACGGTAGAATAGGGCCACTCCAGCACGCAACAAGGGGTTTGAATGGTAGATATTCAGGGCTTCGGCGATGGATTGATCGCAAATCTTGAGAAGGTCATCGTGGGCAAGCGCGACGCGCTTGAGCTCATCGTGATAGGCCTTCTGTGCGAGGGTCATGTACTGATTGAGGACGTGCCTGGCGTAGGCAAGACGATGCTGGCGCGCACGTTGGCAAAATCCTTGGACTGCGACTTCAGCCGAATTCAATTCACGCCTGACATGTTGCCCAGCGACATCACGGGCGTGTCCATCTACAACCAGCAGAAGGCGAAATTCGAGTTTCGGGCTGGCCCGATCATCGGACAGATCATCCTGGCCGATGAAATTAACCGGGCGACGCCAAAGACGCAGGCGGCGCTGCTGGAGGCGATGGAGGAACGACAAGTCACCGTCGACGGGGCGACGCACGTTCTGCCGCGGCCCTTCATGGTCCTGGCAACTCAGAACCCGATCGAATACGAGGGCACTTTCCCATTGCCCGAGGCACAACTGGACAGATTCCTGCTGCGCGTCCGCCTGGGATATCCCGATCTCATCGATGAGATCCGGATCATCGACAATCAGCGTACGAAGCATCCGATTGAGATCCTGAAACCGGTTGCGAAGGCAAAGGATGTTCTTCACGCTGCCCAGGCAGTCCGCGGTGTCTACACTTCGTCCGCGGCCAAGCGCTACATAGTGGACCTTTCCAGGCGTACCCGTCAAAGCAGTGATATCTATCTTGGAGCCAGTCCCCGCGGGACTTTGTTCCTTTCCCGCGCCTCGCAGGCTCGCGCGGGCTTGAGCGGCCGCGACTACGTCTTGCCCGATGACGTCAAGGAAATGGCGGTCGCGGTGCTGTCTCACCGTCTCATCGTGAGCCCTGCGG
Organism: uncultured Chloroflexia bacterium; assembly: GCA_963746745.1. Lineage (GTDB taxonomy): Bacteria > Chloroflexota > Anaerolineae > Anaerolineales > Villigracilaceae > Fen-1038. The sequence continues at coordinate 19,975 of CAVVCL010000003.1, forward strand.
CAAGGCTCCGTGAGCTCAGCGCAGAACGCATCATGCAGGAGATTGTTCGCAATACGCCAGTGCCGGGGGGTGATTTCGGACAGGCACGTGCCGACCAGGTGCCAGACGCATGAATGTAGGCCGGGCTACGGTCGTGCTACTCATCTCCGTCGGATTAATCGGCTCCCTGTTTGGGGGTGCGACGTTTTACTCCCGACTCATGTATCTCGGACTTGTCATGGCGGGAGGGGCGTGGATCTGGGTGACGGTCGTGGCGCGCTCCCTGAGGCTGAAGCGCCGCCCTGAGTTCTGGCGTGCGAGCGTCGGTGATATTTTCAAGGAGCAGTACGAGATCCAGAACCGCAGCCGCGTCCCGGGAGGTTGGGTGGAGCTGTACAACGAAATGCCCATCCCAATGCCGGCAGGCTCGAGGCTGCTAACTCGCCTGAATCCTCGGGAGAATCAGACTTATGTGGCACGTACATGGCTCACCCGGCGCGGGGGTTTTCCGGTGGGACCTACCCTGCTGACCGTCGCAGATCCATTGGGCTTATTTCGCGTGCAGAGGCGGTTTCCGGCTGAAAAGACGCTCGTCGTGCTGCCCATGATTTTTCCCATCACACAGTTCTTATCGCCGCCGGGTTTTCTGCCCGGCGGTCAGGTAATTCGCCGGAAGGCGGTTGAAGTGACGCCGCACGCTGCAGGCGTGCGCGCCTACGTTCCCGGAGATCCCATGCGCCGCATTCACTGGCCGACGACTGCCCGGCGCGGACAGTTGATCGTCAAGGAATTCGATCAAGATCCGCAAGCCGAGGTGTGGATCTTCATGGACGCCCAGGAGCGTGCTCAAGTCCAGAAGGAGTACGATATGCCTTCTGTTCCCCTGGAGAGTCTGCTTTTCACGCGAAAGCCGACGCTGAGCCTGCCGCCGGCAACACTGGAATATGAGATCAGCATCGCCGCCTCTCTTGCTCATTACTTCATTGCCCAAAAGCGCGCGGTTGGGTTGGTGGTGCAAGACAGGGCGTATACCGTCATTACGGCGGAGCGAAGCCAGCGGCAGGAAAACAAGATTCTGGAGACGCTGGCATTCATAGAGGGCAAGGGGCAATTATCGATAGCCGCGCTGGCAGGCGCGCACGCCCGCTTGCTGCCCAAAGGCTCGACCGTAATACTTCTTACCCCCGCCACATCGGACGAAATTCTATTGGTGGCCGACGATCTCCAGAGACGGAAACTCCGCCCGGTCGTGGTGCTACTGGCAGCCGAGACTTTTGGAGGGCGTCGAGGTACGGAGGGGATCGCGCGGAGGATTGAGGAAGCGCGCATCCCTTTGCGCCGCGTCGAGTGCGGGGCGAACCTGGCTGAAGCTCTTTCCGGCTTTCTTTCGGCGCCGACCACACAGGATTCCACTGCATGGCAAAAACCGACATTGTCACACTTGATCTGAATTTCCAGGGGACACAAAACGCAATTGCGTCCTACATGCTCCGGCACTCGACGGGGGTTGTGCTGGTCGAGTCCGGTCCGGGCTCGACCTTGGAAGGACTAAAGGCCGGCCTGAGCCGAAACGGTTTCAAGCCGTCGGACGTTACGCATGTTCTGCTGACTCACATCCATTTGGATCATGCAGGGGCGGCTGGGTGGTTGGCACGCCAAGGGGCTCAGATTCTTGTTCATCCGGTGGGCGCGCCGCATCTCATCAGCCCCGAGCGGCTGCTGGCAAGCGCCACACGCATTTACGGGGATCGGATGGAGGAATTGTGGGGCGAATTCCTGCCGGTGCCTGAGACGCAGCTCACTGTGGTGCACGATGGCCAGGAGATCACAATTGGTAATCTGCGGTTCGTGCCGATCGATACGCCCGGGCATGCTGAACATCACTACGCCTACCTGTTCGAGGGCACTTGTTTCAGCGGCGATGTAGGCGGCGTGCGCGTTTTCCCTCATCCGTACTTGCGCATCCCGATGCCGCCGCCCGAGCTCAACCTGCAGAAATGGCGGCTGTCAATAGCCCGACTGCGCGGCGAGGCATTCGAGCGTATCGCCCCGACGCACTTCGGCATCCATGCCGATCCGGTTTGGCAATTGCAGGCAGTGGAGCGCGGCTTGGATGAGGCGGAAAGGTGGCTCGAACGGGCCATGGCCGAACATCCGGGCATCGAGCGGCTGAGGGTGGACTTCAATGATTGGATGGTGGCGCAGAGCATTGAGCAGAACCTCCCGCCGGAGGCGGTGAAGGCCTACGAGCTGGCCAACCCAACGGGAATGTCTGCAGACGGACTTTTCCGGTATTGGAACAAAGTGCGGTGTGCCGTATAGCTGCCGATCGTTTGTGAGACGTATGTCACGCGGAAGCTGTGATGCAAGAGACGTGGCAAGAATCCACATGCCCGATATACTGACTTCGCGGAGGCTTGATGAAGGATTTCCTGGCAGTAACTGACCTGACATCTGGCGAAGTCCAGGATTTGCTGGACCTGGCTGTCAATCTCAAGAAGGAGTATTTCGAAAGTGGGAATCGGCCCTTGTTCCGGGGCAAAGTTCTGGGGATGATATTCCAGAAGCCAAGCCTGCGCACCCGCGTTTCTTTCGACATGGCCATGCGTCACATGGGTGGGGACGCGTTGTATTTGTCACCGGCTGAGATCGGCCTGGGGCAGCGCAAATCGATCGCCGACGTGGCGCGCGTTCTCTCCGGCTATGTGCACGGGCTCATGGCCCGGGTGTTCGCCCACGCGGACATCGTCGAGCTGGCCCGGTGGTCATCCATCCCGGTCGTGAATGGATTGAGCGATCTCAACCATCCGTGCCAGGCCATGGCGGACGCGCTGACGATCCAGGAGCGATTCGGCCGGCAGGCACATCTAACGATTGCATTTGTTGGCGACGGTAACAACGTGGCTCTCTCATTGATGCATGTATGCGCCAAACTGGGTTGGGACTTTCGCCTTGCCTGTCCGGAAGGCTATGACATCGATCAAGGGGCCGTCAAATTGGCAAATGCTGCTGCGGCGGAAAGCGGCGGCGGCTTGTCTTTTGGCCGGGATCCGCATGCTGCGGTTCGGGGTGCCCATGTGATCTACACGGACACTTGGACAAGCATGGGCCAGGAACAGGAGGCCGCACGCCGGCAGGAGGTGTTCCCGCCGTATCAGGTGAATGCCGGGCTGGTCGGCGAGGCGCACCAGGATGCGATCGTTATGCATTGCCTTCCCGCCCATCGCGGGCAGGAACTCACCGACGATGTCGCCGACGGACCGCATTCCGTTATATTTGAGCAAGCTCATAACCGGCTCCACGCCCAGAAGGCCATCCTGGCGCGTCTTTTTGGCGTAGGCTAGCCACTGATCGTGAACCGGCGGAGAGTTACGGGACTTCAGAAATTGATGCAGCAAGAATCCATGCAGGGCAGATAATGGTGTGGCGATGAACACGCAGGACTACATCCGTCTGGAACAGGAGTACGGGGCACACAACTATGAGCCCCTGGACGTCGTCATTGAGCGCGGCGAAGGCGTGTGGGTTTACGATGTGGAGGGAAAGCGGTACTTGGATTGCCTCTCCGCCTATTCTGCACTCAATCAGGGTCACGTGCACCCGGCGATACTGCAGGCGCTGCTAGAGCAGGCCAAGAAATTGACCCTGACGTCACGCGCCTTCCGGAACGATCAACTCCCGCTGCTCTACGAAGAGCTGGCCGAAATGACGGGGTACTCGATGTCGCTGCCGATGAACAGCGGCGCCGAGGCTGTCGAAACCGCCCTGAAGCTCGCCCGCAAGTGGGCGTACCGCGTCAAGGGAGTGCCGCGCCATGCGGCAGAGATCATTACTGCGGCTGGCAATTTCCACGGGCGCACGATAACAATCGTCTCCTTTTCGACCGAACCCCTGTACCGCGATGATTTCGGTCCGTTCACGCCCGGATTTGTGACTGTCGAGTACGGAAGCGCCGCGGCAATCAAGAAGGCGATCACGAAGAATACGGCCGCTGTGCTTCTGGAGCCGATCCAGGGCGAGGGCGGCGTCATCATCCCTCCGCAGGGCTATCTTCGCGAGGTGGCTGATATCTGCCGCGCGAATGGCGTGTTGTTCCTCGCCGACGAGATCCAGACCGGGCTGGGGCGCACCGGAAGGCTCTTCGCGTGCGATCACGAGGAGGTTCGACCTGATGTCGTGATCATTGGCAAAGCCTTGGCGGGCGGGTTTTATCCGGTGTCTGCAGTCCTGGCGGACCGCGAATTGCTGCAGCTCTTTGAGCCGGGTGAGCACGGATCGACCTTTGGCGGCAATCCGCTGGGCGCCGCCGTGGCTCGGGCCGCCCTCCGCGTGATCCGCGACGAGCAGCTGGCGGAGCGTGCAGATGAGCTCGGAACATATTTCATGGAGCAACTGGCAGAGATTCCGAGCCATCACGTGAAGGAAGTGCGTGGGAAGGGACTGCTGATCGGGGTCGAGTTGAAGCCTGAGGCTGGCGGTGCGCGGCGTTTTTGCGTGGCGCTGCAGGCGGAAGGTATCCTGGCAAAAGAGACGCACAGGGACGTCATCCGCTTCGCTCCGCCTCTGGTTATAGATCGCGAGACAATTGACTGGGCGCTTCCTGCTATTCGGGGCGTTCTGAACATTCCTTGATGGCACCGTCGGAGGGGCGGGGAGGCCGCCAAGAGTTTGCGCTGGAGGGAAAATGAACATAGGGATACCCAAGGAAAGGCGACCGTTTGAGTTTCGTGTAGGTGTAAGTCCCGCAGGAGTCGATATCCTGGTGCAAAAAGGGCACGCCGTCTTCGTAGAACACGAGGCCGGGGCTGGTGCCGGCTTCAGTGATAACGACTATGAGCGCATGGGGGCCAATGTGGTCTATTCGACCGAAGAAGCCTTTGGCCGCGCGGACCTTCTCTTGAAGGTTTCACGACCGCTGCAAGAAGAGTTGGATTGGCTGCGGGACGGTAGCATTCTGGCGGGCTTCCTGCACCTGGCATCTGCCAGGCAGGACAAGGTTGCGATCCTGCTTGAGAAGAGGATTGCCGCCGTCGCCTTCGAGCAGGTGCGGGCACCGGACGGTTCGCTCCCGGTCCTGCGGCCTTTCAGCCAGATTGGCGGCGCCATGGCGGCCCAGATCGCGGCGCGCCTGCTTCAAAATAACTGGGGAGGCAAGGGCATATTGATCGGCGGCGTGCCGGGTGTGCCGCCGGCCGAAGCCGTGGTGCTCGGTGCCGGCGTGGTGGGCACTTACGCTACCCAGACGTTCCTGGGCATGGGCGCCCACGTAACGGTGATCGATCACAATCTGGCGGCGCTCCAGCGGCTGTGGGATCTCTTCCCTGCTGCCGTGACTCTGCTATCCACGCGACGCAACATTGAGCGGTCTGTATCATACGCTGACGTCGTAGTCGGTGCCGTTTTGGTTCCGGGTCAACGCGCGCCGGTCCTCGTGACGCGGGCCATGGTTCAGGCCATGCGGCCACGATCCGTCATAATGGATCTCAGCATCGACGGTGGGGGGTGCGTGGAAACGTCCCGGCCGACGACGCATGAGCGCCCTGTCTACATCGAGGAAGGCATCCTGCACTATTGCGTGCCGAACATGCCTGGCGCCGTGGCGCGTACGGCCACGCATGCATTCGTCAATTCCGCCATGCCGTACATCATAGAGATGGCTGATGGTGGGGTTGATGCCCTGCTGAAAAGCCCTGCTCTGGAGCCCGCTGTCAACACATTCGCGGGAACCCGCCGGCACCTCGATCGGCTGACCGGTCCAAAGGAGAAGTGAGATGGACTGGACAGCTCAGTACGAATCCCGCGTGGTCAGCGCCGACGAGGCCGTACAGTCGGTGCAATCGGATAGCCGCGTCTTCATGACGGGCAACGTTTCCGTGCCTCAGAAGCTGTTGGCGGCGCTGGTGGCGCACGCGCCCCACCTGCAGAATGTCGAGATTTGCCAGGCACTCTCGGTCGGCCCGGCGGACTACGTCAATCCCGCCATGGAAGGGCACCTGCGAGTCAACACGCTGTTTATCAGCGCCAACGTGCGCAAGGCAGTGCAGGAAGGCCGTGCCGACTTCACCCCCGTACTGCTTTCGGAGTTTCCCCTGCTTTTCAAGAACAAGATCCTGCCGGTCGATGTGGCTCTGATCCATGTATCACCCCCGGATGAGCATGGCTTCTGCTCATTGGGGGTCGAGGTGGGCCTTACGAAGTCCCCGGCTGAATCGGCGAAGGTCATCATTGCCGAGGTCAACGAGCAGATGCCCCGTACGCTGGGGGATTCGTTCATCCATGTGAGTCGCCTTCACAAGATCGTCCCGGTAGATTACCCCGTGCCCGAGCTGCCCATGGGCGGCACCGGTGACGACCAAATCAGCAAGAAGATCGCCGGCCATATAGCCGAGCTTATTCCGGACGGCGCCACCCTGCAGCTGGGCATCGGCGCGATCCCAGATGCGGTCCTGGGATTCCTGGGTGCAAAGAAAGATCTCGGAATCCACAGTGAGATGTTCTCCGACGGAGTCGTGCGCCTGGTGGACAGCGGAGTCATTACGAATGCGCGCAAAACACTGCATCCCGGCAAGATCGTTGTCGGTTTTGTGCTCGGCACGCACTCGCTGTACGAGTGGGTCCACGATAATCCTCTGTGCGAGTTCCACCGCCAGGAGTACGTGAACGATCCATTTGTAATCGCCCAGAACGAGAGGATGGTGGCAATAAATTCTGCCCTGGAGATCGACTTGACCGGCCAGGTGTGTGCGGACAGCATTGGGCCAAAACTCTATAGCGGTGTCGGAGGCCAGCTTGATTTTGTCTACGGTGCGTCCCGCTCCAAGGGCGGCGTGCCGATCATAGCCTTGCCCAGCACGACTCGCTTGAAGGACGGGACGCTCGTCAGCCGCATCGTTCACATGTTGAAGCCAGGCGCCGGCGTGGTAACCAGCCGCAATCACGTCCATTACGTGGTAACCGAGTATGGCGTCGCGGCCCTGTATGGGCGCACTATTCGTGAGCGCGCCCACCAGCTGATCGCAGTTTCCCATCCGGACTTCCGCAAGGATCTGGAGAAAGAAGCTGCGGCGCTCAACTACATGTAGTTTGCTGTGAAAATGCAGAAGAACCCGGATCTTCCGGGTTCTTCTGCATCCTGCGAACCCGTCCACGGTTGTTCCACGCATGGGCAAGCCGAGGCGATCCGGCGTGGCTGAACGGAGGCTCTGGTCACCGTGACGGCGGATTGGTGGGCAAAGGCCGCCTAAGAGTAAATGGAGAGGGATGATGGAACGCAAAGCCAGAATCGTGGCAACGATCGGCCCGGCAAGTCAGGACGAGGCTACGCTTGAGCGCCTGATCGAGGCAGGCATGAATGTGGCGCGCCTCAACTTCTCCCACGGCACGCACGCGGAGCACGCGGAGCGGATCGCCGCGATTCGCCGGGTGGCGGACCGGATGGGGGCGGTTGTCGGCATCCTCCAGGATCTGCAAGGACCCAAGATTCGAGTCGGGTACCTGGCGTCACCGCTCCAGTTGGCCGAAGGCGAGATCGTCAGTTTCTATGCTGTCAACGCGAATCAGCCGCCCGGGAAGCTTCAGAAAGTGCCGGTAGATTTCCGAGAGCTCTTTGAGTCGGTGAAACCGGGCGACAAACTGCTTCTGGATGACGGTCGTTTGGCGCTGGAAGCCGTCGCGGTGGCGAAGGATTCGCTTACGGCCCGGGTGGTGGTTGGCGGTCTGCTTATGGGACATAAGGGGATTAACCTGCCGGGAGTCCGAATCCGAATCCCCGGCTTCACTGAGAAAGACAAAGACGATCTTGCCTTTGGAATTTCGCAGCACGTGGATGCGGTTGCCATTTCCTTCGTGCGCTCCGCAGACGACGTCAAGCGTGTCCGAGCAGCCATGGAAAGCCTTTCCACTGACGGACACGTGCCGTTACTGATCGCCAAACTTGAGAAGCCGGAGGCGGTTGAGCATTTGGACGCGATCCTCTCTGTGGTCAACGGCGTGATGGTGGCGCGGGGGGATCTGGGCGTGGAGCTGCCCCCCGAGCGGGTCCCTGCACTCCAGAAAGAGATCATCCGTGCGGCCAATCGGCGCGCCAAGCTCGTGATTACCGCGACGCAGATGCTGGAATCCATGGTGGACAATCCGCTGCCGACGCGGGCAGAGGCCTCGGACGTGGCCAATGCCATCTTCGACGGAACCGATGCGCTTATGCTGTCGGCCGAGACGGCCTCCGGGAAATACCCGGTGGAAGCCGTTCAGATGATGCACCGCATTGCGAGCGAGGCGGAGGCCCATTTTCTGGAATGGGGCGAAGAATCTCTGTCGTTTGAAGGATTCGAGGAAAGTGACGCGGCCTCCATGGCCCGCGCCGCGCACGCTCTGGCCAAGGATGCCAACGTAACCGCCGTGGCCAGCTTCGCTGCTCAAGGCCAGACGGCGTGGCTGCTGTCCAAAATCCGTCCGCGTGTCCCGATCCTGGCCTTCACGCCTTATGAAGAGACGTACCGGCGCCTTGCCTTCTTCTGGGGGGTGAAGCCGCACCTGGTACCCTTCGCCGATTCGCTGGAGCAGATGCTGTGGTCGGTGGACAATGCTCTTAAGAAGACTGTCCAGGCGGGCGATCAGGTGGTTCTGGTCTGCGGATATCCGGTCGGTGCCATGCGAACGCCGAATATGGCGCTCTTGCACACCGTGGGTGGCGACAAAACGGCGCCGCTACAAAGCCGGTGAGGCGCCGCTGTCGCTCGTAAGCCAAAGGTACTGATACGGAGCCAGCTCCAGGCCGCGTGCCAGGTCCTGCGTCTCGAAGCGCTGTCCCGTCAAAAGATCCTTCAGGGCTGTGCCCTGGGCGATGCTGATACTCTCACGAGAATCGCTGAGGTTGTGCACGGCCAGGATCTCCTGGGACTCATAGCAGCGGCGAAAAGTGGCAATTCGTTCGTTCCCGCCATCCTGCCATTCCAACGTTCCCCAGCCGAGGACGCCGTGCGCTTTGCGCGTCTTCAGCATGTGACGGATCGTGTTCCACAGGGAATCCGGGTCGCCTCGCCCGTCGGCCACGTTCACCTTGGACGGCCCATATTCGTCGGTGTCAATCACGGGTGAATACAGTGATTCGGCCGATGCGCTGGAAAATCCTGCATTGAGGTCCGTGCTCCACTGCATGGGCGTCCGGACCCCGTTGCGGTCCGGTAACCAGATGTTGTCGCCCATGCCGATCTCGTCTCCATAGTAGATGATCGGCGAGCCCGGAAGCGTAAGAAGCAGAGAATACATGATCTTGATCTTGCGCACGTCATTGTCCATCAACGGCGCCAGCCTACGGCGAATCCCCAGATTCAGGCGCATGCGGGCTTCCGGCGCGTAGTGCTCCCACATCCACTGGCGTTCGTCTTCCGTGACCATTTCCAGGGTGAGCTCATCGTGGTTGCGCAGGAACGTGCACCATTGGCAATCTGCAGGAATTGGCGGGGTGCGTTGCAAGATGGCGCGCAAGTCGCCCACATTACCTTTGCCGATTGACATGTACATCCGCGGCATGAGCGGGAACTGGAACGCCATGTGGAACTCGTCGCCCTCCCCAAAGTAGGGTCGGACATCCTGGGCGGGCTGGTTCGCCTCGCAGATCAGCATGGTCTCAGGAAAATCCGCCTGAATTCTTGCGCGCAGCTCCCTCAGGTATGCATGAGTCTCCGGGAGGTTCTCGCAATTGGTGCCTTCTCGTTCGAAGAGATACGGCACCGCGTCGGCTCGCAAGCCATCCACCCCAAACGCCAGCCAGAAACGCGCGATGTTCAGCATCTCCTCCTGAACCTTTGGATTGTCATAGTTCAGGTCCGGTTGGCTGGAATAGAAACGGTGCCAGTAGTATTGATCGGCCGCTTTGTCCCAGGCCCAATTCGAAGACTCCGCGTCCACAAAGATGACGCGAGCCTGTTTGTACAGTTGGTCGCTGTCGCTCCAGGAGTAGAAGTCCCGGAACGGAGACCGCCGATTGCGCCGCGCCGACTGGAACCATGGATGCTGATCCGACGTGTGATTCATCACCAGGTCCATGATAAGTCGGATACCGCGGACGTGCGCCTCGTCCAGCAGCACTTGAAAATCGTCGAGCGTCCCGTAAACGTCGGCAATCCGGTAGAAATCGGCGATGTCGTAGCCGTCATCCTTGAGGGGAGATGGGCAGATGGGCATCAGCCAGATGCAATCCACCCCGAGGTCTTTCAAGTAGTCGAGCTCCTGCGTCAAGCCCTGCAGGTCACCGAAGCCATCTCCGTTGCTGTCCTTGAAGGCCCGCAGGAAGACCTGATAGAAAACCGCATTCTTGTACCAGAGCGCGTTGCCCATGTGTGCCTCGGAGACAGCGTAGCTTACCTTCAATCTGTGAATCTGTGAAGCGCCGGGCGCCCCCACGTCAAGCGGTCGCCGACCTCGTGCGGCCGGGGCTGGTGTCGTGTCTCGTGGGAGCGTCGAGCTTGCCGGACCAGCTCGCTTGTGAGGGGCAGCTACGGCAGCGCCTCCCGACTTCTTGCCCCTTTGTTTACTGCGTGTCAGCGGTTGAAAGCCCGTTAGTTCAGGCGACGGAGCCGCGGCTTGCCAGAACCAGACCGACCGCGATCAGGAGCCCACCAAAGAGGAACAGCGGCGAGATCGATTCGTGCAGGAAGCCGTAACCCAGGAGGGTGCCCACGACGGGTTGTGCGAAAAATGTCAGCGAGGCGCGGCTGGCCTCCACGAGGGCAAACGCGGTGTTCCAGAGATACATCGCCAGTGCCGTTGCGATGATCCCGAGGAAGAGGATACCCAGAACAACACCGGCACTAATGTGTCCCAGGGTCATGGTCCGGAGTTCGAGGGCGGCCGCGGGGATCGCGATCGGGAGTCCTCCGAGAAAGGCGACCACGCTGACGGTCAGGATCCCGGTGTCCCGCGCCACCAATCGGATGAGCACGGAATACAGCGCCCACGTCAGCGCGGCGGCCAGCAGGGCCACATTCCCCCAAAACAGGCCGGCGTTCAGCCTCAACGCACTCGGATCGAGAACCGCCAGCACCCCGATTGTGGATACGATAAGCGCCAGCAGGCGCGTCCGCGTGATGCGTTCATGCAGTATGAGCCAGGCGATTGGCAGAACGAAGGCGGGTGTCGCCGACGTCACCAATGAACCGTTCGCGGCCGTCGAGAGCTTTGTCCCGACGAACTGGAAACCCAAGGAGATTCCGTAGCCGACAATTCCCACACCGAAGATCTGCCAGAACCGCGGGGCGGAGATCGGCTTGGGATGCCGCCATGCCAGGACCAAGGCGAGCGTTAGGCTGCCAAGAATCAACCTGCATGCGATCAAGGTGAACGGTGGAATGATGTCGAGGAGGACCTTGCTGACTACGTACATGCCGCCCCAGATGCTTGCGGCCGCCAGGCCACTCGTGGTTCCCCATCCGGCCCTGCTCAAGGCAGCACTCCAACGCGGATGCGGCCGACGGCAGCGTCCAATCCACAGCCCGATCTCATCAGGACGCGGATTTCATCGTATTGGGAAGTGGTGGGTGGTTTGTATGCTATCTCGCAATCGGTGGGATCATCGATGGCGCCGCCCTGCGTCCACTGCCACAGACAGGAAGGCTGCTCGCCCGGGAGCGTGAGGGCCTGCACTTCACTAATCAAGTCGGCGCTCACAAACGCGATCGCTCCACTCGGAATCCGTAAAGGCGCCCTGCGGGCCGCGGACAAGACGAAGCCCTGCATGACCCCTGGGGGCTGCCCGAGAAACCGTGATGCCGACGGACTGTAGGAACCACAAGCCACAGGCTTCCGATACCGAGGCACAGCAGCGCCATGACCATCAGAGCCTTCCGCAGTCGAGCGACCGTTCCCGGCAGCACACCGCAAATCAAAGCGGCTACTGCGCAGCCGATGGCGAGGCGCTGTGGAGCGGTGGCAACGCAATGCAGCGGTGCCGTGATCTGGAGCGCCCGCTGCACCAGAAAAGTCACCGCGATTGCCAAAGCGACAGCAAAGATGAGAATTGCACCGGAGATTCTGCTCACGAGGGATGTTCCGTGGGGCGCCGAGTCGCGGGCAGATTGCTACCTCGTGCGACCCCGAGCGTATGTAAGACAAATTCACATCCCGAGAGGAGGTTTGCATGACGATGCAACCGCACCCGTTACGCCGCTCGCGCAGCAATCGTGTCATCGCTGGGGTCTGCGGTGGATTGGCCGAGTTCTTCGGCATTGGCTCTTTTTGGTTCCGGCTGGGCTTCCTGATCGCACTGATTCCCGGCGGAATTCCGGGGCTCGTGCCGTACCTGATCCTGTGGGTAATTGTGCCCAGCGATTGATCGACTCCCCAAATACAAAGGCAAGGACATCCCGCCGCCTGATTGCGGGGGATGTCCTTGCCAGTTTTTGTCAACCTCTAGCTAGCGAACGCGAAGTACCTGCCCGACGTAGATCAAATTGGGGTTCCAAAGGCTATTGAGACTGCACAGCACGACCCAGCTGGTGCCGTACCGGGCGGCAATCTTTGCAAGCGTGTCGCCGCGCTGGACAACGTATGTCCCGTTGCCGTAGCCACAGCCATAGTCGCAGCCGCCGTAATTCTGATCCTGGCCCTGATAGCCGTGGCCCTGGTAGTCGCCCCACTGACCCTGGTAGCCTTGGTTGCCCTGATAGCCGTAGCCGTCGCAGCCCTGGTAGCCGCAACCACCGTTGTTCCAGCCCTGGCCTTGGTCGTAGTAGCCGCCGTAGCTGGCGCCCTGACTCTGGTAGCCGTAGCCGTCGCAGCCTTGGTAGCCGCAGCCGTTGTTGCCCTGCCACCCGCCATCTTGGTAGCCGCACGGGATGGAGATAGTCTGACCCGCGTAGAGCCAGTAGCCGAGGTTCGGGTTGGCCTGCCTGAGAGCCGCCACTGTGGTCCCGTTCTGCGTGGCGATCGAATAGAGCGTATCGCCCCAGCGCACGACGTAGCTCCCACATCCGTTGCCGCCCCAGGCAAGAGCCGGTTGCGGCATCGCGACCACAAGCAGCAGGAAAGCTGCTATGACGGTCGCCCCAACAATGTTCTTGATTCGCATGGTGATCCTCCGTTCGCTGTAAGTGTCCTGCATGATGTCGTCTGACGCTGGTCCGACAGCCAGGTTTGCGAGATGTTTCCGCAACCGTGGCCTCCACGACTGGCGCACCATATATATACCGCAGGCATCCTGGAAACACATTTCAAGAATGTAACAAAGCGGTGGTGCGTCCACGCCCCCGTCAGCAGCCCTGCGGGCCTTTCCTCGATTGGTATAATCGGCACGCACCGTCAGATCGGCGCGGCGCCAGAAGGAGAACATGCACCCACACGGCCGGGCTCGCCTCCCCTTCATAATGGCATTGATTGCAGCCATGGCGGCATGCACGCTGCCTGGATATGGCGGCGGCATCGATGCAGGTGCAACGATGATTGCCGCAACGGTGGCCGTTCTGCAGACGGGCGTCGCAGCCACTCAGACGGCTCAGGTCACCGAGGCCCTGCCCACGTTGGCTCCTACCCCTTCCGCTGTCCCGACGCCAAGCCCATTCTTCATGCCGCTGGCGACCGTCGAGCCCAGGCCCCCGGTTGTTACTGCACTAGCGCTGTGCTGGACGGGTCCCGGCCCGGCATACCCTGTGGTGAGCTCTGTTAAGGTAGGAACGGCGGTCGACGTTCTCGGAGTGGGCAGCCAAACCGGGTGGTTTGTGATCCAAAATCCCACCTACCATAATCGCTGCTGGATCGAGGCCAAGAACTTGCAGCTTGACCCGAATTTCAGTGTCGCCGGCTTGCAGGTCTACAATCCTCCACCGACTCCGGGGCCCAAAGAGACGCCCATCCCGACGCCGACATGATGCGAGCCATAGCTGCAACCCTCTTGCTGGCTGCCGCGTCCATCGGATGCGCATTTGGAGGCGCGGTCACCAGCCAGGCGCCCAGCGTTGTCCCGGGCTCTGCCACCGTGCCTGGCCTATCCACGCCCTCGGCCGCGGCCGCCTCACCGACCTTTGAGCCCCGTCCCTCAGCGACCACGGCTTCACCGGCATTTGTTCCCTTCGCAGTTACGACGTGGGCCGACAATGTGCTTCTGCGGAGCAATCCCGGCTACCTGTTTTCGCATTTGACGGTGCTGAGGCAAGGGGCATCGCTTCTGGTAATAGGAAGATCCCCTGGCGGGGAGTGGCTGCTCGTGCAGACCAATGACAATCGGACTGGCTGGGTATTCACACAACTGATCGACGCCGGGGGCGCCGACATAAACACCGCGCCCTCTATCTGGCCGCCAGCCGTGCAAACTCTGGTGGGCACATTGAAGGATGAGGCCGGTGTGCCGATTAGCGGAATTCAATTCGCAATTGTTCAGGGTGCGGGCGTCACGGCGCCGCGTAACGACGCCGTGACGGACGACACGGGCACGTTCTACACGTTCATGCCGCCGGAATCAAGCGGCACGTGGACATTGAGTTTTACGGCGGTGGCGTGCACGAGCAATACCATGGATGCCAACTGCAATTGCATTGCTGGCTCGTGCGGTCGCCCGGACCCGGAAAGCATCAGCATCGTGCTGCCGCGGTCGCAGGAGCAGCCCCTGGAATTCACGTGGAGATGAGGGCGGAGGCATCCGAAGGCGTTTGAGCGCGCCTTCCCGGAGACTTGCAGCCGACCAAGCCAATTTTTCAACACAGATAGGCGGGCTGGTAGGCGCCCGCGAAGCTTGCCAAGGCTTGACACGAAAAAGCCGCCGGCCCTGAAGCCGGCGGCTTTCCGCGTCAAAGCGGGGGTGCTAGCGAAGCCTAGCGGATGAGAATGACCATGCCCTTGGAAATGCGTCCGGGCTTGCCCAACAAGCTGCGATTGAGATCGAGCAGGGCTTCCTGGGTCGTATCGAATTTTCTGGCGATGTCTTTCAGCGATTCGCCGGCCTAAATCGTATAGTGATTGGCATCGTATTGGGTGTAATCAAAGTATCCCTTGTCTGAGTCGTATGCGTAGCGCGCCGTCTGCGCCGCATAGGACGGCACGCAGAGTACCTGACCGACGTATATCACGGCGGAATTCCAGAGCTGCGGATTGGCTGCCTGCAAATCAGCGATTGTGATGTCGAGCCGATCTGCGATAAGGCGCAACGTGTCCCCAGGTTGCACGACGTATGAGCCGGTCCACGGCGCCCCGTAGGCGCTGTTTTGGCTTCCGAAGCAGTTGCTGCTGCAGGGAGCGCCGGGATAATAGCCCCCATCCTGGTAGCCGTAGCAATTTCCGCTGCCCGGATATCCGTAGCAGTCCTGGGGAGTCTGGTAACAGTTGTTGGCGTAGCAATTGCCGGGCCCCTGATAGCAATTGGCAGCGCCGGGGTAGCAGTTGACGCCGCCTTGGTAGCCATAGGGGTAGCCACCATCCTGGTAGCCGCTGGGAATCGTGATCGTTTGTCCGGCGTACAGCCACTCGCCAACATATGGATTTGCCTGGCGCAGCGCCTGGACACTTGTGCCGCACGTGTCGGCCACAGAGCCTAGCGTGTCGCCCCACTGAACGACATAGTTGGGGCCGCATCCCGACCAGGCCAGCGCGGGCTTCGGGGCGGCCAGCAGGAGAACCACCACGCCAATTACCATCGTCCAACGAATGCTTCTATTCGACAACATGGTGCACCTCCGTTCGCCAGTAGGGCCCGCTCTCGCAGGCGCCAGACGCTGTTCCCGCCTCGGATCCGGACGATCCGATCCGTTCCAAATTCTTACGATATCACAAAGAGTCCACCGCGCCCGAGTGACAGCTCCCCCATTACCATGCGTCCTACATGGCGGAGGACCTGTTGGGGCGTTCTTATGATACCCAGCTACAGGCCAGAATTCAATGGTCATTTAGTGGAGATTTCTCGGTCGGCAGCTGTGCCAGGGGCCCGCGATTTCTGCGCCGCTACTCGACGTCGTCGACGCTACGGCTGCGCTTGATGGCCCCCCTGTGCTTTTTTGATCGGAGCCGCCGCAACTTTGAAGCGGCAGTCGCCCGAGTGGGGCGGCGCGCCTTCGGCTCTTCGAGAGCCCGACTGAGCAGCGCTGAAAATCGCCCAATGGCGTCTTTCCTGTTCCGGTCCTGCGTCCGGTATCGGCCTGCATGGAGGATCAGGATGCCGCCAGCAGTCACGCGCTTGCCACCAAGACTTATCAAGCGGGCCTTCGTCGGCAGATCCAGAGCGGTGGACGCCCGAATATCAAAACGAAGTTGCACGGCTGTAGCAACCTTGTTGACGTTCTGTCCGCCCGGACCTGATGCATGTACGAGGTCCAGGACCACCTCCGCGAGGCTGGTCTCCAAGACCCGCGAAGTGCGCGTTGAGCCCGCGCGGGCCGTTACTGACAAGAAGGCGTACCCTCCGCTTTGGATGTCGTCCTGGGCGGCGCCGCCGCCCTCGCCGCCTAGAACATCAGGGCGTTGACTTTGTCGATCATGGCCGGAGCCGGCCGCAGTTCCGCTTCTGTCAAGCGGTTCAGCGGTGTATCCACCAAATTGTGTCTCTCCTTCAGCGTGGATTGCGCCGTTTCGACATATAGCAATCCGGTGACCATCCAGTTGTTTCGCTGGGCCTCCTCCAGGATGTGTAGCGCCTGGAATCGGCTGGTGGGATCGTAGTCTTTCTCCAATTTCTTCAGGACCACGACCGAACCGTCGTGCAGCTCTACTTCGCGCACTTCGCCTTCCTGCATCTCTTCCTCAAGGATGATCTCATTGCGAGGCGCAATGTAGGTGATGTCGTGCAGCGGCTCCTCGTGATCCTTGCCCCAGGTGTAGGAGTGGAAGGCGTTGCTCTGGTTGTTAAACGTAACGCACGGACTGATGATGTCCAGAACCGCGGTTCCGCTGTGGGCCAATCCTGCCTTCAGCAGCGACTTGACCTGTTTTGGATCACCTGCAAACGAGCGCGCCACGAACGTCGCGTTGGAAGCCAAGGCTTCCATACAAATGTCGACCGGCATGTAGGGGTTGGTTCCGTGGTGCTTGAGGCTCAGGCCGACTTCCGCGGTCGCCGAGAACTGGCCCTTGGTCAACCCGTAAACGCCGTTGTTTTCAATGACATACAGCATGTTGACGTTGCGCCGGATGACATGCTTGAACTGCCCCATGCCGATGCTGACGCTGTCGCCGTCACCGGAGATGCCAATGCCTTTGAGCCGGTAATCTCCGAAAAGCGCGCCGGTGGCAACCGGTGGCATGCGGCCGTGCAAGCCATTGAAGCCGAATGACCGATTGAGGAAATAGGTCGGCGACTTGCTGGAGCACCCGATGCCGCTGAACTTGATTACGTCCTCGGGGACGATATTCATCTCGTAGAGTGCGCTTACGATCTGATTCGAGATCGAATTGTGACCGCACCCCTGGCACAACGTGCTGGGGTTGCCGCGATACTCATTCTTGCTCAGTCCGGCCAGGTTCACCTGTGCAGGTGCGCCGGCCATGGGAAGTGCTGCTGCCATCTTGTATGCTCCTTGCGATCGCGTTTGATCGCCAACCTGCGCCCAGAAGCTTGTGGGGCGCAGCTTCAGTTGTCCCAGGGCTATTTAGTTCTTGAGGCCGACACTCGGCGGACCCGGGGCGTCCGTTTACTGGCAGTCTGCAGTGACTTGGATTGACTTGCAGCGCGCCCGGTGCCTCGGCCTGATCGCGCAGCCCCCTTACTCTTCTTTGTGGCCGGAGCCGACGACGCATGGAAAGACAAGATGCCTTCACGAACCCAGCTGGCCGCCGCAGGCAAGCCATCCTCATACGCCACGGACTTAAAGGCTGCGGCGTGCTCCGGATATTCCATGCGCAGCAGCTGGGCCATCTGGCCATCCCGGTTCATTTCTACGACGTAGAGCGTGTCGTGCCCGGCGACAAATTCCCCCACATCCTCCGTGAAAGGCAGTGCGCGAACACGCATGAAGTCCAATTTCAGATGCTGTTCGACCGACAACAGGTGCTGTGCCTCCAGGACTGCGGCCTCCGTCGAGCCAAACGCGATGATTCCCGCGTCGGCGCCTGCCATCGGATGCACGACCGGCCGGGGTACATAGTCCCTGGCGGTATCGTACTTGCGGCGCAGGCGTCGCATCAGGCGGTGCCAGTCGTCTGCATCTTCCGTGTAACGCGGATATTCGTCGTGACCGCTGCCGCGTGTGAAATATGCCCCCGTACGGTGCCGATTGCCCGGCACGGTGCGGTACGGGACGGCATCGCCGTCCTTGTCAAGGTAACGCGCCCAATTGCCCTTCAGCTCATCGAGATCTTTTTCCCAGAGGACTTTGCCGCGATCCATGGGCCGGTCCGGGTATTTGAATGCTTTGCTGATCCATTGATTTATCCCGATGTCGAGGTCGCTCAATACAAAGATCGGCCACTGCAGCTTCTCGGCGATGTCAAAGGCCTGCCATCCGAACTCGAAACACTCGTCCACGCTGCCCGGCAGGAGCATGACCTGCTGCGTGTCGCCGTGACCCATGAAGCTCACGAACGTCAGGTCGCCCTGCGCGGTTCGGGTTGGCATGCCCGTGGAAGGCCCCACGCGCTGCACGTCCCAGACTACCAGAGGCACCTCCGCGAAGTAAGCAAGTCCGGCGAACTCCGTCATGAGGCTCAGGCCGGGACCCGATGTCGATGTCATGGCGCGCAGGCCGCTCCAGCCGGCGCCGATTGCCATTCCAATGGCGGCCAGCTCGTCCTCCGCCTGCATCACGGCGTACGTGTGTTTGCCATCCTCGCGCCCGCGCAGTTGAGGCAGGTAATCGTTCAGCGCTTCGGCCAGCGATGTCGCCGGAGTAATGGGGTACCACGCGGCGAATTGAACTCCTCCGAAGATCGCGCCAATGGCTGCCGCCGTGTTGCCGTCCGCCATTATCAAACCATCGGTCTGACTCATCGGCTCGAGGTGGTATGGATCGCTCTTGGTGAGATTCGCGCCGGCCCAGGTTGCGCCTGCTTCCACCGCGTGGAAGTTCATATCGATTGGTTTTGCTTTGCCCTTGAAGTGGAACTCGAGGGCGGCATGCACGGCCGCCAGATCGATACCCAGGATTTGGGAGAGCACGCCCACGTAGATCATGTTGCCGACCAGGTCTCTAAAGTCCGAAGGTATTTCAGGGTTCTTTCTAACGAGCTCCTTGACCGGCATGGGGTAGGCGGCAATATCCGTTCGCGTCATTTCGAGCTTGATATCCTCGCTGTAGAAGAACGCCCCGCCGGGAGCCACCGCGGCGAGATCCCGCGCATAAGAGGCGGGATTCATCGCGACGACGATCTCCTGCCGCTCACGCCGCGCGAGGAATCCGTCCTTGCTGACGCGTATGGTGTACCAGGTCGGCTGACCCTGGATGTTCGATGGGAACAGGTTTTTCCCTGACACGGGAATGCCCATTTTGAAGAGGGCGCGCAGCAAGGTGGTGTTCGCGGTGGAACTGCCGGACCCGTTTACCGTGCCAACTGTGATCGAGAAATCGTTGATGATTTTTTCTGCCATGAGTGCTCCCGTTTGCATCGATCAGGCAGGCTGCCTGAAAGTTGTTTCAAGATATTGGCCGCTGGGTGAGAAGATCCATATGCCGGACCAGGGCCTCGCGCCCGGCCGCGTATTCGCCCTCGCAGATGCATTCCACCATGCGAGCGTGGTAGTTCCAGACCTCGTGCAGGTATTGCATGTCGCCACCGTACAGATTTAGCCCGACGGCTTCGTAGAGCTCCCAGTACGCTTCGAGAAGGCCCGTCACAAATGGGTTGCTCAAGCGGCTGTAGATCAGCAGGTGGAGTCTGCGATGCTCCTCGTGCGGCACCCGCACCACCGCCTCACCGAGTTTTGCGCGGGCGCTTCGCACCACGGCTTGCAGCTCGACTTTGTCCTCTTCCGTCAGTCTGCGGACGGCCTCGTCCCAGTAGGCGGCCTCAAGATGATTGCGAAGGTCCGAGAATTCCTGGAAATGTCCGCTGTCCAGCGCCAGGGCGTAAGCGAGACTCTGCCTGACGGCGGGCGCAAAGGAAAAGGGCAGGCGGCGCGTGCCGACGCGCGGTCGGACATCTACGAGGCCGAGGGCGCGCGCAACTTCCAGCTGCTCTCTCAGAGCCGCAACGCTGATATTCAACTCTCGGCTTAGATCTCCAAGGGCCGGCAACACCCCATCTTCCGCTGCGTGAGCCGCCAGGTAGCGCAGGAATTCCGAGATTTCAGGTGTATTTCTCTCACGAAGCATGTGCCGTCCAATAATCATATTAATCTGATTAATCAGATTGTATCTCAAGGCTTTCCCGGTGTCAAGCGCATTGCACACCGCACGGAAGTCTCGGAAGGCCGTCGCCCTGCGAGGCTATGGCCGGAAACGCGTTTGATAGCCTAGGAGCCCCGCCGGCAGGCGTGGCCCAACGCCGGTTGGCACAGGGGTACGGCGCCGTGTGCCTGCTAGCGACCTGGTTGACCCGGGCCGCGGCGCATTTGTCGGAGGGGGGCGTGGGACCTCCTGATGAGGCTCGCCGCGGCAGGCGGCTTCGACGGCCACGCGCGGAAAATCCGCGAGTTCGCGGGATTCCCGCGCCTCCAACGACGGGTACCAATCTGCCTGATACGGGCACATGCGCGGGATTGGCTCCTGCCTCGTGCAGGCAGCACCGGGCATCGGCAGCGCATTGGGGATTCAATTGCCTTCCCGGTGCCGCGGTTCCATAAGGCACTTTTCCATGGATGGCTGATCCATGGATGGCTCTTCCAGCCGATGGGGAAGTGCCCCTATACCAGGTACGTATCCACCAAGTACTGATCCAGCAACCACTGATTCACCAACCACCAACCATGAAAATCTGCATTCGACTATGCACGCCACGTGCATCGCGAACGCGTGGTGGTGGCTGGGCATTGAAGTGACACAAGCCGCCGCTTGCATGATGAATCGTCCTCGAAGATCGTGCCTCGCAGCTTTATGCTTGCCAGGATCTGGACTTGACTGGAAAGATCCTGGGGGCTGGCGTGATGCCGCTGGTGGCGATATGGGGCACTTTGACACCGGAAGCCCATGGAGGCATCCGCCCTGTGGGTCGCCGGCCTTGTCGACTCACGAGAGCGAAGAAGGTCCTTGGTCAGTGCGGCTGGGGTATAATTGTGATGCTTTGAGCAAGCACAAACAACTAATTCGCTGGCTACCACGCTGAAAATCATGCCGGCAACAAGGACTTGATGGCGCGCAAGCTCTCATTACCTGCCGACTATTGGTCGACACTTACAATCCAATCGCAGGATCTAGAAGCTCTCCAATCCCACTTGTTTGAGGTCGAGACTCCGCTGACGGCCAGTGAGCTGGCGGAGGTGTTTGTTCCGCAGCGAATCAAACTGGAAAATCAGGTTCGCCAAGAACAGCGCGCGGCGGCTGGCAAGACCTACATACCCGCGAGCAATACGCGGGCGGCGATGAATTGGTCTTCCCGGAACTCGATTGGAAAAGGGGCAAGGTCGTCGGAACGCGGGCCGGTGTAAATCCGGAGGTGGGCAGCTTCCAGGTGATAACCGTCCTGATGGACGGCGGCGCCGAGCGCATGTTTGCCGCGGGTCTCGAAAAACACGCCCTCAATGAGCCCGACGGAAATGGCGCCGACGGTGCCGGTCCTGTGGCGGATGACGTGCTCGACGACCATGGCGATGAAATCGAGGGCAAACTCGAGGCGGCGCTGGTCCAGGATCCTGCACTGGTGAAAATCGCGGGACGATGGTTCCCGCGCGGCCTGTTGATCGACGTGGGACAAGGTCAACTCAACCTCGCGGAGGCCATCCTCGATGTGGCAAGCGGGGAACCTCAACCGACCTCTGCGCTTGTGAAGGACGTGGAGCTGCCCGCCGGCGTGAACCCCAAGCTGGCCGAATTCTCTCTAAACCACGCCCTGCAGGACGATCCGCGCTTTGACGAGGTGGGCCCCGCCGGGCAGGTCCTGTGGAGCCTGAGGCGCCTGCAACCCGAGGGCGTCCGGGAGGTGCCGCTCTTCCTGCGGTACTCTGAGATCGAGCATGATCCCGCGGCCTTGGACGGGCCAATGCGACAGTTGGAGGCGCAGCTCGACGATGAGTTGAGCGATACGGCAGTTGGGGCCGCAGAGCGCAAGGAAATCAAAGAGGTAACGATCAGTCTCATCTATCCCCATCTGCGCGCCGGCACGCTGCCGCTTTCGGGGAGGACGCGAGCACTCTTCCCGACGGCCTGGGAATCACCGCGGGTCCGCTTCACCCTGGTGGATGCCCGATCAGGGATCAAGATGCCTGCGTGGGTCGTGCGTGAGAGTGGCTATGCCTTTGGATTGCGCGATTGGTATAAGTCACATCAGCTTATCCCGGGCAGCCTGGTGTCCGTGCGGGAAGGGCCGAAGCCGGGTGAGGTGATCGTGGAGGCCAAGACCCAGCGCTCGTCCAAGGATTGGATCCGGACGCTGATCGTCGGGGCGGACGGTGGTCTGGTCTTCGCGATGCTCAAGCAGCCGATCACGGCGGAGTTCAACGATCGAATGGCGATCTACGTGGCGGATTTTCACAGCTTGGATCCGCTGTGGGAGAAGAAACGACCATTTGTGACGCAGGTCGTGGAGGTCATGCGCGAATTAACGAAAGTCAATCCGCAGGGGCACGTCCACGCGCAAGAACTCTATGCCGCCATCAATCTTGTGCGACGCGTGCCGCCCGCACCACTCCTGGCTACGCTGGCAACCGACCCACGTTTCGTACACGTCGGAGATTTGCACTTCCGGCTGGAAGAGAACCCATGAGTTTGCTGAAACCCACAACCAACTCCCCTTTTCACATCGACTTCGCCTGGTGGGAGAAGAACGATCGCGACTGGCACGTGTTCCTGCGCTCGTTGCTATGTGCGGAGCATCAGCAGAGCCTGGCCGATGTGGCGGCGGATGCACAAATCGATTGGATCGATCCGAAGACGGCCGAGGTGCAGCAGGTGGACGCGATCCGGCATGCCCTCATGACGCATTGCGCTTTGCAGCCGGATTTCCTGGACGAGCACACCACTGTCGTGGAGGCCGCCTTTCGACTGCTGCTGGTCAATGGCAACCAGCCGATGACGGCAGCCGAACTGGCGAAGAGGCTGGGCCGCCCCGCAGATACCATCCTCCGAACACTAACCGGCCCCCGGGTCTATCGGGGTCTCAGACCCGCCGGCGATCCACAGGCTCGCGCGCAGGCAAGACCAACGGCGGTCGAAGCAGCATAGTTTCCCGCGCGCCGGCGAGCCATTCGCTGACTCCAATATTCTTTTCTTGACAATTTGTTGATATGGCGTCGTGAGTGCGCGACCGGTCTCTTGCGACCCCAAGGTGCCAACGGCGCCGGGGGTCAGCATTCCAAATCGCGGTCGACGAGCCCCGACATCGACTCAGGCGGGCATTGGATTCACGGCACTAGGCCAGATGCTACCAGCCTCCAGTTTTGGCACGGTTCCGCAGCGCATCTTGAAGTGCGGCCAACATGTCGCCAAATGGCTCGGTGTATGCACTGCTCGAATTCGTCGCCTCGAGCTCAAGGCGCTCGAGGAGATAGACGAGCCACGACTGCCAGGCGCGAGGATTGCTTTGGGTTTGGGAGATTTGCCGGGCGGTCTGATCCAAAACTTCGCGTAGTTCGTCCTCTTTGCTCATTATCACCTGCTTGTCTGAGATGGTTCAGCGTGACGGATTTGGCAACCGCCGTGCCACCACTCTAATGCCATGCCGCGGCCGACACGTTGTGATTGCCAACGCCGAAAGCCAGGCGTTCCCGGGACGGAATGCCTGCCGCCGCTCGGCTAGGGCCTTCCGGGAGTCATCACCGGCAACTGGGTCACATCGGTGCCCTCGAAGATCTTGAGGTCCGTTTCCTGTATCCAGCAAGGCTGGTGGAAGTATGGGTTGAGGATGATGTACCAGCCGGCACACTCTCAACTCCCAGGACGTCCACGCCCTTTCCTTGAGCATTATAGCCTCCCGCCCGCGGTGCCGGCCTGTCCGCCGTTATTGGCGAAGGCATGCCCGATCGTCTTGTCTGGTCGGCCACGGCTCTATCCAGTGAGGCCCCCCGGCTGCCTCATGGGGCCGGGAAAAGTCGTCACCGGCGGATGGGGGCCGGCATCCGGGCTGCGGTTCTCGGGTCCTCTTGCAGATTAGCGTCAGCAAAGTTACACTACCGATGGCAAATGCCCACGTCGGCTGGCTTGCACAACATGGCGGCGTTTGGCCCCTGTAGCTCAACGGACAGAGCAACTGCCTTCTAAGCAGGAGGTTGTGGGTTCGAATCCCGCCAGGGGCGCACAGCGACACACCGAAGGGGCAATGGATTCGGCGAGCGAGAAGCCAGTATTTACTGCGTTACGGGTAACCTCGCCGGCGCAGGAGAGGGCGGGTTGCCCAGAAATGAGGTTTGGCAATGTCGACGGAACGATTTGGGTTGATGAAAATCGGCGGGGCGGATGTCACCATCGTCGGCGACGATTTGAAAGTCGGAGACAAGGCACCGGATTTTGTGGTCCAAGCCAATGACTGGTCGCTGATGCACGGGCTCGGGGATACGCCCGGCAAGGTGCGTATTCTGGCAGCCGTGCCTTCCCTCGAGACCTCCGTTTGTGATCGCGAGACCCGGCGCTTCAACGAAGAAGCGTCATCCCTTGGTCAGGACATTGTGATCGAGGTCATCAGCACCGACCTGCCGTATACGCAAAAACGCTGGTGCGGGGCCGCCGGTGTCGACCGGGTTATGACGGTCTCCGATCACCTCACGGCGCAGTTTGGGGAAAAATACGCGGTTCTGGTCAAGGAGCGCCGAACGTTCCGTCGTGCGGTCTTTGTGGTCGGCAAGGACGACAGGCTCGTCTATGTAGCGTATATGCCCGAGCTTGGCGTGGAGCCGGACTTTGATGCCGTGTTGAGCGCGGCCCGAGCGGCGCTTGGCTAGCGAACGACGCGACCTCGACATGGCGGGCCGCTCCTGGCGGTTTGTGAGCCCAAATGGGGAACGGCGCGGTCCGGGGACGACATGCGCCGTCGCGTTCCCTGGCGCAAGAAGGAGTATGCCATGCCAACTGTGATTCGGAGATCCGGGACTTTGACGGTAGGCACCAAACGCCGCGATGTTCGGGGCGCCTTGGGATGGCAAGTAACGAAGAGAGTATGGAGTCCGCCGACCGATCTTTATGAGACGGAGAAAGAGTACGTGGTCAGCGTCGAAGTTTCCGGCATGCGCGATGCCAACTTTGAGGTCCTGTTCGACGACGGGATGCTATTCATCGAAGGCGAACGACCCGACGTGACCAAACGACGGGCATATCATCAAATGGAAATTCATTTTGGCAAGTTCTCGACCGCGGTGGGGTTGCCGGGTCCAATCGACTTGGAGAATTCTGAGGCCGAGTACAAGGACGGCTTCCTGACCGTGCGCATGCCGAAAGCCCGACGAGTCGACGTGAAGATCGAGGGATGATGCCTGCATCCCGTTGGCAAACAAGCATGGCCGAATTGTTTGAATGGATGGGGCAGGCGGACGAGGAGCTTCGCATGCTCGTCCCCTCGATGATTGCCCCCATCGGGAAGAAGGACGGCGCAGCCGAGGAGTCCGCAGGAGCGTCCGAGGCTCCGAAGTACCCGGACGTCCTCCCCATCCTCCCCTTGCGGGGCGTAGTAGTGTATCCCCAAACCGCCGTCCCATTGACGGTCGGTCAAGCCCGGTCCATCCGCCTGGTGGATGATGTCGTTGCCGCGGATAAGCTGGTGGGACTCGTAACTTCCACGAATCCGGAACTGGAATCGCCGGGGCCACAGGAACTCTATAAGGTCGGTGTGATCGCGACTATCCATCGCCTGCTGCGGGCGCCCGACGGCACCGTCCGTCTGCTGGTGCAAGGCCTGGACCGGTTCCGCGTCGTCGAATACGTCGCCGAAGAGCCCTACCTCAAGGCGAAGATCGAGCTGGCGCCCGAGACAGTCGAAGAGGGACTTGAAGTGGATGCGCTGGCACGGAATGCGCGTGACCAGTTCCAGCAGATCACCCAGATGATCCCTTCGTTTCCGGAGGAGCTCGTAAACTCCATCACCGCCCTGGAGAATCCGCTTCAGACGGTCTATACCATCGCCAATTTCCAGCGTATCGACCTTAAGGATGCCCAGGAGCTGCTTGAGATCAACTCGGCGCTGGAAAAATTGCGTAAGTTGATTGGTCTGCTGGTGCGCGAAGCCGAAGTTCTCACGCTTGGCCAGAAGATCCAAAACGAGGCGCGTGGCGAAATCGAGAAAGTGCAGCGCGAATACTATCTGCGCGAGCAGATGAAGGCGATCCAGAAGGAGCTGGGCGAGAAGGATCAACAGGCGGCAGAGATTGAAGAGCTGCGTAAGAAGATCGAGGATGCCAAGATGTCGGAGGAGGGGGACAAGCAGGCCCGCCAGGAGCTCGATCGGCTGTCGCGGCTGCCAACTGGCGCCGCCGAGTATGGCGTCATACGAACCTACCTCGACTGGCTCGTGACGTTGCCATGGTCGAAACTGACCGACGACAATCTCGACATTGCGCACGCACGTCAGATTCTGAATGCCGATCACTACGGACTGGAGGACGTAAAGGATCGCATCCTTGAATTCCTTGCAGTCCGCAAATTGCGTCTCGATCGCCGGGAAGAGCTCAAGGAGCCTTCGACGGATCTGATTCGTCGCGAACGCGAGGGCGTCATCCTTTGCTTCATCGGGCCGCCGGGTGTCGGCAAGACTTCCCTGGGACAATCGATCGCACGGGCGATGGGCCGCAAGTTCATCCGGGCCTCGCTGGGTGGCGTCCGCGATGAGGCCGAGATACGCGGCCATAGACGCACCTACATCGGGGCCCTGCCGGGGCGCATTCTGCAATCGCTCCGCCGGATCGAGTCGCGCAACCCCGTCTTCATGCTCGATGAGGTTGACAAGCTGACCTTTGACTTCCACGGGGATCCCGCTTCGGCCTTGCTGGAGGTGCTCGATCCCGAGCAAAACAGTGAGTTTCGCGACAACTACCTCGAGGTGGCATTCGATTTGTCACAGGTCTTCTTCATTACAACGGCCAATACCGCCGAGACCATCCCCGGTCCGTTGTATGACAGGATGGAAGTCATCTATCTTTCGGGATACACGGATAACGAGAAGATTGCGATCGCCAAGCAGTACCTGATCCCACGCGAGATCCGTGAGAACGGACTGCGCCCGGCCGAGGTCACCTTCGGAGAAGAGGCCCTGCATAAGATCATCAGAGAGTACACGCGTGAGGCTGGCGTCCGGAGCCTTGAAAGAAAGATCGGCGCCATCTGTCGCAAAGTCGGCACGCGCATCGCGGAGGGGAAAGAAGAGACGTTCCAGATCACGCCGGCGTTGGTCGAGGAGTTCCTGGAAAGACCGATCTTCTACGGCACGGAAGAGCTGAACGCTCGCACCTCCATGCCGGGCATCGTTCCCGGCCTGGCATACACGCCGTATGGCGGAGATGTCCTGTTCGTGGAAGCCACCCGAATGCCGGGCGGACGAGGTTTCCAGGTCACGGGCTCGATTGGCAACGTCATGCAAGAGTCGGCGAGGGCCGCCCTGTCATATGTTCGGTCGCGCGCGGAAAGCCTGGGCATACCGGCCCAATTCTTCGAGAAGAATGACCTGCATTTGCACATTCCGGCTGGCGCATCGCCGAAGGATGGCCCTTCTGCCGGCGTTACTATGGCCACGTCGCTCGTTTCCTTGATTTCCGGTCGCAAGGTCAAGCCCCATCTGGGCATGACCGGCGAAATCACGCTCCGTGGTCAAGTCCTGCCCATTGGCGGACTCAAGGAGAAGGTACTCGCCGCTCACCGGAACGGGCTTAAGACCGTCATCATGCCGGAGCGCAACAAATCTGATCTTGAGGACGTGCCGGACGAGGTCAAAGAGTCCATGAACTTCGTGTTCGTGCAGACAATGGATGATGTCCTGGAGGCAGCCCTGGAGCCGCCGAAGCCTGCTGCCAAGACCAAGGGGCGCCCGCGAAAAAAAGTGACCCCATCCAAGCCGAAGAAGGCCAATGCCCCAAATCGTCCTCGCCGAAGATGACGAGACCATGGCCCGACTGCTGAGGACCCTGCTCAGGCTGGAGGGCTTTGAGGTCGACACCGTCGGGAGCGAGGAGGATGTGAAGACCGTCGTGGAGCGTGTCGGCCCGGATATGCTCCTGCTCGATATGGTGCTTTCAAGAGAGAACGGGCTCGAGGTTCTTGATCAGATCCGAAGCTCAGAGGCGGGCAAGAGGCTTTACGTCCTGATGATGTCCGGTCTGGACGTCAGGGAGGAGTGTCGCGTGCACGGCGCGGACGACTTCTTGCTGAAACCGTTCATGCCGGAGGATCTGCTCAGCCGGCTGCGAACCCATCTGCCCGGTGTGACGTGAACCAAATCACCATCCGGCAGTTCATGTATCCGGCTGACTATCCCGGTGCGCTCCGCCTGTGGAAATCGATGGAGCAAGGAGTCCGAGTCGGGCCGTCGGACTCGGAACGGGAGATCCAGAAGAAGCTGGAGCGTGATCCAGATCTCTTCCTGGTCGCCGAGGCGCAGAATACCTTGATTGGTACGGTAATCGGCGGCTTTGATGGGCGCCGAGGTTTTGTTTATCACCTTGCGGTGCATTCCGTTTATCGCCGACGGGGCGTGGGCTCGCTGCTCATCCGCGAAGTGGAAAACCGGCTCCGAAGCAAGGGCTGCATTCGCTGCTACCTGTTGGTTCGGCCCGATAATCTGGATGCCCAGCGCTACTACGAGAAAGCAGGCTGGAAGATTCTCGATGATCTGGTATTCGCCAGAGACTTGGCTTGATGAAGCTTCGCTTTGCAATCTGCACGGTTTCGGACAGATCGTCAAGGGGTGAGAGGCCCGATGCCAGCGGACCAGCGCTCGCCCAGTTTGTGAAAGGAAGGGGCTGGGAAGTTACGCGGCTGACCGTCCTGCCTGACGATATGCCGACGATAGCGACGACCCTTGCGGTTTGGGCAGATAAGGACGAAGCCGACGTCATCCTGACCACCGGTGGAACGGGTTTCGCACCGCGTGACGTGACCCCGGAGGCAACGCGGACGGTCATTGAGCGGGAAGCGCCAGGGTTGGCTGAAGCCATGCGCGCCGCCAGCGCGGCAAAGTCGCGGCATGCAATGCTCTCGCGGGCCATGGCGGGTATTCGCGGCTCTGCACTGATCGTCAATCTTCCGGGAAATCCCAGGGCGGCGGTTGAAAACCTCGAGGTGATCGCCGACACCTTGGAACACGCCATCGAGCTGCTGAAAGATAACCCGGCTGCTGAAGCCGGCCATTAAGGCGGCGTAGTATAATCGGGCGGCTCTGGGAACCGGCGGCAACATCTTCGCGCGCAGGGATTCAACGCGCTGAGGCATTGCGGGGCGGGCGAAAAAGACATGAAGATGAGGGAAGTTGAATGATAGATGTGAACGAATTGCGCAAGGGCGTGACTTTCGAAATGGAGGGGGGGCTTTTCAAGGTACTGGAGTACAGTCACAACAAGACCGGTCGGGGGAATGCGTCAATCCGCATCAAAGCCCGAAACCTGATCACCGGGGCGAACATCGACAAGACCTTTCAGTCGGGTGATCGCGTGCAGGATGCACGTTTGGACTTCCACAATGTGCAGTATCTATACAGCAATTCCAATTTCTACCATTTCATGGATAACGACACGTTTGAGCAACCCGCCATCAAGGCCGATGTCCTGGGTGACGATGCGTTGTACCTAAAGGCGGGTTTGGAGGTCAAGCTCACTTTCTACAATGGTCAGCCCTTGGATGTTGAACTGCCGACCTCCGTAGATCTGAAGGTGATGGAAGCCGACGTTGCCGTGCGTGGCGATACGGCCACCGGCGTCTCCAAGAAGGTCATGACCGAGACCGGGCTGCAGGTGCAGTGCCCGAACTTCGTGAAAGTCGGCGACACCATCCGAGTCGACACGCGGACAGGGGAGTACCTCACGCGAGCCTAGTACCTTGGCATTGTGGCGGCGTACCCCCGCTCCGGGCCGCAGGCGCTCGATTGCGATAGGCCGCCCAGTGCCCAGACATGCAGGCTACGTGGCCCATGCGCACTCCAGCCGGTAAGGAATGCAAGTACTTCTACGGCGATTACTTCCGAGGCCGCAATGCCGAGGAATGCCGCCTCTTGGAGGCTGCCCACGAACGATGGAGCCGCGACTTGTGCCAGAACTGTCCGGTCCCGGAAATCCTGCGGGCCAACGCCTGCGAATTTCTCCAACTGCGCGGGAGCGTCGCGCGACCGGTTACCGCGGCTTTCCAGCGACGCGTACAAGTTACAGCGTATTGTGAAAAAGTCGGTCGCCCGGTCGCGGAACCTGAGATTGGGTGCGGAGAATGCCACCCTCTGCCGGCAGAGTTCGTCGTAAAGCCCTGATACGATGGCACCGGTCCCTGCCTGTGCCAGTCAATGATGCCAATTACGCTTCTGCTCGACCTTGACGACACGTTGCTTCAAACCGACATGGCGGCGTTCCTGCCGGCCTACTATGAGAGCCTGGCGAAGCATCTAAGTCCGCTGGTTGCTCCAGAGGAAATGCTCGAAGCTCTCCGAGCCGGCGTCGATTTGATGCTGATGAGCGCGGATCCCTCACGGACGCTCCGCGAAGTTTTCGATGCTCATTTCTATCCACGACTGGGCATTAAACAGGAAATCCTGCAGCCGGCAATTAGCGAGTACTACGAAACGGTCTTTCCCGGGCTTGGCCGGATGGCGGGCCCGGTTGACGGCGCCCGCGAACTAGTGGACTGGGCAGCCGGGGCGGGCCATCAACTCGCACTTGCAACCGAGCCTTTGTTCCCGCTGCGGGCAACGCAGGAGCGTGTGAGTTGGGCAGGGCTCAATCCGGCCACGTTCAGACTCATTGCGTCATTTGACACCTTCCATTTCAGCAAATCGTTTATCGCTTATTACGCAGAGTTGCTTGGGCGACTTGGGTGGCCTGATGGGCCAATTCTCATGGTCGGGAACGATCTCGCGCGTGATTTGGCGCCGGCTCAGGCACTCGGCATCAGCACGTATCGCGTCGGTAACCGCGGAGAGGCGCCCGGTGGCTTTGCACCTGCGCCCGATGCGCCGATCGCCACGGCCGCCGGTGGTGACATGGAGCAGCTGACTGCCCTGCTGATTGCCTCCGCCCCTGAGACCTATGTTCCGGCGTTTAAGACACGGGAGGCTATCCTGGCGGTGCTGCGGGCAACGCCGGCGGTACTGGAAAGCCTGACGGCAAGCCTGACGTCAGACATGTGGAGAATTGAACAGTCCGCCACCGAGTGGGCGATGATTGAGCTGGTTTGCCACCTGCGTGACACCGAGCGCGAGGTGCACAGTGCCCAGCTCCGCACGCTTGTCGAGGCGGCTGAGCCGTTCGTTTCGCGCCCGGACGCGGCAGTGTGGGCCAAGCAGCGTCGCTACTTGAACGAGGATGGTGCTGATTCCGTTCGCGAGTTCGCGGCGGCGCGGATGGAAGCCCTCCAGTACCTTGATTCCCTTCCTGACGAGATATGGTCGAAGCCCGCGAGGCATTCGATATTTGGGCCCACAAGCTTCCTTGAAGTGGTGAGTTTCATGGCCGATCACGATGTGCTGCACCTGCGACAAGCGTGGAGTATCCTGCATCCGGTTACGGCCCCGGCGCATCTCGCCTAGGGGCCGTGTGTTATAAGTGGCGGCGAGCAAGTAGGACAAGATGCATCTTGTCCTGATGTTTTTGGGAGATTCGCATGAGGAGACGAGTAGTTGTCACGGGCCTCGGTTGCATTAGTCCGCTGGGGCAAACGGTCACGGACACTTGGGCCGGCATCCTCGCCGGGAAATCCGGCGCCGGGCCCATCACCCATTTCGATCCCAGCGCCCATAAGACCAGGTTCGCGGCGGAGGTCAAGGACTTCGATCCAGTGGGCCACTTTGGTTCACGCGACGCGCGCCGGCTGGACCGCTTCGCCCAGTTCGCCATCGTAGCGGCAGAAGAGGCCATGCAACATGCCGGCCTGACTGTCACCGACGCAAACCGAGAGCGCGTGGGCATCATCATAGGCACCGGGATCGGCGGCATCCAGACGATCCTCGATACCTACGACGTCATGAAGGAACGCGGGGCCGACCGCGTGAGTCCCTTCCTGATACCCATGATGATCTCCGATAGTGCGGCCGGGGTGCTGGCCATACGCACGGGCGCCCGCGGACCGAACATGGCGCTGGCGACGGCCTGTGCTACGGGCACGAACGCGATCGGGGAGGGCGCCAACTGTATTCGCCGTGGCGCCGCCGACGTGATGCTCGTGGGCTCCGCGGAAGCTGCCATCGTGCCTCTGGCCATGGCAGGCCTCAACGCCATGACGGCGCTTTCGACGCGAAACGAGGCGCCCGAGAAGGCGTCCCGGCCCTTTGATCAAGATCGCGATGGGTTCTTAATGGGTGAGGGCGCAGCCGTGCTCGTCCTGGAGTCGTTGGAATCGGCGCAGGCGCGGGGCGCGCAGGTGCTTTGCGAGTTCACCGGCTACGGAACCTCGGATGATGCCTTTCACATCTCGGCACCCTCCGAGGACGGTGCGGGCGCCGCTCTTTCGATGCAACTGGCCCTCCGAGACGCGGGCTTGCGCCCGGAGGACATCGGCTATATCAATGCCCATGGCACATCGACGCGAACTCAATGACAAGAGTGAGACGGCGGCCGTGAAGATGGTGTTTGGTGAGCAGGCTTACCGCGTGCCGATTTCATCCACGAAGTCAATGACCGGCCATCTTCTGGGAGCTTCCGGATCCCTCGAAGCGGTACTTTGCACCAGGGCAATCAATGAGGGCCTGCTGCCTGCCACGATCAATTACGAGACGCCGGATCCCGAGTGCGACCTGGACTATGTCCCAAATACAACTCGCAAGGCCAGCCCAATCCACGTAATGTCCAATTCGTTCGGATTCGGCGGCCACAACGCGACTTTGATCCTCAGTCGCTTCGGCTCTCCGGCCTGAGGCCTGATCGGGCGCGCTGAGACGCCCGCACGTACCAGCAGAAAGAAGAATCATGCCATACGCACACATTACGGGTTGGGGAATGGCCGTTCCCGACAAGATCATGACCAACGACGACCTTGCCCAGCTGGTGGACACGAACGACAAGTGGATTCGGGCTATGACCGGCATCCGGGAGCGACGGATTGCGCGTGATCGGGACTTCCCGTCGACGCTGGCAGTGGACGCCTCCATCAAGGCGCTGACCGTTGCGAATCTTAAGCCTACCGATATCGACTTGATTATCTGCTCGACCTCCAGCCCTGAGTACATCTTCCCGGCCACCGCCTGCCTGATCCAGGACCAGTTGGGGGCCAGCCGGGCGGGCGCCTTTGACCTTCTGGCGGCCTGCACCGGGTTCATCTTCGCCGTGAACATGGCCGCGCAAGCCATCCGCAGCGGATCCATAAAGAACGCGCTGGTGATCGGCGCGGAGACCCTGTCCCGCTTCGTGGATTGGAATGACCGGGCCACATGCATCCTGTTCGGCGATGGCGCCGGTGCGTTTGTGCTGCAGGCCAGCGACCTGCCCGGAGGAGTCCTTTCGGCCGTCATGCACTCGGACGGCTCCGGGGGCGACCTGCTTTCTCTGCCGGGCGGCGGAAGTCATTTCCCGGCGACGGAGGGCACAGTCCGGGACGGCAAGCACTTCATTCACATGGACGGCAGGGAGGTCTTTCGCTTTGCAACGCGAGTCATGGGGCAGGCAGCCAGGGAAGCGCTGGATTTGGCCGGGCTTACGACTGACGATGTCCAGTGGATCATCCCACATCAGGCAAACTATCAAATCATCGAAACGGCCGCCAAGTACCTGAAGATACCGTTGGATCGATTTGTCATCAATGTCGACCGCTACGGCAATACTTCGACGGCATCCATTCCCATCGCGACCGTGGAGGCGATTGAGAAGGGGTTGCTCAAGAACGGCGACAAGATTGTGCTGGTGGGCTTCGGCGCCGGCCTTACTTGGGGCGCCTTGGCAGCCGAATGGACCGGCCCGCTGCCACGCGAGGGCACGGTGGATGTGCAGCGATACCGGACTTTCGGGCGTGTGCGCTCGCTTGTTCTTCGTATCATGCGCTTTATTGAAGGCCTCATTTGGGGGCGCGATTCCTAGGCAACTGGGAACAGGGTGGGCTTTGTTGGGCCGCAATGTTCAGATCGGGCCGACTGTGGTAGATTCGAGCCTCAAGGAGCAAAAATGCCGTTCGTTCGTGACCTTGGGATACCCGAACTTCTGATCATCTTGGTTATCGTCGTGCTTCTGTTTGGGCCTGGTCGACTTGGCAAGATCGCCGGAGAGCTCGGCAAGGGAATTCGTAATTTTCGCGAAGGCCTCAGCGGCAAGAGCGACGACACGGCCGAATCGCCGCCTGACAATCCGGACAAGAAGGCATAGACACCGGGCGGCCCTCCTGAAACAGGAGGGCCGCTTCTTTTTCAGAATTGTCTGCCAAGTTCTGATGGATCGTTTACCGGAAGCTTGCAGGTGAAGTGCTCACACAGATACGCGGTGGGCAGACTGTCGACCACAGCCCGGCCTGACAGAACACCGGGTGACCCCCGTGCCGGCGGGAACTCGGAAGCCGCAACCACGAGGTTTGGACGGAAGTCCGCGTCGGCGGTCTTCAGAAGCAGGTCCGGTTTCGATCCTGGGGGATAGATGATAGCCAATTGTTGCGCACCGGCGTTCGCGAAATCGGCCGCATTGAGCCAATGACCGAAAGCCATCGGAAAGCGCGCCAAATCTCCTGACACCAGCTTCAGGGCCTGCTCTGCCCGGTCTCGGAAGGTGGGCTCGCTGCCCAGCGCCGCCAACTTGAGAAGCGCTTCGCATGCCAAGGCATTACCGGAAGGCGTAGCGTTGTCTTGCAGATCCTTGGGCCTGATGGGTAGGGGATCTGCATCAATCGGCGTATCGAAGAACCCGCCCTCCGGATCGGAGAAGCGCGAAATCATCTCCAGCGCCAGATCTTCGGCGGCCGTAAACCATTGGTTGTCGAAATCCGACTCGTACAGGTCTAACAGGCCCAGAATGAGGGCCGCAAAGTCGTCCAAGAATACTCCGGGGCTCGAAGCGCCGGCTCGCCAGACCCGCCTTAATTGGCCGCCCGGTCGAAGTTCCTCGAGAAGAAAATGGGCGTTGCGCGTAGCCACAGCACGATACCTACGGGATTGCGCTTCATCGTCAAGGAAGCGGCCTGCCTGGGCAAAGGCGCTTAACATCAAGCCGTTCCAGGCGCAGATCACCTTATCGTCTGTGGCTGGGCGGGTTCTGGAGGCGCGCACCTCGAGGAGGCGGCGGTGGCCCTCCGTGAGGCGTTCGCGGATGAATCGTTGATCGGTCTTGAACTGGGCGGCCAGGGACGCATCGTCGAGCGACCGATGCAAAACTGTCTTGCCGTCCCAGTTCCCGGCCGCGGTCAGGCGGTATGCCGCGACGAAGAGTTCGAAAAGCGCATCGTCAGCCAATGCCGGCCGCAGTTCGTCTGTGGTCCAGACGTAGAACTTGCCTTCCGTGCCTTCAGAATCAGCGTCCAGAGAGGAATAGAAGCCCCCCGCGGGGTCCGCCAATTCGCGACTGACGAAGTCCAGCGTCTCGATCACGATCCGCTTGTAGAGGCTGCGGCCAGACCATTGCCATGCATGCAGGTACGCCAATGCCAATTGAGCATTGTCGTACAGCATTTTCTCGAAGTGCGGTACGCGCCAGAACTCGTCCGTGGAGTACCGGGAGAATCCGCCGCCGACCACATCGTACATTCCGCCGCGCGCCATGGCGCCAAGGGCATGTAGAGCAACCTCGGAGGCATTGCTGCCATGATCTCCGTTGCTTGCAGCCCGCCGCAGCAGAAAATCGATCACCATGGGCTGGGGGAATTTGGGCGCCGTTCCCCAACCGCCGTACTCACGATCATAGCCTTGGATTAGTGTGTCTTCAGCGTCCGTCAGTGCCTTGGCATCAAGCGGCCTTTTCGAGTCCTGCGGGGCGGCGTTACGCAGGTGTGCGAGGACCTCCTCTCCGAGCCGGTTCATCTCACCAGGCCGCTCACGCCACGCAAGAGCGATGCTTTTCAGCACATCCGTGAAGGCCGGCAAGTTGTGCCGCGGCACGGGGGGGAAGTAGGTTCCGGCGTAGAACGGCCGCAGGTCCGGCGTGAGGAAAACTGACATCGGCCAGCCGCCGGACCCCGTGAGCGCGTTGGTGGCCCGCATGTAGATGCTGTCGAGGTCGGGTCGCTGCTCGCGGTCCACCTTGATGGCGACGAAATCGGAATTTAGCAATTCGGCGGTCCGGAGATCTTCGAAGGACTCGCGTTCCATGACGTGACACCAGTGGCAGGCCGCGTAGCCTATGCTCAGGAAGATCGGCTTGTTCTCGCTCCGGGCGCACGCCAATGCCTCCTGACCCCACGGATACCAATCAACGGGATTTGAGGCGTGCTGCTGAAGATACGGCGAATTCTCGTGGACGAGGTGATTGGGCATGTCCGGACGCCGACTATTCCATCTGGACTCCGAGCGCAAAGTTCAAGACCTTGGAGTCCTTGGGGACCACTTCAATAATGTAGTCCTGAGTAGACGGAAGCTCCATGCTGAAACTGGTCTTGTCTTTCTCCGCCGTGAGATACGTTTCGCCGTCCACGTAGCCGGAAACCGCCAGGCTCGCATCCGTTCCGACGCCAGAGAGACCCACGTCCATGGTGTCGCCCTTGACGCCGAGAACGCTGTACACCATCACCGATCCGCCGGCGGTCTTGTCGAGGACTCGGGCGGCCGCTGCCCCCTCCTTGAATATGATCTTTCTCGCCAATTGGACCGTAAGCTGCATGTCTTCGGCGGTGCTTCCGCCATGGATGTCGATGTAGTAGTTTTCCGTCTGGGGTAGGGAGCCGCGCCAGGTCACTTGTTTCTCGTCGGCGCTGAGCAGCATCGTGCCGCCTTGGCTGCGAATCGAAAGCGCGAGATCGCCCACTCCCGAATCCAACTGGACCAGCAGCGGTTGCCCCAGATCCGCATGCAGAACAAACGATTGGAGCTGGTTCGGTTGGACGCGCACGGTAATGGTGGCCGTGGTACCGTCTGGGGCGAAGTTGACTCTGGTCGCGGGCGCCGGAGATGGCACCGGGGTAGGCGGCCGGGGCGTCGGAGCCCGCGTCGAGTTCAGTGTCGCGGCGGTCATCGGCGAAGCCGTGGCCGCTGCCGCGAATGTGCCGGCGACGATGGTCGCCACACTGGCAGGTGATGTGTCAGGAATCGCGGCCGGGATGCAGGCGGGGAGAACCGCACAGAGCAGCGCCGCCACCGCAGCCCGGTGCGCCAAAGGGAAGGCGGGTAGGCGATCAAGCACAGGAACGCGCTTCTTGATCCAGCGTCGTAGAGGCCAGATCATGATCCGCCTACTCGAACTCCAACTCCAGCTCCTCGTCTGCCCCCCAATCCTGCAGGCCGTCGATGCGTATGTCACTGAAGAGGCTATCCTGGTGTGCGGCGACTCGATAACGCTTCACCAGTTCCAGCAACGCCAGGAAAGTAACAACCACCTCCAGCCTGGTCGCTTGCTCGCCGATGAGGCCCCGGAACGAGACTCCTTGCATTCGTCGCAGCGTCCTGGCAATCAAGTCGATCTTCTGGCGAATGGTCACGAGCGGCGCGGCAATCACGCTTGCCAGGGGTTCGCGATCCGGAACCCGCGCAAATACCGCTTCGGCCGCTTGCACCAGGGCCTCCAGGGTGACCGCCGAGGGATCAAATCGGGGCTCCGGTTTGGGCGGAGCCGCCAATCGAACGTATGTCCGCAGGCCCGCCTGCTGGCGCGCGTCCATCCATTGGCCGATCTCTTTAATGCGTTTGTAGAACTTGAGTTGCTCCACGAGAGCATCTGCGTCGTCAGCTTCGCCGGAATCCTGAACTGGGGGTCTCGGCAGGAGCGCCTCCGATTTGATTTGCAGCAGCCGGGCAGCAATGACCAGGAAGGCCGAGATATCATCCGCCTGTGCCTGCTCCAGACCGCGGATGTAGGCCAGGTATTGGTCGGTGACCATGGCGAGCGAAACGGTCGTAATGTCGAGCTCTGCACGCTCGATCAGGCCGAGCAGCAGATCGAGTGGGCCCTCATAAATCGGAATATGGACCGTGTAGGTCGTGTGCGGACCCAGCGAATTCTGCATGGCGAGGGCGATTATAACAGGCGCCGATTCCACGAAAACTCTTGCGCATAGCCACTCCACAAAGCACCGCAGGGTGCCTCCGCGCCGCCGGTTATAATCAAAACATGACAGCGCAATTGAGCCACGTAGACCCATCAGGACGTGCCAGGATGGTCGACGTGGGGCAGAAGGCGGAGACTGAACGCATCGCGATTGCGAAGGGGGAGGTTCGCATGCTGAAGTCCACGCTGGAACTGATCAGGGCGAATGCAGTCAAGAAGGGGGATGTGCTCACCGTGGCGCAGATCGCCGGCATCACGGGCGCAAAACGCACGGCTGAACTGATACCGCTTTGCCATCCCTTGCCGCTGACGCAGATTGAGGTGGACCTCGACCTCGACGACACCCTCCCGGGTGTGGTCATCACGGCCACGGCCAAGACGACTGCCAGAACAGGCGTCGAAATGGAGGCGCTGACGGCAGTCTCCGTGGCCGCGTTGACCGTGTATGACATGCTCAAGGCAGCGGAGAAGACGATGCGCATTGCCAATATCCGCTTGGTCGAGAAGCACGGGGGTCGGTCGGGGGATATTGTGAATGAATAGGATCAGGGTGCTGTTCTTTGCCACCCTTCGCCAGCGCGCCGGCACGAGGGAAATCGAGTTGGAAATCCCTGAGGCACTGGACGTGCGCGGACTGAGGCAGAAGCTTGGAACGGACATGCCGGACCTCCGAAGTTCCTTGGGGACGGTACTTGTCTCGATTAATCGGGAATATGCGTTCGAGGACGCGTTGATTCCGCCCGGGGCCGAGGTGGCGCTTTTTCCACCGGTGAGTGGTGGTTAGCCGCCGGCGCTGAAGCGGGCGCCCCAGATCCCTGGCGCCGCCGAATGGGCTCCGCAATGCCATTGCCCACCATACTATCGCTAACGGAAGCCGAGATCGATCTGAACGACCTGCTGGCCAAGATCACGTTGCCATCGACGGGTGCCGCGGCGATCTTCACGGGCATGGTTCGAGGGGTTACTTCCCGCCCGCCTGCGCACGAGACGATCCACCTGGAATATGAGGCGTATGCACCGATGGCCCGCGCCAAGATGCAGCAGGTCGCCGACGAGATTCGCGAGCGATGGAAAGTCGTGGAGGGCATCGCCATCGTGCAGCGCATCGGCATTCTGCTGCCTGAAACGCCAACGGTGATGATTGCGTGCACCGCGGCGCACCGCGACGATGGAGTATTTGATGCGGCCCGCTACGGCATTGACCGCTTGAAGGAGATCGTGCCTGTCTGGAAGAAGGAAGTCGGCCCGGGTGGAGAATCATGGATTGAGGGAGAGTATGTCCCCAAGCCGGGAGAATGATGCAAATCGTCTGCTTGAATTGTGGGCAGCCCTATCCTGAAACTGGAACACCGTACCGGTGTCAGCGCTGCGGAGGGTTATTTGACGACGTCGATCCCATGGAGTGGCGGGGCACAGACGATCGCCAACCAGGCATCTGGAGGTACGGCCCGACTCTCCGGAATCCAGGCAAGGCCGTCTCGCTTGGCGAGGCCAATACGCCGCTGCTTCCCGCCGAGGCGCTGGGTCGGCAGGTGTTTCTGAAGTGCGAGCACCTTAATCCGACAGGATCGTTCAAGGACCGTGGTACCGCCCTCCTGGTTTCCTTCCTGGCATCGAGGGGTGTCGTGGACGTCTGCGAAGACTCGTCGGGGAATGCCGGCGCCTCCTTGGCGGCCTACGCCGCGCGAGCCCGCATGGGGGCCAGGGTTTATGTGCCGGCATCGGCGTCCGGCCCCAAGATGAGGCAGATACAGATGTATGGCGCCGACCTCGTGGTTGTTCCTGGAAGGCGCTCCGAGGCGACGCTGGCGGTCAGAAAAGCCGCAGACGGCGGCGCAACATATGCCAGTCACGCTTACCTCCCCTTTAACATTCCCGGATACGCGACCTGCGCATTTGAAATCCATGAGCAACTGGGCACAGGGCCGGGTGCCGTAATTGTCCCCGCAGGGCAGGGCGGCCTGCTGCTTGGGTTGGGACGCGGCTTCGAGGCATTGGAGCGAGCGGGCGTGATTTCGGCGCTGCCAATCCTCGTGGGTGTGCAGGCTGAAGCGTGCGCACCACTGGCAGCGCTGTTTCAAATCGGCCTGCCCGGACTGGATTTCGTCACCGAAGGAGAGACGGTTGCAGAAGGCGTACGGGTACGAGCGCCCTTGAGGGCCCAACAAGTGGTGAGTGTCGTCGACCACAGCGGTGGGCAATTCGTGACCGTGCCGGAGGAGTTGATTGTGCCGGGGCGTGACGCGCTGGGAAGGCTGGGGTTCTATGTAGAGCCCACCTCTGCCCTGGTGTGGCACGCATTGGAAACTGTGATTCAAGACTTGCCCGATCCCGTGGTTGTCGTCTTGACGGGCTCGGGCTACAAGGTGAACGCTTAGCAGGAGAGCCGATGGAACGGATTGTAGTCACTGGCATGGGTACGGTTAACCCGCTCGGCTTGAGTGTCGGGGAGACCTGGAAGAATGCAATTGCCGGCGTTTCCGGTGTCGGTCCGATCACCCAATTCGATCACGCCAAGATGCAAGTTCACATTGCGGCCGAGGTGAAAGACTTCGATGCCAGCCGCTTTATGGAGACCAAGGAGGTCCGCCGGCGCGACCAATTCGAGCAACTCGCCTGTGCGGCGGCCGAAGAAGCCGTGGCAGATGCGGAATTGAAGATCGACGAGAGCAATGCACCGCGAATCGGTGTGGTCGTA
Source organism: uncultured Chloroflexia bacterium (assembly GCA_963746745.1). Classification (GTDB taxonomy): domain Bacteria; phylum Chloroflexota; class Anaerolineae; order Anaerolineales; family Villigracilaceae; genus Fen-1038. Next base: position 60,927 of record CAVVCL010000003.1, read on the forward strand.
TCTTCGGCGATCGGTGGGCTGAAGTCGATTGCAGATGCCGTCCTAACCGTGGAAAAAGAAGGTCCTCGCCGGGTGAGTCCCTTTATGATCCCCATGTTGATGGCCAACGGTGCCTCCGGCCTGATCGCGATCGACTATGGAATCAAAGGGCCGTGTTTCTCGGTCGCTTCTGCCTGTGCCTCCGGGGCGGATGGCCTCGGCATGGCGCTCATGATGCTCAGATCAAACATGATCGACGTCGCAGTCGCGGGTGGTACGGAGTCAACCATCGTACCCGTGGCCGTTGCGGCCTTTGACCGCGTCGGTGCCATGTCGCATCAGAACGACGATTATTCGATGACCCCGGCGCCGTTTGACAAGAATCGCGATGGACTCGTTATGGGTGAGGGAGCCGCCGTGCTGGTCCTTGAGCGCGAATCCCACGCCCGCGCCCGCGGCATCAGGATATATGCTGAGCTCGCGGGCTACGGTTCTACGGCCGACGCATTTCACGTAACCGCGCCCCATGACCAGGGCGAAGGCGGTCGCGCTGCCATCCTGCAGGCCCTGGCCTCGGCCGAGGCGAATCCGGAGGACGTAGGCTACATCAACGCTCACGGCACAGCCACTCAACTCAACGATCTGTCCGAGACCAAGGCTGTCCAGGGTGCGTTTGGCGACTTGGCTCGCCGGATCCCCATTTCCTCCACGAAATCCATGACGGGTCACATGATGGGTGCCACCGGTGCCCTGGAGGCGGTTTTCTGCATTCAGGCCATTCGGGAGGGCATCTTGCCGCCGACGATGCACTATCAAACGCCGGATCCAGCGTGCGACCTGGACGTTATCCCCAATAAGGCGCGGGAAGCCAAGATCGACCTGGCGATCAGCAACGCTTTCGGCTTCGGCGGCCACAACGCTGTTCTGGCCATACGTAAATTCGTGTAGATCCACGCCCGATGCCCTTGCTTAGTGGGTCGCGTCGGCGCCCGCAGCCTCCAGCCCTCGTGCGCCGCTCTTGTGAATTGTCGACCATGATGCTATACTCACATGTCGCTCAAACGTCGAGCGGAACAGGCTGAAAAAGGAAAAGGAATCATGACAGACTTCATCAAGGCCGTGGAGGCCAAGCAGAATGACAAGATCCCGGCGCTGCAGTCCGGCGACACGGTCAACGTGCATGTACGGATCAAAGAAGGTGACCGCGAGCGGATCCAGGAGTTTCGGGGAACGATCATCCGATTGCGCAAGGGCGGCAATGACCGCGCCGTGACCGTCAGGCGGCTGGCTTCGAATGGCGTCGGCGTGGAGAGGACTTTTCTCCTGCGCTCGCCCCGGCTTGACAAGATTGTGGTGGAACGCCACAACCAGGTGCGGCGCGCACAGCTCTATTTCATGCGTGGTCGGACCGGCAAGTCCGCCCGGCTCAAGCAGAAGTTCGAGTCTTCGTAAGAAATCGGGACGCAGGCAACTGCGCCCCTGTTTTTTTTTGGTCGCTGCAAGCATGTCGGCGATTATCGGTATTACAACCAGCAGCATTCGCAACACACACGGCCAATCCGTCTCTTCGCTTCCGGACGCCTATTCCAAAGCCGTTCAGGATGCCGGTGGCGTGCCCGTTCTCATTCCATGCAGTCTTTCCGATGCTGGATGGGAACGCCTCTATGCGTTCCTGGACGGGATTCTGTTCTCAGGCGGCGGGGACATCGCGGTCTCGCATTACGGCGGCGAGGAGCATCGCGCCGTCGATGACGTGGAGCCGTCCAGGGATAAACTGGAACTTGATTTGCTGCAGGCTGCCGTCGCCGACCGCAAGCCATTCCTGGGAATCTGCCGAGGATGCCAGCTCGTGAACGTGGGCCTCGGCGGAACTCTTTATGTTCATATCCCCGATGAATTGCCCGGTGCCCTGAACCATGATCTGGCCGAAGGGCAGGGGCCCAGGGCTCGCCACGACGTCCAAGTGGAGAGGGACACGCGCGTGGCCAGGATTCTTGAAGAGCCGCTGGTAAGCGTGAACAGCCATCATCATCAGGGACTGAAGGAAATCGGCAGGGCTCTCCGGGTCGGTGCAACAGCGTCCGACGGTCTTGTGGAAGCCATCGAGCTTCCCGATCACCCTTTCGGTGTGGCGGTACAATGGCATCCAGAGCGATTGAGGGACGAGCCTCACGCCAGCAAGCTCATGGCAGCGTTTATTGAAGCCGCGTCCCGATTTCAAGAGCGGGCTGCGCACGCCGGTGACTGAAACAGGGGCCGGATCCATAGGCGTGTTCAACTCTGGAGTTGGGGGCCTGTCTGTTCTCCGCGCCATTCGGCAGCAGATGCCAGGTGAATTTGTTGCCTACATCGCCGATCAGCAGCATGTGCCCTATGGGCCCAGACCGCTGGCGCAGGTGCGGGCCTTTTCAGAGGCAATCACCCGTTTCCTGCTGGCTCATGGCTCCAGACTCGTTGTGGTGGCGTGCAACTCGGCCTCCGCTGCCGCTCTTGTGCATCTCCGTGATACTTTCCCCCAGGTACCCTTCGTGGGCATGGAACCCGCCGTAAAGCCCGCTGCTGAGAGCACCATGACCCGTGTCGTGGGCGTGCTGGCAACGCCTGCCACTTTCCAAGGAGCGTTATTTGCCTCAGTCATGGAACGCTTCGCTGCGGGGGTCGAGGTAGCAAGAAGTACGTGCCCGGGACTTGTGGAACAGATCGAGTTGGGTGACCTGGATGGGCCCCGCACGCGCACCATTCTCGAGAGCGCTCTCCATCCCATGCTTGAGCGCAAGATAGACACAGTTGTCCTCGCTTGCACTCACTTCCCTTTTGTAATTCCACTCATCCAGGATATTGTGGGTCCAAAAGTAAGGGTGATCGATCCGGCGCCCGCCGTGGCTCGTCAAACCTTGCGGCTCCTTCAGGACCGGGGCCTGCAATCTGGGTCTGATGCACAAGGCACTGCCCGTTTCTTCACCTCCGGAAAACCACGAAATCTCCGGCGTTTGCTGCCTTGCCTTTTGGGAGAGGCTGCAGACGTGGCCGAACTCCGTTGGTCAGGGGACCATCTACTTGAGGAGGGCTAGATTGAACCGTTCAGGGCAGATTGGCCCCGATCACATGCCCTCACGCGAGTGCCCAGCTTACCGCGGGGCGGGGAACCCGCTTCACTGTATCATTCCGCCGCACATTCTGAAGAACATGTATTCTAAACGGCAACGCCGCCCAGAGGCAGATCGCGCTTTCTTCCATTATTGGATCGGCTCGATTTCGCGGACGTCGTGTTGCACTGCTCACCACCGCGGCCGTGCGCTTGACCCCCACCGTCACGGGGAAGAATCGCCGTGTATTCACGGCGGGGAACGGAAGCAGCCTGCCGGGCCAATTGGTCCTCGAGGAGGGGGGTGCCCCTTCGGATGATCCTGCGGTAAACGAGGCATATGCGGGCGCCGGCGCAACCTACGATCTCTATTGGGAGGTCTATGAACGCGACTCCCTGGATGGCCACGGCCTGCGGTTGGACTCAACCGTGCACTATCAGCAGGATTACGACAACGCCTTCTGGGACGGCCAGCAAATGGCCTATGGGGACGGCGACGGGCAGCTTTTCAACCGCTTCACACTGGCTATGGATGTCATAGGCCATGAATTAACTCACGGCGTTACGCAATATATGTCCAACCTCTACTACACCGATCAATCCGGTGCACTGAACGAATCCTTGTCCGACGTGTTCGGTTCCCTGGTGAAACAGCGCCAGCGCGGTCAGACCGCGTCTCAAGCCGATTGGCTGATTGGCGAGGGCCTCTTTACGTCGAATGTCAAGGGCGCAGCTCTCCGTTCGCTGAAAGAGCCGGGCACCGCCTACGACGATCCTGTGCTCGGTAGGGATCCCCAGCCGGCCCACATGCGTGATTTTGTTGAGACCACGGACGATGACGGTGGCATTCACATAAACTCGGGAATTCCCAACCACGCCTTCTTCCTCGTTGCCGCGTCGATGGGTGGTTTCGCCTGGGAAAAGGCCGGGCAAATCTGGTACGTCGCGGCGAGGGACAAGTTCACCAGCAGCACCGACTTTGCGGCCGCGGCGACCATGACCTACGAGTGTGCCGGGGAGCTATACGGGAAAGACAGCGCCGAACAGCGGGCTGTTCAATACGGCTGGGCGGGCGTCGGAATTGCGGTCGGGGAACCAATGCAACAGACGCAATCGCCGGCGCCAAAACCGGCTGGTTGTGCCTTGACTGCGCCCACGCTCCTTCGAACGTTGTTCACGCGGCGGGGGCCCGGCTCGCCGCCGGGACGCTAGGGCAACGGCATGAAGATCCACTTTGCCCGCAGCGGAGGGTTTGCAGGGCTGCGGCTGGAGCTCAGTCTCGACACTGCTTCCCTGGATAAGGAAGACGCCTCGGCGATGGAAAAACTCGTCCAAGAGGCCGCATTCTTTGATCTGCCCTCCGGCAGCGTGCATCGGCACACGGGCGCCGACAGATTCGAGTACCGGATCAGAATATCATCAAGCAGGCATAGCGAGCATGTGGTCGTTGTTCCCGAAACAGCCGTTCCCGCGAGCCTTGAGCCATTGTTAACTCGTCTCTGTGCCCTAGCCCGTGAGGACGCGGGCAGCACAACCCCCGACAGACCAAACGGTGCTTGAGCGTCGGAAATCCCGCTAGGCTCCCGTGAATACCAGACGCCAGAATCGTCCCACGTTACGCGGAAGTGGTCCAAAAGCAGGCACACGCCGGCGGTAGGATGGATACTCTGGGAAGCGGCTGACAAGCTCTTTCTCTTCGACGAGCGTGATCCAGGCCACAAACAGCAACCACATCACTGGCAGAACCAGTAGAGCATACCAGTTGGCGTGAATCAAGGCCAGGCCCGCGGCTACGCGTAGGGCGGCAGCGTAGATGGGATGGCGCACATAGCTGTAGAGCCCCGAGCATACGTGCGTGCCGTCCTGCGGATAGTAGACGTGGAGCATGAACAATGTGTCGATGCCGAGCGCCTGGACCGCCCGCAGCCACAGCGTTATGCCGAGCGCCAGAAGTAACCAGCCGAGGCCCACGAGCAGCGGCTTCCACCATAGGTCCGGAATGGCCGGCCCGGGCATGTACGCCAGGTGGCCGATCGCAGCGGCGATAATGCCAAGCCCCGGCATTGCGAAGGCGCGCAGTGCGCGTCCATAGGCGCCCTCGGCGAAACGCCTCTCGTAGTCCGGCCGTCGCTCGTAAAAGAGCGACAAAACCAGAAAACCCAAAGCGGCCAACAGGATTTCTCCGTCCGGCATCCACTCCGGGAATCCGCGGTCTACCAGCATGAAGAAGGCACTCGTCAGTAGGAATACGGCACCGCCGATGCCAATCGTCCGTAGGGTGCCGCCGTTTGTCTTGAATTCAGGCGCTCGTGAGCGCAATTCGCCCAGGCCTTTCAAACGCGGTTCTCCGTTTGCGCCTTCGGGGTCTGGCAGGGCGGTGAGCTTGCCCATGCCGCGCCGCATGACGTGCGCCGTTGGCTACGCATCGCAAGTTCCAGCAGCCTAAGCGTCGGCGGGCGTAACACCAAGCTCCTTTGGGAGTATGGCCAGACCTGCGAAATTCTCAAAAGTTAAGTCTGCAAATGGGAGTGCACGCATGTCATGAACGTGCTCGAAGAGAGCGTGATAGCTTTTAGGTATGGCAAACGTCCAGTGGAGCCCAAGCTGGCTTGCCGCCGGTTCCAAAGCATCACGGTCGCCCTCAATTTCGACGAAGTGCCCGTACGGCAGCTCGTCCAGCATGATTTCGACGGGGCCGTAGCTGAATACTGTTCTGTACTTCTCGTACTTGAAGACGACTTCATAGTCCAGCCCGCGCAGCAGGAGCTGGGCGGCCTCGAAATCATCCAGCGCGAGTTCAATCTCTCTGCGCTGGAGAGCGCCCGCGTCCACGCGCGTATCCGCCTTGAAGGTCAAGTAGACGCTTGCGTCCCGGCGAAGACGCAGCAAGCGGCCCGAAGCCCGCAACCCACCCGATGCCGTGTCGAACCGCAGGTTCGTTTCGAGCGTGCGGGGTCTGCTGAGCCGGCCGCCCGTGTTCAATATCCGTGTCGTGAGGTCCTTCGGGTGTCGAAGATAGAACTTGACTTCAGTCTCCAACCCGGCGGTTCTCATGTGGCGCGACTAGGTGACCGTGAGCAGGGTCTGTCGCTGTTCAACGCTCTCGCCCGGCTTCACGCGAATCCGCGTTACCTTTCCGGCCCGCGGCGACTTGAGTTCATTCTGCATCTTCATGGATTCTAGGATCAGCAGCACCTGCCCTTTGACAACTTCTTCGTCCTGCTGCACCGGGACCGCCACGACCAGGCCCGGCATGGGAGCCTTCAAATGGTATTCGGCCGTTGCTGAGACAGTGCTGCCGGCGGCGGCTCGGAGCCGCTTCTCTCGCTCGTCCTCCACCTGGACCGGATACTGCTGCCCGAGAAGCAGGACTTGCAGCTCGTCGTCGCCCTCGTAAACGTATGCCTCGTAAGACCGGCCATCTATGACCAATGAGTACACCGGCTGTCCGCTGATGTTTTCGAAATCCACCTCCATCAAGGTGCCGTTGAGGGTCACGTGATGCGCGTCCACAACATCCAGGACAAAAGCGGTTTCTCCTACGGTCGTTACATACTTCACAGAGCTGCTCCTATCGGTGCATGCGTTCCCAGCGTCCCATCCATTTCCAGTTGCTGGTATCGCGTTCGTTGCGCGTCACGAATTCTGCTGATCGAAGGTTTGCCGTGTGTGCCACAAGCGTGGCGAAGACCGCGGCGATTTCCGGGTGGTACGCGCCGCTTTCGCCCTGCGATCGCGGCAGCGAGAACCGCTGCTCCACGAAACGCGTATCGTACTGGCCGCCCATGAAGCGGTGCGAGTCCATCATCATCTGGTGAAACGGGATGTTGGTGCGTACCCCGACAATCCGATACTCCTCCAGCGCCCGACGCATCCGCAGGATCGCTTGGCCGCGGGTCTCTCCCCATACGATGAGTTTGGCAATCATCGGATCATAAAAGGGCGTAATTTCAAATCCGGGATACACGCCCGTATCCACGCGGATTCCGGGGCCGGTAGGCAACAGGCTGTGAGTGATTCGTCCGGTGGACGGCAGGAAACCGTTGTATGGATCTTCGGCGTTTATGCGGCATTCGATCGCGTGTCCACGGAACTTGATGTCCTCCTGCCGGTAGCTCAACTGCCGACCGCGCGCAATGCGAATTTGCTCCGCCACGATATCCACGCCCGTGACCACTTCGGTGACAGGATGCTCAACCTGCAAGCGGGTGTTCATTTCGAGGAAGAAGAACTTCTTGTCCTTGTCGACCAGAAACTCAATGGTGCCGGCGCTGAGGTATTGCACCGCCATGGCTGTCTTGACCGCCACCGCTCCCATTTTTGCCCGCAGGTTGTCGTCCATGAACGGGGAGGGCGATTCCTCGATGAGCTTCTGGTGGCGCCGCTGCAGCGAGCAGTCGCGTTCACCGAGATGAATCACATTCCCGTATTGGTCGGCAAGTATCTGAATTTCGATATGGCGGGCACCTTCCACGAGTTTCTCCAGATAGACGTTGCCGTCGCCGAATGAGGCCTCGGCTTCTCGCCGCGCCGACCGAAGCAGCGCAGGCATTTCTTCCATGGAGTTGACTTCGCGCATGCCCTTGCCTCCGCCTCCGGCGGACGCTTTGATCAGCAATGGAAAGCCGATGTTCGGTGCCACGGCAAGCAGTTCCTCGTCCCGCATGCTGCCACGGCCTTCAGTCCCCGGAACCACCCAGACGCCTGCAGCGTGCACCGTGTCGCGGGCTACCATCTTGTCCCCCATAGCCGCTATCGCAGAGGGCTTTGGACCGATGAAGACGATGCCGGCATCCGCGCATTCAGCCGCAAAAGACTCGCGCTCCGCGAGAAAGCCGTAGCCTGGATGGATCGCATCTGCGCCGCACTTGCGCGCAATATCGATGATCTTGTCGCCTCGCAGGTATGACTCGCGGAGGGCGCCGGGCCCAGCAGATAGGCTTCGTCCGCATAGCGCACATGCAGGGCGCTGCGGTCCGCCTCCGAGTAGACAGCGACGGACTCCAGTCCCAGTTCCCGGCATGCCCGCAGTACGCGCACCGCGATTTCTCCCCGATTGGCCACGAGCACTTTCTTGAACATGCAGTGTCTCCTATGGGTTGCCCGGCGATCCGCCGCTAGAGCGGAAGATTGCCGTGCTTGCGGGGAGGATTCGAGTTCGCGCTTGTTCTGGAGCATTTCCAGGGCGTTGATCAGTCTTGGACGGGTTTCGTGTGGTTCGATCACATCGTCGATGAACCCGCGTTGCGCCGCGATGTATGGATTCGCGAATTTTTCACGGTACTCGGCCACAAGCTCGGCCTTGCGCATGACAGGATCGCTGGCCTGCTCAATTTCTTTTCGAGAGATGACATTCACAGCTCCCTCGGGGCCCATCACCGCGATCTCGGCGCTTGGCCAGGCGAGGTTTACGTCCCCGCGGATGTGTTTCGATGACATGACGCAATATGCCCCGCCGTACGCCTTGCGCGTGATCACGGTCAGTTTGGGCACCGTTGCCTCGCAGTAGGCATAGAGGAGCTTGGCGCCCGCGCGAATTATGCCATGGTGTTCCTGGTTCGTGCCGGGCAGGAAGCCGGGGACATCTTCGAAAGTGATGAGCGGAATATTGAAGGCGTCGCAGAAACGGACGAAACGGGCGCCCTTCTCGCTGGCATCAATATCCAGCACGCCGGCCAGGTTCATGGGTTGATTACCGATGATCCCAACGGCATGTCCGGCCAGGCGCGCAAAGCCCACCACGATGTTGGCCGCGAAGTTCTCGTGGATTTCGAAGAATTGACCGCTGTCGGCAACGCGGTTGATGATCTCCCTGACGTCATATGGCTTGTCTGCGGAAGGCGGAACCAGCGTGTCCAATTCGGCATCCATTCGCAGGGGATCGTCCAGAACGGGCCCCAACGGCGCGTCTTCCATGTTGTTCTGTGGCAGGTATCCAAGCAGCTTTCTGACCATGTAAAGCGTATCGCCCTCGTTGTCGCCGGCCACATGGCATACGCCCGACTTCTCGGAATGCACGCTGGCGCCACCGAGATCCTCGAAGCTCACGTCCTCGTGGGTGACCGCCTTCACGACGTCCGGCCCCGTGACGAACATGTATGACGAGTTCCGCACCATGAAGATGAAGTCTGTGAGAGCAGGCGAGTAGACGGCGCCGCCGGCACACGGCCCCATGATCACGCTGATCTGCGGAACGACGCCCGAGGCGAGGGTATTGCGCAGGAAGATGTCGGCGTACCCCCCAAGCGAGACGACACCCTCCTGGATCCGGGCCCCGCCCGAATCGTTCAATCCAATCATGGGCGCGCCGTTCTTCACAGCCATGTCCATGATCTTGCAGATCTTGGCAGCATGAACTTCGCCCAGCGATCCGCCGAATACGGTGAAGTCTTGTGAGAACACGTAGACCAGCCTGCCTTCGATCGTGCCCCAACCGGTCACCACCGAATCGCCCACGAACTTCTGCTCATTAAGGTTGAAATCATGGGTGCGGTGCTCTACGAAGGCATCCACCTCCCGGAAGGAACCCTTGTCAAGCAGTAGGTCGATCCGTTCTCGGGCAGTCAGGCGCCCCTTCTTGTGCTGCGCCTCAATCCGCGCCTCGCCGCCGCCCAATCGGGAGGCGTCGCGCATTTCATGCAGACGGGTGATTCTCGAATTTTCGTTCATTGGCCTCTTTTCCGAAATACGCTTGGTTTCGTTTGTCCAGGGCCACAGCCGTGGTCCATCCCAGCAGGATGGCGGTGAGCACGGCTCCGAATGGCCAGTCCGCGCGGTACTGAACCTGGAAAATGAGTCTGTCGGTCCACGCCCACAACACGTAGAACCAGGCGAACAGAAGGAGAACCCGCGCAGTCCACTCGGCCCGGCGCCAGAAACCCCACAGGATGCCGCACCCCAAGGCGGAAAAAAGCCCGCCAGTGACGGCCACGTACCAGGCTCCGGGCGGGTCTGCAAAGGTCGTCAGGGGCGCCCGCCAGGCAAGGGCCGTTCCCGCGCGGATCAGGTTCCATGCCGTAGTGATTAACACCAGGCACAGGACTAGAGTTATTCTCAGCGGCGGTCGGCGGTCGGTATTCATTGGCACAGCCTTGGGGCTTCTTTGTCACCCGACATTGGCTTTCACGGCCCCGGTCGAGGCAGCAGGCTAAGCAGGTCTTTTCCCCCCCAGTCGACCAACCGCTTCAAGCGGGAGGTATATTGACCGCGATAGGGGTTTGATTCAAGCAGATTTGGATTCGCGAATACGTATCTCATTCCTGTTTGGTACAGGTAGTCGGCGCTGGTTCCCGCCTGCAAATCGCGAAAATACTCGTTGCTGTTGATCAATCCGTCCATGTTTACGATGGTCCGGCTGGGCATGAGGTAGCCCACATTGCCCCCACCGGTCATCCCGATGATCGCGCCCGGCTCGGTGTGGCTTTCCAGGAAAGGAATAATGTCACTGTATGGTGTCCCGGTGGGATGCACGCCATATGGGCTCAGGAAGTATGCATCCCGCCAGTAGAGAAAAGCTCCGCGCCCGCAGTACCAAGCTACAAACATCCAAAGAATGACCCGGGCGAACTTGTGCCGCACGAACCCGACTTGGATGATGCTGTTTACGAGCAGCGAACCAAGAATCACGAGCGTAACCGGCTCGGTCAACCAGTACCACTCCTTGGGCGACGCGTAGCCGGGAATATTGTAGGCCAGGATTTGCAGCCAGCTCCCCACAAAGAGCGGAAAGAGGCTGGTTTGCACGGCTCCAAGGACTGTCCTGCGTCTCCTCAACGAGAGCACAAGGCCGACAAGTACGCATGCAATGAAAAGCACCAGGAAAAAGTTGTGGCGCCACGCGGGATTGCCGAACCCTGTGCCCTCCGAATAGAGCATTCGGTTGGTCAGGTCGCTGAGCCATGTGGTCGGCGGACCCCAAGCGTTGAAGTCGCTGAAGGGGTTGGCGGCAAAGAACGTGAGCCAATTGGGCGCTGCGCTCCCGTAGATGCTGTGCGCGAAAGTAGCCCACCAGCGTTTGATCTGGCCGCTTACGGGTGTCGATGTCCCAAACGCCAGTTGATTCCACAACATGTAGGAGACCAGAGAGCCACCAACGATCCCGAAGTAGATGACACCTTCGCGCAGCCACTGGCCCCACTGCAATTTCAGCGCAGCCAGCGGTGTCATGCCACCCTTGGCCCCTGTGTCCCAACCGGAAGCCGTAGGCTGCCGCCCTGATCGCGAAAACGAGGCCGAAGCTTAGCCCCGCATCCAGAAGCACAATGGCTCGCGAGAACGGCGGTAGGATGCCGATCTTGTTTCCTGCCAACAAAATCAAACCCAGGGTGAAGCTGCCCAGTATTGTGGCGAGCAGGATCCGCAAGAGCATTGACATGCGCTGCCCATTGACGGGGCGACGTATACAAGCCCATGAAGTACATGATCGGAACCTTCACCACGAGGGCAAGACTGAGCATAATGATGGCAGAGTTGGCGACGTCGTAGTAGGCGGCAAAGCCCAGGCGCCACAGGAAGGCGCACGCTGTCGCCACAACCAGCGCCAGGACGTCCAGGGGCAGCAAATAACGCAGAGCCGAACTGCGGAATACGATCCAGAGACCGATGATCGCGGCAAAGAAGATGAGATCCAGGCGGCTGAACATTACCAGCGCGGCCAGAGCCCCGAATCCGGCGATCTGCTGCCAGGTCGCGCCAGACTTCCTCCAGGTCTTTTCAAAACGATACAGCCCACACAGGAGCAGCAGCAAGAAGAAGAGCGCAATGTTGGATTCAACGCCCGTCTTGTACAGGAACACGAGGACGTAGCTGTTGAACGCCCAGAAGCATGCAGCCAGGACTCCTGCCGCGGTCGAGACCGCCGATCTTATTAATCGATACAGCAGTATGGCCGTGCTGACCTGCAGAACTCCGATCAGGACTGCCAGGACCCGGAGCGGCAGTATCAGGTCAAAACGTGCCAGCGCGAAGATGGGAATGCAGATCAGCAGCCAAAGCGGATGATAGCCATTAGTAGGATGGATCCCGTCGAACGTACTGCCATGACCCTGGGCGACATTCTGCGCGACCTTGAAGTAGTAGTACGCGTCATCGCGAATGAACCATCGATTGGGTAGGTTGTAGGCATCCGAAAACGCTGCGTACAATGTGGCGCTCAGAAAGACCACGGTCAGCAGGATTTCAAACCACGGGAGTCTCTTCCGCATGATCCTAGCCAATGTTGAGCGTGATTTTGCCAAAATGCTGCCCGCTCTCCAGGCGCCGATGCGCTGACGCCGCGTCCTTGAGCTCAAAAGCCTGATCTAGGACCGGGCTCAGCTTGCCGGAAACAACGAGGTCCATCACGGTCTTGAAATCGTTCAACGGACTCATCGTGGAGCCGATGATTGACACGTGCCGGTAGAAGACATAGCGATTGTCGATTTCAACCCGCGCGCCGCCGGTGCTTCCGACCGTCAGCAGCCGGCCGCCCTTACGCAAGGCTCGCAGGCTGAGCATAATCGTTGACCCGACATTATCCACTACGACGTCGGCGCCCAAACGGCCCGTTGCAAGGAAGGCCGCCTTTGACCAGTCTGTTTCGAGTGAGCGGTCGATTACCAGATCAGCCCCGAGTGCCCGGGCGCGCTCCAACTTGTCCGACGCGGAACCGACGACGATCACACGCGCCCCCGCCAGCTTGGCGACCTGAAGGCTTGCAGTGTTTACACCACCGCCAGCGCCGACGATCAGCACGGTTTCGCCCGGACGCAAAGCTCCCCGCGTAATCAAGGAGTGCCACGCGGTTTGAAATACCAGTGCCGCAGCCGCGGCGGCGTGGAAATCGAAGTCCCGAGGTAGCTTGTACAATTGTCTTTCCGGCAGGCTGATGAATTCCGCGTACGTGCCCGGAACCGATTCGCCAAGCAGATGCCAGTCTCGACACATATTATCAAGTCCTGCAAGGCAGAAATCGCACTTACCGCAGCCCAGGTTTGCATTGATCGCCACATGGTCGCCAATCTCGAAGAGGCTTGTCCCGCTTCCCAGCCCCGCGACCTCTCCGGCACCGTCGGCGCCATCAATGTGAGGTAGCCGCAGTTTGATCCCGGGCCACCCGGCGCGGACCGCCACGTCCATCCGATTGAGGGCGGCTGCCCGAAGCCTGACGAGAGCCTCTCCCGGTCGTGGAACGGGTGTCGGCAAATCTGTGTATTCCAGGACCTCCGGTCCGCCGTGCCGGCGAAAGATAATTGCCTTCATAGGGCAGTACCATACGCGCGACGCATTGGCAGTCCTGCGGCTGCCGCTTTGGGGCGGAGCAAGGGGGTCCTGGGCTTAGATGATCCGGGCGACAGCGGGTGAGGTGCTCGCAGGATTCACCGCGTTCCGAGTTCAGCGCGCGAGATCACCAGCCGCTGGATCTCGCTTGTACCCTCGTAGATTTCCGTGATCTTGGCGTCCCGAAAGTAGCGTTCCACCGGAAGTTCGCGGCTGTACCCCATTCCTCCATGTATCTGGACGGCAGCGTGCGCGCAGAACATCGCGGTTTCGGACGCGAAGAGCTTGGCCATCGAAGCTTCCAAAGTGTATCGCTCCCCACTGCTTTTCGAACGTTCCTTGGCCATGGCGGCGTTGTAGGCGAGCAGCCTGGCAGCCTCAATACGCGTTTTCATGTCCGCAATCTTGAAACCGATGCCCTGGAAGGCGCCGATCTTCTGGCCAAACGCCTCGCGCTCACGTGCATACACAACGCTGGCTTGGTAGGCGGCTTCCGCAATGCCGAGCGCCTGGGATGAAATGCCGATGCGCCCTGCGTCGAGAACCGTCATGGCGATCTTGAAACCCTCGCCCTCCGCGCCCAATCGCTGCTCAGCAGAGACCCGGCAGTCTTCAAACAGGAGTTCGCTTGTGCTGGAGGCCCGGATGCCGAGCTTCGGCTCTTTCTTGCCCCGGCTGAAGCCGCGGGCATCCTGCGTGTCGATGAGGAAGGCGCTGATTCCCTTGTGTCCGAGCTCCGGCTTGGTCACCATGAAGACCAGCACGAACTCGGCCACGGGTCCACTGGTGACCCACGACTTCCGGCCGTTGAGGACGTAGTTGTCCCCATCGCCGATGGCCCGGCTTCGCATGGTGCCGGCATCCGAGCCGGACATTGGCTCGGTGAGCGCGTATGCGCCGATGGCTCTCCCAGACGCCACCGGCGCGAGAAACCGCTCTTTTTGAGCCTCCGTACCGAATTTCAGGATCCCGTGGCAATACAGCGAATTGTTGACGGACATGATCACGCCATGGGACGCGTCTGCCCGGGAAATCTCGGAAAGCGCCAGCACGTACGCCATAGTATCCATGCCGGCGCCACCGTACTGCTCCGGGACCTCCATGCCCATGAAGCCCATTTCCCCCATCTTTTTCACCGTCTCGCGCGGGAATTCGCCGCTCTCGTCGAATTGAGCGGCGATCGGCGCAATTTCGCGGTTCGCAAAATCGCGCGCGGTGTCTCGAATCATCTTGTGCTCATCGCTCAGAGGAAAAAGAAATTGGCTCATCCTGCCTCCGAAGACAGCCGGATTATACCGTGCGCCCGCGGAAGGCTCAGAGGCGGCAGCACGTTCTGATAGAATGGGCGGAATTCGCGGGCCAGCCACATGAAGATACTTATCTCAGCCGATATGGAAGGTGTCACCGGCGTGACGCTGTGGGATCAGGTCACGCCCGGGCATGCCGAATACACCCGTTTTCGGCGCCTGATGACTGGCGACGTCAACGCGGCTGTGCGGGGCGCATTTGAGGGCGGTGCCGACGAGGTCAGCGTAACGGATGGCCACTGGGACGGCTCGAACATCCTGGTTGAGGAACTGGACGCACGCGCCACGCTCAACACCGGCGCTCCCTCGCCGCTTTCCATGATGCAGGGTATTGACACTGGCGTCGCCGGGGCCATGTTCGTGGGTTATCACGCCCGGCAAGGAAGCCAGCATGCGGTACTCGACCACACCTGGTCTGCAAGTTGCGTACGAAACGTTTGGCTGAACGACGTGCTGGCGGGCGAATACACACTAAATGCCGCGCTGGCAGGGCACTACGGCGTTCCAATTCTATTGGCAACTGGAGATCAAACCGCATGCAGCCAAATATCGGCGTTGCTTGGGTCGGTAACCACGGTAGTGGTTAAGCAGGCGACCGGGCGATTTGCGGCAGATTGCCAGCCGCCGGATGTCACACAGCCGATGATCGAGGCCGCGGCGAGGCAAGCGGTTCGGCGCCTGTCCACAAAGGATGTCCCGGTGCCATACGCGCCCAAACCTCCGCTGCATCTGGTTGTCGAACTCCAGTCATCCGACATGGCGGATCGGGCAGGATTGCTCCGCGGCCTCAGCCGGGATGGCCTGAAGTTGGCCCTGGATGCTCCGAACATGCCGGAGGCCTACTCCGCTTTTCGATCAATTGTGCAGCTTGCGTATCCGCGCTAGATCGTTGCGGAGGCTTCTGAGCAATAGCAGTCGAGTGACGCGCGTCGGCAGGCTACTGAGAAAAGCGGCCAGATCGTCTATCGTCGTGCACTGTGCCCAACATCACAAGCTCAGCACTTCCGGATGGGTTCCCCTCTCGATCAAGGCCAGTCCATTCCCACAGCTTGATTTCGTGGCCTCCCCGGTTTTCTTGGCGAATTCGGCATCCGCCTCCTATGGCTCCTTCCGATCGCTTGCAAGCGTTTGCAGCGCAGTCCGCAGGGCGGAGTGAATGCCGGCCTTCCGCGACGAATTGAGGGGCGGGTGCTACTGAAGCGCCTCCGGGGCGCGCCGCTCGTTTTCGACTGGAAGATCGTCGGCGTCACCGTGTTGAGCACGCTTCTAATCATGGTCGATGCCTATTACAGGATCACGGATTCCAAAGGCTTCGACCGCACGATCCTGTATGGCGTCATACCACTCCTCGTAATTGTGGCGGTCTTCCGAGAGACGCCGGGCCAGTATGGCTTTCAGTTGGGTGATTGGAGGGCCGGCTTGGCGCTGACGGCTGCAGGGATGGCCATCGTTGCCCCGGTCCTATGGCTTGTTGCGCGGGCGGGCGCCATGCAACAGTATTACGCCGCCGGGCTTCCCGGCCTGCCTTGGAATACATTCGTCGATCTGTTTGGATGGGAATTCCTGTTTCGAGGTTTCATTCTCTTCGCCTACGCCCGGAAATTCGGCCCGGAGGCAATCTGGCTGCAGGCGGTTCCGTTCGCCTTGGCGCATATCGGCAAACCTGAACTCGAAACGCTCTCAACGATCTTTGGGGGCTTCGCCTTCGGTTGGATTGCCTACCGCACTCGCTCGTTCCTGTACCCTTTCCTGCTCCATTGGTTCGTGGCTACGTTCGTCATCCTTGTGGCAGCTGGCGTCCTTGGTTAGCGCTCCCTTGATGACTGACTTTACATTGCGGAGTGCTTCCGCGCTCGACGCTCCCGCGATCAAGAAGCTGATCAAAGAGGCGCAGATCAACCCGACAGGCTTGGATTGGCATCGGTTTGTCGTTGCTGTTGACGACATGAATGCGGTCGTGGGGTGCGGCCAATTGAAGCCTCACCGGGGCGGAATCATGGAATTGGCGTCCATCGCCGTCGTGCCCGGCAAGAGAAAGCGTGGAATCGCGCGTGCCGTCATCGAGTCTCTTCTCAAGCGCGCACCGCGCCCGCTATATCTCACTTGTCGATCCAGCCTGGGACCCTTCTATCGGCAATGGGGCTTTCGCCAACTCGAGATCGCCGAGATGCCGAGGTACTATCGGAACCTTGCGAGAGTGATGTCGATTGTTGGCCAGCTGTTCATGGCAGACGAGCGGCTCCTCGTCATGTTGTTGCAGTAAAATGCAGCCATGAGGCAAGGGCTATACGTCTTGGCAGGATTGTTGGCAGGCATTCTCCTTGCCGCTGTCCTTTTTGTAGTCGCGCGGCCGCCCGCGGGAACGCCGGTCGCCCTGCAAGCCCCCCCGACGAAGGTGCCCATCGAGGTCCACGTCGTGGGCGCGGTGCTGAGGCCGGGCGTCTACGCCTTCGCGGAGGGCAGCCGCGTCCAGGATGCCGTCTCCGCCGCGGGAGGTTTCTCGACGGACGCCGACCTGCGGGTCCTCAATCTGGCCGCCAAGCTGGAGGATGGCGAGCAGCTGGAGGTGCCCTACGTGGGCGGTTCGCCCCTGACACCAGCACCCACCTCGAGTTTCAGGGTACTGCCGGTGGAGGCCACCGCAACCGCCTCGGGCGAGCTGACGAATATCAATACGGCCACTTCAGAGGAACTGCAGGCGCTGCCTGGGATTGGACCAACCGTCGCCGAGAATATCATTGCCTATCGTCTGGCTCACGGGCCGTTTGCTCACATTGAAGACATAATGAATGTGGCGGGCATTGGCCCCGCCACATTCGACAACATCAAAGATCTGATCACCCAATAGACTTGCAGTCCGAACGGCGCCGCGTTGGTTCCTGCGGCGTCCGCATTCACGAGAGGCACTGCGCTGGGCTGGCGTCAACCAAGAACGGTACGCGCAATCACCAACCTCTGAACTTCGCTCGTGCCCTCGCCGATTGTCATCAACCGCGCGTCCCGGTACAAGCGTTCCACAGGATACTCGCTGCTGTACCCATATCCGCCATGGATCTGGATGGCGTTGCGACAGACTCGTTCAGCCATCTCCGTGGCGAATAGCTTTGCCATCGCTGCCTCTTTCGTGTAGGGACGCCCCTGCATCTTCAGCCAGGCGGCGTGGCGCACGAGCAGTCTGGCCGCTGCGACCTCAGTGCACGCATCTGCCACCATCCATTGGATCGCCTCAAAACTTGAGATAGCCCGGCCAAACGCGTGACGGTCCTTGGCATAGGCGGTGGCGTGCTCCAAGGCCGCCTGTGCCAGGCCGACCGATATCGCGCCCACGCTTATCCGACCGGCATCCAGTGTGGCCAGAGCCTGGGTGAGGCCCTCGCCTTCTACGCCAACGAGGTTGCCGACCGGCACAAGGACGTCGTCGTAGGTGACAGCGCTTGTGGGGGAGCCGTGCAGCCCCATTTTCTTTTCCGGCTTCCCAACTTCCAGGCCCTTCGTATCCACCGGGACGAGTAACATGCTCAACGAGTGGTGCCCGCCAGCGGGATCCGTGCGGACAAGAGTTCAGGATGTACTCGGCGATCGAGGCGTTCGTGCACCACATCTTGGATCCGCTTATGCGCCATGCATCGCCGTCGCGCGTTGCCTTGGTCCTGACGCCACCTTGAAGATCGGAGCCGGCGCCTGGCTCCGTCAGTGCCAGGGCGCCCAAACGGCCCTTGCCGGTAGATACTAGTGGCAACCATTGCTTCTTCAGCGCCTCTGATGCGAATTCGACGAGGGGACCGGTTCCGAGCCCGTTGTGCGCGGCAAGCGAGAGGGCCGTGGAGCCGCAGCCCCAACCCAGTTCTTCTATGGCCACTGCCGCGCTAACGGCGTCCACGCTGGCGCCACCGTACTGCTCAGGGATGCTCAAACCGAGCAGCCCCAGTGCGGCCCCCTTGCGAGCCGCCTCCCAGTTGAACTCGCCTGTCTCATCGACCTCGTGGGCCTTGGGACGGACCTCCTTGGCGACAAAGTCGTGTACGGTCCGTTGCCATGTGCGCTGATCGGCGGTCAGATCGAAATCCATTTCTGTCCCTCCCTTGGCCCGCAAGACCAAAAAAACTGGCGTCCGCAGCTATGGACGCCAATGTGCGGGCCTACTCACCCTTGCTATTCGGCGATTCGTACTGCGCAACAATGGACCTCGCGGCCATGAGCTGCGGTTTCGGTACAAAGATCTGGACGCGCCCCAATCCGTCAATGGTGACGGGGTAGATATGCTGCCCAACGGCTTCCTGGAACAGCTCCACCTCGATCCCTTCAGCCTCGAGATGGCTCTTGAGCAGATCGGCTTGCAGCCGCCCCGCAGTCTCAGTCAGCAATGCCCATTTCAACTCGTCCATGTGACTCCCAAGGGGTCCGCACTCGGCGGGTGCGGGCTTCCACCGCATTATAGCAAGATCAAAGTTGGGGCATTCGATGCCGCCGTGCCCCGAAAATGGGCGCAGCCACCCCGCAACCGGAGACGCCGGTCTTTCTGTGGCCGTTTGCCTACTTCGAGTGAACCTCGATCGCCTGCTTTGCCCAGCCTAGCGCCGCCATCATCGTTGAGAAACCAATTGTGTTGATCCCAAGAACGAGCGCGTGCTGGATTTCCTCAGGGGTCGCCCCCGCCTCCAAAGCGCGATGCACATGCGACTGCACGCCGCTTTCTGATCCCTTCGCAGCCGCCATTCCCAACTTGATGAGTTCGCGAGTCCTCTCTTCCAGCGGGCCTGCATCGGCGGCCGCCGCGCCCAGGGACTCGTAGGCGCCATATACCTTTGGGAACTCGGAACGGAATTTCTGAAAGGGCTGGGGGAGTTGGCTCACAGTTTTCTCCAATCTCTAGCGGGATTGCACGTTGTCCAGCGTAGGCATTTGAACACGATTCGTCTCGGGGACGTAGTACCCGCCGGCTGCGCATGAGCGACAAAGTACAGAGGCCCCCACCAGCACCTCACGCTCGTTGAATACCTCCTCGCCGCAGACATCGCAGTTCAGCCGGATATCCGGGCGGCTAAGCACGACCTCAAGTGGCGGCGTCAGCGTTACCCACTGGAAATCAAAGAGCTCACGCTCCGGCATGACTTGATAGCCCTCCAGCTGCGCCGAATAGCGCGTTGGAGCGTGTCGCGCGTATAGGCTTGCTCGTTCACGGGCATGCGGGCGCGGCGACAGCCGCAGCGCGCGTCCCGTGGCCACGCTGACGAACGTAGCCGCGATCTTCCCATAGTCACTGACGCGCAAGGTACGGTGACCGACGGTGGCGCCCGTGGCCGCTTCGATCCCATCCACAAAGCACCCGTCTGTTTCGACCAGCACCAAACCGCTCCGCTTCGTGATTGGGGGCTCCAGGTCCAAAGCGGCCAGGCCAGCCATTCCCATGCGTGCCCCGAGTACCTGACGGGGGCAGAGATGGTCGTGTCGAGCCGCTGAGCGCCCTAGAATGTCTTGCAAGTTGGCAGGCAATCGAGCCTCCTTCGTGATCAGTCGGTGTGCAGGATAAGGTGGCCGCTGGCGTCGGTCTCGAGGCGCAGCCGCCGCAGCGCGCGGGCTGCCGGCCCCCGCAGCACCTGGCCTTGCTTATCATAACGCGAGCCGTGACATGGACAGACAAATCCATCCGGGCGCTCATCGACTGTGCAGCCGAGATGGGTGCACACCAGGCTCAGGGCCACAAATCCGCTCTTCGAGTGTACCAGCAGCGCGGGGACTTGCGGCAGGACGGTGCGCGAGTCCTCGGCATAGAGCGAAGGCAAGCCGAGGTCGAACTCACGCTTCTGTGGTGCTTCCGGGTTGAAACTCAGGAATCGCAGCACACCGCCCGTGACCAGAACGCCCGCGGCGGCCAGGGAGTACGAGGCGCAAAGCCTCATGAAATCGCGGCGCGAGGCCGCTACCCGTCTAGCGCTGGACCGAATGGCACTCATGGCAGTATTGCGAAGCCTGCTGACGGGGATCCTGTGTGCATCCCGATCCCTTCACCGGACGAAAAGTGAACGTTTGGCCGGTGGCCTTTCCGATCAGCTGATACGTGTTCTCAGTCAGAACCCGTGTGTTCCAGAGTGGCTCCCCTTTGTCTGTTACCAGGATCGTGTCCCCCAACTGCAGATCGAGAATCGGATTCAGCTGCGCCAGGCGGAATGCGATGTCGTTTGGGTCTTCCAGGGTCAGGGTCTTCGGGAGCTCGCTTGGGGTACCGTGACATGTCTTGCATTGGATGTATTGAATGTCCTTCATGTTCGAATGAATGTCGCCATCGCCCATGGCCTCGGTGCGCGTATGACAATCCACGCAGTCCAGAGTGTATTCGCACTTGGTGAATTGTGCGATCGGTTGATAGTAATTATGAAGGCGATCGGCAGGCTGGTCCGCCCGTGGCACGAAGGTCATCGTTCGGAGGTCATAGTTGCCGCGGTTGTGGCACGTATCGCACTGCGTGTAGGGGATGGCCGTCGTGAGGATGTGCGTGTTCTTGGCGTCGCCGCGCTTCTCCGCATCGGTCATCGGAGAGTGGCATGCGGCGCAGCCGGTGAATCTCGCATACGGTGCCGTATCCATTGGAGCAGCATTGATATGGCACGTGGTGCAATTCTTTGCGAATTCATCAATGGTCTTGTTGTCAAAGGGGCGGCACTGAATTGTTGGAGTGCCTGCACGCCCGAGGAAGTCGCAATCACGTCGTCCTGTACCGCGTGCATGCCGTAACGGGCTGTCATGTCATTCTCGAGCCCATAGGTGTACAGGATATTGGCAATGGCGCCCGCATAGGTCGACTGAACGCTGCCCATCACGCGCTGGATGTGATCCTGCTGGTCGGCTGCGCTGCCGGAATGGCACTGACTGCCTCCGCAGGACTGTTCCACCACGGATAAGTCCGATGGATTTGCCCCGCCTCGCATCGTGCTGTGAGCGAGAGAGGCGTTGAGTGCCAGCCGCTCGCCACCGTGGCAGCTGACGCAGCCGAAGACTTTGACAGGATGCGATGGGCTGATTTCGCGGACGTCGCTGTGGCAGGTGAGGCAGTATTCGGGTTTCCCAGAGAGCGTCGGGATTAGCATCACCGGCCGGGGTTGCACCAGTTGGAGCCACCAAGCCGCAGCAGCCGAGGCAAGGACCAGGACGGCCCCCAGTGCCAACAGAGAATTCCGCATTTCTATGTTGTTCCAATAAGCGCTAGAACAGTAAGTGTTGCGACGAGCGCTAGAATTACTCCCAGCACGACTTGTGCCAAACGATTCGACCTTGGGAACCAGCGGCCGAGTTCGCCCGGAGTCGTTGTACGCGGCACATATGGTATTAGCATCAGACCGACAAACAGCAGAACCGGCACGACCACCCCGAGGAGAACTGGGTCGCCCCACTTCAACATCTGCTGCACCCAAAGGAAGAACCACGGAGCGCGCGCTACGGGAGTGGCAGCCTCAAGGCTGACTATCGGAGCAGCAATCGGCGCCGGGCTGGCCATGGACAGAACCACCAAGGCGACGGCCGTCAGAAGCATGGCGAAAATCTCACGACGCACAAGTTCATTGCGCGAGATTCGGGCTTGATCTGCTCGCAGCGTAGGTGGTGGAACGGCAATGCCGCCATCCCGGCGCACACGGAACAGGTGCCAGACCGTCAGGATCACAAACAGCAGCGTGAGTCCAAAGATGTGCCAGGAATAGAAACGGATGAGCGCCGTACCGCCCGTTCCGAGCTCAGACCCACCCGCCGCGATCGTCGAAAGAGTTGGACCCAGCAGGGGGATCGCGCTTACAAGATTGGTCCCCACGACCAGCGCCCACTGAATGCCCTGATCCCATCGCAATACATAGCCCGTGAAGTCTAGAAGGATCGCGACCGCCAGCAGGGCAAGGCCCAGCAGATGATTGAATCGGCGCGGGGGAGCATAGGCGCCCGTAAAGACAACCCGCGCCAAGTGAACGCCCATTACCAACACAAGCAGCTGGGCCGACCAGTAGTGCAGATTGCGCACAATCCCGCCGAAGGGCACCAGGTAGCTGATCGTCTGAACCGACAGAGCCGCCTCGGCAGGCGTCGGTACGTAGTAGAAGACTTCCAGGATACCGGTTGCGGCGACGACAAGCGTCAGGAAGACGGCGGTCCCGCCGGCGCCAAGCGTATATCTCCAGCGCGCTTGTGCTGCCGGGATCGTGGGCGGATGCAGGTGGTGAAAAAATGACGGGCGCATGCGGTTATCAGCGTTGGCCGATGAAAAACCGCCCCTGTCAGGAGCGGTCTCGGACTTCGGAGCGGTTTCTAGTCGGGGCTTGCCTCTGCCGACGAAGCCGTTCCTCGGCTTGCCGCTGGAACGTGTGGAAGTGTCGCAGGCCTCGGCTTGGAGTCTCTTGACATGGGAATCGTCTCAGCAAACACAGGGAAGAAGTGGGCAACCAGCGTGTATACCAGCAGTATACCGGAAGCGATACCTGCCAGAAGGGCAACCTCTATCCATGATGGGGAGTAAACAACGCCGTTCAGCGACTGTACTGCGAACCACGTTACGTCAAAACGATTAAGCAAGATCGCTGCCGCCACGAACAAGGCACCGGTAACGGCGGCATTCCGGGTGGACCGGAGTTTCCTTATTGAGAACCAGATGATGGGAATGATCACCAGAATGATTTCTGCAACGTACAAAACGCTGAAAATTCCACTCGTCAAAAGCAGATCTAGTTTGCCGCCCAGGAGTACGTCGCCCAGCTTCATCGCCAGATAGAAACCCAGTATCCAGGGCAGAAGCCGCCCTAGTTTTTCCAGAACATGCTCGCTCAGAGTCTGTCCAAACAACCAGATGCTGGCGTACGATCCAAGGATGATCGTGGCAATGCCCGCCGCAAGAGATGACACCAGGAAGAACTCTGGCTGTATCAGGGAATACCAGAGCGGGTGCAAGCGGTGGATCATGACAACAAAAAGAGAACCCAGTGAGGACTGGTGCATGGATGACAAGGTGATACCCGCAATCACCATCGGAATCGTGATCTTTCCGAGGGCATCCAGCACTTTCTGACTGTTCGGTATCTTCTCCACCACAACGGGACTGAATTCGTAGGCAAGGATTGCGGAGTACAGCGCAATGCACCAACTAACCTCGAAGAGGGCCGAGGTGAGATTCGGATAAACGAGGAAGTGCCAGAAGCGGTCCCATCTGCCGAGATCAAAGAATAGGATGACCAGAACCGAGCCATAGCCCAGGAGCCCGAAAAGGACGGTGGGGCGGATGGCCGAATGCAGCTCGTGCATGTGGAACACGTACACCAGGGCGGCCAGCGTGAAGGCTGCGCCGGCAAAGGCCACTGTTGTCAGGTCGAAGCTGATCCACAACCCCCAGGGGAACACAGTGCTTAGGTGGGTTGTGGCTCCTAGTCCTGCGTACAGACGATACAGGCCGGCGCTCATCCCCAAGACGGTGATGATCACCAGGATATAGACATAGCGGGGCAAGCCCTGTAGCGCCTTGATGCTCTTGACATGAGTTTTGATATCGATGTTGATATTGACAGCCATGGCTTATTTCTTCTCTTTGCCCTCGTGCTCAGGCGTTTCCGGCTCATTCAGGCGCTCGGAGTGATCTCCGCCTTCTGTGTGTTCCTTGTGATTGAGCATCAGGTATATGCCCGTCATGCCGACGGCAACCGTCGATGCGATAGCAGGCGTGCCGATTTCGGTCGCCAGGCGGTTGAACTCGGCAGGTGACTCGCTGGTTTGCACTGCCGGAAAGCCCAGTCGTTCGAACGGAACCGAGGAAATGTAGAAGGTGGAGGTGCCGCCGTTCTCGTGCTCCCCAAAGATGTGGTCAACATATCGAGTTGGCTCGTTTTCGATTCGTTGATGAGCCTCTTTGAGCATATCTTCCCTTGTCCCAAATCGAATGGCGCTCGTGGGGCAAGTTGCCGCGCAGGCGGGCTCCTTCTGGCCTTCTTCCAGGCGGGCAACGCACATGTCGCATTTCGTGATCAAGGCCAAGCGTTGATCCCATTCGAAATGCGGAACTTCAAAGGGACATGCGTACATGCAGTAGCGGCATCCGATGCAGCGGTCGTTGTCGTACGTGACGATGCCGTCTTCGTTCTGCTGCAGCGCCCCGACTGTGCAGGCTGACACACACGATGGATCAACACAGTGCATGCAGTGATACGGAATTGTGTGGTGTTCCAAGTCCGGGTAGTCCCCAACGATGCCCGTGTCCTTGATCCAAATACGCGTGTGCGTCATTGGGACGTTGTTTTCTGCGCTGCAAGCTATCAGGCACGCGCGACAGTCGATGCAGCGGGAAGCGTCCATTAAGAAGCCGTATGTATGCGCCGTCATGCTCTACTCTCCTAAGTACAGCGGCTTTGGCGATTCGACCGACGGCGCATCTGCAACTTTCGCTACGGTCACAAATGTCTGAGTCAGTGCCTGGCCTCCGCTGATCGGATCGGTGTATGTGACATGCACATCCGAATCGCTAACGCCAAGGCCGTAGGCCACCGTGAGACCCAAGGAAAGGTGTCCAAACCCCGGGGTCATGTAGACGCAATCAGGACGGATGGCCTGAGTCACCTGCAACTTGATGTAGATCTTGCCGACCTCGCTTACGACCTCAACCATGTCGCCGTGCCTCAGTCCGAGTGTGGCAGCCGCTTTGGTGTTCATCCAAAGACCGGGCTCGTCATCGTACTTGTACAGCAACTGATTGTTCTGTGTTCCAAACTGAGTCTGACGCGCGCCTTTGCCGGTCAGAAGGTAGAACTGCCCCGGTCCGGGGACGGGTGGCGCTTCCCATTTGGGAACGCCGTCAAAACCGGCTTTGTCGAGGGCGGCGGAACTAAGCTCGATCTTTCCGCTGGGCGTGGGCCAGTTGTAGACATCGGTCGTGCTCGCCGGTAGATCCACATAACCGTTGCTGCGAACCACATCCAGTGACGCCCCTAGGGGGGCCAATTGCTGTGTAAGATAATCTTCCTCGTCCTTGTATTGGAAGAAATCACTCAGGCCCAAACGAGTGCCCAGTTGTTTGTAAATCCACAAAGCCGACTTGCCTTCCCCTTGCGGCTGGATGACTGGCTGGCGCAGGAAGGCGCGATTACCGATCACCGAGAGCGGGGTGCCGACCATCGAAAGCGGGTCATAGCGTTCGAGATACGAAGCCTCCGGCAGGACTACATCCGAGAACCAGGATGTATCGTTCATGAGAATGTCAACCGTGGCGATGAAATCCATCTTCCCGAAGGCCTCCAGCGTCTTCCGTCGATCGGGAATGGACATGGCTGGGTTCTGCCGTGAGATCAGCCAACCGTGCGCCGCATAGGGGTCCTCGGCTACGATTGAATTGCGCAGTTGCTGATTGACCCCATACTGCAGAGGGACAAAAGGATACTTCCACGGAACGCCGTCCAGGCGCAAAGCCGAGCCACGCGGGTAGGCCGGTTGCGGGGGAGCACCCAGGCCGCCCGTTCCGCTGCCGCCGGGGAACATCGTGGTGCCCCAATTGCCAACCAGCGCATTGAGGATGGTAATGGCGCGTTCTGTCTGGAAGGAGTTCACAAAATTCGACGTGCGCCACCCATTGTGTGCGAGGGCGTAGGGCGCCGCCGCGCTGAATTCCCGGGCGATGCGTCGGATCGTGTCTGCAGGGATTTCCGTGATGCCCGTGGCCCATTCGGGAGTGTACTGGCCGACGCTCGAAGCAACTTCGTCAAACCCGACCGTGTATTGGGACACGAAGGAACGGTCAAACAGATTCTCGCCGATGATCACATTGATCATGGCCAGATGGAAGGCCAGATCGGTGCCCGGGCGGATCGGCAGCCAATCGACAGATTTCGCGGCTGTCTTGGTGAATCGCGGATCGAGATAGACCATTTTCACACCGCGGTCCACGGCGTGACTCAAATCATTCGTCTCGGAGTTGGAGATGGCTTCGGCGAGGTTTCTACCCGTCAGGATGATGTACTTGAGTTGACTGTAGTCGCGGTCCGGTTCTTCCATGCCAAATGTCATCAGGTTGGCAACCGTCATGGCGTTGAAGCACAGGCTGCGCTGTGTCCCGTAGTTCGGCGACCCAAAAGCGTACAAGAGATTCTCAAACACGGGCTGCGACAAGTTATGCGTGGACGAAAAAACCATGGTCTCCGGACCATATTTCTGCTTTATGTCCAGCATGTTCTTCGCGACGATGTCCAGCGCCTCGTCCCAGGATGCCTTGCGGAACTTACCTTCGCCGCGACTACCCACTCGGACCAACGGCGTAAGCACCCGGTCCGGATCATACGTGGTCATGAGTCCGGCTTGGCCGCGCGGGCAAAGTTTCCCTTTGGAGTGGGGATGATCGGGGTTGCCGTCGAGTTTCAGCACCCGTCCGCCCCGGACCTTCGCAAGCAGACCGCAGCGCCACACACACATCTCGCACATACTTGGGATGTAGCCATCTCCCTGCGCATTCAAATGGCCAGCCTCCCGAGCCGCCTTGGCTACAAGGGGCGGGATGAATTCGCCGACGGCCAACGCTCCAACCGCCGCGCTGCCCAGCTTGAGAAAGTCACGTCTCGAAATCGTATTCGTCATCTGTTTCTCCGACCACCTGCGAGCCGCTGAACCTTCGGCAGTCTGCGTGGGTGGCGGCGCTCCCCGCCGCCTTGCGTCTGCTACTTCTCTTTTCGCTGCATGCCCATGCGGTCAATCAGATAGAAGAGCAGCAGCGCCATCAAGGAAAATGCCATCACAGTAAGGTAAGGGTTGAGATTCCAGATGCCTGGAAGGACAACGTCCCCGTAGTTGGCGATCTTTGAGATCTGCGGGAACACCTGCTGATACGTAAGCCCGTAAATTACGGCGCCTGTCAGAAATCCAAGCAAACCCGGGATCAAGTAATCTAGTTTTCCTTCGCCGGACCCGGCGACACAGGTGCCTGGTCAGTAACCGGTCAGGGCCATGCCAACCCCGAAGATCAGACCGCCGACCAGGTTGCCAACAATGTACGTACCGGGCACGGCAGGGAACGTGACTAGTCCCAGGCCACGCAAGCCATACAGCCCGATCATGGCGACCACCAGGGCAGTCATCATGAATTTCAAGACTGCCATATCCGTGAAGCGGAATTGGTTGACGATCTTGTTGTATCGGGTCAATCCGGCTTTGTTCAGGGCAAATCCGAAAAACGTGCCGAGGAATAGAGAAATGACGTAGTTCATACCGTTTCTCCTGAGGCTAGTAGCGATTCCGATAGATGATCAAGGCCGTTAGGATCCCGGAGCCAAACATGCCGGCGATGAACAGGAAGGCGGCTGGCACCAGGAGCATGCCCCCTGAAATTGCGAGACCACTGGTGCAGCCTCCGGCAATGCCAGCGGCGTATTCCAGCACAATTGCACCGATGAAGCCCAAGACCCAACGTTTCCAGGTCTGCGGGCCAAAGATACGCTTCCACTGGGGATCGCTGAGGGCTGCGTCCTTCTTGCCCCATTTCAGCGTGCCGCTTGTCGCGGCGCCGATCAGTCCGCCGAAGAAAACGCCCACCAGCAGAACCACACCCCATGTAATCCCGGGAGGCATGATGAAGTTGAAATACAGGTTGTCGAATGCCTTTGGTGCGATCGCCTTTCCAATCATCCCTGCCAGGTTCTCGAAAGCCCCGGACGCACCGAGCAGGGCGTTGGAGAGAACCACGGCCAGTATGCCCACGATACCGAGCAGGATGCCCGCCGCGTAGGGTGACCACAACTCCTTATGAATTTGCCTCTCGATCCAGTGCATGCTATGTTCCTTTCGCGGGAAGTTGAATCGCTAACGTGTGTGCCCTTTTTGGTCCGCAGCATTTCTCTCAGTAAGCCTGTCGATCGAGGTCAGGACCTCTGCGGTCTCATCTGGTTTCTCAAGCAGGCGTCGCAACGACTTACGGGCATTCGGTTTCAGTTTTGCGATGCCCGGCACCATATCCACAACGTCTGCGGGAAACTCACCATCAACCGGTTTCGTCTCTTTGAACGATATCTTGATCAAGCCCTCCCGGGTGACAACAAGTGCCCCACCGCCAATGAACATCGCGCCGATCATCACCAGGAGGATCACATTGCCCCAGTTGGTGGGGAACTTGCCAAGGACATTCTCGTTGTAGCGTTGGACGTAGTCGACCAGACTGGCATCGTTAGCTGACGGGGCGGGCCCTAATGCAGCTGCTGCCGGTTGCAGAGCCGTTGGAGCGGCATTACCTGCAGCGGTTGCAGCGGAGGGGGTTGCCGTGTTCGCGGCGCCGGGACTGCTTGCGCCAAGCTGGACGCCCAGCTCCGCGGCGTAAACCTGAGCGCGGGCTTGCAGATCGTTGGGATGGCATTGCCCGCACGAGGCCTGGATGTCGGAAAGCGGCGCGACCAAGCCGGCGTGTGCCGCCGTTTCATCTGTCGCTTGTTGGTTGCCGCCATGGCAGATGTAACAAAAATCGCCGAAGGCATGGGAGGTGTGCCAGGATTTGCCGTCATTGTTGACGGGGTCTTTTGCTTGCACCTCATGGCAATTCTTGCACGACGAGGCCTGTGAACCACACTGTGCCTGCACGGGGAGCGTTGCTACGAGCGACACAACGCTAACGCCGGCTATGGCGATCCCGAGAGCAATGACTAACCCCAGATGGCTTCGATGCTGCATTAATTCCTCCGGTGTTCTTATCATTCGTGTATCCACTTCAGCGTTGCTACGTAAGCTGGGCCTCTGTCTCGAGCATCAGGCCCGCCCGGTGGGCAAGCCTCTCCCGCATTACGGTTCTTAGCAGGTCGAGTGCCTCGAGAAGCCTCAGGTCGGCCAGATGGTAGGTAACCGTTGTTCCCTGCCGCACCGTGAACACGAGGCCACGGTCGCGCAAGATTTTGAGCTGGCGCGACGTGGTGGGCTGTGCCAAGCCCAGTTCGCCTGCCAGGTCCGTCACGTTGTGGGGCGCGTCCCCAAGCGTGTAAAGCATCAGCAGCCGCGTCGGGTCGGACAGCGCAAAGCAGAAGTCGGCTTCCAGCTGTGAGATTTCTTGTGCCAAAGCTTGTGAGACCATGTATTACTCCTGCCTATATCCGAATGCACGCATATATGCATGTAGATATTATCCGTGTGAAGAAAAGTACAATAGTGTCTACCGTCACACATGGGATGGTACAATGTCACAGGAAATGTGACGCGGCGTGTAACATCGCTGAGTACTCCAGATTACGGAGAATTGGGAGTATCCATGGGCTTCGAGCGAGAGGCGATTTCAGTGGATGTGGCGCACCGCCTGCGCCAGTTGCGTGAAGCGGAGAAAATGTCGATGCGGGCGCTCGCACGACGGAGTGGGCTGTCTGCCAACGCCCTCAGCATGATCGAGCGGGGGCGGGTGTCGCCATCGGTCAGCACGCTTTACAAGGTGGCCGAGGCGCTTGGCGTATCCATTACACGATTCTTTGGGGAGCAGCCAGCCCGCGAAGACCTGGTCTTTGTGCGTGCCAGCGAGCGGACACGCGTGCCGTTTGTGCGCGGCGTCTGGGAAGGATTGGGTGGCGAGAAGTTCAGTGGCCCGGTAGAGCCGTTTGTCCTCACGCTCGAGGCCGGTGCGTTAAGCGGCAATTCCCCCATGGTGCACACGGGACGGGAATTCGTCTTTTGTATTCGCGGCCACTTGGAATACCTGGTTGAGAAGGAAAGGCTGGAGCTCGGACCGGGCGACAGCCTCCTATTTGCGGCGCACCTCAAGCACCGCTGGAAAAATCCGGGCCCGACGGTTGTGACCGCCCTCGTGGTGCTCTCAGGCTTCTCGGAAGCTCACGCGCCGCACGCATTGCTGAAAGTTGATCCCGGATAACTCAGCTGAAAAGAAAGACGCCAGTTGCATGCAACTGGCGTCTTTCTTTTGTTTTTGCTGTTTGCGGGAGCCTAAGCGTACATGCCCCAGTCCAGCGCAGATGGATCCTCCATCATTGCAAAATCCCAAACGTCCGCCAGCATCTCGACGGTAACTGGCTTGTCCAGGGCCTCGACCGCCTTCTGGCGTGTCATCTCGATCATTGCAGGCCCATACGGGCAGAAGGGCGTAGTCAGCAGCATCTTCAAGTGGGCAACGCCGTCTTGCAAACTGACGTCGCGGACCAAGCCAAGCTGAATGATGTTCATGCCGATCTCGGGGTCAACGACCTCCCCAAGCTTTGTGCGCACGATCTCAACGATCTCGGGGTGGGAATCGTGGATGCTCCATCTAATCTGATTTGGTGCCTGTTCCTGTGCCGTTGGCTCTTCTGCGCTCATATTCCAATATCCTGAATTCGGACGCCGGCAGCCAGTTGCGGAGACTGTACCACGTACGTGCAATGCGAATTGCCGTTTAGGACGCATTGCACTTTCTCTGCCGGCACGGCCAGCATCTTTGAGATCAACACTTGATCGACGGCGCACACCTCGGGATGATTGACGCCGATCTGATAGTAGGGGCAGGAAACTTCGTGGATTTCGTACTCCTCGCCCTTCTTTTCCCATTCCACCGAGAAGCCCTCTTCGGCGAGCAGGGACTGGACAATATCCAGTCTTTCCTCCATGCCCAGCCCGCGGAACTCTGTCGGTGTACTCGCTCGCCAGGTCTTCCGCAACCTGCTTGAAGAGGCCGCTGACGACTGCTCCTGGCATGGTTTCCTTCATTTGGGACAGCAGCCTCGTCGTGAGCCTGAGGTACCGCGTCGGGAACCGCTCCATCCCGGCTTCGGTTAGTGCGTATAGCAGTCTGGGGCGTCCCACCCCGTGACGCTCCTCCTCGCTCGTAACCAGTCCCTCGACCTGCAAGTTCGTCAGGTGATGGCGCACCGAAATGGGATTTATCCCCACGGCCTCCGCCAGATCGTTGATCGTCCGGCGAGGCTGGTGCAAAAGGGTCTGCAGGATTCGATCGCGTGTATTCGTCACATTTCCTTCTTGCTCCGCCGCCCGTGTCTCGGCAGCAAAGCCATCGCGCGCAGTATACCTCCCGTCTTTGTGGGTGTCAATATACTAGAGAAATATGATAAATATCCCTGTTTCAGGCTTCACCTAGGGAAAGGTACACGGCCTCCGCATGGCCGTGGATGAAAAGGGGGACGACCCACGCCGTCCGGGGCGAAGGCGATAACTACGATTCCCCGGCTCGATTTGGTACAGCCAGGGTAAGTAACCGTATGCCTCAAACAACAATCGGCTCGGTCGGTTTTCCGACCGAGCCGATCTCAATTCTGGGATTGCGTCTAGACTAGTGCCAGATGGCTGGGAAAAGAGTGCGGACGAGGGTGTCTCCGATCAATGCAAGCACAAAGTAGTTGCTGAAGACACGATTGTGCACGAAGCACACGGTTGAGAACCAGCGTGGCCAAATCGGGTAGCCCGGCGGCGGACCCTCCGGCCGAGGTACCGACAGGCGTTGCAGTGCCTTTCGAGCCGGCCCGATCGCGACAAGCACCAGCAGCATGAGCGGGGTCAGAAAACGAGGCACGAAGACTAGATAGGCCACGACGACATAAGACAGCACAATCGCAGAAATTGTGATGTAGCGGGCCGCGGTTTCTCCCAGCAGCACCGGAAGCGTGCGGACGCCTTTGACACGGTCTTCCTTGAGTTTGTCAGTGTGCTTTCCGAGGTTGATCGTTACCACGTTCAGTCCGACCGGTATGCTTGCGAGCAGCACCATCCAACTCCAAACTCCAGTGAGGACGAAGTACACGCCGCCGATCATGAGCGGCCCCCAAATGATAAAGATGGAAAGCTCCCCGATGCCCACGTACTTTAGGGGATACGTGTAAAAAAGCAGGATCAGCGCGCCGAAGACGAAGAACCATACCACCAGCGGCGCAAAATGCGTGTAGAACAGGGCGTACACGCCGGCAAGCGTCGCCAGAATTCCGCTAACGCCGAACCAGATGAGATGCGTGCGTCGGCTCCAGAAACCTTGGGCAAGCGGATGCACACCGTACTGGGTCCGGAAATAGTTGTCCTTGTCGATCCCGCGGCTGAAGTCCGTGTAGTCGTTGATTAGATTGTTGGTGCCGTGGGCGATGAACAGGCCCAGAGTGAGAATGATCCAGGTCAGGAAATCAAAAGGCTTACCCTCCGACCGCAAATATTGCCACGCCAGTAGTCCGCCGATCAGTCCCGAATACAGCGTAATCGTGCCGACGGCCGAGCGTGTGGCAATGAACCATTTTGAGAGCCAATCCAGCGCATCCCACTCGCCCTTGTCGTCCATCTTTATCAGTTGAGAAAGGGATTTGCGCCACATGCCGAGAGTTGAAATCATTGAATCTCCTGCCTCAGTAATTTGCGCTCAAGCGCAACCCTGGATTTTCGACTGCGATTGCCAGCGTACCCATGCTCAGCAAATTTTATCACCAAGCGGGCCGGATTTATCCTGCTGCATCGACCTTTGCCGCCGAGGGCGCTAGTTCCCCAAAATGTTCCAGGTTGCGCCGCCATCGCGTGTCTTATAAACGTCACGATTTCCAGCGCGATCCTCAAAGAGGACATAGCCAACTTGCAGGCTGACAAAATCCATGCCGGAAAATCCTGTCGCAAAGGCGACATCAGGACTGATAGTTTTCCACGTCTGCGCAGAATCCAAGGTTGCGTAGAAATCGCTGCCGTTCCAGGCGAAGCCGCCCGTCTCTGACACGAAATCAACAACCCCACCCTGCGGCACGAAGGCTGGGCTCAATGACCAGGTGGAACCCCCATTGTGGGTCACATAGGTCGCCAGCAGGATCCCATTCTGCGAGGATACGTGAACCGGCAAGTAGCCCGTGCTAGAGGTGACGAATATTGGCCCTGTCGTCTCCAGCTCGGCCTCGGCGTATCCAGGTGGCCCGGCAACTTTGCTTTTCGTCCAAGTGCGGCCGCTATCCGCCGTTTGATACAGGTACACGGTTCCTGGCGCGTAGGTCACTCCGCCCACCCATGCCGTCTGCATGCTGACGGCCCACATTCCGTCCTTGAGGCCTCCCAGCGGAAGGCTGTTTCCCGCACCACTCCGCGTTGGATCGTTCGTGTAAGTTTGATGCCAACTTGCTCCAGCGTCGGACGTTTGCAAGATGGATACCGCCATCGATCCGGCGCCCGCCCCGAGGTCGGCCATTACCCAGCCTTGCTTGGCATCCAGGAACTGCAACGTCCCACTGCCGAACGGAACCGCTGACTCGCTCCAAGTGAGGCCGCCGTCCGCGGTGCGGTGCAAGATACCACGCAGCCGGTCATCCGAATTCGGCACGAGGATCCAGCCCTGCAGGTTATCCAAGAAATAGGACGAGACCGCGTAGCCGAACGGCGCGCCGGTCTTTGGACTGACGTCGTGCCAAGTCTTGGCACCGTCCACTGTGCGCAGAATCCGCGTATCGCTTACGGCCCATCCGTTTTCCTCATCGAACATGTGGACGAGGTCGATGGATTGGTCCGCGACAAGCGGAGCGCCGATGGCGATGGCCGTCGCTGTCGGCGCCACGTCGGCCGGACTGCCCGTTTTGCTTGCGGGAATCGGCTGCGGTGCGCAGGCAAAGAGCGCGCAAACCGCCATTCCGCTTGCTAGCAAACGCCATCCGTGAGCCACGCCTTTTCCGATTTGTTCCGGGCCGCGTTGTATGAGCATGGGGAGTGCTGTCGCGCCTAGGCGATGTATTCGACGACCGTGGCTTCCCCCTGCCCGACTCCAACGCACAGCGTCGCCAGGCCATAATACGGTCGGCTCTCGTTTGCCACGCGGCGTCTCATCTCGTGCAGAAGGGTCGTAAGAATGCGTGCGCCCGAACAACCAAGTGGATGTCCCAGGGCCACCGCACCGCCGTTGACGTTGACAATCTCGGAATTGAGTTCGAGGGCTTCCATGACTGCCAGGCTCTGCACTGCAAATGCTTCATTGAGTTCAATCAGGCCCATGTCCTCGACTCTGCAGGTGGGCGCGCTGCAAAGCCTTCCTCGTCGCCGGTATCGGCCCATAGCCCATCACGCGCGGGGCTACGCCTGCGGCGGCACTGGCAAGGACCCGGGCCATCGGCTTGAGGCCCAAGGACCGGGAGCGTTCCTCGCTCATCACGAGCAGCGCGGCTGCTCCGTCGTTCAGGCCCGATGAATTTCCTGCGGTGACGGTTCCTCCGTCGCGGCGGAAGGCAGGTTTCAGTTTTGCCAGCGCATCCATATTCGTATCCCGCCTGGGCCGTTCATCCGTAGTCACGATCTTGGGGGCCCCTTTTCCTTGCGGTGCTGACACAGGCACAATCTCTTCGGCGAATTTGCCTTGGTCGATAGCGGCTACGGCCCTTGTGTGCGAGCCCATGGCAAATGCATCCTGCTTCGCACGCGTCAGATGAGGTCGCTCGTCCGCAATGTTCTCCGCCGTTTCCCCCATCGATTCGGTACCGTACTGGTCTTTGAGCCTCTGATTGGGATATCGCCACCCTAGCGTCGTGTCCCACGCGGTGAGGTTTCCAAAGGAGTATGCGGTCTCTGCCTTGGGGATGGAGTAGGGCGCCCGGCTCATGGACTCGACTCCCCCTGCGATGAACACTTCACCCTCGCCCGCCTTGATTGCTCGGGCCGCCTGGTTCACCGCGTTGAGTCCGGAGGCGCACAGTCGGTTGATCGTGATTCCGGCAACTTCCACGGGAAGGCCCGCCAGCAGCGAGGCCATCCGCGCCACGTTTCGATTGTCTTCGCCCGCCTGGTTGGCGCAACCGAAATAGACTTCCTCCACAAGTGCAGGGTCGAGATGATTTCGTTCAATAATTGCACGGATAACCAGCGCTGCCAGGTCGTCGGGCCTCACGGAGGCCAGGGCACCGCCCAGCGCTCCAATGGGGGTTCGTATCGCATCTACAAGCACGGCTTCGGGCACTTTCCCTCCACGGTCTCGATGGACACGGATTCTACCACCCGCCTTTGGAAGGGTATTGTTCCCCTCGGGACATGCACGCCGCAGGATAGGAGTTTTGTACCGGCGACGAATGACGCATGGCACTATTCGCCCGTACCGCCGAAAGACATAATGGTAATTGGAAATTCGGCAAATAATCTCCAACTTCTCGACTAAGGAGGTTCGATGCCTGCCAAAGGCTGGATAGAGGTGAGCGACCAGTACTGCAAAGGCTGCGAACTCTGTATTAGCGCGTGTCCGCCCGGCGTGATGGAGCTTGACATGACGCGTTTGACACCCCGCGGTTACCATCCTGCGCACACATTCAAGGACGGGTGCACGGGATGCGCGATCTGTGCCTTGGTGTGTCCCGACGCGGCTATCACCGTCTATCGTGAGGTGACCAAAGCGGTCGCGGCCAAGGCGTGACGGCACGCCTGGGAGAAGACGGTTCTCAACGGAGCACTGAGATCAACAATGACTCGCGAAATGTGGGAAGGAAATCAAGCCATCGCCGAAGCCGCAGTGCGGGCCGGGCTCGAAGCCTACTTCGGATATCCAATCACGCCTCAGACGGAAGTCCTGGAATACTTGGCGCGACGCATGCCTGAACTCGGGCGCACATTCCTGCAGGCAGAAAGCGAACTTGGCGCCATTAACATGGTGTACGGCGCTGCATGCGCGGGCGTCCGCGTCATGTCGAGCTCTTCGAGCCCTGGCGTCAGCCTGATGATGGAGGGACTCTCGTACATTGCCGGCACCGAAATACCCGCCGTCCTGGTAAATGTGATGCGAGGCGGCCCCGGGCTGGGGAACATTGCCCCTTCGCAGGCCGACTACAACCAGGCGGTCCACGGCGGCGGCCACGGCGACTACCGCAACATCGTCCTGGCGCCTGCCTCCGTGCAGGAGGCCGTCGACCTGATGGGCCTTTCATTTGACCTTGCCGAGAAGTATCGTACGATCTGCATGATGATCATGGACGGCTGCATCGGCCAGATGATGGAACCCATCACTCTCCCGGAGATGCAGCCCGTCAAGCGCAGAGACTGGGACTGGGCAACCAACGGGCGGATGGGGAAACGCGAACGGCGTGTCTTGACCTCGATATATTTGGATCCGATAGAGGAAGAGGTCACGAACCTGCGCTTGCTTGACAGGTGGAAGCAGATTCAGGCTGCCGAAGTCCGCTACAAGGAGTACTTCCTTGATGATGCCGAGTTCGTTATTGTTGGCTTCGGCACAGCTGGCCGTGTCGCATTGTCGGCCGTCCGAGCCGCACGGCAGCAGGGGCTCAAGGTGGGCCTGCTGAGACCGATCACAGTGAGCCCCTTCCCTGCAGCCGTCCTCGACGGTCTTGTGCAACGCGTCAGCGGAGTACTGGTCGTCGAGATGAACACCGGGCAGATGCTCGAGGACGTTCGTTTGGTCGTACAGGGACGCGTCCCAGTCGAGTTCTACGGCCGCCTCGGCGGTGTGGTCCCGTTCCCTGATGAGATTCTGAAGGAAATCCAGAGAGTCGTGCATGGCGCCGGCCGCGCCGAGATCGATCCGAGGCAGGCATGGTTCGAGCGCATGACGGCGGCTCGCTAGAAAGCTCTCTCGATTAGGAAAGATACCGCGAGGATTCATGTCAATCGCTGTCCCCAGCAACCTTGTTTATGAACGACCGGAAGGCTTTACTGACGTCGCCACGCATTACTGCCCAGGCTGCACGCATGGCGTGGCGCACCGGCTGGTTGCGGAGGTGCTCGAGGAAATGGGGGTCCTGGACAGAACGATCGGCGTTGCCCCCGTCGGTTGCGCGGTCTTCGCCTACAACTATTTCGACACCGATTTTGTCGAAGCGCCGCACGGTCGTGCGCCGGCAATGGCAACGGGAATCAAGCGCGTGCTGCCAGATCGTGTGGTCTTCACGTACCAGGGGGATGGCGATTTGGCGTCCATCGGCATGGGGGAGATTGTGCACGCCGCCGCGCGGGGCGAAAACATCTCGGTGATTTTCATAAACAATGCGAACTATGGCATGACGGGCGGACAGATGGCGCCGACTACGCTCCCGGGAATGAAGACCACTTCCTCGCCCAGCGGTCGTGATGTCGAAACGCAGGGCTACCCAATCCGGATGTGTGAGATGCTGTCGACCCTGGATGGCGCCGGATATGTGGTGCGCCGTTCATTGCACGATCCCAAGAACATTCGCCTTGCCAAGAAGGCCATCCGCCTGGCGTTTGAGAACTCAGAACTCGCGGTCTTGGCTTCTCCATGGTGGAATTGCTTTCGACGTGCCCAACCAACTGGAACATGACCCCCGTGGAAGCACTGAAGTTTGTTGAAGACAAGATGGTGTCCTACTTCCCTCTGGGTGACTACAAGGTTTCGCCGTCTGTGTCCCAAATCAAGATCTGATGGAGCATTAGCATGCAGAAAGACATCATCATTGCGGGCTTCGGTGGGCAGGGGGTGCTGTTTGGGGGGCAGGTGCTCGCGTACGCAGCCATGGACTTGGGGAAGGAAGTCACGTGGATCCCGTCCTATGGACCCGAGATGCGGGGTGGCACGGCGAACTGCACGGTGGTGATCGCGGACGAGGAAATTGGTTCGCCTCTGGTGGAGCATCCGTCCCTGGGGATAGCGCTAAATCTCCCGTCATTTGACAAATATGAGGAGTTGCTGGAAAAGGGCGGCACCCTGGTGGTCAACAAGTCGATGGTCGACCGCGGCGCGAAGCGCAGCGATATCCAGGTCGTCTTTGTTCCGTGCAATCAAATCGCCGAGGACATTGGCGATCGAAAGCTGTTGAACATGGTGGCTGTCGGAGCCCTGCTCGGCGCGCTACCGGAGATAGGGCTTAAGGACATCGAGAGGGCCCTGGAGCAACACATGCCAGCGCGCCATCGCGATCTGCTGCCCAAGAACTTCGAAGCCCTGCGACGCGGCTATGAGGGCGCGCACGCTCAGTAAATTGCCGGTGGACCGCAATAGGGGGTCTTTGCACGCGACGCCTCTCCGGCAGTGCTTTACAAAATCCAACGTATGGCCTTATGCTCTTGAGCATATGAAATACGAGTCGGTCCGCGGACTGAGCCTGCCGAAAATCGGATTTGGCACGTGGAATATCGGCGGCGGGTCGCGGGCCCAGCCGCAGCACGATGACGCCTCCATGCGAGCTCTGCTGACGGCCCTGGCAGCTCGGATACACCCACTTCGATACCGCTGAGATGTACGCGGCCGGGCACAGTGAGGAATTACTGGGTCGGGCAGTTCGCGAGTCGGGAGTCGATCGAGGGCGGCTGTTTATCGTCTCCAAGGTGTCGCCGGCGCACCTTGATCCTAAGAACATCCAAAAATCCTGCGAGGGCAGCCTGCGCCGCCTTGGGCTGGACTACCTGGACATGTACCTCATACACTGGCCGGCCGCGCGACATGAATCTCAAGGCCGCCTTCCAAAGCCTCAACCGGCTGGTGCGAGATGGAATCGTCAGGCACGTTGGGGTCAGCAATTTTGACCTTGAGCTCCTGGAAGAGTCGTGCCGGCTGTCAGAGACGCCGATCCTCACGGATCAGGTGCCACTCAGTCTTAAGGATCGCTCATACGTCCGCAATGGGGTGCTGGAGTATTGCCAGCGCCATGATATTTTGCTTACCGCCTACTCCCCGTTCGAGCAGGGCAGTCTCAGACTGAACAAGCAACTCACTTCGCTGGCAGCGTCTCACTCGGCGACACCGCATCAGATCGCCTTGGCCTGGCTGTGCCGTCAGCCCCGCGTGATTACGATTCCGATGTCGTCAAATCCCATTCACCAGCAGGAGAATTTGCAGGCGGCCGAGATCGACCTCTCGGCGGCCGAACTCGCTGTTTTGGACTGATGACTTCGGTTCCTTACGCCGCCGTCGGAGGATGGACGTGCGATATAATGCCGCCCATGTTTCCGAGGGAGCAGCCGGTACCTGAGAGGTCCTGGCGAGAGAGAGCGCATCCATCCCAGGGTGGTCTCTACAAGGTCTTCATTCACAATGACGACGTAACGCCCATGGACTTCGTGGTCCACGTCCTGGCCGCCATATTCGTTATTCCGCCTCCCAACGCCGAGTACATAATGTACGCCGCCCACCTGACGGGATCGGCCTACGTGCAGACGCTCCCGGCGTCGGAGGCTCGTTTTCGCATCAACAAGGCGCGCTTCGCCGCAGGGTTCGGTGGCTTTCCGCTTCAATTCTCCATGGAACCAGAATAGGTGTCGGCTCGGCTCGACGCGCTCACCGAGATCAATCTCGATGATGTGGTAGGTGCATTCGGCTGGCAGAATGTGCCGATCCTGGCCGTCGCGGCGCGACGTCTTTTACGACGTCCGGCCCGCCTGTTCGCGCAGCGGATGCTGGAATTTGACCAGGATGCGGGCCGGCATGGTCTTGTTGCGGCTGCGAGTTCAGCCCTCCGAAACCATGTACGCGATGTGGAGGTCCACGGTTTATCGAACCTGCCGGCTGGCGGCTACCTGGCGCTGTCGAATCATCCCGGGCTCACGGATACGCTGGTGCTCTTCGCTGCCCTTGGGCGGCGCGATTTGCGGACTCTTGCCTTGGCCCGCCCCTTTCTGCTCTCCCTGCAAAATGTCAGCCATCAATTGTTCTATCTTCCTGAACCCGCCGCGGAGCGCGTGAAGCTCGTTCGAGACGTGGCAAGGTACCTGCGATCAGGGGGTGCAGTCTTGACCTTTCCGGCCGGGCGTAATGAACCGGATCCAGAGAACTATCCTGGTGCAGAGCAGGCTCTGGATTCCTGGGTCGAGAGCGCGACGGTGTTCGCCCGACTTGCACCGGGCACGCCCGTCGTGCCCGTGTGCGTTCGAGGAGTGACCTGGAGGGCTGCAGCTCGGCACCCCGTCTCGCGACTCCGCCGAAAGACCGAGGATCAACAACTCTTGGCCTCCGTGCTCCAACTCTTGTGTCAAGTATCGTTCGGAATCCGGCCGGTTAAGCCCACCGTGCGAATTGGCACGCCCTTGTGGATGGATGGGCTGGGCGCGAAGAGTGCGGCCGATCTTCACGCGGCTGTACTTGAGTCGATGCGGACCCTGGTTCGGGAGCCGTCGCTGGGTCGGAGCCAAGGCGCAGGGTGAGGAGCGATCCATCTTTGCCGGTCTCCGAACCACGCGCCAGCTCGCTGGGGTATATGAGCAGCCGAAAGTGGATGAGCCGGGCCGCTCTGACCATCTTGGTGGCGGGCTTGCTGTACTTTTCCTTGCGTGGCGTCCAGTTGGCGGCGATCTGGGAAACTCTCCGGAGAATGTCCGCCTGGGAAATCGCCTTGCTCCTGTCACTGGACGCCTTCATCCACGTGCTCTTTGGCATGCGGTGGTGGGTGCTTGTTCGCGTGGAGAATCCGGGCGCCACCCTGGTGGACGCAATCAGAGTGCGGCTCTCGGCGTTTGGGCTGAGCTATTTCACCGTGGGCCCCCAGGTGGGGGGCGAGCCCCTCTTGGTATTCCATCTTCGCCGGCGGCACGCGTCGAGCTTCGCGCGTGCCACCGCCACGGTGGCCTTGGATAAGCTCCTGGAGCTGTTTGCGAGTTTTGTCTTCCTCGTGATCGGTCTCGGCGCCCTGGTGCAATCGGGCGTTCTCCAGGCTACACGCCCCCTACACACGCTGGGCCTCACCGTGCTAATGGCTTTGGCGGCCTGGCCTTTTGTGCACATCCTGCTCCTGCGCCGAAATCATCATCCCTTTTCGAAGGCGCTCACGATCCTGCCGGTAGTTGGGCTCCCTGGGAACAAGATCGGTCGCTTCGTTCGGGTTTCGGAGCAATTGGTCGGCCGCTTTTGCCGGAGGAGGCCCCGTATCCTGGCGGCCGTTCTGGGCGTTTCGCTTTGCGCCTGCCTGCTGGCCGTAATAGAATATGCGCTGATCACGTCTTTCTTGGATATTCGGCTGAATCCCTCGCAGGCGCTATCGGCTTGGACCGCCGGTTGGCTCTCCTTCCTTGTGCCGGTACCCGCGGGATTGGGGGCTTTGGAGGCCAGCCAGGTGGTAACCTTGGGGTTGTTTGGTGCCAGCCGGGATGCGGCCATCGGTGCCAGTCTGGTGATGAGAGCCCGAGACCTCCTCTTTGGCGGTGCAGGATTGGTTCTGGCTTGGGGCAGCTCGGGAGCTCAGAAAGCATAGGCGCTGGATGGCGAATTCTGGCAGGCATCATGGGCGGCAAGAACAACACATGCAGGGCCCTACTCCTGGGCCACGCAGGGATTACCGGCGATGAGCGAACTCGAATTGTCCCGCAAGGTGACAGCCCGCATTCCAACCCGCTACGGGACCTTCAGCTTGATCCTTTATGCGAACAGTCAGGATTCCAAGGATCACGTGGCACTCGTCATGGGGGACGTCAGCGGGGGGCAAGACGTCTTGCTGCGTGTGCATTCGGAGTGCTTCACGAGCGACGTGCTTGGGTCCTTGCGCTGCGATTGTGGCGAGCAACTTGAACGATCGCTT
The DNA here is from genome assembly GCA_963746745.1 of uncultured Chloroflexia bacterium. Classification (GTDB taxonomy): domain Bacteria; phylum Chloroflexota; class Anaerolineae; order Anaerolineales; family Villigracilaceae; genus Fen-1038. Next base: position 102,926 of record CAVVCL010000003.1, read on the forward strand.
CAGATGATTGGCCGTGCCAAGCGCGGCGCCCTCATCTATCTTCGTCAGGAGGGACGGGGCATCGGTTTGCTTGATAAGCTGCGTGCCTACAATTTGCAAGACGATGGTCTGGACACCGTGGAGGCGAATCTGAAACTGGGCCACCGGGCTGACGAACGGGATTATCAGGTGGCCGCCCTCATGATTCGGGATCTTGGTATTCGCTCAATCAATCTCATCACAAACAACCCATCCAAGATCCGGGAGCTTCGCCGCCTCGGAATACGCATCGAGGGCCGCACGTCCATCGAGGTCGAACCGCGGCCCGAGAACGCAGGCTACCTCCGAACGAAAATGTCGCGCATGGATCATCTACTTCAACTGAGCGGCGCTGTCCCGGTTTCGCCAGAAAAGTACCAATAAGACGGAGGTGACCTGATGCAACTGAAAGCTCGCCACTACGGCATTGTCGTGCTCGTGCTGCTGACCGCGCTTCTGCATTTTGGCGCGGCATTCGACAGTCAGCTGTTCCCGGATCAACGTCCGGACCTGCTCTTCACGCTGAATGGCCTGGGCTATGTTGGCTTGCTCTTGGCGTACTTCTTACCGCTTGGTTTCCTGCAGGTCAGACACCGCCTGGTTTGGTGGACGTTCTTCGTCTATGTCATTGTTACGATTGCTGCCTGGGCGATCATCTGGGTGGGAATGAACGTGATCATGGGCAATATGCCGTTCTTTGCTCACGACTCGTTGTATGGTGTGCCGGCGAAGATTGCTGAGCTCATCGTGCTGTGGCTGCTCTGGTCGGATAAGCCGTAGGCTGGGATTCGGTGCCAACCGGCAAACGACCGTGAAGCGGACGGCGCTATGGTTCACCGGACCTCGACAACTCGAGTTGCGTGACGGGCCGGTGCCGGCCCCGATTGGCGAGGACCTCCTCGTCAAGACGGAGCTATCTGCCGTCAGCGCCGGAACTGAGATGCTCGTGTATCGCGGCCAACTGCCCGCCGCCGCGGAGGCTCAGGACGACGTCATCAGTGGCGGCCTGGCATATCCCACGCCGTACGGCTACGCCGCCGTGGGCCGCGTGGAACAATTTGGTCCCGCCGCTGATCCATCTTGGCGCAATCGGCGCGTCTTCGCTTTCAAGCCACACGGCACGCACTTTCTTGCAAGTCCTGCTGAAGTCATTCCCGTGCCTGAAGACGTCGCCCCTGAGGACGCTGTTTTCCTGCCCAACATGGAGACCGCAGTCAACCTGGTTCAGGACTCTGCGCCGGTGCTCGGGGAGTGTGTACTTGTCCTGGGCCAGGGGGTCGTCGGCATTCTAACTGCTGCCATTCTGAGGCAATTCCCGCTGCAATGCCTTGTCACGGTTGACCGCTACGCGGGGCGCAGGAAGGCCTCCATAGATCTGGGCGTCGCCGTAACGCTGGATCCGGAAGCGGGCGATTTTGCGGATGCGGCCTTGAGTTCCTACCGGACCATCTCGCCGGGGCTACGACCTAACGCTTGAGCTCACGGGCAATCCGTCCGCTCTCAACCAGGCAATCGCGCTGACCAGGTTCAGCGGCCGGGTCGTGGTTGGATCGTGGTACGGCAGCAAAAGCGTACCTGTTGAATTCGGGGGTCGATATCATCGCTCACGGATTTCGATGATTGCCTCTCAAGTGAGCACCATCGCTCCGCACCTGCAGGGGCGTTGGGACAGAGACCGACGCTTCAGAGTGGCGTGGGATCAACTTCGGCAGATTCGACCGTCGCGCTGGATCACCCACCGCTTTGCGTTGGAGCAGGCACCCGAAGCATATCGTTTGCTCGATGAAGAGCCCGAGAGCACGATCCAGTTGATATTCCGCTACTCTTGACGCCTATAACTCGAATCGCTCGACTTTGGAGTCCGCATGTACACACTGGCCGTTCGTCGAGATTTCATCGCACGCCATTTTCTGATTGGGGGCGACTGGGGCCCTGAGAACGATCCGAATTCGCATCACTATGTGCTTGAACTGGAGCTCGCCGGCGATCAACTCGACGAGCACGGGTACCTTGTGGACATCGTCCAGGTCGAGAAAGTGCTGGCGGACCGCGTCGCATACTTTCGCGAGAAGATGCTTAATGAGCTGCCGGAGTTTAAGGGGCTGAACCCCAGCCTTGAGCATTTCGCGCGCATCCTTGCGACTGCAATCAGTACTCGCATCGAAGCAGAGAACATCGTCTGGGTAAAGGTCGTGCTTTGGGAGCACGCCACAGCTTGGGCCTCCTACACAGTGCAGCGACCATCTGCTTAGGAGAACGGGCCGCGGGAAGAGCATGAAACTCGGCCTGGTGATCTATGGCGCGCTGGAGACAATCACTGGGGGTTACGTGTACGACCGCATGCTGGTCTCGTATCTGCGCCGGGCCGGCGACGACGTCGAAGTCCTCACACTGAATTCCGGGAGTTATGCAAGAAATCTTCGCGACAATTTGACCTTTCGGATCGACGGCCATTATGACGCGGTGCTTCAAGACGAACTTTGTCACCCATCCTTGCTGGCTCAGAATGCGCGCGAAAGGACCTGCCCGACGATCAGCATCGTCCACAACCTGCGCTCCGCGGGCGGTGCGCCCGGTGTGGGCTCGTTGCTCCGCAAGTTGGAGAGGAAGTACTTGGGCGGCGTCGATGGCTTCGTCTTCAATTCACGCGCAACCGCGGATTCGGTGTCGGCCCTGATAGGGACCTTGCCGCCACATGTGATTGCGCCGCCTGGCGGAGATCGCCTCGGCGAGTTTTCTGAAGGCCTCATCAGGGCCCGCGCCTGCCAGCCGGGTCCGCTTCGGCTACTCTTCCTTGCGAATGTTCTTCCGGGCAAGGGCTTGGACGTGCTGCTGGATGCGCTGAAGATGCTCCCGCCCTCAAGCGTTTCGCTGGAAGTCGTTGGGTCCTGCAACGTGGATTCAGCGTACGCCCGCCGCATGCAGAAGAAGGCCTCGCAGCTCGGCGTCCCCATCTTCTTTCGCGGTGCGCTTCAAAATGGTGCACTGAAGGCCGCACTAGAGCAAGCTCAAGCCATGGTCTTGCCATCGCATTATGAGGGCTTTGGGATTGCCTACCTTGAGGGCATGGCGTTCGGCCTTCCAGCGTTGGGCACCACGGCCGGTGGGATTCCGGAGCTCGTCTCTGACCGCGTCGATGGATTCCTGATTGCTCCGGGGGACGCCGTCACCCTGTCCGGCCATCTCGTTCGTCTGGCGGCCGACAGGCGCCTCTTGGCGCAGATGGGCGTGGCTGCATTGAGGAAGTACAAGACGCGGCCGTCTTGGACTGCAGCGGCGCAGCTGATCCGGGGGTTTCTCGTAGGAGTCTTGAAGAGGGCCGGATTACCGAATGGTGAGCGCGAGCGCCAGAGCGCACGAAGCTAGGGGGCCGAATGCGCTGCAGGAAGCGTTCACCCAATCGTTGTTGAGCCACCGCCAACCACGGGCGTACACGGTCGGCGTACCGCATCGGTGCAGGGGGTGCTGTTCTGTTTCCACGTTCTCTGTTGGACATACGTACACGCACTGGACCGTTGCGCCCAGCAGCGAGTTGAAAAGTGCGGCGATTGTGCCTCCCACGAGGATAAGCGCGGCCGCCGTGCCGATAGGCATCGGCAGGAGCAACGCGGCGGAGCCCCCAATCACTCCGGCACCTGCCACCGCGGCCAGTGTGCCCAGAACGGTCACGCCCCCCGACGTCCCCCGGGGTCACCGGTTCGCCCAGATGTGTGATGAGTCGCGGCCGAACAGGCGACAAGCCGCCCAGTTCCGTTGACCAGGTGTCGGCCGTGACAGCCGCCAGCGACGCAGCATATGCAAACCAAGGCCAGGTGGTGTCCGCGAGAGCGGCATGCAGCGCCACGCAGGCGACTGCAACGGACGCGTTGCCGAGCACTTGCCCTGCATCGCGGCGGGCGCCCTTCGCGGATTTTCCAGTCGCATCCTCCCCATGCCCGGGCAATAATTGACTGAGCAACGAAGAGCTGACAAAGAAGAGCAGGAGCAGCAGTGCCCATTGCCAACCGCCCAGACCGAAGATTATCGTCCCGACGCCGACGGCAGCCATGGCGCCGTCGCTCGTGAGGCTGCCCGCGCGCCAGGCCCCATACGAGATTGCGGCGGCTAGCGCTAGGCCCGCAATCAACTGCATCCTGCGATCCGCTACACCGGAGTGGTGACTATGAATAGCACGCCGAGTAGAAACAACGCGCTCGAGACCGCGCTGGAGCACCACAGGATAAGTGACAGGACCCGCCGTTTCTTCCAGCGATAGAGGAACAGCCCGCTCATCCATCCGACCAGGCTGAGCAAAGCGCTTACCAGTGGCACGATCACCAATTGCGGAGATGGAACCGCTTCCGGGATCCCGTCAGGTCGAAAGCCCAGCGCAAACCTGGCGCTTGCAGGGATCAAGAGACTGATCCATGCCGCCAATCCGATATTCAGGAAAAGCGCCGCCAGCCACAGATAACGCACCAGTCCGGATTGCCAGGCCTGCGCAAGCACGAAAGAGGGGTACTGCGAGATCGGTTGGGCTTCCCGCAAGCTCCCGAGTTCAACGGCCCGCCTGAAGGTCGCCATGAAGTCGTCCGGCGCCGCGGGGGAAATCGCATAGACCCTGTCTCGCGCCGCCACCAGCAACAAGTCCTTCGATCGGCTCGCCAGGAACTCGATCACCCCAAGATCTGGGTGGCGACGTAGCCCGATAATGGCGCCGGGCATGCGAACCGCGGGCATCCCAACGGGATGCACCAGGTCCTTCGCTGAACGCACCCACTCAATGTCGCCCAGCGGTACTAGTTCGTTACGCAGACCCCAGCGCAACTCCAGGCTGTTGCGGTCCAGCCTGTACTGCGCCTTGAACAGCGCGTAGGCCCGGTATCCCAGTAGCGGAATCGGTGCAAATCCAAGCACGCCCAGCAGCAGGTACATCACGAAAGCGGGGCCGCCGGATGTCAAGGAGAGCCTCCAGAATCCGAATGCAGCAATGATCGCGGCGAGCACCATGAGCCCACCGTGAAAGACAAGCCCTTCCCGCTTTGCGGGCGGGAATATGCCGGTATTCATTCTGGAGCGTCGAAATTCCAGAAGCCTCGCGGCCCGGGAACTCATTGGGACCTCAGTTCCTCGCCCAGGATCCGACACACCGTTTCAACGTCGTCTTCTGTCATGATCCCGGAAAAAGGCAACGCCAGGCCGCGCCGACCAAGATCCTCTGTGTTTGGGAAATCACCTTCGCGGAAACCAAATCTCTCGGCCATGTATGGCTGCATATGGATGGGCAGAAAGTATGGACGCGCCGGGACGCCGCGTGCGCTAAGGCGTTCCGCAAGGGCATCCCTGTTCACGCCGGCGTCGAAATGGACCACGTACACGAACCATGACATGCGAGTCGTAAATGTCTCCACCATCGGCGCATCCACGCCAGCGATCTCTTCCAGTCGCCTCTTGTACCAGGAAGCCACACGATCACGCTTCTGCAGGAGCTCTTCGAGCCGTGTCATCTGAACAGCGCCCAAGGCCGCTGACATTTCATCCAGGCGGTAGTTGTATCCGAGATGCGTATGCTGAAGCCAGGTGTCACCCGGGGCACGGCCCTGGTTGCGGAGTGCCCGCATAAAAGCCGCGGCCTCATCGTCATCCGTGACGATCATGCCGCCCTCGCCCGTGGTGATCTGCTTGTTCGGATAGAACGCGAAGACGGCGTAGTCTCCAACGCTGCCCGCCGGCCTGCCCTTGTACTCGGCCCCAAGCGCCTCACAGGAATCTTCTATGAGCTTGATCCCGTGCTGATTCGCTGTCTGCCTTAGCGGGTCCAGGTCCGCCGGTTGGCCGAACACGTCGACCGCCAGGATGGCTCGCAATTTGCCGCTGCCATCCGTACCCTTCCGCGGAAGCCATTTCCTGGCCGCGCTCCCGCCGCCGAGAAGATCGCGCGCTGCCTGGGCGACTGATTGTGGATCGATGTTTCCCGTCCCGGGCACCACATCCACAAAGATGGGGACCGCCTGCTCGTATAGAAGTACATTCGCAGAGGCCACGAATGAGAAGGGCGTCGTGATGACCAAGTCGCCTGCGGCAACTCCGGCGGCACGCACGCACAAGTGCAATCCACTTGTACCTGACGAAACGGCAATCGCATTTCGCCGTGACATCCGCTCTTGGAAAGCGTTCTCGAAATCGATGATCCGGCTGCCCATGCTGAGGTGCGGTGTGTTAAGCACCGCCTGGACGGCGTTCCTTTCGGCGTCGGTAAGGTCCGGCGAGGACATCGGGATCTGTTTGCTGGTCATATGCTTGGCATCGTGGAACGAACGGCTTCGGTCACGTCGGCAAGAGGGACAAGCTGAACCTCGCTTGCCTCGCGAGCCTTGAATTCTATCATTCCGTGCTCCAGGCCCCTTTCTGCCACAGTAATGCGTATTGGCAGGCCGATCAGGTCGGCATCGTTGAACTTGACGCCGGCGCGTTCACTGCGATCGTCATACAGAACGCCGATGCCGGCAGCCTCCAGACGTTGATAGAGATCGTTTGCTTCGGCCGCTGTGTCGAGGTTCTTTGATGGCAAGTGGATCAGGTGTACATTGAAGGGCGCCGCCAACGGAGGCAGACACAGGCCGCGATCGTCATGGTATTCGGCGGCCAGTGCACGCAAGATATTTCTGAATCGGTACCCGTCTTGGTCTGCTAGCCAGTAGGCTCGCATCGCCGACAGAGCTTTCCCACAGTTGGGGCAAGGGTCGCCTGCATTGGCCAGGGTAATGTCGCCGATGAAATCCGCATGATAGTCCCGCCCGTAGTTGACATTCCGCAGGTGGAAGCCGGCCTCATTGGCACCGGCGACAAGATTTGCCGCTTGGATAACCTGCTGGTCGACGACAACCACTGCGTTCTTAAGTCCCACGGGCGAGGCATACCCGGCCACGGCGCCCGCCATTGCTCATATCCTCCGGCCCAGCGGGCTCCAGCAAGCCGACCAGGTCACGCAGTTTTTGCTCGCTGACTTGTCTGTCTCCACCAACAATGACCATCACGAACCTGCGGTCGCTTGACTTCACATACATGAGCGCCTTGGCCGTTTTGCCTGGAGGAACGCCAAGGAAAGCTGCAAGCGCATTGATAGTATGGCAATTGGGTGTCGGAACCCGATCCAGGGGCAGCAGAGCCTCGGACTGTGCGACCGAAGTCCCGTATCTCGCGGCTTCCGCGGGCGCGCGCATAGTGGCAACTCGAGCATTGGAGCCATTTGGCATCGCCGTCTTTGCAGAAGTAGACAACACCAAAGTCCGGAGCCGAGTGATACGGAAGGCCGATCTTTCCGAGGAAATCAGTAGACAGGGCTGCCAAGTGCTCTAGCCGTGCTATCGCACGCGCGCCGAGAGCAGTGAACTCGCCGTCGGCACCGAAGTAGCCCGCGCGCGCCAAGAGGCCGTCGGAGAAACCACGTGCGGCGACGGGTGTGTCTCTCAGCGTCTGAATTCCCAGCTGGCGATACTTCATGTCTGGTGAAACAAGCCCGTCACCGAGCAGGCTGGATGGCGCCGGGCAGCCTAGCCGTCGGTTGGCTTCTTCCAAACTGCGGCGCTCGTGCTGCCCGAAGCCCTGTCGTCCGACGGCGGGGGCAGATTCGAAATAGCGGTGGGCTCTACGATCGCAACCTCGGCGGCTGACTCAGCGTTCTCCAGGTCGAGATCTACGTTCTCCTCCATGCGGATCTGCCCTCGGAGAAATGCCCCCTCATCGGTAACAAAGGCTGTGGTCGTGACGTCTCCCCAAACACGGCCGCTTGCCCTGATTTCGAGCTTCTGTGTAGTGATGTTGCCTCGTACGGCCCCCGCCACGATGACTGCGTTGGCGCGAATGTTTTCGCATGTCACTCGGCCGGTTTCGCCGACTACTAACAGGCCCCGCAAGGCGATTTGGCCTTCAAATGCCCCCTCGATGCGCACGCCGCCTGAGCCGCTCACCGCGCCGCGCCAAATAACTCCCGGTCCCAGCACCGAAGTGATGCGCTCGACCGCCGCGACAGAGCTCGTAGATTCGGGGGATCCTGTTGCACGTCTAAACACAGGCAGTATTCTACCCTAGCAGCCTCAGGCGAGCTCAAAGCCTAGTCGAGCTTGCACATCGTGCCGCGGCAGTTCTTCGCGCCGCAGTGGCACGCGTACAGCGGTCTCCTGAGCTTCTTCGTCCGTCGAATCGATGGTCAGATTGTAGTCGTAGGTGAGTTCCTCGCCGGCCTTGATGTGTCGTAGGGCATATATCCAGATCCGCCGGTGTTCCGTAATGGCCTCACAGTTCGGATCGCATGAGTGATTGATGAATCTTGCGTCGTTGCCGCTGATACCCGCATCGATGACGGTACGCGAATCCACCGTGAACAGCAGGACGTGAGGATGCTCAGACCGATCGTCCTGATAACGCAAATCTGCGTCGGCGGATGAGATCCTTTCGCCGAGATATTCGATGATACGAGTGCCTTTGCGGATTGGTCGCAGCGCAAAAGCTCCGAGGCCCGCTATTCTGGAAGGACCAATGGTGATGGGGGGCTTCTTCATCTCAGCCGATCGTGAAGGCATGTCAGCACATCGCTAGGGTTCCTGGCTGCCCCGCTTGATCGTGGCGGCCGGGAGGTACGGCCGCGGGGCTCATGCCGCAGAGCCGGCGGGCGCTGAAGAGCCCCGCGCAGCCAGGTAGATACCTGTGAGTATCAGACCCCCGCCGCACAGGACCAGCAATCCTGGCCGCTCATTCAAGATGAAATAGGCAAGGACTGCCGACCCGACAGGCTCGCCAAGTGTGGCTACCGCCACCAGCGCCGCGGGCAGAAAGCCCAACGCCCAATTGTAGGTCGAATGGCCAATCAGTTGTGGAACGGCCGCAAGCAGTACCAGCCAAAGATACGTAACTGGCTTCAGCCCAATGGGGCTCTGCCCGGCCGCCAACATCGCAATCAGCAAGCAGATCGCCGCGCTGCCATAGGCGATCAGTACATAGGGCACCAGCGCAACGGTCGGTCTGACCCGTCTGCCCACGACCAGATAGCCGCTGACCGCCCAGGCACCCACTAGTGCGAGGAAATTCCCCAAGGTCGAGCGACCGCGCAGGAATTGGCTCACGCCGTCACATTGAATCCCGCCGGCCCATCGGCACACATCCGCCGCGCCGATGATTACTCCGCCCAAGATTGCCAGTCCCAAGCCCAGCACTGCGGCGCGACGCAGCCGCTCTCCGAGTATGAACGGCGACACCAGGGCGACCCACAGCGGGCCCGTGCTGACGAGGACTACGGAACTCGCCACACTCGTGTATTCGAGCGACGAGATCCACGTGGCAAAGTGGATTGCAAGAAAGCCCCCCGCCAGGAATCCGAGCAGCACTTCTCTTCTTGACATGTGGCTGAGTTGTCCCCGGTACCGGGCCATCGCCAACGGCGCGAGCAGCAGGGTTGCGAACGCAAGCCGAAGGGCGGCGATGGTCAGCGACGGCGCGTCGCGTTGAGCGAAGCGGATCAGGATGGAGGCAGTCGAGACCGCCAGGATGGCACCGGCCAATGCCAGCGGCAACCAGATACGCTCATTCTTCGGATTCATACTCATTGCTCTGAGCTCACCTCAGTTCGCCGAGTATACCGCCCGGCGCCGCGCGCAAGTGCCGCGGCGCAGTTAGCGTTTCGTTAACAGAGACCCGGTTTTGCTTGACGGCTTCTTTTGGTTCGGCTATAATTTTTATGAAAGTTGTCATAAATATCCACTACCGTGCAAATATGCACAAAGGAGCAAACAATGGCTTTTGAATTGCCGAAACTTCCATACGCGGTCGATGCGCTGGAGCCGTACATTGATGCTAAGACTATGACCATACACCATGACATGCATCATGCGGGCTACGTCAAAAACCTGAACGCCGCCGTGGACAAGCACGCGGAACTTGCAGGCAAATCCGTGGAATGGCTTCTGAGGAATCTGAGCTCTGTGCCAGACGACGTGCGGACTGCTGTGAGGAATCACGGTGGCGGCACTTGGAATCATGACATGTTCTGGGATGTGATGGCGCCGAAGGGCGGTGGCTCGCCGAAAGGTGATCTAGCGAAAGCGATCGACGCGGCATTTGGCTCATTCGACAGCTTCAAGGCCGAGTTCGAGAAAGCGGCGAATGGCCGTTTTGGCTCCGGTTGGGCATGGCTAGTCAAGAAGGGAAGCGGCTTGGCCGTCGTTTCAACACCGAACCAGGACAATCCTGTTTCTGATGGCATGATGCCGGTCATGGGTATCGACGTCTGGGAACATGCCTATTATCTCAAGTATCAAAATCGGCGGGCGGAATATGTGACCAATTGGTGGAATGTCACCAACTGGGATGCCGTCGCTGCCCGGTTCTCTGCAAAATAGGCGGCCGCATGCCGGTTGGCAAGCCTGGCATACCTTAGGTGAAAGCACCTCTCTTGCTAATATGGCGAAGAAAGATATAATGCTTGAATAAGATGACTGACTTCGCAGAAGGAGAGGATCGATGACGCACATCGTTACTAGCCTGTGTGTTCGTGATCGGGGTTGCATTGAGGTTTGCCCGGTGGAGTGCATGGTGCCGGGATTCCCGCAGAACGAGTGGCCGTGGATCTACATAGACCCGGACACTTGCATTGATTGCGGCGCCTGCATTCCGGAGTGCCCATATGCGGCAATCTTCCCCGAAGATGAGGTGCCCGCGGCATACACGGCAAAAGGCGGAGAGTTTATCAGCAAGGTCGGTTTGACCGGGCACTTCGATGGGACCAATCACAGCGGCAAGCCGATCAGCATCGACACCGCAAAGCAATTGGCGGCCGGAGAAGTTGTCGATCTTACGCAAGACACCAAGCCAAACTACGACTTTTTCAAAACTGGGCCCGGCTACACAACAAAAGACGTGGATGACGGTACCTAGTCCCACCCGCGGCCTGAAAAAGCCCGTTCGCAAGAACGGGCTTTTTGTTGCCAGGATTCCAGGACGTTCACGTCCGAATCCGGGTGGCACGCATGTTTGAGGGGCATTCCGCCACTGGGGAGGCGGGTGTGGCGCTCTTTCCGGATCGCGCGGTGTCCCGCGCCAGGCTCCAAGATTCATGGGTTGACGGCGGCGTCGAATATTGCCTCCCCCGTGCGGACGGCCGCCGGCATATCATCCGATTCAATCAAGAGCGCAAGAGACAGCGGTGTGCCTCGCCAGCTTGGCAGGGTGCCTGCCAGGTACCACGTCACGGCGCCGTGCTCGTCCCTACTTGAAGCCGACCATTCCCAATATGCGCGTTCGGGTTTTGCGAGGGCAAATGCCGTCTCGCTGGCAGACTGCGCGGAAAAGGCCGAAAAGTCGGTGCCCAAGGTCGGGAGCACGACCCATCCCTGTTGAGGGGTATCGACGGCCAGGGCAATCCTCGGCGCTGGTCGGACGCCCGCATTGCTAAGAGCAGCGGCAGCGAGAGCCATCTGGAGGGGGCTCACGCGGACATTGCTGGTTTGGATGCCGGGGCTGGGATTTGCGACAGGCATCCGGATAAGCGGCCGAGAGTAGAAGCCGAGGCGCTGGAAGAGCTTCGTGCTATCCCCGGCAGCCGCTCCTACGCCTCTGGCCGCTTCGAAAGGGGCGACTGCGTCGCCGGGAGGGTACGCTCCCAGACTCGCCCGGTCCAGGAGAGGGGAACTCGGGTCCTTGGCTAGGGCAGAACCGATGGCGTCGAGTTGGTTAGGGTCGTAGGTCGGGTGAGATGCCATCAAGAGGATTTCCCCGGAGTGCGCGTCGAGCATGACAGCCGCACCCTGGGAGGTCCCGATTGCTTGATCCGCGGTGCGCTGCAGTCCAAGATCAATGCTCAAGCGGACGTCAAGTCCGGGTGGCGGAGTACCGTAGAGCAACTCGTGCCACCAAACAGCGCTCGAAGGATTGCCCTTCAATCCCCTTAGGTAGTCGTCAAGAGAGGCTTCGAGGCCCGCCTGCCCGAAAGCGGGATGCGTGTAGCCAGTAATTGGCGCGATCGCAGAATACGCGTAGTAACGATGCAGGGAGCCAACGCTGCCCACGGTTACGGAGATCGGCTGTCCATTTCTATCCAGTAAGCTTCCGCGGGGAACGTAGCGGTCCGCAATTGAGCGGCGCGGATTGTCAGTTCGGGCCAGCAAGTCTTGCGCACGAACGACTGCCCACCAAGTCTGCCCGAGAGCAGCGCCGAAAATTCCGATGCCGAGGATTGCCGCGATCACGGCCAATGGGTGTCGCGGCTTCAGCGGCAACGGCTGGTGCTCGGGCGCCGCGCTGACTACGAGAAGGACTGTAATTGCCATGAAAGACGTGAGCAACGAGGAGCCCCCGTAGGAAACAAACGGTAGCGTCACGCCCGTGAGGGGCAGGAGTCGAAGATCGCCTCCGATTATCAGGAGCGCCTGGATGCCGAGATACGCGCTAAGCCCGGCAGCCAGAAGCCGATGAAACTGATGTTTAGCCCGGATGGCCGTCATGAAGCCGCGGCTCAGCAGCATGGCGTCTGCGAGCAGCAAGCCGATGCTGCCCAAGAGTCCGGTCTCCTCGGCTACTGCGGAATAGATGAAATCCGAGTGCGCCACTGGTACCAGACTCGGACTACCCAACCCGGGACCGCGCCCGAATATCCCGCCATTTGCAATTGACAGAAGAGATTGGACGATTTGATAGGATCGGCCGCTGGGATCGTTCCAGGGATTGATCCAGGCTTCTAGGCGGGCGTGCACGATGTCCACGAATGAGAAGCCGGCCACCGCCGCGAGTGCGAGCGCGATCGCAGTTACGGCGAGCACTCGTCTCCGACCTGTGGCTAGGTAGAGAATACTGGTGTAGAGCACAATGAATATGCTTGCCGTGCCCAGATCCCGCTGGACGATAAGCAGAACCAGAGCCAATCCGGTGACAAAGACCGTTGGCATGAGCAAGGGAAAAAAGCGTGTCTGCAGCGGCAGGCGGTCCGCGAGATAGGCCGCCAGGTACGCGACGAGCAGCAACTTCAGAGGCTCCGACGGTTGAAAGTACAGGCCGCAACATCCCAGCCACAGCCGGGGGCCGACTTCGGTCGGGCTCGTGCCTAGTAGTAGCGTCAAGCCGGTCAGCAGCAATCCGGCGGCGAGCAAGACGTACTTGTATCGACGCAGGAACTCGAGATCCCGGCCCCTTACAACAAGGACCGCGGCTGCGGCCGCGCTTACGCCCAGCCATGCGGCCTGACGTAGACCCAGGCTCGAATCAAGCCGCCACACCGTCAGCAGTCCCCATCCGCTGAGCAGGCCCGCCAGCGGTAACAGGAACGGATCCCGGTCGGGCAGGTGGCGCGCAAGGAATTGTTCGCCGAGCAGGAAGACGGCTGACCAAACCAAAAGCCCAATCCAGTGTGAAAGACGGTAGGTCGTGCTCCATGTGTCTTCTCGAACAGCGGGCGAGAGTGTTAGGCTCACGGAGTACAGAGCCAGGAAGGTGCCAGCCAGGACGAGCAGGCGCCGTTCTAGTCGATTAGCTGGCATGCTCGAACCAACAAGCGGGGGCTCTGCCTTCCAGCGGCTGCCCGGGGCAAAATCCCCTAAGGAACTGCAGATCCCCCCAGTCCCATATCCTGCCGGGCGCGTCGACAAGCGCCTGCGGCTTCCCGTTCCACATGAATGGGTAGATGCTTACGGAACAGTGCAATTGAATGAGCGCGCTAACGGCGATGCTGCCGATGAATGTGTACTTCAGCAAGGATCTTGCTAGCACCTGCGTCTCGAAAAGAGGGATCAGGAAGTACATCAGGTACGGAATGATGTCGACGAAGTATCGCGGACCGATGGACCAAGCGCCGCCCCAATCCTGAAATAGTGAGGTGGTTAGCCAGTGACTCACAATGATTCCGATCAAATACGGATCGATGCTGCCGGCACTCAAGCGCCGGTGGGACAGCGATATCCAGGCGCCCAAAATGGAAAATACAAAGAGAGGCGAAAAAACGAGCAATCCGCGATTCGGACTGAGAAGCGTGCCGACGAGGGCTTCGGAAATTGAGGCCGGGCTCCCAAGTCTCTCAAATAGCTGATACGAATACGGCGGCAGCGCGTTCCCGTATGTTATCAAGTTGCTGATCGCAAAGGGAACAAGTACGAGCAGCGAGCCCGCAGCAAAACCCCAGAAGTTGCGACGGCGCTTTACGAGGAAGTAAAAGCCGATGAATGCAAACGAGAGACTATTGGTGGGCCGGATGAGATAGGCGGCGCCCAGAACCAGGCCGGCTGCGAAGACGCGCCATGGGCTTTCCCAGGGCACCACCACCAAATACAGCGCTAGGGTGAGAAACAGGGCCGACGGACCGTGCTGCCAAAGCGCCCGGCTCGCGGTGGACCACATGGATGTCGCGAATACAAATATGAGTGCGATACCAGCCGATCGAACTGTCCCCAGTCTCTGCCGTGCGATAAGGTACATGAGCACGCTTGCCAGTGCGACGATCCCAGCTGCCGCAAGCTTCTCCAGGCTTGCGGTCCGCTGGTCGGGGGCATGACGGTTGAGGTACGTATAGAAATCGGTGGAGTGTGAAAGCGGGTATATCAGGTTGGTCAACCAAACGACCGGGGTTACCAGTAGCGGTGTGGCAATAGGGTAATAGCTGTAAATGTGTCCGCGAATCTCGCGCAGGCGATAGTCCAAGGACAGGTTCATGAGCGGACGATACTCATCGAGGTTCACGTTGCCTTGCCGCAGCAGGCTCGCCGCGACGTGGAAAGTCCAGCCCGAGTTTGTGCTGGTCGTTACTGGGCTCATGGCGTGAACTGCCAGTGTGACCAGGAAGATGAGAACAATGACCAGGCTCTCGAGTTCCCAGCCCAGTCCGCTTCTCGGCCGCGCGCCGGCTGACATCGGCATGCGCCTAGCTCGGGATGTACTTACTCACAAGCGGGGCGAGCTTCTTGAGAGTTGCGGCGGGAACAGCATCCAAGTTGGTAATGAGTGCCCCGGCTAGCGCAGATCCGCAATCACAAGGGCGTTCTTCCGGGAGACTGCGAAGAAGGAGCCGGATGGCCGCTTGGGCCAAGTTCGTGTTCTTCTGGAGGGTTCTAACCACCGCATCGACTGTCACTGGGGCCGCACTGACGTGCCACACATCGAAATCGGTAACATGCGCCATGACGGCGTAGCACAGCTCTGCCTCACGCGCCAGGAATGCCTCTGGCGCGGTGGTCATCCCAATCAATGAGAGTCCCCAGGACCGATATAGTGCAGACTCGGCTCTGGTAGAGAACCGAGGGCCTTCTATCGTTATGAAAGTCCCGCCCATGTGGACAACGCCACCGGCCTCGTTTGCGGCAGTTCCGAGATGCCTTGAAAGGTCCGCGCAAAAAGGATCCGGGACGCTCAAATGTGCCACCAAGCCTTCACCGAAGAATGACCGGCGACGACCGTCTGTGTGGTCAAAGAGTTGATCCGGAATCACAATGTGGCCCGGCATCAGGTCCTCGCGCAGTGAACCGCATGCACTGATGCTTAGGATCCGCTGAACTCCAAGGGTCTTGAGTGCATAGATGTTGGCACGGTACGGCACCTCCGAGGGCGTAAGGTGGTGCCCCACGCCATGCCGCGCCAAGAAAGCGATCCGGCGGTCTTCCATTCGCCCGACACGAATTGGGGCGCTCGGCTTCCCGAACGGCGTTTCGACATCATGATCTCGCACGTCCTCAAGCCCTTCGAGATCATACAGGCCCGATCCGCCAATAACGGCAAACGAAAGCGCCTCAGGCATCTGGTTCTCCTCGAGGCGGGACGACCGCATCCTGCCGTCTGTAGTCCAGGCTGACTTTGATTCGGGCACCCCCGCAGCGGATTTCGTCGCCGTCCGCCAGAACGGTTGCGCCGGCTACGTCCGCCGCATTTAGTTTGGTTCCGTTCCTTGATCGCAGGTCTTCAAGCCACCACTGTCCATGGTGGAAGCTGATTAGCGCGTGGCGCGCCGAGACGGCCTCGTCTTGCAGAGCCATGTCGGATCCGGGATCGCGGCCCAGAGTGACTTCCGGCTGGGAAAATGCCGCTCAACACTGGGTCTCCACCCCGCAGCGTGGACTCAAGCCGAATTGGCGGGATTTGTCCGCCGGCGACCCGCTCACTGGTTTGTCTCAGCTCCTTCCACATCACCCAAAGCGCCGAACCGAGAAACGCATAGAGGGCCACGACCAATAGGATCCGGATGCCCAGCACTACGACCGCGCTCATGGCATCGGATCTTGACCGGGAATGCCAGAATGGACGGTCACCGTCGGGCGGTCTGCGCCGTGTCGTTCCTGGGGCCCGGTCGCGCCCCCGGATGACCCTGACAGCGCCGTGTCCTGGGCATAGACCACGGGGACACCACCCAGCGAAATGACATCACCGGAGTACAGAATACTCTGGGACCGACGCTGCCCATTGATGAACGAGCCCCCCGAAGACTCCAGATCGAAAAAGACATAGTGACCATTGATGGCCCGCAGCTGCGCGTGCTGCCGCGAAACGCGCGGGTCCCCGATCACTACGTCGTTGTCCAGCCGGCGCCCGATATTGATCACCGGCGAGGCCAGCGCAAACTCTCTTACGCCGCCGACGATCAGGAATGCGTTTTCAGGAATTACGGGCGGTTCGCCGCTGTCGATGTTCGCGGGGGTACGTCCAGCCACGTCTTCCGTCATGCCCAGGGCGGGGTCCCTGTGCGCTGTCTCGACCGTAATCGCGTGTTCCTCGGCGCCCGAATCCTCAGCGTATTCGATCGAAGGCGCCACGGCAAAGCGCAAGCCGGCCCGGGCGCCAGCCTCTTTGAGATCTTGCAGCAGCTTGTCTGCGAGGTTTGGATCCTGCCAAAGGGCGATTGTGCTTCGAGATCCGCGGATCGTGTAGATGTTGGGTGCAATGCGGTCCCCGGCTGCATCGAGGCGCGATCCGGCCATCATGGCCTCGCTGAGACGGCGCTGGATTCGATCCTCTCGCTCGTTTCGGGGCAGGGCCCGCAAAAGCTGGCTTTCGACCAGTTTGCGAAGCCCCGCTTCGAGGCGCTTGAGATTTATTTTGGTATCTGTATCCGGTGGGAAATTATACTGCCTCCAAATGGAGCTCCCTCCGGCCGCAGGCACCCGCGCTTGACGGATTCAAACGCTTCGAGGCTTGGTGGTCATGCTCGCGCCAAGCACCGTTGCTAGCGGGTCAGGGAAGACGCGCGACCATGGCGCGTCAGGTTGCTTAAGGAGAACTTAGGCCGCTGGGCCTTCGTGCACGCGCAATGCCATGCCGCAATTTGGACAGACCGACTCACGCGCCTCGACAACAAATCCGCACTTGGGGCACGTTTGCGGCTGACCTTCGCCGAGCGGCGCGCCGCAAGCGATGCAGGCACCTTCACCGACGGGATTTGCGGTACCGCAATAGGCGCACGCCACCCTTCTTAATCGCTGTGAGAGTTCTTGACTTGCGCCGCGCGTAGCTGCCGCTTGCTGCAGCACGGCCCAGCACGCGCTCCGTAAGCTGAAGGTTTTCGACGTCTTGTGCAAGATCATCCAGCCTACCAAGGATATTCCATGGATTTGCGATGGCTGCTATTGTTGTCTTGCCAATCGACGCCGCCGTGCCGAGCCATTCTTGAGCGCCGGCCTGAACGACCACGCCGTCTGGCGCCTTCTGGATGGTGATAGTCATCGCCGTTGTTCCGCCAGAAGGGGCTCCTGGCCGCGTGCCGATCTGGACGGCCAGCCTATCGCCCTCGCCGACCAACTGGGCTCGCATGTTGCCTCGATTAAATTCGGCCACGAGGGGTTGCGCAAGATCCATCGGCTCGAGGGCGCCGTGGAAGAATTTCCGATCCATAAACCGCATTATAATCGCGAACCGATTCCGGCCCGGATTCGCCTCAAATGATCAAGAGATTACCTGCTCTCTCCGCTTGCTATCTCATCCTGCTGACCGTCGCTGTTGTCATCGTCGGCTCCCATGAAGTGCGATCCGCGTCAGCTCAGCAGCAGACGACTGACACCCCCGAGCCCGCCGGCGACCAAGCCTACATCACAAACACGTTCACGGGCGAGCCGGCCATAAATGTCCGCAATGGACCCAGCACAATCGCCTTTCCGATTCCTTGCGGCTCCATGCCGCTGGGCGCCACGGCGCCCGCCTTGGGGGCGTCGCCGGGACACGATTGGGTGCAGATCTCGTTTCCGGCATGTCCTGGCGGAGTGGGCTGGGTATACGCCGCAAACGTGACACTGACAGGTGCTCTGCGCATTGTGGAACCACCGCCAACGCCCATGCCGCTTGCCACCCCGACCATCGATCCCACGCTGCAAGCTGCATTTCAGATTGAGCCCACCGTGACACGGTTGCCGACCTTCACCCCGCCGCCGCCCCTGGAGGTGCCGACATTCTCTCAAGAGTCTGGCGCACCATCCGGAATACCCACGGCCGCAGCTATCCTGGCGATCGCCCTCCTTGGCGGACTAGTCTTGGGTGCATCCTTCATTCGGAAGCGATGACGGGATCCGAGGGCGGCAGTTTTCCTCGCCATAGATTTTGGGTGGGTACGCTCTTGGTGGCGACCGCGCTCGGTCTCATGCTGCGAGCCGGCGCCACGCTCCCTGCCGTTGCCCAACAGCCGACGGGTTCGATTCCCACCGTGACCGGTACGCCGCCGGGACCAATGGTCGCCCTAGATCCCAGCCTCGGGCAGGTCAGAGTCTACGCAGGTCCGAGTAGCTTCAACTATCCGCCTGTCGGAGTGCTGCTGACGGGGATCAAAGTGCCCGCTCTGGGCAGGGCCACC
Organism: uncultured Chloroflexia bacterium; assembly: GCA_963746745.1. Classification (GTDB taxonomy): domain Bacteria; phylum Chloroflexota; class Anaerolineae; order Anaerolineales; family Villigracilaceae; genus Fen-1038. The sequence continues at coordinate 121,722 of CAVVCL010000003.1, forward strand.
GGAATCGATGACTGGATCATGATTCGCTACGAGGGCGTGCCTGGATCCGTTGCATGGGTATACGCGTTGTATGTCTCGCTCACGGGGAGCAGCGGGCAGGAGCTGCCTCGGGTGGACGTGCCACCTACGCCCACGGCCGCCTCAACACCCACCATCGATCCGACTCTCGTGGCCGCCTTCATCCCGACGCAGAACGCAACGCGCCTGCCAACATTCACGGCGGCGGCACCTCTGGCTGTGCCCACTTTTGTGGATGAGACCAAGCCCGCGAGCCGCATTCCCTTGGGCCTGCTGATTCTAGCTTTAGGGGTCGTCGGCGTTCTTGGGACCATGGTTTCATTCCTGCGCGGGCGATAGCTGCAGTGCGCCGCCAGATGAAAAAGAAACCCACGACCCTTCTGCGGGCCGTGGGTTTTTGCTTCTTTCTGGGATCAGGCGCTCGAGGCGGCTAGTTGTTGCAGGAGCAGGAGCCCCCGCAGGCGCAACCTTCCTCATCGTGTGAGTGGGCCTGAGCTTGGGCGCTGGGGCTATCCACCATGAAGCCCGCGCCGCGCTGGGGGTCGTTCACGAAGTCGATGCGAGCGCCCTGCAGGTAGTCCATCGCCACCTCGTCGACCACGACGCGAACGCCGTCCGATTCGAATGTGTGATCCAGGTCGCGGATGTTGTTGTCGAGCGCCATGCCGAAGCTGACGCCGCTGCAGCATCCGCTGGAGGCGAGGTACACGCGCAAGGCATAGCCTTCAAGCTGGCGCTCCGCCATGATGTCGCTCACGGCCTTGGAGGCGGCGGGCGTTAGTGTCAGTGTCTGGGTCTTGACCTCTAATTCTTGAAGCATGGTTGTCACCTCTCCGTGCGATGTGGTTCCGGCGACACTGCCGGCATGCCAAGCGAATTATTGTGGACAGATGTTATCAGATTGGTGGACCACTGTCAACCTTTCGAAGGTCCATCGGAGGGGTCCAGAACGAGATTGCTAAGCGGGGCCGCCTGAGCCCGGAGAACCAACGGGCGATGCCGTAGCGGACGGCTTGCTGAGCCAGGCGGAGCGCGGCGCTGGTCCTGCGCCGCTGGCGCCCGGGCGATCGCCGGGATGTGCCCTGGAGCGACCACGAGCATCTGCGGCAGCGGCGGCTCGACCCTAGCGACTTGCGGCTTCCTTCGTTGCTCTCAGGACCTGCGCTTCGCTCGGCAGGGCGAGGCTCCGCCTCGCGCGAAGGCTCCCTCGCCGAAACCGCGCGCGATGCGGAAACAATGAGGAACAATGCCAGTGGTTGGCGGCGTTGCGTTGGATGGGCAAGAACTCCTGAGAAGGCTGGGTCAACCGCGCAGGGTAGGTCAATCTCGAGGCGGAAAGGGGCGTGATGACGGCTTGTTTGCGCCGGTGTGCGGCGGCGAGGGGTGGATACGCGGGTGGCCACGCGTGGGACGCCCTGCAGGGCTAGCGGCAGCCGGGTCCAGCAATGCGCCGAGCGGTCGCGCGGTCGGGGCAAGATTTGACGTATGGGCATGAGGCACCGAAGATGTGTCTAATGTCAACCGGCAATTTGTGGGTCGATGGAGGCCGTCAGTTCGGAGGCTTCAGCGAAAACCCGAGCCGCCCGATGCGAGATTGGAGTCTGGTGCTCGATCGGATACGGTTACCGGCAGGTCGCCGAAGACGCCTTGGGGGCGGCGAACCGGCAGATCCACGCGCGCTCTCGGTCAAGTCCGCGCGCCGTCGCAAAGAGAAGAGGGTCGCGGTCAAGGGCCGAAACAAGTCTCACGCTTGACACAACGTCCACCGACCTGTAAAATCCGACTGCTTTTGTCCAAGCCTGAGCGCAATAATCATCCTAGCGGGAGGAAATTTCATACATGTACTACATGCCAGGGTTAACTTCACTCGAGGCGATCGCCATATGGGTCGTGTTTGGCATCGCCATTCTGGGACTGATCTACGCGAATTTCCTGCGGACACAAATCCTGCGGGAAGACAAGGGCACTGCCAAGATGCAGGAAGTGTGGGGCGCCATCAAGGACGGCGCCGACGCCTACCTGCGCAAGCAGCTGCGCTCCATCTTGCCGCTGATCGCGATTCTGACAGCGGCGCTTTTTCTGTCAGTCTATATTGTGCCGCCGTCTCAGGAGGCCATGCAGCGATTTGCCGGCAGCAGCGCCGATCAAGTCCGCTTGATCATCGGCGTGGCGCGGGCGATCGCGTTCGTCATGGGCGCCTCGTTCTCGCTGGCAGTCGGGCAGATCGGCATGCGGATGGCAGTCCAGGGCAATGTGCGGGTCGCATCTGCCTCGCGGCGGTCGTTCGGTGACGCCCTGCGCATCGCCTATCGCGCCGGCACGATCACGGGCATGCTGACCGATGGCCTGGGTCTGCTGGGCGGCACGGCGATCTTCATCGTGCTGGGTATCGCGGCACCGGATGCGCTCCTGGGCTTCGGCTTTGGCGGCACGCTGCTGGCCCTGTTCATGCGGGTAGGCGGCGGCATCTTCACCAAGGCGGCGGACGTCGGGGCAGACCTGGTGGGCAAGGTGGAGGCGGGCATACCCGAGGACGACCCCCGGAATCCGGCCGTGGTGGCGGACCTGGTGGGTGACAACGTCGGCGACTGCGCCGGCATGGCGGCCGATATCTTCGAGTCGTATGAAGTCACGATCGTGGCCGGACTGATCCTGGCGCTGGCGCTCTGGCATCTGACCGGTCGCGTCGAATGGATCATCTTCCCGTTGATGGTGCGCGGCATCGGCGTGCTTTCTTCAATCATCGGCACGTACGTGGTGCGCGGCGGCCCTGGGAAGAGCGGAAACGCGATGGCCTCCATCTTCCGGGGATTCCTGTCCTCGGCAGCGATTTCGGCCGTGTTGTTCTTCCTGGCCGGATACTTCTATCTGCAGGCTCCGGGGCTCGGCGGTTGGTGGAGAACGCCGTCGGCGGTGGCGGTCGGGGTGCTGCTCGCCATCCTGATCGACCGTCTGACGGAATACTTCACCGGAACCGACGCACAGCCGGTCCGCGACATCAAGAAGTCGGCGGACACCGGTCCGGCAACATTCATCCTGCAAGGCGTCGCTGTCGGGTTTGAGTCGTCGGTCTGGTCGATCGTGGTAATCGCGCTGACGATCGTGGCTTCCATCCTGATCTTCGGGAGCATTCCCGGTGCGGACGCGGCCCAGCAAATCACCTACATCCTGTACGGCGTAGCGATGACCGGCATCGGCATGCTGACCCTGACAGGCAACAACGTGGCGATGGACTCGTTCGGACCGATTTCCGACAATGCAAACGGGATCGGCGAAATGTCCTGGTCGGGCAAGCGGGACAAGGCGACGCGGGACGCCCAGCAGATCATGGCGGACCTGGACGCCGTCGGCAACACGACAAAGGCAATCACCAAGGGCGTGGCGATTGGCTCGGCGGTCATCGCGGCCGTGGCACTGTTTGGATCGTTCCTGGTGGACGTTTCCCGGGCGCAGACCACGCTGGGCTATTCGGCAGATCAGCTCCTGCAATCGACGGGAATTCGCGTAGACATACCGCAAGTGTTTGTCGGCATGCTGCTGGGAGCGGCGATTCCGTGGCTGTTCTCGTCGTTCGCCATCCAAGCGGTCAGCCGCGCGGCGTCGTTGATCGTGCTGGAGGTGCGCCGGCAGTTCAAGGCAGGGGTGCTCACTGGGAAAGTGAAGCCGGACTACCGGCAGGCAATCAACATCTCGACGGAGGCGGCGCAGCACGAATTGGTCGGGCTGGCGCTGCTGGGCATCGTCACGCCGGTCGTGGTGGGCCTGCTGCTGCACGTCGAGGCGCTCGGCGGCTTCCTGGCGGGCATCATCGTCTCGGGCCAATTGCTGGCGGTGTTCCTAAACAACTCGGGCGGCGCCTGGGACAACGCCAAGAAGCTGATCGAGGACGAGCCGGTGAACATCGCCAAGAACACCGGCAAGGGCTCCGAGCGGCACAAGGCGGGCGTGGTCGGGGACACGGTCGGGGATCCGTTCAAGGACACGGCCGGACCGGCACTGAACCCGATGATCAAGGTCGTGAACCTGGTGTCCGTGATCATCGCGCCGATCGTGGTGCAGTACGCGGGCGTTACCGGGCTGGCGCTGTACGGAGTTTGGGCGGTGGCACTGGTACTGATAGGGGTGCTGGCCTGGGCGGTGATCCGCTCGAAGGCGCCGGCGAAGAGCATGACGGCGTAGGCTTGGGTTGTTGAAATTGAGCCCCCGATGGCATATGCCATCGGGGGCTTTTTTATTGTGTCAGAGCCCACCTACCGGGGTGGCGGTCTAGGGTGGCGGCGGGCCGTTTGGCGGCACGCGAATTGCCACAAGATTGACTATGGAGCACGTAGCCATACTTGGTCGGCTATAATCGCGGTAGAGCGGGTTCACGGCTTGACGAGTTTCCTAACCACAACCATTGATCGATAACAAGCGATCGCATCCTGAATGCTAAAGCAGAATGCACGGAGTTTACTTAGGCGTGTCGGAAGTGCGCCCACCATGGTGTGGTGCCTCGCCGGCTTCCTACTGAGTTACATCCTATTCTTCCTGATTTCGGTATTCTTCTCGGGTTCGACGATGTTCTCTCCTCCAGTGGTGCCGACCCTATCGCCGATCGGCGCGGACTTGAGAGAAATCATGAACTTTGTGAGAGCGGCTCCGGTGCGTGGAGGGACGCCGTATATCCGTACTGCCAAGTATCCGCCGCTTAGCTATCTGATCTTGATGCCCCGTTGCTGCTCGACAGCTCTCAGAGGTTCGTGGTATTCTCCGCCATCACGCTGACCAGCTTCACCGGCGTGGCAACTTTGTTCTTTCCGCTTGCCGGCAAATTCGAGGAAGCGGCTCACACCTGAGCTTTTGCTGGTGTTCGTTACCGGTTTGCTCTCGTACGGTTTTCAATTTGAACTTGAGCGTGGGCAATTCAACGTGATCGCGGCCTCGCTTGCCTATCTCGCTGTCTGGATATACCATTCGGGCAGGGGGAGCGAGCTATGGGCCTACGTGCTCTTCAGCCTTTCGGTCCAGATGAAACTCTATCCGCTGGTCTTCATTGTCATGTTCATTCGAGACTGGCGAGACTGGAAGAGCAACCTTAGTAGGCTGTCGCTGCTTGCCCTCGCCAACTTCGGGCTGTTCTTTGTACTTGGTTGGCGTGTATTCTTGGATTTCGTGAGTGCTGTGCGCTTGGTGAGTGTACGCATGGATGCGATCTCAATCTCCAACCACTCCATACATTCGTTCATAACCCAGGCGGCTGGGATCGTAGCCACTTCGGGGCCACCGTGGTCGGCACTCCACGCGGTTTATTGGAGGTCCAGCTATTCGCATTTTAGCCGTGTGCCTGGGATTGATTGTCGTGAGAATGTGGCGCGAGGGCAGCACGGGCCTGAATGCTGAGTTGCTGGTTGCATGCGCAGTAGCGGCGCTTCTGGTCCCCGTTGTGAGCTATGACTACACACTCGCTGTTTTGGCCGGTCCGGTTGGCCTGCTGCTCATGGATGTTAGGCGGACTGATAGACAGCACGGCGGCCGAATTGCACTTAGCGTCGCGACGCTGCTGTTTTGCTTCGGGTATTCGTCGACCCTCTTCCCGTGGAATTCAAGCCAGCCCGACTAGTCCTTCAGAATAGCTCGCCCGTTCTGATCTTGCTAATGGTGACCGACGCATTCATAGCTTTGTGGGTGAGACCGCGGCCGCGGGCGGCGGAGGTGGCGGCAGTACCATCAATGGGCGGCGCTCGCATCCCGCCGGCGTCGGGACTTCTCGGGTGAGACCCATACGGGGGACTTGTAATCGGTCTACGGAGATTGTCTGGAGGCGCCGGATTGACCAAGTTGAGCAGGCAAAAGACACTTCTGATTGCAGGGCTTGCAGCCGCGGCTGTGTTGGTGATAGAGCTGCCTGGGCTTCAGTTTCGCAATGGAGAGAGGATCAAGCAACCGATCTTTGGCTGGGATACACCAGAAGCCCGCTACACGTCCCAGTCGGACTTGTTAGTTCCGTTGGATTGCCAAATCCGAATGGACTTGTTTTGGTGTCGGCCCTCTTGAGTCGGTCTTCCGAATTTGTGGGTCATCAGCACATTTCTTGGCAGTGCGCAAGCCGCACTCTTGGTTTACGTATGCTGGCTGGCAACGCGGGGAGCGCACGCTACTTCTGATCGCCATCGGCCCCCTCTTGTCATCGATCATCTTGCGAGGCACCTCGATTGAATTGTGGGGTCAACGGCCGCTGACCCCGCTGAATTTCCTTTTCTTTGCGGGGATACTTCTTTACCTTCGACGGCCCACGCCCTGGATCCTGCCGTTGTTTGCCGTCCCGGTCCTTTTGAGCCCGTCAATCTATCTCGCGGGCGGCGTGAACTCCATCGTCTACACGCTGATCATGCTCGTCGTCCTCGTGACCAAGCGCACTGCACAACGATGGCAGGGCTGGATCGCGCCGTTCTTGCGTCGATCGCCATTACCTCATTGTCGATTTGGCTGAATCTGTCGCCCTATTTCCGAGAAGTGGGAATGGCCGGAGTTCGACAGGCTAGCGGGTACTCTGGGTTGACGATCGGGGAGCGACTCGGCGCCGTCGGCGAGACGATCATCGGTTTCCCCGTCTGGTCTCTTGCGCAATATCAGGAATACGGCAACCGCCCCGGTGTACCGCCCTTTCAGGTGGACAAATTGATTCTCTCGCCGACGACGTTGTCAGGGTATGAATGGTCGCTGCGGATGATCTTTTTTCAGGGATTGCTTTGTTACTTTTGTGTGGTAGTCGCTGCAGCAACAGCGCTGATAGGAAAGAAGCCATTCTCTATGACGCTTTCACGGGACGGGCGGGATACGGCATGGGCGCTTGTCTTGATGGCGGCATTCGTGATACTCTCTGAGGCCATTGCCCCTGCTTCTAGGGGGAGCTGTCTGGGGGGAGGGTCAACGGCTAGACGAGGCGGTTCAATTCGTTCCGTTCTGCTCACTATCCTGGTTCGCCACTCCTCTCGTGCTGGAGACGCCGCCATACATGAAGAAGGCCATTCTTACTCTGACTGCAGTGACTTCCATCCTCTTCTCGGGGCTCAGCCTCGTAGTGGGAGCGGCGATCATCGGTGATACATTGCAGTATAGGGGCGCGGTGTTGACTTCAGCCGACGTCCCGTTGGTGGACAAACTCCGCGTGGTGGGTTTCATTGCCGAGGACTGGAAATCTCGTTGTCGAGCCCGGAGATCCCCGTCGACTATGACCTGGCGGGGAAATCCGGGGATTGGATTCCGAGTTTCGGGACAAAGTACGAGAAATGGTACCCAGCACCGTACACCGTCGGTAGATCATTTGACTACACATTGCTGCGCGGTTACGGCTTGAAGAATAGTCAGGAAGGCCTCCAATTCCGCTCTTTTGGAACGGGCCGGTACTTGATCACCTATGGGTTCAATCCGAAGCCGACCGTGCAAGGACATTCTACCCGGGACGCCATGTTTGGGGGATTGCGGGTGACGGTGGTTCTAGGCAAGTGAGTAGGAGCTCCGGCATTGCGCAGATGGTGTCGAAGTAGCATGGGGAATGGCTCCGTGGGTGTCGCAACTGGAGGCCCCCGAATTTGAGGCGCGCATTGGCCTAGTATGGGCGAACCAGTAAGACCGACGGGACAACTCGGCGCAAGAACACGACGGCCTGGACGTTGCTCTGGCTTGCACTGTTCTGCGTCTTATACTTTCTGCCGCGGATCCCCTATCTAATTGAGCCTCTTCACGGCGAAGAAGGCGATTTCGCGGAGATTTTTTACCTGAGCCTCGCGGTCCAAATTACTTGCTCTTCGGCCGGATCGACGGGACAAACCTGTATGGCCCTCCGGAGCACCCGGCCACGATATACGAACTGCTGGGCCGCTACGGGCTCTTATGGAAAGTGATCGTGACCCACAAGACACTGAACACCGTGGGTCTTATGTTGCTGGTCCGTCTCGCGTTCTCATTGTTCATGTTTTGCGTGGGCGCCGTCGTCGTTCTTCTCGTGCTGCAAAGGTCGGATGCTTTTTCGCCAAGATAGATTTGTTCTCTTCGTATTGATAGTTGCGGTGCTGTGCACCCCCCCGGCGATGGCCATTTCAACCTCGGTGCAAGTGGATGGCAGCGTTGGAACCTTGCTGGCTGGGTTGCTGCAATTGCCCTCTTGGCGTCCTGGACGATGATGTGCCGCCGCCGTGAGCATCGATTGCGGCTTAACCCGTGGGATTCCTGTTCGGCCTTGGCAAGAACGAGTGGTCGCTGGCGCTGCTGCTTGCGCTACTTTTCGCGGGCGCCTTTCTGCATGTGATGGGCAGGAAGAAGCACGGAGACCTAGACCTAAAGCCTGGGTGGATGTTGTTGTCGGGCCTCTTTGCGGGCCTGCTCTTGGGGAATTCTGGCCAGCTACCTTGTAGATCGGGAGAATTACCTTGCAGGGTTCAATGTCATGCTCAGGTTCGGTAAGGCGTCCTCGTTCAATGTTATGTCTTTTGGAGCCGCGTGCCTGGCCTTCACATACGTCCATGTTCTCTTGCTTATCTTCATGGCAACTGCGCTGATCCGCGCACGTAACAGCGCGCCGTATACTCTCTTCTTGTTGTTTGTTTTGGGCGCGATACTGTTCTTGGCATATTTTGTCACCTCGTGGGCGGCCAAACCGAGGTACTATGCACCATCACTCATGACTCCTGGTCGGGGCCATCGTCTCGTATGAGTACTTGGCAAGCCTGCGGATTGACTGGCCCGTGGGGGGTATCTCTGCTTCTTCTAGTCGTCACCAGCTTTGATGTTTTCCAGGGGATACGCCGCCTTCGGTTGTATCCGCAAGCAGGTCTTCAGGATACGGTGAGCCAGATAGTGACCGCGAACGCTACCGGTTGCATTCCAAGCATGGGCGTAGGGGAGGCGTTTGGGCACACGATCGATTTCCTTTCATACAGCTTGTCGGCAAGTCAAGCAGAGAATCTTGCGGCACTTTACAATCGCAGTGTGTGCCAGTAGTGCGGTGGCCTCCGGACGCGAAAATTCTGCGAAAGTGGCCTTGGGGTGCCTGGCACAACAACCTGGCTGTTTGAGATCGGTTAAATCACAATTCGGATCGGGTGAACACGATCAAGAGCGTATTGCGGGCATCAGGACGGATTGCGGTGTCCTCGGGTGTGATGAACCTGGCGTGCTAATCCGGGGGCACGACTTGGGGGGACCACTTGCAAGTATCCGTTCATGCAAATTGGCGATGGCCCGTTCCAAGGCCAAGTTCGGCGGGCATGCAGAAGCCTGTCTTGTCAATATTGCAGGGTATCTGCAATTCAGAGGGCACCTGTACTCGGAGCCGACAGGCTACAATGGGCACCAACGCGCCCCTGCGACCATTCGCAGGGATTTCGGTGAATGTAATGGTCAGTCTCCTAAAGGTGGTCAACGCGGACGCGCCGAACGCCGCAGACGCTCTGCACCGGAGAGCGGGATGGCTCTTTGGCGGTCTGGGATGGATCCTGGTATGGATTATTCCCTGGGGAGAGTTGCCGACGGTCCAGGCCGGATCATTGCTTGGATTCGCCACAGACATGTTTCGCCTTCTGGTTGCAGTGGGCGTCTTTGTCCTGCCCGGGGTCTGGTTGTACATGCTCGTCAGGCCAGCCGGCGCCCGGCTGGGACCTAGCGGAGTGCTACCCGTTGGATTTGCGCTATCTGTGTTCTTGATAAGTGTCATCGGGCTGGGGGGACGTGTTGCGGGAGCCTCTTTTGAAGTGGTAACAGGTGTCTTCGCGGCGGTGGGCCTAGCGGAATTGCTCGTTTTGGCCCGCGCGGGACATGACCTTTCGTTGGCTTGGAATAAAGTGAAAGACGGCACGCGGGGCATTGTTTCGAATCCGCCGCTGCTGATCGCCTTGATCCTGAGCGGCTTGCTGACATTCCAGGCTCCGCAGTTCTTCATCGACGATACCACCTACCTCGCCTATCTGACGAATTGGCAACAGTCCCAGCATCTGGGTTTCACGAATCTCATCTACGGTTTCAGCGCTACCGAGTCTGCGAGATTCTGGCTGGCGTTGTATCCGATGGGGCAGGCTTTGATTGCGCGCCTGAGTGGTCTGGCGGGCTTGCTCCTCCTTGGGGACTACCTTGAGCTGTTATTGGTCCCGCTTGCGGTCGTGGCTGCGTTCTGGCTGGCCCGCAGCTTCGGACTGTCGCGGCGGGCGGCAGGTTTTGCAGCGTTGATCCAGATCTCGCTATATGCCTGGATGGTGGGCGACCAATGGCCGGTCGGGATGTGGTTCTATCAGAATATGTCTGAGGACAAGGTAAGCGCGGTCTTCCTTCTTGCGCCGGTGCTATTTGTGTTTGGCATGGAATATCTTCGTCGGCCCACGCGACGGGGGCTGGCGCTCACGACGCTGGCAGCATTTGCCTTGGCCTTAACGCACCCTGTGTCGCAGTTCTACGCGTACCTGATTGTCTGCGCCGTCGGATTCTTGCCTGGGTCACCAAAAGCACGAGGTTGCGCTCCTTGCTCTGGCTCGCCGTCACGGGGGGTGTGTCGCTGATCCCGTCCGGCATAATACGGCTCGCCGTGATCGGTTCTCAAGTCCAGATCCCCTTTGATGCAGAAAGTGCCAGCGTTTCTTACGAAATAGGCCGGTACACGCATGTATTGAATGGGCTCTTCTATGGACTGAACCCCGGTGTCCTTTTTTTCTCCGATTTTCCGTTTCAAGGCACCGCGTATCAGGCGTGGCAGGCCATCCGGGTGGTCCCGGTGGTCATTGGCTTACTGTGCGGACTCTGGGCACTCAGGAAACTGAAGCAAGGCCCAGTACACTGGTATGTATTGTCCTGCGTGTTGCTGGTCTTGTTCGCTACGGTCCCCTATACCGGATGGATCCTGGGCTATTTTGCATCGGCGCGACTGATTCTCGCGCTTCCTGGTTCTCTCCATTGGGCCTGGGTGCGGTGGCCATAGGAATGTCCTTGGCGAGCTGGCAGAAGTCAGGGCACGCCAACCCGGCGGCGAGTCCGGCCCGCCCTAGGCATCCGTCGATCTGGGAATCTGCCGGCGTGGCGGCAGCTATTGTCTTTGTCGCGCCTATGCTCGTGTACTCGGCCTTGCCCCGTATCCCATCCTATTTTGATACACTGGAGCACGACAAGCAACTGGTGCAAGTGGGCGCCTATCTTGATGACAACACGACGGGCTTGACGACCGTGATTGCGCTTGATTACCGGGAGATTTCGTTGCTGCCCGGCGTGTCGGCACATGCCAAGCTCATCTCCTTCCGTGAGGAGGTGGACCATAATCCGCATAACTTCTTTTTTTCCCTTGATGACATCCGCGCCAGAAGGGCCGCCAGCCGTGCCATCCAATCCGTCGGGGCACCTATTGCCAGTGGGGAGCGGTGCGCTGCCATAGAGAAATACGGCGTCAAATACGTTGTCGCGCAGCGCGAATACGCCGATGCCTTTCGGGAAGCTATGGAGGAATGCAGGTCGTCCGTCAAAGTCGCATACATGACGAGGGACCTGGTGCTTTTGGAGATCGAATAAGCGGAGCCTTAGGGCACGACTCGGAAAAGCCATTGACTCCAGGGGAATGGCGCCTACCTGCGATCTTGGACAACGCAGCCGAGGCGCTAGGGAATCACATAATGAAACTGCTTGTATACCTTCCCGTTCTCAACGAAGCCCGGAGTATTGCCGAGGTCATCGCCAGGCTTCCGAAGGCATTGTCCGGAGTTGAGGTAGTCCAGTGCCTTGTCATCGATGATGGGAGCACGGATGGGAGCGGTGCTCTTGCGGCTCAATCGGGCGCACTGGTGGTGTCTCATGAACGAAATCGGGGCGTTGGAGCTGCGCTACGGTCCGCGGTGCAATTCGCCCTCGAAAATGAGATGGACGTCCTCGTTGGCATCGATGCCGACGCCCAGTTTGATCCCAACGAAATTCCCGGTCTGGTCGGACCGATTATTGCCGGCACAGCGGACTTGGTCCTTGGCAATCGGTTTGCGGCTGGCAGGCCCGAGCACATGTCGTGGTTGAAGTACTGGGGCAACCAACGGCTGGCGGGACTCTTGAGCTACGTGAGCGGCCACCGATATCGCGATGTTTCATGCGGATTTCGCGCCTACGGCCGGGAGGCCTTGCTGCACCTCAATCTTTTCGGCGAGTTTACGTACACTCATGAAACGATCTTGTCCCTTGATCACCAGGGAATGCGCATACTGCAGCAGCCCATCACGGTGAAGTACTTTCCAGGACGGAAATCCCGCGTAGCCGGGTCGTTGTACTCGTACGCCGTGCAAGCAAGCAAGATCATCTTCCGGGCCCTACTGGATTACCACCCGATGCGGGTATTCGGAACGGTCGCAGCGACTTTTGCGCTGATCGGCGTTGGTTTCGTGTTCTTCTTGCTGGGAAACTACATCGTTACAGGAGCATTCACGCCGTACAAGGCGTTTGGATTCATCGGTCTTGGCTTCATTATTTTTGGTGCACTTGTGTTCCTGTCTGCCCTGATCGCTGACATGATCAATCGACTTCGGACCAATCAGGACAGGTTGTTGTATGAGCTCAAGCGGGCCAGATATGGGAAGTAAGCGGAGTGGGCGCGCGCTCACCACCTGGAGGCCGCAATGCTGACAGCCTTTCCTCCTGGTTATGGGATGCCCCGCGGGGAAGCGAACTCGACGTGAAGCCGAAGGTCCTGATTGTCACGACTACGTCTCCTCGCTGGCGGCGAGACAGCATGCCCGTGTTCATCGAGGATTTCGCCAAGAGCATCTCGGATCGCTGTGAAGTGCATGTTCTTGCACCGCACACGAAAGGTGCCAAGCTGTATGAGGATTTGAAAGGTGTGCAGGTATTTCGCTTCAGATATGCGCCGGACCAGTTCGAAAGGTTCGGTGCCGGTATCTCGGTCATCGAGATCGTCCGCAAGGACCCGTGGACTCTGCTGATGATTCCCATTCTTGTGCTTGCTGGGGCGTCTTGGATAGTCGCGTTGGAGTTCAGGAATCGGTACGACGTGATTCACGTGCACTGGTTGGTTCCATTTGGGCCTGTCGTCGGCATTTTGCGAACTTTTGCTAACTTCCGCTATGTTGTCACATCGCATGGTAGCGACGTCTGGGCGTTCGCAGGCAACCCGAGCAGGATAGGCCGCGTCGTGTCCTGGACGCATCGTGCGTTCACATTCCGCCGAGTAGACAAGCTCGTGTTTGTGAGCCATGCCTTGAGAGAGGCACTGGCGGGATGGATTCCGGGCATTCCCTCTGGGAAGGTCGCGGTCATTGGTATGGGGATCGATTATGGTGTCTTTTCAGAGCACGAAGGAGCGCGGGCTCTCCATGATCCTCTTAAGAATCGTGTTCGTGGGGCGATTGGTTAGTCAAAGGGCGTCAGGTATCTCTTGGAAGCCGTGGGCATTCTGAGGAAACGGGGCGTAAATGTCGGCCTGGAGATATGCGGAGAAGGCCCCTTCCGCGGGTCTCTCGAACATCAGGTCGTTCAGCTTGAACTGGCCGGATGTGTGAATTTTCGTGGATTTGTCGATCATCAATCTTTGCCTAGCATTCTTTCGCACGCGGATGTTTTCGTGGGCCCATCGGCCACCAGTTCGGCAGGTGAGGCTGAAGGATTAGGACTGGCGTTGTTGGAGGCGCAAGCATCTGGTTTGCCCCTCGTTGCTTCGAACGTAGGGGGGATATCCGAGGTGATCGTGGACGGTCAGACGGGTATTCTGGTGCATCAGAAGGATCCATCCGCGATTGCGCAAGCAGTCGCGTCGTTGATAGGCAATCCGACCATGCGAGCCACGTTGGTCGAGAATGGACAAAGACGTGCGAGGGAATCCGACTGGAGCAAGATTGCGGACACATATCTGGAAGCGTATGGGCTGCAACCCTTGGCTGTTGGTGGGGACATGCCAAGGGCGAACGACCCCGGCTGATGACGAGCGATTGTCCTGTTGCAGCTCTCGTGCCTCGTGGGCCTAGAGGCCCCGACAACCCGGTGCGTTTCTTGAGAACTCGAGCGCTAATTTTGCAGTGACCTAGATCAGACATGTGCTTTCAAGTGGTAGTCGCGGCGGCTCGACGCTGGCGTTCCCTCATTCTCATTGCCGTCGGTACAGCCTTAATTGCGCTATTCGTCTACTACGTCATGGTGAACCTGGACCAGTTTGCGCAGCTGTTCCATGTTTCCGTAAGATCTGTCCTCGCATTGATAGGCGCGACCGTGATGGGAACGGTCATAGGCGGTCTCGTAAATTGTCTGGTATTTCGGGACCTAGGAGCGCGACTCTCGTATCAAGATGGATTCATCTTGGCCGCCGTCTCCACGCTGGCCAATCAACTGCCTGTTTCCGGCGGAATCGTGGCGCGCGGCATCTACTTGAAGCGACAGTACCAGTTCTCGTATGGGAAGTTTCTGAGCGCAACATTAGCGCTCTTTCTCTGCTTTGTTTCAGCGAATGGCATCATAGGTATGGGAATCTTGATGTACTGGTTTGTTCTGGGCCGTGTTGTCCCGGTGTTGCTGTATGTAGGATTCACCGTGATGGGGCGCCTCATCGCTGCTCTTCTTTCTGCGTCTCAACCGAGTGAACCTGGTCCCCCGGCTGCGGGCCGCGTTGGCCAGGGTACTGGAGGGTTGGAATCTAATTGGACATAATCGGTATCTTGTTGGGAAAATCATAAGCCTTCAAACTGCCTTGATGGTCGTGCTGGCGATCCGCTACTGGCTCGCGTTCCACATGCTTTCGCAAAATGTAACCATCGGGGATGTTCTCCTACTCTCTTCTGCCGCCGTCTAGACTCAGGTCGTGACTATTGCACCCGGCGGCTTGGGCGTCACCGAGGCCATTGTGGGCGGAGTCGCACTGGCGCTGGGCTTTGATCTTGGTGTGAGTGTGGCTGCTGTGGCCCTGGATCGCTTGATTTCGACGGCGGTGATAATCGTCGTGGGCGGAATCAGCAGCGTTGTCATGGGCAGGCAGCTCGCGCGGGGACTGGAAGGGTCTTCCGAAGGAGAGTCCAAGCGCTGATTGTCAACGGGGTGTTTTCGTCGTGGGTACGCTGCTAATGGTCTTGAAGTGGACCATCGATACATCAGCAATGCGAGTCTTGACCAAACGCGTGGCCTCAGCCGTGCGCAGCTGGAGGCTCCCAGACGATATCTGCTGTCTTCTGTATGGCGAAGAAGCGTCGTCGCTAGCGGGCGACGGCGAATATCTTCACATCCGCTGAGTTGTATACCGGAGCGGACCGGGCTTGGAGCTGCATCACAAGCGCCGCGCCGCGGCGTTCATCCTGGAGGGGCCGGCAGAATCGCTTCAAGGCACCCGCTTCCGCAACATAGATGTAGTCATAGTGCAATCCCAGGGACTTGGCCTCGCTGCTCAGGCAGTCGATCGGGGAGGCTGCCTGAACGCACGCTTGAAGCTTTGGCAGGCCGGCTATCTTCGAAAAGAATATGCCGCTCGTGTTCCACTCCTGCCCTTGAAGGGTGGTCTCGCTGGTGCGCTGCGTCAAGGCAGGGAACCATTCTTGCACGGGATCACAGAACAACTCGTTGTCACCCGTCATCACCAGGAATCGGCTGCCGGGCGGGGTGTTGGCCGCGACCCATTCAAAGGCCGCCCGATTCGCCGTCGGAAACTCTCACGGTGAGCAAGCGCGCGTCGCGGCCAAGAAAGGCGAACTCGAGCACAAAGAACGCCAGGTAGGCTAGGCGCCGACTCTTACCGCGGAGCTTCTCGAGATAACTCTTCGATGCAGCCGCGGGCGGTCTTGCTCTGCAATGCCGGCAATTCCCGGCAGGATTATGCTCGTGCAGCTGCCACGGCGGCCATAAAGGCCACCGGCACAACTGCAACGGTTGCGGCGTTGCGGGGCTCCACCAGGAAAGGGACTACCAGCCAGAGCGGCAGCAAGTAGTCCTTGCGCGCCAAGCAGGCCAGAAGGCCGACGACGCCGAGGGCCGCCACAAGCGTCGTAAGGGGCTCTTCCGTGAACGTCATTAGGCCCACATAGACGATCGCGCTTGGGGCGTTCAGCCCGCCGGTTCGGCTCGGCCGCAATGAAGGGGCCAATGCCGAAGCGCTGCAAGGCCGGCAGCCACCAGATGCTCGTCACGACGATGACGGCGAGCAGCACTGCGAGGGAATCCAGCAGGCTCCGTCTGGTGCGGCCCTTGAAGATCCAGAACAGGGCGACGAGGGCGGCTGTGTGCAGGGCTGCTTCCGGGATGGGTCAGCACCACGAGCGAGGCAAAGAGGGCAGTAAGGACGAGGTGTCTACGTCGGCTCCGCTCTGTGTAGAGGGCGTAGGCGCTTGCGAGAGTCAGGACGAGGAAGAGTTGCCCCAGGCTACGCGTCAATCCGCCGCCCATGATGAGCCAGGTCATGCTGCGCGGCGTGCAAACGTACAGGAACGTGGCGATGCCGGCCTCGATGGGCGACTTGAGCACCCGAAGAGCGAGGCTGTAGATAGCGATGCTGACGAGTATGAGAACCGTGGCGGGGAACCACTGCAGCAGCAGGATCGGATCGATGTGCAGCGCCGTGCTGAGGGCGGCACCCACGTAGAAGCCCAGTGGAGGATAGGCGAAGGGGATGTTCAGACCGTTGTATTGAACGTAGGCCGGGAGCCGAAATCCATTGGCCTGAACGGCGCGGAGCATGTTGTAGAAGAGGCCCCCGTCGTTGATTGGAAAGCCAGCCAGATATGCCGGGTAGAGATACAAGAATGCCCCGAGAATCACCGAGAAGAGGGCGATCAAATGGCCGATCTCGTCCGGCGTCAGTTTCGGGCGCCGGTTCGCCGTTGGCGTTACTTGGTGTACTTCCGTTTCCATTCGAACACCTTGTTTAGCGCCTCGATGGGGGACAGGGAGTTTTCGTCGACGGCCCCAAGCTCGTCCAACAGCGGGCTGGTCTCGGGAAACAAAGCGGCTTGTTGCGCCGAGTGAGGATTTGACCGGACGGCTTTGCCGGATGATTTCTCGAGCTCCTCGAGGATGGCGTTTGCGCGCTGGACCACCGATCCCGGCAAGCCTGCAAGCTGAGCGACGTGGATGCCGTACGACTTGTCCGCGCCACCCGGGACAATCTTGTGCAGGAACACCACGTTGCCGTCCGCCTCCGTCACGGCGACATTGTAGTTGCGGATGCCGGGCAGCAGATCCGCCAACTGGAGGAGCTCGTGGTAGTGGGTGGCAAACAGCGTCTTGGCGCGCAGGCGCGGATGGTTGTGGATGAACTCCACGACTGCCCACGCAATGGAGACGCCATCATATGTGCTCGTCCCCCGCCCGATCTCGTCGAGGATCAGCAGGCTGCGCGGCGTGGCATGATGGAGGATGTTGGCCGCCTCGATCATTTCCACCATGAAGGTGGATTGGCCGGCGTGAAGCTCGTCCTGCGCGCCGATGCGGGTGAAGATGCGGTCCACCAGGCCGAGGCGCGCCGATTCAGCCGGCACAAACGAGCCCATCTGGGCAAGGAGGACGATCAGGGCCACCTGACGGAGGTAGGTGGATTTTCCCGCCATATTGGGGCCGGTGATGATCCTGAACGATCTCGCCGTCGTCAAAGACGGCATCGTTTGGAACGTAGCGGTCGCGCTGCAAGGATCGTTCGACGACCGGATGGCGGCCGCCGCGGATCTCCAATGTGCCATCCTGCGTAATCTCAGGCCGGACGTATCCTGATACCGCGGCCACCTCGGCCAGCGCAGAGTAGACATCCAGTTCCGCCACGGCGCGTGCCGCCCGCAGCAGCCGGGCAGCGGATTTCGCCAGGCTGGCGCAGATCTCCTTGAAGAGGCGCAGCTCTATTTCGTGGATGTTCTCGGCCGCATTCAAAACAAGGGTTTCGTACTCCTTCATTTCCGGCGTTATGAAACGCTCGCCGTTCACAAGGGTCTGCTTCCTAATGTAGTTTTCGGGCGCTTTGGCGGCTGCGCCTCGCGAGATTTCTATGTAGTAACCGAACACCTTGTTGTAGCCGACCTTCAACGACTTAATGCCCGTACGAGTCCGCTCCGTGGCCTCCAGGTTCGCAATCCAATCGCGGGCATGCTGAGAGGCGGAGACAATCGCATCGAGCTCCTCAGAGAACCCGGCGCGGACGATTCCGGTTCCCTGCAAAGTGGCTGGCGGATCGTCTTCGATTGCCCGGTGGAGCAGGTCAAGTTCCTTCTCAAATGGGCCGAGGTCGCCGATCGGCAGAAAGGATGAAAGCTTATCCAGCGAACCCGCGGCTCCCGAAGCCCGGGTCACGTCGGGCCCGGTTGGCTGAGAGGCACCGTCGAGCAGCTTGCCCAGTTCCGGGAGAAGCTGCAGCGTCTCGCGCAGTGCCACCAGATCCCTGGGCCGCGCGTGCGTTGCCACGATGCGGTTAACGAGTCTCTCGAGGTCGGTCACCGGCTTGAGCGCGGCCCGCAATTCCGCGCGGAGCATGCCGCGTTCGACAAAGAACTGGATGCTGTCCTGGCGCGACCGGATGTTGTCTGCATGCAGCAGCGGCTGGCTGATCCACTGCTGGATCAGGCGCCGGCCCATAGGTGTGACGGTGCGATCAAGCAGCCCGAGCAGAGATCCCTCGCGCTCCCCACGAAGCGTCTGCTCCAACTCGAGATTGCGACGGGTTGACGCATCCAGCGTCATGAAGGCCCCGAGGCTGTACATACGCAGTCCGGACAGCAAGTGGAGAGCGTCGGGCTGGGTTACCTCGAGATACTGCAGGATGGCCCCGGCCGCCTGGATGGCCAATGGCCGTCCTTGAATGCCAAAACCGTCCAGCGCGGCCGCCTTGAAATGTGTGAGGAGGACCTCCTCGCACTTGCCGGGTTCAAAGTGCCACCGAGGCCATGCAGTGAGATTCCCGGAGGCCGGCGCGGAGAGGGATTGCCCCTCCGGCTGAATAATCTCGGCCGGCCGCAAACGCGCCAACTCAGTCTCGACTGCGTCGCCTGGAAGCTCCGTGACTGCAAAATCCCCCGTCGTGACGTCGGTGTAGGCGATCGCGGCCGATGCGTCGTCCGAAAGCACGACTGCTGCAAGGTAATTGTTTCCGTCGCCGGGGAGCAACGCCGGCTCGATTACCGTGCCCGCTGTCACCACGCGCACGACTCTGCGAGGGAATATGCCGTTGACAGGTTCCTGGCCGATCTGCTCACAGATGGCCACGTGATAGCCCTTCTGAATCAGCCTGGCAAGGTAATTGTCAACGGCATGATATGGAATGCCAGCCAGCGGCGCACGCACGCCCTTCCCGACGGGGCGGCTGGTCAGGACGATATCAAGTTCTCGGGCCGTGATCTCCGCATCCTCATCGAAAGTCTCATAGAAGTCCCCCAGGCGAAAGAAAAGCAGAGTCCCCGGATACTCGCGCTTGATCTCCAAGTACTGCTTGCGAACGGGCGTGGCACCCTCGGGCATGCGTCTATTCTATGGGCAAGGTAACTAATCGGCAAGGGCGGCACATTATAATAATGGAAAACATTGCATGGAGAGTGAAATGTACAAAGTCGTATTGCTAAGACATGGTCAAAGCACGTGGAACCTGGAAAACAGGTTCACCGGCTGGACGGACGTGGGACTGACCGACCAAGGCCGGGCGGAGGCTCTGGCGGCGGGGAAGCAGCTGAGAGACGAAGGCTACGTATTCGATATAGCCTACACGTCCGTTCTGCGGCGCGCAATCCAGACGCTGTGGATTGTGCTGGAACAAATGCAGTTGGAATGGATTCCCGTCGTGAACGCCTGGGAGTTAAACGAACGGCACTACGGGGCGCTGCAGGGCCTGAACAAGGCGGAGACGGCCAAGAAGTTTGGCGACGCGCAGGTCAAGCTGTGGAGACGCAGCTATGACGTGCCACCGCCGGCGCTCGAGCTCACTGACGAACGGCACCCAAGATTCGATCCGCGCTATGCATCCCTGAAGCCGGATCAACTCCCTGCGACTGAGTCGCTGAAGATCACGCTGGAGAGAGTGTTGCCCTATTGGCACACCGTGCTCGCTCCTGCGATCAAGAGCGGCCAGCGCGTGCTCGTGGCGGCACACGGCAACAGCTTGCGAGCGATGGTCAAGTACTTGGATGGTATTTCGGATGCCGAGATCCCCGAGCTCAATATTCCGACCGGTATACCCCTTGTATACGAGCTGGACGCCAAACTGTCGGTGCTCAAGCACTACTATCTGGGAGATCAGGAGGCGGTCGCACGTGCAGCCGCCGCTGTCGCCAATCAAGCAAAGACAAAATAACCGGATCCCATGAGCCTTCCGGATGAATTTCTAGACGACCTGCGCCGTCGCTTTAGGGGGGATATTCGGTTGGATCTTGCCAGCAGAGTGCTTTACAGCACCGATGCCTCGATCTATCAGGTCGAGCCTTTGGGGGTGCTGTTACCCCGTTCGCAGGATGATCTGCATGCGGCCGTCGAATCGGCGGCGAGACACGGGGTTCCCATCCTTCCGCGGGGAGGAGGATCCTCTCTCGCCGGACAGGCCATCGGAGAGGCTGTAATTCTGGATTGCTCGCGTTGGCTGAATAGGATTGTCGAGGTCGATCCGGCGGAGAGGGTGGCAACAGTCGAGCCGGGGGTTGTACTTTCCGACCTAAACCGCGCGGCTGCGAAGCATGGATTGCGGTTTGGTCCCGACCCGTCGTCGGCCGACCGTGCCACGATGGGCGGCGTCATCGGTAATAATGCCACGGGTGCCCATTCCATCCTCTACGGCATGACCGCCGATCACCTCCGGTCGGTTGACGTCGTGCTCGGAGACGGAAGCCTCGCCACGCTGGGGGTGATCGATGCATGCGGCCGCGCACCGCAACCCTCGGGCGGGTCGGTCGAGCCCAGAGGGCATAGGGCAACAGTGCCCGCCTCCCGCTACGAG
This sequence comes from uncultured Chloroflexia bacterium, assembly GCA_963746745.1. Classification (GTDB taxonomy): domain Bacteria; phylum Chloroflexota; class Anaerolineae; order Anaerolineales; family Villigracilaceae; genus Fen-1038. The sequence goes on from CAVVCL010000003.1 coordinate 142,621, forward strand.
GCGCTGGTAAACGAAGCGCTGAATATCCGTGAGCGCTACGGCGCGGCCATCAAGGAGCGATATCCGCGCACGTGGCGAAATTCCGCGGGCTATCGGTTGAATTATCTGCTTCCCTGGTCATCCACAAGGCCGACGGGGTGGGAGACCGCCGACTATCCGCCCAATTCAAGCGACAACAATATCAATTTGGCCCCGCTGTTGGCGGGCAGCGAAGGGACGTTGGCCGTGATCCGTCAGGCGACCGTGGGCCTCGTCCCCAAGCCCGACCACTCGATCCTCGCCATTTTGGCCTACTCGAGCATCGAGAGCGCCTGCGATGCCGTGCCCGAAATCCTGGTCCATCATCCGTCGGCCATCGAGCTTATCCCACGAATGCTCGTGGATCTGGCAAGGCATGCGCCTGCCTTTGCTCTGCCGACGGGATGGGCCAGTGCCGACGCCGAGGCGATCCTGGTCGTTGAGTTTGCAGGTGGGAACCCTGGTTCTCTGAAAATGGCTGCCGAAGCGTTGCGGGGGGATGTTCGCCTGGCAGAGTCCGCCTCGGATCAGGAGCGCGTATGGAGTCTGCGGAAGGCTGGACTTGGCATTCTCGATTCACGACCGCAATCGAGGCGTTCGATTGGCTTCATTGAGGATTGTGCCATTCCCGTTGAGAAATCTTGGCGAGTTCGCGAGGGAAGTCCGTCGCATTATGGCGGAGCACAAAGCCGAAGGCGGAATTTATGGACACGCCTCGGCAGGCTGCCTGCACGTCCGTCCCATTTTGGATCTGAAGAACTCTCGCCGGGGTCCGCATGATGCGCCAGATCGCGGAGCAGATAGTTGGGTTGGCTTTGCGCTTGGGCGGATCCATGGCTTCCGAGCACGGCGACGGGATCGCCCGAGGAGAGTGGCTGCGGAAGACGTACGGAGATGATATAGCCGAAGCGATGTCGTCCCTCAAGCTGGCAGCCGATCCAGCCGGCATTCTGAGCCCCCACAAGATGCTGGAAGCGCCGCCAATGGATACGCACCTGCGCTATGGCACTGCCTACCGAGCGCAGACATGGAAAGCCGGCATTGATTTCCGTCGAAACGGCGGCCTAGAGACGGCGATCGAACAATGCAATGGGCAAGCAGTATGCCGCAAGGACGACGGCGTAATGTGCCCATCCTTTCAGGCAACTCGCGAGGAACAATTCTCAACGCGGGGTCGGGCAAATCTTCTCAGAGCACTGATCTCCTCGGGTACTTCCGTTGGGCAGGCGACTACAGCCCAGCTGGCGTTCGCCGCAAGGTCAGGCCGAGAAGGATTGTCTGAGGCCGTGTTCAGGGCGCTGGACCTGTGTCTTGGCTGCAAGGGCTGTAAGACGGAATGTCCCAGTGGCGTCGACATGGCCAAGCTCAAGGCCGCGTTTCTCAACGAGTACTATCGCGCACGGCCAAGGTCCCTCCGAGACTATGCGTTCGGGTACTTCCAAGTCACTGCGCGAATATTGCACTTCGTGGCACCAATTACCAATGGGCTCAATCAGATACCGATCGCACGCAGGGCGGTGGCTCGCGCAATGGGTATCGCGCAAGACCGGCCCTTTCCGAACTTTGCCCGCCGGCTCGCGAGACCCCATGAGAAGGCGGGCTTGAAACCCGTGCTCCTGCTGCGGGATCCATTCAACCATTACGTGAATTCTGACGTGGAGCAGGCCGCTCTTGATTTACTGCGGCTGGGGGGCTTCGACGTGCAAATCTTGCACTCCATGGGTGCCGGCGCTTCCATGGTTTCGAAAGGCTTTCTGGCAGCGGCCCAAAGACACGCTGAGAGTGTGGTGATGGAGTTGCGGCACGAAGATCCAACAAACTCCATTCCGCTCGTCACCATCGAACCCTCTGAACTTTCAACTCTCCGACACGACTACCCTGACCTCTTGCCGACGTCAGCAGGCGCGGTGCAAGAACAGGTTTCAGGGGCACGATCTGTGGAGGAGCTTCTCCAAGATTCCGGGGGTTTCGGCAGAATTGCGTGTAGCCACTACTGACACCGCCATCCTATTCCACCCACACTGCCACGAACAAGCAGACCATCAAGCTTCGAACCCTTACGCATCGGCGAATCTCCTGCGGGCTTGCGGGTATTCCGTCCATGTGCTGGAGGAGGGCTGTTGCGGCATGGCAGGGACTTTCGGATACGAAGCGGAGCACCATGAGATATCGCAGAAGGTTGCTTCTCTCCGGTTGCTTCCACGGATAGCGGCGGAAGAAGGAACCCCGGTAGCGGCAAGTGGGGCAGCCTGCCGGATGCAAATTGAGCAGAATACCAGGTCCGCCGTTGCACATCCGCTTGTATGGGCGCGGCGCGCGCTGCTTCCGCTATAATGCTCTCGCCATGGCACGCAGACCCGTCTACGCCCTTCTGGCGACAGCCGCGGTGATCGTGGCCGCCTCGTGGTTCCACGGTGCCGGATTGGCGGAGTCCCCGCGGCGACTCGCGGCGTCAGGGGCATATGAAGTGATTGACGCCGTCAACTCGCTTCGGGCCTCGCACGGCCTGCCGCCATACTCCACGAACTCCATTCTGATGGGTACGGCGCAGGCACAGGCTGATTACATGGCGTCGATTGGCAGTTGGAGCCACACCGGGCCGGGAGGATCCACCGTGACGGAAAGGCTGCTGGCCGCCGGATATCCGCTGGCCGGCGACCTGTCGCTGGGCGGGTTTCGCTCTGAGAACGTGGTGGCGTCGCCGGGGATGACCGCCTCAGAGGCGGTGGCTTCGTGGACGGGAGACAGCGTCCATCTCAACACCATGTTGTCGACGGACCTGCAAGAGATCGGCGCCGGAGTCAGCGAGAGCGACGGTATGTTCTATTACGTCATTGATGTTGCCCGGCCGACCAGCAGCGGCGCACCGGAAGCCTACACGCCGGGCGCTGAATTCGGCGTACAGCGCGGGACTGAGCGAAATCATTGTGCCGGTCTCGGCGAGCACCCCAAACGCAAAAGGGGAGATCATCCACGAAGTCCAGGCCGGTCAGTCCTTATGGCAGATCGCGATCAGCTATGGGGTTAAAATCGATCAGATCCGCACGTTGAACCAGCTACCCACGGCCTATCTCATCAATCCGGGGGACACGCTCCTGATCAAGACGGTGGAGACGCCAACCCCTGAACCCCCGAGCGCTACACCGATGGAGGCCGCGGTTCTATCGCCGGTACCGACATCGCCGCCTGCTTCCACCGCGGCTCCTACAGAAACCCCGACGGCGACCCAGGCCGCTCCACTGGCTAGTCCGCTGGGAGCCGGGGGCGCAGTAGGCGCCATCATCGTCGTCGCGCTGGCGGCCGCGGGGCTCGTGGCCTGGGCTGGAAGGGCCCGTGAAATCTAGAGGAGATCGAATGGTGAGGGAAGAATGAGCGATACACGCATCGACGCCTTGTTACCGCAAGAAATGGCCCTGCGGGCGGAGATCCTGGGCGCCCAGAAAGCGGAGATGCCGTTTCTACGGACATTCATGCTGGCCGTCTTGGCGGGCGCATTTATTGGCCTTGGCGCAATATTCGCCACCACTGTCAGCGCAGGGACCATTGCGATGCCAGATGCCAGCGGTGCGACCGCGCCTGTTGCGGCGCTCCCTTACGGGGTGGTCCGTCTGCTCGCGGGCCTGGTCTTCAGCCTTGGGCTGGTACTGGTCATTGTCGGGGGAGCGGAACTGTTTACCGGTAACAATCTGATTGTCATGGCTTGGGCAAGCGGCAAGGTGAGCGGATCAGCCTTGCTGCGCAACTGGGGCATTGTCTACTTGGGCAACTTCGTGGGATCGGTCGGCACCGCGGTGTTGGTGTTCCTCGGCCGCCAATACACCTTTGGAAACAATGCTACTGGAATCGTAGCGTTGAAGACCGCCATTGCCAAGTGCGATCTCACGTTCGTTCAGGCGATCGCCTTGGGCGTGCTCTGCAACGCCCTGGTCTGCATGGCAGTGTGGCTCAGCTACAGCGCGCGCAGCACGACCGACAAGATCCTGTCGATAATCCTTCCGATAGCGGCCTTTGTCGCAGCGGGATTCGAGCACAGTGTCGCGAACATGTACTTCATTCCGTATGGCCTGTTGATCAAATGGGGCGATCCGCAGTACATCGCGACGGTCTCACCGCAGGTGCCTCACCTTGAGAAGTTGACATGGCCCGCTTTCTTGTTCCAGAACCTGATTCCGGTCACGATCGGCAATATCATCGGGGGGACGGTGCTGGTCGCGGCGGTGTATTGGTCAGTGTTTCTACGTCGGCGAGCGCAGCGATAGGGAGAGGTCAACCATGAAAGCTTACGTGTTGGTGACTGTTCGGGCCGGACAATTGCGCGAGGTCGTGAAGCAGCTCAGAAAGATCAAAGGCGTGATCGAAGCGCACATGACGTTTGGGCCGTACGATGCTGTGGTGGTTGTGGAAACACGCGACCTGGCCGAGCTGGGCGAGCTCACAGCCAGCAGCATCCAGCCTATTCCGGGTGTCGAACGAACCTTGACATGCCTGGCGGTGGATCCGTAGGGCTCCGCCGAAGCCCGCCCCGCGGAGGGCCGCCTACCGGTGCAGATTTTGGGCGGCGATGAAGCTGAGACCGCGCTCCGTCAGGGCCCGGGCAGTGATATTGCACGCTTCAACCTTCTTGCTGAAGTTCAGCGCAAGAGCGTCCCAGTCACCGGATTCAATGACTTCTTTCTTCTCCCGGAAATAGTCCAGAAGATCCGAAGGATGATCGAGCTGGCTCTCCACCTCGATTTCGCCGCCTTCATGCTTTGCGGAGATATTGGCCACATGATCAGCAATTGCCATCAACTCCGCTCGTCGGTTGTAAGGCTGTACCACAATGGATTTCCGCGTCTCTGTAATATGGTGTTCGAAGCGGACGATCTGTTCAAGCCCAAGAGACTTCCGGAATTGCGCGGTTAGTTCCATCGTCTCGTTGTTGATCGAGTTTGACCAGTTGAAGCCGCAGAACGGCGAACTGCCGTCGTCGCGGCTGAAAGAGCTTGGCCGCCAGCATGATCCAGAGGGCGTGGTAGGGGTTATCACTGCCGAAAAACACCGAGATCTTGAATTGAATATCGACGCCCAGCCGGTAGAGCAAGAACCCCAGCAGGATTGTGCCGGCATTGAAGTTGAGCACGTGCTGCACGCCATATTCCGTGAAGTAGTAGAGGAATTCGTCGATCCACTGCAGGGCATGTTCGTTCGGCTCGCCGATGCCTCCGAAGTATCCGGTGATGGTTTCCGGACCGCCCAAGTGCGGATTGGAGCCATCCGTCCCTTTGGTATCGAGAGTCTCCACAAAGGAGGCGCCAATGATGTCCATCGCCGCGACGATGGCAGGCAGATCGCCGTCCGCCTCCGATTCCTTCATCCGGCGGACGGAAATGAAGCGTCCGGGAACAAGACTGCGCTGCTGGGCGGCGCGCTCCACGGTTTCCCGGATCCAGGGGAAGTACTGCAGTGCCGAGACCTCCAACGTTACGGCGTAGTCGTCCGCGAAGACGCGCTTGTCTGCCGATGCGCCCAGGACCTGTCGCCGGTAGTCTGCGATTGAGACAAAGCGATCACTCTTGGCTTGTTCGATCAGCCAGTTGAGATCCCTCAGGTGGTCAGGGTTGGCGGCTTGCACTTTCTTGAGCAGACTCGTGAGCTGGCGTGAAGCCGCGTGTTTGCGGTTGATTTCCTCAGGCGTGCCATACTTCGAGACCACCTCGAGGAATGCATTCATTACCTTTGAATCCGGATCCAGGAGAACCTGGTTGAGGGCGTCCAGCCGATCATGCGGTATCGCCAGAAGCTTTCGGTATCTCTCATCCATTTAGGACTCCTGTCTGGGCCGGTGTCGGTTCATTTTGGTCAGAGTATATTTCAGAGCCACCCGGGATACAAATGACGAAAATCACAAATCTTCGGCCCGCAACTGTATAATCGACGGGCTGATTGCCTGGACCAACCTGGATGAAATTGAAGGCTCTGCTTCTGAGGCGGGGCGCCTCACTCTTCCTGCTCGTATTGACGGTCGCATCGGCCTGTCAGGCAGGCACGCCCGCGGCACCCGAGCGTCCCACGTCTGCCGCTCCGAAATCGGCTGCGCCGACGCTGGCTGCAACTCTAGCACCGAGCGCGACTCCGACGCCAACCATGCTGCAACTCTTGCAGCCATATACGATCGCGGGTCTGCGCCAGCGGAGTTTTGGCTCGATTCGCATCGTTGTGTCGCCGGCGATCGAGGAAACCGACATCTTTCGGCGATATGCCATCAGCTATCAGAGCGACGGTCTCAAGATTACCGGGACGATGCAGATCCCTGTGAACGGGCATCGGCCTTTTCCGGTCATCGTGATGAACCACGGCTATTTCAATCGAGAAGAATACCGTTCGGGGGATGGGACCGAACGCGCGGCGGAGTATCTCAACAAGCACGGATACCTGACGCTGTCCTCGGACTACCGCAGCTGGGGCGGTTCCGCCATCGGACCCAGCCTATACTACTCGGGTCTGGTAATCGATGTGGTCAATCTGATGAACGGCGTTGCGTCGATCCCGGAGGCGGATCCAAAGCGCATTGGCCTTTGGGGGCACAGCATGGGAGGCGGAGTCACGATGAAGGTGCTCATGCTCCGAACTCCTGCCAAAGCGGCGGTCCTGTACTCGACGGTCAGTGCAGACGACGCCGACGTCCTGGGGCGGTGGGGCCTGGGCTGCATCGGTGACATTCTTGCGGGTGAACACCAACTCGGCTGTAACTCGTCCGACGTGATACCGCTGGATCTGCCTCCGGAGCTGATCAAGGCCTACTACGAATCCTCGCTCAATTCCACGGCGCTGGAAGAGACATCACCGCTGTATCACCTGGATCGGGTGTCCGTACCGGTGCAAATTCACTACGGGACCGCGGACGGCAAGACGTCGGCGGGGACGCCGCCTGAGTGGTCCAAGAAGCTATTCAGGGCCCTCCAGGAGGCGGGCAAGCCTGCGCAGTTGTTCGGCTACGACGGCGAAGTACACTCATTCAATGGGGACGCCTGGATCGCATTCATGGAACGCTCAGCTCGCTTCTTCGACGAGTACGTGAAGAACGCCGTTAACTGACTGAGCGGCGAGAGACGCTTCGCCACGGCAATGGCGGCCGCGTATCCGCGGCGACCCGTTTGCTAGGATTTGATAGGGGGTGATTCGTAGAATCAGGCTTCGAGCCACCGCGGAGGATCGGCACGCATCATGGAAAATCTCTTTGTCGGGGTCTGGAAATTGGTCTCGTGCGAGGCCGTTCGAGAGGACGGCGCACGGATTCCGATCTATGGAAAAGCGCCCGTGGGACGACTCCACTATGATGCGGACGGCAACATGTCGGTACAGATCATGCGCGCGGGTCGCCGGCCACTGCCGCCGGGCAAGAGACGGGCGGGCGACTCGGGAGAAATCCGAGCGGCCTTCGAGGGCTATCAGGCATACTTCTCGACTTACTCAGTCGATACCGCGCGGCGGATCATCCAGCACACCGTGATCGGCAGCCTCTTCCCCAATTGGACGGGCACCATCCAAACACGCCTGTACGAGTTCCAGGGCCCGAATCGGCTTGTGCTGACCTCCGAGCTTACCGACACCACGAAACCGTCCAGGCAGGGCGTGCAGCTCGTCTGGGAGAGGCTGGCCTAAGAGGAAACGAGAGGGACGGCCCGCAGCCCTAGTCCTTGCCCGTCAGACCCCAGCGCCCGTAGCCCGCCTTCCGGCGGGCCTCTCGTCGCTCGTGCTGCTCATGGATCTCGAGGACGTGGCCGACCTTCTCCTCGATGGCGGTCGAGAGCCAACGGCGGCCCTTTTCTTCGCTTGCATGACTTCCGGCACCATACGCGCCCGTTTTGGTGTCGTCATCCCAAGGCGGATTGGCAATCAGGCTCCCGCCTTCGATCCAGTCCATGTAGTACGAGGGCGTGGACACAAAGTCCGTTTCATCCACGACGCGATCCATGTGGCACAGGCCAGGACGCAAATGCAGCATCATGGAGGTCTCCAACTCGCCGGCATGTCCCATTCCGCCCGTGCCAGACGTGCGGTGCTTCTCCAATGAGGCAGCACCCAAGGTCCCCGAGGTATGGAGAAAGGCCGTCGCACAGAAAATGCGCCGATGGCGCTCGCCGGCATACTTGACCACATTCACAAGGAATGAGACGTTGCCTCCATGACCGCTCATGAAGTAGAAGCGATCAAAACCGCGCGCCACGAACCAGTCTATGGCTGCCAGCCAGAAGTCCTCGAAGCTGCGGCCGCCGGCATCGAACGTGCCGGCGAAGGCGTCCCTGTGAGTACTGACGCCATACGGCATCACCGGCAAAGAAAAGGCCTTTTCGGGAACCGAGGCGGCCGTTCCACGTGAGATGGCATCAATAATGATGGTGTCCACGCTGAGCGGCAGATGCAGCGCGTGCTGCTCGGTGTGCCCTATCGGTATGAGGATCACTTTGTTGCGGTCCGGATCGGACGGGAAGCCAGAAGGCTCCGGAAGTGCGGTTGCCCGCTCTTGAGTCAGAACTGAGCTCCCGGGCAGGAGCATTATCTTCTCAAGGCTTGTCAGCACGTAGGCGTGGGTAAACCCCTGCTTCTCGAGCGAACCAAGCAGGTTGCCGACATACCGTCCCAGGAGGATCGGAGGCACCTCGACGCCGCTTCCCACCCAGCCGAAAGGAAATTCAGGCAACCACCCGATCCTGGCAGGATTTCCGAGCCGTGCCAGGAGAAGCTCTTCACTGTATCCGGACCCGAGTGGCAAGACCAGAGGTGTATCCCTGGGCAATGCCTCGACCTCCGGCCATGAAAGTTGATCGTATCTGAAAAACGGATCCATGGGCAACTTCCTTCCGCGGCGGCGGGTCTTGGGAAAACACTGCACACGGCCAGACCGAACCATATTACTATAAACACCATGGACATCACCAGCCTTCAGAACCCGTTGGTCAAGAGCATCCGGCGGATGAAATCCAGCTCCAGGGAGCGACGCCGTGAGGGATTGATGCTGGTCGAAGGATTGGACGAGATCGAGCTTGCGCTCGCAGCCGGACACAAACCCCGGACGCTGATAACGGCGCCCAAGCTCGCCAGGCGTTCTCTCTCTGTTTCGGACCCGAACTCGTGACCGTTGGCACCGCCGTATTTGAGAAGCTGTCGTACCGGGAAAACCCGGACGGCTGGCTTGCGCTGTTCGAGGCCCCGGCGTCATCCCTGGATGACGTCAAGTTACGACAAAACCCTCTGATGCTTCTGGTGGAGGCCGTTGAGAAACCCGGCAACCTTGGGGCAATCTTGCGCACGGCAGACGCCGCAGGGGTGGACGCTGTGCTGGTGTGCGACCCGCGGGCGGACTTGTACGGCCCGAATGTCGTGCGGAGCTCGCGCGGCACGGTATTCTCCGTCCCGCTGGTTCAGTTGGCTGCGGACGAGGCGCTGAGCTTCATGCGGCTGCGGAAAATCAGAATAGTGGCGGCAAGTCCCGGCGCCCAGGCGGTTTACACCTCGGAAGATTTGTCAGGCCCAATCGCGGTGGCGGTCGGCGCTGAAAGCACCGGACTGAGCAGTTTCTGGCTCGATCATGCTGACGCCCGCGTGCAAGTTCCCATGTTGGGCAAGGTCAATTCCCTCAACGTATCTGTAGCCGCGGCGTTGCTCGTTTTTGAAGCGCGGCGGCAACGCCGACCTGCTCCCTCGGTAGTGGTACAGCGCGCCGGGAGCGCTAGGCTGCCAAAGCGGGCGGCGGCTGTCCGGCCAAATCGGTTGAAGCCCCCAAGTCCGGTGCATCGGAGTCCAACACGCTGTAGCGCGTTTCCAACTCCCGTCGGAACTGGCGCGTATACATCCTGTGGTATTGGCCCCTTCGACGCAGCAGCTCGGCGTGCGTGCCCTGCTCGGCGATCCTGCCAGCTTCAATCACAAGGATGCGGTCGGCACGCTTCACCGTGCTCAGTCGATGGGCGATGATGAACGTGGTCCGATCCCGCATGAGGGCCTCCATGCCGCGCTGGACGAGCGCCTCGGTAATTGTATCGACAGAGGAGGTGGCCTCGTCCATGACGAAGAGTTCGGGTTGTGCAAGTACGGCACGCGCGAGACTCAGCAGCTGCTTCTGACCCACTGAGAGAAGGTTTCCGCCTTCGCCAACGTTTTGCTGGTAGCCCTTGGAAAGCGCCGAAATGAAATCATCGGCGCCGACGGTTCTTGCAGCCTCACGGACGTCCGCCTCGCTGGCGTCCAAGCGGCCGTAGCGAATGTTCTCCTCCACGGTGCCGGAAAACAGGTGCGGCGTCTGCAGCACAATGCCAATGCGAGAGTGAATGGACGCCAGCGTGTAGTCCAGGTAGTTGCGCCCGTTGATGCGAATGGCGCCGGCGCTTGGCTCGTAGAAGCGGCAGAGCAGATTGACAATGGTGGACTTGCCGCCACCGGTCGGCCCGACCAGTGCGATCACATCACCCGCGCGAACGCGCAGTGAAAAGTCCTGGAGCACCAGTTTCTGGTCCTCGTAGTGGAAGGCGACGTGGTCGAACTCGATTTCGCCGAGCAGGGTTTGGGCTGGGACGGCGGCGGGCCGGTCATGAACCTCTGCGGGAGTGTCGATCAATTTGAATATGCGTTCGGCAGAGGCGATGGAATGCTGCATCTCGGCGTACACCCGGGCGAGGTCCTGCACCGGCCACATCATGAAGGTGAGATAGGAAACGAAGGCATTGATGCCACCGATGGTGATGAGGCCGGTCTGGATCTGGATGCCGCCGTACCAGACGATGATGCCCAGCGCGAGGGCGGCAATGATCTGCACGGCGGGAAGGAACAACGCAGACAGCCACGCGGCACGGTAAGACGCCCGGTACATGCGGCCGGTGAGGACCTGGAACTCGCGCAGGTTCTCGGGCTCCCGTCCCAGCGCCTTGACAACCCGGACGCCTTGAATGGTCTCGTTGTAGGAACCTGTGATGCGCGAATTGGCGCGCCGGCTTTCCCGAAACTCGACCAGGATGCGGCGGCGCAGCTTGATGCCGATGAATATCATGATGGGGATGGCACCCGAGACGATCAGGGCGAGCCGCCAGTTGATGATGGCCATGAACGTCAACGAGGTGGCTATGTTCATGACGGCCCAGGCGCTGTCGACCACGCCCCAGGTCATGAGTTCGGCGACGCGCTCCGTGTCGGAGGTGACGCGGGCGATCAGGCGGCCAACGGCGTTCTGGGCGTAGAAGGACAGGGACAGATCCTGCAAGTGGTTGAACATCTTCTTGCGCAGGTCGTATTGGATGCGCTCGCCGAGCACCCCTGCCAGATAGACGAACGTGAACACCGTCACCGCCTGGAAGAGGATGATCGAGCCATAGATGGCTGCCAGATGCATCAGCCTAGCCGTATCTCCCAGGCTTATGCCCTGGTCGACGAATTGTTTATTGATGTAAGTGAAGTAAGCATCCGTCACGGACGTGAGGGCGATCGCAATCACGAAGCCGATCGCCCAACGGCGGTGGGGCTTGACGAGCCCCAGTATGCGCCGGAAGACGGGAGCCGTCAGCTGCGAGGTGAATTCTTCTTCTTCGATCTCAATGGGTTCGATTGACATTTCAGCTTCTCTCGACAGGACCGGGCCCCGGCGCGCCGTCGGCGACAGCGATCTCCAGTGCCTCGTCGATGCGGGTTTGAATATCCGACATGCGGCGGTAGATGCCCCCGACTTCCTGGATTAGATCAGCATGCTTCCCCATTTGCATCACGCGGCCCTGCTCAAGCACCAGAATCAGATCGGCATGCATGACCGATTGGATCCGGTGTGCGATGATGAAAGTGGTGCGGTCGCGCATGAGGCTGTCAAGCGCCGCCCGGATCTCCGCCTCGGTCTCGGTGTCGACCGACGAGGTTGAATCGTCCAGGATCAGTATGCGCGGGTTCTTGACGAGCACGCGGGCGATGGCAATCCTCTGCTTCTGACCGCCGCTGAGCGTGACGCCTTTTTCGCCCACAAGGGTGTCGTAGCCGGACGGGAAGGACAGGATGGCGTCGTGAATGGCTGCCGCCTTGGCGGCGGCCTCCACTTCTTGCTGCGAGACCGGACGGCCCGCGCCGTACGTGATGTTATCGCGCAAGGAGCGGCTGAAGAGGAATGGCTCCTGCTGCACAATTCCAATTTGGCGACGCAAATACTCCCGGGAGTAGTCGCGCAGCTCGTTGCCATCAAGCAGGATATGGCCGGCTGTGTACTCGTGGAAGCGGGGGAGCAGATTGACAAGCGAAGTCTTTCCCGAGCCGGTTGAGCCCACCAGTGCGAGAGACTGACCCGGCAAGATGCTAAAAGACAGGCCCCGCAGAACTTCCGTGTTGCCGTCATCATAGGTGAAGGCTACATTGTCAAACTGCACATCGCCGCGGACGGGCCCGGACGGGTGAATCTTCCCGTCGGACAGGGGTTCGCGATTGTGCCGCACGATCTCCATGAGCCGCCCAAAGGAGACCAATCCAGTGGAGGTCTCCACGATGATCCGGCCGAGATTGCGGATCGGCCAAATCAGCCAGACGATCAGGCCCACGTACGTCAGATAGTTGCCGATGGTGATCTGCCCTTTGATGACCATGGTGGCCGCCAACACGAAGCCGAACAGCATCTGGAATCCAAGCACGACGTCCGAAAGGGGCCAGAAGAGCGAGTGCATGATGAGCAGGAGCTTGCCCTTGAGGTACTTTCCCCAGTTATCCTTCTCGAACTTGCGCTTCTCGTAGTCCTGTCTGCCAAAGGCTTTGACTACCCTCACTCCCGTCAAATTCTCCTGCAAGGTTGTCGAGAGAATGGCCTCCTGCGCCTGGTATTCCTCGTAGCGTGCGGTAACTCTCTTGAAGAACCAGAGCGAGACCAGCAGGACGAGAGGTATGGCCAGCACGGAGGCGTAGCCCAGGGTGGGGTTGATGTAAAGAATCGCGACCCAATTGACGGTGAACAGCAGGATGATGCGGCCGATCCCGATGGCCTGCTCGGAGAAGAATCGGCGCAGGGCATCGACATCAGATGTGACCCGCTCGATCAAATCGCCAGTGGAGGCGTGACTGTGATACGAAAAGCTCAACCGCTGGATGTGATCGAAGAGAAAATCCCGGACGCGCCGGGTAATTCCCTCGGCCGTGTAGGCAGCCAGCCGGCCCGACAGGAAGGCGAAGGAGCCCTCGACCGCTGCGAGGCCGATGAAGCCGAGGCCAATGTATTCCAGGGTCCTGCCGAGCGTGCCGCCCAGGTAGATGCGTTTCCCCAGCACACTGTCTGCGAAATAGCCCAGCAGGAGAAACGTGCTGGTCTTTGCCAGCGCGGAGGCGGCCAGGGAGCCCGTGGCGCCCAAGTACGCGAGGCGGTAGCCCCTCATGGTGCGCCAAACGCCGACCAATGGATTGGAGTGCAACGCCGTGCGCAGGTCAAAGGCAGCGGGCGTGGATGAGTCTGTTGTCATGATCGATGGTCCTTGATCTCCGTCGTTCGCCAAATTCAGTTGCCCTGGATGAACACAACAAAAAAGCCACGGTTTCGAGTGCAACCGTGGCTGGCGTCGAATGGACGACGGGCGTAAGGACTAGAGGACTCCCACAGGCGCACTCCGCGAAGGCAGATATTCTGCGATATCTGTGCGGGTGATGAATGGCAAGACACTGAACATCATTTGCGCCTCAAGCGGACAACGAACACGTATCTAAGAACGCAGTTTATCATGTCAATTCAGGGGCTGTCAAGGGCGAAGACGTTCCCCGCAAAGGCATCATGGGCAGCGGCGCTGTTGCGCGGAATTGCATCCCGCAACGCGGGGTCCACAATGCCGCGGCATGCGCTGATGTTTGCGGTTGGCCTATTTGGCGGGCTGCTCGAATATCTCGTGGTAGCCGCGGTCCAGCTCGTCATTCGACAGATGTGCATAGCGCTGCGTGACCTGGATGCTGGCGTGGCGGGCCAGCTCCTGGGCAAGTTTGAGGTTACCGCTGGCACGCAAGACTGTTGTCACGAAGAAGTGCCGTAGGGAGTGAGGGGTTATGCCGTGTTCGCCGCCTTCACCAAGGGCCTGCGCGGCGCGCTCCGAGACGATGTTTCGCCCGGTCGCGGTGGAGATCGGCTTTATCTTTCGCCCGGCGCCCTTGTCGTGTCGTGCAAAGAGGGGCAGGGCGCCCAAGGCCTTTCCGCTGGCGCCGTCGATGCCGGAGCGCGCCGAAAGATAGTGCTTCACGGCACTCAGAGCTCGACCGGAGAAGCGAACCACGGCCTCCTTGTTGCCCTTTCCGATAATGACTGCGCGGCTCTCATTCCAGTCGATCTGCCCGCGGCGCAGCTGGCATGCTTCGTGAACGCGAAGGCCCGTGTCGGCCAGGACCAGCAAGAAGGACCTGTCCCTTAATGCGCGTAGGTGTTCAGGCTCGGGCTCTGCAGGAACAAACCCAGGGCTCGAGGCGTAGTCCAGGAGGCGCTGGATATCATCCGCAGGGAATTGCGGCAGGCGGATGCCGGGGCGGCGTGACCGCTGTTGCCTGAGCAGATCCAGACGAGGCAGGTTGATGTCGGCCAGTTTCTCGGCTGCCAGGAACTTGTAGAAGCCCTTTGCGGCCTGAAGATACAGGTGCTCTGTTGCGGGCGATAGGTTCTTGAGCGACGAGGCAAACCAGGAAATCGCATCCTCGGGGAGGGCCGCTACTGGTCCTTCCGGCTCGATACCGTGGCTGCCCAGAACGCCCAGGAAGCCTTTGATGGCGTAGGAATAGGTATCGTGGGTATTCTTGCTGCGCGCCAGTTCCACAGTCTCTAGATAGCTCTGCGCAGCGCTGCTTATCGTGACGGGGTGACTCGACTGGATAGCCATGGTGTCCTTAATCATACTTAAGTTAATCAATATGATTTTACAGGACATTCAGGCTGGTGTCAAGTCTCCCCTCTCGAGATCCCTTTCTCCCGAGCTCAAAGTGCTGGCGTCACGGCCAATGCCGATTGGCGCGACGGGACAGGCGTACGCGCGTCGGTGCTTATGCACCCGGCTTGCTCCGCATCCCCTGCCCCGAGCGACTGCCAGCGCGCGCCTGCCGGCCGGCGCCAGCGACTATCTTTGACTTGGTCGCAAGCGGCCCCGATTCTGGTCCTTGGCGGCACTTCCCTGGGTCCGCATGAGTGATCGCTCGGTCTTGGTTAGCGCAGACATAACCAACCAGTAGACTGTCAGAAACACCACCACCAGCGCCGTCCCGACATAGAGCACCTTGGTAACGGCCAATGCTGAATCGGTGCCTGCGTAAAGGCCGTGAAGCGTCGCGCCCACGTATCCCGCCAGGCTGAGCACATGGATGGCACGAAATGCCTGGACGCCTATGACGGGTCGCAGATAGAAGGTTACCGTCACCAGCAGGAAGATGTAGAACCCGATGATTCCCAAGCCAACCCAAATCGGGCGATAGGAATCGACGAAGGGGACCAGTATCTGCAGGATCGTAAAGGGCAAGTACTTGTCCAACATGAGGACGACCACGTGCAAGACCACGAAACCGAGACCGAGCAAAGACAGAAACTCGTGAAAGTCGTAGGAGTATGTGCCTTCCACGGCGGGATGGAATATCTTGGTTGAAATGCCCATCCCCCAAATCATGGACAACCACAACAGGAAGTACGAAGTCAGCCCCGCGGCGCGGGTGACGTACCACCACGACTGCACGGTGTCCATCCCGAACAGGGACGCAAGGAGCCCGGAGGCCGATTTGCCGCCGGATGCCTGCGAGAGCCAGAGCATGAGGATGGCTCCGACGAACAGAACCCCCACGAACAGGACAAGGATTGCCGGCCCGAGGATCTTGCCGAGTTCCGGGCTTACTGGTAGTAGGTTTGGTGTAGGCCATGGAAGTACTCCATTTCCGATGATTGCTGCGCAAAGGTACCGTCCCGGGAGACGGCGTAGTACGAGATTTCCGGCCGTTGGGCGGCGAGGCGCTCGGCCTGTGCAGGTCCGCCGATCAATATGGCCTTGGCATAGACTTCGGCGACCGTGATTCTTGGGGCCACGACGGTGACGCTGAGCCAATCGTTTTCGGCCGGCTCGCCCGTGCGTGGATCGATCAGATGGTGCCGCAGTATGCCCGCCTGCCGCCACGATCGCTTGGCCACCGAGGACGTCACGATGGCTCCAGGTCCCATCTGGACCTCGGCCACGGTTTTTGCCGGATCCAGCGGATGCTCAATGCCCACTCGCCAGCTTGAGCCGTCGAGGGGATAGCCGGCGAAGACGATATCCCCACCAGCGCTCACGGCGCAGCCGGGGGCGTAGCGCCGCAGCATAAGGGCGGCCTGTTCGACGATCCAGCCCTTTGCAATCCCACCGAGGTCGATTTCCATCGCCTCTGGCAAGCGCACGCGGCGTTGCGGACTGTCAATCTCAAGGTCGCGAAACTCGGATCGCGCTGAAAGGCGAGGTGCGACCGTCGATCCCACGCCCTGCTCGCGGATTTCGTCCATGCTTCTCGAGTATCCCATCCGCTTGAGGTCGGTCAATATCGATGGGTCGAAGAGACCGCCTGTCTCTGCAGAGAATCCGACCGACTGCTGCAGAAGATCCAGCAGGTCTTCTGAGACCGTAACCCAGCGTCCAGCAGCCCGATTAAGCATGCTCAATTCGCTGTCTGGCCGGAAGCGGCTAAACCGCGCCTCCGACTGCTCGATGAGCGCCCGGGCGACCTCCAAGCCCTCGCGAGCAGGACTGGCCTCCTCGGCGGCGAGCACGATCGCCGTGTTCATGGCGCGAAATTCAAGTGTTTGCATTAGGAACCGCCCGTGCTGGCGTGGGCCTGTTGCTGCCCGCCGCCCTGCGCCTGAGCCCCTCCCTTGCCGTTCTTTGCGCTGGCGCTCTGCGGTTGCGGGACCGCCACAGGTGGCTGTTGGGGCACGAAGACTTGTGGTACAGGAGTCGGTCGCTCCTGGACAGTGAACTGCGACACGGCGGGCCCGGTATCCTGAAAATAGCCCGTGAAATCCAGCGGCGCGAGTGGAGCGAGCGTCGCCATGGGCTCAACGACGACCGCCTGATACTGGGTTGTGCCTGGTTTGGGTGGCACCGGTTTCGGCGCGTGGGCTAACATCGCCAGCCCGACGAGAAAACTAAAGATGCTTGTCCCGGCGATCCAAAGTCGCAGGGCCATTCTCCGTATCTTCATGGGTTGCACCAGCTATCGGTTGATGTAGATAGTGCCATCGCTGGCGATCGTGATCAAGCCCCGTTGTTCAAGATCGCTCAGCACTGCCTGCAATTGCTGCGTCTGTGCCTGAGCGGCCTGGACTGCCGTCTTCGCCTCGTCCAAGGCCTGCTGATATTGCTGTTCACGTTGTTGATAACGTTCCTCACGTGCCTGATACTGGAGGATCTGGACCTGCATCTGCTCAAGCTGCGTGCGCTGCACAATTGCCGCGTCCGAAACGCCAGGGCCCTGGGATGCGCTGTTGGAGGCCATCACGCCGGACCTATTGAGCAGCGCGGCGCCGCCGATCGCGAAGATGGCAGCCCCGGCGCATATCGTTATCAGAACAGCCGCAGCCAAAGCCGCCGCATGCTTGCTCATCTACATTCGCCTCTGTTCCTTCGACTACTTGATATCCTGGGCTGACCTATGCCTCAGTTTACGAGACCGAGATGACATCCTGATTACGGCTCGCCCGGGATCCCAAACGCCTATCCATCATGCCGCGCAAGCCTCAGGACCAGATGAGAGGCTCCGCCAGCAGCACTCCCGCCGTTTGGCCCAGGTGGTCCAGCTACGATCCCCCGGTCCTAAACATCGGTGCTTGACTGAAAAGCGGCGCCTGCTGCTGCACCGTGAACTGCGGAGACTGGAAAGCGGAGACGCCACCGGCACCCGAAAGGTCAAGTGGAGCGAGCGGTGCGAGGGTTGGCAGAGGCGCGGCCGTGAAGGCTGCCGCCGAATTGGACTGAGCCGGCTTCGGAGAGTGCGCAAATAGTGCCCAGCCGGCAAGGAAACTGCCGGTGGCGGTCAGCGCGATCCAGAAGCGAATGACTTTCTTAACAAGTTTCATGGTCTTCACCGCCTACCGATTGATGTAGATACCGCCGTCTTGTGTGATCGTGATCAGGCCGCGCTGCTGCAGGGCGAGCAACAGCATCTGAAACTGCTGCGCCTGTTGTTGGTCGGCTTGGATCTGGGACTGGGCCTGAGCCAATGCCTGCTGCAACTGCTGTTCCCGGGCCTGGTACTGCTGGTCGCGGGCCTGGTACTGGGACAGCTGACCCTGAAGCTGCTGCGCCTGAGTCTGCGACACGAGGCTCGCGTCGGCAATCTTGGACGACTGAGCCGTTGTGTTGGCCGGAGCCACGCCTGACCTGTTGAAAAATGCGACGCCCCCAATTGCAAGAATCGCCGTCGCGGAACAAGCCGTCATTACTGCGGCTGCGGCAAAGGCCGCCCATTGTTTCTTCATCGTGATGCCTCCCATGGAAAGAATGCTATGCCCTGACTGCAGGAAGTCTACAATGCCCTGATTACGGCAAGATGACAGCAGCGCACGAGTGCCGTCATGGCCCGGTCATCTTTGGGTGCTAGAATCGTTTCCGCATGAGGGCTGCCAGATGCGGATCCTGCTGATTGAAGACAATCGCCGTTTGAGTGAAAGCCTGCGAGCTACGCTGGTGGACGACGGCTACGCGGTCGACGCCGCATACGACGGGATCGAAGGCGAAGAAATGGCGGGCTTCACGCCCTACGACGTGATCATTCTGGACGTCCTGTTGCCGAAGCGGGATGGGATCGAGGTCTGTCGGTCCCTCAGGAATCAAAGAGTGTCGACGCCTATTCTCATGCTGACCGCACGGGACGGCCTGGACGACCGCGTCCTGGGCTTGGACAGCGGCGCAGACGACTACCTGGTGAAGCCCTTCGAACTCCCTGAGCTTCGGGCGCGCTTGCGCGCGCTGATGCGCCGCGAGTCCGGGCGCAAGAGCGGCGACCTGGTGGTCGCGGACTTGAGACTGGATCCTGCGACGCACGATGCGTGGCGCGGTGACGCGGCTCTCGATTTGACCGCCAAGGAATTCTCGCTGCTCGAATACCTGATGCGGAACGCCAATCGATTGGTGACCCGAGAAATGGTGGTTTCGCACCTATGGGACTACGACCAAATGATCGCTTCCAACGTCGTGGATGTGCATATTCGGCGGCTGCGGCGGAAGGTCGACGACCCGTACGACATCAAACTCATCGAAACAGTTCGCGGCGCGGGCTATAGGTTACGCGCTTCGGGTGGAAAACAATGAGGCGGCGCCTTCGCTGGTTGGTAGATGGGCTAGTGACATTCCTGCACAGCATCCGCTTCCGGCTCACCATGTGGTTTGTTCTGATCCTGGCGCTTGTGCTGGCAGTGTTCAGTGGCTTCGTGTACTTCACGCAGACCCGCGATTTGCGGCTGGATGCGATTGGTCGCTTGCAAGGCAAGTTCGTGCAGGTACAAGCCTATTTCGCGAGTGCCGAACCAGACCTTGCGAACCTTGCCCCAGGAATTGTTCCCGGCGGAGGCGTCCCACTGCAGGCAGGTGACGTGCTCATTCTGGTTGACAGCGGTGGATCCGTGCTGGGAAGTTGGGGGGCCGAGATCTCAAGCCCCGGCGCCGTAGTTCAGGGGCTGGTCGCGACAGCAAACCAGCAACCCAGCGCGAGCGTATATGAACGTACGGTGGCGACCGTCGGACCGAACAACAAGACCGCCAGCGACGACTACTTGTTCATCCTGTCGCCGGTTCTGCACGACCGGCGATTGCTCGGCTATCTCGTGATCGGAAGTCAAAGCGGGCTGGTCACCCAGCAACGCCGGCTTGCGGTCACACTCGGCCTTGGCAGCCTGGTCATGTTGGCGATCGCCTTTCTTGGCGGGCTCTGGCTGGCAGACCGGGCGATGCGGCCGGTAGCGGCGATCTCGCGTGCCGCTCGCAGCATCAGCGAGACGGACCTTGGTCAACGCTTGAACATGCGCGGTCGGAACGAACTGGCCGATCTCGCACAGACCTTCGACGCGATGCTTGCCCGCCTGCAAGCGGCCTTTGATCGGCAGCGGCATTTCGTGGCCGATGCAAGCCACGAACTTCGAACGCCGCTCACGATCATCGGTCTGGAGGCGGGTCGGGCGCTCTCCGCGCCGCGGTCCTCGTCCGAATATAAGCGCGCCCTGGAGGTCGTGGATGCCGAGAGCGGCCGCATGACGCGCCTGGTCAACGACCTGATGACGCTTGCGCGCATGGACGCAGGCCAGGCCATCCTGAAATTCGAGAATGTCGACTTTGGCGACGCGGGTCTGGAGGCCTTCGAACGCATGATGCCGCTGGCGACGCAGCGGAACATCAGTCTCGAGATCGGAGAGCTGCCTGAGCTGATGGTTTGCGGTGATCGTCAGTATCTGGTCCAGATGATCAGCAACTTAATCGAGAATGGCATCAAGTACTGCGACCCCGGGACGACCGTGCGGCTGGGGCTGACGAAGGAAGACAACCGGGGCATTGCGCGCATCGCAGATAACGGGCCCGGCATCCCGGCGGAGCACCTGCCTACTCTCTTCGATCGATTCTACCGGGTGGACGCCGCCCGTTCGCACAACGACGATAGGGGCGCGCCAGACGGTAGCGGCTTGGGGCTATCGATCGTGTCGTGGATCGTGCAAGCGCACCACGGAACCATTCGCGTCGAAAGCCACCTTGGCCAGGGCACCGTATTCGAAGTAGCCCTTCCTCTCGCATAGCATCTCTGATGATGGCGTCGTTAGTGGAATGACCGCGTGCTTATGGGTTTGACCACTTGGTCAAGAGAGATCGGCAACGGGGGTTTGCCGGTTTCCGGGGGAATCAGCTTATCTTAAATTTCCGGAATCCATGGCCCGTGATCCTTGCAATTCATCGCCTTGCGACTTATATTATGTGGAGAAGTGATCTATTGGCGTGAAAGGACAAACTAACTTGAGTCGAAACATACCTGCTGCACTTGTCATCAGAACGCATCACAAGTACCGAAGCCTCACGACGAAGCAGGCCTATCGCGCCGGCGATGTAATTTGCCCGATCCCTGCGGACTCCCTTTTCAACAAACCCAGCCAGTTTACGGTTCAGATCGGCATCGATCAACACGTGGAAGTGAAAGAACTAGCGTCGATGAATCACTCGTGTGATCCAAGTACCATTCTGGAGACGTCGCGGATGCTGGTCTTTGCGGCGCGGGACCTGGCTCCTGACGATGAACTCACTTTCTTCTATCCCTCCACGGAATGGGAAATGAGCTCGCCGTTCATCTGCCTGTGCGGTGCACCCAATTGCATCCATGTTGTCGCAGGCGCGCGGTTTCTGCCCCTCTCCACGCTTGAGGGACACTTTCTGAACCAACACATTCGCCAGCTGATGATCGAATTGCTGAACAACACGGAACAGCGGCTGGTGCAGCTGGAAGCTGCTCGACGAGCCTATCCCTGATCAGAGAGCAATCCAACCATTCTGAAGTCCTTCTCGGACAGCCTGCGTCCTGTTGGAGGCGTTGAGCTTCACATAGATTGAAGAGACGTGGAACTTGACTGTGTGCTCGCTGATGCCAAGCTCCAATGCGATCTGCTTGTTTGCAAGGCCCCTGGATAATAACCCCAGAACTTCTATCTCGCGATCCGTGAGCGGCCCCTCCGTGCGCCGCGCCTCACCGGCGAGCGAAAGCAGTGGGCCCGCCCCGACTAGCAAGCCAGCCGCGAGGGCGTGCACGGCGGCGGTAAGTTCCTGGGCGGAGGCGTCCAGAGGCAGGACGCCCAAGGCGCTCCCGGAATGCAACATTTGGTGCACGTCAACGGGCTCATCCTGCAACATCAGAATGGAAGTTTCCGAGACGGACCCCGTCTTGGGCCGCGGCCCTATGCCTGATGGTGCCGAGGCAACTATCACCACGTCGGCTCCGAGCCCATCGGCATCGTGCAACATGGCAATCTCCGGATCGTCGGCGAGCAAGGCCATGACTCCGGCGCGAAGCGCCGGTGATGGGATGTTCAGCCGCACGCGGATCAACTCATTTCCTCTCGCCCACGGATACACGCAGTGTCTGCGGCTTCGCGGCGCGAAGAATCTGGACTTCAACGGCCTTGCCGATCGTCTCTGCCGATAGCGCCGCAAAAATGTCATCAGGATCGCTGACGGTGACTCCGGCGATCCCCACGACAATATCCCCGACGAGCAGTCCGGATCGGACCGCGGGACCGGCGTCCTCCAGCCATACGACCAAGAGCCCGCGCTCTTGCGACGACTTGAGTTCCTGCTGGGCAGCCTCGGAGAGCTCAACGATTTGCGTCCGCACGCCCAGGTAGCCTCTCTTCACACTGCCATCCTTGGCCAATGCCTCCCCCACCCTCCAGGCAACGGCCACAGGAATCGTCAACGCCGTTCCGGGCGTAAGTCCAGACGTGTTGATGCCCAGGATGTATCCATCTGTGTCGACAAGTGGTCCACCTGAGAAACCCGGGTAGGGGGTGGTCTCGGTTTGGAAGTAGCGATCAAGAAGACCGCCGCGGCCGGTCCGCGTGGGGCCGCCGATGGCCGACAGGATGCCCCAGGAAGCGCGTACTCCGGAGACGGTTGGACGGCCGATCGCCACCACCAATTGTCCCACTTTGGGCAACTCGGACGCCAGCTTTGGGACCTTGAGGGCCTGCTGATCCAGCCGAAGTAGAGCCAAGTCAGAGCCCGGATCACGACCTGCAATGGAAGCATCGTGCTGCTGGCCGTCTCCCGTTGTGATAGTGACGTGATCGTCTCGCGTCACTGCGTGATCGGCTGTCAGCACCGCATCGGGTGCGTATGCAATCCCCGACGCCGGATACCTTCGGCGGGCGTCCACGAGCACGGTACCTGCACTGGCTTTGTCGACGGCGGCGACGAGCGCCTGTGAAAATTCAGTTGCTGTATTCATGTTGATACACCTCTCTGCCCTCAGCACGGGATGTGCCTCGGCGCGTAAGCCATGATGCCACTAGGTAGCAGACTTTACCGCGACCTTGCAGGCGGCACATCGGGCAGATGATTGGTTGGAGACTAGCTTTTCGGAGGGGTGCTCTGCACGCCGGCACGAGGCGTGATCAGTCGACCGGTCTTACGTGCCTTTTGGATCAAGCTGCAATCGTGCATACGCGCCGACCCAGGGCTTCCCTACCCTTGGATTGCGAGCTACCTGGACGTCCTTGAATTTCTCTGCAACCTTGAGCGCCAGAACTCGCAGCCGAAGCCTGATCACCGCTCTCGATTGCCACCTGCAGTTTTTCTGCCAATGGTTCTGCCCAAGCCCAATCCATCCGGAACCGATCTGCCTTCACCCAGTACCCCCGCTTCTCCCAGGCGACCGCGCTGGCTTCGACCCCCTTGGATACGGTCCTGAGAGCCAGGACCATGAACGCAATTAGATCACGAGCCTCATCTCCGAAGGTTGCAAGCTGCGACAATTCCCGGAAGGCAACAATCGTCGCCCGGACCAGGCGGCCCCGTTCTGTGCCGGTGGACTCAATACTCACGATTCTCGACAATGTGCCGCATTATACCAATTGCCGTATATGCAAAGGATTAACGAGGGCCCACCCTTATTGACGCTGCTATGTCCGTGCCTTATAATTCCGCCGCATTCCAGACCAGGGGACGTGCTGGAACTGGCAGACAGGCATGACTTAGGATCATGTGCCGCGAGGCGTGTGGGTTCAAGTCCCACCGTCCCCATCAGATCCCGGATAGCGCGAAGCAAAAGAGACAGCCATCCCGCTTGTGTCCAGTGGAGCGTCAGCCTTGAAATTCGAGAAGACTATCCTAGATGATCATCAAGCCAAGATCGTAGTGGAAGTGGAGCCTACACGGGTTGAGGCGGCCAAACGTCGCGCTGCCCGCAAGCTGGCCAGCCGGGGGAAAATCCCCGGGTTTCGTCCGGGCAAGGCGCCCTACGAGGTGATCGTGCGGTACTACGGCGATGAGGCCGTTCAAGAGCAGGCCATGGATCTCCTGGTGGACGAGGTCTATCCGGAGATGCTCAAGGAGGCCGAGGTAGAGCCTGCGGCCGCTGGACTGCTTGAGACCATGGAGGGAACTGACGAACCTAAATTCACGTTCAAGGTGCCGCTGACGCCAGAGGTAAAGCTGGGGGATTATCACGCGATCCGCGTCCCCTACGAGTTCGAGGCACCCGGCGCGGAAAGTCTTGATCGGGCCGTTGAAGAACTCCGCCAGATGTATGCGACCACCGAGACCGTGGAGCGCGCGGCTGCTCCCGGAGATTACGTGGTCGTTGACACCAAGTCGGCTGCAACGGCCTTGGAGCGAACGGATTACTCGACCATGATCAAGACCGACGACACGATCGATGAGTTCCCTTTCAGGGGCTTCTCTTCCGAGCTTGTGGGTCTCAACGCAGGCGAGACGAAGACGCTAGCTTACAAGTTCGCGACCGACGACAAGAATCCGGCGCTGGCCGGGCAGGACGTTACCGTCGAGGTCAACGTGAAGGCCGTGCGCAGCGTCACCCTGCCGTCCGTTGATGATGAATTTGCCAAAATGGTTGGAAAATTCAACTCGCTGGCAGCGCTGAAAGATGCGTTGATGAAGGACATCGAGACACGCGAGCGCGCCGAATACGATGATGACTACTACACCAAGGTAGTTGATCAACTCCGCGGTGAGTCTGTGATCAAATACGCCCCTCAGACTCTCGAGCATGAAGCGGAGCACGTAGTGACGGATATGCGCTCGCGCCTGGCCCAGCAGGGGCTGGATCTTGAAACGTACTACAAGATGCGGAACACAGATGCCGCCAAGTTCCTCGAAGAGGAAGCCAAGCCGTTGGCTCAGAGACGTCTCGAACGATCTCTGATACTCGACGAAGTTGCGCGACAGGAAAAGATCGAAGTGGACAACGAGGCCCTGGACCAGGAGTTCAACACCACGCTTGTGGGTCTTCAAAGCCAGGGCGTGGACCTGGGATCCGTTCGCGGCGGCAAGCAAGGACAGCAGCGGGTGGCGGAGGCGTTGGCCATGCAATCCGCCAACCGTGTGTTGACGCGCCGCACGCTGGAGCGCTTGCGTGCAATTGCTGCGGGCGAGGGCGCAGCCACCCCCATTACCGAGGGAGCTGCCGAACCAAGTGCGAAGACTTTGTCGGGTAAGAAACCCAAAGCCCGCCGCCCGGCCAAGACGTCGCGTAAAACTCCAAGCCCACGTGACTTATCCAAACCCAAGGTTGTGCGTGGGCCGAAAACGAAGAAGCAAACGGAGAGCAAGAAATGAGAGAGGCTATGAACATACCCGATTTCCATAACATGATTCCCATGGTGGTTGAAACGTCCGGCCGTGGAGAGCGTGCCTACGATATTTATTCGTTGTTGCTCAGGGAGCGAATCATATTTCTGGGCACGCCCATTGACGACCAGGTAGCTAATGTTGTCGTGGCACAACTGCTGTTCCTCAATCACGAGGATACGGACAGAGAGATTCAGATGTATATCAATTCGCCCGGCGGTCAGGTGTACGCGGGCTTCGCCATCTACGACACGATGCACATGATATCCAACCCGATCAGCACGGTGGCCGTCGGAGTGACGGCCTCGTTCGGCACGGTGCTGCTGACGGCAGGCACGAAAGGCCGACGCTTCGCATTGCCTCACGCGACGATCCATATGCATCAACCTCTGGGCGGTGCCCAAGGGCAGGCGACTGACATCGAGATCGCTGCCCGGCAAATCCTGCGCCAGAAGGCATCACTGAATGAAATCCTGGCGCGCCACACGGGCCAGCCTCTCGAAGTCATCGAGCGCGACACAGATCGGGACTTCTATCTCGACGCCAAAGGCGCTGTTGAATACGGGCTTGTGGACCAGATGCTCGAGGTGCCGGAGAAACAGGAAGAGAAATCCAAGGCCTGACGCGCGGCCTCGGGAAGCGCTGGGCGGGCGCAAGGCCCGCCTTCCCCGCGTAAGCCGGTGCGTATGCACATACTTGCAACTTTCTCCATTGTTGCCTGCGACGTCAAGGCGCAGGCGTGGGGGGTCGCAGTCGCTTCGAAATTCCCGGCTGTGGGTGCCATTGTTCCCTGGGCACGTGCCAAGTCGGGCGCCGTCGCCACACAGGCGCTTGCCAATACGAGCTACGGGCCTCATGGCCTTGACTTGATGAGCTCGAATCACACAGCCTACGAGACTCTGCGCGAGCTGCTGGCGCATGATCGTGATCGGGAGCACCGCCAGGTGGGCATCGTGGATGCTCAGGGCGGCTCAGCCACCTTCACGGGGAAATCCTGTTCGGATTGGGCAGGCGGCCTGAGCGGTTCTGGATATGCCATCCAGGGCAATATTCTGTCCGGTCCGGACGTAATCCGCCGCATGGAGCAGACCTATTTGGAGCATCGGGGCGACCTTCCAGCGCGGCTGCTGGCAGCCCTGGAGGCAGGGGGACAGGCGGGCGGAGACCGCCGCGGCCGGCAATCCGCGGCGCTCATCGTTGTGAAGCCGAAAGGGGGTTACGGCGGGCAAAACGACCGCTGGATTGACTACCGGGTAGATGACCACTTGAACCCCATACCCCGTCTGGCCGAGCTATTGGAGATCCACCGTCTCTACTTTGGAAAGAGTCCGAGCTCCCAACGGGTACAGCTCCAGGGTAAAACAGTCAAAGACATCCAAAACATTATGAAGGGACTTGGCTACTACACCCCGACGGATGGCAAATACGGAGATGCGACGCGGGCGGCGTTCCGCGCTTTCATTGCCAATGAGAACTTCGAGGAGCGGGCCGACCCAGATGCTGGTTGGATAGACAGCCCCGTTCTAGATTACTTGATCAAGAAGCTTAAGTGAGTCAGCCTAAGAATCAGACGCTTGAATTCAGGAAATCCCCCATCGACGGTCTGGGGCCAGGTCTGCACGGTTTGATCATCGACATGGACGGTGTCCTGTGGCGGGATCAAACCCCAATTGGCGATCTCCCGGCGGCATTCGCGGCTATCTCGGAGAGGGGACTCCTCTTGACTGCCGCCACAAACAACGCGACCAGGTCAGCTGACGACTATGCGCAACGGCTGCAGAATCTGGGCGTGACTATTGACCCCGCGCAAATCATCACGTCAGCGGAGGCCACTGCGCTCACTCTGGCCAGGCGGCTCCCCAGTGGCGGGCGCGTCTTTGTGGTTGGCGAACAGGGTACGGCGAGTTGCCTGAAGGATGCTGGATTTCAACCGGTCATGGACCCGACGGACGAGGGCGAGGTAGTGGCAGTTGTTGCGGGCATGGATCGGGCGTTCACGTACGAGAAGCTGCGCGTCGCCTCCCGGCACGTGCGCGAGGGTGCGCTGTTCTACGGGACGAATCCCGACGCGACTTTTCCAACACCCGACGGCCTTGTGCCAGGTTCCGGGACTATCATTGCGGCGATTGCGACGGCCGCGGAGATACAGCCCACAATCATCGGGAAGCCCTCGCCGCTCATGTTCCAGATGGCTGCGGACCGCATGGGAATCCAGAAAGACAGAAGTCCTGGTCGTAGGCGACCGACTGGAAACGGATATTGCGGGCGGACAAGCGTGGGGATCCCGCACGGCGCTCGTACTCTCTGGCGTGAGCAGCGCAGCCCAGGCGGCGGTGTGGCGGCCGAAGCCCGATGTTGTCGCCGCCGATTTGTCGGAGCTAGTGGGCGTATAGTTGGCGTCACCAGCGAAGTCGATTTTTGAGCTGGACATGCCCGGCCTTCAGGCTCTGCTCGAGTTCGTGGAGTGAGCCCGCGTACCGTGCGCGGCAGATCTGGGAAGGCGTCTATCGCGGGCTGTATGACTCATGGCCGAAGTTCACCAACCTGCCGAACGCCTTGCGCGGGCGTCTGGAGCAGGAGTTGGATCTGCTGGCTCTAAGTCCCGCGGCCAGCGTGGAATTTGCCAATCACCTGACCCAGAAGACCGCCTTCAGGTTGGCAGATGGGCGCCAAATCGAGACGGTCTTGATGTGGTACGCTCGGCGGGCCAGCCTTTGCATATCCACGCAAGTGGGCTGTGCCATGGGCTGCATTTTCTGTGCGACAGGCCAAATGGGCTTTCGACGAAATCTCACGAAAGGTGAAATTGTCGCACAAGTTATCTACTATGCGCGGAAGCTCAAAGCGCAAGGCAAGGGCCTAACAAATATCGTTCTTATGGGCATGGGGGAACCTTTTCATAACTACGAAAGCACTTTGGCCGCCGTTGACTGCCTTAGCGACAAGGCTGGTTTCGGTTTTGGAGCCAGGCGGTTCACGATTTCGACCGTGGGTCTTCCTCCGATGATCCGGCGATTCGCCGATGAAAAGCGGCAGATCAACCTGGCAATCTCGCTGCACGCCGCGGACGATGCGGCGCGCGAGCGCCATGCTGCCTGTGAACAAGAAATACCCGATCGAGCAGGTCCTTGATGCATGCCGCTACTACTCCGCTCAAACGGGCCGGAGACTGACTTTTGAGTGGGCACTGATACGGGGCGTCAATGACACTCGTGAAGCAGCCAGGAGGCTCGGGAGTTTACTTAGTGGCATGTTGTGCCACGTCAATGCAATTCCCCTAAATCCAACGACGGGCTATGCGGGTTTGGCTTCGTCCAAGGAGGCCTCCCTGCTCTTCAAAGCTGAGCTTGAATTGATGGGTATCGGATGTACGGTGAGGCTTCGTCGGGGGATAGGAATTGCCGCGGGGTGTGGTCAGTTGGTGGTTGTGTTAGGTTGGGGTTTGTGTGGAGTATTGGCTATGCGCATTTCGTGTTGTCAGGAAGACCACGATCGTCGTGACCGACCAATGGAGACCGATCCTTCCCTATGAACGAAAGAGATGAACAAACGCCCTGGCTGGAACGGCCGTTGCATCCGTCGATCCCGGCTATCACTAATGAGCGCCTGATCTTCGCCGCCATCCTACTCGTCGCGGTTGTCTCCCGTCTCTACAATCTTGGGCTGCGGGTCATGAGCCACGACGAGAGCCTCCACACGTACTTCTCGTGGCTGCTCTACAAAGGAAACGGATATCAGCACAACCCGATGATGCACGGGCCGCTGCAGTTCCACCTGATTGCGCTTTCGTACTTCCTGTTCGGCCCAAGCGACTTCTCGGCGCGCCTGCCGGCCGCGCTGTTCAACCTGGCCACGATTGTGCTTGCATGGCACTGGCGCCGCTACCTCGGGAAGACCGGCGGCCTGATCGCAGGAATCCTGATGGTCATTTCGCCGATCATGCTCTTCTATGGTCGATACGTGCGAGAGGATCCGTACGCGATCTTCTCGGGCGTCCTGATGCTCTACGCGGTTCTACGCTATTTCGAGTCCGGAGAACGCAAGTATCTATATCTCTTGTCTGCGACGCTCCTGCTGCACTTCATCGATAAGGAAACGTCCTTTATCTATGCAGCAGAGCTCCTGCTCTTCCTTGGGGTGTTCTTCGTCGCGCGGGTCACCCGCCTCGTGTGGGAGGATGCGCGAGCGTATCGGGCATTCCTCGCCCTGCTTTCCATCGGCATCCTACTGATAGTTGTCGGGCTGGGTCTCGGTGTGGCGACCAAGCACACCGCCACTTTGGGCGCCACCGAGGTGGCCCAACCGGCGAACCCGGCCGCCACAACCTCGCCGCTCGAAGCCCCCGGGGGCGGCACGTCACCCAGCGCCATTGTCATCGCCCTTGGGGCGTGCGCCATGGCAGCGGCCGGTTATTTGCTCCTCAGGGGCTACACGTGGGAACGCGTGCGATCTGAACGTTCCTTCGACATGCTCATGCTTGCTGGCACGCTGGTCCTACCGATGCTGGTTCCCTTCGCCCTCAAACCGTTTGGAAACCAGCTGCACTTTCAAATTCCGACGACCACGGGGGAGCTTCAATCACTGACCGGAACAGAAGTGACTATCATCGGCGCGTTCCTGGCTGCCGCCTTTGCCCTTTCGATTGCCCTGGGACTATTGTGGCGGCGCGACTGGTGGAAATTGGCGCTGACTTTCTGGGTGCCGTTCACCGTCTTCTACACCACGGTGTTCACAAACACGGACGGTTTCTTCACCGGGGTGGTCGGATCTCTGGGATATTGGCTGGTGCAACAGGGCGTACAACGCGGAAGCCAGCCGTGGTACTACTACCTGCTGGTGCTACTTCCCGTATACGAGTTCCTGCCATTGTTGGGGTCGGTCGCAGCGCTGATTGTTGTCGTTCGCCGGCGCAAGGAGATCATGCCCGCTCCACGTGCGGGGGAGGACTATCCAGCACTCCCGCAGGCACCGGCGCTCTCCACCACGCTCAGTTTGCTAGTGTGGTGGATCGTCGCAAGCATCACCGCCTTCAGCCTTGCCGGGGAGAAAATGCCCTGGCTCACTTATCACCTGACGTGGCCCTTGATACTATTTGCCGGATGGGGACTCGGTTGGATCATTGAATCAACCGACTGGCGAGCTCTGCGCGAGCACAGGGCGGTCCTGGTGTTGTCCGTCACGCTACTCCTAATCACAAGCCTCGGCGCAGCGCTTCTTGCACTTCTTGGATCCACTCCCCCATTCCAAGGTCGTGACTTGGCGCAGCTGGAGGCCACAACCGCCTTTCTCCTGCCGGCGCTGGTGGCCGCTGGCAGCGCGATCGGGCTGATGTCCCTGCTGCGCGACTGGACGGCAGCGCAAGTCGCGCGCGTGCTGGTGACAGCCTTCTTTGGGCTGCTTGCGGTGCTGACGGTCCGGGCAGCCTTCCGGGCCTCATATATCAACTACGACAACGCCATGGAGTACCTGGTCTATGCACACGCCTCCACGGCGGTGAAGGACGTGATCCACCAGGCCGCGGAGATCTCTGAGAGGACGACCGGAGGGATGGGAATCAATCTGGCGTACGACGCCAGTGCTCCGGACACGGGCGTGTCATGGCCGTTCGTGTGGTATCTGCGCGACTTCACGAATCAGCATTCCTTCGACCAGCCGACCCGCGCTCTCCGCGATTCGACGGTCGTCATCGTGGATGCGAAGAATTTCGACAAAATAGAGCAGGCCCTGGGCACGGACTACTACCGCATCGACTACATCCGGATGTGGTGGCCAAACCAGGACTACTTCGGGCTGGTGAGTGACCGCGCGGCCACGCCCTTCGACGAGGGCTACTCCTGCAAGGGTCTCCTGGCCTTCCTCAAGTTGTTCCGCGGCAAAGACTTCTCCCGAGTTTGCTCCGCCATCGAGGACCCTGCCATCCGCGGCGGAATCTTCGATATCTGGCTCAACCGCGACTATTCGGCCTATGCGGCGGCGACCGGGCACACGGACCTGACGCTTGCAACGTGGCAGCCGGCGGATCAGATGCGTATGTATATCAAGAAGGACGTGGTCCAGCAGATGTGGAAATACGGCGTTCCGCCTTCCGCGCAGCAGGTGCAGGCGGCCGATCCGTACGCGGGAAAGACAATCACCCTGGCGGCCAACCCGATAATCGATGCGGCCGCCGTGAGCCCGCCCATGAATGCCCCACGAGCGATATCGTTTGCTCCGGACGGCACGTTTTATGTCGCCGACTCCCGCAGCGCCCGGATACTGCACTTTGATGCCAGCGGTAAGTTCATAGAGCAATGGGGCACGCCATCTGGAAACGACCCCAGCCACCCCAATCCTGACGCTCCTCAGGGGACTTTCAATGAACCGTGGGGTGTCGCCGTGGGCCCCGATGGTTCGGTGTACGTTTCTGACACGTGGAACTACCGCGTTCAGAAGTTCACATCCCATGGTCAGTTTCTCAAAATGTGGTCATCCTTCGGGCCCGCGAATCAGGCCGAGACCTTCTACGGACCGCGCGGCATCGCGGTTGACCGGAACGGTCACGTCTACGTCGTCGACACAGGCAACAAACGCGTGGTGGTCTTTGACGCCAATGGTTCGTACTTGACGCAGTTTGGCTCCGGAGGCCTGGATCCAGGCCAGTTCGACGAGCCCGTCGGGATAGCGATTGACGATGCCGGCACAATCTATCTGACGGATACCTGGAATCAACGTGTCCAGAGCTTGGTGCAATCACCCGACGGTCTCACGTTTACGCCCCTCAAACAATGGGACGTAGTCGCTTGGACCGGTCAATCGCTGGACAACAAGCCCTTCATCGCGCTGGACAACCAAGGGCACGTATTTGTCACCGATCCGGAGGGCTACCGGGTAATCGAATACACCACGGACGGCGAGCTAATTCAGACTTGGGGAGACTACGGCACCGACGCCACGACATTTGGGATCGCATCCGGAATCGCAGTCGACAGAGACGGGGGAGTGTGGGTGACCGACGCAGGTAACAACCGAATCATGAGATTCGCCCTGCCGTAATGGGACGAATGTCAGGAAAGCCAATGATATAATGCGCGCGCTTCAAGGATCCCACAGGCAAAACTCATGAAACTCCACGAGTATCAATCCAAGACGATATTTTCCAAATATGGAATTCCAATTCCAAGAGGTCGCGTGGCTGCGACAGCCACGGAGGCCAAATCCATTGCCGAAGAGTTGGGGGGGCGTGTCGTTGTCAAGGCACAAGTCCTGGTCGGCGGCCGAGGCAAGGCCGGCGGAGTTCAACTGGCGCGCGATGCCGACGAGGCAGAGCAACTGGCCACCAAGATTCTTGCCATGGAGATCAAGGGCCTGCCTGTTCGAAAAGTCCTGATAGACGAGGCGGCACCGATTGACAGCGAAATCTACTTCTCCATCACCAACGATCGAAACGAGCGCAAGCCGGTCATGATCGCCTCCGCTGCAGGCGGCGTGGAGATCGAAGAAGTCGCTGCCAAGTCGCCCGAAAAGATTGTCAAGGTTCACATCGACCCCTTGCTGGGCTTGCGGGACTATCAGGCCCGAGATGCCGCCGCCTTCATGGATCTACCTCGGGACTACTGGAAGGAATTCGGGAAGATCGCAAGTGGGTTGTGGCAGGTCTACAAGGAGCAGGACGCAACCATCGCCGAAATCAATCCCTTGGTGATCACATCCGACAAGAGGATGCTGGCTCTCGACGGCAAGATGCTGATCGACGACAATGCGCTTTACCGGCACCCGGACCTGGCAGAGATGCGCGATATCGATGCCGAGGCGCCCTCCGAGGCCGAAGCGCGCAAGTATGGGCTTTCCTACATCAAGCTGGACGGCGACATCGGCTGCATGGTCAACGGCGCCGGCCTGGCCATGACCAGCATGGACATTGTGAAGTTGTTCGGCGGCGAACCCGCCAACTTTCTGGACATCGGCGGCGGCGCACCCGCCGACAAGGTGGCGGCCGCGATGCGTATCATCCTGGCAGACCCGCGCGTCCGGGCGGTCCTGCTGAACATTTTTGGCGGCATCACTCGCTGCGACGAAGTGGCGCACGGCATCCTGGAGGCCATGAGCCAGATCAAGCCCAAGGCGCCCATGGTGGTCCGCCTGGTGGGAACGAACGCCGCCGAAGGACGAAAGCTGTTGGCGGATGCAAACATGATGACGGCCGAGACGCTTGTAGATGCGGCCCAGAAGGCGGTAGCCGCCGCCAAGGAACCCGTCCGCTAAGACACGGTTTCTGTTTCGGAACAGCGGCGTCGCCGCAGAGGTCCAATGAGCATACTGATCAACGGAGATACTCGCCTTCTCGTGCAGGGAATCACCGGCAACGAGGGGCTGTTCCACACGACGCAGATGGTTGCCTACGGGACGAATGTTGTTGCCGGCGTGACCCCTGGCAAAGGCGGAGAATGGGTGCTGGATGGAAAAATCCCAGTCTTCGATTCAGTGAAGGTGGCGGCGGATGCCACCGGAGCGAATGCAACATGCATCTTCGTTCCGGCACGGGGCGCGCCCGACGCGATGTTTGAGGCCGCAGATGCCGGCATCCCCTTGATCGTCTGCATCACCGAAGGCGTACCCATTCAGGACATGATGCGTGTCCGCAACTACATTGACCAGAAGCGGGTCCGGCTGGTTGGCCCAAACTGCCCGGGCCTGCTTACCCCGGGGGAGGCCAAGGTTGGAATTATTCCCGGCGATATTTCCATCCCTGGTGACGTGGGGGTGGTTTCGCGGTCCGGTACCCTCACGTACGAAGTCCTCTATGCTCTGAAACTCGTGGGTCGTGGCGTGTCAACGTGCGTCGGCATCGGCGGCGACCCGATCAATGGAACGAATTTTGTGGACGTTCTCGACATGTTTGAGCACGACCCCCGCACCGAAAAGGTAGTGATGATTGGGGAAATTGGCGGCACGGACGAGGACAAGGCGGCGGAGTTCATTGCTACCAAGATGACAAAACCTGTGGTCTCGTTTATCGCCGGGCTCACGGCGCCTCCAGGGAAGCGCATGGGGCACGCCGGCGCCATTATTGAAGGTCGGGCGGGGACGGCCGCCGAAAAGATCGAGGTACTGCGCGCAGCCGGCGTCGGCATTGCGCGACACCCGGAGGAGATCCCCTCTCTCCTGAATTGATTTCGAGGCGCGCGTCGGCAACAGCCGGAGCCGGAATTGACTTCAGCCAAGGAGAATCAAAAGAGCCGTCCCGATGACGGCTTTTTTGATTCGGTCTCAAGACATGTGCGAAAGCCAATGCCCCGGCCTCGCAGCGGCGGTGACGGCCGCAACAAGTGCAAATGGATCTACTTATGCCCGTCGATGTAGGCCACCGCCTCGCCGACCGTGGTGATCTTCTGTGCGGCCTCGTCCGATATTTCCGTGCCAAATTTGTCCTCAAAAGCCATGATCAATTCCACTAGATCCAGCGAATTTGCCTCAAGATCTTCGCGGAACCGGGCTTCGGGGGTGATTTTGCCTTCGTCGGCGCTCAGCAGATCCACGATGATCTTCTTGACTTCGGCATAGGTGTCATCCATCAGATATTCCTCCGGTCGGTGGTAATATTTATCCGCCCATTCTAACACACGCATGGGCCACACATTCACTAACTGGAAACCCCCGACCATGCCCAGAGTTGCGCAAGTCCAGCGCCGGAAAGCAGAACATCTCAGAATCAATCTCGAGGAGGACGTAAGCTCCGCCCTGGGTACCGGATTGGCGCGCTACCGGCTGATGCACCAGGCGCTTCCCGAACTCAGCCTGGATGAAATTGACACCGGTTTGTCCTTGTTTGGCCGCAGACTGAGGGCTCCGATCCTCGTGTCCTCGATGACCGGCGGAACGCCTGAGGCGGCTGCCATCAACCAACGACTGGCCGAGGCTGCGCAATCAACGGGCATCGCCCTCGGGGTCGGCTCACAAAGGGCAGCCATCGAAGATCCGCGGCAGGCCGCCACATTCAACGTGCGAAGGTACGCTCCCGATGCGCTGCTATTTGCAAATCTGGGAGCTGTGCAGCTCAACTACGGATACGGCCCGGACGAGTGCCACCGGGCGGTCGACATGATCGGAGCGGACGCGCTGATCCTGCACTTAAATCCGCTGCAGGAGGCCGTCCAAGCCGGTGGAAACACGAACTTTAGCGGCCTGGCTGGACGCATTGAAGAAGTGGTCAAGAAGATCGGAGTGCCGGTCATTGCGAAAGAAGTTGGCTGGGGCATTTCGGCTGACACGGCAAAGCTTTTGGCGGGCTGTGGCGTTGCAGCCATCGACGTTGCAGGCGCCGGCGGCACGAGCTGGTCACAAGTTGAGATGCACCGGGCCAAAGATGAGTTCACGCGTCAGTTGGCCGCTTCATTTGTGGGATGGGGCATTCCTACTGCTGAATCTATCGTCCAAGTACGCGATGCGACGCCAGGCATGATCGTCTTTGCGAGCGGCGGAACTCAGGGACGGTATCGATGTCGCGAAGTGCCTGGCATTGGGGGCCACTTTGGGCGGCTTGGCCGGACATTTCCTGAAGGCAGCCGCTGAATCGGCCGATCGTGCCGAGTCCGCTGTCCGATTGGTTGTGAAGCAGCTGCAGGTCGCTATGTTCGTTTCCGGCGCCAGAGATCTTCGAAGCCTTGTGTCTCGTGGTCTTGAAGAGGCCTGAGCCCCACCGCGGCGCCCTCCGCATGCGTCCTATTCATGAAACGCTTGTGGCCGGCTTGGCCCTCGGCGCGGCGATCGCAGCCTCGGCGCTTGTTGGTGTCATCCTGTTACGCCCGCCAGCTGGGCGTACACAGCTCCTCGAGGGCGTAGCTGGTTCTTCAACAGTGGGGGTTGGATTGGTTGAGATAATGGCTACGCGCACTGCGCCAGGTCCCGCCACGTTCACACCAATTCCGGAGTCTGGCAGGGCGCCAAATGTACCCCCAGGCCTGGATTTGGAGGCCACGCCCACGCCCGACGCGATGGCGGCCACGATCAGCGCGGGAGGATTGATCTTCACCGGACCCCTGACTCACGCACAGCAGGTTGCCTTGTACCGGGCGGCGCTTGGGTATGAGAGTAAGGACGTGGAGGCGAGCATCCGTGAGGCAAAATCGATAAACGGGGTCGGCTACGGCGATCCCAGCAACATTTGCGGGCCGCTGGCGATTGCAATATTACGCGATGCCGCTGTGATCGCGCCGCTGACTGTGCCGCACGACTTCTGGCTGTTGGATCCAAGAACGCCGACGGACAAGGCTACTCTGGAAGCGACATTTCCCGCGAGTGAGTTCGATCACGCCAAGATATCCACGCCACTAAACAAAGTGGATTGGCTCACGTCGCCGCTTGAACCCGGTGATTTCCTGTTCATTTGGCATGGAACGGGCGGCAATTTTGATCACATGCTGGTGGTCAGCAGGGTTGATCGCGAGCAGCGGGCTTACGCTGTCACGAACTTCGGCACGGCCCATGGATACGTCATAGCAGAAGCTGTTCTTTATGATCCACACGACCCCACAGCCGGTTTGTTCCACACATGGACCAAGGAGAAGGATGCCATCCTGGGATCGACCGGATTTGGAGGATATGAGGTTTGGCGCGCCCGAGGTCAGTAGCAGGCATGGTGCCGACCGCGCGGGCCTCAGGAGACCAGCCCGCACAAGACGATCCCTGCGGTGGCCCACGAAACAAGGAGGGTTGCAGACATGTCGCTTGAACAACGGGCCGCGGTAATGCTGCCACCCCTGGAGCGCGAGCTTCAGCGGCAGATTGGGCACATCAACACCGCCGGAATGAAACGGTTCCACGAGATGCTGGCGTACCACATGGGCTGGGCACGCACTCATTCGAGGATGCCAGCAGCTGCCGGCAAACGCATACGGCCGCTGCTGGCGTTACTCGTTTGCGAGGCAGTCGGGGGCCAGTGGCGCGCGGCTTTGCCGGCTGCAGCGGCGCTCGAAATTGTTCACAACTTCTCGCTCGTGCACGACGATATCCAAGACAATTCTCCAACGCGCCGCGGCCGACCGGCGCTATGGAAGTTGCACGGCACCGCCCTGGCAATCAATGCGGGGGACGCTCTGCTGACCATCGCCAATCAAGCTCTGCTGGACCTAGATAAGGGTCGGAATGCATTTCAGGTACTCCGTGTGACGCGCGTCATCCAGGACGCTTGTCTCGACCTCACGCGAGGGCAATACCTGGATCTATATCACCAGGATAGAAGCCAGCTTTCACTTCGA
This sequence comes from uncultured Chloroflexia bacterium, assembly GCA_963746745.1. Taxonomy (GTDB): domain Bacteria; phylum Chloroflexota; class Anaerolineae; order Anaerolineales; family Villigracilaceae; genus Fen-1038. Next base: position 180,173 of record CAVVCL010000003.1, read on the forward strand.
GAGTACTGGTCGATGATTGACGGAAAAACGGCGGCGCTGCTCTCGGCCTGCACCGAGAGCGGTGCCATCCTTGGCGGTGCGAGCAAACACGTCCAGCAAGGCTACAGGGTATTCGGCCGGCTTCTGGGTGCAGCCTTTCAGGTGCAGGATGATATCCTGGGCATCTGGGGCAACGAGTCCGCAACCGGCAAGTCAGCGGCCAGCGATCTGGCCGAGGGCAAACTCTCACTCCCCGTTGTCTACGGACTACGCCGCAAGGGTAAGTTCGCTCAAAGCTGGCTAAGTCCCCGTCCCCGACGGGCGCGTGCGGCGGCGCTGAGGAAGCTGCTCACCGAGGAGGGCGCCTTCGAATACTCTGTCCGGCAGTCGCGACGCCTTACGCGTGAGGCCGTGCTTGGGCTACAGAAGGTCAGACCGCGCGGGCCAGCCGGCGTGGCGCTCGCCGAACTGACGCAGCAGCTATTGCATAGGCAGAAGTGAAGAGGGCACGACCGGCCACCGAGAACAGCCTGTCCCGAAGGCCTGCGATGCAGGGGTATACTTAATCCGCGCGCGGGTGTAGTTCAGTGGTAGAACGCTTGCTTCCCAAGCAAGATATCACGGGTTCGAATCCCGTCACCCGCTCTATTTGAGATGCATGTGCCCGCATCGGAGAGGTCGAGGCAGGCGCCTCGACTTTTCTGTAACTCTGCTGTCATGCGAGGCATCTTACCCCTAAGTAAAATCCTGTTCCGAGGGCTTACGATGCTTGAAAAGGCAAGGATTCTGTACGTTGAGGACAACTTCGACAGCCGGAGGCTCGTCCGACGGGTGCTTGAATCTCAGGGATTCGAGGTTGTAGAGGCCCATAGTGCCAGCCAGGCGCTGGAGCGCCTTAGCGCCCAGACCATCGACCTGGCGTTAATGGATATCAACATGCCTGACATGGATGGCTACGCACTCGCCACGATGATCCGATCCATGCCGCGGTATGCGCGCATGCCCATACTGGCCATGACGGCCAATGCCCTGCGCGGGGATCGCGAACGGTCTCTGGCCGCAGGGTGTGACGGGTACATCGAGAAGCCGATCGACATAGACACTCTTACCCAGCAGCTTGAGGTACACCTCAACCACCGTAGACATGAGCAATAGCCGCCCTCCCGCCTACTCGGGGCGGGCCGGGGGCACCTCCCGGCCAGAGCACTCGTCCGTGTTGGTTGTAGAGGACAACGTCGCAAATTTCCAGCTCATCGCCCGGATGCTGGAATCCCTTGGTATGCATTGTGAGTGGAAGACATCTGGCTATGAGGTCTTGGAGTACGCGGAGGCCCTGCCCGAGATCGACCTCATCCTGATGGACATCCGGCTCCCCTACGAAAGCGGATTCGAAGCCTGCATGAAGCTGCGCAACTCCCAGCGCTTCCGCACGGTGCCGATCGTGGGCGTCAGCGCCGTGGCGGGCCAGGATCAGATTCAAACTGCCAAGAATGTGGGATTTAACGGATTTCTCTCCAAGCCGCTCGACCCGGACGAATTCCCGGAGCAAATCCGACGGATCCTGGCGGGCCAGCAAATATGGGAAGTGACGTAGGGCGCCATGCCTGAGAAACCAAGGTCTTCTCGCCCCCGATTGGCAGCAGGCTATCAGGGCGGGCTGGCCCGTTCCCTTGTGCGAACGCTTTTGGCCCTGACACTGATACCGCTTGCGCTGATGGGCGCGGCGGCATACGTCCGGGCGCGCACGCTACTGCGCGATCAGGTGGTAAACCAGATGCAGGCCCAGATCACTGACGAAGTGGAGCAAGTGAACCTCTCCATCAAGACCAAGGAAATTCGGCTTGACCGTTTGGTACGGAGCCCGGATCTGGTTGCCATCGCCAGCCGCGCGGTGAGCCTCCAACCGCGGAGCCCGGACTTCGCGGCACTGCAGACCGAGTTCGGCAACGTCACGCGGTCAATCAGCCCACAGGGCGGAAAGCCGATCTTCAACCAGTACATGCTGATTTCGCCGAGCGGCGGTGTTGAACTGGCCAGCGAAACCGGCTGGGAAGGCCTCTCTACAAAGGACTGGGCGATCTACGATGCCTTGAGCAAGGGTGATCACAGGTCGTTTGCGACTTTCAACCTTCCGCCTCTGTACGCCAACGAATTGGTCCTGATGACGGTCTCCCAATGCCAGACGGGCAACGGGACCCCGCTGGGGGTGCTAGTCGGAATCACCGAGTTCCCGGAATTGCAGGGCATCCTTCAGAACCTGGGCGCGACCAGTTCAGGGGCGCAGGCACTCTTCGTCACACAAGACGGAACAATCGTCGGGACCGATCCGTACACCAAGCAGATGACGCTACTGGATGCACCCGCGAGCCAGGCCACGCCAATCATGAACGCCCTCAAACCGATGATGCATGAGGCGCAGGTTGAGCCGGCGTCCGTGGAATTTACTGACAGGCAGGGGGCGCGCGGCTTCGGTCAGGTGCTCTGGCTGGGCAGCATGCAAGCCGGGATCGTGTATGCCATCGACGAGCAACGCGTTTTCGGCGCCCTCACGACGCTTATCCCCTTCACGGTTGCCATCTTCATTGCGGCCCTGGCCGCCATGGGCGGAGTGCTGACGCTGGGCGCCGCCCGTGTTTTCGGACCGTTGGCGAATCTGGCGGAAATAACCCGGCGCTTCGCGGAGGGCGATTTCGCTCAGCGCGCGACTGTGCGCACGAAAGACGAGATCGGACTGCTGGCCGAGTCGTTCAATCACATGGCAGAGGAGCTGAGCGACCTGTACCAGTCCCTTGAGAAAAAAGTTGAGGAACGGACCCGACAGATGCGGACGGCCGCCGCGGTGGCAGAACGGATCACATCGACCACGAGTCTGCGGGACTTGCTGGATCGCACGGCCCGGTTGCTTGTCGAACAGTTTCCCTTCTATCAAGCCGGTGTCTTTCTCCTCGACCGCGCTGCAAGATATGCAGTCCTAAAAGCGTCATATGGGCCGGCAGCCACTGAGCTGCTGGCCCGCGGTCATCGACTCGAAGTTGGTTCCCCCTCGATTATCGGATGGGTCACCGCGAACAACCAGCCCCGAATTGCATCGGACGTGGCCGAAGACCCATTCCACGCAAGGAACGAGTTGCTGCCTGAGACGCGCTCGGAAGTCGCAGTGCCCATATCGGTCGGTGGTACGGTGCTTGGGGCGCTCGATGTCCAAAGCACCCAGCAGGACGCCTTTGGGCCCGAAACGATCGTGATGTTGCAGACGCTTGCGAACCAGCTGGCTGCGGCGATCCAGAACATGAGCCTGGCAGAGTCAAGCCAGACCAACCTCCAGGAAATTCAACGGGTGCAGGCGGCTACCCCCCAGATTGTTGCCGCGACTTCCAGCCAAGAAGCCTTTGCAACGGCCGCGGGTGTGCTTGGAAGGGCTCCCTTCCCGACTGTGATTCTCTCGCTAGCGGGCAATGCGCTCGAGTTGCAAGGACGGCGTGATCCAGGGAATGCCGAACTTGTGCCGATGATTCTCGCCCTCCCCGTTCTCGAAGACAACCTGCCGAGCATCCGGGCCTTCGTGGCCCGGGGATCTGCAATCGCAGGCGAAGACACCACAGGAATTCCCGGCGCCGTCATGGAATTCACCCGGCAATGCGGGTATCGTGCCGCCGCGTTGCTTCCGATCCGACGAAACCAGGATCTCGTCGGGCTGATGGTTGTTGGTAGCCCCAAATTGCCGCTCAGCAGCGCCGCGGTGGAGCCCTACGCGAAGATGGCGGAGTTGCTCGGAACCATACTCGGGCGGATTGCCGATGTGGACGACAAAAACCGCATGCTCGCCGAACAGCGGGCTCTGGCCGCCATCGCCCAAACAACGATGCGCTCCACAACGGATAGTGGGCCCTTCTATGCCCAATTGCACGCCGAGGTGCGCGGCACAGTTGGTGACTACCCCTTTACCGTCGCCCGATACGATGCGGTCGCACACACCATCAGCATCCCGTACGCGTACCGCGAAGGTCGCGTCGAGAAGATCGAGAGCTTTCCGGTCGGCGAGGGGCTGATGTCAATCGTGATCAGAACCCGACAGCCCGTAATGCTGGTCGATGACGTCGAGCAGCAAGCCCTCACGCTGGGCGTGAAGCCGACCGGGGATCTGCCTCGATCCTGGCTTGGCGTCCCTCTCATGGTTCAAGACGCGCCTATCGGTGCGCTCATTCTGCAGGATCCCGAGCACACACACGCCTTCAACGAAGTTCAATTGCGTTTCATGTCCGACCTTGCCAAGCAGGCCGCGGTCGTGCTCGAAAACGGCCGCCTGCTCAGCCAAAGCCGGACGCACGCCATCCAATTGGAAACGGCTGCCGAGGTTGCCCGCGACATCAGCATGTCCCTGGACCTGGACGCGCTCCTAAGTAGAACGATCAGCTACCTTCACGAAAGGTTCGGGTACGCTCACGCGGCTGTGTTCCTGGTCGATTCGCGGCGGGAGTCCGTGGTGATTCGGGAGGCCAGCGGCGAAGCGGGCGCGCAGATGAAGCGGCAGGGGCACAAACTTGCCATCGGCTCGCGCTCGATTGTTGGATACGCTGCCGGCCGCGGCGAGCCCTTGATCGTCAACGACACGGCCAACGATGCCACGTACCAGCCAAATCCGCTGCTGCCCGATACGCGTTCTGAAGCCGCGCTTCCACTCCGCGTAGGCGAGCGGATTGTCGGCGTCATGGACGTCCAGAGCGAGCGCGCCAACGCCTTCCGAGAAGAGGACGTGCGTACGCTACAAATCCTTTCTGACCAACTTGCGGTAGCGGTGGTCAACTCCGAACTCTTTGCGGAGACCCAGGAACACCTTGCCCAGCATCGATTGCTGCAACACATCACGGCTTCAGCTGCGGCGGGAACTACATTGAGCGAGGCGCTCGAAAGTGCTGTCGAAGGACTGCAAGTTACCCTTGGTGGGGACCGTGTCAGCATCCTGCTCCCCGATCCGAACCGGCGCGAGTTGGCGGTAAGTGCGGCGGCCGGATATTCGCAAGAAATCATGGACCTGCGGATCCCGATGGGATCGGGTATTACGGGCTGGAGTGCGATGCATCGTCAAGCATTGCGCGTTTCGGACGCCGCGGCGGATCCCCGCTATATTGAAGGCAGCCCGAACACGAAGTCCGAGCTGGCCGTCCCCTTGATCTTTCGCAATGAGGTGCTCGGCGTGCTCAACGTCGAGAGCGAGAAATACAGATGCCTATGCAGACAGCGACGAGGAGATGCTGTCCACGCTCGCCGGGAGCCTGGCCGCAATCATCGCAAACGCGCGCCTGCTTGCCAGAGTGAGGGCGCAAGCTGACCGGGAACGGACGATTTTCGAGATCTCCGACAGGATCCGGCGCGCCACAACAGTAGAATCCGTGCTGACCACGACGACCGACGAACTCACAAAGGCCTTCGGAGCCGGGCACGCCCAGATCAGGATCTCGACGGGGCAACGGGACCTGCATCACGACAAGGACACATAGTGAGAGACGAAAGTCAGGCCGGCCCGACGGGGGCCGCCACGCGAGAGGCCCCGATGCGGCCCGACTGGCGAGGCAAGTTCGCCAGAGGCCTGCTAGTCTGCGTTCTTGCCCTAGGCCTGCTCGTTCTCACTCCCGATGTTTACTTCGGCATTGGTCATCGGCAAGCGCTGGCCTTCTTGATCATCTATGCCGGCTTTGGTGCGTTGATGTACGTACGTGGTACGTTTCATCAGCGCGTTGCCGTCTCAGTGCTTGTCCTGGGCGCATCAGGAGTCTCGGCGGTCCTCGGAGGCGGCGCGCCGGCGAGTGGAACATTCTTCTTTATCGGCCTTGTTACAGTTGCAACGATGCTTTGGTCTCCGCGCGCAGGAGCAACCGCAACTGCCTTGACCTTGGCACTGCTCGCCACCGCGGCGGCCATAAGTGGCGTAGGACGGCTGCAAACCTCTGCCGGAGGCTCACCGGTTCAGTCCATGGCAGGCTGGATTGGCGCTGCGCTTGCTGTGCTGTTGTTCGGCGTCGCTATTGTCATCGGCTTCGGGGAGATCCGCAGAGAAACAACCGGCGCACCTGTTGCTTTCGTATCGCCTTCACGGGCGGCTCCTGAGGCCCAAACCGCGCCGCAGGTCAGTGCTGCCACGCAGCCAGATGCCTGGCCCCGAAAAGCGCTTGAGGCCCTCCGCCGGCTTAATGAGTTTCACGATCCGGCCCAACCGACTTCCGCAGCCGCCGACATCCTCGCCAAGGTCTTTGGCTACCCTTACGTTGCCCTATATCTGGTCGACCGAACAACAGGCCAGGCTGTCCTACAGAGCACAAGCGGGCCCGCTGCACCGAGGCAAGATGAAGAAGGCGGGGTCGGGGTCACACTTTCCGGCGAGAGTCTGGTTGCACGCGCCGCGCGCACCCAAGAAGCGCAGCAGGCTATCCTTAACTTCCCGCCTCCACTTGAAGAGACACGTGCTGTCTCCGACGCTCTGGCACACCAGGCGGCGGTACCGCTTGTCAGCAAGGATCGTCTGCTTGGAGTGCTTCTCGTGCACTCCGGTGATCCATCGGCTTTTGGGGCGGAAGAGATGGAATGCCTGGAGATCGTGACCAACCAGCTCGCCGCGCTGAGCGATATTCCCAACTTGGGCCCTTCGGTCGGCCTTGCCGGTGAAGAACTGGGGACTCCCCGCGACGATGAGGCGCGCCTCCGAGGAGAAGCGCTTTGGCAGCCAGGGCCAACTCAGCATCAAGTCGGCGACGCCAGATCGCCCGAGCCCAATGCGAGCATGGAGATTCCTTTGTCGCTTCGCGATCTCGAGATCGGGACAATCAGTCTGGCCGGCGACCTCGAGTGGTCGCCTGAACAGAGAAGCATTGTCGAGGCGGTCGCGACGCAGGCGGCCCTGGCGCTCGACAACGCCCGTCTCGTGGAAATGAGCCAGCTTTCCGCCCGAAACGAGCACACGCTTGCGGAAATCACATCGAAGGTCTGGGCGTCCACGACGGTCGACGGCGTCCTGAGGACAGCACTGGCGGAATTGGCGCAGGCCCTCGATGCAGCGGAGGGCACCATCGAACTGGCGTCGGGGGAAACCGACGATGACTAATTCAGCGCCGGGGGCCAACATCCCGGTCGGAAGTGCAGGATCAACACGCGGACGGCGCCTGTACGCGCTGGCAGGAATTCTGTTCGGCGCGGTGTTCCCCATCATCGGGACGGCGATCCGATTGTGGCAGCGCGGAGACAATCTGACTTGGAGCGGTGCCATTGCCGCTCAACGGGCGGAACCCTTGCTCTGGATTATTGACAGCGCACCACTTTTCCTGGGTCTTCTGGCTTGGGTGGCCGGCGCGCGGCAGGATGCAGTCACGGACCGGAACAGGAAACTACTCGCGCGAGAAAGGGAGCTGACCGGGATTCAAACCACCCTGGAGCAACGCGTTCACCAGCGCACCGAAGACCTGGAGGAACGCAACCGCGAGCTCCGCGAGGCAGTACTCCTGACGGGCCGATTGTCGCGAATCGGGGATACCAGCACGCTGCTCGAGTCGGCTGCTGTATCGCTTGCGGACAGCATGCCCTCGCACAGCGTCGCCGTGTATCTGCTGGATTCCACCGGAAAATATGCGACCCTAGCCGCATCGTCATCGGCCGATGACGGCCGGACTGGCGATGCTCGGACAGTCAAGGTTGGTGATGCAAGCGTTGTCGGAAGCGTTGCCGCCTCCGGCAGAGCGATCACAAAGAGGGCGGACCTCGAACTCATGCCATCGGACTACGCCAACGCACTGGCCTTCCCCCTGATCGTTCGGGGACGCGTCATGGGTGTCCTGGCAATTCGGCCCAATCCCGAGGCCCACATAAGAAGAGCTCCCGTTCCTGAACTGGTCCAGCTCGTTGCCGATCAGCTTGCAGCATCGATCGACAGCACGCGATTGCTTGATGAAACCCGGTCCGCACTGCGGGAGCTTAGGCTCCTCTCAGGGCAGCAGACTCGCGATGCTTGGCGGGAGTTCAGTCCTCAGCGACGTGTCGCGTTCCGCTACAGCCCCGCGGGCATCCGGACCACAACGGCAGGATTGGATGCGGGAGGGCCGGAATACCTGCAGGCGCCCCTGATGCTGCGGGGACGCCGTATCGGATCCATCACTTTGCGCGGCGACCCCCGCATGCCATGGAGCGACGGGCAACGCGACTTGGCGATCAAAGTCGCGGCCCAGGCCGCGTCGGCGCTCGACAATGTTCGGCTGCTGGAAGCCTCCATTCAGGGCGCCCACAAAGAGCGACGCATCGGTGAGATCACCGCGAAGATCAGCGGGGCGCTCAACGTGCGCAATGTTATGCAGACGGCCGTGGAAGAGCTAAGCCGAGCCCTACCGGGGTCCGAGGTGATCCTGCAGCTCGGGAGGATCAAGCGAGATGAAAACGAGGAAGCCCCCACATGACTCAGGATGGAGCTGAGGGCAGCCTGCAGGACAAGTCCCCCGCCAACGGCCACAACCAGCCTTCGTACTCGCCTAATCCTGGCGAATGCGATCATTACGATCGTGGCCGTCGCGGCGATGGGCTACTATGTTTACCTGCGGTCACAGCAATCCTCTGCGGTGCTTGCGAACCAGCTCGACACCAGTGTCCGCCAGCAGGCAGAAAACGAGCTAACGGCCAGCGGCGACGCTCAGGCGGCCGCCCTCAACAACTTCTTCACTACCGTCCAGCATGACATCGAGGACGCGGGTGCAAGCGCCGGGGCACTAGTTTCGAACGAGTTCGAATCTTGATTCCGGGAGCTACTGGAATGCAACCGATTCCCTCACACGAATCGCGAATGGCAGCTGGGACAACGTGGCCACTGGCGATCCGGCGTCGGTGTTCATGCCGGCGCGGGCGCAACTCAGCAATTCGCTGGTGTCAGAGCTCAACACGTTGAAGCAACTGGATTTCGTCGTCCCCCAGAAGCTGCGCGCCAATCCAGATGCAGTGGCCATCTACTTTGGCGGCACATCAGGGGAGACGATCTACTATCCCGACATCGACCTCGCGAACGTGGTGCCCCCAGACTTCGATGTCACCCAGCGGCCATGGTATGTGAAAGCTGCCCCGGCACAAAACCCGGGACATGCCGCTGTATGGTCAGATCCCTACGCAGATGCTGCGCTGCACGGGTTGGTAGTGACAAGCAGCACGCCCGTATTTGACTCCGCCGGCCTTTTTCGCGGCGTCATCGCCATGGACATCCAGCTGCGGCGCATTAGCGACCTCGTATCCAACATCCGCGCAGGAAACACCGGGTACGCCTTCCTGATCGATCGCGATAGGCGGCTGATTGCGATGCCCCCGGGCGGCTACCGGGACCTCGGAATGAGCCCAGATCAACTGCCCCTTGGCGCCATGATCGATCCCGCGCAGCTCGCCGCCCCGCTGCGGGCTCCGCTTCCAGATCTCCTGACCAAGATGAGCGCCGGCGACAGCGGGCTAGAGACGATTTCGATAAACGGATCGGACCGGTTCGCGGTCGTATCGGCCGGTGAGCGCGGTAGGCTACAGCCTGGTAATCATCGTACCTACCGGCGAGGTCCTGGCGGGCGCAGCCGCCGCGCGCGAACAATTGGCAGCCTCCAACACCAACACGACCCAATTCAGCATGGTGTTGGTCGCTCTTATTCTGGTGCTGGGCATTGCAGCAACGATCTTGCTCGCGAACGGCCTTGTCGAACCCCTGAGCCGCCTCACCGAGACGGCGCAGGAAATCACCGCGGGTGATCTCAATGCGCGCGCCCCGGTCGGGGCCGCTGACGAAATCGGCATCCTTGCCCGAACAATCAACACCATGGCCGACAACGTCCGCGGGCTGGTGCAGGGGCTTGAAGAGCGCGTGACAGACAGGACGGCGGCCCTGGCGACTGCCTCTGCGGAGGCCATGCGACGGGCGGCTCAATTTGAGGCCATAACGCGGGTCACGGCCGCGATCGGTTCGATTCGTGATCTGGATGCGCTCATGCCCTTGGTCAGCTCCGTGATCAGCGAGCAGTTCGGCTATTATCACGTCGGGATCTTCATCAACGACGAACCCGGCCTCGCAACCCATCTGATCGCCGCCAACAGTGAGGGTGGTCACAGGATGCTGGACCGCCGCCATAACCTCAAGATTGGCGAACAGGGGATCGTGGGTTTTGTTGCGGCGCGCGGCGAGCCTCGTGTAGCTCACCGTGTGGGCGAAGACGCCATATTCTTTGACAACCCGGACCTGCCTCTTACGAAGGCGGAGGCCGCCCTCCCCTTGCGAAGCGGAGATGTGACCATCGGGGTGCTGGACGTGCAGAGCACGGAGGAGCAGGCATTCAGCCCGGATGATTTGAGAATCCTCGGCGTGTTGGCTGATCAGGTAAGTCTCGCGTTCGAAAGCGCGCGCTTGTACGATGCAACGCGCCGATCCCTCGCCGAAACCGAGACCCTCTATCGCCAGTACCTCCGTGGGGCGTGGCAAATCATACGCGGCCAGGGCCAGATAACCGGCTATCGATCGACGCCTGGAGGCGTGTTGCCCTTGGGCGCTGACGAGGGCCAAAACGACGACGCAGAATCTGGCTCGTTCCTTAAGATTCCAATCAAACTCCGCGACGAGACGATTGGAGAGATCGCAATACGGCGCGCCGACAAGTCCCCCATCACGCCCGAGCAGATGGAGCTGGTCCAAGCCGTGGCCGAACGAGTGGGCCTTTCTGCCGAGAACGCACGCCTCTTTGAGGAAACAGGGCGCCGTGCCGAACGCGAGCGGCTGGTCACGGAGATCACGGCGAAGATACGCCGGTCGAATGATCCCCGGGAAATGATGCAGATTGCGTTGGAGGAGCTGAAACTCGCCTTGGGCGCCAGCGATGTTCAAGTCATCCCGCAGACCGTGAAAGAGCCGCAGACGAGATCTGGACAAGCGCCAAGTTCTCCAGAGACCGGCTTCCCCATCCCTCAGGGAGGCGGAAAGCAGCAATGACCTATGTGGTAGCGATCTCCAACGAAAAAGGCGGCGTTGCCAAAACGACAACTGCTCTCACGCTGGGCGCCAGCGCTGGCGGAGGCTGGGCACAAAGTGCTGGTGATGGATCTGGATCCGCAGGCCAATTTGACACTCGCGCTGGGCGTGGAGCCGGGAGCCGCTGCGATCACATCAAGCCATATCCTAATCGAGTCGGCGCGCCTCGAGGAAGCTGTGCTCAAGACGGAAATCGGCAACCTCGATCTAATCCCGTCGGATTCCACGCATCGAGGCTGCCGAACAATTCCTGCCGGTCCGCAGCCACTATACGCTGGGCATAAAAAGGGCTCTTGAGGCGGCCGCGCCGCTACAGCATGATTTTGTGCTCCTTGATTGTCCGCCTTTCCTCGGCGCCATAACAATCAATGCCTTAAGCGCAGCTGATCTCGCGATCATCCCCACGCAGGCAGAGTACTTCTCCGCATACGCACTCCGGAGCATGATGGGCATGATCCGTCGCGTACGACAGGAAAGCAATCCCGGATTGGGGTATCGGATCCTGATTACCATGCTGGACCTGCGCAATCGGACCCACAGGAATATGCAGGAACAACTCCAGCAGACATTTGGGGAAGGCCTCTTCAGCACTATTATTCAAGTGGACACAAAGCTTCGCGAAAGTGCAATCGCGGGTGTGCCGATCACTCGGTATCGACCTGGCTCACGGGCTTCCCAACAGTACCGGGAGCTTGCCCAGGAACTGATCGAATATGTCAAAGAGAAATATCAACAAACGGCTTGAGAGCATATTCGCCGGCGTAGTCAAGGAGGAAACGAGCCCCAAGCTCGGTGAATCCACGACTGGCGGCGGGCAGCCTCTGTCAGGGCCAATTCCCCTGCCAGGACGGGGCGACCCGCGGCCTGAGAGCGCGAAGTCGCTGGCGGGGACCGCCGGAGCTGCGCCGGACTACGGCCGCGAGGCCGCGCGCCTTGGAGTGATCTCGGCCGGATTCCGGCAGGACGACAAGACGTGGGCCACTTTGCGCCTGGTGGATCAATCCGCCTCGCATGCCTGGTCCGAACAGGAGCAACTGCTGGTCCGCCAAGTTGCGGATCAGTTGTCGCTCGCCCTTGAAAACGCCCGGTTGTTTCAGCAATCAAAACATGACGAAGAGGCTCTTCAACGACAGAACGAGCGACTCTCCGCGGCCGCCGAGATCGCGCGCGCCGTGACGTCGAGCCTCGACATCGACAAAATCCTTGCCGAGACAGTAAATCTGATCAGGGCGCGCTTTGGCTACTATCACGCGGGCCTTTTCTTGCTCGATGAAAACGGCTCTCGGTTAGTCTTACGCGAGGCCACGGGAGAGGCCGGCGCGAGGCTGAAATCAGGCGCATACAGCCTGCCGCTGACCGCGACTTCACTGGCAGGAAAAGTTGCGCTGACCGGCGAAGCAGCGGTCGTCAATGCGGCGGCCGAATACTCTGACTACCCGGCCAATCCGCTTCTACCGGAGACCCGTGCCGCTTGCGCCATTCCTCTTCGCGTCGGTCAACGGATCATCGGCGTCCTGGACCTTGCGGCTACAAGCACGGGTGCATTTCAACCAGACGACTTGAGTGTTCTGCAGATTCTGGCGGATCAGGTAGCCATTGCCATCGACAATGCGCGATCCTACCAGTTGGCAGAACAAGCGGTCAAAGAGATGCGGGAACTGGACAGAGTCAAGACGCAGTTTCTGGCCAACATGAGTCATGAGCTGCGCACGCCCTTGAATTCGATCATCGGCTTTTCAAGAGTCATTCTGAAGGGAATCGACGGCCCGATCTCCGACATGCAAGCAACAAGATCTAAGCGCGATCTACGCGGCAGGACAGCATCTCCTTGGACTGATCAACGACGTGCTTGACCTTGCCAAGATCGAGGCCGGCAAGATGGACATTACCCCGACCGAGACTCAGCTGGCCGAGATCATCACGGGAGTCATGTCAACGGCTGCTGGCTTGGTCAAGGACAAGCCCATCCGCTTGGTCCAGAGAGTGCCGGAAGACCTTGCCCGCGGTGCGAGCGGATCCCATCCGCGTTCGGCAAGTCCTCTTAAATCTGCTTTCAAATGCGGCCAAGTTCACTGACGAAGGTGAAGTCGCCGTGGAGGCTGCCGTCGAAACGCGATCGGACGGCCTCGCACAGGTTCGGGTCAGCGTATCGGACACGGGCCCCGGTATCTCTGCAGAAGATCAGTCCAAGCTATTCCAGGCCTTTTCCCAAGTCGACGATTCACCTACCCGCAGGACGGGAGGCTCAGGGCTTGGACTGTCGATTAGCCGACAACTGATTCAGTTGCAGGGCGGCCGCATCGGCCTCAACAGTACGCCCGGCAAGGGCAGCACATTTTTCTTCACGCTTCCCGTCTTCCACCCGGTCGTCGATGCCACGACGGAGGGTGAGCGCAAGCTTGTGCTTGCCATCGATGACGATCCACAAGTGATCAAACTATACGAGCGTTCGCTCAATTCACAAGGGTATCAGGTGCTCGGTGTGACCGATCCAACCATGGCAACAGAAACAGCCCGGCAAATGAAACCGTTTGCGATCACGCTGGACATCATGATGCCGGGGCACGACGGTTGGCAGGTTCTGAAGGATTTGAAGAGGGACGACGAGACGCGCGACATACCTGTCATCGTGTGCTCGATCCTCGAGCAGCAGGAACGCGGGCGCCAACTTGGAGCCGCCGACTACGTGCTGAAACCCATACTGGGCGATGGCCTGCTGAATGCGCTGGATCGCTTGCAGACGGAGCGGCGCGTTCGAGAAATCCTGATTATCGACAGTGACGGCGACCCTCTCAGCGAGCTCGAGAAGCTGTTTGCGAGCGAGCAGGGCTACAGGCCAGTTCACGCACGGGGCGCCGCTGAAGCATCCGATTACATGGGCGAGCATACGCCCGACGCCGTGGTGTTTGACCTCATCGTCCCCGGAGCGGAGGAACTCACGCTGTTGGAGAGGCTCGGCGAGGACCCCAGCCTGCGGGCGATACCGGTTTTTGTGGTCAGCAGCGGCCAGCTCACCAGTGACCAGCAATCACGGCTGACTGAACTCGGCCACCGTGTCATCGAGAAGGACGCCGCCTACAATGTGCGACTGCTCGAAGCCGTCAAACAAGCGCTGGAGCGAGCGCCTTCCTAGGACGGGCGACGGGCAGTGCCAAGAGTTGAAAGGGTGTTCTCCATACGGTGCCTGGACTGCGGTACAGCCGCGCCCTATCACCCTGCGACGATCCGCTGCCCCCGCTGCAATAGCGAGTGGCGTGAGGCCCAATATGACTACGAGACAATCGCGCCGCTCCTCGGGCGCCGTCTCCCTGCGCGCCCATTCGACATGTGGCGCTACCAGGAACTACTTCCAGTTCGGTCTCCGACTCCGTGGCTGACTTTGGGCGAGGGCGGAACACCGCTTGTGCAAGCGGTCAATCTCGGAATGATGCTGGGGACTCCGGGCCTGTTCATAAAGGACGAGCGCCAGGGGCCCACGGGTTCCTTCAAGGACCGGCAGGCTGCCCTGACTATCGCCGCACTGAAAGCAGCAGGCATTACCGAGATGGTCGCCGCGTCCACCGGCAATGTGGCGATGTCATATTCTGCGTACGCTGCCCGGGCCGGCATAAAGCTCTGGGCTTTCGTCACAAGCCTCGTGCCCGCCGTGAAGATGCAGGAGATTGCGCTGTACGGGACCCAGGTAATCAAGGTAACCGGCTCCTACGACCAGGCCAAGCAAGTCGCCAGTGAGTTCGCTCGCCAGCGGCACCTTTACCAGGACCTGGGCGCCAGGACAATTACTTCAGTAGAGGCGATGAAAACCATTGCCTACGAGGTTGCGGAGCAGTTGGCGCTGGCTCAGATGCCGGGGCTGCCCGAGAACCTGGGCACGCCGCGGTGGAAGGCCCCCGACTGGTACGTGCAAGCCATCAGCGGAGGCATGGGGCCACTTGGGGTCCACAAGGGCTTTCGCGAACTCATGGAGATGGGGCTGATCGATCAAATTCCATCCCTTGCGCTTATCCAGGCCGCCGGTTGCGCGCCGATGGTTCGGAGTTTTCGCGAAGGGCTCAATACAGCCGTGCCCGTCGAAACACCCCTGACTCGCATCGAAACACTGGCGACAGGCGATCCAGGTCGCGCCTATACGCTCCTTCGCCAGCGCGTGATCGAGAGCGGCGGAACTTTCGAGAGTGTGACCGACGAGGAAGCGTTTCGCGCGATGCACGTTCTGGCGAAAATGGAAGGCGTGTCCGCGGAACCCGCTGCGGCGGTTGCATTCGCCGGGCTCTTCAAGCTGGTACGAATGGGAGTCATCAAGCCCGACCAGACCATTGTCGTGAATTGCACCGGGCACACAATACCAGCTGAGGAGTTTCTGCTCGGGCCGAACTGGACCCGCGACGTCGAATTCCCCTCGCAAATCTTGGACGCGCCGCAGGAAGGGCTGCTGGCCGCCCTCACTCAGGTTGCACCGAACAGATTTGCCCGGGTGGCCATAGTGGACGACAACGGCGAGGCACGCAGGTTGATCCGGCGCATTTTGCAGGCGCAGGGAGAATTCACGATTTTCGAGGCGGCCAGCGGACCGGAAGGCATCGAGCTGGCTCGCCGCGAGCTGCCGGACTTGCTGATTCTTGACCTGATGATGCCGGATGTCGACGGCTTTCGGGTGCTCGATGAACTCAAGGCAGATCAGGCCACGGCTAACATACCGGTGATCGTTGTAACAGCCAAAGAGCTCACGCCCGACGAGAAAGGCCGCCTCGGAACGCAAATCCAGGCGCTTATGCAAAAAGGCGATTTCCTGAATGACGAATTCGTCGAGGAGGTCAAGTCGCTGCTCAAGTAATCGTAGCCGCAGCCTTGCGCCGCACCTCATGAAAAGACGGCGTTCCGGAATCGCGGCGGCGCTCGCATCCGCCCTCTTTCTTGGCCTTTCGCCGGTATTCGGGAAGCTCGCCCTGAATTTCGGGGTTTCCCCGCTGGCGGTCGTAGCCTGGCGGACCGGTCTCGCCACGGTTCTGGTACTGCTATTCGTCGCGATCTTGTCTCGAAAAGACCTGTACATCTTTCCTGCCGGCTTGCTTGGCTGCACCCTTGCGGGCGTAATCAACGGTGCCGGTTCGATCTTCTACTACATGGCGCTCCAACGGCTCCCCGCAAGTGTAGGCCAGATGCTGTATTCGCTGTATCCGTTCTTTGTAGCGATGTGGTTAACCCTGGATGGACAGCCTCCGAGCCGATTCACCATCGCTCGCGTCGGCCTCGCAATTATCGGAGTAGTTCTGCTTACTGCCTTTCAGTCGCGCCCCAGCGACATGATGGGAGTCGTGCTGATGCTCGGCGGAGCCGCCCTGTATGCGCTGCATTTGCCCATAAACCAACGCGTCCTCTACGAAGCTCCGGCCCCCACCGTCACGCTCTATACCCTGATGGCTATGAGCGCGGTCGTCATCCCCGCGTACGTGCTGTTCGATCGCAACTGGTCATTTGCGGCTGCGGCCTGGTACCCGGTTCTGGGCCTCACACTGGTTACCGCCCTTTCGCGGCTCTCATTGTTTGTCGGTGTGAAGCAGATTGGGGGAATGCAGACAGCGTTGTTAGGTCTGGCAGAGCTCATTGTGGCGGTGGTGTTTAGTCATTTGTGGCTACGCGAAACACTGTCAGCCTTGCAATGGCTCGGTGCCTGCGGCTTGGCCGCGAGCCTGCTGCTTGTGCGGTTCGAAGGATCCCCAGCGGGTTGGAAGCCGGGCCGGCGCGGTTGGTTCTCGTGGATTCGCCCGCCGCACATGCCGAAAGATGCGCCGTGGAGCCCGCACGACTAATGGCAGCCGCCGCTGTTGCCTGCTCTCCAATAGAGATTCCGCTCCCGTTCTACTTCTCGGCTTCGTAGACGTAGCCAGTGCCGCGAACGCTCGCCACGCGTTCTGACAACGATGGAAATTCCTCAAGCTTGTGCCGGAGTTGGCTGACCAGCGGACGCAGGATCTCTGGAGCTTCGCGTTGCGCGGTATCGTAGCCCTGCACTAGCATGACCAACTCACGATGAGAAAAAACCTTCCCCTCGTTCTCCATAAGAATCTTCAGGAGGCGACCCTCGGCCGGAGTGAGGTGCGCCAAACGCTTCCCCGCCTGGATCTGCCGCCTTGAAAAGTCCACGTGCGTCCCATCGGACAGCATGAACTCGGTGAGGGCCCCGTCGGCCTCCAGGCCGTGGCCGGCCTTGGCCTCCAGCTTGGTGGCCCGTCGAGCCAGTCCTTTTTTCACGCTGGCGATTACCTGCGCTGGCGCTGCCGGCTTCGTCAAATAGTCGTGGATACGCAAGCGCAGGGCTTGAATGGCGGAGTCCGTCGAGCCGTACGCCGTGAGCAGGATGACCTCGGTATCTGGAGAAGTTTGGTTGACGGCCTGAATCACCTGCAACCCGTCTATGCCCGGCATCTTCAAGTCAACGACGATCAAATCAACGGGATGATTCCGCACGTACTCGATCGCTGCCGCTCCGTTGGCCACGGCCGCCGCGTTGTACCCCTCCAGTTTGAGAATATCCGAAAGTGATTGCCGCGCAACATCCTCGTCGTCAACGATCAATATGCTGGATTTCATGGCGCCTCTCCGCTGGGTAGGAATACTCGAAAACACGCTCCCGAGCCCTGACCAGGAACCACCTCCAGGCTGCCGCCGTGGGCCGCGATGATATTGTAGCTCACCGTGAGACCCAAACCGGTGCCGCCCTCCTTTGTGCTAAAGAAGGGCTCAAACACGCTGGTAGCCTTCTCCTTCGGGATGCCCGGACCGCTATCCTGAAACAACATCTCAACTCCGCCGTCCATCTGCCGCCCAGTGATATGAATCTGGCCACCCCCGGCCAAGGCGTCATATGAGTTCAATATGATATTTATGAATACCTGTTGGATTTGGCTGCTAACCGCCAGGATGGCCGGCAAACCGGCAGGCATGTCCGTGCTGACGGAGATCCCGCGCTCGTCCAACTGCTTGCGTGTTAGATTGATGATGTAATCGAGCAAGCTGGCGACCTCGACCTTCTGCGGCTTGGACGCTCCTGGCCGATA
This sequence comes from uncultured Chloroflexia bacterium, assembly GCA_963746745.1. GTDB lineage: Bacteria > Chloroflexota > Anaerolineae > Anaerolineales > Villigracilaceae > Fen-1038. The sequence continues at coordinate 198,227 of CAVVCL010000003.1, forward strand.
GAAGTCGAGCATGCGCTGCACCGTAACCGAAAGTCGTTCGAGCTCAGCCCTGGCAAGGTCGAAGTACTCGGTGCGCTTGGCCGGAGGCAAGTCCTCCCGCGCCGCCAAGTGCAGGCAGTTCTGGACCGACTGCAACGGGTTGTTGATCTCGTGCGCAATCGAGGCACTCAGCCGGCCGGCTGCCGCCATTTTCTCGGCCTGCAGGAGCGCCGCTTGTGATTCTTCGATTTGGCGCACGTACGCCCGCTGCTCGTCATACAGACGTGCGTTCTCGATAGCCGCGGCTGCCTGCCGGGCCAGGATCTGGAACATATCGATGTCCACGTCCCGGAAGCCGGGGCCCGTCGGATCCCGTCCCGCAAAGAACACGCCATGAAACCTCTGACGGGCTACGGGGACGAACATCGCCGCACCCAAGTCCGCGTTGCGAAGCCTGGTTTGCGCGTGCAAATCGCCTGGACCGGAGGCGTTGACCAGCATTGGACTGGCACTGGCATCGACCCGGATTATGAAGTCTGGCAACTCCTTTCCACGGCCTCGCAAGAGGGCAAATCTGCCTTCGCCCTCTGAATACTCATAGTAGGCGCCGTGGCTGCAGCGGAGATGACTGAGAATCTCCTCGATGATGAGATCCAGGAGAGCCTCGCTGTGCGTTTCGGAGAGCAGGGTTTCGGAAACCTCGAAGAGCGGTCGAAGAGCCTGCGTGCGGGCGGCGTCGCGTTTTCGCTGACTATCTACCAGCGCCTGGGCGACCGCCTGCACCAGTTCATCGCCTTTCTCAAATGGTTTCAATAGCAGGCCGTCCACTCCCTGCCTCAGCGCGCGGATAGCCGTGTCGAGAGTGCCAAATCCTGTCATGACGAGGACTGCCAGATCCGGCTGGGTGCGGGTCGCGTGCGCTATGAGCTCAAACCCGTCAACCTCAGGCATCCGAATGTCCGCCAGGAGCAGCGCCACCTTGTTGGCCTGCAGCCACTCCACGGCCTCGCGCGGATTTGTCAACGCGACGACTTCGTAGCCTGCTCGCGTGAGGAGGCGCTTGCACAGCAGTGCAATTCCGGGTTCGTCATCAACAACCAGAATCGAAAGAGGATCCATGCTCAGACAGGCAGCCAAACAGAGAATGTGGAACCGATTCCGGGCTGACTCTCCACCTCGATTCTACCGCCGTGGTCGGTAACAATGCCGTATGAAACCGCAAGGCCGAGCCCCGTGCCCCCGTGTTGGGAACGCGTGGTGAAGAACGGCTCGAAGATCCGCGAGATATCTCCGGGACGAATGCCCAGCCCGGTGTCCGCCACCTGCACCACGACCCATTGCCGGCTATCGCTCTCAAGGACTTGCGCCTGAACCTGCAATCTTCCGCCAGCAGGCATCGCCTGGATCGCATTAGTAATGAGGTTTAGAAATACCTGCTTCATCTGGTTGCCGTCGACGGAAATCCACGGCATGTCCTGGGCGATGCTGGCATCCACCTTCACGCCACTCGTTTGAACAAGGTGCGTGGTTAGAGCCAAGACATCGTCGACAAGCTCCCCGATGTTTGAACGCGTGCGCGCCCCCTCGCCCTGCCGCGCAAAATCCAGTAGACGCCGCACAACTCCCCTGGCGCGCTGCAACTCTTGGACCACCATCTCAATGTCCGCACGATACGGAGCGTCCGCCGGAATCTCATCCAGGAGCAGCTCCGCAAACCCGGCCACGGTCGTCAGAGGATTGTTCAGCTCGTGTGCGATCCCAGCCGCCATCGCGCCGACCGACATCAACTTTGCTGCCTGCGCCAGCCGTTGTTCAGGAATCGAGCGAGATGGAGGGCGAGCCTCGAGCTGACTGGTGTCGGAGTGACCGTTACTCCGGGTTGCGGCTGAGATGACGGCGGACACGATGGCAGCCAAGGATTCGAGGTCCTGAACGTCTTCGAGGCTGAAAGCCCTGTTCGATGGAGCTCTGACTTCAATGATTCCGGAGACTCTATCTCCTTCCTTGAGCGCTAGGCAGACCTCCGACCCAGCTCGGTGTCGCGATTGCCGACCTGGCCTCTCGTTCACCGCAGGGACGGCGCGAAGCACGCTTTCACCCGTGCGGAGAACTTCAGCGGCGACCGCGTTGTCCGCGCTGGTGACATCAAACGAGTCTGGCTCCGGAAAGCGCCACGCCGTCTCCCCGGCCGAGGCCACCACGAACTCGACCAAATCCCTATCGACCAATATCACTCGCGTGGACTGATCGGCCCAATGATGAGACACGAATTGTGCGACGATGTCCGCAATCAGCCGGGATTTCCTCAATCCAATCACCCTCGGACACAGATCACGGAGCATTTCCAGTCGCCGAGATACGAGTGCGGGCTCAGGCGGCCGGCACAAAGTTTCGAGCACGGGAGCAAGCCCTCTCCCCAAGGCTGCACCCAAGCCAGTCGCCAAGCGGGGCGGCAGCGGGCGGTCACGCCCCTCGATCAGCAAAACACCTTTCACTCGTCCGCGGAATCCCAGAGGAATCGCCTGCCTCGATGCGCGAAGGTGCGCCTGCCGCGGCATGGCCTGGCCCCATGAGCCCATCAAGGCAGCCGTCCTCGAAGCATACCTGCCCCGCCTGGAGGCGAATTCGTACACCACGTTCCGCAGGGACGCCGCCATGATCAGAGTCAGGTTCGTCGCCGAGAGCCGCACTGCCAGCTCGCGCAGCACGGTGCGCATGACTTTGGCAGCCTCGACGCCCGTCGCTTCCGCACCCCTCCGATCGAGCCTGCCTGTCAAGGCGACAATTTCCGAGGGAAGGGACTCAATCGTGCTCGCTATTTGCACAAGCGGCGCAATCCGACGTGCTAGTGCAGCAAGTCTGCGCATTTCAGCGGCCCCCGGTTTGCGGGCACCCCAGAATCCGATGGCGCCGAAGACATCGCGGTCCCGCATTAAGGGCAGGCAAGCCCAGTAGGTCGAGTTCTCGGGCACCGAGTGGGGAAGACGGCCCCAATCTGCCTGAACGCGTGTGCAGATCACTTCCTTGCGGGAACGCCTCATCTTGGAAAGCAGCCTGGTCCCCTGAACAGCAAATGACGCGCCCGAGAGCTTTTGCTCGTGCAAGGTCGCCACGACGTTCCAAGCATGGGCGCGTCTCACCGCAAGCCAAGCGCCGCGGGGTTTCGCCAGCTGTGCAAACTGCCGCAGGCCACTGCGATATTCCGTACTCGCGTCGAATGTAATCCCGTGCGGCATCAGTAAATCCAAAACCTGCTCAATCCGGGTGACTTCCGACCGACGGAATAGCGGGGCCAGCGTCGCGGGACAGGCCGCCGCCACCGTGCCGCCCCTCCGCCATCTGCAAACGCCAGAGCCACATGTTCATTGTCGCACAATCGAGAATTCCAGCAAGGCCCACCTTCTCAAACACATGTGCTGCGCCCCTGCCATCAAAGGCGTCGCAACCAGCCACTTCCCGTCCCGTTGCCGACCCAGGCAAGACGGCCGACCTATTGCCGTTGCGGAGCAAACGACCCGTTTTCCATGAAAATTATACAGCAGGGGCGGATGGTAAAATAGTGGCGATAATGACCAAGTTGACAGTTATTGGGGGAGGCTTGGCGGGCACCGAAGCCGCCTGGCAAGCTGCCGAACGCGGCCTCGAGGTGGAGTTGTACGAGATGCGGCCGGAGCGCTCCACCGGTGCCCACCGGACTGGTGACCTGGCCGAGCTCGTTTGTTCAAATTCACTGGGGTCCAACCTGGGAGACCGCGCCTCGGGCTTGCTGAAAGAGGAGTTGCGGCGTCTGGGAAGCATGCTACTGCAGTGCGCAGAATCCGTCGCCGTGCCGGCGGGCACCGCCCTGGCGGTAGACCGCGAAGCTTTTGCTGGGCTCGTTACGGAGAGGATCGAGTCGCACCCGCGCATCAAAATCGTCCGCCGCGAAGTCACTACAATCCCGCAGGGGCTGTGCATCGTGGCCTCCGGACCACTGACTTCTGCAGCGCTTGCGGATAAAATCGCGGCCCTTACCGGCCGCGAAAACCTGGCCTTTTTCGATGCGATCGCCCCGATCGTCGAATACTCAACGATCAACACGCGCATCGCCTTTCGCGCCTCCCGCCACGATCTGGACGCGTCGACCGCCGGCGACTACGTCAATTGCCCGATGGACGAGCCCCAATACCGGGCATTCGTCGAGAACCTGCGGCACGCGGAACAGATCCCACTGCGCTCGCTTGAGGCGGCCATCCCCAAAGGCGTGAAGGCAGGTCGCTACTTCGAGGGCTGCCTTCCGGTCGAGGTGCTTGCATCCCGGGGAGACCAGGCCCTCGCCTTTGGCCCCATGCGCCCGATCGGCCTGACGGATCCGCGCTCAGGCAGGCGCCCCCATGCCGTCGTACAACTTCGGCAGGACAACCTGGCAGGTTCGCTCTACAACATGGTGGGTTTCCAGACCAATTTGAAGTACGGCGAGCAGAAGCGCGTATTCCGATTGATCCCCGGCCTCGAACAAGCAGAATTCGTGCGCTACGGTCAAATGCACCGCAACACGTTCATTGCGTCGCCATGCTTGCTGCTCCCGACGCTGCAGTTCCGCACTCGCCAACACCTCCTCTTTGCAGGGCAGATCATGGGTGTGGAGGGCTACCTCGGCAACATCGCAACAGGCCTATTGTCCGGCATTAACGCAGCGCACCTGCACTACGGGCAGCTTCCCATAACGCTTCCGGTCACCACGATGCTGGGCGCGCTGTGCCACTACGCCACCAGCGCCGATCTCAAGGATTACCAACCGATGAAGGCGAACTTTGGAATTCTTCCTGCGCTTGAAGCGGACCAACCACGGGGCAAGCGACAGCGGGCACAAGCGTATGTCCGGCGCGCCCTTGAAGACCTCGGGGCCGTTCTGACGACGGAATTCGCCTGAGGAGCCGTGACCGGACGACGAATTGCTGTTTACCTCGGCACAATTGGGGCGCTTTTCTTGTTGGCGGTCGCCTGGTATGTCTGGGCATTCCGCCAGCCAGCCCAAGAGACCACCACCGTGTTCGACGGACAACGCGCGCTCCGCGACGTTGAAACTCAGGTGGCGTTTGGTCCGCGGATACCCGAGTCCGAGGGACATGCGCAGGCGCTGAACTGGATGAACGCCCAGCTTGTCGCTGCCGGCTGGCAGGTGAGAATGCAGTCACTAACATACGGGGGCCATCCCATCCAGAACTTGATTGCATTCCGCTCGGACCAAACTCCGCAGTTCATCCTGGGAGCCCATTACGACACGCGCCTGCACGCGGACCGGGATCCGAATCCTGCTCTCAAAACACAACCGGTCCCCGGGGCGGATGATGGCGCTTCAGGAGTGGCGGTATTGCTGGAGTTGGCCCGGAGTCTTCCCGCGAATACTGTCCCGATCTGGATCGTCTTCTTCGACGCTGAAGACAACGGCAATATACCGGGGTGGGATTGGCTACTCGGATCCAAAGCGTTCGTCGCAAATATGCAGGTCCAACCCGCGGGAATGGTCCTGCTCGATATGGTGGGTAATCCCCAGCTGAGCATTCCGATGGAGGGCAACTCCGATCCGACGCTGCGACAGTCGATCTGGAATACTGCCGCCGCACTGGGGCACGGCGACGTTTTTGTGCCACATGTCAAGTACACAATAGAGGACGATCACCTGCCGTTCGTCGAGGCAGGCATCCCGTCCGTCGACGTCATCGACCTTGATTATCCGTACTGGCACACGACGGCAGACACCCCGGACCACGTGTCAGCCAAGAGCTTGCAGGTTGTCGGAGACGTGATGCAGGCATGGCTCGCCCAACAATCGAGCTCTGGCAAATAACGGGTGTCCGCTATTTCCAGTGCGCCGGCTGGCAGACAACATGCAGACCTGACGTGCACCAAAGCCGAAATCCGATCAAGCAATGAATACGATGTGCATGTGTCGCACAGCTTGCATGGTATTATCCAGCCCAGAGGACGGCTGCGTGTCGGGTTGTAGCCCGGATTCGGGGCGAGAGACACACGCACGCCTGCTCCGCCGGAAGAAACGCACCGCAAAACCTTGATCTCCAGAGAAACCCATGCCGAGGAAGCTTCCTGAACCAACGCGTCCCCCACGCGAGCGCGCCTTCCTGGTCGGAGTCGATGCTCATCATCAACGCCAGGGCCTCAACCTCGACAACTCGTTGACAGAGCTCGGCTTGCTGGCGGATACCGCTGGCTTGCGAGTTGTCGGGCAGCTGACACAGGCGCTCGATCACCCGAACGTCCGAACTTATATCGGGCCTGGCAAAGTCGACGAACTGCGGGCCCTGGTCGAGGATACGGCCGGAGACATTGTGATCTTCGACGACGAGCTATCCCCTCGCCATCAGCGGGAGCTGGAGACGGCCCTGGGGCCCGCCGTCAGGGTCCTTGACCGCACCGCCCTCATTCTTGACATCTTCGCCCAACACGCCCACACATCTGAAGGCATGCTTCAGGTTGAGCTTGCCCAACTTGAATATCTGCTGCCCCGGCTGACCCGCCAATGGACGCACCTGGCACGGCAGGCCGGGGGTGGCGCGGGCAGAACCGGCAGCGTCGGCGGCGTGGGTTTGCGTGGTCCCGGCGAGACCCAGTTGGAGGTGGATAGGCGGTCCATTCGGAGCCGGATCGCGCATCTCAAGAAGGAGCTGGAAAAAGTGCGAGCGCACCGCACCCGGTATCGGGCGCACCGGCAGAGCTCCCATCTTCCCACCGTCGCGCTCGTGGGGTACACCAACGCCGGCAAGTCGACCCTGCTGAACTTGCTCGCTCAGGCCAATGCCTACACGGCCAACCAGCTTTTTGCGACCCTGGATCCGACCACCCGCCGGGTGGCGCTGCCGGGGGGCAACCTGGCGCTTTTCACCGACACCGTCGGCTTCATCCAAAAGCTGCCCACGACATTGATCGCCGCCTTCCAAGCCACTCTCGAGGAGATCGCGCAGGCGGATCTGCTTCTGCACGTGGTCGACATTTCCCACCCCAACGCCCTTGCTCAGTATCAGTCCGTTCAGCGCACACTGGATGAAATTGGCGCCGGTCAAATCCCCCAGGTCGCAGCGTTGAACAAGGTGGATCGGCTCGGACAACCCGAACTGGCCCGCGATACGGTGCGGAGCTTCCCGGTAGCGGTGGCCACTTCTGCCCTCCGTGGTACAGGCGAGGTGGAACTGCTTTCCCTGGTCGAACGCGAACTATTTGAGCGCCTTACGCAGGTGGAAGTTCGCTTACCGTATCAAGAGGGCGCGCTTATCTCACTGTTCCATGAGGCTGGTCAAGTGGAACGCATGGATCATGAACAAGGCGCGGTCGTCATTCGGGGCCGCGTGCCGGGGCGGCTCGCACCTCAGTTTGCCAAATGGGCCATTGGCGCGGCCGCCCCTGACAGCCCCGAAGAGGAACACTGAAGACCGACCCCGGCGACAACTCCAGGTTCTGGGTTCTTGTAGGCGTGCTGGCGCTCGTAATCGGAGTGGCACTGCGCTTGAATTTGGCCGCGGCCGCGCGGACTCCTGGACACGGCGATTCTGCGTTCTACTACACGGTCGCCAAGAACATTGTAGACGGCCGCGGGCTGGTGGTCGACTATGTCGTTTACTTCTTCGGCGGATTGTCGCCAATCCCCCACTACGCAGCGGACTTCTGGAATCCACTTGCCGAGATACTCCTGAGTCTCCCCATGTCCGTCTTGGGCAAGTCGGTCTTCAACGCCCTCCTGGCCAGCATCGTCGCAGGGATTGTTCCCGCTCTCGTCGCGTACTCCGCGGGGTTGAGATTCTCGAAGTCAGCCGCGGTCGCCGTCATGGCGGGGGTGCTGACTTTTTTTTCACCCTATCAGGTGCGGGTCTCCACATCGACGGAAGCGATCATCTTCTTCGGCGCCTTTGGCTCGCTGGCACTGCTTTTTGCCATCCAGGGTCGCAAGAATCCACGAATGTTCCTTGCGGCCGCTTTGTGCACGGGACTTGCGCACCTAACGCGGCAGGATGGGATTCTGCTTCTGCTCTCTCTGCTGGCGTGCATCCTCGTTGCCCCATTGCCGCTGCGCACCAGACTCGCATTCGGCCTCGGCGCCGCCCTCGTTCACGTTGTCGTCATCTCGCCGCTCTTGATACGCAACCTCACTACGTTCCACGCACTGTTGCCGCCCGGGCCAGCCAGCACCATGTTCCTGACGTCGTATGAGGACTTTCACTCGTATGCCAAGCCCCTCGACTGGGCGACCCTTCGGGCTACCTGGGGTGTACGCGGGCTGATTACGCGGCGACTGCACACGGCCAGCGAGAACCTGGGTCAAATCGAGTTCTTCCTGGATCCGTTGCTGCTTGGGCTCGCCAGTCTCGGCGCCGTGCACTTGCTTTATCGGCGACGGCAGCGAGATCTATCCTTGTTCCTGCCCGTCTCGATATTTGCAATCCTGGAATACGGCTTCTACACGCTCGTCGCCAGTTTCTCCGGTCCCGGTACGCTTCCGAAGGCCTTGGCCATCGTGCTGCCATTCTTGTGCATACTCATCATCGATCTGCTCGACTACTACTTGCGGCCCAGGCTTCTCTTTGCGGCCGTCGTCGTCACATTGTCGGCATATTTCGCGTACCAGGGATACCAGAGCAACTACACCTCGGCGCTCTACTACAACGGCATGTACGAGAAGTACAGGGACGTGGAGTCCCTTGTCTTGAAAGACGCCGGCGAAGCCGGGATGCAGAAGCAGGACGTAGTAGTGATGGCACGTGATGTATGGGACTTCTACGAGGCGACTGGCATCAAGACGGTCATGATTCCGAATAACGACCTGGAAACGATCTTGTTCGTCGCCCGGCATTACGGCGTGCGTTACATGCTTCTTCCTGCCCCCCGCCCCGCGCTCGAAGACATATTCATGGGTACGACTCCTGATCCCCACTTCACATACATCGGCGCAGTCCCCGGAGTCGACTTGAAGCTCTTTAGGATTCTACCGGGCGCGCCCTAGGGAACGGCGTACTTGAGCAGGGGCAGCTTCTGCATCAGCCACGAGATCAGAAAGCAAGCAAGATACGCCGCGCCGGCAACGAGCGGCATGATCAGGATGGACGACCCGGTTCCGAGAATCGGCGCCCGGGGCGCAAGGTAGGTATCCAGCAGGTCTAGAACGATCACGTGCACGAGGTATATGCCCAAGGACGCCTTGCTCAGGGACCCGATCCAGTGCGCGAGCTTGGCTGCGGACAGCCCTTTTAGGTTCCGGATCACCAGGAACGAAGCGCCTGTCATCAATACGACTGATAGGCTGAGATAGCCCTCGAAAAACTGGTCGTAGTGCGGCGATTGTTGTCCCACGTAGACTGTCGCAAACACAAATGCGAAACTGATGCCCGTTACGATCAGCGCAGTCGTGGCAGTCCGCGTGCTTGGTGCAAGCCGGCCTAGAAGATAGCCAAGGACATAGTAACCAATATATCCGGTAACAAACAGGAATTCGAAGCCTACCTGGATGCCGGTCAGGTGGCGGATCAGCGAAAGCACCGGATCTAGGAATAGCCAGAGCCCACAAAAATAGGCCAGGTCGGCCTCACTGGCGTTACGGGCGAATATCCGCAGCACCGGTGTGAACAGGTAGAGGCTGATCAGCACGTAGAAGAACCAGAGATGTGCGGCACGCGGCCCGCGCAGAATCCGCAGCAAGGCGTCGCCGATCGTAAACAGATCAAACGGTTTGCCGGTGAAGCCCCCGTTCCACGCGATGTATATCATCGACCATACAAGGAAGGGTACCAGCACCCGCAGTGCCCGCTTGCGGAAGAAAACAGAGTAGGCTTCATCCCGACCGAGCAGCAGGAAACCACTCGCCATGAAGAAAAGCGGCACCGCCACGCGGCTAGCCGAGTAGTATGCCGTCTGGGCCCAAAGGGGCCCGATTCCGCGCATTGATGGGTACAGAACCACATGAGCCAGTACGACCAGGAAAGCGCCGCCCGCGCGAATCACATCCACCCAGGCCAACCGCGAACCGCCCGGCTCCTCGGCGGGGGCCCCACGCACCATGCTGTGATCGCTTGCCGCCGACGCGTTTTCTTTCAACTTCGTTGCCCCGGTTACCTGCCGTATCAGCCTCGCGCCAACTGGATTCGGTCGAGGCTCTCAGTTCGCCACCGCGCTGCGCCTCCAGCGGCGGCCGGCGTAAGCTTCACTCTCTGTCCCCCTCTCCGACACCGACCGCTCAGAGAGACGCCCCATTCCGTGGACCGCGTACAGTCTACCATGCCGCGTTCGAATGCCCCCCGGCCCGGGAGCGCAGGGCACGCAAACAGCCACCAAGCGCCGACGAATGCACAAGGGTATTGACCGTATGAGGCCGTGTCCGAACTCGAGGTCCCAGTCAGTTCGAACCGCCAACTTCAGGTTTGCGGCTCTGGGACGGCGCGCCCGCCCCTCTAGGGCGAGCGGTGCCACACGAGCGAAAGAATGCTGGCCAGGGTCACGAGCAAGATGGCGCCGAATACAAGAAACACGCTTAGCTCCATCGTCTCGTGCCTCGTGATCGTGTACGTGGGGAGAGCGGCGAAGACATGCTGCAGCTCTCCGGCGCTTTCTGCAGAGTAATACTCGGCACCGGTTAGTTTGACCACCTGCTTCAAAGTGGCTTCGTCGATTCCCCGCCGAAATCCCCCACCGCCGGCGAATCCTCCCCCACCGAAACCACCGCCGCCAAAGTCGAACGGCTCGCCCCCGATATACTGCGGGCTGCAATTCGGGAACTCGCCGCCCTGCGCGGTGCCAAAACCGATCGCGTAGACGCGAACCCCGCGCTCAGCCGCCTGCTGGGCGGCCTGCAGAGGCAAAGGTCCGGTGTTGCTGGCGCCGTCGGTCAGCAATACAATAATATCCGGGGCATACGCGCCTCTTGGGACTGGATCGAAGTTGCGGGTAGAGCCATCCACCGGATCGCTGGGTGCGACATTGGTGTCGACCTCAGCCACCGCGTCCAGGGCCTCGAGGATTCCGCTTCCAATAGCCGTCCGCCGACCGGTCACGAGACTGTCTATGGCGGCTTGCAGGGCACTGCGATCGGCGGTGGGAGGCTGCACCAGTTCAGCGAAGCCAGAAAAGGCCACGATGCCTATCTGGGCATGTGGGTCCTGATGCTTGACAAAGGAGAGTGCCGCGGCCTTGGCAGCTTCCAGCCGGTTGGGAGCTATGTCGGTGGAACACATGCTGCGTGAGACATCAATTGCCAGGACAATGGTGGTTTGCCCCGCAGGCACGCTGACGACAGACACCGGTCGCGCCAGCGCGACAAGCAGGCAGGCCAACGCGGCCAGAAACAGCAAGGCAGGCAAATGCCGCCGCCACCAGGAATTTGCAGGAACCACCCCCTCGAACAGCGCCAGGCTGGAGTAGCGCACGACGGCGCGGCGGCGCCGGCGGCGGGCCCAGACGTAGACGGCTACAAACGCGGGCAGCAGCAGCAGCAACCACAAGAGACCGGGCCAAAGAAGAGCTAATTGAGGCACGCAGAGTCCTCATTCGCAGGCCGATGGACCGTCATGGGACGCGCCCGTTCACGAGCAACGAAACGACCGCTGCCGCAAGCAGCAAGACGGCGCCCGCGCCGCCCAGTAATGCTGTAATCTCGGTCTCCTGCGGCTTAATGGACAGCTCCGGCTTGAGCCCATCGTAGATCTTGAGCAGTTCTGCTTCAGTCGGGGCATTGTAGTATGCGCCACCAGTAATCGAGGCCAGTTTTTGCAGCGTAGCCTCATCCAAGCGGCTGCGGATGGTCAGGCCGTTCACATGTAACAGGCTCCCGGCCGCGCTGCCCAATCCTATGGTGTAGATGCGGACACCGCGGTCCGCTGCGGTCTGGGCCGCCGAAAGCGGATCGGGCCGCTCGTTATTCTCGCCATCGCTCAGCAACACGATGACCGCAGACGTGTATTTGCCCGGCGGCATTGGTGTGGGAACGGGCGTCGGTTGGGGCGTGATGTTACTGTAGTAATTAGTTTGCGGCTCTCGTGCCGTGGCAATCGTGTTGAGTGACAGCAGGATGCCATTTGCCAACGAGGTCCCCCGCTGAGGCGTGAGGCGGTCAATAGCCGCCAGGATGGCATTCCGGTCATCGCTGGGAGCCTGTACCGTGAAGCCACTGTCACTGAAGGCAACCACGGCAATCTGGACGCCGACGGGCTGGCGAGCTACAAATTCACCGGCCGCCTGCTTGGCTGCATCCAGCCGCGTGGGCTTGAAATCGTCTGCCGCCATGCTGCCCGAAACATCGAATGCCAGGACTACCGTCCCCTCCAAACGGGGGAGGCGAACAGTGGCTTGCGGCCGGGCCATCGCAACAGCGAGTAGCGACAGGCCGCCCAGCAGCAGAATCCATCCGGGCCGTGCCGTGTTCGATTTTATCCCCACCGCGGTCGCAGGATTCCCCAATCCACCAAAGCCCCCACCCTTCCGTCGCGCCCTCCCGACCTGAATGCGTCGGAATGCGATCAGTGCCGGAATTAGCAGCAGGCCTGCAAGCATTTCAGGCCGCATGAAGGACATCAAGCAGCCTTCCGCCGTCTTTGGCGCAGCGCCGCGAAACGCACAAACGCCGATAGGAGGTCTGCATCCGTGGATAGCCAAAGACAGTCAACGCCCAAGCGGTTGAAAACGCCGGCCAAATGTTGCTCGCGGGCGCGCGCCGCGTCCCTGAAAGCGACCGCGGAAGCCGGCGTCCTGCGTGTCGACTTCAAGCTGTTCACCCGTTTCTGAATCCTCAATAACTACGGTGCCCACGTCGGGCAGCTCAATCTCGCGCGGATCGCGAATACACACGGCCATCACCTCGTGGCGCCGGGTAAGGATGCTAAGTGACGCCTCCCAGCCGGGAGAGCTGATGAAATCCGACACTATGACGACCAGCGAACGCCGCTTGATGGACTTGATGCCGCCGTCAAGAAGCGTCCCAAGATTCGTGACGGCGGTCGTGTGGACGCCTGATCGCCGGGTCAGCTCATGCACGATACGTAAGACCTGCAGACGGCCGCCGCGCGACTGGAATCACCCGCTCCACCGCAGATTTGGAGAGCATGGCCCCGACCCGATTTCCATGCCGGGTCAGCAACCGCGACAGAGTTGCCACGAGGTCCACCAAGACTGTGTGCTTCTCGGCTTCGACGGTGCCGAATCGCAGCGAAGGGCTAAGATCCAACAGGAACCACGCCGTGATCTCGCGATCTTCTACATACTGGCGAATGTGGGGCGTACCAGTCCGTGCCGTGACATTCCAGTCGATATAGCGAATGTCGTCGCCGAGTTGATACTCGCGCAGGTCCGCGAAATCCACGCCCTGCCCATAGAGCAGCGTGCGGTAATCACCCTGTAGCAAGCCATCAAGGCGACGGATCACCTGCCAGTCGATCCTTTGGAGGATCCGTTCAGGCGTTGACGCGGCCATCCAGACGCTCGCGCAGCGGAACCATCGGGATCGGTACGGTCTCCAGGATCTTCGTCAGAAGATCGTCGGCGGTCACGTCGTCGGAGAGCGCCTCGTAGGATAGCACGATGCGATGCCGCATAACGTCCAGCGCCATGTCCAGAACATCCTGGGGAAGGACATAGTCACGACCCCGAATAAACGCCAGCGCCCGCGCCGTCAGGATCAAGTTTATGGATGCGCGCGGGCTTGCACCAAACATCACGTAATGCTCCAGCTCCTTCAGGCCAATTTCAGAGGGCCGGCGCGTGCCGCTCGCCAGGCGCACTGCATATTCAATCAACGCAGGATCCACGTAGACTTGGTCTGTCGACTTCTGCAGGGACAGAAGGTCGTCTGTCGTGAGCACCTTCTGCGCCTGCGGAAAGGGCCCAATCATCCGTTCGACAATGACGAATTCTTCCGTGGTCGCAGGATAGTCGACCAGAACTTTCAGCATGAAACGGTCAACCTGCGCCTCCGGCAGGGCATAGGTCCCTTCGGTCTCAATCGGATTTTGCGTGGCGAGTACAAGAAACGGATCCGGCGCTTTGAAGGTATCGCGCCCAATCGTCACCTGTTTCTCCTGCATGACCTCCAACAGGGCACTCTGTACTTTCGCGGGAGCACGGTTGATTTCATCAGCCAGGAGGAGATTGGCGAAGACGGGACCCAACGAGACGTTGAACTCACCGGTCTTCTGATTGTAAATGCGCGTTCCGATCAGATCCGCGGGCACGAGGTCGGGCGTGAACTGGATGCGCTTGAATTCACCTCCAATCGTATCCGCCAGGGTCTTGATCGCCATCGTCTTAGCCAGGCCCGGAACGCCCTCGACCAGCATGTGGCCGCGCGCCAACAGCGCCACCAGCAAGCTTTCGAGCAGGTGATCCTGCCCGACGATGACCTTTTTGACCTCGTAAAGCGCGCGTTCCACCGGGCGCTTCGGTTCAGTATCCTTTTGCAAGTCCATCATGTTCTCCCTTGAATGCGCACCTCGCTGGGCGCCTTTGGCTCAAGCAGATTTGCAGTGCACGCACGGCTAGTAGAGCGGCAAACCACCGCCCCCTCCCGCCGCCACAGTGATTGGCACCGCGAAACCGATGCCGATGAAGACATGCTCCTCCGTAGGATTGGCGATGCCGGTTACGATACCCACAACCTCGCCGTAGCGATTTAACAACGGACCGCCGGAGTTGCCCGGATTCACAGCCGCATCGATTTGGATGAGCCCCTGCAGGGTCTGGCCCGTGGATTCGGGTTTGAAGGAGCGATCAAAGCCCGAAATCACGCCCGCGCTCATCGACCCGTACAGGCCGAATGGATTCCCAACTACGTACGCCTCGTCTCCGACCTGCAGTGCATTTGGATTGCCAAGCACGGCCGGCACCAGCACCTGCGGCAGGTGATCCGGCTGCAGCACGGCAATGTCATTCTCCCGCTGGGAAGAGATCACCTTGGCCGCGGCCGCCGATCCGTCTGCAAAGGTGACATTGATCGTGCTCGCACCGTCCACAACGTGCAGGCTCGTCAATATTTGGCCCTGGTCCGTGATGATCACGCCGCTGCCCAAGCCCTCATCGCTACTCGACTGCGTCGTAATCAGCACCAGCGAAGGATGGATAATCCCGTAGACACCCTCCGAAAATGGTGGCGGAGGCGTGGCGGACGCCAGGTTATCGGTGATGAGCTGATCCACTTCGGCCTGGCTGAGCACGTGCGGACCCGGAACCATGACGCGGTATACCAGCATGGCAGCCAAGGCCGCCGCCATGCCCAACACAAAAGGTGCGAATCGAGCCAGACGACGGCCCACCGCGGCGACCCTCTTCCAACCCGCAAGCGGAGGTTCCGGTAGGTCGGAATCCTCCGAATGCTCCGGCTCGCTGCGGCGGTCTAGGCTGCGGCTCGAGGTGTTCCTAAGGCTCACATCTTCGCGCCGCCAGTTATGAGGCTTTTTCACGGTGGAGTTGGCGGTAACTATAGGACCGCATTCTTAGACAAAAATGAGAAAGTGGGTGGCGTTCCGTGTCCGTTTGATGCACGCTCCGTCGCCCACACGTTGAAGCCGGGTCTCCAGCCGAAGCCTGCCGATACGCCAGGGGTCTTGTGGTGCCCTAAGCGCGTAAGGCACCGCACGCCGCCTCCGGCGTCCAGGAGCGGCGAGGACGGCCGCGCGCCCGCGGCAGCTATGCTCTCGGAGCGGCCTGCAGCACCGATGGTGGGACGCCGTCCGCGAACTTCATGAAGTTTTCGACGAACCGCATGGCAAGTTGCCGGTAGCGCTTGTCGTACTCTGCCTTGCTCGGCCAGGCGCTGGATGGATTCAGCACGGAGTCGGGAACGGCCGGGCACTTCGTCGGCACCTGAAATCCAAAGACAGGGTCGGATGCCGCCGGGACGTCGTCCAGGTCGCCCCGCAGCGCCGCCGACAGCAGCGTCCGTGTGTGACGAATGCTGATGCGCTTGCCCACGCCATAAGGCCCACCAACCCAGCCCGTGTTGACAAGCCAGCAGCGGACGCCATGGTGCTCGACTTTTTTCGCCAGCAAGTTGGCATAGTACTTCGGCGGATGAACCATGAATGGGCCGCCAAAACAGGGCGAAAACGTTCCCACGGGCTCTTCGCGCAGTCCAACCTCCGTGCCCGCGATCTTCGACGTGTACCCTGAAATGAACTGGTAAAGAGCCTGGTCGGTCGTGAGGCGTGCGATGGGAGGCATCACGCCCGAAGCATCGCACGTAAGGAAGACAATGTTGCGTGGATGGCCGGCTTGCTTCTCCGGAACAGCATTGGCGATGAACTCCAAGGGGTAGGAGGCGCGGGTGTTCTCAGTCAGTCGATCGTCGTCCAGATCGATCAACCGGCTGACCGGATCATAGATAACATTCTCGAGCAGCGTGCCGAACATATGGGTTGTTGAATGGATCTCGGGCTCGGCGGAGGCAGAAAGACCGATGACTTTTGCATAGCAGCCACCTTCAAAGTTGAAGACGCCGCGATCGCTCCAGCCGTGCTCGTCATCGCCAATCAGGCACCGTTCGGGGTCCGCCGAAAGTGTGGTCTTGCCGGTGCCGCTCAAACCGAAGAAGAGGGCAACGTCATCGGGATCCTGCGGAGCGACGTTGGCGGAACAATGCATCGAGAGCACCCCTTGCAAAGGCAGCAGATAGTTGAGAACGGTGAAGACCGATTTCTTGATTTCACCGGCGTAGGCCGTGTTGCCGATAATTCCAAGTTTCTTCTCAAAGGAAAGGCAGATGAAGGTTTCGCTCGCCGTGTTGTCAAGCGACGGAGTCGCCTTGAAATCGGGAATGGCAATGATTGTAAATTCAGGCACAAATCCGGCATGGTCTGCCAGCGAGCCCGGCACCAAAAACATGTTTCGGGCAAAGGCGCTGTGCCAGGCCAATTCGGTGATGACCCGGACAGGCAATCGATACTGTGGATCGGCGCCCGCATATACATCCTGCACAAACAGGTCCCGACCCTGGATGAAGCCTAGTAAGCGATCGTAAAGACCATCGAACTTCTCTGGCGCCATCGGACGGTTGTACTGGCCCCACCACACATTTTCCTGGCTCGGGTCTTCACGCACCAGGAATTTGTCGTTGGCTGAGCGAGCCGTGTGCTTTCCTGTATTGACAACATACGCGCCGCCCCGGGCAATGGCGCCCTCACCGCGGAATACGGCTTCCTCGTACAACGCTTCTGTGCTCAGATTCCAGTAGGCTTGGCGGAGGTTGGAAATGCCATGGTTTTCGAGTCCATACGCAGGCTTGCGGGCCTCCGCCAAAGGCTCGGCAGGAGTCTTGATATCCAACAGATGCTTCATGTGGACTCTCCGGAAGGTTAAGTACCGCCAGGCACGCAACCAACTAAGATTGGGACCGGGAACGCGGCCTCACAGCCAGTCCCGTATCATTCTGCGATCCCCAATGTAGATTTCGTTCGGACTGCGCGGGTCGAGTGCCCATCGCAGTCGCGCGATGCCCTCGGTGACGTCTTTGACGCTACCGCTGAATGAGATACGGATATGCCCTTCCATTCCGAAATCTTTGCCGGGGACCGTGACAACAAGGGCTTTTCGCAACAGGAACCGGGAAAGCTCCACAGAATCCGGCATGTACGCCCGGAAATCCGGCAAAGCGTAGAATGTCCCATCTGGGGGAATCAAGCGCACCCCATTGAAGGCTTTCATCTCCTCGAGGAGAACATCCCGGTTGTTTTGAATCTGCAGGCGGATGGCCTCCACCACAGACTGCAACCCATTCAGGGCACCCTCTGCCGCGGCCTGGCTGACGGTAGACACGCCCGAGGTCGTTTGGGCGGTCACGTTCGCCATGACTCGGACAAGTTCTCGCGGGGCCACGACCCACCCGACTCGAAAACCGGTCATCCCGTACAGCTTGGCGACCCCGTTGACCAGGATCAGGCAGGAGTCTTCTGTGTCTCTCTTCGTAAACTCTGTCGCCGGGGCGGCACGGTTCTGATCAAATACCAGTTTCTGGTAGATATCGTCGCACACGAGGAACAGGCCCTTGCGCTCGCAGAGCGCGACGAGGCCCCCGATGATGTCGGGCGAGTATATGGCACCCGAGGGGTTATTCGGACTATTGACGATGATCGCCCGCGTATACGAGGTGATCGCCACCTCGATGTCGCTCAGCCGCGGCGTGAAGGTGCCGTCCTCCGGTGTGACGATGACGGGTCGCCCCATACACATCTTCACGATTTCGGGATACGACACCCAGTATGGAGCCAGCACGATCACCTCGTCCTGCGGGTTCAGTATCGAATACAGTACGTTGAACAGGGATTGCTTGGCACCGTTGGTAACGATCACATTCTCAGGCTCAACCAGTCGTCCGTAGTTTTCTTCAGTGTAGCGAATGATCGACTTCTTGAGAGATGGCAGGCCATCCACCGGCGCATACTTGACTTCCCCACTGGTGAGCTTGGCTGCAGAAGTAAGTATCGCGTTTATCGGAGTCCTATTTTTCGGCTCGCCGATGCCGAGGTGGATGACTGACTCGCCCCGCTCGCGCAGCGCCGCGCGCCTCCTCATTCAGGGCCAGGGTCGGGGACTCTTCGATGGCCACGGCAAGCCGGCTGAGCCTCATCGGGCCTCCCTCGAATGGACGGTGTACGTCGCGATCTTCATCATGTTCGCTGGTGGCACGCAAGAAATGCTGGTCAGGCGGCGCGTGCCATCCGGCGTCGCATTGCCGCCAACGTGCAGGTGCGCTTCCATGGATGGAGCTCCCACCGCGATTATCGCGCCTGCGTTCTTATCCACCCGACGCGGGGCCGCCATGACCTGAGTCTAAACCAAAGCGGCAAAGTCGTCCGGTGTCCCCAGGGAGTATCCGCCGGTTGCAGGCACGATCCGGCGGATGAGCCCCAGAAGCACGGATCCAGTTCCCAACTCCACAAACGTCGTGATGCCCTGCGCGGCAGCCGTCTGGATGGTTTCTGTCCACCGCACGCGCGATTGCATCTGGCGTTGGATATCCTGCCGCAGCTGGTCCGCCAATCGCATGGGCGCCGCGCTCACGTTTCCGATGACGGGGATCTGGGCGTCGCTCATGTGAGCCTCCGCGACAGCCGCGTCCCAGTCGGCCTGCATCGATTCCATCAGTCCCGAGTGAGCCGCAATCGAGACTGCCAGCCGGATAGCCCGGCGCGCCCCAGCCTCTTTTGCTAGCGACATCGCCCGCTCTACAGCCGCCTTGGCGCCCGAAATCACCACCTGTCCCGGGCTATTGTCGTTCGCCACCTGAACTATCTCTTCCGACGTCGAAGCCGCGGCGCAAATGCCCTCCAGCGCTGGAATGTCAAGATTAAGGATCGCCGCCATACCCCCCGGGGCGGCGTCGCCCGCGCGTTTCATGAGCTCGCCCCGCCGACGCACGAGCAGAAGGCCGTCGCGGAAACCCAAGCTTCCGACCGCGCTGATGGCAGAAAGCTCTCCCAAGGAATGGCCTGCCATCATGGCGGGATGAAAGTCCGGATACAGCGAGCGGAAGGTCTCGAAAGCCGCTATTGAATGGACGAAGAGTGCCGGCTGCGTATTTACGGTGTCATTCAGGCCGGCTTCGGGGCCGTGCCACATCAGGTCGGAGAGGGCGAATCCCATGGCGGTATCGGCCCGGTCGAACACACTGCGCGCCGCGGCATACTGCCCGGCCAATTCCCGCCCCATGCCAAGGACCTGGGACCCTTGTCCCGGAAAGACGAATGCCGTTTTGCTTGGGTCGAGTTTCATCTAGGCGGATCGATTACGCGCCCGCGCAGCAAAGAGCCCCGCCAAGTTGTGACCGCCCAAGCCCGCACGGATCCCGGACTGGAAAGTTCAACCGAACGAGGCTCCGCAAAACGCTCACGCTTATGCGGCGGGTTTCTTCTTCTCTTTCTTGACTTCGAAGACTTCCCGACCCTGATAGTGACCGCAATTCGCACAAACAGTGTGCGGCAGGCGCATCGAGCCGCAGTTGGAGCATGCCACTAGATTTCGCTGCTCCAACGCGTCGTGCGCCCGTCGGCGGTCCCGTCGGCCCTTGGAGTGTTTTCGCTTTGGATGTGGTGTCATCGACTTTTCCCTTCACACGGAAAGGACGGGCATGCACCCGTCCCTGATCGCAAGAGCAAGGACCGTGATTATAGTGGGGTCAGGCAGTGACGTCAAGCCTGAATGGTTGTAGAATCTCAAGCATGGAAGTCCGCATTGCCGTGGCAAAGGTCAACAAGTACGCCTCTTCCGAAAGCGGCGACACGGTCGAGGCGGTGGAGCGGCCTAACGGCGGATTGTCTGTAGTTCTGGCGGACGGCCAAACCTCCGGCCGTGGTGCCAAGGCCGTCTCGATGATGGTCACCCGCAAGGTTGTGGGCCTGCTGGCGGAGGGCGTCCGTGACGGTGCCGCCGCCCGGGCGGCTTCGGACGCCCTGTTCACCGAGAAGAAAGGCCAGGTGATCTGCACGCTGAATATCGCCTCGGTGGATTTGCATAGCGGCACGATAGTGCTGAGCCGCAATAACCCGGCACCCATCTTTGTGAACCGCCGCGAGCGGACAGATTGCCTCGGCGAGGAGAGCACCCCGCTGGGTACATCTCGCGACGTCCGTCCAGTCATCACAGAGATGGAAATCGAGGCCGGGTTGACGATCGTCATCCACTCCGACGGCTTGTCCCAAGCCGGTGTGCGGCGCGGCCGACCGATGGAAACGTGTCACGTGATCCAGTCCCTCCTTGAAGATCAGGATCCAACGCCGCAGGACCTCGCCGACACACTGCTGGCCCATGCCGTCATGCTCGATGAGGACCGCCCCGGCGACGATATCAGTGTGATGGTGATGAAAGTTGTTCCACACGGCGGGGACAACGTGCGGCGCATGAGCATTCGCCTGCCAATCACGACCTAGCTTGCTGCAGGCGAGAGGCGTACCGTCTACAGGGAGTCGGCGCCTTTCGCGGCCTGACTGCGTGAATCCCGCATTGGTCTTAATCGTGCCTTTCGGTCGTCGGGGCAGCCGGCTTTCTGACGGTCCCACCTCCCTACATCGGCGCGCAGGATGCATAGCCATCCCCTGGGCCCGCTTGTCGGGGTTGTAGGACCATCAGGCTCAGGAAAGTCCACTTTGATCGCAGGATTGGAGCAAGCGGGCTTCCGGTGTACGCATATTGCCCAGGAGCACTCGTACGTCGCGTACATGTGGCAGCGCATTGCCAAGCCAGACTACCTGGTGTTCTTGAACGCCTCGTATGAATCTTGCACGAAGCGGCGCAACCTGAAGTGGCTGAAGGGCGACTACGCCGAAGAATTACGTCGCCTGGCGCATGCGAGGGAACACGCCGACCTGGTGGTCGACACAGACGAACGGACGCCCGCAGAAGTACTTCGCGACGCGCTGGAATTCCTGCAACGCCGAGTCTGAAGCACGGCGTCTCTTCTGATCCGCCATAAATGAGTGAAGGGTTCGGTAGTATAATCGCTTCGCGCCAGCGGAAATGCTGGTATTTTTGTGATGGAGTGACCCATGCGAAGCCGCAATAACTGGCTGATTTTCATCATCGTTCTCGTTGCTTTCTGCCTGTGGGTGGACGTAACAAACCGCATTTCAATCACCAATCCCCTCAACGACAAGATACTGGTCGACCGCAATACCGAGATCCATCGCGGGCTTGACACCTTGGGAGGGCTCCAGACCTTGCTGGAGGCAGACGTTTCGAACTGCGCCGCCGTGGACACCAAATCCCTGGACGTGACCAGGCAAATCCTCGAGAGTCGCGCCAATGCCCTCGGTGTGGGTGAGATTGTCATGCAGATTGCCGGGCAATGCCGCATCGTCGCCGAATTCCCGGGTGTGAAAAACCCCGAGGAGGTCGTAAGCGCGCTGCAGCAGACCGCCCTCCTGGAATTTGTCGACATGGGCGCCAACCCCCTGCCGGAAGGGTCCGCCATTCAGACCGACTATGACCAGCCTGCGGCTGGAGCCGGCGCCGTGGCCGCTACTGCACTTCCGGCCTCAGCGACCCCCGCGGCAGCCACAGCCGAACCGGCAGCCGCGACCGCCGTCGCGGGGGCGACCGCGGAACCCGGTGGAACGGCGGTGCCGCAGGTCTACCATACCGTGATGACGGGCGCCGCGCTGGATACCGTGACGGTTCAAGCCGGCAGCCTGGCGAGCTCTTACCAAATCGCTTTCACGCTGAAATCCGACGGCGCCAAAGCATTCAGCGACTACACAACCAGCCACGTCGGACAGTATCTGGCCATCGTGCTGGACAAAAAGGTGATTTCCGCACCCGTAATCAAGAACCCGATTACGGATGGGCAGGGAATCATTGAGGGCGGTTTCACCAACGACACTGCCAATGCGCTGGCCGTGCAGCTGAGATACGGTTCGCTGCCTGTGCCCGTGAAAGTTGTTGAAAGCCAGACGGTCGGTCCAACTCTCGGTGAAGAGTCCATTCGAAAGAGCCTGATCGCGGGCCTGATCGGCCTGGCAGTCGTGGTCCTCTTCATGGGGCTATACTACCGGCTCCCGGGCGTCGTTGCCGACCTGGCGCTGATCATCTACACGCTAATTACCCTGATGCTGTACAAGCTGATCCCGGTCACCCTGACGCTGCCCGGGCTGGCAGGCTTCATCCTTAGCATTGGGATGGCCGTCGACGCTAATGTGCTCATCTTCGAGAGGCTCAAGGAGGAGCTGCGCGCTGGTCGCCCGCTGCAACAAGCCATTGACTTGGGCTGGAGTCGGGCGTGGCCATCCATCCGCGATTCGAACAGTTCCACGCTCATCACCTGCCTGATCCTCTTCATCTTCGGCAACACGTTTGGGGCAAGCATCGTGAAGGGGTTCGCGATCACGCTATCCCTGGGGGTGCTCATCTCATTGTTCACGGCCGTCATCGTGACCCGAACATTCCTGCACACGGTATTGGACAACTTGAAACTGGGCGAGCACCCAGCCTGGTTTGGGCTTTAGGAGCTGGGGATGAATATCATCAAGAATCGCTATATCTACTTCCTGATTTCCCTTCTGGTAATCGTTCCGGGCCTGGTCTTCATGGCATTGCATTGGGAGACCACGAAGGAAGGGCCGCTGGCGCTCGGCATAGACTTCAAGGGCGGCGCGCTGCTGGAGGTCAAGTTTGCAGGCTCACTGCCGACCGTCGACGCCATAACGGCCATCTACAACCAAAACTCCACCGCGGCACAGCCGATCGAAGATCCCGTCGTCCAACCACTGGGAACCAACTCGTACGCGATCCGCTCCAAGGCCATGGATGATGCGACCAAGGCGAAGCTTGTGGATGCCATGCAGCAGGCGGCGGGCTCTGCCGCAACGGTGCAGAATTTCAGCTCGGTATCCCCCTCTATCGGCTCAGAAGTGACGCGCGCCGCGGGGATCGCCATCTTGATGGCAGCGCTGGCCATCCTGTTGTATATCTGGTATGCCTTCCGCGGAGTGGAGCACTCCTTCCGCTATGGAACGGCGGCGATCATAGCTATGGTACATGATGTACTGGTCGTCGTGGGCGTGGAAGCCATTCTTGGCTTTGCCTTGGGCTGGGAGGCGGACTCGCTTTTCCTTACCGCCGTCCTCACGGTGATCGGATTCTCAGTGCACGACACCATCGTGGTCTTCGACCGCATCCGTGAAAACTCCAATATCTATCGTCGCGTCGCGTACGAGAAGATGGTGAACCATTCTGTTGTCCAGACCCTCGATCGCTCGATCAACACGCAGCTGACGGTGATGTTCACGCTGTTCGCGCTGGCGCTCTTTGGCGGTGAGAGCACCCGTCATTTCGTGATCATCCTGCTGGTCGGAATCTTCAGCGGCACATACTCCTCGATCTTCAACGCCTCTCCAATTCTTGTCGTCTGGCAGAACCAGGAGTGGAAAACGTGGTTCAGGCGGCGCGAGCCGTCACCGGCTGCATCTTAGCGGACATACCGTGATCGCTTGGCGTCGTCACCGCGGATTGATGCCGCGACGACGCACGAAAATCGTCTTGGCCTTGGCGTTGCTCGCGGGCCACGCGCCCCTCAGTGTTTTCTGACACGGCGGGCGTGCGCCGCACTTGCCCGAATTTTCCGGATAGACGAAAGATGGAACCGACTTTTGTGCTGCGCGGCTGGCTGATCGGCTTTGCCATCGCCGCACCCGTCGGCCCGATCGGCATTTTGTGCATTCGTCGAACACTTGCGGACGGGCGCCTGGTCGGATTCCTGTCAGGCATTGGGGCTGCCACGGCAGACACCGCCTATGGTGCCGTCGCCGCCTTTGGGCTGACGGCGCTGCAAGATATACTCCTGCGCCAGCAGCTCTGGTTGCGCCTCGCCGGTGGCGTTTTCCTCATATACCTCGGGTTACGCACGTTCTTCGCGCCGCCCGCGCAGCGCGCCGCGCACGCTTCCGAGACGCGTGGCCTGCTGGGCGCATACCTATCCACGCTGGGACTCACGTTGACGAATCCGGCGACGATCTTGGCGTTTCTCGTCGATATTCGCCGGCTTCCGCCTGGGTGAGGCCTCACACGACTACTTGGGGGCGGTTTCGATTGTGACCGGAGTATTCTTGGGTTCCGCGAGCTGGTGGTTGCTGCTAAGCGGAGGAGTTGGAATGCTGCGGCAGCGCTTCACGGCGACGTGGATGATCTGGGTTAATCGGCTGGCTGGCGTGATAATTGCCGGCTTCGGCGTGACCGTGCTTGCATTGCAGTGAACGCGCGGGCGGGGGGTGCACTCCGCGGGAAGCGCCTCGCTGGGCGGCGCTCCAGTCGCAGGCGTGCACGGTGCCATTTGCGTCACGCCTGTGGTATATCGATGCTGACGCAGAGACCGGTGCTTGCATGGTGGCCCTGTCGGCAGCCATTTAGGGCCTCTGCCCGACAAAGCACACTTCCAGCGACGGAACTTAATGGACACTGACGCGCGTTACACCGAAGCGATGGCCCACATCGAGGCCGGCCGCGAGGATGACGCACGGCGGCTGCTGGCACAGGTCGTCCAGGCAAACCCAATGGATGAGGACGCCTGGCTGGCGCTCGCCTTGGTAGTGCCCGAGATGGATCAGGCGATCGATTGTCTGACCCGCGTGCTGGCTTTGAACCCGCATAACGAGGAAGCCCAGGAATATTTGGAGCGCGCGCAGCTCGAAAAGGCGCGCGACGACGCCGCGCGTGAAGGCCGCGGCCAAGAAACGCCCGGCGCAGGCGCGCGGAGGCCCAAACAAACCGGAGAGCTGCCAAGCCTCGGAAGATACCTGGTGGAAGCAGGTGCTTTGACACCAGATCAACTTGATGCCGCGTTGGCCTACCAAAGCAAGCTCGCGGCGGCGGGAAAACACGTGAAACTGGGCGAGATCCTGGTTGACCGCAGGATCATTACGCAGGCCCAGTTGGATTCCGCCGTCAAGAATCAGTACGGCAGATTCCACAGCCTGTTCTGGGACTAGTGCGGACCGCCCATGCACGCGGAGCCCTGATGGATTCTGAAACCCTATACGCACAGGCGATGGCACACATCGAGGCGGGCGAACACGAGGACGCCCAGCGCTTGCTCACAAGAATGATCCAAGCCAATCCCGCCGACGAAAAGGCGCTGCTCGCGCTAGCCTTGATCATCCCCCAGATGGATCAGGCAATCGCGTTCTTGAACCGCATCCTGGACATGGATCCGGCCAACGCCTCCGCCAGGGACTACCTGAGGCTGGCTCGTAAGGAGAAGCGCCGCGATTTGGCAACTGCGGCCCCCGAGAGTGCAGCCGCCGACGAGGAAACCCCGCTTCCCCGTTTGGGCAGGTATCTGCTGCAGGCTGGTTCGGTCAGCTCCGCGCAAATGCAAGCCGCACTGGCCGGCCAACGGCAGGCCGACGCCTTGGGGCAAACCAGGCGGCTGGGCGAAATTCTGATCCAACAAGGCGCCGTGACCGAGGCTCAACTTGACGCCGCGATCCAAAAACAAATTGCCGATTTCAAGAGGGTCTTCGAGGACTAGGAGCCGGGTGCACCAGTCGAAAATGCCGTGCGCCGGCGACGTTCCGAGACGGCGCCTTCGACGCGCCAAGCCACGGCCCACGCAATTCTCCGCGCCAATTCAAACCGAGCCTGGCGGTCTCAGGCTGCCGAAAACGCACCAGCATTGTGCGCGTGCCTATGCGCAATATTAAGGTCTGCCGAAGCCGTTGAGGTGCCCAAGCGCCGCTAACGAACGGCGCAACTCCGCCACGCGGTAAGGGACGGGGCAAAATAGAAGGCGCCGCTGACGGGCTTGGAATAGTCAGTCAGCCGGTCGTGTTGCCCATCCTCCCCGGTCCCAAAAACGCTCGAGAGCATGAGGTCGAAGCGCCTGCGCTCCGCGCTGAACGCGATGAAATACAGACCGTTCTCGGCGACCGTGCCGTACGGCACGCTCCGGCGATAGATCTTCTGCGCCACCCCGTCGACGTCGATCTGAACGCGCGCCAAGTGCCCCGTCTTATGCCGTTCTTCCCGGCTTAGCGGGCTGCTGTCCGGTTTCCGGCGCCCAATGACACGTTCCTGCTCGTCAACGGGCATCGCGTGAAACGCATCCAGGTCATGCACCCAGCGCATCACGAGAACGTGGCTCCCACCGCCGCCAGGCTGGCCGTTCGGTATTAGAGCGACAGTCGGCGCGTCGAGCGGTTGAGGATTCTCCGTGCCGTCGATGAATCCGGTCAGGTCCCGGCTGTCGCGATAGACCCAGGCTGGCTGCTCGCTGACCAGATCCATGACTTCCCGGACGGCCAGCCAAGCCCTGCGCGCATGATCGAAAACGACGTCTGGTGTGCTGCCGTTGAACCATAGCCACACATCGTGCTGCGTTGCGGGTGCCTCTTTGCCGCCGGCGCCGTGCATCGCGTCGAACGGGCCGAGGTCCGCGGGCGCCTCATCAGGCGCAATGGTGCGCCAGAAACGCGGGCCGAATGCGATTACAAAATTGATGCCGCCAGCCGAGACTTCGGGTGCGCGCAAGTCCCGCAACGATACCAGGGCGCGTTCTGGCCGGATGCCCTCCCGCGTGTCCAGCTCCAGAAAATAGTGGCTGTGCGTCCCCTGCGCAAAGATCCCGTTCTGCGGGGTAATCATGGCAAGCGCCTCCATTCAGACGATGCTGGTATGTGCAATCGCGACCGGCAATCACAACGATGCCAGGACAATCTTCTTTGAACAGCACCGGGGGATTATATGCCAAAGGGCCCGGCGATTCAAATCCGGCTCGACCGCGTGAATGTCTGCGGCACGATGCGTTTGGGCCGTTCGCGGCTATCGGTGATCGTCTTGCATCGCTGTTATGGCGCCGCCGATTCGTTCCAGCGCCTCGGCTAGCACCGAACGTGGGCAGGCTATGTTGATGCGCTCGAAGCCTTCGCCCTCTGGGCCGAACAGCGGGCCTTCGTCAAGGTGCACCTTGGCGACCTCCGTCATCAGGCGCTCCAAATCAGATTTGTCGAGGCCCAGTCGTCGGCAGTCCAGCCAGACGAGGTAGGTGCCCTCCGGCTTCACCACGTCGATCTGTGGGATGCGTTGGGCGATGTAGGCTTCCAAATACTCAAGGTTCCCTTGCAGGTACGCGAGCAATTGTTCGAGCCACGCCTCGCCGTGGTCGTACGCCGCTTGCAGCGCAACCAGACCGAAGCTGTTCGGCAGCTCAAGTCCATTGCTCTGCAAGGTCCTCCGAAATCGCGCCCGCACGGCCTCGTCGGGGATCACAATGCATGACGTCTGCAACCCTGCCATATTGAATGTCTTGCTGGGCGCGGTACAGATCACGGACCGCTTCGCAAGCTCATCGTCGAGGGCCGCGAATGCCGTGAATTCGATACCCTTGTAAACGAGATCGCCGTGGATTTCATCCGAGACGATCAGCATGTCGTTCTGCGCACATATCTCGCCGAAGCGCCGCAGCTCTCCCTGCGTCCAAACGCGTCCCACAGGATTGTGCGGGTTGCACAGGATCGCCATCTTCACCCGGGGATCGCTGGCCTTCTCCGCTAGATCGTCGAAATTCATCCGGTAGCGACCGCTCTCCAATACCAGAGGAGATCGAACAACACGAGCGCCGTTCCTTTCGATCGCGCTATAGAAGGGATAGTACACCGGTGGCTGGATCAGCACGCGATCTCCCTCATCCGCGAAAGCCCTCACCAGCATGTGCAGCGCCGGCACGACGCCGGCAGTGATGCAGATCCAGTGCGGGTCGACCTTCCAGCCATGGCGCCTTGCCATCCAGCCGACCACCGATTGATGGAATTCATTCGTTGGTGCCGTGTAGCCGTAGATGCCGTGCCGGGCCCTCTCGACCAGCGCCTGCACGACCGGCTCAGGGCAGCGAAAGTCCATGTCGGCCACCCACATCGGCAGCACGTGCTCCTGCCCGATGAACTGGTCCGTGTGCTCCAAAGTCTGCGGGTCGTCCCGGTTCTGCACAAACTCCCACTTCACGGAGTTGGTGCCTGATCGATTTACGTTCTCGTCAAATGGATGGTTCATGGCGATGTCCTAATCCGGCTCCCCTCGTTGCTGTGGTTGAAAGCCCGGTCCGCCTCTGCTTGCCTTGCCGGCACGGTCTGAAAGCTGTGGTTGTGGATTAGACGCCCCGCAGCGCTTCAACACTCAGGGACAACACGATAAGTGCAAGCAGCGACAGCGGATAGTAGCTGGCGCTGTCAAACAACCGGGCCGCCAGTCCACCCTCCTTGGACCTGTACAGCTGCAGGCTGGGCCGCAGCAACAGATAGTAACCCACCAGCACACTGGCGACCACGTAGAGCAAACCCAGGGGCGCCGGAGATATCAGTGGCAGCAGGCCGCTGGCGATCACGGTAAGCGTCAACGCCATGACGATGATTAGCCCGGCCGTTCTGTACCCAAACTGCAGGGGAATCGTCTTGGCTTGGACGCGTCGATCCTCCACAGTGTCATTCCAATCGGACGGGATATTCTGCCCTCCAATCTCCCAGAAGAAGAGCCACCCAAAAAGCAAGACCAGGAAATACGGCGACGGTTTCGGGTCGATGGCCAAGACCGCCGCGATCGGGCCGCTCGTCTTGACCAATCCTCCCAGGATCGTTCTCAGGTACGTGACCTTCAGCAGAAGGCAGTAGACGACCTCAAGAGCGGCGGCGACAAAGAGAAGCACCACGATGGCAGGATTGAGTAGCCACGATCCGACAACGGCGAGCGCAAACCAGCTCCCCGCCCAAATCCAGCCGTTTCTGACGCTCAAGAACCCCTGAGCAAGGGGATGTCGGTAAGGAGAGGCCTCCACCTGAAAGCCTGGGTTAATGCCGCAGCCAGCAAACTTCTCACTGTCATATCTCATGCCCACCAGGTCATTGAGCGCGTAGATCGCCGTGTACGCGGCGAAGCCGGCGACCAGGCCGAGCAAAATAGTCTGCCAGCGTGGAAAGCGGCCCACCCACAACAGCGCGCAGAAGGCCGGCGCGGCAATATCGAGCAGGCCGTGCGTCGTCCTCGACAAAGCAAAGAAACGCCTCATACGTCCGGCTGAGACCCCGCACCTAATTCTTGATGAAGTGCATCAGGTAGGTCGGGTCGCGGTGCTCCGCAAGCCTGAACTTCCTCGTCAGCAGGTTGTAGACTACGCTGACGGAGTCCGCGTACTCCATCCCGGATTTCCGCCCCCAAGCCTTCAATTCGGCGGGACGAATCAGGCCACCATAATGATGGGTGCCGATTGGCAGCAGCCGCAGCACATATTCCGCGCCAAAGAGGACAAATGCCAGCGCCTTGACGGTCCGGTCGATGGTTGCATAGAAAGCGTGCCCGCGCGGCTTCAGCAACCTCGCAGATGCCGCGACAAGTTCGTCGGGTCGCGGAACGTGTTCGAGCACTTCAAGGCACGTGACCACGTCAAATACGCCGGGCTCCTGCTCTGAAAGCTGCTCCGCGCTGATGTAGCGATAGTCGATATGCAGTCCGCCCGCTTGGGCGTGCCTTCGTGCGAGCCCAAGCAAATCTTGCGACAAATCAACACCCGTCACCTTCGCGCCAAGCCGCGTCAGCAACTCGGCCAGGACGCCGCCGCCGCAGCCGATATCGATCACCCTTCGTTGGTTCAGTTCGCAGCTGCGGGCAATCCAGCCCGTCCGCAGGGGATTGACGTCATGCAGCGTGTGCATGGGCCCCCTGGGATCCCACCAGTATGCTGCCAACGCGCTGAATTTGTCTGTTTCCCGCAGGTCTACATTCGCCGAAGGCGGCACCGATCTCCTCCCGATCGCCAACTCCGTCCGCTGGTCAGCGCCGCGTTCCTTGAGCTTCACGGCATGACGATCCACGTGGTCGCACTATCTGTCACTATTCTAAATTGCCCAATGATTCGGGTCAAGCCTGGACATGGAAAGGCAGCTGGCCTTCCCCGCATTCCTGGATTTGGCGGGTGATCAACGCGCCCAGTTGATCCCCAGCCATTCAGCCACTATGGAGCGGTCAGCAAATCCGCTGCGCATCGAAACCCAACAACGGCCAGCGCCCGCGCAGGGTGAGCAATATCTCGATGGAACGTCTGAGCATCCTGGATGGCGTGATTCCACGAACCTCCTCGCACGACCTTGTACTTCTTTCCGAAGAGGTCGCTGCGAAAGGTGCTGCCTGGATAGGCCTCATACCAGTCCGCGGTCCACTCCCAAACGTTGCCCGCCATATCCAAAGCCCCGTAGGGGCTCCCTCCAGCGGGAAAACTGCCGACTCCCAAAGTCCCCTCAAAGCGCAGGCCCGCGTTCAGACTATCTGGCGAAGGTTCGCTTCCCCATGGATAGTCTCGACCGTCGGAGCCGCGGGCGGCCTTTTCCCACTCGGCCTCGGTTGGCAACCGCTCATCCAGCCAACTGCAATAAGCCTTGGCGTCATACCACGTAGCAAATACTACCGGATGATCCGCTTCGTCCGCATCTGCATAAAAGCGCAGGTCTTGCGGTTCGTTACAGTGGCCGCCTTGCACGCATCTTCGGTAATCGGCATTGGTGACTTCGTATCTGTGAATCCAGAAGGCCGGCAAAGTCACCACATGGAGGGGACTTTCATCTCCGGGTGGAGCCAGGTCCGCACCCATGGTGAATGTCCCGGCCGGCACCTCGACCATCTCGCTCGTCGCCTGCCTGGCTGTTGCGGGTCGCTGACACGCGATGGCGCACAAGGCCAAGAGAAGGCCAAACGACAGACACCTCCAGCCAGAACGACCCATGGCACCGAAAACCGCTCCGTGAGCCAGCCGAAAAACGGAGCGCGGCTTGTGCAGGCAAGCCGCGCTCCGGGCCGCTCCTTTGTCCATTACCCTCCCAAGTAAGCCTTCTTCACTTTAGGATCTTCGGACAGCTTGGACAATTCCCCTTCGAGCACAATATTGCCGTTTTCAAGCACATATCCTCGCCGGGCGAATTTCAAGGCCAGGCGCGCATTCTGCTCGACCAGGAGAATGGTAGTGCCCTCGTCGTTGATCTCTTTCAGGGATTTGAACATGCTCATCATCAGGTTGGGTGCCAGCCCCATGGAAGGTTCGTCAAGCAGCATCAACTTCCGCCCACTCATCAGGGCGCGTCCAACCGCCAACATTTGCTGCTCCCCGCCGCTCAAAGTGGCGGCCTTCTGCCACCTGCGTTCCTTCAAGCGGGGAAAAAGCGCATACACGCGTTCGAGATCCTGCCCGATCTGCTCGCCATCGTTGCGCGCAAAGGTTGCCAGCTTCAGGTTCTCTGCGACGGTCAAATTTCCAAAGAGGCGCCTTCCCTCGGGAACCTGCGAGATCCCCAGGTCGCTCACGACCTTGTCCGCCTTATAGCTGAGCAAATCCTTGCCCATGAAGGACATTTTGCTGCCCGAATCGGCGTTGACAAGACGCGAAATGGCGCGCAGCGTAGTGCTTTTGCCGGCACCATTGGCCCCGATGATGCAAACGATCTCTCCCTGATCCACGTTGAAACTGATCCCGTGCAGGGCTTTGATGGCGCCGTATGACACCCTGAGGTTTTCCACGTTGAGCAGCATCAGGTCTCCACCTCCTTCCCCAGATACGCGTCGATCACCCGGGGATTGTTGCGGATTTCTTCGGGAGTTCCCTCCGCAATTACCGCCCCGAAGTCCAGGGTCTGGATGTAATCGCACAAATCCGTGATGAACTTCATGCGGTGCTCGATCAGGAAGATCGCCAGGTTGAACTCTTTCTTGATCGCGCGGACGATCTGGACCATTTCCGCCAGCTCCTCGGGATTCATGCCAGCCGTTGGCTCGTCCAGCAGCAGCAACTTGGGCTGGAGCGCCATCGCCCGCGCGATCTCAACGCGTCTCTGGACGCCGTAAGGCAGGCCCGTGATCCCCTGGTCGGCAAAGCGCTTGATTCCCATGAGTTCCAGCAGCGCGAGGGCCTTGTCCTTGAACTCCTCTTCCTGGCGATAGCGCTTCGGCGTCCCTAGGAAGGCTCCCAACAAGCCGTAGTTGATCCTCGAGTATTGAGCCATTTTTACCTGCTCCAGAACGGTCATGTGCCTCCACAGCCTCATGTTCTGGAACGTGCGTCCGATGCCGAGCGCCGCGATCTCGTGCGGCGGCACTCCCACGATGCTCTTGCCCTCGAAAAGGATGTCCCCAGAGGTGGGTTTGTAGATCCCCGTCAGCATGTTGAAGATGGTTGTCTTTCCCGCCCCGTTGGGCCCGATCAAGCCCCGCACCTCACCGGACTCGATCGCCAGCCGGAAATCAGAAACGGCCCTCAGGCCCCCGAAATAGAGAGTAATGCCATCAGTCTGCAGCAGCGGCATGTTTCACCTCTCCCTTCGAGTTCGACTTAGGTTGGATGAGATCCAACGGATTGAACTCCTTGAAGGCGATCAAACCGGTGGGACGGAAAATCATCACCAGGATCAACAGCACCGGGATCACGATCCATTTGAGGACTTCGAGCGGGCGGAGGGCCTCCATCAGTACGTTGAGGCCCACAGCGCCTGCGATGGATCCCACCACCGAGTTCAAGCCGCCCAGGTAGACCTCCGCCAGGACTTCGGCGAGCTTCTGGATGCCGAACGAACTGGGATTGATGTATTGCACAACGTGCGCCAGCAAGCCGCCAGCCAGCCCTGCCCAGAAGGCCGAGAAAAGAAAAGCGGTCATTTTTGTGCGGCTGGTATCGACCGACATCGCGTTGGCGGCGATCTCATCATCCCGCACCGCATTCAGCGCCTTCCCCAACGTCGATCGGACAAAGTTGTTTATGATCCAGACGCTAAGCACCGTCCAGAAGAACACCACGGGCAAGGAAGCCACGTTCGGCATTCCCATGAAGCCGCGAGCGCCCCGGAACACTTCCAGATTCTCAATCAGGCTCTTGACCACGAAGGTAAAAGCCAACGAGATGATCGCCAGGTAGTCACCGCGCGTTCGGAAGGAGGGAACAGCGACAAGCACAGCGCCCAGCGCAGCCACCAGACCACCAAAGATCAGTGCCAATGGGAAAATAAACGGCGCCAGCGCGGCGCTGTTTGGCAGGAGCGTGACTCCCAGGATATTGTTCGGTGTAAAGAGCAGGACCGTAACAACGGAAGTCGCGTAGGCTCCCAGCGCCATGAAACCCGGATGCGAGCACGAAAATTCGCCCATGTAACCATTGACCACGTTGAGGCTAAGCGTGACAATGATGGCGATCAAGATCAGCTTCGCCAGCAGGACCCGGTAGTCACCGACGGAGGCCCACAACTGCACATCCGCATAGAACAACGCCAGATGCGCCAATTGCGAGACAACCGGTGAGCCCAGCATCCAGGCGCTGAGCCTGTTGGTCCACTTGGCCGTTAGAAGCGCCAGTCCGGCGACCGGCACCACATAGATCAAGATCACATACAGCAACGCATTGGGGATCAGCAGCGGTGAGGCAAAGATTACCGTAAAGCCGAAAATCGGCGGGATGCTTGACAGACCCACGCCAAGCGCCAGACGATACCCCACCGCCTGCTCGATAAGCGTGGACAGCAACATGCCGAACAGCCAGCCTAACGTGGGCACCTGGCCGAAGGCGGACCCGAGCCGGCCAAACCATGATCTCTTGTTCTGCGATTGCATGGCCATTCTTCTCTCCATTCCTGCGTGACTCGGTCACAGCCTCAACTGGGCGCTGTACGGTTCCCCGAAGAATCCGTTGGGCCGGAAGGTCAGAATGAGCATGATGATGGAAAAAGCGATCAGGTCCCGCACCGTGGACGGGAAGATCGCTGCCACAAAAATCTCTATGAATCCCATTAGAAAGCCCGCCAGTGCGGCGCCAGGGATGGAACCCCGGCCTCCAAGGATGGCCGCCACGAAGGCTTTCCAACCAACGATAACGCCCATGTACGGATCAAGCACGGGATAGGCGATGCCGTAGAAAATGCCCGCCGCGGCGGCCAGGGCGGAACCGATCGCAAAAGTCATGGCGGCGATGGTGTCAATGGAGACCCCCATCAGCGGCACCACGGCAAAGTCGAATGCCATTGCCCGCATCGCCATGCCGTACTTGGTGCGCCGAATGAAGAAATTCAACCCGATCATCAACAGGATGGACACGGCCACGATCATGATGCGGGTGTTGGTGATGTTCACACCGGCGACAACGAACGTGCTGGTCTTGATCAGCTCTGGAAAACTCTTCCGACCGGCGCCCAGGAGAGCCAGGTTGCCCGTCTCCAGAATGATCCCGATCATCAAACCGGTCACGGCGGCGGAAGCCCGCGGCGCATTCCGGAGCGGCCGATAGCCAACCCGCTCGACCAGGATGCCCACCAGGGAGGTCGCCAGCATCGCCAGCAGGATGACGAGTGTTAGCAGGGCCCAGCCCGGCAGAGGCAGGAATCCCATCCCCGCCAGTGCCAGCAGACCGGTCGCTATGAAGAATCCAATATAGGCGCCGGTCATGAAAACATCGCCATGGGCGAAGTTGAACAGCATCAATACGCCGTACACCATCGAATAGCCCAGGGCGATCAGGGCATAAAAACTGCCAAATTGCAGAGCACTGACCGTGTTTTGCAGGAAGGACGCCATGCAGTGCCTCCTCTCTAGTGGAGCAGACTGAGGGTTTCCCTTCAGTCTGCTCCACGTCCTTGCACAGCTACATCATCCGAGCAACAGTGAAGATCCTCCAGGGGGAGAGGCTCAACTAAGGGCAAACCTGCTTGTAGAAGGTGAATTCGCCGGTGTCGCTGATCTTGACGATCACTGCGCACTTGGACGGGTCGCCGCTACCAGGCGTGAAGGTCATGTTGCCCGTTATGCCCTTGAAATCCTTGATTTGGGCCAGTGCATCGCGCACGCAGGTGCGATCGGTCTTGATATCGCCAGTGATCTTGCCGCAGTTCTGAATGGCTGTTTGAGCCAGCCCGAACGCGTCCCAAGTCAGTGCACCGACATCATCCGGCACGTAGCCATACTTGGCGTTGTAGCGGTCGATGAAGTCCTTGGTGGCGCCCGTGGCGCCAGCCGCGGCGTAGTGCGTGCTGAAAAACAGGCCGTTGCAGTCGGCGCCGCACAGGTTCATCAATTCCGCCGAGCCCCAGCTGTCGCTGCCCACGATCGGCGCCGTGAAACCAAGTTGATGAGCCTGCTTGACAATCAGCGGAACCTCGTCGTAGTACTGCGGCGTGAATAGGAATTCGGCGCCAGAGTCCTTGATCTTGGTAAGCTGGGCGCTGAAGTCCTTATCTTTGGTTGTGAAGGACTCGTAGGCCACGA
Organism: uncultured Chloroflexia bacterium; assembly: GCA_963746745.1. Classification (GTDB taxonomy): domain Bacteria; phylum Chloroflexota; class Anaerolineae; order Anaerolineales; family Villigracilaceae; genus Fen-1038. The sequence goes on from CAVVCL010000003.1 coordinate 233,921, forward strand.
CCGATCCGGCCCCGTTTGTTTTCTCCCACGCCTGCTTGAAGTATTCAGCCAGGCCCTTTGGGTAGTCGCTGGCAACATCGTACAGGACGGCTGCCTTGGTGAAGCCGAATTCCTGAGTTACGAAATTGGCCACAACCGGTCCCTGGAAAGGATCGAGGAAGCAGGCGCGAAACACCCATGGACGATTGAGGGTGGTGGCAGGGTTGGTTGACCACGGGCTGATCATCGGTGTTTGATCGTTATTGGCAACTTCGCCCGCGGGGACGGCCTGCTTGGAAGACTGCGGACCGATGATGATCAGGACGTTATCCTGGGTGATCAGCTTGGTGTTTGCCGCCACCGCCGATTCAGCCTTCGACTCGTTGTCTTCAACTACAAGCTCGACTTTGTACTTTTTCCCGCCCACATCCAGTCCCCCGGCGGTGTTCACGTCATCAGCCCACATTTCGGCCGAGTACTTCGTGCCCTCGCCGACCTTGGGTATGTCACCGGTCAATGGGGCATTTACACCGATCTTTATGGTCGCTGGCCCGGCTGGTCCGCAGCCCGTCATGATCAAACTGGCCAGAACCAGAGACACGATAATCAGTGAGAAACGTTTCATTAGGATCCTCCTCCGCAGGGAACTCAAGTCGACAAATACGAGGGGAAAAGTAACAACTTCACGCTCCTCTTTGCCTCCTTTCTCACCGAATGCCCCCTAATATGCAACAGTCTACATCCCTTCCACCGCGCAATCAAGTGACATTGCGCCCGTCGCCAGTGCACTTAAGTCCCGAGGGCCGCACCTGGTGCCACGGGAACAGCGGTACCGCTCACAACGCCAGTCCCATGATTGTGTTGAGGTCCCGGTTTGTCAAATCAACCGGATTCCCTCTCATGCTGCTCGAGTCTCTTGCGCGCTCGATTATTTCCGGAAAGTCCGCCTGACGTACGCCATAGGCTCCAAGCGGCAGGATTTCCAGCGAGTCGCACAGAGCGCGGAGCCACATGATCCCTGCCTCCGGCGGTGCCTCTGGATCCGCCGTCATGATGCGCGCGACTTCAGAATAGCGATCCAGCATTCCTGCTTCGATTCCTCCCCTGCGCAACGCGCGCAGGTTAACGTCCATCACGATCGGCAGAAGTCTGGCGCAGACAGCCCCATGCGGCGCAGGAAACATGCCACCGATTGGGCCCGCAAATCCGTGCACGGCGCCCAGCTTCGCGTTCGCCAACGCCATGCCACCCATCAGGCTGCCCACGCACATGTCATCGCGCGCTTGCACGTCACTGCCATTCTTGTAGGCGGACTTCAGGGATCGTACGATCCTCCGCATGCCTTCCCGGCAGACCGCGTCTGTCATCGGATTGTAAGCCCTCGACAGGAATGGCTCAACGACCTGCGTGAGCGCATCCAACCCTGACGTGGCTGTCTCTAATGGCGGCAGGCTGTAAGTCAGCTCAGGATCAACGATGGCAAGGCGCGGCAGGAGGAACGGGCTGCGCATGCTCACTTTGACCCGTTTGTCGCTGGCCGCCAAGACGGCGTTGCGCGTGACCTCGGAGCCGCTGCCAGCCGTCGTCGGCACGGCAATGAACGGCGCCGCCGGCAGAGAAAGAGCCTGCCCTCTCCCAACCACTTCCAGGTAATCGTAGATGTCTCCCGGGTTTCGCATCAACGCCGCAATCGCCTTGCCGGTATCCAGAACACTGCCGCCCCCGATACCGACCACGACATCACAATCGTCCTCCTGCGCCCCCTTCAACCCCGAGAGCACATCGCGTACCGTAGGCTCTCCAACGACATGAAACTCCCGTACGGCGAGACCCTCTTTTCTCAGCTGCTCCAGCGATGCCCCTGCCCTCTGGCTGGAGCCGCCGAGGACAACCAGTGCACTGCCGCCAAATGATCTGGCGGCGGCACCCAATTTCTGGACGGCGCCTGCCCCAAACACGATGCGGGTGGCGGTGGCGAACTCGAATTGCATGGCCTAGCCCCATGCAGAATCGGGCGGGTACACATTCTCGCACACGATGCGCGTGCGCGGTTCCGCCAACAGCGGCTCCGCCGCCTCACGCCAGCGGTTGTAGTGTGCTGTCGCCTTGTGTGCCGTCACGGCCTGGGCTGTTCTATACACCTCCACAAGTAAGAACCTCGTCCGGTCCTCGGCCTGCTGGACGAAATCGAAACGAGCCACGCCGGGCTCTTCCTGGCTGTTCCGGGCGTTGTCAACCGTTATCCGCTTGAACTCCTCAAGATGGTCAGGCTTGACGTGGAAAGAGACGTGGACGATATGCATGAAGTCCTCCTTTTCGACCGCCGTGCTGAGGCTCGATGGTCAACGGAACGCGCGGCATGGATTCTCGTGCCCATGCGCGCGCCATTTGAGACCAGTATATCGCTGACGCCGGCCCGGGCAGCAACGTCAGCCTCTGTTCCGGGTCGTCGCACGGCGGCCTGGCACCGGGCGCCTCGTTCCAACAATCCGGCGCGCATCCTCCTTTGTGCCGCCGAAGCCTGGCCAATTGTGATGTCTTCCGGTGGTCGAGGCCTCGGCGCCGCTCTTGCGCCCTCTCAACAGGCTACGGCGCGCCAACTGCAACAGAATTGCAATCGCTCCCGAGCGGCAACTTGGCATAAAAGAGGTAATATCCTATCCAACGGCTGCGAGGCATCTTCCAACGCCGGAACTCGCCGCAGCCGTGAGCCGAATCGCTCATGCAGGATTGCATGCTTGAACTGGTACGACGGAGGTGGCCATGGGTCCCAAGAGACTTTTCCAGCTGATCGTCACTGCTGCACTACTTGTAACGTCCTTTGCAGTAACCGGCAGCGCGCTCGCAGGCGCGGTCTGTCCGGCGAATCTCACCGTTCAGTCCGGCGATACCCTGCAGAGCATCGCGGAGCTTTGCGGTACAACGGTAGACGATATCCTCGCCGCGAACCCCGGCCTTGGACCAACCCCCGCGGTCGGCCAGGTCATTGCCATTCCGAATGCTCCTGCAGCGCCCGGCGCTCCGGCGGGCCCTCAGGCCTACACGGTCGCCCCCGCATATGGAGCTGGGCCGGCCTACTACCCGCCCCAGTCCGGCGGGACGTATGTAGTCCAGTGGGGTGACACCCTAGGCAAGATCGCCGCGCGCAATGGCATTTCCTTGAGCGCACTTCTGGCCGCCAATCCGCGCATCTGGAACCCGAGCCTGATATTTCCCGGTCAGGTCATCAACCTGCCGGGCGCCTACGGCGCGCCGGATTACGGCTACTATCCACCGGCCTACTATCCATCCTCCGCATGCTCGCCCAACTGCCCACCATCCACGAATTGGGGACCCCAAAGTTCCGCCTCCGGGTGGAGGCACCTGAAGGTTACTTACAAGAACGGCCTGGTGGTCCGCTCGGGGCCCGGTCGGTACTACACTGAGCTCGCCGGACCTTATGTCTCGGCAGTCAAGAATTCGATCTGGGCGTATAGGAAGACCTCCGAGACCGTGGATCGCGAGGGCTTCACCTGGGTCGAAGTAGCCCTGAGCCATGTCGTGAACGGGTACTCCACCGGCTGGCTCGTTGTCAAGGATGGGTTGGGAAACTACTACACAGATCCCAACATTGACCCGTAGTCGCGCATTGGTCAAGCCTCGGATGCAAAACAGGCCCTCATAAATGAGGGCCTGTTTCTTTTGGCCTTGCAGCGGATCCAAATTAGGCTGGGGCGGTGGGCCACCAGTTGGCGCCCAGGCCCGCACGGCGGCGCCGCAGTGCTGCGTTGGTAGTGCAGTTACAATAGGCACGAGATCGACACCTTTCACGCGCCCGCGGGCCGGCAGCAATGCGCACGCGTGACTTCACGGAGGCTATCAATTCATGAGTGACCCCGCCGCCAAGCCTACGGATTTCATCCGGGAAGCTGTCGCAGAGGACCTGCGCACGGGACGCTTCCAACACATCCGCACGCGCCTGCCGCCCGAGCCAAACGGCTACTTGCACATCGGTCACGTCAAGGCCTTCATGATCGACTATCTCGTCGCCAAAGAAAACGACGGCGAGTTGATCCTGCGCTTTGACGACACCAACCCCGCCAAGGAAGAGACCGAGTACGTCGAGGCCATCCAGGACGACGCGCGCTGGCTCGGCATCCAGTGGGTCAAGGTCACCTACGCCTCGGACTATTTTGACCTGCTTCACGAGTGGGCAGTTAAACTCATACGCAAGGGCTTGGCCTACGTCGACGATCAAAGTGCTGAACAGATCAGCGCCACCCGCGGCACGCTGACCGAACCAGGCACAAACTCACCGTATCGTGAGCGAACCGTGGAAGAGAATCTCGACCTGCTCGAGCGCATGAAAAACGGTGAATATCCGGATGGCGCCCGTGTCTTGCGAGCCCGGATTGACATGGCTCATTCCAACATCAATCTGCGGGATCCGGTCATGTATCGCATCATCCACGAGCCGCCGCACCATCGCACCGGATCGAAGTGGAAGATCTACCCGATGTACGATTGGTCGCACGGGCAGAATGACTCGATGGAAGGTATCACGCATTCGCTCTGTTCGCTGGAGTACGAGAACCACCGCCCATTGTATGAGTGGTTTCTCGATCAGCTTGGGGTCTTCAAGCCGCGTCAGATCGAATTCTCGCGCTTGAACATGACATACACCGTCATGAGCAAGCGCAAGCTGCGCCGGCTCGTTGAGGAGCGTCATGTCACCGGCTGGGACGACCCTCGCATGCCCACCCTGCGCGGCATGCGGCGGCGCGGCTACACCGCCGAGGCCGTCCTCGATTTCATTGCCCGCGTCGGAGTCGCCAAGAACGACAGCGTCGTCGAGGTCGCCCTTCTCGAGGCGTGCGTCCGCGAAGACCTCAACAAGCGCGCCCTGCGCCGTATGGCCGTTCTCAAGCCTTTGAAGCTCATCATTGACAACTTCCCCGAGGACCGCGTCGAGCAGGTCGCCGCGCTGAATAATCCCGAAGATCCGCAGGCCGGCACCCGACAGATTCCTTTCTCGAAGGTGCTCTACATCGAGCAGGACGATTTCCGCGAGCAGCCCCCGCCGAAATTCCATCGCCTGTATCCTGGCAACGAAATCCGGCTGCGATATGCCGCCTTGATCAAGTGCACACATGCCGTGAAGGACACCAACGGCCAGGTCGTGGAAGTGCATGCAACCTACGATCCCCTGACCATCGGTGGCAACGCGCCCGATGGCCGCAAGGTCAAATCCACTATCCATTGGGTTTCGGCCGCCCAGGCCAAACCGGCGGAGATCCGGCTCTACGATCGGCTCTTCACAAAGGAAGACCCCGAGGAAGGCGAGGCAGGTTTCCTTGCCTGTCTAAATCCAGAACTCACTGACTGTCTTGGCGGGCTTCGTGGAACCGCAGCTAGCCAAAGTTACGGCTGGCGAGGGCTTCCAGTTCGAACGCCACGGTTACTTCGTCGTTGACCGCGAACTCGACGCCCGAAAAACCGGTCTTCAATCTCACCGTGAACCTGCGTGACACCTGGGCCAAGATCGAAAAGAAGACAGGCTGACCGCCACGCCGCTCCCAAAGTTCGCGGAAAGGGGCATCACTGGCGCCCGGCGCATGCCCGGTCGCTCGCCGATGCCCACATGCCCGGAGCCCGGGCGTCTGATTTCGGCCGGCCGCTCATGCGGACGGCAATCGGGACGACTCTCGTTTCCTTCTGAATAAACCCAGGAACAGCGCTGGGCGGCCTGAGTTGGCCTGTACGACGGCGACCCACGACTGGACCAAATTGGCGGCGCCGGCGTAGATGAGGTAGCGCCGTGACCAATCCGGATGGAACTTGACCTTGAACTCATGCAGGCCTTTGAAGTTGTAGAACTGGTTGACGTGCTCGTAAATCCAGTGCATCACCCGCTCAATTGTCGGATCACCCGGCTGTTCACCCAGCCCGGCCAGGGAACTCAACCCCAGGTTGAAGGCCAGGTACCCTTGAGCACTCGCCCATCGGAAAAGCGAGACGAAGAGGAACTCCATGGTTCCGTTTTCCATCTCGCTCCTGCGTCGCATCAGGTCAACGCTGATCTCGTTCAGCTGATATTCTGTGACGACGTTGACGAAGGCCCTGATCCGGTCATCGGGCGCGTAACGGCTCCGATCAGCGAATTGCGGATGTAGTCGTCTTCGAACCAGCCAAGAGAAAATCTCTTTTCAGAACCGTGCATCATGGTCAGCCATTCATCGCTTATGGAACGGAGTTCCTCGAGCAGCGCCTCGGAGATCGGCGGTTGGTGCACCACAAATCGATAGCCGGCGGTTGTCAGCTTGTTTACCGGTGAGCGCAGGGGCTTGCCTTCCTTGCCTTCCAGCGTGAAAGTCCTTAGGTTGACGACGCCCTCCTCGCCTACGCTGATGGCTTCCAGGCCGGCCTTTCTATACAGGTCAAGCGTGTCCGGGCGGGTCTGGTAGAAGACCGGCAACCAGTCGTTGTGTTGGCAAAGGTCGGCAAAAGCCTTGATCGACGGCAGCAAGTCGTCATCAGGCCCAATCGGGTCGCCCAGGGTGACCGCCGTGCGCCCAATCAGCGCATATGCAATTACCGAGCCACCCGGTGTGAAGTGATAGCGCTTGTCGTCAAAGAGCGCATAGCGCGGAATGGAGGAGCGACCATGTTTCACGACGATCTCCCCTGCGCGCGCACGTTCTTCCGCGGTGGCTGCATCACGGAAAAAGACGGGCCGCAGCAGCATCAAGCCGGCATAGCCAAGCGTCACAGCGCCGACCGTATAGATTGAGTCGGCAAAGAACCGCCCAAAGCGCGTGAGCGGGATGAGCCCTGGATCATAGAACTGGGTGAACATGACCAGGGCTTGGTTCAGTGCGGCCCAGAAACCGAAGTGGACACCGTAGTGTCGGTCGAGCAGCAGGAATCCGCTGACGCCGTAGACCATCGTAAACAGGCAGGCCGCCACCAGCGCGCCGCTCCCTGCCATACCGAAGGGCGGTCGGACCTGGCGTGAAAGTGCGCCCGCATCTGCCAGAGCATCAGCATCAAAGCGATGGCGAGCGTGGCTTCTTCGTAGTCCAATCCCTTGACGAGGTGACTTACCGCCGAAATGCCGAGCACCACGAGTGCGAGCACCCACGCCACCCGTTGCGCCGCGCCAGGTTGGCTGCCAGCATGAGCAAGGCGAAACCTGAGAGCGCCGCCGTAAGATGGCCGCCGTGTTGCACCTCCAGCGGCGAATACTGTTCAAGCTTTGCCAGGCGCTGGGCCAGCGAGGGAGTCACGGCCGACAGCACGTTGATTACGCCCATCAAAGCCACCAAGACCGCGGCAATGCGCACTCCCCATGTCTCTGTGAGAGAAATTCTGCTGGTGCCGACCACATGCAGGCGTTGAATGGCCACAAAGCCCAGCAGCATCGGAATCCAGAACGTCAGCCCGCGAATGCGATGGCCACAGTTGCCGCCGTAGCGCCGGGGAAACCCAGCGACGTGAACGTGAGCGCCATCAACCCCTCCACTACACCGATGCCCTGCGGCGTGATGGAGACGATCCAGAACAGAATACCCACCGCGTATCCGGCCATCACGGTGCCCAGGCCGACATGACGGTGAAATGCCAGGAACAGGCAGTACAGCGTGCCAAGATTGATTATGTGCGCGACCAAGGCGATGCCGACGGTCCGGATCAGGCCAAACGGATGGCTTGCCACGGCCGCAGCGGCCTGCCCAAACTCCTCGGAGTTTTTCTGCGCCCAATCGTCTGCCAGAGCCAGCGAGCGGTTCAGGCGGCCAAAGAGCCAGTTGGCCGTCCGGCGCGACCAGTCAAAGAGGCGATACAGCCACTGCGGTCTCCAGATGCCTGTTAGCAGGATGCCGCTCAGACCCGCAATGAGCAGGAACAAGATTGCCGCCGCGATGACCTCGTAGACTTTCAAATCCGCTCAAGGGAGAGGTACGCCAGGCCCGGAATGAGCAGCACGGTGAAGGCACCTATGTCTGCAACGAACTGCAGCAACACGCCCGTTGCAGTCCCCGCCGCAGATTTGCCGCGCCGGGACAAGTCTTCGACAAAAAGCGCGGCCCCGCCGGCCCCGCCCACAGGAACCACCAGATTCACAAACAGCGATCCCAGAGTTAGCGGGATCAGATCACGGGTGCGGGTGTGTATGCCAACCGTTTGGAATGCTGCCTGGTAGGAGCTGGCGAAGACGGCGTAGTACACGATCTGCAAGAGAACCGCGGCCAGCACCCACGTCCACTGCCGCGTCCATCAGCGTGGTCTTCAGTTGTTCGAGTTCAGTGAAACGGGAAACCAGTATCCAGAGGAATAGGACTGTCAATCCACCCAGAAGCCAGCGCTTCGTCATGCAGCCTCCACTTTCCTCCTTCAACTTCGGGACTCCGCTCCAACGTCCGCGTAGATGCCTCGCTGGAGCCGCGGCCCTGCGTGATTTCGTAACCCAGGAACGGCTGTTTTTCACCGAGCTTACGGTCATCAGGCCAAAATCTGTCATTGCCCATCGGGTGACCATTGGCTGAGCCAGGCGCGCTGGTCTCTTCCAGGTCGTTTTCGGTCGACTGTAATCTCCCGATTGCCAGTTCCTCGGCGACGTGTCCTCCCATCATTACGGCCAACCTGGCGAGCAAATAGGCACGGCTGTAGTTGTATCGGTCTTCCCCCGGGATTTGCTCGGCGACGCCCAATGCAGCCGTGGGAATGATGGTCACCTTGTGCACGGAGTGGGCCTCCGCCGTAGACCAAGGCATAAAGCATGGCCGGCCTCGTGATAGGCGATCACGCGCCGGTCTTTTTCATTGATGACCAACGGACGTGCCGCCCCGAGAACCAGCTTGTCCAGGGCGGTCTCGAAATCCACCATGTGGATGTCCGTGCGTCCGATTCGCGCTGGCAACAACGCCCCTTCATTGACAAATTGGCCAGGTCAGCCCCGCTCATGCCGGCGGTGCGTCCCGCCAACGTATCAAGTTGCACGTCGTCAGCCAGCCGCAGTTCACGGGTATGGATCTTCAGAATTCCCACGCTCTCCTTTCCGATCCGGAGTACTAACGATTACCTGCCGATCAAATCGTCCGGGGCGCAGCAAAGCTGGGTCAAGAACGTCCGGCCGGTTCGTGGCAGCCAACAGAATCACTTCATGGTGTTCGTCAAAACCGTCCATCTCCACCAACAGCTGGTTCAAGGTCTGTTCACGTTCATCGTTGACGTTGCCCACACCCGCGCCGCGCCGGCGACCGACGGCGTCCAACTCGTCGATGAAAACGATGGCCGGGGCCGCCTGCTTGGCCTGCTTGAAAAGGTCCCGCACGCGGCTGGCGCCCACACCGACGAACATCTCCACGAATTCGGAAGCGCTCAGATTGAAGAATGGCACCTTGGCTTCGCCGGCAACGGCACGTGCCAAGAGGGTCTTGCCTGTGCCGGGAGGTCCAACCAGAAGAACGCCACGCGGTATGCGTGCCCCGATGTCATGATACTTTTGCGGCTGACGCAGGAAGTCGACGACCTCCTGCAAATCCTGCTTGGCTTCGTCCGCGCCGGCGACGTCTTCAAATGTCACCTTGGGTTGGTCTGCCTGGACTGTGCGAGCTCGCGATTGCCCAAAGGAGAAGAGGCCCTGCTGGGACTTCATGCCCTGCCTGCCAATCCAGACCATTACGGCCACCAGGAGCAGCAGCGGCAATCCATCGGTGAGAAGGGTTACGAACCAGGGCGTGGCTGTTTGGGCAGCTTGTATCTGGACTCCTTTTTGCTCCAACAACGGGATAAGGGTCGGGTCGCCTATGCTATCCGGAAAGATGGCGGAGAACTCCGCGTAGCTCTGTGGTGTGGGAACCGGGGTCGCACCTGTCGGGGTCGCGACAGCCAGGTCGGAGATCCACTGACCTGCGGCCACATCAGTGGTCTTGTGAAATTGCCCGTGATTTCATTTCCAGTGACCTTCACGCTGGCAATATTGCCCGCCTGCACCTGGTCAACGAATGTGCTGTAGGGTATCTGCACCTGCGCCGGTGGACTCTTGAGATAGGTGGTAGCGTTCCAGATCATCAATCCCATCAAAACGATCCACCAATACAGCGGAATGTGCGGCTGGGGATGTTGGCTTTGTGGGTCAGGTCGTTTCTGACCGGGTGATTGCAGCGTCATGGTTGATCTCCGAATTAGTGCCTTTTTGAGGGGAAGGGTGCGTCATCACCCACTGCCTGTCGATTCTTCGGAAGCGCCCTCCGCGCGGCATACCGAAGCCACCTTCGGCATGAGCAGCGTGTCCACGACGGTCAGACCGACTGCGATGGCACAACTTGCCGAGTCTTGGAGCGCGGAGCAGAATCCGATTCTGCCAAATCTGGGCCGGGCTTTGTCCTCCTGAGATACGCAGCCGCGGCCCAGCCCGCAAACGTCGGCAGCCAGAACGACAGCCGTCTGTATCCCAAGATAACCACCACGCCGACCCCATTTGGGATCCTCAGACTGGCATGAAGCGCTGCCATGCTTGCCTCGATCGCACCAACACCGCCTGGAGACAGGAAGGCGATCTTGCCCAGGATCAGAGGAGGCCATAGCCGGCAAAAAGAACTCTAACGCTTACGTCGTGCCCGGCAGCGAAGAACAGCAAGTGCGGCGTCAGCATGTCGAATACGACGTTCGCCACGACGCCAAACTGATGAATAATCCGAGCGGTGTTGCCCGCTCCTTGGACTGGAGCCGGTTCTAACAAGGCGCGGCAGGATTCCCGGCCTGCTCGGTGCTCAGTCCGTCTGTTGAGGCGCGGAGCTCATGGGCTATCTCAGCTGCTGTTTTCGACCAGTAGGGGAAGCCTGCCATGCCGTGCTCCTCGGGCGGGATACGGGGGATACATCATTATACAGTGAGCGTCCGTCAGTTTGCCGCCCCCTCGTTCGAGGTGAGAATCAATAGTCATAGTAAGGCAGTAATTCAGCACTTTAGAGATAAGGAGTTTCTCATGCCCCGGGTAATAGCACCACCAAGAAGTCCACCAAGAGCGCCGCCGCGAGCGGCAAGACGTCCAAGGGATTCTCGGCCGAGGAACTGGCCGCCATGAAGCAGCGCGCGAAAGAGCTCAAAGCGGAAGAGCGCGCGAATCCGGACCGGGAAGCCGGTGAAAGCGCCGTGCTCGCGAGTATCGCCGCGATGCCGGAACCGGATCGCTCCCTGGCGAAGCGATTGCATGAACTCATCAAGGCCACCGCGCCGGATCTCTGGCCGAAAACCTGGTACGGGATGCCTGCCTATGCCAAGGAGGGCAACGTCGTCTGTTCTTTCAGGACGCGGCGAAGTTCAAGGCGCGGTACGCGACGTTGGATTCAGCGACAAGGCGAACCTCGACGAAGGCACCCTGTGGCCTGTCGCCTACGCCCTGAAGCAGTTGACCGCCGCCGACGAGGCGATGATCAGTAGCCTCGTCAAGAAAGCGGTGAGCCAAAGCACGACCTCACCCACACCGGCATTGCCTTGAGCCGGACCGTGCGGTAGTCCCAAAAAAGACTGTTGAAACGTTACTTCGGGTCGTCCACTGCAGAATCTAATTGCTGAGCCGTGATCACGCCCTGCTCAACCAGGACCTCTCCCAGCCGTTAAGGATTGCGGCAGACGCTGCGTTGGGAATCGACGGCGGCTTCAAGTTGAGCAGAGGTGATCTACCTCGCGTCCAGAAGATACTTGTGGTTTCGGCGCGGCGCCGCCAAACCGGCACAGCGGCGAGGTGCCAACGCCCGCTGGCTATCCTTTCTGCAGTTTGAGAAAAGCCTGCACCACTTGCGGGTCAAAATGCTTTCCGCTTTCTTCCCGGATATGTTTCAGCGCCTCCGCCTCGGTCCATGCCGGACGGTACGGACGGTCGGATGTCAGAGCGTCCCACACGTCGACGACGGCGAAAAGCCTCGCGGTCAAGGGGATGTTCTCGCCCTTCAGTCCGCGCGGGTAACCGGTCCCATCCCACTTCTCGTGGTGGCAGTAGGGTATATCCAGCGCCTTGCTGAGATAGCCAATCGGAGAAAGCATATCATGGGCAAACGTCGGATGCTGCTTCATCGCGACCCATTCTTCGTCCGTCAGCGGACCGGGTTTCAGCAGAATGCGATCTGGTACACCCATTTTGCCTATGTCGTGCAGTAGCCCGCCCCAGCGCACTTGCACCAGCTCCGCCTCGCCCAAACCGAATGAGCTCGCCAGTTGTGCCGTGAGCGCCGCGACTCGTTGCGTGTGCCCTTCCGTTTCCTTGTCGCGCAAGTCCAGGGCATGCGACCAGCCCTCTATCGTTGCATCGTACGCCAGTCTGAGTTCGATGTTGGAGCGCTGCAGGCCTTCAAAGAGCTGCGTGTCGTTGATGGCGATGGCGGCCCGGCCTGCCAGGGCGCTGAGAAAATCGTGCCATTCCTTATCATGATCGACGAGCTTCCGCTGGAAGAGTTCCAGGACGCCGAGAACTTTTCCCTTCTCGATCAACGGCAACCCGTCGTATCTTGCGAAGTCTTCTTTCTGCGCAAAACTGGGGAGCATCGTCGTGTCCATGCCCTCCACGTCACTGGGGATGCGGAGCGGACGCTGCTCCAGTACTACGCTGCCAGCATAGCTCCCGCCCAGGCCGCGACTGGGAATGGCCGGTCCTGCGGTCCCGAAGCCGAGGTGTGCGGCGTATTCCAGTCTCCCCAGCGCCCGATCCACCACCGCAATCGAGGCCGCGTCGACCCCCAGCTGGCTTGGCCGACAACACCACGCCCAGAATCGTGCGTAGATCGAAGCTGCCGCCGATGGCTTCGTCGATCTTGCGCAAGGCCAGGAATTGCTGCAGGCGGCGTCGGTCATTTGAGCCAGCACTCGGCGGATGCAGATCGCCGCCTTTGCCCGGCTTGCGGCCGGTAATGTTTTCAGGGGTAGAGGCCATCGTCCGGTCTCCCGTGACTCGCCGATCATCAGCAAACCCAGGCGGAAGCCGCATCCGCACCGCTTCACTCACCATAGCGGGATCAGGCAGAGAGACGGCGCAAGATCCATCATGAGATTCTGCCGTTCGCTTCGACTGATCTTGAAATCGCTGTCCGTCAGAACCACGGCAGCTGACTTTCCAGGACCTCCCACAATGGGGAATACTTCAATGTGCCAGCGAGTGCCGATCTGGAGGTCGTGCCCTAGCGGGCGGACGGGAAAGGCGGCCCGGATCACCAGATCTTCGCCGTCGACAATGGCAACGCAGCAGAAGGTGACGTCAGCGTTCTCCGTCACGTGGCGCGTAACGATATTCAGCGCCCATCCAGGTTGCTGGCCATTGCCAGATCCCTGGAGAGCTCATAGAGCCGGGTGAGCTCGTCGGTGCGGCCGGAGCGATTCCTCCGCCTGCTTGCGCTCGGTGACGTCGCGCACGACCACCTGCGTAGCCGGCTGGCCATCGAACACGAAGGGGATGGCCGCAACTTCGACGTCAATCGGCTCGCCATCCAGCCTCATGAACTTCTGCTCTGTGAGCGGCGCCACGGCCCCTGCCGAAGTATCACCTATGCGACCCAGCGCCTTTCCCCGGTCTTCCGGATGCACAATATCGAGGACCGGCTTTCCAGTGAGTTCCTGGGCGTCTGCAGCGCCAAAGAGTCTCGCGCCGGCTTGATTCACGTAAACGAACTTCCCGTTCTGATGCACTGCAATCGCATCCGGAGACATTTCAACCAGATTGCGGTAGCGCAGCTCGCTCTCTTTCGCGGCCTTCTCCGCCTGCATCCGGGCGATGGCAGCCGCCACCTGCGTGCCGGCCGAGGCGAGGAAATCCCTATCCCGCGCCGAGTAGCAGCCCGGATCTTCGTAGTTTTGGACGGCGATGACGCCGATCGTTTGGGCGGATGCCCGCAGCGGGGCGCCCAACCAGCTTGCGGGTTTCGCGCCAATGAGCTCGACGTCGCCCCTCGCGAGCAGATCCTCAAATGTCGCGGCTGTCAGAAGAAGCGGCTCCCCGCTGCGGTAGACGTACGAGGTGATGCTCTTCTCCAGACCGGAGGGCGGCATCGGTGCATCGTACTCGTCCACCGCGAAGACCTCCTCGAACAGGCCGCTCCTGTTGTCGCGCAGCACGACGAAGAAGTTCTTCGCGTCGAGCACGGTGTTCAGGGATTGGCGGATCAACTGCAGGTACTCCTGCAGGTTCGCGGTGCTGGACAGTCCCCGCATGATGTCGAACAAGGCGTTTCGCTCATCGTCCGCTCGCTTGCGCTCGGTGATATCCCTGGAGATGCCAAACGTCCCGATGATATTGCCCTTTTCATCAGGCAAAGGCATCTTGGTGGTAGAGACCCAGCCCACTTGCCCATCCGGCCACGTTAGTTTCGTTTCCGCGGCGATCAATGGCTGGCCGGTCGCCAGGATCGCTCTTTCCGCCTCATCTGCCTGGCGGGCATGCTCTTCGTCGAAGAAGTCAAAGTCCGTCTTGCCCACAACTTTCTCCGGATCGCCTGCGCCAAGCCGTCGCGCCTGGGCAATTGACTTGCAGGAAACGGCCTTCCAGATCCTTAAAATAGATGGTATCTGGAATGTTGTCCGTGAGGGCGCGCATCAGGCTCCGTTCCCGCGCCAACATAGCTCTGCCCGCCGACGCTGGGTGATGTCGCGGATGTTGCACTGAATCACCCGCCGGCCATCAACCTTGTAGACGCTGCTGATGAACTCCACGAGGATCTGCCCCCCGTCCTTCTTTTCAAATGCCAGATTCTCATCTCGCACGTGGTCTTTGCCCTGGAATCCCATGAACGAGTTCCCGGTCACGGGCGATGTCATGGAAAGAACCGAAGCTCCCATAGATGCTTCCCCACAATTTCCGTCGTCAGCAGCCCAGCATCTCCAGCAGGATATGGGTTGACGTCTCGGATCTCGCCCAATTCGGCATCTAGGATCAGGATGCCGTCCTTCGCGGCTTCAAAGAGGCGCCGGTAGTTGAGTTCCGAGTGTATGAGCGCTTTTTGCAACCTCTGGCTCTCGGTGACGTCGCGCCCGTAGATGTTGACGTATCCCGCCGCGGCCACCGGCGCAAGCTGCATCGAGAATACCGTCTCCCCACACGGGGCGTCCATGTACGTGGATTCCCCGGACGAGCACGTCCGTTCGGCAAGGTCACACCATTTCGCGGGCGCGGAAGCACCGACCACGCAATCCCAAAGTGCCAAAAGCGGTGCGGCGGCATCGTTGGCATACAGGATCGTTCCTTCCCGGGTGAGCCGCAGCACAGGGCTCGGATCCTCCGATGGGAACTTGGCAACGCTGGCAATCTCCTGCTCCGCCCGCTTGCGCTCCTGGACCTCTGCCAACAATTCGGCGGTCCTTCTCTCGACCCTTTCTTCCAGCTCGTCGCTCATTTGCCTCAATGCTTCTTGGGCTTCAAGCAGTTCGCTGTTGCGTTGGACGGCTGCTTCGTACGTGGAAAGCAGCAGGCTCAGCATCTGCTGTTGGTCGGCCGAGATGAAGCGCCGCTTGCCCGCGAACGTCACTTCCACGCCCACGCGTACGCGGTCGCCCTGGCGGAGTTTCCAATTCACAAGCAACTGTTCGACGTGGTCCAGGAGGTAGTCATTCTTGTATGGCTTGGTGATGAAACTGTCAGCCCCGCAGGCCAGGCCTTCCAACACGTCTTCTGGGTTGGTGAGCGCCGTCAGGAGAATCACCGGAATGTTGCTGGTGCGCTCGTCCGCCTTCAAACGTCGGCAGAGTTCGTAGCCGTTCATCTCCGGCATGTTGATGTCGCTGATGATCAGCGCCGGTTTGTGCTCCGCCAGTTGCGCAAGCGCCTGCCTGCCATCCGCTGCCAGGCTCACCTCGTAGCCGTGCTGCTCCAGCAGACCTCGCAGCTGCTCCGCCTGCGTGGGGCTGTCTTCGACGCATAGGATCTCCACTTGCTTCTGAAGAACCTTCGTATCGGCCACTCATGGCGAACCTCCTGCAGACCAACGCTGCTTGTGCGCATACATTTTTTTGCATCCGCCTGCTTCAGCAGGTCTTCGATACTTGCTCGATGGTCTGCGTCGAATTGTGCGAACCCGACGCTCATCGAGACTCGGTCTGGCGGGGCCGCGCCCGCACTCAACCGGATAAGATTGTCCTCAAGACGAGCCGTGATCAGATGGACCAATCCCGGCTTGCAGTCCGCCAGCAGGACGGCAAACTCGTCACCGCCATGCGCGCCAGGATGTCGGATTCGCGGCATGTGATGCTGCAGGGCGCGTGCGGCCAGCCGTACGGCTTCATCGCCCGCGGCGTGACCCTCGGGCATCGTTGATCTGCTTGAGCCCGTCCAGATCCATATACAGGACCGCGAATTCCTGCCCGGTGCGCACGGCCCGCCGCCAGTGCTGCTCGGCCAATGTCATGAAGCCTCGCCGATTGAGCAAGCCTGTCAGTTCGTCCTCCGACGACCGGGCGCGCAGTTCATCCTGCAGGCGGCGGCGCTCGGCGATCTCAGCCGAAAGCGCCCTCGTTCGTTCGTCGACCAGGTCCTCGAGATGTTCATTCACCCGTTTCAGTTCATCCTGCGACTGCAGCAGCTCGTTGCTGCGCTGGATGGCCGCCTCATACGTGGAAAGCAGCAAGCTGAGCATTTGCTGCGGATCGGTGCGGATCAAGCGGCTCTCCTCGGCCAATCCAATTTCCACCACAGCTTCCTGCCTTTCATCGGGATGCCTGCGCTTATCCGCGAGCGTCTGCTCAATGCGCGTGAGCAGATAGACCGCGCTGCATGGTTTGCCGATAAAACTGTCGGCGCCGCAAGCCAGCCCCTCGATCACATCCCGCCTGTCGGCGAGAGCCGTCAATAAAATCACCGGGATGCTCCGGGTATCAGCATTCGCCTTGATGCACCTGCAAAGTTCATAGCCGTCCATTTCCGGCATCATGATGTCGCTGAGCACAAGTGCCGGCTGGTAACCGTTGACAAACTCCATGGCCTGGCGGCCGTTCCGAGCAAGGGTTACCCCGTAGCCAGATTTCTCCAGGACGAATCGCAACGCCTCAGCCTGCGTGGGGCTGTCCTCGACGACCAGCACGCTCGTCGCCGCCTTGGCGGGATTCGTGTCGGCGCTCACGGTGCCTGCATCTGGTTTCTTCGCGCCAGCTCCGCCAGCATGGCCGCGATGACCTCCGGCGGCAGGACGTGCATTGCCGCGCCCAATTTGATGGCCTCGCCCGGCATGCCGTGCACGATCGAACTGGCGTTGTCCTGCGCGATCGTGATGGCGCCCTTGTCTCTCATTTCTTTGAGCTGGTCTGCCCCATCGCGCCCCATGCCGGTCAGCAGCACGCCCACGCAACTTGGGCCGAGGACTTCGGCGGCCGTGTGAAACAAGTAGGCCACGGAGGGCCGCAGCCCGCCCTCGGGGGCATGGTTGCTGAGCACGATGTTCAGGCCGGCGCCCACCCCGATGTGGAATCCGTCCTGCGAAAGATACCCATGCCCTGCCAGAGGCTTCTGACCGTGCGAGGCTATATGCACCGGAAAGCCCGATGCCCCGCTGAGCCATGCGGCGAAAGCCTCGGTAAAACCGGGAGCGATGTGTTGGACAATGATCAACGGTACCGGCAAGTCCCGCCCCAGGCCCGAGAGGATCGTGTTGAGGACCGGCGGTCCGCCCGTGGAAGCGCCTATGGCAACCAGCTTGATATTCGCTGTCAGTGCCGGCATCGGCACGGTCGTCACGCTTGCGGACTTGGGCTTCATCGGTCGCTCGAATCGGCGCACCACCCTGATCTCAGACATCATCTTGACCGTGCGGACCAGTTCCCGGACGGCAGCCTCGTGATCGGGGTGTCCGTAGCCCGGCGGGCGCAAAACGACGGCCAGTGCGCCGGCTTCGATGGCCTGGAACGTGGAGGCAATATCCTTGGAGCCGGTACTGGCGCTGACCACGACGATGGGTCTCGGCTCGTTCGACATGATCACGCGCGTCGCCTCGAAGCCATCCATCTTCGGCATGTGGATATCCATCGTGATGACGTCCGGACGCTTATCCCGAACCGCCTGCAGGGCGTCCGCGCCATCGGACACCTTCCCGACCACACGGATCGCGGGGTCGCTGGACAGCACGTGCTCCAGGAAATCCTGCACCACGGGCGAATCTTCAACAATCAGAACCTTGATCACATTCATCTCCGGCGTTCATGCTGTCATTGCGAGACCGCTCCTTCGAGGCAGTCTCTTCGTCTCCTCGGATACTGCCTCGCCTGGAAAAGCCCGCCAGGCTCGCAACGGCCGAAAGGCTGCTACAGCAGCCTGTGGATCACGTCCAGCAAATTGCTCTGGTCGAAACTGCTCTTGATAATGTAGGCATTCGCGCCGACTTCGATACCGCGCTCCCGGTCAGGCCGTGATTCCAGAGCGGTCACCAGCACCACCGGGAGTTCGCCAAGTTTCTTGTCGGCTCGGATCTTGGTGGTCAGTTCAAAGCCGCTCATGCGCGGCATGTCGACGTCCGAAACCACCAAGTCGAATTCGCCGCTGCGCAGTTGGGTGAAGGCGTCCGCGCCATCCACCGCGGTCGTAACCTGGTAGCCGCCGGTCTCAAGGATGTTCTTGAGCAGCGTGCGGGCGGTGATCGAATCCTCCGCCACCAGCAGGCGGCCGACCCGCTCGGAATCCTTTTCGACGCCTGCCCGGGATCCGAGCGCGGCGCCCGGGCGGACCGCCGAATCCAGCAGGTCAGCGATATTGAGAACGGGCACTACTGTTCCCGTGCCCAGGACCGTCGCGCCCGCGATGTTGCGCACGCGGCGCAACTGCGCGCCGAGGCCCTTCACGAGCACTTCTTCTTCTCCGAACACCTCGTCGACCGCAACGGCGATGCGCTGCTCGGCCGAAACCAGGACCAGCACGGCGACACGCTGTGCGAGCGCCTCCTCGGCTCTCGCCCCCCCACGGGTGAAGCGCTGACCCTGCCTGCCCTCGGAGTTGTGCTGCGGCAATTGAAGCACGTCGCCGAGCCTGACCAGCGGGAGGATCTGCCCGTCAAGGCCGATCGTCTCCCGATTCTCAACCGTCTGTATTTCTTCAGGGCTCACCCTCAGGGCACGTTCGACATGCGCCGACGGCACCACGAAAACCTGCTGGCCGGCGCGCACCCGCACGCCGCGGAAGGTGGCACGCCGCAACGGCAGGAGCAGTCTGAACGTGGTGCCAACACCAGGTTGTGTGTCGACCGACACGCTGCCGCCCAGGTTTTCGACCTTCTCTCGCACGATCGCCAGCCCCACGCCGCGACCCGAGATATCTGTGATGATCCCGCTGGTCGAGATGCCCGATTGAAAGATGAACCCCAGGCTCTCATGCGGATCGAGCTTCTCGGCGTCTGAGCTGTTGAGCATGCCTGCTCTGACGGCCGCGGCCTGCACCGCCTGCAGGTCAATGCCCGCACCGTCGTCCGCCACCAGGATCTCAACCTGCCGCCCGTCCCTGGCATTGAAGCTCAGCGTGATGTTGGCGCGTTCTGCTTTGCCGTTGCGGAGGCGCTCGGTGGGCTTTTCAACCCCGTGGTCCACACAGTTGCGCACCATGTGGATCAGCGGGTCCTTCAAGTCCTCCAGGATGCGTCGGTCGATCTCGATCTCGGTGCCGCGCATGACCAGCTCCACGTCCTTGCCCTGGTCGCGGCCCAGGTCGCGCACCAGCCTGGGAAAGCCCTCCACGAGCGTCGAGACCGGCAGCATCAGGACCTGTTTCATGCCTTCCAGGTGATCGTCGACCATATGCCGTAGGGCGCGCTGGTCCTGTTCCTGCAGAGCGCTGATCGTCGTGACCGTGCCCGTAAGCGCGTCCAGCCGGGCGGTCACCCATTCGGGCATTTCGGTCGCCTGCGAGGGGCGCTGGGCCCTCCACTTGACCCAGTCCGTTTTCCAGGCTGAGAGCGCCTGCTGGATTTCGCGCAATTCCGCTGTGCGTTGCGCACCCGCCAGTTTGGCCTGGATCATTCCCTCGGCCTGCAGCACCAGCGGCTCCAGTTTGCTGATCGGAATACGAACGGTTTCGGATGTGGTGAAAGCTCTGGCCTCGACTGCCGGTGGTTCGGTGGATGCCGTCTCCGAGTCCGGAGAGGCCCCGGATGCGCCTGCCGCCGCCGAAGGCGGGGAAAACGGTTTCTCCGGCGTCACGGGTGAAACAGTCTTTGGCGCGGCTGCCTCGGCCCCCGGATTGGTGCCCGGCTTTTTTTCCTGACCCGCTGGCGGCGTGTCCGATCCGCCGGATGGAGAGCCACCCCCTTCCAAAGGATCCTTCGGATCGACCGGCACTGCCGCCGCGCCCTTGGCAGCCTCATTCAGCCGGCGACCCAGCTCACGCATGGCTGCGCGTTGAACAGAATCTAGCTCGGTTTCCATCGTCGAGACCAATCCGCCCAGGCCGTCGACAGCCTGGTGGAAAAGGTCGAACAGCGGGGCGGAAACCTCAATCTCACCGCGTTTGACGGCCGCCAAGGCGCTTTCGAGCGGCTGGCACAGCGCCTCGATCTCCCTTAGGTTCACGGAACGCGCCGCGCCCTTCAGGCTGTGCGCCTCCCGAAAGACCGTCTCGACGATCGGCGCCTCGCCCGGCGACCCTTTGGCCTTTTCCAGATCGATCAGGCCGGATGAAAGCCCGCGTATGTGCTCTTCGGCCTCCAGCCGGAAGGTTTCCCTTAGTCGCTTGAGAAATTCCTGTTCCTTCTTATCCATCCGTGCTCACCTTAGCCATGTCGTTGTCGAGCGGAGCGAGATCCCCGGCAGGGGACGAGGCCCGCGAAGCGAGTGCCGTGGCAATCTCCTCCCCGGCCGCGAGGGGCTTGCGCTCTCCGTTTCGGCAACTCCTCGCCAGCGACATCCTTTCGTCGGCACATCTACACCTTGAACTGGCCTACCAATGTCTTCAGCTTCTCTCCCAGCTCATGCAGATTACGCGCCGCCACTTCCATCTGTTTCATGCTGGCCGCATTCTGTGACCCGGCCTGGTTGATGTTCTCCATCGCCACGCCGATCTGGTCCATGCCCACCACCTGCTGCTGGCTCGACGCCACAATCTGAGTGGCTGTCTGCACAGCCTCCCCACTGGTCTCGGCCAGCACGCGGATCGCCTCCCCGGCTTGCGCGGCCTGCTTCACGCCCGCTTCCACGGCCTTGCTGCCCTGCTCGGTGGCCATCACCGCGTTGCTCGTGGCCTTCTGCACGTCGCTCAGGATGCCGCGCACCTGCGAAGTGGCTTGCTTCGACTGCTCGGCCAGGCTCTTGATCTCCTGCGCCACTACGGCAAACCCCTTGCCCTGCTCGCCGGCCTTGGCGGCCTCGATGGCCGCGTTGACTGCCAGCAAGTTGGATTGATCCGCCAAGTCGGTGACCGAGGCGATGATGCCGCCGATCGACTGGCTTTGTTCGCTCAGGCGCACTACCGTCTGAGCGATGGTCTCCATCTGCTCGCGGATGCGGTCCATACCCGCGGCATTCTCCTGAACTGCCTGCTGTCCGCTCAGCGATACCTGCGCCACGCGCTGGGCGTTGTCCGATACCATCTGCGCCTTTTGGGACGACAGTTGCGCCGCCTGCCGCACTTCCTCCACCGTGGTTGTGGTTTCGTTGATCGAGGTCGCCGACTCGGCTGCGCCGGTGGCCACCTGCGAGGTCGCCGCCAGGATCTCGCTGGCCGAAGAGCCCAGCAGACCAACGGCCTCGCCCAGGTCGTTGGTCGAGCGTCGCAGCGTGTCCACCATCTGGCGAAAGGCCCGCGTCAGCCCGCCGATCTCATCGCGGCGCTGCTCATCAGGCAGCTTGACCGTCAGGTCGCCCCCGCCGATCTGCTGGGCAACTTTGGTCATCAGGGAGAGGGGTTTGGCAATCGCCCCACTCAGGACGATTACCAGAACCACGGCCAGCAGCAGGGCGACCACGCCCACGACTGTCATTACGACGGTGGACGACCGCGTCGATTGTGCGTTAGCTGCGAAAGCCGCGTCCGCCTGCGCGCCGGCATCCGTCCGCATCTGCGCCACGCTCGCTCTGATCTTCTCAAATTGGCCTGCAGCAGTGGTATTGCTCAGTTGCACGGCTTGATCGACTTGACCGGCGTAGAGCAAGGAAATTTGCTGCGCGCGCGTTGCCCGATACGATTCGAAATCAGCCGTCAATTGTCTCAACTGGTTCTGGAATGCTGCATCTGGTGCAAGTTCTTGAAGCTGGGCCAGGATAGCGTCGATCTGCGCGGAGCGGTCTGTGATGAGCGCTTCGATGGCCTGCTGGTCTGCGAGCTTCGGAGTCAGCATCATGTCGAGGATCTGCGCACGAACGTAGTTCGCGTCGATGTTGAGCTCCTGGGCCAGGCTGGAAACCGCGAACTGATTGTCCTTCAGATCAGCCTCCGCCCGCGCAATGCCGGCCAGTGTGGCGTAGGCGGTCCAGAGTACGGCTCCCAGGAGCATCAAGAGAGTCGCGAAGCTGAGGATAAGTTTCCAATTGGTGGACAGATTGCTAATGAAGCGTTTCATGACCGGATTCTCCTTACTTTCCGCGGGATCAATTTGTCATTCCCGGCAACGGCGATGTCAATCCGCGGCCAACTGCTCTTCACGCCGGGCCACATTGACTCCGCTTTCCTCCAAACCATGCTGCACAATGATCTTCTCGTCCCCCAACATCCGTTCGGCATCCAGTAAGATGACGCGCTCGGCGGTGATCCCGCGTAGGTATTCAGCTCCAATCCCGGAGATTGTTGCCGGGGCCGGCTGCATGGCCGCCACCGCCACCGAACGTGCCCCTAGCGATGTCATCCGCCAGCACACCGAATTCCATCTGCCCGTCTCGTAGGATGATCAACTTGTTGAGTTGGCCCAGTCCCTTGTGCGGGAGATCGAAGAAACTCTTGAGATCAATGATCGAGAGGATCTGTCCGCGCACATTGGCGATTCCGAGAACAAAGGGCGGCACGCCGGGCAGCGGCGTGAACTCCTTGAGCGGGTAGACCTCGCGCACGAAGGCAGCCTCAATTCCATAGGTCTCGGCTGCCAGGCGGAACTCGATGATTTCCAGGAATTCCTGGTTCGCATCAGGCTGCTGCATGACGCGTGCCAGGAGGCGGGCGCGTTTCCTGAGAACGAGGCAGCTCTCCTCCGGGGACAGCGCCGCGCCCTCCAAGAGCACCTGGTTGGCGGCCTCCACCTGTCGGTGTACCGCCCTCCAATCAATGCTCTTTCCCGGGCGGGTTGTCACGGAATCTTCGTTCATTGTGTCGCTACTCCCATCTGGAGCGTGGCGCGCACGATCTCCCTGAGCCGACCGGCTGTGAGGCCATCCGCCCCCGCCAGGATGTCTTCCGCTCCGTGTTTTTCCAGAAGCGCCAGCACGTTTTTGAAACCCCTGACGGCCCCGGTCGCATTGCCGCGACGCTGCGCCAGGTTGCCAAGGGCGAAGTGCACCATCACGGAGTTCGGGTCGAGGTACAAGGCGCCATTGAGCACGTTGAGTGCCTCGTCTTCCCGGTTCAGTTCCTGTAGGATCGTGGCCCCGAGATAGTACAGGGCCGGGTTGATCTTGTCGGCGGCGATGGCGTCCTCACAGGCGGCCCATGCCTCCTGCAGCCTGCCCTGGTTGGCCAGCACGCGTACCGCCTGCAGCGCATCCACTGGATCGCAGTGCTGTGCAACCGCCTCAGCCTTGGCGGCGGGAATCCCGATCTGGGGCGGAATTGGCCTCGAAGGCGGACTTACCCTTGCGGGCGCGGCCCACATTTGCAGCGCTTGGCCCGCAGGCACGCGGCGGGTCGGGGCCGCCGCCGCAATCGGTGGGGCTTGGGCTGCCCTGCGGTAGACGATTGCCCCGGGGAAGTTGACATGCGCAAGATTCGGAAAGGTCTGCGATGAGAGTTCACTGGAGCTGACCACAAACCATCCGCCCTCCACCAGGCATTCGCGCAAACGCTGTCCTACCAGCCGGGCGCGGTCCGGGGTGAAATACATCAGCACGTTTCGGCAGAAGATGAGATCCATGGCGTTCGTGTCGCTCATCGGCGCGGGGAAGGAGTCTTCCACCAAGTTGAGATAGGCAAACGTCACCATTTTGCGGATCTCCAGGTGGAGCTCGTACTTGCCATCGGCTGTACGAGTGAAATACTTCTCCTTGAATCCATCGGGCGCGTTGCGGAATGACCACTCGCCGTATACACCGGTTGCGGCCCGCCGCAGGATGCGGGGATTGATATCCGTGGCCAGCAACGTCACGTGCCAGTCCTTAAGGGAAGGCAACGCTTCGCACAACGCGATGGCAATCGAGTACGGTTCCTCCCCGGAGGCGCAGCCTGCGCTCCACAGCCTCAGCCGGCGTGTGCCCGTGGCCCGCCGTCCAATCAGCTCCGGCAGGATTCGATCCCGCAGGGCCTCAAAGACCCTCGGCTCACGCCAAAAATAGGTTTCCGAGATGGTCAGGTAGCTCGCCAGCATCTCGGCCTGTGCCTGGGTGAACGGGGAGGCTAGCAGCCAATTCAGGAACGCCTGCGTGTCGTCGAAGCCGAATTCCGTAGCCGCCAAAGTCGATTGGCGCTCCAGGTCAGCCCACCGCGCCCGTGGAAAATGCAGCCCCACCGTCGCAGCCACGAAATCGCTCAACTGCGAGAGCTGCGCCTCGCACAGACGGTCCTTCAAGCTGACGCCCCCATCTTCCGGCCTGCAGTAGACGCAGGTTTTGCCGGGATTGCCTTCAGCGCGGAATCCAACTGCACCTCGGCATCCATGGAGAAGAGCTGCTCGAGATCGTACAGCAGCACCAGGTCGCCGTCCAACTTCGCCAGACCGTGGATGAAGGCCGCGCCGGGCAGCACCTGCTCAATGCTCGCAAATTCCTCCGGCCCAAGCACGTGAATGCCCGCGACGGAATCGGCCACCAGGGCCACAAGCCGTCTCGAGGTGCGGCAAAGGATGAACTGGTCATCCGGATCGACTTCCCGAGCCTGCAGCACCCGAGCGCGGGCCGGATATCGACCACCGGCATGACCTGCCCCTGCATGTCGATCACGCCCAAAACGAATTCCGGCGACTTTGGCAGTCGGGTGACCTCTACCGACTGAATGACGCGTTCAACGGCCGACAGGTATAGGGCGCATTGCCGTTCACCCAGCGCAAAGATCAAGATCTGCTTGCTGCTTGCAGCGGCTGGGTCAGTTGGCATGGGGTCCTTTGTCCGTTCTGCCAATTCCACTGTTCTTGCGCTCATGCGGCTCCTTGCGCCAAGCTGGTAGGCACACTAGGCGGGCACTCTCCCGAAATGGCGCGTCGGTACACGCGTCCAGCATCTGGCTGGGCAGACAGGCGGCTCGAACAAGCCTTATGAAACGTGATTTCATATCGGGCCTGTTTTCATCATGTTCTACTTCTTTCAAGGGGTTTGCGTGCCCCAGATTCGTCGTCTGTCTCGGAATCGAAGATCACGGTGCAGTTGCGACCGGCGGCTTTGGCCTGGTACAGGGCCGTGTCGGCACGCTGAACCACCTCTTCCACGTTCTTGTCCGGCGGTGTGCGCCGTAGTTCGGCGATGCCCATACTCAGCGTGAAGGCAAGCGGGCATTCCGCATCACCCACGTCTGCCGCACCGATGCGGGCGCGGATACGCTCCGCGACGACAACCGCCTGCTGTGCGGAGGTCTCCGGCAGCAGGATGATGAACTCATCGCCGCCGTAGCGCGCCAGTACGTCGATAGCGCGCGTGTGCTCCGTCGCCGCCTGCCCAATCAGCACCAGCGCCTGGTCGCCCGCCGCATGCCCGGCGGTGTCATTGATGCGCTTGAGACCGTCCGCGTCGAAAAGGATGATGCTAAGCGCCCGCTGGTGGCGCATGGCGGCGCGGAACTCCCGGTGGGCCAGCTCATCGAAACCGAAACGGTTCCGCAGCCCGGTCAGGCCATCCGTGCGCGCCACGACTTCTTCGCGCGCCAGTGACTGCTGCACCTCGAGATGCGTGACATCCAGCGCCTGCTTGGCTCGGCGCAATTCCTCCTCTGCCTGTTGCGCGCGGTGATGTCCGTCAAAATCGTAAATGCGCGATCGAAAGAGCCAGCGCCATTCTTAAGAGGTGGATCTGCGCCAGGAACCACATCTCGCGGCCCTGCACAATGGACATTTGGGTGGAAGATATCGACTTTCCGGTATCCAGGACCTCTCGGATGGCTGCCATTTGCCTGTCGGCAATCGGCCCGGGGAAAAGGTCGTGCATGCGTTTTCCCGCAAGACCATCGGCCGTCCCGGGCCCAGCGCTTTGCCGGCGGCCAAATTAGCGAACTGGAATACCTCATCCCTGCCCACGACGAAAATGATTTGGTCCGCTGCCTCCACGAGTATTCTGAAATCTTGCCTCGCTTTCCCGTAGGGCTTCTTCGGCCCGCTTGCGGTCGGTGATATCGCGCACGACGGCCGTGTAGAAATGATTTCCCGCGAACTCCCAAACGGCGAGGGACATGTCGAGCGGGAACTCGGTGCCATCTTTGCGGCGACCTTGGCCTTCGTGGGCCATGCTACTCACCGGAGCCACGCGCGCCAGCCGACCGGCGCGTCATGCCGGCCGCGAACGCTCTCTGGAAATCGGCCGGCATGATCAGACCCACGGATTGGCCCATGGCCTCGGCGGCGGCGTAGCCGAAGATAGCCTCAGCAGCCCGGTTCCAACTCACGATGTGCCCCCGGCTGTCGGATGAGATGATGGCGTCGTTGGCGGACTCGGCAACTGCCCGATAACGCGCCTCGCTCTCCTGCAGGGCTTCTTCCGCCTGCTTTCGGCCCGTCACATCCCGAGCCACCCACAGCGTGCTCTCTGCATCCATCGGCGAGATCGAGGTGGCGAACCATGTCAATCTCCCACCGATGAGGAGTTCGTATTCCACTTCAGCCGGCTGTTGCGTGTCCAATACCTGCCTGACTGTTCCGAGAAGGGCTTCGGCTTCGAGAGGCGGGAAAGACCTCCCGCAGATTCTTGCCAAGCAGCTCATTCGGGGGTTGGTACAGCAGGCCCGTATTGGTCGGGGCGATCTTGCGATACACGCCGTCCTGGTCAATGACCAGCACGACATCGTGCATGGCGGCAAACAAGGCGCGCAATTCGGCCTCTGAATTCGCGACATTCTTATCGCCTAGGCTCGCGTTCGCTGAGCTCCACGGCGATGCAGCGTACGGCATTTCGCCCTTCGAACTCGACCTTATCCGTGATGACTTCCACGTCAATTACACGGCCGTCCTTGAGCACATGGCGCCGTTGGCCGGATTCTCGATCCGCTGTGTGCCTCGTCTGCTATGCCTGCAGCCTGACGGGCG
This sequence comes from uncultured Chloroflexia bacterium, assembly GCA_963746745.1. Taxonomy (GTDB): domain Bacteria; phylum Chloroflexota; class Anaerolineae; order Anaerolineales; family Villigracilaceae; genus Fen-1038. The sequence continues at coordinate 261,187 of CAVVCL010000003.1, forward strand.
ACATCCTCCTTTGGGAGGAGGTCGTCGATTGTCATCTTCTTGAATTCCGCTCGGGAATACCCGTACTGCTTTACGGCCGCCGCGTTGACATGCAGGAAAGCCGATGACTCGCGGTCATAGATCCACATGGGGATTGGATGATTTGTCGAGAGGGCGCCCAGGCTCTCTGGTGTCTCGCGGTCGATTCTCTTGACCGGCGGGTCGGGCGTCTGCGGCGGTTTCTTGAAGGATGCTTTCGCAGCCATTTCGGGCTCCTTCAGTGCTGGCAGGGCTTCCCCAACGCAATCGCCAGCCGCGAAACAACGCCTGTCTTGCCCCCTTCCATCTTGCTCACATGCTTAAGTTGTCTTTACATCCTATCATCCGTGCGCAGACGTGCGCCGTATGATCGCGTTGCAGTATGGTTACACGCATGCCTGCCGTCTCGCAGGCCGATTAGCGGCGGTGACGTCCAGCCAACCGATCAGCAATGCCAGTCATGAACACGTCGGCGTTCAGCTTGTAGCCTGCAGCCTCGAGACGCGACGAGAACATTGGCCGGATGCCGGTTGCTTTGAGCTCGCCGAGCACCTTGCCATCCTCTGAAACACCGGTCTGCTCCAGCTTGAATACGTCCGTCATCACGATGGTATCGCCCTCCATACCAGCCACTTCCGTAATGGCCGTGATTTTGCGCGTTCCGTCCCGGAGGCGAGCCTGCTGGACGATGAGGTCAACCGCGGAGGAGATTTGCTCCCGGACGACCTTCAAGCGGAAAATCCATACCGGCCATCAGCACCATTGTTTCCAGCCGGGAAAGCGCGTCGCGCGGGCGAGTTGGCGTGGAGCGTGGTAAGCGAGCCGTCATGGCCGGTGTTCATGGCCGTCAACATATCCAAAGCCTCGGCACCGCGGCACTCGCCCACGATGATTCGGTTGGGACGCATGCGCAGGGCATTCTTGACAAGATCCCGGATCGTGGTTGCGTTCAGCGCCGTCCAAGTTTGGCGGCTTGCGCCTCGAGGCGCAGGACATGATCTTGCTGAAGCTGCAGCTCGGCAGTATCTTCAATTGTGAGAATCCGCTCATTCGCGGGAATGAAGCCCGAGAGTGCGTTGAGAAGCGTCGTCTTGCCGGAGCCGGTCCCGCCTGAAACGACGATGTTCAAGCGCGCCAGAACGCAGGCGCGCAGGAAATCAACCGCGTGCTGGGTGACGGAGCCGTACTCGATCAGCTGGGCAATTTGGAGCCGATCTTTGGGAAACTTGCGGATCGTGATCGACGGCCCATCCAAGGCGACCGGCGGAACGACGGCATTCACGCGTGACCCATCCGGCAAACGCGCATCCACTGTCGGGCTGTCGTGGTCCACGCGACGTCCGAGCGGCAGGATAATCCGATCAATGATCCGCAGGACATGGGCGTCGTCATTGAATGACACATCCGTGCGAATGAGCTGTCCGTTCTTCTCAACGTAGATCTGGTGGGCGCCATTTACCATCACCTCGGTGACTTCTGGATCGTCCAGCAGAGGCTGGATCGGACCGTAGCCCAGCAGATCGTCCAAGACGCTCTGAAGCAGCGTGCGCCGCGTGTCTTCTGGCAGCGTGACATGCGCCTGCTCATAGACGCGCTCCAGGTGCTGGTTGACAAAATCCCTGCGCTTCTCCGGCGCAACCCCTTCGCTTTCGATGCCGCGTAGGAGCGCCTGGCTCAAGAACTGTTGGAGCTTACCGAGTTCCGGGCCGGATAAAGGCGACGCAATGACAGCAGCGGGCTGTGTCATCGTCAATCACCCGTCTGAAGGTTCATCGTGCGGCCTGACCCAGACTATTTGGGAGCGATGCACCGCCAGGAACGGCGCTTCGAATTCCACTTGACCGTCGGCGCCGAAAACCGAAACCGCCGTCATCGCGAGGAAGCGTTCGTCACGGTCCAACTCATCTTTGATGCGTTCTCCGCGACGGACATGAATCTCCCCCTCCAGGAGCTGCCGGGTCGTTTGGACGGTCGCGCGTACGGGAGTCTTGGAAATGACATCCGTGAAGAACTTGCCTTTTTCATCATATTCGATCGTCATCGACGCCCCTCTAGATCCAGCGCAAGTGAAGGCCGGCCCGGGCACGCCGTCATCGGTTTGAGGTCGAGGTGCGTGGACTTTCCACACAGGCCATCTGAAGAACTTACTCTGGTATTGATTCGAATGCCCATGCCAAGAACCTCTATTGCCGGACAAGCGATCTTTCCAGCCGGCTCTCGTCACTCTGGGCCGCCAACCAGGAAGTTGCCTGGCGGGCGGTCACGCCATGTTCCTATGCTGCCCGCCGAACACCGTCAGGTCCCGCATCATGCCGATCGCGTCCTCCCGACCCAGCGTGCCGGGGGACCGGCGGCGCAAGCCGGACTCAGGACGTCACAGCATCCTTCTGGGGAGCTTCCGGGGCGCGCACGGCACCAAACGGAGACCGGTAGACGGTCCCAGCCCGACGGGCCTCCTGCTTCAATCTGCGGACATGTTTGCGCTGCCCCTTGGACAGTGCCTTGCGTTTGGTCTTGGTTCTTTGGACCATCATTCGTCTCAGCTCCTTTTCCTTGGCGGGACTATTCTGGAGTGACTTTCCGAGTTGCAAGATCAGATCACATGCAGGGCCGTCACCTGGCGGAAATGGAAACCGTAAATTGCCAGGGTGATCGCCATGGGGAAGAGGCGCGGACGGCGGAACAAGGTCCAAAAGAACAGCCGCCAGTATTGAACTCGTTCGGCGCCCCGGATGCCCAGTTGGTAGATGGACCGACCCAAGGCCAGGACATACTGGGGCTCCATGCGGGCTCTGATTTTGGGCGGCTGATACTCGCGTAGGAGCGTCATAACCCGCTCGTAATACAGCTTCGGTGCGTAGATCTGGCTCAGGATGTTGCGGTAGCCGTCGCGGAGAGCGCCCAGACCCATCCTGGGAATGATGTTGGTTGAGCCATCGACGTTGTCGCCTGAAAACGTATTCACCAGGCGGCCCTCTTTTTGCATGCGCTCGTACAGGCGCGTTCCCAGCGGCGCTTGAAGCAAACCCACCATCGCCGTCACGATGCCACTCTTCTGGATGAAGTCGATCTGCTGCTGGAAGATCGACGCAGGATCATTGTCGAACCCGACGATGAAGCCACCCTGCACCTGAAGACCTGCCCGCTGTAGCCGCTTTACACTCTGGATCAGGTCGCGGCCCTTGTTTTGGCTCTTGTTGCATTCGGCTAGGCTGTCTTCGTTGGGCGTCTCTATGCCAACAAAGACCGTGTCGAACCCCGCCCGCACCATGAGGTCGAGCAGCTCCGCATCGTCCGCCAGGTTGATGGAGGCTTCCGTGCTGAATGGCATCCCCGACTTCCCCTTGCGCCATTCGATCAGGGCCGGCAGCACCTCGGTCTTGATATGCTTCTTGTTGCCGATGAAGTTGTCGTCGACGAAGAAGATGCTCTTCCGCCAACCGAGGGCGTAGAGCCCGTCCAGCTCTGCGATGATCTGGGCGGAGGTCTTGGTGCGCGGATAGTGGCCCAACAAGGTGGTTATGTTGCAAAAGTCGCAATTGAACGGGCAGCCGCGTGAGAACTGAATGCTGACCGTGTCGTAGCTCCTGAGGCTCGCCAGATTCCAAAGCGGGGCGGGGGTCTGATGAATGTCGGGGTACTCCGTTGAGGCGTAGACACGTTGCGCACGCCCCTGGTCCAGGTCGCGCAGGAAGGGAGGCAGAGTGAGCTCTGCCTCGTTCAATACAAAATGGTCGACCTCCGGGAAGTTCTCAGAACTCCATGGTGAATAGCGGCCCGCCGGCCACCACCGTGGCCCCGGCTTCTTTGCACCGCTTGATCACGAGTTTCGCCGATTCGCGCTGCACGATCATGGCGCTCAGGAAGACCAAATCGGCCCACTTTAGGTCCGCTTCGGTCAACTCTGTGACGTTGAGGTCAACCAGCCGCTTTTCCCACTGGACGGGCAGCATGGCCGCCACCGTAAGCAGGCCCAGCGGCGGCGCGCCGGCCTTTTTCCGGATGAACTTGAGCGCGTGCTTGAAACTCCAGAACGTATCCGGGAACTCCGGGTAAACCAGCAGGATCTTCAACAGTGTGTCCTTCATTTCGTGCTCCTTCGGAAAGCCAACCGGTGAGCGCGCAGGTCAGGCTCTCTTCTTGTACACCTACGGCACTTCACCCGGAAGGTCGTCGACAACGAGGCTTTCCTAGCGTCGACTTATCTTCGTCCACGCAGCAGACGCAGTAGGATGACCAATATCACCGCCCCGGCGAACGCGACCAGTATGGATGAAAGGTTGATACCTGACATCGGGTCGCCCATATGGAAGAAATAGGAGGCAATCCAACCGCCTAACAAACCTCCGATGACGCCGACGATGATGTCACCGACGCAACCGAAGCCGCCACCTTTCACGATCAACCCGGCCAGCCAGCCGGCGATCAGTCCAACGACAATCCAGGAAAGTATTCCCATTTAGATCTCCATTTCTATGCGTGACGTTCTTCCAGCTTCGTCATGCGACGAAACTCCAGCCTGCCACAAACAATACAAGAGCGCCGCTTGACGCTGATCGCGAAGGCCTGATTGGGCATGGGACCGCTGTGCAGAGCCATACAGGCTGTCAAATGAAGGCTCATCGCTCATGGGACCGGTCCGAAGCCTGACCATGGCTAGCTTTCATGCCGCAAACTGCGCTCTTGGGTTACCTCTGAGCACGAAGGTAAGTAGCACACCCGCCACAAATCCGCCGACATGTGCCATGAAAGCTGTGCCGCCTGTATCGGACGCGCTGAGTATGGAACCTACACTGCTGAAGAGCTGCAGAACAAACCACATACCTATCATGAGCAACGCCGAGACAGGAACCACGGCCTTTCCTTGCAGGACACGCACCTGCCCACGCGGGAACAGGAGAATATATGCACCGAGCACGCCAGCGATCGCTCCAGAAGCTCCCAGGTTGGGGATGCTTGAGCCCGCGCTAAAGAGCATCTGGGCTCCCGTAGCAACTAGTCCACAGACCACATAGAACGCGAGGTACTTTACCCGCCCGAACCTGTCTTCCACGTTGTCGCCGAAGATCCACAGGTAGAGCATATTGCCGCCCAGGTGCAACCATCCGGCATGCATGAACATGGAGGTGAACAGCGTAAGGAAATCGGCGCCCGGGTTGGCAAGGAAGCGGGCGGGAACGAAGGCCCACCTATTGATGAAGGCGTCCCCACCGCTCAGCTCCACAAAGAAGAAGGCAACGTTCAGGGCGATCAAGGCATAGGTAACCAGTGGAATGCTTCTGCGCCCACTGTCATCATCACCGATCGGCAACATGCTGTTTTCTCCTTGACGGCTTCAACAGGGTACCTGGACTGTCAATTATCAATTGCCAGCAGACGACTTGACGTCCGGGACCAGCAATCACAAATGAGCTGTCGCCGGGCGACAGCCCATCTGTGTCAGATCCGGGTGTCCTTTGAGTCTAGAGCAAACGCTGCGCTACAAACACGATCACTACAACCACTATGATGATCCATATTAGGGACATGGTCGCCTCCTTTCATGACGTCCTGGAAAAAGCACACCGATAGGGCCTCAGAAAGATCGATGCCGTCTGATTGTCCACGCTGGAGAGGCCGGATTCCCGGCGTGGCCGTTTGTTTTCATGAGTGTGAGCCCGCAAAATTCCCACAGCCGTTGGCGGCGGTGTTGTGCGGCTGGTGCCGAACTTAGACCGCGTCCTTCAGCCCTTTGAGGGGCCTCACCTTTATGACCTTGCGCGCCGGCCTTGCCTTGTAGGTCATCGGCGCCTTGGTGAACGGGTTGATGCCTTCATGCTGGGGGGAGGCAGGCTTGATCGCCACGGCCAATTTGAGCAGGCCCGGGATGATCACCTCGCCTGGACCTCGCGGGCCAAGTTGCTGGGCAACAATCGCGTTGAGTTGTTCCAGCGCGGTGGAGGCCTGCTTCTTTGTGAGGCCGCTCTTCTCGGCGAATGCAGCCACAAATTGCGACTTGCTCAATCGGTTGGTAGGCATTTCACATGTCCCTTCCTTGTCGATCGTTCGGTTCGCCAGGCACGAAGCTCGTCACGTTTGATTGGCTACCGATCAACGCTGTATTGGTCGGCCGTTGGTTTCAGCGCAAGACGCCAAATCAGGATCAGTACATGACGACGATGATGATTGTGTATAGCAAGCCGGGCCTCCTTTCCAGTGGTCTGCACGGGAGGGGCAGCCGGGGTCGCTGCCCCTCCCGTCGTTGTTGGAGCGCAGGGCTATATGACGTGCAACAGCGACAAGAGGATGAGGATGACGGCGATCACGAGCAGCACGTGAACGATGTTGCCGGTTCGGGGAAATCCACCGAAGACATTCGGGCCGAAATATCCGAGCAGCCACAACACGATCAGGATGATGATGATCCAGGTAAGCATGGTTTTCTCCTTGTGTTACAGATTTGTCCTGCAACTATCATAAGGTGGATGGTCCCCTATTGCATCCTACGGGCGGGGAGTGCTGCCCTCCGCCACTTGGGGGAGACGGTCAGCCCGGCCAAGGGCGGGCTGATTGGGAGCGGCCGCGACCTAGTCACCGGGCGCAGTGAATGCGGCCGCGACGCAGGTGAAGCCCAAGCCCACCGAGTACGCATCTTTCACGCCGTCCTGGCCCGGATTGAACTTGCCGGACGCATCCAGCAGGTCCAAATCGGGAGAGATCTGCGAGCATGAACACGGGGTTGGTCTGGAGCTCCTCGACGGTGATCGCCCCGTCGTGGTTTAAGTCGAGGACCGGCAGAATAGCATCCGCCGCAGCCTTGTCTGCCGCGATCGCCTGATTAAGTCCGTCAGTGATTGCGGGAAGAAGCTGCCGCGGAACTCTTCGACACTGACACCGCCGCCAAGTTTGCCGTTGGCGCAACCCTGCGCGCTTACGTCGGCTTCGAGGCGTACACCGATCAAATCAACTTCGACCGGCTGGCTTAACAGAAACATCTGGAGTCGTGCTGTGCCCGGGCCACCCGAGAAATGCCCGTTTGTGAGCGTTCCAATTATTGGCGGGATAGTGGGCGAAGCCGGGTCGAGTGCGAATTTGTCCGAACCGTCAAAGCTGGGAGCCGCCTGGGTCTTCTGTCCCTGGAAAATGGACCACGAAACGCTCTGGTCGTTCAGCGGATCGTCGGCCTTGACCACATGAAGCGATACCAGTTGGCCGGCATTGACGGCCTGATCAACACTGGCCTGCAACTGAAGCCCTGGTGCTGCGGATGTGAGCAAGGTCAGCAGCCCTCCGAACATGTTATCGGGCTGGTTCTGCGGATCGCCGTCCACGTTCAGTGCGTACGCCTGCGTCTCCGCATGTGTCGTCGGTATTTGCAGCTTGTCGGTGACGAAGTGATACTGTACGCCCGTAGTGGGCGTCACCTGGGCAGTCGGCGGCGGTACGGTGGCGGCGGGAGCGGGTTTCAGCGCGCTGCAAGCCGTCAGCAACAATACCACCAAGCCGGTACTTGCGGTGGAACGGACGGACGTCATCTTCCTCATTTAGTCTCCTTCTGCACGGCGCCAAAGCGGCCGGGGGCTAGGTGGAGCCTGGGCGTTCTGAACGGCTCCGTGTCCTGTCAGGTTTCGAACGATACGAAAGCCGCAGTGCGCGGTGAACGGCCACCCGATATCGGACAGTCACATTGGTATTACCCACTCATCATATTCAACTTGCACACGGATTACATCCATCGGCTGGGGAGGGTTTGTCTAGGCCATGTGGGGGAGAGCGCCTCAGAACCGCACCGTAAGCCAGCGGGCATCCACCAAAATCGCCAGGAGCCCCCAGACTGATCCAAGCACGATACCTGCCGCAACATCCCTTGGATAGTGCGCGCCAACGTAGATACGCGTGAATCCGACCAGCGCGGCGAGTGCGTACAAGGCAGCCGTCCACAGGATCCCGGGCTGGAAGGACTGGATGATCAACGTCATGAAGAAGAATATCTGGCTCGTATGGCCGCTGGGAAACGAATCGCCCGGTTCGCGGGATCCGATCACACGGGCGTCTTCAACGGTGGAAGAAGGACGCTCTCGATCCGTCAGGATCTTGATGGCCTCCACCAGCAACCACAGTGTGAGCGTGCCAAGACAGATTGTGATGGCCAGGTTGTGGTAGTTCAGCAGGTAGAACGTCAGAGCCGCCAGGAATGCCGTCAGCATGTTGCCCAGCTGTGTAGCCAGCCACATGCAGCGGTCCAGCCATATGGGATAGACCCGCATGTTGAGGAGCGTGAAGACCTGTCTGTCCAGGCGCTGACCGGCTGACCAAATCAGGGACAAAGTCACCAGCGCGAATACGACAAGCAGGGCGACCAGCCCTTGCTGCGCCCTCAGCGCGGTCCATAGTGCCGCCCGGGCCGCTTCCGGAAGCCAGAGCAGGAACAGCACCAGTCCGATGACCAGAATCACGAGAAGAGCAGGCCGTTGATTGTTCGCAGACCAAGACGGGGCGCCCGGTGATACAGGAACTTGTTTGACGTTGTTATCCATCAATCGCCAATTCTGAGTCGACCGCTGCGGTTGTCGCGGGCTCGCCTGTGAGTGCTGTTCCCACCATGACCGCCACGGCGCGCGGTTTGACGTGAATGGATATTGAACCCGAACCCGGGGCCACGAGCACGCCATCGGCGATCACAGGCATATGCGGGGTCGAAACCACTTTGATGTGCCGGGCACGATAGTGTTTGATGCCGGCGTCCTCCAGCGAGCCGCCAGCTGACAGCATGGCATAGGAGAGCATGCCCAGTTTGCCAATATCTGCGAAGGTGAAGACATCCAGGCGGCCATCTCTGAAGGATACTTTGGGGGAAATCTGGAAGTGCGGGCCAAGAAACGGCATATTTGTGACCAGCAGCAGATGCGCCTTCGTAGCGACGTGCTTGTGCCCGTCCAAAATCAGGCGCAGCCGCGACGGTTTCGCGGAGATGAACGTCGACAGCAATCCGCCGATCTGAGAGAGGTCGCCGTGCTGCAGGTCATCTGACATCGGATATAGATCGGACACGAGACCCATTCCTGTCGCCTCCAGGAACCAATATCGTGAATGTCCGCTATGGAGGCGGCCGGCATCGATCTTCAATCGGCGTCCTGCGCGCAGGAGGGCGACACAACTCGCAATGTCCCCCGTGATCCCTAGGTTGAAGGCTAGATTGTTTCGGCTGCCGGTGGGGATGATTCCCAGCGTCGCATCGCTTCCGACTAGGGCCCCCACAACACTGTCGATCGTCCCGTCGCCACCGGCAACGACGATGAGTTTGATACCCGCCCGGAGTGCATCATGCACGACTTTTTCAAGCTGGCCGTCCGGCCGCACGGAATGAACCTCGGGCAGGATCTGCTCGTCCTGCATCGCTGACAAAATACTTGCAAGCTGATGAGGCAATTCTTCGGGCCGGCCGGAGCCTGCATTGAATATCAGCTTCGCCCGCAACGGGCGGTAGGAGCTGGACCTAGGCTTGCCTGGTTCTGATGGTGGCATCTCAATTCCTGAATTCGCAATATTCCCCCCTGCATCAGAGCACGGGCTCTACGGCGGATTGACACGTATGCCCGTGTCATTCCTATCCGCCAAGGCTGTCATTGCCCAGGAGTTCGTCCCGGAGGGACTGTTCGTCCGACACGACTGGAGCTGCAGGCACGGGAAGCGCCTGTGTGGCCTCGGGTTCCGCATGCTCCTGAGGAACGGCCACCTGTACGTTGCCGCGGGTATTCTTTGCGGATCCAAACAGGACAATCTCCATCTGCACCGAAGGATCGGCCGCACGCGTAAGCGGGAAATCCGGGTTGTTGTTCTCGTCGGCGCGTTTCTGAACATCTTCCATCAATTCACCTGGGTTTCTATCTGGGGCGGGAGCACAGACCGGGTCCGCTTCGTGGTGCCGGTGGGCGCAAACAGCCCGGCTCCTCACCTTCGTCTGCGCCGTAGATCGTCCGCTCTTCAATGCGGCCGCACGCCCAGCCCGCACGGGACACCACCATTAGGGCCCATAACGCAAGGAGCATGGCGTCCTGGCGGAGGACGACCATGCTCCCTGGTGACAGTCGGTTCAGCGGTAGATCAGGAACAGGATGCCCGCAATGAGGGCACAGAGCCCGGCGATAATGCTGATGATCCCGCCGAGGCCCAAGCCCAGCAGCATCAGGCCCTCGAGGATGAGGAAGACCGCCAACAGAATCCACTTTATTCTTTCCATGTTCATTTTGACATCTCCTTGGGGTCAGGTAGGGCTACCCCGGTGTATCCGTCTGCCTGTTCGCCCCTTCGGCAGGACGATGCACCACCATTGGTATTGGTCCGCCTCAGGCGTTCTGAATTGCCTTCTTGCCCGCATGGGCTGCTGCGGAGACCCGGTCCAATTGCTCTGCCAGCAGATCCTGGCCCTGCTGCTTCAATTCATCTGCCTTCTGGAGGCCACCCGCGGCAATCTTGCCGCTGCTTGAGCGGACCTGTTCGATGGCATCATCCATCATTCCGGTTGCGCGGTCCCGGAGCTCGATGCCCTTGTCCTGGATCAGGATGCGCGTTTCTTTTCCGGATTGCGGAGCCAGCAGCAGCATGGCCGCAGCACCAGCCACGGAGCCAATCACCAGGCCACCGACAATCGCTACAAAATTACTGCTTTGGCGCACGGGCACTTCGGTATCATTTAACCATTGGAGTCTCTCCTTGTTGATCAAATGTGTTTTGAGGGCCTGCATCGACCTGCGCGCCGTCGGGACAGGCAGGGTCGCCGGCGCTAGTCCCAGCGCGTATCACCAAGGTAGATACCTGCCTCCATCTCTTCCTCTTGCGTCAATCGCACGAGGCCCGCCAGCCAGCTCAGGATCCTGCCAAAGGCGTGAAGGGGGCTTAGCAGCGCTGTTGGACCCTGAAGCCTGGAACCCAGCCGACGGAAAGGACCATCCATGCTTGCCTCCGCGTATCTATGGCGTACCGGTGTGTTGTTCGTTGGTGGTCGTTCTAGTCGTGCCCACCACCCGTGCCTGCGGCCGGTAGAAGACCAACCAAACGATTCTCTCCACCGCCCAGGCGATCAGGGCGTAGATCAGCATGGCGAACATGGAAGAAAGTTCAAGCACCATGTTACCGGCCGTCGGTGAGTTCACCAATCCCGTAAACGGGAACAGGAAGACGCCGGTCAACCCGTAGATCAGCGCCACAATCGGACTGTCGGGGTTGGCGCCAATGAGCTTCAGACCGATGCGCAGTGCGATGAGCGCCTCCAGTATGCCGAGGAGAAGCCAGATCACTTGTGTGGCCTTGAAAGTGAAGATACGCTGTTCTCGATCGGGCTCCCTTTGCGAGGAGGTTACTTCGGTCGTTCTGTTCTGTTGCATTTTGTTCCTTCTCTCTCCATTTGGGCAAAGGCCAGGACGCTAAGACGTTGCAGCCACCGGCCCACGATTCGCCGGCCGACTACGCGATTGGAAGCGCCGCGGCCCGAGCTGACTGTCAGCGCGCGTATGAAGTGCACGATCACCAGCAGAATCACGGCGCCCAGGAGCGTTACAAGCATGGTGGGCACGGTGATGGCGTCGTTGATCGTCCCAACATGGAAAATGGGGCTGAGAAAGTAGCCAGCCAGGAAGGCACCCACGACGGCCACAATAATATTGATCAGCAGGTTGGAGCGGTCGTGCATCATTTCCGTGGCGATCCAGCCGATGACTGCAGCAACGATGAGGTAGATAATCAGGTTCATGATAGTTCTCCTTGTCGAGTGATTCAGTCAGGTGCGTGGAATGCCACGCCGTCCTCTTGAGCCCGACTCCTGCGAAAGGAGTCGGGATGCGGCACTATTTCGATGGCTTGGCCGCGGCCGGCTCGGTCTTGGTCTTGAGACCTGCCTCAAACTGCGGTAACGCGCCGGTCGATTTCAGCGGTTGCCTGTTCGCGGGAGTAGCCGTACTTTTCCTGAAGCAGGCCCGCGAGGACCTCCAGCTTGCCCCCGGCGCGGTCCAGGTCGTCGTCGGTGAGCTTGCCCCACCAGGACCTGGCCTCGCCCCGCATCTGTTTCCACTTGCCTTCCAAGATGTCTTTGTTCATCCGGTGCTCCTTCATTATCTTGTCGAAAAAGCTGCCCCAGTTTGTGCCGGCGATCGAGGCAGCGCAATCGCGCCGGTTCTTCAAGTCCTGTCAGCCGGACGCCATCATTTCAAGGGGACGCTGGCGGCGACACTTAGTAAGTGTTCGGCTAAGCGGTCGGGCGTCTCGCCCTTGCTGATAAACGCATCCGCGCCGGCGGACAGCGCTGCTTGCTGACGGGCGTCCATGTGGCTGATCAGGACGATGACCAACGCGGCAGGACAGGCTTTTCGGAGTTCAGCCAGGGCCGCGGCCGAAGATACCGGCAGCAAGTCCCCATCGACCAGCAGCATGTCGGTGCGGGTTGTTGGTGCCTCGGCCAGGGTGGCGGCCCAAGTCCCGGCCTCGCCCACGACCTCCATCTTCAGATCCAACAACAGTAGACGAAGCGCGGAGCGCTCCTGCAGCCTGGAGTCGGCTAGATACACGCGGGTCATGCAGTCATCGTACAGTGAACACTCCCCGGGCGCATCCTGCGTCCGGGGAGTGTTCGTCTCCGCCACTTGGGGGAGGTTGCTTGTTGAGAGACTGCTCTCCAAGATGCTTTCGGATCACGCGGTTACTTTTTCCGCAGGGACGGTCTCGCCCTTGAGCAGCTCGTCGAACAGAGCCCGGTAGTGGATCATGGCCTGCCTCAGGTCTTCCGTACCGGCGTGGTGCTGCTCATTCTTCACGGCAATCTCGCGCGCGGCCCGGTAGTTGGCCACCAAGGCCGGATACTGGACCGAGATATCGGCCGCCCGCTGCTCAAAGTCAGACACCGGATACGCGCGTAGCTGCATGACTTCCATGATCAGGTGGTCCGCTTCCACGGTGGCCTGGCCGGGTTGGTCGACGAATTTGGCCTGCACAGTCTTCCAATCCGCCATGTAGCGCTCGCGCTCGCTGCCGGTCAGCGGGCGGATATTCAGGCTCGCAACATGTTTCTTCCTGTCGGTCAGTTCTGCCTGCGCCTTCTTCTCGCTGCCCGTGTTCTTGACACTGCGATCGTACTCCGTCCCATATTGATTCTGGAACCGCTCCGAGCGTTTCCGGCGGGAAAAGATCGGAGCCAGGATGACGCCCAGGACCACCAGGACCAGGACAACCGCGATGATGATATACGTTGTGTTCATTCGTTCTCCTTTTCCGTTGCTTCAACATTCCGTCAATTCAACTGCGAACCTATATGGACTGCCCCGACGTCCGCGCAGGCGGACAGCCGTCAGCGTCTCAAGCCCAAGGATGAGACCCAGGATGACGAGCAGGACGATGACTCCCAGCACAAAACCCAGGTTGTAGGGACCGCCGTCGTTGTGCACTTCGTACATCTGCGAATCTTTGTTGACGAACGAGAGCACGATGGTGACAGGGGAAATGATCCCGTGCCATAGTCCCATCAAGATGCCGGCGACGTGGCCGTTGGGGCCCGGCGTATTGAACAGCGGATCCAGGCTTGGGGCGTTGATATTAATGCTGACGCCGGGCACGTTGATCTGCCCGCTCGGAGCAGGCGTTCCACCCTTCGGCGTGGGAACGGGCGTATTGACTTGTACGCCGGCGCCCGTGGCACAACCGGACGCCAGTACAAGAGACATGGTCATGACTACGAACACGAGGAGTTGCTTCTTCATCGCTTCACCTCTGGATCTGATTTCGCCGACCTGTTGTTCAGATGGGCCCTGCCAGGCCTGCGAGCTGCGCAACAATGTGGGATCCATTCTGATACTGGAGTTGATGCTCTCCCGAGGTCTTCCGACGCCCGTGGAACATCCGACTTCTGCCGCTGGGCGGACCGCATTGGAACACGCGTATATAGGAATGCTGCCCTCCGATAGCGCTACCGCAGGAATGGAAGCGTGTGAACGGCGTTGCAAAACAGCGAAGTGGAGGCAAGCGACCAACAGGTGTAGTACGTATAGATGGCGACCACGACCAACACGATCACCACCACCCAGCCGATGCAGCGAGCGAACTTTGAAACTATCAGCAGGATGACAGCACCACCCAGCGAAACCAACAGGGCAGGGATGCTGAAGTTGCCCTCATTGATCGTGCTGACGTGGAACAGCGGGCTCAGAAGGTAGCCTCCGACGAACGCGCCTACAATGCCGACGACAATATCAGCTATCGTGCCCTGCCAACAATTCGTCCGCATGATGATACTGGCCACCCAACCGATCAAACCGCCGGCAATAATCCATATGATGAAGTTAATCATTCTGTTCTCCTGGGCGGCCGCGCGGCCGTCCCCTACCTGGATGCTGCTTGTACGTCAGAAATAGACCGCGGCGCAAAACGCCGCCCAGCCACATCCATGGGGTCGGCGAGTGTTGGTCTTCACGGCCTGCGGGCCGCGCTGACCTCGGCTTGCAGATGGTCCAGACAAGTCTGGCGGCTGGGCTGAGGCCCGGGGAACTCAATCAGTCATCCAGGAGGAAGCTGATCTTCAATTGCACCCGATACTCCGTGATTTGTCCTTGATCGTTGAGCTTGATCTGCTGGTTCTGGACCCAAGCGGACTTGAGGTGCTTGAGCGTCTTCTGGGCGCGCGCGACGCCCATCGCAATCGCGTCGTCGAAGCTCTTCGTGGAAGAAGCGATGATTTCCGTGACTTTTACGACTGACATGGAAGGTCTCCTTTTGTATGGTGTGTGCCGGACTTTGGCTCGTCTTATGCCTTGAGTAACAGGTACGTACCGGCGGCTGCAAATGGCAGCAGCAGCATGAACAGCTTGGGTAGACACCCGCCCTTCTTGCGGCTTGCGCTAACTTGCCTGCGTCCACTTTCTGCCGGTAATCGCTTTTTCCTTCGTCAGAACCGCCGCCCTGGCCTGCTCTTCGAGCGCCTCGCCCACCTGCGGAGGATGACTTCTCTGCATTCCGGCTTGCCGATTTTCGACCCGCTGCTTGCGGCCCGCCGATTTTCGACCCGCTGCGTTGCGGTCAGCCGACTTCCGACCTGATGATTTGCGACCTGCGGATTTCCCTGCCATTGTTTCTCCTTTTCCCTATGTTTACAAGCATACAGGACACAGCGCACAAGCGCATCCATCCGCTGGGGAGTGTTGGTCTAGGCCACTCGGGGGAGAGGCGCCATGAGGCCGACTCCCCGGGCCGCTCGTTCCTGCGCCGAATATCCAGCGCCTTTCTCTTAAACAGATTCAGGTCAACCAGGCCAGACTACGGCTTCGATGTGGGGCAACCGCCCGCGGGCGCCGGAATAATATCGCCCTCATGTTTGTCATGACCATTGAGGCCATTTACACTCACCGTGATCTCACTGTACGGGTGCGTCTTGCTGCCGGTGGCATGGCAGATCGTTATCTTGCCTTCGCCGGTACCGGCCGCGGTGCTCGCCGGGCTCGCTGCGCTCGCAGGGCAACCACCCTCAGGCGCGGGGATGAGGTCCCCCTCATGCTGGCTATGACCGCCCAGGCCGTTCGTGCTCACCGTGATCGTGTTGTATGCATTGGTCGCGCTGCCCGTGGCGTGGCAGATCGTGATCTTGCCGGCGCTGACAGCCGCGGGGCTTGCAGGGCAACCGCCGGCCGGCGCTGGCATGATGTCGTCTGGATGTCCCAGGTGCGCAGTCAATTCGTCGCCGGAAACAGTAAGCTGGTCATACGGGTTCGCGGCGTCACCGGTGGCATGGCAGACGCTCAACGTCACTGCGCCGTCGCCGGTCTCCGCCTTTGCGGGGCAGCCGCCCTCCGGCGCCGGTATGAGATCGCCTTGATGATCGCCATGACCATTCAGGCCGTTAACGCTTACTGTGATTTCATTATAGGGATTGGCTGTGCTGCTCGTCGCGTGACATATCGTTATCTTGCCGTCAGTGACGACCGCCGCTGTCGTTGGGCACCCGCCGATGGGCATCGGGATAATGTCATCCGCATGCCCCACGTGTGTTGCCAGCTCGGCCGGGGTGACGGTGAGACTTTCATACGGGTTGGCCGCGTCCCCGGTTGCATGGCAGACGGTCGTCGGAACCACATCGCCTGCGACGACGCCGTTGCAGGCCGCGAGCACGGCAATCCCCAGAATCTGCGCGGCCGCCAGTAGTCTGCGTGTCGGTGTATCAATCTTGTTCATCTGAAGATCCTCCTTGAGATGATCCGGAAAAGCACAGCCCTCGATCCTGCGGCCGATGGTCTGGCCGACCTCGCCTCGGGGGCGGCCTTTGTTTTCACGGTGATCCGAAGCTTGCCCGGCATCACACAGCCGGACGCGTCGCACGCGCCGCAAAGCGCATCGCTGCTTGATAATAAGACACAACTCCCCGGCGACATCCGTCTGCCGGGGAGTATGCAGTCTAGGTCACTCGGGGGAGAGAGGCGATCATGCTTGGCGCCCAGATGCCAGCCTCTTACTGCGTCGCGACCACGGGTGCCCGGCCCTCGTGCTTGGCGCGATAGAGGGCTGCGTCGGCGGCCATCAAGAGAGCCTCACGGGTCGAGCCGTTCTCAGGGAAAGTCGCAACGCCGATCGAAAGCGAGATCGGCTGCAAGCGCCTGCCCCTGGAACTGGATGCTCAGTCGCGCAAGCCTTCTCGCATAGGCGATCGGCGCGGCGGCGTGTTATGCTCGCCGAAGCGCCCGGCATGACGACCATGAATTCGTCGCCCCCGTACCGGGCCGGGATGTCCTCTCTGCGAAAGACTCGTGAGTAGCAGTTCGCCCACATGCACGCAGAACGGCATCGCCGGCGGCGTGACCGGCCGTGTCATTGCGGCTCTTCAAATTGTCGAGGTCCAGTCTTATGGCGCCCACCGGGAGCCCTGCCCGTGAGGCCCGGAGCAGCTCGCGGTCCAAAGTCTCTTCGAGGTAGCAGCGACTAAATAGGCCGGTCAGATCGTCCCGCACGGACTGCTCTCGCAGCGCTGCGTCGCTCACTGACCGAGGCGTCCTGGGCTCGCTTTCTTTCGGTGATGTTGCGGATATTGCACTGGATCACACTTTGGTCGCCGGCCCGATACACATTGCTGACGAATTCCACGGGTACCACCTGACCGGTTTTTGCCCTAAGTGGGAGGTCCTCGTATCGGATGTACTTGTCCTTCTGCAAGGCCAGGAAGGCGTCCTTGCTGGCCTGCACATCCTTGAAGGCGCCCACCTCCCAGAGCTTGCGCTCGAGGAACTCGTCGCGCGAGTACCCCAGCATGCTGATCAAGAAGGGGTTAACGTCTGTGATCGCGCCCGTAGTTGCGTCCAGGATCAATATCCCGTCCTGTGCCGCCTCGAAAAGGCGGCGGTAGCGCAGCTCCGACTGTCTCAGCGATGACTCTTTGGAAAATGGGCGGTCTCGATCAGGCTGTTGTTCGGGTTGTGAGATGGGTTGGCTGGCAGTGTTCATCATGTGGTCCTCCGCCTCGTGCGACTTGTCCATACATAATGTTAGGCCAAGGCCTCCCCGGCGACATCAGTCGACCGGGGAGTATTCGCATCCGCCACTTGGGGGAGGACGGGAGGATCACGTTACGGTCTAGCAGCGGAGCACTGGTGGTACGGCCTCTTGCACCTCTATTCTTCCAGATTCCAACTTTACGCTTCCAGATGGTAAGTATGGTAGGGGTTCTCACACGGGCTGCCCCAGGCCAGGTGCATTTCGCGGGCGGTCAAGTCGATCACGATTGCAGTGATGGTCTTCCCTCGTTCCAGTGGGTCATTTGCAGCCACGGCATGGCTGCAAATCGCTCTGGGGTAATTGACATGGTCGCGCTGAATTGCCTGCAGGGTTTTAATAGTGTGCAGAGGCTGGCGTTTGACCAATCGCCTCGCGGGAAGTATCGCACACGGGAGGCGATCAGACCGACCGGCTCACGCTCAACCTGCTTCATGGTTGGCGTCAGGTAATGGTTGGTGTGCACCACATACCCATCCTTCGCGTAGAGGATGGCAAAATGACGGGCGGAAACCTCGACGGAGTACAGCTCGCCACTCTCGTGGGCCAGAACGTGGTTGTAGCCGGCTGCGCGATGCTCTGAAAGCACACATTGGATGGCTTTGTCGGGCCTCTCGCTTGCCAGCACGGCCCGCGCGACCACGACGCGTGGGATGCCGATGCGGGAATTGTTTGGAAAGACCGAATCACACAACTGGGCAATGCCGTAGGCATTGAACCCGATGTTGGGCAGCCAGCAGCCGTACGTCATGGCGAGGAAGGGACACTCGTTCTTCGGCGTGGCATGGATCACAAAAACGTCATCCTCGTCCTCGGGCAGCCAGTCCTCGTTGTGGCCCAGCAGGACATGACCATTCGAGGTGAAGTCGTCGTTGATGGCCACGCTTGTGCAGCGGGTTAATTGCAGAGCGTCATCAGTCAAGGCTTCCATGACATTGACCACGGATACATCTTCGAAGGAGGCATTGGCCCCCTCGGCTATGCCGGCCATTTCTTCCACGTACTGGGGACGGTACTCCTTGGCGAAACGAATGTATTGGCGGGTCCGGATCCGAGCTCCCTCCCAAGTCAGCTCCAGTTGCTCATACGCGTCGGCGAGCAGCTTGCGCCCGCTCTCGATACTGTGCTGGACCTGTCTGCGGCAGGCCTCGCCGATCTGACGGCCCATCTCGTGGTGCGTGCCGGAGATGCGCACCAGCGGCGGCGGATTGGGATGAGTTGGGATCTTGGTTTGTGGAGGGAAAGCCATGCTGTTCTTCTCGTGAGCCAATTGTCAAGCAGTCACACGGGCATGTGTAGTCCACCTATCCCGACCGCGGCCGCTTGCCTGCTTGCGTGAATATGAGTCCAAGCCCGGGCACGGACGTCCTCGAAGCAGGCAGCCAATGGCTGCTGCTTCGAGGACGCTGCTGATCAATTCCGGCTCGCACGGCCCTCGTCTACGCTGACTTCCAACTGGGCTTCTTCATCTTTAGGAAGACGAGCGGAGGCAGCGCTAATATTGCTGTTCCAATCAGCATCAAAGGCAGGTAGATCCAAAGCGACATGGTTATTCCGCCGATCGGGAAGAGGCTGACCAGGAAGCTGAGGGCCGTTGCCACGAAGCCCAAACCGGCAACGATCCAGACACCAGCTATCCCACCTGGGATCTTGAACGAGCGTGGCACGTCAGGCTGCGAATGGCGCAGTTTGATGACCGCCGCAAAAACAAACATGTACTCGATGCACAACAGCAATATGGTGAGCGCCGATAAGACCCAGTAAGCGCTGCTTACACTGGGGAGGAAGACGAACAAGAATGAGATGATCGTGCCGGCCACCGCTTGCAGAAGCAGCACGCTCGTCGGTGAGCCGTTCTTGTTGTGTCGCGAGAACATGCGCGGCATGTTGCCCTCACGGGCCACGACGCCCAGCCCAAGAGCGGGACCAATGAGCCATGACGCCAGAAGGGCAATACCGCCCAGGGTCACCAGAACCGCCATGGGGGCCAGCATCCAGGTCAGGTTGAAGGCCTTCAGGAAATCCTGGAATGCTTGCATCAGCCCGGCTGCAAGGTTGAGCTTGGCCACCGGCACAACGACGGAAATCGCCAGCGTTCCCAATACTGTCAGAACAAAGATGATCAGCGCCGATATCAGCATGCCTTGCGGGTAATCGGTCTGTGGATTGCGCACTTCCAGGGCGTGGAAGCCTGCCATCTCCATACCCGCGAACATGAGCACGATTGTCGAAATGAAAGGCAGGGTCTTCATCGTCATAGCCGGTATCATGGCGGCCAGCGTGAAGGGTGGCAGCTGGATCGGCTTGCCGGAGAGCATATACCAGACGACCAGGGCGATGATCACGATCCCGGGGATAATCGTGCCGGCAATCACACCAAACGCCTGGAAGAGGCTGGAGGCTTTCTCGCCCAGCAGGGCGATGAGCGTGGTTCCCCAGAACACGATCATCATGACCGTAAACACATACAAACCATTGGTGGCCAGCGACGGATTGATCGCAAAGGCGAATGTCGAGGCGATGAAAGCCAGCACCGTGGGGTACCACACCAGGCTGTTTGACCAGTCGCAAAAGATGGCAATGAAGCCCGACTTCTCGCCGAAGGCTTCCTTTACCCATGCGTATATACCCCCGCCTTTGGGCCAACCCGTGGCGAGCTCTGCCGCTGCCATCGTCAACGGCAGTAGAAAAGTGAGCGTGCCGATGACGTACCATCCGATCGACGACCAACCATACTCGGCCATCGACGGAAAGTTTCTCAAGCTCAACACAGCGGCCACGTTGATCATTGCCAGCGCAAAGATCCCTAACGTCTTGGTGTTGCCGTGTTTGGTCTTGGTTTTACTGTGTTCTTCGCTGCTCATCGCATCCTTCTTTCTACTTGTGTTCCTGACCGGTGAACTCCGTCTGCATGGCGGGAGACGGGTCGGGATGAGGGGTGAGGCCCAGTCTCACTTCAAACAATAGACGTAGTACGTTCCGTCTTTGTTTTCCACGCCGTGTGTTTCATGTCCGAAGCCCGGGAAGCGGCGATCCCAGGCCTGCAGTGCGCGCAGATAGGCCAGATATGGACCATCCTCGCTGCCCGCATTCTCCCCGGGCATCAACATCGGAATGCCAGGCGGATAGGGCACGACGCCCGTTGCCACGACCCGATTCGCCATCTTATCGACCGCGACCTGTTCGACTTCATCGTGAACCAGCTTGAAATAGGTATCGCTGGGAGTCAGCACTGGCACCGGTATCGTCGAGAAGGCCACATCCTGCACATTCCGTTGATCGGTTTCCTTCATCTGCGAGAACATCTCATCAGCCAGATCGTGCAGACCCATGCCGGCATAGCGCTTCGGGGCGGCCGCCACGATAGCGGTCAACACTTCGCTGAGGGGCGCATTGGCGTCGTAGTCTTCTTTGAAGTGTAAGAGCGCATTGATCAGGGTTCCGTACTTACCCTTTGTCACGCCGATCGAGAAGAGGAACAACATCGTGAAGTCGGTGGTCTTCTCAAGGTAAACGCCGCGCTGATCTAGATAGTCGGCAACCAGCATGGCGGGGATGCCCAGCTTCTCAAACGAACCATCGTTCGCCACGCCGGGAGCCACCACCGAGACCTTGATCGGATCGAGCATGCAGTAGTTGTCTTCCAGATCCTTGAAACCGTGCCAGGCCTCGCCGGGATGCAATACCCAACAATCGGGGTTCGTGATTAGCAGCTCGTCGGGCGCATCCGCAAAGTCGATCTGCTTGCCTGTCGCGGGATCGGTTACTTTGTCGGCATTCCACGTTCGGAACATCCAATCGCCTTTTGCGGCGGAGGCACGATACTCGCTGCAGATTGCCTTGCGGAACGCCACAGCTTCTGTGATCGATTCTGTGGTGAGTGTTAAGCCGCCGACGCCATCCATCATCGCCGCCGAGATCTCATTGGAGACGATGATGGCGTACAGCGGCGAGGTGCTGGCATGCATCATGAACGCCTCGTTGAAGCGCCCGTGCTCGACCGGCCTGCGCCCGTCGCGCACACTGATCAGGGAAGCCTGCGACAGTGCCGCCAGCAACTTGTGTGTGGATGTCACCGCGAAGATCGTTGGCTTGTCCTTGGGGTAGTCCTTGGGATCGCCGTACATGGCAAAGCGGTCTTTGTAGATCGGGTTGAAGCGCGCGTAGCCGTACCAGGCCTCATCGAAATGAATGCGATCGACACTCTTGTCGAGCAATTCGACCACGCGCGGCACAAGGTAGATCAGGCCGTCATAGGTTGAGTTGGTGATGATCGCGTGAACGGCTTTCCGCGCCTTGTCCTTGGCCAGCGGATTGGCGGCAATGGAAGCCTTGACGGCCTCCGCTGTCAGCCGCTCCGGATGGATCGGGCCGATGATACCCAATTGGTTTCGTGTCGGCACGAGATAGGTGGGAATGACGCCTGTCAGCGTGAGACCTTGTTCGATCGATTTGTGGGCATTGCGATCGCACAGGGCATAGTCGCCGCGGGTGACCGATGCCATCATGACCACTCGATTGGACGTGGAGGAACCGTTGGTCACCGTGTACGATCGGTCCGCGCCGAAGACCCGAGCTGCATATTTCTCGCTCTCCCCGATCGGTCCACTGTGATCCAATAGGGAACCCATTTCGTCCGGTGCGCCAATGGAAAGATCGGAAAGCAGCAAGTTCGCCCCAAAATAGTCGTAGAACACCCGCCCGGCCGGCGACTTCAAGAAGGCGGTGCCGCCGGCGTGCCCCGGCGTGTGCCATGAATACTCATAGACGCCGGCGAAGCTGATCAGCGCCTTGGCCATCGTGGGCACGAGGTCCGCCCGGTAGCGCTGGATGGCCGCAATGACGCGTCCCGCGATGAAGAATGTCGGGTCCTCCAACATCGAGATCAATTCGTCGGCTTCGCGCATCACTTCACCCGTGACCGTGGAGGCGTCGTCGCGCCTGGCGATCAGGAAGATCGGGATATGTGCGTTGCGCCCGCGGATGAACGCCAGCAATGCCCGGGCCTTGTCGTGCGCCACGTCATCGTCGCCCAGGGTCCAGTCCAGCAGGATGGCTTCCAGCGACGGATCGGACAACACGACGGCCTGCCCGTCGGCGTCCGAGGTTGCTTCGATGACGGCGATATCGCGCCCACGCAGTTCCTCCGCCAGCGCCCGCGCCGCGCGGCCACTGGCCGTCTGTGCCGTGAGTTCGTCGTCAACCATCAACACTTTCATACTGACCAATCGATCGTCTTGCATCATGATTCTCTCCTGCTTGCTTTGTGTGGACTACTTCTGATAGAAGGGGGATACGCCTCAACTGGTGTCAACCGGTCGTCGTGTGGTGCCAATATTAGGCCTATGTGGTGTGTCGTCCTGCCGAGTCCAGTCCCCCGTCCAAAAAAAAAGCCTGGCGACGCCCGCCATGCGATCTGTTTCGAAGCTGTCAAATGTTCAGACGTGTTTCGCTCTCCGTATCCGTGCGTTTTCCAGGCGGTATTCTATAAAGAAACATCCCCGGCGACACCAGTCGACCGGGGAGTTTTCGCATCCGCCACTTGGGGGAGGACGTGAGGTCAGGTCACGAGATGGCTCCGGAGAGCCACTGACACGGCCTCTGTGCGACTGGTAACGCCCAGTTTTGAAAGAATGTTGCTGACATGCGATTTGATCGTGGACGGACTCACGGTCAGTCGGCCGGCGATCTGCGTATTGTTCAGCCCCTCGATCATGAGGGCGAGGACTTCACGCTCGCGCTCCGTCAGGTCAAGGCCAGGCGCGGCAGTCTGATTGGCAGCGCGAACCAGCGCCTGGGCCGCTTCCGGCGAAAGCGTAGCCCGGCCGGCGTGCGCCGCGCGGATAGCGCGGGCAAGATCCTCGGCGGTGACGTCTTTGAGCAAGTAGCCAATGGCTCCCGCCTCCAGGGCGTTGGTGATCAGTTGCCCCTCCTTGAAGCTGGTCAGGGCAATCACCTGAACTTCCGGAAACTGCTGACGGATGATGCGCGTGGCCGTTGCTCCGTCCATGTCAGGCATGACCATATCCATCAGGATTACATCCGGCTGAAGCGCGGGGCAAAGTTGTATCGCAACCTGGCCGCTCTCCGCTTCGCCCGACAACTCCAGATCGTCAAAGGCTTTCAGAAAGGCCGCCAATCCTCGGCGCACCATGGCGTGATCGTCCACCAGCATGACGCGAATGGCTTTGGACGCGGGGGTGGTCATGAGGCCTCCTTTGGCTTGGGTGGCATCCAGCGGATGGTGAGGTCCGTGCCGCGGCCCGGCTCGCTGGTAACCACCAGGTTTGCGCCCACCGCTTCGGCACGCTCGCGCATCATGTTCATGCCGTAGTGACCGGGGGCGGCTTGACCCGGATCAAAACCCAGGCCGTCATCGCGAATCCTCAGTTCCATGGCGTCTCCCGTGTGCTCCAGCTTGATTTCCACCCTGCTGGCCCCCGCATGTTTGGCGACATTGTTGAGGGCCTCCTGGCACATACGGTAGAGTGCGACCTGCACCTCGGCAGGCAGGCTCTCTTTTCCGAGTACGGTCACGTCGGCCGGTATGTTCGTGCGGCCCGTAAACCCATTCGCCAGCAGACGCACAAGGTCACCCAACTCCGCATCGGTCAGCGTGGAAGGGCGCAGCTCGGCAAGCAGCGCCCGCATTTCGGCCATGGCCCCGCGCGTCAACCTGCGCAGATCCTCCAGCGACCGTCGAGCCTCCGCCTGATCCCGATCCCACAGGCGCGGCAGGACCTCCGCGATCAGGCCGGCGGAAAACAGCGACTGATTGACGGCATCGTGCAGGTTTCGTGCCAGGCGCTGACGCTCCTGCAGGACCGCCAGCGCCTTGGCGTCGTTGTAGAGTTGGGCGTTGACCATGGTGATGGCCGCCTGGTTGGCGACCGTCAGAGCCAGGTCAGCATGATGACTCGTGAAGTAGTCTCGTTGCGCATGTGCCACGCCAATTCCACCGAGGATGCGGCCTTTGACAGCCAAGGGGCACCCACATCCACGCCTGTACGCCGTCCAACAGCCTCTGGGCCCCGTGGCTCAACAATGAACGCAAGAACTGTGCCTGCTCCTGCGCGGCTGCTACGTCGGCGATCCGAATGGGCCGGTGCTCGTTGAATAGTCCCGTCAAGGCCTCGGGCCCATCCAGCCGGATACGGATGGGGGCGGTGCCTTCGGGCTGCTCTACGCCGCGCATCGCGACGGCCACCAGGCTCGAGTCCTCCACCACAAACAGGGCGGCATGACTGTACTGCACAATGGTCCACAGCTGGTCCAGAATCAGGTCGGGTTTGAGCTCCAGCGTGGAGGCAAGCCTGTGGGAGATATGCAGCAAGGTCGCCTGCTCGCGGTCTCGCGCCTCCTCTTGCTGCTGAACGAGTTCTTCCGCCTGGATACGCCTGCTTACGTCGCGGACGATGCTGAGAACAGCCTTCCGGGAGCCGAACACAAATGCCCTTCGGCGCACCTCGACATGCAACGGTGATCCATCACGGCGCACATGGATCGCTGACGCCTCGACCGCGTCGTCGGTCTCAAGAAGCTGCGCGGAATCGCTCAGCAGGCGCTGGCTGTCCGGCATGCACGTAATCGGTGATGTGCAGGCCTATAAAGTCCTCGCGGACGTAGCCGTGCATCGCCGCCGCGGCATCGTTGGCCTCGAGAATGCGCAGGGTCTCGGGGTCGTGGACGATCAGCCCGTCGCTGGCGGCCTCGAAGATCTCCCAGTAGGGCTGGTCTTTGGCTTGGAGCTCAGACGGGCGGTTCCGAGCGGCGCACATTAGACCTGCCCTTTGGTGATTTCCACTCTTTGCAGGCGGTCAATTTCCGCCAGGACGTCCTCCGGCCTGGTCTCCATCTCAAGGTCTGCCAGGTCGCTCAGCTCATGATCTGTGATGTGCAGTTTGGCCTGGATGGCGTCCAGCATCTGAAGCACGCGTGTCAACTCATGCTCGGTCAGCAATCCAATATGCAGATCCAGAACCGCGCGACGTTCCGTTTCCTCGCCCATGCGATTCTGACTGACGAGGACGAATGTCGAAAGAAAGATCGCTTCCAGGGAAACAATCATCGTCAGGAGCCCGTAGGGGAACGGGTCAAAGGCGCGCACACCGAACCGTCCGGTGTTAAGCAGAATCCACACCGTAAACCAGACTACGTGCACATACGCGAAAACCATGCGCCCTGAGAAGGATGTGATGATGTCGGCAACGCGGCCCTGCAAACCGCGTTCCCGGGCAGCTTTGGCGCGCAGCTTGATGATGGTTCGGATGTTTCGCTCGATCACCTTGCTTAGGGCGGGGTTGTCTGCCTGCGGGCGTGGCTGTTTTGCCTGATTTGGCTGCATGTGCCAATTGTACTTGTGCCGGGGCTGTTGTGTGAGAGTGTGGCAGGCGCAGATCCAGCGGAGCGACGGCCGCGGCAAACGCCAACATGGTCACATCGAGCAACGTCACACGGCACAGCGCAGATCCCCGCCACGCACCTGTGCCTGCCCTTTGACGCGGAACGCCGAGGCGTCGAAATCCCCGCAGGCTCTCTTCGATGCGCCCAAACAGCAAGTCCTCGTCTGCGTGTTCGATCCGTCTTATTATGCCGAGCAAGAGCGTTTCTCGCGTCTCAATCGAGTGAAATTCCGAAGACCAACTGGTACAATGAGGGCCGTCCCAGAGAATTGCCGAACGAGGCTGCGGGCCGCGGGCCGCGACCAGGCCACGACGTCTATAGACAAATCATCTTGACGATGCCCCAAATGTCGATGGAGAAAGGGCCGCCGAGCCACCATGTGGACCCTGAGTGGCATTGGGTGATATGGCTCGCGTTTGGGATTGTCTATCTCGCGTTCTTTGTCGAGCCTGTGTTTCTGTTTTCCCGCGAAATGCAGTTCTTTGCGTACGTGCCCGCCCAGAATCCGATTGGCCTTGATTTGACCAAACTTGTCGGTTACGGCCAGGCTTGGGCGAGCGGAGCACGCGTCTCCCTATCTGGGAGGCGCAGATCCCTATCCTCCGCTGAACTCTGGTCCTTTCGGCGCCGCTCGGCGCCGTTGATTTCTCCTTACTTTACCGGATCTTTACCCTCGGGACTATCGCCTGCTACGTCATCCTGACATGGATCCTTCCAATCCGAATGGTCAAGCCTCGGGGGATCCCAGCAGCCGCTGTTCTGGTCTTGGTTACCGGGCTGTTCTCCTACGGCCTTCAGTTTGAGCTGGAAAGGGGCCAGTTCAACGTCATTGCTCTGACACTGGGCTTCACAGCCATTTGGGTGTTTCATACGCACCCTAACCTGCGTGGCATAGCATACGGTCTCTACGTATTATCGGTTCAGCTGAAGCTGTATCCGGGCATATTGGCCTTGATGCTGGTCCACGACTGGCGGGACTGGGGCAACAATCTAAGAAGGTTCCTATTACTGCTGGTCGCCAACGTGGCTGGATTCCTTGTCCTGGGTCCTGGCGTCGCGGTGGATTGGATGGGTGCTGTTCGTAGGCACGCGACAGATCCTGCTGTTTGGGACGGTAATCACTCAATCGCAGCGTTTGTGCAGAAGGCAATTCGGTACCTGGCATACAACGGAATCAAGGGGCTGGCCCAGTACGCATCGCTGATCCAGGGCGGCTTGATATTGATTGTCGTCATTGTGCATTTTTGTGATCATCGCGCGGGGAGGCCAGCAAGGCCGCATCGGCATGAATCCGTACTTGCTTCTGGGATCTACGGTGGCAGCGCTGCTCATCCCCGCCACCAGCCATGACTACACGTTGGCGCTCTTGGCAGCACCAGTGACCGTGTTGCTGCTTTCGGATGCGTCACTACCTCTGCCTGCACGCCCACGTCTGCATGTCTTCCGCGTGGCCGCAACGGGGATCTTGGCAGGCGCCTATGCGTCGACCTTGCTTTCCTACACGAACAAGCCGGCCATGCTTTCGAATAACATGCCAGCATTGCTCCTGATGCTCCTTTCGGTGACCGCGCTTTCCTTGCCAAGATCAAATGTGCCATCCAGTGCCGTTCGCCGATACGATGAGGGGCTTCTAACCCAAGATGTCTGATCCGAAGCAGGGTGTGAGAAGGCACGGATGGCTGCGGTTCAAGGCCGGGCCTTGGCTCCCAGGCCGCGACCGCCCTGAGAAAAACTCCGCAGCGTTTGGCGACGGGTACATGGCTGGCGAAGGGATTCGCGGTCCTCGCTGCCCTGTATCTGGGGGTGGCGCTGCGTGTCCCGTCAACCACTATCAGCTGATCCGGAGTTTCGCTCGGGCGAGCGAGCTTCAAGTGAGCATCGCCCATCCCAGCGAAGGGTCTACAGCGTGAACAGGCGGCTCTCTGGTTCCCAACTTACGGGTAAATGCATCTCAGGTTTCTGCGGCTTCCATCGCGTGTCACGGCGATTACACTCCAATTGCACCGCGAAGGCCCTTCATGGGTCCATCGTCGAAGATCCTTGGCGATCTCCCAAAGGCAAGTCCCGCGGACGTGTGTCCGCGGCGCACCCGAGACAGGAAAGGCGACTCTCTGGAAGTCTGACATAGGGTTGGCCGACACTCAACCGTGATATTCAACTATCGGCACCGAGATACTTCCATGATGCTGATCACCGCACTTGCCGATCCCTCCGCAGCGTGTGGTAACAGTGCCGCTGTTGATTTGCCGCTGGCCTAACGCTAGTCGCCGTCCACGGGGAATCGCTGGTGCTATACTGCTTACCGGTAGGCTGAAGGGTTGAGGTGCGCGATTGAGCCTGCAGGCGATAAGTGAAGGCGTGAGGAAGTACGCTCGCCGATTGGATTGGCAGTACGCCCTCCTCCTGATTGCTGGCACTGCACTCACGTTAGCCATTCGAATCAGTCTTCTTGACTTCAAGTCGGGCGACTTCGGCTTTACCGCGTATGGCTATACCAAGTCCAGAATTTTGGCTTACGCGCCTTCCGCCATGAGTTCACCAACTACAACCCACCGTACTTATATTTGCTTCTTCTTGTCAGCCGACTGCTACCGCATTTGCCGGCCGTCGTAGCGACCAAGGTGCCCTCGATTGCCGCCGACTATGCGTGCGCCGTGTTTGCGTATTGGATAGTGCGACAGAATTCTCACAGCCGGAATGCGGCTCTCCTGGCCTACATGGCTCTTCTCCTTGCCCCAACCGCCATTCTCAACGGTTCATACTGGGGACAAGCAGACAGCATCTACGCGGCAGGGATTCTGGCAAGCCTGTACGGCTTAATATCCAAACGATCCTGGATCGCGACGACAGCTTTCGGGGTCGCGCTCGCATTCAAACTCCAGGCGGTGTTCTTCTTGCCGCTCTTGCTGGCGCTCACTTTGCGGAAGCAGGTAGCATGGAAGCACTGGTTTGTGGTTCCAGCCGTGCTATTTCTGGCTGTTCTACCAGCTTGGGCCGCGGGCGGAGATATCTATCGGCTCCTAACGATCTACCTAAGACAGGCGCAAGACTACCCCGCTCTATCGATGAACGCGCCAACGCTGTATGCTTGGATCCCAAGTGCACCGGACAAGTTCAGGCTATTCTTTCCAGCAGGTATGGCATTCGCGGTGGCGATTGTCGTGATCTTCGTGAGCCTGATTGTGCATAGCAAGATCAGGATGAGCAGGCAGCTAGTAGTAGAACTTGCAGCGCTCTGCGTCATCCTTGTGCCATTCGTGACGCCGAAAATGCACGAACGCTACTTCTTTCTGGCGGACATGTTGTCAATTGTCCTGGCTTTCTACGTGCCTGCGCTGTTCCACGTAGCACTGATCGTAAATCTGTGCTCTTTCTTCTCGTATTCATATCTCCTCCAAGGGCAGTTTGACGAGCCTTGGCTCGCACTTGCAATGCTGTTTGCTCTGGTGGTGGTAGTCAAGGACTGCCTTATACAACTTTACCCTGCTACAGATCTGGGCTTGCCTCATGAAGGAGTGGCCGAGCACCCCTAGCCAGTCAAGAACCCGGCGAAACGGTTGTTGCCGGCACTTGCAGTTGTGGAGGTTCATGCCAGAAGCTGATCCGGAGTTCCGCTCGGGTGAGTGAGCTTCAAGTGAGCATCGCCCATCCTAGCGCCGTGAGGCGCAAGGTCCGCTGTCTATGGCGTCTACGGCGTGGAGAGGCGGCTCGGTTGCCGGCCGAATGGATGGCACCAGGAATGGGCTAGGGGGAAGCACCCGGCGTGGTGGAGACCCTGCCCTGGGCGTCTACGCTTATTGCTTGGTCAGATACGGCTGAGGGCACAGGCCAATCGGCTGGCCATGCAACGCCTTTCTGGGCCGCGGCTACTTCAAGCCAATACGTGCCACGTTGAGTCGGGGGCTCGACAAAAAGAGTCGTGAGCGCCGTTGAGTGCGGCCGTATATCGAACGGCAATTGAGACTGGTCGCTGCCCCTCGTGCAGAATCAAGCCTGGCTTCCGGCTGAAACGCCACGTCAACTCGAAGGGAGTTCCGGAGGTTGATCCGATGGGAATCCGCTCCGATGAATTGTTGGTTATCTCAATCTGAGCACGCGTGCGATCCGTTGATGTCTTGATCCAGAGTACTCTCAAGTGGAGGCCTGCAACTTGTTCTACAGCAAGAGATCCCGAACCAGAGGATAGGGCCGGCCTTTGGGTCCACCAGCTCGGATCACAATCGTCGAAACCGATTGGCACGGTGCGGTCGATCAGATCCAGATAGTACGCGGCCGAACTGATTTGCGCAAAGTGCATGAAATGGATGATTCGGTCTGGAATTTCGCCGCAGCCAAGCGTCGGGCCAAAGCCAGGTGCGAAGTTTCCAGAATAGCCGTTTAGCACCGGCCATGCAAGGTCCTGGCCGAGCAGCATTGCGTCAATCTCCGTGGCCTGCCACGGATCCCCAGGCTGGTTTGCGAGGATTAGTACGGGCTGCTTTGGAGGCAGGGTCGGAATCTGCTCGCGAAGCCTGGCTATACGAGCTTGCGTTTCCGCCTTATTGTATGTGCCGTGATAGACAAGCACGGACTCTGCTACCAATAAGCCTGACAGGCATGCAGCGACTGCAATTCTGAATAGACGTGGCTGGCCGTCTTGCGCAACAAGCCTGTCTGTGCCAAAGGCGATAGCGACGGCGAGAGGCCACATAAGAACCAGTATTATCCGGGTCACCGCGCGAATGCTGTCGAACCCTGGAAGCGCCCAGATCATCCGGTACAAGGTGAATCCATGAAAGAGGAACGTAATCGCTACCAGGGTCAAGCCAGCCCAGAGATGCAGCCTGACCACCGGCTGACTGTTTCCATGCCGTCTCGGGATTAGCCAGGCCACGGCGATCCCTACCAGAATTACAGCGGCGAGACCCGGAAAGAGCTGATGTTCGTGACGCATGGAAAAACCGGGTACCAAGTCAGAGATGGGTCCCCATAGGCGCGACCTGTCCGCGAGCAGATAGCTCTTCCATTTGGGGAGCATCGTAGCCACGTATATCCATGGCCTTTGGAACCCATATAGCTTTCTCACCTGCCAGTAGGGCCACAGCAGGGGCACGAGGGCGAGACCTAGAAGCACCGATGCCGCAGATGCCATGAACCGGTGCGCAGGAGTACCGCTTCCCCAGGCGGTTTTCGCCCGCACTGGCCAGAAGCTAAGTACGTGCCGAAGTGAAGCCTTTCCCACTACCAGCGGCGCGAGTACGAACAGGGCAGCCAAGAGGAGTACCAGAAAAATCCTGCATAGATAGTCAGGTACAGTTGCCAGACGGACCAAAAGATGGCCGCCACCAACGCCCAGGATCGCGGCGTCTCCACCATCTGCCAGAAGAAGAAGCATGCGAGCGGGACACCAAAACGATAAAGCAGCTGCACGTGGGCGTCTTGCGCAGTCATGGGGAGGCCAAACGCAAAGAAGAACGCGGCCACGCCCGTCGCCCAAGGCCGAAAGCGCATGCGGGTCAGCACATAGCTCGCTGCCAGGAAATTCAGGGCGTAGCCGACAGCGTACCAGCCCTGAAACGCGGACTCGCGGTCAAGTCCAAGGTATCTGAAGATCGCGTAGATCGGCGCCGATCCCAGAAGGTTGTCACCAAACGCAATTGTGTCAGGATAGGGATAGAAAAAGGACAGCGGCCCAGTAGTGGGGGTCAAGCCCCGAGATCCATCGGAAGAAATGCTCCAGCAGAAAGTTGTTGAAGCGAGAATCGAGGAAGTCCCCCGGAAGCAGCGCCCAGTTCGGGCCGAGGGGCTGGATTACAACCAGGAACAATCCAATGAATCCAAACGCGCAAACAATAAGCACACCAGGGAGCGGCCGGCCGGTCTTCACTGATGGTGTTCGCATGGTTTTTTCTGGCGACTCGATTATAGCCGCGGCAACGGTTGGTCCCGGCGTATGCGACCTGCGGACGCTGGACCGCCTAGGCTCTACGCTGGGTAGCAGGACGTCGCGCCCACCTTGCATTTCATATCGATTTGTACACAGAGTGCATTGGCGTTGCGTTCGGCCTTGTCAAATTCATAAACGGTTTATGGAATGCAATCAAAGCACTGGAACGCCTGTTCTAGTGGGCTGCACCTCGGAATTCGCGGCCTATCCGCGGGGTTCGGCCTCCTGGCGCGCCCGGTCACTGATCCGTCGCAGACACCGGGTGTTCTTCTCGGTGCGGTCGGGACGGGCGAGCCTCGTGCGAGCGCCGTCCATCCTGGCGCCAGCGCGGGCGAGCACGAGGGCATGTCGCCCGGTGCGCAGGAGCCGTGGTTCCCCACTGTTAGGCGCGCTTGCGTTTGGCGCGCCAGGGCCCGCCGCCCGAAAACAAATACCCCTCTCCTTCAGGAGAGGGGTTAGGCGTGAGGACCGTCAGGCTGGGGGCAGTGGATTTGAACCACTATTAGCTGATCCAGAGTCAGCCGTCCTGCCATTGAACGAGCCCCCAGAGCTCGAACGCGGCACATTCTAACACGCGCCTCCGCGCCCCACAACCCCGCACGGCAGACGCCTCTCAGAGACCTTGATATTTCGACGCCATCATAGCCCCGCGTGAGCATCCCGGCGCCCCCCTCTTGACACTTAGAACATACGTGCTATACTGCTCGGGTGTTTCTATCGCCCCGGCCCTCTCGCGTTCGTGTTCCCCCCAACGCAGAAGGCATTCGTTCCTCAGTCGTTCCGCGACACGAATCTCCCTGCACCCGCAACAACGTCGCGAGGTGCATTGATTCGAGCACGGGCCACCTCCCGAGTTGCTGGCGGATCGCACCGGGCTGGTCACCGCGGTCGCTCATGACGGACCAAGATCGCGCCGTTGCCGAACTGGTGAGCCCTGAGATCATCCGAGAGCTGGCCACCCCGGCGAACTTTCGCTACGGGCAGGCAATCCATCAGAGAGGTGGCGTCGCATTCATCGAATATCAGCCTGCCGAGGTGCTGGCCTGGGTCGGCGGGCTCGACGGCAGCGTCGCCGAGGGTGGCAGTCAACGCCGCCGCACGCGGCTGTACGTTACGCCCAAGGGATTGGGCTGGCATTGTGCCGGCAATCCCAGGAACCATCAGATCTTCTGCAAGCATTGTGTCGCTCTGGCTTTTGCACTCCTGGAAAGGTCGCCCAAACGCTAGTGGCCATTTCGATGGTGGTTCAATCGTGGCTTCACCCCGCAGACCCCCATCGGGTCGTCTGCGCCGTCATGCAGGGGCACTCGCATGGCTTACGAAATCCTGCTTCATTTGGCCCGCGGCCCTGCATGCAAGAATTTGCGCCGGCAGGTGCGCCGAAAATCTATCCCCAGGAAGAATTGAACCTCATTTGAACCGCGTGCTCCACCAAGGTATGCCGTCCTCCGCCCAGCTCCGGCCGCAGCTCGCACCTTAACAACCGAATACTCGCGGCGGACTCTTCAGGCAGGTGCCCGCCTGATGCACTTGCGGGACGCGCGTAGCGGTTTCGCGTTCGCGCTCGGATTCAGAGGTATGTCTGCTCGCTACGCGCAATCCCCTCGCTCTGTCCGCCCCCACGCATGCTCCACCCTTACAAGTGGCTCAAGGTCTCCGCGGCCATGCCCAGGCGCGCCACCACTTTCTCCCGCCCGATGATCTCCATGCTCTCAAAGAGCGGAGGGCTTATTTTCTGCCCGGTGATGGCTACGCGCAGGATGCCAAATACCTGCCCCGCGGTCAGCCCCAGCGACTCGACCATGGCGCGCATTGCCGGCTCGATAGCCTGCGTTGTGAAGTCTCCGAGCCCTTGCAGCACCTGCCGCGATCCTTCGACGACGTCACGCGATTGCCCGGCAGTCAGTCCTTTGCCGATGAGTTCCTCGGGCTTCGGTTCGACCTCCGCTCTGAAGAAGAAGCCGGCCATTCCCACGCAGTCATCCAGCGTCGTCAGCCGCTCCTTGATCAGCGGCGCGACTCGGATGAGCGTTTCATCCGGCACCGTAAGTCCCGCCCCCTCCAGGAAGGGCTTCACCCGTTTCGCCAGCTCAGCATCTTCCAGCAACCGGATGTGGGTTCCGTTGAAATGGTCGAGCTTGGTGAAGTTGATGGCAGCTGGCGAGGCCGTAAGCCGTGTAAGATCGAAGCGCTCGATCATTTGCGCGAGAGTGAGGACGTCGTCCTCGGCAACGCCCCAGCCCATGAGCGCGATCCAGTTGAGCACGCCCTCCGGCACGAATCCGAGGCTCTCCAGATCCTTGATGAACACGGAGTATCCGTCTCGAATGGCCTCGGTAGAATCGCGCTTGGAGAGCTTGCCCTTTCCGCTGGGCTTGAGGAACAGGGAAAGATGCACCCATTCCGGCTCTTCCCAGCCGAAGGCCCTGACGACGTTCACATGCAGCGGAAAGGTGCTCAACCACTCCGCTCCACGCAGCACGTGGGTGATCTCCATCAGGTGGTCGTCCACCATGGCTGCCAGGTGATAGGTCGGCAAGCCGTCCGACTTCAGCAGCACGTAATCGTCGATGTTCTTGTTCTCGACTGCGATTTCCCCGCGCAGCAGGTCCCGGGCAATGGTTGTGCCCTCTTTGGCCATCTTGAAGCGCACGACGTGCCTCTCGCCGGCTTTCATGCGCCTGCGCGCTTCGTCACGGTCGATGCGGCGGCACAGGCCATCGTAGTGCGACGGCATTTTCCTCGCCTGCTGCTCCTTCCGCATCGTGTCCAGCCGCTCCGGCGTGCAGAAGCACGGATAGGCGAGATCCCGATCGATCAGCATCTGCGCATGTGCCAGGTAGATCTCGCGCCGCTCCGTCTGGCGATACGGCCCGAACGGTCCTCCAACATCGGGACCCTCGTCGTATTCCAGCCCGAGCCAGCGCAGCCCGTCCATGATCTCTTGCTCCGACCCCGGCACCGTTCGCCGCACGTCGGTGTCCTCGATGCGCAGCACAAACTTGCCCCCCGTCTTTCGCGCCAGCAGGTAGTCGTAGAGGGCGGTGCGCGCCGTGGCAAGGTGCATGTGCCCGGTGGGCGATGGCGCGACGCGTACCCGCGCCGGCCGAGGACTATTCATCATGATGATCGCCTGTTGCCCAAGTGGAGCTTTCCTTCCCGCAACCTGTAGGCTGCGCCCCGCCTGGCAGAGCTGGACACCGCTGTTGTTTCGTTCATGCCCTTAGAAGTCCATTTCCTTGTGCCGCATCACAATGCTTTCCACGAAGCCGACTCCGATCATAAGCGCCATCAAGCCCGAGCCGCCATAGCTGATGAATGGCAGCGGCAGCCCCGACACTGGGATCAGACGGAGATTGACGGCGATATTCGTCGCGCTCTGGAAGAACAACAGCATGGCCACCCCGAATGCGATCATCGCTCCGGAGACGTCCTTGGCCTTCTGCGCCGCCCGGATGCAGCGGTAGATCACGAAGGCTTCGATCAGGACGATCAGGACGGCGCCGGCCATGCCAAATTCCTCCGCCGTCACCGAAAAGATGAAATCGGTGTGCCGCACCTTCATGAATCGCAATTGCGTCTGCGTGCCGTGGCCGTAACCTTTGCCGAACAGCCCGCCCGAGCCGATTGCGATCAGCGCCTGCAGCACGTTGTATGTGGCGCCATTGCGCGCATTCGGATCGGGGATCGCAAAGTTGATCACGCGCGCCTGTTGATACGGTTGCAGGAAAGGAAAGGCGATGACTCCGATTAGCGCTGCTCCGAGGACTAGCCACAGAATCTGCCGCAGCGGGACTTTGTTCATCCAGACCATGCTCACCCAGACAAACATGGCCACGATCACGTTCGAGAGATTCGGTTGGAGCAGGATCCAGATGACGAGTCCCCACACCCAGGCCAGGCTCTTGGCAAGCCACTTGAGGTCGCGCGGGTCGTTCTGGCTGCGATCGAAGAACCGGGCCAGCGCCAGGACGACGACGATCTTCGCGAACTCCGTAGGCTGGACGAACAGCACACCCACCTGGAACCAGCGCTGGGCGCCAAAGGCCGCTTGACCCAGACCCGACAATGACATCAGCGCCACCATCGTCAGGAGGTAGATTGGCCAGTAGATCGCAAGCCAGTAGTGATAGTCGATGCTGGCAAGCAGGACGATCACAACCGTGCCGGCGATCGCAAAATATGCCTGGCGTGCGTCGTACCCCGCCAGGTCGGTGTTCCCGGCAATCGCCGAGCGGATCATCATGGCGCCGAACGCGCTCGCCAGGACAACCGCACCCAATAGTAGGAAGTCGAAGTTACGCCAGGAAAGGCCGCGCATGGACTACTCTGCGCGGCGCCGGGTCACACTCCGCAGTGGAATGTCTGCCACCAGCCGCTGCGAGCGGCCATCGTGCTCCACCGAAAACTGCACGCGCTCCGAGTCCACATCCACATGGCGCGAGATGACCTGCAGGATCTCATCCCGCAAGGCGGCCAGTTCGGTGGCGGTGAGATTGGTGCGATCGTGGATCAGCACAAGCTGAAGGCGTTCCTTGGCGCGCGAGGCGCTCCGCTTGTGCATCAACCAGCGCACTACCGCCTCCCCCCCGTCATCTTCTGCAGTCGATCCCAGAGCCCGGCCTGTTTTTCAAGATCCAGGAACGGGACCTCCTGTCCGAGCACCCGCTTGGCGATGTTGCGAAACGCCTGCCCTGCCCAACTCTTCGGATCCTGCGCGACTGGCGTGCCATGGTTGGCGCCCACGATCACCGATTCGTCCTCGGGCACGATGCCGATCAGCGGCACGCCCAGCAGGTCGATGACGTCTTCCGCCGAAAGCATGTCATTCTGCCTGACGAGCACCGGGTTCAGTCGATTGATGATCAGGGCCGGCCCTCGCTTTTCGTCGGCTTCCAGCAGCCCGATGACGCGATCCGCGTCGCGCACCGCCGAGACTTCGGGGTTCGTCACGACGAAAACGCGATCGGCGGGTGCCACTGCATTCCGAAAACCGCGCTCGATGCCTGCCGGCAAATCGATGATGATGAAATCGTGGTCCGGCCGCAGTTCCTTGCAGAGACGCACCATATCCGACGGCGAAACCGCGTTCTTGTCGCGTGTTTGGGCTGCCGGTATCAGATACAACTCGGGAAGGTGCTTGTCGCGAATCATCGCCTGACGAAGCTTGCAACGCCCTTCGATGACATCCACCAGGTCGTATACGATGCGATTCTCGAGCCCCATGATCACATCGAGATTGCGGAGACCGATGTCGCCGTCCACGCAAACCACCTTGGCGCCTTCCGTCGCCAAGGCCACGGCGATATTCGCGGCCGCGGTCGTCTTACCGACGCCGCCCTTTCCTGAGCAAAGTGTGATGACCTGTGCAGGCATCCTAGCCCGGCGCCCCCGACTTCCCAGGATTCGACTTCGACACGTCCATCTCGAATCATGGCGATGCCGGCGATCCCCGCCTCAGATTCATCCTGAAACGAGAGCAGTTGATCCGCGATTTGCAGCCGCATCGGTGCAAAGGAGAGGGAGCACACGACCGTCGCGGGGTTACCGTCGGTTCCTGCATGGACGCTGCCGCGCAGCCTCCCCCAGATGATCACGTTGCCTTGTGCCACCACTTCTGCCCCCGGATTGACATCGCCGAGTACCACGACCGTACCGGAATATTCGATCCGTGTGCCGGAGCGCAGCGTTCGATTCACAAACAGGGCCGTACCCTCCGTAGGAACGCCGGCAGCAAGGCTCTCCTGCTCCTCCGGACGGGGCTTCGACACCCGCGTGGCGAGGCCGAGGAGCTGGGCTGTCTGCTCGGTTACCGACGATTCACTCAGCACGGCCCACAAAGCGACCTTGCGCTCAGAGAGCTGATCGCGAAGTTCCACCATCTGATTGACCTTGAGAACCTGCGCGCCAACGTCCAGAGCCAGACGGGCGCCCTGGAAAAAAGCCCCCTGCGTATCGATTTGGGACAGGAGAGCAAGACGCTGCTCGGGCCACTCCCCCGCAGGCAGCGAAACGAGCAATCCATCACGCATCCCCTTGATTCGAATCGAAGCTACGAGGTCATTCATGAGTTCAAATTTCGGCGGAATTATAGCACGGGAGAAACCCGGCCCCCTCCACAAATGGGAGGCGGGCAATCCGCGGCAGCCGGGCAGCATGCTGGCCGGCTGCCGCGGCGCATAACTAACGCGCGGATGGTCGCGGATTCGGGCCTGTCGGCGAAGACTATCCCCCGCCGCTTTCCGCCAGGTCGACGGCCTTCAACTCAAAGTACGCCTGCATCAGCCGGCCCACGACAGGCGCGGCCACGGAGGCTCCCTCACCGCCGTTGTACTCGAACGCCATGATGACGATTTCCGGATCTTCATACGGCGCGAACGCCAGGGTCCACGAGTGAGTCGGCCAGGCGCCGAACTGGCAGCGGTTCGCCTTCAGTGCCACGTCGTCGCAGTACTCGGCGGTGCCGGTCTTGCCAGCCACGGCAATCGGCAACGGGTAGTCTTCTTCGAAAACCTTGTGCAGCGTCCCGCCAGAGTCCGTTACCGCCAGCCGCATGCCGGCTCGGACGTCCTGTACGTAGATTGGATCCTCGGCCTTCTTCTGTCCCGTTGGCAAACAGTTGCCAGCATCGCACTGATAGACACCGATCCGCGGATCGGTCGTGATGTCCCACTTCACATTCGGCACGAAGGGCGATATTTGGTAACTCCCGTCCGGAGGCTGGGCAAGCGTGTCGCCATTGCCGGGGTTTATCCACGCACCGCTGGCAGCGCCCTGGGCGTTCAATTCACGGGCAGGAACCCACAGAGTGAAGTCGGAAGGATCGAAGAACACCGTTTGTGGCTTTCCGTCTGAGTCCGTAACCTGCCTTACGACCGTCGGCTGCATCAGCTTTCCGGCATTCGCCATGGTCGCACCGGACATCAGGACCTGCAGCGGCGTTGCAAGGACATAGCCCTGCCCCACGGTCGCGATATAGGTGTCGCCAGTCGACCAGTTTTCCCCCTGGTTGATGCGCTTCCAACGAGGATCTGGGATCAGGCCGCTTGCCTCGCCCGGCAGTTCGATGCCGGATTGGGTCCCGTAACCCAGTGCCCGCGCGTACTCGCCAAGTCGGAAGATTCCCAGTCCGCCATTGGGGATCTCCGTTCCAAAACCGCCTCCCAACTTGTAGAAGCATACGTTGCTGGAATACGCAATGCAGTGCAGGAAATCGATCTGGCCGAACCCCTCCGGCCTGGTGTCGAAGATCCAATCCACAAACGGACGCGTGTTGTTCGGGCCACAAGGCTCGTTCGGCGTGAATTGCTCGCACAGCTCGAGTTCTCCTGGAGCGAAGATGACCTGGTTTGGCCCGGAAATCACGCCTTCATTCAGCGCCCCATTGGCCGCGGCCAGCTTAAACACAGAGCCGGGCGGATACTCGCTCTGAATGGCGTTGTTAAGTAGCAGATGGCGTGGATCATTGCTCAACTGATCGTAGTAGTACGCCGGAATGATCCTCGCCATGCGATTATTCTCGTAGCTCGGATACGAGACCATCGCCAGGATCTCGCCGGTCTTTGGATTCATGGCAATCACGACGCCGCTGGAGATGCGCTGCTGCCCACTGTTCCCATAGAAATAACGATTCCAGTAGTCGATCTCTTGTTGCAGCGACGCCTCGGCTGCCTCCTGGAGCCGGGTGTCGATCGTAAGCGAAACGTTGAAGCCCGGAACTGCCGCGATCGGAGGCTGCAAATTCCGCAGTTCCTTTCCGGCAACGTCAACCTGAATAACTCGCTTGCCGTTCTGCCCGGCCAGTATTTCCTGCAGCGACAGCTCAGTGCCGGCATAGCCCACTTTGTCACGGTTTGGGATGAAGCCCCGATCCCGGTACGTTTGCTCCAGCGCCGCCGGAATGGGGCCGAGGTAGCCTATCAGATCTGCCGTCAGAGAGCCGGTCGGGTAGTCGCGGATCGGATCGATCTCGACCGCAACCCCTGGCCAATCGGCGGTGTGTTCCTGGACAAGCCGCGCTACCTCCTCGCTAACGTTGCATTTGATCTCGACGGGACTGTATGGCGCCAGAGAGTCGCCGAGATCCACCAACTGGGTGATGCCAGGTCCCTCCACGCAAGGCGCAAAGAGCTTTGCCTGCTCGAGCGTTCCGCTGTTGACCGGGATGCCGGTCAGGTCAGAGAGGGCCCGGTAAATTCGTTGCACGTCGGCGTCGTCATCCGGAATCGCCGCAGGGGTAATCGTGATGTTGTAAGAGGCGATGTTCCGGGCAAGGACGTAGCCATTCCGGTCATAAATGATGCCGCGCGGAGCCGCCGTGCTGAGATCCTTGGTGTAGTTTTCCACCGCGCTGGCGTCCCAGTCTGCACTGCCGAGCACCTGCAAGGACAGGAGGCGGCCGAGCAAAACCACGAGCACCACAAGGATCACGCCCAACACCGCCGAGAGTCTCCAGACGTCCAGACGCGAGTTGCCGCTATTTACCGATGAACTCATACTATCTCGGTCGAGCCAAACACCCAGCGGGCGACATCCCGCATCATGCCAAACATGGGGATGGCCACGAGCAGGTTCAACAAGACACTTGGCAGAGTGATCAGTCCCAGCGCGTCCGTAACTGAGAAGGCCATACCGGAAAGATCCAGATATAACAGGGAGAGCGCGTGCAGTAGGAACGTGCCAAGGAGCGTGACAGTGAACATCGCAAGCAGTGGTCCCTGCCAAATGCGGCGCTGAAGGAGCAGCGCAAACAACACCGTACCGAGATAGGCTGGAAGATACACAAACCAGGGCAACTTGGACGCGACACTGGCCATCAATGCAGCCAGAAAGGCCCAGTGAAACGCCGTGGTCACCCGGTCTTGCAACGCCCAGGCTGCCAGCATCACAAGTGCCAGGTCTGCCACGCCGTTGAGAAGCGTGAGCTGGCCCGCGATTGCCGACTGTATTACGATGGTCAATCCGAGCAGGGGTACGCCGATCATGTTGCGCATGCTATGGACCGACCGTCGGGACGAGGGGCACCGTGTTAATGGCGCGGAAATTCGTGATCACCAGCACTATCTGCAACCTGCTGAAATCGACAGCGGGCTGGACGGTCGCTTGCTGGAACAACTCGGCCGGCAACTTCCGCACGTTGATCACCTGGCCCACGATTAGATCCGGTGGATAACCGCCGCCCAAGCCAGACGTCAGTATGATGTCCCCGGATTGGACCGTGGCGTCTTGGGAGATCAGGTCCAGAGAGATGTCGCCCGTGACGGATCCCGCCAGCATTGCATCGGTGTTCGCATTTTTCAAATGCACATTGACGGATGCCGCGGCATCCGTCAACAACTGCACTCGGGCCGCGTCAGAAATCACAGCGTCAATTCGGCCTGCCAACCCTTCATTGGTCACGACCGGCATGCCGCGCTCGATCCCATCGTTGGAGCCGCGATTGATGATCACGTAGTGCAGAAACGGGCTCGGATCCCGGCCAATCACGGAGGCCGCTTTGTAGCTGCTCTCCGGGTTCGCCCGGGAGAAATCGACCAGGGCGGCAAGGATTTCCGTCTCGTTTGCGCGCTGCTGCAAGTCAATGACTTGGGTCTGCAGTTGGGATACCTGTGCTTCGAGCTCAGCATTGCGCGTGCGCAGCGCCACCAAGTCCGCAGGTGCGGCGAGAAACTCGCTGATGCCCTGGGTTCGGGTGGCAAACCATGCCTGCACGGCGACCAAACCACCGGTCAACGGGCTGGAGGCCGCCCGGAAGTACCCCCCAAATGCAAGCACCAAGATTCCCCCCACAATCAAGAACGTGATGGTCGTTTGCAGCGTTCCCGAAACAGAATCCTTCATTCTTCAGATAGGTCTATGCTGATCGTAGAAATGCCTGCCGCGGGAGAGTCGTGCGCTTGACAGTCGTCCGAACCGGGCAATCCCTGATGTCGGGCATCGCTGGACAGGACGGAAATCGTTGTCCAATTTCTGGGCGGCGAACCTTCCCCCCTAGGCCTTGTGCCGCGTGCTGCCGCGCTCCAAGCCAACCAAGTACCGACTATAAGTTTCAAAGTCCTCATACACCGCCGCCGCCCCCCGCGCCACGCATGTCAGCGGATCTTCCGCCACCCAGACCCGCAGTTTCAGCTCGTCCGTCAGGCGATCCGCCAGACCTTGCAGAAGAGCGCCGCCTCCGGCCAGGCAAATACCGATATCCATAAGATCGGCCACAATTTCGGGCGGGATCTCGTCGAGCGCATCCCGCACGGTGTCGATGATGACCTGCACAGATCCAGCCAGCGCCTCGCGGATCTCCACAGATGATACCTCAATCGTCTCTGGCAGGCCGCTGACCAGGTTGCGACCGCGCACCTCCATGGTCTTTTCCGGCTGGAGAGGGTACGCCGAGCCTATGCGCCATTTGACCTGCTCGGCTATGCCTTCGCCAATCAACAGGCTATACTTCGTTCGGAGGTATTGAACCACGTCCTGATCCATCTCATCGCCTGCTACACGCAACGACCTGGATGCAACCACACCCCCCATGGTTAGCACCGCAACCTCGGTCGTTCCGCCGCCAATATCCACGACCATCGAACCCCGAACCTCGTTGATGGGCAACCCCGCTCCCAGCGCCGCGGCAATTGGCTCTTCGATCAGCATCGCCTGACGGGCTCCCGAAGCCATGACCGCGTCATAGACGGCGCGTTTCTCAACCTCGGTGACACCGGTCGGTATGCCCACCACGACCCGGGGCCGGGGGAGC
The DNA here is from genome assembly GCA_963746745.1 of uncultured Chloroflexia bacterium. Taxonomy (GTDB): domain Bacteria; phylum Chloroflexota; class Anaerolineae; order Anaerolineales; family Villigracilaceae; genus Fen-1038. Next base: position 303,774 of record CAVVCL010000003.1, read on the forward strand.
GGGACCACGCTCTGTTCGTGAACCTTGCCTATGAAATACTCAAGCATGACTTGAGTCACATCGAACTCGGATATGACACCGTCGCGGACCGGCCTGACCACTACGACGTTTGAGGGCGTACGCCCGACCATTTCCTTCGCTTCAAGGCCGATCGCCAAAGGAAGGCGCGAACGCTTGTCGATGGTGACCCAGGACGGCTCATTAATGACGATGCCCTTGCCGCGCACGTGGACCAGCGTGTTCGCAGTGCCCAGATCGATTGCAATGTCTAATGAGAACAGGCCTAACAGCCAGTTCAATGGGTTGAGGGCCAAAACTTGGCTCCAAATAGTAGAATCTATGCAGACTTGCGGCTTGCGAGGCGTGATTATAACATAGCGCCTCTGGCTTCCTGGGGCGTCGCTGCGACCCGCCCAAGGGGCATACGACAATTAGGGAGGGCACATGAGTTCAATTGCAATAGTGACGGACAGTACAGCGTACATTCCCGCCGAGCTATCGGCCCAGTACCAGCTTTCCATCGTGCCGCTCGTTCTGATATGGGGGGGGCAAACCTATGAAGACGGCGTGGACATGCAGCCCGGGGAGTTCTACAGGCGCCTCAAAGGGGCGAAGGTGATGCCCACAACATCCCAGGTGTCCGTCGTCTCCATGCGCGACACCTTTCAGCGCCTGATCGACGGTGGTTCAGAAGTCCTGGGCGTGTTCTTGTCTGCGAAACTCTCGGGCACCGTGCAGTCCGCCCTGCAGGCGCGCGACGAAATTGGCCGCGCGGGCGACAAAGTCACGATCGTAGATGGTAACGCCACAGCGATGGCGCTTGGATTTCAAGTGCTCGCGGCAGCCCGCGCGGCGGAAGCAGGCGCCTCTGTGAGCGAGTGCGCGCAGCTTGTAGAGCGAAGTCGCGATCATGTCGGGGTCTACTTCGCGGTCGACACCCTGGAATTTCTTCACCGCGGAGGTCGCATCGGCGGGGCAACCCAATTCATAGGATCGGCCCTGAACCTCAAACCGATTCTGGCCCTCAAGGATGGGCGCGTGGAGGCCGAGGACCGCGTCCGAACGAAGTCAAAAGCTCTCGAACGGGTCTTGGAGTTGGTTGCCGGGCAAGTTCGCGGCAAATCAAACGTGCACCTTGCGACGGTTCACGCCAACGCCAAGACGGAGGCCCAACAACTCCTCGACAGAGCGAGCCGGGAACTGGGGGCCATCGAAAGCGTTCTCGCCGACGTCAGTCCGGTAGTTGGGGCACACGCTGGCCCCGGTACGGTCGGCCTTGCTTATATGGCCGGAATGTAGATCACGCGGGTGCCGCCGCCGCGCCGATCGAAAAAGTGGGCGGTTATAATGCCTGCATGGAACCTGCTCCCCTGACCATAGGAATTGCAGGCGGCTCAGGTTCGGGGAAGACAACGGTCGCGCAGGGGATTCTCGAGCGGGTAGGGGCGGACAGGATCGCGTTCCTTCAGCACAATTCGTACTACAGGGATCTCGGCGGGCTCCCGCCGGCTCAGCGGGCAGATCTGAATTTCGATCACCCCAACTCCCTGGAAACAGGGCTCTTGATTGAGCATATCCTGGCCTTGCGGAGCGGCAAGCCTGTGCAGGTGCCGATATACGATTTCTCGACCGACAGCCGCACCGCAAGAACATTCACCGTTCATCCCAAGCGTGTGATCATGGTCGAGGGAATACTCATATTCGCGGATGCCGCCCTGCGCAAACTTTTCGACCTGAAGATTTTTGTTGATACGGACCCGGACATTCGGTTCATCCGCCGTCTAGAGCGCGACATCAACGAACGCGGCCGCTCAACGCAATCCGTGATCAAGCAATATCAAGCCACGGTCCGGCCGATGCACCTGGAGTTCGTGGAGCCGTCGAAACGGTATGCAGACGTAATCATCCCCGAAGGAGGCTTCAATGCCGCCGCCCTGGAGATGCTCGCGGCGCGCGTGCTCGCACTCCTGGGATGAGAATCCAGACAAATCCATATCGCCAGGGCGATAACTCGCCTACACCATTACCGAAAGGTCCAGTATGCAAAAACATTGGAATGCCCCGCCCGAAATGCTGATTAATCCTGCCCACAAATACTCTGCCCGGATAGAGACCGACCTTGGCACCATGGTGTTGGCACTGTTCGCGGATCAGGCGCCAATCACTGTGAACAATTTCGTGTTCCTGGCTCAAGCCGGCTTCTACGATGGCACGATATTTCATCGGGTGATCAAGGATTTCATGGCTCAGGCAGGCGATCCGACGGGCACCGGGACGGGTGGGCCAGGATACAAATTCAAGGACGAATTTCATCCCAAGCTTCGGCACAGTAAGGCAGGCACGCTTTCGATGGCAAATGCCGGGCCAAACACAAACGGCTCGCAGTTCTTCATCACTCACGTGGCAACACCCTGGCTTGACGGCAAGCACAGCGTGTTCGGGAGCTTGCTGGAGGGCGAAGACGTCCTGCTGGCGATTCCGCCTCGAGACCCATCCCGGCCGGGCGCTGCGGCAACACGCATTCTTCGTCTCGGCATCGATGACGTCCCCGAATGACGGCGAAGGCCAATCCCCCCGCGCAGAAGACGGCAACGGGGTCAGGCGCGGGCATCGGCCTGCTACGCTTGGCCATCTTGCTACTCGTGATTGGCATCAGCCTATACATATTTTCCATACGGGCTGACGCCGCCCGGTGGGCCAACTACGGCTACGCCGGCATATTCGTGATCTCCGTGCTGGCAAACGCGACAGTTCTTCTGCCTGCACCGGGGATCGCGCTGGTGCTGGCGATGGGAAGCGTTTTCAGCCCCATCCTCGTTGGGCTCGCCGCAGGAATTGGCGCGGCCATCGGTGAGCTGTCAGGATACGCCGCCGGATTCAGCGGGCAGGGCGTTTTCGAACGAACACGACTGTACGACCGGCTGGTGGCCTGGATGCGAAGGTATGGCGCGTTGACCACGTTTGTGCTGGCCGCGGTGCCCAATCCGTTTTTCGATTTGGCAGGAATGGCAGCCGGCGCCATGCGCATGCCGGTCCACAAATTCTTCCTGTGGTGTCTGGCTGGAAAGATCATCAAAATGCTGATCTTCGCTTTTACGGGAGCGTACGCCGGCGGCAGGCTCTCCAATATTCTGCAGTGAGCGGATTCGAGGACAAAGTGACTGACTTTGGCGCGGTCGACGCATACTTGGTCGAACATCTTGATGCAAGTATTTCTGAGCTCTCGCAATTGGTGGCACAACGCAGCGTTGGCACGCAAGCACTCGGTCTGGAGGCCTGCGCGCGGCTCGTCGCTGGAATGCTGGAGCGGCGCGGCTTTCAAGTCACGATCATGCACACCAAGGGTGCTCCCGTCGTGTATGGCGAGTTGCCCGGTAAGTCGGACAAGACCGTGCTCATCTACAATCACTATGATGTCCAGCCCGCGGAACCTCTGGAGCTGTGGGAATCGCCGCCGTTCGAACCCGCCGTGCGCGACGGCAAGTTATTCGGCCGGGGCGTCAGCGACGACAAAGGGCACCTTGCCGCTCGTCTTTTTGCCATCGACGCGCTTCTCCACGTGAACCATGAATTGCCTTGCCGCGTCAAGTTCGTCATCGAAGGCGAAGAGGAATCCTCCAGCACGAATCTGTACGATTTCGTTCGGGACCACAAGAATCTCTTGAAGGCGGATGCATGCATTTGGGAGTTTGGAAGTGTAGATCACCGTGATGTCCCTCTGCAATACCTGGGCATGCGCGGTATTTGCTACGTCGAACTCAGCGTCCAGACGGCCTCCATCGACGTGCATTCGGGCCTAGGCGGTTCGATCTTCCCAAACGCCGCCTGGCGTCTCGTATGGGCGCTGGCATCGCTGAAAGGCCCCGACGAAAAGATCAATATCGCTGGCTTCTACGACGAGGTAGAGCCGCCAAGCGAGCGCGACAGGGAGTTGTCGGCCGCTCTGCCAGAGGTGGCCGACGAGTATAGGGCCCAGTACGGCGTCGAAAAATTCATCAAAGGCCTCACGGGAGGGGAAGAACTCAGGATCGAGGAAGTATTCACGCCAACATGCACAATATGCGGGCTCACATCAGGCTATCAGGGCCCCGGCTCCAAGACCGTCCTGCCCGCAATGGCCTCCGCCAAGGTCGACTTTCGACTCGTTCCGAATCAAGATCCGCGGGATGTCCTCAGGAAACTGCGAGCGCACTTGGACGAAAGCGGTTTTGGTGACGTGCACATTGCCGACCTGGGGGGCGATGAGCCTGCGCGCACCGATCCCGACGATCCGTTCATCCAACTTGTTGCGCGGACCGCCGAAGGCGTCTATGAAGTGCCAATGCAGTTGGTGCCCATGATCGGAGGTTCCGGGCCAATTCACCCATTTGTGCACGACCTGGGGCTTCCGGTGGCCACCGCTGGACTTGGCCACCCCGACACGCGGGCGCACGCGCCAAACGAGAACATCCGGCTCGATCTTTACATGAAACATGCGCGCCACATGGCCCGAATCTTGGACGAATTCTCACGCATGCCATGATCCCTGAGGAAAGACAGCCTAGAATCGCAGGTCGCTGGCTGGGTGCGGTAGCGCCCAGCGCTACTGCGCCTTGGGGGTGCGCTTGGGTGCAGGTCTGGGCCGTCGAAACGGCTTGGGGGTCGTTGCGCCTTGCTTGAGAGCCTGGGTCTCCGCAGTGGAGAGATACCTCCACTGGGCGGGCGCGAGGCCGCCCAAGTGCAGTGTGCTTATCCGTGTGCGCACGATGCGGACCACGGGTAGGCCTAGCAGTGCGGCGGTCTCGCGTATCTGCCGCTTCCGGCCCTCGCCCATGATTACCCGAAGCCACGCACCCTTCCCCGCCGTTTGCTCGCGCTCGACTTTTGCCGGCGATGTCCTGTGACCGTCACTGAGCACGATTCCCGCACGCCAGGTCCGGAGTTGTTCGGGGTCGGGCTTTCGCGCGACCAGGACACGGTACTCCTTGGTGTGCCCGTAACGCGGATGAGTCAGACGGTTGGTGAGTTCTCCATCGTTCGTCATGAGGACCAGGCCCTCGCTGTCCCAGTCAAGTCTGCCTACCGGGTAAAGACCGCGGACCTCCGGAATGAGGTCCGCCACCGTTTTGCGGCCTACTGGGTCGTCGACCGAGGAAATCACGTTGCGGGGCTTGTATAGAGCAATGTAGACGAGCTCCCGGGCGGGGCGGACACGAGCGCCGTCGACGGTGATGTTGTCCTTGCTAGCATCTGCCCTCTGCCCTGGCACGGCGATAGTGCCATTGAGGCTGACTCTTCCATCGGAAATCAATTCATCGCAGGCGCGCCTTGATCCGTATCCCGCCTTCGCAAGGATCTTCTGTAAGCGTTCGACCATATGTATCCTCGGGATCTCCCTGGGCTCACCGCTCTCGACTGGCTGCCGCGTTTGAGCTGACGCCGCCGCTAACCCTTCAGGAGAGCATCATGCCCGGCATCATCAGCCGGCGGGCGGATCGGCGGCAGCTCCGCGACGGAGTTCACGCCCAGGTACTGAAGAAATTCCGGCGTTGTGGCGTACAGAATTGGCCGCCCGGGTCCCTGGGCGCGCCCGAGTTCGCAGATCAGACCCTTGAACAGTAGGCCCTTCAGCACACTATCTGAGTTGACACCCCGGACTGCATCAATCTGCGGGCGGGTGATTGGCTCGTTGTAGGCAATGATCGCAAGCGTCTCCAGACCAGAATGACCCAAGTGCGTGAGCAATTCCAGTCCCAGAAAGCGCTCGATCTTGGCGGCCAGCTCGGGCGCCGTTGTCAGTTGGACGCGATTGCCGTGCCTCTGCAGCCTCAAGCCACCAAGTCGGAGGGCATTCTCTAGTTCGTCGATAGCTGACTCAACAGCCTTCGGTTCAGCATTGAGCGCCGAAGCCAGTTCTGCCACAGAAACAGGCTCCGTGGCTACAAATAGCAGCCCTTCCAATTCCGCTACCAGCGGGGCTTCACGGTCCAACGTATCGCTCATGCTATAATGGCTCCCGTTCGATTCCAGCCCCGGCGTGTCTCGCCAGCCGAGGGGCATGCCGGCGGGCAGATTTGTCGCGGCGCCCCTTGGAAACAGGCGCTCGCCCCGGTGAGCGCAGGGCACGCCATGCAGACAATATGAAATCTCGATTTCCCGTACTCATCATCGCGTTGGCGCTAGCGACATTCGCCTGCTCCATCTTCGTGGGCGGGCCCACCTACCCGGAACCCCAAGCCGCGACGTCTACGCAATCCGTTGAAGAAGTCCAAGCACAGCTCGAGCGGGCCATCACCGAAAGTGCACAGACCGGGAACTTCACCCTAGTCATCACGCAAAGCCAGCTGACCGATTTTCTCGCGGCGAAGCTCGCCGAACAATCGTCGCCCATTTTGTCGGCACCGGAGGTCGTGCTGCAGGAAGGTGAAATTCAAGTCTACGGGAAGGCCCAATCCGGCCTGCTGGTCGCCAACATCAGCGCGTCCGTGCAAGTCACGATCGATGAGAATGGCCAACCAAAGATCGATGTTACTGGCGCCGAGTTCGGTCCAATCCCCATGCCCGAAGGTGTCGCCAGTGACCTGAGCGCCGTCCTGCAGGAAACGCTGACCGGTTCCGTCGGGCCAGCCGCAACGGGATTCCGTCTCGAGAGCGTCAACATCGCCGATGGCGTCATGACGATCACCGGCCGCACGAAGTAGTCGAGATTATACCAGTGCGTATCAGATCAGTATCCCAACGAGCCGGCCACCGCGCATTGTGCTCTCTGGCGCTGGGTTTGTTTGGGATCGCCGGTGCCGGGTGCGTGCTCCGCCAAGCTGCCCCGACTGACCTGGCGGTCAGCGTATCGGCGGATGGCACAACCCGTCGGACCACGTTGCCGGCCGGCAGCACCGTATCTCAGGCCTTTGCCGCCGCCGGGATCGTGCCCGGCAGCCTCGATCGGTCGCAGCCGCCGTTCTACGCAGTGCTTCGTAACGGTGATGTTGTGAAATTGACTCGAGTCGAAGAAAGCTTCAGGACGGAAACCAAGACATTGCCGTTTGATCGCCAGATTTTACGCAACGAGTCGCTCCCAGAGGGGCAGGAACGTCTCGTCCAGGCCGGCGCGAACGGTGAAGAGGAACTCACCTACCGGGCTATTCTGGAGGACGGCGTGGAAGTCAGCGAAGCCGTCGTGAAATCGGCGGTCCTGAAAGAACCCGTGCCGGAAATCGAAATGGTGGGCGTCCGGACTTCTTTCCCCCGCTCTCGATTCCGGGTCGACTGGCGTACGTGGCTGCAGGCAATGCCTGGATGATGGATACGTCGACGGCAAACCGCACTGTGCTGGTGAACTCCGGCGACCTGGACGGCAGGATCTTTGCACTTTCGCCAGATGGCAGCTACCTACTTTTCACACGGAAATCTGAGAAGCCTGCGGACCAAGAAATCAACACCCTCTGGGTTGTCAAGACGGACGCAGGCGGCAGTACTCCAATCTCGCTCAATGTATCGAACGTGGTTCATTTCGCGGCATGGTACCCGGATGGCTCGCATGCCGTCGCCTACTCCACCGTAGAGCCGCGCCCGAACGCGCCCGGCTGGCAGGCCAACAACGACCTGTACAAGGTTTCGATTGCCGGCCAACCCCAGAAGATCCTTGACGCCAGCAGCGGCGGCGTGTACGGTTGGTGGGGTATGACCTTCGCATTTTCGTCCAGCGGAAGGCTGGCGTATGCCAAACCAGACGGCATAGGACTCGTCAGCCAGGACGGCGGCTATCTTGCCCCGCTGCTGGAAATCGCGCCGCTTCAAACGCACAGCGATTGGGCCTGGAATCCTGGCCTAAGTTGGAGCGCCAACTCGGAGGCACTCTACTTCGTGGACCATGCGCCGTCGCTTCCACCGGTCACGGCCGAAGATTCGCCGTGGTTTGATTTGAAGGCCACCGCCCTAAGCAACAATGCGACCGCCGACCTGATTCCCCAAGTGGGCATGTTCGCGTCCCCTTCCGTTTCGCCTTCTCACGACAACGGGGGCGAAAAGGAGTATCAGGTGGCATACCTGCAGGCGATCTTCCCCGATCAAAGTGAGACAAGCCGCTATCGCCTCTTCGTAATGGACCGCGACGGCTCCAATCGCCGCATGCTGTTTCCTGCGCAGGACCTCCCGGGATTGGAGCCTCAGCGTCCTGTTTGGGCTCCTGCAAGCATCGCCGGACAGGTCGGTGACTACTTGAGCGTCATCTACCAGGGAAACTTGTGGCTCATCGACACTGGCAGCGGAGAGGCAAGGCAGATCACAGGCGACGGGCTGACGTCGGTGAGCGATTGGAAATGAGGAAATTCCAGGCGATGGCTACCGGACACCGAGCACGTGCTTCGGCCGGTCAGGAAAGTTCGGGTGGGCACCGAGTTGACGGGAATGGATTGGATTTGCCATGCGAATACTAATAACGGGAGCGGCTGGTTTCTTGGGGTCACATCTATGCGACCGCCTGATCGGCGATGGCCACGACGTGCTAGGGCTCGACAACTTCGTGACCGGCAGCATAGACAACATTGCTCACTTGATGGGCAATACGAAATTCGTGTTCCGCAGACACGACGTGTCTGACTACATCTTCGTTCGCGGTCCCATCGATGCAGTCCTGCATTTTGCCTCGCCCGCCAGCCCCAATCCGCTTTCCCCAAGCGCCTACTTCAACCTTCCGATCCAGACCATGAAAGCCGGCGCCCTTGGCACTCACAACAGCCTGGGTGTTGCCAAGGCGCACAACGCTCGATTCCTTCTGGCTTCCACCAGCGAAATCTATGGCGATCCATTGGTGCATCCGCAGGTTGAAACCTACGCGGGCAACGTGGATCCCATCGGACCTCGATCCGTCTACGATGAGGCTAAGCGCTTTGCGGAATCCCTGACGATGGCATACCATCGCCAGCACGGTGTGGACACGCGCATAGTAAGAATCTTCAACACATACGGGCCGCGCATGGACCTGGAGGACGGCCGCGCACTTCCGAACCTGTTGAAGCAGGCGCTCTTGGGGCAGCCACTGACCGTGTATGGCGACGGCATGCAAACCCGTTCCTTCTGCTATGTCGACGACTTGATCGAGGGCATTGTGCGGCTCCTGCTTTCTGATGAGCACCTGCCTGTAAATATCGGAAATCCCGACGAGATCACCCTGGTTCAATTCGCGGAGGCCATCAACAAGATCGTGGCGAACGAAGCGGGAATCACCTTTGTGCCTGATGCACGCTCCGAAAGGGATCCTCAGCGCAGGCAGCCCGACATAACACGGGCGTATGAGAAACTCGGCTGGAGCCCGAAGTACTCACTGGATCAGGGTTTGAGTCAGACTATCCCGTACTTCAAGAACAAGTTGGGCATTGCGTGATTGCCGTACTCAGAAATCCGGCCGAGCGGAGCCGGTTCCTGAAGTTCATGGCGGTTGGCGCCTTTGGTGCAGTCGTGGACTTCGGAATTGCGAACGCCCTTACCCAGTTCCTGGGCACGATCCTGGTGGTTGCCGGGACGATCTCGTTTGGATGCGCCATTGTCAGCAATTTCGTGTGGAACCGGTACTGGACCTACCCGGATTCACGTTCCCGACCCCTGGGGCACCAGTTGGGCATGTTCACGCTGGTCAACCTGGCGGGCGTCGCGATCCGGATTCCAATTTTGCACTTCGTTGAGCCCGTCCTCCTGCAGTTTTTTCACCGCGGCCCTGTCTTGGCTGCGATCAGCCCCGAGTTCGCAGCCCGCAATGCCACCTTGGCCGCGGCGGTGGGCACTGTCATGCTGTGGAACTTCTTCGTGAATCGCTACTGGACATACAACGACATCACATGAAATCGGGCGTACGAATGCGCGTCCTGCCGCTTTACACTTCCAGGGGCGACGCAGCCGCGCTGGTGGCTTATCCGTACGTATTCAATTTCGGCGGCGAGTGGGTCGGCTTCATCACGGCGGGCCGCGACGTTTACTCGGTGTTGGGGCACTTCGTCGGTTCTTTGACGGACGATCGACGGATCGTTCGCGAGCGCACGCCGTCGACCCGCAAGCCGAGTGTGCGGCCACCGGCTCGCGCCCGAACGTGTCAGCCCACCCGCGACGATCCCACTCGCGCCGCTCATGGGCGATTTGACTTTCAGCACGATCGACGTCCTGCTCGACGAGCCCGAACGGCTGCATACCCTGGATGTGGGCGAACTACGCGAGGACATGGAATAGATGAATTCTTTTCCCGGTCGAAGATCGCCATGGTTATTTCGAGGCCCTTGGTGGCCTTCCCCTGGCCGGTGGCGCTGACAGACCATATGTCAGGCTGTGTTCACCAGGTCCTCGAATTCGCGTGAGGTCCATGCCATGACGTCCACTCTACCTCCAAAGCCAGTCAGCGCATCGCGTATCAGCATCGCACAGTTGATGCAGCCAGAGCACGCCAACAACCTAGGCAATGTGCACGGCGGGTGGATCATGAAGCTCGTCGATGAAGCGGGGGCATTGGCATGCATGCGCCACGCGCAGCGTCGGGTTGTCACCGTGGCCATCGACTCAATGGTGTTTCGGCACCCCATCAAGATCGGCGACCTGGTCCTCCTGACAGCGGAAGTGACGAACGTGGGTAGATCGTCGATGGAGGTCGAGGTCCAAGTCGTGGCAGAGAATCCCATCACCGGGCAGAGATCTCATACCAACACCGCATACGTCGTGTACGTGGCGCTGGACGATAATGCCTGCCCGGTCAGCGTCCCGCCACTGATAGCCGAGACCGCAGATGAGAAGCAACGCCAGGTAGATGCTCGCCGCCGGCAGGCCCACCGGCTGGCGGAGCAAAAATGAAGGCGCTGCGCGGCATCATCCGGAAGCCCATTTACGGCGTCTTGATGCTGTCGGTTGCGGGAGGCCTGCTGTTCTTTCGAGACTACGGGCTCACTTGGGATGAACCCCTCTTCTACAAGTATGCAGACGCCCTCGGCTACGCATATTCGCCGGGCAACTGGTTCAGCGGTCACTTTGATCTGACGCAATCGTACGGGCCCAGCGCCGACGATCACAAGACGCGCGGCCCCGGCTACCTGCTCTTGGCACGCGAACCCGTATACCTGCTGGAATCACTTCACATCGACAACAACTCTGCCTGGCACCTCATCAATTTCCTGACGTACGTCTTGGGCATCTATTTCTTCTATGGCCTCAGCTTGCGTTTCGTCCATCAGGCCGCGGCCGTCGTAACGGCTGCATTCTTTGCGACGCAACCTCTTCTCTGGGGCCATGCCTTCATCAATCCCAAAGACATGCCATTCATGGTATTCGTCCTGGGCGCCGTTTGGCTCGGCTTTCGCATGGTCGATCGGTTGGACGACCTCCGAAACGGAGGCACCGCTGCCAACGTGCTGAATGTATTGCTGCCGGCGGCGCTTCTCGGGATCGCAAGTGCGAATCGAGTGCTGGGCCCGCTGGCGGGCATCCTGGTCGTGGCATATTTCATCGGCCGCGGTCCTTCGCGCTCGACCGCGGCCTGGATCATTATCTACGGCGCACTCGCAGCGGGCATCATGTTGGCCGCTTGGCCGTATTTGTGGGAAAGCCCATTCCGGTTTCTGGATGTCTTCAGGCTGATGTCGGATAACCCGACGACCCTGCAGGTCCTGTTTGCCGACAACCTGTACCGAGCTGCTGAACTACCGCTGCGTTACCTTCCGTTCTTTCTCGTGGCGAAGCTCACAGAGCCGGTTTGGCTGCTATTTCTGATCGGCCTGACCGTTGCTGCTGTTCGATTCCGAGTAGACACCCGAGCATCGCTCCCAGAGGTGCTGGTTCTGCTTTGGCTTGCCGTTCCGTTGGGGTATGTACTCATAGAGCGCCCGCCCCTGTATGATGGCATGCGCCACTTTCTTTTCATGGTGCCTCCGGTTTTCATCTTTGCCGCCGTGGCAGTGGACTTTGTGATGGTCAAGATTCGCAGCCTACCAGTCAACATCGCACTCGGCGCCCTGCTGCTGCTCCCAGGAATTGTCGGCATCGTGCGACTGCACCCATATGAGTACACCTACTACAATGCGTTTGTCGGCGGGACAGAGCGGGGTCTTCCGACACTACGAAACCGACTACTGGCTGACTTGCTACAGGGAAGCGGTTCAAGATTTCAATGCGTCGGTCAAGGGGCCGGCCCGGCTATTCGTTCACCGTGAAGCGGACGTGGCACAACCGTACGCACGACCTGATATCACCGTTGCGGACCAGCGCGGCGCCGGCCAAAGCATTCGATCGGGAGACTACGTCCTGGTCGGCACGCGGACCAATGAGGATCGTCGAACGTTCCATGACGCGCCCTGGCTGCTCTCGGTCGGCCGCGACGGCGCGACGTTCTGCATCATAAAGAGGGTACCGTGACCACACATCGCGAGCGCATACAGGCGTGCTTAGCCGGCGAGATCCTTGACAGGGTGCCTATTGCGCTGTGGCGTCACTTTCCCGTCGACGACCAAGCCCCCGACACCCTGGCGACCGCACACCTGGCGTTTGAAGACGCCTACGATTTCGACTTGCTGAAGGTAACGCCTGCCTCGTCCTTTTCGGTGAAGGATTGGGGCGTGGAGGATGCGTGGGAAGGCAATACCGAAGGCACGCGCAGGTACACGAAACACATCATCCAAGAACCAGCCGATTGGGAGCGATTGCCCGCGTTGAATGCCGACGCGCCTCATCTGGCAGCCCAGATCGCCTGCCTTAGGCAGATTCGGCATGAGCTCGGTCCGGAGACCCCGATCCTGCAAACCGTATTCAGTGCACTTTCGCACGCCAAGCATCTCGCCGGAGACGACGTGCTCCTCGTGCACCTGCGCAAATTCCCGGAGGCTGTCGAGCGCGGCCTTCGAATCATTACCGATTCCACAAAGCAATTCATTCAGGCGGCAATAGAGGCGGGCGCGGACGGCATCTTCTATGCAGTCCAGCACGCGCAGGCAGGCCTTCTGGCGCGCAGCGAGTTCGAGCACTTCGGCCGCACCTCGGATCTTGAGGTGCTGGATGCCGCCACGGACCTGTGGTGCAATATGCTCCACCTGCACGGCAACGACGTCTACTTCGAGTTTGTCGCCGACTACCCGGCCCAAATCATCAACTGGCACGATCGTGAAGCCGGACCGACCCTGTCTGCAGCCCGGCGGCAGTGGGAGCGGGTGCTTTGCGGCGGCATCGGCCGCACCACACTCGTCCACGGGTCTCCAACGAGTGTGCAGGCGGAAGTCCTAGACGCAATCACTCAGACCGGCGGGAGGAAGCTGATTCTGAGCACCGGCTGCGTTGCGCCGATCATCACCCCCTACGGCAACATCCGGGCGGCGCGCCAGTCGGTTGAGCCACGAACGGATCTCCCGGGCCGGGCGTAGGGACAATGCGCGTCATATCCGGCACGGCCAAGGGTCGAAAACTGCATTCTGTCCCGGGAAAAGATACTCGACCCATCACGGATCGGGTCAAAGAGGCGCTCTTCAATATTGTCGCGCCAGACATAGTCGGCTCCACTTGGTGGGATGTGTTCGCCGGCACCGGCGCCGTCGGCATCGAGGCACTTAGCCGGGGCGCGGCGTACGCGCGCCTAACCGACCTCCATCGCGGTCCGCTTGGAGACCATCAAGTCAAACCTGGCACTTACCGGCCTGGCAGAACGAGCCGAGGTCAAGCAGGCGAACGCCTACGCCCTGCTGGCGGCTCCACCAGACCGCCAATTCGACTACATATTCGTGGCACCGCCCCAGTATCAGGAGCTCTGGTCCCAGGCGCTTACGGCCCTCGACGCCAATACTGGCTGGCTAACCGAAAACGGCTGGATTGTGGCTCAGCTGCACCCCAAAGAGTACAAATCACTGGGCCTGTCGCATCTGACCGAAGCAGACAGCAGACGATACGGAACAACTCTGCTCACGTTCTACTCACGGGCAGGAGACTCGGTCGGGACCTAGAAGTACGGACCTACTTCCAGGGAGCCGTGATAAGCACGTTATCCGGGTCCGCGGCATGCCCCAAGTACGGTAGCTGCCAGGCGGCTTCGATCGTCTTGAGTATCGAATAATGAGTGTACGGCGTGGCGTCTTCAAAGCCCGCCTTGACCTGCGGTGAAACCAAGATCGTTGCTATCCTGCCACCTGCCTCTGCCGGAAGTCCACAGCATGAGTGATCCTCTTGCCCTTCGTCCCATGTCAGTATCACCAGATAGGGCGTGCCTTCGCGGTCCAGCAGCGGCAGAAGAATCGTCATCAGGGATTTGAGCCAATCGTCGGCCACACCCACGCCACAGTCGTGCGCGTCGTTGCATAGATTCGGCGTGATGAAGGCATAGTCAGGCAACGTGCCAGCTGCCACGTCGGAGTACAGCTGCGGCAGCGGCACCACGCTGCGGGCACAGCGCGCCGGATCCAGGCGGATGGGCTCGAAGTACACAAAGGGATTATGCTTCATCGCGTAGTTGCCAGCTTCTGCCCCGGCATAGCACGGTGAGGGCATGTCTTCCTGATAAGCCTTCCACGTACGGCCGCTGGCCTCTATATGGTCAGGCAACGTAATGGCATTGTAGATGCACTTTGTGCAATCAAAAGTGACGCCAAAAGTGTCCCCGCCGATCAGGGCCAGGTAGTTGGGCAAGCTGGGATGGGTGACGGCATATTCCTGCGTTAAGAGCGTGTAGGACGTGGCCAGTTCGTTGAAGTACGGCATTTGTTTGTTGCCGATCACCGAACCAAATTCCTTGTTTTCAAATACGATGGTAACGATGTGGGCAAAATCGGGCACAAGAGACGGTGGTGGTCGGGGTCGCGATCGGAGCCTCCGTGGCCGGGGGACTTGGCGGGACTGTGGGCATGCTCGTGACCGTTGAGGCCGCGGCAAGGGGGAGTGCGGTGGCGGAGGCTGCTGCAGGAGCGAAGTGTGAAACTGAACTGCAAGCCAGAATTGCCATACCGGTGGCCGCAAGGGCGCGACGCACGCGACTGTCATTCATAGTTCACAGTTCCATTCCAGGGCGGTGATAAAGGCACACTTCTGTTCACCGGAATCCTCAAAAGGCCGCTACAATCATACCAAAGCTAATTCCACTGCTCTGTGGAGGTGAGGAATGCAACTGCAGACGGTTCTGATCGAGAAGCCCGAGGACATCAACTTCATTCTCGGGCAATCGCATTTCATCAAGACGGTGGAAGACCTGCATGAGACGTTGTACAGTGCTGTTCCGGGAATAGAATTCGGCTTGGCCTTCTGCGAGGCCTCTGGCAAGCGCCTCGTTCGATGCTCAGGAACGGACAAGTCGATGATAGATTTGGCGCGACGGAATGCCCTCCGCATCGGCGCCGGACATTCATTCATTGTGTTCCTTGGCGTCGGGTTCTATCCGATCAATGTGCTCAACGCGATTAAGTCCGTCCCCGAAGTGGTCAGAATCTTCTGTGCAACGGCCAACGAAACTCAGGTCATCGTCGCGGAAACCGAACAGGGACGCGGAATCCTTGGGGTTATCGACGGTGCCTCGCCCGCTGGCGTCGAAGCAAAGTCCGACATCTTGTGGCGCAAGGAATTCCTCAGGACGATTGGATACAAGCTCTAAGCACGCCCGGAAGTCAGCGGCCAGGCATCCGCCTGTGGCACGACCTCAGCTCGATTTCCTGCCAGGCCGTCCATGCCCCTGTGGGCGCGCGATCGCGCCCCAGCCTCGCTGGGCACGTATCAACTCTCCAGGATGAGCCTAAGGTTGCCGTCCCCATCATAGCTGGACCTAGCAGCGAAAGGTACGTCGCCCCGGCGCATTTCGTGGATGCGGGCAAGTAACGTTGGCAGATCTTCGAAGTGCGGGCAACCCTGACACACGCGCGTACGGGACCCACTCTGGATTGCCCTCGGCAGAAGCCCTCAACGTGCCGCCCGTCGGGCTTCCAGTAAACACATACAGCCCAACACCGACGTCCCCGGCGTCGACTATCACCGTGCCGCACAGCCAGAGGTCGGCCCTCAGGCCCGTCTCCTCAAGCAACTCGCGCACCGCCGATCCAAGCGCATCCTCTCCGCGATCGACATGTCCGCCGATGCCGTTGTACTTATTCGGCCAAAGACGCTTTGTGGCCGATCCTTTGATCAACAGGTAAGAGTCGGCCTGCCGAAGGAAAATCAGCGTTCTGGGAACGAGCAGATAGCGGCCGCCCCCAAGCATCTGTCCCGCCTCAGGCATGGCGGTGATGCGTCCAGCCCGGCGTGCAGCTCTTGCTAGTCTTGCAGATCGTCGGCAGAGTCGGCTACAACCTTACGGCCCGCGGGCATGTGGCCCGTGTAGAACTTCGGATCTGGTTCGACCCGGATCGGATGGACAAAGGCTTCGACTTGAGCGCGGGTGTCTTGCATGCCAAGAAGCTCGAACAGCTTCTCGAATTGCGTTTCCCATGCCGCCACCACTGCCGCCCGCGCCGCGTCGGAGAGTCCATACATCTGCGCCTTAAACGGGCCGATCGCATTCTTCCTGGTCTTATAGTAGAACTGCTCGTCCGTCATGCCGGCCTTGCGGTCGCCCGCTTCGTGCTCATCCAGCCAGGCGTACATCTGCCGTCGCAGATCCTCGGGTGCGTGGTTGTAGAAGATCGTCATGAAATTGGTCGCCAGGTGGACCTCAACGGCCTCGTGCTCCACGAACTTGTGGAACGCACCTTCGGGCAAGGTCGAGGCACCGTGCTGCACAGTTCCGCCGAGTCCGTACTCGGCGCGTGCTACCCGAGACAGATCTTGAAGGATTTGGAAGTCGATGTTCACCTTAGCGAGACTGCCATCCGGCAGGACGGTGCCGCCGTGGGCCGTGCCCGTTTGGATGCTGATCTTGCTCAGACCGGTCTTGCCCGGTGCAAGGCGCCCCAGTTCGGCGCCAAATCCGCCCATAAAAGCGCGCAGTTCCTCCGCCGTGGAGTTATGGCCACCGACTTCCCCGATCTCGCCGCCGATCGAAATCGTGATGCCCGTCGGCTCCAACTGGCGAATGTACGATGCAAGTTCAGCAGTCAGGCGGCAGTTGGTCGCCTGCTGTGCCGCTACGGTCGGTTTGGAAATATCGACAAGCGTGGACGTATCGATGTCAATGTTGTAGAAGCCCGCAGAGATGGCCTCAGACGCGAGGGCGCGCACCGCGCCTACTTCGGCTAGGGCATCATCTCGAAAACGACTGGCCGAGACTTGGAAGTGGTCGCCTTGTAGAAAGACGGGGCCGCTCCATCCCTCGGCCAAGGCCGCGGCGAGGATATTGGTTGAGTATTCCGCAGGGCGCTGCGCGGTGTAGCCGATCTCCGAGCGTGCGATCTCGAAGATGAATGCGGCCGCCTTCATCTTGCGAGCCACTCGAAATACGGCCCGTGCCGCGTCATAGGAAAGCACCCTTAGATTCAGCGCCGGCACGGTGAACGTGAGGGGCACTTCGCCGCGTCCGCGAGCCCCATAAAGTTCATGGATTGAACTAGGCAGGATCCCGCGTTCAAGAGCCGCAGATCGGATCAGCAGCCGCGCCCAGCCGGCAGTGACAGCTGATCCCAGGGCCGATGTCTCAACCAAAGAGCCGAGAGAGTTTCGAAACGCGGCTTCGTCGAGTATTCTAAGCCGACCGTCCTCAAACCGAACGCTGTTTCCCGCGAGTTCCAGGATTTCGTTGAGCTCTGACATGCACGGACTCCTTGTCCTAGTAGGGCTTTTTGATGAATTATACTGCCGCGCTCCACGGGTCGCTGCGACAAACGAATTTGTGAGCCAGAGCCCGTCGCCGAACGAACGGCCTACGACCCGCGGCCCGATCATTTGCAGGCCTGCATAGTATAATCCTTGAGACCACAGACGGACTCGTCCGTAGATCCTTGCAGGAGGCACCGATGTCAGATATGTATGACAAAGTCACCGGACAAATGGATCCTTTGACCAAGCTCATTTCGCTGGTCCCTGGTTTCAGCGGCTATGTTCAGCGTGAAAATCGACGGGCGGCCGACAAGATGGTGCGCGAGGCATTGGCGGTCCGCTTCGAGGAGCTTTGGAAGCGCATTTCCAACCTCCAAACCGACCTGGTAGGTGCGGGAAAGATCGAGTTCGTGGATGACATGGAAAGGGCAGCCATTCAAGTACGAACCTTTGTAGACAAGATTCGCATGGCACCTAGGGGCTATGCCGGTGTTTTCGATGCTGTCAAAATCAACGAGAAAGAGCTCGAGCAGTTGTATGGCTTTGATGCTGCGTTCTTTGACACGGCAGCCGAATTGGGTCGTGGCATCGACAATGTCGAGGCGAGCCTGGCGGACGACGCAGCACTGCCGGCAGCCATCCGAAACATCACAACCCTCGCCCGCCAGGCGGTCGAGACCTTCAACCGCCGGCCAGAGGTGTTCACGGGGGCTGGGAACCAAGAACACTAGACTGGATAGATGGCCTTGAAGTCAATCCGTCGGCCAAGGCCGCGGCGTGATGGGGCGCCCGCGATGCACGGAAGTACACGCGCCGAGAAAAGGTATCCCTGTGTGGCATGACTACGTCCAAGTTAGCACTCTAGACGATGCCCTTGCTGTTCTCCACGAGCGACGAGGGACCGCGCGAATTGTTGCCGGCGCGACAGACCTGATCCTGGAGTTGGAGCGCGGTGTCCGACGGGGGATTGACACACTTGTGGATGTAACGCGGGTGCCAAATCTTGACGGCATCCAGAAAGACGCAGACGGGCTCCTGCATCTCGGACCTCTCGTGACCCACAACCAAGGCGCTGCATCTCAGCTCTTGCGGGATCTCGCGTATCCGCTGGCGAGGGCAGCCTGGGAAGTGGGCGCACCCCAGATCCGGAACCGCGGGACCATTGCCGGCAACCTAATCACCGCCTCGCCTGCAAACGACACAATCACGCCACTGGTCGCCTTGGATGCCGTTGTGACACTCCAGTCAACGCGTGGCAAACGGACAGTTCCGTTGCGGGATTTCTACCGGGGCGTTCGCACGACCGTCATGGAACCGGACGAGATCCTGGTAGACATCTCATTTCCCGCGATGTCGGCGCAACAGCGCGGAACGTTTGTCAAGCTCGCACTGAGACGTGCGCAGGCCATTTCACTTGTTAACGTTGCGATGGTCCTGACCATCACCGCAGATGTGGTACGGCAGGCAGCCATTGCCCTTGGCGCCGTTTCGCCCACGATCATTCGCGTCCCGAATGCAGAGTCATTCCTCGTTGGCAAGCCGCTCTCAGACACGGTCATCGAGCGCGCAGCCGAACTGGCCGCGCAGACGAGTCGGCCCATTGATGATCTGCGTGCCTCGGGCAGCTACCGCAGGGAAATGGTAAGGGTCGCGACAGCAAGGGGCTTGCGGGCGCTGCGAAGCGGCACCGAACGCGATGGCTTTCCTAGCGCTCCCGTGCTTCTCGCGGGGAGCTCGGAACCGGGCGCCTTGAGCACTCCGAGAGGAACAGGCACATCGCTCCCTCCTGGCCCCCGCCTGATTCACTCGCCCGGGACCCCGATCGAAACAACCATCAACGGTCGCGCCTACAAATTCATCTCGGGCCACGACAAGACGCTGCTGCGGCTTCTCAGGGAAGAAGGACAACTGACGGGGACGAAAGAGGGCTGTGCAGAAGGCGAGTGTGGTGCCTGCACAGTCTTTCTGGACGGCAAGGCGGTGATGTCATGCCTCGTCCCTGCGCCGCGCGCACACAACGCCGAAATCGTCACCATAGAAGGCCTCGCACACGACGGTAACCTCCATCCGTTGCAGCAAGCGTTTGTGAATGACGCGGCTGTGCAATGCGGCTACTGCACGCCCGGCTTCATCATGGCCGGTGCCAAGCTTCTGGAGGAAAGGCCTCATCCAACCAGGTCCGAAATTGAGCAGGCGCTAACCGGCAACCTGTGCAGGTGCACGGGATACTACAAGATCATGACGGCCGTCGAGGATGCCAGTCGTGCCGGGGCGTGAGAGGTAGTCCATGTCCAGGTACACTGTATCCACGCGGCCCCGAACGCCGCCAGCTAATCAACCCCCTCCAGCCATCTGGCGCGGAATCGGTTGTGTCTTGATGGTGGGCGTTCCTGCAAGCGCGTGGTTCTTAGCGGATCTGACGGTCCAGTGGGCTTTGGAAAACGGATGGCCGTTGCCTTATCAGTTGGTTGGCTACCCGGTCCTTCCAAAGCTCCTGTTGAGTCTTCGAGGCCTGGCTCCAGTGCTTGCGGCAATCCAGGCCCAGCAGAACCTGTACGCCGTCTCCATTCTGTGCATTGCCTATACGATTTTGGGCGGGACGCTCATCTCGCTTCTGTATGCCATAGCGTACCAACTCGTCGGGCCGCCACGCTATGGCCCACTTGATGCGCCGCCAGCGCCGCTCAAGGCGCGGAGATACAAACGATGAAAAAGACACGGGGAGTCGGCGGCTCGCGCGGGCTGAAGCCAAAGCGATCGGGGCCGGCGCTGTCTGTCATTGGCAAATCGGTTGCCCGCTACGACGCGTTGGGCAAGGTGACGGGCGAGACCGCCTATTCCGGCGACCTCGCGCTGCCGGGCATGCTGCACATGAAGATCCTCTTTTCAGAGCGGCCGCATGCACGCGTCAAGTCCGTGGATACGGAGTTGGCACGGCACGCGGCCGGCGTCGCGGCCGTGTACACGGCTGCAGACGTTCCGGTAAACGAATATGGGCTTCAGATACCGGATCAGCCGGTCCTGTGCGGTCCGGGATCATCCATTCCTGGCGCTGACGTGGTCCGCTTCGTCGGAGATCAGGTGGCGGCTGTGGTCGCCGAGAGCGAAGACGCCGCCCAGCGGGCTATGGCGCTCATCCAAGTCGAGTACGAGGATTTACCGGTCCTGAGCGATCCATTGCAAGCGATGCTCCCCGACGCGCCGCTGCTGCACCCGGATCGCGGTAGCAACAATGTTTGTGTCCACTATAAGATTCGCAAGGGCGATGCGGAAAAAGCGCTGGCTGCCGCCGATGTGGTGGTCGAGGGCGAATACCGAACGCCTAGCCAGGAGCACGCATACCTTCAGCCGGAGGCCGGGCTCGCCCACATGGGAGACGGTGGACAGATCACAATAGCCTGCGCGGGTCAGTGGACGGACGCCGACCGGACATCAATCGCCCACGCCCTTGGTCTCCCAGAAGACAAGGTCCGAGTTGTCTATCCGGCTATAGGCGGCGCCTTTGGAGGCCGCGAGGACTTGTCCGTGCAAATTGTGCTGGCCTTGGCTGCGTGGCGATTGCAGCGACCGGTGAAAATCATCTGGAGTCGTCGCGAGTCCATCATCGGGCACGGAAAACGCCACGCAGCGATTCTGCGGGCGCGCTGGGGCGCCAACCGCGATGGCAAGGTAGTGGCTGCCGTCAACGAAATATATGGCGATGCAGGCGCCTACATGTATACGTCCAACAAGGTGCTCGGAAACGCCGCAATCACGTCGACAGGGCCGTACTTCATTCCTCACGTGAAAGCAGACGTCTACGGCGTGTACACGAACAATCTGCCAGGTGCTGCATTCCGCGGGTTCGGCGCTCCGCAGGCGCTGTTCATGGCGGAAGGCCAAATGAACAAGCTTGCCGAACGACTGGAAATGGATCCCGTAGAAATACGGAGACGCAATGCGCTGCACGACGGCCTGACGCTCGCTGTAGGCACGCCAGCTCCCCCTCCGGTAAGCGTCCCCCAGGTTATTGAGGCGGCGGCTGAGAAGTTCGGCTGGCAGCAGGGTTCGAACGACCCGGCGAGCTCGGCTAGCCCGTTGGTCCGCGGCCGCGGCTTTGCAGCCGGATTCAAGAACGTTGGATTCTCGTTTGGGTACCAGGAGAACTCGTGGGCCAAGGTTGAGATCCATGGGGATGGAGCCATTGACCACGTCGTGGTTCATGACGCCGGCGCGGAGGTGGGACAAGGCACCCACACCGTGATGGCACAGATGGCCGCGGAGGTGGTGGGCGTGCCCGTGGAGCGCATCAAGATCATGGCGTCCGATTCCGCAACACAGCGAAACGCCGGCTCTGCAAGCGCCTCTCGGATGACCTTTATGGCAGGCAATGCCATCAAAGGCGCTGCAGAGGCCGCGCTGAAGAAATGGAAGAACGAAGAGCGTCCAGCCGTCGCAGAGTTTACATACCTGGCCCCAAAGACAGAGCACTTCGATCCGGATACGGGCCACTCGACGCCGAATTTTTCCTATGCCTACGCCGCCGAAGGCGTCGAAGTGGAAGTCGATACGGAAACCGGGCATGTCCGGCTGGTGCGGGTCGTCGTGGCCGACGATGTAGGCAAGGCCATCAACCCCGACCTGGTCGTCGGTCAGATCGAGGGCGCCGTTGTGCAGGCACAGGGCTACGCCATCACGGAGGACCTGCGAACCAAGAACGGCAGGGTCATAGCTGACCAACTCAGCACGTATCTGCTCCCGACGATATTGGACATTCCAGAGAGCATCGAATCCGTGATCGTTGAGGTCGCAGAGCCGAACGGTCCTTGGGGCGCGCGCGGGCTCGGCGAGATACCTTTTCTGCCCCTCGCGCCGGCCATTGCAGCCGCGATTCACGACGCCACCGGAGTCTGGATTGACGAGTTCCCGTTCACGCCTGAGCGTGTGCTGCGCGCGCTCGGCAAGATCCAATGAGATTTGATGGAATCTGGTCGGGCGAGACGCGGGAATTGGACGACGCAACTCGCGGGTCGAGCACGGGCCAATTCGTCCGTCTTAGCGATGGCTACACCCACTATGAGATCGGGGATACAGAGCGGCCGCCGTCTGTGGTCCTGATACACGGGTTTTCCGTCCCCTACTTCATCTGGGATCCAACGTTTTCCGCTTTGCTCTCAGCCGGCATGAACCCCATACGCTACGACCTCTACGGGCGGGGCTACTCAGCCCGTCCCGACGCAAACTACGGGATCGACCTGTACCTACGGCAGTTGCGCGAGTTGCTCGACGCTCTGCGCGTGAAAGCCACCAGCTTAGTAGGGCTTTCGATGGGTGGCGTGATTGCCGCGTCCTTTGCGACCCATCAACCGTCGCGGGTTCACCGAGTTGTGCTGATCGATCCGACTGGCGTCGAAGGCCATGCCTCTGCGCCCGATTTACCGGATCGCGATGCTGCCAGGCATTGGTGAGCTGATCATGGCGCTGCTTGGAACCGGTGCGTTAGCGCGGGGGGTTGCCTCCGATTTCTACGAGCCAAGCGCAATCGCGGCATTTCAGGCGCGGTATCAAACGCAGATGCAGTACCGTGGCTTCAAGCGAGCCGTCCTTTCAACGCTGCGCAGCAACATGCTCGGCGAATTCTCCGGCGTGTATCAAGACCTGGCGAAATTGGACACGCCGCTTATGCTGCTCTGGGGGGAGGATGACCTGACGGTGCCGTTCAGGCAAAGCGAACTCCTGCTACGGCTAATCCCGCGCGTGGTTTTCAAGCCGATCCCAGCTTGCGGGCACGTACCGCACTATGAGAAACCGGGGGTTACAAATCCCATGTTGATTGACTTCCTGCAGGGCAAGAATGGCGCGCTTGTCTGAGATACTTCACGCTCACAAATACAAGATAGGTGTTTTCGGTCTCCTTACGCTTGCGTCCTTGGTGTGCGTCGCGCTTGTGGCTGCCCGCGTGGCCTACAGCGACTCGCGTCGTTACGCCAGCCTGATTTGGAACCTCGCCCTTGCGTGGATCCCATTTGTCCTGGCGTACGCTGCGTATATGCTGTCGTGGCGTAAGCAGCTCATATACGCCGTCATACCGGCCTTCGCCTTTCTGTGGCTGATCTTCTTTCCGAATGCTCCGTATATCCTTACGGACTTGCAGCACCTCAACCAGAACATCACCAACGTTCCGCTCTGGTATGACGTGATCCTGCTGATTTGGTTTTCGTGGACTGGCATGCTCCTGGGAGTGGTCTCGCTCAATCTAATGCAGGAAATCATACGGCGCCAGCTTGGCCGAGGTATAGGGTGGGGCTTTGTGTTGTTCGTCGCCGGTCTTAGCGGCGTCGGCCTCTATGTCGGCAGGTTCATCCGCCTCAACAGTTGGGACCTGCTCCAGAACCCTGGCACACTGGCGTCGAATGTTTTTGACTGGCTTTCCGATCCGAGTTTGCGTTCTTTAGGCTTCATCTCGCTGTATACCCTCTTCTTCATGTTCGTATATCTTACGCTACACGCGTTTGGACACGTCCTTGAGGAAGGGACCGAGCGCCCCTGATGCCGGCCATAGCCATCGTCCGTGGTGGCGGTGACCTGGCAAGCGGCGTGGCCCTGCGCCTCCACCGCGCAGGCATAAGCGTCGTGGTGACGGAGCTACCTGAACCACTGGCCGTGAGGCGAACCGTCTCCTACGCCGAAGCGGTCTACGAAGGCGTCGCCAGCGTGGAGGGCGTGACCGGACGCAGAGCGGAGGATCCGTCGGACAGCTTAAGGATTCTGGGCATTCTGGCCAAGCAACAAATCCCGGTGCTGATCGACCCGGAGTGCATTTCGGCGCAGATTCTGCGTCCGCTCGTCATCGTGGATGCGCGCATGAGGAAGCGTCCGCCTGAATCTCTGCGACACGGCGCCCTCCTGTACGTTGGCCTCGGTCCCGGATTCACGGCGCCCGAAAACTGCCACGCTGTCATCGAGACGGTGCGCGGGCACACTCTCGGACGCGTCATCTGGGAGGGTCAATCCCTGCGAGACACCGCGGCTCCGGAGGGGGACGGTCGCCGCGTTCTCCGTGCACCGGTTGCGGGGACACTCGCATCCGAAGCGAAAATCGGCCAGCACTTCGATGCGGGGCAGCTAATAGCCACGGTTGCTGACAAGCAGATCGTGGCGCCCTTTGCTGGAATCCTGCGAGGACTCCTCCGTCCGGGAACTGTCGCAGAAGAACGGATGAAGATAGGCGATATCGATGGACGAGACGATCCTAGCCTGTGCACACAAGTCTCAGATAAGTCGCTGGCGGTCGGTGGAGGGGTACTCGAGGCCATTCTGACGCGGCCGCAAGTGCGCGCTCGACTATGGGCCTGAGCCTCGGCAAATCGCTGAGGTTGTTCGGCCGCACCGGCTCGACGTACCGCGACCCTCGCCTCACAAGGCATTGCCTTCGTCGGTGCAGGTGGCAAGACCACCGCGGTCTTCGCACTGGCTCGAGAATCCCCGGTCCCTGCCCTGGTCACGTCGACGACCCACTTTGGCGAGTGGCAGACCCAACTTGCCGACAGGCATATCGTCGCAGACTCCCCAACCGATCTTCAGACCGTCGGTGATTGGGCGGTGACTCTCGTCACGGGCCCCTTCGAGGCGGACAGCCGATCGCTGCCCAGCCCGCCCGATGTCCTGAGGGCATTGCGATCTGAAGCCATTTCCGGCGAGCGGATTCTTCTGATTGAGGCAGATGGCGCACGACAGAAGCCACTAAAGGCGCCGGCCCAACACGAGCCTCCGATTCCGATCTGGGTGCCCATGGTCGTGGTTGTGGCTGGGCTGTCAGGACTTGGCCAGCCGCTCTCCTCCGAGCACGTGCACCGTCCGGAAATCTTTTCCAAGCTGAGCGGGCTTGAGATGGGCGGGGAAGTGACCGGCGAGGCGTTGACCACGGTGCTGTTGGACCGTTTGGGTGAACTCAAGAATATCCCAAACGGCGCCCGCCGCTGCTTGCTTCTCAATCAGGCGGACTCGCCCGAACTGCAATCGCAGGCCAACGGCTTGGTCCCTGCCCTCCTGACCGAATATGAAGCGGTCGTTGTAACCAAACTTGAGAGTCATCTGGTACATGCCGTACACGAGCGATGCGCCGGAGTCATTCTGGCGGCAGGTGAAGCCACCAGGTACGGACAACCAAAACAACTGCTTTTGTGGCGGGGCGAGCCTTTCATCCGAGCCGTGGCAAAGACGGCCCTGGCCGCGGGGCTCACTCCGGTAGTCGTCGTCACAGGAGCCGGCGCCGAATCTGTCGAGTCAGCGCTTGCATCCTTGCCAGTAGCCATTGCCACAAACGACCAGTGGAGGACCGGCCAGGCATCCTCCATCCGCGTGGGCTTGGAAGCCATCCCGCCTGCCGCAGGTTCGGCGGTGTTCCTGCTTGCGGATCAACCGCAGGTAACGCCGCAGGTCATCCGGGCCCTGGTCGAAACCCACGCCGGCGACTTGCATCCCATCGTGGCACCATTGATTCGCGACGAGCGGCGCGGAAATCCGGTGCTGTTCGATCGTTCCACGTTTGCGGACCTGCTTGGCCTGCAAGGCGAGAGTGGAGGCCGAAGCCTCTTCTCCAAGCACCGCGTGGAATACATTCCATGGCATGATGACCGGCTGCTCCTGGACGTGGATACCCCCGAAGACTATCGGCAACTCCTGGCAGACGACACGCCATGATCGCCGCCATCGTCCTCGCCGCTGGCAAGTCGGAGCGCATGGGGCGCCCCAAGATGTCCCTGCCTTGGGGGAAGATCACAGTGCTGGGTACCGTTCTGCATGTTCTGGAATCTGCAGGAATTGAAGAGATTTTCGTGATTACCGGTGCCGCGAAGGGCTCGGTTGAGGAAATCTGCGCGCGCCACGGCATTGGCACAATCTTGAATTCTGCCTTTGCCGAGGGCGATATGCTATCTTCTATTCAAACCGGCATAAAGGCGCTGAAGTCTCAGACGCGCGCAGCCCTCATCGTTTTGGGGGATCAGCCGCAGATCCGAGTTGAGACCGTCAAACGCGTGCTCGAGGCCTACGAGCGAACGGCCACTCCGCTTGTTGTGCCCAGTCACAATATGCGACGAGGCCACCCCTGGCTTGTCGAAAGGGAATTGTGGCCGCAGTTGCTGCAACTTACGACCGATCAGACGGCCCGCGAATTCTTACGTCAACACGCTTCGCAAATTCATTACGTGGAGATTGACTCAGCGTCGATCCTCGAGGATCTCGACACGCCGGACGACTATGCGCTCTTGCGGCCGCAGCCTGAGGCATCGGATAACTTCGAGTAGCTAGGTGGGAAGAGCGTGGGCTGTGAGCAGCGGACATGGCGCTGTCAGCCTGTCTTAAGAAAAACTGTAGTAATAGCTGTTCGTCCGGCGCCGGCGGAACCCAATGCGCTTGTACAGCCGATTCGCAGAGACGCGCTCTCGGATTCGAGGTCAGTCCCACCCCTTGGGCGCCGTTCTTGAGTGCCAAGTCCATCAGTGCCCGCACCAGTGCTTCACCGTAACCACGACCTCGAAAGGCCGCGTCCACAATCACGTCTTCGATGATTGCCCGAAGGCCCGTCGGCGTCCGATAGACGGCCACGGTGCCCATCCCCACGATTAGATCTGCCTCATCGCCGTCGCGCACGACGATCAGCGAAGAAGCATCGCCGCGTATCATGGACTCCAAGTCGGCCATCCCCGGAGAATGTCCCGAGTCGGTGAGCTGAGGCAGCAGCCGTTGGACTCCCTTCAGGAGCTCCGGCGTAGCTGTCTTCACGTTTTCAAGCTTCATTCGATGAGTCCCGACACCCCGATGAGCTAGGACGCCTGCGATTGCCCGGGTTTGCCTTGGTTTTTTGTCAGAGCGACCACCAGACGCTCACCATCCACGTCAGCCTCGGCGCGTGAGGCGCCCTCAGGGCCAGAGCCATACGCGACCGCGACTGCCAGAGTTCTCGGTGCGAAGGTAGTCTTCGTACTTACGCAGGGCGGCAACGACGGTCTCTGAGGCTGAGACAAAGAGCTCGATGCGATCCGCGACTTCAAGATTGGCGTTTTTGCGCAGCTCCTGGACTCGGCGCACAATCTCGCGCGCTAATCCTTCCTGACGCAGCTCCTGTGTCAGTGTCGTCACGAGCGCCGCCACGTACGGTCCCTCCTCGGCGACAGCAAATCCCTCCCGGGCCTGGGCCCTGACCTCGACCTCGTCCGGCATGATTTCGTAAATTTCACCGCTCAGCTCCAGGCGGATCGGGTCGCCGCTGAGCGCCGAGCGCGCGGCGGACTCGGCATCGAACTCGAGTAATGCATCCCTGATGGCCGGGAATTTGCTGCCGTACTTCTGCCCGAGTTGCTTCGGAAGCGGTTTCAGTGTATGTGAAACCGCCTCGACGGAAGCGTCCAGCAGGCGCACTCTCTTTACGTTGAGCTCATCTTCGATGAGTTCTGCGTACGTCTCGACGGCGCGGCGCTCCGTTGGCGTGCCAACAGAAAACGCCGCCTCCTGTAGTGGTTGCCGCACCTTGCGATTGGCCTTCTGCCGCGCAGCGTGGCCCAAGGACACCAGCTTGATGACCAAAGCCATATCACGATTCAGCTCCTCGTCGATCATGGCCTCGTCGTACTTGGGCCATTCTGCCAGATGCACTGACTCGGCCGCCCCCGGCTGAACAGACCGGACCAGGTTCTGATACAACTCATCCGCAAGGAACGGCATGGCTGGGGCCATGAGCTTGGAAAGCGTCACCAGGGCCACATGCAGCGTTGCGTACGCAGACTGCTTATCTGCATCCGATTCGGACTTCCAAAATCTGCGGCGCGATCGTCGCAGATACCACGTCGACAGTCGGTCAACAAATACCTGGATGGGTCGCGTGGCGCCCGTCACGTCGTAGCGTTCGTAGGCGGCCGTCACATCTCGGACCAGCACGTTCAGTTCGGAAAGTAGCCAACGGTCGAGAACGCTGTCGGCCGGGCGCACCCCACGCCTCAGGTCAGGCTGATCCAGGTTTGCATACGTGACGAAGAAGGAGTACACGTTCCAGAGGGTCAGAGTGAAGCTTCGGATGACCTCGCCCACCAAGTCAATGGAAAAGCGGCGTTCGTTGCCTGGCGGCGAGGCAGTGTACAGATACCATCGAAACGCGTCGGCGCCATCCGCCTTGATCACATCCCATGGATCCACAATGTTTCCCAGGCTCTTGGACATCTTCTTGCCGTCGGCATCCAGGATCAGGCCCAGACAGAGAACGTTCTTGAAGGCGACGGAGTCCATGAGCAGAGCGGCTATTGCGTGCAGTGAGTAGAACCAGCCGCGCGTCTGGTCCACGGCCTCACAAATGTAGTCTGCGGGAAATTGCGCCTTGAATCTATCGCCGTTCTCGAATGGATAGTGCCATTGCGCGTAGGGCATCGAGCCGGAATCGAACCAGACATCGATGAGGTCCTTGACGCGGCTCATCTTCCCGCCGCATTGGGGGCAAGCATAACTGACTTCATCAATGTATGGCCGATGAAGGTCCACGTCGCGGAGATCGCGACCAACTTTCTCTGCCAGCTCAGCTACGGAACCAATACACTCCTGAAACTTGTCCTGATCGCACTCCCAGACAGGCAGAGGAGTGCCCCAGTAGCGCTCCCTGCTCAGCGCCCAGTCCACGTTGTTTTCAAGCCAGTTGCCAAAGCGGCCCTCCTTGACATGGTCAGGCACCCAATTGATTGTGCGATTGAGCTCCACCAGCCTATCGCGGAAACGGCTTGTCCGGACATACCAAGAGTTCGCGGGCGTAATACATGAGTGGGGTGTGGCAACGCCAGCAAAATGGATAGGAGTGGGTGTAATCTTCGGTGCGAAAGAGGAGTCCGCGAGCTCGCAGGTCCTCCACGATCTGCGGGTCTGCGCTCTTGATGAACTGACCGCGCCAGGGCGTCACCTCCGGCACAAACGTGCCGTCCGGCAAGACGGTCATCAGGACGGGCAGATCGTGCTCATTAGCCATTTGCATATCATCCGCGCCAAAGGCCGGCGCCATGTGTACCAGGCCCGTCCCGTCTTCGGTCGTTACGAAATTTCCAAGAACCACGAAATGCGCCGGCTTGTCCGAAGGCATGAACGTGAAGAGCGGATGATATTTCATGCCCTTGAGCTTCTTGCCCTTGAACGTGTCCACAATGGTGAAATCCGCATCCTTGAAGACTCTCTCAACAAGGGCCTTTGCCAGAATCAACCGCTCGTGATTGCCGTCATGCCGCCACTCGACCGTGGCGTACTCGACGTCCGGATTGGCCGCGACCGCAACGTTGCCCGGCAAGGTCCATGGGGTCGTCGTCCACACAAGCAACGACGTGCCCTTCTTGTCCACAAGGGGCATCTTGACGTAAACCGACGGTTCCGTGACCTCCTCGTAACCTTGTGCCACTTCGTGATCCGATAGTGGTGTTCCGCAGCGAGGGCAGTACGGGACAACCTTGTAGCCCTTGTACAATAAGTCCTTTTCCCAAAAACTCTTGAGGATCCACCAGACCAACTCGATGTACTCGTTTGCATATGTTACATAGGCGTCTTCAAGATCCACCCAAAAGCCGATGCGATCGGTCAATCGGCCCCAATCCCGTATGTACTCGAACGCCGACTTCCGGCATTCCTCGTTGAATTTGGCGATCCCGTACTGCTCGATCTGCTTCTTGCCGGTGAAGCCATGCTTCTTTTCCACTTCGATTTCGACCGGCAATCCATGCGTATCCCATCCGCCTCGCCGTGAGACATGAAAGCCGCGCATGATCTTGTACCGCGGAAACATGTCCTTGAACGCTCTTGCCAGCACATGGTGCACGCCTGGCAGACCGTTCGCGGTCGGAGGGCCCTCGTAAAACACGTACTCCGGCCTGCCTTCGCGCTGCAGCCCGGTCTTCCTAAAAATGCCTTCCCGCTGCCAAAACGCGAGGACGCCATCTTCCATGGCTGGGACGTCGAGCTTGGCGGAAACTGCCCTGAACATATGCGGCTCCAATCGGACTCCTAGAATGTGATTTCCATCTATAACCAAGACCTCTCGTCCCTATACAGAGACGAGAGGTTCACTCACGCGGTACCACTCTGCTTCCCGCCAGCGCGGGCGCTTCACCGAAGAACTGCGTCTTCGCGGCCTCGATAACGGTGGCCGACGCCGTTTCCCCTACTCACCGACCTGGCGTCAATCGTCTCGCTGTGCGCACAGGCGGATTTCAGTTCAAGGCTCCGGGATGATTTTCGGTCCCTCGGGCCGCCTGGCTCCCATCCGTCCCAGGCTCGCTGCAGCCCAGCCGGACTTACTCTTTCCCATCCAAGCTTCTGCGGTGGCCGGATTATCCCATGAAGTAATTTGTCCGTCAACGAGCGCCGGGACCTAACTGCGAGGAACGGTCGGCGTCCCTCAATGGCTCGTTGCACCTCGCGGCAGGGGTCGTGCCGCCGTTTGCAGGCCCCCGGACGACACGGCTATGCCTATGCGCAACGCCGTCAGGCTAAAGAGCCTGAGAACTCTTCATCCGTCTTGGAAGCCATGATGAAGTCATTCTGGTGCAGGCCTCTTATCTTGTGCGTCCACCAGTCGACCCGCACTCGGCCGTACTCAGTCACGATCAGCGGATGATGCCCTTGTTCTTCGGCGATTGCAGCGACTCTATTGGTAAACGCGATCGCTTCGACGAAGTCTTTGAACTTGAAGCCGCGTTGAAGCCTCAAAACGCCATCTACTTCCTGGACCTGCCAGTCCGGCACCTGCGGCTGCAGTTCCTTGATCTGCGACGTAGTCAGGGTGGGCTCACCTCCCCGACATGCCACACACATCATGCGAGATAGATCCGACATGTCCAATTCTCCATAATTGAGGCCGGCGGAGGTGGCCCAGATCGCACAATCGACCAGAATGCCCGACAGGCTGGCTCAGGCGCTCAACTCACAGGATCGGGGCCCGCTACACCAGGGCGTTCACTAATAACGCGATTTCGCTTGGGTCTTCCAGATACGCGCGAAAGACACGCCGCTCACGCGCAATCAGTGTCTGGTAGTCCGCCAGGGAGCGCCTGCGGATGTTGTCCAGCCACAGAGACTGACCTAAGGCAGTTAGGGTTCCGACGACATTCATACTTCTCTCCTACCAATACAGCGAAGTCAAGGTGCGATGGCGCTGGGCATTACAGCCTGCCTGTCTCCTCCAGTTTTCTTATCTTGCCTACGCGTCGGGCGAGCCGTTCACTGCCGGGTGCGTTGCCCAAATAGCTCGCGCCAAGAAATGCTGCCACCAAGACGGCGGCCAATTCAGGACCAATCACCCGGCCGCCCAGGCACAGAAGGTTCATGTCGTCGTGCATGACGCCCTGCGCGGCCGAGTAGGTGTCGTGGCAGATGGCGGCATAGATGCCTTTCATCTTGTTGGCGGCAATGCAAGCGCCCACGCCGGAGCCACAAACGAGGATGCCTCTTGCGGCTTTTCCCTCCTGCAGCGCACGCCCGACTTTCTCGGCATAGTCCGGAAAGTCCACGGGGGCACCGGTCGTCGTACCGAGGTCAAAGACCTCCGCGCCGGCTTTGCGCACGGCCTGCAAGACGCTTTCCCTGAGGGAAACTCCGGCATGGTCGAAGCCAACTGCCACCTTCATGGCGTGGCCTTGCGCTTGGATACGGCGCGGGTTTTTGTGGCCCTCAGCCGCGCGGACGGACGGCGCGTCGTGGCGTGCACGAGCTTACGGGCATGAGCAGCTATGTTTTCCACCGTGAAACCGAAGTGCTCGAAGATGGTTTTGTAAGGCGCTGAAGCGCCAAAGTGTTCGATTCCCAGGATCCATCCGGAGGGGCCAACGTACTTTTCCCAACCTTGGGCAACAGCCGCCTCGACCGCAACGCGGGCGATAACGCCGGGCGGCAATATCGATTCGCGATACGCATCGCTTTGCTGTTCAAAGAGCTCCCACGACGGAAATGAAACCACGCGGCTGCTTATTCCCTCAGCCCACAATAGCTGGCCGGTTTCGTAGACGAGAGCAACTTCAGAACCCGACGCCATCAGGATGATGTCTGGAGTGCGTTTTCCGAATGATGCGAGCGTGTAGGCGCCTTTGGCAAGTCCCGCTGCAGAGCCGGTGACGGATCGATCGAATACTGGCACGGCCTGCCGCGTAAGAGCCAGGGCCGTCGGTCCCGTGCGGCGCGCGACGGCTATCTTCCAGGCCTCAACAACCTCGTTGGCATCCGCCGGCCGCATCAAGAGCATGTTCGGCATTGCCCGCAGCGCGGCCAACTGTTCGATGGGTTGATGCGTTGGCCCATCTTCCCCGAGCCCGATGCTGTCATGGGTAAAGACAAAGATCGATGGAATTCCTGATATGGCCGCAATGCGGAGGGCAGGCTTCATGTAGTCCGAGAATATCAAGAAGGTGCCCCCGTATGGGATGAGACCGCCGTACAGCGCCATGCCATTGAGGGCGGCAGCCATCGCGTGCTCGCGCACACCAAAATGAACATAGCGACCGCCGGCATTGTCCGGGCCGAAGTCCGCGGCATTTTCAAATTTGGTGTTGTTCGAGGGGGTGAGATCGGCAGACCCGCCAATAAGTTCTGGAAGCGTGCCGGCCAGAGCTGACAGCGCTTTGCCGGAGGCGCTCCTTGTAGCCAAGCCTTTGGGGTCCGGCGCGAATTCCGGCAGGCTGTTCTCCCAGCTCTCTGGCAGCTCTCCGCCCAGGCGCCGGCGGAGCTGAGCGCCCGATTCCACATTCGCAGCCGCATATTCGTCCAGTCGACGATTCCACTCATCTTCCGACCTCTGGCCATCGGGGATCGCGTGCCGGAAGAGGTCCAGCGCGTCCGGCGGGATGAGGAAACGCGGCTCCACAGGCCAGCCCAAGTTGCGCTTCGCCTCGTCCAGCTCCTCGTCACCAAGTGGCTCCCCGTGCGCCTTGGAAGTATCTTGCTTGTGGGGTGCCCCGAATCCGATGTGCGTACGGCATGCGATAATTGAAGGTCTGGGATCCGACTTGGCCGCCTGAATGGCGCGATCAACGGCGTCAACGTCGTTGCCGTCTTCAACCTGCTGCACGTGCCACTGGTAGGCACTGAAGCGCTGCAATCGATCTTCGGTGAACGCCATCTCCGTCGAGCCGTCGATGGAGATATGGTTGTCATCGTACAGATAGATGAGCCGCCCCAAGCGGAGATGTCCGGCGAGGCTTGCAGCCTCTGAGGCGACGCCCTCCATCAAGTCACCGTCCGTCACGATCGCGTAGACGAAGTGATCAAACAAACCCGGCTCAAACTCCGCCGCGAGATGGGCCTGGGCAATTGCCATGCCGACCGCCGTCGCAAACCCTTGTCCCAGCGGGCCAGTCGTTGTCTCCACCCCTGCCGTCAATCCATATTCGGGATGTCCAGGCGTTTTGCTGCCCCATTGCCTGAAGTTCCGGATTTCATCCAGGCTGAGGTCGTAGCCCGTAAGATGGAGCAGCGAATACAAGAGCATGGAACCATGACCCCCGGAGAGGACAAACCGGTCGCGGCCGGGCCAGCGGGGGTTCCGAGGATTGTGGTGCATGTGCCGGGTCCAGAGTGCGAACGCCATGGCGGCCGCACCCATCGGCAGCCCTGGGTGTCCCGACCGGGCCTGTTGAACGGCGTCGGCAGATAGGAATCTCAGAGTATTGATTGCGCGCAAATCTAGTTCATCGGTCATATGGCCTCCGCATGAATTTTATTCTACCATCCGCGACTTCTTGATATAGCGGGGTTGTGCCGCGCGCAGGCAAGCGCAAAGCTGAGATCGCGGCTTGCTCAACGGCGGCCAGGCAGTGCGCACATGGGCGCCAAAGCCGTTAGTAAGTCGCCTTCAATGCCCCCACTGGCAAAACCATATGACCTTCCTGTTTGTTTCCAATACGCGTCACTTCACCGGGCCGCGAGCCAGCCATCCACGCCGTATAGGCCGCCACCAGGGAGTCCAACTCTCCAGGCAACGGCACGATCTCAGTCGGAAGACTCCCGGTCAGCAATCGGTGACGTGTGATCTCCTCAAGGAAGGACATGGGATCGCGGATCTTCACGCCTCGCTCGAAGAGAAGCAGCGCCCGCTGCAGCCTCCCCTCCAATGAGGGCTTGGCAAGGGGGCTGCGCCCGAGCAGTGTAGAGAAGGCAGCGTGCGGATGCGTCTCCAGCCATTGGCGCGGTCGGCCATGGGAGGGGTACTCGACATAGCCAAGCTCCAACAGCTTGCGGAGGAGAGCGAAACCGAGCTGGACCCAGGCAGGACACTGCGCCTCCAGCCGGGGGGTACCGCTGACAGAGATACCGCGACCGTGAAGATCGAACTCTGCCTCCCGAATGTCGGCGCCGCGCAAGCTGCTGGGCGATTTGCCGTCGCGTTCAAGTTGCCGCCGAATTACACCCGCATTGACATGGGAAGGGCTGTTGAGCGCCACAATCGCGCCGGGCTGGCTCTGAAGAAACTCAATCACTTCATCGAAATCGGCTGCTGCGAGCCTCAGCAAGCCCAGTTCATGATCCAGCGCGGCAACAGTGAAGGCTTTGTGCCCCGAGGTGGTGTCGATGCCAACCGAGATTGAATCTTTGGATCCCATGGACGCACGCGCTGCCGCCGTGCCATCTCAGTATAGAGCAAAAGTGCGGGCGGTGCAACAATTCCCCGTACATGCGCACGTGACGCAAAGTCAGCCTCCGCCAGGCGGCTGAACAAATCTAGGCCCTAGAGGCTCCCAAAATACGCAGCAAGCTCGGCCTTCAATTCTGAAAGTGAATTGAAAACGAACAACTGCTCGTTGTAGCTCCAGATTGCCTTCTCAAATGCGACGATCGTCTCCGCTTTGAAGGGAAGCAACGGAGTTCTGACCTCCGAGGACGTGTTCCATTTCTCCCTTGGAGGAAATCAGGCCGGTGCCAAAGATTTTCAGTTCACCGTCCTGGCGGACCAGGCCAAACTCGGTGCTGAACCAAGCCAGGCGCTTGACGTTCTCTCGTTCCTGATCCGTTTTGGCGCTTTGAAAGGCGGGCGCGAACATCTCCTGGATTTCGACGTATGGTGGCAACGTGAAATACGGCAGGTGCCCAAAGACGTCATGGAACATGTCGGGTTCCGGAGTGAAATCGAGTTCTTCGGCACTTCGAACGTAATCCGTGACCAGGAACTCCCGCCGCCCAAAGTGACCGTACCACTGCACCGCATCGGAGTAACGCACGGTCGTGCGAAGCGTCTTCCAGCCAGTCCGCGGCGTAATACGCTCATTCAGCCATTGGACGGAGGGGATTCTGTCTGATGGAAGCCCGAGGATCGCCGATCCGCTCAGATACTCCTTGCACGCGTACTTCTGTACATGCGGCGCCTGCCGCGAGTACAGCTCTCTCCAGATCCCGTGCTGCTCCGCAGTGAACTCGACGTCCACGGCTGGATCCAATGTTGTTTGATCAGATGGGATGGCCATGACGACCTCCTGGTAGAGCGCATGCTATCACGGCCGTTGGAGCACGTCAAGAATCGGACAAAATTGGTACGAGTTGCGCGCCGGGCGAGAATGATAAAATCCTGCGCAGGACGAGGCCAAACTGGCAGAATTAGAGCTACAAGACAAGCTCATCATAATTACTGGGGCAGCGCGCCGCATTGGTCGCGCACTGACGCTGGCCTGCGCATCCGCGGGCGCTGATGTCGTGATTCACTACGCGCATTCCAAGCTGCAGGCCGCTGATACTCAGCGGCAGGTCGAAACTCTGGGGCGACGCGCGTGGATATGCCAGGCCGATCTGGAACAGCCAGGCCAGGCTGCAGAGCTGGTGGGGCGAGCAACTCAATGGGGCACCGTCTTTGCTCTCGTGAACAACGCCGCTGTCTTCGAAACGCTCCCCATGCAACAGACGGACTTGCGGGTTTGGGGGCGACAGCTCGCCGTAAATCTCACCGCGCCGTTCGCGCTGACGCAGGCCTTCGCGGCGCAAGTTCCGGGCGGTGGACACGGCCGGGTTGTCAACATTCTTGATTGGCGCGCCCTGCGGCCTGATAATGACCACTTTGCCTATTCGGTAACGAAAGCGGGCCTGGCAGCCATGACACGTTCCGCGGCTCTGGCACTGGCCCCCGCGATAACCGTGAATGGGCTCGCGCTGGGTGCGATCCTGCCGCCCGAAGGGGAATCCGGTGAGAGCACAGTATTGGATCGCGTTCCCGCGCAGCGCTGGGGCCGACTGGACGAGGTGGAACAGGCGCTGCTCTTCCTGCTCGCCGGGCCGGCTTATATTACGGGTGAGATCATCCATGTGGACGGCGGACGCCAGCTGGTCTAGGAGGATATGTGGACAAAGTGATCATAAAGGACCTTGTGGCGCGCGGCATTATCGGCGTAAACGATTGGGAGCGGAAGAAGCCACAAGATATCGTCATTAATGTCATCGCCTATACCGACATGCTCGAGGCCGCCGAAACGGACGACCTGAAGAATGCGGTGGACTATAGGGTTCTGGCCAATAGTCTTCGCACGCACGCCGAAACCGCCGCCCGGCACACGGTTGAGGCGTTGGCCGCCGATCTCGCAGAGTTGTGCCTCCAACACAAAGCCGTGAGCCGCGTCGTGGTGCGGGTCGAGAAGCCAGGGGCAGTTCGATTTTCCTCTTCAGTGGGCGTCGAAATAGAGCGCAGCCGGGATGAGGCCACTACATAAGTACTACTTGAGTCTCGGCTCGAACCTCGACCCGGAGAGAAACCTTGCTCAGGCAGTTGAGCATCTTGGCGCATACGGCGTCATTGAGAAGGCGTCCGGCGCCTGGGAATCACACGCCGTCGGCTCAAGCGGACCAGATTTTCTAAACGCGTGCGTGCTGTTTGTGACGACCAAAAGTCTTACGGACCTCAAGCAGGACGTTACCGCCGTCGTAGAGACCAAAATGGGAAGGGTCAGGACTGGCGATCCATCGGGTCCAAGGACCATCGATATCGATATCCTCATGGCCGACGATCAGCCACTGAATTTAGAGCGGTGGAGCCATCCATTCGTCCTGCTTCCAATGGCCGATTTGCTTCCGGCATTCATGCATCCCGCCGAGCAACGACCGCTGGCGGACGTTGCAAACGAGGCCCGGGCAGAAATTTGGATCGTTCGAAGCAAGACCAAGTTCCCCCCTTTCAAACGTGGCGAAGGCGCCTAGATCTGTAGAGGCTCAGCACCTCTACCGATGTTATCCAGAAACTCCTGCCGCGTGGCAAGGTTGGTACGAAAAGACCCGTGCATTGCTGAGGTCGTCATGCGGGCGCCGTGCTTCTTCACTCCTCGCATCATGGTGCACAGGTGCAATCCCTCGACGACGACCGCAACGCCGGTGGGCTCAAGCAGTTGCTGCAGCTGATCGGCGATCTGTCGTGTCATGCGTTCTTGAACCTGGAGCCGGCGGGCATACAAGTCCACGATACGGGGAATTTTGGACAGCCCGATTACCTTCCCTGCAGGCATATAGGCAACGTGTGCCCGACCTAGAAAAGGCAGCAAGTGATGCTCGCAAAGGCTGTAGAACTCAATATCGCGGACAATGACCATCTCGTCGTAAGTGATATTGAAAACAGCGCCATTTACGATTCTTTGGGGATCTCCGTGATAGCCACTCATAAGTTCCGCGAACATGCGGGCCACGCGCTGTGGCGTGTTCTTGAGGCCTTCTCGCTCCGGCCGCTCACCCAGGGAGCGCAGGAGCTCAGCGACCGCGTGCTCTGAGTCGGCCAGATCGACGCCAGACTCTGCAATGTTCTCATCCGTCATGTCATCGTCGAAGTCAATATGCGCCACAATGTAGTCTCCTCGCAAGTCTGCGCACGCAGCGCGGCCGTCCTGCGGATTCCAGGCTCGTCCTAGCCGAGTTCGGGTTCCAGGAGTCCGTAGGTGCCGTCGCGCCGCCGATACAGTACGCTAATCCGGCTGCTGTCCGCGTTGTAGAAAACGAAGAAGGCGTCGTGGCCCAGAAGATTCATTTGCTCGACTGCCTCCAGCTCATTCATCGGGACAATGCGAAATTGCTTCCGTTTGGCAATGATCGGCGGCAATTCACCCGTCTCGTCGGCAGCGACGGGAGCTTCCGCGACATCCGCAGCCAATTCGCCGCTGCCGCGGCCGTGGTAATGCCTGCCTTTGTAGCGCTCGATCTGCTTGCGGACGATATCCAGCGCCGCGTCAAAAGCAGTCAGAACTTCGGCTGCGCGCACCTCAGCCCGCAGCATGACCGCTTTTCCCCTTGCCGTGATCTGCGCAACATTGCGGTCATTCGCATTGCGGGCGGATCCGTGGTGGGTAAGCTCTACCGCGACGTCCTCAATGCTCGGAAGATAGTGATCAAGTTTCCCAGCGCGCCCCTCGACGTGCGACTTGATTCCATCTGTGAGCCGGAGACTGCGAACCTGGACTTCAACCTTTGCGGTCACT
Source organism: uncultured Chloroflexia bacterium (assembly GCA_963746745.1). GTDB lineage: Bacteria > Chloroflexota > Anaerolineae > Anaerolineales > Villigracilaceae > Fen-1038. Next base: position 342,857 of record CAVVCL010000003.1, read on the forward strand.
GGGCCTCCTTCCCGTTCACGTGATTGGCAATATCCTTCAGCCGATCGCCTTCAGGCGTCCGTCTTTGCGCGACCGTGGACCGCCCTCGCAACCGTGAAAGCGTATACGTCGCGTGCACCGCCTGCCAACGCTGCTTCTGCACAAGACGAAAGCGTGGCACCGGTCGTTGCGACATCGTCTACTAACAGGATGAATCGACCGCTGAGCTTCTTTCCCACCGCCCGGAACGCTCCATGCACGTTGTCGTGGCGTGCGGACTTCGCAAGACCAACCTGCGATTTTGTCTCGCGGATCCGGACGAGTGCGGTCGGTGAATAAGCGAGGCCGAGAGCCATGGAAAGCGGCCTTGCGATTAATCCAGCTTGATTATAACCGCGTTCATTTTGGCGCCCTTTGCCGAGGGGCACCGGCACGAGCATGTCCACCGGCCACCCGAGCGCTTGGACATACGCCGACAGTGCAGGCGTCAGAACCTCTCCGAACCCGATGTCGCGGCGATATTTCAGGTTATGGATGGCGCGGCGCACGGGTCCGGCAAAGGTAGTCCATGACCGCAGGGCGCGGTAGTGTGGTCGAGCCTCTCGACAATCCCTGCAGACCGGTCCGGTGCCGTGGCACGAGAGACCACAAATGTTGCACACTGGCGGCGCCAGAGGACGGGCATCTCTCTGGCAACGAGGGCACCATCGGAAGCCGTCCGCGCCGCAACCGCTGCACCGGGGCGGCAGGACGAGATCCAGCCCAAGCCAAAGCAAGTGGTAGAGCCGATAGGAGTTGGAAAGCCGGTGCAGACCGGGCCGCCGCCGGTCCGGGGCTTCACTGCCCGAGGTTTGCAAACGCCCGTGTAATCTGGATGCCGGCCGGAGTCAGCAGGATAATCAAAATGGAAGGAAAAATCAAGAAGGCCAGAGGCAGAATCATCTTCACCGGCGCCTGTCGCGCCTTCTCTTCCGCCCGCTGCCGGCGCCTGACGCGCATTTGGTCAGATTGGATTCGCAGGATTTTCGCCAGGCTGACTCCAAGGACTTCGCTCTGTATGATCGCCGCAACAAAGCTGGTCATTTCGGACAGGCCAATTCGATCGGCCATGTCCCGCATCGCATCTCGGCGGGATTTGCCCAGCTGGATCTCCCGTATCGCACGCATTAATGCGAGGGAAAGCTGGTTCTCCCATTTCTCGCAGACCTTGGACATGGCTGCCTCAAGCCCCAAGCCGGCCTCAACACAGATCGTTAGCAGGTCCAGAGCGTCAGGCAGGGCCCGACGAATGTCCCCTTGCCGCGTGTTGATACGCGATTGAAGCCACAACTGGGGGAAAAAGAAACCCAGGACTGTGAAAATCAGAACTACCAGAATAATCCGACCGACGGGCCAACAAGTTGGGGCGAACAGGCCGATCAGCAGCAATAAACCCCCGAAAATCGCCGCGCTGAAGAAGCGCGATATCAGGAAGACGGCAGCATCGATCCTCCCCGGGTTGCCCGCCATCTCCAGTTTGCGAGTGGTGCTCTCCAAAACCGTCTGAGGGGTGAACGTTGTGGAAAGCCGCCCGACGCTCTGCAAGAATCGCAGCACCACCCGCTCCGTGAATGGTTGCTGCATCTCGATCTGCTCGATCGAACGGATGACTTCCCCGCGCCGGATCGCGCCCTCGAGGCGCGCAGTCAGGGGATCCTCCTGGTCGGGGCCTCTGGTCGTGCGGACGCCGGCGATCACCACGGCAATCACCAAGACGACCACGGCCGCGACAGCGATGGGAATGATCAGACCGCTCATATCTCTATGTTCGCTATTCTCGTCATGATGTAGTACCCCAGGCTGATCATGATGATGACGGCGCTGGCTGCCCCGATGGCGCAAAGCGGTCCCGCGTCCATAAACGACATCAGGTATCTTGGATTCAGAAACCACAGCACGACCGTGAGGAAGATGGGGATCAGCGAGAGAAGCGTCCCCGACGCGCGGACCTGGGCGGTGAGGGATTGAATGTCGCCCCTAATTCTGACACGCTCGCGGATCGTGAAAGAAATCGTGTCCAGGATCTCCGAGAGGTTTCCGCCGACTTCCCTCTGGACATTGATCGCCGTAATCACGAAGTCCAGGTCAACGCTCGGGATTCGGCGGAGCAGATTGGCCAGAGCGCGGTCCATGGGAATGCCCAGCTGCATTTCCTGAACGACGCGATGAAACTCGTCGCAAATTGGCGACGGCAATTCCTTACTAACCGCCTCCATCGCCTGCGAAATCGAGTATCCGGCGCGCAAGCCATTCACCATCAGGTTGAGCATATCCGAGAGCTGATCGTTGAAACGGTTGAGACGGTGGGACTGTTGCCTGGCGACGTAGATACCCGGTGCCAGGTACCCGACGACGGCGCCAATGAGAAATGAAATGAGATTTCTACCACCGATCACCCACGTCAGACCGCCCAGAAGGACGACGGAAAGGAAAATCAGGGCGAAGTACTCTCCCACCTTCAATTTTAAGTCAGCGCGTGCCAGATTCTGGCTGATGCGGCTGCCAAAAGTGGTCCGCTCGACTCGCTTTGTGACCCAGTCGGATATCGCGCGACTCTGATCTACGGTTTCTTCAGGCGCCCCGGCCTCGCCGAGGTATTGACTGAGGCGCTCATCCAGCACCCCCTGCTCCTTCGAATTCGTGACGATCAGGCCCACGACGAGCAAGATGATTGCAAGCAAGCCGCCGAAAATCACGATCGCGTTCATGGCCTTGTGGCAGCCATCAAAGTCTGCACCTGGTTCTGCCCGCTAGCGCCGCCGCTCGCCAATCCCGAAGATGGACGGCGGCAGATGAATTCCGGAGGCTTCAATGCGATCCATGAACCGCGGCCGCAGGCCCGTCGGATGCAACCGACCGATGATCTGACCATTCTCCACGCCCGTCTGCTCAAAGGTGAAGATATCCGTCATGGTAATGACGTCGCTCTCCATTCCGCTGATTTCGGTGATGTTCACGATCCTTCGCGAGCCATCCCGCATCCGCTCCTGGTGAATAATCAAGTTAATGGCAGACGCGACCTGTTCTCGAACCGCGCGCGAGGGAAGGTCCATACCCGCCATCAGCACCATCGTCTCAAGACGTGAAAGGGTGTCGCGAGGCCCATTGGAGTGCAGTGTCGTCATGGAGCCATCGTGGCCCGTGTTCATGGCCTGGAGCATGTCAAGAGCCGCCTCGTCACGGATCTCGCCCACAATAATGCGATCCGGTCTCATTCGCAACGCATTTATGACCAAGGCCCGGATCGTCACCTCGCCGCGGCCTTCAATATTGGGTGGCCGGAACTCCAGGGTCACGACATGTTCCTGCCGGAGCTGCAGCTCCGCCGCGTTCTCGATCGTGACAATGCGCTCGTCGCCAGGGATAAAGCCCGAGATAATATTCAGAAAAGTGGTCTTGCCCGAGCCGGTTCCGCCAGAAATCACAATGTTCAGTCGCGATTCCACGCAGGCCTTGATGAATTGCAGCGCCCCCTGCGTGATGGAATCGAACTGAACCAACTGCTCAAGCGTAATCGGTATACGCGCGAATTTGCGGATTGTGAGGACGGGTCCGACCAAAGAAATGGGGGCGATAATGGCGTTGACGCGCGAGCCATCCGAAAGGCGGGCATCCACGTAGGGACTGGCCTCATCAATTCGGCGCCCCAAGGGAGCGACTATACGATCAATGATCCGCAAAACGTGGTCGTCATTCTCAAAGACCACCGGGACACGGTAGAGCTTGCCTCCACGCTCAACGTACACGTTCCTTGAACCGTTGACCATGATTTCCGTAATCGTTTCGTCATCAAGCAACGGTTGTATAGGCCCCAGTCCCAGAATCTCGGCCGCGATCTGTTCGAAAAGTCGCGCCCGTTCAGGGCGCGAAAGCACGATCCTCTCGTCGGCAAGGATTTGTTCAAACAACTGCTGAATTGTCCGACGTACGTCATCGGTCTTGGTGACATCGGTCGCGGGATCCAGCTCGGCAAGCAGCTTGTTCTGGACGCGCGTCTTGAGATCAAAGTACGAGCCAGCTTGCGGCGTCGTAATCGAGCCGGTTTCGCGTCTCCCGGGCAGCGAGGAAAAGCGCGATGTATCGCCGGGTGATCTTCCGTTGCCTCCCGCCGCGGGGCTGGGAAGCGCATTCGAACCGCCCTGCCCCTGTTCAATGCGCTTGAGTAATGACACCGATCAACTCCTTAACGTCCACCGAGGGCTAGTTCATGGGCATCCAAAGCCGCCAGCTGCGCCCGCAGTGCCTCCGCGAGTGTGAAGATTCCCTTTGCTGCCGGCTGCGTCCGCACATTCTCCAACATGAAGGGTATCCCGCGATTTACCGAGGGTATCACAGTCCGTTCGTCCAACGGGATGACCGCACTGACTTGCTCCTTCAGGTTCTCACCAATTCTGTCCGGGGTGATACCGATGCGTTTGTCGAACTTGTTCACCACGAACAGAAGATGCTCGCGGTCAATGCCCATTGTCTCGAGCAACTCCAGAAAGAGCCGGGCATTCTTGATGGCAGGAATATCCTGGGTCGTCACCAGGATGATGGTGTCGCTATTATCGAGCGCAGCGAGCGTCACTTCGTCCAGAAACGACGAGGTGTCCAGAACGACGTAGGCGTACATGCGCCGGAGGAAATCCAGGACTGCCGTAAATTGCTGCACAGACAGCTTATCGGCCAACTCTGGCCGCTGCGGCGCCGCCAGAATTCTAATCCCGGATGCCTCGTGCTTGATCATGATTTCTTCGACGGTCTCCGGATCAAGTTCCTCCACGCGAGGAGCAATGTCGAGCAGCGTGTTCTTGCCCTGCTCGTTGAAGAACATGGCAACGTCGCCATATTGCAGGCTCGCATCCACAAGCACGACGTGGGTATCGTCGCTCTGCATCGCGATGGCAAGGTTCGCCGCCAACGTCGTGCAGCCGGTGCCGCCCTTCGGGCTGTACAAAGTCACAACCCGACCTCGCAAGTTGGCCACCGCGCCCACGGCCGCCGCGTTTCCTCGCATGGATCCGAGTCCCGCGCCGGGTCGGTTCGCTTTGTTCTTCTCCCGCTCGGCATGGGCCAACTCTCCACTGCGTTTTACGGCTGCGATCAGGTCGTCCCCCATGGGGGGCTTGGTCAAGAAATCCCGGGCGCCGGCCAGCATCGCGCGACGCATATAGTTCTGATCTCCCTGAACGGAGAGAATCACCACCTGCGTGTGTGGAGCTCTTTGCCGGATTACCTCGGTGGCTGCAATCCCGTCCATATCCGGCATGTTGATGTCCATCAACACGACGTCGGGATCAAGCTCCTGGACTAGGTCGATTCCCTCGTTTGCGGTTCTAGCCGCGCCAACAACGTCAATATCCCCCTCGAATTGCAGCAGTTTCCGGACATTCTCCCGGGTGTCTGCGACGTCATCGACGATTAGGACGCGGATCCTGTCACCAACGGCCATGGAGTTCCTTGCGTGCAGGTGCGATCGGTAGTGCGCGCAGTGCCCGGAGCCGGTCTATGATCAGGGGTTGCCAATGGGCTGCAATCCGTACGGCAGCTTGGCAGGAACGGGGATATTGTATTGACTCAGCAGAAACTGGAGAGTCGCGGCTTCCGTGGCAAGCCGGGACTGATCCCCGGGATTCCGCAGCGTCATCGATAAGACCGCATTGGTAGCCAACATATAGGAAAGTGTAACAGAATCTTGCGGAGAAACAATCAGGGTCACGATGTCAGGCGGAGGCGGGGCTGCGCCCTGTTGCTGCTGCGTTGGCGTGGTCGGAGCCCCCGGCAGGGGGAATTCGCCCAGTTTTAGCACGACGGCTTCCTGCAAGATCGTTTGACATACGACGCGCGGCCTCTGACGCTCTGATGGCGTCAGATAGTAGAAATTGTTGGGCAGCGACAACTCAGGGTCGAGCCGTCCCTGAGGGCTTGTTCCGGCGGTCACACTGAGCGATAAAACGGGAAGAGCGTTTTCCTTTGTGCCCGGGGCGGAGAGGGTCGAGATATTGTCAGGGGTGATCGTCTGAAAGCTTGGATCCAAATCAACCAGGCTGAAGCAAGCGTTGACATTAACGTGTGCGCCATCATTGATGCCGTAGGCATCCAGCGACAACCTGGTCGCCGGTATGCTCGCAGCTGTCATGCCAGGCGGGATGAGCGCCGCCCACTGCGGGCCGGCGATCGAGACCGACTGGGCAGACTCCGCCACCATCGAACTGGTAAGCACCACGCCCTGATCGATCGGGAACTTGGCGACCTTCTTTATGAGCTGCGCCTTCTCGTCAACAGTGAACTCCACCGCGCTCACCTGCTCCGCGGGTATGCTGATGGTGGCTAACGCGTCCTCGGTCACCACGGCTCCCTGCGGAATGTTTTGACCCGCCACGAATATCTCCACGTAGACCGGCGGCGGGGGCGGTGGAGTCAGGTATTGCTGGAGGGCCCGAATGCCAAAAAACGCCACGGCGAGGCCGACAATCAGGATAAGCAGCAGAAAAATCAGAGTGCGAGCACGACGCATGGCATTCTCCTCGTTTCGAGTACCCGAGCAGATTCTATTCCAAGATTATGGGGGAAAAATAGCAAAAGCATGTTTGTCGAAAAAAGCAGGACTCTGTCTTTCGGACAGAGTCCTGCTTCCTGTGTCTGGCCGGCCCAGCCTAGACGCCGGTCAGACTGTTGTTGATGGTGCTGAAGGTGTTGCCAATGATCGGGCCCAGGATCATTAATGCCGCGATGACAACAATGGCAACCAAAACAAGGATCAACGCATACTCGACCAAACCTTGGCCTTTTTCGTTTCGGGCGAACAACATGGTAGTCTCTCCTTTCTTTAAGATGGGCTTCGTAATGTAGAGCCTGCAGAATATTATACGGTGTCTGTCCAGTTTGGCAAGGTTGCCGACTTCACACTTATGTTAGGCCAGTAGGGTCGGAAACAGCCGCGGGCCACCCGCCTTCGCGGCCAGTACGCGACGCGACGAGAATCGTCTGGGTGCCTGATGGGCATCGAACCCACAACATCGTGATCCACAGTCACGCGCTCTGCCATTGAGCTACAGGCACCAAGTAACTAGAAGCGGGATTATATCATTCGGCCACGGCGGACTCAAGCAACCGTTTGCAAGCGTCGGCCACCGCTGCGCGTGCTACGCGGCGCTGGCTGCCGTCTCCGAGGTCCTTGATCGTGATCTGGTCCGCCTCAAGCTCTTCTGGGCCAGCGACCAACACCAGCCGCGCCCGTATCTTGTCGGCATACTTGAACTGTCGTGACAACTTCGCCGGTTCCGTGTACGCGGCCACGCGCAGCCCGGCTCGCCTAAGGCCGGCAGCCAACTGGAATGTGACAGCCAAGCTCTGACTATCGAACAGGGTGACCAGCACCGACGCCGGGAAAATGGGCAGATCCGTGGGCACGAGGCCGTACTTCTCCAGCAATAGCGTCATGACCACATCGCCCATGGCGAAACCGACCGCCGGCAGTCGGGCTCCGCCCACATCGGAGAGCAGGTTGTCATACCTCCCGCCTCCCAGAAGTGCGCGCCGGATGTCGCCCCCGACCTCCCAAGCCTCAAAAACAGTCCCGGTGTAGTAGGTCAAGCCTCGGACGATCGACGAATCGAACCTCACGTACTCGCTTAGACCGAGCGCCTCGATGGCCAAGAAGAACCGCTTCAGCTCGCCGGAGCGTTTCCAGAGGTCCGGGTCCTCCAACCGTGCCTCAAGGTTCTTCATCTGAGCCGAGGTGAGGCCCAGCTCGCGGCCTTCCGCGCGCCAGGCATCGGAAGGCATGCGCGCCCGCCGGTCGAGCCACAAGGAGGTCGCCGCCTTGGATTTCTCATCCAACCCGATCTCGCTGAAGTTAGCATCCATAAGGCGACGATCATTAACCAGAATCAAGACTTGGGCTGGGCTTATCCCGACGCGCCGCAAGAAAGCGGCCAAAACCCCAACATTCTCGGCGTCGGATTCCGGGGAGTCGGCACCCAGCATGTCAACGTTCCATTGAAAGAATTCCCGCGTCCGGCCTCGCTGCGGGCGCTCATACCGCCAGAAAGGTCCGAAGGACCACCAGCGCACCGGATATGCGAGTTCAGCCTGTCTCTGCGCGATCATGCGAGCTAGGCTGGCCGTCAGCTCAGGCCTCAGGACCACTTCTTCCCCGCCCCGATCCGCGAACACGTACGCTTGCTCACGTACCAGCTCGTCACCGGATCTTGCTGCGTACAGGCCAAGGCTCTCCATGATCGGAGCCTCATATTCCTGATAGCCAAAAGACTCCGAAACAGACCGCGCCATGTTGTACAGCCACGTCCGAATGGCCATCTGCTCGGGATAGAAGTCCCGCGTGCCCTTCACTGGAGAGATAACTCGTTTCATTGACCTTGTTCCCTGCCGAAGTGCCGGCATTCTAGCATAGTTCAGGGCGCTTACATGTGACAAGCAGAGCAATGAATCAGGAAGTAACGCACTGGTATGTGATTGTGACGCCTAGTACAAGTAGCGACGACGCCCAAAGATGGGCCGTTGCTGTGGAGGCGCATATGAGCACAACGATCGAAGTGGCCGAAGAGCTTGGGAAGATCCCCTGGTTCAAGGAATTGCGGCCTCAGCATGTCCGTAGGATTGCGGCGATTACCACTCTGCGCACCGTGGAGCCCGGGCTGGTCCTTTTTCGCGAAGGCGATACCGAGGATTACTTCTACATCGTCATTGATGGACGCGTTGCCCTGGATATGTTTGTGCCTCATCGCGGAAAAGTTCGCTTCTATACGGCAGAGCGTTGGGAAATCTTTGGCTGGTCGAGCGTCACGCCTACGGTGCGACAGCGCACCGCGGGAGCAACCGCCGTTTTACCCGGTTTGGTGGCGAGCATAAACGCCGGGGAACTGCGTCGCGCATGTGATGACGACCACGACCTCGGCTACGAGGTAATGCGCCGACTGGCCAATGTCGTGGCCGGAAGGCTGCTTGTGACCAGGCTTCAGCTGCTGGATATGTTTGCAAAGCCGGAAACGAAGCATGCCTGAGAAACGTCGGATTGAGTTGGGCGACATCCTCGCCATTCGGAAACCGGCCCTCAACGCCCTATTGAAGAGCATTCGAGCGGCGGGCTTCGAGCCGGTCGGACCGCGCGTCCGGAATGACGCAATAGCCTACGAGCCACTCGAGGCCCTGGAGCAGCTGCCGAAGGGCTATATCACGGAGCAAGCACCCGGCCATTTCAGGTTAATCCGGGACGACGGCGCCGGGTATTTCGATTTCATCCCGGGTGCACAGTCCTGGAAGCAGTTTCTCTTTCCGCCGAGGGTCGAGTTGCTGAAGCTGAAGAAGACGCCGCAGGGCTGGAATCCGATTGTCGATCTCTCCGATCCGGTCCCGATGGCCTTCATTGGGGTACGGGCCTGCGAGCTGGCAGCGATCCAGATGCATGACAGGGTGTTTCTAAGGGCAGATTACAGCGACCCCATCTATAGGGCCCGCCGTAGCAAGGTTTTGGTGGTCGCGGTGAACTGTCTCCACCCCGCGGGCACGTGCTTCTGCGCATCCATGTCATCAGGGCCTCGGGCAGACGAGGGATTTGATCTTTGTCTCACTGAACTTGACGACATCTTCCTGCTCGCGGTCGGCTCGGAGCTGGGCCGGAGCGTGGTGATCGACCTGCCCACTGAGCCCGCAAGCGCTTTCTCCCTGGCCACCGCCGATAGAGCGCTCGCGCAGGCCGCGAAGCAGGCGCGCAGTGAGGTGGATCCCTCCCAATGTGAGACGGCCATCCTGCGAAATTTGGATCACCCGCAGTGGGATGACGTGGCAAGCCGGTGTTTGAGCTGCGGCAACTGCACATTGGTGTGTCCCACTTGTTTCTGCTGGGACGTTGAGGACCGCACGGACCTGTTGGGGACCCAGACAACCCGGGAGCGAATTTGGGATTCGTGCTTCAACCCCGGCTACTCCAGCCAGGCAGGCGGCAACACCCGCCCGACGATCAAGTCGCGGTACCGCCAATGGCTCTCGCACAAATTCTCCACATGGAAGCAGCAGTTTGGAGCGCTCGGCTGTGTTGGCTGCGGGCGTTGTGTGACATGGTGCCCTGCCGCAATTGACACTCGTAGCGAGGTAGCTGCCATGCAGCGGGAGACTGATCAATGATGGCGTCCCCGCACCCCGTTTCGGGATCCGCGACGGTCAGCCCATTGCTCAAGCCAAACTGGGCACGCATAATCAACATTGAGCCCGAGATTGCCGAAGTGTCCACATTCCACCTGGAGTTTGAGGATGCGGGGATGCAGGGCGACTACTGCTTCCAGCCCGGACAGTTCAATATGATCTATGCGCCGGGATTTGGCGAAGCCGCAATCTCAATCAGTTCTGATCCGGCCCAGCCCGCCTTGATATCCCATACGGTTCGCTTTGTTGGGAACGTAACCAGGGCCATGAGCCGGATGCGAGTTGGGGACGTCCTTGGAGTCCGGGGACCGTTTGGCACGGCGTGGCCGCTTTCTGAATTGGAGGGAAAAGACCTGTTCATCGCCTGCGGCGGAATTGGTCTTCCCCCAATCCGGCCAGCTCTGGCCCACATCATTAAGCATCGAGACCGCTACGGCAAGGTGACCCTCCTCTACGGCGCGCGCACTCCCGCGGAACTAATGTATCAGCGGGAGTATGAGCTTTGGCGCGCCTCGGACATCGCGGTCGAGATCACCGTCGACCGCGCGGATTCGACCTGGGCTGGACGGGTTGGCGTGGTGCCGATGTGGTTCTATCATTTGCGCATTAATCCCCGCACCACGGCCGTGCTGACCTGCGGTCCCGAGGTGATGATTCGCTTCGTGATCTTTGAGGCATTGGCGCGCCGCGTCCCGCCGGAGAGCATATTTGTGTCTTTGGAGCGGAACATGAAGTGCGGTCTTGGGGCATGCGGCCATTGCCAGATCGGGCCGTATTTCATCTGCAAGGATGGGCCCGTTTTCAGCTTCGACGCCCTGCAGCCATTTTTCAACGTGGAGGAGTTCTGATGGCGCAGCCAAGGCCCAGCGTTGCGGTGTACAAGTTCTCGTCGTGCGACGGGTGTCAATTGTCTCTCCTCAACATGGAGGACGAGCTCCTGGATCTGGCCAAAGCCGTAGACATAGCGCTTTTTCTGGAGGCGACTCGCACGGCACGCCCCGGGCCCTACGATATTGCGATTGTGGAAGGTTCGATCAGCACGGAACACGAGATCGAACGGATCCTCGAGATCCGACGCACCGCCAAGACCCTGATCGCGTTGGGCACTTGCGCGACGGCTGGCGGAGTGCAGGCCCTCCGCAATTTCGCTGACGCGCGGAAAATGGCAGCGGCGGTGTACGAGCATCCGGAATATCTGAGTTACCTCCCCACCTCGGAGCCGCTTTCGGTCTACGTGAAAACTGACTTGGAGTTGTGGGGGTGCCCGGTCAACAAGGCCCAGGTGATCGAGGTGATTGTTGCGCTTCTCAACGATCGGAGACCCAATCTACCAGCCCATACTGTCTGCATGGACTGCAAGCGACGCGGCACCAGTTGCGTCCTCGTAGACAAGGGAACGCTGTGCTTGGGCCCGGCTATCCAAGCGGGCTGCGGCGCCATTTGTCCGGCCATGGGACGCGGCTGCTATGGGTGCTTTGGCCCGGCGAAGGGCGCCAATATGCAGTCGCTGGAGACCGTCTTGCGATCGCTTGAGAGACGCCCGGGCGAGACCGACCTGCTCTTCCGGCATATCAGTGGCAACGCTCCACAGTTTCGGGACGCAACGCTCGCCGATCCGAGCTCGAGTGAGGCACTTAGATGACAGATATCGCTGTCCCGGCCCTGGCACGCGTGGAAGGCGAGGGCGGGCTCTCGATTAGCCTGCGCGATGGCAAGGCTATTGAAGTGCACCTGGATATCTACGAGCCACCGCGATTCTTTGAAGGCTTTCTCGTGGGTCGGTTCCTGCAGGAAGTGCCGGACATCACGGCGCGCATCTGCGGCATATGTCCGGTGGCATATCAGATGAGTTCGGCGTTGGCTCTCGAAAGCGCACTTGGGATGGAAATTGGGCCGGGCGCTCAGGCCTTGCGAAGGCTCATGTATTGCGGCGAGTACATTGAAAGCCACTCGCTGCACATGTTCATGCTGCAGGCGCCCGATCTGTTCGGTAAAGAGTCGGCGTTTGAGCTTGCGGCAGTGGAGCCGGCCATTGTCAAGAATGCGCTCCGCCTGAAGAAGATCGGAAACGAGCTGCTGCAAATCATCGGGGGACGCTCGGTGCATCCAGTGAACGTTTGCGTGGGCGGCTTCTATTCGTGGCCCGACGCGCGTGCGCTGCGGAGTCTGCTCCCGGAATTGGAGTGGGGTCTCCAGACTTCGATAGAGGCCGTCAAGTGGGCCGGCGCTTTGGAGTATCCTGCGGTTGATTTCGACTATGAATTTGTCGCGCTCCATGATGGGGCGGAGTATGGTGTCATGAAGGGGGAGATTTGGTCATCAAAGGGATCCAGGATTCCGATTTCGCAATATGAAGCGGCTTATCTCGAAGAACATGTCAAGCACTCGAATGCTTTGCACGGGCGAACCTCCACGGGCGGCAGCTACCTCGTGGGCCCACTGGCTCGCTTGAATCTCAATCACGAACAGCTGGGGGCTGTCGCCCAACAGGCGCTTTCAGATGCAAAGATTGCCTTGCCAGTCCGAAATCCCTACCAATCTTTCATTGCGCGCGCCGTCGAGCTTGTGCAATTCTTCGACGAAGCGATAAGGCTCGTGTCCTGCTATGCGCCGGAAGGCCCTCCCCATCTCGAATTGGCACTTAAGGCTGGAGAAGGCGCCGCTGCCTCCGAGGCTCCGCGTGGCCTCCTGTACCATCGCTATTCCATTGATGACCACGGGCTCGTCCAGTCGGCCCGGATCGTGCCGCCGACTGCGCAGAACCTTCCCAGGATCGAAGCCGACCTGTTCGCCATGGCCTCCGCGCTGACGAGCCTGCCTCTGCCACAGGCCACGCGCCTGGCGGAGGATCTGGTGCGGGCGTACGATCCATGCATTTCATGCGCTACACACTTCCTCAAACTGAAAGTCTCCGACGTCGACTAGCTATGCAGATCGCCGTAATCGGGATCGGGCAGGCGATGCGGGGTGATGATGGTGCTGGCCCGGAAGCGGTCCGAAACTGGAACAGCAGTCATTCAGCGTGGCTGAACCGCGAAAGGGTCCGCGTCCGGATCCTCGAACAGGCGGGCCCGGAGCTGCTGGATGCCCTTCAAGGTATGGATGCGGCAGTCCTGGTCGACGCCGTGCAATCCGGGAAGAGCCCCGGCACAATCCAGGCAATTGCAGTTGAGGACCTGAGCGCGGCGGAAAATCGGCGCAACGGCACGCACGGATTGGGCGTTGCGGAGACACTGGCTTTGGGGCGTGCGCTGGGGCAGTTGCCGGCCAGCCTGGTGATTTGCATCTTAGGGATCGAAGCGCAGCAAACGGCCTTGGGAGCGCCGCTCAGCGAAACCGTGCGGCGCTCGCTGGCCGCCACGTCTGCAGCGATCGAGGCCCGTGTGCAGGCTTTGCTGAGCGCTTGACGGCAACCGTCTCAACCCTCGCCGACTTGATCCGAGGCCGTTTCCGTGCGGCTGTGGTATATTTTCGGGACTCACCAACGGAGACGACCATGAACATAAACTACCAGGAGACCGCCCGGGACCTCCTCACACGCATCCGCATCCACGAACAGTACGGCGCGCGGGATATCGACGAGTGGACGATTGGCCTCCTCAAGCCGGCGGCTGGCATGCATATTCTCGACGTGGGCTGCGGCGCCGGCAAACAATGCTTCCTTTATAGAGACTACACCAATCGTCAGGCCACCGTCGTGGGCGGCGATTTCTCGCAAGAGCTTCTCGAACGCGCGTGGGCAATGAATTCCGAGCGAAGCGACGACGTCACCTTCCAATTTCTCGACTTCAATCGGGCATTCGATTTCGCCGACGGGACCTTTGACGTGGTATCGAGCGCATTCGCCATCTACTATGCGGCTGATCTGAATTTCACATTCGGGGAAGCGCATCGCGTATTGAAGGCCGGGGGCCGGCTCTTTGTGACGGGTCCGCTGCCCGAAAACAAAAAGATGTTCTATCAAATCATCCAGGAAGCGACGCACAAACCCATTCCCCCGATGCCCGGTTCTTCTCGTTTCCGTACCCAGATATTTCAGACCATTGAGTCGCTGTTTTCAAGGACGGAGCTCTTGACGTTCGAGAATCCAATTACTTTTCCGCAGGTTGAACCTTTTATGGAGTACGTGGGGGCCTCGCTCTCCGAAGACCGGAGACTTTGGAGTTCCATGTTCACCGGGCCGGCCGAATACAAGGCCATGCTCAAGGCAATCGAAGGTGTGGCCCAGACATGGTTTGACCGCGACGGAAAATTGGTGATGAAGAAGGTCGTGGGCGGCATTCTCGCTACCAAGTAGGCGGCCCGCAAAGAGTCCTGCCGGGCAACCGCTAAGCGGGCCCGGTGCGCAGTCAACATCACTTTCGGCACGTAGGTGGGCCTCGACATGAAATTCTATGGCAAACGCGTCCTCTTCCTTGGGGCACATCCAGATGATATCGAGCTGGGTTGTGGGGCGCTTATCCACCACATCGCCGGGATAAGCGAAATTACTTGCGTCACACTTTCTGACAATCAAACCAATCCCGAGTTGAAGAACGTGGTGAAAGAGCAACTCAGGAGTATGGCGATTTTGGGCGTCCCGGAAAACCGCGTCCGCTACGGGCCCTTCGTTACACGCGTTTTTCCTGAAGCGCGCCAGGAGATCCTGCAGTACTTTCTGCGGCTGCGTGAAGAACTTGATCCCGATGTCATCTTCGTCCACACGAATCACGACGTCCACCAGGATCACTTGACGATGACAGAGGAATCGCTCAGGGCCTTCCGTGGCATCACGGTTCTCGGATTCGACGTGGTCCGATCCTCCTACGGTTTTTTCCCCCACTTTCTCGTCGAGGTCCAGGAGGACGACGTGACTGCGAAGATCGAAGCGCTGTCCCAGTACCAGACCTACCGGGATAAGTACTACTTCAACAGCGAACTGACACGGTCGATTGTCGTTCGGCACGGGGCTTTGGCTGAAAGGCCCTTCGCGGAGGGGTTTGACATTCTCCGCATAGTCGGCAGTTTTGATGTTTGTGCGTAAAGGCGGTACCCTTGGATTTCCAAAGCCTCTATCTGGAACTCGTCGACAGCACCGGAATGATCCGTGCGCTGCTGGCAGGAATCACAGATCAAGATGCCAAGGCGAAGCCCTCGACGAACTCCTGGTCGATCCTCGAGCTTCTCTGCCATCTCTATGACGAGGAGCGTGAAGACTTTCGGACTCGACTCCGAATTATTCTTGAGCAGAAGAGTGAGGGGTGGCCCCCGATCGACCCACAGAATTGGGTCACGCAGCGCAAATACAACGAGCAGCCTTTTCGGGACGTGAAAGACAAGTTCTTCCAGGAGCGCAGCAACTCCCTGGACTGGTTGAAAGGCTTGGAGAAGGCAGACTGGACCAGTTCCTATACGGCAGAATTCGGCAGCATGGCGGCCGGCGACATGTTCGTTTCGTGGGTGGCCCACGATAATCTTGCCGTCCGACAATTGGTTGAGCTTCGGCGATCGCGGCTTGAATCAATCAGCCAGCCGTTTGACGTCAGCTATGCGGGTCCCTGGTAGGCATCATCGATTTCACGACAAATGCTGGCTATTGCTCCCTTTCGCCCTAGGTAGTGAAACGCAGCCTGGGCTGGATCACTGGGACTTGGGCACTCCCACTTGGATCATCCCATCTGCCACCCGAACGGGATAGGAAGGAATATCCACCACCGCTGGCATCTGCGTAACCTGGCCTGTGCGCACGTCGAACTGCGCGCCGTGGCGAGGACACGTGATATTGTAGCCTTCCAGATCTCCTTCCCCGACGGGGCCATCATCATGTGAACATACGTCGGCGATCGAGAATAGCTCACCGGCGATGTTGAAGATCACCAGAGACTGCCCTTCGATGTCGACGAACAGCCGTTCACCGGGGGGCAGTTCGGCGGCGGGGCCGATGTCAAGGTATTCCACTTTCGATTCGTCAAGGCTCTTGTAGTTGTACATTCCTTTTTCCCCGCCAGTTGGCCGCAGACACACGTCCACTTTAGAGCTTCATCGCAAGCGGACGTCGATTCCTAGGCAACCAGATCGTCGCCGGCCTCCCCGAGACCATACACACCAGCCTTGAGGACCTTGAGCGACAGCAACGCGCGACTTAAGTCGAACGGGCCCCAACTCGATGCCAAGCAGATCCAGAATGTCCTGTCTACCCATCGACTTGACATCGTCAAGTGACTTGCCGATCACCGACTCGACGAGCAAGTCGGCGGAGGCCTGCGATATCGAGCACCCATGCCCGTCAAAACGGGCCTCGGTGATGATCCCGGACTCGTCGACTCGCAGATCTATCTGGATATGGTCGCCGCAGAACGGGTTGTCATCCGCAAACGAAATATCGTTGGGATCCAGATGCCCACGGTAGGCAGGATTCTTGTAGTGCTCGATAATGAGTTCACGGTAGAGATCATCCATTGGTGCTGCTTCCGTATCGCCCGCCAAGGGCCTAGGCAAATACCTTCTTTACCTTGTATAGTCCTTCGATTAGCGCGTCCACCTCGCGTTCGGTTGAGTACAGGTAGAAACTTGCCCGCGTGCTGGCGGGGATACCGAATCGCTCGTGCAGTGGCTGAGCGCAATGGTGTCCGGCGCGCACCGCGATGCCATCCCGGTCCAGGATCTGAGCGACGTCGTGAGGATGCACTCCCTCCAATACGAAGGATGCGACCCCGCCCTTCTTGTCGGCCGATGGACCCAGCACGCGAACCCCGGGCACTTCCTCCAATCTCTCGAGCGCATACTCCACGACCTGCCGTTCATGACTGGATATTTGATCCATCCCGATGTCAACGAGATAATCGAGCGCGGCCCCAAATCCCACGGCCTCCGCGATCGCCGGCGTGCCCGCCTCAAACTTGTGGGGGACGGAATTCGGCCGAAAAGAGCGCAGCTTCACCTCTTTGATCATATCGCCGCCGCCCAGGAAAGGTGGCATTTCATCCAGCAGGCCGAACTTGCCGTACAACACGCCGATACCCGTCGGCCCGCACATCTTGTGAGCCGAGAAAGCCAGGAAATCAACCCCCAGCGCCTGAACGTCAACACTGAGGTGGGGCACCGATTGCGCACCGTCGATGAGCGTGAAGGCACCGGCGGCGTGTGCCAGCCGGACAATCTCGGCAGCCGGCGTTATCGTGCCAAGAACGTTTGACATGTGGGTGAAAGCCACGAGCCGCGGCGCTTGGTTCAGGAGCCTTGCGTAGCCATCCAGATCGAGCAAGCCTTCATCCGTAACAGGGATGAACTCCAGCCTGAGATGGCGCTCGTCCGCCAGCATCTGCCAGGGGACCAGGTTGCTGTGATGCTCCATCTCCGTCAGCACCACCAGATCACCGTCTTTCAGATTTTCGCGCGCCCAAGTACGGGCAACCAGGTTGATCGATTCGGTCGTATTGCGCGTGAAGACCACCTCTTGCGGTCGTGCAGCATTGATGAAGTGAGCGGCCTTCGTTCTCGCCTGCTCATACAGTGCAGTTGCCTCCTCGGCGAGCGCGTGAACACCGCGATGAATGTTCGAATTGGACCTCAGGTAGAACTCATTCATCGCCTCGACCACAGCCCGCGGTTTCTGCGAGGTGGCCGTCGAGTCGAGATAGACAAGTCCCACACCGGGCCGGATATCCCGGGACAAGATGGGAAAATCGGCACGGATACGGTCGACATCATACGGCATGGATCGGAGCTCTTTCAACGGGGCGGTCGCGCCCAACGATAGTGGGGCAGGCAACCTGCCGTTCCTAGTATTCAGGTATGGCCTTAGCGCTTCCCTTCTTGGAAAGGCCAAACGCGCGGATTTGATCTGAAGTCAGCGAGTACCACAAGATCCTGTCCGGCACCATCCATCCATCCGTCAGGAAGACATTTGACCGAAACTGGACCGCGACCAGCTTGTTGTCCACTTGCACAACTGTGCCTCTGACCCAGCCCCTCACGCGTTCGCTGTCGAGCTCGTGATCGCAGAAAACCTCCACAGCGTCCCCAACATTGAACGCACTATCCAGGCCCGGTGCTCTCATGTAAGTAAACTGCGGCATGCGGGAGACGCGCACCAACTCGCGGTTGGCACGATAGAGCGGGGACGCGGCGCGACCAGGTCGAGCCGCCTTGGGTCGCCGCAGTCTCGCCGGCCGGGCGGAGGGCACGGGTGCGCCCGACGCCGGCAACTTCCCGGCTGCCGGACGTGCTTCCGACCCCGGCGCATTTCGCGCTGCCCGACGCGAGAGGCACGCGCGCAGCCAAACTCTCGGGGGCCTTTGCCGGGCGCTTGGACGTGCTTCGGGAAGTGCCTTTGCCTTTCGTGTTGGACGCACGGCGCGGTGCCGTCTTGGGTAGCTTGCTCGCCGCTCGCGGCTTCGCGCTGCTCGAGGGCCGGGTGCTGACCTTTCTCGAGTGCGCCGCGCCGGCCTTGCCTTTGTCTCCCTTGCCCCGCCTGGCTTTCCTGCTGATCGTTACCTTGGCCTTGTCTGCTTTCGTCATTCGAGCTCATACTCCTATTCTTTAGCCCGTCCCTGACTTCTTTGTCAGGCCATCTTCTGCAAGATGGCCTGCTGAAAACGTTCACGGACCCCATCAAACGGGATACGCTGCATGATTGGATCGAAGAAGCCCTCCACCGCCAGACGCGTGGCCTCCGCTTCGGGTATCCCCCGCGATTTCAGGTAGAACAAGGGCTCCTCTTCCAGTTTGCCGACGGTTGCGCCGTGGGTGCAGCGCACGTCGTCAGCCAGGATTTCCAATCCCGGAATCGAATCGGCGCGCGCACCTTCCTCGAGCACGAGGTTTCGATTGGCCTGGTAGCCATCGGTCTTTTCCGCCCCTTTTGCCACGTAGATCATGCCCTGCCAGACCGATCGACTGTGTCCCTTCAAGGCACCCTTGAAAAGCAGGTCACTGGTCGTGTGGGGTGCCAAGTGATTCTGCTGGGTGTCATGATCCAGGTGTTGGTGACCGTCCGTGAAATAGAAGCCGGACATGCGGCCGGTCGCTCCCTCACCGGCGAGATCCAATTCCGAGAAGTTCTTCGTCAGCTTTGATCCCACCGCACCAAAAATCCAATCAAGAGTGGCGTCCCGCTCCAATCGAATCCGCTCGTGGCTGAAGTTCCAGACATGTCTACCCCAGGACTGCAACTCGACAAAACGCAGGCTTGAGCCCGCACCGACTTTGATCTCGACAATCCCGGCGTGCAGGCTGTCTTCGCTCTCAGTCGGCGATGCGGATTCGTGTACGTAGGTAACTGAAGCTCCGTCTTCCAAGAACACCAAGATGTGCGAGATGTAAGCTGCTTTCCCGCCGGGCCCCCACAGAATACTGTGCAGGGGTTGTTCGACCGCTAGATTCTTCGGCACAAAGAGCAACACTCCAGTCTGGGCCATTGCTCCAGCGAGCGCTGCGAACTTCCCTTCCTCGGGATTGACGGTTTGACCCAGTATCCGTGCCACAACGTCCGGATACTTGGCCTGCGCCGTCTCCAGATCAGTAAAAATCACGCCTTTCTGCAAGAGGGCAGGGTCCATTTCCAGCGCGGCGCGCCCCGGTGAGAGAACGAGCTGGCCGCCGTGCTGATCGGCTACGAGAGGCCGAAGCAGGTCAGCCGGGACAGCGGCCCGGTGACCTTCAATGCCGCGTGGTTGCAGCTGGAAACTCCCCACCGGCATCGTGCGCACGTCCGTGCGTCGCCATGCCTCTTCCCGGATACTGGGCATCGATTGCCGTGTGTATGCCGCCCACGCCTTTTCACGAAAGGCGGCTACGGCTCCGGTGCTGGGCAACATGTCGCCGTGCTGGAAGCCAAATTCGCCTTCCTGCGCCGGCGACCTTGCTTTGCGCGATACGACAACCCGCGGTTTTTCCTGCATCAGGCCCTTGCACAGTCCTGGCCCAGGCACGTGCAGTTGGCCCGCCGGCCACGCTTAACCAATGGAGCCTTCCATCTGAAGTTGAATCAGGCGATTCATTTCAACTGCGTACTCCATGGGGAGTTCCTTGACCAAAGGTTCGATGAAGCCCGAGACGACCATGCTCGTGGCTTCCGCCTCGTTGAGACCCCGAGACATCAAGTAGAAAAGCTGCTCCTCACCAACCTTGCTGACCGAGGCCTCGTGCCCAATGGTCACGTCGTCCTCGTCGACCTCAATGGACGGGTACGTGTCGGAACGGGAGAGCGGGTCGAGCAGCAGCGCGTCGCAGACCGTATTTGAGCGGACGCCTTTCGCACCTTTGTAGACCTTCAGCAGGCCCCGAAACGATGCGCGCCCCCCTGCCTTGCTGATGGACTTGGAGGTTACTTTGCTCGTCGTATTGGGCGCAAAGTGGTACATCTTGCCACCCGCATCCTGTATTTGACCCGCGCCGGCGAACGCCATCGACAGCATCTCGCCACGTGCGCCAGGCTCCATGAGGTAGCAGGAAGGATACTTCATGGTGATTTTGGAACCCAAATTTGCATCAACCCACTCGTGCGAGGCACCTGCGTACACCTTGGCGCGCTGGGTAACAAGGTTGTAAACATTCGTCGACCAGTTCTGTATTGTCGAATAGCGGGAGCGGGCGCCCTTCTTGACCACAATCTCGATCACGCCCGAGTGAAATGACTCCGTGGTGTATTGCGGTGCGGTGCAGCCCTCGACGTAATGGACCGACGCGCCCTCGTCGACAATGATCAAAGTGCGCTCGAACTGCCCCACGTTGGCAATGTTCAGCCGAAAGTAAGCCTGCAACGGCAGATCAACTTTGACTCCCGGTGGTACGTACACAAATGAACCACCGGACCATACAGCCGAGTTCAAGGCGGCGAACTTGTTATCCTCTATGGGGATTACCTTGCCGAAGTGCTCGCGGAACAAGTCGGGGTATTTCTTCAGGCCATCTTCGATGGACACGAAGATGACTCCCTGCTTTTCCAAGTGTTCCTGGATGGAGTGGTACACCATCTCAAACTCGTACTGGGCGCCCAGCCCCGCCAGGAATTTGCGTTCAGCCTCCGGAACGCCGAGCTTGTCAAAAGTCCGCTTGATGTCGTCAGGGACGTCATCCCAGGACTTCTCCTGCTTCTCCATTGGTTGTACGTAGAAAAAGATCTCGTCAAAGTTCAGTTCGGCGAGCGACGGGCCCCATGCCGGCATGGGTCTCTTCTGGAAGTGTTCAAGCGCCCGCAGCCGAAAGTCGAGCATCCACTGCGGCTCGTCCTTCTTGTGAGAAATCTGCTCGACAACTTGCCGACTTAACCCCCGCTCTGACTTGAAGAAGTACTTTTCCTCCGAGTCGTGGAAGCCGTATTTGTACTCGCCAATTCCCTCGAGAACTCGCTCGTCCTTGCTTCTGACGTCACTCATAAAGGGCTCCTATGGCAATCGCCGGCCTATTCGACGTGGTATCAACCTAAGTTCCTACCTTGAAGCCAGCCGAGTCATGCCTCGGTCTTCTCGCGAATCCAGTCGTAGCCATGCTCTTCGAGACTAAGCGCCAAATCGGGACCGCCCAACTCGACAATCCGTCCATTTATCATCACGTGCACGAAATTCGGCTTGATGTAGTTCAACAGGCGCTGATAGTGCGTGATCACAATTACCCCAAGATGGGGCCCCATAAGCGTATTGACGCCCTCCGACACGACCTTCAACGCGTCGATGTCCAGTCCAGAATCCGTCTCGTCAAGAATTGCGATCTCAGGTTCCAGCGCCGCCATTTGAAGGATCTCCGCCCGTTTCTTCTCGCCACCCGAGAAGCCTTCGTTCAGGTAACGGCCAGCAAACAACTCATCCATCTTAAGCAGCCGCATTTTGTCCTTCAGCATCTTACGGAACTCAGGGATGGGCATCCCCTTATCGTCCTTGTTCTTTGCCCGCCTGCGGGCGTTCACAGCTGTCCGCAAGAAGTTCGCCACCGTCACTCCGGAGATGGAAACCGGATACTGGAATGCCAGGAAGATCCCGAGCCGGGACCGCGCGTCCGGACTCAGCGCCAAGACATCCTCATCCTTGAAGCGCACCTCCCCCTGCGTGACCGCATAGGAGGGGTGACCCATCAAGGTATATGCCAGGGTCGATTTGCCGGTGCCGTTCGGCCCCATGATGGCATGTATCTCGCCCTGCTTAGCCGTCAGGTCTACGCCCTTCAATATCTCCTTGCCGTCGATGCTGACGTGCAGGTCCTTGATCTCAAGCTGGGACATCCACATACTCTCCTAGGCAAGTTTAGGCAGCAAAACACGCAGTTCCTCGGCTACACGATAGAGTCGGAATCCACGCCACCCGCCCAATTCGAAGCATTATAGCAGGGTGGCGCGTAAAAGTCAATATTTATGATATTTCTCTAGTAAATTATTGCTTTTTGCTTGCCGCTGCGCCGCGCGGACGGTCAACGAGACCCTACTGCGGCAGACTAGCCCTCCGCAATCTCAGGCTATTTGAGACGACGAAAACACTGCTGAAGGCCATCGCGCCGGCTGCCAGCATCGGGTTCATAAGGCCAGCCGCGGCCGCCGGGATCAGGATAACATTGTAGAAGAAAGCCCAGAAGAGGTTTTGGCGGATCGTTGCTAGGGTCTTCTTGGATATCAGGATAGCCCGGATGACACCTCGGAGGTCACCGCTAATGAGCGTCACCGGCGCCGCGGCCATCGCTACATCGGTTCCCGTACCCAAGGCGATGCCAACGTCTGCCTGAGCAAGAGCCGGCGCGTCGTTGATGCCATCTCCGACCATCGCCACCAAGACCCGGCCCGTCCCGCCGGGATCCCCCTGCAGCTTCTTCACCTCCGCCGATTTCCCGTCCGGAAGAACCTCGGCGAGCACCTGATCGATGCCAACTTGTCCAGCAATTGCACGGGCGGTTTGCAGGTTATCCCCGGTGATCATCGCCACTTTCAAACCCAACCGATGAAGCGCCTCGACAGCCTCGAGCGAGCCGTCCTTGAGGGTGTCGGCAACCGCGATCAGACCTTCGACAACGCCGTTGAAGGCAACAAACATGACGGTCTTGGCCTGTTCTTGCAGACCCATGGCAACGGCCTCGCTGCCATTCAGATCGTAACCCCGGGCCCGCATCATCCGAAGGTTTCCAACGGAAACCCGAACACTCTCGACTTCGGCCTCGACACCGTTGCCGGCGTCCGCCAAGAACCCCGAGGGTTCGCTGAGCTCCAGACCGCGAACCCCGGCTTCAGCCCAGATTGCCTCCCCCAACGGATGCTCGGACCCCCGCTCCACACTGGCCGCCAGTCGCAGAAGTCGGATCTGGGAAGTAGCTCCACCGGCCCGGGACCCCTGCTGCAAAGGTACCGTCCACGCCCCCTTTTCCTGCGTTACGACGTCCGTAACGGCGGGCACGCCCTTAGTGAGGGTGCCCGTCTTGTCCAGAACGACGATGGACACTCTGCCCGCCTGCTCGAGTGCCTCGCTATTACGGAACAATACTCCGGCTTGCGCCGCCCGGCCGCTGCCGACCATGACCGCCGTGGGCGTGGCCAAACCCATTGCACACGGGCAGGCAATAACGAGCACCGCGACCATGTTGATTAGGGCGGTCGCAAGCTGTCGTCCGCCCACGTCAGCTGGCACGATCAGATACCACACAGAGAACGTGATGAGGGCGAGGAGGATGACCACGGGCACGAAATATGCTGAGACTTGATCTGCAAGCCTTTGAATAGGTGCCTTGCTCCCTTGGGCATCCTCCACCAGCCGTACGATTTGCGATAGGGCGGTCTCGCTACCTACTTTGGTCGCCTTGAACTTGATCAAGCCAAACTTGTTCACGGTCGCCCCGATGACGGGGTCGCCGGCCTCTTTGTCCACAGGAAGCGATTCGCCGGTCAACATCGACTCATCGGCACTGGAGCGACCTTCAAGAACCAAGCCATCGGCGGCAAACGATTTTCCCGGCCGGGTTACGATCACATCACCGACCTGGATATCCTCTACGGGAATTTGTTGCTCGTTTCCGCCGCGTACGACGCGAGCCGTCTTGGCCCGCAGGCTCATGAGCTTCTTGATGGCATCGGAGGTGCGCCCCTTGGCGCGCGCTTCAAGGAACTTTCCGAGCCGTATCAGCGTGATGATGACTGCGCCAGTTTCGAAATAGACATGCCCGCCAACCAGCCCCAGCACAACCGCTATCGAATAGAAATAGGCTACTGAGGAGCCCATGGCAATCAGGACATCCATGTTGGCCGAACCGCCTCTTACGGCTTTGTAGCCCCCGACGTAGTACTGCCAGCCAACATAGAATTGCACCGGGGTAGCCAACGCCCACATCAAGGCCACGACCCAGCCGGCGGCGAGCGGCATGGCGCCCGCACCCGCCGCACCTCGATAGAACGCCGGTGGGAACAGGAAGAAATCGACTCCCATGGAAACTAGAAACAGCGGAATTGTGAATACGAGGCCCGTGATCAATAGGCGTCTCTGAACATTGATCTCGCGCTGCCTGGCTTGGCCCTCCGCGTCTTCCACCTGTCCGGATTCAACCAGAGCTTCGAAGCCGGCCTTCCCTACGGCCTGTCGAATCTCCGTCAGGCTCAGAACGGTGGGGACAAATTTGATGCGGGCCCGCTCTGTGGCTATGCTCACCTGGGCGTCAAGCACACCCTCAAGGTTCCTCAGCGCCTTCTCCAGGCGGCGGGCGTCGCTGTCATCGGCCAGGCGCCTGATAGCCAGATCCGCATCGCCGCTGGCAATCCCGTATCCGGCGCGCTGGACCCGGGCAACCATGTCGCCCAACCGGGCTTGGGACGGATCAAACTGAACTACCGCACGCTCTGACGCCAGATTTAACGACAGCCGCCTCGACGCCACGGACTTTCTTTAGATTGCGCTCAATGGTGTTCACACAATTGGCGCAATACATCCCGGTGATGGGTAGGGTTAGCTGTCTGGTCTCACTCATATCGCTCTCCAACTGGCATCAGCAAGCCGGTCCGCCTCAAGAACGACCGCTTCTGTCTCGGTCATGACCAACATGTTAAGATGCAGCCGGGTATTCAATTTCTGCCAACAGCGCCCGCAACTGCTGGTCGTCCGCAGGAGCATCGAAGGTGACAGTGACTTCCTTGGCCGCAAGGTCTGCTTTCACCGACTGTACGCCTGCAATCTCAGCTAGCTCCATTTCAATCGTGTGCGTGCAGTGCATGCAGTGAATCGCAGGGATACTGTAAGTTATGGTTGACATTCATGCTCCTTCCATGATCTTTGCTCGATGGTCTCGCGGGTGCAAGCCGGGCGTCCGCCGACCCGCAAGCTCCTCGCCTCAAAGTTTAGACCTTCGTTGACATCTCGAAAACCTCGGTGATCTCCTTCAGAACGCGTTCCCGTTCGGCCGGATTGCTTCCCTTTATGGCGGTTGTGACGCATGAGTTCAGATGGTTTTCCAGGATCTGCGTGCTTACCTTGTTCAGAGCGGCCTCGACCGCCTGAATCTGCCGGATCACATCGATGCAGTATTGATCACCTTCCACCATTCGAATCACGCCCCCCAAGTGACCCTCTATGGTTCGCAGTCGCCGCAATGCTGACTCAGCATTCTTCACATTGTCCTCCTCGCAACAGACGGCCCGTCCCCTGATCGCCTTACCCCTCCCCCGGGGGGTGGGGATACTCGAATGCTAAGTCCAAGATACTCCATCGTCAAGAACGATTGTCATTCCTGCTCCAGTTGAATGCTATCTTCCGCCCGCCGGGCACTGTCGTACCCGGTGTATGGCGCCCGCCGGACCTTGGGCTGCACCTCATTGAACGGAATCGGTGTTCGAAATCGACCGTGTATAATCCGCGTGTGTCAGCCGCAATCCAACCGGCACGGCTTCTTGGCAAAGCACTGCTGGTCTTCCTGGCGTTTGAATTCACTCTTGCGTCCGTGCCGCTGCACCTGGGCGCCATCGATTCATTTGCTGCGCTTGACCTCCAGCGTGAGCGTTTCCCGATCAGCACGTTGCCATCCGTCGATGCCGCGCTTGACGTCGGCAACCTTGACGCAATGTTCGCGGCGCATGTGGTCACGCGCCCAAGACACCCGACGAATTTCGCGTGTTGGTACTTGGAGATTCCGCTGCATGGGGACTTCGACTTGCCGTGTCCCAAACGCTTCCCAGCCAACTGAATCGCCTCGGCCTGAGCTGCGACTCCAAGACCGTGCGTTTCTACAATTTGAGTTTTCCGCGTTCCTCCGCGACCAAGGATCTGATGATCCTGGACAAGGCAATGGCTTACAAGCCTGACTTGGTCATGTGGTTTGTCACTTGGTATACCGTCATGCCCAAGGCACGCGACGACCACTGGCTCATAACCCAGAATCCAGCCCAATTTGCGGAGCTCGGCCGCCGGTTTGACTTCCTGCCGAAGGACTATCGGGCGCCGACGCTAACGCAGGACGTGCTCACCAAGAACAGCAGCCTATTTCGCGTTGCCCGCTTTCAGCTCTACCCTCTCATCCAAATGGCTACCGGAAGAGATCAGATCACGGGCCAACCCCAGCAGCTGCCCACCGAACTCAGCGCGGATACCACGTTTGAGGGTCTGAAGCCGCCAACCCTGAGGCAGAAGCAGGTCTCCCTGGATCAGATTGCGGACTTCTACCAGATTGCGGGATCCGTGCCGATCATGCTAATCAACGAGCCGATGCTGATCGTCAGCGGAGTCGCCAATAGCGACGTCCGCTACAACGACTACTACCCGCGCTGGGTCTACGATCAGTACCGCCAATACCTACAGAGCGCCGCCACCGAGAATTCCTGGAACTACTTGGACCTTTGGGACGCCATGGCCCCTCGTTATTTCGAGGATACGCCTTTGCACCTGACTCCCACGGGTCAAGAGTTGCTGGCCGGGCTACTTGCACCCCAAGTCCTGAAGCAGTGCCCGTAGGTAGCTGGTGCCTGCCGAACCGCTACCGCCCGTAACAGAGTCCGCGGCCGCTCACCGCGGACCCTCCCGCCTGCGCCCGAGCGGCGCAACCCTTCCTCGCATCCCCTTGCGTTCTCCCAGAGCGACATAATCAGTAACTATTGTTTCCTGATCCACTGATTTTCAGGAAGGCGCCTACACGCAACGCTGAGTGTGAGCCCACGGTCGGACGAGGTGACTTCCGCGAACTGGGCAGTCAGTTAGCCCTCGCCCCCCTTCGCCCCCTGCCACAGAGCTTCCATTTCTTCCAGAGATAGATCTGACAGACGGCGTCCCCTGTCATGCGCACCGCGTTCGATCGACTCAAACCTTCTTTTGAACTTCATGTTGGCGGCGCGTAATGCCGATTCCGCATCGACGCCTTTCCAGCGGGTGAGATTGACGATTGCAAAGAAAAGGTCCCCCAACTCGTTTGTCAGTTCGGCCGCGTCCGCCGATTGCCTGACCTCCTCGACCTCTTCGGCTACCTTATCCAGGACCCCGCGGATCTCCGCCCAGTCAAAGCCCACACGCGCAGCCCGATCTTGGTATTCCTGCGCCTGGCTCAGCGCCGGCAACGAGGCTGGAACTCCCTCCAGCAGCCCCCCGCCTTCGGCGGCTTCGGCGCGCTCATCCTCCTTGATCCGTTCCCAGTTGGCAAGCACACCATCGGCGTCCTCAATTTTGACGTCCCCAAAAACGTGTGGGTGGCGCCTCACGAGCTTGTCGTGTATTCCCTTTATGACATCGTTGGCGCTGAACTCGCCCTCCTCGCTGGCGATCTGCGCGTTCAGCATGACCTGGAGAAGCAGGTCGCCAAATTCCTCGCGCATCGACGCAAAGTCATTTGAGTCCATTGCCGCAATTACTTCGTAGCTCTCCTCCAGGAGGTGCTTGCGAAGTGATGCGTGCGTTTGCTTTCGATCCCAAGGGCATCCCTCCGGAGCCCGCAGGTGCGCTACAACTTCCTGGAGCGATTCCAGCGACGTGCCCGGGTCCAAGGGCGGCAGGTAAAGGCACGTCAATGCACCTATGCGCTCGCTTCGATCGATCTGATAGAGCTGCAGCTCTTCGACGGCCTGATCCTTAGTTCCGGCGGCATGAACCAGCCGCACAGGATGCTCATCCGGGTAGATCTCGTTCAGGACAGCCTTGATTTCCGAGGCGACCAGCTTCGAGTAGACTTGAGCGATCAAGGCCGGCACATCCGGGGGAAATCCTGGGACGTGCGCACTGCCCAGCGTCAGCGCGTCCCAGAGGGTCAGACGTGGGTATGGGTCGATACCGAGGGCCGAGAAAGTGGGCTCCAGGAACGAAAGACCGTCGACAATCCGGAGCGGGAGTCCCTCAAGTGCCGCAAGCCGCGCGATTTCTGGTCCGGTGGCCTCGGCCACGAAAGGGTGCCCGGGCACGCCGTAGACCACACCCTGCGGACCCCGACCCATCTCAAGAATGCGCTGCGTGATCTCAGCGTAGACCTCATCGAACGCCGTGCCGTTCTCGTAGATGTCGTCAAATGAGAGAACCGCGGTGGTGGCCGGCAAGCTTGCAACGACGGGATGCTGCCGAGTACGCAACCAGAGCGTTTTGGCCGATGCGATCACCTGCCAAGCCTCGCGGGTCAATTTGGAGGGATCTCCTGGCCCTAGACCTAACAGCGTAATTCCGGACATCAAAACTCCTGCTTTGCGCGCACGCGTCCAAGCAGCGCGCATGGCTCCCACTTGGACGCCTTATTTCTAGCCATTCTAGCCAGAAGAAGGCCGCTTGAGAATCCGGCGTCGCTGCAACCCGAGTTCGACGGCGTCTCGAAGACGCCCAAGGGCCAGAGCAACGAATCTCATCGGGCAGACCTTCCCCCCATCTCTGAGCGAGACCTAGATGCCGGCGTTGCTCAGCGCGGTGATCAAATCGGAAAGCGCGGTGGTAAGCCCTGGATGCGTCACTTCAAAGTGGCGAAGGGCATCCTCAAGACCCTGACTCAGTTCGGGCCGGACCGCCGTCTCGGGGCCTTCTGACCGCGCAAGCAAGTCGCGTATTTGTTGGTCGACGTCCCGCAAGAGTTCTTGCCCGGGTTCATCGACTTTGTCGGCTTTCTCGATGGCGTCGTGCAGTTGCTCAAGCTGTTCTCTGAGATTCTTAGCGTTCACTCTTGGCCACTTTCTGAATCTTGGGTGGAGGCGGGCAATCCCGGGCGGCTATGGGAGCCGTACTCAGGGGGTTTCCCGCCAAGTCTAGCACTCACTGTACCCGCAGGCATAGCACTTGCGGCACCCCTCCTCGTTGACCACGGCCGCCTCACCGCACTCCGGGCAGAGATCACCGATCGGGCTAAGTCGGACCGCGGATGCGGCTTCGGCCTCAATTGCATGACCGACCTTGGCGTCCGGCCGGTCGGCAACACCATCAATGGTTATCCCATCTTTGCGGCGCAAGTATTGATCAAGTACCTGCCCAATCCCATCGGGCAGGGAGCGGACGCGATTCGGGCCAAAGCCCAAAGACCGACCTCCACCGATGCCGAGTAACTGACGCATGACTTCGCGCAAACGCTCTGTCGGGAGTATTGGTGACGAAAGGCGAAGAATGTACGAAATCAAACGCCCAATTGCCTCGGAAACCGCGGCGGTCTCGGAGCCCGCTTTGGCGGTATTGATGAATGCCTCAAACGGCTGTTGCCCGCCATTTTCATTTATGGTGATGAAGGCCTTCCCGACAGGCGTCTCGATGTTGTAGGTCGCCCCATGAAGCGCGCTCGGGCGCGGCTTCTTGCCGTCCGCCCAGGATGCCACCGGCGCAAAGGAACCGGCTTGCTGCGCCGTCGATGCAAGCATCTTCTTCTCGGCGGTGGCCTTCGTCTCGAGGACCACTTTTTCGCGGGAGCCGGTGACATAGACGGTGATGCCCTTGCACCCCAGCTCCCATGCCAGCATGTAGGCACCGGCGACGTCATCTTCGGTGGCGACTTCCGGGAAGTTGACCGTCTTGGACAGTGAATTGTCTACGAACGCCTGCAAGGCAGCCTGCATGCGAACGTGTTGCTCCGCCGTGATGTCTGCGGATACCACGAAGATATCGCGCACAGCCTCGGGCAGTTCATTGACCTGCCGGCAAGTGCCTTCCTGCATGACCCGGTCCACAATTTCCTGGCGCTTTTCTTCCCCCAGCCCCAGTTCCTGGAGGGCGGCTTCAAAGCGTGGGCTGGCGTAGGTAAGCTGCAAGTCCTTGCCATGATCGTTCACGTGGCGCAAATAGGCAAGCGCGAATACGGGTTCACAGCCATACCCCTCGCAGCCGGCGACGGTGGCGATGGTGCCCGTCGGTGCGATGGTCGTTTGTGCGGCGTTGCGAATCCCATGCCGCTTGATGCCGTCCACGACCGTCCGCCACTCGATTGCAGGCCGTTGCCAATCAGCGACGTAGTCCGATAGCGGTTGAGGCGGCGCCCAAGTGAGATTGTCCATGTCGTAGATCGAACCTTCGATCGCGGGAAAGGGTCCGCGCTCCTCGGCAAGGTCTATGCTGGTTCGCATGGCATGAAAGCGCACAAACTCCATGACTTGCGCCGCAAATTCCCGGCCTTCGGGCGAGCCGTAGCCAACTCCCACGTGATACATCATGTCCGCCAAGCCCATGACACCGAGGCCGATCCGGCGCGCCCGGTGCGCCGCCTCCGTCAACTGTGGAACGGCTGGAACGTAGGCATTGGCCTCCACAACATCGTCAAGGAAACGCGTCGAGGTGACGACGCTCGCGCGCAGTGAGTCCCAGTCCACGGTACCGTCAGGACCGCAGTGCTCGTTTAGGTTGACGGATCCAAGGCAACAATTCTCGTAGGGTCCCAACCACTGCTCGCCGCATGGATTGGTGGCCTCGAGAGGATACAGATGCGGGACCGGATTCGTACGATTGGCCGCGTCGAG
Organism: uncultured Chloroflexia bacterium; assembly: GCA_963746745.1. Taxonomy (GTDB): domain Bacteria; phylum Chloroflexota; class Anaerolineae; order Anaerolineales; family Villigracilaceae; genus Fen-1038. Next base: position 373,845 of record CAVVCL010000003.1, read on the forward strand.
GAACAAGACGCCCGGTTCGCCGTTGTGATGGGCCTGCTTGACGATCTTCTCAAACAACTCCCGAGCCCGGACGGTCCGATGGGACTCGATGGCCACGCCCGCCTGCTCCATCTGCTCCAATGTGCCCCTGGTTTGACGGTAGCCGGGATCCTTCACATCAGGGAAACGCAATTCCCAATCTGCATCGTCCCGGACGGCGCGCATAAAAGCGTCCGTGATGCCAACCGATATGTTGAAATTGGTGATCTGGTTCTCATCCGTCTTGCAGGTTATGAAGGCCTCAATGTCAGGGTGGTCGACGCGTAGGACGCCCATGTTTGCGCCACGCCGAGTGCCGCCCTGGGCAATCTCACCGAAGGCATGGTCGTAGACGCGCAAGAAGCCCACTGGGCCAGTCGCCTCACCGGCGGAAGATTTCACGCGTGAACCTTGCGGCCTCAGCCGTGAAAACGCAAAGCCATTCCCGCCGCCAGTTTGCTGGATCAGCGCGGCATCGCGGAGAGTTTGGAAGATGCCCGCGCCGTCGCGGCCCATATCGTCGGTAATCGGCAGGACAAAGCAAGCCGCCAACTGACCCAGGGGAGTGCCGGCGCCGGTGAAAGTGGGCGAATTCGGCAAAAACTTGCGGGCGATCAGGAGACCGTAGAACTCCGTGGCGCGTGTGATGACATCGCCGCCCCATGTTTCCTCAACCGCGCGCGACGTGATATGCAACTCGCCAAAACATCTCCTCCACAGTCTCGGCAGGTCTGCCGTCGTGGCCGCGGCGCACGTAGCGGCGCTCCAACACCTGACGCGCGTTGTGCGTCAACTCAGCCGTAGGCAGATCCTTGGGCATGGGAGGTGTTGGCAACAAGCCTTGCCGGTCGATAGCTTTGGATTTCGTGACCATGATGTCTCCTGCGATAAAGTCCTGCTGCCACGGATGCAGGAACGACAGCGACGCCCCGCCGTTCCCGGGGGCCGTTGCGTCGCACCCCCTCGTCAAACTTTCAGAAGGCTGTCGATTTCCTTGCGCAAGGCCCCCAGATCGTCGAGACGCAAGTACACGATCGCGTAGCGGATGTAGGCGATCTGATCCATCTCCTTGAGCCCGCTGATCACCATGTCGCCAATCACCCGTGATGAGACCTCGGACTTGCCCAAATGCTGCAGCTCGGACTCGACATGACCTATCAGGCGCTCAATGTCCGCCGCAGAAACGGGCCGCTTGGCACAGGCGATACGGATGCCGCGCTCAAGTTTTTCGCCATCGAATTCCTCGCGAGTGCCATCCTGCTTGATGATCAACGGCGCGGCGAGGACGGCGCGTTCGTAGGTGCTGAACCTCTGCTTGCAACGAAAGCACTCTCTCCGACGTCGAATCCCGCCATGGCTGTCATGTGAAGTGTCAAGAACTTTGGAATCGTGGTACTGGCAGTATGGACAGCGCATCGAAGAGTTGGATATGAGAACAGATGTAATGGCCATATGTGGGGTCCCGCGACAACTCAACCCGTACATATGGCCCGCGCGGACATTCTAGCACACATGCAAGATGGCTTCAAGCCCCAGTCCAAGATTGGTCCGGTCGGAGGCTTGAGGGGCATTGTTCGGGAGCGCAAGGTCGTCGCCGGCCGTCCCGATCTCCATGTTGCGCTGCACGCAACTGCAATCCCAAATCCGCGCCGGGTGCTCCAGAAAAACAATGAGGAACAATTCCAGGCCAACCCAGGGCGTCGGGGGCATCGCGCCGCGCCCGAGTTCAAGGATGGAATCCTGGAGCTTGGAGGGGCTTCGTCGATTCTCAAACGTGCCGCTCGGAAATGCAGCCGGTCGATATCACTGCAGCCAATTGCTGCGGCATGACCAGCGACGAGGCTGCTCCTCGGGTTGAGAGGGTGTACCGAACGGGAAATCGGCCGCTGCGTGGGAGAGTATGAATGTCCGTATGCGACTGGCATACACATCCTGAATCGACCAAGCATAGTATATAGAACACTTGTTCTCTTGTCAAGAGGCAGGCGAGAAACGATTTGCGAAGGGAACCCAGATCCTCATTCGTCCTCGCAAAACATCGTGCGGCAGGCTGCCGCAGTGAAGACAATGGAGCGCTATAATAGCGACATACGGAAAGAGGTAGCGATGGCAGAAAAAACTTCAGCACGAGGAACCTTTGGAGGCAGAATCCCGGAGGATGCACGGGAGCACATGCGGGCGGCGCGAGCCGAATTTCGCGAGAGCATCAAGGCGTTGCTGCCCCCAGAGTTTGTCGAGCACCGACGAAAAGCGCGCACGGAGATGCTGCTGGCCTGGCGAAGCACGATCGATGCGGCGCTTGAGAGGCTCAAAGACAAGACGGAATAAGACCGGGCACTTCGTGTCCAAGCAACAAGAGGTTTGATGATAGAAGTCGGCGGCCCCGCAGGGCCGCCGACTTTGCGTCCGCGATGGGTCACGGATCCGGAGAGCTGCACACCGAGGGACATCGGCGCAACTAATCGCGCGGACGGTGACCTCGTCCGAAGATAATCATCCAAAGCAGAGTGACCAGCGCCAATCCCCAAAACGAAGCTGCAAGGGAAACGGCCCCAGTACCGTACAGCAAGGCTCCTCCGATGAGGAAGGCGGCCAAGATCACGCTGCCCACGAGGCGGTTGAGGGCGCCCTCCACATGATAGATCTGCCGACTAACTTGCGGCATTTCCAATTGCAGATCGCCGCGCTCCACTCTGCCTAGAACACGTGTCGTCTGCGCCGGAAGCGAAAGCAGTTCCCTGACCAGATCACCGGCCTGGTCCAGCCAAAGCTCCCAGTCTGATGTCCCGGTCTCGGACAGGAGCCCACGGGCGTAGGGCGCGATTTGGAGCCACGGATTGAAATCGGGATCCAAGCCGGTGCACATCCCGGAGAGGATGGCAATCGTTCGCCCCAATAGAAGCAAGTTGTGCGGCACCTGAAACGGCATGGCATAGATCAGATCCCGAAACTGGTGGGCGAATTGGCGCATCTCCGCGTGGTTTACGTTGCGAAGTTGCTGCATGGACATGCCCCAGAAGCGATCAAAGAGCTGGGCCTCCACGCGCGTGAGGAGTTCAAGGTCGGCTCCCGGGAGCAGCACGCCGAGGGTCTGATAGGCCTCGACGACTTTGCGGGGGTCACGAGTGCCGACGCCGACGAACATGTCCCGAAGGCCGCGGCCCAAGTCGGTGGGGACTTCGCCCACCATCCCAAAATCGACAAAAGTCAGCTTCCAAGTGGCGGCCCGCTTCTGCGTTGCCGGGACGGGAGAAATGAAAAGGTTTCCGGGATGTGGATCGGCATGGAAAAAATGGTCGTCGAAGATCTGTTTGAGGTAGGTATCGAACAGGACGGTGGCGACCTGGCTGCGGCTGATACCGGCCGCCGTAACCGCGTCGTAGTCTGTGATCTTGATGGCGTAGACGTTTTGAAGAGTCAGGACGCGGCTGGTGGTGCGGCTCCAAGCCACACGCGGCACACTTATCCGCTTGCGCGCGGCGAAATTCGCGGCGAAGGTCTCGGCATTCTTGCCTTCCGCCATGTAGTCGATCTCCCGATGTACCGTGTCGGAAAGTTCCTGTATCAGGGCGAGCACATCCACCCTTTTGCGCAGAGGCCCATAGTGTCGCAGCCAGCCGCCAAAGCGGCGCAGCGCCGCAAAATCAACCTCAATCAAATCTTCGATGCCGGGACGCTGGATCTTCACAACCACGTCGCGAAACGAACGATGTTCGGGGGCATCGGATGGAAGCCGAGCGCGATGAACCTGGCCGAGAGAGGCGGCGGCCATGGGCTCCAGCTCGAAGGCCTCGAAGACTGAACTCAAGCGGGGCACCAAGTTCCGTCTCGGCAAGGAGCCGGATGGCCTCGAAGTCCTCGGGAGGAACCTCATCCTGGAGTCCGGAGAGTTCTTCGGTCAGTTCGGCGGGCAATACGTCAAGGCGGGCCGAAAGGAACTGGCCGACCTTGATCATCACGCCCCCCATGCGCACGGCCATGACTCGAAAATCGGCGGCGATGCGACGGTAGCGGCCGCTGCGAGTGCGGCGCGAAAGCCCTTTCAACCCAATGCCGGGAAGGAGGACATCCCAAAAGCCCAATCCAAGGGCGAGCTGAAAGAAGAAGGTGGTCAAATAGAAGTACCGGGAGCGCAAATGCCTGTTCTTCGTCTGGGTGCGCATGATTGGCAATTCTATCATCCGGCGAATCGCCGCCCGGTTAGAACGGCGGTCTGATGTTTGGGAGCTTGGTCGAGCGGCTCACAAGGGAAGCCATGGGCGCCGGAAAGCCGATCGACTTGGACGCCTACTTGGAATCACCCCCGGGTGCTCGAGTGGCATACTCGATGCTCCGGAGCGCCGGACTGCTGCCCCGTGAGGTTGAATTGCTGCGGGAGGGCCTCGGGGAACCCACATGCGAGCAAGAAGAACAGACGACACGGGGACAGATCCAACGGCTCCAACTTGAACGAAGGGTCCTAGTCGAACGGAACCGGGCGGAGCGGCGTGGAGATCAGGGCCGATACATGGCAGGCGGGAACCCTAAGAAGGCAGGGCAAGGCTTTGACAGATATGCGAGCGGCTGTTATACTCATTTTGCAATTAATTTGACTCTCACTGCCTTTGGCAGTTTTGCACGCCCAGTTTGATTGGCACGCAGACCCCCCGGAAGTCGAAACGCGGTGGGGTCGTTTTCTATGACGCGAGGGTTCGTCGGATGGCCGAGGGCGGAAAAGCGTGTTTCGATGCAGAAAAGACCAGAAAGAGACAAAAGATGGCTAAGCAAGGAAAATTGAAGATCATTCCCCTGGGTGGACTGGGCGAAGTGGGCAAGAACATGACGGCCTACGAGTTCGCTGGGAAGATCATCATTGTGGACACCGGCATCATGTTCCCCGAGAACGACATGCTGGGAATCGACTACATCATCCCCGACTATGCATACGTACGGGAAAGAGCCGACCAAGTCGTGGGCATCATCATCACGCACGGTCACGAAGACCACGTTGGAGCTATTGCCCACGTAGTTCGCGACATTCACGCGCCCGTGTACGCCACGCCGCTGACGCGCGGTCTGATCGAGGTGAAGCTGGCCCGCGGCGGGGCCCTCGAAAAGGCACAGCTCAATACCGTGCAGGCAGGGCAACAGATCGAGCTGGGGCCGTTCAAGATCGAGTTCTTCCACGTCTCGCATTCCATCCCCGACGCCGTCGGCCTCGGCATCACAACGCCGGCCGGGTTGGTCGTGCACATGAGCGACTTCAAGTTTGACATGTCGCCCGTGGATGGCTGGCCGACCGACTACGCAAAGCTGGCCGAGTTCTCGCAGCGCGGCGTGGACCTGCTGCTATCCGACTCCACGAACGCTGAGCGCCCCGGATGGACGCCGTCCGAGATGGTCATTGGCCCGGCGTTCGACAAGGTACTGGCTGAAGCAAAAGGCAGGGTCATCATCGCGACTTTTGCGTCGCTGATCTCGCGCATTCAACAGGTAGCCGACTCCGCTTCGAGAAACGGCCGCAAGATGGCACTTGCCGGGCCAAGCATGCTCGACAACGTGAAGATGGCCCGCAAGCTGGGGTATCTCAACATTGCCGATGACCTACTCGTCCCGATCGATCAGGCACTCCACATGCAGGACCATAAGGTTGTGCTGATGTGCACCGGTTCCCAGGGCGAACCATCATCCATCGTGGGACGGCTTTCAACCGGCACGAACCGGCAATTCGATCTGAAACCGGGAGATACGGTCGTACTGTCTTCGCATCCGATTCCGGGGAATGAAGAGACCATCAGCAAGACCATCAACCGCCTACTGCGCCGCGGCGCCCAGGTCATCTACGACGGGACGCTTGCAGTCCACGTCTCCGGCCACGCCAGCCAGGAGGAGCAGAAGCTGCTGATCAGCCTCGTCAAACCAAAGCATTTCCTACCGATCCACGGCGAGCTGCGGCAACTCACACGACATGCCAGCCTCGCGCAGGAAGTTGGCATACAGAAAGAGAATATTGTTGTTGTCGAGAACGGGCAGATCGTGGAATTGAGCGGCGGCAACGTGCGGTTGGGAGAACGTATCCCGGGCGACTACATCTTTGTGGACGGCGAGTCCATCGGAGACATTGACGACGGCGTGATGCGTGAGCGCGAAATGTTGGCCCGCAACGGAATCCTGTTGATCGATATCAGCCTGGACAAACTGACCGGCCGCCTACTGCACGATCCTGAAATCATCACTCGCGGCTATGTGTCCCCGCAAGACGCGGAAACACTGATTCCAGAAGTGCGCAAGCGCGTGATGGAAATGGTCAATGGCGGGGGTCTTGAGAACCAGAAGGATATTGTGGGCGCTGTCAAGAGCTACCTCCACGAAGCAGTTAAGCGCCGCCCCATGGTCTTCGTGACCCTCAGCAAGTCCTGATAGCTGCGGGCGCAGACCTGGGGATGAGCTCGGGCGGGGAACTAGGTGGCGTTCCGGCCGTACCTGCCGCGCAAAGGAACAAAAGCCACGGAGGCGATTGCTTGCTCCCGGAACCCGCCTCCCACACTGCGCAATACGGTCAACATCTGATAGTCGGCCTGCGAAATCGAGGGGGATCACAATGCGGCCCTCGTCGGCAAGCTGCGCCAGGAGTGCCGGCGGAACGGAGGGTGCTGCGGCTGTAACCAGGATTGCGGCGTACGGCGCCGCAGCTGGCCAGCCTAACGATCCGTCGGCTTGATGCACGATCACATTTGCGCACTTCAGACGGTCAAGGAGCCGAGCGGCGCGCTGAGCCAAATTCGGTATTAGCTCGACGGTGTGGACCTCGCGTGCCAAGCGGGAGAGAATTGCCGCCTGATAGCCCGAGCCGGTGCCGACTTCGAGGACCCGCTCATATCCAGTCAGCTCAGCCAGCGAGGTCATTAGTCCCACAATATACGGCTGCGAGATCGTTTGCCCATAGCCTATGGGCTGCGGGCTGTCATCGTAGGCGGCTACTCGCTGCGGCATGGGAACAAAAAGATGCCGAGGTACTTGCCTGAACGCCTCCAGAAGGCGCGGATCATTCAAGCCCCGGCTTTCCAATTGTGTACGCGCCATTTTCAGGCGCTCAGACACTAGGCGATCCATCGGACATCCCGGGCCCGGGTGCTCATGGCTGTGAAGAAACGCTCCGCTACGAAATCGGGCCCCCAGCGACCGCTAGCGCTGCAGCATTTTCGCGATTTGCCGATCGACTTTGCCCATTGGATAGTCGTCCAGATCCTGCAAGCGAATCCAGCGCAAACCGCGACGCGAGTGGACGGATCCCATCGTGCAGGAGTAGGCGTGAACGGTAACGCGAAAGTGAGTATATGCGTGCCGAAACGTGCCAAGCGGCAAATACCGGCGAACCTTGAGGCCATAGATCGAGCCAAGCTGTCTCTTGAAAGTGGATTCGAGACGTCCATCGGCGCCCACCGGCCCATGCAGGCCTGCGCTCGGGAACTCCCACAGACCGCCCAGCAAGCCGTTTGACGGGCGCCGAGCCAACAACACACGATTTCGATCCACGACGGCCACGGCCCCCAATACGTGGTGCGGAATACGTTTGTGCGGCACCCGAATCGGAAGACGCTCCTGCAGGCCCAGCCGATTTGCTTTGCATTTGGCGGCCAACGGGCAAACACCGCAGCGTGGGCGGACCGGAACACAGACCATGGCGCCCAGATCCATGAGGGCCTGATTGAAATCGCCGGCCCTGCGTGGGGGCAATTCCGCCGCGGCCAATCTTCGCAAAACGGCGGTGCCCTGGGCAGAGTCGGTACGCACGCCGACTTGAAAAACGCGGGCAAGCACACGCCTGACGTTGCCGTCCAGTACCGGCTCGCAACGCCCAAACGCCATTGAGGCGATGGCACCAGCCGTGTATTCGCCGATGCCGGGCAGGGCCAACAAATCCTCACGACTGGAAGGCAGGCGTCCCCCGTGATTTTGCAGCACGACTTTGGCTGCACGACGCAAATTGCGGGCGCGTGCGTAGTAGCCCAGGCCCTCCCAATTTCGCAAAACGTCCCGCTCCGTGGCCCGTGCCAAGGATCTTATCGTCGGGAAGCGTTTCAGCCAGCGCCGGTAGTAAGGCACGACGGCTTCGACGCGCGTTTGCTGTAACATAATCTCGGATACCCAGACCTCATAAGGCGGCTTCTTGCCGCGCCATGGCAGCCGTCTAGCGTTGTCGGCATACCAGCGCAAGAGAGGCGGCGCCAGACGCGACGCAGTGTCCTTTCTGCCAAGCCGCAGGCTGGCGGCGCTCACTGGCAAGCCTCGCCAAGGCCGCCGTTCATGTAGGCCGCGCCGGAATCTAGCACAAGGACAAGGCGCGCCTCCACGTAGTCCGTCCGCTGGCAGCCGAGGACAATTACGTCCGCAGCGGAGGGGAAGTCGGCCGGAGCCGGGCGCATCGGGAAGACGATGTCGCGGCGGGATTCGTTGAGCAGAAGGAATCCCAGGCGGGGAAAATCCCGCGGTGCGTAGGCGGGCCAAGGGATGCGCCGAGGCGAGGCCATCGTCCTTGGAGAAATACCGGGGGTAGAGAGCCCGCCCAACTTGCAGCACCGATCCCGGCATGGATGCAAATGCATCTACTTGGAGGGTGCTGGCGCCAAGATCCTGGACTGCCGGGGCCGCTTCCAGGCGATTGAGCAGGAACTCCGGGGGAATCACCGCCATATCGCGGCGTCGCAACGCCCTGAGCCAGCCATGGCAGCGCACCGAGCACGACGAATGGCAAGACGGCCAATAGGCCGGCGGGGGCGACTCTGGTCGGCCTGACTTGCTGCTCGAACGACAGGATACGCTCGGTTGCGGCGCCAAACAAGGCGGCCCCGAACGCCAGCAATTGGACCGCACCGACCCCAAAGAAGAAATAGGAGATCCAATCGGCGGGGAGATCGTAGCGCCAGCCTGAAAAGCGACCGAGGCCGTTAGCGAGCGCATACCCTAGCGAGAACACCAAAGGCACAAGCGCCGCCCAGCGGAAACGCCGCCAGGAGGCGCCGAGGCCGACCGCCATAATCGCCAGGTAGAAGATGACAAGCAGAAGATTGAACCAACTCAAATCCCCGGTCCAGCGAAGCCAATACATATTGATCGGCGCGAGCAGACCACTGAAGGGTTCAATAAGCGGCAAGGCCAGCAGTCCACCGATCTGAGTAGCGAGCAAGTGATTCAACACGAAGCCGACGACGAACCCGGGGTCTCGCAGAGCGAACGCAAGAACCATTCCAGCGAGGCTCTTTCCTGACAGATCAATGCTGTTGATATCGAGATTGCCAGTGTAGCGATACTGACTGGCGATGATCTGATATTGAAAAGGGGCGTCGAACGCGAGATGGCCGGACACCAAGTAGTTGTGCAGCAGCCAAGGGGCGATGGTCACAACCAGCGCGCCCACGAACAAAGCTGCGGCCCTTCGCCAAATCCGGCCGAGGCTCCCATAGACAGGAATCGACAAAACCAGAACGAAGGGCAAGATCAAGGCAGCCTGCGTCCGAAGCAGCAGCAAGGCGCCGAAAAAGCCACCAGCCAAGAGAGCGGTTCGCTCGCGCCTAGTCTGAAACCACCGCAAAGTCAGGAGACAGGCGGCAACCATGAACAGCAGCGTGGGCAAGTCCACAAGCAGGGTCTTTGTGTTCGAAACCCGGGTCTGCGATGACACCAGAAGCGAGTTGAATTCACGAAAGGTGGCGATCAAGGCAATGGTGACGCCGGCGGCGCGGCTATGGAGGCGCTTGCCCAACAAGTACAGGGAAACCGGCACCAGAGCCAGAACGAGCGTCTGGCCCGCAATGATCAATGCATAGCCTTCGCCGAACACGAGATGAAGGGCAGCCAGAAACACTACGTACAGCGGGCGGGCCGGGATTTGACCCTGGTATGGGTATCCGATTAGCAAACTCTGGGCCATGGAATCATAGTAGCCGGCATCAGAGTTGGGAAACGCTTGATAGACCGGTGGACTGATCGGCTCGTAGAAGCTGTTGCGCATGACCGCAAGCGGCACACTCAGCCACAATATTGCGGCGAAGAGCCAAACGGCGGCGCAAATCCAGAAATCGCGGACAGGGTGACCTGTCAGATCCAAGGATACGACCATCATCGCGAGGCCGGCCAAGAGGGCGACGATGAGCTGCCAACCCATCACGGGCACGCCGGGCTCACCCCAGTACGCGGGGTCCGGCGTTAGTCCTAAACGGGTCACGGACACGAACACGAGAACAAAGAGCAATGCGCCCAGGGCGAGCGCCGCGGGCCGCAGCAGCGACTTCGTTTTGGCCGCGGCTTCCAGGTGAAGTCCGTATTGGTTGCCAAGAAGCAGGAAAAATATCTGGATGCCAAGAAAGAGCAGGTACCAGAGAAGCAGGCCCAGGCGCGCAAAATATGGTTCCAGGAACGGAGGGTTCAGATAGCGCAGCACAAAGAGGCTGGCGCCCGCGAGCACGGCCAACGAGCCGAACAGATGGATGGCCACCGGCGTAGAGAAAAATGGGGCAAGCCGTGGTGGCCGGAATGCACAAAGCAGCCAGAACGCACCAAGTGCGCCCAAGAGTCCAAGCAGGCCAAGGCGCGCCAGCGAGAAGCCGTGAGCATCGCGCGGCACCACAGCCAACGCCAAAAAGGCAACACCCGCCTCCGCGGCCGCCAAGAAATAGAACCCGCGCCAGCGAGCTTCCACGTTAGTGCCTGCCCGATCTGTCACGGTCACATTCTTGATTCAACTGTACGCGGGGTCGGGAACGCGCGGAACTCGCGGACTAAACTGACCGCCAGCCGGCCAACTAGAATTGAAAACCGTTTCTGGCAGAGACAACTTTGTAGGAGTAATTGTTCACGAACCCGAGCAGTCGATCCTGCAGGCTGCCCCAGTCCTTGGACCCCATCATCTCGCGGGCCCTGGACGCATTGTCCGCCAGCAGGCCCACCTGGATCTGCGGATATGAGCCGAAGACGGTCGCCCAAGCGTCGATCGGCTGGAACCCCAAGCGCTGCACACCGGGGACCCACTCGCCAATCACGAACTCAAAATACTCCTGCTCGTGATCGGCCGCGATGTCCCACGTCATGATCACTTTTACTGGCACCGGATTCATCCGCGCTGATAGTCGAGGATTTCGACGTGCGTCTCCTCGGGCAGTCCGCTGCGGCTCACTTTGAGCGAACTCTGACTCTCGAGCTTGCCCAGTCCCATTTCCTTGAGGAACTTGTTCAAGGATTCGAGCGACAGCTTGGCAGCGGGAGTGGCGTAGTGCATCGGTATGACGATGTTCGGTTCCAGCAGGCTGACGACCTCGGCGGCCTTGGCGGCGTTCAGCCCGCCCCCGCCGCCGACGGGCACCAGCGCCACGTTGACGGTGCCCAAGGCCTCGACCTCCGTTTGCGTGGGGACCTCGCGTAAATCGCCCAGGTGCGCCACGGTCAAGCCGTCGTAATCGAACACGTACAGTGTGTTGCGGGGCTGCTCCTGGCCCTTACGCGCCGGACCCTTGCCGTCAGTCTGAATGCCGGTGATGAATACGCCCCCGATTTCGAATTCGCCGGGCCCGGTGATGACGTGGGAGGTGCCTTTCACCACGTCTGTTTCGTTGTGTCCCGGCGCCGCATGACTCACAGTGACGATGTCGGCCTTCAAGTGCAGAGCCGAGTAGCCGACCGTCTTTGAGTCATAGGGGTCGGCAACCACAGTCGCCATGTTGCGCTCCGTGAGACGAAAGCAAGAGTGCCCGTACCAAGTTATTTCCATGAATGAGGCTCCGTTTTCGGATTATACACTAGCGCTCTCAGGAGAACAGCCAACGACGAGCGCCGCGGACCCGCTTGCATCCACGCTTATAATCGACCTGACTCAGTATGGAACTTGGAAGCCGTCTGGCCGGCAAGGGTACGCTCAAAAGAACGGCACAAGGGTGGATTCTGGGGATCCCCGGGGGTCCGCGAAGCAATATCGTCTGGCACAACTCGACGACTATCAGGCGCTGCGGCGTGCAGCATTCCCCTGGAGCCCGCCCGCTACTCTGAGTCTGCAAGCTAGAATCTCGCGCAAGCGCCTGGGGGGAACATGGGGATTTGGATTCTGGAATGATCCTTTCGGTTTGGCCATGGGCGCCGGCAGCAAATTTCTTCGACTGCCTGCCCTTCCCCAGGCCGCGTGGTTCTTTAGTGCGTCGCCGAAAAGCTACCTCTCGCTCCGCGACGACTTCCCGGCAAACGGCTTCTTCGTCCAAGCATTGCGCAGCGCCACGATGAGCCCACGGCTGATTGTGGCGGGCCTGACGTTCCCATTTGCACCGAAGACAACAAGACAGATGATTCGTGGCTCCATCGATGAGAATGCGGGGCGCGTCGACGTGGATCCGCTCGATTGGAGATCCTACAAGATCGAGTGGCAGGCGAGCCGCACAAGATTCTTCGTGGACGATGAGCTGGTTCGCGAGTCGCCAGTGAGCCCGAAGCCGCCCCTCGCGTTGGTCCTGTGGATCGATAATCAGTATGCGGCGTTTGAGCCCAATGGGAAACTGCGGTGGGGGGTGGAGGCAAGCTCAACGGACGGGTGGCTGGAGGTCCGCGCGTTGGAGGTCTTTGCCGGCTCGAGCCAGCCCGGGCAGCGCACTCCGCGCTACACAGCGGCACAGAATCTGCCGTTGGATGGCCCTAGGTCCGATCTGATCAAATCCTGAGACGCACCGGAATGAAATTAGGCGCCGCCGTTGGAAGAGCGGCCACGCCAGTCGCCACTTCGCAGGAGCGAGGGCGTTCGCGCCTGCCTAGCGCCAGAAGCCCGAAGTAATCGGCAGCAGACGCAACGCGACATCCACAATCACGGCCAACAAGAAGCGCATTCCAAATGCACGGTTGTTGATGAACGCCAAAGGGGCAAAGTACAGAGGCCAGCCTCCCTGACCATCCGGAAAGCCATCGGGACGCGTTTCAGGCTTCGGCTTGAGCAGCGCGGGCGCCGTCTTCATGAAGGTGGGAAGCGCCAGCAGGACGATCAAGAGCGCGGGGGTGAAGAACTTCGTCGCTATCAGGTACCCAGTGATTGCGTACGGCAGCACCATCATCACGAGGACGGCATAGCGGGCGGCCTGTTCGCCGATAAGGACCGGCACTGTAAAGATGCGCTTCTGTCGGTCGATGGCGAGCTTGTCGATGTGCTTGCCAAAGATGACCGTTGTCACCCCAAGGACATAGGGAAGGCTGGCCAGGACGACGTTCCAATCCCAGTTGTGGGTGAGAACATAGTATCCGCCACCGATCATGAGCGGACCCCAGACCAGCATTACGGTGATCTCACCCAGGGCAAGATACTTCAGTGGCCATGTGTAGAACAAGACGAATAGGGCGCCCAAGCCGATCAGGATAAGGATGCCGCTGTCCCAGCCGTTCAGAATCAGGAGATAGAGGCCGGCAAGGATGGCAAGCATGCCCGTCGCCGCGAAATAGGTGAGGTGCTGTCGCCTGGTCATGAGGCCACTGGCGATTGGCTGAGCACCGTAGATCGTGCGGAAGTAGTTGTCCTGGTCCACGCCGCGCACATAGTCGGTGAAATCGTTGAAGATGTTGTTCGCGGCGTGGGCCATGATCAGCCCAAATGTCAAGACTAGCCAGGGCACGAAGTGAAACGCCTGGTCCCGAATGGCGAAAATGCCTGCCAGGGCGGCAGACAGAAAAGTCATGATCAGGACGGCTGCCCGCGTAGAAATCAGCCAGCGGGACACCACATCCAACTGGTCCCACTCCTGCTTCGAAACAGCCGGGATCACGTTCAAGGCCTTGCGCCACATTGCAACGTCCAACTTCATCTGCTTCTCCCAAGTGTGTCCGGAATCTGGAAGCGCGATTATACATCGGCGGCTACGCGACCTACTTGTGAAGAAAGTAACATGACATTTATCACCTTAGTTGAGGTACTCTAGGCCCTTTCGGCACTGTGAAAATTGTCACATAATGTCTACCAAGATTTTCCCACCCGCGCCAAGAATGCCGGGGACAGGGCGCGGCGACACTCCTTGAAAAGAGGTCACGATGGCCGAAGTTGAACTGATGACGGCACCCCTGATCGCTGGTCCACCCAAGATAGAAGACCTGAGTCTGCTCGACGAAGTATCCACCCGCACGGCTGGAGTCTCGAGGCTTGAGATGTGCATCCAGTGCGGGAGCTGCGGTGGTTCGTGCCCATCGGCGGCGGCCATGGACCACACCCCTCGCATGCTGTTTGCGATGCTGCGGGCCGGGATCCGTGAAGATTCCTTGAAGAGCAACACCTTCTGGGTGTGCGTATCCTGCTATCACTGTGTGGTGCGTTGCCCGCAGAACGTGCACATTGCGGACGTGATGTATGCACTCAAGGGGATGGCGATCGAGGCGAAGCTTTATCAGGATTCCACGGCGGCCGATTTCTCCCAGACATTTGTTGGCATGGTAGAGGAATACGGGCGCAGCTTCGAGCTGGGCCTGGCATCGATACACTACCTGAAGCATTTTGCCTTGAGGCTTCCAAGCATGGCTCCGATGGGTATGGGAATGCTGATGCGTAAACGGATGAGCCTCACGCCCAAGCGCATCAAGAACCTCGCCCAGCTCAAGGCAGTCCTGAAGCGCGCCAAGGAACTGGAGGCCGTGCAATGAAAGACTACCTGCTCTATCCGGGATGTTCGATGGAGTACAGCGCGCGGGCCTACGACATGTCGCTGAAAGCCATCACCAAGCCGCTAGGGTTGAACCTGCACGAGATCGATGACTGGAACTGCTGCGGAGCAACGGAGTATGTGGGCCTCAGTCTTACGCCGGCATATTCACTGATAGCCCGCAACCTGGCGCTGGCCTCGCAAGCAGCCAATGGGACCCGAGAAGTCGTTGCCCCGTGTTCGGCGTGCTACCTCAATCTAGCCAAGGCGGATCACTATATGCAGGAAGAGCCGAGGCTTGGGACCATGGTCAACGAAGCGCTGGCGGCGGGCAACCTGTCCTACGAACCGGGTTCTCTAACAATCAGGCACCTGTTGGACGTCATCATCAATGACGTCGGCCTGGACGCCGTCGAGAAGTGCGTCGTGCAACCCCTCAGCGGGCTTCGGCTGGTCCCCTATCTCGGCTGCATGGTTCCGCGCCCCGACTACGAGCATCGGTGGTCGGACCATGAATTCCCGGTAGAGCTGGATATGCTGCTGAAGTCACTCGGCGCCGACGTGGTCGACTTTCCGCTCAAGACCGAATGCTGCGGCGGCCACATGACGCAGATCGGGCCTGAGACGGCGTTTGAGTTGATCCGCCGGCTGATAGCTTCCGCTGACAACGCCGAGGCGGATGCGATGGTGACGCTGTGCCCGATGTGCCAATTGAATCTCGATGCCTATCAAGGCGAGATGAATCAATTCTTCAAGACGCATTACCACATGCCGGTTCTATTCTTCACGCAACTTATGGGACTGGCGTTCGGCGTGGAACCAAAGGAGCTCGGTTTTGGCCTCGAGCTCGTCAGCGCACGGAATGTGTTGGAAGCCCTTGGCGTGAAGGCACCGCCGGAAACACCACCGGCGCCGCCGAGACGGCCGCGCAAGCCGGAAGGACTACCCATGCCGAAGCCGCTTGCCAAGCAGATTCACTCTGACGAGCCGGCAAAGGAGATGACGCTATGACACCCAGCGAAGAAGAGAGAATCGGCGTCTACGTCTGCCATTGCGGCACGAACATCGCCGGTGTTGTGGACGTCGTCCAAGTGGCCGAATGGGCTGCTGAGAAGCTCAAGCTCCGCGGCGTCGTGATCGCCCGGGACTACAAATTCATGTGCTCGAGCCCGGGCCAGGAGCTTATTGAAAAGGACATCAAGGAACTGGGCTTGAACCGGATCGTGGTCGCGGCGTGCTCCCCGCACCTGCATGAAAAGACCTTCCGCACGGCCTGCGCGAACGCGGGCCTGAATCCATACATGTGCGAGATGGTTTCGATCCGCGAGCAGGTCTCATGGGTGCATACCGACAAGATTGTCGCGACTGCCAAGGCGAAGGCAATGATTTCCGGTGGTGTGGAGCGCGTGCGGCACAACGTTCCGCTCGAAGCCATGATGGTGGCGATCCATCCGGACACGCTGGTCGTTGGCGGCGGGATCGCCGGCATCCAGAGCGCCCTCGAAATCGCCGACGCGGGGCACCACGTCTACATGGTCGAGCGCGAGCCATCGATTGGCGGCCACATGGCGCAGTTCGACAAGACTTTCCCGACGCTGGATTGCTCTGCCTGTATCCTGACCCCGAAAATGGTGTCGGTCGGCACGCATCCCCACATTACGCTGCTGACCTGGAGCGAGGTCGAGAAGGTTGAGGGGTACGTTGGTAACTTCACGGTGACTGTGCGCAAGAAGGCCCGGAAGATCAATACGGAGTTGTGCACGGGCTGCGGCATCTGCCAGGAGAAGTGCCCCAAGAAGGTCATTGACGACGTCTACGAGGCCGGACTTGCCTATCGCAAGGCCGTGTACACTCCGTTCCCCCAGGCGGTTCCGAACTTCCCAGTCATGGATGTCGAGAACTGCACCTACTTTGAAAAGGGGACTTGCAAGGCGTGTGAGAAGTTCTGCCCCACAAACGCAATCGATTTCGACCAACAGGACGAAATCCTTACGTTCCCGGTGGGCAACATTGTGCTGGCAACAGGCTATGACCTGTTTGACGCGCGCCGCGTCACGAACTACGGATACGGGCGCTTGCCCAACGTATTCACATCGCTCGAGATCGAGCGGCTCTCGAATGCAGCCGGACCGACAAACGGGAATATCGTGCTGCGCGACGGCAAGACGGCGCCAAAGGCCGTGGGTATCATCCACTGCGTCGGTTCACACGATCGGAATTTCAACAATTACTGTTCGGTGATTTGCTGTATGCAGAGCCTGAAGTTCGCGCACCTGGTGCACGAACGGACCGGGGCCACAGTCTACAACTTCTACATCGATATGCGCACTGCCTACAAGGACTACGACGAGTTCTACCAGCGCGTTCTGGAGGAAGGAACCCTCTTCGTGCGCGGCAAAGTGGCGGAAGTCTCCGACATTCCTCGCATCCCAGAGGAAAAGGGCAAGCTCATCGTTCAGGTCGAAGACACGCTCATCGGACGGCAACGGCGCATCCCGGTGGATATGGTGATCCTTTCCACCGGTCTTGAGCCCCGCAAGGACTCCAAGGAGACCGCCAAGCTCTTCGGCATCTCATGCTCGGCCAACGGCTGGTACATCGAGAAGCATCCCAAGCTGGATCCGGTGGCGACCATGACCGAGGGCATATTCATTGCCGGCTGCGACCAGGGGCCGAAGGACATTCCTTCGAGCGTCGCACAAGGAGCGGCGGCCGCGGCGCGCGTGCTTGGAAAGATCGAACAGAAAGAGGTGGCGCTGGAACCCGTCCGGGCGAGCGTGATCGAGGAAAAATGCTCGGGTTGCCGGATGTGCAATGGCCTGTGCCCCTTCAACGCGATCACGTTTGACGAGGACCGCATGGTCACTGAAATCAATCCGGCGCTATGCCAGGGCTGCGGGACATGCGTCGCCGCCTGCCCGGCGGGCGCGATCGTGGGATCGGGCTTCACCAACGAGCAGATCCTGGCGCAAATCGACGGATTGCTGCTGACGGACATCGGTGCCATAGCGGTCCCCGCCTAGGAGTCACATCATGACTGAGCCTTTTGAACCCACAATCATAGGATTTACGTGCAACTGGTGTTCGTATCGTGCTGCCGACCTGGCAGGGACGGCCCGCATAAAGTACGCGCCCAACGTCCGCTTGATTCGTCTGATGTGCTCAGGGCGCCTCGACCCAACATTTGTCCTGAAGGCGATAGCGAATGGAGCCGATGGCGTGATGATTACTGGTTGCCATCCAGGCGAGTGCCACTACCTGGAACAGAACTACAAGGCCCTGCGCCGCTTCCACCTGCTGCGGCGCACGCTGCAAGGTTTTGGCCTCGAGCCAGAACGCCTCAGGCTGGTCTGGGCCTCGGCGGCTGAAGGAGCAAAATTCGCAAGCGAAGTGACCGACTTTGTGGAGCAAGTCAGGTCGCTCGGACCACTCCACTGGGGGCATGCTGACGACACGCTCCCTGCCTCTCTTCCCGCCGCGCCACTGACACCTGAACTTGAGGAGGCAAAAGCATGAGCGGCACTGAAAAACCGAAATTCGCAATGTACTGGGCCGCATCGTGCGGCGGCTGCGAGATCGCCGTGTTGAACATCCACGAGAAGATCCTGGACGTGGATGCAAACTTCGATGTTGTATTCTGGCCGGTCGCCATGGACGCGAAATACAAGGACGTCGAAGCCATGGAAGACGGCTCGATCCTGCTGACCCTGTTCAATGGCGGCATCCGCAACGAGGAAAACGAACACCTCGCCAAGCTGCTGCGACAGAAATCCAAGATCCTGGTTGCTTTCGGATCATGCGCCACTGAAGGCTGCATCCCGGGACTGGCCAATCTCGGCGATTTGCGCGAGATTGTGCGCACGACGTTCAACACGGTGACAACCGACAATCCACATCAGATCTATCCGATGACGTCATACGACGTGCCCGAGGGCGAACTGCACATCCCAAAGATCCTGCCGATCCTGAAGACCCTGGACCAGGTTGTGGACGTGGACTACTACATGCCGGGCTGTCCTCCTGAGAGCCATCAGATTGCCGCCGTGATCGATCTCGTCATACAGGTGGTCCAGGGAAAGGCCGAGCTGCCTCCCAAGGGATCCGTGATCGGCGCCGGCAATTCGACAGTCTGCGACGAGTGCAAGCGGACGAGGAACGTGAAGTCAGTCAAGGAATTCAAACGTATCTGGGAAGTTGAGATCGATCCAACACTATGCCTGCTGGAACAAGGAATTCCCTGCAACGGACCTGCCACTCGCAGCGGTTGCGACGCGAGATGCCCGACGGCTGGTGCGCAGTGCATCGGCTGCTATGGTCCGGCGGAAGGCGTTGTCGACTATGGGGCCCGGCTGATCTCGTCGTTTGCTTCGGTGATAGACAGCACGGATCCCGACGAAATCGACCGAATTCTGGACGGCATTGTCGATCCGACGGGCCAGTTCTATCGCTTCAACCTGGCGGGATCGCTCCTGAAAGCCGGTGTTCCGGCCTGGAAGAGAGAGAAGGCTTAACATGACCCAAAGAATCACGATCGACCCAATTACGCGGCTCGAAGGTCATGGAAAGATTGAGATCTTCCTGGACGACCGCGGCGACGTGGCGAACACCTACTTTCAAATCCCGGAGTTGCGCGGCTTCGAGCAATTCTGCGTGGGCCGGCCGGTGGAAGAGATGCCGCTGCTGACGAATCGCATCTGCGGGGTGTGCCCTGAGGCGCACCATATGGCCGCTGCAAAGGCGGCCGATGCCGTGTACCACGTCGATCCGCCGCCCACCGCCAAGATGCTGCGAGAGCTGCTGTACAGCGCATTCTTCGTCACCGACCACGCGACGCACTTCTACGCGCTGGGCGGACCCGATTTCGTAATGGGTCCGGATGCCCCCGTGGCAGAGCGCAACATCCTCGGTGTAATCCACAAAGTCGGCCTCGAAATCGGCGGCAAGGTCATCAATGCCCGCAAGGCCGGTCACACGGTCATCGAGATGATCGGGGGGCGCAAAGTGCACCCATGCACCTCGATTCCTGGGGGCCTCACAAAAGGAATTACCGAAGAGCAGCGCAAGGAAATCGAGAGTCTCGGGCGCTGGGCAGTGGAATTTGGCCAGTTCAGTCTGAAGCTCTTCAATGATGTGGTGCTTGCAAACAAGGCGTACGTCGACTTGATCCTGGGTGACATCTACACGCACCACACGTACTACATGGGCATGGTCGACGAGAACAACAAGGTCAACTTCTACGACGGCAAGGTCCGGGTAGTCGATCCCAACGGCAAAGAGTACATCAAGTACGCCCCTGAGGAGTACACACAGCACATCGCTGAGCATGTGGAACCCTGGACCTACCTCAAATTCCCCTACCTGAAGAATGTTGGCTGGAAGGGCTTCGTGGACGGTGTCAACTCGGGCGTGTATTGCGCCACGCCCCTCTCGCGCCTAAACGCGGCCGATGGGATGGCTACCCCCCTGGCGCAGGCAGAGTACGAGCGGTTCTACTCCACGCTTGGTGGGAAGCCGGTGCACCAGCGCCTGGCAACCCACTGGGCACGACTTATTGAACTACTGTACGCGGCGGAGCGCTGGGTGGAACTGGCAACAAATCCCGAGATCACGTCGGCCAACTTCCGGACGACCCCCACAGAAAAGCCCACGGAAGGGATTGGGATTGTAGAGGCGCCCCGTGGCACGCTCACGCATCACTACACCACGGATGAGCGCGGTGTCCTGACAAAAGTGAATCTCATCGTAGGCACCACCAACAACTACGCACCGATCAGCATGTCGATCAAGAAGGCGGCAAGCAGCCTGATCAAGCACGGAACGGTTGTCAACGAAGGCCTCCTGAACATGGTTGAAATGGCCTTCCGCTCCTACGATCCATGCTTCGGCTGTGCCACGCACTCGTTGCCTGGGCAGATGCCCCTGCAAGTAACTGTGCATGACGCCAGCGGCGAAACCGTCAGGGTGTTGAAGCAAAATTGCTAAC
This sequence comes from uncultured Chloroflexia bacterium, assembly GCA_963746745.1. Taxonomy (GTDB): domain Bacteria; phylum Chloroflexota; class Anaerolineae; order Anaerolineales; family Villigracilaceae; genus Fen-1038. The sequence goes on from CAVVCL010000003.1 coordinate 394,473, forward strand.
CGGCGAGCGGACTATCACAGTGGACGAGCTGCCAGCCGTTCTGCAGGCAAAAGAGACCGGCGTGCACAGGTCGGACGTCCTCGTGTTGGGTTTGGGCAATCCGATCTTGGGCGACGACGGCGTTGGTTGGCGGGTCGCCGAAAGCGTCCGCTCCGCTACCGCGACAAATCCACGTGCGGCTGAGGTGGATTGTGCCGCCTTGGGCGGCCTGACTCTGATGGAGCGCATGCTTGGTTACCGGCGCGTTGTGGTCGTGGACTCGATGTGGACTGGCGCGCATCCCGAAGGCAGCGTCACGGTGTTCACTCTCGATGATCTACCAAACCCGGGTGCGGGCCACACGACCGCGGCACACGACACTTCCCTAGCAACTGCCCTTCAAACGGCCCAACTCATGGGCGCGGTTGTGCCAGACCGCGTTGAGGTTGTCGCGATCGAGACCCAGGCTTGCTACGACTTCTCTGAAATGCTCACGCCCGCGGTTGAATCGGCTGTTCCGATTGCTACACGCAAAGTCCTTGAGCTGCTGGCGGCCAACTAGATTTCCGCGACAAACTAGAGCACGAACCAGAATCACGAAGTACAGGCGGCTACCTACATCCGGTGGCCGCCTGCTCTTTTGCTTCTCTAGCTCTCGCTCGTCATTATGAACTGAGGTTTGTGCTCGAAGTTCTCGTAGCGAGGTCGATACCGGTCAGTGTCATAGAAAGCCTCGACGTTGACCACTTTTTGCGTGGCGGTCACGACATCAAGTGGGACGTCATCGTAGCGACCGGCTTTCAGAGCGACCAAGCGGCCATATTTCTCTTTCAGGATGAGGTCCAGGGCCAAATTCCCAAATGCCATGGGCACGATCGAGTCCATCGCGTCAGGATCTCCGCCCCGGACCATGTATCCAAGTTTCTGATCCAAAACGTCCACAGTCTTGCCACCGTTGAACCTTGGTGAGGCCTCCTTGACCGCGGCGGCCACTCGATCGCCGATGCCGCCCAGCTTTGGATGCCCATAGGCGTCGGTGGAGCCCCCCTCCACCACAAGTTCCCCGCCCTCAAACGCGGCTCCTTCCGAAACCAGGACGATCGAGTAGCGACTGGGGTTTCGGAGTCGATCGGCGCTCATAAGTTCCGTTAGCTTGTCAATGTTGAATTGAAACTCCGGAATGACGCAGCGATTTGCCGCTCCGGCCATCGTGGGCAACATTGCAGTGAAGCCGGCATTGCGACCAAAGACCTCCAGGACCAGAAACCGTTCATGCGAGCCGGCAACCGTCCGGAGGCTGTTTGTCAGTGCAATAGTCCTCGTAACGCAAGTGCTGAAGCCGATACAGTAATCCGTGCCCGGCACGTCATTGTCCATCGTCTTGGGGATGGCAACCACCCGGAAGCCTTCTTTGTGCAGGCGCACGCCGTAGCTCAGCGTGTCATCCCCTCCGATCGGAATCAGGCAATCAACGCCGACAAACGCCAAATTCTTCAATACCGCGGGGGTGAGATCATTCTTTTCGGCTGAGTAAGAAGCCTTCAAGTGGTCCGGCACGTCGGTGGCGCGGACGCGACTTGGATTGGTGCGAGACGTATGCAGAAACGTACCTCCGGTGCGTCCGGCACGGTCGACGACCTCCTCGTTCAGCTCCTGGAAGTTCTCGCTGTTGTCGGCGGCAACGTCCGGAATGACGTCGACCAGGCCTCCCCAGCCCCTCCGAAATCCGACAACGCGATACCCCTCATGGCGCGCCCGGAGCGTGACGGCGCGGATTGCGGGATTCAAACCGGGGACATCCCCTCCGCCTGTGAGGATTCCTATCGTGCGGGTACTTCTGGACATGAAACCTCCCATTCAGAGCACCAGGCTCTGGATTTTCCTTCACGCTGAATTATACGACCGCCGCGCCGCGGGAGATGCTCACAGAATCAAGAACCGATTCGATCGGCGTGCTGCACCGTGCCCTTCATAGCGGCAACGAGCGCCGGTACGCCAGCAGCATCCGCTCCAGACTGGCGTCCAGTTCGTCATCGCAAGTCTGGAAATCGGGATGCAACTCGTGCCATCGGATCGCCCGTCGCAAACCTTCGGCCCAGCTCACTTCGCTGCCAAACTCCGGAACAGCGCTCTTGATCTTGCTGTTGTCAAAGACGACACTATGGGCCTTGTCGCCGAGAAGACTGGCCCGGGCGTGCGGCCAATAGGCGGCGATAATATCGGACGGCAGATGGACAATTGCGGGCGGCGCGCCCAGCGCGCTGAAGACCTCGCTGTAGATCTGATCCCAAGTCAGGACCTCGTCGGAAGTAACATGAAATGCCTGCCCCACGGCCGCCTCGTTTCCGAGCAAGCCAAGGAGGCCTTTGGCAAAGTCGGCGTTCCATGTCAGAACCCACAGCGAAGTGCCGTCACCGGGCACGATCAGGGGACGACCGCGCTTAATGCGATCGATGGCAGTCCAAGGGTGATTCCAGCTGCCGACGCAGAGGGGTATCTGCGAGGGCCCGTACGTCAGTGACGGGCGGACAATCGTGATTGGAAAGCCTGTTTCACGGCTGGTTCGCAGGAGGTACTCCTCGCAGGCGATCTTGCCGCGAGCGTACTCCGAGAACGGATTCTCAAGTGGGGTGGTTTCTGTGATGAGATAGATTCCCGGCGGTTTTCGGTATGCGGAGGCCGAGCTGATGAAGACAAACTGATCAGCCTTGTCGCGAACGATACTCAGGTGCCGCTCCATATCCTGCTCAGTGAAGCCCAGAAAATCGACGACGGCGTCAAAGCGATCGGCTCCGATGCGACGAGACAGGACATCGGGATCTGCCAGCAAATCCGCCTGGATCAGAGCGGCGCCTTCCGGAACGCGGTGTTTCCTCGACAATCCGCGGGTCAGGATGGAGAGCTCGTGTCCACGCGCGACAGCCAGCTCAGAACAAGCCGAGCTGATTATTCCGGTGCCCCCCAGAAAAAGCAGACGCATATGGAAGGGACCTAGCCCTCGCCGATTTCCGGCAACGGCGTGCCTGCCGAGGTTCGCCTGGCATGGAGGCCTTCGGCCCAGAACAGGGCCAGCCCGGCCCAGACCAAGCTGAAGCCAATGAGACTGGCATTCGTGAACGCTTCGTGATAGATCAATACCCCAAGCAGGAATTGCATCGTGGGCGTCACGTACTGGAGTATTCCCAATGTGCCCAGCGGCACCCGGGAGGCGGCGCCGGCAAAGAACAGGAGCGGAACTGCCGTGATCACTCCAGCGCCCATCATCATGGCATTCATGATCGGCGAACTGTGCAGAAAGGCCCCTTGCCCGCCAAGCTCCGAGGCCGTCAAGAAGGCCAGGGCGGGAACAAAAAGCAGGCCGGTCTCAAGCGTCAGCCCGTGCAGTGAACTCAAGGGCGCCGACTTCTTGACGACGCCGTAGAGGCCGAATGTAAGTGCGAGCAATAGGGCGATCCAAGGGACAGCGCCATAATGGATTGTGAGGTAGAGCACCCCCAGGGCCGCCAAGCCAATTGGCAGCCACTGGAGCCCGCGAAGGCGCTCGCGAAAGACAACCACACCGAGAATTACACTGAAGAGAGGATTGATGAAGTAGCCCAGGCTTGCCTCCACCACGTACCCATGGAGCACAGCCCAGACGTACATGTACCAGTTCACGCTGATGAGCAAGGCGGCGGCCGCGTAGGTACCCAGCGTCCGTCGATGGAGGACCGCGAACAGGGAACGCCATTGCCCAAGAACCAGAATCACAAGCGCAAGGAGCAAGAATGACCAAACAATCCGGTGCCCAATCAATTGGATGGTCGGAACCGTTGTCAACTGTTTCCAGTAGAGGGGAAAGAGCCCCCACATCACGTAGGCGCAGAGGGCGAAGAGAATTCCCTTTTGTCGCATCGTATCCAGGTGTTCACTTGCCCGGCAGCCCTTCGGCAGGTCCGAAACCGGGCAGACCGGCCATCAGCGGAGGCTGATCAGTATTCGGATATTGGCCGACGTCCCGCGAAGCCGGCCTCGAGCTCATGCCAGAAAAGGATTTCCTGCTCTCCGTGGCGCCAACACAGCAGGACCTCGTGATCCCCTCGCCATGCCGGAAAGTCCAGGAGGCCCGTACTCAGGTCCTTGATCTGAGCGCCCGTTGCCAGTATCTGATGCACAAGGTCGTTGAGCCGATCAAATTCCTTGATCATGCTGGATAAGGCGGAATTGCCCCCGTTGCCGGCGGCCCGCTCCAAGGCGGGCCACAGTTCGGGCCGGCGCGCCAATATTGCCGTGCGCGCGGCCTGCACTTCGTCCATCAAGGGACGTATGACGGCAAGGGCCAGGTTCGCCTCGTCGACGTTGAAATATCTGGGTGGCATCCGCCCAACATTATATTATCGTTCCCTGCGGTTGTGCCTAGGGGGAAGCGGGCACCGGCTCATGCAATTGCGTCCCAAGAATCAACGCCAGAAGCATGAGCAAGATGAGCGCCAACAATGGCAGGCTCATCGATCCTGAACCCGGCGCCTTAAACGCATCCATGCCAAGGATGAACAGAATTCCAGAGACCTGGCCCATCAGCAGCAAGAGGCCATTGGACGTGCCCTCCGGCGCGGGATACGTCATTTCTGCCCCGTACTGGAATCCGATAGGGCCAGCGCTCAACAGGAAGAATCCAAAGAGGAATGAGAAAACCAGCAGGACCGCATAGGTCATCGCGTAGGTCAGGCCGGCGAGGCCGGCTGTTGCACCCACCACTGCCAAGAGGATAAACGGCACACGCTTGTGCACGCGGTCCGAGAGGAGTGGCAGCGCCACCGCACCAAGGAGGCCTCCGAGGATCATGATGCCACCGGCATCACCTGCCTGGGTGGCCGAAAAACCGCGAGGCGCCAGAATCTGTTCGATCCAGGTCGTCACCGCGTTGAAAACCCCGAGTCCCACGAAAAACACGGCCAGCAGAAGGATGAAGTCGCGTTGTCGCAGCATGCGTGCAAGGCCGTCAAGGACAAGCGATCGGGCTTCCTGATCAGGAGGGCAGGGCGGTGTCGGCGGTCGCTCGCGTCCAAGCAGGAAGAATACAAACATCCCGACAGCGGAGGCGCCGCCGTAAATCATCAACATGCCGGTGATACTCGAAGTCAGAACGAGGTAGGGCGTGAGGGCGAGGCCGGCCAGGATGCCGAGGTAAATGGCAAGCGAACTGAGCCCGCTGGCCGTCGCCCGTTCGTTCGCCGGGAACCAACGCGCCGCCACTGTGGTAATTGCATTTAGTATGAAAGGCTGACCGACGGCAATGCCGATTTGGGAGGCCAGCACCCAGCCATAGTGAGCCCCCGCCACCCCACGCAGAAGGCCGAAGAAGCCGGTGAGCGCTGCGCCGATCCCGACCCCGGCCCGTATGCCATACGTGTCGATCACCCAAGACGCCGGAAAAGAAACGACGATGTAGACGACCATGAAACTCAAGGAAAGGAGGCCGATGGACAGGTCTGAGACATGATAGAAATGGGTGGCATCGCTGGTGATGGCCGCAAATGTGATCCAAAGGAGTTGGTTGATGACGATGATCGCCATGAATGCCAACTGCACCGCCCAGCGATAACCGTAAATCTTGAAACCGGATCCTTCCATTCGAGAATCTCCCTTTCCAGAAGTCATGCTATCTGAAACCCGCGCCCCTGCATTTCGTTTCGGCGCGACCGCCACCCGCGGCATAAGGACAGACGGGCCGGGTGATGGCCCACCTAGCTGGGACGGAGCGGCGCCCGAGGCAATTTGATACAATTATCCAACGACACTGAAATATGCAGGACTTCGAACTACCCGAGGTAGCGGCCCAGCCGCCAGGATCAGATGAATATCAACCTTAGTATCAACGGCATCGACCATCGGCTTGAGTGCCTTCCCTCCGAGACCCTGCTTGGAATCCTGCGCCGCGAGGGTCTTTTCGGCGCGAAATTCGGCGACGAGCACGGACTGACTGGATCGGATACCGTGCTTCTGGACGGCAGACCTGCGAACGCCGGCTCCATGCTCGCGATGCAGGCCGAGGGGCACCCTATTGTAACCATTGAGTCGATGGGTGAACACCCGGAGCAAGGTTGGCGCGCAAGCGACGGGCTGCATCCGCTTCAAACGGCGTTTGCCGAGAATGGCGCCATCCAGTGTGGATACTGCACACCGGCACAAATCCTGGCCGCGAAGAGCCTGCTCGATAGGAATCCCCGACCTACCGAAGACGAGATCCGCGAAGCTATTTCAGGAGTCCTGTGCCGCTGCACCGGCTACGTGAAACCCGTCCAGGCAATCCTACGTGCATCGGCGCGCATGCGCGGCGAGGAGGCTTCAGACACCGAGCCCGTCGCATGGTCGCCACAAGACTGGAGCAACCAATCACGGCCAGATGGCCCTGCCGAAGGGGGGCCATCTGAGCCGCTTGGTCACGTCCTAACGCAACCGAAGATCGTCCTTGCCCCAAAGGCGACGGCGTGGACCGTAGTGGGCAAACCAGAACGGAAGGTGGACGCCGTGAAGCTCGTCCAAGGAAAGCCGGCGTTTACCGCAGATATCGAGAAGCGGGGGATGTTGGTTGCCAAAGTACTTCACAGCCCTCATGCCCACGCTCGAATCAAGAGCATCGACACGCAAGCGGCGAGGGAGTTGCCGGGCGTGGCCGCGGTCTTGACGTGGAAGGACCTGCCGCGGGTCGTGTGGTCGACGGCAGGTCAATCGGATCCGATCCCGGGCCCGCTCGACACGTTCTCGCTGGACTCCAAGGTCCGCTTCGTGGGTGACCGGGTTGCATTCGTGGCGGCTGAGACCGCGGAGATTGCCGAGCAGGCGGTCGCGCTCATCAAAGTGGAATACGAGCTCCTGCCCGCAATCCTCGATCCGACCAAGGCAATGGCGAGCGGCGCTGTCCAGATCCACGATGAGCCGGAGTTCGTGGATTTTGCAGATTCGGATGCCACGCAGAACCTGGCTGCCAAGATTCGCATCGACATCGGTGACGTGGACCAGGGCTTTCGACAGGCAGATGCAGTCTTCGAGGCAGAGTACGAAGTGCCCAAAGTTCAGCAAGCAGCAATTGAACCGCACGTGGTGCTTACGTACTGGGACGAAGACGACCGCCTCGTCGTCCGCACGTCGACCCAAGTACCGTTCCACGTGCGCAGGATGCTGGCACCGGTGCTGGGAATCCCAGTGAAGCGGATCCGGGTCATCAAGCCGCGGATTGGTGGGGGCTTCGGCGGCAAGCAAGAGGTCCTGATCGAAGACGTGGCCGCCCATCTCACCATCGCCACGAAACGCCCGGTGCTCTTTGAATACACGCGGGACGAGGAGTTCGCAGCGTCGCGCTCACGGCATCCTATGCGCATCCGGATGAAGACAGGCGTGAAGCGCGACGGGACCATCACGGCGAACGAGATGTATGCCCTATCCGATACCGGCGCCTACGGCTGCCATGCGCTGACCGTGACGGGAAACACCGGGCACAAATCCATGGCGCTCTACGTAGGCGACGGCACGTACCGGCAGTCCCCCAACATACGCTTCTACGCGGATGTAGTCTACACGAACACGCCACCATCAGGGGCTTTCAGGGGGTACGGGGTGCCCCAGGGTTATTGGCCCGTTGAGCGCCACATGCAGAAGATATGCAGGGCGATGAAATTCGATCCGATCGAGTTCCGTCTCAAGAACTCCATCCGAGCCGGAGAGTATCATCCGTTCTCAAAGGCCTGGAACGAAGGCCGTGAGCCGCGGCCCGAGATCGTTCACACCGTAGGCCTGGAGCAGTGTGTGCAGCAAGGAAAGGCCGCCATCGGCTGGGACAGCAAGTACGACAATCGGGAGTGGCGCTCATCCGCGGAGCCGCATCTGCGACGTGGAATCGGCATGGCGCTGGTGATGCAAGGCACAGCGATACCCTATTTGGACATGGGCGGTGCTTCCGTCAAGATGAACGACGATGGATCGTTCAACCTGCTGCTGGGAGCGACGGACCTGGGCACCGGATCGGATACCGTGATTTCGCAGATGGTGGCAGAGGTCCTGGGGGTGCCGCTGGACGACATCATTACGTACTCTTCCGACACGGATTTCACTCCGTTCGACAAGGGCGCGTACGCGTCGTCCACGACGTACATTTCGGGGGCGGCCGCGGTCAAGGCGGCAGAGCAGGCCGCCGAAAGAATCCGCCTGCGTGCCGCCCGGCTGCTGGATCTGGATGATGCGTCGACCGTGAGGCTTGCAGATCGACAGGCCCACGCGCCGGATGGTCGGTCTGTCACGCTGGCCGAGATCGCCCTGGATACCCTGCACCGCAATGACCAGGAGCAGATCATGGGCATCGGGTCGTTTGTCTCGCCGTCCTCGCCTCCGCCGTTTGCGGCGCAGTTTGCCGAAGTCACGGTCGACACCGAGACGGGGGAGGTACGGGTCGGCAAACTAGTGATGGCCGTGGACTCCGGCGTCATCATCAATCCGCTCACCGCCTCCGGGCAAATCGAAGGTGGGATGACGCAGGCGCTTGGGTACGCGATCTGCGAAGAGATGAGATACGATGATTCGGGCGTGCCCATTGAGCGGGATTTCGATCGATACCACATCATGCGAGCAAACGAAATGCCTGAGCTGTCCACGATCTTTGTCGAGACGTTTGAGCCAACGCACCCATTCGGCGTCAAGGCCGTGGCGGAGATTCCCATGGACGGGGTCGCCCCGGCGGTAGGTAATGCTATTCTGGATGCGATTGGGGTCGACCTGGATACGATACCGATCACACCGGAGAAGGTTTGGACCACAATGCACGCCCCAGCGGCGTGACGATGACTCCTTCTGCCCCGCCGAGCTTTCGGCGTGGGAAACTCGGCATCCTCGCCGCGATGCTCTTTCTGGCGAGCGCCTACTTCTATCAAGATCCCGAATGGAACGGAAACTCACGACTCGACTTGACGCGTGCTATCGTCGAAAAGCGAAGTTTCCAAATCGATGAGTATGTCGCACAAGTTGGTTGGTCGACCGAGGATCGGGCGATCTTCGAGGGGCACTACTATTCGGACAAGGCAATCGGCTCATCCCTCCTGGCGGTACCATTGTATTTCCTGGCCGTGAAGATTGGCGCAGCCGCGGGTACGACCCTGGGGAGTACCCTTGTGAAGCACGTCCTTACAAGTACCGTGCTCGGCGGCAGTTTCACTTTGCTGGGCGTTGTCATGTTTCTTATGGCAAGCGAAATCACGCAGGAACGCGTTCGGGCTCTGGTCTCGACACTGGCCGTGATGCTGGGAACCATGCTGTGGCCCTACAGCGCGGTGTATTACGGTCACGTACTGGCGGCCGCTTTCTTGTTCCTCGGCTTCCACTTCCTTTTCAAAGTGCGCCGGCAAAGCAATCCCGCAGCGCTTCGATACTTCTTCTTCGCGGGTTTGAGCCTTGGCCTGGCCTTCATGATGGAGTACACGTCTGCCCTCGTGATTGCGGGGCTGCTGGGCTACGCGCTCTATGCCCTGCGGGGTCGGGCCGTCGTTCGATTGCTTAGAGCCGGAAGCGCTGGAGCTGCCGGCGCCGCGCTTCCGCTTTCGATTGTGGGTGTCTACAACCGGGCGATCTACGGCAGCCCCTTCGCAGCGGGCTATGCATTTGAGGCGGAGAATCGTTTCCAGCAAGGTATGTCGCAGGGTTTTATGGGTCTGCACCTGCCAAGCCTCAGCAGTACCTATCACATCACCTTCGACCCTCAGTTCGGAGTGTTCTGGCTGTCGCCCGTCCTGATACTGGGTGTCATCGGATTCTTCTTCGCTTTGCGCGGCGCCGATTTTCGGGCGGAAGGGATCCTATGCCTGTACGCGGTTGCGGCCATGACCGCGATGAATGGCGGTTACTACCTCTGGTGGGGTGGCAGCGCATTCGGGCCACGACTCCTCATCCCAGCGCTGCCTTTCTTCATCGTTCCACTGGTATTGCTGCCCAAGTCATGGATCTGGTTGCTGGGCGTCCTGACCGCCGTCTCCTGTGGCCAGATGCTGATCCCCCTCCTGGGCCAGATCCAAACCGCAAGGCTTTCATACCGCATGCAACGCACCATGTTTTATGTTGCGGATGCGCCGTTCACCGGATTCTCCCTGCTCTACCAGTACAGTTTGCCTCAGATCGTGCGGCAGTACGTTCAGGGAGAAGCTCCCTGGACGCTCGGCTCAGCTTTGGGGCTGCCGTTTTGGCTCAGTGCTCCGGCGCTGATCGCCGCGGAAATCGCCCTGGGGATAAGCTTCATGCACGGAGCCGGTGGGAAATGGCAGCGGACGAAGCCAATGTCGGCCGCAAGGGGCGGATGACCCCGCTGGGTGGAGGCGACCCAAGTAAGGGTGCTCCTGCGTAGACGGAGGATGAAAGGCCTGCGACTTTGGTCCCCATTGAGTACTGCGTCGCGGCACTTGAGGCGTAAGGGTGGCCCATGACCCGGGGGGGCGGCCGGGGCGCCTTTTCGACAGGAAGGGGGCTCGAGGTGCCCGGTTGCCCGTCAGCCTGCTGATCCTTGCCAGTCTCATTGCGCTCTTTGCCCTCGTCACGCCGGCCCGGTTTTTCACGACCATCAACCCGGCATCTGTTCGGCTGCCGACGCTCACGCCGACGGCAACTGCTCTTCCAACGCCGACAAGCATCCACGGCGGAACAGTGGTTTTCACTTGCACAAGGAAAGATGTGAACCAGATCTGCGCGATCAATGCGGACGGCACGGGCTATGCGCAACTGACGGCGGGTGACGCGAACAGCTACTACCCGGCGATTTCCCCCGACGGACATAGCATCGTGTTTGTGAAGAATGGTGGAGACTACTTCGATTTCTTCCAGATAGCCCTGGCTACGGGACTCCTCCCCCAAGCTGCGCCTCCAAAGCCGGACCAAATAACGTACTATATTGGAAATGCGTTTTCACCCAGCTTCTCCCGGGATGGATCACAAATCATGTTCGCGAATCGTGTGGCGGATCAACCTGACGCCCTGTGGGTCATGGACCGGGACGGCAACAATGCACATAGCATCTACGTGGCCCCGAGCACGATCGTCGGCGCCGCGTGGTCGCCTGACGGAAGGACTGCTGCCATCGCGATGACGGCGGGGGCACAGTTTCAGTATGAGCTGTACCTGCTGGACTTGGGCGCGCCGAGCAAGGCGCCGCGACAGCTTACGCATGGTCTGAGCGGCATAGGCGGCAGCGTCGCCTGGTCACCCGATCAGGAGCATCTCCTCATTTTCGCGGGGCCGGTGGAAGCTCGCGAGGTCTATGCCATTGACAGCAAGAATGGCACGGCCACCCAGCTAACCTTCGGGGGCAACAATGCGAGCGCGGCCTACTCTCCGGACGGACAGTACATCGTCTTCAACTCGCTTCGAAACAAGAACCAGGCGGACCTGTATGTCATGCGCTCGGATGGCCACAGCATGCGTCAGCTCACCGATAACCCAGAACCGGATTGGCAACCGCAGTGGGGACCTTGAGCGACGGTTCGCGGCCCGCCCGACGGGACCGTGCGTCTGATCATCGGGCAGCGGCGCTTTCGTTCCGTCGAGGAGCGGCGCCGCGACCGATGCCAAGGGATCGGATAAAATGAGCTCGCGCGGAATAGGCATGGATACGATTTACCAAGCTGCCGGCGAAATTGAGAAGAAGCACGAGCTCGGCGCCCTGTGCACCGTTGTGAGGAGCGAGGGCTCCACGCCCAGGCACGTCGGCAGCAAGATGATCGTGTATTCCGACGGACGTTTCGCGGGGACCGTGGGCGGCGGGGACATGGAGCACCGCGTGCTCCAGGAGGCGATGAGCGCTATTGGCGATGGTCATGCGCGATTGCTGCGCTACAATCTCACAGATCCAGAACGGGGAGATCCAGGCGTGTGCGGCGGCCAAGTGGAGGTGTTCGTGGAACCTATCTTGCCTTCTCCTACGGTCGCCGTCGTCGGCGGCGGCCATGTTGGCAAAGCCGTGGCGCACCTTGCCAAGTGGCTCGATTTTCGGGTCGTCGTTTCCGACGATCGGCCGGAATTCTGCAACGAGGAGACGATCCCGGATGCCGACGCGTACTATGTATGTCGCATGGAAGATCTGCCATCGCACATGCAGATCGACGGGCGCACTTTCCTGGTGCTGACGACGCGCGGCTCCAACGTGGATGTCGCCGGGCTGCCAGCACTTCTGAGATCAACCGCCGCATATATCGGCGTCATCGGATCAAGGCGCCGGTGGGCCGCAACGATCGAGGGATTGCAGGAACGGGGAATTGGATCGGACCAGCTTGGCAAAGTACACTCCCCCATGGGATTGGAACTGCGGGCCGAGACGCCCGAGGAGATCGCGGTCAGCATCATGGCAGAGATCCTGATGGTTCGTGACGGTGGCACCGGGGCGGCCATGCAAGCGAGGCAAGATCCTAGCTCGCATAAGGCAGGCAGCCCCACCCACCCGGATTCGGATCGATCGAAGTGAGCAACCTCGACTGGTCGGATTCGTAGAAGCAATTGGGTCGATTGCTTGTCCGGCGGACGGCCTTCGACTATAATCGAAACGTCGGCTACAAAGGAGTATCCCCACATGGCTAGAATCTTCGATGTCATTGAGTATCCGGACGAGATGACCGATGAAATCGTGCATCGATTTCCGGAAGCGGGCATAGGCGATTTCCGGATTGGATCTCAGGTGATCGTTCGCGAGAGCCAGTCGGCGGTATTCTTCCGCGACGGAAACGCCCTCGATGTGTTCGGACCGGGCCGGCACACCATCGCGACCGCCAATATCCCGTTGTTGATCGATTTCATAGGCAAAGCTTTCAATGATCGGACGCCTTTCCCCGCGGAGGTGTACTTTGTTGCGCGCCGGGAGTTTGCCAACCGGAAGTGGGGCACGCCGCAGCCGATAATCGTGCGCAATCCCGGTATGGGCCTGGGCGTGGCGCTGATGCAGGGGTTTGGAACGTACTCATTCCAAGTCCACGATCCCCAGCAGTTCGTGACGCAAGTGGTTGGAACCCGCAACGCCTACACGACCGGCGAGATCGAGGACCGTCTGCGTACCATGCTGCTGTCGAAACTTCAGGACCTGCTTGGAGAGACCGGCGCCAAGCATTCGGTACCGGAGTTGATTGGCCTCACGGAAGAAATTGGCGCAGGTGTTCGGGCGAAGGCGCAAGATGACTTCGAAGCGCTGGGGCTAACGCTAAAGACCTTCTACGTTGGAAACCTGAAACCCTCGGACAAGTCTGCGGAAGAGCTTCGCCAAATGGGTATGCTGGACATGGCCACTTACACTCAGCTGCAGGCGGCAGATGCCATGCGTGATGCCGCCTCGAATCCGAGCGGCGGTGCGGGATTGACAGCCGGCATTGGTGCTGGAATGGGCATCGGCAACCTTATGCAACAAGCCACGGCCGGCGCGGCGGCAGGCCAAGCAGCCGGCGGCGGAAAGACGCCTGCGGGTATGCCCGACGTCATGAGCCCTGCAGAGGCGGCGGCTGTTCTGAAGGTTTCAGAAGAAGACGTGTTGGCAGCCATCCAAGACAAGAGCCTGAAGGCTCGGAAACTGGGAAATTCGTATCGAATAAGCAAAGAGTCACTGGAGGAGTTTCTCAAGAGCTAGCACAGAATCGGCCATCCGAGCAATCGGTGGTTACGGCTTCGTGGCGATTCATGGCGACAAGAAGAACTGCTCCCGAGAATCCGGGAGCAGTTCTTTTGGGGGGTGGCGACGCAATCGGCGGCGTCTCTTAGAGCCCAGCCAAGACGTCGGCGATGGAATCCAGGACATCGCCAGCCAGTACCGACGCACTTGCCCCAACTGCCTTCGCGGCGTGCAAACCTGCCTGCGCATGAATCCAAGCACCGGCTACGGCAGCTTCGTAAGGCGCGACACCCTGAGCGCGGAGGCCAACGATAGCGCCTGCGAGGACGTCACCGGTGCCTGCGTGCGCCAAGGCCGACGAGGCGATGGGAATGATGGACATACGACCATCCGGCGAGGCGATGACCGTGAAAGCGCCTTTCAATACGACCACATGGCCCCATTCCCGCGCGTACTTACCGGCAATCGCTTCCCGATCGTTCTGGATCTCATCCTTCGACAGCCCCGTAATGAACGCCATTTCTCCGGGATGAGGTGTAAGCACCGCGGTCGAAGAGATCAGCCGAGGCCAATCCTTGATCCTGGAGAGCAACTTAAGACCGTCGGCGTCAAACACCGGGCTGGGCAACGTGCGGCTCGAAGCCGCCCGTTCGGGCTGCTCGGCGTGCACGAATCCAATTCGTCCCGAGGGCCTATCCGCACCGGCTACCTCTGCCAGCAAACGCGCCACAAATTCACCGGTCGTATCCTCCATCCCAAGTCCTGGGCCGACCAGAACTGCGGTCGCGGCCGCCAGATCGTCTAGAACCACATCCGCGGCATCTCGCGAAACAACACCGACCTCGTGCGGCAGCAGAAGCCAAGTTGCCTCTGGAAAATTCCCGGAGAGGGCAGCGTGCAGAGGCGACGGGACTGCCAAAGTGACAAGACCGGCCCCAATCCGGTAGGCGGCCTTGCCGGCGAGAACCGCAGCGCCGGTGTAGTTCACTGAACCCGCCACAATGAGCGCCGTCCCAAAAGTGCCTTTGTGCGCGTCGGTTGGTCGCGGTGGCATTGTGGCGGCGACCAGACCCTGATCTGCCACTTCGGTGTGAGCGGCTTCCAGCGCGGCCAGGCTCGAGGGTAATCCAATTTCTACAACACGCAGGTCCCCCACAAAATCGTAGGCAGGCAGCTTGAGCAGGCCGCGTTTGACGGCGGCCATGGTCACCGTCAGGTCGGCAACGATGGTTTCCCCGGCAACCTCGCCGGTGTCGCAATCAATTCCCGAAGGGCAATCCACGGCGATAATATAGGGAGGCTCGGCTGCATCTTCAAGAATGTGCCCGATGGCGGCCAACGCCGCGGCAACTTCGCCCGTCAGGGGCGGGCGAGTGCCCGTCCCCAGGACACCGTCCAGGAGAATTGTCGCACTTTGAATCACCTCTGAGAGACCTTCCAGGTCGTCTTCGGGATTGGGTATCAGCACCTGTGCACCCGCTTTGCGAACACGATCCACAAGTAAATCCGGTTTTCGCTTGATCAGGAGGGCGCGTGCGGTCCACCCCTGAGCGGCGAGCACGGACAACGCGACCAGTGTGTCACCCCCGTTGTTGCCGGGACCCACCAGACCCAATACCTCTTGTCGGGCTCCTTCAATTGGAAGGCCCTGGACTACCTCAGCCAGGCCCCTGCCGGCATTTTCCATCATCAGCGAGTATGTAAGCCCCGCCGCATCTGCCTCCCGTTCCGCGGCGACCATCTGCTCAACAGAAACAAGCTTCATTTGATCCTTTCCGTGCTTGAGGGCCCCGGCCGATGCAATGCCATCCTGTCATCGTCTAGGCCCTAAGATGGGCAGCGACATCGGCGAGCCCCAGGCGCACAAGCTTCTGTTTCGTGGGGAAGCCCGTGTCGTGATCCCAACGGCGGGCCACGTAATACGAATATAGCATGCCCTGAAGATCCGGTGTGAACCCTGCCGTTCCACCAGTGAGCAGCGGCTCAAGATAATTCTTTCGGGAGTCGATCATGCCCTGCGCGTAGTCCGAGACGATTATGAATGGCGCGCTCCAGATTCCAGGCGCGCCCTCCGGCGTCGATGAGGCTCCGGACGTTCCAGTCATATCCGCAAACGGCGTCAATGAGCTCCGCCTGAGCGGAGGCAAAGTTCGCTGTCATTCGTCTTCACCTGGGGGCAATCGCCCCGCATGGACGAGACGTCCGCATTGTTGTATTCAGGAGCAGCATCACTGAAGCCGACGGTTGCGCATCGGCTGATTTTACCAGCCAGGAAGATGCCAACACACGGACGAATCCTTGTGTCCTCCTCTTGCAGAATTGATGAAGTTGGTCTATCCTTGCGCAAAGAGTAACTTCTTGCACAATGAGAGGAGGTTGCCGGGGAATTCTCTTTCGTGATGGCGGTAGTCCACATAACCGATCCTGACATGAATCCGGAGGAGAAACGTATGAAGAAGCTGCAGTTTCTGATGGTTGTCGTGATCGCGACCGCGTTCGTGCTCACGGCCTGCGGGGGCGCAGCGCCGGCGGGCGGAGATCTGCTGTCGGACATCAAGTCCCGTGGATACATTCTCGTTTCGACAGATCCCAACTACGAACCACAATCATTTCTAAATACGAGCGGAGGCAGGTTATCCGGCACCAAGTGCCCGTCGGACACATTGACGACTGCGGAGATGCAGGGATTTGACGTCGACGTCGCCGCCGAGCTGGGAAAGCGCCTGGGAGTCGAGACCTGCTTCGCCACGCCAGATTGGGACATGATCACTGCCGGCAACTGGGCCGACAAGTGGGATATCAGCGTCGGCTCCATGACGATCACGCCGGAACGTCAGAAGGTGCTCGACTTCACAAGCGCCTACTACTACACACCCGCTGTGATTGCAGTCGCCCAGGACTCCGGAGTCACCTCCATGGATCAGCTGGCGGGCAAGGCGCTTTGCGTGGGCGCCTCGACGACATATGAAGATTGGCTCAATGGCAAGCTTGATCTACCTGCATCCAGCATCTATTCGCAGCCGCCGGCAGGCGTAACGGTCGTTTCTGTGAGCACCGACCAGGAGTGCGCACAGGCGATCAGCGCAGGGCGCAAGGACTTTGTGGGCTACGTTACGGCGGGCACGGTTGTTGACTCGAATATCGCTGCTGGACTGCCGGTGGTCAAGCTCGGAGGAGCCGTCTACGCAGAGAATCTCGCCGTGGCCGTCGACAAAGCGCACACGAAGCCCATCGCCAGCCTTGTCTCCACCCTGGACGGGTACGTGAAGGATATGCATGCGGACGGCACCCTGTCGGCCATTTCGATGAAATGGTTCAAAGAGGACCTGACGCAGTCTCCCAATCCGTAGGGGCCAACGTCGGCAGGGAAGCGGCGACGAACCGCTTCCCTGCATTTTCAGGCCGACCCCAAGGGGTAGTCCATGGATCTGCAGGAAGTCCTTCCGAAGTCACAAGCTGAGTTGTTGTTTGCCGCCCAGTTGCGCAGGGATCGGCAGTTCCGCGCCAATGTGATCCTCACCTGGATCGTCCTGCTTGTCATCATTGTCCTGATTTTCAGCGGGAAGGACTTTTTGCCGTTTGGCATTCGAGGCATCAAGCTAGACTCGGCTTTCATAGCGGAAAACTGGCAGTTTATTGCCAGCGGAATCTGGTCCACGATCGGTATTTCGATCCTCTCGATCATTCTGGCAACGCTGCTTGCGTTGTTTGCCGCGCTGGGCCGTGTCTCCAAATTCCCGCCGTTCTATTCCTTGAGCACGTTCTATGTTTCCTTGATTCGCGGGACGCCCCTTTATCTGCAGATATTCTTCTTTTTTCTCGCACTGCCTCAGCTCGGTATCATTCTGCCGGGACTCTGGGCAGGCGTGCTTGCGCTCGGACTGAACTACGGCGCCTATATGAGCGAGATCTTCCGAGCGGGCATCGCGGCCGTCGGCAAGGGACAGCGAGAGGCAGCCATGGCCATCGGCATGACGGGGCGCCAGACCATGCAGCGAATCGTTCTGCCCCAGGCGCTGCGCTTTGCCATTCCCCCAACCGGCAATGAATTCATTGCGATGACGAAGGATTCTGCGCTTGTCTCGGCCACCGGATTCGTGCACGAGCTCATGTGGCGGGCCACGAAGGTTGGAAGGGCCCACTTTCGCAATCTGGAGGCCCTGATCATAGCGGCTGTGTTCTACTGGATCATGACCCTAATCCTGACCGCTCTGCAGAGCCGCCTTGAGGCGCGCATGTCGCGGGGAGAAAGGTAGTGGACTGGACATCGTCCGGGTAACCGATCTGCAGAAGTACTTCGGGCGCCTACACGTCCTGAAGGACATCAGCCTGGAAGTCGAAGCCCAGGAGGTGGTGTGTGTCATCGGCAGGAGCGGCTCCGGCAAGAGTACCCTGTTGCGTTGCCTGAACTTCCTAGAAGAGCCTTCCGCAGGCACGATCGAGGTGGACGGCCTGGTGGTCAAGGCGGGCGGGAGAGGCAAAGAACACCGCAAGCTGGTCCACGATGTGAGACTTAAGACGGGGATGGTGTTTCAGGAGTTCAACCTGTTTCCCCACATGTCTGTGCTCGGAAACGTCATGGAGGGACCGATCATAGTGAAGGGCATGGATGCAGCACAAGCCGCCGAAATCGCGGAAATGAACCTCGACCGAGTTGGCCTGCTGTTTAAGAAAGACGAATACCCTAATCGGCTTTCGGGCGGTCAGAAGCAGCGGGTAGCCATCGCGCGGGCACTTGCGATGGAGCCGAAACTAATGCTCTTCGATGAGCCAACTTCCGCCCTGGACCCCGAGCTGATCGGCGAGGTGCTCAACGTGATGAAGAAGCTGGCTCTGGAGGGCATGACCATGCTGGTCGTTACCCACGAAATGGGGTTTGCCCGCGAAGTCGCCGACCGGGTGGTCGTGATGGCGGAGGGAGAAATCATAGAGCGGGCGGCTCCGGATGCACTTTTTCGGAGTCCGCAAGATCCGCGTACAAAGGCACTCATCGAAGGCTATCGTTCCGGGGGCGCGGCCTAGGCGAGCTCGTCCAAGGCATCGCGGCGTTGCGGTCGAAGGCGGATGTTCGGCGGGGCAGTTCAGGTGCGTTTCTTAGGCCCTCCTAATGCAGGAGACTTTTCAAGAGACTAGAATAGCGGGTGAAAGGAGAAAACATGAGAAGATCATTCACTGTAGTTGGTATGCTGGTCCTGGTTAGCTCGTTGCTGGCCGCCTGTGCGACGCCGACCGCGCCGCCCCCAGTCACGGTACTGGAAACGGTCGTCGTCACGGCAGTCCCGGCGCCGACGGAAGCGCCCACGGAGGCGCCTGCGATGCCTACGCCTGTGGTTTCGGTGGACCCATCCGTTCTGGCACAGCCAGGAAAATTGCTTATATGCACGGACTTCCCTTATCCACCGCAAGAGTTCTTTGATGAAAACGGCAAACCCGCGGGCGTGGACGTGGAAATCGGCACTGAAATCGCCAGCCGCTTGGGCTTGCAGGCGCAGTTTGTCAACAGCGTGTTTGACACCATCATCGCGGCCGTAACCAGCGGCAAGTGCGATATCATCATTTCCGCCCAGAATATCACAGCCGAACGACACAAACAGGTCAGCATGATTCCGTACTTCCAGGCTGGCCAATCCATGGTTGCCGCCAAAGGAAATCCCGACAACATCAACACGCCGATGGATCTTTGCGGAAAGAGCGCGGCGGCGGAGAGCGGCACCACGGAGGCAGATTACCTGCAGGGCACGGGTGACTACGCGACATCCGGCGGAGTGACGCAGGATTGCACAAAAGCCGGCAAGCAAGCAGTGAACGTCGTTGTCACCCAGAAAGATACGGACGCGCTGCAGCAGTTGCAGGCCGGGAAGGTGTCCGTGTATTTCGCCAATTCGCCAGTGGCCGCGTACTACACGGTGCAACATCCGGATCAGTTCCAATTGGTCGGTCAAATTCTCGAGCCCATCCAAGAGGGCATCAGCGTGCCGTGCGGGCAAGCGGATTGCACCGATGCGCCCCTCACCCCGCTAGGCGATGCGGTTCAGACGGCACTGAAGAGCATGATGACCGACGGGACGTACGCCAGCATTCTCCAGAAGTGGAACCTTTCAGACGGAGCGGTAACACTCCCATAGCCACGCCAAGTACTTAGGCCTCCGATCTGATGGCAGGCCGCCCGCGCCCGATCTGCGGGCGGCCTGCCGATTTCTCTGTCGTGGCGTGGAGCTGACCGACATGTACTACTTCGATTGGCCGCTTTTCTTCAAGTATGTGTGGCCGCCCTCGGCTTTGCAGGACCCGTTAATTCGGAATGGGCTGATTGCCACCGTCGTCGTTAGTATCGTTGCCCAGCTGTTGGGAGTCATCCTAGGGTTATTCGCCGCACTGGGGAAAATGGCGAAATTCGCTGCTTTCCGATGGGCAGCCGAAATCTACATCTGGTACTTTCGCGGCACCCCGCTGTTGGTTCAAATGGCTTTGTTGTTCTTCGGTCTCGGGGTCACTCACATCTACAATTTCCCGGAGATTGTTGTGGGCGCGCTTACGATCTCCGGCGCCATACAGGCCGGCACGTTGGCGTTGGGAATCAACGAAGGCGCCTACATGGCAGAGATCGTACGGGCCGGCATCGAATCAATCGATCCCGGCCAAATGGAGGCAGCCAAATCGCTGGGGATGACGTTCGGCCTTGCAATGCGGCGAGTTATTCTTCCCCAGGCAGCCAAGGTGATCGTCCCGCCGCTCGGCAACGAGTTCAATAATATGATGAAAACGACTTCCTTAATGGAGGTCATCTCGGCGGGGGAACTCTTCTATGCCTTCAATCAGATCAACGCGAGGGTATTCAAGCCATTTGAACTCTTCATTGCGGCGTCTCTCTACTACCTGCTATTGACCACTCTATGGTCCTTGATCCAGGCACGAATTGAGTTGGGCCTCGGCGAACGCAAAGGAATCGAGCGCGGGCCCAGCATGATGCAGCGGTTGTTTTCGGGCTCGAGCGGCAAAGGGGCGCGCTGATGGCTGCCGGCGGCGTCACTGTCAGATTGGCCGACAGCAATATCATCGTCAAGGCCGAGAAAGTAAACAAATTCTACGGATCGCTCCACGCACTCAAGGACATCGATCTGGAAGTGCGGAAGAACGAAGTGGTCGTTATCATTGGGCCTTCGGGGTCCGGAAAAAGCACCTTTCTGCGCTGCATCAACCACCTGGAGAAGATCAACAGCGGCCACATTTACGTCAACGGCCACATGATAGGCTACCATGAGAAGCGAGGACGCCTTGTGGAGGACAGCGAAAGGAACATCGCCGGGCAGCGGGCGGAAATTGGCATGGTGTTTCAGCGGTTCAATCTCTTTCCCCACTTTACGGCGCTGGAAAACATTATGGAGGCACCAGTCCGCGTGAGGCGCACGGAGCGCGATCAGGCACGCTCGGATGCCGAAGCGCTGCTGAGGCGCGTAGGACTGGAAGACAAACGCGACCAGTATCCCAATCAGCTTTCTGGAGGGCAGCAACAGCGCGTCGCCATCGCCCGGGCGCTGGCCATGAAACCGAGCCTGATGCTCTTCGACGAGCCCACGTCTGCGCTCGATCCAGAAATGATCGGCGAAGTCGTCGACGTTATGAAGGAACTGGCGCGTGAGGTCACGATGATCGTCGTGTCGCACGAGATGGGTTTTGCACGGGCAGCCGCGGACAGGATTGTGTTCGTCGACGAGGGCCGGATCGTCGAGCAGAACTCCCCCGACGAATTCTTTGGCAATCCCAGCAGCGAGCGCACACGGCTTTTTCTAAGTCAGATCCTGCATTAAGAGAGTGGCCGTTAAGACAATCCCCTGGGCAAACGCCAGGGGATTAGGTGCGCTGGGAGGGACTTGAACCCTCACGCCTTGCGGCACATGGCCCTCAACCATGCCTGTCTGCCAGTTCCAGCACCAGCGCGCAGGGGTATTATAATCGTACTGAATTCACTGTCAAGAAAATACAGCGGTTGAGGAGAAACCGATGACGCGCATCGTCGTGGATGCGATGGGGAGCGATGCATTCCCGGTGCCAGACGTCGAGGGCGCTGTACTGGCTGCCCGCGAGCACGGCGCGGAAATCATCCTGGTGGGCGACGAGGCCGTCGTCCGACCGGTTCTGGATGCGCAGGGTGCCGCGGGGCTGCCAATACGAATTGTCCACGCCCCAGAGATGCTTGCCATGCACGACAAGGGGCAGGAACTCACGCTAAAGGCCCGACGTAGAGAGGCGCAAAACTCGATGGCGGTGGGAATGGACCTCCTCAAGAACGCCGAAGCGGATGCCTTCGTCACTGCGGGCAACACGGGCGCTGCCATGGTGACAGCACTACTGCGGCTTGGTCGCCTGCGCGGCGTCGATCGACCGGCCATTGCCCCGGTATTTCCGACATCGAATGGATCCTGCATCGTACTCGACATTGGCGCGAATCCCGACTGCAAGCCCGAAAATCTGCTCCAGTTCGCAATCATGGGCAGCGTATACGCCGAGAAAGTGCGCGGCGTGCGCCGCCCCAAGGTGGGCCTGGTTTCAAACGGCGAGGAAGAAGGGAAGGGCAATGAGCTGGTGAAGGCTGCGGCACCGCTTTTGCGACGCTCGGGACTGAACTATTATGGCAACGTTGAGGGCAAGGAGGTTATTGGGGGTAAAGTGGACGTGGCTGTTACCGACGGCTTTGTCGGCAATGTGATGCTAAAGACTGCGGAAGCAGTCGGAAAATTGATACTAGACGAGGTCAAGTCCGCCATCCAAGGCGGTGGACCGCTGGTGCTGTTGGGGGGCGTGCTCGTGCGGCCAGCTTTGAGCCGGATCAAGAAGCTGCTTGATCCGAGCGTGCAGGGAGCGGCTGTGCTGCTGGGGGTGAATGGACTGGTGCTCATTGGGCATGGCCGTTCGGACGCCGCTGCCATCAAGAGCGCGATTAAGCTCGCCAAGGACGCCGCCGAGGCCAATGTCTTGGATTCATTGCGAACCGCGATTGAAGCTGGCCTGAGCCACTAGCTTTCAGGCAGCCTTCGCCCGCATAGATCTTGTTCCGAACAGGCAGGGAGACACAGATTCATGAAAATCATCGAGAATGACGCGCTGATCAAACGAAATGCGAGAATTGGGCAGTGGACGAGCCTGGGCGCCCTGGGGGTACTGGGCGTCGGCATGTACCTTTCTTTCACGCGCCAAGACCTATTTGCATACTCCATCGCGGCCTTGATTGTTGGTTTCACGATGACCCAGATCGGCATGTACTTCTCCAACCGCTGGGGAAGGAGCCCACGGCCGGATGAACAGCTGGATGCTGGCCTCAAAGGGCTCCCTGGAGACGTGACGATCTATCACTACACGGCGCCGGCGCCCCATTTGCTGGTGGGTCCGATGGGTGTGTGGGTCTTGCTGCCATACCAGCAGCGCGGCAGGCTTACCTACGAGAATAACAGGTGGCGGCTGCGGGGTGGGGGTTTTATGCAGAGCTACATGACCATCTTTGGGCAGGAAGGTCTTGGGCGACCAGACTTGGAGGCCGGCAGCCAAATCGACGCCGTGAAGCGGCACTTGGCCGCCAAAATGGAAGAGGGCGCTGTACCAGCCGTCGAGGCAGTCTTGGTCTTTACCCACGAGCAGGTCGAGATCGATGCCTCGGACGCGCCGCTCCCCGCTGTACCGCTGAAAAAGCTGAAAGACTTCATGCGGCAGCGGATCAAGGATCAACCGAGCCCGAGCGCCACGGTGCTGCTCGTCAAAGGCAGTCTCCCACAGGCATAGAGCCGCGAGTCGCTCGGGCGCGAGGCGCGGCTAGTCCGGTTCAACCCTCCCCACCCGGCTTTCCCGTCACAGGCATATAGGATTCTTCGGCGTCCTGCCCAGCCTGCGTCGGCCTACTCCGCCGCAAGCTGTCGATGGGCACGTGATAGACTTGCCTAATGGATTCCATCGTTGCGGTAGACATTGAAACCACGGGTCTTGACCCGGATCGTGACGCGATCACCGAGGTTGGGGCCGTTAGATTCAACGGCAGTCGCATCGAGGCCGAGTGGTCGTCCCTGGTCAACCCCGGGCGGCACATCCCGGAATTCATCACTGGCATGACGGGAATCGACGACGCCATGGTGCGCCACGCCCCCGGGATTCGCGAGATCGCGGCCGACATCGAAGCGTTCATCGGCGATTTCGGCGGTTCTCGGCCACAGCGTCCGATTCGATCTCGGCTTCCTGCAGAAGCAGATTTCTTTACGCGGCAACAAGGTACTGGATACGTACGAGTTGGCATCCGCATTAATCCCTAACGCCGGCCGGTATAATCTCGGTTCGCTGTGCAAAGAGCTGGGGGTTCTGCTGCCCGCGAACTCATCGCGCCCTCGACGATGCGAGAGCGACACACGGCATTTACCTCCGCCTTGAAGCGCTGGCCCAAGAACTTCCCTCCGATCTCTTACAGGAGCTTCTCCGCTGCAGCGAGCAAGTGGACTGGGACGCACGACCCGTCTTTGACGAGATCTTGCGGGCCCGAGGCGTGAAGCGCGTCAGAGCCCGGGCGCCAGCAAAGAAAGCGGCGGCAGCAGCCGACGGTGCAACACAACCTCCGCTTGAGACGCCGGAACAACCACTCCCACTTGACGAAGAAGAAGTGGCTTCCATCCTGGAGCACGGGGGCGCCTTCTCCAAACACTTTGGGGCTTATGAACAGCGCCCAGAGCAGATTCACATGCTGACGGGCGGTCACCAGCGCCCTCTCCCGAGGAAGGCACCTAATGGTGGAAGCCGGTACCGGGATCGGAAAGTCCTTTGCCTATCTAATACCTGCGGCGCTCTTCGCGGTGCGCAACAATACCCGGGTGGTCGTCTCGACCAATACCATTAATCTCCAGGACCAGCTGGTGCGGAAGGATATCCCGGACCTCGAGGCAGCCCTGCGGCTGGGCATGAGGGCCAGCGTCCTGAAGGGCCGCTCGAACTATTTGTGCCCCAGACGGCTGGAGAACCTGGAACGGTTCGGGCCCCGCAATGCGGACGAGATGCGCGTGCTTGCCAAGGTGCTCATCTGGCGCCTGACGGATTTGAGCGGAGACCGCAGCACGATCAACCTGAACGGGATCACCGAACGGGATGTCTGGATGCGCCTCTCGGCCGAGGATGACGCATGCACGACCGAGACCTGCATCAAGCGAACGGGCGGTGCCTGTCCGTTCCACCAAGCCCGGACCGCCGCCCAATCGGCGCACTTGCTCGTAGTGAACCACGCTCTACTGCTCTCGGACGTGGCAGCCGAGGGGAAGGTGCTCCCGGAGTATTCCTATCTCATTGTCGACGAAGGACATCATCTGGAGTCCGCCACAACAAATGCACTTTCGTTCCGACTTAGGCAGTTCGATCTGGAACGCCTGCTGAAAGAGCTGGGAGGCTCGGGCGGCGGCCTGCTAGGGAACCTACTGGCGGCCTGCCGGGCGTCATTCTCTCCGGCCGACTTTGGCGCAATTCAGCAAAGGGTGACTCACGCAACTGACGCAGCCTTTCGCATCCAAGAGCTCGTGCGGGAATTCTTCAAGAGCATGTCGGACTTTCTTGCCGACAGCGATGATGCGGGCCCGCCATCTGCCTACGCCACGCAGACTAGAATTCTGCCGGCTACACGCACGCAGCCAGGCTGGGAAGCAGTAGAGATCGCATGGGATGCCCTCGAGCAGACGATGGCGAGCTTGATGAAGTCCCTCTCTGGTATCCACGACTCGGCGACCGGGCTTCCTGAGACTGGAGCGGAGGCCGTACAAGATGCCCTGTCCGATCTGAACAGCGTCTATCGACGGCTTGCAGAGGCCGAGACTAATGTGTCTGCCATGATCGGCAAGCCGTCGCCGGATCAAGTGTACTGGCTGGAGGCGCGGCCGAACGGCGCAAACCTTTCCCTGAACACTGCCCCTCTGCGGGTCGGTCCACTCATAGAAAAAGTGTTGTGGCACGAGAAATCCTCGGTCATCCTTACTTCCGCGACCTTGACCGCGCACGGGGAATTCGATTACTTGCGGAACACGCTGGGTGCCGACGAGGCCGACGAAATACAGCTAGGCTCTCCGTTCGACTACGAATCTTCAACGCTCCTGTACGTCGCCAATGACATGCCCGAGCCCAACAGCCATTCTTACCAGCAGGCGCTCAACCAGGCTCTCGTATCAACGGCCAGGTCGACGGGAGGCCGAGTGCTGGCGCTCTTCACGTCCTATGCGGCGATAAAGCGCACGGCGCAGGCCATTACGGCGCCTCTGGCCCGCGATGACATACTTGTATACGAACACGGCGATGGCGCCTCTCCAAACATGCTGCTGGAATCATTCAAGTCCAGCGACAGAGCAGTCTTGCTCGGGACCCGATCGTTTTGGGAGGGCGTGGATATCCCCGGAGCGGCGCTATCGGTCCTGTTCATCACCAAGCTGCCATTCGACGTCCCGACCGATCCGCTAATCGCGGCCCGCTCCGAGCTTTATGAGGATCCATTCCTTGAGTACTATTTGCCGGAAGCGGTCCTCAAGTTCAGACAAGGATTTGGCAGGCTAATCCGGACGGCCTCGGACAAGGGCGTGGTGGCCATCATGGATCGGCGTGTCATCAGCAAACAATACGGTCGGCTTTTCCTGGAGTCGCTGCCTCGTTGCACATCACGGCAGGGTGCCACGGCGAACTTGGCGCGCGAGGCCGCCCGCTGGTTAGGGACCTAGCGGCAGCCGGATACCCCGGGGTCACTGCGAGATCGTGAAGTCGGGTGTGAGGCGCGGCCGCCGAGTACGTTCCTCGCCGTGTCGACGCAACACGTGGCCCCCACCCCATAGACGAAATCCCCCGCTTGGCTACGGACCTTCGTCGGCTGCCAGATCCCGAGCCCGACTAGGCTCGAGGGGGATGAAACATTGACACGAGTTTCATCGCCAGGGCTCTGTCGCCCTGCACCTGCAACCTGCCTTCCATGAATGCTTGGGATGGATCAAGTTCCCCCGTCGCCAATCTTATGTAGTCTGCAGAATCGGCGGTCAGGGTGATGGTTGGGCGGCTCCTGGGAATGCCCTGGGCAACCTGACACCGGCCGTCCTGGATCGTGGCGTTCCACTCGCCAGGTTCCTCCCCGGTGAACTTGAAGTGAACAATGGCGCTTGCGTCGCCGGCCTGTCCTGGATCAAAAGCCTGCGGCAACTTGGCCATGACATCAGCAACGGTGGGCGGCATTCCGAATCTCCTTGGTAAAATGTTGTGAATGGCGTGCAACTCGCCAGCAGATTACTACCGGTGGCGGGTGCCGTCAAGGACCGGCCGCGCCTCAGCCTGGGACGGCGGTACTCGGCGAGTTTGAGATGCTATAATTCACGTATGGACAGAAGCGCAATGGACAAGGCGAGTTCGAGTTAAACGTCGTCGTTACCGGCAGAAGGAAGTACTGCAGAACAGCGTACTCAAGGCAAGCAGGCGAAGACCCTGATGATTGCCGGAATAGGCGTTGGGCTGGCCCTAGTGGCGGGGCTCGGCGTTGCGGTCTATGCCCTGCTGCAGCCCAATACGCCGACCGAGCGCATCCGCGACGTCTTCGTGATCATTGTCTCGCTGGAAACATTGGTCATCGGTGTCGCGCTGGTGGTGTTGCTCGTTCAACTGGCAAGTCTAATTAATCTTCTTCAGAACGAGGTGCGACCCATCCTGAAGGCGACCAGCGATACTGTGAACCATCTGCGGGGTACCGCTGACTTCCTGGGCGAAAGCGTGGTGGAGCCGGTGATCAGGCTGAACGGCTACCTGGCCAGTATTCGGCGTGTGTTAGAATTGATCGGAATAAAACGCGTCTAACGCGGAAAGGAGTTGATATCATGTCATCAGAAAGCGATGAGTTCGGTGCGTTTCTGGTAGGGTTCATTGTAGGCGGGCTCACAGGTGCAGTTGTTTCACTGCTATTCGCTCCGCAAAGCGGGGAGGAAACGCGGGCGTTGATCCGAGACAAGAGCATCGAGCTGCGCGATCGGGCATCAGAGTCGGCCGACGAGGCACTGAGCCGCGCGGAAGCGGTGGCCGCGGAAGCTCGAGCACGCGCCGAGACACTCACAAAGCAAGCGCGCATGAAGGCGGAGGAGCTGGCCAAAGAAGCCCGAACTCGTGCGGACGACCTGGCCAAAGACATGCGGTCAAGGGGCGAAGGTGCATTGGATGCCGTCCGCAAGACGACTATGAAGAAAGCTGGCGGCGACACCGGCTCGGAATCCTGATCCAGCAAGTTTTGATCATAAGGGTTCGGCCCAAATCGGGCTGAACCCTTGTTTTTTTGCCTGCCAGGGGAAATCCCACAAGCGCCAGGGCGCAACGCCCGATGGTTGACCAAGCAGAACGCGCCATTTTGAAGTTCTTCTTTCATCACCTCTATCATCGCCTTGCCTGGGGCTACGATGCCGTGGCCGCTGGCGTCTCCCTCGGGCACTGGCGCGATTGGATCATGGCTGTGCTGCCATTCCTCGGGGATGGCAGCGTTCTTGAACTGGCGTTCGGGACTGGGATGCTGCAGGCCGCCCTGATTGCGGAGCAAAGGCCGCTGGTTGCTGGGCTGGACCCGTCCCCTCAGATGGCGAGATTGGCGCGGAAACGGCTCGTGATGAGCGGTACTAGGGCGCCCCGCCTGGCGCGGGCATCCGCCCAGAATTTGCCCTACAGAAACGGTGCGTTCGATACGGCCGTCGCAACCTTTCCCAGTGCCTTTATTGTGGATCCGGCGACACTGGGCGAAGTCCATCGAGTGCTTCGTCCTGGCGGCAGACTGATCATCCTGCCCGTGGCCTGGCTGACGGGCAAAGGTCCCATGGATCGAGCTGCGGCGTGGCTATTCGCCGCCACCAGACAGTCGCCTGCGCGGTCGGCGGAGGAGGCGGCGAGGCATTTTACTATCCCGCTGGAAAATGCCGGATTCAGCGCGTCGTTCAGGCATGTGGAGGCTAACTCGAGCGCGGTACTCGTCATTGTCGGTACCAGATAGCCGAAAGGGCGCAATTACCGGGAGTAATTCCTAGCGCGCTTCGGCGGTTGGTTATCGCCCAGTTGCCCTTGACAGACAAACCAGAATTGAGTAAAAATATTTAGGCTCACCTAAATACGATTTCGCGTGATGGGCAGAGCGCCCCGCGGAATGCGTGGCGATCCTTGCACCATACAGCCGGCAATGCTGCGACA
This sequence comes from uncultured Chloroflexia bacterium, assembly GCA_963746745.1. Lineage (GTDB taxonomy): Bacteria > Chloroflexota > Anaerolineae > Anaerolineales > Villigracilaceae > Fen-1038. The sequence continues at coordinate 423,247 of CAVVCL010000003.1, forward strand.
GGCACAGAACCTTTGTGCGCGAAACTGTGAGAATGCCCGAGAAACACGATCTGACATTCGCCATCCAAGACTACCTCAAGTGCATCTACGAACTGACGCCTCGGGGGGCGGCTGCCAGCACAAATGCCCTCGCGGAGCGACTCGGCATTTCGCCGGCGTCGGTCACCGGCATGGTGCAGAAGTTGGCGGCACTGCAACCCGCACTGGTCGTATACAAGAAACACCGCGGCGTCAGACTTACCCACCGTGGTAGACAAGCTGCTTTGGAAGTCATCCGGCACCACCGTCTGCTGGAGACCTGGTTGGTACGTAGTCTTGGCTACCCGTGGGATGAAGTTCACGGCGAGGCCGAGAAGCTCGAACACGCCATGTCAGAGAAGCTCGAGCGGAGAATCGCGACTGCCCTTGGCAATCCAGACCGCGACCCCCACGGCGAGCCCATCCCGTCAGAACGCCTCATGATGCCTGAGGACAATAGCATGGGACTTACCAGATCCGTCGCAGGGTCCGAGGTCATTGTCCGGCGCGTGCCGGCAGACGATCCGGGTCTGCTGCGGCGTTTGGACGTCCTGGGGCTGGTGCCGGGGGGACGCCTGAGAGTTCCTGGAAGTATCGAAGGCCAAAGAACTGGTTCGCGTGCGAGTTCGCGGCCGCAGAGTGTGCACGCTTGGAGCTGACATCGCAAATCGCATCTTTGTGGAGACCGCACCACACGAGGAGAAACTGAAATGACTCCGACAGAAAAGGCGGACAGAAGAAGACACCGAGGCGTTTCCCTATCCGAAGTCCATGAAAGCGTGTCGGTGCCATCGCGCGGCTCGTCCTGGAGACGTTGGCTTGCCATCACGGGGCCCGCGCTAATGGTTTCGGTGGGGTACATGGACCCGGGGAATTGGGCCACGGATCTTGCGGGCGGCAGCCGCTACAACTATGCTCTTATCTGGGTCCTACTGATGTCGAATATGATGGCCATTCTGCTGCAAAGCCTCGCCGCGAGATTGGGCATTGTCAGCCGGCGAGATCTGGCTCAAATAAATCACGAGGAGTACCACCCCGCAGCCAATATCCCTCTCTACGTGCTTGCCGAGATCGCCATCACGGCCACGGATCTGGCGGAGGTGCTAGGTTCCGCCGTGGCTCTGCAGTTGCTCTTCGGCTTGCCGCTCATCTACGGCGTGCTTCTCACCGCGCTGGATGTGTTGCTGCTTCTGCTGCTATCGCACGTGGGAATCCGGAAGCTGGAAAGCGTTGTGATGGCCCTGGTGGGCACGATCGGCGTTGCGTTTCTCATTGAGATCGTGCTCGGGCAGCCGGATTGGCGAGGCATTGTCAGCGGCTTCGTACCTACCTTGCCGGACGCAACCGCGCTGTACATTGCCATCGGGATGCTTGGTGCGACCGTCATGCCTCACAACCTCTACCTGCACTCCTCTCTGGTGCAGACCCGCAAGATCGGTACCAAGACTGATGATATCCGCCAGGTGATTCGTTGGAACAACATAGATTCCGCCTTGGCGATGAACCTGGCTTTCTTCATCAATGCGGCCATCCTCGTTGTGGCGGCGTCGGTCTTTTTCAGAAACGGCTTCTACAATGTGGCTGAGATTCAGGACGCCCATCGACTTCTGCGGCCGCTCATGGGAGCATCCATTGCGCCTCTTGCATTTGCGATCGCATTGCTAGCCTCGGGTCAGAGTTCAACCATCACGGGTACGCTTGCCGGTCAGATCGTCATGGAGGGTTACCTAAACCTGCGCATCCGACCGTGGTTGCGGCGGGTAATCACCCGACTGCTGGCGGTCGTGCCGGCGGTGCTGGTGATCCTGTATTATGGAGAACACTCCGTCAGCGGACTTCTGGTGCTTAGCCAGGTAGTGCTCTCGATGCAGCTTCCATTCGCGATCATTCCGCTGATTCACGCCGTCGCAGACAAACGCCGGATGGGGGAATTCCGAATCGGGGCATGGATCCAGGGACTGGCATGGGCAGTTGCTGCGGTGATCGTCGCCCTGAATGTCAAATTAATCATGGACCAGATTGCGGCCTGGGCCCAAGCCGCGGGCAGCAATGCCTGGATACTGCGGATCACGGTTATCCCAATGGCAGGGGTACTGGCCGCGCTGTTGGCCTACGTAACGGTGAAACCGTGGATCGGGCACCGAGTCCAAGAGTTCGCGTGGCCGCGGCTGGCAGGCGTTCACCGTGAAGCCGCAGGCTCTGCCCCAGGTTTGCTTCGACCCCACCCGTACAAGCGTGTGGCGGTGGCACTGGATTTTTCAGGCAAGGACGAGAAACTCCTAGCGGAGAGTCTGCGGTTTATCGACAAAGCCAAGACGCGGTTGGTACTGCTGCACGTCGTGGAGAGCCCGGTCGCCCGGACATTGGGCGTTGAGGGCGAAGACATGGAGACCCTGGGCGACCGTGAGCGCCTCGAGAAGCTGGCGGCCCGGATGAGAAAAGCCGGCGTTTCAACGGAATGGCGCATTGCCAGCGGTGACCCGGCCTCCGAGCTTGCCGGCATGGTGAACTCACTCCAAGCGGAGATGGTTATTGTCGGTAGTCACGGTCACTCGGGCGTCTCTGACTTGATTCACGGAACAGTGATCGGCAACCTCCGTCATCGAATTAAAGCCAGCGTGATGATCATCCCCCTGGCGCCCTAGGCGCGGAAGGCAGCCCCCAACCATGGATAACGAAACGGCAGATTTCATCGACGGCCTCAAGCTTGCCCTCCGGAAGGAGCGCGCGTCGCAACGAACTTATCGGGCTTTGGCCACCCGTGAGACAAATGAGGCGCGCCGTGAAGTGTTGCTCAAGTTGGCCGAGACGGAGGGCAGTCACGCCGCCCGCTGGGAGGCGCGATTGCATGGATTGCATGCACCCATCCCCGCGGACAGAGAATCGATCCGTGAGCGCCTTTGGAGATGGCTTCTGGTCCAGAGCGGCACGGACAACGCCTTGCAGCGGTTGGAAAGCGCGGAGGATCAGGACGTCCAGATGTACACCGCGCTTGCCGAGATGGCGCCGGAAGCTTCGGACCGGGAAGCCATTGCTTCGGTGCGTCATGATGAGCAGGTCCATAGCGGAGGCTTCCAGAGAACGGGTGCGTACCTCCCGCCAGTCCACGCCGGACCGCAAGCGATGCTGGATACCATTCTTCATCGCGAGAGCTGGCATCGGGGAGGCGGCGGCTGGATTGGGCAGGCCATCTATGGGGCCAACGATGGATTGGGCTCCGTCTTTGGGATTGTGTCCGGCGTGTCAGGAGCCACCGCCGGTGGTCCTGCGGTCCTGATTGCCGGACTTGCTGGCATGCTCGCCTCGGCGCTGTCGATGGGCTCGGGGGCGTACCTCGCCGCGAAGTCAGAGCGCGAGGTGCAGGAAGCGGAGATCCGGCGAGAGCGGACCGAACTCACGCAAAATCCGGATGAGGAGCGTGAGGAACTGGCCCTTTTCTATCAGTTGAAGGGGGTTCCGGAGGGAGAGGCCAAGATCCTGGCGGGCCGGTTGATGGCCCAACCCGAGGCAGCATTGAAGGCGCTAAGCATGGAAGAGTTGGGGTTTTCAGAGCAGACGTATCCAAACCCGTGGACATCCGCACTTTCCGCCACTTTATCGACGGCCGCCGGGGCTTTCATTCCCATCTTGCCTTTCTTCTTTACCAGTGGTTACCCGGCCATCCTCTTGTCGTTTGCAATCAGCACGGCTGCCCATTTTGTGATCGGCGCGTCGAAGACCGTGGTTACGGGGCTGAGCCCCTGGCGGAGCGGGGCCGAGATGACGGTGGTGGGCCTCGGCGAGGCACTCACTACCTACGGGCTGGGCCTGGTTTTTGGACCAATGGTCTAGGCGGGCGCCTGAACTGCAGGGTGGGCCTACGCCTGCTCGGGCTGGTCATCGCCCGCTAGCAGCTTAATGCGCTCCCAGGGCTTCAGACCAGGTTCGTCCGCGAGCAAAGCCCGCAACTGGTACATTTCGTCGCGCAGCGCGGCGGCCTTCTCGAACTCCAAGGCCTTGGCTGCCGCCTTCATTTGTGCTTCCATTTCGGCCACCACCCGCTGAAGCTCTGACCGTGAAGCCTTATCGTGTTTTGTCCGGTATTCGCCGCGATCCTCGCCAATTGCCGTCGCCTTCTGGCGGGCATCGGCTGACAACTGATCGGTGAGATCCCTAATCGCCTTGTGGATGCTGATGGGCACGATGCCGTGCTCGTCGTTATAGGCTTGTTGCTTCGCCCGGCGCCGGTCCGTCTCGGAAATGGCAGCTTTCATGGAATCGGTGAGATGATCGGCGTACATGATGACCTTGCCGTTCACATGCCGCGCGGCACGGCCAATGGTCTGAATGAGAGCCGTCGCCGAACGCAAGAAGCCTTCCTTGTCGGCATCGAGTATGGCAACCAGCGATACCTCCGGAAGATCCAGGCCCTCCCTCAACAAATTGATGCCGACCACGACATCGAAGACACCGAGGCGCAGGTCCCGCAGGATGCCGATGCGCTCCAGCGTTTCGACCTCAGAGTGCAGGTAGTGCACTTTGGTTCCCAGTTCCATTAGATAGTCCGCAAGATCCTCGGCCATCCGCTTGGTGAGAGTTGTCACCAGGACGCGCTCCCCACTCTCGACCCGTCGCCGGATCTCGCCCACCAGGTCGTCTACTTGTCCCTTTGTCGGTCGAACTTCGACTTGGGGATCCACCAGCCCCGTGGGACGGATGATCTGCTCGACAACCTGGTCAGCGTGAGCCAACTCATACGGGCCGGGGGTTGCCGATGTGTAGATCGTGTGCCCCATGACCTCCTCAAACTCGTCGAACTTGAGCGGGCGATTGTCCACGGCGCTCGGCAGACGGAAGCCGTATTCAACGAGCGTTTCCTTGCGAGAGCGATCGCCGTTGTACATCCCGCGGATCTGGGGGACGGTCATGTGGCTTTCATCCAGTACGAGCAGATAGTCGCTGGGAAGGAAGTCGATCAACGTCCAGGGATGGGTTCCCGGCGCCCTGCGGTCAAGATGCCTTGAGTAGTTCTCGATGCCCGAGCAGTAGCCCACCTCTTTGAGCATCTCCAAGTCGTACCGGGTCCGCTGTTCAATTCGCTGGGCCTCGATGAGTTTGCCTTCGGACTTGAAGAGTGCGACCCGCTCCTCCAGCTCGCGGTCAATATCGCCGATGGCCTCTTTGAGCTTATCGCCTTCCGTGAGATAGTGCTTCGCCGGGTAGACCGAGACCTCATCCGGCTCAGCGTAGATCTCCCCCGTGAGAGGACTGAACTGGGTGATTCTTTCCACCTCGTCACCGAAGAATGCCACGCGATAGCCGCGCTTGTCTTCGTAGGCCGGAATTATCTCCAGGGTATCGCCCCGAACGCGGAAGTTGCCTGGGCGTAGTTCCAGGTCGTTCCGCTGGTACTGCAACTCCACGAGCTGTCGAATGAGTGCGTTGCGGCGGTAGATCTCACCAACGCGCATGGTCACGGTACCCTTGCCAAACTCCTCCGGGCTGCCCAGTCCATAGATGCAGGAAACGGAGGCGACGATAATGACGTCACGCCGCGAAAGGAGTGCCGTCGTCGCGGCAAGCCGCAGGCGCTCGATCTCCTCGTTGATCTCGGTTTCCTTCTCAATGTAGAGATCGTGCCTTGGTACGTAGGCCTCCGGCTGATAGTAGTCATAGTAGGACACGAAGTACTCGACCGCGTTTTCTGGGAAGAACTCCCGGAACTCTGCATATAGCTGCGCGGCGAGAGTCTTGTTGTGCGCCATGATCAGCGCGGGTAGCTGGAGCTGCTGAATGACCTCGGCGATCGTGTAAGTCTTGCCGGTGCCGGTCGCTCCCAACAACACCTGACTCCGGAGACCGCGCTTGAATCCGTCCACTAGCTGAGATATGGCTTCGGGCTGGTCGCCCGTTGCCTTGAATGGCGCTTGGAGGTTGAAAGGCATATCGCTGACCTCGGGTTGATTTCGGCCGTGTATTATAGCGTCTTCAGGACCCGCGCCAGGGTACAAACACCATCAAGCGCCGCGCTCCAGCCCTACTCCGGGATCCGACACGGAATCCCCCAAGTCCTGCGTCCGCATCCTGCAGGGGCCGCCTCCCCTATGTTCGGAGATGGTACGGCACATCCACGACTAACCGCTCGCCGCCGCCCCGGCGGCGGCCGTACAACAGCGCAGCCTTGATCAGGATCGCCGTTTGATTGTGAAGAAGGTTTTGCCACCATTTCGTGGTCACAAACTCCGGAAGCACGACCATCGCGCGTTGGCCGTCATTGTGCACGGTATCCGTCGCATCAAGATACTCGAGGAGCGGGCCTACGAGCGAACGGTAGGGAGAGGGAATGACAACCAGTGGAACGTCAGGCCACCACTCCCGCCACTGTTCGCTGACTCGCGTCCCGGAGCCCGGATCGAGCTCGACATATACGCCGGTTACATCAGGTGAAATGGATTGCGCAAAGAGCACCGCATTGATCATCCCGCGGTGGACACCCGAGATCGGAACGACGACACGTGCAGGCGCGACGGGCCGCAAGGACGGCAGGCAGGCCGTGCAAGGAAAGCTGCTGACGGACTTGCCGCGTAGTGCCTCGAAACCCGCTGGAACGCGATCACGATCAGCGGGATAAATAGTATGGTGATCCAGGCGCCACCGGCGAATTTGCTGACTGCCACGACGATCAAAGTGGTGCCCGTTGCGAGGGCCCCCAGACCGTTGATGGCGGCCTTCAGCGCAGATCCGGAACCCCGCTCGCGCAACCAGTGCAGGACCATACCCGCCTGAGACAGCGTAAAGGCAAGGAACGCACCGATGGCGAAAAGCGGCACGAGGGCGTGTGAATCGCCGCCAAAGACCACGATTAACAGGCCGGTGGCAACCCCGAGCAACGCGATGCCGTTGGTGAAGCCGAGTCGATCGCCCAAGCTGCCCAGTTGTCGCGGGACGTACGTATCCCGCGCGAGAATCGCCGTGAGGCTGGGAAAACCGGCGAAACTCGTGTTGGCGGCAACGGTCAGGATGCCCAAGGTCGAGAATTGAATCACAAAGTATAGAAAGCTATCTCCGACAAGCCGGTGGGCCAGCGCTGAGAGGATGGTTTCCTGTGGGCCGGCGGTAATGGACAAGAAATGGGTCAACGCATTCGTGCCGAGAAACAGGATTACCATGAGGACCGCCATTACCATCAAGGTTCGCCCCGCGTTTCTGGCTTGTGGTGGCTCGAACGATGGCACGCCGTTGCTGATCGCCTCCACCCCGGTCAGCGCCGTGCTTCCGGTCGAAAACGCGTGCAAGATCAGAAATAGGGTAACAGCCTGGCTTGCGGGAACAACGGGCGGTGGAAGCCCATGGGGTCCCTGGGTAACCACGTGAGCCAGACCGACCGCGATCAGAATTAGATACGTTGCCACGAAGAAATAGACCGGAACTGCCATGATGCTGCCGGTCTCCCGAATGCCGCGCAAGTTGACTACTGTAATTATCAGCAGCAGCAAGAGCGCCAAATGAACCCGGTAGGGCAGCAAGTTTGGGAACGCGGAGGCTATGGCCGCCACACCGGCGGTCAGGCTTACCGCGGCATTCAGTACGTAGTCAACCAGGAGGGCGGAGGCGGCAAAGAGGCCTGCCAGGTTGCCAAGGTTTGACCGCGCAACGATGTATGACCCGCCCCCGGAGGGATAGGCGTGAATGGTCTGGAAATACGAAAGGGCCACAATTGCCAGCACCGCGGAGATGGCAATGCTGATCGGCCACCCGAAAGCGAGGCCGGCAGTACCGGCCACGACGAGGCCAAGGTAGAGCTCCTGGTTAGCGTAGGCGATCGAAGCCAAGGCGCCGGGAGCGAATGCCGCCAGGCCGCGGATTTTGTTAAGACGCTTTTCGGAGGAGGCCTGGGTCGGCAAGGCCGGCCCGATGAGAAAGTCTTTGAGGTGGAGCAGCATGTCTCGCTTCGGCATCCAGGCGGCCAGAACGTCGCCGCGGGCGGTGCTATCCTACCACGTTCAAATAGCTGCGGAGGTCCGCTGCCTCGGTTCTGCTACGGGGAATGCCTCATGCGGCCTTGACTCGTCCGCGATCGCCCAATGCAAAACATGAAGACACTCAAAACTCATTATGGAACTGACCGCCTGCGAAGGTGGACTCGGCTGAACGACGTGCTCGAGTAATAGAAACATGTCCGGCGGCAAACGACGGGTCTGCCGCAACGGTGCGGTGTAAGGCGCGCTCTATTTTTGGCTGGATCGACAGTGTAATCAGGAGGCTGGATTACCGGCGGTCGGCGCAGCAATTCTGGCGCCACACGCAGCAAAGGACCTATTCCCACCGCCAACAGGCTGGATCGAAGCACTTGAGCCAGGAACCAAAGGTGCAGGGAGGGGACGGCCACGGTTGGCGCATGCGACGGAGATGAATTCGTGATCGTCGCCGCCGGATTAGCTGCCATCGGGGCTTGCAGGGCGGCACGGCTCTTGAAGCTTTCCTGGAAACCTGCAATGGATCAGTAGTCGCTTCGTAAGACTTGCGCAACGCATGGCTGCCGTATTCCAGTCGTGCCTTGCCCATCTAATCAAGACGATCCGACCCCATCCCCAATTCGGTCTTGCCAGTATGGAGAAGTACTATCGAGTGCCGAGGCGCGTCAGGACCCCGAGCAGCCGCGAAAGCCAATCCGGGGCGGACCCGAAGTTGCACCAGTAGGCGCCCTTTCCACCTCGGATACCCGGTCCCAGATCTGTTAGGCGCCGGCCTCCGTCCCCGTTGTTGGAAGCGACCGGGTATCGCAGTACGATCTGCCCACCTTCCCAGGAAATTGAGCTAAGGCCGGCGTTTTCAGCCCGCAATTTCACACGCATTTGGGCGAAGAGGTTCTGTACCACGTCCGGCGGCGGACCGAATCGGTCATCGAACTCGCTGGCAAGAGCCTCCACCTCAGCTTCGTCCCGAATGTCGGCGATCCTTCGATACAGACGCAGGCGCAGATCGTTGTCGTGGATGTACGCGGCCGGTATGCCCACGGCCAAAGGTAGATCGACATTGACGGGCATAGCCATTGGTCTACCGGCACCCAGCAACTCAGGAGCGGCCACCTGGCCCACCGCCACCGCACGGGTCCCAAGGGTTGATCCAGCGCGACGGATCAGACGGACGGCGTCAGCCAGCAGTCGCGTGTACAGGTGAAAGCCGATGGCCTGGATGTTCCCATGCTGGCGGGTACCGAGCAGCTCGCCGGCGCCCCGGATTTCCAGATCGCGCATGGCTATCGAATAGCCGGCCCCGAGTTCCGTGTTCTCCGCAATGACATCCAAGCGCTGCTGGGCATCCAGAGTCGGTTGCAGCTTTCGGTGCCGGAAGAAGTAGGCGTATGCGCGTGTCGCACCACGACCCACCCGGCCGCGCAACTGATAGAGTTGGGCCAAGCCAAAGGTGTCGGCACGATCGACGATGAGGGTGTTGGCGTTGGGAATGTCCAAGCCCAATTCTATGATCGTGGTGGACAGCAGAATGTCGGTGGCGCCACGGTTGAAGCGGTGCATGACTTCCGCCAGCTCATGCTCGGCCATCTGGCCGTGCCCCACGTCCACGCGTGCCTCCGGAACCAGTTGTGAAAGATGCATCGCCATGGCCTGAATCGTATCGACGCGGTTGTGCACGAAGAAGACCTGCCCACCGCGCTCGAGCTCGCGCAGGATCGCGAGCCGGGCCAGGGGCGCCGAGTACGGCCCTACATGGGTCACGATTGGCAAGCGTTCCTCGGGCGGGGTGTTCAGGTTCGAAATGTCGCGGACGCCCGTGAGCGCCATGTAGAGCGTTCGGGGTATGGGCGTGGCGGTCAGGGTTAGGACATCCACCTCCGTCCTGAGCCGCTTGAGATGCTCCTTGTGGGTAACGCCAAACCGCTGTTCTTCGTCGATTATTACGAGACCCAAATCCTTGAATTGCACGTCGGACGACAACAATCGGTGAGTCCCGATGACAATATCGATTTCACCCACCGCCAGGCCCGCGATTATCATGTCTTGCTCTCGTGGCGAGCGAAATCGCGACAACATCTCAACCTTGACGGGGAAGGCGGCTAGACGTTCAAGGAAGGTCTCGTAGTGCTGCTGGGCGAGGACCGTAGTCGGCACGAGCATCGCCACCTGCCTGCCATCCATCACCGCCTTGAAGGCGGCGCGCAACGCCAGTTCAGTCTTGCCATAGCCAACGTCGCCGCAAAGCAGACGATCCATGGGGCGAGGTATTTCCATGTCGTGCTTTATGTCAGCCAGGGCCTGAGCCTGATCCACGGTCTCGACATACGGGAAACTGTCCTCGAGTTCAGCCTGCCAGGAGGTGTCGGGCTTGAAAGCATGGCCCTGGAGAACTGCTCGCTGCGCGTGCAGTTCAAGCATCTCCTGTGCGACCTCAAGGACAGCCTGCTTCACCCGGCCTTTCTTGTCCTGCCACTCTTGACCGCCAAGACGATCGAGAGCTGGCGCAACGCCTTCTGCGCCGACGTATCTTGTGAGCCGGTCGGCTTGATGCACCGGGACGTATAGCTGGCCACCGCCGTCATACTCCACGGCCAGATACTCACGATCATGACCGTCGACCGTGCGCTCTACAAGCCCGAGGAAGCGGCCGATACCGTGGTCGATATGGACGACGTAGTCGGCCGGGCGCAGGTCAGCGTAGTAGGCTTCGGGGGTTTCCGCCGCGAGCCTCTGCGGTGAACGCGCCGACGGCCGCTGCCAGCCGAAAATCTCCGAGTCCGTGATGAGGTGCGTTCGCCCGATCTTGAAACCTTCTGACAAGGAGGCGTCGACGAAGGCGATTGGCGCCGCACGGAGTTCTCGATCTGCAAGGTCCTGTGCTGAAAAGCCGGCTTCATTCGGCTCGGCGACCTTCCAAAGCTCCTGCAACCGCGAGCTTTGGCGGGAAGCAATGACAACTTCATCCCCTTGAAGCACAAGTCTGCCAAGAAAGTCGGCGAACGGTTTCAGCCGCCCGCCAAACCGCTCATCATGCCGAAATGCTGTGCCAAGGCTCACCGGAGTCTCTGCGTCGGCTCCGACCGAGTCCGCCGCCCGCCCCAATTCAAGGGATCCTAACGCCTGCAGTTCATCCTCAAGTTCGGACCAAGGAACATAGGGAACCGGAAAATCCGGTGGCAGAAGGCCCTCATCGATATTCGTCTGGCGCGCTCTTACGGCTTGGTCCTCAAGTTCCTCAGCTCTCAACTCTATCGTGGTCAAATCATCCACGAACACGAGAGCATTGGCCGGGAGGTAGTCGAGCAAGCTGGTCGCATCCGGATGAAGCAGAGGTATATTGAACTCGGAGACCGGTGGAGCCGCCGTGTCGTCGTCGGATGACCTGCTGCGGGATCCCGGGGCCGGCTTGCCATCTCCCGCCATTCGAACGATGTATTCGCGGGCCGGCACAATCAGCGTCCATTCAAGATCACCGGCCGTTCGCTGCGAACCGGGATCGAACTTACGGATGCCATCGACTTCGTCGCCAAAGAAGTCGAGCCTGACGGGGAGGTCTTGCTGCGGAGGCCAAACATCGATAATGCCGCCCCGACTGGCAAACTGCCCCGGCTCAAGGACCGTATTGGACCGCTCAAATCCCAACGCAACGAGGCGTCGGCGCAGGTTCTCGGGAGACAAAGACATGCCATGACTCACGCCAATGCACGACTTCAGAAAGTCGCGCCGCGGCATGGTCCGTGTCATTAGGGCACGTGCCGACGCGATTACTATGGGATGCCGCACATCCGCGCGTCCGCCCGGAAGATGATACGCCGCGAGGGCGCTAATGGCCTTCAGCCGGTCCCGGCGGGTGCTCGCTCCCCAAGCAGCCTGCTCATAGAAAAGGGGTATGGGCTCCGCCAGAAGCAGCCGAGGCTTGGCGCTCCAAGAACCGAGCTCGTCGTGCAGTGCGGAAGCATGGTCGGCCCGATGCGTGATCAACAGGGCGGGCCGCTCAAGGTCATCCTGCAACGCGGTGAGCACGGCAAGCCGTGCGGCGCGCGGCAACTCAAGGCTCCGCGGGGCCCGAGCCGCCTGGATGTCGAGCAGGAGTGCCGGATAGGCAGGGAGTTCTCGAATTCGCCGCAGTAGAAGTTCCATGATTGGAGTGCGCAAGAATCTAAGAAAGGCCGGTGACTAGGGGCTTGGCGGACCACCGTTAGACTTGGTCATAGCAGATTCAATGCCCTCAATCACGAAAACGAGGGCGGAGTTGGCGGCGCGCTCCAGCACCTCGGATAACTCCGTCAGCTCTTTGTCGGCAAAGTCCTGGAGCACGTAGCGTGCAGGGTCCATACGGCCGGGCGGCCTTCCAATCCCAATTCGCAATCGAGCGAAGCCGCGGCTCCCCAGCCTTTCAATCGTAGAGGCGACGCCCTTTTGCCCACCCGGACCGCCGCCTGGCCGCAAGCGGATCGTCCCAAAAGGCAAATCCAAGTCATCGTGCGCGACGAGCAGGAGCTCAAGGGGTGACTGATAGAAACGCGCCAGTCCCTGGATGGATTGCCCAGACAAGTTCATGTAGGTCTGCGGCTTGGCGAGGAGAATACGCCTTCCCTCGTGCTGAGCGGTGCACACCAATGCCTTGGACTGGAGCCGTCTTCCCCGGGCGCCCAACTTCGCAATCAGACGGTCGATGAGCATGAAGCCGACGTTATGCCGATTGTGGGAATATTCGCGGCCAGGATTTCCGAGGCCAACCAGAATGTGTCGAGGCTCTGTCATGGAGATTGCCAGTCAATTCTCAGATCTGGCGCCGCAAGATAGCGGCGGCCACAACCAGGACCAGCACCGTTACCAGCAGGGCGCCACGCGCAAAGCCAACGTAGACGGCCTTGTCGGAAACCGCCACAGGATTGGATGGCAAGGGCGTAGGAGGCGCAGGAGTTACCGGCAATGCCGTCGCTGAAGCAACCATGACAACCGGCGTCGGCAGGCCCAGGCGCGGGAACACGGTTGGCGTTGGTGAGGGCGGCGTGGCGACGGGCGAAGTGTAATTGCGCACTTGAACCGAAACCTTGAATTCCATCTGTGTCCCGTCGATCGAGCTCACCTGGAGGCGGAGAACATATTCACCGTCGCTGATTGCCGTCGTGTCCCAGGTCCCCAGATCCCCGTTTAGGACGGGCTGGTCGATTATGGCGATGGGGAACCACGTATTCGAAGCATCCTTGGGATATGCAAAGGCCAGGTTAGCGGAGGCAAATGCCGGTGAAGCCGCGGTCCCGCTGATTTGGATTGCTCCCCGAAGTGCATCATCGGCGGCCGGCGTCACAATTTGCGCCGCGCCGCCCGTCTGAGCAAGAGCCGCGGTGTACGCGATAATTGTGGCCAGAAGAATCAGAGATGCAAAACCAAGACGGTGGATCGTTCGAAATCTGCTCAATTGGCTCGGCTACTATCAATCAGACGGGGCGACAAGTCATGCGGTCCGCATCTGGCGGGTACAGAATTCCTAGAATCGCGGGTACCTGCCGAGTCGCGCAAAACCTGAACCGCTGCTGCGGTCAAGCCGTTCGGCACGGGCTCCATTGGCGCGGCAGCCGCAGACCAACAGGCAAGTGTAGCATGAAGAACAATGACGGTCAATTTCCATGGTAGACTCACGCAGAATTTGACAAATGGCAGACCCGCGGATTACGCAACTTGTTGACCGCCTGCGGTCAATGCAGACCGCAGCCCCGGATATCGAGGCTTCTGCGGTAGTGTCTGTCGACGGATTGATCATGGCATCCGCTCTTCAGCAGGGCACCGAGGAAGACCGTGTGTCGGCGATGTCGGCGGCGATGCTTAGCCTCGGAGAGCGGATAGCTGGCGAATTGGGCCGCGGCGAGCTAGAGCAGGTGTACATAAAAGGCGGAGACGGCTGCGTACTTCTTACCTCGGTTGGCGCCGAGGCCGTCCTGACGGCACTGGCAAGGCAGGAAGCCAAGCTCGGCCTGATCTCCCTCGAAATGCGGCGTGCGGCGGACGACATAATGAAAATGGTGGGATGAGAACAAGGACTCGTCGGCAGAAACGAGATATCAAGCTCCTCGATGGGGAGGGCTCAAGCGCCCTCCCCATCGCCTTTTTCTGGGCCAGCAGCGCCTGGCGCGCCCGGACTGCAGCCAGAAACTAAACGTGAGGACACCTATGGCAACCAAGTACCTGTTCTTCACTGGGGGCGTTGTCTCGTCTGTTGGAAAAGGAGTGACGGCGGCGGCTACCGGCCTAATCCTGAAGGAAAGAGGCTTCAAAGTTGCCGTCCAGAAGCTGGATCCCTACATAAATGTTGACCCAGGGACGATGTCGCCGTACCAACATGGCGAGGTATTCGTTCTGGATGACGGAGCGGAGACCGACCTGGACCTGGGTCACTACGAACGCTTCATCGATATCCGGCTGACACGTGTCAGCAACTTCACCAGCGGCCAGGTCTACGCTGAGATTATCGGGAAGGAGCGCCGGGGCGACTTCCTGGGAGGGACGATCCAGGTCATCCCTCACATAACCAACGAGATCAAGAGACGCGTGGGACTCGTGGCCAAGGAGACCGGTGCGGAGATTGTTCTCGTGGAGATCGGTGGAACCGTCGGCGACATCGAATCCCAGCCATTCCTAGAGGCGCTCCGACAGCTTCGTAACGAAATTGGGCGGGACAATGTTTTCTTCATTCACGTGACCTGGATGCCCTACATTGGGGCAACGGGCGAGTTGAAAACCAAGCCGACACAACACTCGGTGGCTGCTCTCCGTTCCATCGGCATCTCCCCAAACATGATCATTGCGCGCTCCGATCACCCCATCGAAAATGGTACATGCGACAAGATCGCTCTTTTTTGCGATGTTGAGAAGCGCGCCGTCGTGCCCCTCGTTACCAGCGACGTACTCTATGAAGTCCCCTTGCTACTGGAGGCGGCGGGCGTGGGCGACTATCTTGTATCTCAGCTGGGACTCAAGGCGTCCGCCCGACCAGACATGCGGCCCTGGAGTCGATTGGTCGAGGCTGTTCGCCGGCCGAAGCCACGCGTCAAGATCGCCCTTGTGGGCAAGTATGTCGAGCTTCAGGACGCGTACATGTCGGTGCGCGAATCACTTAAGCACGCGGCCATCGCGAATGACGTAGAGGTCGAAATCGGCTGGATTCATTCGGTTGACCTTGAGAAAGACCGCGATTGGGACATCGTGCAGGCGGCGGACGGAATTGTTGTTCCCGGCGGGTTTGGATCCAGGGGCATCGAGGGCAAGATCATGGCCGCTCGGTACGCCCGCGAGCAGAAAATCCCCTACCTGGGTTTATGCCTTGGAATGCAAGTGATGACCGTCGAGTTTGCCCGACATGTGCTGGACCACGAGGACGCAAACTCGACCGAATTTGACCGGACCACCTCTGCCCCGGTGATAGATCTGATGCCGGACCAACGTTCCATCAGCGACCTGGGTGGCACAATGCGCCTAGGGCTTTACCCGTGCGTGCTGCAAAAAGGCTCGAAGGCTGCGGCCGCCTACGGCGTCGGAAGCGTCGATGAGCGGCACCGGCACCGATTTGAGTTCAACAACGCATACAGAACGGAATTTGAAGAGAAGGGAATGGTGTTTTCCGGCTTGTCTCCAGATGGAAAGCTAGTGGAGATTGCAGAACTCGCAGAACATCCCTACATGATTGGAAGCCAGTTCCATCCGGAGTTTCTTTCTCGGCCCATGCGTCCTCATCCCCTGTTCGTTGGTCTTATCAGGGCCGCGAAAGCCAGGGCCGAGGGATAGCCGCGCACCCCTAGATCCTGTCCGCCAGCGGGGCCTGGGCCGGCCCCCGCTGCAATGGGGCCCTGACGCCGAGCCACGGTGCCCGGATCGTCGCGCCTCGAAGCCGTCGAGGCGATTGGATTCGCAGCTTGGGCGGCAATCCGGCGTCGGACACGGATATTACCAGATCTGGCGCTGACCAAATTTTCCGGAGCCTCCCAAACGGAGAGTCCCGGGAGCTTGCACCAGGAGACGGCTGGCAGCGTTGTGTGGTTTAGTGTATATTTAAGCCACTATACTCTAAAGCTGGGAGGTTGCACCATGGCTAGCGTCACGTACGAGCACGTTACGAAGAAGTTCGGAGAGACGGTCGCTGTAGATGACCTGGACATAAAGGTCGATGACAAGGAATTCCTGGTGCTCGTGGGCCCGTCTGGCTGCGGGAAGACCACGGCGCTTGCGCTGTCTTGCGGGCCTCGAAGAAATCACGGATGGGCGGATCATGATCAGCGATCGGGTTGTGAACGACGTCGCGCCCAAAGACCGGGACATTGCCATGGTGTTCCAGTCCTATGCGCTGTATCCACACCTCTCCGTGTTTGACAACATGGCCTTTGGTCTCAAGTTGCGCCGGGTCTCGAGAGAGGATATCAAGCGGCGCGTCGAGAAAGCCGCCCAAACGCTCGGGATCACGGAGTTGTTGAGTCGCAAGCCGCGCCAGCTGTCCGGCGGTCAAAGGCAAAGAGTGGCGGTTGGCAGGGCAATCGTGCGCGAGCCCAAGGTATTCCTCTTCGATGAGCCGCTATCAAACCTCGACGCGAAGCTGCGCGTACAGATGCGGGCGGAGATCAGCAAGATCCATCAACAACTGCAAACCACGTTCATCTATGTGACGCACGATCAGATGGAGGCCATGACGATGGCCTCCCGCATCGCCGTCATAAATAAGGGCAAGCTCCAGCAGCTGGACACACCGCAGAATCTCTACAATGCGCCAGTTAATCTCTTCGTTGCAGGATTCATAGGGTCGCCAGCCATGAACTTCTTCCCGGCCACTCTTCGGAAGAATGGCGGCGTGGTTGCAGACGCGGGCGCTTTCACAGTGCCGATCCCAGGGGACCGTGCACGCAATCTGGAGACCTACGTTGGCAAGCGGGTGGTCTTCGGCATCCGCCCCGAGGACATCCATGACCTGGAATTTGTTCCGCCGAACATACCTGTTGCGAAGGTGTCGGCCAAGGTGGACGTAACGGAATTGATGGGAAATGAGATCTTGCTGTATCTGGTGGCTGGCGCCAACACCTTTGTCGCGAGGGTTGACCCGCGGTCCAAGCTGCGGGTGGGCGCATCCGCAGAGGTCGCCTTCAACATGGAGAAGGTACACGTATTCGATGCAGAGTTGGAGCGCTCCGTAGGGTAGCTGCGCGCGGCCTGGAGCGGGCGAGCGTGCCGATGCCCGCGCATGACAATCAGCCGAACAAGGTGCGCCGTTCTTTCAAAGAGGAACGGCGCACTTCTGTGAGATGTCCCCAAGCGGGGCCTGAGCGGTAGCAGGCCTTCCGCGGTCACTCACAGCCGACTTGGCATCCGGCAAGAATTCCAGTGAGCGAGGACCCAACATGGACACCCCCGAGTGGGCTACAGACGCAGTGTTCTACGAGATATTCCCGGATCGCTTTGCACGTTCCGCTCGCCTTCCCAAAGACGGCCTCCATTTCGAGGATTGGGATTCTGCACCGACAGTCCATGGCTTCAAAGGCGGCGATCTCTACGGCGTCGTCGAACACTTGGACTACCTTGAGGACCTCGGGGTGAACGCGCTGTACTTGACACCCGTATTTTCTTCGGCGGCCAATCATCGCTACCAGACCTACGACTACTATCAGGTTGATCCTCTTCTGGGCGGCAACGATGCGTTGCACGAACTCCTTGAAGGCGCCCACCGGAGACAGATGCGCGTCATTTTGGACGGCGTCTTCAATCACGCCAGCCGCGGGCTCTGGCAATTCCATCACACCCTGGAGAACGCCGGATCGTCCCCCTTTGTGGATTGGTTCTACTTCGATCCGGACAGACTCGGGCGCAACCGGCACTGGGGCGCCTATCCGTCGCCTGAGGAAGAAGCCGATATCCGGCGCGAAGGCAGCTTCCGGGCAATCGGGTATCAGGGCTGGTGGAACATGCCGGCACTTCCGAAATTCAATACGAGTACGCAGGCAGTAAGGGAATTCCTGTTCGGCGTTGCGGAGCACTGGATCAGATTCGGTATCGACGGGTGGCGCCTCGACGTGCCGGGCGAGATCAATGATGATTCTTTCTGGCAGGAGTTCCGGCGCCGGGTTCGGGCGATCAATCCGGAGGCTTACCTGGTTGGCGAGCTCTGGTGGGAGGCGCGCAGATGGCTGCAAGGCGATCAATTCGATGCGTGCATGAACTATCCCCTTACGGCGAGCCTGCTGGCCTTTCTGCCGGGCAGCCACCTGAACCTGGAAGAGACACTCAAGGTTGGCGGCTACCGTGGTCAGGTGCAGCCGATCGACGCGCAAGCATTTGCGGATCGTCTGGATGCCATCCGGGAAATGTATTCACCGGACGTGACGCGGGTCCAACTGAACCTCATGGATAGTCACGACACCCCACGGTTCCTGACTTGCTCCGGGGGCGACCTGAGCAGCGTGAAGTTGGCTCTCACGTTGTTGATGTCGTATCCGGGCGCGCCGTGTCTATTCTACGGGGATGAAATTGGCATTGAGGGAGGCCACGATCCTGACTGCCGCCGATCCTTCCCCTGGGGGCAGGACAGCTGGAACCAAGAACTGCGTGACTTCACGAAGGCCTTGATCCATCTCCGCAGATCCCAGGCTGCCCTTCGTTGGGGCGATTATCGCCGGCTGTATTCGGATGGCGGCCTGTTCGCGTTCAGCCGCTCTTTGCAGGGCACGACATTCGTGAGCGTGCTCAATGCCGCAGACGAAGCCCGGACGGTTGGGCTGGCAGTCGACACACCGAGGCCTCGAACCATAGAAGTCATGTCCGGCGCTTGCAAGACTGTTGACGATGACGCGCTGCAGATCTCAATCGGCGCTCGCACCGGCGTGCTGATATCCATCCAAGGCGTCTAGTTGGCCGCGTCGACATTCGATTGCAAGCCGCGTGGCTCTCTTTCCTGCAAATCCCTGGCCTCAGCTGAACCGGGCCGAGGCCGCCTCGCCGGCCGAATAGCGTTGGTAGGCCCAGCGCCAAGCAAAAGCTTGGGATCCCGTATCTGGTATAATCCGGGTCGTGACTGGTCCTGCACTGCGGCTCAGGCTGCGGGCATGGAGACCTGCAAATCATCTGGAAGGGAAGCATACGTCATGCCGCTCGCAAAGGAAGTCAAGTCCAAGTTCATTTTGGACTACCACAGGCACGATACCGATACAGGATCGCCTGAAGTGCAAGTCGCGATCATCACGGCGCGGATCCAGCAGCTTACGGAACATCTACGGGCCAACAAACACGATGAGTTCGTGCCGGCGTGGGCTTCTAAAGCTCGTGGGACACAGACGTCGCATGCTCGCCTACCTGCGACGGGCCGACTATCCGCGCTACTTGGGAATCACGGAAAGGTTGAATCTGCGGCACAAATAGACCCTGAGGTTTCGTGCCGGAGGGAAACGAGTAGGCCGAGCCTCCGGCACAGGGTTCTTGCCATGGCCGGCGCAGATTCCGCCTTTCCGATTGGATAGCCGCTGTCAGGAATTGAATAGTGCAGGCAACCACGTTGCCAACACTCTTCAGTCCCTGACCAGGCGGAATTGGACAGCGGGATTGCAATCCAGCGACAAGCACAGCAACCAAACCGATGATCAGCCCACTAACGCGGGCGTTGATCGCTTACGCCAATCGCCGCATTTTCGGATACCCGCACAGAGAGGGCAAAAGTGAAACCTGAATTGAAACGCTACACAACCGCGGTCGGAGGCAGTACCGTCGTTTTTGAGGCTGGAAAGCTTGCTGCGCAAGCGGGGGGAGCCGTCACCGTAGGCATAAACGATGCCATCATATTCGCGGCGGCAACCATGGGCAATGTCCGCGAGGGAATCGATTTCTTCCCCCTTTCAATTGAGTACGAGGAGCGGCTCTATGCCGGTGGCAAGATCCCCGGCTCTTTTTTCCGCCGAGAGGGCCGGCCTTCATCAGAGGCCATTCTCACAGCGCGGCTGACCGACCGGCCATTGCGACCGCTATTCCAACATGGCATGCGCAACGAGGTCCAGGTCATGATGTTTTCATTATCGGCCGATAGCGAGAATCCCCTTGACATACTCGCCATCAATGCCGCATCGGCCGCCATCATGATTTCGGACATACCGTGGGGAGGTCCCGTGGGGGCGGTGCGCGTGGCGCGCGTCGACGGAAAATTCGTGGTGAATCCAACATTTGCCCAATTGGACGCATCGGATCTGGACCTGCGACTGGCCGGCACGCGCGAGGCTATTCTCATGGTCGAGTGCGGCGCGAACGAGATTCCTGAAGACGTGATGGCGGCCGCCCTGGAGCACGGGCACCAGGCGCTGCAGCCGCTGATTGAAACGCAGCTCAAAATGGCGGCGGAGATGGGCAAGCCGAAGCGCGAGCCGACGATCATGCTTGCCGATGAGGCCCTTCAGGCTCAGGTCATTGGGCAGGTTTCGACGCCCATGAACAAGCTGCTTGAAAAGCCGCTAGGCAAGAACGACTACGATGCGGGCATGCAATCTTTGCTGCAATCGCTCCTGACCGAAATGGTCTCCGCACAGGAGGGAGCGGGCTCGGCAGGGGCCTCGTCGGAGAAAGACATCAAGTCGGCATTCGAGGCCGCTGAACATCGCATTGTGCGTGAGCGCATACTCGGCGCCGGAAAACGCCCAGACGGGCGCGGCCCCAGCGAGGTTCGACCCATTTGGTGCGAGATCGGCCTTTCGCCCCGTGCTCACGGGTCTGGGCTTTTCACGCGCGGCGAGACTCAGGTGCTTTCCCTGGCGACGCTGGGAACACTGGGTGAGGCCCAAAATCTGGATTCGCTTTCGCCCACGGATACGAAGCGTTACATGCACCATTACAATTTCCCGCCGTTTTCCACCGGCGAGGTGAAGCCACTTCGCGGCCAGAGTTGTCGCGAGGTGGGGCATGGAGCCCTGGCTGAGAGGGCACTTGAGCCCGTCATCCCCGCGGCGGAGAGTTTCCCCTACACGCTGCGCGTGGTATCTGAGGTCCTGTCATCGAATGGCTCCACCTCGATGGCCTCCGTGTGTGGTTCGACGCTGGCCCTCATGGACGCGGGCGTGCCGATAAAGGCGCCCGTTGCCGGGGTGGCCATGGGCCTGATTACCGACGAGAACGGCCGATACAAGATCCTGACGGATATCCAAGGGACCGAGGACCACCTCGGCGACATGGATTTCAAGGTAGCGGGCACGGCGGATGGCATCACGGCCCTGCAAATGGACATCAAGACGACCGGAATCAGCGCCAAGATGATGAGTGAGGCACTCGATCAGGCACGCGTGGCACGAATGGCAATCATGCAGGAAATGCTTTCCGTCATCGACGCGCCCCGCCCGGAGCTCAAACCGTACACACCGCGCATCATCACCGTGAAGATTCCCATCGACAAGATCGGAGCATTGATCGGCCCTGGCGGCAAGAATATTCGGTCGCTTCAAGAGGAAACCGGGTCCAAGATTGACGTGCAGGAAGACGGCACAGTGTACATTGCATCAACTGAGGCGGCCGGCGCCAAGATAGCGCAGGAGCGCGTGGAAGCGCTGGGCGAATTGGCGGTGGTTGGCAACATCTACACCGGCAAAGTCGTTCGCATCACTGACTTCGGTGCCTTCATTGAAATCCTGCCGGGCGTCGACGGCCTGGTTCACATTTCGCAGCTGGATAGCGAACGCGTAAACAAGGTTGAAGATGTTGTGTCACTGGGCGATGAAATCACGGTCATGGTTACCGACATTGACGGACAGGGCAAGATCCGGCTGTCAAGGCAGGCAGTCCTTGAGGGCTGGACCGCCGAAGAAGCCCGGGACAAGGATCAGCGCCGTCCATCCGGCACCGGGAATCGGCGCCCCCCGCGCAGCGGGAACGGTCGAAGCGGGCACGATCGTGACCAGCGAGGCAGTGAGCACAGGCGCTAATTCCCGCCGCGCACAGCAGACGCACCGCAAGACGGTTCAATTGAGACACAGAGAGGCTCCGCAATCGTTCGCGGGGCCTCTCTTCCTATGGCAAACGCGATTTCGCCGCCCTTTTGCGGCACGGCGCGAGACGCCTTAGGCCAGCTTCGCTTCCAGCCGCACTCTGACTGCCGGCCACTCCGAATCCAAAATGCTGTAGTAAATCGAGTGCCGAATAGTGCCATCCGGAAGGATCATGTGATTTCGCAAAGTCCCCTCCCGCGTCGCGCCAATACGCTCTATCGCGCGCTGGGACTGCACATTGCGAGAGTCAGTCTTCGAGCTGAACGCGGATGCATTTCAGCTCTTCGAAGGCGTGACGCAGGAGCAGGTACTTGCATTCTGTGTTGACGGCCGTTCGCTGAAACTCGGTGCCATACCACGTGCCCCCAATTTCAAGGCCGCGGTCTCTTGGACGGATATCCATATAGCGTGTGGCTCCTGCGATGCGCCCGGACGGGAGGTGCACGACAGCAAAGGGCAAATCCGTTCCACCCTGGGCGCGGGCGAGAAGATCGTCGACCCATCGGTGGATATCGGCGGGTGAGCGCATCAACCCATAGGGCATGTGCTGCCAGATACTGGTCTCAATGCCAATCTCAGCCAAGCCCGCGGCGTGCGCCTCCGAGAGGGGCTCGAGCCGCACAACATGGCCAACCAGCGTGGTTGGTGTAGGCGCCGTCAGTCCTTCCATTGGGTCTCCGTCTGGTCTCGCGTTGGCAAATAAGGCATGTCGGGACCTGGAATGCCAAGAGATTCTGCGAGACTCGCGCGCATCGCAGTTCGGTCATCCCAGGGATACTCGGTTGATCCAAAGCACATGGACTGCTCGTGGCCCTTACCGCACGAGACTACAACATCATGTGGCCGCGCCAAATGCACGGCCAAACGTAAGGCCTCGCCTCGGTCGGGAACGCGCCAGAAGGTCTGCCCCTCGCGTCCACCCCGGTCGACTGCAGCCGCCGCCATTTCCTCGAGAATGGAATCGAGCGACTCCGTGCGGGGGTCCTCCGCCGTCAGCACCATGAGGTCAGCCTGCTCGGCGCCCCCCTCTGCCATCAATCGGCGCTTCGCTTGGTCGCGCAAACCAGCTGAACCAAACACGGCTATAACCCGCCCGCCGCCTTCCGCCTTGAGCATGCCGCGTGCGGCCTGCAAAGCAACGTTCAATGCATTGGGCGTGTGCGCGAAGTCAACAATTGCAACAAATTCCTGCCCCATCTCAATTCGCTCCATACGCCCAGGCACTCCTGGAAACTTGGCGATCGCCCCCGCCGCAACGTTTGGGGCGATCCCCAATCCAAGGCTCACGGTAGCAAGTGCAGCTAGACAGTTGGAGGCATTGAAGGTGCCGGGAAGCCGGGCTTCGATACCTATGCGCAATCCTATGCCGGCCGCCGTGAACCTGATCCCGTTTGGAGTGGCAACAAGATCAACGGCCCTTAAATCCGCATCTGCGCCCAGACCGTAGCTCAGGCTGTCAACACGGATGATTTCGCGGATGAATTCGTAGGAGCTGTCATCGCGGTTGATTACCGCCAGACGCCGACGGACGTGTTGCTTTGGGTGCGTCCGTTCCAGGCTTTGGAATAGCCTAGCCTTTGCTGCGCGGTAGTTTGCATAAGTTCCGTGCTGATCGAGGTGCTCGTGAGTTATGTTGGTGAGGACGCCAATATCGAACTCACACGCGTCCACACGATATTGGGCCCAGCCGTGCGAGGTCGTTTCCAACACCACGTGCGTGAGGCCCGCCTCCACCATGCGCGCGAGGTACGCCTGCACGTCATGGGCGTCCGGAGTGGTGACGTGGAAACCGGTGTCAAGGACCGTGTCGCCGATCACGGCATTCACAGTCGAGATCATGCCTGCCTTGATCCCGGCTTCGCGCAGCACGTGGTAGATCAGATTTGTGGTGGTGGTCTTGCCGTCGGTCCCCGTGACGCCAATTACGGTGAGCTTGCGAGCGGGCCATCCATAGAAAGCGGCCGCAACCCAGGTCAGGGCCTCGCGGGCATTTGAAAAGCGAACGTACGGGACCCCGAGGCCGAGCAGTGGCCTGTCGCCGGCAACCGCCCCAGCGCCATTGGCGATGGCTTGATTCACGAACTCGTGGCCGTCGGAGACGCCGCCGCGCAGAGCTACAAAAAGATTGCCGGGCTTCACCGCGCGACTGTCGATCGCGATACCCGTAATCGACACGTCGAGCGGGCCCGTGCTCGCATGCTTGACTGGAACTTCGGCGAGCGCCTGGCGCAACTGAAGAGCCATTTTTTACCGGGACGACGCAATAACAAGGGGCTTCGACGATTTTACCGCCAAAGCCCCCGCTCCCGCGTATGGCGTGTGATCGTCCGTCCTAGGTGACCACCCGAATATTGAAACGATGCGACGAAGTCCAGTTGCGCAGGTCCTGCCAAAGCAGAACGAACATCTCGACCCCGCGTGCGGTTCCGATGCCTCCCAAATCAATCACGGATTGCCAGCCGAACCAATCGCGGAGGATGGATATGACGACGGCCTTGGCCTCCGTATCGTTCCCGCTGACAAACACGTCCGTTTTCTCCCCAAGCTTGGCAGGTTCCACCATGACGTTGCAATTCATGGTGTTAAGCGTCTTCACCACGCGCGCCTCGGGAAATTCCCGCTGAATCTGTTCGCCCAGCGAATCGCTATTGCAGACGGTCAGGGTCCAGATGTCGGTGGAGTAATCCAGAGGGTTCGCGGTATCGATCAGGATCTTGCCCTTGAGGTTTGCGGCTCCAGCCTGTCGGAGGGCATCCAGAGACGCGGCGCCCAAGGTGCAATTAAACACGATTTCCCCGAAGGCGGCAGCGTTGGCAAAAGTCCCAAAAGATGCGTAGCGCCCTTCTTTTCTTGCCCAGGTTATTGCGGTTGGATTTGCCTCAACGCGCGAGCCCATCATCACGTCGTGACCCAGCTGCACGAGGCGTGAGCCAATCGTCTGCCCTACAATCCCTGTACCCAACATGCCTATCTTCATGCAGTCTCCTTGTGTCCGCCCACTCAGCCGCGCGTGGCCGCCTCGATCCTAGCATCCTGAGGAGGCATGCCCAAATTGACCATCGCAAGGTCTCAACCGGTGGCGACGTTGTTTTCCTCAGTACCCCGCCCCAGCAAGTCTTCCTCGCCGGCGTCCCGCCCGAGCTTGTTTTTCAACCATTTCAGGCGGAAGATTTCCTCCCGCTCGCGCTCCTCAAGCGAACTCACGATGAAACTCACCGTGGCCTCGTAGTTCGGAATAAATATGTGCTGGAGCGCGTTCACCCGCCGCTGGGTCTTTCGCAACTCGCCCGCCAGCCTCCACACTGTTGTCACGAGCATCGACAAGCGCGGCAGGCGCACCAAGATTTCACGAAATGTCGAGGTGGCCTCGTCGAGGGCCGCATTCGTATCTCCCGGGCTGTAGAGCATTTCATGTGGGGCGCCGCTCGCTTCAATCACCGGCACGGCGACTCCCATGATGCCCCGATACTTCAGGTGCACGTCAACGGTCTTGTTGGCGGCCAGTGCGGCCCACTCCACGCGGTCGCTCCCAAGAGTGAGTCGCGCCTTCTGCAGCGCGGCGTACCCGGTGGCAAGCAGCTCCCAGACTTCCTTCTGAACGACCTCGGCTTCGTGTGCAACGCGGACCAGCTCCGTGATGAGGACCTCGCGCTTCCGATCAAGGATCTCGTGCCCTTCCCGGGCAAAGCGCAAATCCTTTTTCACGCGAATCAGATTCGTCCGGGTGGGCGCGACACTAATCGCCGGCATCGTCGCCCTTGTAGTACTGCTCGATCTCCTCCCGGCTCAGCCTGGTCAACTCTTCGCGCGGCAATGCCGAGAGCAGTTTCCAGCCGATATCGAGGGTTCTCTCGATACTCCGATTCTCAGTTGGCGCCTGATTTACGAATTCGCGCTCAAAGGCACGACCAAACCTCAGGTACTGCTGGTCCACGGTACCCAACTCTTCCTCGCCGATAACCGAGGCAAGCGCTCGGACATCCTGCATGTGTGCATACGCCGCATACAGTTGGGCGGCCCAGTGCGGATGGTCGGCGCGAGTACGATCCTTGCCAATCCCGTGATCCATCATGCGCGACTGACTCGGCCCGCCGATGCCATCCTTCATCAGACGTGAGAGACTGGGCAGCACCGTGATCGGTGGATAGATGCCTTGATGGTCCAGATCACGGCCCAGAGTAATCTGCCCCTCGGTAATATATCCCGTCAGATCCGGCACCGGATGGGTGATGTCATCGCTCGGCATGGTGAGGATGGGGATCTGCGTAATTGATCCCTTACTGGTGCGAATGCGACCGGTTCGCTCGTACAGGGATGCGAGGTCGCTATACAGGTAGCCAGGATACCCTTTGCGGCTGGGGACTTCCCCACGAACGTTCGAAATCTGCCGCAGCGCCTCGCAGTAGTTGGTCATATCCGTGAGAATCGCCAGCACGTGCATTTGCCGGTCATACGCAAGGTATTCTGCGAGCGTCAGGGCAGCCCGCGGTGTCACAAGTCGTTCCACAGGCGGGTCGTCAGCCAGGTTCAGGAACATGGCAACGCGGGTCAAGGCGCCACTTTCCGCAAAGGACTGCCGAAAGAAATCTGCCACGTCATGCTTCACGCCCATTGCCGCGAACACGATGGCGAACTGCTCGGTCTCAGAGGGCGCTTCGCCAGCGGTCGTCCCCAACGTCGCCTGGCGCACTATCTGTGCCGCGATCTGATCGTGAGGCATGCCAGCACCGGAGAAGATCGGCAACTTCTGGCCTCTCAACAGAGTGTTCATGCCGTCGATCGCTGAAATGCCGGTCTGGATGTACTCAGACGGGTACACCCGGGCGGTCGGATTGATCGGCTGTCCGTTGACATCCGCGTAGCGAGCGGCCAGCGGTTCGGGCCCGCCGTCAAGAGGTGCCCCCAACCCATCGAACACCCGACCGAGCATCTCTTCCGCCACTGGTATGTGAAGCGTGGTTCCCAGAAAACGGACGCGAGTACCATCTATCGAGAGTCCGGTAGAGCCGGCAAAAACCTGGACAACCGCAATATCTTCGCCGACTTCCACGACGCGTCCCCGCCGCAGCGTCCCCTGGGAATCCACAATTTCTACGACCTCATCGTAGCCCACATTGGTCGTGCCCTTGACGAAGACGATCGGCCCCTCAATGCGGTCGACCCCAATGACTTCCTGCCCGCTGTATAGAACAGACTTTGTCATTGGTACTCCTGGTCCAGGTGAGACATCTGGTCGTCCACCATTTTCTTCATCTCGTCCATTTTTCCAAGATCATCATTCCCGACGAGTGTCTTCATGCGAATCAAAGTGTCGACGGCCGGCAACTGGTGTATGACAGATATCGGTGCGCCGTGCTTCACGACCTTCATGGCCCGGTCATGAAAGTGCAGGATAAGCCCGAGCATCTTGATTTGCTTCTCCACTGTCGAGAAGGCATCCACGGGATCCATGGCGTTCTGCTGCAGGAAACCTTCGCGCAGAAGCCGCGCCGTCTCAAGGACCAGGCGCTGCTCATCCGGCAATGCGTCCGGACCGACCAGCTTCACAATCTGCGACAGGCGATCCTCCTCGGTGAGGATCTCCATCGCCCGGTTGCGCATCGCTAACCAATCGACGCCAACCTCTTTGCGCCACCATGCGGCGACGTCTGCGACATATTCGCTGTAGCTGTCAAGCCAATTGATCGATGGGAAGTGGCGGGCCGAGGCCAAAGATTTATCGAGTGCCCAGAAACAGCGGATGTACCGTTTGGTGTGCTGCGTGACCGGTTCAGAGAAGTCGCCGCCCGGAGGGGAGACGGCGCCGACCAGCGTCACGGAACCCGCCCCCCCATTCAGAGTCTCCACTCGCCCGGCGCGCTCATAGAATTCAGCGAGACGTCCGGCGAGGTAGGCGGGGTAGCCTTCCTCGGCGGGCATCTCCTCGAGACGCCCGGAAACTTCGCGCAGGGCTTCTGCCCAGCGCGAGGTGGAATTTGCCATGAGGGCAACGTCATATCCCATGTCGCGGTAGTACTCAGCGATGGTAATGCCCGTGTAGATACTGGCTTCGCGTGCAGCGACAGGCATGTTGGAGGTATTGGCGATCAACACGGTCCTCTCCATCAGGGGGCGGTCCGTTCGCGGATCGATAAGGTGCGGGAACTCCTCCAGCACCTCGGTCATCTCGTTCCCACGCTCACCACACCCAATATACACAATGATGTGCGCGTCCGCCCACTTGGCAATGCTGTGCTGCGTGACCGTCTTTCCTGATCCAAAGGGACCCGGAATCCCGGCTGCACCTCCCTTGGCGACCGGGAAAAAAGTGTCCAGGACGCGCTGACCCGTTATCAGCGGCGTATTTTGCCCGAGACGCGACTTGTAGGGTCTGGGCCGCCGCACAGGCCAGCGTTGGAGCATGCTGATCTCCCGCTCCTGCCCGTCGATGCGAATGCGCGCAATCGGCTCTTCTATTGTGTGCTCGCCGACGGGTGCCACCCAAGTAAGCTCACCAGCCATTTCCGGCGGCACCATGACGCGATGCTCGAGGTTCGCAGTCTCCGGCACTGAGCCTAGAATTGCACCCCCCTCGACATGCTCGCCAGCATTTGCCAACGGCGAGAATTTCCACCGATCTTTGCGGTAGAGTGGAGTGAGGTGCATGCCGCGACCAATGAAGGAGCCGGTCCGCATCTCAATCACGGGCAGCGGCCGCTGGACGCCGTCGAAAATGCTCTTCAGCAGCCCGGGCCCCAGCTCAACGGACAGCGGCAGTCCGGTCCCAAAAACAGGCGCCCCGGGCCGCATGCCGGAGGTCTCTTCGTAAACCTGAGCAGTGATCACGTCACCCTGAAGACTTATGACCTCTCCGACCAGGCGTTCGTCACCCACCTCTACCAGCTCCAGCATGCTGACATTTCGGGATCCTCGGGCGCGAATGACCGGACCATTAATCCAGGTGACCGTTCCGACGCGTTCGCTCATTTGGCCTCCCCCACCAGAATGTCGTAGACAGGAGCCCTCAGTGCGCTTTTCATGCGCGCAAGCCGCGTCTCAAGCGTATTGTCAAATTGCAGGTGCTGATCAACAGTCTGCGCGACCACACCCAAGCCTCGTGGCAGCACGTCGCCGAGCGATACCTCCACCTTCAGATCTTTGGCAATTTCATCTATGATGCCGGGCGTCAATATGCGCCGAGTAGCTTGGTCCGCAACTATTTGAACCTTGGGAGCGTGCAGTTGTGAGAGCGCTTCCCGGGAAAGGTCGCGGGCAATAGCGTCGTAGTCCTTCCGCTGCTGGACCGCCGGCAAACGTTCCGAAACAGCGGCGAACACTTTGTTTAGCAGCTTCTCCCTGTGCTCCAGTTCCAGCGAGCGAGCCCTGAGGCGGGCGGTCGCGAGTTCCCTGAGCGCGGAGACGTTCCGCCTCCTCCGTGGCCTTGAGCAGAATGGCCTGCCGCTCTCGATCCGCCTCAGCCGTCGCCCGTTTTCGAATCGCGTCGGCCTTGGTCTGGGCCCGAGTCCTGATCTCGTCCGCCTCTGCCCGAGCTTCGCCCACGATGGCGAGCGTCAGTTCCTCGACATTTCCGTCCACAGTGACCATTGCGATAGACCTATGCCTTTCCGGGGAGTCCGGCGACCTCAGCCGATCAAAGAACTATAGTTTCACGCCGATAGCGCGTAAGACGACCTCTCCCAACGAGCGCTCGCTTTCAGTCGTGCCGGCGGGCGAGGGAATCTCCACAAACAGAGGCACGGTGCTCCGCAGCTTTAGCTCGTCCATTCTCGCCTGCACCATTTGGGCGACGTCCTGCGTGACAAGCACGATGCCTGCGTCTGGGGCACTCAGGGCCTCATCGAGTGCCGCGTTTGCCTCGGGCACCGTCGCAACGCTTCTCCCCCCGACACCCGCAAGTGAGAACCCGAGCACCGCCTCCGGATGACCGATGACCAATACTTTCATCGCGGGCTAGCGATTTAAGACCAGGAATGAAATGATAAGCCCATAGATCGCGATTCCCTCGGAAAGGCCCACGAAGATCAGCGATCGCCCAAACGACTCCGGTTTTTCGGCGATCGCGCCGACGGCTGCCGCGCCGGAGCCAGCGACGGCAATGCCTGCGCCGACGCACGCCAAGCCGGTCGAAATTGCCGCTGCAAGCGCCGCATACGGATCTGCCTGCGCCGTCTGGCCGAGTCCCGCAGCCATGGCGCTGGCGGGCGAAAACAGCCACAGGATCCCGAGCGCTGTGGCCATCATTCCCAACAGCACATTGAATCCATTGAGACCGTAAACCAGGTTACGCGTGGCCTCGGTCGGGTTCTTTCCTCTTTGATGAACGAAGTAGATGACAGCGGGAATCATCGGAAGCAGACCAACACAAACAGCAAGTATCAGGATCATCCTACGCTCTCCTTGGACTGAATATGAGTTGCGCTCGAACGGCTGGCCAACGGGTGTACGACAGCGAAGTCACCGGCTCATCCATCTTTCTCCGGCCCCAAAGCGATGGGATCAAAGCGGATGCCCCCGCCAGTGAAGAACTTGCTGAAGAACTCGTAGTACGAAAGACGCATGGTTTGTATTCCCACTATCAAGCCTTCAAACCCGATGATAAAGAGATTGCCGAGGGCCACGACCACCCAGTAACCGACGCTGGACTCAGGACCAACCAGCTTTGCAAGTATGAAGATGGCGGAGCTCAATCCTCCGTGCGCCACGGCGAAGGCGCCGACACGCACATATGAAAGACTGTTGCTCAGGAGGCTGATGACCGCCTCGAACAATTCCACGGGGGCCTGGATTGCGTATGTGGCAATGCCACCGTCAATCAGCGGCCGTTCTCCTTCCACCAGGTGGATCAACACCTCGGAGAACATGATCGCCAAGCCGGCGACGATTGCCAAGATGCCAAATGGAAGCGGAGGTGCTGGAACGAGCTTCGCGAGACTTGCACCCAGACCCAACAGCGATACGTACAAAAGGAAACCAGCGAAACCATTGTGCCCGAAAATGAGATGAGCCCAGTCGTGCGAGACCCAGAAGTTGAACATCCCAATCAAGAATCCCAGAGTCAGCAGCAACACGCCGGCACCAACGGCCACTGTCAAGATGGAAAGTATGTTTTCGAGGGGCTGCATCCAGAGCGCAGGCAAGACATCTTCAAACCCGAAAACGCTGCCGTACAAGAAACCAAATATGGCGGCCACCAAGCCACATATCAAGATGAGGCCGCCCAGGCTCGCCAGGCCTCGCAGTGCACGCACTTTGCCGCTCGCGATCAGGGCGCCCAGGCCAGCCAGCAGCAGGCCATGTCCCACGTCTCCAAACATGGCTCCAAAAAGCAATGGAAACGTCAGGGCTATGAGCCAGGTCGGATCGATCTCTCCGTAACGGGGCCGCGCGTAGGTCGTCACCAACATTTGGAACGGTTGCAGGAACTTCGAGGTCGCCAGGGCAACGGGCACGTTCCGTCGGTCACCGGCGCGATTTGCGGGCAGGGTCTCGATAAGTGTTTCCTTGGAGATCTCGCGGATCCTGGCGGTCAGTGACTCAAGGCGCTCGCTGGGCACCCAACCCAGGACAACGTAGGTGTGGCGCAGCCGGCCAAATCGGCCGATTGCTTCGCTGAGTGTTCGGCCCACATGGGCCTGCCAGCCAAGCTTGCTCAGCTCACCCCCATGCACCTTCGCCAGTTCGGCAAGACCGCCTTCCAGTTTGCCTATTCTTTCTTGTGTCGCGCCGATTTCAGCCTCAATCTGGCCGATGATCTCGCTCGGGGTACCCCGGTACTGATCTGGCAGGTGCAGCGGCTCAAGATACGCACTCCGGGCCGCGCGTTCCAGGACGTCCTGATTGCTTCGGGAGCCCGCCAACCAAACCACTGGTTTTTGCGGATCCTCGCGCAATACCAGGAACAGGTGCGGCACGCGCGAAAGGCTGGTGCGCATGCGCGCGACATTCGCGGCCGGCATGGTGCCTAGCGTCGTGACGGTGAAATGCGACTCACGCATTGTCCCCATGTCCAGGTCAATATCCGCGACCGGTAGGAGTTGCCGGCGATCGTTCTGCAGGTTCTCGAGCTGCTTTCGCGCCTGCGCCAGTCCATCCGATTTGTCTTTGACGTCCTTTTCGATGCGGTCGGCGATCGGCAAGAGATCGTCGATTTGCGTCATGTCCCGGGAGTTGCCCCTAGCGGGCCCGGATGGCGCAATTTCCAGGATTTGCATCAAGGACTGGAGGCGCCTCTCCAAGCCGGCATAGGCGGCAGCCCTTTCTTGCCAGGGATTGTCGGAACTGGATTGGGCGTTGCCAGTGGCAGCGGCGCCGTCGACTTGATGAAAGACTCCGCGACCACTCAGGACCCGCATTACCTTCATCAAGTCCCTGGAAGGCACAATAAGCTCGATTTCCGACATCGCCTTGGGAAAGAACATTTATGCTCCTGCATCCATTCTGGCTCGCAAAGCAGACAGATGTGCGCTGTGACGGCAGCTCACGAGGCTATCCATTCAGGACCGGCGTTTTGGTAACATATGCCTGGTAGCTCTCCACCGGAAGGCGGGAGTCCTTGGCTTCGACATACAGGATGAGGTCCTGAACTTCAAAATCGCAGAGGATCAGGAGCGCCAACGGAATACCCACGTGGAAAGGATCTCCGAGAAAGGCGGCGTCGCATTCCCGCATGACATGGCGTTTCAATTGGACTTCCAGGAGCGGCAGACCGGTGCGCGGTTCGGCCAGCAAAGCAGCCACATCCGGGATGTTCGGAAACAGCCTCGCCACAATCGCGCCGATGTCACTCCCGGCGGCCACGGCGCGGATGTCTTGATCCCTGAGGCGGTATCCGAACGGCAACGTGTAGTTGATGAGTTCTTCCTCGGAGAGGTGCTGATACACGCGATAGCGAATCGCCCACATCAAGTTATTCATGTCAAGGAGGGAGCCAATTACGCGCATCGCCTGGCGTTGATCAAGTCCCTGCAAGTTGAGGGCCTCCTGCCAGAGCCGGCGCCAGTAGTGGATATCGAGCGCCACTTCCAGAGGAAAGAGGCTTTGCTCGGCGTTGTAGCGCTTCAGGGCGAAGGTCAGCACATCGTAGTACTGTGTGCCGGCAAGGAGCTCTACGGCAGCCCCAATGCTGCCTGCCTCCAGCATGTGCTCCGCGGGCAGAACGGTACCAGGCCCATATGGGAAGAGCAAACTCCGCACCCGGGTCCGCCGATCGTCGGGACCACCCTCCGTGCTCCCGGTGGCAATCCCGCGCAGCACAGCCTTGAGATTATTCAGTTCATGTCTACGGTAGAGCTGCAAGATGACTCGGCGCGCCGGTCCCGGGGCGAACTGCGTAATTTCCTGGTAGGTAGCCGCAAGGTGGCCCAGGAGCGCCATCACCACCTCCCCCTTGGCAGGCTCGGATTCTCTCAGACTCTCGAGATCAGGGCCATAGGCAGTCTGCTTCAAGGCCTCCAACACGCCGGCCAAGTCCGCAGCCTCACTCAGGATGGCCAACTCGTCGGCGCCTAGCAATTGAGAGTACTTAATGCGGGCCTTCGCATTGATGGACGCGTAAACGGAGACGCCGCCCGCCACCCTCTAAGCCTTTCCAATCACTTGGTCTAGGACGTAGGCTACTGCTTGCTCGATGTGCGAGGCCGCAGCCAATTCTGTTTCCCGCATCGAGTTTTCACTCGCAGAGATGATTGCAGCGGAGTGGTCTTCGGCGAGCGCTTGCTCCATAATCGAGCGTGCCTCCTGCTCGGCGGCCGCACGGGCACGCTCGATGAGCTCCTGGGCATCCGCCTCGGCTTGAGCGGGCAGCCGGTCAGCCTCCGATTGGGCCGCGGTCAGAAGTTCTTGCGCCTGGCTCTCGATTTTGATAACCTCTTGAATGTGCTTCTCGTTCATTTGTGATGGCCTCGCCGACGGAGAGTTTTTCGGCCGCAATTGTACGAGAAAAGCAGTGGACAATCAAGGCCTTGGCTACAGCAATTCCGTCGCTTTGTGCCTCCCTGCTCAAACGGGGGCTGGGCGTCAGACGCCATCGTCGTGCATCGTCCCCTCGGAAAACGGCGTCGTCATATTCGAATGACTGCAATACGAATGAAAAAGCCCCGGAACTCATTCCCGGGGCCTCTGGCCGCTGAGGTCGTTTACCTCAGGTTCTGTCTCAGCTCTTCAAGACTGGCAGCCACGGAGCCGTCGACGACTTTGTCTCCCACGCGGACTACCAATCCCCCCAAGATGGTGGGATCGACCCGGAACGTGACCGCGTGCGCGCTGAACCCTTGCGAGGAGATTCTGCTTGACCGCGACCTGTTCCGCTTCGCTCAGAGGCAGCGCGCTGGTTACCTCTGCAGATTCGCCTTTGAGATCGGCATCATCCAGGACGACCACTTTTCCAGCCTTGGTCCCTGAGAAGAATTCGTCGATCAACGCCCGGTGTTTTTTCTCATCAAGGCTGGGACCGACGAGCTTCTGCGTCGCCGCGATGGCGAGCGCAGCTACCTGCCCTCGAAGGTCGCCGAGAACGCGATTCCGCTCCTGCTGCGCCTCGGCCAAGATGGCATCCCGGGCCACAGCAGCCTCAAACTCAGCTGCCGTCCTGACCTCCTGGGCCGCGCTGGCTGCGCGTTCAGTGGCTTCGCGCACAACCATGCTGGCTTCCGCATGCGCCTCCGCCAAGATGCGGGCAGCTTCCTTTTCAGCATCCGCCCGGGCCTCGGCTGCCACGCGAGCGTCCTCAAGGCCCTGCGCGATCTTCTTCTTCCTTGATTCCATCATACCCAACAATGGCTTGTAGACCCACGCCTGCAAGGTGAGGAACACGATCACAAACGCGATAATCTGGACAATCAGCAAACCGAGATTTATGCCTAGTGCTTCCATATTGCGCTCCCGTCCTGGCTATACCACCTTGAAGAGCATGAGGAAGGCGACGACAAGGCAGTAGATCGCAATCGCCTCAGAGAAGGCTATTCCCAGAATCATGTTGGTCAACAGATTGCCGTAGGTATCAGGGTTCCTTGCCATGCCGGTGAGTGCACCTTGCACACTGAGCCCAATGCCCACGCCCGCGCCTGCAGCCCCGATCATAGCCATGCCGGCACCAACGAAACGCGCCGCGTCCAGTATATTACCTTCCATTTGAGCACCTCCTCAGTATTTACGAGTCTTAGATCTCGCGCGCTTCGATTTCCGCCTCAACAACTTTTTCGTCCTGACCGTGGCCCTGCGTCGCCTGGGCCATAAAGACCATTGTGAGTATTCCGAAAATGAACGCTTGAATTATCCCGACAAAAAGCTCAAACATCATCACCATCGACGGCAAAATGGAGATCTTTCCAAGCAACCCGGCGACCACGGCCACAAGCACAATTCCGGCGAACATATTGCCAAAGAGACGGAAGGAGAACGAAAGGATCTTTGCGAGCTCGGAGATCAATTCGAGCAGTCCCACCAGGAAATCCATTGCTCCAAAGAACGGCACCTTAAACATGGTCCGAAAATTCAGGAATTTGCTAAAGTAGCCGATACCCTGTGCCGCGTAGCCCGATCACTTGCGTCATTACCACGGAGATTATCGCAAGAGCGAAAGTGAAGTTCAGGTCAACCGATATGCCACGCACGAAGGGTTCAAGGACGTATGGGCCCTCGCCGGGCAACACCATGGCCCAGCTTGCACCCAACGGCGCGATGGCGTGGCCAGCACCCTGCGCATGGTGCAGGACTCCAATAAACTCAAACCCCGGGAGGAGCTTCAGCAAATTCGCGAACAGCACATAGAACATGATGGTGGCAAACCAAGGAAATATCATTGGAGCCCACTTGGCCCCGGTGGCGCCCTCCGTCAGGTCGTAAATCAACTCAAAAAACGCCTCCAACAAGTTACCGATGCCACGGGGGATCAAGTCAGTTCGCTGGCTACCAGTCATCGAGCGATTCGCGGCGTAGGCCACCAGAAAGATCAGCACCACGGTGAAGCCCAAGGTGGGCAGCGTATTGACAAGCGGCAGGTCCCCTATGAAAGGAAGCCTCAGCCAAGTCGCGCCCTCCCCAAGCAGGTTCTCGGCCCTTACCGAGATCGCCGGCTGCACCGGTACGAATATTCCTCCGATGACAAAACCAACGATCATCAGCACCAGTAGTACCCATCGCCGCCAAGGCCTGCGGTGTTTAGATTCCAACGGTCCCTCCACTTATGACAGCTCGCGTGATGTCAATTCGTTCTCGCGCGTGAGCTTCGCCAGCGTCCTGCGTGCGACCTGCAGCATCAGCACCACCGAGAGCGGGATGCCGGCGAACAGCAAGACCAGCGTGAATACAGGCTTGGTATGAAAATGCGCATCCAGCCAAAGGCCCAAAATCACGGACGCCAAGACAATTAGAAGGGTAAGACATCCAACTTGCCCCACCAAGACTATCAGAAGCGTCCGGACAATTTTGCGCGGGCCAGGATCGCCTTGTGCCATTGCGCACGATTATAGCAAACCAGGACAGGACACGTCAATTGGCGGGCACCGCGGCTAAGCCTTGTGAGCCGTGGGCCTCAGAAAAGGTTGGCCGCCGCCGCATTGGCGTACCCTAACCACGGGGCGAATACCGTCCCGATGACAATTATGGCGCCTACGAGGACAAGGAGCGCCAGCACTTGCGGAGGACTCACCACAATCGGGTGTTTCTCCTCGTCCTGATCCTTCGTGCGGAAGAGATACACATACTTGAGAATGTTCAAGTAGTAGTAAACCCCCACCACCGAATTGAGGATGCCTACCACGACGAGCCAGGTGTAGTGCGCTCGTACGCCCGCCGCGAACACCACCACTTTTGCGATGAAACCCCCAAACGGAGGCATCCCGGCCAAAGACAAAAACGCCGCCAGCATGATCAACGCCAGCCAGGGCGAGCGGCGGCTGAGGCCACGGTACGCCTCATACTCATCCGAATCCATGTCGCGGCTGACAGCCATGACGATTCCAAATGCCGCCAAATTGGTGACCAAATAAGCAAGCATGTAGAATACACTGCTCGCAATTCCCAGCTGCGACACCGCCACGATTCCAATCATGGCGTAGCCGGCGTGCGCGATGGAAGAGTATGCGAGCAGCCTCTTCAAATTGTGTTGCGGCAATGCAAGCAGATTTCCCAGCGTCATGGTAATGGCGGCAAGCACCGCAAAGACCGCAGTCCAGTCAACGGACAATGCCGGAAATGCCACAACGAAAAGACGTGCAATAGCCGCAAAGCCAGCCGCCTTGGAAGCAGTGGAAAGGAAGCCGGCAATGGGAGTGGGTGAACCTTCGTACACATCAGGCGCCCAGAAGTGGAAAGGCACAAGGGAAACCTTGAAACCCAGGC
Organism: uncultured Chloroflexia bacterium; assembly: GCA_963746745.1. GTDB lineage: Bacteria > Chloroflexota > Anaerolineae > Anaerolineales > Villigracilaceae > Fen-1038. Next base: position 460,550 of record CAVVCL010000003.1, read on the forward strand.
CCACAAGGATCAGGAGGATCAGGCCACCCGTCGTGGCGAGCGGCACTTCTGCCCCGCTGAGCGCGGCGGCAAGCGCATACAGGTTCGTGGTGCCGGTGAAACCGTATAGGAGACTAAGTCCATAGAGCATGACGGCGGACGTCATGGCGCCGTACAGCAGGTACTTAAATCCGGCTTCCGTCGAGCGATCATCTGCAACCATGAAGCCAGCCAGGACGTACAACGGTATTGAAGTTGTCTCGATGGCAAGATACAGCATGATCAAGTCCGCCGCCGAGGCCATCAAACACATACCGATCGTTGAAGCCAGCAACAAGGCGTAGACTTCGCCGCGGCGACCGACCTTTTGGTGATCCATCAGAAACAGCGACGTGATGGCGGCTCCGAAAATGAACAGGAAACTGAAGAAGAATCCCAGCCAATCGAAACGGATCGTGTTGCCAAATGTACTAACGGGCACATCCGGGCGGCCGAAGAACGCTGTCAGCACCAAGATCAGAAGCAGCCCGCCCGCTGTCAACCAACCAAGATTCCGGCGCCGTTCTTCAGGCCAGAATGGCTCCAATATCAGTATGGCGAGGGCCAGGCCCAGCGTCAGCACCTCGGGCAAGATTGAACGCAAGGCGGTGGCGGTATACATCAGTGAGCTCCCAGCAGGCGCAGGATGTTATCGACCCCAGACTGCACCATCGGCACCATGATGACCGGAAACAAACCTATACCGATCATGAAAATGGACAACGTTCCAACGGCAAGTTTGTCAAGCGCCGTAACAGGTCCCACATGGCCCGCCAGCTTTTCGGGCATCGATCCGAAGAATACCCTTCGGATAACCAGCATCACGTAGGCCGCGGTGATGATTATGGAGATGGATGCAATCACGGCCACCAGCCACTGGGTTTTCCATACACCAAGGAAAATCGGAAACTCCGCGATGAATCCGGAAAATCCGGGCATACCCATGGAAACCAAGCTGCCTATGATGAATCCAACGGTTGGCCACGGCATAATCCTTGAAAGCCCCCCCAGATCCGGGATCTGCCGCGTGTGCGCCCGGTCATACACCATGCCAACGACAGCGAAGAAGAGCGCCGTCATTATTCCGTGCGAGAACATCTGCAGTCCGGCGCCTGTAAGGCCCTCCCGGTTTAGCGTCGAGATTCCCAGCATTACGAGGCCCATATGTGAAACTGAGGAGAAGCCAATCACATACTTGAAGTCGGTCTGCACAAACGCTATGAAGGCCCCGTACACCACACCTACGGCCGCACAAAGCATGATCAACCATGACCAATGCTTGGCGCCTTCCGGAAGGAGCATGATGCCGACGCGCAACGCAGCAAACGCGCCCAGTTTCATCAGCACGCCGGCGTGGAACATGGAAACTGCTGTGGGCGCTGCAACGTGGCCATCGGGAGACCAATTGTGCAGCGGCCAGATGCCGCCTAGAACGGCAAAACCAAAGAAGACCGGCAAGAACCACAGAATCTGGAATCCCTGAGAGAAACCGGCATTCTCGAGCTGGAGCATGTCAAATGTGTAGGAGCCTGACGCCTGGCCCGCCTGCCAATACATCGCAAGCGCGCCAACGAGGGCGACCACCGATCCAAAGAACAGGTACAGCGTCAACTTCATGGCCGCGTACTCACGCGTGACCACCCAGCCCCATATCGAGATCAGCAGATACATGGGGAAGACGGCGATTTCGTAGAAGAAGAAGAGCATGAAAAGGTCTAGCGAAGAAAATACCCCGAACACGCCGCTTGCAAGGATGAAAAGAAAGGCGAAGAATTCCCGGGGACGGTCTTGAATGCCGGCCTCCACGTGGTCGCGCTTCTCCCCCCAGGAAATCAGAACGCCGGTGAACATAACCAATCCGGTCAGGAGCACCAATGGAGCACTGATGCCGTCAACCCCAAAATGCAGGCTGATTCCGAAGGCCGGGAGCCATTCATATTGCTCCGTGAATTGATAGCCCGACATGTGCCCGAGAAGATACTGGATGTAGACTGCGAGGGCGAGTACGAGGTCGAGGGTCGCGGCGGTCAGTGCGACGGAACGGGTCAGCGTCCGCTTGCGCGCCGGCAGCGCAAGCATAACCAGCGCCGCAACCCCAGGCGTGAAGACAATCACACTCAGAAACGGAAAGGTCATCATCACCTCTTAGAACAGGTGCAGCACCGCTTTGTTTATGATTTCCAGAATCCAGGCAGGCCACACGCCGATGGCCAGCATCAAAGCCATCAGGGGGGCGATGACCGCGATCTCGCGCTTACGAATTTCAGGGAGCTTGTGCTCCCCTTGGCTCCAATGTTCGTTCAGAGGGCCATGCAGCACCTTCTTTATGCCCTTCAGGATGTACGCGCCGGTAAAGAGAAGTCCGAGCATGGACACCGCCGTGTAGACAGTCAGGATCGGGAAGGAACCGCGCACCACGAGGAACTCCGAGATGAATCCGTTAAGACCTGGAAGGCCCAGGGATGCCATGGACACAAAGATAAGGATGCCGCCATACACCGGAAGGAGAGGAAACAAGCCGCCGAACTCCTCCAAATTGCGCGTGTGGGTACGGTCATACAACACACCTACAAGAAAGAACATGCCGGCAGCAGACAATCCGTGATTGAACATCTGCAGGATGGCGCCGTCGAGGGCGATCCGCGCGTCCGCAGTGCCTGATGCGAGGGCGGCCGCCGCGATGCCCAATACCACGAAGCCCATGTGATTGACTGACGAGTAGGCCACCAGCCTCTTGAAATCGGTTTGCCCGTACGAGGCAAATGCCCCAAAGACTATGGCTGCCGTTGCCAGAAGGGCCAACGCAACGGCAAAGTGCCGGGACTCGACCGGAAACAAGGGCAAGACCAATCTTAGAAACCCGTAGGCGCCCAGTTTGAGCAGCACGCCTGCCAATATCATCGATCCGGCCGTTGGGGCTTCCGTGTGCGCGTCTGGCAGCCAGGTATGGAACGGCCAAATCGGAACCTTGACGGAGAACGCAATCACAAACGCCCAAAAAACAACGGCCTTGACGGTCTCGACCGGGAAGCCCAGCAGGAGGCCGCTGACGGACGTCCACTTGGAGGTGATCGATGCGATATCAAAGGTTCCAAACAGCGACCACAGCAGCTGTATGCCAAGCAGCAACCCCAGAGAGCCGCCCATCGTGTAGATCATGAACTTGAGCGCTGCATAGTCCCTGTTCGTGCTTCCCCACTGATTGATCAAGAAGTACATCGGGACGAGACCAATTTCCCAGAAGACAAAGAACAGCAACAGGTCCAGAGCAAGAAAGACCCCGAGCATGCCTGTCTCAAGGAAGAGGAACAGCATCATGTACGGCTTGATGCGGTCGGTGACGCCAAAGGAAGCAAGGATCGCCAGGGGAGTGAGCAGCGTCGTCAGCACGACCATCGTCAGCGAGAGGCCGTCAACTCCCAAGTGCAGCGTCGAATTGATGGCCGCATACCACGAGTATTGCTCCTCAAACTGGAATCCTGCAACGTCAGGGCTAAACCGGAACCACAAGACGATCGAAAGCACAAAGGGCGCAAGACTGGCGATCAGCGCGAACCACCGTAAGACCCGACTTTGCCGCGCGGGCAGCGCGAGCAGCATGAGTCCCGCGACGGCGGGAGTGAACAGGATCAGGCTGAGCAAATGCGTGGCAACGAAGTTCATCGCGCTCTCCGGTCAACCAACCACGCAAACGGTCTCGGGAGATTCCGGCGCATTGTGTCCACGGTATGCAGCATGGTTAGACCTTCGTGAGAAAGAAATAAGCAAGCCCAGCAAGCGCCAGCAGGACGATCAGCGAGACCAGCATGTATTGCTGTACACGACCCGACTGCACCGGCCGTAATCCCCGGCCCGTGCCCTGCACCAGACTGGCCGTACCGTCGCCAAAGAACTGGTTGATCACCGGCTTGTCAATGAAATTCCTCAGTGAACTTCCGACGGCACGAACGGCCCGTCCAAACAGGTTGAGGAAGCCGTCAATGATGCCCCTGTCAATCCATCGGTAGACGAGGGTCTCGGCAATCCAGTGGGAAGGTCTTACGAACACGGCATCATAGATCTCGTCAACATACCACTTGTGCTTGAGAACCCCAATTTGCAGGGCATCCTCGGCCGCGGAGGTCACGCGCCGATAGGCCAGCCAGCCAGCCAGCAAACCGCCCAATGCGACAGCCAGTGAGGTGAGCAGCGGTACCCAAGAAAACGCGGGCGCAGCTGGCATTTCTGCGAGGGTGCTGCCTACGAATTCGTGAAACCAATTCGGGACGAGGCCTCCCAGCACGGGAAAGTGCTCGGGAATGCCCGTCCAGCCTAATCCCAGCGCAAATACAGCAAGGACCATCAACGGTACGGTCATCGTCCAGGTCGTCTCTTGGGCATGAGCCGCAGCACTCGTGCGGGGCTCGCCGAGGAAGGTCAGCGTGATCTGACGCATCGTGTAGAAGGCGGTGAGGAATGCCGCGGTCGCCAACGTGGCGAACACGGCGAAGTGGCCGCTGAACGTGCTGGCAAATATCTCGTCTTTGGACCAGAACCCAGCCGTGATCAACGGGAAGCCCGACAGAGCGAGACCACCGGCGAGAAACGTCCAGAAAGTGATCGGCATCTTTCGCCAAAGGCCACCCATATTGAACATGTCCTGCGCATCAACATGTTTGCCAGTGTGAAATACTCCATGTTCCATCCCATGAATCACTGATCCAGAACCCAGGAAGAGCAAAGCCTTGAAGAAGGCGTGAGTCACCAGATGGAAGGCGGCGGCGACGTAGGCTCCGGCGCCGAGGGCCGCGACCATGTAGCCCAGTTGCGAAATGGTGGAGTATGCAAGCACGCGTTTGATATCGTTCTGAGCGACGGCTATCGTGGCGGCAAACAGCGCTGTGAAGGCACCAATGAACGCCACAAAAGTCATCGTGCGGGGATCAAGGCTCAGAAGCGGAAAGACTCTAATCGCCATGTAGACGCCCGCCGAGACCATGGTCGCTGCGTGGATCATCGCGCTGACCGGCGTCGGGCCTTCCATCGCATCGGGCAGCCAGACGTGCAAGGGGAATTGCGCAGATTTGCCGATGGTTCCGATGAACAGCAAGAGCCCCATCAGACCGGCGGCCGAAAGTCCCAGAATCGGCGTGGGCACTGTGGCCAGTGTATGCAAGACCTGCGGTTGGAAGATCTCACGAAACTGCAGTGTGCCGGTGGCGCTGTATACAAAAACGATCCCAAGGAGCATGAAGACGTCGCCCACACGGGTTGTCATGAAGGCTTTTACGGCGGCATCGCGAGCCGAGGGCTTGGCGTACCAGAAACCAATAAGCAAGTAGGAACATAGCCCCATGATCTCCCATCCGACAAACAGTGTCAGGAGATTGTCGGAAAGGACGAGGACCAGCATTCCAAAAGCGAAAAGGCTGATGAACGCAAAGAAACGAGAGTACATGGGCTCTATCGAAGGCACCCGGTGCGCGTGCCCATCGCTCTGCACGGTGGCCCCTTCAGGCGGCAAACCTGGCCGATCATGATCGCCCGCGGGCTGCCCAAAGTTGTTGTACCCAATGCTGTAGAGGAAAATCATCAGCACCGTCCACGCCACAAAGAACAGAACAACTGCCCCGAGCGGATCCACGAGGACGCCGACCTTCAGCCAGGTGTCTGCGGTGGGAATCCAGTTGATCGAAGAGGCGAAGGGTTCGCTTCCCAGCTCCTGAACCCCCAAGGCACGGACGAACACCACCATGGCGCCAACCCATGACAGAAATGCCGCGCCGAGGGCCAGCGTGTGGCTGAGAGCCTTGTCGCGATTGGCCACCAGGACGATCAAGAAGAACGCCAGAACGGGCGGTAACGGAATCAGCCAGATCAGTGTTTCGGTCGTCATAGACCCTCAGGTGCGCAAAAGCCCATAATCGCAATGCCCGCCGGCAGGCCGCGGCCGCCGGATCGTAAGCGCCCGGCTACCATTTCAGCATGTCAAGATTTTCGGCAATAACGGTCTTCCGTTGGCGATAAACGGAAATCACCAGCGCCAGACCCACGGCCACCTCCGCTGCTGCAACCGCGAACACGATGATGGCGAAGACCTGGCCCGCCATGGCGTTCACGTCGCCGTAGCGCCAGAATGCGACGAGGTTGATGTTCACCGCGTTGAGCATGAGCTCGACGCCGAGCAGGATGGCCACGCCATTCCTGCGAGTGAGCACACCGAAGAGCCCGATGCTAAACAGAGCTGCCGACAGGACCAGAAACCAAGAAATCGGAATCATGGCTATTCCTATCTGCGGGTGAAAGCCACGTAGACGGCACCAATCAATGCCGCAAGCAGCAGAACGGATGCAACCTCAAACGGCAGCACGAACGCATCCGGCTGCACGAGGGCGTTTCCCAAGGCGGCGATGGCGTCAAATCCGACCGGCACATTTGACGGCAGCCGGGAGAGCCCGTCCCAACCGCGCAACACGGTCAGCAGTCCCCCAAAGCTCAGGATAGCCACGAGCGCACCCAGCCACCAGCCGCGATTCTGCTGGGCGCCCTGGTCGCGCAGCTCCTTGCGCGTCAGCATGACGGCAAAGATGAACAGAATCGCGATCGCGCCAATGTAGATCACGACCTGCACAATCGCAATGAAACCGGCGTTCAGGATCGCGTACAGGACAGCAACTCCGAACAGCGTGACGATCAGCCAGAGGGCGGCGTGAATTAAATTCCGCGTCGTGACCACCAATACGGCCGAAGCCAGCACGATGAAGCCGATGACCAAGAATATGAGTTGAGCTCCCGACAAGGCCGCCTCCTATCGCCCAGGCGCCAACGCGGCCGTGGCCGTATCGGATCTGGCGCGCTGCCGTTTGCTGAAGCCCCGCAAAATTTCCACAACGGCCGCCCCGACTGCAAGATTGGTCAGCAGCATGCCAGCGACGTAGAGAGGAGCCGATGCGCCGCGAAGCAGCGTGTGCACGATGGCCGTCAGCATCAGGAGAACAAATGCAAGCGGAGTGAGGAACTTCCAATTGAACGCAAGCATGTGGTCGATGCGAATCCGCATCACCGTGTATCTCACCCACATGATGACCCAGTAGCCGAAAAGTGCCTTCGCCACCAGGATGGCCACTGCAACCAACGGACCCAGACGCTCGAGCCCAAAGAATCTGTATCCGCCGAAGAAAAGGATCGCCCAGAAGCCGCCAAAGGTGAATGCGTGAAGCAGCTCCCCCGCGTAAAAAAGCCCAAACTTCATCCCTGTGTATTCGATGTGAAATCCCGCAACAATCTCTGACTCAGCCTCATTCAAATCAAACGGAGCCCGACCGAGCTCCGCAATCGCCGCCACGATGAAAATGAGAGCCGCCATCGGCGCCAAGAAGACGTACCACACACCCTGCGCCTGAACGATGGCATTCATGCCCATGGAGCCCGCAAGGATCGTGGGTACGAGCATTGTGGCGATCATTGGCACCTCGAAGGAAACCATGACAGCCACCTGGCGAAAGGCGCCAATCAACGCATACTTGTTGTTCGACGCCCAGCCGGCCATGATGATCGAGAGGGTCCCAATGGCGCCCGCGGCGATGATGTACAGGGCGCCCACATTCAGGTCGACTCCGAAGATCGTCGGAGCCAGCGGAACAATCGCCCAAAGCAACAGTACGGACATCAGCGAGACAATCGGAGCCAGGTTGTATACGACTCGGTCTGCGCCGTCCGGCGTGATGTCCTCCTTGATAAGTAGTTTGACAATGTCAGCGAAGGGCTGGATCAGACCGAACGGCCCAACGCGATTCGGCCCCAGCCGGTCCTGAAAACGAGCGACGACTTTGCGCTCCACCCAGACCAACAGGATATCCAAAACCATCATGATGGAAACGAGGGCGATCACCCCAACGAGTTGTACGACGAAGCCTGCCAACCAGCCGGGCAGGCCCCAACTTGTAAGCAAGCTGGTGAGCCATCCCCCGATGACGGCGATCGGATCGGTCCAAAGGTTCATCGAGGCATCCATGATTTGTTCGCCGGGTCCCCTTTGTAGAGGTCCGGTGAACTGCATCTTGACTTTGCACAACCCCCATACATGGAAAAGGCTGGAAGATACCAGCCTTTCAGACTTTCGCGTGATCATGCTGATCAGGCCCACTCCAACATGCCCTTGCGCCAAGCGTACACAAGCCCGGCGATCAATATCAAGACAAATACAACTCCCTCCAGGACGGCGAACATTGGCAATTTTCCCAGCGACACAGCCCATGGAAAAAGAAACACGGTCTCAACGTCGAACACCAAAAAGACCAGGGCGAAGATATAGTACTGTGCCTTGAACTGCACCCAGTTCGCCCCCACGGTCTCCATGCCGCACTCGTAGGTGCTTTCCTTTATCGGATTGGGTTTCTTGGGCGAAATAATCCAAGAGACGGTGATAGCCGAGGCTGGAACCAACGCTCCGACGATGAGGAAGAGGCCAACGGTTATCCATTCGTTTTGCATTGCTGCTCCGGGAACAAACGAATCCCAAGCTGGTTTGCGGCGCGGGCGCTATTGTACCATGAAGGACTTTTACGGCACTCAGCAAGGCACCATGACGTGGGTGATCTTCATCATATATTTGCTCATACGAATATACTAATTCAAGTCCCCGCGGCACTACGCTTCACCGACTGTGCACGGGCTTCCATTACGAAAGGCAGGCCCAAGACAGCCGCGAGAAGAAAAGCGAGAGCACCCACAATCCGGGCGGATGGTCCATCGAAACCGATAAAACGCGTGACGCGTATCTCGACGGATTGGGCCGAAATCGCCTCCCGATGCTCGGCCTTCGTTGACGGGTCGATGAAGAGCAAGAAGAGCCATGCTGTGCCTCGGTACGTCCCCGGTGCCTGGGGCCGTGCGCTCCAGCGAAACGAGACAGATTCGCCTGGCAGGAGTGGCTCGCTGATCAACTCAGCCGGCTGGATTTCCATGCCCACCAAGTCCAGCCGGGCTTCGGCGATCACGGTATGCGTATTGTAGTCGTAGGCGTCTGGAACAAGAGTCGGCGCCAGCGTCGAAGAATTCGAGTTGGGCTCCGCGTTGGATCCCTTGATGCCAGGGGCAGCCGCGGTCAAGGTCAAGGCAATGACTTGGGCGTCGCCTTCCCGCATTTCAGGAGCGAATTCCAGAATCACGTGGCGCCTCTCGGGGACGGCCGCACGAGGCGCGAGCCTGGCCGACGCGCCAAGGTGAGCAGCAGGGAAGGGAATGAGAAGCCCAAGCGGGCGGACTGGGAACCCAGAGGCGACTTCCAGGCCGGAGGGCGCCGGTGTCCCAGCTTCGGCGCCGCGGGGCGATCCCGGCATGCTGGACAAGCGGGCGTTGCCCGCCGTTAGCAGGCTACAGATTGCCAACGCCAGCGCTGCCGTACTCCGCGCAGTTTTCGCGCTGTTCAATCAACCGCAATCGTCGAAGAAATCCGTACGCCGGTTGGCGCGACTAGCTGCGCTGGCGCAACCGGCAGCACCTGCCGCACGCTTGCCGAAGGCCATATTCCCCAGGCAAGCAGGACAAGCGCCAGCAGCAGCATTACCAGGGCGAGCGTGAGCCTTAGACGCCTCAAGACCACCAGCGCCTATCCCAAACCGATTTCACTTGCGCATCGTAGCGTCGTGCGCCCGAAGCTTCTGCCGGGCGATTGCGGATCGAAAGATGCGATCGAAGAACCCGAAGTACCCTTGCTTGTCATAGAGAATCATATAGTCCGCCGGTCCGTATTCCTCGGGCCGATAGAGGATCCCGGCGTTTGGGTTAATCTCCAGCATGAAGAGTCTGCCGTCTTCCTTCTGGCGAATATCGCACCGGCCGTAGCCTGTGCCCCCCAGGGCAACGTACAGATCCCTGCCAGCAGCCTTAAGACGGCCCGCGAGGCCTGCATCTTTGACCTCGTGAAAATCAAACGGGACAGAGTAGTCCCATTTGATGTCCGTGTGCCAGAAATCCTCGTCGGCAGGGAAGATCAATTCGGTCGGCGGATAGACAAATGGATCCGTCAGGTCGTCAGGATTGTCCACAACGAACACGTTGTACTCGCGACCCACAATGAACTCCTCTACGCGTGCACTGCCAAATTCCGAGGCTATTCGGACGAACTGTTCATGGAGTTGATCCCGGTTCTCCACACGCGAATCGCGAGTCATGCCCATGCTGCCATAGCTTTGAGGATGCTTGACCATCAGCGGGTAGTGCAGGTCACGCACAAGGCGGTCCAGATCATCATCCGGGGTAACGCGATGTCCCTTGGCAAAGCCGATGCCGTGAGCCTCGGCCGCGCTCTGCATCTCCTCCCTGGTTGGATCGTAGAAACTGCTGTCGGAGCCGGTAAACGCCAGATTCAGTTCCTCAAGCGCCTCGACGACGTCCAGACCAGGATAATCCTCGTAGACCGAGGCATCACAGAGATTAAAGAAGACGTCAAAGCGATCCCGCGCCGCAATGGCGGCGATCTTTTCACGTACTGGGCGCTCGAGAGTCAACATTTCCCACTCGCAAGGATAATGTTGAAGGAATTCCGCGGGAGAAAAGTCGTCCGTGTCTTCGTAATAAAGTACGCACACGCGCATCGGCTGCCTCCGAGTCTTTCGCAACACAGTATCATAAAAGGGACCCGAATTCAACCCTATTCCAGACCCAGGCGCGGGCCGGAGCCGGTGATACCGGCCCGTCGCGAAATGTCGTAGAATGGATGGGCCGAAGGACAGTTTCGCGCAGGGCCATGAGGCACTCCATGCAACATCCCCCCGAACCGTTTCGCATCAAGGTTACCGAAGCCATCCGGCTGATTCCTCAGCGGGAGCGTGAAGCCCGTCTGATCGAGGCCGGCTACAACGTATTCAGCCTGAAAGCGGAGGACATTTTCATCGACCTGCTGACGGATTCCGGAACCGGGGCGATGAGCCAAGAGCAGTGGTCGGCTATCATGCACGGGGACGAGTCATACGCGGGAGCGCGGTCGTACTTCCGGCTGAAGGCTGCGGTGCAAGATATCTTCGGCTTCCAGCACTTCGTACCGGCCCACCAGGGGCGGGCGGCGGAGAATATCCTTAGCGCGGCCCTCGTGAGGCCAGGGCAGTACGTTCCCTCGAACATGCACTTCGACACGACAGATGCCAACATCCGGGCCCGGGGCGGGCGACCGTCCAACTTGATCATCGACGAAGCCTACGACGTGGCACTGGAGCATCCCTTCAAGGGCAACATGGACATTGAAAAGCTCACGTCCTTCATCGAGAAGGTTGGAGCGGCCAATATTCCCTTCGGGATGGTAACAATTACAAACAATGCGGGAGGCGGCCAACCCGTTTCGATGGAGAACCTAAGAGCCACGTCAGAAACGTACCACCGCTTCGGCATCCCATTTTTCATCGACGCGGCGCGGTACGCCGAGAACTGCTATTTCATCAAGACGCGCGAGACCGGATACGCCGACAAGAGCGTGCTGGAAATCGCCCGGGAAGTCTTCGGTCTTGCAGATGGCATGACGATGTCTGCCAAGAAGGATGCCATCGTCAACATCGGCGGATTGTTGTGCATGAACGACGAGAAGCTTTTTGAGAACGTTAAGAATGAATTGATCCTCCGCGAGGGCTTTCCGACGTACGGCGGCCTGGCCGGTCGGGACCTCGACGCCATTGCCACCGGACTCTACGAGGGGCTGGATGAGGCCTACCTGGGGTATCGGTTGGGGCAGACGGCCTATCTGGCAGGATGCCTCGGCGAAGCCGGAATCGCGACGATCCGGCCGGCCGGAGGGCACGCCGTCTATTTGGACGCATCCCAATTCCTGCCGCAAATCCCCCAGACTGAGTTCCCGGGGCAGGCACTTGTAGTGGAGCTGTACCGTGCTGGCGGCATTCGCGCCGTGGAAATCGGCTCTGTCATGTTCGCCTTTCCGGATCCAGATACCGGGAAGCTGATCCTTCCCAGGCTTGAACTCGTGCGCTTGGCGCTTCCACGCAGGACCTACACACAAAGCCACATGGATTACATTGTAGATTGCCTTGCGGGCATCAGGGCCCGGGCGGCGAAAATCCGGGGGTATCGCTTCACGTACGCTCCAGAATTGCTACGCCATTTCACGGCGCGGTTTGCACCGATTTGACGGCAGCGTTGGCGGCCGACGAACAGTTGGTGTGGCGGCACGGTCCCGGCCTTTGACCTTTCCCGGGGCGCCAACGTGCAGCCTTGAGGCGCGCCGACACGGGCATCTCCACATGATTCGCTGGCTGGACCCGAATCCGGTCAACGTTGAGCCCCTCGCGGCGCTTGACCTGCCGCCGCTGATAGCCCAGATCCTCGTCCGACGCGGCATGAATAATGCCTCGGCTGCGCATGCCTTTCTCCACCCGGATTTGGGTCGTCTCGACTCGTTACCCCGGTCTCGAAATCGCCAGTTGACCGACTGAATTTCGCTATTCGGAAGCAGGAGCCGATATGCGTTTGGGGGGATTTTGACGCAGACGGACAGACTGCAACAGCAGTGTTGGTCAAAACCCTCCGGACCCTCGGAGCTCGAGTCGACTTCCACATTCCCAATCGGGCCAAGGAAGGGCATGGTGTGCAGGTCGAAGGGCTGCGAGCCGTGCTGGATACCGGCACGGGCCTGGTACTGACGTGCGATACCGGGATTGTTGCGCACGACGCGGTCGCGTATGCCGACGCTCGGGGTGTGGATATCATCGTAACTGACCATCACGACCTCGGAGAGTCGCTTCCCCACGCGTTGGCGGTCATCAATCCAAAACTCCTGCCCGAGGGGGATCCGATGGAGCACCTGGCAGGTGTCGGTGTCGCATACAAACTTGCCGAAGCGCTGCTTGAAAGCAATCATAGAGAACCAGGCATAGGTCTGGAGTTCGTCGGATTGGGCCTCATCGCTGACTTGGCACTCCTAGAGGGCGAAACCCGAAATCTGGCCTACAGAGGGATTCGCGCCCTGCGAGCCACGTCGAATCCTGGGCTTGAGGCGGTCGCGGACCTGGCCAAGGTCAGCCTTGCCGCCGCAACTGACGAAACGATCGGCTACGCGCTCGCGCCGCGGCTGAATGCCCTGGGCCGTCTCGGCGATGCCAACATGGCCGTGGAATTGCTGCTGACAGAGGATCCGGTGAGGGCGCGGGTCCTTGCCGCCGAGATCGAGGGCCTCAATACGGAGCGCCGGCTGCTCACGGTTCAGGTCGCTGCGGCCGCCGAGCAACAATTGGCAGCAAATCCAACGATGGCAGGCAAAGCGGTGCTCGTCCTGCAGCACGACACATGGCCCGCCGGTGTGCTTGGCATCGTGGCAGCCCGCTTGACTGAGCGCTACGGCAAACCGGCTATCTTGCTTACAGGATCCAGAACCGGGGTTCTGCGCGGCTCGGCGCGATCCATCGAGGGCGTGCACATCACCAAGGCGATCGCCGCCCAGAAAGAGTTCCTCGTGGCCTTTGGGGGACATCCAATGGCAGCGGGCTTGTCGTTGCGCGCCGAGATGCTGCCATCTTTTCGTCGAGGCATCGAAAGCACTGTTCAAGATTTTGTGCGGGACTCGGGCATCGCGGAGGCGCAGCTGCAAATCGAGGAATGGCTGCCTCTAAGCCATATCACGCCGGAGTTTGCCGATCAAATGGAGATCTTGGCACCCTACGGAGCAGGTAATCGATTGCCGGTCCTGGCAACTCAATCAGTGAGGCTGCAATCGTCGCGGGCACTGGGCGCCGCGCAAGAGCATCACAAGCTGGTCGTGGTCAATTCCGAAGGTGCCTCCAAAGAAGTCGTATGGTGGAACTCCGATGTGGAGCGACTTCCGCCGGAAGGGTTTGACCTTGCGTATTCAGTTCGCGCAAGTTCCTTCAACGGAGGCTCTGGAGTTGCGGCCCAGTTAGTGGATTTCCGTAGAACTGAAAAGCCGGTCGTGCAGGTACAGAAACGAAGCATGGAGGTGGTGGACCTGCGCCGTGCCATGACCGCCCCCAGCATCCCGCAAGGGTGTTTGATTTGGGCAGAGGGCGTCGACCGAACGCACGGCGTGGACCGCTTCCACTTGAGCCCGTCGGAAGATTTCGCAATCTGGACTCCGCCGGCCTCTCCCAGGATTCTGCGTGCCGCCCTTGACGCAGTCCGGCCCAGGCGAGTTTTTGTGCTGGCGAGGATGAGGGCCAATTCAGACACGCCGGCAGCATTCCTTACAAGGCTGGCCGGCCTCGCACGCTTCGCGCTCAATCAAAAGGGAGGCACGGCGAAGATATCTCAATTGGCAGCGGCCTGTGCCCAACGAGAGCTGACTGTTCGCTTAGGACTGGAATGGCTGGCGGCGGGTGGACGTATAGCCCTAAGATCCGATGACGACGCCGCAGAGCTGAACTCGAGGGTCCGGCAAGGCCGATGCACTTCGGCAGCAGGATTTGGGCGCCGCGGTGGCGAGCTTGGTGGCGGAGACGACTGCCTATCGGCTCCACTTCCAAACGGCCGACGCAAACGCGCTGCTGTAGAGGGATCGATCCCGGGAGCGGGACCCGAGGCTAGCCGCCCCGCAACTTGGGAGAGTGGTCATCGCGTTCCTCCCGCCCGATTGATGCGAAATGCCCTCCTGTGATCATGATGAAGTCACTCACCGCCAGTTTTATGTTGAGCCCTCTCTTCCCGCCCGAGACATGGATCTCCTTGAGGTCGCGCGCGGCTTCGTCCACCAGGACCTCGAACCCCCGGTTGAGGAGGGCCAGCGCCGAAATCCCGCCAGCTTGCAGGCCCGTGATGCTCTCCGCCTCGCGCTCCGTGGGCAAGTACACTTTCTTGTCGCCGACGGCCTGCGGCAACTTGCTTTAGGTCAACCGTGCAGGTTGCGGGTACGATCGCAAGCGCAGGACGCTTGGGCCGATCTCGCTTCACGACAATGGTCTTGAACACAAGACGCGGCTCAACACCCAACATCCCCGCCACTTGCAGTGCGGTGAGTTTCTCGGCTGGCAGCTCGAAGGCAATATAGAGGACGTTCTTCGCGTCCAGGAGCCGTGTGACATTGTTGACCGGGGCCACACGAACATTATACGCGGCCCAGTTGCGCAACTCACGAGAATCCGCTTATAGTGCCCCTCGTGGATAGATCGTTGGTGATCCGAAGCGATTTTGATGCGGCCCACTGGCACGCCGTTGCCAAGTCTGAGTTACCCGATCCGCCGGGGGCCACCAACGGGTCATCACGACGTTTCCACGTTTCGCCACGTCTGGCCCAATTGCTCACGGCGGCGGGCCCAGCGCCCCTGGCCGCGTCCATCTACATCACCCTGGCTTTCTTTGCCGTCCTGTATCTAGTCCTTCGACCTGGCTACTGGATTAACGACGATCTCAAGATGATTTGGAACCTCGTGGGTTACCCCGGCAGCTTCAGGTCGATCCCCTTCCTGGTGCACAGCAATGTCCTGCTCGGCTTGGCCCTCGAGCCGCTCTACGGGCTCCAGACAACGACGAACTGGGCAATGATACTGTTCGCGGCCATCAACGTTTGTTCCGTCTGCGCTTTGGTTTACGTCTTCTTGGTGGGACAGCTTTCGGCCAGCTACAAGCTTCTTGGAGTGGTGGTGGTACTGGTGGGCTTGGCCGCGCCTACCCTGAACCTCACCTTCACGTTCTCCGCGGCCCTGGCGAGCTTGTCCGGAATTTGTCTCCTGCTCGCGGGCGCGATCCGCAACACGTCGCATTGGCGCTGGAAAGTTGGCGGCGGCATCTTTCTGATCGTAATGGGCGCTTTGACCAGAATCGAGATGCTGGGGCTGGTACTCGCCTTTGTAGTGCCGGGTGCAGCCTTCATCCTGAGCCGGGTCGATCGATGGAAACTGCTTGTGGCTCTCGCATCTGCCACGCTGCTGGTTGGAGCCAGCTATGCGCTGGACAAGCTCTACGTCCGGTCATTTGCTGATTGGCACACCTTTTACGCGTACGATCAGGTGCGAGAAGAGCTGCATGATGCCCATCGATTGAGCAACCTGCACAACCAGATACGGCGCGTGGGCTGGAGTCCGAACGATCAGGAGATGTTCGCACGCTGGTTCTTTCCTGACGGCAGCATCTACTCCTTCGAACATGTCAAATTCCTGGTGCAGAACACACCCGGCACGAGCCAGGATCCTACGGGAACGTTGATAGGCTACTTGGGCACTTTGCGCGCTCCACAGATCGCGCCCTACCTGATATTCATGCTGGCTATCTGGCTCTGGGAACAGGCGGACCGGGGTGCCTCAGCGAGGCTGGCCACGCTCACCTTCCCATGGCTTGCCGCGATCGGAGCCAACCTTGTGCTGGCGTGGGCGTACAAGGATCCGGCCTACGTGCTAGTCAGTACGCTCGCGGGCAGCGTCGTGTGCAGCCTAGTCCTGCTGGAGCTGAGAACGGGCGCCCGACCGGGCGACGCAAAGCCTGAGATCCGGGCCGCACCGCAGGCACTCCTCCGGCGCGGGATCTTCATATGTCTTTTTGTCTTTGCGGCGGGCGTGCTGATCGCGCAAGTGCTCGAGACTTCCAGAATGAATGTTGCGAAGCAGACGTCGTACGAAGGAATATTGGACGACTTGAGCATGCTGCAGGCGACGGGTCGGATTGGAGCGGATGCACTTATCGTCTCTCCGGCGCACGGCCTGCCTTATGATTGGTCGTATCCGTTCCGGCTCACTCTGCCACCAATAGCCTACTTCGATACCGGCTGGAGCACGTTTTCCCCCACCTACGATCGCGTTCTCCAGCAATTCGGCATAGCTTCGCTTCCGGAGGCACTCCTGCACGATGACCGACTGTACTTGATGACGGAGTCCAGCTTCACGCCATACCTGGCGAAGTACTATCAAGAGCACGAGAAGACCGCGGTGAGGGTCGAAACGCTGTATGCCATGCCCAACCGACCCGGACTTGCCGGCTACGATCGGATCTATCTCTACAGGCTCGTTGGATCCCCATAGTGGGTGAACGCGACCACCGGCGGAGTCCACGGCACGGAGCCCGCGTCCTCCGAGCGAACGAGGCGGGTTGAGGCGCACAAGTATAATAGACATGCGGTCAGGTATTAGTGCATCGATAACCTGAGCCGACAAGGGGCGAACGCTTCCTGGCCCAAACTACGCCTGATTGAAAACCGCGGTGACAGCGACTGCACCGGGAAAATGCCTGATATCCCACCAGTTATCTTGGGCCTTCAACGGCGGGGCCGCCAAATCGGAAGCCATGCGCTTCTGCTGGGCCTAGTCATCGCGGTGGGGATTTTCGCGAGAACCTGGGAATTCCGACGGCTCCCCCCGGGGCTAAATGCTGATGAAGCTTCCATCGGCGTGGAGGCCTACGATCTAGCTCACTTTGGAGTTGATCGCAATGGCGTTTCTTACCCGGTGCAATTCATCGCCTGGGGAAGCGGCCAGAACGCGCTGTACGGCTATGTTCTGGTGCCATTCGTGGCGATTCTTGGCCTGAGCCCGATCGTCGTGCGCCTGCCGATGCTTCTGGCAGGAATCGCTTCCCTGCCGCTAATCTATCTGGTGGGAACGATGACCTTCAACCGCCAAGTCGGTTTGCTGGGGGCGTTTCTTCTTGCGATTAGCCCGTGGCACATCCTGCTTTCCCGCTGGGGGCTGGAATCCAATTTCCTGCCTTTTGTCTTCTTGTTGGCTTACGCCTGCCTGCTCCTGGGGCTCAAGCGCAGGGCCTGGCTTTTCGCGGCGTGTCTCCTTTTCGGGATCTCGCTATACGCCTACGGCACCGCGTACGCCGTTGTCCCCGTTTTCATCATTTGCGCCTTCGTGATCATGACCCGCAGGACCCTGGTGCGACCACGGGATATCGCGATCGGAGCGTTGCTCTTCAGCGCCGTGGCGGCGCCGATCGGGCTCTTCCTGGCCATCAACAGTCTGCAGCTTCCGTCGATTGCACTGGGTCCGATCACAATTCCGCGCCTGCCCGTTGAACCACGCTTCGAAACGGCCTCGCTGCTGGGCCAGGCGAATCCAACCGACAGTATTTCGAACAACCTATGGGCCGGCCTTAGACTCCTGTTGGCCGAGTCTGACGGGATCATCTACAACGTCGTTGATCCGTACGGCACTTCTTATCATTTGGGGCTGCCGCTAGCGGTGGCGGGCTTGGCCGTACTCATGGCCGAGGCGAAGCCTACGGCCCGAGTTGAGTTCTCTGTTGCTTGTGAGTTGGCTCGGTTCGGCGCTCTTGCTGGCATTCCTGGAGCCTCTCAACATCAATCGCTTCAACATTGTGTTTGTGCCGTTGCTGCTCCTGGGAGCGTGCGCAATCGGTTGGCTGGCGAACCATTTCCGCTTCGCGCCGTCGGTCATCGTTCTACTGCTGCTTGGGGCGTTTGCCGCGTTTACAATCAGCTACCATGGACCTGCGTATCAACGGCAGATCAGCCAGAAATTTCATGCAGGCTTGCTGTCTGCGCTTCGTTTTGCCGAAGCCAACGCCAGTGGACGGCTGTGCGTCACGGACGATATCAACATGCCTTACATATTTGGCCTGTTCTCCGAACACGGGAGTCCGGCGGCCTACTTGAGGAGCGTGAGATACGTCGATGAGCAGGCACCCATGCGGCAGGTCCTTTCGTACGGCCGCTATGTATTCGGCGCGCAAAACTGCAAGACGGGTGATGCCTTCACATACGTCTTGACCAAAGAGGAAATTCCACCGCGATTGGGAAACCGATATGCGTACCAATTCTTCGACAATTTCGTGGTCTATTACCCCACGGGACAGTAAATTGCTGCCAACAATTTCGCGGATTGACGGCTCCAATGAGTGATGCTGGCGACGGCAAGGATGCCCCGGGCACTCCAACCACTTTCCAACGCAGGTGGGGGAGACTACGGCAGCTGCCTTGGGACGCCGTCGCGGTCGCATTTGTAGGTATCGTTCTCGCGGCTGCCCTTCGATACACACTGTTGGATTTCAAATCCGTGGACTACTATTCCTCGCTGAAGCCTTGGTACGCCGCGATCAAGGCTCAAGGCTTTTCCGCATTCGGAACGGCTTTTTCGAACTACAACCCGCCGTACTTGTACCTGCTGTACCTAGTTGTGCGGCTCTTTCCGGACGCGCCAGCGGTGGTCGCCGCCAAGATTTCCTCCGGTGGTAGCTGACCTGATCTGTGCGTGGATGGTCTTCTTGATTGTCCGTTCGCAAAGGGTCAGCAGATCGTCGGTTCCCGTGGCCGCCGGGATGGCCATCCTATTTGCGCCGAGCTTGGTCTTGAACAGCGCCTTTTGGGGACAGGCCGATAGTCTCTACACGGCGGCGCTTCTGGGCTGGATCTATTTGATGATGACCCGGCGACCTGTTTGGGCAACGGCCTGCTTTGGCATCGCGCTGGCCTTCAAATTGCAGGCGATCTTCCTCGCGCCGGTTCTCGTGGCTCTCGTACTCAAGGGCTACGTTCCGTGGAAATCCCTGCTCCTGGTTCCACTGATAATGCTGCTGGCCCTGGTGCCATCGTGGCTTGCTGGACGCCCGATTGCCGAACTGCTAAACATCTATGCGAATCAGGCGTCGCAGTACGACTCGATCACAATGAATGCACCGAGCGCCTACGCCTGGCTGCCGGGCTCAAAGCAAGTCTTCAATATCTTCTACGGACCCGGACTCATTGCAGGCGCCGCCGCGGCGCTCATGTGGTGTTTCATTCTCTACAGGAGTCCGCGCCCGCTCTCGGCAAAGTTGATGCTCGAGGTGACCCTCGTCGCCGCCATCGTCGTTCCGTTCTTCCTTCCAAAAATGCACGAGCGGTACTTCTATCCGGCGGATGTCCTCTCGATTGCGTTTGCCTTCCTCTATGCTGAATTGTTCTACGTGCCTTTTCTGGTGGTAGGAAGCTCCTTTCTCTCTTATCAGCCTTTCCTTTTTGAGCGAGCTCTGGTCCCGTTGCCCCTCTTGACCTTCGTCTTGCTTGGCCTGGCCACGATGCTCTCCTACCATGCGATGCGACAGTTGTATGCGCGGCCCTCGAACGGCCCGGCCGCGATCAACGCCAACGACCCGCCTCCCTCTTCAGCGCGTGTGGATCTTGAGGGATGAAAACGACCACTCGCTGGCCGAGGATCGTCGACGGCCTTTTCATTGTTGCAGTGGTCGGACTTGCAATCGCTCTGCGAATCAGTCTACTGGACTTCAAGTCCATTGATTTCTTCAACTACACGAAGGTCTGGTTCAACACACTGAAAGAAACCGGATTCGCTGCCTTCAAGCAGGACTTTGCAAACTACAACCTGCCCTACCTTTACCTACTATATCTCGTCGCCAGATACCTACCGACTTTGCCTGCCGTCGTCGCTACAAAACTCCCATCCCTGGCGGCGGACTTCATCGCCGCCTGGTACGCCTACCGAATCGTGGCGCTCGATGACAAGGCCCAGCGTTATGCGGCGCTGGCTGCATTTGCCGTGCTATTTGCACCGACGATGGTCCTGAATAGCGCATTATGGGGGCAGGCCGATGCCCTGTACACGTGCGCCGTCCTTGCCGGCATCTACTACATCCTGCGAGGCAAAGACGCTGCGGCAATGGCATTATTCGGCCTATCTCTGGGGTTCAAGGCACAGGCTGCCTTCGTCCTGCCTCTAATCTTGGCCCTCTTCCTGCGCGGTCGGATTCGATGGAAGTTGGGCTTGATAGTGCCGGTGGTCATGGTGGCATGCCTCATTCCTGCCTTGCTTGCGGGGCGCCCCCTCATGGATCTGCTCCTAATCTACCCAGCCCAAGCAGGTCAATACCAGCAGCTCACGCTGCACGCGCCCTCCGCACTGAGCTGGGTGCCCGATGGGGGCCGGTATTACCCGTATTTCTACCCCGCGTCGCTGATATTTGCCTGCGCGGCAGCGATCGCCTACAGTTGGGCAGTCTACCGGAGTCCAAGGCACCTCACACCAAGCCTGCTAGTCGAGCTGGCCTTGATCGCAGCTATCTTGGTACCGTTCACCCTGCCGAAGATGCACGAGAGATACTTCTATCTCGCTGATATCCTCTCGATCATCCTGGTTTTTTATCAGCCAACGTTCTTCTTTGTTCCGGTCCTGATGATCACAATCTCGTTCTTCGCCTATCAGCCCACACTGTTTGGGATAGAGCCCGTTCCGATTGGGTTTCTCGCACTCGGTGTCCTGGCGCTTCTGATTCTGCTAAGCCGACACGCCCTCTCGACGCTTTTTCCGCCTGCCCCCGACAGCTAGCTCAGTGCGGCGCAGTACAATATGCCGCGTGAGGACCGTTGCGCCCGCCGTTCCGCTAGCCAGATTGCTTGATCAGCTACCTCCTACCTACACGCTCGCTGACCGCGACTTGATTCAGCGCGCCTACGCGGTGGCCGAGGAGGCTCACCGGGGCCAGAAAAGAATGTCTGGCGAACCGTACATCAATCATTGCGTGGCAGTCGCTCAGACATTGGCCGAGTTGAGAGTGCCTCCGGAGGTCATAGCGGCCGGTTTGCTACACGACACGGTGGAAGATACCGCCGTTACGCTGGACCTCATCGATCGCGATTTCGGACGTGAGGTCGCCCTGCTGGTTGACGGCGTCACGAAATTGACGAACCTGCCGCGGGTGTCGCGGGACGACCAACACGCCGACAAGAAGTCTCCCAATGACAGCACGCCAGCCGACAACAAGGCGCCCGTCCTGGGCCGCCGGCGCGATATGGCATCCGAGACCCTTCGGAAAACGTTCCTTGCCATGGGCGACGACGTCAGAGTAGTGCTCATCAAGCTCGCCGATCGGCTCCACAATATGCGGACGCTTGGCCACATGCCGGAAGCCAAGCGCAGGAGAATCGCCCAGCAAACTCTGGATATTTTCGCACCGCTCGCCAATCGACTGGGCATTTGGCAGCTTAAATGGGAGTTGGAAGACCTTGCGTTCCGCTATGTCGACCCCGCGCGGTACAAGGAGATTGCCGAGCAACTGGCTGAACGCCGTCCGGATCGCGAGCTGCAAATCGAGGGCATTGTAGACGGGCCTGAGGAAGCTCTTCAAGGAAAACGGGCTTGATGTGGAAATCAGCGGCCGACCCAAGCACATCTACTCCATATACAAGAAGATGCGCGAAAAAGGCAAAGCTTTCGAGCTTGTTCGCGACGTTCGCGCCGTCAGGCTTATCGTGCCTGATATTGGGGGATGTTACACAACACTGGGTCTCATCCACACCCATTGGCGCCCAATCCCGGGCGAGTTCGATGACTACATCGCTGCTCCGAAGGACAACTTTTACCAGTCGCTGCACACGGCGGTGATCTGGGATGACGGCAAGCCCCTCGAAGTTCAGATCCGGACTCCGGAAATGCACCAGAAGGCGGAGTACGGCATCGCTGCCCACTGGCGTTACAAAGAAGGCACGCGGCGCGACAAATCCTACGAGGACCGCATCAACTGGCTGCGCAACATGATGGAATGGCGCGCCGATGTAAGCGACGCAACCGAGTTCGTCGAATCCATGCGTTCCGACGTCTTCAAGGACCGCGTGTATGTCTTTACGCCGCGCGGCGACATCATTGATATGCCCGCCGGATCGACGCCACTGGATTTTGCGTACCACGTCCACACCGATATCGGACACCGCTGCCGGGGTGCGCGCGTCAACGGCAAGCTCGTGCCGCTCCAGCATGAACTGAGCACAGGCGATCAGGTGGAAATTCTTACGGCCAAGCGCGGTGGACCCAGCCGGGACTGGCTGAATTCCAACCTCGGGCTGGTGAGGACCCAGCGCGCCAAATCCAAGATCCGGCAGTGGTTCAAGAAGGAAGACCACCAGCAGAACCTTGCCCAGGGCCGGTTACTGCTCGAGCGGGAACTGCAGAGACTGGGGCTGACGCAAGTCAATTTTGAGGGGATGGCCAGGGATCTGGGCTTCAAGACACCCGACGAGATGTTTATTGACTTGGGCACCGGAGATCTTCCGGCGAGCAAGGTCATCCGTGAAATTGCCGATACCGAGCAGAGCCAAACGCTCCTGACCGCGGCTGTCCCCACAGAGCTCAAGCCCACAGACTCCGTCAACGTAGTCGGACTCAAAGGCCTATTAACTACCTTGGGACGGTGCTGCAATCCTACTCCGGGAGATCAGATTATCGGCTACATTACGCGTGGCCGTGGCGCCACAATTCATCGTCAAGATTGTCCCAACATTCTGCGTCTGGGGCGGGAAGATCGGGATCGCTTGGTGCAGGTCGACTGGGGCACCCAATCTCGTACGTACCCGGTTGCGATACGCATTCACGCCTACGACCGCCAGGGCTTGATGGGTGACGTTTCGAATCTCCTGGACGGGGAGGGCGTGAATATTGCCGACCTGAAGGTGAATGTGAATCGCGGCCTCGCAGAACTCAGGCTGATCGTTGAAGTACAAGACATCTCCCAACTTAGCAAAGTGCTGACCAGGCTGGAGAACGTACCGAACGTGATGGAGGCCCACCGCGTCAGCGGGTGAACCGGGCAGCGGATCCTAAGCGGATCGCTCCAAGCGTGCGTGGTATAATCCGGCCGCTTTGGCCAAGACACCGCTGAGTGTTCGGGCAGCGCAAGCCCGGATTCTGAGGCTTTTTCATAGCGTGAAGACAGAGTCTGTGTCTCTCGCGCGGTCCTCCGGTCGAGTACTCGCCACCAACGTGCTGGCCACTGATCTTCCCCCATTCGACAACTCATCGGTAGATGGCTTCGCGATAACAGCGGTTGATCCCACCGACTACGGACCGGACAATTTTCGGCGCCTCGCCGTGGTAGCGGACGTCCCAGCCGGGGCTACAAGGAGAGTGCGGCTAATGAGCGGTCAGGCCGCGCGAATTATGACCGGTGCCCGCATCCCCTCCGGAACGGACGCCGTGGTCATGCTGGAAGATACCGACGCCTGGGGGCGGCCATCTGGTGAGGAGCCGCCCAAATGGATCAAGGTGCAGGCGGCCGTCGCGCCGGGTGCAAACATACGGCGGCGCGGAACACACCTCCGACGGGGACAAACGGCGCTCACCAAGGGGATGCGGCTGCGACCCCAAGACGTAGGTATGCTGGCCATGCTAAACCGCGAGACAGTTACGGTGTTTCGAAGACCCACGGTGGCCTTGCTTTCCAGCGGAGATGAACTGGGAGTCGTGGGTCAGTCCCTGAAACCAGGCCACATCCCAGACAGCAACTCGCACACCCTGGCGGCGCTGATCGCCGGAGCAGGGTGTGAAGTGCTCCCCCTGGGCATCGCTCGCGATCGGGCTGCATCGATTGGCTCACTTCTCGACCGGGCGGTCCGAGCACATGTAGACATGATCTTGTCATCGGCAGGCGTCAGCGTCGGCGCTCTTGACCTCGTTCGCAGTGTCGTAACTGCGCACGGCCAGATGGATTTTTGGCGAGTGAATGTACGCCCTGGCAAGCCACTTGCGGTTGGCCGCTATCGGCGGGTGCCCTTTGTCGGACTGCCCGGGAATCCTGTCTCGGCATTCGTGGGATTCGAATTGTTCGTCAGACCCGCACTCGCCCGGCTCTCTGGCCGCACCGCTCCGGAGCGACGCATTGTCCGCGGTACCCTGGATGAACCGGTGGAATGCGACGGTCGCGAGACCTACCTTCGGGCGATCGTGAAGGACGGGCCGCCGGGGACCAAGGGTCCGCCTTGCTGGAAATCAGGGCTCTGGCAATCTGTTTTCCCTTGTGCGGGCGAATGCTTTACTTATCATCCCCGCTGGAGTAAAATCGCTTGCCGTTGGGGACCAGGTACGTGTATGGTTGGTTTGAGGTGATATGGATCGGTGGTTAGTCAGGATATGCATCGCCCTTGCAGCGCTGGGCATATTGGTTTCCACCTATATGACCATCTTCAAGCTGACTGACAATCAGAGCATGTGTCTGGGCAACGGCGGATGCTCGGTTGTGAACCACAGCGTATACTCCGAGGTCCGCGGAATTCCGGTCTCGGTGATTGGCATCGTTGGCTATGGGGCCATACTGGCCGTCCTGCTCTTGGAGCACAGCTCCGATTTCTTGCGTGACAACGCGGTCATGCTTGTGTTTGGCCTTGCGCTGGCCGGTTTCGTCTTCACTCTGTACTTGATCTATGTGGAACTGGCTCTCATCCGTGCTCTATGCCCTTTCTGCATCACCTCGCAAGTGAGCATTACGATCCTGTTCATTCTGTCGCTGGTCCGGCTGGCCCGCGAGCCGCACAACTAGGAGGAATTTGATGGCCCGCATTCGCTGTCACTATGCAGACTGTGTGTTCCTCGACGATGGCTACTGTTCGGCCGCGGCGATCGAGTTGGATCCGGACACCGGCTGCGCAACATACACTCCCACCGAGGAAGCCGCCAAGGAGGATTGGAGCGAGGAAGACGACGCCGACGAGTGGGAAGACGACGACGGGGAAGAGGAAGATGACGACACCTGGGATGAGGAAGAGGCCGAGTTCTAGCATCGGATGATCGCGGCGAAAGCACCAGTCACAAAGGCCCTCCACCAAGCGGAGGGCCTTCGCACTTAGGCGAGGTGCTCGCGACACTGCCAAAGATGCCGCCAAGCTCCCGCTCAGGCAACGAGGCCGTACAGCAATATGCCCGCCGCCACCGCAAGGTTCAGCGAACTCGATCTGCCGCGCATCGGCAGGGTCAGGATGACGTCACACGCCTGCTTCTCCTGAAGTCCCAAGCCCTTTTGCTCGCTGCCCAATACCAGGATCCACGGAAGCCCGGCCTTAAATCCAGCCGGGTCAATGCCTCCGCGCGCCGACGTGCCGATCAACTGGAAGGGGCCGGTGCGCGCCCAGTTCTCAAACTCCACGAAAGAGGCACAGACGACGGGAATCCAGAACGAGGCTCCCATGCTGGCCCGAATGACCGTCGGGTGGTACCGGTCGACCCCGCCGTCAAGGAGAAAAAGTGCATCGCACTGTAAGGCGTCAAGAGTACGGAGTATTGTGCCCACATTCCCCGGGTCCTGCGGGGAAACAAGGGCGACGCCGCGCTTGATATCTCGAACATTGCCAAGAGAGCAGTTCCGCTGGCGAACTATCGCAAGAATCCCTTGCGGATGGTCCTTGCCGCTAACGGAGGCCAGAGTTGGGGCCGAAACCTGCTCAATTCGTCCCGGGAAGCGTCCAAGCATATCCTGCGCGAAATCGCTTCTTAGTTTGTCGGGTGCATAGAGAACTACCTCGATATCCCAGCCGGCCTCCATAGCCTCCGCTACGGGGCGGATACCCTCGACAAGAAACCACCCGCTTTCGCCCCGAGCCCGCGGCTGGCGAAGCGCTCGGGCCCGTTTGATGATGGGATTTGCTCGGCTACTTATCAAGTCGGTGCCTGGGGTGTCGTTGTGGCGCCGCGATCATGCGTCATCTGGGCTTGGCAATCGATTCGTAGGGTCTAACCCAGGCGGTCACGGCTGTGCGACCACAACCAGCTTCGCAACCATTCCGGCCTCGAAATGCCCGGCGTTGGCGCACACGACCTGGTAGACCCCGGGGATTGAGGGCGCAGTGAGCGTCGCTTCCGCGGAACCGCCGGGCGCAATTTCGCCCTGCTGCCAGTAGACACTCGCTTCATCGGCGGTCGTGAAGTGCCCGCTGACCTCATGGCCCAAGTTCATGATCACAAAACTGTGCGATACGGCGCCATTGTTGGACGCGGAGAAAGTGAGGAGCGCGCCCGCCGGGACCGTGAAAGCATTTGGTGTAAACGCGAAATCGGTCATCGTGACTTTGATGTCAGTTGAGGCGGCGCCGGCTCCACTGCAAGCTGATAGAATAAGGCCCAACAGCAACGGGATCGTGCGACGCAAGGTGTTTATGTTCATTCCAGCCTCTCCAAGTCTGTTTGGGGGAAGCATAGCAGACATCCATTCGCAATGCAATGCTCTTGCCAATCGAGCCACCTCCCCGGATGATGGCGGTTACTCCTTGGACTGACGCTCAATCAAAGGAGGCACGCGTGACGGCTCCAGTATTCTCGAGCATGGATCCACCGGTCAGGATTCTTCTTGGACCTGGACCCGGCATGCCTCACCCTCGCGTTATGCGAGCGCTGGCAGCCCCGACTCTCGGTCACTTGGATCCCGAGATGCTCCGGATGCTCTCGGAAGAACAAGAGTTGCTACGATACGTCTTCCAAACAAAGAATGACTGGACCTTTGCCATCTCGGGCACGGGCACCGCAGGAATGGAAGCGGCCATCGCGAACCTGATTGAGCCGGACGACACGGTCTTGGCATGCGTGCACGGCTATTTTGGGGAGCGTTTGGCTGAGGTCGCAGAGCGATGTGGAGCGAAGGTTGACCGCGTGGTGCGGCCCCTTGGCGAAATATTCGGTCTAGAGGAATTGATTGCTGCTCTGCAGAAGAAGCCATACAAGCTGCTAACCCTTGTCCACGCGGAGACGTCGACGGGCGCCGAGCAATTACACATAAAGGAAATCGCTGCCGCCGCACACGCTGCCGGTGCGCTTGTAGTGCTCGACACGGTCACTTCCCTGGGTGGAATTCCGGTAAGGGTGGATGAATGGGAAGTGGACGTGGCATACTCAGGCAGTCAGAAGAATTTGGGAGCACCTTCGGGACTGGCGCCGATCACCGTAGGCAGTCGGGCGCGGAAACGCATCGAAGCCCGCACTCGGCCAGTCTCATCCTTCTATCTCGATCTCGTCCAGTATTGGAACTACTGGAATGCGGGCCACGCCTATCATCACACCGCATCATCGAGCCTCCACTACGGTCTCCACGAGGGCCTGCGGATCATTGCCGAAGACGGTTTGGAAGCAACGTTCGCCCGTTATCTGCAAAATGCAGAATTGCTCTGGGCGGGCCTGGATGATATCGGGCTGCATCCGTTCATCCCACGGCATTACCGGCTGCCTTCTCTGACCACCGCGACAGTGCCGGAGGGCGTGGACCCGCACCGCGTCCGCCTCGAGCTCCTCAGGCAATACAACATCGAGATAGCCTCCGGCTTCGGTGCCCTCAAAGACAAAGTGTGGCGCATTGGCCTGATGGGATTTTCGAGCCGTAAGGAGAACATCACGCTGTTGTTGGCAGCGCTCAAGCGACTCTCAGCCAAGACAAGCTAGCTGCCAGAGCCGGGCGACAGGGCCTGAGCGTGCGGCACAGCCGGTCGAGCAAATTCCTCGAGCGGCACGAGCCGGTCCTGGCGGTGTGATGCGCCGCGGGACAACGAGCCGGCGGGCAGGCCCCACGCAGGCTGGCCGCAGCGGGCCCTTGCCAAAAGTCGCGTGGCTTATAATTGTCCAATGAAGTCGCTTATCGCGCTTGGCCTGGCGTGCAGCGCGCTGTTGAGCGCATGCCAGCCGACGCGGCGTCACAACATAGTCGTCTTGGATGGTTCTCTCTCGCCCGCGATTGTCGGCTCATCTTCCACGGTGAATTCGGTCCTCGCGGCAGGCGGAGTCCTGCTTGGACCAACCGATCAAATCCTCCTGAATGGCAGGGCCGTGAACGCCACCAATTCCATCGGGACCGGCGAGATCGGGATTGTGCAAGTGCGACACGCACGGCGGATTTCGATCAACGGTCAGCCGGTGCAGACAACCGCAGTGACGGTTGCCCAGGCCGTTGCGGAGGCGGGTCACGACTTGTACGCGGCAGACCTCTTTGATCCAGAGGCTGTCGCGCCGATCACTGCTGGAATGGCGATCACCTACACCCCGTCAAGAGAGCTGACGCTGACCGCGGATGGAGAGCAAGTCCGCCTGCGCAGTGGGGCCAACGCGGTGGGCGAGGCGCTTGCAGAAGCCGGATTGCCGTTGATAGGCCTGGATGTGAGCCAGCCGATCGAGAGTAAGCCCCTGCCGGCAGGCGGAGGCATTCGGCTAACGCGCGTGTCCGAAACCCTGGTTCTGGATCAGGAGACAATCCCATTTAGAGAGACCTATCAGGATTCTCCGACGTTGGGCCTCGGGCAGGAAAAGGTCGTGCAACCCGGCGCCGAGGGCATGACGGTCACCAGGAGCAGGGTGCGCTATGAGGACGGCCGCGAAGTCTCGCGGTTCTCTGAAGCGCCGGCATTAGTCCGCCCCGCCCAGAATCAGATTCTTGCCCGGGGGACCAAAACCGTGGAGCAAACGGCCAATATCAACGGTGTCCAGATCCAGTATTGGCTCAAGACGCAAATGTACGCGACCGTGTATTCCCCATGCGAGTCGGCGTCGTCTGGCTCCGGAAAGTGCTCCTACGGCACCGCGAGCGGGCTTCGCGCAGGCAAGGGAGTCGTCGCCGTTGACCCGGCTCTCTATTCTTACCTGAACGGTCAGCGATTGTATATTCCAGGCTACGGCAACGCAGTGATTGGCGACCTCGGCGGCGGCTACATCGTGGAGAGCAATCTGGGTATTTCAAGGTACAAGTGGATCGATCTTGGATTCGACGACAACAACATGGAGGACTTGACTGGCTGGATCACGGTATATTTTCTTGAGCCGGCTCCTGCGAGCATACCGGATGCCCTCAAGTAAGCAGAGGCGGCCAGCGCGCCCATAGGTTGCATCATGGGGAGTCCAACATTCCGAAAACGGCGCATACTTGCATACGGCGGAATTGGCCTGATGCTCCTTCTGTGTTTCAATCTGCCGGCGTTGGCATTCGCGGCCTACAGCGTGGCGCAGTTGTCCCGCCCGCAGCCTTCACCCACCTTGGAATCGACTGGCACGGCAACGCCGACCGCCTCTCCCAGTGCAACCGCCAGTCCGGCACCCGTATGCGGCGGCCCTCCGGTCATGTTCATCCTGCTGGTCGGCAGCGATAGCCGCGCCGACAGCTACGCGGCCGGCTTGGCTGATTCCATCCGCGTCGTGCGCGTGGACTTCGTCCACCCCGGAATCCGCTTTCTGGCCTTTCCGCGAGATTTGTACGTCGAGATACCCGGGATTTCGTCGCACGGCGGCCTTACGCATGGAAAACTGAATCAGGCGTACTTGTATGGGAACCCGGCATTCGGCTACTACGACGGCCCCGGTGCGGGGCCCGCCCTGCTAGCACGCACCATGACCGAGAATTTCGGCACGCGGATTGACCATTCCGTGGCCGTGAACCTACAGGCTTTCGTGCGAATCATCGACCAACTTGGAGGATTGGACGTCGATCTCCCGTTCACCGTCGATGGGCGTGTAACCCGCTCGACGGATCCGGATCGATACTTCCCGGCGGGGGAACTCCACTTGAGCGGCTACCGCACGATGCTGCTTGCAAGATTGAGACCGAACGGCGATTTGCAGCGCAACGGGGTCCAGGACCTGATATTGAAAGCATTGGCAGCCAAAGTCCTTTCGCCGGTAACCCTTCCAAAGCTGCCAGCGTTGGTTGAGAGTCTATACGGGTCCGTGCAGACCGATATGGATGCCGCCGGAATCGCCCAGTTGCTGTGCCTGGGCTCCAGGCTGGAACCAGCGAAGATACAGCCGGTCGACTTTCCAGAAAGCATCTTCACCGGCACAAGGGTTCACGATCCGGTGCTGGGATACACCTTTATCTGGGATGTTGACTTCGCACTGCTGCGTGATTACGTCGGCTATTTCAACCGCGGCGCATGGCCGAGCGCGCCTCTTCCCACACCACTGCCCACGCCCGCCTCGCCGTGACCAGATCCCAGCGTACAGCGCTCATCGCCCTATCCGCGGTGGCATGTGTTTTGCTGGCGGCGGTGGCTTCCGCGGGTAGCCAAGTCTACGTGTCCTGGCTGCAGAGGCCCTTGGGAGCCGCCGCGCCGACGTCTGCCTACACGCCCTTCAACCCTGGCCCCACATGGACGGCTATTCCACGAAGCTCGCCGCTGGCTTCGGCCATCTCGCCAACGCCTCTGCAGGCGCCTCTCTGCGGAGGCCCACCGTCCATGACGATTCTCTTGATCGGCTCAGACACGCGCGGCGCGGGCTACACTTGGGGTCTTTCGGACGTGATGCGCATCGTGCGCGTGGACTTCTCGGCTGCTCGGGTCACGATGCTCGATTTTCCCCGCGACTTGTGGGTCCAGATTCCTGAAATCTCTGACAACCTGAATGGCCAGGACCACGAGAAGTTGAATCAAGCCTATCTGTACGGTAATCCTGGCGATGGCTTCAAGTACTGGGACGACCCAAGCGCGGGCCCCGGGCTGCTGGCGTGGACGCTCGACTTGAACTTCGGGGCGAAGATCGATCACTATCTGGCCGTGAATATGCAGACGTTTGTGCGAATGGTGGACGCGGTCGACGGCGTAGATGTCACGCTGCCGGAAAGGATTGGCGGAAGCCACAACCCGGACTTGCAGAAGGGCACACACCACCTTGACGGTACGGAGGCCCTGGCCGTCGCACGCAATCGCGCCGAGGGCGTGTTTTCGCGTGGCCATGAGCAGGATCTGGTCCTGTGTGCTCTCCAGAAGAAGCTCACGAGCCCCAGCGTCGTAACGCACGCACCCGAGTTGATCAATGCCTTCAGGGGTTCCGTACAAACCGATCTGAGCCCGGCGCTAATGGGCCAGCTGGCCTGCCTCGCGACGCAAGTGCCACGCGCGAACATTGCGCTATACAGCTTCCCAGAGAAGTTGTTTACGGGCACGCGTGTTTACGATCCGGTATTTGGGAGCAACGTCTTCATTTGGGATGCAGATTTTCTCGTGCTGCGGAACTACGTTGCGCAGTTTCAATCTGGAACCTGGCCCGGTTCAGGGGAATCCACCGGCAGCGATCAATCCGCCTCGTTCTGCCCGTGAACGATTTTGGGGATATCGACGCTTCCAGAGTCCTGCAAAGCCATGGCGTCCGTCCACGACACCGCCTTGGCCAAAACTTCCTACAGGATAGCGGCGCTCTGGAGCAAATCACGGCGGCCGCCGAAATCTCACCTGATGACTCGGTGCTGGAAATCGGTTGCGGTTTCGGCGGTCTGACACGCTATCTGGCCCGTCAGGCCGCCAATGTGGTCGCCATCGAGGTCGACAGCAGGCTTGCGGAGATAGCCAAGGACTATCTGCGCTTGTGCAGAAACGTGCAGCTGGTTTGCGGCGACGTGTTGAAGCTCGATCTTTCTCGGACTGGTCTTCCGCCTGGGTACATCACGGCGGCGAACATTCCCTACTACGTAACCTCACCGATCATGCGGCACTTGCTCGAGTTGAATCCGCAACCCCGGCGCATCGTACTTACAGTGCAGGAAGAGGTTGCTGAGCGAATTTGTGCCGGACCGCCCCAAATGGGGTTGTTGTCACTTAGTGTGCAGGTATACGGCACCACCGAAATCGTAGGCAGAATCCCGGCCCGCTCGTTCTTTCCGGTTCCCAAAGTGGATTCCGCAGTTATCCGAGTTGAAGCCTATAAGTCCCCGAGGATCGGGCCATCCCTGATCCCTGTCTTGTTCAGGATTGCGAAGGCCGGCTTCCTGCACCGGCGAAAGACTCTGCGCAACTCGATATCGAGCGGATTAGGAATCTCTTTGACCGAGGCCTCCAGCTTATTGCTGACCGCAGACATCGACCCTCAGCGTCGCGCCCAAACGCTGAGCCTGGACGAATGGGAGGCGCTTACCCGGATGGCCGCACGACAACTTTCCTAAGTGAGACGTCCGCCCTTGCCTTGTCTACGAATATCGCGATATTGCCACCATACCTGCCAGATTCGCAGTGCAGCTTCAGCCTGTATCGCGAACGACATTTTCGACAATCCGTGCCGACGCTCCCGGAAGTAGATCGGAACTTCGCCGATCCGGTACTGCAGGCAGTTGGCGAGGTAGACCATTTCCACGAGGAACACGTAGCCGTTCGAGCGAATAAGTTCCAATGGCATCCCGGCGAGCGTTTGGCGGCGCCAGAGTTTGAATCCCGAGGTCACGTCCGTGTTAGGCAGGCCCAGGATGGTCCGCGCGTACAGATTTCCGAAGCCACTAAGTGTTCGACGCCAGAGAGGCCATGCGGGGTCCACGCTTCCTCCTGGAATGTACCTGGAGCCGACTACCATGTCGGCTTCCTCAAGCAGTGCAGCCATGTCGGGGATTCTCAGAGGGTCATGGGACAGGTCCGCATCCATTTGGAGGACCGCCTCCGCCCCCTGCGCCAAGGCCCATCGAAAACCGTCAAGATATGCTAAACGGAGCCCCTGTTTGGCCCGTCGCCCCAACAGGTGCACGCGCGCATCGACTCCGGCCAGACGCCTTGCAACGTCCCCAGTTCCATCCGGGCTGTTGTCATCAACGACGAGAACGTCGAGGTCCAGCGGCAGTGCCAGCAAGCGCGGCATCAGCTCAGGCAAACTTTCGGCTTCATTGTAGGTAGGTATGACCGCGGTGATATGCAATTGCAAATTTCCTAGGAGATCGGCGCTGGCTCGATCGTGAACTCACAAACGTCATCGCCGATTGCGACGCAGCGGGTTTCCTCGAATCGGAATTCGTGGCCCCCCGACATCCACCGCAAAGATTCTTGAAGCAGCCCCGACGCAAGGTAGCACACGGGTTTCTCCTCGCCGTGTCGTCCCCAACAGAAGGGGCACTGGTGAATCGTCCAGACAAACTGGGTGCCGCGCTCCGAAACGCTGGTCGCCTGATCAGTCAGCTGTAAGAACATCTTTGCCAACGCATTGAGACCGATTCGCAGCCTGGCTTGCAGTGGCACGACGGCGAATGCCAAATCGGAAACACCTGCGAGGGCGCCAAAATTCCTCAGCGTATCGGAGAAAATGGCCCGGCCCGCACGCATGGCGAGGCCCAGGCCGCCCCGTGCACCATACATTTCTTCCAAGGCCTCGCCGATCGCGGAGAGCTCCGAAAAATCGAAGCTTTTGTCAAGATTGTCCGGTGGATAGCCCTCAGAATACGCGGAAATTCCGGCCAGATGCAGAATCGCATCGAGCCCGTTCTTGCCCATCACTTCCTCAAGCGATTTAAGGGCGATCAGGCCGAACTTGTTGGGATAGTACAGGCCGGCTTCTTGCAACGTAGCCATGCGCCAACGCCTATATCAGACCGACAAGGTCTTCAGTGGCCCGACGCATGTCCAGCAAGATCAGGCCCAATTTCGCGTCGCTTCGGGTAAGTACGGTCATCACGGCTTCGCGACCGATGGACATCAGGATCGCATAGCCGTTGGCACCCTTGATATACACCTGCTCGAGCGGGCCACGCCTGAGTTCGCTGGCAATGCGTTCGCCGAGGGACAACATGGCCGCGGACATTGCGGACACGCGATCTTCTTCCATGTCTTGCGGCAAGGCCGAAGCGATGCTCAGTCCATCCACGCTTACGATCACAGAGGCTTCAATGCCCGGCGAAGACGCCTGCAGCTCTCGCAGGCGAGCCGCCATTTGCTGCGTGCGATTTGTTGCCACCTTCTGACCTCCGCGCCGGAGGGCTGACTTGGTCCCGGCAAGATCTGCCCACCCACTTCCAACCCCGGCCCGTGATTTTAGCACACAGCATGCGCATCACAGGCTGGAAATCATCGGGCATTATAATCGTTGGAATGTATCGCAGCTGGTGCACTGTTGCGGCGAGTATCGCCGCCTCGATGGCATGGTCGTCGCCAGCCTCGTTTGGACAGGACGTGCCGGCCCCCTCAGAACCGGACAGCGGTTCGGTCGTGTGCGCACCGGGTGTGTATTTGAATGCGGAACCGACCTGCTTGCCATGGGGGCCATCAATCTACCTCACGGCATTGGCGGCACAGGGGCTTACGCTGCCTGCCACCCCCCTACCGGCAAGCAGACCTGATTTATCTCTAGCGGACATTCCATTTCGCTATTTCCACGTCATCTCCCAGGATCCGGTGCCTATCGGGGCCAGTCCCGGCGACTTGAGCTCCGGCCAGAGCCTGTATCCCGGATTCGTGTATGTTGGTTATGTCGACCGCTTGGACTCCGGGCATGGCGTTTACTACATGATGCAGAGTGGCGGGTGGATTCCCGGAAAAGGGGAACGCGTGGGGGAGATTCCGACCATCCAAGGTCTGCAGTTCAGCCGCACGCCGGGCAATTCCTTTGGTTGGACGTTCGAGGATATCCCGGTCAGGGCGGCGCCCGGGTACGGAGCGCCGCCAACCGGGCAGAACCTGGCGCCCTTCAGTGTGATCCAGATCTACAATACCGAGAATCAGGACGGAGCTGATTGGAACATGATTGGGATTGACCAATGGGTCGAAGCGCGCAAGGTCGCCCAGGTTGTGGTGAATACGCGACCTCCCGACGGAAGTAATAACTCCGCTCGTTGGATTGATGTGAACTTGGCGGAGCAGACCCTGGCCGTATACGACAAAGGACAACTGGTTTTCGCGGCGGTGGTTGCAACCGGCGTCGAGCCATTCTGGACCCGGCCCGGGCTTTTTCAAATCACCGTGAAGAGAGCGACCGAGACGATGCGCAACAATGATCCCTCAGACTTCTACTATCTGGAGGATGTCCCGTGGACCATGTATTTTGACGGCCCGCGCGCCCTTCACGGTGCATACTGGCGAACCCGCTTTGGCTATCCTCAGTCCCACGGATGCGTGAACTTGTCGGTAGGCGACGCACACTGGCTGTTCGACTGGGCGCAAGTAGGTGACTGGGTGTACGTGCACGATCCAACCGACGAAACACCCACCGATCCATCACTCTACACGGGCGGCGCCTACTGATTGCTTGACATGCCCGAATCCGTATGATAAACTGCGCGCGCTCGAGAGTTGGTCCCGTGGTGTAGCGGCTTAACATGCGGCCCTGTCAAGGCCGAGATCGCGGGTTCGAATCCCGTCGGGACCGCAGCACGAAATTGTATCGATCCAGCCCGCGATGGCAACATCGGGGCTGGTTTCGTACTGGGAGTGAGCGGTGCCTCGGCAAGCGACCGCTCCCGGCCCCAGGCACGTGTGCGGTCATCAAGCGCCTTGCCAGCCGTGTGGGGCCGGCAGCAGACGTGTAAATGTTTTGAGCACCCTGATCCAGCTTGGCCGATGAAAACCATCCATTTTGAATTTGAAGCAAGCCTCATGGAGCTTCTGCCTCGCTCAAAGCGGCGGCTGGGATTTGAACATCAATTCACGGGTCCTCAAACCGCAAAGCATCTAATCGAGGCACTCGGCGTGCCGCACACCGAAATCGGGGCGATCTCCAGCTCCGGAAGGGCCCTGGACCTCGACCATCAGGTTTGTGACGGCGAAAGCATCAAGGTCGCCGCCGTTCGATCCGATGACGAATCACGGGACGAGCCGCGATTCGTGCTCGATGGGCACCTCGGCAAATTGAATTCACGGCTTCGTATGCTCGGCCTGGATTGCGCGTATGGACCTGACTGGGAGGATCAGGAATTGGCGGAGACCGCGCTTCGCGAAAACCGTGCCCTCTTGACGCGCGACCGGCACCTGCTGATGCGGAAATCGGTGTCGCGGGGTTATCTGGTCCGAAGCCTCGACCCATGGGAGCAACTTGTCGAAGTCACCTCCCGCTTCAAGCTGGCGATTTGGTTCCGGCCATTCAGGCGCTGCATCCGATGCAATCAGATCCTTGAACCTGTCCAGAAGAGCAGTGTGCTCCGTCGATTGGAGCCATTGACCCGGCTCTACTACCATGAATTCCACAGGTGCCCCCGCTGCGGTCAGATCTACTGGAATGGGTCTCACGTGCAGAAGATGCTGCCGCTGGTACTAAGGATCCAAGAGGCGGCCTGAGCATCAACCCGATGCGCAGCCGCCAGATCCGACGTCCGACGCCAGGAGAGCCGGTAATGCGCCTGAGGCGGCACCGCTGCTATAATCGATGGGTTCACAACCAGGAGCACAGCGATGCCGAGGACGCAAGATCGTGCGGTCATGAAGTGGATACTGGCATTTGGCTCGTTTGCAATCTTCCTAGTGGTTTACGGTGGATTTGTGAGGCTCACACGCTCAGGCCTCTCGATCGTCGAGTGGAATCCGGTAATGGGCGCTGTGCCGCCGCTCAGTCAGTCGGCCTGGCAATTGGAATTTGCGAAGTACCAGACGAGCCCTGAGTACCGACAAATCAATTTCGACATGACCCTGAATCAGTACAAGGAGATCTTCATCATCGAGTGGCTTCACCGTCTGCTTGCCCGCCTTGCGGGCCTGGTCTTCGCGATTCCTTTCTTCGTGTTTCTCGCCACAAGGCGGATCCCCTGGAGAGAAGTGGGACTCTACCTGGTCATGGGCGTCTTATTCCTGGCGCAGGCAGTCATGGGCTGGTTGATGGTTTCGTCCGGCCTGGTCGACCAGCCAGCCGTAAGTCACTTGTTGTTGACTGCCCATCTCTTTCTCGCGCTATCCCTGATAGGGCTGTCCGTGTGGACGGCGCTCGGTCACAGGTATGGTTTCCCCAGTGGGCAGGAGCGGACTCCCTGGTCTGCAGCAAGCGTTGCGACTCTGGTCGGGCTGATCGCGTTGCTGATCCAGATGGCATACGGCGGCTTCACGGCCGGGCTGAAAGCCGGTCACGTCTCCGATACATGGCCACTGATGCTGGGACGCTGGATTCCTCAGGGATTGTTAAGCCAGGTGGACCCCACGCTCAGTAATCTGGTGAGCGCGCCTCTCACGGTGGCTTGGATTCACCGATGGTTTGCTTTTGGCGTGCTCATCGCCGCGGGGTCCGTCTACGGCCTTGTCCGTCGGGGCATGCGAAGCACCGAATTGGCCAAGGCTGTCGGTCTGCTCGTTGCGATGACCACAATCCAAATCGCGCTGGGCATAGCGATCGTACTTAGTCATGTCGAGATCGGAATCGCCTTGCTTCACCAGTTGAACGCGATCGGTTTGTTTGTCGTCATGATCTATCTCCTGCATCGCCTGCTGGCAGCAAACCAACTCGAGCCCAGACGGGCAACGCTGACCCAACACGGTTGATTCCTGAACGCGCTCCAGAACGGCGTGGCGGCCTTGGGTCGGTACTTCGCGCTCGACTATCCCGGCCCCGGTTTTGCGATCTTGGGGGCGCCGCACTTCGCCGCGTTGGCGGCGCTGCTCATGCTGAATTTGGGCCTCTTGCAGCTACGCGGCGCCGGGGAATTGGCCCGCCTGGCAGCCCGTGCGGCTCTGACGGTCGTTCTATGGGGCTCAGAATTGTCATGGCACCTTTGGAACATTGGCGTCGGCCGGTGGTCCGCTCTTTACCTACTGCCCCTCAATATGTGCAGCGTCTTCATTTGGCTTTCCGGGTTCATGCTGCTGTTCAAGAACTACCGGATCTATGAATTTGCCTATTTCCTGGGCATTGGCGCAGCTCTTCAGTACCTGGCAACTCCCGATCTGGGGCAATACGGATTTCCGCACTACCGCTTCTTTGAGGCATTCGTTTCTCACGGTCTGCTGCTTACGGCCCCGATCTACATGACCGTAGTCGAAGGATTCCGCCCCACGTGGCGATCCGTGCAGCGCGTGCTGGTTTACACCAATATTTACATGGTGCTGATTTATTGCCTGAACTTGGCGATCGGCAGCGACTACCTCATGCTGAATGTGAAGCCTATCACGCCAAGTCTGTTGGACTTGTTGCCGCCGTGGCCATACTACATAGCTTTCATGGAACTCATAGGCATCGTGACCATTCTATTGCTGTACCTGCCGTTCGCCATTCAAGATCGCAGGCTCCATGGAGCTCAACCCCGCCCGTCGGGGGATTCTTGATGCCGGCGCCGAGAAGAGCCATGAGAACTTGCGTTACAATTTGTGTCCCGGGGCGATGGCGGAACTGGCAGACGCAGAGGACTTAAAATCCTCCGGTGGCAACACCTTGTGGGTTCAATTCCCACTCGCCCCACACGTCGCGAGAACCGAACCGGGCCAGCCCGGGCCACGTTGGAGAGGTCGATGTTCTTTGATCGTCAGAAACTCGAAGCGCTGGAACACAACGCACTCGCACCATATGGAGTACGCAGCCAAAACTCCAAGGGACGTGCTTATCTCGACGGCGAGCCAGCCTACCGAACGGCGTTTCAGCGCGATCGAGATCGGATCATCCATACGACGGCGTTCCGCCGTCTGGAATATAAGACACAGGTTTTCATCATGTACGAGGGAGACTATTTCCGCACGCGACTTACCCACACTCTGGAGGTCGCACAAATCGGCCGCACCATTGCTCGCGCCCTCGGAGTGAATGAGGACCTCGTTGAGGCAATCTGCCTTGCCCACGACCTGGGCCACTCGCCCTTTGGCCATTCCGGCGAGGTGGCTCTGGCCCGGATCATGAAGGACAGCGGCGGCTTTGATCATAATCGGCAATCGCTGCGCATCGTGACGGAACTCGAGCAGCGGTATCCGCAGTTTCCCGGCCTGAACCTCACGTGGGAAGTCCGTGAAGGGATGGTCAAGCACGAGTTGGAGTATGACATTTCCGACGCTCGCGCGTATGACCCCGCCCTAAGGGGAAACCTGGAGACCCAGATCGCCAACGTGGCCGACGAACTCGCGTATACGACTCATGATCTGGACGATGGCCTGCGATCCGGCATGATCACGCCGTCCATGCTCGATGGGCTCGCCCTTTGGGAGACGCTAAAAGTGACATTTGCATGGCGCGGGCCGGACTTGACCGAGCTCGAACGCCACCGCATGATCCGGGAGCTAGTCGGCATGATGGTCACGGATTTGGTCAAAGCCACGGACGACCGGTTGAGAGCATCCAGCGTTCAGAGCCCCCTCGACATTCAAAGGCTCAAGTCAAATCTGGTAGGTCACAGTGAGGAAATGCAGAGGCAGAACCGCGAACTCAAGGATTTTCTGTACAAGAATCTCTATTCGCACTACCGGGTCCTGCGGATGGCTGTCAAGGCAGAGCGCGTCATCTCGGATCTGTTTGCCGCCTTTCAAGCAGAGCCAGCCACCATGCCCGACGGGATGCAGGCGCTCGTTCAGCAGCGCGGACTAGAGCGTACGATTTGCGACTACATTGCCGGTATGACAGATCGCTTCGCCATAGAGGAGCACAAGAAGTTATTTGACCCTCTTGAGAGGTCCTAGGTAGCCCTGTCTAGGGACACGAGGTTTCGACATTGTCAGAATCCACCTATCTAACCCGCGACGGCGCCGCGAAGCTTAAGGCCGAATTGGCCGAGCTCAAGGGAGCAAAGCGCCAGGAGCTTTCCAAGCGCCTGAGATCCGCAATCCAAATGGGAGATCTGTCCGAAAACGCCGACTATCACAAGGCCAAGGAGGATCAGGCATTTCTTGAAGGGCGCATTCAGGAAGTTGAGTACATACTTCGCAATGCGAGCATCATTGACGGAAGCCCTGCAACAGACGCCGTCGGAGTTGGTAACCATGTGACGATCGAGGAGCAGGGCTATCCACCCGAAAGGTACCATATAGTAGGCGCCGCCGAGGCTGACCCTCGCAACGGCAGAATCTCCAACGAGTTCCCCATCGGGCGTGCGCTCGTCGGTCACGCGGTCGGGGATTCGGTGGAGGTGGAGACTCCGGGCGGCGCACGCAGCCTAAAGATCATCAAGATCGAGTAAGCGATTGCGCCTTTTCGAGCAAAAGGCCGGGCGAAAGCGCCCGGCCTTTTTTGGTATCTAGCTGTGGTCCGCTTTGCGCCAGATCGCAAGCTCAAGCGTCACTCGCTCAAAGTAGCTCTTCTCCGGCATCGCGCCGTCACCATACTGCAAGTCCACAACCGTGGCCAGCAGTTGGACCGTTTCCGTTTCAAGCATGATTTGCCTTTGTGGCTCAATCTCGATGAGCTCCCCCTTGGCCTCCAGGCGCGCCCGGATGCCCGCATCGCCATGGGCATGGGCGCTCATCAACACCTTCGTCGCGGTCTTGATATCGTTCTTGTCAAAAAGCCAGATTTCCAATGCCGTGACCTTCTTGGGTTCGCCAACGCCGATGGTCTCAGAGACGCCCACGCCGTACTCCCCGAGGAAGTCGCCCCCAGCCGTATCAATACTGAACGACTCATCATACAGATCATCGCCAAGAACATACGTCGTCATGTTCTGAGATATTGGCGGCGCGACTCCCAGTGACTCGAA
The DNA here is from genome assembly GCA_963746745.1 of uncultured Chloroflexia bacterium. Lineage (GTDB taxonomy): Bacteria > Chloroflexota > Anaerolineae > Anaerolineales > Villigracilaceae > Fen-1038. The sequence continues at coordinate 501,500 of CAVVCL010000003.1, forward strand.
ATCGGTCTTCGGAGCCGCCGCGCGGTTCTGGGCCGCCCGAGTCGGTGCAGGCGCTGCCACTAGGTCGGTTGCCAGAAGGCGTCCGTCCAGTTCGACGCAGGAGATAATACAAGATTGCGGCTCCCACCAGAAACAGCACAAAAATGGCCACGACGATCAGCAGAGTACGGGACGGGAATCCGCCCGAGAGCGGTGCATTCCCGGCTCCCCCTGGATTCTCGCCCTTGACCGCCTGGATCACCTGGCCGTATGCAACAATGACCGCTGGGTCCATGCCACGGGGATCCTCTTGCACCTTGACGTACAACGGTGCCGCCGCCGGTCCCAATTCATCCCATCGTTGCACAGCCAGATTAGGATCGCGGTTGACCCTGAACGAGTTGATCGCCATCCGCAGGTAGTCCTCCTGGAGGTCAGCCCGCATCACCGCCGGAGTGGTATTCACGACCTTGACGGTGGCCCATCCCAAGGGAAGCCCGGCAGCCAGTCCGACCACCAGGGCCACCACGATCGCGATGACGTGCTTTCTCAGAAGTTCAAGTGCGGATTTCATCTGGAGGCTCCTCGTGAATTTCCTGCCTAGCCTCAATTATACAGTGACTTACGCCAGAGCGGGTCTACTCGCGCGTTGATTCTTGCACGGCGTCTTCGAGGGACGTAATCTGGTGGCAGTTCAGGCACTCTGCCTCGCGTTTATTGGCAACAACGAGAAGGCCGCCACAGTGCGGACAGGGCATTGAGAGTGGCTTCTTCCAGGACGTGAAGTCGCACGCCGGGTAGTTCGCGCAGCCGTAGAAGGTTCGACCTTTGCGGGTCTTTCTTGCGACCAAGTCTCCGCCATCCGTCGGACACGCTACGCCAATTTTTTCCAACCACGCCTCAGTGTAGCGACAGGCCGGGAAGTTGGAACACGAAATAAACTTACCGTACCGACCATACCGAATTACCAATTGACCGCCGTCTTCAGGGCAGATCCGACCGATCGGCTCCGGTGCGGACTTTGTAATCGGGATTTCGGCCTGGGCCCTCACCACCAATTCCTTGAAGGGCCCGTAGAATTCGCCGATCGCGCCGGTCCACTCCATTTCTCCGGCGGCCACCCTATCAAGATCAGCTTCCATATGGGCGGTGAAGTTGATGTCCACAATATCGGGGAAATATTCGACGACCAAGTCGTTTACCTGTATTCCCGTGTCAGTCGGCACCAGCCGTTTCTCGGTCCGCCGGACGTAGCCGCGCTGCTGAATGGTCGACAGGATAGGAGCATACGTCGACGGCCGTCCTATGCCATTGACCTCCAGAACCTGAACCAGCGAGGCCTCGGAGAAGCGCGGTGGAGGCTGCGTGAAGTGCTGCTCCGGAACGAGGCGCACCAGATCTTGTGCCTGACCTTCGGCAATCTCCCCGGGTATCTTGACGTTCTCCTCCTCTTCCTCGGCGCGCGCATCTTCGTTCTTGGCTTCCTCGTAAACTGCAAGAAATCCCTGAGACTTGATATGCGAGCCCGAGGCACGAAGAAGGTACTCGTGCCCGTTGGCAATGCCGGTGACATCCACTTGCAGCGTATCATACACGGCGGCCTCCATTTGGGACGCAATGAATCGCTGCCAAATCAGGTTGTAAAGCTTGAACATGGCAGGTTCCAAGTAGGCCTTGACGCTTTCGGGCTCCCGCCTGACCGAGGTTGGCCGAATGGCCTCGTGAGCTTCCTGCGCACCGAGCGCCCGGGCCTTGTACTCGGGGGGTTGGGCCGGCAAGAATTCCGCACCGTACCGCTCACGGACAAAATCACGTGCCTCGGTTTGTGCGCTCTCGGAGACCGTCGGCGAATCGGTTCGCATGTAGGTTATGAGACCCGTCTCGCCTCCATTGCCAACATCCTGCCCCTCATACAGACCCTGCGCCAATGCCATCGTGCGCTTGGCGGCGAAACCGAGTCGGCGGGACGCTTCCTGCTGAAGCGTGGAGGTCGTAAACGGTGCGGCGGGCCGGCGGCGACGCTCACTGCGTCGCACCTTGCTAATCACGTACGCGCCTTTTTGCATCTCAGCCAGGATGGCTTGCGCAGAACTCTCGTCGCCCAGGGCCGGATCAGAGCCGTCAATCTTGGCAAGCTTCGCAAGAAAGGTCGGCTTGAGACCGTGGGGACGGAACTCACCGTGAATACTCCAATATTCCGTCGGCTGGAATGCGTCGATCTCTCTTTCGCGATCCACAATAAGACGCAGTGCAACGGACTGCACCCGGCCGGCGGAAAGCCGGCTACGGACTTTCTCCCATAGAATGGGACTTATGCTGTACCCGACCAGTCGGTCCAAGACTCGCCGGGCCTGTTGGGCGTTCACCAGATCCATATCGATGGCCCGCGGATGCGCAAACGCGTCCCGGATTGCCGGTTCCGTAATCTCATGGAATGTCACGCGTCGGGCGATCGCCGGATCGATCTGGGACGCCTCCATGAGGTGCCACGATATCGATTCGCCCTCGCGATCGGGGTCTGTCGCAAGATAGACTTCCGCGGCGGCACCCGCCAGTCGTCTCAGTTCCTTGACAACCTCTTTCTTCTCATTTGGAACGCGATACTTTGGCTCAAAGTTGTTGTCCACATCCACCGAAAGCTGCGATCGTAACAAGTCGCGCACATGCCCGATGGAGGCCTTAACCGTGTACCCTTTTCCGAGAAAGCGGCCGACTGTCTTGGCCTTGGCCGGGGACTCAACAATTACGAGCTTGCCCTCGCGCTTCCTTACTTTCGGAACCTTGGGCGGCACCGGTATTTGGGAGTGCGCATCCGTGCGGCCCATCCGATAGAGCTTGGTGCCGCAAACCGGGCATTTTCCCGTGGTGACCGGGGAGCCTTTGGCGTTGTAGGCCGCCACAGGCTCAAGGACTTCGCGCTTGGTCTTGCACTTCATACAATAAGCTTGCATCAACTCTCCCGAACTCAAAGATACTTCTCCTGTCTGTGCCGCTGCAGATGAGCCACGACTTCACGTACCTTCTGGGCCTGGTCCGCTTTGCAGATCAGGAGCACGTCTCCCGCGTCCACCACCACCGTATCATCCATCCCGATTGTGACAATGAGCCTTTCTCCATCGGTGCCATACACGAGCGTGTTGTGTGTCTCCAGGGCCAAATGCTGGGGCGTCGTGGACACGTTGCCGTGGATGTCCGGAAAAAGCACCTCGTACAGGCTGTCCCAGGATCCCACATCACTCCATCCGAGCCCGCCCGCTGGCAACACCACGACGCGGTCCGCATGCTCCATGACGCCATAGTCAATGGTCTCAGGCTTCAGGCCAGGCCAGGCTGCCTGCAGCACCTGCTCCTGGTTCGACGTTCCCCAAGCAGCCGAGATACCCTCAAGTGCCGCATAGAGTTCCGGCATGCGGGCTCGGATCTCCTGGAGTATGGAGTCCACTCTCCAAATGAACATCCCGCTGTTCCAAGAATGGTCACGCGAGCGCACGAATTCCTGGGCGGTTTTCTCGTCGGGCTTCTCCGTGAATTGGCGCACGTGATAAACAGGATACTTCCGGCTGCCTTCGAGCGGTTCGCCCTGCTGTATGTATCCGTAGGCAGTCGATGCCGAGCTTGGCGTTATACCAAGTGTCACCAGGTACTTGTCTCTCGCCACATCAAAGGCTTCACCCAGCACGTAGTTGAAGAGATCTCGATTACGGATGAAGTGATCGGCAGGCAGGACCGCCATTACGGCCTGAGGATCACGTTTCGCCAGGACCGTCGCCGCGAGTCCGACCACGGACGCTGTCCCTCTGGCCGCCGGCTCAATGATGAAGTTCTCGATCGGTACGTCTGGCGCCTGACGCCGGATTTCCTGCACCTGTTCACGAATCGTAACAATGAGGATGCGATGCGAGGGAAAGAGGTCAGCCAAGCCGCGCTACCGTTCCTTGAAGCAGCGTTTGTTCGCCAAGGATTGGTAGGAGATGCTTTGGTCGACCTTTTCTAGAGACTGGCCACAGCCGGGTACCACCGCCGCCGGCCATGATGACTGCATAATCGTGATCTTGCATGCTGATTCCCTACGCGAGGTAGTCCGATTGTACCTCACGCACCGCGACGTACTGCATGCCCCCAACTTGACGTACCATCCCCTTGAGTTCCATCATTACCAAAGCCGCAGATACCTTCTCCACCGGCAAGCCCGTTTCGCTGCGCAGTTCGTCCACGTGCAGCGGCTCGCTCCCAAGGGTGTTCATCAGCTTCATTTCGATCTCGTTGGCGGGGAGCGCCCGTCGGGCGGCTTTGTGTGCCCCCACGCGTTTCAGGTCAAGGGCCTGCAAGAGGTCATCTGGTTCGAGCAAAGGCTGCGCACCGTCCCGGATCAGCCGATTCGTACCGCGACTCTGCGGAGCGAGGATGTTACCTGGGACGGCGAAGACCTCCCGGCCCTGCTCGGCGGCAAATTCCGCCGTAATCAGTGCGCCGCTGGTCTCGCCCGCCTCCACCACAACCGTGGCCATTGAGAGTCCCGCAATGATCCGGTTTCGCGGGGGAAAGTTGCCGCTTTCCGGCGCGGTGCCAAGCGGGTAATCGCTGAGAAGCGCGCCGCTCCCGAGCATCCTCGTGGCAAGTGCGCGATTCTCAGGCGGGTAGATACGATCGACCCCGGACCCAAGCACCGCCGCCGTGCGGCCACCGGCACTGAGCGCCGCCTCGTGCGCCGCGGCATCAACTCCACGCGCCAGTCCGCTTACGACGGTCACTCCGTTCGCGGCCAAGTGCGACGCAAGCTGCTCGGTAATCTGACGGCCGTAAGATGTTACCCGGCGTGTGCCGACGATCGCAACCGCGAAGTGATCATCCGGAAGCCAGTCGCCGCGCACATACAGCACGGGCGGCGGCTGCTCTATCTGCTTTAGCCTTGTCGGATAGGCCTCCTCTTCGGAGGTCAAGACCTGTATCCCTTGGCTCGCAATCTTGTCCCAGAGGGCATCGAGATCCACGTCGACGCGCGCTGCGAGCAATCGGGCAATTGTCTTGCTCCCCAGACCCGCTGCCCGAAGTGCATCTGGCGTACCGGTCCAGGCCGACTTCGCGTCCCCGAAATGGTCGATAAGCGAGCGCAGGCGGACTGCGCCAACCCCGCGCACCAGATTGAATCCGACCCAGTAACGCTTGTCCTCGTTCACTGGATGACACGCACGGTCCTAGCGCAGGAGCCACCCGCGTTTGACCGCGGCCTAGCGGGACCCATCTTGCCCCAGTACCTCAGGGACATTCACCTGCATGAGGCGCCTTTTCAGATCCACAGACACAATCACAGACGCAAGCGCAGGCAGCAGAAGCTCCTGCCCGCTGGGCCGCTCGACAACGTACACATCGTTCGCGCCCGTCTGCAGGATCTCACTCAGTTTGCCAACCACATGCTCCTCTTTGTCGACAACAGTAATTCCAAGAAGCTGATGATGATAGTATTGGCCGCTCTCAAGCTCGGGCCGGTCGCGCGAAGTCACAAATACCGCTTCCTTGCACAGACCGGCCGCAGCCTCCGCGGTTTCCGTGCCCAGGAATTTGATCAGCATTCCGCGGCTTACGGCCCTGACCCGTTCGATAACAGCGGGCTGGTGCCCCCCGCCAATGTATACACGAACCGCTGGCTGGAGGCGCTCCGGAAAGTCCGTCGCGATGTCCATCAGGATTTCGCCTTGCAGGCCGTGGGTGCGCCGCAAGTATCCGACAACTAAATATTCAGGCTCACCAGTCGCTGGCGAGCCTGAATTCAAACTGCGAGCGATCTTGGCCCGGGCCATCACACAGGCTCGACCACATCCAGGGTCACTTGCTTACCATCTCGTTCTGCGGCCACGCGAAGTATTGCCCGGATCGCATTCGCCACGCGGCCGCCCTTGCCAATGACGCGGCCCATATCGTCGGGTGCCACAGACAACTCCAGGCGAACCCGGTCGCCTCCACCAAACTCCCGCACGTCCACCTGATCCGGGTGCTCAACCAGCGATCTGGCAATATACTCGATGAGTTCCTTCATATTCGACCCGTCCAAAAGCTGATGTGAGGCTCCCCCAGCACCGGCAGGGGAAAGCCGCTTGCTTGGCCCATTGGACTAGTCCTTCCGCGTCCTTGCCGGGGCCGCGCGTTTTGCGACCGCATCAGCAGCTTCTTTCATTAGGGCTTCGAGTGCTTCGCCGTTCTTGAATCGTTCATAGCGCTCCACAAGGCCGGCCGTCTTGAACACCTGCCCCACAGAATCTGTCGGAAGGGCTCCATTGGACATCCAATGGAATATGCGATCTTCCTTCAGGTTGATGGTGGCTGGATCGGTGCGCGGGTTGTAGAACCCAGAAAATCTCCAGGAAACGACCATCCCTGGGTAACTCCTTGTCTGCCGCCACAATACGATACGAAGGCTGCCCTCTTAGGCCTGTACGCCGAAAACGAATGCGGACCATTGAAAAATGCTCTCCTTGGTACTAGTGGTTACGCCGTTCTTCTGCGAGGTTGAGCCACTGGGGAAGCAGCCCCATCCCCGATTTGGCACCCGCGCCATGCTACGGTGCGCAGCCAAGTATTTTACCAGAGAATCATCCTGGCAAAGAAAACCGGAAAGTAGCGCCATGCCCCGGGGAGCTCGCCGCGTATATTTTGCCCCCGTGAGCCTCGACAATGAACTTGGCGATCGACAGCCCTATCCCCAGGCCGCGCGAGTCGGCCGACTTGTAGTATCGATCAAAAACGTGGGGCAAGTCCTCGGCCGCGATACCCGACCCTTCGTCTGCAACAGAGACGTCGGTGGTGACCCCCTCGGCAGCACCCGACCTGGAAACCTCCACTCGAATCACGCTGCCGGCCGGCGAATGCTTCAATGCGTTTGCCAAGAGGTTCGAGAGGACCTGACGTATCCGCTCCGGATCGAGATCGAGCACGGCCTCGGGGAGGCCCCCGCCAACTCAATCCGAACGTTGGCGGTCTGGGCAGCGCTCCCAAAAGCCAAGACCGTCTCCTCCACGAGCGCGCCCAGGTCCGTTTGCTCGATCCGCAGATCGAGCCCGCTGGTTTCGGCCGCCACGAGCATGCGCATGTCGTCAGCGAGTCGCGTCAACAGGTCAACCTCTTCAAGCAACGAATTAAGCCGCACCTCATCGGCTGGATACAGGCCGTCGAGAAAGCCTTCCAGGCTACCCCTGATAACGGTCAGGGGCGTCCGTAGTTCATGCGTGACGTCTGCGAGCATCGCGCGTCGTTGGCGATCCTCAAACTCAAGCCGCGCAGCCATCGCATTGAATGCTTTCGCCATGCTCCGGGTCTCACGCGGGCCCGCCTCCTTGACTCTAGTCGAGTAGTCACCATCGGCTACCTTCTCGGAGGCCTCGACCAGATCATCCAGAGTCCTGGCTGTGCGACTGAGATTCGCGGCCGCGATCGCAAAACTTACAACAGCCGCGATCAGAAACAGGGCTGTCGCGCCATATACGGCCGCGGTCGACCACAGGCGGAGCAGCGGCAAGTCCAGCGCCCGCAGCACCGCGCCGATGATTGCGACGACGAGCACAATCCCAAACAAGCTTGCGGCCATGAACATGCAGCCGAATCGGCGCGCAAACGGGCTGTGGCGCATGGCGCGTCGCCAGTGACGCCGATCCTCGGGCGGCCATGCCTCATCGGAGGGCCACCAAGACGGCGGCGACGCCGTTCGACCGGGCCATCGAGCCCTGGATCCCGACTTGCTGCTGCCGCGGGCTCGCGAGTTAGGGGTTTCTGGCATTCCGCCTTTCCCTGCCGAGTCAGAGGATGGGATGCCCACTAACTCTCCGCAAACTTATAGCCTACGCCATAAACCGTTAGGAGCAGACGTGGCTGGCCGGGCCGAGGCTCGATCTTACGACGGATATTCTTGACATGGGCATCGATCGCCCTCTCGTACGACTCAAATGCAACACCATGGATGGCTTCCAACAACTGAGCCCTGGTAAATACTCTTCCAGGCTGACGCGCAAGCGTCGCCAGGAGTTCAAACTCGGAGGGGGTGAGTTCCTCGACCTCCCTGCCGACAGCCGTGAGTTGCATGCGCGGGAGGTCGAGCATGAGATCGCCGGCCTGGATGATTTCTTCCCGAGGATTGGCGGCGTTTTCGATTCGGCGGAACACCGCTCGCACGCGGGCCACAAGTTCCTTCGGGCTGAAGGGCTTGGTCATGTAATCGTCGGCGCCAAGCTCCAGCCCCACAAGTTTGTCTGATTCTTCGGAGCGAGCGGTCAGCATGATGATCGGAGTCGACGATGTCCTGCGAAACTCACGAGTGAAATCAAGCCCATCGAGCTTTGACAGGCCCAAATCGAGAACGATCAGGTCCGGCTTGCGTGTCCTGGCGACGGACAGGGCCGCCTCGCCGTCGGCCGCGCTAAGAACAGCATAGCCCGCTCTTTCGAGGTAGTCACGGACAAGCTGCGTTATCTTTGGTTCATCGTCAACCACCAGGATCGTCTTCATACTCAACCGTCTGGTTCATCCGGCGTGATGACAGCCGCGTCTTCCCTCAACCCAACATATCACGAATACGCGACCGAGCGCTATGGGGAGTTGCTCACGGGATTGCTGCGGCGCCAACCACGGCGTCTTCCTCATGCCCCGCCCTTCAGGCCTGCTCCGTTTTGTCAGATGACACGGCAGCATAGGCGCGCTCCTGGCATGCGTGGATCATCGGTGGAGCCCCTGCCTCTTGACCCCGACCCGGACGCCAAGCACGGGGGGCCGGAAATTAAGAACGGTGAGCACGCCTTCCATCTGCTTTTCGGTCCTTTCCAACCGTTGGCAAAAGTGTAGGAGCGACTTGTGAACTGGGTGTGAAGATGCCTTGGAGGTGCTGGGAGAAGGCATGACGCTTGCCAGCTGCTCACGTGACGGTGGCAGCCGTCGGTGGATATGGCCGCGTGGGCATCGCTTCCTTCTGAAGTATGGGTGCCTGAGATCGCGGTCGGACGCGGCAACCAAGGCCGTGAAATCTTACCGCAGGAGTCTTCCCAGATCGCCGCGTCCAGAACGACCCATCATTTTCATCAGCCGCTGGGCTTCTCGAAACTGTTTGAGCAGGCGGTTCACATCTTGAACGCTTGTCCCCGAACCCGAGGCGATGCGCCGGCGGCGGGAACCGTTGAGGATCTCAGGATCTTGGCGTTCCTTGCGCGTCATGGAAAGGATGATCGCCTCCGAGGCCTTCATGCCTTTCTCCAGGTCTTCGGCGGGCGCCAAGCGTGCCGCCTTGCCCATTTGCCCAGGCAGCATATCCAGGATTTGGCTGATTGAGCCCAACTTCCGCACCTGTTTCATTTGCTGAAGCCAATCCTCGAGATCGAACGAACCGCCCACAAGTTTGGTTGCTTCAGTGCGCGCTTCCTGTTCGTTAAATACCCTCTCGGCTCGTTCAATAAGGCCGATCATGTCCCCCATGCCCAGTATCCGCGAGGCGATGCGAGCAGGATCGTACTGTTCCAGGGCATCCAACTTCTCCCCGGTGCCGATGAACTTTACTGGTATACCAGTGACCGCCCTGATCGAAATCGCAGCGCCTCCGCGAGCATCGCCATCCAACTTGGTCAAGATGAGGCCCGTAACGGAGATGATCCGTTTGAATCCCTGGGCGATATTCACCGCTTCCTGCCCGGTCATTGCATCGATTACCAACAAAGTCTCCACGGGCTCGCAGGCGGCCGCAACCGCCCTCAACTCTTCCATCATGGCCCCATCGAGTTGGGAACGGCCGGCGGTGTCGAGGATCGCAACGCCGAAGCCGCCCTGGGACGCCCTGTCCCGGGCCGAGCGCGCCAGATCGGGAGGGGTCAGGGTCGAACTTGATTCCACGGGGACGTCGAGCCTCGCACCGAGCTGCTGCAACTGCTGCGTCGCAGCAGGCCGGTATGGATCGTCTGCTACGAGAAGGACCCGTTCGCCTGAAGATTTTAGGTGTCTCGCGAGCTTCGCTGCAGTAGTTGTCTTGCCCGAACCCTGCAGGCCCACTAACATAACAACTCGCGGCCTGGGTCCAGACAGGTTAAGCGGCGCCGCGGACCCCAACGTCCCCACCAATTCCTCCTGTACGATCTTGATGATCTGCTGCCCGGGGCTGAGTGCTTTCGACAGTTCGGCGCCTACCGCCCGTTGGCGGACGCGGGCGACCAGGTCCTTGACCACGCCGAATTGCACATCCGCCTCAAGAAGAGCCAACCGAATCTCCCTCAAGCCGGCGTCAACATCCGTTTCCGAGAGCTTTCCGCGTTTGCGCAGACTGTCGAAAGCCTGGTTGAGGCGCGCCGCAAGCGTTTCAAACATGGTCTAGACCCTCATCCCTGCTTGCCTGCCGAGACGTCGGCGCGGATGTCAGGAATCGAGCTTGCAAGGTCGTGGTCGACCGTCCCGCAATCGAGAACAACCAAGGACCGAGCCCCCACCGTCGTTTGCTTGACAATCCCTTGGGCGTCTAGTAGAATTTCAGCCGCTGGAAGAAAGACCATTCGGCCGAGATAGCTCAGTTGGTAGAGCACGCGACTGAAAATCGCGGTGTCGTCAGTTCGATTTTGACTCTCGGCACTCTCGGCCTCCAAGAAGTCGACCTGCGGGCGTGGTTCAGTGGTAGAACGTCTCCTTGCCAAGGAGAAGGTCGTGGGTTCGAATCCCATCGCCCGCTCAGCGCAGCTCGATGGCGTCGTGGCCAAGTGGTAAGGCAAGGGTCTGCAAAACCCTCATCACGGGTTCGAATCCCGTCGACGCCTCAGGACGGACTACCATTGCAGTCCGTTTTTTGTTTCGGTGCGATCCCGTTGGGACGCCCCGTCGGTAGCCAGCCGGCAGTAGCGATCTCTCCCGGGCTCAATCGCCTGCATCCGACCCACTTACCACCCTGACGAATCGTCGCCGGCCGGCCTGCAGGACTCCAGGATGCGGAAAGGTGGCGTCCGCTTGTTCTAGTACCTCGCCGTCGAGACGAACGCCCCGCTGTTGGACCAGCCGTTTGGCCTCGCTCTTGCTGGACACAAGGCCAGCCTGAACCAGGACTTGAGTAACGGTGGCACCAGGCTGCATAGATATCTCCGGCAAAGCCTCGGGCAGTTCCTTGTTCCGAAAGCGCCGAACGAAAGTCTCCTGTGCCTGCAAAGCCTCCGATTCCTCGTAGAAGATACTGGTAATCTCCCGCGCCAAGCTCATCTTGGCATCGCGGGGATGAGTTTTCCCCGACTCGATGGCCGCGAGCAGACTTCGAATTTCTCGAGGCGTCCATCGTGTGACGAGGCGCATGTACTTTTCCATGGCTGAATCGGGGAGGGACATGATCTTGCCGTACATGTCCTCCGCACCGCTGTTGATCGGTATCACGTTCCCGGTCGATTTGGACATGCGCTGTTCCCCGTCCGTGCCCGGCAAGATGCCGGTAATGACACCTACAAGCGGCTTTTGCCCCATGGCCTCCTGCAGCTTGCGACCGGCGACAATGATGTTAAACAGTTGGTCGGTTCCCCCGACCTGAACGTCCGTCTCCTGTGCAACCGCATCGTAGCCCTGCATCAGCGCGTAGAAGGTCTCATGCAAATAGATGGGCTCTTCTTTCGACAGCCGTTTGGCAAAGTTCTCCCTCGCCAGAAACTGCTGCACTGTGAAATTCTGACCCAAGCGAATCAGATCAAGAAGGGTGAGCTTGCTTAGCCACTCGCCGTTGTAACGAACAACGGTCTTTTCGGGATCCAAGACGCGGAACGCCTGATCGGTGTAGGTACGCGCATTCTCGGCAACTTGCGCCTCGGTAAGAATGGGACGGGCCTTGTTCTTGTCCGAAGGATCGCCCACTAAGGCCGTGTAGCTTCCGATCAAGAATGTGACTTGATGACCCAGGTCCTGGAACTGCCTGAGCTTGCGCATGGTGATCGTGTGGCCCAAATGCAAGTCCGTGGAGGTCGGGTCATAACCGCAGTATACGCGGAGGGAGCGGCCTTCCGCCTTGCACAGGCCCAGGCGCTCCCGCAGGTTCCGCGTCATCGCTTTGCGGATCTCATCATCTCCGTAGTCCGTCCCCTGCATCAGGAGTTCGACTTGATCATCAATGTCCATGAAGCCTCATTGGCCCACCACAAAATAGAGACGCGCCCCGGAGGGCGCGTCCATCTACATCCCAGGTCATTCTTCCCGCCAACCGTGGATGCCTGGCCCAGCTGCGCCGTTCTGCATCCCGCAATTATACCGACGTCGGCGGCTACTGCCCGAACGTAACCGGAAAAGACCAGGGTCCTTTCACCGTGTAAAACTCATCGCTGTAAACCAGTTGCTCTGCCTCTTCCTGAGACATGCCGTCCGGTTTGCTCGTGATCTGCATTGTCATCGTGCCGTCCACTTCAGGACAATCCAGGGTGATGCCGATACCGCGCTCCTGGAGGCTCTGCTGGATTTTCGGGATATAGAGCGAGCAGTATTCTTCAGCCGTCGGATAGGCCCCAACCGATTCAACTGTGAGTGAGGCCGCCGAGAGATCGGCGTCCGGTGGGACATAGAAGCCCAGTTCGTCGCAGCGTTCCGAGGCCACTCCGTCCGCCGTGGCTTGCTCGCTTATCATCGATGAGCTGAACTCCGAAACGGATTCGCCAGCATAATCAAAGTGGGCAGCCCAGATGGTCCAGCCTGATGAGTCCGGCAAGGTGAAGCAGACGTCCGCGTTGACCTGCTTGCCGTCCTGCCATGCACGCTCAAGTCGCATGGCAAAGCCGCCCACCGACTGGCTCGAACTTGATTCGGCCGCCTGGGACGTCGGATACGACTCATTCACCGTCGGTGAAGTACCCTGCAGCGATGGAAGAAACGTCGGCAAGATAGGCGCGGACGGCCCCGCCGGCCCGCAGGCACTCAGTACCAAGGCTGTCGTGAGCCCAAGCAGTTTTGCTAAACGCCACATGGTTCGTCTCCTGAGGCTTCCGAGTCCGGGTGTGGAAGCCTTTCAATACATACCATACTAGCCGATGCCTGACCATACACAAAGATGGTCATTCCGTGCTCCCTTGCGACTTAGTGCGGACTAGGTCCGAAAAGATCCCGCAGCGCCAACTCGACCGTCGGAAACTGATAGCGGTAGCCAAGTTCCAGCACGCGTCGAGGCTGGCAGTAGCGGCCGTCCAGGATCAGCTCGCCCATCTGTCCCAAGATCCCACGCAAGAGGAATTCCGGCAGGTGCAACCAGTATGGGCGATGCAGAGTACGCGCCAGAACGCTCATGAACGAGTCGTTGGATGTCAGCGTCGGAGCCGAGAGGTTGTACACCCCGCGGGCAGCGGGATTTTCCAAGAGAAGCCTCACGGCAGCGACCTGGTCCCTCAGATGAATCCACGGCAATGGCTGCCGCCCGGAACCCAGTCGGCCGCCTGCAAACAAACGCACCGGAAGAGCCATCAGGGGCAGCAGACCACCGTGTGCGTCCAGCACGATCGCGTTTCGTACCGCGACCCAACGGACTCCGGAGTCTTGAAGCACGCTCGTGGACGCCTCCCATTGGACAGTCAACCGTGCGAGAAAATCATCGCCGGGCGCCGACGCTTCATCGACGACACCCTCCCCCTTCAGTCCGTAGTAGTTCACACCCGAGAATTGAACAAAAACTTCAGGACGAGGCTTCGCATGCAGGATGGCATTGGAAAGGGCGCGGCCTGGCAGCACACGGGAATCGACAAAACGGCGTTTCTGCGACCGCGACCACGGCCAGTGCTCCAGGCCAAATCCGGTGGCATTCACAACTGCGTCGACCTCGCCCAGAACACGTGTCCACGAGCCCCCTGGATCTCCATCCCAATGGATCCGGTCTGGGCGTGGCTCCTGCCGCCTGGTGAGGATCAACGAAGTGTGGCCGTGCGCCTGCTAATTCGATCGCCAGGGCCGTCCCGAGAAAGCCACGGCCGCCGGCCAGCAAGACCCGCATACTTGTTCGGTCCCTATGCTATAATCGCCGAAATTTGGGAAGTGCCATGCAAGAGTTGGTACTGGTACTGAACGCCAATTTTGAACCAATCAATATCTGCACGACACGGCGTGCGGTCGTCTTGATACTTGGGGGCAAGGCGGACATGGTGGCGAACGGCAGGGGCTACATTCGTACCGTCAGGCTCCAGATTCCCAGACCCTCTGTGATCAGACTACAACTGCAGATTCATCGCCCGCGGCCTCATGTAAAACTAACGCGCCGCGAGGTCTTCAGACGAGACAATTATACATGCCAGTATTGCGGGCGTCGCGAGGCCGGATTGACGGTGGACCATGTTGTGCCCCGTTATCAGGGCGGACTGCATGTTTGGACTAACGTGGTCGCGGCGTGCCCAGCCTGCAACCACCGCAAGGGGGGCCGCAGTCCAGAAGAGGCCCGCATGAAGCTTCTACACATACCAAAAGAGCCGCCGGTCAGCGCGGACTACATTTTTGGAAGACACGTTGGGGCGAACGCGGAGTGGGGGGATTTCGTCCGCGGTTGGTAAGGCGTCCATGTGGCGGCTGCACGGTCCCGCAGTGCCACAAGGGCGAGACCCTCAGTCGAGATCGATAATCATGAAGTCTTGTGCAAGAGCGATGTCGCCCTGAAAGCGCCGTCGCGCCTCCTGCAAGAGGTTCGGGCTCTCGTATTTTCCCGTTGCATAGTGAATTAGTAGAAGCCTCCCCGCCTCGGCTTGGCTGGCGGCGTCGCCAGCTTGGCTCGCCGAGGAATGGCCGGGCGTTGCGCCACCAGCCTCGTGAATAAGTACATCCACTCCGGCCGCAAGGCGCGGCACCTGTGCGCAAGGCTCTGTATCACAAGAATACGCCAGGGCCTTCTTCGATCCGGTGACTTCGAGACGTAATCCAATCGTCGGTATCAAATGCTGGACCGGTGAGCATAGGATCCGGAACTCCGAACACTCAAGCACGGGCGTCAGTTCTTGCGCCGGAAGGCGATGGAAGGCCACGGGGTAGAAGCCCGGCCAATCGGTCCAGCCATAGAATCCCATTAGATCCTCCAGACGATCGATGGCATGCTGCAGACCGTAGATGTCCAGGGGCGTGCGGCGACCCATGAGCCACATGTCGAGCAGGAGAAGCGGAACGCCGGATACGTGATCAGGGTGAAAGTGCGTCACGATGAGGTCGGTCAAGTTGTTGGGGGCCACGCCGGCCTGCTCCAAGCGCACGACGGGGCTGCTCGCACAGTCAACCAGCACATTCCGCTCCTCGCCGGTGATGACCATGTGGGTGTTCTCGTGGGAGGGGCTTGCAATCGCGTTGGATGAACCCAGAATGATGACTTTTGGCATTCGGCACCTACTTCATAACTCCGATAAGGATTGACGGTGTGACATACGACTCGACAAGCGCTGCAATCAGCAGCAGTGGTATCACAAAACCAAAAAATATCTTGGCGCAGTCGGCAAGCAATTCGACGAGAACCTGGCCCATGGATTTTCCAGTCTGCGGCAGAACCAAGGCGGCCCCGGTCCGGAGGACCGTGGCGCTGGCGAGCATCAGCGCCGGAATCTCGAATATGCCGTGCGGGAGCAATCCGGCGGCAAATAGGAGCGTGGGCGAATATCCGATCAACTTGAACACCCCGAGCACTGCCCCCACAAGACCAACATTGATCATGTAGGCGATCACGCCCAGGACGCCAAAAGACACAAGTCCGCCAAGAAACACGACCGATGTTGCCCTGAGATTGTTGGCAAATATCAGAGACGGCGACAGGTGCTGGTTCAATTGCGCCAACCCCACGGACTGTCGAGCTCCTTTGACAAGATTCGAAAAATCGTGCGCGCTGGCCGCCGAAAGAAGCTTGGGAATGTTGGAGGTCGTCCACGAATAGCTGAACCAGTACCCCGCCAAGGCCATGGCAAAGATGATGATCAAGGACACCGCCAATCTCCCTGACATGACCCGTGCCTGGACTCGATACCAGTCTGAAAAGGACGTGGCTTGGTCCCGAAATGCCCCCCAGAATGTCCGCAAGATCCAGCGTGAATTCAGAACATCGAGCTCGCGGCCCAACAAGGTTTCGCGCTGGAAGTGGGCCAGCCCCAGGCGTACAAGCAAACCGGCCATGATCAGCACGGCCGCGATCGCCAGCCACAAGACACGATCCGTGCCCCAAAATAGAAGCACACTTTCCCCTTGCATCAGAATCGCAACAGGGATTACCACAAACGATGCCAGCAGGTTGGCGGCCCGCACAGATGTGGCTTGAACAGAGATCACCACGGCCGCGCTGACCATAAGAATGGCGTGCCCAGTCGTGAGCAGCAGAAGAAGCGCCAAGCCGTACGGATCCGGCAGGCGGAGCTGTTGCCGGGAGACCATGGCCAGATAGACCGCTATGGAAATGTAGCTGGCGGAAAGCGGGGTCACAAGGCTTGCCAACAGCTTGCCGCAATAAAGCTGCCAGTTGGCTACCGGCGAGCTGAGCAGCGGCTCAAGCGTGCCCCTTTCTTTTTCGCCCACGAATGACTCCAGTGCAACCACCAGAGAAATCGTAATAGGGAAGAACCCAATGATCAGCACAGAGAATGGCACGAGGCGGTCTGCAATCAAGTTCGTGCCATATCTGGCAAAGAATCTCACCGCCTGAGCGGCAACCTGGTTCATCAGGAACGGAAATGCAAGTGTGAGAATGAGGAGCGGCAACACGATGCGCCAGTCACGCATCTGATCGCGAAGTTCCCGGCCCGCCACAAGACCCATGGTGCGTAGATCTTCAGACACGCTGTATCTCCGCCCTGCTCGCGCGCTCCTGCGCCATTACTCTTAGGTAGACCTGTTCCAGCGAGCGCGGCACTTCCTGAAACGCAAGCAGCGGCGCCCGCTTCGCCGTCAGCTGCACGAGCAACGACGGGTTGGCAACCGGAGGATTCTCAACACTGAAGAAGAGACTGGTTTCATTACGCCGGCTGAGCTGGACTCCCGGCGGCAATCTCAAGGAATCCGTGCTCCAGGCCACAGCAAATCGCGCCTCGTACTCGGCGGCCCCCAATACCTCCTTCTTCAACTCAGGAAGCGTGCCCTTAAGCAGTATTCGACCGCGATAGATGATTGCGACCTCGTCAGCTAGGGCTTCCGCTTCCGCCAGGTTGTGAGTGCAGATTACGATCGTCCGATGTTCTGATCTCAGCCGAGCGATCTCGTTTCGCACGAGGCGCGCTGATTCCGGATCCATGGCGGAGGTTGGCTCGTCAAGCAGCAGGATCGGGGGTTCGTGCAGCAGCGCCCGCGCAAGTGCAAGCTTCTGGCGCATCCCCTTGGAGTATTCACCGATACGACGGTCGGCCACCTCTTCCAGACCAAAATATGCCAACAGCGCACCAACCCGCTTCCGCCGGGAGTCAAGAGAGAGACGATGGAGGCTCCCAAAGAAATTGAGATACTCGATCGCAGTCATGCGAGCATAGAGGCCGTGCTGCTCGGTTAACACTCCCACGGACTTGCGCACCTCGTGGTCTTGGTGCGCGACATCGTAGCCGGCAACCCGCGCCGTGCCACGTGTCGGGCGCAGCAAAGCCGTCAACATGCGCACCGTGGTCGTCTTGCCTGCCCCATTCTGACCCAAGAGTGCAAGTATCTGGCCGGCCGCAATGGAGAAGGTGAGCCCGTCTACGGCCCAGAACTCATCGAACCTTTTACCAAGATCTTCGGTCGCAATCATTGAGATACATTAGTCATGGCCACCGAAGGCTCTGCGGCAGCCAAGAATTTGATCGAGTCATGCACTGTGAGAACGCCTCCTGGGGCCCGCCCTTCGGGGCTGGGACCGCGGGGGGAATCAATGCGACGGAGAGAACGGAGCCACGCGATACGGCCCAGTCGCCTGATGAACTGGCAGGCTAAGATGTCTTGCGGCCCCTAGCGGGCTTCTTGGCCGTTGTCGCCGTTTTCCGTACGGCGCTGCTCTTCCGAGATGGCGGCGTGGTCTTTCGCTCCGTCGCCGGAGCCGCGGTGGTCTTGGGCCGGATCGGCGCTGGAACAGGTGCCGCGGCTGCCGCCGGTACAGGCTCAGGTCGTGAGGGGCGATGCCTCCATAAGAGAACGATCACGGCGCACACCGCGACCACTGCACTGAGCGTCTGGTTCACGTTCAGCGAGAAGACCCGCGAGGCATCCAGGCGCAAGAAATCCAGGCCGAACCGAATCACGGGGTAGGCGATGAGGTACACATTGAATACGTCGCCCCGCTTCAACACGCTCTGGTATCGACGCAAGATCCAGAGCAACAACAACATATTGGCGACATTGAGGATGGACTCATAGGCGAACAGCGGATGGTAGAAGGAAATGTTCTGGTAGCCCGCCAGCCGATGCGCGGGATCGATGTAGATCTTCCATGGCAGGTCGGTGGGCGCGCCGTAGAGCTCCTGATTGAAGAAGTTGCCCCAGCGTCCAATCGCCTGACCCAGCGCAAGGCTCGGCGCCGCAATGTCGGTCCACTCGAGAAAGCTGACCTCAGGATGGCCGCGCGTGTACAGGTACATTGCGACGAGCCCGCCAACGATCGTGCCGGGTATCCCAAGTCCGCCCTTCCAAATCGCCAGTGCATCCAAGGGATGCGTCAAATAGAAGTGCGTGGTAAATCCCTGTGCGATCGAGGACGGTGGCGGCGTCAGAACATGCCAGAGACGTGCACCTATAATGCCACCGACAATCAAGTAGACGAGCAAGTCCCAAACCATTTCCGGGTCATGACCGCGGCGTTTCATTTCAACGGTGGCGAGATAGCCGCCGGCCAAGGCGCCAAGCATCAGTAAAATGCCATAGAACCGGATGTACAGGGGGCCAACTGCAAAGCCGTCAATCATGAGCTGCTTTCCTCCACGAGAGACCTACGGGCATTGGCGTGAGCCTGTGCGCGCACGACCCATATCCGCTGCAACGCCGTGAAATTTGCGAGCACCGCCACAATCCAAACGCCGATCGCCGGGATGTTGAACAGCAAGCTGGGACCGAGCACCAGATATCGTTCCGCGCGTGTCAGCAGGCCTTCTTTTGCACTGAAACTCTGCGCTTCTGCCCGGGCCTTGACGTACGAAACCAGGACAGATCCCGCTGCCGCCGCAAACGTGACGACCTCCAAACCATGCTGATTGGTCTTGGCAAAATGGTAGAGCAGCGCACCCAGGACCAACAGCTCGGAGTAACGATCACTCACCGAATCGACGAACGCCCCCCAATCGCTGGCCTCGCCCCGCAGCCTGGCCATGGTTCCATCCAGGGCGTCAATCGGCCAGGCAATCAACATCACGAGGCCTCCAAGGGATATTTGCCCCATTGCGACGTAGTACGCCGCAATGGCATTGCCCGCCACCCCCACGAGAGTGACAGAAATAGGCGTAAGACCAAGCCGGTTGAGAAACATGGCGACCGGCTCCAGAACGCCTTTGAACACGACGCGGAGAAAATCGCTGAATGTTCGCTTCAAGGTCTCTCCTGGCAGGCAGGCCGTATCATACTCGATAACAGTCAGCCTTCCGCATCGGGCTCGGCATCGGCCGGGAGCACATCACGCTCCCTGCCACCTCCCTGGGAAGGCCCGACGACCCCGGCTTCTTCAAGTTGATCCAACAACCGGGCCGCCCTGGGATAGCCAATCCGCAGTCGTCTTTGGAGTAGCGACGCTGAGGCCCGTCCGCTGCCTCGCACAAGACTTATCGCCTGATCGATCAAGCCCTCATCGTCATTGTGATCCGGTTCCGCCAGAAGCTGCTCCCAGGGGGCCTCGTCGTCGACTGGCGTCTCTGCATTCTTCTGCCAGAAATCGATCAGGCGCTCTATTTCCATATCGGTGATCATCGCCCCCTGCGCACGCACAGGATTACCGATCTCCGGATTGAGAAAAAGCATGTCCCCGTGCCCCAGAAGCGTCTCCGCACCGTTCAGGTCAAGGACGACCCGAGAATCAACGCCTGACGTGACCGCAAAAGCGATGCGCGCGGGAAAATTGGCCTTGATCACGCCGGTAACCACGTCCGTGGAAGGACGCTGGGTCGCAACCACGAGGTGAATCCCCGTTGCGCGCGCCATTTGCGCTAGTCGAACCAGATTGTGTTCGGTCTGGTCCGGTGCGGACATCATCAAATCCGCGAGTTCGTCGATCAGGACCACGATTCGAGGCAGCGTATGGCCATTTTGCCTGCGCGATTGTTTTCTGTTGTACCCATCGAGATCCCGTGCATGCCCGCTCTCGAGCAATCGATAGCGGTGCTCCATCTCGACGACGACCCAGCGCAGAACCCCCTGGATGCGCTCGATATTGGTCTCAACCTTTCCGAAAAGATGTGGCAGGCCGTTGAACCTCAGAAGCTCCACCATTTTGGAGTCGATCATGATCAGGCGGAGGTCCTGGGGTGCGTTGTTCATTGCCAGACAGGCAGCCAGCGAAGTTATGCAGACAGACTTGCCGGAGCCCGTGGCTCCCGCTATGAGAAGATGCGGCATCCGAGCCAAATCTGCAACCACTGGATTTCCCGACACGTCGCGGCCAAGCGCGACTGCCAGAGGAGAATCCACGCGATGGAATGCCTGGCTCTCGAGGATCGGTTTAAGGCGAACCACCGAAGAGCGGGCGTTGGGCACCTCGATGCCAACATAAGGCTTGCCGGGGACGGGGGCTTCTATGCGCAAGCGCTCTGCCGACAATGCCAGTGCCAAGTCCTTCTGCAGATTGGCAATTTGCGCTACGCGAACTTTCATTTGCTGCGCGTCATCGTCTTGATTGGAACCGGGCCTCTTGATGAAGCCCGGTTGCACGGCAAATTGGGTGACAGCGGGGCCTACTCTGTAGCCTATGACGTTGGCCGGAATGCCAAATTCCGACAAGGTCTTCATGATCATGCCGGCGGTCTGATTTATCGTGCGCTCGTCGGCGGTCGCGGTCTGCTCTGCCAGCAGTATGCCGAGGGACGGCAGGCGATCGTCGCGCTTGGGCGGCTTCAGCGTCTTGTCGTCCTTGGACTCAGGAGGGCCAAGCGCGCGTCGAAATTCGCGGGGTATCACGGGCGCGCGCTTCTTCGGAGCGGGCCTTGCGGCCGGGTCTTGAAGCGTCTCTTCAGGCATGGACGCGGCAACGTCGGGCTGAAGTCCTGGCGGTGACTGCTCCGCAAGCGCCACAAGCCAGCGCTCCAGTGCGCCCCACACGCCCGCCCCTGATGCGCTGCAAAGCGCCCAAGCGACCACTATCGCGGCCGTTCCCCCCACGTTGCCGAGAGACCGAGTTGCCAGGTACGCAATTCCCCAGCCAAGACGACCACCGTCCATCCCAGCATCGGCTCGTACCAGAGAGTTGCCCCCAATAATCGCCAGCATTCCCAGGCTGAGAAGCGCTGCCAGTTCCAGGAGCAACAGGCGGCCCCATCGTATGTGACCTTCGCCGCGGTGAATAAGCGCGAAGCCTGCGTATGTGGCACCCGCGACCAGCAGATAGATCCCCCATCCAAGCCAGGTACCGAAGAAACGCGATGCCGGTGTCACGAGGCCGCCGGTTGTCAAGCCCCAAGTGGAGAGCAAGGCCAGCACGGCGAGGGCCACGAGCAAGACACCCACGGCATCCTGCGCGAAGCGGCCAAAGTGCATCCGGAATCGCCCAAGCCGATCAAGCCAATCATGGGGCGATGACGTTTCCGGTGCGTGCGTGCCCAATTTACCCGCCACGAGTCAACCGGCGTCGGATTCGGTCAAGGAAAACATTAGCGATCAGTCTTCATGCTAAGGCCCATCCGCTGGTGCTCCGCGTCGACGTGAATCACGCGCACCTCCACGGTTTGACCGTCGGCCAGAAGATCTCTGACACTTTGGCCCTCGGTCAGCGGCATCTCCGACGCATGGATCAGTCCTTCCACCCCGCAGTCCAGACGGGCGAACGCTCCATAGGACATGACACTGGTTACAACGGCCGGCACGGCCGGGCCCTTGGTGAGTTCCGGACCGATTTCCAGCCAGGGGTTGGGGAGGAGCCTCTTGAGGCTCAGGGCAACCCGGCATCGCTCAGGTGCGAGATCCAAGACTTCGACGGTGATTGTCTGCCCGATCTGGACAATTTGCCTGGGATGGGCCACCCGGCCCCACGACAACTCAGAAATATGGATCAACCCTTCGACGCCACCAAGATCCACGAACACCCCAAAATCTGTGATGTTTGTGACCGTTCCAATGGCCTGTCCACCGACGCTCAAAGTCTGGAACAATTCCTGCCGCCGGCCGGGCTCAGCCTGGGCCGCACGCTCCGAGAACACAATGCGCCCGTCCTCGGGCGCGCATTCAATGACTTTCAGTTGCAGCGTTCGACCTACATAGGCTTCCATGAGGCGGCCGCGGTCCGCCGCGTCGGCTTGGCCGGTAATTGCGACGAGATGAGAAAACGGCACGAAGCCGGCAAGGTCGGCGCCCTCCACGATCAATCCGCCGCGGTTGCAGGAGATCACCGGAAGACTTACGATCTGGTCTGTTGCATAAAGCTGCTTCGCACGATCCCAATCCGGGGCGACCCGCGCCGCAACGTCGGTGGCGACGGCCTTCCGGCCTCCTCCCGAAGCCTGGTCGCGCGCCGCCGTATGACCGGAATGGCTTCCCTCCTCGGCCAATACGGTCTCCCACCAACTCTCATCCACCGTCGGCATGGGGTTTTCGAAAACGCGCTTCCGGTTGATCATACGTGTCCGCCTTCCCTGATTAGTGCGACTGCGATTCCATATTAAGGATGGCCTTGGCAACCGCCTCCACGGCGACGCGTTGTTTCCGATACAGATCGGCCTCGGACATGGCGAGCCTCCCGGCGACTTCCCGCACCTTGCGACCCTCAATGAATTTCATCTCCAAGATATTGTAGAGTATCCATTCCGTGGTGAAACGACGCTCCCCTTCCGGCCTCACCTGATCGACGGCCTTGCGAAGCAGGGCGCGCAGCGCATTCGCGGCGTTCCCATCGTAAGATCCCGCCATACCCTGCACAACCTGCAGCCTCATCAACGGGCTACGCGTCAATTTCGGCCCGCCCCAGTAGTGCGTCAACGCATCCTTGACCCAATTGGCCAGATCAGACTCGGGAGGCAGGTCCGAACTGAGCAGCGCCACACGGGAATCGTAACGGCCCGCCGCCCGCATGCGCTGGATCATGTCCACTTGCGGCTGCAGATCTTCCAGGGAGCGGAATAGGCGCTGCTGCATGCGGCGGTCTTCCAGGGCAAGGGCCGCACGATCCGCCAGTAGCCAAAGCGCCTCACGCTGATCGGGATCCATCGGCTGGGGATCCGTGTGCGCGACTCCGAGCACCCCGAGAAACGGCGGCACTTCATCGCGATCCATGTCGCCCCGGATGGGCTGATGAAGCGGGAGCACCCAGAAATTCCCCCAAATGAACTCGCGTCGCTGTCCGCCGTTGCCGTTGTGGAACAGCTCCAATGCATCTGAAAGACCTTCCTGGTCCAAGCTGGTCCGGTTACCCCCCGTGACAATAAGAGACAGCTGATCATCATCCAGCGCCGCTATGAACGCAGCCGTGGAGTGCAAATGGTCGCGTACGGCGGCCAGTACGGCCTCCAGGAATTGCTGCAGGTCTCCCTGGGTGACCAGGCGCTCCTCGATGTTCTGGAACAGTTCCAGCTCCTGGCGATCGGCACCAAAAAAGAGGTAGCGCTCCCACAGGGGCGCAAACAAGGTGATTGCATGCTCGAACAGCAGGACGGTCGCTACCATGGCGAGCGGCACAAATTCGGAGTATTCGACTCCCATCCACACTCCGGCCCGTCTCACCGCCGTCATCAAGGCCAGTGCAACCGAGGCGGTCACGGGGCCGCGTATGATCCACTTGAAAAGCCGGCTCTTGATGACCCGGTCAGGCCACGAAACGCCAAAAAAAGCGACAGCGTACGCCATGACCACAACCAACCCGCCGACCAGCACGTTGATGACCGTCGAGGCTCCCCAGAACAGGACCGGGAACCGCGCCGCCACCGAAGACCCAAAAAGCAGATAGGGATAGCATCCCAAGGCGGGCGCGCTGGCCCCCGCCATCAAGTACCACATTCGACGCCGGCCCGATCGTGTCAGCATGCGAGAGAACGCCCGGATGAAATTGACGGCAGCCCAGATCATGACGGCCACGTAGTACAACGTGAAAATCTCCGTCCATAGTGTTCTCTGCAAGTGAGGCGCAGGCGTGCCGTTCGGCACCAGGGGGCCCAGAAGGTAGCCGCCCGCCAACGCGAGCAAGAATAGAGTAGAGAGCCCATACGTGGCGCGTACTGCCAAGCGACGCCGACCTCGTGACGGTCGCCCCGCCGAGACTAGCAGTGCGTCGGATAGATGAAGGTAGGATGCTGGAAGATAAATAATCCCAAGCCATTGCAGACGCAAAAGGGTTTGCAGCCCCCAGTCCGATACCCCCTTGTTCTGAAGGGCCTCCGTCGTGAACACCACGACGACACAAAGCAAAATCACCGCAAACGAACGCGCTACCCGGTCTCGGAGATTGAATGAAAGAGAATAGAGGAAGAGGGAAAAGGCCGTTATGGCAATCCCGGCCGTCAGAATCTGATTGAAGGCCTGGATCCCCACCACTAAGTTGTCACTCCAACCGTTAAGCATGCTCCCGTCCCCAAACCATCTTAACGCGCCGCCCCACGAGTACCCGTCAGAGCGCCCTCACAAAGAAGAGGGCGATGTCTTGGGATGAATAATAATGGTCATTATACCCGCAGAACTCATACCGATACTTCTGCGCAAGCCGTATCGCCGGGTAGTTCTTCGTCTGCGCTTCGATGAAGACTTTTCGGTTACCGCGTCGGCTGGCCCATTCCTGCGAAGCGGCCAGAAGACCACCTGCCACACCATGCCGTCGCCAGCGCGGCACCACCACGAGATCCGATATCCACGCATTGGATGGGCCCGGCTCAGTCAAAGTCGCGTACCCGATGGGCTGAACGCCGGAGATGGCGACAAAAACGATCGCCTTGCGGTCCCATTCATCAAGCAGCGCCCTCGGTTCGTGGGGGTATACAAGATTAATCGGCCTGGGAAGACGTACTTCGCGAAACGTCGCGCCGATCAGGAGGTCATGGGGCTCGCGGCGGAGATCCAGCTGCCACACGTGCTCGGAGGTCGAACTATGATCGAAGGCCATAAGTTGAGGGACGTCGGAGGGTGTCGCCTGTCGGATTTCGATTTCTGCTGCCATGTCTATGCCGGTGGCAAAATCCTCACTTGGATGACGCATGCGGGGAGGGCCCTGCCCTGATTATCTGTCACCACGAGTCGCAGTTGGTAGTCACCTGGCGACAGGGCTGTGGTGTCCCACTGCCCCAGGGACCCACCAGAGACCCTGTCACGTCCAGCCGAGATTGTAGCCCACGTCTCCGCACCCAGCGGCGAAACTTCGTATTTGTAGAAACCAAAGTCCTGGATGTCCGCCGAGCCTCGAATATCGACGGTGCCCTGTAGCTGTGCGCCGCCCTCAGGCGAAGTAAGGTCGACCCGGCCGGCGGTGCAACCGTTCTTTTCCGAGGAGGCACTGAGCGGCCGCGGCGTCAGGGCAATAGCGGTCGCAAGATCCGGCGATATGGTCCCGGTTGGAGTTGCGAAGAGGTCCGGAGTGGCTGTAGGCACCAGAAGTGAAGCGGGTAAATTGGGAAGAACAAATGATGCCGTAATGAGCTCTCCGCAAAAGAGGACCAGCACCAGCGCCAGGGCGGCTATCGCCTGGCTCATGCGCCGCAGCGCGAACTCCTTTTCCAGGCTGTAGACTGCGCTACGCCACTCGCGCCAGGATCGCCAAAGCCAACGCAACCCAAACAGGCCCCCTATCGCCAGCAGGAGATAGACGAGCACTTCGTGCGTGCCCAGGGCTTGATAGATCGCTAGCACGGGGATGCAACCTACATCTGCCGCAAGACGCCGGTGATGAGTTTCTCCATCTTCGGTGCAATCGTCCTGCCCGCTTCTATCACTTCTTCATGCGTCGTGACCGTTGATCCATCCAGATTCGATTTGTTGCTGATGCCCGAAAATCCCAGCACTCGCATGCCGCCGTGGCGTGCGACGATCACCTCGTGGACGGTTGACATGCCAACGGCATCTGCACCCGCCCAGCGAAGAAAACGGAGATCCGCTGGGCCTTCAAAGGACGGGCCACTAAGCCCCGCGTACACACCTTCACGCAGTTCGACGCCCTCTTGCCGCGCCGTTGCCCGAGCAAGGCCGCAGAGCTCTCGATCATACGCTTGGCTCATGTCCGGGAAGCGCGGCCCGATTTCGTCATAGTTGGGTCCCATCAGCGGATTTTGTCCCATCATGCCTAGGAAATTCAGGTGATCGGTAATCAACATCACATCACCAGCTGAAAAGTCAGGATTCACGCCGCCGGCGGCGTTCGTCACTACGAGCGTTTGGACGCCCAGGCGCTGCATCACCCTGATCGGCAGGGTGACTTCCGCCATCGTGTATCCTTCGTAGAAATGAATTCGGCCTTGCATCACCATCACGCCGCGCCCGGCCAATTCGCCAATCAGGAGCCGACCGGCGTGCCCCACAACCGTGGCGATTGGAAAATGCGGTAGCTCGTCGAAGGGTATGCTATCGGGCGATCGCACGGCGTCCGCAAGCCCGCTTAGGCCCGACCCCAGAATGATTGCAACATCAGACGACCGTCTGGTCCGAGCCCGCACCGCGGCTGCAACTTCGTCCAATTGATCGAGTGAGAAGTGGCGGTTCATCTTGGGCTATCGACCGCGGCTGGCTCGGCGGCAGTGGCCGGCGGTCCCCCAGATCTTCATTCCGCGGCAGAAAATGATTATATCAGAAGGGGCCTCCCGGAACCCTCTCGGTGGGAGGGCTGCGGCAGGCGGGATTGGCGCTCCAAGCCGTGGAAGTCCCCCAGGGGCTGCAGGCTTTCCGCGCCACGCCCCAGTTTGCGAGCCCCCAGCAGGAAATGTCCCGACGGATATTCGGACCGTAACTGTCCCAAAGTCCTTGCCAAGAGCGGCAGCCGCCAAAAGTTGGGATTTGTGTGCTATCCTCGACTAAGATTCGTACTCACTCCGTAGGACGCACCCGTGCTCCGAGGTAGTGCAACGGCGAACACGGCAAGGGCGCGACCTTTTATTGGGGTGCAGGAGTCACGTGACAAAGCACAAAGCCAAGTTCGGCCTAACACCGCGCGAACACCGCGTTTCGGTGCTCCCTGCAACCGTCGGCAGCATCATTCTGCTGGCAATTGTCGTGTTCGACGCCAGCGTCCTGGCAACCGAAAGTCCCTTGCAGACCATTCTGCTCGTCGCGGCGGGAATCCTCGGCATCATCTATCTAGCTGCCTTCGACTTATTAGTAGTGCCGTGGACCGAGTCGGCGCCAGTTTACAGTTGGATCAACGCGGTACTTGCGCCGTTGGGACTCCTGGTCATTTCCTACTCGATTCCCGAGAGTATGGATCTCTATGTTGGGGCGCTGCTCATACTGGCGGTCCTGACGAGCTCCGTCGTGGCGGGCCGCGGCCCGGCATACACAATGATCGGTCTGACGGTCGCAGGGATACTGATCGTTCGTATTGAGCTCATGACCTCGGTGCTGCACTGGACATTGCACCTAAGCACCGCAATCATGGCTTGTGTGGCCGTGGAGACGGTGATGCAGCTCAAGCAGCTCGCCGGTCGTCATAACCGGCAGCTCGAGACCATTGCCGAATTCAGCCGGCACATTACATCCACGCTGGACAAGGCACAAGTAATGACTCTGCTCAAGGCCGCTTTCCGCGACGCCGTCGAGGCGGATACCTATTTCGTCGGTGTGCGAGAGGGCGATGAACTGCGACTCGACCTGATCTTCGACGATGGGCAGTACTATGAGAACCAGCGCGTCAAACTGGCGGGCTCCCTGTCAGCGTGGGTCTTGGAGAATCAGCGCAGCCTGTTTCTTCCAGACTTGCGTAGAAACGTCGAACCCGCGGGTTCACGTGTTGTCTTGGCTGGAAAGCATAAGACCAGCTTATCGTGGCTCGGAGTACCCATGCGCAGCACGAGCATTGATGGGATCGCTGCCGTTGGCGCATACCGCCCGAATGCGTTCGACCGCGCGGATCTGGAGCTCGTCACGACACTGGCCCAACACGCGGCTCAGGCCCTGGACAAAGCCTACGAGCATGAACAACTGGCGCAGAGGGCCAAGCTCGACAGCCTCACGGGCGTATATAACCACGGCAGCTTTCTCAAGATCCTGCAGGACCACGCGGACCAGGCATCGATCGAGGGTTGGTCCCTGGGCCTGATCATGCTGGATGTAGATCACTTCAAGCGCTACAACGACACATACGGCCATCTCGTCGGCGACGAAATCCTGACCCGACTGTGCGAAACAATGCAGAGGCACATTAAGAAGTCCGATGCTGTCGGCCGCTGGGGTGGTGAGGAATTCGCGATTGCGCTCCCGAGCGCCACCGCGACCCAGCTTCAGGACATAGCCGGCCGAATTCGCGACGCGCCGGGGACGCTGAGCATCAGGGGCACGGACGGCGAAACGATCCCCTGCCCAACTGTCAGTCAAGGACTGGCGATTTACCCGCAGGAGGCACGAAGCTTGGTGGACCTGATTCACCTGGCAGATCGGCGCCTCTACGCTGCCAAGCGCAGGGGCCGAAATCAGATTCAATCTGGCCAGGATGAGCCGCAGATACAGCCGGCGACCGTAGCCGCCGACGAATAAGCGATCCGCTGAATACTTCTCCCTAGTTCAGCGCTTCGGCCATTGCCGAGACTGTTCTTTCCACGGCCTCATCATCTATCCAGTAGTGCGTTACGAACCGGAATCGCCGGGGCCCACTGGCGGCAACTAGGATGCCGCGGCCACGCAGACGAGCAACCAATTCCTCTGCCGATGGCTGCACGCCGGAGGCAAGATCGAAGAAAACCATGTTCGTAGCCGGCGTTCCCGGATCAAGCTGAATTCCGGGCAAGGCTCCCAAGCCTGCGGCCAAAGTTCGTGCCCGGGCGTGGTCTTGCTCCAATCTCGGCACCATCTTATCAAGGGCGACAAGACCGGCAGCCGCCAGCACCCCGGCTTGACGCATGCCGCCTCCGAGCATCTTCCGCACGCGGTGTGCGCGCTTGATGAAGGCCCGATCGCCACACAGTACCGAGCCGACGGGCGCACACAGCGCCTTGCTCAGGCAGAATGTGACCGAGTCCGCGGGTTCGGCCAGTTCCTTCGCTTCAATACGCAACTTCGCGGCCGCGTTGAATATCCGCGCCCCGTCAAGATGCACCAGAATGCCGTGGCTATGCGCAAATTGCGAAATCGTACGCGTGTATCCGGCGGTCTGCACCGTGCCCCCGCATCGGTTGTGCGTGTTCTCCAAGCAAACCAGCCGGCTGATGGGATAGTGGGCATCATCCGGGCGGATCGCTGCCTCCACGTCGTCCACGAGCAAGGATCCGTCGGGTTGGTTTTGGACCTGATAGGAATGGACACCGCCGAGGGCGGACAGTCCGCCCGCCTCATACAGAAATGAGTGGTTCTTGTTGCCGATGATGACCTCATCACCCCGCTGGCAATGGGCCAGGATGCCGGCCAGGTTGCCCATTGTTCCCGATGGCACGAAGAGGGCGGCCTCCTTTCCCATGAGCTCTGCCGCGGTATCCTGCAGGCGATTAACGGTGGGGTCATCGCCATAGACGTCGTCCCCCACGGCCGCGTTCGCCATGGCCTCGCGCATTTCAGGCGTTGGTTTAGTGACAGTATCCGAGCGGAGGTCAATCAGATCCATCGAGATGCCCCTTCGTTTCGTTCTCGGACTCGTCCTCCCCAGCGAGGTGCCCATGTCGCAATGAGGTCAAGATTTGCTGCAGGTCTCCTGGGAGCGGCGCTCGAAATTCGCGGGGTTGGGCCTGACCTGGCAGAGTAACGACCAGGCTGGACGCATGCAGGAAATTATGGTCGATTGGCAACGAGGGATTCTTGAAGCCATAAACTCGGTCACCGACCACAGGGCACTTTAGGAACGCAGCGTGCACCCTGATCTGGTGGGTGCGTCCGGTGAGAGGACGAAACTCCAGGAAAGTGTGCTTCGAAAACGCCTCCAGCGTTCGATACTCTGTGATTGCTTCCCGGCCTTTGTCAGCGGGGACAATGGCCATTTGCTTCCTACGGGCCGGATCCCTGCCGATCGCAGCCTCGACGCGCCCTGCGGGCGTGGGCGGTTTGCCGTCGACGAGCGCAAGATAGATCTTTTTCACCGTCCGGAGTTTGAATTGATCCTGCAGCCAGTGGTGCGCGTCGTCATTCTTTGCGAGGACGATCAAACCTGACGTGCCTTTGTCAAGCCGGTGAACGACGCCAGGGCGTTCTTCGCCGCCAACGGCCTGAAGTCCCGGGGCGTGCCCCAATGCGGCGTTGACGAGAGTACCGGTCCAGTGCCCGGCGGCCGGATGGACCACCATGCCGGCCGCCTTGTTCACCACGATCACATCATCATTTTCGAAGACAATATCCAGCGAAATTTTCTCCGCGATGGCGCGGGCTGGCACAGGCTCAGGTACGACAAGATCCACAACGGTGCCCGGGCCGACCATTTGTCCGTTTTTGCGAGCTGACACGCCGTCGAGATGCACCAGCCCTTGCCGGATTAGACCTTGCAGCCGCGCCCGCGAGTACTGCGGCAGGCACTCAGACAGGAAATGATCCAGTCTGCGCTCCTCGGGGTCGCCGTAGTGAAAGATGTGAGTGCTTTGCGTCACAGCGAATCCGTGTTCGGTCTAGCGGCCGTCGCTCGCCTGCAGCTTGGGGCTTCTTTCTCTTACCCAGACCCCCAGCAGCAAAACGATCACGCCCACGGTGATGGCTGAGTCTGCGATATTGAAAACTGGAAACGTCCCGACCGAGATGAAGTCGGTCACCCTGCCCATTCTGAAGCGGTCGACCAGATTTCCGGCGGCCCCACCCAGTTGGAGCATCATGGCAAGGCGTAAGGTCCAGTCGCTTCGATCAACCCTTGGATAATAATAGAGAATCGCCGCAATGACTGCAATTCCCAGAACCATGATAATGGAATTTCCGTTCTGGAATGAGCCGAACGCGGCGCCGCTGTTGTTCCAGTGCACTATCCGGGCGTAGGGGCTCAGCCAACTCAACGACGAGGGCAGCCACGTTGCCTCAAAAGGCAGGTTTGTGCGGACGAGCCACTTTGTCCACTGATCAAGGGCAATGACAATTCCAGCAGAACCCAAGAGGAGTGCATAGTCGCGCCACAATCTACTCAACTTTTCACCTTTGCCCCAGTTCGCAGCACGCGGAGGCGGCGTGTATTGTACACTACGGCCTTGATGGTGCGCCGCAAGACGGTTCGACCGTGCAGGGCAGTGAAGTTCCAAGCCCAGAAACTCAGTCGCTCGCGCCGGCGTCTGCCGTCTTGAACACGCGGGGCACACGCGCACTTATGTTGGTCATCACCTCATACTCACTGGTGCCGGCCCATGCGGCCAGATCCTCGACCGCAATTTCCTGGCCAGACGGCGCCCTTCCAAGAAGTATTACGTCCTCCCCGACGGCCGCGTCGTCTTGCACGGCTACCATAAACTGATCCATGCAAATTCGGCCGACTTGTCGGCACTTCTTGCCGCGCACAAGCACCTGCGACTGATTGGACATGCGTCGAAAATACCCGTCTGCGTAGCCGCAGGGTATCGTCAAGATGCGCGTCGGCTGGTCGGGTTGCCAGGTCGAGCCATAGCTCACGGGCCTGCCCGGGCGCGTGATCTTAGAATGAACCACGCGCGAATGCCACGTGAGCGCGGGCAGCACTTCGACAGTGCGCTGAACTTCGGGCCCTGGGTACACGCCGTAGAGCATGAGCCCGGCGCGGACGATATCCAGATGGCACTCGGGCAGCTGAAGGATTCCGCCCGAGTTGGCCACGTGGCGCAGCCTTGGCGGGGAAATCCCGTTCCGGTCATAGAACTCGAGCACGCTGGAGAACCGGGCGAATTGGAGCCTGGCATGAACTCAAGTCCGCACGGTCGGAGTTGGCCAGGTGTGTGAAAATGCCCTCAATGTCCAGATCACCGCACGACAGCGAGCGCTCGATGAAGGCCTCGGCGTCGTAGTCGTGCACGCCGAGGCGCTCCATGCCGGTGTCGATTTTCAGATGCACTTTGAGTCGGCCGCTTTCCGCGTGCGAGACGGCCTGTGCCGCCTCAAGCAGTTCCAACGAAGACGCCGAAAGTGTGAGGTCGTGCTTGAGAAACAAACGAACCTGGTCGGGCAGCGTCCCGCCTAATACGAGGATGGGTTTCCGGATCCCGAGCCGCCGCAGGGCAACCCCCTCTTCGACAATTGCCACGCCGATATAGTCGGCATGCGGTGCAAGAAATGGAGCGACGCCATCAACTCCATGGCCATACGCATTTGCCTTCAGAACGACCATCACTTTGGCGGGCTTGACCCGCGCGCGTATGTTCTCCAAATTCTGGCGCAGCCGATCGAGATCGACGTGCAGGAAAGTCGGCCTGCCTTCAACATTTTGCATAGCCACATTGTACGTGGAAAAGGGCTCAGGCAGAGCGCGTCCGGCGCCCAAATATCCAAAGCCCGCGCGTCCAGCGAAGCAGTGCGCCTTGCAGGAAACGAACCAAAGGCGGTGGCGCGTTGCGCCACCGCCTAAATGATCCACCCTGCTGAACTGCCCGTGCCAACTTGCCAACTGGCGTTCCTGAACGCCAGGCCTAACTTCACATTCGAAGAACGGGCCGAAGACTGTGTCTAGTGCCAGGCTCCGAGAATCGCGCCCATGGCCAGCAAGGTAACCAGGTGGTTGCCGGTCTCGATGAGCCATACCACCCAGGGCCTACCGGCGAATAGATGATTCACGAGGCTGGTAGTCGCAACAAACCCAAGCCAGATCATGAACCCGGTCCCCAAGCCCGCCGCAAGGCCTCCGCCCATCCCGTGGACGAGCATGGCAACAAAAACTGCTTCCACGAAGGACGCCACGATCGTCAGGATCCACATTACCGGTGAAGAACTCCCCCGCTCCGATTCCTTCTTCCCAATGCCCTTCCACCAGGTCTTGTAGAACACGGACGGGTTGTACCAGACGGAGCCGATGATCATACTTGCAACAACGCACACGATGACGGCCAGCCAGTTCACTGAGCTGAAATCCATTGCAGCCTCCTTTGGCATGTGGACCGGAGTGCCCGGTCCTCAACCCTAAGAACCCGGAAACCAAGGATGAGTTCGCGGGGGGGCAAGAAAGGACCTCCGAACTCGCGATGAGCTCGGAGGTCCTTTCTTGGATGCTTTCGGGTCAGCGCCTACTTGCCATTTCCCGTAGCGAGCTCGAGGTATCCTGTGTGGTTCCGGGTTTCAGAGCCGCAGTACTCGATGAAGTCCGTTCTAGGCCTCGTCTTGCTGGCCCCGGTTTCTGGGGGTTGGAAGGACTTGCGCCTCGCATGCAAACAGAGGTTATTCTCTGCGAACGCATGCGTTCGCGGCCACAGCGATAAGATTTGGGAACCTAAATTCTTCCGGCAACGTATTCGAGGACATCAATTTTGGTGAGTATTCCAGTGGGGCGTCCCCCCTCGACGACAATCAATGCGAAGCCCTCGGTGAGCATCGGCATCGCCTCATCCAAGGATGTAACTGCTGGATAGACTGCCTGGGCAGTCTGCACTAGCACATCGATAGGCTCATCCCGGCTGCCGGCCTGCCGCGAACTCGAGGATGTGAGTGAGGAGATCGACCTCTTCAATCGTCCCCACGAGCGCGCCGTCCGGGCCGAGAACAGGCATCTGCGAAATCGCGTGTTCACGCATGACCGAGATGACGCTCTGGATGGATTCCCCGAGCCGCGCCGTGAATAGTGCCTTGTTGGGTTTGGCGACGAGAAGATCGCCCAAGGCTACTTCCCCAAATTCGAGATCGAGGAAGCCGTTCTCGCGCATCCACTTGTTGTCATAGAACTTCGAGAGATAACGCGAGCCACTGTCTGGAAAGATCACTACCACGAGTCGATCGGCAGGCAACTCAGCCGCATATTTCATCGTAGCAGCCAGGGCAGAGCCCGAGGAACCCCCGGCGAAAATGCCCTCCTGCCGGACCAATTGTCTCGCCCAAAGAAATGACTCGCGATCGTTTACCCGGATGATCTCATCGATGACGCCAAGATCTGTCGTCGAAGGCAGAAAGTCCTCTCCAATGCCTTCCACCTTGTATGTCTTTGGGTACGCGCCGTTGGGCACCTGGCCCTTGTTCCTCCAGATTTCATATAAGATCGACCCCTCGATATCGACGCCGATGATCCGGATGCTCGGATTGCGAGACTTCAGGTAACGGCCGATACCCGATATGGTGCCGCCCGTTCCCATGCCGATGACCACGTCGGTGAGCCGTCCCTCCGTCTGCTGCCAAAGTTCGGGAGCGGTGCTTAGCTCATGCGTCTGCGGATTGTCGGGATTGTGGTACTGGTTGGCCAATACCGCGTTCGGAGTTTCGTGCGCCAGGCGCTTGGCCACCTCATAGTAAGAGCGCGGATCGTCCGGGGCCACCGCCGTCGGAGTGATGAAAACCTTTGCACCGTAGGCGCGTAACAGCTGGATCTTTTCGGTGCTCATCTTGTCGGGCATGACAAAGATCGTTTTGTAGCCTTTTAAGGCCGCGGCGATCGCCAGACCGACCCCCGTATTGCCGGATGTCGCTTCCACCACGGTGCCCCCTGGTCTCAAGTCGCCCCGCATCTCGGCCTTTTCCACAATGTGGAGGCCGACCCGATCCTTGATGCTTCCGCCCGGATTCAAGTTCTCCAGCTTGGCGTACACGGGCGCTGAAATACCCCGAGCCACGCGTGCGAGGCGGACCAACGGAGTGTGACCTATCGTTCCCAGAATGCTGTCGTAAACTTGCCGTTCAGCTGAAGGCTTCAGTTTCTGCAAACGTCCCTCGCGTGTTCCCGTGTTGACTGCGACCTACTCTTCCCCGGCAGCGTGCTTCGCCATCGGCCGCTCAGCCGTCGACTCGGAGGCCTGACCGCCGCCAAATCGGCGCCGTTAGTACACAGGAAGTCGAGTATCAACTTCCTGAGCCCAGGAGTTTATTCCACCCCGAAGGTTCTTCACCTTCTTAAAGCCGGCACTCGCCAGCAATTCCAGGGCCCGCGCAGAGCGTGTGCCGGCCTTGCAGAAGACGACCATCTCACTCGCAGAGTCAAGCTCTCGGAGCCTGGCAGCGAGCGATCCGAGCGGAATATTGACCGCACCAGGCAACGCAGAAATCTCAAGCTCGTGGGGCTCGCGTACGTCGAGCAGCAACAATTTACCATCCTTCAAGCGGGATGCCAACTCAGCGGCCGTAATTTCCAGGCCAGCACCCGCGGAAGCCTGCTCGTGATCGTGGCCAGGAACGCCGCAGAACTCCTCGTAATCAATCGGGGCCAGGATGTCCGCATTGGGGCCACACACCCGGCAACTCGGGTTCTTTTTCAGCTTGACAAAGTCGAAGGACATATCAAGGGCATTGTACAAAAGAAGGCGTCCCGCCAAGGTCTGCCCTATCCCCAGGAGCGCCTTGAGCGCCTCCGTTGCCTGCAGTGTGCCGATGGTGCCTGGAAGCACGCCCAAGACACCCCCTTCGGCGCAAGATGGCACGAGCCCGGGCGGGGGAGGTTCCGGAAAGAGGCACCGATAGCACGGACCGGTGCGGGCGTCGAAGACGCTGACCTGTCCGTCAAATCGATAGATGGACGCGTACACGTTTGGTTTGCCAAGGAAGACCGAGACGTCGTTCGTCAAATAGCGCGTTGGAAAGTTGTCAGTTCCGTCGAGCAGAATATCGTAATCTGCCGCAATCCGCATGGCGTTGTCGGACGTGAAAGGCTCGTCAAAGATGTCAACTTGTGTGTTGGGGTTGAGATCAAGGAGACGCGCCCTGGCGCTTTCGACCTTCAGTTTCCCCACGCTGCTACTGCCATGGATCACCTGCCGCTGCAGGTTGGATGAATCGACCACATCGTAGTCCACAAGTCCAAGCCGGCCGACTCCGGCTGCCGCCAGATAAAGCGAGGCTGGTGAGCCCAGCCCGCCCGTGCCGATGACGAGGGCGGACGCCCCCTTGAGCTTGCGCTGGCCTTCCAGGCCGACTTCGGGAATCAGCAGGTGCCGCGAATAACGAAGGATTTCGTCACGGGTCAATCCCGGCAGAATCGGCGCAGGCATGCGCTATCCTCCGGCGATAGACGGAACCAGCAGCAGGCGCGCGCCCTCATCAAGAGGTGTGGCCAATCCTTGCAGGTCTTTGACGTTGTTCTCGCCGACGAATAAATTCACAAATGGCCGGAGCTTGCCATCCCCGTTGTAGAGATGAGCCCTCAGGGCTGGAAACCGCTCTACGAGCTGTTCCATGACCTCCGCCACGTTTTGCCCTTCGACTTGCACTTCCACCTGACCCCCTGTGTAGCTGCGCAGCGGGGTCGGTATCTTCAATGTTGGCATTTCAGTTCCTCTGAGGAGTTACCAGTAGACATTCACGAGGAGGCAATTCTAGCCCCAAATCGGTTCCTGGCCGCTACCCGCCCGCTGACACGGGATCGCATCCCTGCCGCTCGACGACCGCCTCACAGGTGGAGGCCGCGCTAATTTCAACCGTTCCGGCGCCGGCAAACGGCGACATGAAGTCCTGCAAGTATTGCGGGTCTTCGGCCTCGGCGATCAGAACGAGCGTATGTTTGCCATCGAGAACGGCGTCGGCCAGCAGATCGATCCCGTATTTCCGCGCATTGGCTCTTGTAAGATGCTGAAGCAAGACCTGCCCCATCTCAGGATCCTTTGCGGGACACGTTTCTGCAGAGTGCTGATGATGCACAAAGTAGAGGGACATACCGGACTCCTTTAGTCTACAGTTTTGATCGGTTCCTCAACAAAGCCTGCGCGATTTTCCTGGAGCCGCCAGCTTCGTGAAGCCTCGGCTTTCCCCGACCGGATGCTTGTAATGACATAAGAAAACAGCGGCTGTGCCCAGTCGCGGTCAAATTCCGAGGGGCTGTTCGGGTGATCCGGATGAGAATGGAACACGCCCACGAGATCCAGACCAAGGCGTTCCGCCTGCAATTCGGCCTGAAGGTATTCTTCCGGGCCGATCAAATAGCGCGTGGGGCGGGCATCCGCCTCTCGCGAATTGTCAAAGGCGGCCAATTCCTGAACCACGCGATCCGCCCCGTCGGTACCCAGAAGAAAGCCGGCAGATTCCTCCGGATAAGAATTCTCGCCGTATGCGGTGATCCGTTGGAGCAGGCGGCTTCCAATCAGAATCGTCACTCCGCCTCCCATAGCGCTGCGTCGCTGAGGTACTTGTAGCCGGCATCCGGCAAGATCACCACTACGCAGCCACTCGTGATATGCGCGCCAATCTTCAAGGCGGCCGCCACTGCGGCGCCTGATGAGACTCCCACAAATAAGCCCTCTTCACGAGCCAGTCTGCGCACGATATCGTACGCCTCCTCTGTCTGGATTGAGAGCACCTCGTCAGTGAACGCGGGATCATAGATCCCGGGTCTGAGCGCCGTCGCCATGTGCTTGAGTCCTTCCAGTCCGTGAAAGGCCTGGTCCGGTTGCACGGACACAAGCTTGATCTCCGGGACATGTTGCCGCAGGTATCTACCGGCCCCCATCAGCGTCCCAGAAGTTCCCAGGCCCGCGACGAGATGGGTTACCGCGCCATTCGTCTGCGCCAGCACCTCTGGTCCGGTCGTCAGGAAGTGCGCTTCCCAATTGGCTGGGTTGTCGTACTGATTCGCATACCAGTAGCGATCTGGCTCGGCTTTTGCGAGCGCCCGGGCGTGCAGGATGGCACCGTCTGAACCCTCTGAGGCATCTGTCATGATGACTTCGGCCCCCAGCGCTCTGAGTATCATCAACCTTTCGCGGCTGGCGCTCGCGGGCACGCACAACGTCACCTGTATGCCGGCTGCCGCCCCAAAGGTTGCGTAGGCGATCCCCATGTTGCCCGACGTCGAATCGAGCAGCCGCTTTCCGGGACCAAGATCGCCGCGTTCAAGCCCGCGGCGGATGATGTTTGCCGCCGGACGATCCTTCACCGAACCGCTCGGATTGAACCACTCCGCCTTTGCGAAGACCTGGACCGCCGGAGGCAACTGTCCCGCAATCCGTCTGAGCGGCAGAAGCGGCGTGTCCCCCACGTGGTCCGCCAATCCCGGCAGCGATGCCGTGTACAGTTGCAGTGAGTTCGTGATTTCCATCGTCAAATCGGTTTCCATGTAGCCAAGGCAAAGAAAAGAGGACGGTCTTATGGCGCCGCCTCATTCGATCATTTCCGAATGCGGAGCCATCGACCGTCCTCCTTCGACCGATTACCTGATCGTCAGGAAGGGCTTCTCAGCGGCTCCGCAATAGACAGGAACAATGTCTCGTATACATGACAAATAATAAACTAGATATTCTTGATGTATATTCTACTAATTGCGCCTATTATGTCAAGGCAGGAATTCTGGGGCGGTGCTGTGCCTACGCGAAGCCCATATTCAGGTCCCCCCGACGTGGCAGTCGCACCTCGGGCCGCATCGCCAACGACGTTCCCTAAGAGAAAGTAAGCCTCCGACGATTCAGGTGAACCGCCGGAGGCTTGAGAAGACCGGTACCGGACCTCGAAATAATCGGGCCGCCCTGGCTACTCTTCCTTCTTCGCTTCCAGTTCCTTCTTGTGGGCTTCGACTATCGCACCAGCAACGTGTGCCGGAACAACATCATAGTGATCCAGTTCCATCGTGAAGTAGCCTCGGCCCCCGGTCAGGGATCTGAGCTGCGATGTGTAGCGTAGCATCTCCGCCATGGGGACATGGGCGATGACCACAGTGCTCCCGCGCTCGGATTCTGTGCCCTGCACCCGCCCACGACGGGTGTTCAAATCTCCCATTACATCGCCCATATGGGCATCCGGCACCACGATCCTGACATTCATGATGGGCTCAAAAAGCACCGGCCCCGCTCCCTGCACTGCAAGC
This sequence comes from uncultured Chloroflexia bacterium, assembly GCA_963746745.1. Taxonomy (GTDB): domain Bacteria; phylum Chloroflexota; class Anaerolineae; order Anaerolineales; family Villigracilaceae; genus Fen-1038. The sequence goes on from CAVVCL010000003.1 coordinate 540,495, forward strand.
TTGAAGGCCTCCCGCCCGGCAATTTCAAATGCAACGGGTTTCGAATCGACCGGATGCTCCTTGCCATCGTAGACGATCACCTTGACGTTGCTCATCGGGTATCCGGCGTAGACACCTTGTTCCAGGCTCGCCTTGATGCCCTTCTCGATAGGCGGCAAGTAGGAGCGGGAAAGATTCATACCGGAGAGTTCATCCGTGAATTCAAAGTCGGCGCCCGGCAGGGGCTCGATACGCAGGTAGACCTCGCCAAATTGCCCCGCGCCTCCGGACTGCTTCTTGTGGCGATATTGGGCGGATGACTTCTTGGTAATCCCCTCCCGGTAGGGTACCTTCGGCTCGCGGGTCAGCAGTCCGACCTGGAACTTCGTCTGCGCGCGGTGCATGGCGACATCGATATGCTGGTCCCCGATTCCCTGCAACACAGTCTCGCCCGTGCTGTGTTCGTTGAACCAAGAGAGCGTCAGGTCCTCTTCGCAAAGTCTGGTCAACGTAGGCGAGATCTTCGCCGCGTCTGCCTGCGTCTTGGGAGAAATTGCGACACGGTACTGCGCCGATGGGAACTCCGGTGGGGCAACCACAAGCGGATGCGCCTTGTCGGACAGCGTATCGCCTGTGGCCGTGACCGATAGTTTCGCGACGCAACCCAGATCGCCCGCGTGCACGATGCCAATCGGCAATTGTTCCTTTCCGCGCTGCAGATGGAGGCCCGAAAGGCGTTCGTCCTCTCGCCTTGTTCTGGTTCCATACGTGCATATCGCCGCTGACCGCGCCAGAGAAGGCACGAAAGTACGTCATTTTCCCAACAAAAGGATCGGCAGTCGTCTTCCAAACGTAGGCAGCGAGGGGGCCCTCGTCGCTCGGTACCAGTTTCTCCTGGCCATCGGGCCCCTGCGCGAATCGTTCTGGCGCCTGCAACGGCGACGGCAACAGATCGATGATCCCGTTGAGCAGTGGCATAACACCAATGGAGTGCGCGCCTGCCGCGCAGTAGACCGGAATGAAGGTACCCGATTGAACGCCATTGCGCAGCCCCCTGAGGAGTTCCTCGGCTGAGAGGGTGCCAGATTCCAGGTACTTTTCGAGCAGCGTGTCTTCGCCTTCGGCGGCCGCCTCGAGCAGCACACCACGCGCCTGCTTGGCCGCATCCATCATCTCACCGGGGATCTCCTCGGGTGTTTTGCCTTCGCCGAGGTAGGCCTTCATCGAGATCAGGTCAACGATCCCCTTGAACTCGTGCTTGTCCCCTAGCGGGAGCTGAACTTTCACAAGGCGATGATCCCCGGAGCGGGCGAATTCCTCGACAGATGCATAGGCACTGCCGAAATTGGCGTTGTCTCGGTCCAGCTTGTTAATTACAAGGAGCCGGGGAAGGTGCATTCGATCGGCGTGCTGCCACGCAATTTCGGTGCCAACTTCCATTCCCGAAACCGCATCCACCAGGAGGACGGCCCCGTCGGCCACGCTCAATGCCGAGACCATTTCGCCTACAAAATCCGTGAAACCCGGGGCGTCGAGCAAATTCACCTTATTGCCGCCCAGCTCCAATGGCAGGATACTTGTCGAGAGTGAGATCTTGCGGCGAACCTCCTCCTCGTCATGGTCAGAAACGGTTGTTCCATCTTCGATTTTGCCCATCCGCGTGGTGGCCCCCGCAACAAAGAGCATCGCCTCCGCAAGCATGGTCTTACCGGCGCTGCCGTGTGAGATCAGCGCGACATTGCGTAAATTCCCGGTGGTATACTCCTGCATCAAATCCCTTCCTAATTGATTCAATTGCCCAGCGCTCGAATCCGATGCTGCGCGCGGCGCCTCCTGGCATATTCCCCCACTCAGCGCGGCTTGCTATTCATCGATCCGCCTTCAGAGGGGAGCTTGGACTCCCCAGTAATGCGTTGAGTCGCATGATTGTAAGAGAAGAGAGTTGAATTGTCAAAGTGTGGAGTGTCACGAACGAAATGTGACGCCGCCGTGACCCACCGGGTACGGCTCCGGCCGGCGCCGGGGGACCAGCGTCGCTTGCCAGCGGCGGCTGCCGGCATCTGACCCATGCTGCGCCGATTGGAATTCGACCTCTGGTATCTTTTTCGCCCGCCCTGGGACAGCGGCGTGTCCCCGCCCGAGTTGTTTGAGTTCATGGCGGAGCATGCACCTGGCCGCGCCATCGACCTGGGATGCGGAACCGGTACGAACGTAGTGACGCTTGCGATGCACGGTTGGCAGGTGATCGGGCTGGACTTCTCGGCCCGGGCCGTGAGAATTGCGCGGCGCAAGATTCGGGAGGCCGATCTTACGGTGCCGATATCGGTAGGCGATGTCACTCGAATGCGCGGCGTTGAAGGAACGTTTGACCTGGCTCTCGACATCGGATGCTTCCACGGAGTTGTGAGCCGCGCCGCGTATCTTGCCAATCTCGTGCGCATTCTCGCCCCGGGTGGTTACTGGCTGATGTATGGATTCGTAAATGCCGCCACCGACTCACAGGGGCCCGGGATCACCGCAACGGACCTGGATCGGAGTCCAGCAACAAGGTCTGCGCCTTGTTTCCCGGCAGGATGGCACTGACAGGGGCCGATCAAGCATCCGCCTGGTTCCTCCATCAGCGGCCTGCCTCCTAGGCTGGAAAGCGTCGGTCATCGAGTCATTCGCCTGCCATGCGAGTCCTATTCATTTTCCTCGACGGTATCGGGCTGGGGGCATCGGACACCTCAGTCGCAATCCCTTCGCCCGGGCAAGCATGCCCACTCTCATCGAACTGCTGGATGGTCGGCGCCTCCTGGCGGGGTCCGCACCGTTCGTAGGACCGCGCGCCACCCTCCTGGCGCTCGACGCCACGCTCGGGGTCCAGGGGCTGCCTCAATCAGCCACAGGGCAAGCGTCGCTGCTGACGGGGCAAAATGTGGCGGCCGCGATCGGCGAACACTATGGGCCCAAGCCCAATCCTGCGGTTGCCAAATCCTTGCTCGAGCGGGAATCTCTTTTCGCGGTTGGCGAAGCGCTGGCAGGACCGCGGCGTTGCTAAACGCATATCCTCCGCGGTATTTCCACGGCGTGGATTCGGGGAGACGGCTCTATTCTGCAATCCCGCTGGCTGTCACATCCGCAGGTCTGGGACTGTTTCGGAAGGACGACCTGTTCGCCGGCCGCGCTCTTTCTGCCGACTTCACGGGCGCGGGCTGGGCCAGCATGTTGGGTTTCCCGGAGGCGCCTGTTTATTCCCCAGTCGCCGCCGGTCAGAAACTCGTGGAGTTGGCAAATAAGTACGACTTCTCGCTCTTGGAGTATTGGTCCACCGATTACGCCGGCCACAAGCAGGACATGTCGTGGGCGCTGCAACAATTGGAAACGTTCGACGGCGTGTTAGGGGGTCTCGTCGGCGCCTGGCCAGCTGACGTCGGGTTGATCCTCATCACCTCCGATCACGGAAACATGGAGGATTTGTCCACACGGCGTCACACCACAGCCAAGGTTCCCGCAATTCTCATTGGTCCAGAGGCTGCGCGGAGTGAATTTTCTCGGGCGTTGACAGACCTAACGGATATCGCGCCGGCAATACTCAGAATTCTGGGGGTTGCAGCCTAGCGGACGTACGACGGGTTCGCCCACGCCGTCTAGCGCACGAATCGTACAAAAACTTGATTCCCGAGTAGGCGGCCGCGACTCGTCAACCTGATGCTGCCCGCATCAACCGCCTTGTTTCCATTGTCATGAGCCTGCGCTGGGACTGGTTGAGGCACCACCCATTCAAGCAGGCCAAGCCCAACCAGCTCGTTCAACTCGCCTGAGTAATCGTCCAAGATCGGCCGACCGAATCGCGCCTGGTAGGCAGCGGCACTGATACCTTCCCTGGTCAGCCGCAGACCCATGATCATGAATTCAGCCCTGTCGTCTTCCGTGGTCAGAGGTCGGGCTTCGACCGCGGCGGGCGAAACGGGAAAGCGCCTTGGGACGGCTCCACCAATTCCAGCAACAAACCCCGACTCTTCGCCCGGGGCAGCATCTACGACGTTGCCGCCGGACATCCTCGAAATGTAAGCGGGTATGCCGAGCACGTTTGAGTAGCGGTAGCCGCCAGCGAAGCCATGGGCACCGGCACCCAGTCCGAGATACGGGAGACCCCGCCAGTATTGCAGGTTGTGGACGCACTCGTGATCCTTAATCGCCCAATTGGAAATCTCATATTGGGTATAGCCCGCCGACTCCAACTCCAAGGAGGCCCACTCGTACATGTCCGCGGTAAGATCCGGATCAGGCGCCGCGAGAAGTCCGCGGCTGGCCCAGTTTCCAAAGGGCGTGCCGTGCTCCAGGGTGAGGGCATAAGCAGACACATGTTTAGGGCGCAGCTCCAAGGCGCGGCGGAGCGTCGTCTGCCAAGTCCGCAGCTCCTGCTGGGGCAGGCCATAGATCAGGTCGACGTTCAGATTCTCAAATCCGGCTCTTCGTGCGGCTGAGACTGCTTGCAGGACATCGCCGTATGAGTGCTGGCGTTCCAGCATACGCAGCTCTTCGCCGTTCGAAGACTGCACGCCAAAACTGATCCGGTTGATTCCCAATTTGCGCAGTCGCTGCAGGTCCGGGAAGGAAACCGTGCCCGGATTCGCTTCGATGGTGATCTCGGCCTCCGGCACCAGGGCGAAAGCAAGTTGTAACGACTGCAGAATGGCAGCAAATTGATCGGGAGCCAGCAGAGAAGGCGTCCCGCCGCCAAAGAAGACAGTGTGCACAGTCAAGTCGTTGGGTGCGTGTGCTCCAACGTGAGACGTTTCTGCGCGCAGGGCTTCGACGTACGCAGGAATAAGCAGGCCCTGACCAGCGTACGTGTTGAAGTCGCAATAGGCGCACCGGTGGGTGCAAAACGGAATATGAAGATATACGGAATGCGGCATGCAGATCCCACGACCCGAAGAGCCGCGCGCGTGGTCTCCGGCGCTTTGCGACTACAGGAACATGCCCACGGGGGCTTCCAGATATCTTGCGAGCGCCTGCATAAAACGGGCGGCTTCCGCCCCATCGCTGACGCGATGATCGACGGCGATTGTCGCCTTCATGCTCCAGGCGGCCTTGATCCCGCCGTTCTCCACCACCGGCACCCGGCGCGCGGCCCCGACGGCAAGGATTCCAGCCTCAGGCGGATTGATGATCGCAGCGAAGTTATCGACCCCGTACATCCCCAGATTACTGACGGAAAACGTTGAGCCTTCAATGTCCTCGGAGCGCACCTTGCCGCCTCGAACTCTAGCTGCCATATCCTTCACTTCCTGGGATATTTGCCGCAATGGCTTCAAGTCCGCGTCCCGGCAGACGACCGTCAGCAGCCCACCTTCCACCGCCACTGCGACGCCAATGTTGACGGCGCCGCGGCGCACGAGGTGATCGCCAAGAAATGCCGAATTCAAGTTCGGGAATTCCCGCAGGCAGAGTGCGGTTGCCTTGACGACGAAGTCGTTGACCGACAGCTTCTCGTCTTCTGGCAGGATCGAGTTTGCCTGCTGGCGCAGGTCCATCAGAGCGTCCGCCCGGTATTCGTGGGTCACATAGAAGTGAGGAACGTTGGACTTCAACTCCGTCATCCGGCGCCCAATGGCCGCGCGCAGCCTCGACAGCGGGATGTCCACGTCAGGGCGAGGCGTTCCGAAGAAGTCCTGGCGCAAATATGGTGCCGGAAGCCCGGAGGCGGCGCCGCGGCCCACCAGCGCTGCTTCGATGTCGCGACGTACCACACGGCCACCCGGACCGCTCGCAGGGACGTTACGGAGATCAATCCCTGCCTCGCCGGCCATCTTTCGGGCAAGCGGGGAAGCTTTGACCATGCCGGCTGCGCCAGATTCGTTCGGGGGCACAGCAGGGGTCGGGGCCGCGGTCTGAACGGAGGCCGCAACTTTCGGAGGATTCGCGTCGGCCCGCTTCGTCGCACCGCCCGTATCTGTGGGCACTTCGATCTTCTCGTCCTTCGTGCCCACAATAGCAATAGGCGTCCCGATCGGCACGATGGCGCCTTGATCAACTAAGAGGCGCCTGATGATACCGGTCGCAGACAACTCGACCTCGACGGTCGCCTTGTCCGTTTCAATCTCCGCCAGCACATCGCCCTTGTCGATGCTCTCGCCTTCGCTGCGCAGCCAACGGATGAGCGTGCCTTCCTGCATATCAAAGCCGAGCTTCGGCATCGTTATCGTCTCGGCCATCAAATCACCTCTTTCACCGCGGCGATCACGTCCTCGACCTGCGGCAGCGCGGCCTGCTCCAGCGTTCGGTTGTATGGCAGCGGAACCTCATCCTGCGCCACTCGCTTGATGGGCGCGTCAACATAGTCGAAGGCCTGCTCGTATATCCGGCTGGATATCTCGCTGCCGACACCGTACGATTTCCAGCCCTCCTCCACGACAACCGCACGGTTCGTTTTCCGGAACAACTCAAGGACCGGCTCCATATCGAGGGGTCGCAGCGTGCGCAGATCGACGACTTCGGCTTCGATCCCCTCCTGAGCGAGTTGTTGCGAGGCTTTCATCGAGATTTCGAGACCTTTGGAATACGTCACAATCGTCACGTCCTTGCCAGGTCTTTGAAATCTTGGATTGTCCGATGGAAATCGTGAATTCTCCGTCGGGAACGTCCCCGCGGACTTGATACATGGTCGCATGCTCAATGAACAGCACGGGGTCATTGGATCGGATTGCGGACTTGAGGAGTCCCTTGGCATCGGCGGGTGTGCCTGGCGCAACCACCTTGAGCCCAGGAAAATGGGCAAAGATGGCGTCAGGTGTCTGCGAATGAGTCGCCCCAAGCTGCCTTCCGCCGCCACCAACCGTACGGATAACCAGCGGAAGGACGAATTGTCCGGCAAACATGTAGTGCATCTTGGCGGCCTCGTTGACGATATGATCCATCGCCGCGAAGGCAAAATTGATGGTCATGAGCTCGGCAACCGGCCTCTGTCCGACGAGCGCGGCCCCGATTGCTGCTCCGATAATGCCGGCCTCTGCGATGGGTGTATCGCGCACCCGCTCCGGACCGAAGTGATCGTAAAAGCCCTTGGTTACCGCGTACGACCCGCCCCACACGCCGACCTCTTCCCCCATGATGAAGACGGCCGGATCTCTTTCCATTTCTTCCCAGAGTGCTTGCGAGATTGCCTCTCGCATGGTTATGTGTGCCATCTTTTCTCCGCCGGGCAGTCTGACCGGCCTTTTTTTCCCCTTACCGCGGATCCCCGGCGTCCCAACGCCGTCCGCGGCTTCCTAGTCGGCGTATACGCCGCTATACAGGTCATCCAGGGTCGGTTCCGGAGAGGCTTCGGCAAATTGGACGGCCGCCTCGACCTCCTCCAGTGCCGCGCTATCGACTGCATCCAATGCCGATGCGCTGGAGACTTTGCCCTCAATCAAAACGCGGCGGAAGGCGCCAATCGGGTCACTCTCCTCCCACTTCTTGACTTCTTCGTGTTTCCGATAGCGCTCCGGATCTCCCATGGAGTGTCCCCGAAAGCGATAAGTCGTGAATTCCAGCAGCAGTGGCCCGCTGCCGGAGCGGACCTGATCCAGCGCCTTCCGTGCCGCTGCGTAGACTTTCATCACATCCATGCCATCCACCCGCTCGCTCGGCATGTCGTAGCCGCGCGCCTTGGTGGCAATGGACGATACTGCCGAAGCACGCTCGATCGCCGTCCCCATGCCATACATGTTGTTTTCGCAGACCCAAAGAACGGGCAGGCTCCAGATCTTGCTCATGTTGAGGGCTTCGTGAAAGAAACCGATGTTGGTGGCGCCCTCACCGAACATGCAGATTGTTACGTTGTCCCGCTTTGCGTACTTGTCGCCCAGAGCCATGCCGGCGGCAATCGGCAGGTGTGCCCCCACGATCGCATGGCCGCCCCAGAAGTTCTTCGTCGGATCCGCCATGTGCATGGAGCCGCCCTTGCCATGCGAGGTACCGGTGGCTTTGCCCAGTAGCTCCGCCATGACCTGGTTTGCCGGGATGCCGCAGCTGATGGCAACTCCGTGGTCCCGGTACGCAGTAATTACACGATCCTCAGGACGTCTGGCGGCGATCAGCCCTGTGCACACGGCTTCCTGACCGATATACAAGTGCATGAAACCACCGATCTTGCCCTGCTGGTACAGTTCCGCGCCGCGCTCTTCCAAGCGCCGAATGAGTACCATCTGATGGTAGAGCCCAACTTGTTCTTCTCTATTCACTTTCTCTCCAGTTGCCGACAATAACACCTTAAATCATAGTTCGTTGTGCCGTCCAAACACGAAACGTTGAATTATAGCAGACGGGTACTATCTTCCGTACGTGAGAGGGTTACCGCCCGAACGCATTGCCCGCGCAGCTGCAAAGCGGAGTATAAATTGGCCGTTTCCACTCAATTCTGCCGCATTCCGGCGCGCCAAAGGAGGCAAACGTGAACACATGGATCATCGTCCTTCGAATCATTCATATTGTCGGTGGAGTCTTCTGGGTCGGAGGCTCACTGTTTCTGGGCCTGTTCATTGGTCCGACAGTGAATGCCACGGCCGAGGCTGGTCAGAAGTTCATGGCGCACCTCATGACGAAGGCTCGTCTTGCGACACGCATCTCAGCAGCCGCCGGTCTTACCGTCCTGGCGGGTGCCATACTCTACTGGATCGAACTCGCAGGGACTTACGTCGGGTTGGACTCATTCCGGGCCCGGACTGGGATTTGGTCTTGGCGCCCTGTTTGCCCTCGTGGGCTTCGTTTTCGGGATCATCGTGGGCCAGAGTACGTCCACGCTCGGAAAGCTGGCGGCGGAAATCACGGGAAAGCCGACGGCGGAGCAGCTCGGCAAAATTCAGGCGGCGCGCGCACAGCTGGCATATGCAAGTCCAGCCAACATGGTAGCTTTAGTTGTCGCGCTGGTCTTCATGGCCACCGCTCGCTATTGGCTGTTCTAGAGCCGGCAGCGCATAACGGCTGCGTGTGGCTTGGCCGGCTTGGAGCAGTCGGGCCGGTCTACTCGATCCAGGTCGTACGCTCTTCAAAGCCGGGCCGTTCGCGGCTCGGCGGCCACACCTCGGGATAGCCCACGTAAAGGAATGCAATCAAGTGCTGATCTGCTGCCAGACCCAGGAAGCTCTTGACGTCAGGGTCTCGGGCGGCGTCACCGGTGCGCCAATGCCCTCCGAGACCTAGCTGGCCCGCGGCCAGGAGGAGATTCTCACAGGCCGCCGCTGCGGCGCAGATGTTCTCGATTTCGATGACACGGGGATCGTCCGGCTGATCCACCGCCACTGCGATCAGCAGCGGAGCGCGGAGAGGCTTTGCGCGCTCCTTGTCCAGGGCCGCCGGATCAACATCTGGAAACCTGCGCTCAAGGACTTGCGCCATGACATTGCCGAGTTTTGCGCGCCCATCGCCCGTCAATACGATGAAGCGCCACGGCCGCACCTTGTAGTGATTCGGCGCTTGAACGGCCGCGCCCAGCAACTTCTCAATGTCGGCGCGCGGCACGGAATCCGGCTTCATCTTGCCCACGGATTGTCTATCGTAGATTGCTTCGATCACACTCATCGCTCCTCCAACTGTGCGTCGGCCAACCGGGCCCTGACGTGGGGTCTCTCATCGCAAATTGCAGCGTGCTTGTTCAATTGTACGACCGTCAATGGGCGGGCAAACTCATCTACGTCTTCCAGACACGTGCGCCGTGCGCACACAGAACAAGCCGCCCCCTGCCAGGGGGCGGCTTGTCACGGCAACTTAGCGCCGAGCCACACGGGCGCGAGGCTTGGATCGCTTCCGTGCAGCGCCACGCGGCGCCGCTCGTTTCGCGGTGGACTTGGTCGGACGTCGCGCCGAGCGAGCGCCCGACTTCGCCGCAGGGCGATGCTTCAGAGCCGCCTGCGCGGCCGCCAGCCGTGCAACAGGCACACGGAACGGCGAGCAGCTGACATAGTTGTTTCCAATCAGGTGACACCATTCGATGGACTGGGGGTCGCCACCGTGCTCCCCACAGATGCCGACCTCGAGTGCAGGCCGGGTTGTGCGACCCTCCTCGATTGCCATCTTCATCAGGCGGCCGACCCCTTCGCGGTCGAGCGTCTGGAAAGGATTGACCGGCAGAATTCCTTCCTCGACGTACGTTACAAGGAAGTTCCGCTCGGCATCGTCGCGCGAATAGCCAAAGGTCATTTGCGTCAAGTCGTTCGTACCAAATGAGAAGAACTCCGCCAGTTTGGCCACTTCGGCAGCGGTGACCGCCGCGCGGGGGATTTCGATCATGGTACCGAACTTGTAGTGGAAATCAACGCCACGCTCTGCCGTGACGGCCTTTGCGATGCGGGCCAGCCGGGGTTGGATCCACTCCAGCTCCTTGACCGTACCGGTCAACGGTATCATCACCTCGGGTTTGACGACGATGCCGCGGAGCGTGCAATCGGCGGCAGCTTCGAAGATCGCCCGCACCTGCATCTCGACGATTTCGGGCATCACGATGCTTAGACGGACACCGCGCAAGCCCATCATCGGGTTCAACTCGTGCATTCCGCGCACTGCCTCAAGCAGTGCCTCTTTCTCCGCCAGGCCATCGGACTGGCCCTTCACCCTCATAGTGATGACTTCTTCCAGGAGGGCTTCCTCGGACGGCATGAACTCATGCAGCGGGGGGTCAATAAGCCGGATGATCACCGGGTGCCCATTCATCGCATCAAACAGGCCATCGAAATCCTTCCGCTGATAAGGCAGAAGTTCATCGAGTGCCGCGGTGCGCTGCGCGCTCGTCGGTGCCAAGATCATGCGCTGCACAATGGGCAGTCGCACTGGCTCGAAGAACATGTGCTCGGTTCGGCATAGCCCAATTCCCATGGCGCCATACGAGCGGGCGCGGCGCGCGTCCTTGGGGTAATCTGCGTTCGCCCACACCTGCAGTCCCCTCGTGGGCCAGCCCTTGGGCGCGGTGCGTATTCCCGGCTGCGCCGCGATTTCATCTGCCCAGGTCAGAAGGGTCATGAGTTCCGTCTGCTCATCAAGGGACGGTTCGCTCATGGGGATCTTGCCGATGAAGACTTTTCCGGAGCCGCCATCTACGGAAATCCAGTCTCCTTCCCTCACCACGGTGGCGTCCACCGTCATAATCCGTCTCTCGAGATCGATCTTGATCGCCGAGGCGCCCACAATGCACGGAATGCCAAACTGACGGGCCACCACGGCCGCGTGGGATGTTGCGCCGCCTTCACTTGTGAGTACGCCGCGAGCGGCGATCATGCCGTGCACGTCGTCTGGTTTTGTGAAGGGACGAACCATGATGACGTCCTGCTTCTGCTCCTTGGCCATCTTCTCGGCCGTGTCCGCATCAAAGTACGCCTGCCCAACCGCCGCGCCAGGGCTCGCATTGACGCCCGCCGCAAAGAATGCGCCGGCGCGCTGCGCATCGTCTTTGGCCTTGTCGTCGAAGCGCGGATGGAGCAGGGCATCCACCTGGTCCGGTGTCACGCGCTCAACGGCCTCCTCGCGGCTGATCAGCTTTTGGTTTGCCATGTCCACTGCGATCTTCACGGCCGCTTTGGCGGTCCGCTTGCCGTTGCGGGTTTGCAGCATCCACAGCTTGCCGCGCTCGATTGTGAACTCGACGTCCTGCATTTCGCGATAGTGTTTTTCGAGCTTGCCGGTGATCGCCATGAACTGCTTGTAAGCGTCCGGCATCTTCTCTTTGAGATCTTCGATCGGATTTGCATTCCGGATGCCGGCGACCACGTCCTCGCCCTGGGCATTGAGCAGGTACTCCCCCATCATCTTCTCATCGCCGGTGGATGGGTTACGTGTAAACGCCACACCCGTGCCGGAATCATCGCCCATGTTGCCGAATACCATGGTGACGATGTTCACGGCTGTACCCAAATCGTCGGGGATCTTCTCCTTGCGCCGATAGTCAATCGCGCGTTTTCCATTCCAAGACCTGAATACTGCCTCCGTGGCGAGCTCCAGTTGCTTGAATGGGTCCTGGGGGAAATCGATGCCTTTCTCAGCTTTCACGACTTCCCGAAATGCGCGCACCATTTCCTGCCAGTCGGCCGCGCTCATCTCGTCGTCCTGCCGATATCCCTTCTTGGCCTTATAGGCCTTGAGCGGCTCTTCAAAGGCCTCGTCGGCGATACCAAGCACGACTGTGCCGAACATTTCCACCAGGCGCCGATACGAATCATAGACGAAGCGCGGATTGCCCGATAGCTTCGCCATTCCGGCTGCAGTCTCATCGGTCAGGCCAAGGTTCAGCACAGTGTCCATCATGCCCGGCATGGAGAACTTCGCACCGGAACGGCATGAAACCAGCAGCGGGTCGTCTTTGCCGCCAAATTTCTTGCCGGTGCGCTTTTCGATCTGCTTCAGTGCCTCCAGCTCCTGGCTCCACATGCCTGCAGGGAATTTGCCTGCCTTCTGAAAAGCGTTGCAGGCCTCGGTTGTCACCACAAAAAAGGGTGGCACGGGCACGCCGGCGCGCGTCATGTCGAGCAAGCCGGCTCCTTTGCCGCCTACAAGACCTTTTACGTCGTCCCATTGCCCCCCGGTGGCTTTCTCCACCTCACGGAATTCGTTGAAAAGATATACCCACTTTTTCACTGCTGCCTCCTGGCATGCTCTTGATCTAGTTTGTGAATTATTCTACCAAATTCAAGTCGAGGGACAGATGATGAACATCACGTGCTTGGCATGCATCTTTGGCTGTCTGGGGAAGGCGCGCCTCCCGGCGCGCGCTGGCGGAGGCGAAGCCGCCACGCTCTCGCGGCGCAGGCTGCATGTCGTTGGAGATTGATAGGGTGCCGCTGCGAGGATCCTCGGCTACGCCACACCGCCGACGAACCAGCGCAAGGCGTCAGCAACCGCTGCCGGATCCTCCATCATAGCCATGTGGCCCGCCGCTGGCAATTCGACGTAGCGTGCCTTCGGGAGAATCTCCTGGATGGATCTGCCGCGTTCAACCGGGATCAAGGCATCGGCGGCTCCATGGACAATCAGCACGGGAACCGTGGCCGCAGCCACTGTGTCCGTTGAATCGGGCCGCTCCGCCATGGCTTCCAAGGCCGAGACCAGCCCTGCGGGGCGCTGCCTGGAGATCAAGGCACGCATCGCCGCTTGGACCCGCAAGTCCGCCGAAAGCTTGGCGGCCATGGACTCGGCAACCGGTCCAACGCCATCGGTCATTACATCACGCGCCGCGGCGTATCTTGCCTGCTTCCGCTCGGGCGGATCCGGCAGGATTTGCGACGAGATCAGCCCCAATCCAGCTACGACTTCGGGATGCTGTCGCATAAGGGCCAAGGCCACGTAGCCACCCATCGAATGACCGGCCACAATGGCTTTGGCTAGACCGACGTGCCGCATCACTCCTGCGACGTCTTCAGCGTACGCCAGAATGGAGCGACCGGCGTCGGCGGCATCCGACTCTCCAAACCCGCGCAGATCTGGAACGACCATATCGAAGTCGTTGTCCAGGAGGACTTCCGCCAATTCCCAGATACTTCGATCAAGGGGATAGCCATGGATCAGGACCAATGGGATGCCACGACCACGCCGGGTATAGGCAATGCGAACACCTTCAATCTGGCATGCGTCATTTTTCACCATGGAGCCCTCCAGTGGGCCGGTCGCCTGTGCGCCGAGGCACGACCGCCCAGTACGAATGCCCCGCGGCGGATCATCCACGGGCCGCCAGCAAACCAACTCACGCCTTGTTCGTGTCCAGCCAGCGCCGTGCGAACTCGAGCGCCTCGTCGCGCGTAGATACCGCTCCGGCTGCCTGCGCCTCGCGAACTTCTCGCAGCAGCCGACCAATGATCGGCCCCTGCGACAGCCCACGGTCCTGCATCAAATCTGTCCCACTGATGAGCAGCGGCGGCGCGATGGTCTCTTCCGGTTTCTCCCAGTAGTTCTCAAGCAAGATCCGGGCCGTCCCCACGAAAGCCGCCCAAGCCTTATCCATCAGAGCCGGGCCGTAGAGGCCTCGCAGGTCCGCTAGACCGAGCAGGATGAGGTCCACGCCGCTAGCGCCCGTATCGCGAAAGAAACGGTAGATCGCTCTTCGGTGTGGCGGTTCTTGCTGCGCCTCCATGCGACGGGCGAGGAACGGGAATCGCATATGATGGGCAACAATGGTCTTGATGCGGGCGATCTCGACGTTGCTGAGTTTTAGGGCCCGGCCTCTCTCTGCCACAACCTCGGCGCCTTGACGGTCGTGCCCCGAAAACCGGGTGCGTCCAGATTCATCGACCGCCTCAGTGTCAGGTTTGGCCACATCGTGGTAGAGGGCGGCGAAAACAAGGAGAGATCGGGGGCTACGGTCGGGGTTGAGGCGTTCCGCAAAATGTTCACGGAGCTGTTGACGATAGCGGCCGAGACCACCAGTCAGCAGGCCAGCCAGCAATCCGCTGGCGCGGGGCGGCACGTCGTCGCCCGCAAGGGTGGCGAGAATCTCGTCCAGATGATGAATTACGGCAAGGGTGTGCTCCCACACGTCGTAAACATGCGGCGCTGGCTGAGGCCGTGCTTTCAAGGCCGTCAACTCGGGCAACAGATATGGGAAGACACCCAGAATCTCCAATGCCCTCAGGGACGCGTCCGGCCGAGGTCCGCCGAATATCTTGAGCAGTTCGTCCCGTTGTCTTTCCGGGGATATGCGCGGCAAGAGTCCGACGGATTCCTTCATGGATTGCCGCGTGTTCGCTTCAATCTTGAATCCCAGAGCGGCCGCCAAGCGCACCGCACGCAGAATCCGGACGGGATCATCGCGCATGGATGTGTCCCCGCAGGCCCGGATGGCGCGGGAACGGATATCGTCCCCGCCGCCGAGCGGATCGATGATCGTCTTCTGTCGGAGGTCGTAGGCCAGGGCGTTTATCGTGAAGTCTCGTCCGGCAAGATCGGCCGGGAGATCACGCCCACGAAACCCCGAGAAATCGAGCACGTCGCGGATACCGTCCGTCCCCCGAACGATCACTCGTGCCGCGTCGAAGGATTCATCGAGCACAAAGAAATCACCGGCCAGTGCGTCGGCAACGCGCCGCGCCAGTCTAATCGCGTCCTGCGGCACTGCGAAGTCGAAATCATGTGATGAACTGCCGAGCAGGGCGTCCCGGACCGCCCCGCCAACAAGGAATATTTCCTCGTCCTTGGCGATGTCGGTTACTCGATCTATGAGAGGACCAAATCCGGCTGCTGGATCCACTGATACGTATCGAACCTCAACTCTTTCCTTGTATCTTTGGGATTTTGCGGCACGCAGCGCCAAGTCTGCCGTCTCGCCTTGAGCCACGATTCTTCCTTCCACGTAGGCTACCCAGCGTCCCGCATAGGCATTGCTGCCACTCAGGTCTGCATTCTTGGCTGTCACGAGCGTCCATCCGCCGGATCTGGTTTCCAGGATCTTGCGTGCTCCGTCTGGCCTCTACGTCGCGAGAACAAAGTTGAGGGCGGCGACATGCGCTGGCCGGCACCTACCCCGCTCGTCGTCCGCTAGCCTGGCTGATACTTCTCCAGGTCAACCACGCCGATGAAGGGTAGGTTTCTGTAGTACTCGTCAAGATCCAAGCCATACCCGAAAACGAAACGATTGGGAATGGTGAAACCGCGGTAATGAATTGGCACAACTGCTTCGCGCCTCTCGGCCTTATCCAGGAGGGCGCAGACCTTGAGGCTGGCCGGCTGGCGCGTTTCGAGCATGCCGAGCACTGAGGCAATTGTATGTCCACTGTCCACAATGTCTTCGACCAGCAGTACGTCCTTGCCGCTGATGTTAGTCTGGAGATCGAAGGCCACGCGCACGTTGCCGTCAGAGTCCCGTCTCCCGGCGCCGTAGGAGCTCACTGCCATGAAATCCATCATGTGCGGTACGGTAAGATGCCGGCTCAGATCGACCAGAAACGGAACGCCCCCCCTCAGGATGCATATCAGCAGCAGGTTGGCATGCCCTGCATAGTCTGCACTGATTTCCGCACCGAGCTCGGCGACACGCGCCCGAAGAGTCCGCTCGTCAATCAGAACTTCTGCCAGAACTTCCCGGTAGTCCTGCATCTCATCCAGCCCGTTCTGCCGCGCTGCGCGGCACCTCGTGATGAGCGCGGCAGCGTGCTTCGTACATTTCGGCTGCGCCAACAATTACTATTGGTTCATCGTAGCGGGCCGGCTGACCATTTACGAGACGCTGGGTGCGTGAGGCCTCCCCGCCACACACCATGCAGATGGCATGGAGCTTGTCAACGCGCTCAGCCATCGACATCAGGATGGGCATGGACCCGAAGGGCTCTCCCCGGAAATCCATGTCCAAACCGGCCACGAGCACGCGGGCGCCCTGGTCAGCGACCTCCTGCACCACGTCGACAATGCCATGATCCAGAAATTGGGCCTCATCTATCCCGACCACGTTCGTCCCCGGCACGAACTTCGTCAGGATTTCGCTTGCTTGTTCCACCGGGACGGCGTCAAAATCTGCGCCCGCGTGGGACCTGACCTTCTCAAAGGCGAAGCGCACGTCGATCGCGGGTTTGAATACCTGCACCTCTTGTCTGGCGATCTTGGCCCGCACCAGGCGCCGGATTAATTCATCCGTCTTTCCGCTGAACATCGACCCACAGATGACTTCGATCCACCCCGGAACATGCCCCATACGAGTCTCTCCTCCGAACTCTCCGCTCGGTTACGATCGGTCACCTGCCCTGACCCCTCGTCTGCTGCGGGCGGCAACATGACGGCCCCGGCCATTGAAAGCGAACGGGCAGACGCTCGCGCATCTGCCCGTTGAGTTTACCTGAGTTTCAGGACCGTGCAGCCCCTATGCAGCTGCCTCGGCCTCCGCAGACTCGGGTAGCTCATACCCGAAGCCGCGCAGCTTCTTCTTCGCGTCGATCAACGATTTCTGCCCGAAGCCTGCGATGGCCAGCAGGGCAGCATCCCCTTCGGCCAGCTTCCCCAGGAAATGACCGACATCCGTAATGCCGGCCTTGGCCAACGCATCCGTGGCGCGGGCGGAAAGCCCGAGCTCAGCAATAGCGCGCTCCGGAGATTTCTTGGCGGCCTCCTGGGCCTTTTTGGATTCCACGTAGCTCTGCCGCGCGGACAGCTTCTTGTAGAAGCGGTCAACCTGGCCCTCAATGTCAAGGATTCGTTGCGCCTCACCGGTAAAGAACGGATGGCAATTCGAGCAGATGTCCACCCGCATCTCCTTCTTGGTCGAACCTGTGATCCAGGTCGTGCCGCAGGAGGCGCAGGTAAACTTCGCATCCGGATAGAACGTGGGGTGGATCTCTGGTTTCATTTCAATCAATCCTTGGCAGGCGCAGGCATCACGTTTACACGTTTACGCCCGTGCACTACATCAAACATGACCACGCCCGGTGCCGTGGCGAATAGCGTGTCATCCTTGCCCGCGCCGACGTTCATCCCGGGCTTGATATGTGTGCCGCGCTGGCGCACGAGAATGTGACCGGACAATACGAACTCCCCCGCGTATCGCTTGACGCCCAAGCGCTGAGCGTTCGAGTCTCGACCGTTGCGGCTTGAGCCGCCACCTTTTTTATGAGCCATTTTTGCCTCGCCACCTACTTGCTGGACTTCTTTGCCGCCGCCTTTCGCGGTGCCGCCGATTTCTTGGTGGCAGCCTTCTTGGCAGCTGCCTTTTTCGGTGCTTCGATGGGAGCCGCCATTTCGGTCGGCTTGCCGACGTCTTCTTGACTCTTGACAGGCTCAGGAGCCTGGGCCTCGGCCTTCGGCGCCTTCCGGATCTCGCCCTTACCTCCGATGAAGTCCACCCGCAGGCGTGTATATTGCTGCCGGTGTCCGCCACGAACGCGGATTCTCTTCTTGGGACTGTAACGGAAGTGAACGACCTTGGGTGCGGCAATATGGTCCACCACAGTGGCCCTCAGTTCCATGCCGCTCAACGTCGGGGTTCCGACCTGGAAGTCTGGTCCGTCCGCCAGCATCAGGATCCGTTCTAGACTGATTTCCTGACCCTGCTCGACAGCAAGACGGTCAACTTCGATCAGTTCCCCCTCGACGGCCCTGTATTGCTTTCCGCCGCTCTCAACAATCGCGTATCGCATCATTTTCTCCAGTCATCACTTCGCCGGCCAATCCGCGAGCCACTTGCATCCAACGCCGATCACCGGGGAAGCTGGATTTACAAGCAATCGCCCTGGCCATCACCCTGCCAGGGCTGAAGCGCCCGTTATTATACATGCACGCCGGAGGCGTGTCAACCACGGTCGGTTGCGAAGCTGTGAACGGTCGCCGCGTCCTAAAAATAGGATCCGGCCCCGCCGCTGCTCGCACGGGGTGATCAGGGGCAATGGGGGCGGAAACTTTCGTAAGGCCCCAGTCTTACAGCCGGCGCGGCACGGCTGCAGCCGAGCGACCTTGGGCGGAGCCCATCGCATCCGTTGCCGTGCATCCACTATAATGCATCGTAATCTGCGAGGTGATGGATGGAAAATTCGCTTAAGTTCGGCGGTGTCTCGGGCTATTTGGCTCGACCCACTGGCGACGGGCCCTGGCCCGTCATCATCGTCATTCAAGAGTGGTGGGGGCTTGATGATCAAACCAAGTCGATTGCCGACCGTTTCGCCGCTCTGGGATACTTGGCATTCGCACCGGATCTCTACCATGGAGAACTGGCCAAGCTGGGGGACGGTCAGACTGCTTCGGCCCTCGTCGGCAAATACGGCGCGGACGCACCCGCGGAGCTGGAGCGGGCATTTGACGCCATCAAGAACCATCCAGACTGCAACGGTCGCCTGGGCAGTGTTGGATTCTGTTTTGGCGGGCGGATGTCATTGGCGTTGGCCCTTCGACGTCCCTTGAATGCCGTGTGCACATTCTACGGCGGGGGCATGCAGAATCTCTTCGATGAACTGGGTGCACTGCACGCACCCGTCCTCGGATTGTTCGGCGACCAGGACAAATCCATACCAGCCGGGACGGTGGCGGAATTTGAGCGGTTGCTCGAGAAGGTCGGCGTTGAACACGAAGTCATCGTCTATCCGAACTCGGGACATGCCTTCTTTCGCGACTCAGATCCGACAGTCTACAGGCCGGAGGCCGCGCAGGACGCCTGGAAACGCGCGACCGAATTCTTCGCGAAGCATCTCTCCTAGGTTCGGCTGGGTAGGTCTGCGCCCATTCGTCAACAGGCATCCCAGTGTCGACTGCGTCGAAACTCACCCCCCCGCAAAGGGCGATCGTCGATGCTCCGCTTGACGGGAAGATATTCGCGCACGGGCTGACAGGTAGTGGAAAAACCACGGCGGGTTCTGAACGCCTGCGGCTGCTTCTCTCCGAAGGCATCGCGGGAGACTCGATTCTTGTGCTGACGCCGCAACGGACGCTGCAGGAGCCATACCTGCGCGCGCTCCGCTCGCCGACCATCCCTGCCGGCACGGCTGTGCGCCCCGCCACGCTCGGCGGGTTGGCGCGCCGGGCGTGTGATCTGTTCTGGCCCCTCGTTCCCGCGGAGGCGGGCTTTGCCCAGCCGGATGAACCGCCATTCTTCCTGACACTGGAATCTGCGCAGTACTACATGGCACGCATCGTGAGGCCGTTGTTGAACGGCGGCCGCTTCGATTCCGTGACCATGGATCGCAATCGTCTCTACGCGCAGATACTCGACAGCTTGAACAAGTCCGCCGCGGTTGGATTCCCGCACACTCAAATCGGTTCGCGCCTGGATTCGGCCTGGGTCGGCGAGCCGGGACAGCGCCATATCTATGCAGACGCGCAGGAATGCGCATCCCTTTTTCGCGCGTTTTGCCTCGAGCACAACTTGCTTGACTTCTCCCTGCAATTGGAATTGTTCTGGACCCATTTGTGGCCTCACCCCCGGGTTCGTGAGTACCTGCAAGCTGTTTATCGGCATCTGATCTATGACAATATCGAGGAAGACGTGCCGCGGGCCCACGACCTGACGCGTCAGTGGCTGCCCAGCTTCGAATCGGCGCTGCTAATCTATGATGAAGATGCCGGTTTTCGACAGTTCCTCGGTGCCGACGTCGGCACGGCGTGGAGCCTGCGGGATTGCTGCGACCACTTAGTCTCGTTTTCTGAGTCACTGGTTATGCCTCCCGAAGTCCAAGAGCTCGAATCGTCTCTCGGGCGCGCCATCGATCAAACGGCGCAAGCGTCTGGTTCGCGACTCTCCTCACACCAAACGGCATTGCCGGCCGCGGCGTTTGATGTGCTCTCGTGCCACTTCTACCCGGAGCTCCTGAATGCGCTGGTGGCACGGATCCAGTCGATGTTGTCATCTGAGCTTGCGATGCCGTCGGAAGTTGTGCTCCTTGCCCCCTATCTGTCGGATGCGTTGCGCTTCGCGATTTCGAGCCGCCTGCAGTCGGCCGGCATTCCCTGGACGACGCACCGCCCGTCGCGCTCCTTGCGGGACGAGCCAACAACCCGAGCACTGCTCGTGCTCGCGGCGCTGGCACACCCCCAATGGGATGTCCGCCCCTCGCCCTATGATGTTGCTCTGGCGTTCATGCTTCTGCTTGATATGGACCTGGTCCGCGCGCAGTTGCTTGCAGGCATCGTATATCGTATCCGGGATTTCACGCTGTCGTCTTTTGAGCAGATCCAAAGCGAAAAGCAGGAACGCATCACGTACACCTACGGGAACCGCTATTCCGGCCTTCGCGACTGGATCGCAGCCTACCGGGACGGGCCGCCGCAATCACTGGACCACTTCCTTCGCAGACTCTTTGGTGAGCTTCTCTCGCAGCCAGGCTATGGCCTGCACAACGATCTGGACGGGGCCCGCGTAGCCGGCAATCTGGTCGAGTCTGCCTACAAGTTCCGGCTGGCGATGGAGCCGTCCCTCCTGGAATCCGAAGGCGCACTCCGCGATCTTGGCAGAGACTATGTGACCATGCTGGAAGAAGGCGTGCTTGCCGCCCAGTACCTTGATTCATGGCAGCCGGGACCGGAGGAAGCCGTGCTCGTCGCGCCGGCCTATTCGTTCCTGATGATGAACCGCCCGGCAAAATACCAGTTTTGGCTCGACCCGGGCTCGGATGGCTGGTTCCAACGCCTGGATCAGCCTCTAACGCACACACGCGTGCTGAGCCGGAGTTGGCCCCCCGATCGGAAATGGACGTACGCAGACGAAGAGGCTGCCAACACAGATTCGATGAGGCGCCTTACTCTCGGCTTGCTGCGTCGCTGCCAGGGCCGTGTGATCCTATGCATCAGCGCTGTCGGAGAAGCGGGGTTCGAACAACGGGGCCGGTTGCTGGCATCGTTCCAAAGCGTACTGCAAGAACAGCGCATAGCAGATGGATGACCGAAGCAAGGCTGGCTTAAGAGGCGGGGTCGCGCTGCCAGACAACTTGCGGGAATGGCTGCCCCTGGCGCTGGCTGTGCTGCTCGTCGCACTGTCGGTGGGCATACGCATTGCCACGCGCGGAGTCATCACAAGCGATTTGGATTTCCACATTCTGCCCTGGTACGCGAAATTACAGAAGCATGGGCCGCTCGTCGGCCTCGGCAAGGACTTCTACAACTACACACCTCCGTATCTCTATCTGCTGGCGCTCGCGACGCTCACTTCATCATTCCTCCATCCTGTGATCGCCGTCAAGCTGATTTCCACGGCATTTGACCTGTATGCGGCCTACGTGATCTTTCGGATTGTTCGGCTCAAGTACGCCCGGGGTTACTTGCCGCACCTGGCCGCAGCCATCTTCTTTGCCGCGCCCACCGTGGTCGCCAATAGCGGCATTTGGGGACAAGCCGACAGCACGTATGCGGCGTTCCTCCTGACCTGCCTGTACCTTCTATTAGTGGATCGCCCATTGCCCGCCATCCTTTTTTTCGGCATCGCCCTCGCCTTCAAACCCCAGGCGATCTTCCTGATCCCCTTCCTGTTTCTGCTAGCGCTGTGGAAGCGAATTCCCTGGTACTACTCCCTGCTTGTTCCGCTCGTCTATGCTTTGATGATGGCCCCGGCGGTCGCCGCCGGGCGAACCTGGGCAGAGGTCCTCACCACGTATGTGGATCAGGCGGGTTCCGGCAAAGGCTTGACCCACAACGCGGCTACTATGTACGTCTTCATTCCGAAGGGCGCCTTTGCTCAGCTGATCGGCCCGGCGGTTCTCCTGGCCATGCTGATTGCCCTGGTTTGGGTGCTCGCAGGCCGGCTGCGGACCAAGCAGCCCGACCGGGCGGGCATTGTGCTGCTGGCCTTGATCTCGGTGACACTGGTGCCGTTCTTTCTCCCGAACATGCACGACCGCTACTTCTATCTCTCTGACTGCATGTCGATTGTCCTGGCCTTTTGGATGCCTGGGCTGTGGTTTGTTCCGATCCTGTTCCAGTTGGTGTCTGGGCTTTCATATTCGATATACCTTTTTTCAGCCTCCGCCGACGTTCTACCGGCCGCGGGCCTCATAAACGCGGTGACGCTTCTGATCCTCCTGCGAAAACAGGCCATGCTGGGCAGCGCGCCGAGTAACGCGGCTGGATCTGGCCCTCGAAGCCCCGAGTCGGCGGTGACCTGACCCATGACACTGCAGACGCGCCCAACCGGCGATCTGTACGAGCAAAAGACGCGACGACCGGGTGGCTGGAGATCGACGAGCCGCCGAGACGGCATGCATGAGAACTAACTTCGTTCCGCGCTCGTCTCAGCGAGAGGTTCTGAGGTACACCGGGGGCAAACTGGGCATTTCCGCAGTGCCCGGATCGGGAAAGACGCACACCTTGTCGGCCCTGGCGGCGAAAATCATCGCCGGATATCAGCTAAAGCGCGGCCAGGAGGTATTGATCGTTACCCTGGTCAATTCTGCGGTCGACAACTTTGAGGCCCGCATCGCTGAGTTCGTCAAGGCCAGCGGTCTGCTTCCCCGGCTTGGATATCGCGTGCGCACACTTCATGGGCTCGCGCATGACATTGTGCGCGAGGACCCGCCTCTTGTAGGACTGGACAAGCAATTCTCGATCGTGGATCAGACGGCCTCGGCCTCGATGATTCGGGATGCTGCCGTTGCCTGGGCTCGTCAACACGCTGAGTGGCGGGATCTGTACGTCAGGCTCGACCTCACGGAATATCAGCAGCGCAAAGTCGCCACCAAGGATTGGCCCTCGACGGCGGAGTCTCTCGCCACGAGCTTCATCCGCTCCGCGAAGGACCGTGGACGCACACCCGAGGACCTGCGCCGGGCAGCCGACCGCCTGCCCGGGCGCTTGCCGCTGTTCGAGATGGGAGTCGAGATCTACGCCGCCTACCAACGTGCGCTGACGTATCGGGGCGCAGTCGATTTCGATGACCTGATTCGGCTGGCGGCCGAGATGTTGAAGCTCTCCCCCGAGCTTCTGCTTGCGCTGCGGTATCGATGGCCCTACGTGCTGGAGGACGAGGCCCAGAAACTCGAGCAAGGTCCAGGAGGCCATCCTGTCCAGCCTGGTCGGCGATGAGGGGAATTGGGTCAGGGTTGGCGATCCAAACCAGGCCATCTTCGAGACTTTCACGACGGCAAATCCAGAGCTCCTGCGCACATTCATCCGAAACAACCCGAGCATCGACATGCCCGAGTCGGGCCGATGCCAGCCATCCGTGATGCAACTGGCGAACTTTCTGATCGAATGGACGGAGGCGGAGCACCCCGTTGCCGCCGTGCGCCCTGCGCTATCGCGTCCGCTCATTCAGCCTGCGCCGTCAGGAGATCCGCAGCCCAATCCGTCGGATGATCCTGCAGGGATCTTGCTGTTGCAAGCGGGCATGTCGCCGGATGAGGAGATCGGGCAAGTGGTCAAGTCCTTGGCAGAGTGGCTGCCAACTCACCAAGACCACACCGTCGCGGTTCTGTGCGGCACCAACGATCACGCTGCAAATGTGGTGAAGGCGCTCCAGCAACGCAAACTTGGATATCACGAGCTGCTGCGCAGCACCTCGCCAACGCGTGCCGCAGCAGGTGCCCTGAGCCACGTGCTGAACTACCTGGCCTCCCCGGAATCTGCTTCCAAGCTTGCCCAAACCTATCGAGTTTGGCGACGCTCCTGGCGCGGCGATAAGGAGCACGCTACGCTCTACGCCGGCACTGCAGGGCTGATTGCGAAGAACAAGCACGTCGAAGATCTCCTTTCCCCGGAGGTCGAATTCCCCGCTGCCGCGAAGGCCGCCGTACATGTTTTGCCTGACGCGGATACGACAGAAATGTTGGCCGAATTGGAGGCCTTCCGTGAGACCGTGAACCGCTGGTCGGCCGCCACAGTCTTGCCCATCGATCAATTGGTGCTGACAGTTTCGGGCGAGGTATTCAGCGACCCCGCGGATCTCGCCGTCGCGCACAAGTTGGCTCTGGTCTTGCGCCAGATTGCCGATGAGAACCCACACTGGCGCCTGCCCGAGCTGCTGCCCCACCTCAAAGAGATCGCCCTGAACGAGCGGCGCTTCATTGGCTTTTCGAAGGACGATGCAGGCTTCGATCCCCATTCCCACGAGGGTGTGGTCGTCGTTGCGACCATGCACAAGGCCAAGGGTTTGGAATGGGATAGGGTTTACCTGACGGCGCTCAATAACTACGACTTTCCGTCCGCCCAACCCGGCGACCAATTCATTGCGGAGAAGTGGTTTCTGCGAGACGGCCTGAATCTGGAGGCAGAGGCCCTGGAGCAGTTGCGCTGCGCCACTTCCGACCGCGAGTATGAGTACTATGAGGAATTCTCGGCGACCAGGCAGGCACGAATCGATTACGCCCGCGAGCGACTGCGGTTGCTATACGTGGGGATCACACGCGCTCGCAAGGAACTGATCTTGTCGTGGAACACCGGGCGCAGGGGCAACGCGCTTCCGGCCCTTCCACTTGCGGCCATTCAGGGCTGGCTGGAGCAGAAGACTCGCATTGGCCCCGATCTCCAGAACGGCCTCTAATCCGATCTCTGCTGAGCCTTCCGCCAGCGCGTGCCGATGATCTCAGCCAAGCTGGAGGCCGGGACAAGCCCACCGAACCATAACAGGATGCGATTCAAGAAACCAGGCACGACCACAGCCCGCCCACGCAAAGCGGCCTCAACGGTCTCGTACGCCACGCTGCCGATATTCTCCGTGGTCAGATGTCCCATCAAGCCTTGGGCCTCAATCGCCCGAATGCAGACATCGTTCGTGGGGAGGCCTGCGGGGCACAGCACTGTCACGGTGACGTTCTCTTCTCGGAGCTCATTTCGAATCGCCAGGGAGAAATCCAACAGAAAACGCTTGGAGGCGGCATAGGTGGCCTTGACAGGCATCGCGAAGTAGGCACCCATGCTGGAAACGTTGATGATCCGAAACGTGACCGCGTGGTCCCTAAATGGAAGCAGCGACTGGATCATAAGAAGTGTGGATTCAATATTGAGCCGAAGAATGCCCGTGATTTCAGAGCCGTTCCGCTCCATGAAAAAACCCTCGTGATCGAGGCCGGCCACATTGATCAGCCCGCGAAACCTTACGTCCTGATCACGAATCCAGTCAAACAAGGCGGATCGCGACGACGCCTCGGTCAGGTCTGCGGCCCGGTGGCGAATTTCGACTCCGTACGTGCGCGCCAAGCCAGCTGACAGCAGAACAAGACGGTCTTCGTAGAGATCCGTCAGCAGCAGGTCCCAGCCGCGACTCGCACACTCGACGGCAAAGGCCTTGCCCAAACCGCCTGTCGCGCCGGTAATCAGATATGTGCTGTGCATGGGCAGGCTCCTTCCGATGCGATACCCGATTAATCTACCACGGGCGCGCCCCAATGTCAATCAACAGTTTGAAACGGTTGTATCAAACACTTGACAGAAACATCGACAGGCAGTAGCATGCCTGGGGAAGGACTTGCGATGACAAGACATCTGGAAGGCAAGACTTTTGTGGTCACCGGCGCCACCTCCGGCATAGGTTTGGCCGTCGCCGAGGCGCTCGTGCAAGGTCAGGCGGCCGTCATTGGCATTGGCCGCACCGCGGAGCGCTGCTCCCTGGCACAGCAGCGGCTGCTCGCCATGGCCAGACCCGGGGCCCTGGTAGCATATCTGGCAGCAGATCTGGCCCTGCAATTCGAGGTGCGACAACTGAGCGGGAAGATCGGCGAAACATTGGAAGCCTGGGGGCACGCCCACCTCGACGTCCTAATCAACAACGCGGCTACCGTGCCCTTCTGGCAGACGTTTACCGCCGAGGGCATCGATATGCAGTGGGCGGTGAATCATCTGGCCCCGTTCCTCCTAACCATGCAACTCCTTCCCCTCCTGAAAGCAGCACCTGCCGCCCGGGTAATCACGGTGAGTTCGGCCTCCCACTACGGCACGCACTTGAACTGGGAGGATTTGCAACTGAGGCGGAACTACACTCCACTCAGGGCATACGCTCAGACCAAGTTGGGAAATGTTCTGTTTTCCATCGAATTCAATCGGCGTTACGCGTCCCACACGGGCATGCGAGCCTTTGCGGTCGATCCTGGGCTCGTCAACACGGAGATTGGTTCCAAGAGCAATTCCGGCTTGGCTCGCTGGATCTGGGGCTGGCGACGACGCGGAGGTGTCCTACCGGCACAGGCGGCCAAGGGCATTCTGTTTCTGGCAGTCGATGCTTCGATCCAAGATTCTGGCGCGCCCTACTGGAAAAATGGGTGCCCCAAACTGCCCAGCTCCGCTGCATTAAATCCGCAGTCCGCACGCCAGCTCTGGCAACTCTCGGCGCAGATGTGCGGCATCGGTTCATGAAAGGGTCGTCCATGATCGAGAAACCTTCCACCCGTCAAGCGCTACTCGAAGCAGTCGTAAGCTGCATCGAGAAGTACGGTCTGGAAAACGTTACCACGCGTAAGATCGCGATGGAAGCAGGGACCAACATAGCCTCCATCAACTACTATTTTCGCTCCAAGGATCACCTCGTGGCCGAGGCGTTTTCGATGACCATCAAGCACATGCTGCAAGACGTCTTTGCGGCCATCGATGACAGAGCACAAGGCTTTGAGGTCACCTTGAGGAACGTGCTCTTCTATCTTCTTAACGGCAGTCTGCGTTTTCCGGGAATATCCCGCGCCCATCTGAATGAAGCCATCCGGGACGGGGGGCAAGAGACCATCAGTGGACGTGCCATGGAGAAAGTCTTCGATGGTCTCGCAGAAAGGGCCGCCCGGGCATATCCTGCCAAAGATCAGCAAATGGTGCGGCTCAGGATTTCACAGCTCATGTCTGCCGTGATGTTCACAGTTTTGAGACCGGATTTCTTTCCGGTTGCCAGCAAATACCGGCTCAACAGCTCAAAACACGCAAAAGGGCTTGCGGCCTCCTACACGCAGATGTTTCTCGCCGCCATCTAGTCTGCGTTCGACGCCCTGCGCGCAGGCCGTGAGGCCGTCCGCGGATCGCACCGATGGCTCAACTCGGACTGGCCTGCGCCCGCGTGCTAGAATCTATCTGTGGCTGATGGTCGAGTCTATGGCGGCATCGAGGCTGGCGGCACGAAATTCATGTGCGTCGTCGGCAGTGGGCCGGGCGACATCGTAGACGAGGTCCGGATCGAGACTTCGCTGCCGGGACCAACTCTTGACAAGGTTGTTGAGTTCTTCCGCCCTCGCTGTGCAGGTGGTCAGATCTCGTCGATTGGCGTCGGTTCTTTTGGACCGTTGGATCTCGATCGGGCGTCGCCAACCTACGGCTTCATCACGTCAACACCCAAGCCCGGCTGGCAAAACACTGACCTTCTGGGCGTGCTTGCATCGGCCCTGGGGGTCCAGGTGTCACTTGACACCGACGTCGCGGCCGCCGGTCTCGGTGAGTGGACGTGGGGAGCAAGCGCGGGACTGGCCTCATCCCTTTACATGACGATTGGGACCGGCATCGGGGCCGCCTATCTGACGGGTGGAACGCCTCTGCGGGGCATGCACCATGCGGAAATGGGCCACATAAGGATCCCGCATGACGCAGACCGCGACCCGTTCGCCGGATCGTGCCCCTACCACGGTACATGTTTTGAGGGTCTCGCCTGCGGGCCAGCCATCGAGCAGCGGTTTGGTAAACCGGCCGATGAACTGACCGACGACGACCCGTTCTGGAAGCTGGAAGCAGCGTACATCGCGGCCGCGCTGGCGACGGGCATCCTGATTCTTGAGCCACACCGAATTGTCCTCGGCGGCGGAGTCATGCGCCGCCGCTTCTTGTATGAAATGATCCGCCGTGATGTGCTCCAGGCACTCGCGAACTACGTTCAAATCCCCGCTATTCTTGACGACATGGAAAACTACATTGTCCCTCCCGGATTGGGCTCCCGCTCGGGCATGTACGGCGGCCTGGCGCTTGCACGGGATGCCGCATTGGGATTTCAGGCGGACTGAAGGGCCGAGTCCCGTGACCAACGTGTTCCCTACGCCGTTCGATTTCAGTCAGTCATCATTGCAGGACTACGCGGAATGCCCGCGAAGGTTTCAGCTACGGTATCTCCAGAAGATGGTCTGGCCCGGCGTCGAAGCCGACCCCACGAACGAACAAGAATTGCACCAACGGGAGGGGTCGCAGTTCCATCGAATGGTGCACCAGTACATGTTGGGAGTTCCACCGGAGCGCCTTGCTGTCTCCGCCGGCTCGCAGCAGCTAGAGCACTGGTGGAAAAACTTCTTGTCTTCCGATCTGGGCTTGGCCGGGGGCGTCCGACGCAGCGAACTAACGATGTTCTGCCAAGCAAAAGCCCACCGCTTGATCGCGAAGTACGACCTGATTTCGGTTCAAGATGGACGGGTAACAATCTACGATTGGAAAACGTCCATGCGGCGTCCCAACGACGAGTGGCTCGCTGGCAGGTGGCAAACCCGGGTGTATCGCGCGCTGCTGGTCCAGGCTGGGTCGGCGCTGAATGGCGGCGCGCCATTCAGGCCCGAAGAAGTCAGGATGGTGTACTGGTTTGCAGAATTCCCGCAGGAGCCCGCGGCCTTTAGCTACGACACGCAGACGTTTCACAGCGATTGGGACGACATCCAGAACCTGATCTCCGAGATCAGTGCCAGGCGGGATTTCCCGTTGACCTCGGACGGGAAGAAGTGCCGTTTCTGCGTCTTCCGTTCATACTGCGATCGTGGAGAGCGGGCGGGCGTCCGGCGCGACACGGAACAAGAGTTGGATGTTGGGGATGCCTTCGACATTGATTTCGACGCGGTGGACGAGGTCGAATTCTAGGGACAACAGTGCGAACGAATTGCGGGCTCCGGCCGCAGTGCAGACCGCAGCCAATACCCAGCATGAGACTACACGCAAACAAGCAATTTTGGGGACTTAATGCCAGGCACAATCTTGGAGCCGAAGTTGGTTGCGGTCGTGCGGGCCTCGCCCCCTCCAAAGCACCACTCTTCCAGCATGCCTAGACTGCAAACTCGGTTTCAGCCTGCCTCATCGATCTGAACGACGCGATTGCAATCTCCAACATCGAGCGATCTGGCTCGCGCGTCGTCAAACTCTGTAATGCCAGATTGGGCCGGATCAACCATCTCACAAACCGGCTATCAAGGTGATTGGCAGTCCAGCGAATGTACTCCACGGCCATTCCCGCCAGAACCGGTATGAGAAGCACGCGCGTAGCCAGTCGCCAGAAGATCGGCAATGGACCAAGGGCGGCAAAAACAATCACAGAAAGCAGCACGAACGTCAAGAGAAACGCCGTGCCACAACGTGGATGCTCCAGCGGGAATTTGGCAACAAACTCCGGGGTCAAGTCAGCCCCGGCTTCATACGCGTTGATGGTCTTGTGTTCGGCACCGTGATACCCAAAAAGTCGCCGGACGTCCGGCAGAAACCCAATTCCCCATATGTAGCCGGTCAGTAGCAGCAGCCGGATGGCGCCTTCCAGCAGGTTGCTCCACCAGGCATTCCAGCCGAGAAATCGCTCGCTGAGGGCAGCGAGCCCTGCTGGAAGAACGAAGAACAGGGCGACGCCGAAGGTCAACGCCAGACCCAGCGTCACGAACAGGGTACTCCCCTCGAGCTTCTCGTCTTCGCCCGTCTGGGTATTGGCTGCAATTGTCAAAGCCCGCATGCCGAGGCCCAGCGCGTCCCAGAGCAGGATCACGCCCCGCAAAAAGGGAATCCTGGCGATCCGCGAGCGGTAGATTTGGCTGAGCTTTTCCGTATGGAGCACGATTTTCCCGTCCGGCGCGCGCATGGCGATCGCCAGCCCGGATTGGCCGCGCATCATGACGCCCTCGATTACGGCTTGTCCGCCGTAGGCGATGATACGATCTTCCATGCTATGCAAGATTGTAGAAGAAACGCACCAGCGTCTCTATCCCGCGATACCAGGTCGGCAGATGCTGCTTCTCATTCGGTGAATGTGCGTCGCAGTCTGGCAGGCCGAAACCGGATAGCACAGAGTCCACCCCGAGCCGTTTCTGGAGCTGCACCACAACACCGATCGAGCCGCCCTCACGCAGCAAGTGCGGTGGTTTCCCCCACACGGTCTTCATAGCGCGGCTCATGGCCCGTACACCGGGACTGTCAGCACTCACAAGCGCCGCCCCTGCGCCGTGAAGATAGGTCAATTCCCAACGGATGTCTTTGGGAGCCTTCTTCTTTAGGTAGGCGCGCATCTGCGCGATGGTGTCCTTCACAGTCTGATCCGGCACGAGTTTGCAGGAAATCTTAGCCATTGCCCAGGCAGGCAGCACCGTCTTCGATCCCGTGCCCGTGAAGCCAGAGAGCAGGCCATTGACCTCGAGGGTGGGTCTGGCGCCCAGGCGTTCCGGAGGCGTGTACTTGCTCTCGCCCCACAACGCCGGGACCCCGGTCTGCGTCAGATAGAGCTTCTTGGTCAGCGGTATCCTTGCAAAGTTTTGCCGCTCGGCCTTGGTCAGCTTGCGGACATTGTCATAGAAGCCAGGCAGGGTCACCTTGCCAGTCGCATCATGCATGCCGGCGATCAGCTCCGCAAGTGCCTGCGCCGGATTATGTACGATTCCACCGTAGAGTCCGGAGTGCAGATCCTTGCTCGGGCCCTGGATCCGCAGTTCGAAGTAGGCCAGACCGCGCAGGCCGGTCGTGATGGACGGTTCGTCTGGTCCGAGAATGCCAGCATCAGCATTGAGACAGAAGTCGCAACGCAGCAGCTCCTTATGATTCTTGATGAAAGTGTCGAGGTGCTCGGATCCGATCTCCTCTTCGCCTTCGATCAGCCACTTAATATTCACGGGTATTCCGCCGTTGCGGACCATCGACTCGACTGCTTTGAGACAGGCGACGACCTGGCCCTTCATGTCAGCAGATCCGCGTGCATACAGGTTATCGCCGCGCACCTCGGGTTCAAACGGAGGACTGGTCCAAAGCTCCAGTGGGTCCGGTGGTTGCACATCGTAGTGACCGTATATCATGACAGTCGGCGCCGCGTCAGGGGCACCGAGCCATTCACCGTACACGACTGGATGCCCCTCGGTGGGCAGGATTTGCACGTTGTTCATGCCAATGGATCTGAGCTGTGCACTCACCCACTCCGCGGCCCTGTGCATATCGGCGTCGTGCTCCGGGTCGGTCGATATCGACGGGATGGTCAGGAACTCACGGAGTTCGCCGAGAAAACGTTCGCCATTGAGTTGCGCGTAAGAAAGGGCTTGTTCTAGCATGTTTGCTCCTGTTTGCTGGCTTGCCGAATAGTCGGATCCACCCCGTGGCGTGCCCGCCCGGCGACACTACGGTGCGCTGGTCGCGCCCGGAGTTTGCTGCAAGGCGCGCCGCGTTACGAGATACCAATGGCTCAAGAGCGCCAGTCGATCACTGGTGTCATAGAGCGGCGCCATCTGAACGCCCTGGACCTGCGCGTCGACACCGTAGTTGTACACCGGGAAGAACAGCGGCAGGGATGGCAATTCTTTCTCGAAGATGACCTGGAAATTGCGGTAGAGGCGCGCCCTCACGGTGAAATCGGTTTCAGTGCGTGCCTGCTCCAAGTACTCGCTGGCCGCCTGGTTGTCCCATTGAGAGTAGTTCTGGCCGCCTGTGGCCTCGGCTTCGTGCCAGAAGGGGTAGGGATCGGGATCAGGTGTCCTGGCGAAGTTGAGATCCACCAGAG
The DNA here is from genome assembly GCA_963746745.1 of uncultured Chloroflexia bacterium. Taxonomy (GTDB): domain Bacteria; phylum Chloroflexota; class Anaerolineae; order Anaerolineales; family Villigracilaceae; genus Fen-1038. Next base: position 572,488 of record CAVVCL010000003.1, read on the forward strand.
CCGCCTGAAATGCCCGCGGTGCCAAATACGTCGGGATAATTTGATCATAGGGCACCGGCTGCAAGTTCACCTGCACTCCGATGTGTGCCCACTGCTGCTGAATCGCCTGCGCGATTTGGGTGTGCAAGGGATCGTCGGGATGCACCAACCGAAAATCCAGCGCCGCGTTCTCCTTTGCGCGCACCGTCCCACCCGATGCCGGAATGACATAGCCCTCGCCCTTCAGCAAGGCAATCGCGCCTTCCGGATCGTAACTGAGGTGCTCGACGCCATCATAATACGCCCACGAGCCCGGCAAGATTGGCCCATCCGCCACAATCGCCTCGCCGTGCATGATTGACGAGACTATGTTGCTTCGATTGAGCCCCAGCATCAGGGCACGCCGCACGTTGGCATTGTCCAGATACGGTGCGTCGGGGCTTTTTAGGTTGAGCAGGACCATGCTCATTTCGGGCAGGCGGCCTGTGTAAACCGAAAGACGAGGGTCCTCCAGAGCCTGCGGCAGGACATCCATGCCGAGGCCCCCTACGCCCATCACTTCGCCTTGCTCGTACGCATCAAAGGCGGTTCGGGTGTCCGGATAGTAACGAAAAACCACTTGCTGGATGTACGGCTTGGAACCGTAATACTGTTCGTTGACTCCCAATACGACGCCGCGTATCGTGCCGTTCTCTACGATCAGGTGATCAAACTTGTACGGTCCGGAGCCAACCGGATTTATGTTGAAGGGCGCGCTCTCAAGCTGGTCCGGCGGGCCGGACCCAAGGATGTGCTGCGGCAGGACGCCGAAAGTGGCATAGTCCAGAAAAGGTGCAAAGGGCTCGGGCAACGTGAACTTGAAATTCTTGTCGTCCAGCCGCTTGACCTCGATCTGACTCCAAAGGTCCTTCACATCCGGTGGGAACAGCGAACTCGACTTGATGAGGTCGACAGTGAAGATCACGTCGTCACTGGTAACAGGTATGCCGTCCTGCCAAACCGCGTCGGACCGCAGCGTGAAATTGTAGATGGTCCCGTCCGCGGACGTGCCCCAGGACTCGGCCAGATCCGGCTGTGGTAGTCCCCGGGAGTCAAACATCACCAGGCCGCTAAAAATGAGCCGATCTGCGTCGCGATCAGCAGGATTGTTCCAGTCCAATAGAGGATTCAGGCGCCCCAAGGAACCGATAAGCGCCTCGCTGTACACTCCCCCGGGTGCCGCCTCGGGCAGGATCGGTGTTATGACGGGCTGCTGACTGAGCAGCAGTACAGCGACAACAATCAGCGTCGCCAAAACCACCAGGATCTGCCAGCGGAGTCGTTTCATCTTTGCTTGGTCAGGCTGGATGGGCGCTTCAACAAAGCTGCGGGGCCAGCGTATCGCGCCCCGCAGTCACACCAAGAATCGCAGCCGTCACGGCCGAAACCCGTCTAGCGTCTTGCAATGATATCCGCCAGGGCCAAGGCGAAGAATAACACGCTGAGGACGATGGTGACCCAAAACAGCACACGCTCGATGCCTCGACGCGCCGTAAATACACTGCTGGCATCAGCACCGGTCAAACCGCCGAGTCCAGCGCCCTTGCTCTGAAGAATTACGCTGATGATCAACCCGACGGCGACTATAATCAGCGAACTATCAAGGAACTTCGTCATGCTTGCGCCTCCACAGATTTAGCGGAGGGATTATACCTGCCCCGAAGTGGAGTCGTCAACCAACCCGTTTTCGGCCTTTGATTTGATGCAAGAAGTCGTCGTCAATCTTCACATGCACACGCGCTATTCGGATGGCGACGGCAGCCATCGCGACATTGCCCTGGCGGCCCTGAAGTCGGGCATAGATGTCGTCATCGTTACCGATCACAATGTCCGGGTCGATGGCATCGATGACTACGTTCGCGACGGACGCCGGCGGGTGCTCATGCTTGCCGGTGAGGAAGTCCACGACCGAGCCCGCCTCCCGCAGAAGGACCACATGCTCATTCTCGGGTCGAGCCAGGAGCTTGCGCCGCTTGGAGACAATCCCGCCTCGCTCATCAAGATCGCTGCGGAGGCAGGTGGTTTGTCATTCTTGGCCCATGTTCACGATCCGGCGGCTCCCGCCTTTGGAGAGCCCGATATCTCATGGGAGAACTGGTCCATAGCAGAGTACACCGGACTCGAGCTGTGGAACGGTCTTAGTGAACTCAAAGCGCACGTCCCAAACCGGTTGCACGGAATTTTCTATGCATTCTTCCCGGCCTTCCTGCCGCGCGGGCCCGCCCAGGCCGCCATGCTGCAATGGGACAGGCTGTTGGGCGAGCGCCGGGTCGTCGCGATTGGCGGATCGGATGCGCACGCGCTGCACATGCGGCTGGGTCCGCTCACGCGTATCGTCTTTCCCTACGCCTATCATTTCTCGACCGTTAACACTCATGTCCTGCTCCGGGAGAAGTTGACGGGAAACGTCGGCAGCGACCGTCCGGCGGTGCATGGCGCCCTGGCAGCCGGCAACTGTTTCATAGGCTACGATCTGCCGGCGCCCACCCGAGGTTTCCGGTTCAGCGCGCACGGCCCGCAAAGCGAGGCCATCATGGGGGATGAAATCAGCGGCCGTGGAGGCGTGGTGTTGCAAACGCGCTTGCCGTCGTACGCCGAGATTACACTGATCAGAGACGGCCGCGTCGCCCACCGGGCGGCGCATGCGCAGGCACTGACGTACATGGCAACAGAGCCTGGCGTCTATCGAGTGGAGGCCCATCGACGGTACCTGGGACGCCGCCGCGGCTGGATTTTCAGCAATCCGATCTACGTCCGGTGATGACCAGCCCCGCCCCCGCCTCCGATCACGCTTCTGTGGTACACTCCGCCCGCTTGTAGCACGATTTCGGAAGTAACCTGTTCCTTCCGCTCCATTGTGGCCCACGGCCGCAAGTGGAGCAAACCCATGGAAAGGAGGCATTCCCATGCGCAAATACGAGTTGGTTTGCTTGATCCAGCCAGATCTGGATGAGGCCGCTGTGACCGGACTGGTGGATCGGGTCAAAGGTTGGGTGACCGATTCTGGCGGCAGCATAGACAAGGTTGACATGTGGGGCAAGCGCAGGCTGGCCTACAGCATTCGCAAGCAGAGAGAGAGCACGTATGTGCTTTTCAACCTCACCATGCTGCCCACGATGACATCCGGCCTTGAACAAAACTTGCGTTATACCGAGACAATCATGCGTCACATGCTAACGTCTGTGGCATGAAGGCAGATTGAGTGGCGGGGCTGCAGTCAGGGGCGCGGGCGTTTCGATGTAGCGATTTCACTCGCCGGCCGTAGCCGAGAAGGAGAAAGAGATGAGCCGAGGGCTGAACAAAGTGATGGTAATCGGCCATCTTGGGAAAGATCCCGAGATGCGCTACACACCCTCCGGGCGTCCCGTGACCACCTTCACGCTCGCCGTGAGCAGAACCTGGAACAGCGCTGACGGTGAACGGCATACGGAGACAGAGTGGTTCAACGTCGTGGCTTGGGGCAATCTGGCTGAGATTTGCAAGCAGTACTTGAGCAAAGGTCAGCAAGTCTACGTGGAGGGTCGCCTGCAAACCCGCCGTTGGGAAGACAAGGAAGGCCAGAAGCACACCAGCGTGGAAATTGTCGCCAGCGAGATGATGATGCTCGGCGATCGCCGGGATGCCAATCAAAGCGGCGACGAGGCGGGCCCTTCGGCAGAATCTGATCCAGCGGCTGCGGAAGATGAATTTCCTTTCTAGACGAATGGAGTTGTAAATGGCTGAAGAAAGAACGAATTCCCAGGGAGGTGAGGGCGGCGGCTCAGGTGAGCGGCGCTACTACTCCCGACCCAAGACTTGCCAATTCTGTGCGGATAAGACCATAAGCATCGACTACAAGAAGGCGGACATGTTGCGGCGCTTCATCTCGGATGATGGCAAGATCCGTCCGCGCCGCCAGACAGGAACCTGCGCCCGTCATCAGCGAACGCTGGCCGGTGCGATCAAGCAAGCGCGTCACATTGCGCTTCTGCCGTTTGCCGGCGGGCGCCTGGAAGAAGGCCGGCGTTGAAGCCGATTTCCGGGAGACCGTGCCGCCGCTTGGTCTGCACCGCCTCCTGAGGTAGCGAAGCATGGCCAAGCCCCGAGAGAATAAGCCGGTACAACACACCAAGAAGCATATTGCACGACTTGAGCGTGAGCGCCGCCAAACGCGCATGATCTTGGGCGGGTTCATCGCCATCATCATTTTCGCCGTGGGAATGCTTGTCTACGGCTACGTGGATCAGCACTATTTAGCAGGCGCGGCGTCCTGTGGCACGCGTCAACGACGTCTCCATACCCGTCGGAGAGTGGCAGGTCCGCGTGCGCATGCAGCGCCAGCGGCTGATTAACCAAGTGCAGCTCTACCAGCAGTACTCGCAGTATTTCGGGATGGATCTGAGCTCACAAGAGCAGCAGATTCTGTCGCAGCTGAATTCAACCAGTACGATGGGCCAGACTGTGCTGGACCAAATGATCGACGAGGAGCTGATTCGCCAGGAGTCAGCCAAACGCGGCATCGTGGCGAGCACGCAGGAGGTGGAGCAGTCGATCCAGGCGTCGTTCCAGTATTACCCGTCCGGAACGCCCACGCCCTCCGTCACTCCAACACCGGTCACCCTGCCGACACTTTCGGCCGATACGCTGGCTCTGGTCACCATCACGCCGACACCGACGCTTTTCATGACCCCGACGGCATCGCCTACATCGACCCCAAATCCGGCAGCAACCGCAACTCCAATTTCGTCTCCTACGGCGAGCCCGACCGCCGGACCGTCCCCCACAATAACGCCCACCAGTACGCCGATCCCGACGGCAACACCGTACACGCTACAGGGATTCGAAACTGCCTACAACGATAGCGTTCAGCAGATTGTCTCCCAGGGGCTGACGGAGGCCCAGGTTCATGATCTCTATGTGAACAATGTCCTTCGCCAGAAACTCGTAGATCAAATTACGGCTGATGTGCCGCGCACGCAAGACGAGGTTTGGGCGCGCCATATCTTGGTAGCAGACGAGGCCACTGCCAACGCCGTCCGGGCCCGGCTGGTTGCCGGTGAGGATTTTGCGAAGGTCGCGGCCGAAGTCTCAACGGACACCTCCACCAAGGACAACGGCGGCGATCTCGGCTGGTTCGGCAAGGGCAAGATGGTGCCCGAGTTTGAGGCGGCGGCTTACAGTCTGAAGGTGGGCGAGATCAGCCAGCCGGTCAAGAGCCAGTTTGGCTATCACATCATTCAGGTGCTGGCACATCAGGAGATCCCCCTCGATGCCTCCAGTTATGACCAAGCGAAACAGACCGCTTTCAACGACTGGCTTACCAAAGCGCGGGACGAATACAAGGTGAAGACGTACGACATCTGGCAAAATATCGTGCCAACGGATCCGGCTGCACCGGCGTTGGCCCAGTAGCACAAGAAATGAAAATGCCGTCGACTTCGACGGCATTTTCATACTGGGACGCATCAACCCCTGCCTGAACCCAGCATCTCCTCGCTAACCTCGTCGAGCTTGAGACTGATAATCTGGCTGGTAGAGTCTCGTCCCATGGTCACACCGTAAATGAAATCAGCAGCCTGCACGGTGTTTCGATTGTGAGTGATGATGATGAACTGGGTATCCTGACTCAGTTCTTTTAGCAAATCACGGAAGCGACCGACGTTCGCCTCATCCAACATCGCATCGACCTCGTCCATAACGCAAACCGGCGTCGGAGAGACCTTGAGTAACGCGCACACGAGCGCGATGGCCGTCAAGCTTCTTTCGCCGCCGGAAAGCAACGACAACCCCTGCTCGCGGCGCCCCGGAAGGCGCGCTTCGATCTCGATGCCGGTTTCTACGAGATTTTCGGGATCCGTCAGCTCGAGATGCGCAGAGCCGCCTCCAAAGAGGCGAGTGAAAATACTTCTGAACTGCTTGTCGACCTCCGCAAACGTGCGCGAGAACTCGCGTCGGGTCAGCTCATCCAATTCGGAGACAACCTGCCGCAGGTCTTGCTCGGCTTGATGTAAGTCGCGAATCTGTGCAGACATAAAAGAGTAGCGCTCGAACTCGGACTCGAATTCCTTGGCAGCCTCCGGATTCACCAGACCGAGCCGCCGGAGACGGGCCCTGCGCTGGGTCAGTTGGTCCTCCACTTCAAGACCGAGCGTTGGTACGGCGGGCAGTTGCTCCACCAAGCCCTCGAAAGGCAGCGGCACGGGCCCTTCCACGTTGGCCGCATACTCGAACGAGACGAGCCCGAAATCGTCAACGATGCGGCCGCGCAGGGAGTCGAGCGCCTCCTGCCGACGAACGAGGTCGATCTCGGCCTGGGCAAGAACCCTATCCGCGGCACTGGCGTTCCTCTGGCGGGATGTCTCTTCCTCTGCCAGGATTGCCTCTCGCGCCTCCGCTCCCTGCAACTCGCTTTGAATTGGAGCGATCTTGGTCTGCAGCTCTTCAAACTGCTGGAACAGGCTATGCTCCCTATCCACGAGCAGGGTTTTCTCGGCTTCCAGCTGGAGCAACGCCGCGTGGATTTCCTCAGCGCGATCTTGAATCTCCGTCTTCCGTGCCGCCGTATTTTGCACGACCGTATCTTGCTCTGATCGCCGCAATTGCACGTTGCTCACGGCCTGTTCGGTCACGGCCACACGCGTCGCCCAGTATGCGACCTGGGCCTGGGCTTCCTGGATCGCAAATTCGTCCAGCTGGCGCCGGAGCCTGTGCACGTCGGATCTCGCCCCTTCGACACGCGTGTCGTACTCTTCAGCCTCCGCCGCCAAGACCTTTCTTTCCTCATCGGCCCTGGATCTCTCCTGTAGCAGATCCTGCTGGCGTCCCCGCTGCCACTCCAGCGAGCGCCGCTGCGTTTCCAATACCATGGCAGCTTTCTCATCGAGGCCCTGCTGCTCGGTCACATCGGCGCGGGCCACTTCGAAAGCCTCCGCTGCCTCCGACACATCGGTCTTGGCGGTCGCCAACGCGCGACTGGAAGCCTCGATTTTCAGATCGAGAGCCGCGAGGCGCGCGCCAATATCGGCAAGTGAGGCGGTCAACTCGCGTCTCTGGCGCGGCCGGCTCAGCGTCGCTGATGGTGCGACGGCGCCCGCTGTCACCAGACCGTTTCCGCGAAATACTTCCCCGCGCAGCGTAACAATCCGTGCGTGCACTGGAATCGTCGGAACCAAACGCTGCGCTGCGGCGCGCGTCTTGACCACAAGCGTGCTTCCGAGCAGCAAATCGACGGCGCCTTGAAGTTCTGGCGGCGCCTTGACGAGCTCAGAGGCTACTCCGAGCAGGTCGGCATCTTCCGTCGGCGAAAGCACGCTGGCACGCGCACCATCCAGGGGCAACAGGACCGCCCGCCCCGCCTCAGGCGATTCAAGCAATTCAAGCGCACGATCGATTTGGTCTCCGGTCAGCAAGACGCTGTCGACCGCGTCACCAAGAGCCGCTCCGATGGCCGCCTCGAGCTCCGCCGGCAGGTCGAGCACGGCGCCAAATGCTCCGCCGGTCTGGAGACGGCTTTGACGCGCGGCATCGAGCAGGAAGCGCGCACCCGCCGCGTAGCCGGACATCGCATCGATTGCCTGCTCCACGACTTCAAGCTGAGCGCTTAGCCGGGCTTGATTGGAAGCCAGCTTCGCGCGCTCGTCCAATTCGGTCTGCCTTCTTTGCTCGAGCCCCGCAAGCGCGGTTCTGGATTCGTCGTACGTCGTTTGGCTTCTCCGCAGATTGCTCTCCGCCGCGGCGCGGTCCTCGGCTGCCTTGGTCCTGGCCTGGGCCGCCGCGCTCAATTCCTGCTCAGCTGAAACTATTGCTTGCAGCAGCGACTGCAGGTGCTCATCGGAGAGGCCAAGGTGGCTGTCGACGGCATCCAGGCGCGCCTGCGCCTCCGCGCGGTGCCCGGCAATTTCGGCGGCCTTTGCTTCGGCGGCCTCCAGCTCCTTTTCAAGGTCCTGACGAGCGGTTTGGCACGTCTGGAAAGCGTGCTCGGCGGCGACCAGCTGGCTCGTCGCATCGGCAAGCTCTTCCTGGGCCCGGTGCAGCTCGGCGTCGGCTTCGACGAGCCGCTGACGGCCAAGCTGCTCATCGCCGTCTGCCGACTGGTGCTCGGTGGAAAGGGCGGCCTCGGTATCCATCAACGCCCGGCGACGTTCCTCCAGGACCGCCAGCTCTAGGCTGGCAGATTGGCGTTGCTCCCGCAACTGCTCCACCTCTCGATGCAAGACGTCGAGCTGCGAGCGCATTTCGTTAAGGTGCGCTCGAAACTGGCTGAATTCTTCCTGTGATGTCTTGAGCTCGCTTCCGGCGTTCGCCGCGGAGCCGCGCTGCGAGCGAACGTTTTCTTGTGCCTCCTGCAATTCCTGCTGGCTCCTGTGCCAGTGATAACCGTACCACTCGCGCAGCACCGCGTGCAGGTCCGCTTGTGCGGCTGCGTATTCGTTCGCACGGCGAGCCTGCCGTTCCAAGGTCTTGAGGCGCGGCTCAATCTCCCCGAGGATGTCCTCCACGCGTTCCACGTTGCGCCGGGTGCTCTCCAGACGCCTTAGTGCTTCTTCGCGCCGCACACGGTAGAGACCGACGCCTGCGGCCTCTTCAAAAATGCGTCGCCGATCGTCGGCCTTCAGCGCAAGCGAAGCATCCACGAGGCCCTGCCCGACAATTGTGTATGTTCGCTCCGAGAGGCCCGACGCCGCGAGCAATTCGTTCATGTCGCGCAGGCGCACGTGCTGGCTGTTCAGCACGTACTCATTGTGTCCGTCACGGTATGCACGACGGGCCACGGCCACTTCGGAGAAGTCAATGGGCAACCAGCCGGTCGTGTTGTCGAACAGGATCTCCGCCGAAGCCATTCCAGCCCGCGGCCGGTGTTCTGAGCCGGAAAAGATCATGTCTTCGGTCTTCTTGCCGCGCAAGAGACCGTAGGACTGTTCCCCCAGCACCCATCGCAGGGCATCCGCAATGTTTGACTTCCCCGCGCCGTTCGGCCCTACGATGGCGGTGATACCCGCGGCAAATTCAAAAACCGTCCGCGCGGCGAACGTCTTGTATCCATGGAGCTCAAGGGCTTTGAGGCGGAGTGGCATGAATGCTGCTGCGGGATTCGGCGGCGGATCGGCGTCAGCTGAACTCAGACCAAGCCGATTGATTCGAGAGCGCTCTGCGCCGCGGCGAGGGCGGCCGTATGCTTACTACTGCCGGATCCTTTTCCATAGGCCTGGTCCTTGATCCGGACCTCCACTTCGAAAATCTTGGCATGGTCAGGGCCCGCGGCGGACACGGCCACATAGCGCGGAGTGCCAAGTTTCTGCGACTGAGCCCATTCCTGAAATCGGCTCTTGGGATCGTAAATTTCCGAGCGCACCAGGACCCTGTCCCGGACGCTGTCCAGCATGGGCGCAATGAAATCCTCCACCGCGGCCAGCCCGGAATCCAGGTACAACGCGCCCACCACGGCCTCAAAGGCGGATCCCAGGACGCCGTCGCGGTCCCGTCCACCCGAGACGGATTCGCCATGCCCCATGCGCAGACCGCGGCCGAGTTGCAATGCACGCGCGAAGGCGGCCAACTGCTCGTTGCGGACAAGTGCAGACCTTAACCTCGTCAGGTCGCCCTCAGCCATTTCCGGGCAATGATGGTATACCCACGCACCCACGACGAAGTCAAGCACGGCGTCACCCAGGAACTCGAGCCGTTCATTGTCCTCCACGGTATTCGGATTCTCGTTTAAGTACGAGCGGTGCGTCAACGCCCGCTTCAGAAGAAAGATGTTGGAAAAGGGAAGCTGAAGCCGTTCCGCCAAGATTGCCGGCGACTCGGGTATGAGTTCTTCGCCTTGCACCGCCACGGGGACCTCCCGGGAACTCAGGGAGCGCCAAGCCCCGTCTGCGCGATCGTCGGCGATGCGATCACGGTCGAGAGAGGGATGGGGCCTTGCGGTCCATCAGTTCCGCCTTCTATTTCCGGCAATTGTATCTTATTACCACTGGGTGGGCCACATGGGACTGGGATACAATGGCCACGAATTGTCAGAACCGGACGGGATCGCGCCGAACAACACATCGGGAACCTCCCTCGATGCCATCCAGCTGGGGCTGGGTGCTTGGGCATGGGGAGACCGCAGTGTTTGGCAGTACGGGAAGGGCTACACCGACGATGACATCAAGCAGGCCTTCGATGCATCGGTCGCCTTGGGGGTTCGTTTTGTAGACACCGCGGAGGTGTATGGATCGGGCCGCTCGGAGCGCATCTTGGGCGAGCTGGTTCGAGGGAGCGACCAATCGGTCATGGTCGCGAGCAAGTATTTCCCGTGGCCGTGGCGGCTCACATCGGTCTCTTTCCTAAGGGCCTTGCGCGGAAGTCTCGATCGACTGGGCCTGACCGCGCTGGACCTCTATCAGGTGCATTGGCCGACTCCCCTGCAAAGCCCTGATCACATGATGGAGGCGATGTTCGCGTGCGTGCGCTCGGGCATGTGCAAGGCCATCGGCGTTTCAAACTTCAGCCAGGCGGACATGTTGCGAGCGCACGCCGCTCTTGCGCGCCACAATGTGCCCTTGGCCTCAAACCAGGTCCACTACAGCTTGCTGCGGCGAGACGTTGAGAAGAAGGGGCTCTTGGGCCGCTGCAAAGAACTGGGGGTGAGGCTCATCGCCTACTCCCCCTTGGAGATGGGTCTGCTGACAGGTAAGTACGGGCCGTCGAAGCCGCCTCCGGGAAATCGGGGCCTCCGGTATGCCAACGTCATAGGCAAGATAGGGCCGCTGCTCAATGCTCTAACGGACATCGGTCAAGAACAGGGCGGCAAATCCAATTCTCAGGTAGCCCTCAATTGGGTAATCTCGAAGGGGGCATTGCCAATTCCGGGCGCCAAAAACGCCGCCCAAGCCCAGGAGAATGCAGGCGCGTTAGGGTGGACACTAACGGACGATCAGGTGGCGCGGCTCGATGAGGTGAGCGACAAGATCGCCTGATGCCGAGCCCGGGGGCAGCGGCCGCCCAGCTCGGGCGGGCCCAGCCAGCTATTCCTGCGGTGCCGTGAACTGGAAATACGCGTACCCAATGGTGGAAAGCAGGAAAAGGAGCACCAAGAGCCAGGCGCTCCCCGCCCGCGTTACCTGGCCCAACATCCCCAGCAGGACCACCAGGAAGCCGATTCCACTGAAGAAGAGCAGGGATGCGGTAATCGCCCGCACGGCCGGGAGATCTTCCGCGTCCTTGCCGAACCAAGCCAGCGCCCCGAAACCTATGAGCGCCGCGCCGATCACCTGAGCCAACAGTAGCTCGGTCTTGCCCGTCGAGAGACCAAAGAACTTCAGGACGGTCGCCGGGCCCAGCAGAAAACCCAGCGCCAACAGCAAACTGATGATTGCGTCAACTACGAATAACGTGCGAAGTTTCATCTTTGTCTCCTTGTGACTTAGAAGGATCTTGGGCAACCGAGGCCAGTATACGGGCAATGAGGCGCGGCGAGACTGCCCCTTTCGGACTATTCCGGTGAGGCACCAGCTCACGGGGATCCGCGGGGACATCCGGCCAGGGCGCCCTCCACGCGAGGCAGGCCATCTGCAATGGCACGAGGCATGCGCTGCGTGTGCTATAATGCCGTGCATTATGACCGGGTCCAACAAGCTGCCGGACGCCACCAATAATAGCCTCGGGCTTGTTGGGTGAAGCTCGGCCAAGCGACTGAGTACTTACCGGTCAACGCGATCGCCCAACGCCCGCAGCGAAGGGCGATTGTTCTTGTTTGGTCCGGGTGGCATCCGCAGACAGCAATCACATTCCGGTGCGGGATCTCGTGTTGACCTGGGGCAGCCTGCAACAGTCGACGGTGCAGGGCCGAGCGGGAGGTAGGTGATGTACAGAAGCCACACTTGCGGGGAGCTCAGGGCTTCCAACATTGGCGAGCAAGTAACTTTGGCCGGATGGGTACACCGCCGGCGCGACCACGGGGGCGTTGTCTTCTTTGATCTCCGCGACAGGTACGGCCTGGTACAGATCACCATCAATCCAGATTCGGGGCCTGAGATTCTAGAGTCGGTCGCTGCCGTTCGCATGGAGTGGGTACTCCAGATCACCGGCGAGGTACGGCAACGTCCATCGGGAATGGAGAACCCGAAAATGGCAACCGGCGCCGTGGAAGTCGTCGCCACCGCAATCAGCGTCTTGAACCCGGCGCGAACCCTGCCCTTCATGGTCAGCGGCGAGGAGCAGGCTGCCGACGAAAACACCCGCCTCAAGTACCGCTATCTTGATTTGCGGCGCGAGCGGATGACACGGAACATGCTGCTGCGCCATCGCGTGGTGAAATTCATGCGGGACTACCTGGATGAGCGCGGCTTCGTTGAGATCGAGACCCCCATGCTGTTCAAGGCCACGCCCGAGGGCGCCCGCGACTACCTGGTGCCGTCTCGGATCTATCCGGGTCAGTTCTACGCCCTGCCCCAGTCGCCACAACAGTTGAAGCAACTGCTGATGGTGGGCGGCATGGATCGCTATTTCCAGATCGCGCGCTGCTTCAGGGATGAAGACCTGCGCGGCGATCGGCAGCCTGAATTCACGCAGCTTGATCTTGAGATGTCCTTTGTGCAACGCAACGACGTTCTCGATGTGGTCGAGGGGCTTTACAGCGCCTTGATTCCGGCGGTGGCCCCGCACAAACGACTGCAAGCCACCCCGTGGCCCAAATTGTCATACCGCGAGGCACGCGACAAGTACGGCACGGATAAACCGGACCTCCGCTTTGGCATGCAGTTGCAGGATGTGGGAAACATCTTCCGTGGCACCGAATTTTCCGTTCTGAAGTCCGCGCTGGAGGCGGGCGGGGTTGTGAAGTGCGTCGTGGTACCCGGCTGCGCCGGATACACCCGGCGCGAAATCGACGAACTGACTGAGCTGGCCAAAGCGGGCGGAGCACGTGGACTGGTCTCGCTTGCGGTGACCGCGGAAGGCCTCAAGGGCAGTGCGGCGAAGTTCCTGAAACCCGAGGAGATCGAAGCGCTTGTTTCCTCGTCTTCCGCGAAGGCCGGCGATCTGATTCTCCTGGTCGCCGACCTGGCAGCGACCGTCAACAGTGTCCTGGGCAGCCTGCGGCTCGTTTTCCGGGACCGGCTGAAGCTTGCCGACAAAGACGTGATGGCTTTCGCCTGGATCGTCGATTTTCCAATGTTTGCCTGGGATGAGACCACGCAGAAGTGGGACGCGGAGCACCACCCTTTCACAATGCCCAAGCTGGAAGATCTGGCAAAGTTCGATACGGATCCGGGCGCTATCCTTTCTGACGCCTACGATATGGTTTGCAACGGCTACGAGCTAGCCTCTGGCTCGATCCGTATTCATCGCAGCGACATTCAGCGAAAGGTTTTCCAGCTCCTGGGACTCGAAGCGGATGAGATCGAGCGCAAGTTCGGTCACATGCTCGAGGCTTTTGAGTACGGTGCGCCCCCGCACGGCGGCGTTGCGCCGGGAATTGACCGCCTGGTGATGCTACTGGCGGACGAGTTGAACATCCGCGAGGTGATCGCTTTTCCGAAGAACCAGGCTGCCCGCGACGTGATGGCGGATGCACCATCTGCGGTGGAAGACCTCCAGCTGAAGGAATTGCACCTCAAAGTAACTGAGTAGCGGCTGTCTCCGGAGTACCCTATGGAAGTCATGCGCGTCAGCGAAATCTCGAAGGCCGTGGGCGAAGAAGTCACACTGCAGGGCTGGGTCTACAGCCGCACGGACAAAGGCAAGCTCTGCTTCCTGCTGGTCCGCGATGGCACGGGCTTTGCCCAGTGCGTGGCATTCAAAGGCGACCTCCCGGAGGCCCTCTTCGACCGGATCATGCATCTGCCACAGGAGTCCGCGGTATGGATCTCCGGCATTGTCAGGCAGGACGCGCGTGCGCCCGGCATTCCGGGAGGATTTGAGATCGGCATCCGGGACCTGAAGGTCATCCAGGCCGCGGAACCAGATTACCCGATGGCACTGAAGGATCACGGCGTTGATTTCGCGCTGGACCACCGCCACCTCTGGATTCGCATGCCCAGCCAGTGGGCGGTGTTGCGCGTTCGCGTCAAGGTGATTTCGGCCGTCCGCGATTATCTGGATACCCACGGATTCTTCAACCTGGACACCCCCATCCTCACGCCCGCTGCGGCCGAGGGCACCACGACCCTATTCGAGACCCCGTATTTCGATGAAGGCTTCGCATACCTGGCTCAGACTGGTCAGCTCTATAACGAGGCGAACATCTGCGCGTTTGGCAAAGTCTATTGCTTTGGCCCAACGTTTCGCGCGGAGAAATCGAAGACGCGCCGTCACCTTACGGAGTTCTGGATGCTTGAGCCCGAAATGGCCTTTTGCGATCTCGATGGCCTGATGGAGACTGAGGAGGCGCTTATCGCCCACGTCGTTCAAACCGTTCTTCGCGACTGCCAGGCGGAATTGCGCTCGCTTGGGCGAGACACCTCGAAACTCGAACACATCCGCGCCCCATTTCCGCGGATTTCGTATGACGATGCCGCGCACACGCTTCAGGAACTGGCCGAGGCCGAAACCGACCCGGAGCGGAAGGCGCTGCTTGCCTTCGAGTGGGGCATGGACTTCGGCGCCCCTCACGAAACAGCCTTGACCAATCGCTTCGAGAGCCCCGTCTTTGTCTTTGGATACCCCACGGCCGTAAAGGCCTTCTACATGGAACCTTGGCCCGGGCGCCCGGAGGTCTGCAAATCCGTGGACCTGCTCGCGCCGGAAGGCTATGGAGAAATCTGCGGCGGTTCGGAGCGCATCAGCGACTATGAGCTGCTGGTGCGGCGTCTACGCGAACAAGGCCTCCCGGAGGAGGCCTTCAAGTGGTATCTCGAGCTGCGCAAATACGGGTCGGTGCCTCACTCGGGATTCGGTATGGGCGTTGAGCGCGTCGTTGCCTGGCTGTGCGGGATCGAACACATCCGCGAAGCCATACCGTTCCCGCGAACGATCAAACGCGTATACCCTTAGTCAGTCTCTCTTAGCCGCCGCCGCCCGAAAGCAGACAGATTTGAGACCGTGCGCCACTACGGCGCCGCGGAGATTTTGGGCGCGGGCGGTTGGCTCTGGCGACGAGCCTTGATGGCTTCTACAACCATCGGCAGGACAGAGACCAGGATGATGGCGAGTACAACCAACGAGAAGTGATCACGAATTACCGGAATATTGCCAAAGAGATAGCCAGCGGCTGAAAAGAGCCCGACCCAGGCAATTCCGCCAAAGACGTTGTAGGAAAAGAAATAGCCGTAGGACATGCGGCCAATCCCCGCGACGAACGGGGCAAAGGTCCGGATGATAGGCACAAACCTTGCCAGGAAGATGGTTTTCCCCCCGTGCTTCTGGAAGAACGCATGGGTGCGCTCCAGATACTCCCTCTTGATCCATCTGATGTTGTAGGCACGCTCGCCCAGATAGTGCCCAATCCAGTAGTTCGCGCTGTCGCCCAATACAGCGGCAACAGCGAGCAGTACGAACACGAGCCAGATATTGAGCGAGCCGAGCGCCGCAAAAGTCCCCGCGGCGAAGATAAGCAAATCGCCGGGCAAGAACGGCGTAACCACGAGACCCGTCTCCACAAAGATGACGAGGAACAAGAGGGCGTACGTCCAGAGCCCGTACTGGGAGATTACCTGGCTCAGATGCACATCCAGATGCAGGAACAGATCAACCACAAATCGAATAACGTCCATCAGGCCTTCCCAGTGATCACGAATTCAAAAGCCCCGCATTATACCTTGTCCCCGGATCCGCTCGCATCTACCTTGACCAGGCTCAACCAGTACCCGATGCCCAAGACAAGAACGCTGCCGATGGTCGCGGTGCCCACATCCAGGGGACCAATGCGAAGCACGATCCAGCCACGGGCAAGCGCCATCCACGCGCCGGTGCTGAAGCCCGAGATGCTCAACACCAAGTAGAGCAACAGTCTGGCCGGCCCGCCGTCGACGAGCATGTGAAACAGCGCGCCGAGCAAGAGCGCGATAAGCAGCCCGAGGAGCGCCGATGGCAAAGTCATGGCTTTTCTCCGACTAGATCACTCGATAGTCCCACCGCCGAGCAGGTAGTCATCCTGATAGAAAACGGCAGCCTGTCCACGCGTGATATCCCTCTGCGGTTGATCAAATATGATCCGGACGTGTCCGCCGGAAGCGTCCGGAATAACATGCGCATCCGCCTCGCGGGCAGTGTAGCGCGTCTTCACCTGTGCGCGGAAACTCCCCGACACCCAAGCTCCTGAAATCCAGTGGATGTCAGTGGCCGTAAGCTCGCTCCGTCCCAACTCCGCCGCCTCCCCCACGATGAGGTTGTTGCAGGCGACGTCCTTCCCCAGCACGTATAGAGGCACCGGCGAAGCGATCCCCAAGCCTTTGCGCTGCCCGATGGTGTAGTCGGCAAGACCAGCATGCACGCCCAGCACCCGCCCGTCGGAGGTCACGATATTGCCGCCCGCGAATAGTTCCGGCCGATGCCGCCGCAGGAAGTCTCGATAGTTGCCACCGCCCAGGAAGCACAGATCCTGACTTTCACTGCGACCGGCCATTGGCAGCGAGTAAGACCTCGCCAGCTGGCGGACATCCGCCTTCACATACTCGCCGATGGGAAGCATTGTGCGGCGCAGCTTGTCTTGATCGAGGACATGCAAGACGTACGACTGGTCCTTCGCAGTATCCACGGCGCGCCGCAATCTGACCAGACCGGACTCGGCGGTGACCAGCCTCGCATAGTGGCCGGTGGCCATGAAATCTGCGCCCAACGCCATTGCATGCTCAAACAGGTATGTCCAGCGGATCTGCCGGTTGCAGGTCAGGCAGGGATTCGGGGTAGCACCGCTGCCGTACCCCTCCAGGAAGGTCTCCACGACGGTTGCGCGGAACGGTTCTTTGGCGTCGATGACATGGAACGGAATGTCCAGAACAGCCGCCGCGCGGCGTGCGAGCGCCATCGATTCCGGTGAACAGCAGCGATTGGAATCATCCATCCCGGGCTCAGACCACAGGCGAAGCATCACGCCGACGACGTCGAAGCCCTGGTCCTTGAGAAGCGCGGCCGCGACCGACGAATCCACGCCCCCGGACATTGCAACGACGACCCTCGTTTTCTTTCTCATCTGGAAGACGTCATCACAGGACGCGGCGGGCAGCAAGGCTGCGGGACTTCTCGACGAGAGACGGCAGGACGTGAAGAAACGCATCCACATCCGCGGCACTCGTGTCTTTGCCGACCGTCACCCTCAACGAACCCAGTCCCCACTCACGCGGCAACCCTATGGCGTCCATTACTTCGCTGGGTTCGGGATTGCCCGTCTTGCACGCCGAGCCCGAAGAACAAGCGAAGCCGGCGGAATCAAGAAGAGTCAACAGCAGATTCCCATCAGCCCCCCTGAATACGAATGAGGCGTGATTTGGCAACCGGGACGTGGGGCTGCCGGTCAGCTGGGCATCCGGTATCGCTTCCAGAACCTCACCAATGATGTGATCACGCAGCTGCTGAGCGTGAAGCGTCCGGACCTCGCGCTCTTCCGAGACCAGCCGCAGCGCTTCGGCGAACCCGACGATGTAGGGCACGTTTTCCGTTCCTGCCCGCAAGCCAAATTCCTGAGCCCCACCGGTCTGCGATGGCACGATCTCCGTTCCCTTGCGCACGTAAAGCACGCCGATTCCCTTGGGGGCATGGAACTTGTGACCGCCGAGCGACATCAGGTCAACGCCGAGGTCGGTGACACGCAGGGGCAAGTACGCAGCAGCCTGGACAGCGTCCGTGTGGAGCGGGACTCCGCGCTCGCGGCAAGTCCTGGCTATCTCGTGCACCGGATTGACGGTGCCAATCTCGTTGTTGGCATACATCACCGACACAACAGCCGTGTCCGCGTTCGTCGCGGCGCGCACGGCCTCCACTCCGATCCTGCCAGTCTCATCGGTGGGCATCCAGACGGTCTCGAAACCCTGGTCCGCCTCGAGCTGCTGGGCGGTCTTGGTTACGGCATGGTGCTCTGCTCTCGAAGTGACCAACCGCTTTGCCCCCACCGCCGCGCGCCTCGCGAACGCAGTTCCGCGTAGAGCAAGATTGTCAGATTCGGACCCGCAAGAGGTGAAAATAATCTCATCCGGTAAGCATCCCAGTACGCTTGCCACTTGCTCCCTTGCCGCGGCAACCGCCGCCTCTGCCCGTTGGCCGTATCGATGGATCGACGACGGGTTTCCAAAACTGACTGAAAAGTAGGGCAGCATGGCCGCCACGACACGCTCATCAACAGCCGTTGTCGCGGCATGATCCAAATAGATCGCGGTGTTCATTCTGGGATTTCAGGATTATAGCATCAAGCCCCGGTGTCGCCTCCATCAAGGATCCGAGGCGCCGCCATTGTATCGGGGAGGCGTGAGGCGGCAACCGCGCGTGCCACCGCTGGCTCGCTGCCATTTCCTGCTGCGGGGGAACGTCCATAGATACTTCGGAGCGCCTTCGAATCCTTGCAGTTATAATGCGGGCTATCCTGTTGATGCAATGGGAGGCCCAATGCCCCAGAAGATCAAATTCGGTACGGATGGCTGGCGCGGCGTAATCGCCGAGGACTACACTTTTGACAACGTCCGGCGCGCAGCGCAAGGTTTTGCCTCATATATGTCAGAGCAGGGCCAGCAAGGGTCCTGGATTGTTGTTGGTCACGACAAGCGATTCGATAGTGAGTACTTTGCCGCCGCGGTGGCGGAGGTGCTGGCTGGCAATGGATTTCGCGTGCATCTCACGGATGGCGCCACACCCACACCCGTGATCGCCTACGCGGTGGTGGCTCACAAAGCGGCAGGGGCCGTGAATATCACCGCCTCGCACAATCCAGCCACGGACAATGGCTTCAAGGTGCGCGACGCGCGGGGTGGCGCCATTGACCCCGCGGGTCTTTCCCGGATTGAAGGGCTTATCCCCGAGACCGCGGCGGACATTCGACGCCGCGATCTCGATGAGGCAATGGCAGCCGGTGTCGTCGCAAAGTTCGATGCGGCGCCGGCGTACGTGGAGCATCTGAAGAAGCTCATCGACCTCTCCCCCATCCGGGATTCGGGCCTCCGAATCATGGTCAACTCCATGTGGGGCAATGGCGGGGGCTGGTTCGCGAATCTCCTGGCGGGCGGAACCGCCAAGATAACGGAAATCCACGGGGGCCGCAACCCGTTATTTCCTGAGATGAAGCGGCCCGAGCCGATCCCTCCGAACGTCGACGTGGGCCTCAAGGCAACCGTCTCGAATCAGGCAGACATCCTCCTGATCACCGACGGCGACGCAGATCGACTGGGCGTTGGTGATGAGCACGGTCGGTTCATCGATCAGCTGAGGGTTTACGGGCTGCTCGCATACTACCTGCTTGAGATACGTGGAGAACGCGGGCCGATCGTGAAAACCTTGTCCACTACGACCATGTTGAACAAGCTCGGCGAGCTCTACAACGTGCCCGTCTACGAAACGGGCGTGGGATTCAAATTCGTGGCCCCAAAGATGGTGGAAACCGATGCCATGATCGGGGGCGAAGAGAGCGGAGGATACGCGTTCCGCGGGAATGTGCCGGAGCGGGACGGCATCCTGGCAGGCCTATACATGCTCGACTTCATGGTGCGGACCGGAAAGAAGGCTTCGCAGCTGCTGGAACTGCTCTTTGATAAGGTCGGCGAGCATTTCTATGATCGCATTGACAGTCCCTTTGAGGGCGACCGTCAGAGCCGCGAGGCGCGCATTCTGGCGGCGAATCCGAAGACCATCGGTGGGCTCAAGGTGACCGGCCTTGTGACGCTCGATGGGTATCAGTTCAAGCTCGAAGATGGAGGCTGGCTGTTGATCCGCTTCAGCGGCACGGAACCC
The DNA here is from genome assembly GCA_963746745.1 of uncultured Chloroflexia bacterium. Taxonomy (GTDB): domain Bacteria; phylum Chloroflexota; class Anaerolineae; order Anaerolineales; family Villigracilaceae; genus Fen-1038. The sequence goes on from CAVVCL010000003.1 coordinate 592,339, forward strand.
ATCATTCGCGTGTATTGCGAAACCACGCATGGGGACAAGGTTCAATCGATCCTACAGGACGGATTGAAGATTGCCGGCCTGGTGTAGATGGAAGAAGACCCATCACCCGCCGGAGGGGCTCCGGATGCGGCCTTGGTCGATACGCATTGTCATCTTGACATGGAGATCTTCGATGCGGATCGCGAGTCTGTCCTCGAACGCGCTTCAGCCGCAGGCGTCGTCCGGTGCCTGATCCCCGCCCTTAATCGCGCTTCAGCGCTTCGAGCCATCGGACTGGCTGAGAAGCGCCCGTCCCTTTTTGTTGCCATCGGGCTTCACCCGACCGAGGTGGATGGCTCGGCTTCGGCAGAGATTGCAGCCCTTAGTGACCTCGCTGCGCACGACAAGGTGGTCGCAATCGGCGAAATCGGACTCGACTACTACTGGGTCAAAGACGAGGCCGAGCGGCGGAGACAGCGCAGCTGCTTAACGGAGCAACTTGATCTGGCTCAGCGCATGCGACGCCCGGTCGTTTTGCACATGCGGGAAGAGAATGATGCGCAAAGCGGTCCATGCGCCCAGGATATGCTGGCAATCCTGCACGACTGGTCGATCGACTTAGGATCCGCCCACGCGGCCCTTGGCGGACGACCCGGCGTCCTGCATTCTTTCTCCGGCTCAATTGAAACCGCGGACAGGGCAATGGCAATGGGATTTTATATCGGGGTCACGGGGCCGATCACATATCCAAATGCTAACAGCCGAAGAGAGACGCTGGCCCGGTTGCCGCTGAATCGCCTGCTGGTCGAGACCGATGCCCCGTTTCTGGCACCGCTGCCACACCGCGGCGGCCGCAATGAACCTGCCTTTGTCGCTCATATTGCTGATAAAATTGCGCAGATTCAGTCCCGCACAGTGCGCGAGGTAGCCGGCGTCACGACCGCAAATGCTGCGCGGCTTTTTGACTGGGGAGTCTCTGCTTGAACACTGTTGTCTTCTTATCACCGGTCCAGGCACAGCTTCAGCTCGTGGAGGCGCGTCTTCACGCCCAAGCGGATGAGCGCCATCCGGACCTGCGCGCCGCGCTGGAGCAGATCCTCGCCGCAGGCGGCAAGCGCATCCGCCCCACGTTGAGCTTGCTTGTAGGCGAAATGCTGGGCGCTCCGGAGGATCGCCTCATAACCCTGGGCGCGGCCGTTGAGTTGCTGCATACCGCCACGCTTGTGCACGATGATCTCATCGATGGCTCCCTGCTCCGGCGCGGCACTCCGACGCTCAACGCGCGATGGTCGCCCGCTGCCACGGTGCTGACCGGGGACTTCCTCTTCGCGTGGGCGGCGAAATTGGCTGCCGAAACCGGCCATCTGCCGCTGATGGAACTCTTTGCCGAAACTCTGGCCATCATCGTAAACGGGGAGCTCAACCAGATGTTCTCGAGCCGTGGCGTGATCGGCCGCGACACGTACTACCAGCGGATACACGCGAAGACGGCCTCGCTCTTCGAGATGACATGCCAGGGAGCAGCAATGATCAGTCCAGCCGGGCAATCTGCCGCGGCGTCGATGCGCCAATTCGGCTACGAAACCGGGATGGCATTTCAGATCGTGGACGATGTCCTGGATTTCTCCGGGCAGCAGGATGCAATGGGAAAACCGATCGGATCCGATTTGCTCAACGGTCTTGTGACGCTACCCGCCATATACTACGCCGAGGCATCCCCGGAAGATCCGGACGTCAAGTCGCTTACGGACGGAGGCTGGGCCAATCACGAGCGTATGTCGCGGCTGGTGGAGTCGATTCGCAAGACGGATGCGGTGTCGCGTGCGATGGGCGAGGCCAGGCAGCACGTCGACCGGGCGCTTGGAACGCTGGAACGCTTCGACGCCGGCCCCGAACGCGAAGCCTTGGAAAACCTTGCCAAGTTCATCATAGACCGCAACGTCTAGTTCCGTTTTCGGAGCCAGGCTGTGCGGCCCCCCCCGCGGCCTGGCATGGCAGATCCTTCGGCCCACGCGCCCGCAGTGGCGAGACTCGATTTCAACATGAGCAATCTCCGTCGTCCCTTCCGGCTGAATGTAGGCTTCATCGCCCACGAGGAAGTTGGATACAGCCACACTTTCCCCTTCGACTTCGAGATCGTTCGCGTTGGGGAAGATCTCGAACTGACGGACTTCGCGGGCAGCGTGGATGTGGGGCGCACTCCCCAGGGCCTGCTCTTTACCGGCAACTTCAGAGCCGGAACGGCGCTCGAATGCGTGCGTTGCCTCAAGCCATTTGACCAGAGACTGAAGTGGAAACTTTCCGAGCTGTATGCTTTCACGCCGAAGTCTGTCAGCGAATCCGAACTGATTGTGCCCGAGGACGCCCAAATCGATCTCGAACCTTTGATTCGAGAGTATGCAATTCTGGAGATCCCGATCAAGCCCCTTTGCCGGCCGAGTTGTCTTGGCTTGTGCCCGGTCTGCGGCGAGGATCTCAACGTTCGCGATTGCGGGCATCGGCGCGAAGGCGGATCTTCGGCGTTCGCGGCCTTGAAGGATCTTCTCTCCAAGTAGACTGTACTAAATAGTGGGCGCTTAGCAGGGCATCCCGGGGCGATAAACGAGGCTTTCCTTTCCGTGCCAGGGCGTTCTCAAACCAGGCTAAGGAGCACACTCGCGGTCCTCACCGTGAGTGTGCTGGCTGTGCTCTTCTACGAGAGGGCGGCCTCCAATCTCGTCCGCGTGGATATCCGCAATTCCAACTTTTTCGTGTTCTGGCTCGCCGGAAAGATGGTTAGCACGGGACAGAATCCGTATGACGCGGGCCAGTGGGCCTCCGGCCATGACGCCTACGGCGTCACCTGGCGTCCAAATGAGACTTTTCTCTATCCACTACCGCTCGCATTCCTGGTTGCACCGGTTGCACGGCTTGCGCTGCCACAAGCCTATTTTGCCTGGCAGCTGCTTTCGCAAGTCTTCATTGCGCTGGTCGTGTGGGGACTCCTGGCCGGGCGCAAGGAGCCAAGTGTCCGCAGGCTTTTCCTGCCGCTGATCGTGTTCCTATCGTTTTTCGGCCCCGCTCTACTTGACGCTCCAAATCGGCTCCCTCGGTGCATTCACGCTTGTTGCCATCGGCGCTGCGATTCTGGCCTTGGAGCGAGGGGCGCCGCTACCTGCGGGACTGCTGCTGTCACTCACGATGCTCAAGCCCTCGCAGGGGGCGCCAATTGCGTTGCTGGCAGGAATCTGGCTGATCGCCCGCCACGAATGGAAAGGCCTGTGGGGCATGTTTGCGGGCGGCGTTGCCTTACTGGCGCTGGGCGCCGCGGCGGATCCACTCTGGATGATCCAGTTTGGCTCTTCCAGCCAGACACTTCTCAAAGAGACCCTGGGGTTGCAGTCTAACGCGATCAGCTTTGCCTACCTCGCATGCCGCCACAATTCCTCTTGCACCTGGCTCCTGGGAGGGCTCGGCGTCAGCCGTAATCTTGGCGCTTTGCGGTGCCTATTTATGGCATGGACGGTCCGTCCTCACGCCGGTGGAAGCCTTCAACCTCATCATCCCCGCAGCTTTCATCTCGACCATCTATTTGTGGTCCTACGACCAGATTCTTTATGTCATACCGATTGTTTGGATTTCGATTGCTTTGCTTGACAGGACCAAGTCCTACGTCTGGCCGTTTCTTTTCGTCCTGGGCCTGGTGCTGGTGTCCATGATGGCCTTGTCGGCGCAGGCCACGTCGCACACGGATCTCTGGAGCCTTGCGACCACCGGTCTGATTGTCGCGGCGTGGGCAGCTCTCGTGGTGCGCGAGGCCGGCCGTGCATCGGCAGTCACCGTAGTCGTATGACCGGTAGGTCCCAGGGTTCTTCATGATTTGCACAGGTTGCCAGGGACTGCCCAATTCATAGTAAAATGCCATCACTGTGAAGCGCGTCGCTGGCAACAAGTCCGAACGGAGCCACCTGCAGCCTATGTCCATGCCGTGCGGGGCCTGGGGTCGACGTTAGTTCGCAACGGGTCGAACGCCTCGGGCTGTCCAGTCACTCGGACGGCCCTTTTGTTTTCTTGCCACTGTGCGATCATGCGGCCATGTGGCGCGACCGACCGGCAGGCTTTTCTGGAGCCGGGCGCACATAGCTTCATTGGAGAATAATCCATGCCTCAGAACATCTTGATTGCGATTGCGTGGCCCTACTCCAACGCGGAGATCCATGTGGGGAATATCACGGGCAGTCATCTGCCAGGTGACATCGTGGCGCGCTATCATAGGCTCCGCGGAAATCACGTACTCATGGTCAGCGGCACCGATGCGCACGGCACGCCAGTCGTGCTGGCGGCGGACCGCGAGGGGCGCTCCGTGGAAGCCGTCTACAAGAAGTACCACGCAGGCTTCCTGAGCCTCTTCCAGGCTGCCGGGATCAGCTACGATCTCTTCACCAGCACGCACACTCAGAATCACTTCAAGGTCTCCCAAAGTATCTTCCTGGCATTGCAAAGGAACGGCTTTCTCTTCAAGCAGTTCAGCAAACAATGGTACTCGCCGGGCAGCAACAAGTTCCTGCCGGACCGCTATGTGGAGGGCACTTGCTACATCTGCGGCTTCGCCGCGGCCCGCTCTGACCAATGTGACAACTGCGGGAACGTCCTGGAGCCCGAGCGGCTCATCAGTCCCCGCGCAACCACGGGGGACGGCAGCCTGGAGCTGAGGGACACCGAGCACTACTACCTGGACCTCTCTCGTCTGGAGCCCCGTGTCAAGTCCTTTCTGCGAGAGCGTGCCGACCACATGCGGGACACGGTCCTCGGAGAATCTCTGGGCAAGATCGAATCAGAAGGACTGAAGCCTCGCCCGATCACACGCGATCTCGATTGGGGCATTCCAGTTCCGACGGATGAACCTGGGTGGGAGGGCAAAAAGCTCTATGTTTGGTTTGAGGCAGTGATCGGCTATCTGTCGGCCGCAATTGAGTCGGCAGCTCTGAGCGGAGACGCCGATGCGTGGCAACGTTGGTGGGCGAATGAGAATGCCCGGCAGTTCTACTTCATCGGTAAGGACAACATCTTCTTCCACACCTCGCTATGGCCGGCCGAATTGATGGGCGTGGGCGAACAGTTCGGCGAGGTTTTTTCCGGCGAAGCGCTGAAGCTAACCCTCCCGTATGATGTCCCGGCCAATCAATTCATGAACTTGGAAGGCCAGAAGATCAGCGGCTCGCGCAACTGGGCGGTGTGGGGCAATGATTTCTTGAGCCGCTACGATCCGGATGCCCTGCGCTACTACCTCACCGTGAATATGCCTGAGAACAAGGATAGCGATTGGGACTGGACGGAGTTCGTCACCCGCAACAACAATGAATTGGTCGCCACGTGGGGCAACTTGGCTAATCGCGTCCTGTCTTTCTGCTACCGTACGTGGGAAGGCCGGGTACCGTCGATTAACACAGCGGACCTTCGTCCGTCCGATCGAGATCTATTGGATTACGTGGAAAGCGAATTTGAGACAATTGGCGCAGAAATCGAAGCCGTCCACTTGCGCGCTGCCCTGCAGGAAGCCCTGCGACTGGCCTCACTCGTGAATCAGTACCTTGACCAGACGGCCCCCTGGAACACACTGAAGCACAACCGCGCGGAAGCGGCGCTCTCCGTGTTCACGGCGCTCAAAGCAATAGACTCACTGAAGGTTCTGCTGGCGCCTTTCCTGCCGTTCACTTGCCAGAGGCTGCACGAATTCTTTGGCTACGAGACACCCTTGTTCGGCGAGCAGTATGTCCAGGAGGTCCAGAACTTGTTGGGTCAGCACAGCGTTCTGCGCTACCGCGCTCCCGAGCCGGCGCCCGTGTTGGGCTCTAAGGGCGCGGAGGAGCCCGTAACGTGGAAGCCGAGCGATCTCAAGCCCGGACGCGCCCTCAACGCACCCGCCCCTCTCTTCAAGAAACTCGATGACAGCGTAGCCGAAGTCGAACGCACTAGACTAGGGAAGCAGCAAGGGCGCTAACGATCGCCGTTCGCTCTTCCGCGATTCGCCGGGAAGACATTCCAGCCAAGCCGATGTGCTGGCGCGGCGAGCTAATCCGCAGCGATAGCCTGGGCTTGCATCGAGTTCCCGACCACCCCACTTTCCCGGCCAGCCGGGCAAGAACGCGGCCAGCAGCAATGCGCCGACGGATGCGTAGAACGTGATTCGATAGGCGGCTTCGAAGCCCCGCATCGTTTTGTCGCACGCCGTCTTGAGATCCGAGAGAATCTTGGCCTTTGCTATCATTGCTGACTGGGAGGGCAAAGCAGCAAGTGAGGCCGCGGCTCCGGGCGGTATGTTATCGACGGGGGACACTCCGGGGGTTTCGCAAACACCAAAGCGGACGCCTGCTCCCACTTCAGCCTGCAGCTGCTGCTGTGCAGCCTGGATGTCCGCCGGCAGAAAACTGACCAGAATGGTTGCGAGAGCGGCGACAGAAACTGCTTGAACCACAAAGCGCGTGCTGTTCAGGAGGGACGACCCGCGCGGTAACTCATTCATCGGAATGCTGCTCAGCGACGTGACGAAGGATGTTTGCAGCGTGAGCCCAACAGCCAGTCCCCGAAGTGCAAGCAGGAACACCACGTACGAAATGGCCGTGGTGGCCTGCAGTTGAGCAAGCTGCCACGTGTTGACGCACAGGACGACGAAGCCCGTGAACATGATCATGCGCGGGCCGATCTTGTCGTACAGTCGCCCGGCAAGCGGCGTCGTGAAGGCCGAGGTCGCGGCCACGGCCAGCAGGATCACACCTGCCTCGAGAGCCGTCCGGCCCCTGAAGCTCTGCAGATACACCGGCATAAGAAATTCCGCGCCAAACAGGGCCACAGTTGCGACGTAGCCCACCATGCTGGCATTGAGGAAGACCCGATTTGAAAACAGCCTCAAGTTCATGATGGGCTCAGGCGCCAGCCTCAGCTCAATGACTACGTGAGCCGTCAGCACGGCAATGCCCAGACCAAAGAGCAGCAAAGTCACGGCACCCGTCCAGCCATAGATCTCCGCAACGGAGGCCGCATAGAGAATGGCCCCAAAACCGATGACCGCCGTGGCTACGCCCAACGGATCGAACAATGGGACTCCCTCGGTCTTTATGTCTGGCAGGAAGCGTGATCCCAGAAAGACCGCCAGGAATCCGATGGGCACATTCACGAAGAATATTGCGCGCCAGAATTGCAGATCGACCAGCCAACCGCCGAGGATGGGTCCAAGCGCCGGCGCCACCACGAGGGCGATCCCGAGAATGCCAAAAGCCGTGCCCTGCTCCTTCGGAGGGAAAGCACGATAGAGCTGGGCCGCACCAAGCGGCTGGGCCATCCCTCCGCCAACCCCTTGCAGGGCGCGGGCCGCGATCAGGAGGCCAAGCGAAGGCGCAATGCCGCAGAGCAGAGAGCCAAAAGTGAAGACAGCCAGCCCCAGCAGGTATACCTTCTTGATGTCAAAGCGATCGGCGAGGAAACCCGATATGGGCGTCGTAATCCCCAGGCTGAGCACGTAAATGCTGATGACCCACTGCGCATCGGAGAGGCTGGCGCCCAGCCCGGTCCGCAGGGCCGGGAATGCAATATTCACGATCGTGGAGTCCATGATGATCATGAAGATGCCCATCGTTACCGTGATGAGCACTTTCCACTTGGACTCCAGCCCGCGCGGCGCGGACGGGCGGTCGCTATCCGTGTTCATATGGCGTTCGCCTCTCCTCAGTTAGTTTTCCCAGCGTACTTGAACCGGATGGGGGCAACCCCGCACTTCTTACGAAGGGGCGGTTAATTGTCCACCGGCGGAATGCGGCGGCCCGACCGCAAAGCGTCTAGCCAGCTTGCTCGGGCTCGGTCGACGCCCCCTACGAAGCACTCTTAGCGATGGCGCCCAAGAGCACCGGCTCGACGGCGTCCAGCCATTCCGGAAGGACTTCAAGCAAGTGCCTCAGGATCTCTGTGGTCCGGCGGAGAAACAGCTCATAGTCTCCGTATGCCTCCCCTCCCGTACCACCAACCAGATCGCTGACGCCACGGAGGATCAGGAGCGGCTGCCCGTTTCGCTTCGCCACCCAGGCGATGGCACCGGATTCCCAGTCGGCGGCGACGGCGTCATATTTCTCGACCAAGTGCGGAATGTCGGCCGCTAGGATGTCGCGGTCTGCTGAGAGCAGCAGGCCCCGGGTTACCGGGGAAGGGAAAGTCTTTGGCAGCCAGTCGAGATCAATCTGGGTGGAGTAGGCTGCAGTCGCCGCGTCGGCGTCTGTCATCTGCTCGACGATGTCGTAAATGATTGTGCGTTCCGCCAGCACGATTGTCCCCAGATCGATCCGTCCGCGCAGTCCACCGCAAGTCCCGATATTCACGATCAGGTCCGGCAGCAGGTGATCGATCACGAACTGCGTGCTCCCCGCAGCCGAAACCTTTCCCCATCCTCCGTGGACGAAGGTTACCTCCCGTCCACCGAGGGCGGCAACGAACGTCTCCCACGGCTTGTCGTGGCGGACGCCAGGGCGTGGGATCAGCATGCGGAGGACGGACCACTCGCCGTCCGCCGAGACAATGACGACGGTCTTCAAGCGGCCCCGGCCTCGAGGTAGTCCAGAACAACCTGCAGCGCCGCTTGGGCGGCCAGCATTTTGTTTTGGTGCCGGTCACCCTGGAATTGGCGAGAGACGGCATGCTCCGTGGATCCCGCGCTCAGCCCGATCCAGGTGGTTCCAACGGGCTTGTTCGGCAGGCCTCCACCTGGCCCGGCAATGCCACTGATCGAGACGGCCACGTCGGCGGCCAACGCCTTGCGGGCACCGCGCGCCATTTCAATGACGGTCTCGCGACTCACCGCGCCATATGCCTTCAGGGTGTCCCACGATACTCCGAGCAGCCCGACCTTGGCCTCGTAAGCATACGCGATGATGCCACCCACAAAGTACTCCGACGAGCCGGGTACGTCCGTGATGAGGTCACCCAGCAACCCGCCGGTGCAGGATTCGCCGACGGCCAGCTTCAGGCCCCTCTGTATCAGGAGACTGCCGATCCGGGCTTCGAGCAGTTCTGGTTTGGCATCCATGAGACGCAATTCTACATGATAAGGCGGGCCAAAGGAGGCGCATGGGAACTTCGCGGTCGCTGTTCCTTGCCGGTAACAGGGCGGGCGAGGTGCCCAAGCAATGAAGGACTTCCGCCGTACGCGGGAGTTCCTTTGGTTTTACTTCACTGGTCGAGTGGATTACTAAGGTGCCAGGCTCTGATTTATTGTGCTCCAGACGTTTCCAAGGGCGGCGCCCGTCAACGCACCCACGATGGCAGCCAGGCAGCAGCAAATCAGGCCAATGGCCAGCCCCGGGATGAAGTAGGCTCCGATGGCCGGTCCCCAACCGAATTGATTGACGGCCTTGACCGCCATGATTTCAAGCACGATGATGTAGATACCTACCAGCCCCAGGATGACCCGGAAGCATATTCCGACGAACGGAATCGCCCCGAAAAGCATCACAACTCCCGACAGCACCGAGTAAGGGGCTGCGATGGCCGCGGCCGTATAGGCCAGTTGATCATTGTTGCCTTTGCCGCCGAACATCTTGGCGATCCACTGTACGAGCGCCACAAAGATGGCGAAGAAGGCTGTCGCCAAGACAGCGGCGATCGGCGTGCCGCACAGCAGCGTCACCGCGATCCCGGCGAATCCGCTCCCCAGCTGCCCGCTGCCCACGCCCGCCTCACCCAGACGACTGCGTAGCAACGAGCCTTGGACGATCAGGGTCAGGAACGCTGAAACGATCGACGCCACAAAAACCCAGAGATACGCAGTGGTCGACTTGGCCTTGGGCGAGGCGGCAATCGCCGCGTAGGTCTCTTCGCGCGGTTTTGTGAGAGCATTCACCCACGTTTCGAAGAATGACGGTGAACTGGCTGGCATCATTGGTTCGTTGCTCATAATGGCATCCTCCTTGGATTGTTCGCTTTATAGCACATAGCAGCCTGACATTCAATAGCTCAGAACACCCAATTTCGATTTTGGATGCGGGTACAATTCCTACTCGCACTCGAGGATAAGGCCTGCTCCGCTCGATGTGGAGAGCGGGCCTGACAGCCTGGTGGCCAATGCTCTCCCAGAAGCCAGGAACAATGGAAATCTCGGAAAAACTGCAGGGCATCCTTTCTACCCTCCCGGCCAAGCCTGGCTGCTACCTGATGAAGAACGCCCAGGAGGCGATCATCTACGTCGGGAAAGCCATCAGCCTGCGCAACCGCGTCCGGTCGTATTTTCATGCCGACGCAGGGCACGATGCAAAGACGCGCCGGTTGGTCAGGGAGATCGCGGACCTCGAGTGGATCGTCGTGGGATCAGAGTTGGAAGCGCTGATCCTCGAGATGAATCTCATCAAGAAACATCGGCCCAAGTACAACGTCCGCCTCAAGGACGACAAACGCTACCCGTACATCAAGGTCCATTGGGCAGATCCGTACCCAAAGGTCACCGTGACGCGTCAGATGCGGGACGATGGTTCCCGGTACTTTGGCCCGTACACCTCCGCCTGGGCCGTCTACCAGACCCTGGACGCCCTCCGGCGCATATTTCCGTATTTGACATGCGATCGCACCATTACAGGTCAGGACAAGCGGGCCTGTCTGTACTACGACATCAAGTTGTGCACGGCGCCTTGTATCGGGGCCATCGATCAGGCCGGCTACCGGCAAATGATCTCTGATTTGATGGGGTTTCTGGCAGGGCACAGCGAGAACATTGTTTCCCGGCTGGAAGTTTCCATGCAGCAGGCAGCAGAACAATTGCGCTTCGAAAAGGCGGGCGCTTTGCGGGATCAGCTTAGAGCCATGCAGACTATCGTCGAACGTCAGAAGATCGTATTTTCCTCGGACTACCTGGACTCCGATGTGTTGGCGATGGCGCGCGCCGACGGCGAAGCCTGCGTGCAGGTCTTCTTTATTCGCGAAGGCAAGCTCATCGGCCGGGAATATTTCATCCTGGAAGGCACGGAGGACGCGGCTGACACCGAGGTCATGACGCAGTTTGTCAAGCAGTTTTACACGGAAGCCGCCAGCATCCCCAAGCAGATCATGTTGCCGGCCGAAATCGAAGAGGCCCGCATCATTGGGCAATGGTTGCACTCGCAAAGGGGAGCAGCCAAGATGAAGTTCGTGGTCCCGAAGCAAGGCCAGCCTCACCAACTGGTCGAAATGGCGTCGGAGAATGCCGCTGAGACGCTGGCGGCGCTACGCGCCCAGTGGCAGGCCGACGCGCACAAGCAGGAACAGGCTCTTTCAGAGCTTCAGGCTGCCCTCCAGCTATCTACGCCGCCGAATCGCATCGAATGCTATGACGTTTCCAACACCCAAGGCACCGCGATTGTTGGGGCGATGGTGGTTTTTGAACAGGGCGTCCCCAGCAAGCGCCTCTACCGACGTTTCAACATTGAAAGCGTGGTGGGCGCGCCCGACGATTTTGCCTCGATGGAGGAGATGCTGACGAGACGCTTTCGCCGGTGGCAGGCGTCTCAGGAATCAATGGAGCAGCCCGGCGTCAAACCCGATGCCTCCTTTGCGTTCCTTCCGGATCTCATTATCATTGATGGCGGCAAAGGTCAACTGGGACGTGTTACCAGAGTGCTGGAGAGATCGGGCCTGCTCGGAAAGGTTCCGGTGGTCGGGCTTGCCAAGCAGCGGGAGGAGATCTTCTTCCCGAACAAACATGACCCCCTGCTATTGCCGCGACACTCGCCAGCTCTCTATTTGATGCAGCGGATCCGCGATGAGGCACACCGCTTCGGAATCACGGCACATCGCAAGAAGCGTAGCAGCCTGGGTCTCGCCTCCCGCCTGGACGCGGTCCAGGGCATCGGCCCGGCCCGACGCAAGGCCCTGCTGAAGCACTTCGGTTCCATCGAACGCATCCAGGCCGCGAGCCTGGAAGAGTTGCAGTCCATCGTTCCGGCTTCTGCGGCACATGCTGTCAAGGCTCAGCTGGAGTAACGAATTCGTGGAATATGCTCCACGTCCATAGCGGTCCGACCAGAAAGGTTTCCCGTAGTGTCCAAGAATAAGCAGCGCAGCCAGAAGGCAAAACGACCCTCCACCGCACAGATTGTCTTTATCGTGCTCACGGTCATAATCATCCTGTCGTTCGTCCTGACGCTCTTTATCCAGATCTAGCCCGCCGGGCGAATGCTACGGGGCACAGTGCGGTTATAATTACCGGAAATCTTGGCCTTCCTCCAAGGACACAGAGACACCCCGTGACTTGGTCAAGTGTCTTTCGTGTCCTTTATGTTGTCGAGAAGAGCTGCAATGCTGGACAGACTGAACGCAATTACACGGCACTATGAAGAACTCGGCCAGGAGCTGATGCAAGCGGGCGCCGACTATCAGCGCGCCGCGGAGATCAACAAGGAACGGGTCGAGCTCGAACCCGTGGTCGTGAAATCCAGGGAATACAGCCGGACACTGCAGGGCCTCGAGGAAGCCCGCGCAATTCTTGCCTCCGAAAATGAATCCGATGCAGAACTGCGGTTGCTGGCAGAGGCCGACGTCGCCACGCTGAGCCCCAAGATCGAGTCGCTGGAGAGGGAAATCAAGGCACTGCTCGTGCACGGCGACCCGCGGGATGAGAAGAACGTCATCGTGGAGATACGCGCCGGCACAGGTGGTGACGAGGCCGCACTCTTCGCCGCCGATTTGTTTCGTATGTATGCACGCTATGCGGAACGCCAGGGCTGGAAATCCGAGGTTCTATCCGAGAATGCCATTGGCATCGGCGGATTCAAAGAAGTGATCTTTGAGATCAAGGGCCGCGGCGCCTTCTCCAAGCTCAAATACGAGTCCGGCGTTCACCGCGTTCAACGTGTGCCCTCGACCGAGGCCTCCGGCCGGATTCACACGTCGACCGCCACAGTGGCCGTCCTTGCCGCCGTGGAGGACGTCGACATTCAAATTCCTGAAGCCGATATTCGTATGGACGTCTTTCGGTCTTCCGGCGCGGGGGGTCAGAACGTCCAGAAAAACTCGACGGCGGTCCGCATCACCCATTTGCCGACTGGCATGGTCGTCGCCTGCCAGGATGAGCGCTCTCAACTGCAAAACAAGCTGCGGGCTCTGTCGATCTTGCGCGCCCGCCTGTTCCAGATCGAAGAGGATAAGCAGCGCGCCGCCCTGGACAAGACGCGCCGGTCACAGATCGGCAGCGGCGAACGCTCTGAGAAGATTCGAACCTATAACTACCCACAGAATCGTGTGACGGACCATCGAACGGGTCTGTCAGTATACAATCTGCCGCTTGTCATGGGCGGCGGTATCGACGAATTCATCGAGGAACTCTCGACGCGGGATGAGGCTGATCAACTCGCTTCGGCCGGCATGACAGAACGACACCCGTGAGCCATGCAGGCCTCACCATATGAGCTGCTGCGAGCCGCGGAAGCGCGCCTCTCGGAAGCAAGCGATACTCCTCGGCTGGATGCACAAGTACTGCTGTCGCACGTGCTGCGGCGTCCCCGCACCTGGCTCCTCGCCCACCCTGACTGGCCGCTGGATGCTGCGCTTACTCAAGGCTTCGACGCCCTGGTTCGACGCCAGGCAGCCGGCGAGCCGCTGGCATATCTCCTGGGACACAAGGAATTCTACGGTCTCGAGTTTGAGGTAACACCCGACGTCCTTATTCCGCGTCCGGAAACGGAAGTCCTCGTGGAGCGTGCCGTTGACTGGCTGGCTGCCAAGCCCGGACGTCGCCGCGTCGCGGATGTCGGAACCGGCTCCGGCTGTATCGCCATTTCCGTTGCGGTGAAGACGCCAAACGCGACAGTGCTTGGTACGGACATTTCATTGTCGGCCCTGCGCGTGGCTGCTCGAAACGCGGGCCGGCACAACGTTTCCAGGCAGGTGGAGTTACTCAATTGCGATCTGCTCCCCCTCCGTCCTGAAGACGGGGGCACGCCACTACGACTCGATCTGCTGTGCGCGAACTTGCCGTACATCCCGGCTGGCCAATTGCGGCAACTCCGGATCTACGGTCACGAGCCCTCACTGTCGCTTGACGGTGGAGAGGACGGCCTCGCATACATCCGGCGCCTCCTGCAAATGGCAGCCGACTGGATGTTGCCGGAGAGCTTGATTCTGCTCGAGATCGAGGCCTCGCAGGGACGAAGCGCACTGTCTTTGGCGAAAGCCTCGTTCCCCGAGGCTACCGTGGACGTACACCATGACCTCGCCGGCAGAGACAGGCTGCTGGCGATATGCTTGGGCAGATCTTGAGATGAATACTCTGGTTTTGCCGGCCGATGCGCCCACCAGCTTGGAAAAGGCCCTGGAAGTCCTCAGATCGGGCGGACTTGTGGCCTTCCCCACGGACACGGTCTACGGGGTTGGGGCCTTGGCCTTCGATGCTCGGGCCGTAGAGCGCCTCTACCTGGCCAAGGATCGTCCCGCCGAGAAGGCGATCCCGATCCTGCTCGGGCAATCCATCGACCTCGACAAAATCGCGTCCGCAGTGCCGTCGATGGCTCGTCGTCTCGCCAAGCGTTTCTGGCCGGGGCCCCTGACCATCGTCATAGCGAAGAAAAGCACGGTCCCGCAAGCGGTTGCCACGGGAGCAACAATCGGCGGGCGCGTTCCGGATCATCCGATGGCATTGGCCTTGCTGCGAGCCGCCGGGCCCATGGCGGTTACCTCAGCAAACCTGTCGGGAAAAGGGAACGCTCGGTCGGCAGAGGAAGTGCTGGCTCAACTGGCCGGCAAAGTCGAACTCCTGCTGGATGGCGGACTTACCCCCGGCCGCGTCGCATCGACCGTCGTCGACTGCACCGGCAAGGAACCAATCGTGCTGCGAGAGGGTCCCATATCGCTGGCGGAGTTAACTGCCACGCTGCTCTAAGCTGAAAAGAAACTCCGGCTTCGTCGTTGTCTAAACATCAGTCTGCTGCCGCATATGACGCGCATGACACGGCACGGCGCGAACGTCTCCACCAGATGGCCTGCGGCGCAAAGCCCAGTTCGTGAAGGACAAACTCTCATTGCGGTCTTAATTGGGGCTCAGTCTCCCTTTAGGCCGGCGGATATAATGGGAGTTGCATTCTCCTCTAACGAGCAGCGCGAGGATCGGGCCGATCCAAGCGCTGCTTGCGTTTAAGCGGGGTCGGAGAGCGGTGAAATGGTCGCCTGGGCGAATCAGGCCAACGGCCAAGTAGGTTGGACGTCAATGTCCAGCGCCGACGGACCTACCAGGGCGAGGCGATAGTACCCAGCAGCGCCGATCATGGCCGCATTATCCGTGCACAAAGGTAGCGGCGGAATGTGCACCGGGAATTCCGCCTGCTTTCGGAAAGCGTCGCGCAGGCTCCGATTGGCGGAAACGCCTCCGACCACCAGGATTTCTTTCGCCTCGAATTCGCGGGCGGCTTCGAGTGTTTTTTCGAAGAGCGCATCGACCACAGCGGCCTGAAAAGAGGCGGCCAGGTCCGCAACCGGCATGGAAGCGCCCTGCGATGCATACTTTTTGACTTCACGCATGACCGCCGTCTTGAGCCCGCTGAACGAGAAATCCCAGCGGCCATCCAGGCGCGCCCTCGGGAAAGCGAAACGCTTTGGATCGCCGTCGGCCGCGGCCTCCTGGATCGCCGGGCCACCCGGATAGCCAAGCCCCAACAACCGCCCGACCTTGTCAAAAGCCTCCCCTGCGGCATCGTCGCGCGTGGCCCCCAGGCGCCGGTACTCAAGGTGATCGGTCATGACATCCAATTCCGTGTGGCCTCCGGAGACCAGGAGCACCATGAGCGGAAATTGCGGCTCCGCAGGGGCCGCTTCACCAACCTTGTAGATCCAAGCCGAGTACAGGTGGCCCTCCAGATGGTTCACCCCGACGAGGGGCAAACCGGTGCCCAGCGCAAGGCCTTTGGCCGCATTCAGCCCGACCACCAATGATCCCGCCAAGCCGGGGCCGCGAGTAACGGCAATGGCATCCAAGTCTTTGAATGTCAAGTGGGACTCTTCCAGGGTCTGCTCCACGACTGGTACGATCGACAGCACATGTTGCCGCGAGGCGACCTCTGGAAAGACCCCGCCATAGCGTGCGTGCACGTCCATCTGGGAGGCGACCGTGGAGTTCAGCAGCCGGCGGCCATCCTCCACAACCGCGCAGGCCGTCTCATCGCACGACGTCTCAAGCGCAATCACGCGGCCATGTTTGAACTTAGTCATGATCCCATCCAAGACTGCGTCGTACTCTGGGCGGCATCGCTCGCTCTCCATTTCTCCATGGGAAGCACAAAGTCATAAGGGTATTCCGCGAGCCGCTCCATGACGCCGTCCGGACGCACCCAATACGTATCTTCAATCCGGACTCCCAAACCCTTTTCCGGATAGTAGAGTCCGGGCTCGATCGTCATGACCACGCCCGGGCGAAGGCGATTGTCATCCGAGGCGGTGTGCCGGCTCCAAGGGCGCTCGTGGACGTTGAGGCCGACCCCGTGGCCAAGCGAGTGCACGTAGCCGTTTTTCAGCACGCCGTCTAAGTGCATCGGCGTGGGGTGGCCATGCTGGTGGAACGCGTCGCAGACAAGCTTCTGATACTCCCTGAAAGGTGCGTTGAGGTCAAGGTTTTCGATCACCCGTTCGTACGTATCCTTGACCTCCGTAAACAATGTCCGTGCGTCCTCGGCCGCATACCCGAGCGACCACGTGCGCGTGAAGTCATAGAAGTAGCCACCACCGGCTTCGCAGGGGAAGATGTCGAACACGATCGTTCGACCAAGGCGGATCAGGTCTTCAGGCGTACCGGCGGAATGCGGAATGCCCGCGTCGCGGCCGATCGAAAAGATGCAGCCCTCCGGTTGTTCCGCGCCGCGTTCCGCCAGCCACAGGGAAATCTTCTTGTGCACGTCGCCGACCGTGACGGGCGTGCCGTCTTCGTTGACCAGCACCTCGTCCTCGCGCACGCCGCAGCTCGTCAGAAATGTGGCAACCAGCCCGACCACCTCGACAGTTGCGCGCCCCATCCTGCGGATATGCTCCACCTCGCTGGCGTCCTTTGTCTCCATGGCGAGCAGCAGGATCGATTCCTCCTGCGGCTCGCCGACAATTTCCAGCTCCGGATACACCTTGCGGGCTGCCGCGGTCAACGACAGAAGGTCGCCTGCATCCAGACTGCCGTACACACCGATCCGGCCTTTGCCGATGCCTTCCTGCCCGAGTATTTCGCCTGGTGACTTCATCAAGACTTGTATCGCCGAGGTGCTCAGTGGAACCACCCGAAGACCGCTTTTCTGGGCTTCCTCTCGCTCCATGGCGTTGCAGTACAAGACCGAAGGTTCACCCGGCTTCTTGACGAGTGCTGCGCCGGTTACATGTCCCCCTCCCACCAGGTAGTGCATGGCCGGATTGTGCTGGGCATCGCCAAGAACGATGATGGCGTCCAATCCCCGGCCCCGAATTAGGGCGTCCAGATCGGATTTCATTCGGCCGCCTTCAGAAGCCGACTCAAGCTCGTCAGGAGTTGCTCATCCTGGCCGGGAAGTACCGTCCTCGGATCCAGCAGGACGCGCGCCTTTTCCGTACGTGCGACGACGGGCGGGTCCTGCATGCGGAGCCGACGCAAGAATTCATTGCTGCCCCCGGACGTTCAAAGACAGGACGCGGGTCGGGAGCGACTCTCCAGGCAGGCTGCCGCCTCCCATGGTGGACTCACTTTCACGTACTTCGCCCTCACCGAGGGCTGCCGCCCAGCTTCTTGCCCGTCGGTCAATGTCTGCAAGCGGACTGGAGACCATGCTCCACACAGGAATTTCCCTTTCCGCCTCGTTGCGCAGATAGTGCTGAAGCGTCGCGGCGAGGCCTGCCAGACAGGTTTTGTCCGCCCGCATGGCGCGCGCCAGCGGATGCTTCCGAAGCTTGCCGATCAAGTCGCCCCGGCCAACAAGTATTCCCGCCTGCGGGCCGCCCAGCAATTTGTCGCCGGAAAAACAGACGATATCCGCGCCTGCCAGGACGGATTCCTGCACAGTTCGCTCATGAGCCAAGCCATACTGCGCCGTGTCGATCAAGGCGCCCGAACCGAGGTCGTCGATCACGATCAAGCCGGCTACGTGCGCGGCGGCCACAATGTCGCGGAGATCGGGTTCCCCCACGAAGCCGGTCATCTTGAAGTTTGAGCGATGGGCTGTCAGAATGATGGGTGCTTTTTCGAATTCCGATTCGTAGTCGTCGAGCCGCACACGGTTAGTCGTCCCGACTTCCACGAGCTTGGCGCCCGACTGCCGCATCACGTCGGGCATACGGAATCCCCCACCAATCTCGACCAGCTGCGAGCGGGCGACCAAGACTCGCTTGCCGCGGGCGAGCGCTGCCAAAACAAGCAGCACCGCGCCGGCGTTATTGTTGACAACCATGCTGGCATCCGCGCCAGTCAGCCGCCGCAGACTATCGTCGACGTGCGTGAATCTTTGACTGCGCTTGCCTGACCCCAGATCGAATTCAAGATTCGAATAGGTTTGAGACACCGCGGCCATCGCTTCCACAGCAGCCTTGGAGAGGGGAGCGCGGCCCAAATTGGTGTGCAAGATCACGCCGGTCGCGTTAATCAAAGGCTGGAGCCCCGGCTTGGTCCATGCCAGAAGCTGGGCCTCTGCCCGGCCAAGAATGTCGTCCATTTCGGGGGACATTGCCGCGTTTCCTGTTCGCAGGTCCGCCCGAGCGGCGTCGAGCGTCGCACGGATTGCATCGATGGTCAACGGCCGGCCAAAACTTTCCGTTAAGCCAACGGCCGCGTGTGTATTCAGGATTCTTTCCACCGACGGCAGGCTGCCCAGAATGTTCACACCAGGACGGCCTGGTCCGGCTGCCGGCGAGCCGTCACGGTTCGTCGGCGGTCTACGGCTGCTCATCGAGGATTGTGGGCGGATGCCATTGCGATTGCTCGCGGAGTCGTATGAGATACTCAAGACCCGCCAAGCCCGCTGCGAGGCCAATCCACACCCAGAAGGCCATCACCCTTCCAAGCTGGAGCCACGCCAGTACGGAGCCGTAGATACCGACCCAAACGGCCTGACGCACGATGGTATGCGGCTCAGCCGGCGGATCCGTCGGAAATCTCAGATTTAGGAAGTAGGCAATCGGAAGTGCGGTGCCGCTCAGTGCCGTGAACCACAGGGCAAAGAAGCCCCAGCGCGCCCATACCAGTGGAGGTACGTTGTATGCCAGGATGAGCAGACGCGAGTCCGCCCCAGCCCAATAGCATCAGGACCAACGACGATCCCATGTACTGTTGGGCCGACGGACGCTGTTCCATCGCATGAATTATACTCGGTCAAAATCGCACTGCCTGACCGGGCGTTTCCGACAAACGACGTATCCGCCATCTTTGCGACCTAAAGTGCGCCAATCCAGCGGCAGCTCGACGAAAAACGGCCAAATTTCGAGGCCGGGGCCGGTCTTTGCAGAAAGAGGAATGATCGATGAACGTATCGGATGCCATCCGCACAAAACGCGCAGTGCGTAAGTTCCGGGACGAGGCCCTCGGGGAGGACCAGGTGCATGCTATTCTGAATGCGGGTCGGCGTTCCCAGTCGTCCAAGAACGAGCAAGCCTGGCGTTTCATCGCCATTCGTGATCGATCCGTGCTGAAAGCGCTGTCCGAATGCGGAGAGTGGGCCGGACACCTGGCGGGAGCCGCACTGGGCGTCGCCATACTGACGCCGGATCCACTGGGTAAGTTTCAGACCATGTTTGACGCGGGACAGGCGGCGGCTTTCATGCAACTGGCGGCATGGGAGCTCGGCATCGGCTCCTGCCCGGCCTCCATTTACGACTTCGAGGCAGCCCGCGGCATTCTGGGCTTCCCACCGGATCTGCACCTGCGCGTCGCACTTTCATTCGGCTACCCGGCGAGCCCATCCAGTCTTTCCGCACCCCCGAAGAAGGGCGGACGTCACGCGCTCGACGAGCTTGTCCACTATGATCGCTGGTGAAAGCAAGGCCCCCGCTGCGACAAAGGAGTCCGCGGCCAGGTTCGAGGTTGAGGCACGGCGAAACGACCACACGTAGCAGCCGGAGCGGACATTGTCGATGACTGACCCCCTCGTGGCATTTCTCCATCCCCGCGGCGTCGTAATCGTTGGCGTATCCACGTCGCCAGAGAAGCTTGGTTATGGTGTGGCCCGGAATCTTGTCAAGAGTGGTTTCACGGGCGCCATAAACTTCGTCAGCCACAGAGCAGGCAAGCTCTTTGAACGGCCGCTGCACGCGAATCTGGCGGACGTGCCTGACCCCGTGGACTTGGCGGTGCTGGTCGTTCCCGCGAGCGCGGTTCCAGAAGCGCTCCTCGCCTGCGGAGCACGCGGTATTCACGCCGTGACGATCCTCTCCGCGGGCTTTCGGGAGGCTGGTCCGGACGGTGCGGAACTCGAAAGGAAATGTCTGCAAATTGCGCAGACTCAGGGGATCCGTCTGCTTGGCCCGAACTGCATCGGCACGATCGACACACACGTTCCTTTAGACACCAGTTTCTTGCAGCCGCCGATGCCACCGGCTGGCTCCATCGCGTTCCTATCGCACTCGGGCGCATTTTGCGCCGCGGTCGTTGATTGGTCCCGCCAGCAGGGATTCGGATTCTCCCAAATCGTCAGCCTTGGCAATCAGGCAGACGTCAACGAAACCGACATGCTTCCTCTGGCGGCGCAGGACGATCACACGCGCGTGATTGCCCTCTACATGGAGGGCGTCTCGGATGGCGCCGAGTTTGTCCGTGCGGCATCTGAGGCCTCCCGGATGAAGCCTTTGGTGGCCCTTAAGGTTGGGCGAACCCAGGCGGGGCAGAAGGCAGCCGCCTCTCACACGGCGGCACTGGCCGCCTCGGATACGGCATTCGACGCAGCTTTTGCGAAGGCGGGCGTCTTTCGCGCCTCTTCAACGGAGCAGATGTTTGACTGGGCGCACGCCTTGGAGAACTGCCCGCTCCCCAGAAGCAATCGCGTGGCCATTCTGACGGATGCGGGCGGGCCCGGTGTGATGGCAGCGGACGCCCTGGATTCGGCTGGTTTGGCGCTTGCGGGATTGGACGACGCAAGCCGAGCCGCACTGGCCAACCTCTTACCAGCGGCCGCCAGTCTCCTCAATCCAGTCGATATGCTGGCGTCCGCCTCGCCGGCCGACTATGCCGCGTGTCTGCAGATCCTTGCGGATGCTCAGCCTGTGGACGCCTTGCTGGTCATCCTGCCGCCCCCTCCCATGTTCAAGGCAGAAGCGGTCGCGGAGGCCCTGATCCCCGTTATCAAGGCCTCGCCAAAGCCTGTCGTCGTCGCGCTCCTGGGATCCGATCTCACTGCGCGCGCATTCGACCGCTTCAACGAATCACGTATACCGACATACCCATTCCCGGAACGAGCAATCTCGGCGCTCGGAATCCTTGCGCGCCGAGCCAAGGCGGTCGCCAGGTTTGGCGAGGGCACGTCGCCACGCCGGCCTGACAGCGGCGGGCGTCGGTGTGGGGACGCCGACGGAATTATTGGCCGCATACGGAATCCAGGTTGTCCCGACCGTTCTGGCGCATTCAGAGAGCGAGGCGGCTGCCCTGGCCCAGACCGAGGGTTTCCCGGTTGTGATGAAGATTGCCTCACCGGACATTCAGCACAAGTCGGACGTAGACGGTGTCATTCTCAATCTACGCGATGGAGACGAGGTCATTAGTGCCTACACGCAACTCATCAAGCGCGTCTTGACAAGGATGCCGGGGGCACATTTCGATGGAGTTTCCGTCCAGCACCAGATTCTTGGAGGGCAGGAGGTCATCGTTGGCGTGGTCCGAGACCCCAACTTCGGGCCCCTCGTCATGTTTGGCTCGGGTGGCGTCGAAGCCGAAGGTCGCGGCGATGTCGCCTTTGCTCTCGCGCCGCTGGATGAGTCGGAGGCTGACGACCTGCTGCGCCGCACATGGGCCGGCCGACGCCTGGACGGATTTCGAAACCTACCCGCCGTGGACAAGGCGGCAGTTCGCGAGGCGCTGGTCTCAATATCCTGGCTTGCGCACGACCACCCCGAAATCAAAGAGCTCGAGATCAATCCCCTAACCGTGCTGGCGAGCGGCGCCTACGCACTGGACGTTCGCGCTAGCACCTAGGGGCTCGCATGTCCCCGGGGATGCTTGCGACGACGGCGGCGGCCGTAGTTGAAGCGCCCGTAGGCGCGGGCACTGCTGCGGGTAAGCCCAGACCGGCGTTTCTCTTGCTCGTGTTGTACAATCGACGCATGTCATCATTCACCCGGCGGGATTTTCTGAAGCTCGGCGGCGCGGCGCTGCTTTCAACGGCATTCCGGCCGACCTATCTCCGGCTACCCGAGCCCGCTGCGTCCACCACGCTCTATCATGGCAGCCGCGCATACCCCAAGATCGCGATGACATTTGACGATTGCTGGCACTCCTCCGTCTTGGATCAACTCACAGCCATGCTTGAGCCCTACCCTGACTTTCATTTCACATTTTTTGCGGTGGGCGACGCGCTTGATACCAACGAGATCGTCAGGCCGGGCATCTGGAAGAGGCTGACGCAGAGCGGCCATGAGATAGGCTACCACACGTATCATCACGTCGACCCGCAGGTGATGTCAACTCGGAGTCTGATGGCTGACTTCGACCAGTGGATGACATCGCTCAGCCAGAAGTTGGGCTTCACGCCACGAGTCCATTTCGCGCGGCCACCCTACGACGATCTCAGCCTCAGCTTTCAGGAACTATGCCAAGAGAGGGGCTTGATCGCCACCCTGTTCTCTACGGGCTTCGAGGCGCCGACCATGGAAGACAGCCTGCGGTTGGCCGCGAAAGCGCAAAACGGCGACGTTGTCCAAATGCACACGTACCAAGATCCGGCCAACGGGCGCTTTGATGTTGAGATTACCCGAAACGTCCTGCCGCTCCTGGCCCAGAATGGTTTTTCGCTTGTGACCATGTCACAACTGTTCGACGACGTCTTGCGCGAGGAGCACAGTTCAGACGGCTGCACGCTCGGCCCGGGCGCTTCTCTCACGCGCACGTGCCTCGACTAGCAGCGGTGGCATCCCCGCACGCGCCAGCCGGCACCCTGCGAAGACAGGCGCTTTGGATTTTGGATCAATCCATGGACTGTGGGGTCGCGGGACCGTCGGCGAATAGCTGCGCGTACCCGTCGGCGAACAGCGCAGGTTGGCCGCCGGTGTGCCAGAAGAGCACGGTCTCCGCGGGCCTGAATGTGCGCTTTCGTATGAGGTCCAGCAAACCCGCAGCGGCGCGGCCTGTGTACACCGGATCGAGCAGCAAACCCTCGGTCGTGGCGAAGAGTCGGACCGCTTCGCGCTCCCGGTCCGTTACGATACCGTAGCCGGCAGTGCAATAGTCAGCATTCGCGGCGACGTCGGCTTCGCCGAATTCGATATGCTCGCCCAGGCTGTCACTGGCCGCAGAAGCCAGGCTCGAAACCCTCTGCTGGAGCCATCCCACGCTTTCGTCAATGCTGATGCCCAGGACCTTGCCTGAGTAGCCAAAGACGCGCTGCCCGAGGACCAGCCCGGCGTGCGTGCCCCCCGAGGAGGTGGCAAAAACGATCCAGTCTGCGCCGGTATCCTGCTGAATGAACTCATCCATGGCGAAGGCATAGCCCAAGGCGCCCGTCGGGCTCGAGCCTCCGTATGGAACCATGTATGGCCGATGTCCTGCCGCGACCTCCCGATCAAACGTCTCCTGCAAAATCCGATCGCGATCCTTTCGATCAGGGACGTTCACGACGCTGGCACCCAGGATGCTATCCAGGAGCAGATTCGCAGTAACCGTGGCAGGTCTCTTGCCCGTTAGCACGAGCACGCACGAAAACCCGAATTTGGCAGCAGCCGCCGCAGTCTGCCGGCAATGATTTGATTGGAAGGCACCGGCGCTAATCAACATATCGGCGCCCTTAGCCTTTGCCTCCGCCACCAGAAATTCCAATTTGCGCGTCTTGTTGCCACCGAACGCCAAGCCGGTCTGGTCGTCGCGCTTGACGAGAAGTCGGGGCCCCCCCATGACGGCGGAGAGGCGCGGCAATTCCTCGACGGGCGTTGGAAGATGAGCAAAACGGACTCTCTGAATCACTGATGCTCCTTTCGGCTTGGGCTCGTCGGCGGCGCGATCGCCGGCAGGGCGGCCGGCACAAGTCGCGGCGTCATGCGGCCGCCAGGTCCTGGCCAAGCTGCGCCCGGCCCCGCCTCCGCATGATATCCAATACGCGTGGCACGATTCTGGTGTAGGCCAAATACCAGGTTGGGCGCGCAGGGAAGTCCCACGCTCCCAAGGTGCGAACGACTTTACCGCCGAGACCTTCCTTAAAACGAAAGACACCCCAAAGCGGATCCGCGTCATCGAAGCGGTCGGGAGCACCCCACAAATCGTAGACGCGACAGCCCCGCCCCTTGGCAGCGCGCATGGCCTCCCACTGCAGGAGGTAGTTGGGCATCTTCTCGCGATGAACCGCCCGCGACATTCCGTACAAGTAGTACGCTCTGCCCGCGAAGTAGAAGACGAAAACCGCGGCGGCAACTTCACCGCCCACAACCGCCACCAGGCAGTCCGCCCCGGGGCTCTCCGTGCGCGCCTCAGATCGCATGAATGTGCCCCACACCCCCTCGTAGTAGCTCTGATTTCGGATCACGAAACCGTCGCGGGCAGCTGTCTCGGCGTACATGTGATACAGAAGCGGCAGCTCATCGATGGTGCCGGGCCGAACCACTACACCTTTTTTCGCGGCCAATCGGATGTTGTAGCGCGCTTTCTGCTTCATCCGGCTGAGGAGCTGTTCCTCCGAGGCGGTCAAATCGATCAGGGCCGAATTCTTGAATTGGATTTGCGAATCCGAGAAGATCCAATGCCTCTGTGCCAACTCCTTCACGACGGCTTGCCCAACCGCAAACTCTTGCGAAGTCGGCTCCCCGGGGATACCCTGCCCCAAGATCACATCCGGATCGATCTTGACGAAGATCGCGCTTTCTGACAGTGCCAGCCGTTCCAGGTCGTGCAGCAAGCCTTCCGGGGCGGGCTGGTCACTCCAGTGCCACAGCGGCCCTTTTGGGACGTACATCACCCAGAGTCCAGTCGCTACGCTGCCTATGCTGATTTGTTTCTTCAGGACCATGGCCGCCGCAACAGCGGTTGCAGGGCTCCCGCCCTCTGGCAGACTGGAGTCGGTTGCATCCCACACAAAGGGCATCGGCGCCCAGCCTTGCGCCGCCTTGATCTGAGCCCACTCCCATGTCTGCAGGAGATGTGCTCCCGGAAATTGCGCGATGATGTGGTTCCAGCGCGAAGCAGTGCCCTGGAACGGCCGCATGACGACGCGCTTCATGCCCCCCCGCCTCCGCCAGCCAGCCTCACGTACAGCGGATATAGCCAGGCTACGTGGACGCGGTCAACGCTCTGGGCGGCGCGCCGAAGCTCGCCCCCGAACCCGCGCTTGAATCGATAGACGCCCCACAAACCGTCCTGACGCTTCTGGAAGTGCGCTTCCAAGGTGTCCGCGTCTTTGTCCGGCACACCCCATAGGTCATATGCCTCGCAGCCACGCTCGCGGGCCCATCGCATTGCCTCCCACTGCAAGAGATAGTTGGGCATGCGCTCACGCTCGGCGTCCGCTGACCCACCATACACGTACCACGCTCTGCCGCCCCGGGCGAATATCATGAGCGCTGCCAGCGGCCTGCCCTCGTAGCGGGCAACAAATAGCTCGCACAGCCCCCCAGGGTGGAATAACTCGTAGGCCCGCACGTAGTAGCTTTCAGTGTGCACGGAAAAAGCATCCCGCCTCGACGTGGATTCCAGCATGCGGTGGAACTCGGCGAGATCCGTCCAAGTCTCGACCGATACCCCCTTCTTTCGAGCTAGTCCAATGTTGTAGCGGCACTTGGGCTTCATGCGATTGAGAATTGAGGCCTCGGAGCCACGCAGGTCGACAACAACCGTGCGCCGCGGCTGGATACTGTGGGACGAAGGTACCTGTCGAACTGCCGCGGCCACTGGCGAGAGTGGCGGTGACGGTATCTGCGTCTGGGGCGTCTCCCATGCATCGGGCTCTATCTTGCAGAATATGGCTCGGCGCGCACGGCAAAGCTTATCCAGCTCGTCCCAGAACGCCAGGCTCGCATCCCCCTGCATAATTCCCAAGTCAGCCTTGGGCACATACGCGATCGTGAAGCCCAGGGGGAGCCTGCGAAACAGAACCTGCGCACCCACCCCATCGTTAACAAGGCGGACCGGCTCCCAGCCAAAAGCCGATTTCAACTCTCCCCACTCGCCGGTTTGAAGAAAATGGGCCCGTGGTTGTCTCTGAAAGAAATCTTCCCCAGTCCGGAAGCGAAACCTCGGGCATTTAGACGATCGCCGTGATGTCGGGCGCCGGCGCCTCGCTTATGACCGCGCCCGGGATAGCGGCCTGCAACACGCCGATGATCGCGGCAGCATCCCCTTGCTCGGTCAGTTCGGCCAGCCGTCGCAAAGTGGCGGCCAGGTCTCCGCCGACTACCGCCTCTTCCGTCGCCGAGCGGACGATGTCCGGATGGGCGGTTTTCTCGTAGGATTTGCCGCCCTCCCAGAGTTGCTCGCTCAGTTTCTCGCCGGGACGAATGCCGGTGAATTCGATCTCAATATCGCGTCCGGGCTCCA
Organism: uncultured Chloroflexia bacterium; assembly: GCA_963746745.1. GTDB lineage: Bacteria > Chloroflexota > Anaerolineae > Anaerolineales > Villigracilaceae > Fen-1038. Next base: position 618,953 of record CAVVCL010000003.1, read on the forward strand.
GCCCGGAAAGACGTATGAGGTCCGCGGCAAGATCCACAATCCGAACCTGGTCTCCCATGTCCAGAACGAATGCCTCCCCACCTTTCCCCATGGAGGCGGCCTGCAGGACGAGATGCACGGCCTCGGGGATTGTCATGAAGTAGCGCTCCATGTCGGGATGCGTGATCTGCACCGGGCCCCCCGCCGCGATTTGCCTTTTGAACAGTGGGATGACGCTGCCCCGACTGCCAAGCACGTTGCCGAATCGCACGACTGAATACACGGCCCCGGTCCGGCGGGCGGCATCCAGGACGATCATCTCCGCCATGCGTTTCGTGGCGCCGTAAACGCTTGCCGGCGAGACGGCCTTATCGGTGGAAAGCAGCACCAGCCGAGTGACGTCGGCCTGGAGCGCCGCCTCCACGACATTTTGCGTGCCGAAGATGTTGTTCAGTACGGCCTCGGCTACGTTTGCCTGCATCAGTGGTACGTGCTTGTGTGCGGCCGCATGGAAAACGACCTGCACGCCGTGCCTCGTCAATATGTCCGGGATTCTGATCCTGTCCTTCACGTCCGCGATGACGGGAAGGAGATGGAGGCCCGGGAAGGCGTCCCGGAGCTCCAGCACGGTTTCAAAAATGCTGTTCTCGCCGTGGCCAAGCACGATCAGCTCCGCGGGACTCCAGCGGGCAATCTGCCGCGATAATTCCTGTCCGATGGAGCCTCCGGCCCCTGTGACAAGCACGCGTTGCCCGGTCAGCACCTCGCCAATCATTGATTCGTTCACGTGAGTGGGCTGCCGGCGCAGCAGATCCGTGATGTCGACTTCGCGCAGTCGGCTCACGCTGACGCGTCCGCCGATCAATTCGTAGATTCCGGGCATGGTCCGCGAAGGGATGCCTCTTTCCCGGCAGACATCATTAACCAAGCGGACCGTGTGCCCCGGCGCGGACGGAATAGCAAAGACGACCTCGTCGATCGGCTGTGTGTCAAGAACGGCCCCCAAATCCCGGATGAAGCCGATCACGGGGACGCCATGGATCTCCTGATTCTGTTTGGTGGGATCGTCGTCGAGAAATCCGGCGGGAGTGACGTTGAGCTGCGACGATTTCTGCAGTTCTCGAACGACCAAGGCCCCGGCATCCCCCGCCCCGATGACAAGCGCCCTGCGCGATTTTCCGGAACGCGGCGGCGATGACCGCTCGGCGAGAACGCGCAACGCGAAACGGGAGCCACCGACTAGAACAAGGGAAAGCAGCCAATCGATCCCAAGAGCAGATCTTGGCATGCCGGGAACTACAAGCCTTGCCGCGATCAGCACGAGCATCATCGTCGAAGTCAGCACCGAACCGGTCGTTACAGCAGCAGTGATGAGCCTGAGTTCGTGCGTGCTCGCGTAGATCCAGAGCCGTCGGTAGAGCCCAAAGAAATAGTAAGTGGGGATCTTGAGCGCCAGCGCCACCCCGCACATCGTGAGCATGGCGGGAAAATAATACGGCAACTGGCCGACGTCCAACCGGAGCGCAAAGCTACCCATCACCGAAACGACCGTGAGCAGCAAATCGCCGACGAATACGTATCGATTGCGGAGATGCGGCCGGAGACTTATTGCATCCACCCGACTGTTTCCTTCAGGCCCTCCGTCAAGGAGCACTGTGCGACAAAGCCCAGAACGGCTTCCGCTTTGGATGCATCCCCGAGGGACGTGTGAATATCGCCCGGCCGCCGATCGGCAAATACCGGGGGCGGCGCGCCAGGCATCAGGGTGTACAGGATGTCAAGGAGGTCCAGTAGGCGGCTGGAACGGCCCGTGCAGACGTTGAAAACCTCGCCCGCAGCAGCGGGATGTTCGGCCGCGATTAGATTTGCCCGGACAACATCGCCCACGTAGATCAAGTCGCGGGTCTGGGTTCCGTCGCCAAAAACTGTCGGCGCCGCTTTGTCTCGCAGCCGGCGAATGAAGATAGGTACCGCGGCAGCGTATTGCGTGTCCGGACGCTGGCGCGGCCCGTAGACATTGAAATACCGCAGCGCGCTGACCTCCAGGCCAAGCGACCGTGTGTAGAGTGTTGCAAAGATCTCGCCGGTCAACTTCGAGGCAGCGTACGGGGACAGCGGACGCGCGGCCTCGGATTCTGCCAGCGGCATTGCCACCGAGTCGCCGTAGACGGCGGCGCTGCTGGCTATGACGGCGCGCCGGACGCCGGCCTTGCGTGCAGCTTCCAGTACTACGGATGTGCCCCCGATGTTGACGTCGAAGCAGTACTGCGGCCGCTCCATGGATTCAGGCACCGATACGAATGCCGCTTCATGGAACACGACATCGATGCCGCGCAGCGCCTCCTGAACCTTCGCCGGGTCACGAACGTCGCCATCCAAGACCTCAAGGCGGTGCGGATCTGTCGAGCGTGCGGCCTGTTCCAGATTGTCGTGATTCCCACTGGAAAAGTCGTCAAGGACGCGGACCGCCGCGCCGTGTCGGAGAAGCGCCCCCACGAGGTGCGATCCGATAAATCCCGCTCCGCCGGTCACGAGGTACCGCTGCATCCTAGCGGCCCCCGCGACTAAGAACGACGCCGATAGTCCGCAGGATAATGCTGATATCCATGGCGGCTGAGCGATGCTTGATGTAGTAAAGATCGTATTCCAGCTTGACTTCGGTCTCTCGCACGGTCTGCACGTAGCCGTAGTTAATCTGGGCCCAGCCAGTCAGTCCTGGCTTGACAAGCAGGCGCGCCCGGTAGAACGGTATGGCCTTCTGAAATTGCAGGACGAGCTGCCCGCGTTCGGCGCGGGGACCAACGAGGCTCATGTTGCCGCGCAACACGTTCCAGAACTGGGGGAACTCATCCAGGTGGGTTTTTCGCAGGAAGCTGCCGAAGTTCGTGACCCGCTCATCGTTTTCTGAGGCTGGCGTGTAGGAGCCGTCCGCCTCGGCGTCCTGCCGCATTGTGCGGAACTTGTGGATCGTGAAATCTTCTCCGCCCTTCCCCAGGCGATCCTGTGAGTATAGGATGGGCAGACCGCTATCGACCAGAATTCCTATGGCGATGAAGGGCCCCAGCGGCACCAGCACCGCCAAACCCAGCAACCCGCCGACCATGTCCAGCAGTCGACTGAAAGCCTGGTAAATGACAGATACCCTCAGCTGATCGACAAAGCTTCGGATCACCCAATCCGACTCCAAGTGATGTATCGGGACCCGTTGGGTGATCTCCTCGTAGATGATCGGCATGCGCGTGATCTCGATACCGCGCTCTTGGGCGTCCAGCAGGGTCTGGAAGGTGCTCCCCTGTACCTCCCCGGTGATCGCCACCACAACGTCCGAGATGCGGTACTGATCGATGACAGCCAGAAGGTCCGCGCTTGCCCCGACAACGGGCTGGCCCTCGAAAAGCTTGTGGAGCTTGCGACGGTCGTCATCAATGAATCCGATCAGGCTGAATGGTTTGGGCGTTGCGGCCGCGTAAACGCGCGCGAGTGTCAATCCCGCCTTGCCCGCGCCGACAATCAGGACGCGCCGGGACAGACCTGACGACGTGTATAGACGAACGTAGATTATCCGCCAAACGACGGTCAGAAAGAAGGCCAGCACAATGAAGGCGCCCACCACAATTCGTGGCAGCGCGCCGGGATCTCTGTTTAAGATAAATATCAGCGAGTAGGCCACCGCACCCACGAATGCTGCACCCGCGATGCCCCGCAGGGTTCGGCGCAAACTTACGGCGGCATGTGGGTCGTACAACTCGACCATCAGCAAGAGCCAGCCAAGCGGCAGCAGGTAAAACCAGAGTGGCACCTCGATCTTTACGAACGCCTCGGCGCGTTCCGGCTTCATCCCCAGATCGATCAGCCGATAGATGGAGTACTGCTGCCACACGTACAGAGCCACAAATGACGCGGACAACGAGGCTATGAGATCCCCCACCAGGAGCAGCAGGCGATGCTCGTTGGGTCGCAATCGCAGGGTTGGACGAATGACCTCAGCCACGGAATTCCGCCGCTTTCTTGAACAGGCTCCACCAGAAGCCGCTGCCCCATGCGAGGTGCATCGTCGCGAATGCCAGCGCGCTACCGGGAATCAGCGTGCCGTCGCGGCCGCGCGCTCCGATCAGTACTCCGGCGATGAGGATCGCGCCAAGGTACGTGGAGGCTGCCAGCACAAGCGCGGGCCTTGCGGGGGTCCAGAAGGCCGCCGCCAATGCCAGAAGCAACCCACCCATAACAAATAACGGGGGAAGCGCCTGCCTCCACTTCACGGTGCCCGGATATCGCAACAACATCCTGCACTTCCAGAACCCGTAGCGCCAATATTGGCGCGCCAGGTCGCTCAACCTCGCGCGCGCGAAGTACGTTGACGTGATGAGCGGATCCAGCCAGACCACGCCTCCGGATCTTCGAATGCGAACGTTAAATTCGTAGTCTTCGTTGGTAAGCAAGCTCTCGTCGAAGCCCTTCACTTTTTCCAGGAGTTCCCGCCGGAAGGCACCGAATGGAACCGTGTCCACCGGCCCGGCAGCCGCCCCGAGGCGGTAGAGCGCATCGCCGGCGCCCAAAGGATGCCCCGCCGCGGCCGCGATCCCGCGCGCCATCCATCCCGCGGCACTAGGACGGATGCTCCATACACCGCCGACATTGGCCCCCTTCCCTGCCTGCAGGTCGGTGACACACCGCTCCACATAGTCCGGGGCAGGAATGGAATGGGCGTCAAGACGGATCAGGAATTCTCCGCGGGCCGCCGCCATCGCCAGATTCAGGCCGGATGGGATAGTTCGCCGGCTGTTTTCCACGACTCGAAGCGCAAGTTCCGGGTGCGCCGTCGCAAAATCAGCGATCACTTGACGGGTCTGATCCCCGGAAAGCGCATCGGCGACCACGACTTCAATATCCCGGCGCGGGAAGCTCTGGGCCAGGATCGCATCCAGCAAGGCACCAATCGTTCCCTCTTCATTGTAGCAGGGGACGACGATCGACACGGTTGGATTCATCTCAGGGCGGATACTCGGCTGGTGGCGGCTTGACTCAGCCCCGGTGGCCGTCGGCTACCGGCAGGCGCACATGAAACGCGGCGCCCTGGCCCTCTGCGCTGCGAGCGCTTATTCTACCACCGTGGGCAAGTGTGATTTCTCGCGCGATCGCCAAGCCGAGGCCCGACCCGTGTCCTTCTCCGCCCGTTCTGGCCGCGTCCGCCTGATAGAACCGGTCGAAGACGTGCGGCAGGTCCTCAGGTCGGATTCCGGGTCCCGTGTCTTGCACGACGACCTCAATCTCGGTCCCCGTTCGAGAGGCCTGGACACGTATTTCTCCACCTCGTGGACTGAACTTGAGGGCGTTGTCCACCAGGTTCGTGAACACCTGTGCCAGACGATCGCCGTCCCCCATGACCGGTGGCAGGTCGAGTGGGAAAGCAGATTCCATGCGCACCCCCGCATCGTCGGCCATGAGGCGGAACTTGTCCAAGACACCTCGCAAAAGGACGGCCAAGTCGACGTCCGCCATTTTCAGGTCGGCAGTGCCGGCGTCGAGCCGAGCCAAGTCCATCAACTCCAGCGCAAGGCGATGCATGCGCGCAGCTTCCTCGTAAATGACCTGAGCCGCCTGCTTGCGGTCGCCAGGGCCGTCGGCCGCACCATCCAAGAGCGCCTGCGCGAATCCCTGGATGGACGTAAGCGGTGTCTTGAGCTCGTGGGATACGTTGGCGACGAACTCGCGCTGGGATCGTTGGCTGGCATCGACCCTGCTCAGCATGGCGTTAAACGCCCCTGTCAGTTCGCGGACCTCCCTGGGGCCCGATTCGGCGAGCACCGGAGAGTTTCGGGCCTCGCTTTCCACCGGCGCGGTCTCGCCAAGCCTTCCCCTCCCCGGTGCGCCGGCGGAGACTCCATGTGCGGCCGTGATGAGCCGCTGGAGTGGGTCCGCGATCCAGCGCGCCAGGAAATAGGCCAGCAGGAGCGACAAGCCCAGCGCCATCAGGCCGCCTTCCAACAACGGCCACGACAGCTCATCCGTAAGTGAACCAAGGGCGGGTAGCAATTTGGGTCTCGGAGCAGCCACGAGAAGCCAACTGCCATCGCTCTGGCGGGCTCCGGCGAAGAACCACAGCTTGCCGGAGACGTCCCGCACGGTTGACAAGGCCCGGGCGGTCCGCACCGCCGGCAATGCCCGCAGTGGCGCCAGGCTGGAGCCCGTATCCTGGATCAGGTTGCCGCCGCTGTCGAGCACGAGGACGCGCACGTCCAACGCCTGTGCCACGGTACTTACGCGACTGGAAGAGGGCGACGCGTTCGTAAGCAGGTTCTCTGCCGCCGTGAGGCGGACGAAAGTCTGTCGGTAGAGGTATGGATTGCGCAGCAGGAAGATCATCAAGACGACCGCCACCACTCCCAGCGCGGCTACGATCAGTGCCGCATAGCTCAACCACAGCCTGGCGCGTATGGATGCGAACATGTGCGGGGCCTGCGCCTAGTCGCCCTCGGGTGCCGCCGCGAGTTTGTATCCCACGCCGGTAACCGTTTCGATGCGGACGGAGCCCCCTGCCCCTGTCATCTTCTTGCGCAAGTGCGCCACGTGGACGTCAACCGTCCGGGTTTGCCCGTAGAAGTCAAAGCCCCAGGCTTGCTGCAGAAGTTGCTCCCTTGTGAAGACGCGACCGGGCTGGTCCGCCAAAACCGCCAGCAGTTCGAATTCCTGCGTTCTCAGTTCAAGAGCATGCGAGCCGAGTCTCGCCTCGCGCCTCTCGCGATCGAGCGTGAGCTCGCCAAAACGGATCGGCCTCCCGTCCGCAGCCCCGGCGATCGGGCCTCGCCGCAAGATCGCCTTGGCACGCGCAACCAGCTCCCGTGGATTAAATGGCTTCGTAAGGTAGTCGTCGGCACCAAGCTCCAGCCCGATGATCTTGTCAATGTCCTCGTCGCGCGCTGTCAGCATCAGTATGGCGACTTGATTCCCGGCGTTCCGGAGACGACGGCAAACCTCCAATCCGTCGAGCTTCGGCAGCATCACATCCAGCACCACCAGGTCCGGACGCGCAGTTTCAATGGCGCGCAGGGCGGCCTCGCCGTCCGCGGCCGCCTTGGTCCGAAACCCTTCGCGCTCCAGGTACATGCGCGCCAGCTTCAAGATGGCCGGTTCGTCGTCCACCAGCAGGACTAGCTCATCAGGCACTGGACCGCCAATGTATGGCCGCGAGTTTGCCTAGTCACCTCGGGGCGCTCGCAGCAACGCCACAGCCTCGATTTCGACGCGTGCGGCCTTTGGGAGTGCCGCGGCTGCAACCGTGCTGCGGGCCGGCGGTGCGTCGGGAAAGAATTCCGCATAAACAGCATTCATCTTGACGAATTCGCTCATATCGCTCAGAAAGACCGTTGTTTTGAGGATCATGTCAAGACCCGATCCGGACGCCTCCAACACATGGGTCAGATTCATCAGCACCTGCCGGGTTTCAGCCTGGATGCCGCCTTCCACAAGTTCGCCCGTGTCAGGATTTAGCCCAATCTGGCCGGCGGTAAAAACCATGGCGCCAGTTCTCACCGCTTGCGAGTACGGCCCGATGGCCTTTGGCGCCTTATCCGTTTGAACGACCTGCTTCCCCTCATACTTGAGCATGTGACCTCCTTGCGCGATTCTCTTCAGGACTCATTCGTCGCGGTGCAGTATACAACGCCGCTCAGACCACATGCAAGCCGGCCAATCAGCCCCTGACGCGCAGAGACACGGCAAACCGTGTCTCCGTTCGAGCGGTCCGGAATGGTCCGCCTGTCCTAGTGAGCCGTGTTGGCGTCTCGAAATGCGGTAATGGCGTCTCTCAGCGCCGTTGCGGGATCTCGCAAGAGATTTCGGACCTGCACGAGCTTATCGGACAAGTTCTTTACCGTTGCCTTCGCCTGCGTGGCGTCGGTGACTTTGCCGTTTGAGTCGAAGCCGGTGTGCGACGAAATGATGCCCTGAGTACTTTCATAGATCGGACGTGCATCCTGCGCAGCCTTGGAAAAGGCATCCAGGGCACTTTGGACAGCGGTCACATCCTTGCCATTGGCCTTGGCGCGATCAATCAACTGCTGCGCAAGGGCGGTGCGCCGGTCGATGTGAGCGAACATCACGCCGAGGCGATCGTGCCTGACCTGCAGTAGTTCCCAGACGGCCTGCAATTTTGGAGCACCGGGTGTTGCGGGTGCAACGGGCGTCGGGCTGTCCAGGGGTTGAAGCGCGTACGCCGTTGCCATCGGCAGGGCCATAAGAGCCATGGCCGTGACGGCCATCGCAAGCCACATTCGCCGGACTTGAATCGCAAAGCTTTTCATTCGGGCCTCCTTTTGTACGGTTTACTTGCTTGATTGTGGGCCCTAGGCGTTAGGTCGCGATGATGTCCTTGTAAAATCCGCGTAAAATCTATTTCCGTCTCACCGCCAGCATCGTCAGGTCGTCGGCCAGTGGCAGCTCCTGCATGAAGGCATCAAGACTTGCCTCGATCTCCTGAACCAATTCTTCGGCGGACGCGGGCTGGATGGCTTGCACCGTCTCCAGCAAACCGGATTCCCCGAACAACGTGCCGTTGGGCGAGAAAGCCTCGGTCACGCCGTCCGTGAACAGCAGCACGCTATCGCCCCGTTGCACGTGCACCGTCCGTTCTTGCACTTCGGAACCAGCAATTACGCCCAGGGCAATTGCGGTCCGCTCCAGCTCCTGCACGGTCCCATCGGGGTGGATCCAGAGCGGCGGATTGTGTCCGGCGTTCGCATATGTGAAGCCGCCACTTTGCAAGTCCAGGACGCCGTAGGCGGCGGTCACGAACATGCCCTGGCGCGTGTCGGGGATCAGCAAGTCGCTTATTCGGTGCAGAGCCTGCGCCGGTGAGGCACCCTCGGCGACAGCCGCCCTGAACAGAGTTCTCGTCAATGCCATGAACAAGGCAGCCGGCATGCCCTTGTCGGAAACGTCGGCCACAAACAGGCCGAGTTTGCCACCCGGAAGTTGGACCACGTCATAGAGGTCGCCACCCACTTGTCGAGCCGTCTCCCAACGAGCCGCGAGTTCCCAGCCTTCCACCCGCGGGAGGCGCTGCGGAATGAATGCTTTCTGGATCTCGCGCGCCAATTCAACTTCGGTTTCGAGCCTTTCGCGGGCGACCATTTCCCGTTGGAGCAGGTCCGCTTGCAGCGCGATGGCGATTTGTTGCCCGATTCCGTTGATCATCTCCAAGCGGCGGGCGCGGAGGCGCCTCGGCGCCCGGTTTTCTTCAACCAGCAGCACCCCGACAAGGTCGCTCTTGATCAGGAGCGGGAGGGCGATCAGCAGCTGCTCCGCCTCGGACACGGCTCGATCAGGGTGACGGCTGGCAGCCAGGGTGCCCCATGACCCAGAGGCTTCATTGGGGCGCAGGATGTGCACAACCCTGTGTCTCGACTTCCTGGCAGCTTCCAGCAGCCCAAATTGACCGACGGACATGCCATCGGTCCAGATCGCGGCCTTGGCCGCCTCCTGGAGTCCGAACTCAGACCGCGGAATGTATCTTGAGTTGAGCGCATCCCAAGCATAGACGGCCACGCTGCGCGCCCCGATCATGGCGGGCATCATGCTCATTATGTGGTCCAGAGATTCCTGGATTCCCATGGGACCTGCCACGAGCTGGGCCACTTGCAGGAGAGCCTCCGATGCTCGCGCCTCTTCCTGCGCGGCATCGTACAAACGTGTGTTTTCAATCGCAACAGCCGCGTAGCTGGCAAATGTGGCTGCCATGCGTTGAGCCTCATGACCGTAACGTCGCCGCTCACGATGCGCAAGGGCAATCACTCCCACGGCCTCGTCTCCCACGCGCATTGGTGCCAGCAGGGCCGAGTAGTCCCGCGGAAAGGATGCGACTTTCCCCAGCGGCTCGGCAGGGTCCCCGGGTTGGCGAATGATCGGAGTGCTCGCGCCAAGCGCCTCTTGCAGAACAGCCATCATGTCTGCCGACCCGGACAACGCCCGCTGAACGACCCCCGGTTCGGCGCCGCGCACGGCGGCCGCGTATGGAACGCCGTGCTCAAGCAGCCAAATCGCCGAGGCGTCGACCGGCAGGTTGCGCTCAAGCTCTGTGAGGATGGCTTCGAGGGCCTCCTCAATGCTGACGTGTTCGGACAGCCGGCCGGCGACCTCGCGCAGGCTCTCGGCAACCTGCCGCCGCCATTGCTCCGACCGGAACAAGTCTGCATTGCGGATCGACGATGCAATGCTTCCTCCGATCGCCTCGAACATCACCAGATCGTCTTCTGTGAACGCATTCAGCTTGTCGGACTGCACGTCCAGAATCCCCAACATCTGATCGCCGAACACCAGCGGCACGGCCAGCTCGGACCGTGTATTCTTTGGCGGCCACGGCGACGGTCGATAGCGTGGATCCTGCCTCACGTCGTTGGCCAGTACGGCCTGCCCCTGGCGCGCCACCCAGGGAATGATGCCGCGCGGATCATCCAGAGAGATCCGGTAGCCTGGCAGCACCTCTGCCCTTTTGCCGCTGCCCGCTTCGTATTCGATCAGCCGGCGATTCGCGTGCACAGTGAACAGTGTCACATGTTGAAAGCCAATGCGATCGCGAATCAGTCTGGCAGCTTCCTCCAGCATTTCGCGCAATTGAAGCGTGGATGTCAGGCTGCGGGTCACTTCTGCCAGCAGCGCGAGCTGATCCGCACGTCGGCGGACATCGCTGTACAGTCGCGCCCCTTCCACCGCACGAGCAACGTTGTCTGCCAGCGCTGCCAGAATCATCAAGTCATTCGGGTGAAAGGCGTCGACCCGGTCGGACTGCACATCCAGGACGCCCAGGACCTGCTTTTCCAGCTTCAGTGGGATGACGACCTCGGAGCGCGTGGCGGTCAGCGGCCTCACGGACCGGAAGCGCGGATCTTGGCGCACGTCCGCCGCCTGCACGATCTCGCCAGTAAGCGCTGCCTCGCCGATGAGCCCCTGACCGAGCTGCACCTCAAAAGCCAATGGTGGTTGCCGCGAAGCGCCTTCTTTGCCACTGGCACTCGAACGGAAGCGCAGCGTGCTGGCGCCCGGGCGAAGCGTGAAGATGCCCACGTAGTAGTACTTGAAGGTCTCCTGAATAAGCGTGCACACGCGCCGCGACAGCTCGTCGAGGTGCAGCACCGTGGCGATCTCCGCGCTCACACGGCGTACCAGATTCAGCTCGCCCAGCCGGAAGCGCTCGACCTCCGCGCGATAGGAGCCGTACAGGCCAAGCGCAACCACACCCGCGATGCTTTGGAGAAGCTCCACGTCCTGTTGGCCAAAGTCTGGACCGCGCGGCCGCGTAACCTGAATGACCCCCAACAACAAACCCTGATCTTCGATCGGTACTGCCACGGCGCGCCTGCGTGATCCAGGTGGCCCGGTGTGGGTGGAGATCCGGCGCTCGGCCTGCGCCTGCCGCATCGCCCGGCTCCTTGGCCGCAGCGGAAAAGTCCGTGGATCTGCCCTGTCTGGCATGCGAAACAAATCTTCGTCCAGCCAAACGTCGATCTTCCCGGGAATAATCCGGGCCGCCATGCTGGCAATCCGGTCGCGTTGCGCCAGCAGCGAGCCGGCGCCTGCCAATTGCTCTCCGAGGCTCGCGATCGCCCTCCACTCTGGGATGGCGCCCGCGCGGCGCCTGCCGCTCACTCTATTCCTTCCGTTTGATGAGTGTGAGGAAGTTCCCGGTTGCCGCGACCTTGTAATCGACTTCATCCATCAATTTGTGCATCAGATAGATGCCGAGTCCCCCAATTTTTCGCTCGGCGAGGCTGGCCGTCACATCGGGCTTGTCAACCTTGGAGAAATCGAACGAAGATCCCTGGTCAAAGAAAGTCATGACCAGCCTGTCATTCTTGTATTCGCAGCGGAGCCTGAAGGTACCGTCCAGGCGCCCCGCGTAGGCGTGTTCGATGATGTTGGAGGCAGCCTCGTCGGCGGCCAGCTGGACAGCGTAGATCCCCTTGTCGCTGAAACCCGCGGCGCGCGCTCTGCGGCCGACAAACTCGCGCACCTGGTCGAGGTGCTTCACGTCAGCAGGGAATCTCCGTGAAGTCATGGACAATCAAAGGCCGCCTCACTTGGACCTGGGGCGGCCTCCATTCGTCGAAAGTGTCGGCGAGCTGGCGTCGATCAGAAACTCCCCACCGCTTCCAGGGCTTCGGGGAAGGTCTTGAAGAGCTCCGTGAAACCGGCGAGCTCCAGCGCTTCACGAATGCGCATCGGCACGGCCGCCAGAATCACTTCGCCGCGGCCGTATTTCTTGCATTCGCGCTGCGCGCCCAGCAGCGCCCGGAAACCGGCGCTGGACATGTACTCCAGGGCATCCATGTCGATGACAATCTTGTAGACACCCTCTTGCATGAGGCCGTCCAGCGCCTGGCTAAACTGCGGTGCTGTGGAGCTATCCACGCGACCCGTCACCGAGACCAGCCGACAGTGCTTGAATTCCTTGGTCGTGATCTCCATGCGCCTCCTCCGTCCGACTCGCTTTCAGTTTCCCGGTAATCGCCGGATTATATCATGAGAACTCGCGCTCCCTTTTTCATGATGGTGGCACACACAACGAGAAGCCGTGCCTTCGCCGCCCGCTGATTTGACAGGGCGTGGCGTCGCGTGTATCCTGCTGGGGCCCGGGCAGGCCCGGCGCGGCTGAGCCCTCCAAATCCCGCCAGGATCGAAAGAGAGCAACGGTAAGGTCGTGTTTCAGGGTGCCGCCGGTCGCCTGCCCGGGCAACGTTGGCCACCCTCTACTCAGCCCGAATCTCTTGTGGCACAATAGTCCCATGCGTTGGCTCGCCAGCCTGCTCTTGTTTGCGGTGGGGACAGCCTTGGGCCTGACGTACGGCTGGGAGATCAACCCCCTCCAACTCTCCGACACAACTCCGGCCGCATTGCGTGTGGACTACCGCACAGACTACGTGCTGATGGTCGCCGAGGCCTACCACGCCCAGCCGGATTCCGAGGTGGCCCGTCGACAGCTGGCCATTTTTGGAGGACAGCCACCAAGCGTGATATGCGAGCAGGCGCTGCAGGAGGCGCGGCAGGCGTCCTACTCTGCGGCCGATCTCGCCCTCTTGCAGGAGTTGCTGCGCGCCATGCAAGCGGCGGCGCCGGATGCAGGGCCGGCCACAAGCGCACCATGAGACGCTTTCCATGGGACTGGCTGCTCGCGCTCGGCCTTGGCATCGGCTTGGGTTTGTATTACGCATGGGTGCTTGCACCCATTGCTTCGTCTGACATCACACCCGACACGCTCCGCGGCGACTTCAAGGATCAATTCCGCATCGCCGTAGCATCCGCCTACGCTGCCACCGGCAATCTGGATCGAGCCCGCGCTCGTCTGGCGCTGCTCAAAGACTCAAATGCGGTGGAGGGCCTTGCCGGGCAGGCGCAGCGGTCATTGGCCGCTGGCGCCCCCGCGAATGTCGCGGAGCGCCTTGCAATGCTCGCATCCGACTTGACGACCGGGAGCTCAAGTCTTGCGACCGCGACGGCGTCTGCCGCTCCCAGTCCGAGCCAAGACCCCAGCCTGAGCGCGACCACCGCGCTGCCCTCGGCGAGTACCTCAGCGTCATCCGCAGTCGCCGGCTTAGGATCTTTGACAGTGACGCCGCCCTCCCTACTCAACCTAACACCTGTTCCGGCGAGAACGGCCGTGCCAACGTTCAGCGCCCCATTTCAGCTCGTGGATCAGGAACAGGTCTGCAATCCCAATCTGACTTCCGGCCTCATGCAGATCCTGATCGTGGACAGCCGAAAACAGCCGGTGCCGGGAGTCGAAATCGATCTAACGTGGGCAACCGGGGAGGAGCGTTTCTTCACCGGCTTCAAACCGGAAATCAGTACGGGCTACGCGGACTTCGTGATGCAGGCGGATACCAAGTACTCACTGGTGGTTGCGCGATCCGGCGCTCCAACTTCGGGTCTCGCCGCTCCCGCGTGCCCCCAGTCCGGTGGAAAGACGTACTTCGGGGGCATCAAGCTCACCTTTCAACAGCCCTGAAAGTCGGCCCTCCGTCGATCGCTTGACCGAGAAATACCACGGGCCGATCCCTGACGCCCGCGAAAAGGCCATCCGCCTGGGCGGATGGCCCTCAGTCGATGAACCAGAAGATGCAGACCTGGACGTGAAGCCGGAGGCTAGTAGCCAGCCGGCAGCTTGCCAGCCCAATCATTGCCGAGTCGGATTTCCAGATCAAACGGCGACGAAGGATCGGGGTTGAATAGGATCTGGCTGCTGCTGGAAATCATTCCCAAGGGCTGGATCAGGTACCTAAGGGCATACAGCTTGGGCGAATAGACGACCACGACAGTCGAATCCGAGACGCCGGTCGGCGGGCCGAGCGCTGTGACCTGCATGCCCTGCGCAAGCAGGAAATTACCGGTGCGCTGATCCAGGCTGGCAGTGTAGCTGTCGTTGGTCACTTCAACACGGGCGCCGTCCGTTTGCATCAGCGCTTGGGGATCGCCCTGCGCGATCGGACTTGTCGGTCCGCCGGTTGTGAATATGGAATCGCGCAGTTCGCGAATCTTGTCAGGAATTGGCAGCAGCACCGCGGCGTTCTGGCCGCCCAGCGTGACATTTCCAAAATTCACCATGTGATTGTCGATCACCCCCTGGTGAATCTGGTCCAGCGGGATTTCGCGCCCCAAGGCTGCCAGCTTGAGGGCATCGTCCAGGGACATATTGGTTCGAATGCCCGCCTGGAACGTATTGTAGAGTTGGGGCGCCTGCGCCATCAGCTCAGGGAAGTGGGCGGGATCGAGCACCTTATCCCGGATTCCCAGGATGAGCTTTTGCTGGCGCCTCGAACGATCAACATCCCCGTCCGCTGTGTGGCGGCCGCGGGCATATGCAAGCGCCATCTTGCCCGTAAGATGCCTCATCCCGCAGCACGTCAATTTGACCTTGTCGTTTCCCGATCCTACGCGATCCAAGAGCAGGTTTTCGTCGTTATAGATATCCACTCCGCCGATCAGTGAGATCATCTGGACGAACGTATCAAAATCGACCTGCACATAGTACTGAATTGGAACACCGAGGAACAGGGACACGGTCTTCATGGCCAAGCCCGGACCGCCGCCGGGCAACTTGAGCCCCTCGCCGGTGGTCCACGCCGTATTGATGCGGCAGAACCCATCATGGGCCCCGCTGCAACCATCGGTTCCGGGAATATTGACATACATATCCCGCGGCACAGAAATCATGCCCGCCGTCTTCGACACCGGATCAATGGTGAACACGATAATGGTGTCCGTGCATTGGGGACAGTCTTCGCCGGCTATATCGCCCCCGCGTAACCCAAAGAAAACGATATTCACGCGACTGCCGCCGTCCCACTTCGGATATTCAACTTCCGGTGCCGCTGGTGCCGGGGTGGGCGGCGCGCCCGGCGCGACGGTCGTCTGCTGCCCCACTCCGGACGTGTCCAGCGGGTTGAGGCTGGCCCCGGCACAGCTGGCAGGTGGAATGCCGGGCAACTGGGTAATCCTCCAGCAAGCCGTCAGATTCTGGGCAGCCAGAAATAATCCGCCGGCGGCCAACAGGGCTACCACCGCAAGGATGGCGCCCCCCAGCGACCATCGCCGCGGGTTGACGCGCGGCAGCCACAGGCGGGGCCAGCGGATACCGCCAAACAGGCGCGGGAACTTGAAATTCTTGATGAAATCCAGGACTTTTTTCATTGCCTATTCCGGCAGCATGTATACCATATCCAAGCCGAGCAGATCGAGACCCTGTCTTGCCCAGTACTGCATGGCCGCAGAGCCTTCCTCCGTCGCTTTCATCAGAAGACGAATCGCACACGGGTCGCGGATCTCTGCGAGTGCCCGCAAGATCTGGATGCGCGCCCGCGGCTCCGCTCCGTCAAATGCATCAAGCAGGCTCGGAACGACGGTGGCACCAAGCGCCACCAGAGCGCTGGTCGCAGTAGCGGCTGCCACATGATCCTCGTCGCTGAGAACTGCAACCAGAGCAGGCCCGGCAGTCGCGTCGGGGTGCGCGATGAAAGCCAGCGCCGCAGCAGCACGCACATCGGGATCAGGGTCTTCCAGGGATCGTCGCAACCACTCCATCCGCGGTTCGCGCATGGCCGCCAGAGTTCTCACAGCCCACCAACGCTCGTCCGCCCGCGACGACTGCAGCAGGCGCTCCAGTTCCGGCAACACCGCCTCGCCCGCTTGAGCCAGGACCAACGCGGCCAATTCGGCCCCCTGCTCGTCGTCTCCCCCGAGTTGTGCCAACAGGGTTTTGAGATCAGACAATCGGACTCACTATTTGGACGGCGGCGGGATCGGCAGCCGGTCCTCTTCGGTGCTGATCCACTTGTCCCCCTCATCTATCAGCATCACGGGAATATCATCGACGATCGGATATTTGCGCCCGCAATCCTGGCAAATCAGCCACACATCCTTGTAAAGCTTCAGCAGACCGTCCTTGTCCCGGACGCAGTTTGGGCAACGGAGGATATCCAACAAGTCTTGGCTGACCATCTTCACCTCGATGCGGAATTGTGTTCAAGCGCCCGGCCCGGCCTAACGATCCCGGCCGCTCAAAACGCGGACCTTGTGTCCGGGCGCGATTCTAACATGCTAGAGCGGGGGCGCCTGGCAAAGCGGTGGAGTCTGCCGCTTGGCCTGTTTCTCGGCGTCGCCGACACCGCGACCGTACTCGCAGACCGCTTGCCATGCCTCGTAATGTGTCTGGAATTCATCCTGAAAATAGACGGCGCCGTCCTTCAACACGGTACGCTTCACGTCCACGTCCGCGCCGTTGGCTGCGTAATCTGTTTGCGTGATCTGTCCAGGGTTGAGGTCCGTGTTCTCCTTGAAGAGGGCTTTGGGCGCCGGCACAATGTTCTGCGGTCCGGTGGTATCCCACTGAACCGTGCGCCCGTCGTAGGTGGAGTACAGCTTCCACGTCAGCGAATACGAGCTTCTGTCGATCGTGGTTTCCATCAAGAGCCAGTAAGGCAAATCGTTCCTGAACTTGAAGTCCACCAGCGGAAAATAGACCGTGGCATCCAGGCCGGCGAGCTTGGGATCGCTGCCGCCGGAGGTCTCTTCGTAGTACGAGACGCGATAGGCATGCGGAACCCTTTCCACCACGGGGAAACCTGCCCAGAACACCGTGCGGAACAGCGTCGTGCTGACCTGGCACACGCCGCCGCCGACGCCCTTGATGGTACTGCCTCCGTAGATAATGAGCGCTTCCGTGAACCCGTTGTCCAGGCTTACGTCGCCCATCGCCTGCCCCATGGAAAACGTCTCCCCCGGGGCGACCAGAACACCATCGAAGCGCGCGGCCGCCGTCTCTATGTTCTGGATCCGCTCAGAGTGCGATCCGCGGAAATACGAAGTCTGTACGCCGTTCGGAAGCAGTTCTGTGATACCCAGATCCTTGGCCGTGGCGTCTTGCGGAACCTGCGGTTGCGTTTCGTTGACGACAAGATCGATTGAGTGGCCGCCGGCAAGCAGCGCATCGTTGATGGTCTTCAAGCTGGCTTCAATGTCCAGTTGACGCCCAACGACCGACGGTGTCAATGCCACCAGCTGCCCGGTGGCTTCATTGAAATGGAAGCGCGAGTCAACGGCCTGGCGGTCGACTTGCGGCTCGAGGTCTTGCAGAATCTTGCGCAGGGCGCCCGGGTTAAGCGTGAGCTGCAGTTCGGCTTTGCCGGCATCTTTGGACTGCTGGACGCCAATCAGTTTTGCGAGCACGGGAACATCATAGACCCAGGGCCCGGGATCCCCATCTTGTTTGTTGGGCATGTTCAGGACGAGCGGCTGGCTCAGGATCTGGCGAGCGGCTTCTGCTTGAGCCGAGGCATCCATGATGGTCGGCGCGAGCCCCTGGACAACCAGTGGAATCTCACCATCCCGGAAAGACTGCAGCACAGCGCTAACGTAGATGAGCGTCGCGTCCACATTCAGCGCTCGCCCGGCCTGGCCAGCGCGCGACTCCACGTTGGCCCCGTCCAGTTGCAGACTGGCTTCAATTACCGGCTGATCCACCTGTCGAGCCAGGCCTTGCAGGTATTGGTAGGCAACGCGTTGATCGAAGATAATGACGGGCGGCACGTCATAGCCGAAACTCCGCGCACGGATCTGTGCATCCAACGCGGCAAAGAGCCCGCTGCCGCGCCCCAGCCGGTAGGCAGACCCCGCACTTGCCGAGGCGTCAAAGACCATGCCGAGCTGGGCCGGAGAGGCGACCCACGCATTATTAACATCCCGGAGAACAACCTTGCCGCTGATTGGATACGAAAGCGTTTCACTCAACTTGAGCGCGGCCTGTTCCGGAGGCATCCCTGATACGTCCACGCCCGCCACTGAAACACCCGGAAAGATGCGACCGGCATAGACGAGCTGGTAACCGACCACCCACGCCAGGATCGCGCCCAGGAAAAGCAGCACTCCAGCGATGCCTGCCGCCATAACTTGGGCAAGCAGCGGTGTTCTCCTGGGCATGGGGAAAGACAACGTTGTCATGGAATGATTATACCTAGCGCCTTTCGGACCCTGGGCCCGCCTCATCAATGGCGACGAGGCGGCTTCGTGGCCGCTCCTAGCGGCCTACGTGCGGGCGTGATTCGGTCGGGCCGGTACGCCGTCGGAGAGCGGGAATTATCATGGGCGTCTGCACGCGGTACTCCTGATAGCGCAAACCGAACTCGGAGAGCAGCCTGCGCTCCTCGAAGATCGCGCCAACAAACAAGTAGATGGAAAGCGGAACGAATACCGCCAGCATGTTGAGAGTCAGCATGGGCGTAAGCCACAAGAACAACAGGCCAAAGAGATAAAGCGGGTGGCGCACCAGACGATAGAATCCGGAGGTGTTGAGCTGCGAGGGCCCATCCGGACCAGCGATCTGCCGCAGGCCGACAAACTGAAGGACGTCGGTTTGCAGTAGCGCAACCAACAGGCATAGCGCGGCGAGCGCCTGACACGCCAGAAAGAGAAAATTCCACGGCGCCCGGACCAGATAAAGGACGCGGTCCGGAAACACGCGCATCATGATAAGGACGGGAATGAAGCTGAAGCCTGCAAACCCATTGTAGGCCAGCCGATAGAGGCGCGCACGGCCCCGCCCGAGCAACCGGCCGGCGTAATCCTTGGCACGTTGCGAAGCCAGCCACGAATGGACGGCGGCCCACACAACGACCGAGGCCGCCAAGGTGATTACCTGCATGCCAGTATCGCAGTCCGGAAATCTGAAGTCACGTTCGGGATTTGAAATCTACCTGTCAGGTTGCCAACTCGTCGCGGGCGGCGCCGGATTGCAGAATGCACGCAGATCGAACTGAGCCGGCGCCGGAAACCAAGACTCTACCTCAGAATGGAATTCAGTGGCAACTTCTTCCGGAGCCCGCCAGGCCACACGGGACCTCTCGGGCGCGGGCCGGAGCAACGGTCCAGGCAGTGGACTTGCATTCTGGCGGCAATGTCATATACTGGCTCTCGATACGGAAGAACGCCGAGGGAGATCCAGCGATGGCTGTAAACGGCAACCCACCGAACGACACAAGCACGGAACAGCGGACAAAACAGACCTGGCGCGTCGCCGTGATAGCCAATATCAAGGATGACAGTCAGGCAAAGCCGCCTGGCGTGCCCTCGGATGCCTACTCCGACTTCGACCACATCGAGACCATCGATCACATCCGGCAAGCCATCGAGACCGACGGACACAAGACCACCTTCCTGGTGGCCGATGCCACGCTCCCGCAGGCGCTGCAGAAATTCAAGCCGGATATCTGTTTCAACATGGCGGAGGGCCTTGGGGGCGATGCGCGCGAGGCGCATGTGCCGGCACTCCTCGAAATGCTGCGCATCCCGTACACGGCTTCGCGTGTCCTGACCAATGCAATTTCGCTCGACAAGACGTTGACGAAGCGCATCTGGCGCGATCGCAGGCTGCCGGTTGCACCGTTCCAGGAATTCATCAGCGGCGACGAAACGTTGCGGTCCGAGTTGAATTTTCCACTCTTTGTCAAACCCGCCCGCGAGGGCACGGGCATGGGGGTGGACGCCCACGCGGTCGTGAGTGACGAAGCAGAGCTCCGCGAGCGGATTCACTGGGTCATCGACTCCTACGCGCAGCCGGCCCTCGTGGAGACCTTCCTTCCGGGCCGCGAATTCACGGTCGGCGTGCTGGGCCATCACGATGCACCGCTGTACGGTCGTCACCCTGAGTGGTACGACAAGGATGGTTTCCACAGTTTCCCGATCCTTGAATTGGACAGCAGTCGGTCAGTTACACCCAACATCTACAGTCACGAGGCCAAAGCCCTGAGTGTCGGTGGAGCCGGCGCGCCTGCCTACATCTGCCCCGCGGAGGTCGAGCCGGATCTGGCCCGCAAGCTGCATCATCTTGCATGGCGAGCCCACTGGCTGCTGGGCGCCCTCGACGTTTCGCGCACGGATATCCGCATGGATGCCGAAGGCAACCCGCGCCTGCTGGAAATCAACACCCTGCCGGGGCTGACGCCGGGCTACAGTGACTTGTGCATAGAAGCCAACGCAGAAGACATTTCGTACACCGACTTAATACTGGAGATTCTTTATCTGGCGGCCGGACGTTGGGGCTTGATCGTGCCCCGCGCCGCGCCTCCGCAGGCCAGGAAGAAAACGAGCCATTAGACCTGCATGTTATAATTCCGCCGCCCAACCAGGCCTTGGAGAGGTCGCGTAGTCTGGCTTAGCGCGCACGCCTGGAGAGCGTGTTTCCCGAAAGGGAACGCGGGTTCGAATCCCGCCCTCTCCGCAGACAAGAACGGTGGCTGCGCCACCGTTCTTGTCTGCGGAGAACAACGCGCGGTCTTCGGAGTGCTACCAGCCAGGCAGATCTGCACGTGTCAATGCACACACCTTCTACACAATCCTTTAACTCTTTCTTTACGGCTGCATGATATTCTGAGGGTCTGGTTCGGTAGCATCCGCACCAGGCAGCCATGGCGTCTGACCCTCCAGTAGCTTCTCCCAGCACCACCTCGGCGCCCGGCGCCTCAAGATCAGGACTGTCTCGGCTGCTGAAGGATGCTGGCAGGCGCCGCATCTTCATGGGGACAGCCTTCGTCGTGGTGGCCCTTGCAGCCGGGTTGGCGTACTACGAGGCAGTCTACGTCCCGGCGCACGCGGTCCAACCTGAGACGCTGCAAACAACCGTCGCCCGCCGAGGCACAATCGTTCTGAGCGCCGCCGGAACCGGCACCTTACAAGCCGCGCAGCAAGCTGATTTGGCCTTCAAGGCTACGGGCGAGATTTCCAAACTGGATGTCAAAGTAGGCGACCATGTCACGGAAGGCCAACTCTTGGCCGAACTTGGGAATTCCACACAGCAGTTGCGGTACCAGCAGGCGCAACAGAACCTTGACAGTCTGACGTCGGTGACAGCCATCGGCAATGCGCAGAAGGCGCTGGCGACCGCCAAGCAGCAACTGCGCTCAGCCGAACTCCAATTGGAGTACCTGATCAGCCCGGACGTCTACTACTGGGAAAACGAAATCGCCAGGGACGAGAAAGCCCTGAAGGTCGCGCAGTCAGCGGCGGATGCCGCCCCCGCAGATACCGCTGCGCAGGACAACCTCAAAAAGGCCAAAGACCTCGTGGGTTTCGCGGAAGACAAACTCAAGGACGCCCAGAAGAGCTACCATGACTATGTCCTGGATACTTTCACCGTCAGCAAGCTTAATCCCCAAACACAGCAGCAGGAAACGACGATTGAGTATCCTTCGCCACAGGAGATCGTCAAGACGCGCCAGGACATCGTCATTGCACAAGGCGCTGTGGATGACGCGCAGAACCTGTACAACGCACTGACTGGCGGGCACGTGCAAGCCGGCGCCTCCGGGGCGGATCTGGTCGCGTTGGAGCAGGCCCAGCTCGATCTGCAAAACGCGAAACAGAACCTGGAAGACACTCAGCTCCATGCACCGTTCTCCGGGACGGTTGTGGCGGTCACCGCCCAGGTGGGACCGGTGAGCGCCGTTCCGACCCCGGTTGGAAATATCACGACCACCATCCCGGTTCGCAGCACCTCCATATTGACCATCGCTGACATGAGCAGCCTTGATCTCGAGACCTATGTCGACGAATCCGACTACGACAAGTTCAAGATCGGGAACTCAGCCAACATCGTGTTTGATGCGCTCCCGGATCGAACCTTCACCGGAAAGGTCGTGCAGATCGATCCCGCCCTCAGCACCTCGTCCGGTTCCGCCGTTGTCAGTGGCCTGGTCGAGTTGGATCGTGGGAAAGCCGACTTGCTGCTCGGCATGACCGCCTCGGTGGATGTAATCGCCGCGCAGGCTCAAAACGTCGTGGTGATACCAATCAGCGCGCTGCACGAATACGCCCCCGGCAAGTACGCGGTATTTGTGCTCAAGGACGGGAAACTCACGCCCCAGCTCGTAGAGGTGGGCCTTGAAGATCTCGTAAACGCGGAAATCAAGTCCGGGTTGCAAGTCGGCGATGTGGTAAGCACCGGCCTGCAGGCCAGCAGCCAGCAATGAGCATCATGGTCTGCCGGGACGGCACCCCGCACCGAAAGCCTTTCTCTGAATCGCGAAGCATGCAGTCCCTACACGTTCATTTAGCTCTTTCTTCGCTCACAATTGCTAAACTCCTGCGTGGCTTGAGAATTGGCCAGGCGGGGACGACCGTGGGAATCTTGAGGGCAAAATAAGGAAGGGCAGTTATGGCACCCCGCATCCTGACGAACTTGAACCAAATACCCGTTCTCCTCAAAAACCCGCGGAAGCGCTGGCGGATCATTATTCCGGTCTTGGCGGTCCTGGCCATTGCCGGGGGAGCCGCCTATTACTACCAAACGATCTATCTCCCGGCACAGCAGGCATCCCAGCCGAGTCTGCAGACGACCGTCGCGCGGCGCGGTAGCATCGTGCTGAGCGCCATAGGCAGCGGAACGCTGCAGGCCGCCAATCAGATCGACCTGGGCTTCAAGACCAACGGCACGTTGACGACGCTCAACGTGAAGGTGGGCGATCAAGTCAAGCAAGGGCAGTTGCTGGCGGAGATAGACAATTCTTCCCAGAAAATCCAGTACGAGCAGGCAAAGCAGACGCTGGCCGGCCTGACGAATCCTGCGGCGATCGCGAGCGCCCAGGAGGCTATTGCCACGGCCACGAAAGCGCTGCAATCCGCCAAGAACAACCTGGCATACCTGATCAGCCCGCCGGTCTACTACTGGGAGCAGGAAATTGCCAAGGACGAGCAGGCCGTCAAAGACGCCCAGAGTGCGGCCGCAGCCGCGCCGACCGACGCGTCCGCGGCGGAGGCGCTCCAAAAGGCCCAGGCGGCGCTCGCCTCCGACCAGAGCAGACTGGTCGGCGCGCAGGCCAGCTATGACAGCACCTACGTGAAGAACAACTTCACATACTACGTGACGCCCAAAAACGCCCACCGCAGCCAGAAGTACTTCGAACCCCCTTCCGAGGTGGACATTCTGCAAGCCCGGTCGGCGGTCGCGGTGGCACAGGGCGCCCTGACTGACGCCGAAAATCTGTACGCCTCCCTAACGGGTGGAGACGTTCCGGCGGATGCATCCGGCTCCGGGCTCACAACTCTTGGACAGTCCCAGCTTGGCGTGCAGACGGCCCTGGATAACCTTCAGGCCACTCAAATGTTCGCACCGTTTTCCGGCACCGTGACCGCGGTCGACAACAGCGTCGGGGATACGGTCGGAAACTCGGCCGTCCTGAGCATTGCGGACTTCAGCAAGCTATATCTCGAAACGTACGTGGACGAATCGGACTATGCACTGTTCAAAGTTGGCAACAACGCCACCATCGTCTTCGACGCGCTTTCTGATCAAACCTTCACTGGTAAGGTGGTGCAGGTGGATCCAAGTCTGAGCACTTCTTCCGGTTCAGCCGTCGTGAGTGGCTTGGTCGAAATGGATCCCACCTCCGCGGACCTGCTCCTGGGAATGAGCGCGACTGTGACGGTTATCTCGGCCCAGACTCAGAATGCTGTCCTGGTCCCCCTCAGCGCGCTGCATCAGTATTCGTCCGGCAAGTACGCCGTATTCGTCATGCGAAACGGCAAGTTGACCGTCCAGTTCGTGGAGGTCGGGCTTGAGGATCTGGTCAATGCCGAGATCAAATCCGGTTTGCAGGTTGGAGATGTCGTCAGCACCGGGCTGTTGTCGACTCAATAGCCATGAGCGCTCAGACCATCATCGAAACCAAGGACGTCACCAAGGTATTCGGCATGGGAGACTCCACGGTCATTGCACTGAAGGGTATTAGCCTGCAGATTAAGGCAGGAGAGTTTGTTGCTATCATCGGTCCATCGGGTTCCGGGAAGAGCACGCTCATGCACATCCTCGGCTGCCTATCCAGGCCGACTTCGGGCACCTACACACTTGATGGCAAGGACGTCAGCAATTTGGATAATCGGGAACTGGCCACCGTAAGAAACCAGAAGATCGGGTTTGTCTTCCAGGCATACAACCTGCTGTCACGGACCACGGCCGTCCGTAACGTGGAGCTGCCCCTGATCTACGACCGCCGGGAAGAAGTGCATAAGACGCCCGAAGAGGCCGAGGCGCTTGCGCGCGAGATGCTGATCAAAGTGGGCCTTGGTGACCGGATGGAGCACCAGCCGCAAGAGCTGTCCGGCGGACAACAGCAGCGCGTGGCCATCGCGCGGGCCCTGATCAACAACCCCGTGATCCTGATCGCCGACGAACCCACCGGGAACCTGGATACACATGCCGGGGACGAGATCATGACACTGCTTCACGAGATCCACGGTCAAGGCGCAACAATCGTAATCGTGACGCACGATCCTGCGATCGCCGCGCACACCGAGCGCCAGATCGAAGTCCGCGACGGCTTGATTCAACAAGTCGTGACGAACGGGCAGGGCGATTCGGCCTGGGCCAGACCGGCGACCGCGGATTGATATCGTGCCATCCACCACACCGACCGTGAGGAGTATTTCATGAAACTCTCCGAGATTACCCGCGTGGCTTGGGACGCCATCACGAAGAACAAGATACGTTCCCTGCTCACGATGCTGGGCATCATCATCGGTGTGGCGGCCGTAATCATGGTGGTCGCCATCAGCGCCGGGACCGAAGCCACGATCAGCGACCAGATCACGAGCCTGGGATCCAATCTGATCTTTGTGACGGCCAATTTCGGACGCGGCGGCGCCGAAGGCCTGCGGAATTCCGGCGGCGGCTTGGTCTTCAGCGACGCCGCGGCCATCGCGCAGATCCCCGGCGTAAGCGGCACGGCCGTGGAGCAGGGTGCCTCGGAAAACATCAAGAGCGCCAGTGCCAGCCTGACCGGCGTAAACGTGCTCGGCACCACCGTGGACTTCCCGACGGTGCAAGACGTCAAGGTCGCCAGCGGAACCTACTTTACGCAGCAGCAGGTGGATTCGAAGGTGAAGGTTGCGGTACTCGGTTCGACGCTGGCTCAATCCCTGTTCGGCAGTACTGATCCAATCGGGCAGTACCTGACGGTTGGCAACACGCAGTTGGCCGTCATCGGCGTGCTCGCACCACGAGGATCCGTCGGGAACACGGATTTCGACGCTCGCCTGTATACCCCGATCACGGTGGTCTTCGAAAAATTCACTCCGTCGCAATTTGCGCGTTTCCTGGGAGATCGCGTCAGGCTGATTTACGTCAAGATCGACAATCCAAAGTCGCTGGACGCGGTCAGTACGCAGATTAACCTGCTGCTTTACCAGCGGCACAAGGTAACCGCCGATAATGCCGACTTCACGATCACTACGCAGCAGAGCATCATCACCGCGCAAGAGTCCACCACCGCGGCTTTCCGGTCGCTCCTGGCGTGGGTGGCCGGCGTTTCCCTGCTCGTCGGGGGAATCGGCATCATGAACATCATGCTGG
Organism: uncultured Chloroflexia bacterium; assembly: GCA_963746745.1. Lineage (GTDB taxonomy): Bacteria > Chloroflexota > Anaerolineae > Anaerolineales > Villigracilaceae > Fen-1038. The sequence continues at coordinate 644,814 of CAVVCL010000003.1, forward strand.
TAAGCGTTACGGAAAGGACTCGTGAGATCGGCATTCGCCAGTCCGTGGGTGCCACGACTGACGATATCCGACTGCAGTTTCTCGCCGAGGCGGTGCTCTTAAGCATCATCGGAGGTCTGATCGGCGTCCTAACCGGCGTCGGCGGCTCCGTGCTGTTTGGCGCCGCCAGCGGCATGCGTACGGTCATCGCGCCCACATCCTTTCTTCTGGCGTTTGGTTCAGCCACGCTGGTTGGCGTCTTCTTTGGCTATTATCCGGCAAACCGGGCCGCCATGCTCGATCCGATCGAAGCCCTACGCTATGAATAGAAAAAGGAACCCAAAAATGAAGAGAAGTACCTTGCTACCGACATTCCTGATTGCCGTCTTCTTGCTGACGGCCTGTGGCAGCAGCACGCGCTCACGAACTGCTACTTTCACGATTACACCGGAAACGAAACTTGCCCTGGGGACGATCAAGCTCGAGGGCACCCCGCAGGCAGTCGACAAAGCCACGGCCGCCAAGCTGCTTCCGCTGTGGCAACTCTTGGAGCAGCTCAGCACGGGTACCTCTACGGCGCCTCAAGAGATCACGGCGGTCCTGGACCAAATCAATGCGACCATGACCCCGGCGCAGACGCAGGCCATTGAGGCCATGCAGTTCACCCAGGCGGATTTCCAGGCGGCCTTCCAGCAGGCGCGCAGCGGCGGTTCCGGCGGCGCAGCGGGCGGCACACGTCCGGGCGGCACGGGTGGTGGCAACCGGGGCGATGCTGGAGGTCAGGCCTTCTTCTTCGGTGGTGGTGGCGGGCCTCCAGGCGGTGGAGGATTTGCCGGTGGCGGCGGGTTCGCCGGCGGCGGTACCAGAGTCGGCGGCAACGGCACCCCGACCGCGGGCTCCGCGGGCAGCGCCCAGACCTTTGCGAATCGCAGCTCCGGATTCCTCGTAGGTGAGGTAGTCAGATTGCTCCAGAGCAAGATAGGGGCGTAGCACATCGAGTTCGGGCGACAGCATTGCAAATGGACCCGGCGGCAAGCGTGCGACGATTGTCACGGCGCTCAAAAGGGGTGCAAAGACGTTGCGGAGCAGATAGCCGACTTTCCGGTCAAGTTTTGACGAGGACGACGTGTCTAAGACGGTGATGGTTGCAGACGACGAGAAGAGGCTTGTTGCGCTCGTCGAGGGTTACTTGAAGCAGGAGGGCTACCGCGTGGTGACGGCCTTCAACGGCCGCCAGGCGCTGGCCGTGGCCCGACGCGAGTCTCCCGACCTCATCATTCTGGACATCATGATGCCTGAGATGGACGGTCACGAGTTCATCGAGGCGTATCGCCGCGACCACGACACGCCGATCATCCTGCTTACTGCCCGGGTGGAAGAACAGGAGCAGGTGATTGGGCTTGAACAGGGGGCGGACGACTACGTGACCAAACCATTCAGGCCACGCGAATTAATGGCGCGAGTGCGGGCCGTGTTGCGTCGCGCGGGTCAGCTCGAGCCCGCGGCCCGTGTGCTGAAAGCCGCCGACATCGTCCTCGACCGCGACACTCGGGCGGTGCAAGTCCAGGACCGCTACGTGGACCTGACTCCTTCCGAGTTCGACCTGCTGGCCGCGCTGATGTCGGCGCCCGGTCGGGTCTTTTCCCGGCTCGACCTGCTCGACATCATCCAAGGGATACGTTACGAAGGTTATCAGCGAACCATCGATTTGCACGTGAAAAACCTGCGTGCCAAGATCGAGCCAGACCCGCGGGCGCCGAAATACGTCGAGACCGTGTACGGGGCGGGCTACCGCTTCGCGAGGCAGCCGACGTGATGCGTTCGATCACCGCCAAGTTCATGCTGGCTTTTGTGGCCGTGAGCCTGATCAGCACGCTGCTGGTGGTGGGCTTCACACGCTGGCGCAGCCTGGAGGAGTTCCGCAGCTTCCTGATCGATCAGAATCGCCCCGGAATCGTTGGGGCCTTCTCCAACTACTATCACGCACACGGGTCCTGGGCCGGCATCTCGCAATCCGATTTCCTGAGTCATCAGGACTTCTCGAGCGCACCCGCCCCCGAATTCGACAATGGCCCCTTCACCCTCGTGGATGGCAAAACCGGCCGCGTGGTGCTGGCTGGAAAAGGCTATCAGGTTGGAGGCCTGGTGCCCTTGGGGAGCATCCCCAACGGCATCCCCATCGAGGCCGGCAACCAGACCGTGGGTGTCCTGATGATCAATCGGCCCGTTTATCGCATTACGCCGCCGGGCTCCGCCTTCCTCGATCGCATCAATCTCCAGACCTTCCTGGGAGGCCTGCTCGCTGTCGGAGTTGCACTTCTGCTCGCCGTCGTCCTCGCCCGCACTCTCACCAAGCCGATCCTCGAGCTGACAAATGCAACGCAGGTTGTCTCGGGCGGGGAGTTGGGCCACCAGGTGCCCGTGCGGTCACGTGATGAATTGGGACAACTTGCGGCCTCGTTCAATCGGATGAGCGCCGACCTGGTCCGTTCGCTTCAACTCCGTCGCCAGATGACCGCCGATATTGCCCATGAACTGCGGAATCCGATCAGCATCATTCTGGGTCATGCGGAGGGCGTCCACGACGGGGTCGTGCCGGCCTCGGCCGAGAGCTTCGAGATTGTGCGCCAGGAGGCCGCCCGCCTGGAGCGTCTCGTCGAGGACCTGCGCACGCTTTCGATGGCGGATGCCGGCGAGCTCCAACTCATGCTTCGCCCGGCGGCGCCTTATGAGTTGCTGACGGATGCACAGAAAGCCTACGCCCACCAGGCTGCCCAGCGGCAGTTGACCGTCGAGATCGCCGGAAGCCGCGATCTCCCCGAGGTCGAAGCGGACCCCCAGCGTATGAAGGAAGTCTTCGCCAACGTCCTGGACAATGCCCTGCGCTACGCACCGACGGGCAGCACCATTGTGCTTTCGGCGCAGCGTTTGGGCGATTCCGTGGAGTTCAGAGTGCAGGACGGCGGCCCGGGAGTGCCCCGGAGGAACTGGAGCGCATCTTTGATCGCTTCCACCGCGTCCAGACCGCGCGGTCCCGAGCCGAGGGCGGCTCCGGCCTGGGCCTTGCGATTGCCAAGTCCATCGTTGAGCGTCACGGGGGCACGATACGCGCGGAGAGCGGCGAGGCCGGCGGCCTTGCCGTCGTTGTGCAGCTGCCGATACAGGCGAGCGGAACTACCGAAGAGGTCGCGCCCGACTGAGCAAGCTCAGAGCAGCCGGCATCAAAACGAAGAAGAGAGCAGGCCGATGGTCTGCTCTCTTCTCGTTTCCTCGGGTCTTGTGAGACGCGAACGAAAGCTGCGCTCGGGCTACTTGTTCAGGCTGATAACGTAGGCAATCACGTCCGCAATCTGTTGAGGGGTGAGCAAGCTCTTGTCGCCCCAAGCGATCATGGAGAAGGTCGGATTGGTGCCCTCGGGAGTCGAGCCGTGCTCGACGAACAGATCGAGGTTGGTGGCAAACTCCTTGTCATCGGCGCTCTTCAGCGTGGGATCGATCGGATTCAATGCCGGGATCGTCCCATCAGCCGAGCCGGGATTCGGGTTGCCGCCCTTCCCCTCTGTATTGTGACAGATCTGGCAGTTGGCAGCAAAGATCTGCGCCCCGTTCGACGCATCGCCGGTCAGATTGACTGCCGGCCCCGGTCCACCGGCGTTCGATGGCCGGGCAATCTCCTCCGTCGGTTCGGGCTCACTTGGCGCTGCTGTGCCGGGCAGGGGTCGCAGCCGCAGCACTTGCCGCTGGTGCCGGGTTGAGGCTGATCACGTAAGAAATCACGTCAGCGATTTGCTGGGGGGTCAATTGCTTCTTGTCGCCCCAAGCGGGCATGGAGAAGGTCGGATTTGGCCCTTCAGGTGTGGAACCATGCTCTACAAACAGATCCAGATTGGTCACGAACGTGGCGTGGTCGGCGCTGACAAGCGTGGGATCGATCGGATTGAGTTCCGGTATCGTGCCGTCGGTCGAACCCGGATTCGGGTTTCCGCCTGTCCCCTGCGATCCATGGCAAATCTGGCAATTGGCCGCAAAGATCTGTTGGCCGGAAGTCGGATCGCCAGCCAGGCCGACTGCGGGTCCCGGTCCGCCAGGATTGGATGGCCGCGCCACAGATTCCGCCGCAGCAGCTGGCGTGCCCACCGACTCTGACGTTGGCTTGGCGGCGCCCAGTTGCCGGCTCAGGGCGGGCAGCGTCGCCGGCACGAGCGAAGGAATGGAGGTACGCTCAACGGTGGGGACTGCCCCGGGGCAGCCCAGCGAGAAACCACATCCACTGAAGGTTACGAAGGATACCCAAAATACAATTAAGAGTACGAAGCCAATGAGAACGCCATAAGTGATCTTGCGAAAATCATCCACGTTTGCCGTCCCTATTTCTGCAGCGTCCTGACATAGTTCACAACATCCCACCGCTCCCGTACGGTCAGATTCTCGTTCAGGGCTGGCATCCCTCCCGGAGTCCCGTTGGTGATGGTCATGAAGATGGCCCCATCGTTCAGAGAGCTCGCAATGGGACCAGTCAGGTCGACCGGCTTCTTGTTCTGGAGGAACGGCGCAACCGGTCCGTCACCCTTCGCGTCCTTGCCATGGCAGGCCGTGCAATTTATGTTGAAGAGTTCAGCGCCGCGTGCGATGGACGCCTGATCCGGCGCCACGGGATTTGCAGGCGGACCCAGGTTTGATATGTAGGCGGGCCCTTCGACCGGGATCGAAAGCGGCGGAACCGGCAGCGGCTTCTCCATGGGCTTGAACGACGGTTGGATTTCCATGAAGGAGATCCAGTCGACCTTGATCACATCGTAGGAAAACACCAGCAGGCCCGCGATCACCACTGCCGCCGCCACAAAGACGACGGCCAATCGCTTAAGAATGACGCTCCAACTGGTGCTCATAGCGCCCGTGCCTCCGCGCGCTGCACGGATTCGGCTCCAAGTTTCTTCATCGCATCCGACAGCCGCCGCTCATCATCGGCATCGCAGTGAAAGAGCACGGCGATCTTCCCGTTGCTGATCTCCGGAACGTAATCCTTGGGGGTGTAGGTCGGAAATCCACTATCGACGAACAAGCCCAGGAAGGCGAACCCCATCAAGCCCAGCATGGTCATTTCGAAGGTCGCGATCAACCCCTGCGGCATAGGATAGACCGGCTGCCCGCCCACGTGCAATGGATAGAGGTAGGGGATGCCGTAGATCAGAAACAGCCCGAATAGCGCCCCCAGGCAGGCGCCAACCAGCGCAAGTTGGCCGACATGAGTTCGCGCGCTGGGTCGTCCCAGTACCCGGCCGGGAAACGGGACGCCGGAGATCACGTTCATCTGATCGTCGGTTATTCCCATTTGTTGCAGCTTGTCAATTCCATCGGACGCCGGTCCAATATCAGCGAACAGCGCCAGAAGCGATACAAACTCAGACATGGTCACCTCCGGCTTCATTCAATCTCGCTCATGGCAGGAACCTCAGCCTTGCCCACTCTGCGCAGAGTATGGGCAATCTGGCCCTCCTGAACCTCCCAGACCGGTATCAACGGGATGACCCGGGACGCCAGCATGTAAAGAAGCAGGAACAGGGCGATCGTCCCAATCGTAAGATAGATCTCGACGGCAGGGATATAGATCTGCCAGGTGAAGGGCATGCGGTTGATGGTCAGGGCCTCCGGGATGATCACATAGCGCTCGATCCACATGCCGATGTTGATGGCGATTCCAACGATCGCCAGCAGCCATGGGGTGCTGCGCCATTGCTTTCTCCACAGGAGAGCCCATGGAATGACAATGTTGCAGACGAGCATCGTATACCACAACCACGAACTGGGCCCTCTTTCTGTGAACAGCTGCAGGATCTTCTCCCACTTATCGCCGCCATACCAGGGGACGAGGTAGTCGTTGAAATAGAAGTAAGCCCAGGTCATCGAGATGATCAGCATCAGCCGGCCGATGGTGTTGAAGTGTTCCGGCCGAATGAAGTACTTCATGTTCTTCATCGTGGAGCGGATCAAGAACAGAACGATGGCGACCGCGGCCATGCCGGAATGCAGCGCCCCGACGACAAAATACGGCCCGAACACGCTGGAGGACCACCCTGGCCGCGTCGCCATGGCGAAGTCCCAGGCCACAATGGTGTGCACGGAAAACATCACGGGGATGATCGCAAACGCAAAGATGTTCATCGTCGTGTGCAGGTTCTTCCACTCGCCCTCCGTGCCGCGGAAGCCCAGGCTCAGGACCCGGTAGACGCCCTTGGCCCAGCCCTTGGTGTGATCGCGGACCATCGCAAGGTCGGGAATCAACGGCAGGAACAGGTACATCGTGCTGCACAGGATGTAGGTGTTGATCGCCAGGAAGTCCCACATCAACGGCGAGTGGAAATCTGGCCACAAGGCGCGCTCGTTGGGAAAGGGGAACAGCCAGTAGGCCAGCCACACACGTCCCAAGTGCATGAAGATGCTTGCCCCTGCCTGGACCAGCCCGAAGGTGGTCATGAGCTCGGCCGCCCGCGTAAACGGGCGCCGCGATTCCACTTTGAGAACACGCAGCAAGGCGGAGATGAACGTCCCCGCATGGCTGATGCCGATCCAGAAGACGGTGTTGGAGAGGAAGATGCCCCAGTAGACGGGGCGGTTGACGCCGGCCACGCCCAGACCGTTGGCGATCAGGTAATACCAGGCGTAGACGAAGCACGTCGCCACCAGGACAAACAGCGTCCCCGTGGCAAGCCAATACCGCCAGGTCGTGGTGTGCATCAACTCCAGGACCATCGCGTTCATTTCGCCGCGTGGTCGGGCATCGTGCATCAGGTGCTCACGCGGATCCTCGTGCTCTTCCGCGCGTCCGGCGGCGTGAGGTAGCGGCCTAGCCGTTACTTCCATTGGACTCTCCATTCAGATAAGTCACCCGGGGCAGCGTGCCAAGTTCTTCGAGCATGTGGTAGCCGCGCGTCGGCAGCGCCGCCTGGCTCACACGGCTGTTCGGATCGTCGATGCGCCCAAAAACGATGGCGTCGGCTGGGCAGGCCTGCGCACAGGCGGGCGTCACGTCGCCGTCCTGGATCTCACGGTTTTCCGAAGCGGCCGTATCTTCGGCCTGGTGGATACGCTGGATGCAGAACGTGCATTTTTCCATCACGCCGCGGCGTCGGACGGTCACGTTCGGATTGAGTTGGTTTTGCAGCGTGGTTAGCTCCGGATGGAGACGCGCATCGGTGTAGTCGCGCCAATTGAACTCCCGCACCTGGTACGGGCAGTTGTTGGCGCAATAGCGGGTGCCCACGCAGCGATTGTAGACCTGCAGGTTGATATCCTCGGAGCTGCTGTGCACCGACGCATACACCGGGCATACTGGCTCGCACGGCGCGTTGTGGCACTGCTGGCACAGCATCGGCTGGAACGGGGTCATCTTCACATCGGGGAATGTTCCCTTCCAGAATCGTTCGATCCGGATCCAATGCATGGCGCGCCCGTAGGCCGCGTCCTCTTCCCCCACGTAAGGCACATTGTTTTCCATGGCGCAGGCTGCCACGCACGCCTGGCATCCCGTACAAATATCCTGATCGATGACCATCCCCCACATGCCGCCCAGGTCCTGCTCCGAGGTATTGGTAAACACTGGTAATTGCAAATCAGTCGTCATCGGCTCTCACTCCCAATTGCGGCATTACTGTTTTGCGTCCAGGCCATACACGCCCAGCGCGCTCTCGAGCCGCGCCAGCGGCTTCTTTCTGCCGGTCTTCTCAACTCGCACCTTCATACTGCCGTAAGCCAGGTCGCCTGCTTCGTTCGTGAGTTGGCTCAGAAGATCCAGCGGATTGACGCCGCGTTTGGCGGCGAAACGACCGTAGGCTGTGTGCCCCTGGCCAAAAGGGATCGCGATCGTGTCTGCGCGGATCGCGGGATACTTGTAGACTGTTGCCTCCACAGAACCTATGGGCGATGAGATCCTCACGACGTCCTGGTCATCGACCCCCAGCTTGTCGGCTGTAGCCGGATTCATCTCGATCCATGTGTTCCACATCACGGTCGTGTTTGGATCGGGCACTTCCTGCAGGAACGGCTTGTTGGCGCCCGCTTCGGCCAGGGTCGGCGCGACGAAGGGTACCAGGTAGAACTCCCCCTCACCACTGAATTCCGCGGCGGACCCCGTCAGACTCTGACCCAGGGCATCGGCGCCCGACGGAGACACGCGATCATCACCCGTTTTCCACCAGCCCCCGTATTGCTGGAAGTACGCGGCAAACGTGTCAATCTCGGGTGCAGAGAAAAAGCCATCCGCCTCCGTAATCAGCGTGCCAAGCTTGCTGCGCACGTAGTCCACCTCGTCTTTGTAAGGCAATGCGGCCGCCATCGCCCCCCCGACCTTGGCCACCGCGCCAAGCAACACGTCGACGGTTGCCTTGGAGTTGACGAAGGGCATCACGGCGGGTTGCGCTCCCGAGAGCACCGACGCGTTGGCGCCGGTTGCGATCTGTTGGTAGCCCCACGACTCCAGACCGTGGTGGTCGGGAAATACGTAGTCAGCCTCCGTCGCCGTTTCGTCGGGGAACGTGGCAAACGAGATCACTTGGGCCACCTGCGCCAGCGCTTCCTTGAATCCAAAGGACTTCGGCAGCTCAAAGAGCGGGTTGACGCCATGAATGAACAGGGTCTTCACGGAGCCGGAATTCAACTTCGCCACGAAATCCGTCATTTCCTTGGCCGTCGCCGGGCGATGATACTCATCCGCCAGCGGCGCGACCGCCGAAAGGAATACGCCGCCGTCTTTGCCGAGGTTGTCGACCAGGGCATTCAGCATCAAGACGGCTTCCGCGGTTTGTAATCCGTTGCTTTGTGCAAGCGTCGCACCCCCTGGGATCGCAAGCGGCCGTTGGGCGTTGGCGAACAGATCGGCAAGATGTTGCAGCGCGGCCGGTTCGACTCCGGCCGCCTCCGCGGCCGCGATCACGTCTGCTGAAGCAAATGCCGGCGGCACGGCCGCGCCGCGGGCTTCTGCCACCTGCCTGCCAATGGCTTGGACGACTTGCAGCTCGCTGCCGGGCCTTAATGGGATCCACTCATCGGACTTGGCGGCCGTCTGCGACATGCGCGCCTCAAACTGCACGAAGTAACCCCGGCGATTGGGATCCCCCTGCCGGAACTTGGCAAAGTTGCGCGTCTGCGCCACGGGCGAGAGCCAGGTCTCCAGGAAATTCGCGCCGAAGGAAAACACCAGATCCGCCAGACCCAGGTCAAAAAAAGGCATGCCCGCCGCGCCCAAAGTTGCGGCGCTCGCCTGGATCAGCGTATTCCGTGACTCGAACATGCCCAGGGCCCCAAACCGTATCGGCGCCGCCGCACCCGCGGCCGTGGTCAATTCGCTGACAAGATCGAAGAGATGATCGGGGGCCATCCCAAGCAGGAACGCGGTCTCGTCGGGCCCGTTCTTACTGATCGCATCAGCAACCACGCCGACTGCCTCGTCCCACGACATTTCGGTGAATCCGGTGCCCGTGCCGGAAGCAAATCCGGCTTCGCCCCGTGTGTGCCGCCCCGGATTCTGGACCCGGTCCGGATTGTACAAACCCTGGAGCGACACCTGACCGCGCGCGCAGGTCTTGCCAAGGTTGACGGGGTTGTTCTTGTTACCTTCCACCTTCAGGGCGCGTCCTTGCATCGTGCGGACCACGAGCCCGCAGCCGGCTGAACATTCGCGACAAGTCGTCGCGTAGAACGTGCTCAGGCCGTTGTAGTTGTACTCCGGCATCTTCGTGTACGGCTCGCGCTTGACGTAGCGAGACGCCGGCCCGCAGCCGGTAAGTACGGCCGTCGTAGCAGCGCCGGCGCCTGCCAGTTTCAGGAAATCCCGCCGGGAGATCGATTGACTCATGTCGTTTCCTCTCATCCGCTCTGCTGTCGTAGCCAAAGCCCCTCATCCGGCCGGGACGAGGGGCATCATCATTAGAATTAGTAGTGGCAGGTACCGCAGTCCGTCAACTTGGTGTACAGCTCCGGATTGCCCTGCGACTTCTGGATGTGACAATTGCGGCACCAGCCCATGTTCATGACCTGCGGATTCTCATACACGGTGAGCTTGCTCACGTCGCCGTGGCAAGTCTCGCAGTTGAGTCCCGCTGCAATGTGCGGGCGATGCACGAAGTGCACAAAATCCGGCACCTGGGCGACAGGTACCCACGGTATGGGCTCGTTATTCTTCACATAGTTGGCGAGCTTGGTAAGTTCGCTGCCCTGCACCGCGATCTGCTGGTGGCATCCCCAGCACTTGGTCTCCGTGGGCAGGCCAGGCGATGGTCCGCGGAGTGCACCCGGATGGCAGTAGAGGCACTGTATGCCGAGTCCGACGTGCAGACTATGAGGGAACTGGATCGGCTGTTGCGGTGCCCTCTGTGTCTGGATGATCCCCCACACCCCCACGCTGACTACGGCCAACACTGCGATCATCAATCCAATCCGCCCCAAGGGCTGATTGACCGCGTCGAGAAGCCTCTTGAACATGGACGCTCCTGAGCTGGAATGAAATCATCGGACTATTCATGACTTGCCATGAAGTCAAGCTCTCCTCTGCATCGCACGGCCCGAAATTATACTTCAAAAAATGCGAATGCGAATGTTTACGATGAATATTGCCAACTAACGCCGTGATATACTGCGTGACTGCATGCACAAAAGATCAACGCGCATTGCCCTGCTGGTGGTGATTGCTTTGGCGGTTGCTGTTGTTGTGCTTTCCAGCATGGCTGCCAGCCCCGCGACGCAAAGCGTATCAGGGCCGATTGCAGTCGCACCCCTTCAGGATGCCACGCCGACACCCACGGAAGCCCCCGCGTCGCAGGCCGGATCCACGGATGGCATCATGTGGATGAGCCTGGTGATCATGGCGATTGTGCTGCTCCCCATTCTCACGCGAAAATCGCTCTGGCACTGAGTGCCGGTTGTTGAAAGTCAGCCAGACGTCACTCCGCCGCGACGGCTGGGTGCAGTACGCGTATTCTGCAGTTCCCTGGTGGAGTGCGGAACGACTCACAGCGTCGCGGGTTTCCACGCCCGCGCCAACGCGATCCGGGCGGCCAGCGGCGGATGCGAATAGAACATGAACACCACCCATTTCTCCGGATCCACCTCGCTAAGATTCTGATTGGCCAACCGCACAAACGCCGAGGCAAAGGCCTCATTCTTCCCGGTGGCGTCCAATGCATATTGGTCAGCCATCGCTTCCCGCCAGCGTGACAATGCGTTGTCCAGCGGCAGCGTCAGCAGTCCGTAGACTCCGAGAACGATGCCAAGGGCGGGGAGCGCCGCAATATCGCTGATTCCACGGAAGCCAAAGGTTCCCACCGCCCAACCCATGGCGAGCGAGGCCAGATAGAGACTGATCGTTGTGCTGGCGGTGCCAAACGCGATCAGTACCGCGATGTCTCGGTGGACATGATGCCCGAGCTCGTGCGCCAGCACAGTCTCGATCTCGTCCGTCGTGAATTCGTTGATCAGTGTATCGCCCAGCACAATCCGCCTGGTGTTGCCGAGGCCCGTAAGCGCGGCATTAGCGGACTTGGTACGGCGCGACATGTCGAACTTGTACACCCCGCGCACCTTCGCGTTCGCACGCCGAGCCAGCTCCAGCAACCGCCGTGCCAGGTCCTGATGCTCTTCCCCCAAGAGCACATATTTGTTGAAGAGCGGCATGATGATGACGGGCGCGAGATTCGAGAGTAATACGTTGAATAACAGCAGTCCGGCCGCGGCCCACAACCACCACAAGCCACCGCTAGCCCGCAGCGCGACGTAGAGAAGCTCCAACAGCACCAACCCGATCGGCCCAGCTACCAGCATTCCCTTGAGTTGATCCGAGATCCAGCCCATGAGGTCCTGGGTCGACTGCTCAAAGCGGTGCGGGAGTACAAAGCCGCCGTAGTAGCTTAATGGCAGATTGATAAGCAGGAAGGCGCCGCCGAAGATTATGGCAAAGGCGGCCACGAGCAGCCACGGGTTGCCGAAGACCGGCGAGCTGCCAAGCAGCCAGTCCCGGACGGCCACTCCCCAGCCGAGCAGAAGCCATGCCAGCGCGTATACGCCGCTGATGAGCGTCTTGAGAAGCCACAAGCGGCGCGAAATGCGCGCATACTGCCTGGCCTTCTGCTGGCGCTCGGGATCCAGAGTGCTCACGGCGTCGCCCCCCAAGGCTGGGACGCGGCCAGCCGGACGATCACCTGCTCGCTCGGAACAACTTCCCCATACGACTTGAGCGCCGCGAGAAATGCCTTGTGAACGTGCTCGGCGGGGATCGTCGTGTCACCAAAGACCAGGTCGCGCGTGGCGCAGGCGTCTTCTGCCACGATCACCTGGAAGCCCAGATCGGCTGCGGCTCGAGCGGTGGCGTCCACGCACATGTAAGTCATCATTCCCGTGATGATTACGCGCTGAATTCCCTGTCCGCGCAACAAGTCGAGCAAGCCGGTTTCACGGAAGGCATTCGGGTGGTGCTTGACCACGAGCGGCTCACCTTCGAAATGCGCCACCGCATCGTTTATGTCGGAGCCCCGGTCTCCCGGCAGCATGAACGTCGCACCCGGCCGCGTGGATACATGCTGGATGTGCACGTGGAATTCATCGTGTTCGCGAAAACACTGGAGGAGCTCGCGCGCATTCCGGGCGGCGGCAGCAGGCTCCACCAATTCCATCTTCCCGCCGGGGAAGTAGTCATTTTGAAAATCGATCAGCAGAAGAGCAGTCTTCATTATGAGATCCCTTCTCCGGTATTCCTTCACTTCCTGCCAAAATCTGCAGGTATCTCTCCCCATGCCGCCGTGTCCCACTTCAGCACGGTGAGGCCATCACCCAGAACGCGTCCGTCGGCCGCGTCGCCGCGCAGCTCCGCCTCTGCCGCCGCGATCATCTCAAATAACCTCCGGTTGACAGGCGTGCGCACCAGCTTGGTTCTGCACTTCCTGGCTCGGATCCAGCCGATGGCGTTTTCCGAGTCTGAGTACACGGGCCATTCCAGCTTATGGTCGCGCAGCCAGCGGAAGGCCTCCACGATGGCGAGGAACTCGCCCACATTGTTTGTTCCCTCTGCAAGCGGTCCGGCAGCGAAGATTGGTCGCCCGGTGTCCGTCTGGACGCCTCTGTACTCAAGCCGTCCGGGAGACCCAGAGCAGGCCGCGTCGACGCACAAAGACGGCAGGCGCGGCTGCGAGGTTGCGGTGCGCCACCTCCCTATCGACGAAGCCTTGCCAGCGTAGTCCGCGAATCGGCCGCGGAAGGCCTCGTTCGCCTCTTTCAGACTCCCGAAAGCCTTATACTGCGCGCCGACAAAACCCTTGACCTGCTTCTCGCACTCCACCCACGAGGAGAACACGCCCGTGCGCCGGCCCTTCCAAACAACGTAGAATTTTGTCGCGCCCACGGCGCAATTCTACGCTTTATCCGCGAGAACAGCGACTGGATCGGGCCGCATGAATAAGCACCGCGAGGGGCATCAACAGCGCCGGCGGCTCATCTCGTTTCATGCGCCCTGGAGACGTTGGCCGGGAGCAGACACATGACCTGGAACAAGACTGCAGAGGTCATCCGACTTAGGAGCGCTCCGGATGAGCATGTGATTTCGGGGCTTGCCATCCGCAGCTTCGTCGATGTGGGGGAGAGCTGGCCGTCACGCGACGAGCGCAGTTCTTCTGGCTGTATCGCGCGGCGGCACATGCGCGGCGCGCCGCAGCACTCACGGCGGCCGTTTTGCTGCCAGAGCGGGACGTCGAAAACCCCACAATTCCCCTCCAATTCCGTCGAGCAGGCGTAGGCGAACGGAGGCAAAAATCGTCCTAATCCGGCAATTCCCCGCACAAAATGGCCTTCACCGGCGGCTTGGGTTTGCATTCTTGTTAGGTTACCCCCAATGACATACCGGTCCCTAGTGGACGGCTCTTGACAGTCGTGTAAAATCTGCGACTTACATCGTTCGGACAAACGCATCGACTGGCGTGTTCAGAAGGAGGCAGAATGAAACGAACGATTGCACTGCTGTCTGTTGCCATCACCGCGTTCTCGGTGATCATCTTGGCGAGCGTGGTGTATGGATATCGCGTACTGGCTGAGACGCGGCCCGCGCCGGTGGCGGCAGACGAGTCGCAGCAGGAGTCGGCGGCCGTGATCGATCCGATCGCCGCAAGCTTCCTGCCGAACGCCGCTGTTGTCGCCCCAGGAAGCCGCCGAGTGTCGCCGCGCGTTTCCTGAATCGCACGGATCCGTATTCCGTCCAACTGAACGAATACAACGGCATCCAGTCGTACATGGTGACATTTCCATCTGGCGCCGTTGTCTACGTATCGCCTCGAGGAACAGTGTTGGCGTCCGTGCCCGCGTCCACTCAGGTCGTGACTGCCCAAGTCACCAAGAAAGACCGCAAGGGATCGGGCGGTGGCAAGCGAGCAGATTCAGGCGGCGGGTCCGCCGGCTCCACGCAGTCTGAGCACGAAGGCGGAGGAGATGACTGATGCAAGCTTCGCCGACCGGTCGCAGGAAACCCAAAAGCTGGAGGGACGTGCAACTCATCGTGAGCTCTATCTCCATCGCGGGGACGCTCGGCTTGTGGAGTCTGTGGGCGTCGCGCGAAAAGCCGCAGCCGGTTGACGCGGCGAGCACGGTGACGCCGACGGCGGAACTAACCGCGACCGCCACTCAACTACTGATGTTGCCGGGCCAAGTGGTGTACCTCGGCACCGCGGTGCCTCCGCCGACCGCCGCAGCCCAAAGCCAGTATCAGCCCAACCATCGAAAGGGCGGAGGCGGTGGAAGCGGCGGTGGGGGCGGTGGTGGTGGAGGCGGCGCATCGACTGGTTCTTCCTAGAACAATGAAACGAACTGAGTTTCGCGCCATGGGCAGCAAAGTGCTCGCCATTCTGGATATCGAGCCGCCCGAGCCACACTTGGAACACGTGCCGGCCTGGTTTGAAGAATGGGAGCAGACTCTCAGCCGCTTCAGACTTGACAGCGAACTGAGCCGCCTGAACGCTAACCCCGGCACCGAGCAGGCTCTCAGCCAGACAATGTGGGATGTTCTCCAGGTGGCGGTCGAGGCCGACACCATGACGCGAGGTCTCGTAAATCCATTGATTCTCGAGGCGCTGCTCAGCGCGGGTTACGACCGGCCCTTCGACCTGCTCGAGATGGATCCCCGGTCAAATGAGACCTCGCTGGGGCGCCACGGATCCCGTGGGAAGCATCCAAGTCGACGCATTGCCGGCGCCTGAGCAGCATAGTCGTTGAGGCCTCGTCACGCGTGGTGTGCCTGCCGCCGGGAATCGGCCTTGACTTTGGCGGTGTAGCCAAGGGCTGGGCGGCACACAAGGCCATGATGCGGCTCGCAGCTTCAGGCCCGGCGCTCGTAAGCGCTGGCGGAGACATCGCCGTGAGCGGGCCGCTGGCCTCCGGTGATCCGTGGCGGATAACCGTCGACGACCCCTTTGATGCCGACCGCTACGTGGAGACCGTGTTTCTTGAAAGCGGCGGCGTTGCAACCTCGGGCAAGAACCATCGCTACTGGCGTCGGGGCGGGCTCTTTAAGCACCACATCATCGATCCCCGAACGCGGCTGCCCGCCAGTACCGACATCACCTCGGCAACCGTCGTGGCCTCGACTGTCATGCGCGCAGAAGCGTTGGCAAAGGCGGTCCTCATATCTGGCAGCGAAACCGGCTTGACGCTGCTCGAGGAATTCAATGATGCTGCGGCGATTCTAGTGCTGGACGACCGAAGCCTGCGCTATAGCAGCAACATCGAGCCCTACCTTTAGAAAGCGAAGGAGCTGAATGACAAACCACACCATGGCCGATCCGAATGCAGACGTGCCGTTTACGAGCGCTGGCCCCATCCTTGCATTCTTGGTCGCGGGCTCACTGGGCGCGCTGGTGGCGCTCATGGTCGCGCCGATTTGGTCGCCCGGCTTGGCTGCGACGCTATGGGGGCCCAGTCCGAAAGCCTACTGGTATCTTTCAAGGGCCAGCGCGTTTGTCGCCCTGGCCTTGTTGTGGCTCTCGATGGTCCTGGGCTTGCTCATCACCGACAAGATGGCGCGCACCTGGCCAGGAGCGCAGGCCGCTTTCGCGATGCATGAGTATGTCAGCTTGCTTGGCCTCGCATTCGCGGCCTTCCATGCGGTCATCTTGTTGGGAGACCGCTACATCGGCTACCAATGGGCGCAGATCCTGATTCCGTTTGCAAGCGTCAACTACCGCCCGGTCTGGGTCGGCGCGGGCCAGATCGGCCTGTATGTTTGGGCGATCATTTCCGCCACCTTCTACGTGCGCAAACAGATCGGGCCGGGTGCCTGGAAGGTGATTCACTTCGCCAGCTTCTTCAATTTCGTGGTTGCGATCATGCATGCCCTGGCGAGCGGAACAGATACGGGATCTTCCGCGGCACAGGCTGCTTATTGGATATTTGGCGCGAGCGCCTTCTTCCTCACGGTGTACCGTGTGGTCGCCGGTCTTGCCGCGCCGGCGGATAGCCGCGTTTCGGAACCCGGGGACTAGCGTTCTGCGGGAATTTGCACGTTCGCCTGCGCCCGCAAACGCGGCGGGCTGGACGGCGACCTCACTCTCTGCCAGGCCTCGGTTGGGGCCGGCCCTGAAGCGCGAGCCGCAACCCAACCTAAAGGATGCTGACTTCGGCGCCGTCTTGCGTGGGCGCCAGCTCGAAGATGCGGGCGGAAAGCCCAGCGGATTCGAACGCGGCCTGCATCGCAGTTCCAATGGCGGGATCGCGCCACGAAGCAAACGCGATCAGGCTGGGACCCGCGCCGGAAAGTGCCACCGCCGCGGCGCCCGCACTGTGGGCGCTGTCCATTGCCGCCTGCGCACCCGGGATCAACGGGATTCGGTAGGGCTGGTGCAACAAGTCGGTCATGGCATCGCCCAGCATTTCGAGGTCCCCTGTTCGCAGCGCCTCCGTGACCATGATGGCGCGGCTGATGTTGTGGACGGCAGCCCTTCGCTCGACCTGCCCCGGGAGAAGGGCACGCGCCTCCTCCGTGGGGAAATCAAAATCCGGCAGAACGACCGTGGCATGGATCGGACGCCGATTGGCTCGCGCCGACAGCTTGATGGAGATGACCCGGTCCTCGTGGACGATCGAGGCCACCAGACCTCCGAGCATGGCTGGCGCTACATTATCGGGATGGCCCTCCGTCTCGATGGCGAGCTTCAGAACATGCTCATCCGTGAATAGGTTTCCGAGCATCGCGTTCGCCCCCAGCATACCGGTCAACAGGGCCGCAGAGCTCGAGCCCAGGCCCGATCCCAGCGGCACGCGGTTGACGCAATGCAGGCGGAAGCCCTCGACCGGCGCGCCAGCAAGCTCGAAGATGCGCAATGCGGCCACCGCGATCGGATTCGTCTCGTCGGCGGGCACGTGCCCGACGCCCTCGCCCTCCAGGGACACCGAGATCCCCCGATCACCCCGCTGGTTGGTCTCGAAGACAGCTTCGTTCCAGAGATTTAGGGCCAAGCCGAGGGCATCAAAACCGGGGCCAAGATTGGCGGTCGTGGCGGGGACCTTGATCTGAATCTTCATTCCGGAATCGCGCTAACTCAAGATGATGTCTTCGAGGGCGTCTAATCTCGGGGGAATGACCTTCGGCGCTGACATGCCCTTTGTCACGATGTCCGGGTCCTTCAATCCATGCCCCGTGCAGAC
Source organism: uncultured Chloroflexia bacterium (assembly GCA_963746745.1). Classification (GTDB taxonomy): domain Bacteria; phylum Chloroflexota; class Anaerolineae; order Anaerolineales; family Villigracilaceae; genus Fen-1038. The sequence goes on from CAVVCL010000003.1 coordinate 662,460, forward strand.
GGCGACAACACATTTCCCTGCGGCGGCCAGCTGGCCTCCGGCGACTTGAAGCGCAAGGCCTGCGAGACCTGCGGCCGATGCCGGTTCGACCCAGATGCCCTCGCGCTCCGCTAGCAGTCTCTGCATATCCAGGATCTGCGCATCGCTGGCCGCGATGATCGCTCCCTGCGATTCCTGTGCAGCTTGCAGGGCCTGTTCGCCGCGCGCCGGTTTTCCGATCCGGATGGCCGTGGCGACCGTCTCCGGATTTTCGACCGGATGTCCGAGCACGAGCGGGGCTGCACCTGCCGCTTGTACCCCAAGGACCTGCGGCAGGCCGGTCGACTTCAACGCGTTGTATTGCTTGAATCCCATCCAGTAGGCTGTTATGTTGCCGGCGTTGCCCACAGGGAGACACAGCCAGTCTGGCGCGGAGCCAAGGGTGTCGCAGATCTCGAAGGCGGCAGTCTTTTGCCCCTCGATGCGGTAGGGATTGATCGAGTTGACCAGGCAGATCGTATGCTTCTCTGAAATTTGCACGGCCAACCCAAGCGCTTGGTCAAAGGACCCGTCCACCTGAATGACCTGCGCGCCGTACGCTGCCGCGCCGGCGAGCTTGCCAGCGGCGACCTTGCCCTGTGGAATCAAGACGATGGATTTCAGGCCCGCGCGGGCCGCGTACGCCGCGGCCGAGGCGGCCGTGTTGCCGGTGCTGCCGCAGATGACGGTCTTGGCGCCGCGTCCCAGCGCCTCGCTGACAGCGGCCGTCATGCCCCGGTCTTTGAATGAACCCGTGGGATTGAGACCTTCGAATTTGATGAAGAGCTCAAACCCGCCGCCGAGTTCCCGCACCAGGGCAGGCACCGGGATCAAAGGCGTGTCCCCTTCGAGCAGGGTCACAGCGCGTGCGTGCCCGGGCAGGTCAAGTAGAGGGCCGTACTTGGCAAGCACTCCTGGATACAAGTCAATCATCCATTCTGCAGAACACGCTTGTTATTTCACGCGTTTAGACGGGCATGCAGCGCGTACTCACCCCATCATGGTCTTCGGCCGGTACTGCAAGGCTTCGGCCAGATGTATCGCCTCGATGCGCTCGTTCCCCGCGAGGTCTGCGATCGTGCGAGCCAGCTTCAAGACGCGATGATATCCCCTCGCCGATAGGTTCATCTGCCCCATGGCGGCCCGCACCAAGGCTTCTCCGGCGGCGTCGAGCTTGCAGTACTGCCTGATTTCTCCCACGCGCATGTCGGCATTCGTCAATATTCCGATCGCCGTGGCCCGGCTCTTCCGGCTCCCCGCCGCTTCGGTGACTCCGACAGAATCCTGCCCTTCGTGCCCGCCGCCAAAACGTTCGCGCTGCCGCTGTCTGGCGGCCTCCACTCGCGCCCGGATCGCTTCCGAGGCCTCGCCGAGTCGGTCATCGCTGAGCTTCTGATATTCGACGCGCGGCACCTCGACGTGGATGTCGATCCGATCCAAGAGCGGACCGGAGATTCGCTTCTGATATTTCGTCACCGTGGACGGCGCGCATGTGCACGCCTTCAGCAGATCTCCGAAGTATCCACACGGGCACGGATTCATCGCAGCCACCAGCATGAAATTGGCAGGAAAGGTCAGGGAACCCTGTGCCCTGCTGATCGTAACCACCTTGTCCTCGATTGGTTGACGCATCACCTCGAGCACCCGCGACCCGAACTCCGGGAGCTCATCCAGGAAAAGCACGCCGCGATGGGCGAGGGAGATCTCACCGGGATGCGGCCAGTTACCTCCGCCTACCAAACCGGCGTGGCTGATCGTGTGATGCGGCGCCCGGAACGGCCGCGCCTGGATCAGCATTTCCGGAGGCAGCGCATCGGCCACCGAGTAGATGCGGGTGACTTCCAGCGCTTCGTCCACTGACATCTCCGGCAGCACCCCTGGCATCGCCCGCGCCAGGAGCGTCTTGCCTGCCCCCGGTGGTCCAACCATCAGGACGTTGTGCCCGCCGGCAGCCGCGATCTCCAGCGCCCGCTTGACGTGCTCCTGTCCTTTGATCTCGCGGAAATCCGTCGAGGGCATTCGAACAGCCGCATCGGCTGCCACGTGAGGCTGCGCCGCGATCTCTTTCTGCCCCGTCAGGTGAAGGTGAAGATCCGCCAGCGACGCGACCGGATAGACCTCGACGTCCGGGATAAGCGCAGCTTCTGCTGCATCCGAGATCGGCACGAAGATCCGCCGAAAGCCGCGCTGGCGCGCGCTGGCCGCCATGGGCAGCACCCCGCGAGAATGACGCACGGTCCCCTCGAGCGACAGCTCACCCACCACCAACGCGTCAGCCAGGCAATCTGGCGGCAACAATCCCTGCATCATCAGGACGCCGACGGCTATCGGCAGGTCGTACGTCGGGCCCTCTTTCCGTACGGAGGCCGGGGCAAGATTCACGACAATACGCTCGCGGGGATATCGCAGGCCGGCGTTTTTCACCGCCGCTTGCACCCTTGAACGGCTTTCCTGCACGGCCTTGTCTGGAAGGCCCACGATATCAATTCCGGGCAGGCCCTGGGCGGTATCGACCTCGACCTCGACGATTACGCCCTCCAGCCCGATCACCGCACACGAGAAGACGCGCGCCAACATGTGTGCCAGTGTAGCCGAGGGCATCTCCAACGTCAAATGTGATCGCGAGACGGCGCTGGCTCCGAAGCCTGCCCAAGGGCCAATCCACGCTGCCGACGACGGGTCCGAGTGCAGGTCACAAGCGGTCATCGATAGCCCAGCACACGAGGCTGACGATGGTTCCATGACATGAAACGAAAGCGGGCCAGACGAGGTCGTCTGGCCCGCTGCATACCCAGAATTAAGGCGGTCTACTGAACAGAGAATGCCGCGTGCATCCCCTGCATGTAGTGCGGGGTGGGCGTGTCGATATTGCAGATCATGACGTAGTTGCCCTTTTCGAGCTTCACCTTCAGATCCGCGGAGGCACCGGGCTCCACCTCGACCTCGTCGATGTGAGTCACGCCTGCGCCGTCCTCTTGCACCGTCCCATCGTCCTTGAGCGGGAGTTTGTCTTCCGCCAGATCCGTTTTGAAGATGACAAATTCGTGCTTCTGGTCGGTGGCCTTATTCGTTACGTGGAAGACAACGTCCCCGGCGGGCGCCGTGTTTCTCGACATGGTCAACTTGTAGGTCTCGAGCGTTACGTCCACGGAAGTGGGGCCGCACGCTGCCAGCAACGGCATGATGAACACAGAAATTGCGAGTGCTGCAAAGATCTTCTTCACTTTCATTTCATTCTCCTTTAGTCCTTGTGATTCGGCGTTTTGGCGTTCTTGACGGGGAGCCCAATCTCCGCCTTTCCACCGTCCTTTGCGGGTTATGTTTGTTTCGCTTTCCACACCTCCTTTCGATAACGGCCCGAGTTATGGATGGATGACACGAGCACCACGATCCTGGTTCCCCTGCATCAATAGCGGGCAATGATTGGCATGACGACCGTCATCACCAGGATCAGCGGAATTGACAATACCAGTCCGGCCACGAACAGATAGCTGAAAACTTTGGAATCCATCTTCAGATGCATGAAGTACAGGAGTACCAGCACCGCCTTAACAGCGGACAGCACCAGCAGCACCGGGAGCCGGATGGCCGCCTGCTGGACATAGCTCACCAGAGTTTCGATCAGAGTGAAACCGGCCAGGATGCCGAAGACGAGCAGATAGTTCGGGCGTCTTTGTTGCGCGTGTTCCATGGATGCACTCCTAGATCAGGTAGATCAACGTGAACAGCACGATCCAGACGATGTCCACAAAGTGCCAGTAAAGGCCAAAGTTCTCGATGCCCAGGTGGTTCGACTTCGTGTATGGGATGCGGCCGTGGCCCACAAGAAGGTAGCCGAGCCAGATGCATCCGATCAGTACGTGCAATCCGTGCGTGCCTGTCACCGTGAAGAAAGGCATGCCGAAGGTCGTGGAATAGTCCACGCCGTCGCGGAACAGCGATGTCCACTCGAAGGCCTGCCCGCCGAGGAAGGCCAACCCGAGCACCAAAACGAAAATCAGGTTTCGCCGCATGGCCCCCGCGTTTCCTTCGCGAATGGCCTCGAGCGCACGCACCACGAAGTAGCTGCTGGTAACCAGAACGAACGTATTCAGCGCGATGATCGGAATGCTGAGGTGCGAGCGAAAATCCGCCTGGTAACCCGTGTTCACGATTCTGGTGAGCAACAGAACCAGGATTAGGGCGGTGAAAAAGACGACCTCCCCGCCCAGGAAGACCCACATGGCCAGCTTTGTGTTCTCGTGCCGCGCGACTGGCGCGGTCTGGACGGCATCACTCATCGTGGGACCCCTCCGCGCGGTTTTCCAGCGCCCACCCGCCGATCGCCGTCAGCAGCACGACAACACCCACGAGGCTTGTAATGATGCTCGAGACAATCCCGGACGCGATCAAGAACAATCCAAAGGCCAGCACGATCGGCCAGAAGCTTGGTTTGGGCATGTGGATGTCAGGATGCTCTTTCATGCAGCATTACTCCTCATGAAGCCGGGTTGTCTGCCGGGAGGTTTGGCGACGTGTCCTGGCTGCTCAGCCAGTTCCCGGCGATAATGCTCAGGCAAACCAGAAGGATGACGTGAGTCGGGACCCACATCAACAGGCCACCGAGGCGCTGGTCGTCCAGCACACCGAGGCCGAACGGATGCGGGGCCTGGACGTAGTAGGAATACAGCGGCCTGCCCGCAAAAGTGAGTATGGCGCCGAGCAGCGTGCACGGCATCGCCATGAAAAAGATGTACAGCATGCGGATCGGGGCCGGGGACCGGGGCAGCGACACAGATGCCGGCCCCGCAATGGGCCACCAGCCGATCAACGCCGCGCCGATGAACGTGAGATGTTCGACGATGTGCAGCCATTCATGTGCCTGGGCCAGGCTGTACACGCCCGGAACGTGCCACCCCAGCGTGACTCCCGCGAAAACACACAGCGCCACGGCCGGGCTGGTGACCCTTCTGGCTGCAGCCTGCAAACGCCGCGGTATGAGCAGGCCTGGGAGCCAACCAGGCGTTCCCAGGAGCCAGCAGGGCGCCGTCACGTACATCAGCAGCAGGTGCTGCAGCATGTGTGCGCTGAAAAGATAGTCGTCGCCCAGCGGATCCAGCGGGGAGCTGAGCGCCAGCAGGCCGACCAGCGTGCCGAAGTGAAAGACGGTGGCCCGCAGCGGCCCAGGAGCGTCGCCCCAGCCATATCGGCTGCGCCACGGTCCGGTCACCAGGACATAGGCAGCCGTCCACAGCGCCATGCCGATCAGCACGCTTGAATGGAAGCCCCATCCGACCTGCGTAAGTATCATCACACCAGGTACAGTGCCGTGAACAGCACGAGCCAGACCGCCACCACGTAGTACCAGAACAGCGAACCGATTTCGATTGCCGTCGCGTCTGCCTCCGAGAAATTCGGATACCGCGGGCGCGCGAGGTTTATCGCCAGCACCACCACGCCCGCAAGGATATGCACCGCGTGAAAGCCCATCAGTGCAAAGAACACGCCGCCAAAGGCCTGATCGTCAATTCGCAAGCCGGCGTGCGCGAATTCATACGCTTGTCCGGCGACAAAGATGAGCCCAAGTGCCAGCGTAAGAGCCTGCGTTGTCGGAACGAGTGCGGTCCGCTGCTTCGCGAGGACCAACACATGCGTTTGGCGCGCGCTCCATGCACTGGCCAGCAGGATCGTGGTGTTCAGGATGGGAACAAGCAGCCGGGGCAGGGAATGTACCAGCGCCCAGTTGGCCTGGCTGCGCAACGCCACGTAGGCCGCCAGGAGCGTCGCGAAGAGGACGGTCTCGGTCAGCAGGATGATTGCCAGGGCGACTTTGCCCGTGGCCACCTTGCTCATCGGGTGCTGGTCAAGGGCGGTATTCAAGCGTGCCCCCCGGTTTCATCTTGCGGCGGGTGCTTCTTGTAATACAGCGGTCGATGGCCTCGCACCGACGGTATACTGGCAAAGTTGTATTCAGGCGGCGGGGAGGACGTGGTCCATTCGAGAGTGAATGCATCCCACGGATCGGCCTCGCCGGTGACTGGTTTGGCGATCGAAATGAAGAAATTGACCACGAAAGTCAGGACGCCGAGCGCCACGATGAAGGCTCCCACCGTCTCAACCAAGTTCCAGATTTCCCAACCGTAGCCGGCGCCGTACGTATAGATACGCCTCGGCATGCCTTCCAGGCCCAGGATGTGCATCGGCATGAACACCAGATTCATGCCCACGAAGAGCAGCCAGAAGTGCAACTTGCCGATCGCTTCAGACATGTGCCGCCCCGTGATCTTGGGGAACCAGTAGTACACGCCGGCGAACAGGCCAAAGATCGCCCCGCCGAACAGGACATAGTGGATATGCCCGATCACGTAGTAGGTGTCGGTGAGCTGCCAGTCAACCGGCACAACCGCCAGGTGGATGCCGTCCAAGCCGCCGATCAGAAAGAGGGTCACGAACCCCAGCGCAAAGAGCATCGGAGTCTGGAAGCGCAGCCTGCCGCGCCACATCGTCGCCAGCCACGCAAAGAACAGCACGCCCGTCGGCACGCTGATCAAGAACGTGTCACCCGCGAAGACTGTCAGGGCCGTCGTGGGCATGCCGGTTGCAAACATGTGGTGCGCCCACACCGTAAAACCAAGGAAGCCAATCGTGACCGTGGACAGCACAACCCATGTGTAGCTGAAGAGCGGCTTCTCGGAGAAGACCGGGATGATCTCGGATACGATGCCCATGGCGGGCAGGATCAGGATGTAGACCTCCGGGTGCCCGAAGAACCAGAACAAGTGCTGCCACAGCAAGGCGCTGCCGCCCTGCGCCACATTGTAGAAGTGCGCCCCCAACTGCCGATCGAGCAGGAGCAGGATGACGGCAACGGTAAGTGACGGTAGCGAGAAGACCGCCAGAAATGCCGTCACGAACTGTGTCCAAATGAAAACCGGCATCCGACCCAGGGTCATGCCCGGGGCCCTCAGCTGGATGATGGTTACGATGAAATTGATCGAACCGATCGTGGTCGCCATGCCCAGCAGGAGGATGCCGAGCGCCCAGTAGTCCATGCCGTGTGTGTCGGAGAACACCTTTTCCGTCAGAGGCGCGTAACTGAACCAGCCGTCATTGGGTGCGCCTCCAAACAGAAAGCTGCTGTACATGAACGTTCCGCCGGCCAGGAACGTCCAGAAGCTCAAGGCGTTGAGCTTCGGGAAGGCAACGTCGCGCGCACCGATGAAAAGGGGCACCAGGTAGTTGCCGAATCCGGCGGCCAGTGGCATCACGGCGAGGAAGATCATCGTGGTGCCGTGCATGGTGAAGATCTGGTTATACGTGTCCGCGCTCAGGAACTTGTTTTCGGGGCGGGCCAACTGTATCCGCATCAACAGCGCCTCAATCCCGCCGGCAAAGAAGAAGATGAAAGCGCTCACCATGTACATGATGCCGATCTTCTTGTGATCGACGGTCATCAACCACGAAAGCACGCCGCTCTGGGCGTGCCTTTGCATGTACGGAAGTGATCCTGCCTGAGTGGTCATCTTTGTCCTTCCGAAAACTTACTTGAGCAGTGTGAGGTAGGCAATGACGTTGTCGAGATCCGCTGACGGAAGATTGATGTTCATGTCGTTTCCGGGCTTCATTGCCTGCGTGTCGTGAACCCAATTGCGGATGTTGGTCTCGTTGAGCTCGTAGGTCGCGCCGGCAAACATCGACCGCGAGAACAGGTGCGACAGATTGGGCCCCGTTAGGTCGGTTTTCGGATCGCCGGGCACGATGGAGTGGCAGGTGGAACAGGTTGTCGTGACGATCTTGTATCCCGCCTGCTGCGCCTCGGTCTGGGGCGTGGCAGCCGGTTCCTGCTGGTGTGCCACCCAGGCATCAAAATCGCCCTGTGTCTCCGCTATCACCTGCAGTCGCATCATGGCGTGCTCGGTCCCGCAGAATTCGGAGCACTGGCCGTGAAAATCTCCCGGTTGATCAGCCCTTAACCACATGTGGTTTGTTTGCCCGGGGATCACGTCGGTCTTGCCCGTCAGTTGCGGCGCCCAAAAACTGTGAATCACGTCAACCGAAGTGAGCGTAATCTGCACGTTGGTTCCAACGGGCACGTGCAGCTCGTTGGCGGTCTTTATGCCGAGGTCGGGATAGTCGAATTCCCACCACCAGCGATGACCGATCACGTGGACGTTGAGGTCATGGGCGGAACGCGCGGGCGCGGCTACCGCGTGCATCGTCGACACCATCAGGCCAAAATCAAAGGCGTCGGCAGCCAGCACCAGGACCGCGGCCGTGATCGCCCACGACGCTTTGCCGTGAATTTGCGGCGCATGGCCACCCTGCTCATGCGCACGTGCGCCGCGTATCAGGATCCAGATCAGCGCCCCGATGATCACGACGAAAATAAAAACTGCCTCATACAGAATGTCTCTGTACAGGGCAGCTTCGTCCCGGGCGATGCTTGAGTTGGAGTGTACGAAGGTCGGTGAGGTTGCGCAGCCCGCAAGCAGCAGTCCGAATGCTGCCCAATATGCAACCCTATGGAAGGATTTCATCCGCGGCATCTCCTCCGGAAAAATTCAGGCTCTCACTTGGGGCCGGAGAGCCTAGCTGCACATCTTCACGATGTGATCGTGCACACAAACTGGATAGATTGCACCCACATTGTCTACATTTTTCGTATATTGTCAAGCCCCAATGTGCGGCAATCCACAAATCGCCGCCTGCCTCCGTGCGTAGGATGGACCGGCGCGCAGGCCGAAGCAGATCGTTATAATGCCGGTGTGAAAATGCGAAGCTGGCGCCCTTGGAACATGGCCATCCAGGCTGTCTTCTTCCTTCTCGTGCTCGCTGTCTTCATGAGCAAAGCCGCGAGTGCTAACTTCTCCCACGACGAGAACCAGTTCATCGCGCCGGGGCAACTGCTGGCTTACCACGGTCTGCTCCCTTACGTGGACTACCCTTACACGCATATGCCGTACGCAACCCTCTTCTACGGCATCGGGGCTGCCATCACGCCCTACGATTTCTTGGTCGGGCGCATGCTAAACGCGGTCGCGTGGTTCGTCTGTGCCCTGCTGATCGTCATGGGGTTTAGGCGGATGACATCGATGGATGACTCCGCTCCCCCGCTCTTCTTGGACATCGTAGTAATCTGCATCTTTGTATTCAACACAATTCTTGCGCACATCGCCGGAAACGCGCTAAATCACTCTCTTGCGTCGTTGTTCAGCCTGCTGGCCTTGGCATTCTTCGTGCGCAAGAACGCGACTCCCGCGGCGGCCACGCGAGGCGCCTTCGGCGCTGGCGCGCTGGCCGGCCTGGCCGCCTGGACGAGGTTCAACTACGCCGTTTTGCTCCCCGTTCTTGGCTGCCTCTATGTTGTTGAGGCATGGCGCAGCCCGCCGCCGCGTCGGTTCAGGTCGGTGATCGCATACGCAGCCGGCGCGCTCACGGGGAGCATCCCGGTCCTCGGCCTGTTTGTCGCGGCACCGCAGCCCTTCATGTACGGCAACTATCTCTATATTCGTCTCAATACAATCTACTACTCCGGGCTTCTGACCCGCGTCAATATGCAGCTCGGGCAGAAGCTGCTTGATTTCTTGAGCTACGTGATCGCCTCGCCCTTGGACCTCGTCCTATACCTGGCGATGTTATTCATGCTGGTGCGCTCCGTGGTGCGATACGCTCGCACTGCCTCGGCCGAGGCGCTGAGCGAGCTGGCGCTGGCAGGCTGCGCGCTGGCACTGGCAGTCACGGCCTTCGCGCCCACGCCGACCCAGCCACAGTATTTCCTGGCGCCCATTCCGGTGTTGTGCGTTTGCTTGCTGGTGCTCGGGCGGCAGGTGTACCAGGCTCATCGCGTCTTGATCAGCACATTGGGAACGGCCTGTCTTGTGGCGGTATTTGCGGCTTCCAGTTCGCGGGCGACGCTGGCATCGCTTGGCAAGCTGGCGGATCCATCGGCCTGGGTACCTATTGAGGCACACCAGTTCGCTACGCGTCTGCACCAGTACGTGCCGTCCGGACGCATTCTCACGCTTCTGCCTATGTTTCCCCTCGAGGTGGGGTACGACGTGTATCCGTTTGCCGCAACCGGACCTTTTTCGTGGCGCACCTCGCTGCTGCTGACGGCAGAGCGCCGCGCTCTATACGGCGTGACCTCACCCGAGGAGCTCGGCGGCCTGCTAAACGCGTATCCCCCACAGGCAGTATTGACCGGCTTTGAATCCACGAACGCCGGCTTCGATTTTGGAGATCTGGGTGGTCTGGAACGGCCGCTTACGGTGTATGCAGAAGGACACCGCTTCAGCAAGGTGCCGCTGCCAGCGCCTTTCCTCGAACAGGCTATTTTGCTTTGGGTGAGGAAGCCGTGAATTTGACTACGAGAATCAGCGGCCCCGGCAAGCTGCTTAGAGCCGGACCGGCCGCCCGGACCGCGCCGCCTCTAGCAGGCTGACGATCGTGGCCACGTTGCCGCGGCTGTCCGCAAGGCTCATGCGCGGCGCCTTGCCGAGCAGAACGGCGTCGGCCATGTCTTCCACTTCCCCGCGATACAGCTCTTCACCGGGGATCTTGATGGTGTCCACGTTCTTGCCGCGCGTTAGAGTCAAGCGTTCATTCTTCCCCGGCTTGAAGGGGTTTGAAATCGACAGCACACCCTGATCACCGACGATTTCCATGCCCGAGCGGTCGGGTGATCGCAGGCCGCAGTCAAAGTCCGCCAGCACGTCGTTTGGGAAACGAAGCTGGCCCACGAACGATTCGTCTACCCCGCCTTCAGTCAGCACCTGCAAGCCGAAAGCCTCAACGGGTTCTGCGCCGGCGATCATTCTCGCATAGCTGATCGGATAACAGCCCACGTCCCAGATTCCGCCGCCGCCGGTCTCCTGCCTCAGCCGGATATCGCCGTCGCGTCGCACCGTGAATGTGAAGGCGCCTTTTATCAGCTGCAGGACGCCGAGAGCGCCGCTGTCTACGAGTTCCTTGACCTTCAGCGTTTGAGGATGATGGCGATACATAAAAGCCTCCGCCAGGACCTTGCCGCTTTCGGCGGCGGCTGCCTGCATGTGGTCCATCTCCTTCACGGTAAGGGCCATGGGCTTCTCGCACAGCACATGCTTGCCGGCTTGCAGGGCCTTGATCGTCCACTCCGCATGGAGATGGTTCGGCAGCGAAACGTAGATCACGTCGATTTCAGGGTCCGCCAGCAAGGCTTCGTAACTGCCGTGCGCGCGTGGAATCCGCCACTCTCCGGCATAGGCATCCGCCGTGCTCTGGCTCCGGGAGCCCACCGCGGACAACTGATTCCTTTTTGAAGCCTGGAGGACCGGGATCGAGGGCCCGGTTGATGTGGGCCGTTGACAGGAGCCCCCAGTTCAGCTTTGTATTTGCCATGTCGGCTTCCTCCAGGGATCCCGTGCTTCCACGTTCGCAGTCATTTTGTCAGCACGGGCCTACCAGTAGTGATGGACCAGTGGGCGAATCCGCTGGTCGTATATTTCCTTCACGCGCCTCATGGTCTCTGCAGAAAGGGGAGCAGACTCGGAGGCCGCCGCATTCTCTTCGGCTTGTTTTGGGTTCTTGGCCCCGGGGATACAGCAGGTCACAGCGTCGAACATCAGGGTCCAGCGCAGTGCAAATTGCGCCATGCTCATTGGAGGAGGTACCAGTGAGCGCAGGTCTTCGACCGCCGCCAGAGCCGCATCGTAGTCGACACCCGAAAAGGTCTCGCCACGATCAAATTCCTCACCGTTGCGGTTGTAAGCGCGATGATCGCGCGCCTCGAATTTTGTGGCAGGCCCCATTTTGCCGGTCAGCAGGCCGCTCGCCAGAGGTACGCGCGCCAGGATTCCCACTTGTCGGCGCTTGGCCTGCTCAAAAAAGAGTTCTGCCGGCCGCTGGCGGAAGACATTGAAGATGATCTGGATGGTCTGCACGTTGGGGTACTCAATGGCTTTCAGCGCTTCTTCGACCTTCTCCACACTGATCCCATAAAACTGCAGCTTGCCCTCGCTGACCAAGTCATCGAGGGCGCCCAGCACCTCCGGCCGATAGTAGACCTCGGTTGGCGGGCAGTGCAACTGCAGCAAGTCCAGCCGGTCGACTTGCAGGTTCTTGAGGCTGCGCTCAACGAAGCGCCTCAGGTTCTTGGCGTTATAGCCGTCTGCGGTGTGCGGATCGAGGCGCCGGCCTGCTTTGGTCGCAACGTGGATGTCTTGGCGCTTGCCTTTCAGTGCCTGGGCGACGAGCCGTTCGCTGCGACCGTCCCCATACACATCCGCCGTATCGATGAAGTTGACGCCAAGATCGATCGCCCGTTCGAGGGCGTGCAGGGAGGCCTTGTCATCCACGGTGCCCCAATCCCCGCCGATCGCCCAGGCGCCGAAGCTGATCTCGGATACATTCCAGCCAGTCCTGCCCAATTCGCGATATTTCATTTTCCCTCCTCCGGGGCCGCGCGCTAGCTGTTGGCGCTCGCCCATCAGGTGTCCGGATGTCGGCCAGTCCCCCAGGGTTCAACCCTGCCGTGTAGCGTGCGCTAACCTTTCAGTGCCCCTGCCATCAGCCCCCGCAAGAAGTAGCGTCCCAGGAATACGTAGACCAGCAAGGTAGGCAGCGCCGCCAGCAGCGTCGCCGCCATGAGCACGTTCCACTGGACCAACTGGCTGCCAGCCAGGTTGTTCAACGCGACCGTCACCGGCCAGTGGGACTGGTTCGTCAGGATCACGGCGAACAGGAATTCGTTCCAAGCCTGTGTGAACTGCCAGATGATGACGACCGCAAAACTTGGCGCCGAGAGCGGGAAGATGATGTGACGATACAGCCCCAAGAGGCTGGCGCCATCGATCTTCGCGGCCTCCAGAATCTCCGTCCCGATGCCCGCATAATAGTTGCGGAAGATCAGCGTTGTGATTGGGATGCCATAAACGGTGTTTACGAATACAAGCCCGGGCAGGTCTCCGTACAAATTGATCGCCTGCATGAACTTCACCAGCGGGATCAGGATGCTCTGATATGGGATGAACATGCCGAACAGGATCAGGCTGAAGATCAAGTTGGAATGGCGGAACTTCCATTTTGCGAGCAAATACCCGTTGATGGAGCCCAACAGGGAAGAAATTAGCGCTTCCGGGATGACCATCATCAGGCTGTTGTTAAGGTTGGGGCCAAGCTGCTTGTAGCCGGCGATGAAGTTCTCAATGTGAAAGCCGGCCGTTGGCAGGTTCCACATGGTTTTCAGGTCCACTTCGCTGATGGGCTTGATGCCCGTGAGCAGCATCATGTACACCGGAAGCAGATAGACAATTGCCAGCGCAATCAATATCGCGTAGAACAGGGCGCGCAACGCCTTGTGGCGTGTCATACCTCGGCCTCGGTCCGCATGCTGCGCACAAGATACGGAACCACCAACAAGGACACACTGACCAACATCAGTATCCCGATGGCCGCGCCCTGGGCATAGTTGGTGCCATCAAACGTGGTCCTCCACATGTAGATGCCGGGCACGTCCAGACGCATGTCCTGGTGCCCCAGCGCCACGATCAGATCGAAGATCTTGAGCGACATGTGGCCAAGGATGATCATCGCGCTCAGCGTCACAGGCTGGAGCAGGGGCATGATGACGTGCCGGTAAATCTGGAATTCGCTGGCGCCGTCCACCCGCGCGGCTTCGCGCAACTCCTCCGGAATACTCCTCAAGCCTCCCAGGTACAGCGCCATGGTGAACCCCGAGAGTTGCCACACCGCCGGGATGACAGCGTAGGCCATTCCCCACGGCTGGGGCGTCGTATGCCACAGGCTGATGAGGGAATCAAGGTGCAGGTTCTTGAAGATCAGGTTGATGCCCGTGATGCGGTTCCCGGTGGCCGGGTTCATGAGCCAGCCCCACACAACGCCGGACGCAATGAAAGAAATGGACATCGGGAAGAGGAAGATGCCGCGAAAGATCGCTTCCCCCTTGAGTCTTTGGTCGAGCAGGATTGCCAGCCCGAGGCCGAGGATCAGGCACCCGATATTGAAACCGACTGTAAACACCAACGTGTTCCTCATGTCGATTCCAAAGCGCGCATCGTGCAGGATCAAGTCAGTGTACTGCTTCAATCCAACAAAGGTGTAGTCCGGCCGCAATCCTTTCCAACTGCTCAGGGAGACACGTATTGACCAGCCAATGAAGCCATAGACGAAAATGGCAATTGCAACCATCGAAGGCAACAGGATGGCGATCGACAGATAGGTTTCGTCCCGGAACATATCGACGATCACAAGGACGCCCACGTACAAAACCAGGCCGCCCACAATCAAGCCGACGGATGTGAGGTCCCTACCGCCTATGGACAGATGCGTCGAGCGCAGGGAGGCCAGAGCGATGCCTCCCAGGAGGATTAGGACGAGGGCCAGCGCCAGGTTCTTGCCGCGGAACTCAAAACCCCGTTTCATTTCGCCTCGTGTCCGCAAAGAAAAGAGACAACCGGATGGATCGCTTCAATCTTAGTGGCGTGTTTCGGCATTGTCAAGTTTGCGACAGGTGGTGCCCCGTCTTGCAGGACGCGCCGTCCAACCGCGGCCCTGCCGACAATAGTCTGATCGGCTGGCTTACAAAGATGGGCGGCTGCGACGCAGCCGCCCATCCTGTTACACAATCTTCGTTCTAAGTCCTACTTGCAGACGCCATCGGACGCGCAGGCAGCCACAAGCGCTGTCTGGAAATCAGCGACCTTCGTCGGATCGGCCACAAACAGGCCCAGTGCCGTCGCTACGGCAGAGTCCCAAGAGGGATTTCCGACGACTTCATGCGTCAGGCTTCCGACCACAGTGTTGCTGCCCCAGTCTTTCGCAGCTCCCTGGGAGTACTCGCTGAAGAGCGACTGATCGCAGTCGGTGCGTGCGCAGATGGAGCCCTTGAGCGGGTTGAAGGCTTCCTGGCCTGCCTTGGAAGCGGCCACGGTCAACCAATCCAGCGTTCCGGCAGGATTCTTGTTGCCAACCGGCAGGACGAAGCTGTCCGCCAAGAACACAAAGACGCCTTGCGTTCCTGGAGGGGAGGTCCAGTCGAAGTCCGTGTGGGGGGTCAACGCGAGCCCGTTGGGGGCGGCATTGGCAAAATAACCGTAGGCCCAGTCGCCCATGATATTGAAAGCGGCATCGCCGTTCGTCATGAGTTGAGCAGCCGGCTGCCAGTCGGAGAGGGTCGCCGCGTCGCTGTTGGTGTAGCTCAGCGCCTTGGCATAGTTGTTCAATGCGGTGGTGACGTCGGCACTGCCCCAGTCCGCGCCCGTCTCCCACAACTTGCTCCAGCCGTCCGCACCCAGCGAACCGATCATGACGTTCTCGAACAGGTGCTCGGCGGTCCATGCCGGTCCGAGGGCCAGGCAGGTCTTGCCAGCGGCAACGATCTTGTCGCAGGCGGCAAAGAAGTCAGTGTAGTTCGCGAAGCCGCCAGCCGGAATCGTCACGCCTGCGGCGGCAAGCACGGTCGGGTTGTACCACATGACGTTCGAGCGGTGGATGTTCACCGGGACGCTGTAGGGATGCCCGTCCTTGGAGATCAGGGGGAGCAGAGCAGCCGGCAGGGCCGCACCGAAGCCGCTGGATGCAAAGAAGTCATCCAGGGGTTGGATCTGCTGCGCGTCCGCATAAGCCACGGTCGCCTCGCCGGCATGGGCCTGCCAGGAATCCGGCGGATCGCCAGCCTGCAAGCGGGTCGCCAGAACAGCTTTGGCGTTGGTACCGGCGCCACCGGCGACGGCGGCATTCACGAATTCCTCATCCGGATACTGCGCTTGGAAGATCTTAATCATCGCCGCCAAGCCATCGGCCTCGCCCGGACCGACCCACCAGGAGAACACTTCCACCTGGCTCATTGCCGGCGCAGCGGTTGCCGCAGGGGCTTCCGTGGCGACTGGCATGGCTTCTGTCGCGGCGGGCATCGCCTCGGTTGCAGCAGGCATCGCCGTCGCGGCTGGGCCGCATGCGGAAAGCACGGTCATGCTTGCTACCAGGACAGCCACGAGGCTGTACCAGAGTTTCTTAGACATTTGTTTTCTTCTCCTATTCCTTGCTTATCGAGTATCGACTTTCATGCGACGAGCATTTTGAGCGCTACCCCCGGCATCACCTCCTTCGCAACTTCAGTTGGTTTCCCCAGGATATCGTCGATTACCACCGCGGCCGCGCCGATCAAGCTGGCGTCCGGCCCGAACGCGGAAACACATATGTCCGTCTGTCCGGCGATCTCGGACAGCGCATGCATGCGCACACCTTCCAGGATTGCCGGCATCAGGTATTCGCCGGCCGCGCTGACCGGTCCGCCGAGCACGATCTTCTCAGGATTGAAGATGTTGACCAGGCTGGCCATGCCGCTTCCGATGGCCGCCCCGACCTCCGCCAGCGACTCCAGCGCCACCGGATCGCCCGCCTGCGCCGCCCTCATTATGATGGCGAGCGAGAGGCCGCCCGACTCTCCCTCCATGATCGAGGGGATCAGGCTCTTGCGACCTGCCGCCAGCTTCCCTTGCACGCGGTCGATGATGGACGCCTGATTGCAGTATGTCTCCCAACAGCCAAGCTTGCCGCATCTGCATTCCATCGGATAGGGTTCGGCGCGGATGGGTGTATGCCCGATCTCGCCCGCGGAGCCGCCCGTGCCCCGATAAAGCTGGTCGTTCAAGTACAGGCCGCCGCCGAGGCCCACGCCTCCAAAAACAAAAACGAAGTCCCGAACGTTCTGGGCTTCGCCGAAGAGGTGCTCTGCAACCGCTGCCGCATTCGCATCATTCTCGAGATAGACCTTCAGACCGGTGAAGGCGAAGATCTCTCGCAGCGGCACATTATGCCAGTCGAGATTTGGGGCGAAAAGCAATACACCGCGCTCAAGATCCACGGTGCCGGGTACCGAGAAGCTTATCCCAAGCATGCGCAGTCCCCTCTCGCCACAGATGTCGAGTGCCTGCTCGACGAGCTGGCGGATGGTCGCCAGCGTCTCATCCTGCGATTGGGCGGCCTCGGTGCGGATCTGTTCGCGCCACAGGACGTTCCCGACAAAATCGGCGATCGCCACCGCCACAAAGTCGACACCCAGTTCTGCCGCAATGACAGCACCGGCGGCAGCGTTGACTTCAAGAAGCGTCGCCGGGCGGCCCGCTCCGTTGGACTCCATGCCCGCCTCACGAACCAGCCCACGCTCGATCAGATCCTGGGCCAGGCTGGAGACCGTCGACTTGTTGAGGCCGGTCCGGGCCGCCACTTGGGCGCGCGACAACGGTGCCTGGCGGTACACGGTCTTCAGTACCGCGGACAAATTCACTTCGCGAACGAGCATGTGATCGGCGGTATTTTTCTGTTCCATGTAGGGGATTAATTAGTATGTTGCGACAACCAACTAACCCCATTATATCCGATTCTCCCCTTTTGTCAATCAGTGCAAACTGTCACTGATCCCGTTCCGGAAGGCGGGTTCTGGGTCAGCTTCGGTGACACGGCCCCTGCCTCCGCAGGAGGACTATCGCGTGAGCCAATCCTGCCTTTTGTCAATTGCCTGCGGCGGGCAACCGCCTATACTCCAATTGACGATGTCAACCCAAACGGAGCGAACATGACCCCTGCACAACTGCTCTATCTTTCGCGTCACGATGTCGAGACTGTCAATCTCAGCATGCAGACCGTCATTGACCTGCTCGAACAGGCATTCCTGGAAAAAGGCAAGGGCCGGGTCGAGATGCCTCCCAAGCCGGGCATCCATACCATGCCCGATGCCTTCATCCACGCCATGCCGGCCTTCATACCGGCTCTGAAGTCCGCAGGCATCAAGTGGGTCAGTGGCTACCCTGAGAACTTCAAGCGGGGCCTGCCCTACATAAGCGGCCTGCTGATCTTGAACGACGTCGAGACCGGCATTCCGTACGCGGTGATGGACTGCTCGTGGATCACGGCCTATCGCACCGGCGCCGCCTCCGCCGTGGCGGCCAAATACCTGGCCCGCGCGGACAGCGAGAGCGTTGGGATCCTCGCCTGCGGCGTCCAGGGCCGCACAAACCTGGAGGCCTTGTCCTGCCAGTTCAAGATCAAGAAAGTCTTCGCCTACGATGTCATACCCGAAGTCCAGGACAAGTTCGTCAAAGACATGAGTGCCCAACTCGGCTTGCAGGTCGTCGGTGTGAAAGAACCGCAGCGCGCAGTGGTGGAGTCCGACCTGGTGGTCACATCGGGACCGATCCTCAAACATCCGACGCCCACCATCGAGGCGGACTGGATCAAACCCGGCACCTTCGCATCCGCGGTCGACTTTGACTCGTACATCACGCCCGCCGCCATGGCGCAGATGGATCGCGTCAGCACGGACGACCACGGGCAGTTCCAATACTACAAGTCGGTGGGCTACTTTCAGAACACACCGGAACCGTATGCCGACCTGGGAGAGCTGGCAGCCGGCCTCAAGTCGGGACGCCAGTCGCCGAAGGAGCGGACCCTGGCTATCAATCTCGGCCTCGCCCTCGACGATATGGCGGTGGCACCGGCCATTTATGAAGCAGCCCGGCAGAAGGGCTTGGGCACCACACTCCCCCTCTGAGTGCCCCGATCTGGGTTTGGACTTACACGGAAGCCCCCTAGCGGGGGCTTCCGTGTGTTCACGCCATGATTGCTGCGGTCGCTCGCCACTCGGCCGCGTGCGACCCTAGGCCTCCCCCCTGTTTCGGGGCGGATTGTAAGGGCTGGGGAGCGGCGTGCCCGCGGGAATTTGCTCCAGGTAGCTCATGTCGAGCCGCGTTTCGCGCGAGGCGATCACGGGATGCGGTGCGTTGCGACCGATCCACGTCCTGGTCGAAAACGGATTGCATTGGTACGTGCCGTCGTCCAGTTTCTTGGTCGTCGTGGTGGTGGCGTAGTGGATCAACCAGGGATACCTCGCATGCGATAGATCGGCGGGCAGCTCCATGTGCGGTGTGATGGTCTCCACTTCCAGGTACCAGATCTTGTCGAAGACCGGCGTCCCCTTGAGCACGTTTCCTGCCGAGCCCATCGGATAGACGGCCGGCAGCGGCTCATGCATGCGCTCATTCAAGATGTAGTCGCGCCGCACGTCGGGGCCCTGCCCGTTCGTGATGAAGCGGTTGGAGGCAGTCAGCCACCGCCAGGCATGCTCCAGATCTGCATCGGGAAGCCCGGCGCCTTCCAGCTTGATCTGATCGAACCACATGTGCTGGACCTCTGAATCCATCTCCGTTTGATCAAACGGCATCAATCGTTGGAACGCGGCCGGTCGGCCCGCGAAGCCGTGCACGTAGATCTGGAAGTCCCACTTGATCCGGTACAGATCAAACGGGAAGGCAAGTCCGGTCGACGGAGGATCCAGCCAGCGAAACCTCAGCCCGTTGGGCGGATACACATAGTTGACGTACAGCCCACTGCCCATTTCGAGCCATTGGTAGTGCGCGTCGCCGGGGTGGTCTGAATCGTCGATGATACGAAGCGCGCCGATGGTGGAGAAGGGATCGATCGTCCCGATCTTGCTGGCCGTGGACGCGGGCCCCGAGCGAATCGATACCGACTTTCCCAGCAGTTCTGTCAGCTTCATTGTCCCTCCAGCCCCAGCCGGCGTCGCCCGCGCATGACCGCGTCACCAGTCGGCGCGGTCATGACTCTTGCTGCTTGCTTCCATTATCCACGAAAACCATAGGCGTGCATCCGCTTAATGACCACCCCGGGGCACCGTATAATGACCAATATTTGGGGAGGCAACCATGCCAAAGCGTCGCCACGCAACCAAGAGCGAATCACGCAAGCATCCGGCACGGCGAACCGCGCGGGGTGCCACATCCAATATCAGAACCTGGTCGATTGTCGCATTGGTGCTCGTCCTCGCGGCGGGAGCGTATTTGCTGCTCCGGCCGCGCACTGGTCTGCCATCGGAGGTCCAGGCCAGCCAGGCACATGAGATGTACCAGGCCGGCGCGACCTTCGTGGACGTCCGGACCCAGGCAGAATGGGACCAGGGCCACATTGCGGGCAGTCTGCTCATGCCTCTGGAGGAGTTGCCGAGCCGCCTCACGGAGTTGCCCAAAGACAAGGATATCGTCGTGGTCTGCAGGTCGGGCGTGCGCAGCAAGGAAGGCACGACGTTGTTGAGACAGGCCGGCTTCACGCGCGTCACGTGCCTCTCCGGCGGCCTGCAAGCCTGGGTGGCTGCCGGCTACCCGCTGACGCCATAAACGCGCGGCAACGCGATCACCGGCAGGGCCCGCCGAGAGGCGCAGCGCGGGTCAGCAGACTGCCGCCCCAGTCGTCGAAGGGAAGCCGCTACTTGACCATCCAGCGCCGTTGCGGCCTGACGCCACTTTCATTCACGCTTGCCTGATTTGGCCTTCGGATCGAATGCCAGGCCGACTTCAAGCCAAAACGCCAGGTCCGCTGGATCTTTGGTGGCTGGGCCAGCGACGAGGATAAAGCCCCTTGTTGTCCTGCGACCGATCCGCATGGGCCGGCAGCCTCTCATGGCCAAAAGGTCCTCGCGCTTGGCAGCATCAATCCGGACGACGAGTTCGTCGCCGCGTACGCCCGCACACATCGCGCCGCGTACCAGGAACATCAAGCTGCCCATCATCCGCACTTCTGAGACTTGCTTCTGCCCCCTGAGGTAGCGGCGGACACGGCCTACAAGTTCTTGGTCGAAAGCCATCGGTATTCTAGGTCAGCCGCTGCTCCCGTAAGGAGTAACTGCTCCATCAAGCCGTCCCCTGTCATCGGGCGGCCCTCGCGGTAGTGGTCCCCGATCATGCTGATCCTTGGGTGGTCGTTCCCCGCATGAACTGCCTGTAGGCGGTCAGGTCAAAGTAGATCGTAAGGCTGGCCAGTCTTGTCCCACGGATTTGCGCGACCTCTGCGACGTCCTGGCTCATGGTTTCCCCGTTGGAATTCCTGTACGTATAGTGGATCACAGAGCAAGCCTGGTCGCCCTCAACGATCCTCTGCGCGATTTCCAGGATCGCAACGCCTCTCAGGAAAGGTGTGAACGATTCGATGACCGCCTCGCGGCCCTCCGCGAGGAGAGTCCGGGAGGCATCGCAGAAGACGGCATCTTCGGCCCAGAGTTCCTTCCACTTGTCGTCCTTGTTCTGCTGGCTCCCATAGTATCTGGTGACGACATCGACGGTTGACATGGCTGGGTGCTCCTTTCTGAATGGCCGCTAAGGCTTTACCGTATTAGACGACATGCGCCGCCCAAACCGTGCGGTAGAATCCCCTGGTGGACGACTTCGCGGGCGTGTCGGATGTGTCTGAGATTGGCTCGCTTCTCGAGTCGCACCGAGCGGCGCTGCAACTCCACTGCTATCGCATGACTGGCTCTCTTCAAGAGGCCGAGGACCTGGCCCAGGAAAGTCTTCTCAGGGCCTGGCGCAGCTATGAGTCTTTTCAGGGCGCTTCCTCACTCCGGACGTGGCTGTACCGCATTGCGACGAACGTGTGCCTCGATGCCCTCAAGAAACGGCAGCCGGGGCGGCGCTTGCTCAGGCCGGCAGGGCCGCCAGCAGATGCACAGTCCCCCGTAGGTTCACCCACAAGCGAGATCCTCTGGCTTGAGCCTTACCCTGACACCGAATTGCCATCGTCCGGCGAGACACCCGAGCAAGCGGTCATCGACCGCGAAAGCATCTCCCTGGCCTTTCTTTCCATTCTGCAGCTGCTGCCTCCCCGCCAGCGCGCCATCCTGGTCCTCCGCGATGTACTCGATTGGGCTGGTCCCGAGGTCGCAGCCCTGTTGCATACGACCGTCTCGGCCGTTGATAGCGCGCTGCACCGCGCCCGGGCGACGCTTGCGGAGAACACGGGCGCAGGAATTGACTCCGCGACACTGGACGCGCCCAGCGATGCCGCAGCCAGGTCCCTGCTGCGCGCTTTCGTCTACGCTTGGGAACAGAACGACCTGCAGGCTCTCATAAAGCTGTTACACTCGGACGTCACGCTCTCCATGCCCCCGTTCCCGGCCTGGTACCGCGGACGCGAGTCTGTTGGAGAGATCTTGTCCTTGCATCCGATGGGCCAACGCCGGCGCGCCGGCTGGCATCTCGAAGCGACTGGCGCTAATGGCCAGCCCGCCTTTGTCCTCTATCGCGCCGACCAGCCGGACCAGCCATCCAACGCTTTCGGGATCATGGCGCTGACAGTCGCAACTCCCGGTCGCGCGGCATCCATCACGACACTGACGATCTTCAGGGACACAGCTCTAGTGCCCCGGTTCGGATTCCCGCTCAGTAAGGATTTTGCTGAGTCTGGGAGAGCTTAGGCAAGGCCGTCTTCACCGCGATTGTGGCAGTCATCGCGGCATTCTTGTCCAAGGTGTCCTTCAGGGCAGCGGCCTAGTGGCTACACGACATAAGGCGTTTCAGGCCGGCGTGTCCTTCCGCTGGTACAATCTGCGCCTTCGCCGCCTCCTTCTTCATATATAACCTCTCTGGAGCCGCAGGCTTCATGCCTACCGACAAACCGAACCCGACACCCGTGGTCTTCGTCCACGGCCTTTGGCTGCACAGCGATTCGTGGCAGCCGTGGATCGATCTCTTCAATGCCCACGGCTACGCCTCCAGCGCCGCAGGCTGGCCGGGTGACTCGGCAACCGCCAGCGCCACGCGGCTCCACGGGTCGGCCGTCGCGGGCTATGGCGTGACTGAGATCGCCGACCAGGTCGCCGCGCAGATCAACTCGCTGCCCACCAAACCAATTCTGATCGGACACTCCATGGGCGGACTGGTGGTCCAGCAGCTGCTGGGACGCGATCTGGCCCTGGCCGCCATCGCCATCGACCCCGCGCCCATCGCGGGCGTCCGGCAGATGCCTCTCTCCACCCTACGAGCGACCTTCCCCGCCGTCGTGATTCCGTTCAACTATTGGAGGGCGGTCGCCTTGACGCAGCGGCAGTTCCACTATGCGTTCACCAACCTCCTGCCGATGCCGGAAGCCCGAGAGTTGTACGTCAAGTACTGCATTCCCAGCCCCGCGCGCCCTCTCTTCCAGTCAGCCTTGGCGAACTTGAATCTCTCATCGGCAACCAAAGTGGACGCGGCCAACAGTACTCGCGGTCCCCTGCTGATCACGGCGGCCTCGGATGACCACACCATCCCGCCGAGCCTGAGTCGCAGCGCCTCCCAGCTCTATCGCAATTCATCGGCGATCACCGAGCTGCACGAGTTCGCCGGTCGCGGCCACTCCCTCACGATCGACAGCGGCTGGCGCGAGGTCGCCGATTACTGCCTCGGCTGGCTGAAGGATCAAGGGTTGTAACCGGGCGCAGCCGTCGGACTGAGGCGCCTGGCGATACGAATGTTGACATTGCGGGAAGGAGTTATTTGATGAACGGCAAATTTCTGGAGAAGATGTTCGAGCATAACAATTGGGCGAACGACCGCATCATCGAAGCCTGCGGGGCGCTGAGCGCCGCGCAGCTGGATGCGGAACCACAATCCGCAACCAAGGGAACCATTCGCAGCACGCTAACTCATCTCGCAAGCGGACAGCGCGGTTACCTGCGCCTGCTCACCCTTCCGGTCGAGGAGCGGCCCGAACCGTATGCCGGCCTGGCGTACGCCGAGGTATCAAGCGCCGTGACGGCCAGCGGAGAAGCCTTGCTGGCCCTTGCACGGGACGAGTCGAGCCTGTCGATGAAGGGGCGCGTTCAGGAGACGGAAGGCTGGTGGGTGGAGCCATGGGTCATCATGCTTCAGGTCATAAACCACGCGACGGAGCACCGCGAGCAGATCAAGAGCATGCTCACGGCCCTGGGCGTGACTCCGCCGAGCATCGACGGCTGGGACTACGGCCAATTCACCAAGGCATACAGCCCGGACGAAAAGTCGTAGCCCGGGTAGGTTCGCTCACGAAGGCGGGCAGACGCCGCTCGCTCTCAGCCTGCTCCGCGACGGCATAGCTCCCGCGCGGGGAGCCGCGGAGCGTGCTGGCCTCCTGCTCCTCCACAGCCTAACCGAATCAACAGCGTCCCGGCTTCCGGGACGCTGTTTCGTTGGCATCATCGCTCTGAATTTCATCTGTACCCGGACAATTCCCCCACCCCAAGCCCCTTGACATGGAAACGCTGTAGGTATACAATACATTCAATAATACAATGATACAAACCATCTTTGATACACAGGGGAAGTTGGCTTGAATCGCTTGAAGGGAAAGGTCAAGCTCGACTTTCGGTCCAACGAACCGATTTACCTTCAGATCGCGCGCCAGGTCGAGCAACTTGTTGCCAAGGGCGAACTTAAGCTGGGCGACCAACTCCCGACCGTTCGTGAACTGGCCGCCGAGCTGCGCATCAACTTCAACACCGTGGGACGAGCCTACCGCGTGCTGGACGAATCCCGTCTGATCTCCACCCAACGCGGGCGCGGCACCTACATCTGGGAGCAGCCGACCGAGGAAACCATGCAGGAGCTCAAGAAGAAAAGCCTCGAAGAGCTGGCTCGCACCTATCAAGATGAGACGAGCGAACTGGGCTACGGCCTGGACGACGCCATCGAAGAACTAAGACGTATTCAGCCGGCCGATTCATCCGCCGGCCCGAAGAAAGCATCCGAAGAACAGGAATAGCGAGGAAACATGATGGGCATAATGCAAACGCTGCAGCAGAAAAAAGACGACCAGAATCAGCCGGAGCCCCGCAGCCGGCGGGAAAGGCCCGTGGACAATATCCATATCAGTCCAATCTCCAGGTTCGTCTTTGTCCTGGTGTTCACCGTCGCGATCATTGGCGCGAATATTCTGATTCGAGCTCATGCCGGCGACATGATCTTGGCCGCCTGGGTGATCGTGTTCGTCCTCTTGGGCGTCTATATCCTCTTCGCCCTCAAGGTTGCCCAGCAGTGGGAAAAAGCCGTGGTCCTGCGCCTGGGCAAGTTCCACGAGCTGCGCGGGCCGGGTATGTTCTGGATGGTGCCGATTATCGAGTCGACCACGACCTGGATCGACCACCGCGTGATGGTCACCCCGTTCAATGCGGAGAAGACGCTGACCAAGGACACGGTTCCGGTGGACGTGGATGCGGTACTGTTCTGGGTGATCTGGGATGCGGAGAAGGCCGCGCTGGAGGTGCAGGATTACCGCGGCGCGATCTCGTGGGCGGCGCAAACGGCGCTGCGCGAGATCATCGGGCAGATGACGCTGGCGGATATCCTGGTCGGCCGGGCCGCCATGGACGCGGATCTGCAGAAGATCATCGACGAACGCACCACGCCCTGGGGTATCTCCGTGCAGTCCGTGGAGATCCGGGATGTGATCATTCCTCAAGGACTGGAAGACGCCATGTCGCAGCAGGCACAGGCCGAGCGCGAACGGCAGTCGCGGGTGATCCTGGGCGAGGCCGAAATGGAGGTGGCCAACAGCTTTGCGGAAGCCTCCAAGGCCTACGTCGACAACCCGACCGCGCTGCACCTGCGCGGCATGAACATGCTCTTCGAAGGGCTCAAGGAAAAGGGCGCACTGGTGATCGTGCCATCCAGCGCGGTGGATACGATGAACCTGGGCGGAATGAGCGGGATGGTCGCCCTGGCGCAGCAGAACCAGCCGAAGAAACCCACGCAATAAGTGACCCGGTTGTTGAATTAGATCAACTGAAGGCTCTGTAATGGGGGTTAGGTGCCGCGCTCACGTAGCCTGCCGCGCGTCGGCCGCACGGAGGCCTTGGCGAGCGACCTTCAGCGTTGCGTCAGCTCCCGGATTCGGTCCAGAACCTGGGGAAGCCGGTTGGCAATGTCCTCGTTCTTGAATCGGACAACGCGTAGGCCCAAGGCGCCGACGACCTTGTCGCGCGCTCCGTCAGCCTGAGCCTGCTCACGCGAGCGATGGATGCCCCCATCCACTTCGATCACCAATCCCGCCTCGTGGCAGTAGAAATCAACGATGAAACCCGCGACGATCTGCTGCCGCCTGAAATGGACACCCAGCTTGTTTGTCCGCAATGCTTCCCAAAGCTTGGCTTCCGCAGGGGTCATTTCCTTGCGAAGCTGCTTGGCGCGTTCGAGCTTGTGAGGCGAAATCTTCTGGTGTGAGGTGATGTTCTTGGCAGGCACACGGTGATTGTACTTTGGACAAGGACCCCCTCCCGACCTCCCCCCAGGGGGGAGGAGCAAAACTCCCCTTCCCGCTCGGGAAGGGGCTGGGGGTTAGGTCCGCAACACGCCACACTTCAAGTCACACGCCCAGGCACTTGTCATGCCTGTGGATTGACTTGCGGGGAGAACCGGCGCGATAATCTCCATAGAGCGGGGACAGCAGCTAGAAGCATCGACCCATCCTGCCTCCGCCGAAACGAAAAGCACATAGGGAGGTGCGACATGCCGTTTCGGTTTCGGAAATCCCTCAAGATCGCTCCTGGCGTGAGGCTGAATCTGAGCAAGGGCGGCATCAGCACGTCCCTTGGGGGCCGCGGCCATTCCATCAATGTCGGAAAGGGCGGCGTCAAATCCACAGTCGGCATTCCCGGGACGGGCCTTTCGTACACCGCGAAGCCGAGCGGCGGTCAGACACGGAATAAGTCGGGCTGCGGACT
This sequence comes from uncultured Chloroflexia bacterium, assembly GCA_963746745.1. Lineage (GTDB taxonomy): Bacteria > Chloroflexota > Anaerolineae > Anaerolineales > Villigracilaceae > Fen-1038. Next base: position 688,978 of record CAVVCL010000003.1, read on the forward strand.
CTTGGCAGGCGCGCTGGTGCTCGGCTTGATCGTCCTAGCTTGCGGCTCGACGGGCACGGCGGTTCCGGCACCAGTCGGGATTGACACAGTCATCGCCGCGACGGCCCACGCGCTTGCAGGACCCCCAACAAGTGCACCGCCACCAGCCCAGGCACCCGCCGCCACGGAAGTACCACCACCGGCACCAGCAGCAGCACCACCGCCTTTAGCTCAAGTGGGTCAGACGATCGAGGAGCAGGGCTATCGTTTCACCGTAACCAACGTGGAGAGCGCAGCTTCTTACGGCATCTATGATGCAGATGCTGGAAAGCAACTGCTGGCAGTAGAGGTCCTGGTCGAAAGCGGCACCTCCAGCGGCGTGGACGTGAACCCGTTCTACTTCAGCGTGCAGGACTTGGACGGCTATGAGTACACCATCTCAATCTTTGGAAAAGATCCGAGCCTGCAGTCGCAGAACGACTTGCCTGCCGGCGAGAAGATGCGTGGCTGGGTGACGTTTGAGGTCCCGACAACGCACACGGGCTTGTGCTGAAGTTCGAGCCGCTCTCTTTCGGCGGCGGCGTCCGCTTCCGCGTGGATCTCGGACGCTAGGTCCTCGCCGAGGTGTCTCCCATTAGACGGACCCCGAGGGCGCACCAGTGCCCACGAATTCTCTGGAGAAGCGGTCCATGCCCACACCAACAAAAACCCTGTGGCCCATTGAGGAGCACACCAAGGCAAAGCATGAAATCTTGCACCGCTATCTTGGTGCCTGGTTGCATCCTAGGAAGCAAACTCCCGCGCATTCTTACGTGGATGGTTTCAGCGGGCCAGGGCAGTATTCCGGGGGTGAATTCGGCTCGCCCATTATCGCGATCAACAAGGCCAAATCTCACGGTAACCTGTTGAGCGAAACAGAAGTCGTTTTCCTACTGATCAATTTTCGTCGAGACCGCATTGAGCACCTGGAAGCCCTAATTCGAGAAATGGGTCTCCCCAGCAACTTCACGGTGATTTCGAAAGTAGGAGAATTCGCAGACCAAATCGGGCAAATATTCGCGGAACTCAATTTTGCAGGTAATCGCCTCGCGCCTACGTTCGCCTTCATCGATCCCTTCGGATGGAGCGGTCTGCCATTCCAGCTGGTCCAGAGGTTTGTTGGGAACCCACGCTCAGAGGTGTTCGTGAATGTGATGGTCGACTTTATTCGGCGTTTCCTCACCCATCCCAATGATGTAATTCGTGAAGACATCAAGAACCTCCTGAACGCCGAGGACGCCGAGATCGACTTTGTTCTAAGACTTCCGGGACAGGGTGAAGGCATTACGAGGGCTCTATCAGAAGCAACTTGAACAGCACGCGAAGTACGTCCGGTACTTTGAGATGCGAAACAGCGACAACAGGGTAATATATGACCTGTTCTTCGCCGGCAATCATCCCCTCGGCCATCTTCGGATGAAGGAGGCCTTCTGGCGAGTCGATCCCACAAGCGGTTTCCGATTCTCAGACGCTACGAATCGCAATCAGCTCATACTGTTCGAGGCAGATCCGTCTGAGGCACTTGCTCCTGAGCTTAAGGCGCGCTTCAAAGGTACTGAGCGCTTGGCGCAAGAGATCATTGGATTCGTAGAGAACGACACCGCGTACCTCACAAAACACGCCAAGAAGGCGCTTACTCTGCTGGAGGGCGCACAGGAAATAGAAGTATTTCCTTTCAAGACCGATGGAACCCGGCGAACGCGCGGATTTGCGTCCGGCACTATCATACGCTTCTAATGTTTGGTTAGAACATCTGGTCTATAATCTCTAGAGGCGCAAACTCGGAGCAGCGATGGCAATCAAATCATCGATCGAATGGACAGAGTTGACGTGGAATCCCTTGACTGGCTGCACAAAAGTGAGTCCAGGGTGTAAGAATTGCTACGCCGAACGGATGGCAAAGCGCTTGCAGGCCATGGGTCAGCCAAACTACAGGAATGGTTTCAAGCTCGCTCTTCATGAGAACGTGATGGAGAAGCCCCTAGAGTGGAAGAGACCGCAGGTCATCTTCGTGAATTCCATGAGCGACTTGTTTCACAAGGACGTGCCATTTGAGTTTGTCCTCCGTGTTTTTGACGTAATGCGCCGGGCGGATTGGCACACGTTTCAAGTGTTAACGAAGCGAGCGGAGCGCCTGCAAGAGCTGAGCCCGCAGATTTCATGGCCCGACAATGTCTGGATGGGCGTGAGTGTTGAGACCGGGAAGTACGCTTACCGCATCGACCACCTCCGCAATACTCAGGCAAGGGTGAAGTTTCTCTCACTCGAGCCGCTCCTTAGGACCTCTGCCCCAACTCAACTTGCACGAGATCGACTGGGCCATCGTCGGTGGTGAGTCCGGCCCTGGCGCTCGCCCGCTGGATCAAGCCTGGGTCACGGACATTAGGGATCAGTGCCTCGCCAGCGAGGGTCCCGTTCTTCTTAAGCAGTGGGGGGGGTCCAAAAGAAGCGCTCCGGTCGCTTGCTTCAGGGAAGGACTTGGGACGAGATGCCGAGCGGAGCGGCCCTCGCACACGCGTAAAGTCCGAAGCTGTCGTCGACGCAATTCACACAGAACAAGACCTCTCTCTCCGCACTGTGAGAGGTCTTTTCAATTCACTTGCCACCACAGCCCCCCCTCCCGAAAAAATCACTCCGTTTGTATAACCGGTGGACATTCATTTCCTTGACTCTAGAACAGACGTTCTATAGAATGACTTGCGGGCCGGTCCCCGCCAAAGCCTCCCAAGACGGCCCGCGAGGATGATCATGCAGCGAAACGAAAATGCCACCAAGAAGCAACCACCCATTACGGGCACAGATTCCAGGGCGACGGACTACGCTCCATGGACCTTAGCGGAACGTCTGCTCACAGCGAACGAGGTTGCCGGCATGCTGCACATCAGCCGCAGCGGCGTCTACCAGCTTGTACGCCGCGGGGACCTGCCCAGCATCAAGATCGGTTCTGCGCTGCGCTTCCGGGGGCAAGACGTGCGCGAGTTCATGCAGCGCCACTTCGGCCCTGCCCCGCGCCTGCGCGTGCGACGGACCTTCGAGCCGCCGCGGCAGCACTCGCAACATGGCCGCGATTGAAAATCCCGTCAAATTCTTCCGATCATTGAAGGGCGCACCCAACGCGGTGCTTTCCGTTCTGACGTTCACCCGACGTCCCATGACGAACATGGAGCTGCGGCACTGGACCGGCTACGGGCACAACGAGGTCACGCGCGCCGTGCGCCTGCTGACGGATCTGGAATGCACGACGGCAAGCTCCGCCCGCGGCCCCTGGTCGATCTGCGACGGATGGGAGTTTCCTCGCAGCGATCTTGCCGGCGGCGAGCGCCCCATCGGGGCAGTGCCCTCCGCAGCGACGAACGGAGACGGCGTTGACGCTGCCGCTGGACCGCCCCTCGAACGCCTCAGGCGGGCACTCGGATGACCCCGTGGCCAACGAACGCCCCGCCGAGGCGCCTCAAAGCACGGCCATTGCCCATGAGAAGCCGATGACCGTGATCCAGTCGCTCAAAGGCGCGCCCGCCTCCGTGGCGCTGGCGCTCAACGAGACCCGCCGGCACATGAGCAACCAGGAACTGCAGCTCTGGACAAGGTGCAGCCACCCGCAGGTCACCCTGGCCATACGCGTGCTGATGGCCCACGGCTGGGTCTCGGCGCGGACGCGGCGCGGGCCGTGGTTGATGTTGCCCGACGCGCAAATTCCCGGCATCACCTGCCGGTCCGGGGCAATTGAAAAAGATGCGCTTAGTGGTAGTGGTGGCATTGAGTCCTCAGGGATACAAGGAGGAACAACTACCAAGCGAAAGCCGCTTGCAATTGCTCCGGGCAATGCACGAGTCGGGCATTAACGAGCCAACTGCAAGTGAACTGGCCGACCTGCCGCACGTGACCGAGGAGTATGTCCGCGCGCACGTCCGGGGGGCGCTGGCCGAACACCTGCGAGTAGGCGCGGCCATCGAGCGCATGCGGCTTGGCGCCCCGGTGCCACACGCACCACCCGAGCCCCGCTCCAGGCGGGAAGAGGCCCGCGAGAAGATGCGCAGGTTCATGGAAAGCTAGGGGCTGTGATACGCCCCTCCGTCTGCTCCGCCCTTCCCGCACCTGCTGTGCAGACAACCGGACCCATTTCAGTAATTTCAGTCTTGACTGAAATCACCGAAAGCAGTAGACTGCGACGCTTGGAGACACCCATGAAGAACAGCCGTTCAGACATCCTCAAGAAGATTCCCGAGCTGACCCCTGCCCTGCACACCTTCATCGAGGGCATGGGCATGTACTTCGAGAGCCAGGGCATCCCGCGTATCGGCGGTCGCATCCTGGGCCTGTTGATGCTGGCACACAGTCCGCTCTCGGCCGAAGACATGGCGGCGATCCTCAAGATCAGCCGCGGAAGTGTGTCCACCAACTTCCGGCTTCTGTTGGCCAGCGGCCTGGTCGAGAAGGTCGCCCTGCGCGGCGATCGCACCACCTATTTCGTCTTCTCGGACTCGGCCATGGAGCAGCGCATCGCCGTAGGCGTACAGTCGGCTTTGGCCTTCAAGCGACTCGTCCAACACGCGGCCGCGGACCTTCCCAGGAAAGACCCCGCGCGGCGTCACCTGAACAGCTCGGTGGAGTGGTCCGACCTCTTGATCAACTCGCTCGAGCAGGCGCTGCAACGATGGCGTGCACGCACGGCGGGTAACGCAGCCCGAGCCGCGAAGCGCGTGGGCACTTCGCGCCGCCCATCCAGGCCCGCGACCCTCGCGGCGCGCGCCCGACACGCGGACTGAGCATGTTGATCCTGAAGACGATTGCCGGCTTCCTCGCCCAGATGCTGATCCTTGGATTGCCGCTGTTTGCATCGGCCGGGTCTTTGCTTTTCTGGCAGGCCTGGGTTTACCTCGGCGTTTGGTCAGCTGTCGTCATTCTCATCACCGTCTACCTCGCCACGCACGATCGACGCCTCCTGGCCAGCCGGGTGCAGGCCGGGCCGGCCGCCGAGCACCGGCGTTCGCAGCAGATCATCCAGAGCCTTGCCAGCCTCTTTTTCATCGGGCTCTTTGTTGTTTCAGGTCTGGATTTCCGCTTTGGATGGTCCCACGTGCCGCCGGTTGCCAGTTGGATCTCCGATGCATTCGTGGCCGTGGGGTTCTACATCGTGTTCCGCGTTTTCAGGGAGAACAGCTTTACGAGCGCGACCATCGAAGTCGCCGATGAGCAGAAGGTGGTCACGACCGGGCCATACCGCATTGTCCGGCACCCGATGTATTTCGGAGCCGGCCTCCTGCTCGTGTTCACGGCTCCCGCGCTGGGTTCCTGGGTGGCTTTGCCCTGCAGCTTGGCGGTGATGCTGGTGATCGTGGTCCGGCTGCTCGATGAAGAGAAGTTTCTGCGCAAGAGCCTTGGCGGATACGCCGACTACGCTGAGACCGTGCGTTACCGGCTGATCCCCGGCATCTGGTAATCATGCCTCTGAGAGCGGCAACCTCCAACGCGGTCCTTGGGGATATGAGTATCATTGAGCCTGCGATGTTGAACGACGCAACAAGGAATTGACCATGCGACTCTACCTGCGCCTGGCATGGCGCAACATCTGGCGGCACCGACGCCGCACCGTGATCATCGTGCTGGCCATGGGCCTCAGCCTGGCCCTCATGATGATGTACGACGGCATGATCGCCGGATTCAATGATGCCATCTACGGCAGCGCCATCCGCGTCCTGGGCGGCAACATCCAGATCCACGCCGCAGGCTACCGGGAAAACATCGACAGCAACCCACTGCTCCCGCTCCCCGACGCGGCGGCCGCGGTCCAGACCGCACTGAAGGACCCACTGGTCATTTCGGCGGCGGCACGCATCCAGACCGGAGGCCTGGCCACCGATCGTGAAGGCGCCTTCCCGGTCAGCATCATCGGCATCGACCCGCAAGCCGAGCTGCCCGTGAGCCTGGTTGCCGAGCACATCTCCGCCGGCCGGTTCATCGCTCCCGACGACGCCGACTCGATCCTGATCGGCCGCGGTCTGGCCGACGTGATGGGCGTGCAGTTGGGAGACCGCCTGACGCTCGTCGGCAGCGACATCCACAAGCAGAATCGCCAGCGCAGCATGACGGTCATCGGCATCTATGACCTCGGTCTGTCGTCGGAGGAGAAAAAGACCGTGTACCTCTCACTGGCCGAAGCACAGAACCTCTACGGACTGCCCGGCCAGGCGACCGAGATCGTCTTGAATCTGAAGAAGATCGGACAGGAGAATCAGGTCGTGGCGGCACTATCGCCCGCGTTGCCCGGCTACGAGGTCGAATCGTGGGCCAAGAACTACCCCGAGCTGGAAAATGCCATCGGCTCCAAGAACGCCGTGATGAACATCTTCAGCGTCATCATCATGGTGATTGCGGGCATCGGCATCCTGAACCTGCTGTTGATGGCCGTCTACGAGCGTACGCGCGAGATCGGCCTGCTCGGCGCCATGGGCCTCAAGCCGCGTCAGATCGCCGGCCTCTTCCTGCTGGAGGGCACGCTCATCGGACTGGTGGGCGTAGTCGCCGGCGTTGTGTTTGGATTGGTACTCAACGGCAGCCTGGGTCGCGTCGGCATCGACTACGGCCAGTTCGCCAATATTACGGAGTACATGGCGCTCATCAACGGCCGCGTCTATCCGACGCTCGGCCTGCAAAACCTGCCATCCCGTGCGCTGACGGTCGTCATCATCTCCGTCGTCGCCGCCTGGATACCGGCGCAGGAAGCCGCGCGCCGCGAGCCCGCCGAGGCACTGCATTATGTATAGCCGTTGTCACTCCGAGGAGCCGCACCGCGGCGACGTGGGAATCTCCTCCCGTGGCCGCGCACGCATGAGTCCGCGCCCATGACCCAACTCTTCAAGATGGCCTTCCGCAACCTGGGGCGCAATCGCCGGCGCTCACTGCTCTCCTCGATGGCCGTTGCCATCGGGCTCGCCCTGCTGATTCTGATGGCCTCCATTGTCACAGGCGAGATGCGCGGCGCGCTGGAGAACACCATCCAACTGCAAAGCGGGCACCTGCAGATCCGTGCGGCCGGTTACAACGAGGACAAGCTCAGCCTCGATTGGAAGTATCTGATCGCCGATCCTCAAAACGTCATCGACCGGCTCAAGACGCTCCCGCAGGTGGTCTCGGCGACCCCGCGGCTCTTCGCCAGCGGAATCGTGACGCTGGGCGAACAGTCGCGCGGCGTGCAGGTGATCGGCATCGATCCGACCGCGGCCGCCAGCAATCCATTCCGGCAGGGCCTGCTTGCGGGCGAATTCCTGGCGCCGGATGACCGCGAGGGCGTGCTGATCGGAAAACCGCTGGCGGACAAGCTGCACATGAACGTGGGCGACCAGATCAACCTGCTGGTCAACCGCTCCGACGGCAGTGTGGATCAGCAGTTGTTCACGATCCGCGGGGTATACAGCACGGGCACATCGTCATTTGACGAGAACGCGCTCTTCATGCCGCTTGCCAAGGCCCAGGTCTTCACCGGCGCCCAGGACCACGTCAGCACGATCCTGGTCTTTCTTCAGAACCGGGACCAGGCCGATGCGGTGGCCAAGGCCCTGACTGCGCCGGACTTTCAGGTGCTGACCTGGCGGACCATGAACGAGCTGATCGTGCAGTATGAGGACTTCGCCAACGCCTATCTGGTGATCCTCTACCTGATCGTCCTCGGCATCACCGCCACCGTGGTCACCAACACGCTGGTCATGGCCGTCTTCGAGCGCACGCGTGAGATCGGTGTGCTGGCAGCCATTGGCATGAAGGGAGGGCGCATCATGGCGCAGTTCCTCGCCGAGGCCGCCTTGCTCGCCACCGGCGGCGTCATCGGGGGGCTGGTCCTCGGTGTGCTGGCCTTCCTGTACTTCAACCGGTTCGGCTTCTACATAGGCAACTTCGGAATCTCGGGCATGTTGATCAGCGATACGATCTACGCCTACCTGACCGTGCAGAACCTCGTCACGCTCGCCATCGTGACCTACGTGATAACCCTGGTGGCCTCGCTGTATCCCGCCATCATGGCGGCCCGACTGGAACCGATGGAGGCCCTGCATGCGCAGTAGCACTCGATATCGTTGTCGGAGATCCTGTGCTCTCCAGGGCGAGGAGGGCGTGTCTGCCCGCGAGTCCTGATGCTCGTCCAGGGACGAAGCAATCCCCACGCGAACCGAGGGAAGGGTGGTCTCCACGCGAGGAGTTTCCTTCCTTTCAGGATGCTCCGCGATCGTCGCCGCGCGGCGCCAGGCACGTACGTGAGTCAAACTAGGAGCTAGTATGGAAGTCACCAAAGTCATCGACGCCACTCGCGACTTTCGGATCGGAGAAATCGAGACGCACGCCCTGCGCGGCGTCAACCTGACGATCGAAAGCGGCGAATTCACCGCGCTGGTGGGCCCTTCCGGCTCGGGCAAGACCACGCTATTGCAGCTCATCGGACTGCTGGATCAACCTACCAGCGGCCGGGTGCTGATCAATGGCAAGGACGCCACCGGCCTCAGCCGCGACAAGCGCGCCGACCTGCGGCGAGGCTCCATCGGATTCGTGTTTCAGTTCTTCGCCCTGATCCCCACGCTCACGGCCTACGAGAACGTGGAGCTCCCGCTGCTCCTGAACGGCGTCGGCTCGGCCGAGCGCCGCACGCGGGTGGCCGAGATGCTGGAAGCCGTGGGACTCTCCGATCGCGGCCACCACCGCCCGGACCAATTGAGCGGCGGTCAGCAGCAGCGCGTCGCCGTGGCGCGCGCCCTGTCCATCCGCCCGAGCGTGGTATTGGCCGACGAGCCCACCGCGAACCTCGATACGGAAAACGGCCGGCAGATCATGGAGATCATGCAGCGGCTCAACAAAGACACCGGCACGACCTTCGTGTTTGCCACGCACGATCCACGCGTGATCAAGTTCGCCCGGCGCGTGGTCACACTGCGGGACGGGATGATCGTCGACGGCAACGGCAGTGGCCCTAAGGCGAAGGCGTGACATGTGCAGGCACCGCGTTTTGACGCTTGCCCTGATGACCGCAACGACGCTGTTGGCGGCCTGCGGCTCGGCCTCCTCCCCCACCGCCATACCGACCGTTGTGCTGAGCTCGAACCCGGTCTCCGCGTCTGCGAGCGTTACGGCTTCCGGCGTCATCGTGCCCGCCCTCAAGGCAGACCTCAGCTTTCCTCTGACCGGTGACGTGCAAACCGTCTCAGTGCAAGTCGGCGATGTCGTGGAGGCGGGCCAGGAACTGGCCGCGCTCGATACGTCCGTGCTGAAAGCCCAAGCTGATGTTGCAGACGCCGACTTGCGCGCCACGCAGATCTCATACACATATCTGGCCCGCACTGGCACCGATCAGGAGCATCTCGATTCCGCCCTCGCGGATGTCGCTCGCGCGCAGGCGCTGCTGGATGCCGCCAATGCGACACTGGCACAGGCCACGCTGTTGGCCCCGTTCGGTGGCACCATCGCCTCCCTCGACATTACGCCCGGGGAAACGGTCATACCCGGACGGACCGTCTTGACGATTGGCGACCTGAGCCATTTCCGCGTTGAAACGACGGACCTAAGCGAACGCGATGCACCCAAGGTGGCGTCCGGACAAAGCGCCGAGGTCGATGTGATCGCCCTCAACAAGACCTTCACCGGCAAGGTTACGGACATCTCGAGGATATCGTCGACGATTGGCGGCGACGTCGTGTACAAGGTGACCATCGAATTCGAAACGCAACCAGCCGGCTTGCTTTGGGGCATGTCCACCAATGTGCGCATCACCACGGATCAATAACGCATGATGAGTCCACTCGGGTGCAACCGCAGGATTGGAACGGCGCTGCTACTGGTGGCTGCCTTTGCAGTTGGACTGGCGGGCTGCGGCAATCCTGAATCGCTGGCGGCGATCCCCACCGCCGTCCCGGCTGCGCTTCCATCGGCCGCGGTCGCCTCGGGAGTCTCTGCCTCGGTGAAGATCGTGCCCGCACAGCAGGCCGACCTGGCGTTTCTTCTCTCGGCGACGGTCAAGGACGTGAGCGTTGCCGAAGGTCAGGTGGTGCACGCGGGCGACGCATTGATTGTTCTGGATACGCCGGAGCTTTCATACGGGGTAACGGCCGCGCAGGAAGCCTTGAAATCCGCCGAAGCCGATGAGTTCATCCAGAGCCAGGGTCGTCGCAAGTGGGACGGCTTCAAGTATGTCTGGCTCTCGGGTCCGCCCGAGCAGCGCCAGTTGGCGCATGCTCACACCGTCCAGGCTCAGGCACAGTTGGATGATGCAGAGGCGGAGCTGGCGCAGGCAACGCTGCGCGCCCCCTTTGATGGCACCGTCGTGTCCATCGGTGTTTCACAGGGAGAGCTCGCGCAGCCGGGCGAAACCGTGCTGACCATCGCGAATCTCAATCACCTGCGCGCCGAGACAACCGATCTCAGTGAGCGCGACATTGCACGCGTCCAGCTGGGCGAGCATGCGCATTTTGAATCTTAAAGCCTTTGCGACTCCCCTGGACGGCACAGTCGCGGCGATCATGCCCATGGCCGGTCGCTCGGCCGACGGCGACATCGTCTACAAGGTCACAGTAGAGCTGCAACAACAGCCTGCGCAACTGCTGTGGGGCATGACCGGCGACCTCGAGCTCAACTCTTCCGACTGAACGCCGCATCCATCCCACGCCCTCCCCGACCCAATCCAATTTGATCCAGGCACGCGCATCGACTTCACGCGAAGTCGGAGTTGATCGGGCGTATTGCGTGTTCCATCGCTGAGCCATCATGCGCGCGCAGCGCGCGCATGATGCGCATCGAAGAGTCATCGAGATTCACGCAATTCCATCAACCTTAAAGTTCCAAAACTGATGCCTAAATATGGCCCAAAAACCTTGTATATTTCCACCCATGGGGGTAACATGCGAATGACGATGATGTATGTATTCATCATCCGGATGCAGTTCAATGTAGGCACGCATCGAAGCATTCAACACCATGTGCTGCATCATGAACAAAAAAGAAAAGAGTGAAGATGTACCTCTGCGTTTTGAGCAGTTTGCCTGAACCGATAGACCCGCCTTACGATCCCGGTCCGCACCTCGAAGGCCGGCAGTGGCGCCATCACGTCATCCAGAAGAGCAAAGTGGAAAATCAGATCCGCTCACTGATGGATGATGGCGTCGAAGTCTTCGTCAATCTGTGCGACGGCACACCGGATGAGCCCGTATCGGGCGTGCAGTTGATCAGGGCGCTTGAAAAACTCGGCGCGGCCTTCACGGGCGCCGGCTCAAATTGCTTTGATCCGACGCGCCAGGAAATGAAACGCGTCGCCGCCCGCGTGGGAGTGCCGACGCCGGCTTCGACCTTCGTCAAGTCGACCGCCGATGTGGAGCGCGCCGCACGCACCCTGCGCTTCCCCATGCTGGTCAAACCGCCGCATGGATACGCGAGCTGCGGCATCTTCAAGGAATCGCGCGTCACCAACCTCGAAGAGCTCAAGAAGCGGGCCGCCATCACCATGAAGACCGAGGGTCGCGCCCTCATCGAGGAATTCATCGAGGGGCGCGAGTTCACCTGCCTGATCGCCGAGAACCCGGACGATCCTGCGCATCCTTTCACTTTCAAGCCGGTGGAGTTTGTATTCCCCGAGGGCGAATCCTTCAAGCACTACAACTTGAAGTGGGTCGACTACGACAAGATGAACGTGGTCTCCGTGGACAACGCTGCTTTCGAAAAGCAACTGCGAGATTACACGACGCGCATCTTCGTGGAGTTTGGCGTGCGCGGTTATGCACGTACCGACTTCCGCCTCGGCAAGGACGGCGAATTCTACATGCTGGAGATCAATCCGAACTGCGGCATCTTCTACCCGCCCAACGAGCCCGGCTCCGCCGACTTCTCACTGATCAACGATCCCATCGGGCATCAGGGCTTCATGGACCTGATCATCCGCAGCGCTCTCAAGCGTCAGGCAGAATCGCTGCGGATCGAAACGCCGCTGATCGGCAAACGCGAGCTGGTCAAGCAGGAAGTTGCCAGGCCGCAGACGCGTCGGCAAAGTGCGAGACGCGATTCTTCCAGGCGAGGCGTCTAGCGTCGCGCGGGTTTGCCCATCCGGGTGTGCCCGTCTCTCTCGAGAGAGCCATGAGCCCCGAGGGCGCACCTGCCCTCGGGGCTTTCGCTGTCACGTTCAGGTTGTCGATTTGCAGCGTGCACGCCTTTCCAGATTAGAATCGAATGACGTGGACGCGTTTCTCCGCGTCCTCGCTCAGACACAGACCCCCGCGGGCGGGTGTGCCCGCGTAACCTGACTTGCACGATCCTGAGAAGGAGCCCAGCATGTCCCTGCCGCAGATCATCGAAGTCACACTTGGCTTGATCGTCATCTACTACGTCCTTGGCGCGATCGTGTCTCTTGTGACTCAGATTGCCATGGAGTCCCAGCAGGCGCGCGGCGTGGCTCTCGAATCCCTGTTGAAGAAGATGGCGGGCCCACTGACGCTGGATATCATGAACCTGCCGCAGATCAAGACCCTGGAACCGATCCGCTACGCGAACTGGTGGAACGTATTCGGCGCGGGGACCGAGCACAAGAAGGTCGAAAAGATTCCGGTGGAGACGCTCGTGGACGCGTTCTTCGACCTGAGCGGGCTGACCTCGCACGGCAGCCTGGACGCCGAAGAATTGACGGCGCTGGTGGGCCAGCTCCCCAACTCCGAGGGCAAGCAGGCCATGCTCGCGTGGATCGGACAGGGTGTCACCAGCCTGAGCGAACTTCGCAACCGCACCAGTGCCTACGCGGCCGGCGTGCTGAATCAAGCCGCACTGATCTTCAAAGCCAAGGCGCGCAGCTTCGTAATCATTGCTTCGATCGTGATCACGGTGCTGTTCGGAGTCGACACGCTGCAAACGGCCGTTGACCTTTCGAATGACGCCGCGCTGCGCAGCAGCGCTGCGCAGCAGGCGCAGGCGACCGCCGCGCAGCCGGAGTCGACGACCGGGCTGAGCGGTCGCGTGGGTGAACTCAACGCCCTTTCCTTTCAGATCGGCTGGTGGCGGGATCAGGGGCTGCCGGCGAACGCGCCGACAGATGAGTGGGTGAAGTTCGTGCTGCTCAAGCTAATCGGCTTGGGAATCACGGCCGCGGCCGTCTCACAGGGCTCGTCGTTCTGGTACGACATCCTCAAGCGGCTGACGGGCACCTCCTCCAGCCCTGAGGTGGATTCCGGCGCCAGCGCTGCAGGCGGCGCGGCGGGCTAGAGGCAGACCGGCGAGGCGCGCCGATTACATAGATCTGCGCGACTACGCCCCGCGCCAGCGGGCAAACACCGCCTGCGAAAGCAATCGCCCTGCGCTGCGCTCACGCAGCACCAGCTCACCGCTTTCCATTCGCCCCCCGAGGGTTGCCACCGATTCTGCCAATGTCTGTGCCAGATGCACGGGCGAGGCGCGCACCGCGTAGAGTGTGAGGATCACGAAGAGCGGATGCGGGCTCAAGAGCTGCCTGCAGGCCTGCATGAGCCGCGGCAGCGACTTGTAAATTTCCCACACTTCCCCTTTTGGCCCACGACCGAATTTCGGCGGCTCAATGATGATGCCGTCGTAGTATGCCCCGCGGCGGATCTCGCGTTGCGCGAACTTGAGCGCATCATCGACGATCCAGCGAATCGGCGTATCGCCAAGCTGCGATAAGGCTTGATTCTCCCTGGCCCAGCTGACGGATTTCTTGGAGGCGTCCACGTGTGTGACCGCGGCGCCGGCGGCCGCGCTCGCCAGCGAAGCCAGGCCGGTATATCCGAATAGATTCAAGACCCTGGCCTGCTCAGGTCCTTGCCCAAGCGCTTCGACGACAAAATCCCATTGAGCTGCCGCCTCAGGGAATACGCCCAGATGACGACCGGGCGTTGTCATGGCCCAGAACCGCAGCCTCCTTCCTGCGGGCCGCGCAAGCGGATAGGACATCTCCCACTTCGCCCCCACTTTCGTCCGCAAGTCCCAGTGCCCCCCGCTCTCTTCACCAGTAGGCCGGAAGACTCCATTTGCCTGGCCCCATTGTGTGCGCGAGAGGGCCGGACTCCACGTGGCCTGCGCCTCAGGCCGCGCAAACGTGTAAGGACCGAACCGTTCGAGCTTCAGCCCGTCGCCGCTGTCAACAAGCTCGTAGTCCTGCCAATCTGATGCAGCCAGCAAAATCTGAGGAATCGAGGTGGTCATTAATGAGGGGCCACAGTCCGTACGATCTGGAGATTGGTGCCCTTAATCCCTTGTATTCCCGGCCTAAATCATGTACACTGTGGGGGAAAGTGGTGCAAAGTGGTGGAACGCCGGCAACCCGGCGTTCTGCCATTAAAGGTCGGAATAGCACAGATGTTCTTAGGCCACTTCGAACACTCACTGGATGACAAAGGTCGCTTGACCATTCCCGCGCGCTTCCGGGAACTTCTGGACGGCGGCGCGTACATCACGCAGGGCTTCGATCGTTGTTTGATGGTGATGACCGGAACATATTTCAATCAGGTTTACCAGAACTCTCAATGAAATGAACCTGGCCGATCCGACCGCGCGGCTCATGCGGCGCATGATCCTCGCAAATGCTTTTCCACTGGAGCTGGACAAAGCGGGCAGGGTCCTGGTCCCACAGCACTTGCGTCAGTTTGCCGGCCTCGACGGTGCAGCTGTCGTCACCGGCCAGGGCGAGTACTTTGAAGTCTGGACCCCGGCCGCCTGGAGCGAGCAGGAAAGGCAGATCCAAGACACAGAAGCAAACAACCAGCGGTTCGCTACGCTGAATCTCTCCGGCAAGGCGCAGGCCTAAGTCCTGGACTTCTGAGCAGAAGGAGAGCGTGGCTACTTCACGGGCCCTGTCGCACGAACCGGTGCTTTACAAAGAGATTATACACGCGCTCCATCCGGCAAGCCCCGGCTTGTACGTGGATGGGACGGTCGGCGCGGGAGGCCACGCCCGCGGATTGCTGGAGGCAAGCGCGCCGGGCGGGCAGCTGCTGGGCCTGGACGTCGATTCCCAGGCGCTGGACCTGGCCCGTGAAAACCTGGCGCCCTATGGGCGGCGTGTCACATTGATGCAGGCCTCGTATCGTTCGCTGCTCGAATGCATGCAGGCGATCGGATGGCCGGCCACCGATGGAATCGTGCTCGATCTGGGAGTCTCATCGATGCAACTGGAATCACCGGAACGGGGCTTTTCATTTCGGAGCGAGGCTCCCCTGGACATGCGCTTTGATGGAAACGGCGGACTCTCAGCAGCGGATGTCGTCAACACAATGCCGGAGACCGAGTTGGCGGACGTGCTGTTCAAGTACGGCGAGGAGCACCATGCACGGAGGATTGCGCGCATGATCGTTGCAGCCCGGCCGCTGGAAACCACCGCCGACCTCGTGGCCATTGTCACCCGGGTTTACCGCGAGCGGACCCGCATCCATCCTGCCACGCGCACATTTCAAGCACTGCGGATCGCCGTTAACGACGAGCTGACCCATCTCGAGCAGGGCCTGCCGCAGGCTGTGGACGCGCTGCGCCCCGGCGGCCATTTGGCAGTCATCTGCTTCCACTCGCTCGAGGACCGAATCGTCAAGAACTTCCTGCGCGAGCGCGGCGGCGCTCCGGGCGGTCATGGGCGCGCCTCCCTGGCCGCTCCATCGGAATCCCCGGCGCCCTCCATTAAGGTGATCACTCGCAAGCCGATCACTCCTACGGATGAGGAGATCGGTCATAACCCCCGGGCACGCAGCGCCAAGCTGCGCGTTGCAGAGAAATTGTGAGGCGGCTGTCAACCATGGACCTGATGCAGGCCACCAACTCCGTCGGGCACATCTTCGCCGCATCGCGGCAGGCATCCTGGCGCGTGCAGCGCCAGTGGATCGGTGGCCTGCTGCTGGGCGCCCTCGGTTTGGCCATGGTGGCTTCGTTGTACCTGGACGTAACCTCACAGGCCGCCATCGCCGGCCGCGAAATCCAGATGGTGGCCAATGAGATCATCACGGTCCAGCAGACCAATTCCGATCTTCAGGCACACTTGGCCGAACTCACCTCGGCGGATGCCATGGAAAAGCGCGCCGCCCAGCTCGGCTACCAGCCGATCGATTCCAGCGCGCTGCAGTACGTTCTGGTTCCTGGCTACCAGGCACCTCTTCCCGACATACTGGCCGCGGCGCAGACGGTCAGGCCCAGCGCGGCAAGCATGCCGCCCGAGTACTCTGAGTCGTTGATCGCCTGGCTGGGACGACACGCCGGCGGGCTGGGAATCGCCCCATGAGAGAGCGCTACGCGTGGCGATCTGTGATGATCGCGATTCTCCTGGCTTTCGTAGGAGGCTCCGTAATCCTGCAAATCGTCCGCATCCAGACCGGTCCGGAAGCGGCTGTGTTTCGCGCCCAGGGCGCCGACTACGCCCGAGTCCCCAAAACCTTCTTCCCCGAACGCGGCGTGATCTATGACCGGAACGGCCACATGCTGGCCGGCAACCAGACGGTCTACGAGGTCGGTGTGCAGTTGAGCGACGCGGTGGACAAGCAGGCCATCGCCCTGGCAGTCGCCGACGTGCTCAGCATCAACGAGCAGGACGTGCTGAGCAAGCTGGAACAGCCGCCGTCAGGCCTGGCATACGTCGTGGTGGACGACTACGTCGCCGCCGATCAGGCGGTCCAGCTTGCGCAGCTTCAGCAGGCGAGCGCCGGGCTGGCGACGCAGGGCCGGGCCAACCGGCTGCGTGGGCTGACTTTGACCCCGCACCCCGAACGCGAATACCCCGAAGGATCATTGGCATCCAACGTGCTCGGATTCGTGAGCCGCGAGGGGCGCGGCTATTTCGGCGTGGAAGAAAAGTACAACAGCCTGCTGGCCGGAAAGCCCGTGCGGCTGTGGGTACCAACCGACCCCAACAAGGCGGGAGACATTCCCCATGTTCCGGACGGCACCACCCTGGTGCTGACGATCGATCGGGAGCTGCAAGCCTCGGTCGAGCAGATCCTGGATGCAGCCCTCGCCAAGTACGGCGCGGAGCACGGAACGATCGTCGCCATGAACCCGCGCGACGGCAGCATTCTGGCGCTGGCTTCCTCCCCGCGCATGGATCCGAACCAGTTTTGGAACTATGGCGTCGTTTTCCAGAATGCGAGCGAATTCGACCGCGCCTTGAGCCTGCCGTATGAGCCGGGCTCGGTATTCAAAGTCCTGACCATGGCGGCGGCCCTCGATACGGGAACGGTCGTGCCAACGACCCCGTTCCTCGACACAGGGACGATCCAGGTCGGCGGCGCAACGATCCGGAACTGGGATGACCAGGCCTGGGGTCAGCAGGACATGGTCGGTTGCCTGCAGCACTCCCTGAACGTGTGTCTGGCTTCGGTGGCCGAGAGTCTCGGCGCGCAAACCTTCTACCACTACATGGACCGCTTCGGCATCGGTCACCTCACGGGCGTTGACCTGGCAGGCGAAGCAGCCGGCCGGCTCAAGGTGCCAGGCGACAGCGACTGGTATCCCGTGGATTTGGCGACCAATTCATTCGGGCAGGGGGTATCCGTGACTCCCCTTCAGCTCATATCGGCCATCAGCGCGGTGGCCAATGATGGCCGCATGGTCGTTCCGCACGTGTTGTACGCCATGGTGCGCGACGGCAGGCAATATCGAGTCCCGGCACAGTATTCAGGTTCGCCGATCACGCCTGAGACGGCGCACACACTCTCACAAATGCTGGCGACTTCACTCGAAAACGAGTCCTCCGGCGCCCTCGTGCCCGGCTATCGCCTGGCCGGCAAGACGGGCACCGCGCAGATCCCCAGCGCCTTTGGGTACGAGGACGGCGCGACGAACGCCTCCTTTGTGGGCTGGGGCCCCGTGGACGATCCGCAATTCATGATCTATGTGTGGCTGGAGCGGCCCTCCACGTCGATCTGGGGCTCCGAGACGGCCGCACCGGTCTTCGCTGACGTTGCCAAACAGGTCATCCTGCAACTGAATATCCCTCCGGATAGCGTGAGAAGTGAAATCGCCAAGCCATGATGTTGACGCTGGCAGACGCCATTGAAGCGATGACGCAGACCCGCCCCTCCGCGGCTTCCGTCATTACCGAGGCGGCCATCGACTCGCGCCAGGTTATCCCCGGGGCCCTGTTCGTCGCCATTCCCGGCGAGCACGTGGACGGGCACGCGTACGTGGAAGACGCCTTCCAACGCGGCGCCGCCTTTGCGCTCGTTCAGCAGGACCTGGATAACCGCTGGCCGACGCTTGACCTGCGCTCCGGGAGCGTGGGTGCCTTCGTCCACGACCGGAAGCAGCCGCTGTGCCTGCGCGTCGAAGACAGCGTCGCGGCGCTGCAGCAGATTGCGCGCTTCTGGCGGCGTAAGCTGGACCTGCGCGTGGTCGGAATCACGGGCAGCGTCGGCAAGTCGACGACCAAAGAGGTGGTGGCCCAGGTGCTGTCGCAGCGGTATCGCACCCTGAAAAGCCCGGGCAACTTGAATAACGAGATCGGTTTGCCGCTGACCATCCTGCGACTGAGTCCCGGGCACGAACGCGCGGTCCTGGAGATGGGATTCTATGTGCCCGGCGAGATTGCCTTTCTGTGCGAGATCGCCCTGCCGCATATCGGCGTGGTTACCAACATCGGCACCGTGCATGCCGAGCGGGCCGGCTCTCAGGAAGCCATTGCGCGCGGCAAAGCGGAACTGGTACAAAGCCTGCCCCCTGCCCCCGAGGGTGCCGCGATCCTGAACTTCGACGACCCGCTCGTGCGCCAGATGCAAACATTGACCAAGGCACGGGTCTTTTTCTATGGTCTCACTCCCGATTCCGAGCTGTGGGCCGACGAGGTCGAAGGCCTGGGGTTGGACGGTATCCGCTTCCGACTGCACTACCAGGGCGAAACCATGCACGTTCGCATTCCCATGGTCGGCCGTCACTCAGTGGAGACCGCACTGCGGGCGGCGGCGGTGGGTCTGGTCGAAGGCCTGAGTTGGCAGGAGATCTTTGCCGGCCTCCGGAAGGGAAACACGCAACTGCGCCTGGTCGCCGTCCGCTCCCGGACCGGCGCCCTTCTCCTGGACGACAGCTACAACGCCTCCCCTGAGTCCATGCTGGCGGCGCTGAACCTGCTTGGCGAACTTGGCAGCCAGCGAAAGGTGGCCGTCCTGGGCGACATGCTGGAACTGGGTCCGTACGAAGAGCAATCCCACCGCATGGTCGGCACGCGTGCCGCGCAGGTGGCGGACATCCTGGTCACCCTGGGCGACAGGGGCCACATCTATGCTCAGACGGCGCGTCGGGCAGGCATGGACGCCAGCCGCGTGATTGAGTTCGACGAAAGCACTGGCGTGGTCAGCTGGCTGGAAGAAAACTTGTCGGAGGCGGACGTCGCCTTGATCAAGGGCTCGCACGGCCTGCGAATGGATCTCATCGTCAGCGCGCTGGAGCAGGGTTCATGAAACAGGTTGCGCTGGCCCTGAGTCTGGCTGGCCTCGCGTTTGTCATGACGGTGATCTGGGGAGGCCCGCTCCTGCGAATTCTGCGGCACTTCCGGGTCGGGAAGATCATCCGCGTGGAGGAGCCGAGCCAGCACGCCGTGAAGATGGGCACTCCGACGATGGGCGGCGTCATGTTCATCGTGCCCGTCCTGCTGCTCACCGTGATGCTGAATGCGGTGGCGCTGATCGGACTCGCCCAGGGCGGCCTCGGCCGATCCATCCTGGTGCCAATGATCGTGATGGTGGCTTTCGGACTGGTGGGCGCGGTCGATGACTGGCAGGGGATTCGCGGCCCCAAGCGCGGCCAGGGCATGAGCGTGCGCACGAAGTTCATTCTCCAGGTCATCCTGGCCCTGGGCACCGCCTGGGTGCTGAAGTTCCTGTTGGGCGTTCCCGACGTGTTCGTGCCGGGGATCAGGGGATTCTTCGAGCTGGGCTGGTGGTATGTCCCCGTGGCCGCCTTCATCATCGTGAGCATGTCCAACGCCGTGAATTTCACCGATGGGCTGGATGGGCTCGCCGGACTGATCGCCGCCACGGCTTTTGCCGGCTACGGCATGATCGCCCTGAATCAAAATCAGGTCTACCTGTCGCGCTACTGCTTCACCCTGGTCGGGGCATTGTTTGGTTTCCTGTGGTTCAACGTCCACCCGGCCGAGTTGATCATGGGCGACACCGGCTCGATGGCGCTGGGCGCAACGCTGGCAGTCGTCGCGCTGATGACCAGCCAGTGGGTAGTGCTGCCTCTGATCGCCGTCATCCCGCTCAGCGAGATCTTGAGCGTCGTGATCCAGATCGCCTACTTCAAGAGCACCAAAGGCAAGCGATTCTTCAAGATGGCTCCGCTGCACCTCCACTTTGAGCTGCTGGGCTGGAGTGAAACGCAAGTCGTGCAGAGATTCTGGTTGATCGGGCTGCTGGCCGCGATGGTCGGCATCGGACTGGCCCTCGTATAGCGCATGGACAGGTGGACCGGCAAACGCGTCTTGGTCTTGGGAGCTGCCCGACAGGGCATCGCCCTGGCGCGCTGGTTGGTGCGGCATGATGCGATCGTGACGCTCAGCGACATGCGCAGCGAGGCGGCCCTGCTCGACACGCGTACGGCGCTGCGGGATCTCCCGATCCATTGGGCGCTGGGCGGACATCCACTTGACTTGCTGGACTCTGCCGACGTGGTTTGCCTCTCCGGAGGCGTGCCCATCGACATCCCGATCGTGCAGGAGGCCCGTCGCCGCGGCATCGAACTCTCCAACGACACGCAGATCTTCATGGAGTTGGCGCCGTGCAAGACGGTGGGAATCACAGGCTCAGCCGGCAAGACGACCACCACAGCGCTCGTCGGCGAAATGGCGCAGGCAGCGTATCCCGGTGGTCGCACCGATATGGGTGATTCGGCAAGGAGCGCCTCCTCCCCCACGGCCTACGTGGGAGGCAACATCGGCGATCCACTGCTCAATTACCTGGACGACATGCGGTCATCCGATCTGGCCATCATGGAAATCTCTTCTTTTCAATTGGAGCAGATGAGCGCATCGCCCAACGTGGCTGCCGTCCTGAACATCACCCCGAACCACCTGGACCGCCACGGAACGATGGATGCCTACACGGCTGCCAAGGCGCGGCTGCTCGAGTTCCAGCGGGCCGATGATTGCGCCGTCCTGGACCGCGACGATCCGGGCGCCTGGGGTCTGCGGGAACGGGTCAAGGGCAGGCTCAATTCGTTTGGAATGGGCGGCCCACAGGCTGACGGCGACGGAACCTACTACGACGACGGGATCCTGTACCTCATGGATCGCGGCGTGCAGATCCCGCTCCTGCGGCGTGAACAGATTTCCCTGCGCGGCGACCATAATCTGATGAATGCGCTGGCGGCTTTCGCCATTGGGCACGCAGCGGGCCTCCCCCTGGATGCCATGCTCGTGGGGGCCGAGGGTTTCCGCGGCGTCGCTCACCGGCTGCAACTTGTGCGGGTGCTGAAGGGCGCCGCCTGGTATGACGACTCCATCGCCACGACGCCCGAACGCGTCATGGCGGCCATCCGGGCATTCGACGAGCCGATCGTCTTGCTGCTGGGCGGGCGCGACAAGAAGCTGCCTTGGGACGACCTCGCACAGCTTGTGTCCCGGCGCGTGGATCACGTGGTGCTCTTTGGTGAGACGGCTCCCAAGATCGAACAGGAATTGCGGGCCGCCCAATCCGCACTCGCGGCCGGCACCGCCGAGTCGGACTCTCACGCACTCACGATAGACCGCGTCGGCCCGCTCGAGGCAGCCGTCTCGAAGGCCAGCCAGCTGGCGAGCCCGGGCGACGTGGTGCTGCTCGCACCCGGGGGCACCAGCTTTGACGAATTCAAGGATTTTGAAGAGCGAGGAGACCGATACCAACAATGGGTGCAAGCGCTGTGATCAACACCGATCGCAACTCCAGCGTACGAACCGCCGAAGGACGCCGGTCACCCGACCTGCCCCTCCTTGTAACGGTCATCCTTCTGATCACTTTCGGCTTGATCATGCTGTACTCTGCGTCATGGGACTACTCGCTGGCGGAATACGGCGACGCCCTCTACATGTTCACGCATCAACTCTTGTGGCTGGCATTGGGACTTGGGATGGCGACGGCACTGACCCTGTTTGACTACCATCGCTGGCGCCGGCTGATCGTCCCCGCCATGGGCCTCACCGTGCTGCTTCTGATCGCCGTGCTGTTGATGAACGAAATACGTTTGGGCGCCAAGCGGGCGCTGTACCAGGGCTCGTACCAGCCGTCCGAGCTGGCCAAACTGGTCACGATCCTGTACTTGTCCGTCTGGCTGTATGCCAAGCGGCAATCGCTGAATCACATTTCATTCGGCCTGATTCCCCTGGGCGTGATTCTGGGAGCGGTCGGCGGCCTCATTTATCAGCAGCCGGACCTCAGTGCGGCAGGCACCCTCCTCATTATGGGAGGGCTGCTCTTCTTCCTGGCTGGCGGGGATATGAAGCAGATCGGATTTCTGCTCGTCATCGCTGTGATCGCGGGATACGTGGTCGTGCAGGTCAGCCCAACCGGCAGAGTGCGCGTCGCCGAGTTCCTGGCCGGCCTCCGGGATCCAACGCAGGCCTCGTACCATGTCCAGCGGTCCTATGAGGCGATCGTCAACGGCGGCGTGTTCGGAGTAGGCATCGGTCGGGCGCAGTCGAAAATGACGGGCCTGCCCGTCCCACCCACGGACAGCATCTATGCCGTGATTGTTGAAGAGCTCGGATTGGTCGGCGCCGTGGCGTTGATCGTCCTGTATGCATTGATGTTCTGGCGCGGCATGGTCATTGCCCGTCGGGCTCCCGATATGCTCGGAACGCTGCTGGCGACCGGGCTCGTCGCGTGGATTGGTTTGGAGGCAGGCATCAACATGATGGTGATGGTCGGGTTGCTGCCGTTCGCGGGTAATGCACTGCCCTTTGTCAGCGCCGGCGGCTCCAACCTCGTGTCGTCCTTGGCCGCCATCGGGATTCTTCTCAATATCTCCCGACAGAGCGGCCGGGTCGTTCCTGAGGAAGAAGGGAGATTGGACAGTGCGCCTGCTAGTGTGCGCCGGTGGAACGGGCGGCGGCGCGTTCCCCGCGCTCGCCGTGCTCCAAGCGTTGAAAGCTAGGCACATCGATGTCGAAACCCTGTGGGTTGGCAGCGAGGCCGGCATGGAGGCGGAACTGGTGAGACGGGAAGGCCTTCCGTTTGCCTCGATTCCCGCGGCCGGATTGCACGGCGTGGGACTGGCCTCCTTGCCTCGCAACCTGGTTCAGGTCGCACGTGGATTCGCCGCCTCTCGCAGGATTCTGAAGGACTTCCGCCCGGACGTGCTCTTCTTCACCGGCGGTTACCTGGCCGGTCCCATGGCAGTCGCCGGACGAGCCGTGCCCACGATCGTCTACGTTCCGGATGTTGAGCCGGGCTTTGCACTCAAGGCGCTTGCCCGTTTTGCGGATCGCATTTGCGTCACGTCGCCCCGCACCCAGGACTACATGTCGCGTCCCGTCACCGTGACGGGCTACCCGGTCCGCGCCGACCTGTCGCGGTGGACCAGAGAACAGGGCAGAGAGAACCTCGGTCTTGCCGCGGATCTGCCGGTCCTGTTGGTCGCCGGGGGCAGCAAGGGCGCCCGTTCCATCAACCAGGCGTTGCTTGCTCACCTGCCTGCCCTGCTGGAAGTGACACAAGTGGTGCACATTACCGGCGAGGGCGATGCGCAGGCAGTCGCCTCGGCAACCGCCGGTCTGACCAAGACGCAGCAGGCCCGCTATCGGCGATATGCCTTTCTGCATGAGAACATGGGCGCCGCCTTCGCGGCTGCCGACTTTGCGGTGATGCGCGCAGGTGCGTCCGTTTTGGGCGAGTTGCCGTTGTTCGGTCTTCCCGCCATTTTGGTCCCCTACCCGCACGCATGGCGTTACCAATGGATCAATGCAGCGTACCTCGAAGAAAACGAGGCGGCGGTCGTGATCGAGGATCGGGCCCTGCGAAGCGAGCTCCTGACCACCGTGCAAAGCCTTCTGCGGGATCCTGACAGGCGGGCTTCGATGCAAGCCGCGATGCGGTCGTTGGCTCACCCAGAGGCGGCCAATCTGCTGGCCGGGCAGCTGCTTGAGCTGGGAGGTCACCGCGCATGATGAGTCTTGTATACGTCCTGTGGATGTATGTCGTGCTGTTTGCCGTCATTGGGATGCTGCGCGGCTGGGCCAAGGAGTTGCTGGTTGCCTTCAGCGTCATCGTGGCGCTCACGTTCAACCACGTCCTCAGAAAATACGTGCCCATGGTGCAGCAGCTCCCCGACGATAGCGTCTCACTATTCTGGGTGCTTTCCCTCATACTCTTGTGTCTCGTCTTTTTCGGCTATCAGACGGTCGCCCTTATTCCACAGTCTGCAATCCAAGGCCACACGCGAAAGACTCCAGGATGCGTTATTCGGCCTGATTGTCGGCGGCGTCAACGGGTACTTGATTGCTGGTACGGTCATCTTCTACCTGGCCCAGACGGCGTACCAGGCACTGCCGAATGCCGTCCTGGCACCTACCGGAGACATGGCTGCATTGATGGACAGCATGATGGCCCTGATGCCGCCGCACTTGTTGGGCGAGCCGGCAATCTACTTCGCCGTTCTGCTTTGCTTCATATTCGTCATTGTGGTCTACGTATGACTCTGCCGGGAGCGGGAGCAGGGATTCATGTGCATTTCATTGGAATCGGAGGCAGCGGGCTTTCTGCAATTGCACGGATGATGAAAGAGAGCGGTTACTTGGTCTCAGGCTCCGACCGGACGCTGAGTTCGTTTGCGGCCGATCTTCAGGCCGCCGGTGTGACGGTCTACGCGGGCCACGATGCGCGCCACATCCAGGGCGCAGCCTGGGTTGTGCGGTCGTCGGCTGTGCCGGATGACAACGTGGAAGTGCAGGCGGCGCGCAAGGCAGGCATCCCCGTATACCGGCGGGCGGATTTCCTCGGGAAGTTCATGTCTGACAAGACCGGCATTGCCGTGGCCGGGACGCACGGCAAAACCACCACCACCGCCATGATCGCCTTCACGCTCTCGCAAATGCATCAGGACCCGAGCTTCATCGTGGGCGGAGTGCTGAACAACCTGGGAGTAAACGCCCGCGCCGGCGCAGGGCAGCGCTTTCGTCGTCGAAGCGGATGAATACGACCGCATGTTTCTGGGCTTGAAGCCGCGCCTGGAGGTGATCACGAGCGTGGAACACGACCATCCGGACTGCTACCCCACGTTCGAGGACATGTTCGCGGCGTTCGAGAGCTTCGTTGCGCTGCTGCCCGCGGACGGCAGCCTGGTGGCCTGCGCCGACAATCCTGGTTCCCTTTCGCTCATGCGAAAGGCGACCGGCCAGAATCAACGGACGGTTGGCTACAGCACACGGCAGGACGCCGCGATCAACGCCCCGCAGTGGATGAGAGCGCAGCGGATCGCATTCCAACGACCGCGGCGGGTTCGATTTCGAGGCGGCGACCAACATCGGCGCACAACGGCGGACCAGCGTGAGCCTGCAGGTGCCGGGCGAACACAACGTGGGCAACGCCCTCGCGGCCCTTTCTATCATTGCCCTGCTGGAGTTGTCCCTCCTCGACGCGGCGGCTGCCCTCAGCCAGTTCACCGGCACTGGGCGGCGATTCGAGGTCAAGGGAGAGCGCCGCGGCATCCTAGTCATTGACGACTATGCGCATCACCCTACGGAGATCCGTGCGACCCTCGCCGCTGCTCGTGCCCGGTATCCGGGCAGGCGTATTTGGGCAGTTTGGCAGCCCCACACGTATTCGCGCACGCAGGCGCTGTTCGGCGCCTTCGTAGACGCCTTCGCGGATGCCGATGAGACCATCGTGACAGAGATCTACGCGGCCCGTGAACCGGCGCAGGACTTCAGCTCCGAGCAGATCGTACGGGCCATGTCTCGCGAGACCTCGCACTTCATCCCGACGTTGGACGCCGTCACACTTTACTTGCTTGATCATCTGAAGACAAACGACGTCCTAATCGTTTTGTCGGCTGGCGATGCAGACCAAATCAGCGCGGACGTACTGGCAGGCCTTAAGGAATGAGGTGAGTCATGGTTGCACGTAATGGGCAAGCGCTTCCCGCCGCAGACTTTTCGCCCAGCCGCGACACGGCCGGCCGGGCCCTATTGCAGTCCATGCTCCTGGAACTTGAAGAGGCCGCTGACCAGCAAGGCACTTCACGCGGCGCGCGAAGACGTAGCGGCCTACGCGGGCTTCAACAACCTTTGGACACGGAAACCGTGGTCCGAAAGCTGATCGAAGTCCTGAGAAGGGACTCTTGAGCCTCTTCATGTCATTGGCTGATGCAGAGATCGGGATCAGGGTGAGCGAGCAATCCTCGGCACGACGCGGCGGCAACGGCCAGGGAGCCATGGGCACCGATGCCCTGATGCACCTGGCGCGCACCCGTTTCGGAGAGGCGGCGCAGGCGAATGTCCCCCTCGCCCCTCTCACGTCGGCGCGCATTGGCGGTCCGGCGGATATTCTCATCACCGCGGCCTCATCTGATGCCCTGGCGGAGATCGTTTCGTGGCTCTGGCAGCGAGGGGCAGGGTTGGACCATGCTCGGCGGCGGCTCGAACGTCCTCATCCGGGACAAGGGCGTGCGCGGCGTGACAGTTCTGAACCGGGCGAAAGCCGTCCGTTTTCGTGAAGGACAACCGCCATCCGTCTGGGCGGAATCCGGCGTGGTCTTCAGCAACCTCGCCAACCGCTGTGCTCCGAAGGGCCTCTCCGGCCTGGAGTGGGCCGCGACCGTGCCCGGAACAATCGGCGGCGCGGTGTACGGCAACGCCGGCGCCTTCGGCGGAGACATGGCAGGGAATCTAGAGCTGGGCGGACGTAATCACGGCCTCCAGTCGGGAACGATGGACGGTTGATGCGCTTGGATACGGCTACCGCACGAGCGTGCTGAAGCGCAAAGAATCTCAGGGAGTCGTGCTGGCCGCCGAAATGAAACTGGCGCCGTCGACCGAAGACTCCGTCAGGGCGAAAATGGCGGAATATGGCGAGCATCGGAAGTCCACCCAGCCGCCGGGAGCCTCCATGGGATCGATGTTCAAGAATCCCGCCGGAGACAAGGCGGGCCGGCTGATCGAGGCCGCCGGCCTCAAAGGGAGGCGTCACGGCAACGTGGAGGTCAGCCCGGTACACGGTAACTTCTTCGTCAATCACGGTCAGGCCACGGCCGCCGATGTAGAGGCCTTGATTCAATTGGTACAGAAGACCGTACAGGATCGCCTCGGCGTGGAACTGGAACTCGAGATCGAGGTGTTCGGCGAATAGGCCGCCCGAGGCGCATGGTGAGCATTCAATGATGATGAAAAAGAAGCTGCAAATCGGATTGATCTTCGGTGGACGTTCGGGCGAGCATGAGGTGTCGCTGATGTCTGCCGGTTCCGTGCTATCCGTCCTGGACCCCAACAAGTATGACGTGCGGCAGATCGGCATCGCCCCAACCGGACAGTGGTTCACGGGTGACGACGTTCTTCAGAAGCTTCAGGCCGGATCCACAGCGGGACTGGAACCTGCTGTCGTGCTGCCCGATCCATCGCAGGCGGGCCTCTATGCCGTGCGGGAAAAGATCTCTGGTGAAGCTATCCGATATCGACGTTTTCTTCCCGCTTCTGCACGGCACTTTTGGTGAAGACGGCACCATCCAGGGCCTGTTCGAAATGGCGGCCGCAGGCTACGTGGGCGCGGGCGTGCTCGGATCTTCGGTGGGCATGGACAAGGCCCTTTTCAAGGATGTGATGCGGACCCACGGCATTCCGGTCATTGACTCCCTGCTGGCACTGCGCTCCGAGGTGGAACAGAACATCAATGCAGTGATCGCCCGCGCCGAAGCCATGAGCGACTACCCGATCTTCACCAAGCCGGCCAACCTCGGCTCATCCGTGGGAATCACGAAGTGCAACACGCGTTCCGACCTGCAGGAAGGCCTGATGGAGGCCGCGCTGTATGACCGCCGCCTGCTGATCGAACACGGCATTGCCCAGGCCCGCGAGATTGAAGTCAGCGTGCTCGGCAACGATGATCCACGGGCGTCCGTGCCCGGCGAAGTCATTCCCAGCCGCGAGTTCTATTCCTACGAGGCAAAGTACGTGGACGGCACTTCCGGTCTGCTGATCCCCGCCCCCCTGGAGCCGGAACTCGCCGCCCAGATCCAGAGCATGGCCGTCAGGGCGTTCAAAGCCATCGATGCCGCCGGCATGGCGCGGGTGGATTTCCTGCTCGACGTCGATTCCGGCGCGTTCTACCTCAATGAGGTCAATACGATTCCAGGGTTCACGAAGATCAGCATGTACCCCAAGCTGTGGGACGCAAGCGGCATGCCATATGCCGCCCTGGTGGACCGGCTGATCGAGCTGGCCATGCAGCGCAAGAGTGAGCGGGACCGCACAAGTCATTCATTCCGGAGCCGCGGGTGAGCAAAGCGTCAGAACAGCGACGGGCCGACGTGGTCCGCAATCGGCGGCAGGAGCATGCGCAGAAGCGGATGTCTGAATCTACGATTCTCGCCACCCGTCCGCAGGCGCCCATCACGGCGCGCCGCTTGCCGACGACCAGCGGGCCTGTGCGGGCCGCGCCCAGCCGGGTCAGACGGCGCCCGAAGCCGGCGATCAAGATGCCGGGTATCGAAGTGCGCCTGCCCAGCATCAGCTTTAGCAGCCAGCAGGTTCAGTGGCGGCTTGTGGCGCTGGCCTTGAGCCTGTGCCTCGGGACGGCGCTATACATGACCTGGAACCTGCCCCAATTCCGCGCCGCGCCGGTGCGGGTTGTCGGCAACCAGGGGATCACCACCGATGAAATCGGCGCCGTCATGGGGAGCGACGGGCAATGGATCTTTTCCCTCTCCCCACGGGATCTGGAGACCCGCTTGCGAAGCAATTTTCCCGAGCTCACCTCCGCTCACGTGTCCGTGGGTCTTCCCAACGAGGTGTCCGTGACGGTCACGGAGCGCAAGCCGGCGATCGTTTGGCAACAGGGAGATGGTTACACCTGGATTGACGACAGCGGAGTCGCGTTCCGTCCCCGTGGGACAGCCGACGGTTTGATCACGGTGAAGGCAGACGCCTCCCCAAAGCCGGCTAACACGGCCGGTGCCGACGCGTTTTCGCCGGTGCCGTATCTCTCGGCGGATCTGATCAGCTCGATCAAGGCACTGGCCGCGCAGGCGCCGGCGGGAGCAACCATCCTGTTCGATCCAAAGTACGGCCTGGGATGGACGGATCCGCGCGGTTGGCAGGCATATTTCGGAATCGGGGCACGCGAAATGTCATTGAGGCTGCAAGTCTATCAAGCGCTGGTGCGCCAGCTTGATTCAGAAGGACTCGCGCCGGCATTCATCAACGTCCAATTTCCAACGGCCCCCTACTTCAGGATGATCCAATAGCATGGACGAAATAGTAGTAGGTATCGACGTCGGCACAACCAAAGTCTGCACGCTGGTCGGGCGCATCGAAGGCGACAAGCCCGTGCGCATCATTGGGGTGGGTATCGAGCCTTCGGACGGCATCCGCAAGGGTGTGATTGTCGACCTGACCAAGGCCACGCAGGCGATCACCCGGTCGGTTCAACGCGCCGAACAAACTTCGGGGCTGGAGATCGCCTCTGCGCTGGTCAGCCTGGCAGGCGGGCACGTTTCCTCCGTGAACAGCCGGGGTGCCGTCGGGGTTCCCGGGGGCATCATCGATGCTTCAGACGTGGCCCGCGCCCTCGATCAGGCGCGCACCATCGCCATCCCCAACGACCGGGAGGTCGTTCACGTGGTCCAGCGGACGTTCAGTGTCGATGGGCAGGATGGCATCCGGTCGCCAGTGGGCATGCACGGCTACCACCTGGAGGCCGAGGCGCACATCATCACGGCCGGCGCCGCCACCGTCGACAATCTGCGCCATTGCGTCACCTCCGCCGGAATCGAGCCCCAGGCCTTTGTCCTAAATCCGCTTGCATCCGGCGAAGTGGTGCTCACGGATCAGGAAAGACAAATGGGCGTCGCCGTGTGCGATATCGGCGGCGGGACAACCGACCTGGCAATCTATGTGGAGGGCGACGTATGGCACACCATGGTGCTGGCAGTGGGAGGCAACCACCTGACCCAGGACATCGCGCATGGCCTGCGGCTGCCCGTCGCACAGGCCGAAGACATGAAGAAGCAGCAGGGCCACGCCGTGCGCGCCGAGGTGGGAGCCGAGGAGTATTTCAGCGTGCGCCCCTTTGGCGAGGAACAGCCGGTGCGCATCAACCGCCAGGACCTGGCGCACATCATCGAGGCTCGTACAGCCGAGATCTTCGGGCTGATTCTCCAGGAGGTCAAGCGTTCCGGCTACGATGGCCTGTTGCCGGCCGGCATGGTCTTGACCGGGGGCACAAGCGCCCTGCCTGGTATCCGCCGCAATGCGAGCGAAGTACTTGGAATGCCGGTGCGTACCGCCAGGCCGGAGAAGCTGGTGGGGCTGGTCGATCGGCTGAACTCGCCGGCCTATTCCACGAGCGTGGGTCTCCTGCAATGGGCAGTCACGATGCACGAGAACCAGCTCGATCCGGGCAAGCCGCAAAGGACGCGGCGGACGAAAGGAGCGCCATTAATGAAGCTGGATGACGTCAAAAATGTGCTCAAACAATTCATACCTTAATTGGCATCAAAAGCGGTCATTTATGCTGTGCGGCCCCCGGGAACCCGATGCTAGAATAACTCAAGGTTCTCCAGGACTGGGATAGCGCCGGCGAACTTTACAAACTCATGGAGGAACAAATGGACTCGACCAGAAAAAATCAACCTGTTGAGACTTTCGCCCAAATCAAGGTGATCGGCGTGGGCGGCGGTGGCCAGAATGCAGTCAACCGCATGATCGAGGAAGGCATCCTGGGCGTGGAATTCGTTGCCGCCAATACGGATGCACAGGCCCTCAACCTCTCCAAGGCGCCGATTCGCGTGCGCCTCGGTGACAAGCTCACCAAGGGACTGGGTGCGGGTGGTGACCCCGAGGTCGGCCGCAAGGCAGCCGAAGAATCGGCAGACGAACTCTACAACGTGCTCAAGGGCGCCGACATGGTGTTCGTCACGGCGGGCATGGGCGGCGGTACAGGCACCGGTGCGGCGCCTGTGGTCTCCCAGGTCTCCAAGGAATGCGGCGCCCTGACCATCGGGGTTGTCACGCGACCCTTCACATTCGAGGGCGGACGGCGCTCCCAGGCGGCGGAAGCCGGCGTGACCAAGATGAAAGAGCACGCGCATACGCTGATCTCGATCCCCAATGATCGGCTATTGCAGCTGTCCGACAAGAAATCCAGTCTCGATTCGGCCTTCCGTATCGCGGACGAGGTCCTGCGCCAGGGCATTCAGGGCATTTCCGAGCTGATTACCGTTCCCGGCTTGATCAACCTGGACTTCGCGGATGTGCACGCGATCATGTCCGAAGGTGGGGCCGCGCTGATGGCCGTGGGCCACGGTTCCGGCGAGGACCGGGCCAAGACCGCGGCGGAACAGGCGATCTCCAGCCAATTGCTGGACATCACGATCGACGGCGCCCGCGGCGTGCTCTTCAACGTCACCGGCGGTACAAACCTCACGCTGTTCGAGGTCAATCAGGCAGCCGCCATCATTCGCGAGACGGCGCATCCGGACGTTAACATGATCTTCGGCGCGGTCATCGAACCCGACATGGCCGATGAGGTCCGCGTGACCGTCATCGCGACGGGCTT
>CAVVCL010000004.1:0-1548643 GCA_963746745.1 uncultured Chloroflexia bacterium
AAAGGAATTGGATCATGAAGGATGCCGCCCACGAAGTGCCCTCGGATGACGGAGAGACAAAATACAACGCGGCCCGTTACTGGGATTACATACTTGGCGGCTACCATAACTTTGCCGTGGACAGGAAAGTGGGGGATTGGGTTATTCAGGCCGTGCCGGACGCACGCCTGGGAGCCCTGGCCAACCGCTCATTTGAGCGTCGCGTAGTCCGATTTCTGGCGCACGAAGGAATCAGCCAATTCATCGATCTGGGGTCGGGTCTGCCCACGGTCGGTCCCGTCCATGAGATTGCCCAGTCGATCAACCCCAACGCCCGCACGCTGTACGTGGATAACGACCCCGTCGCCGTGATCCACAGTCGCTCCATCCTGGAAGGAAATCCAAACGCCCGGGTCCTGCAGGAGGACATCCGCAACATCGACGAAATCCTGGATCACTTGGGCACGGACGATTGGATCGACCTGCGCCAGCCGATCGGCCTTCTTCTGGTGTCTGTCATGCACTTTGTCAAGGACGACACGCAGGCGGACGAGATGATGCGCAAGCTGCGACAGAGGCTGGTCTCAGGCAGCTATGTCGTCATTTCCCATTACTCACTCGAGGGTGCCCCCGAGGCAACGATTCAGAGTCTCAATCGCATCGCTTCATCCAACGACGACCCCACCAAGACCAGATCCTGCGATGAAATTGGCCGGCTATTTGATGGACTTGAACTACTCGAGCCTGGCGTGGTCCGCATCTCGCTCTGGCGACCGGAAGGACCGGACGATGTCCTGGTGGAGGAACCAGAGCGTTGTTTGGGCTTTGCCGGAGTAGCTCGGAAGAAATAGGCGGGAGATCCTCCCTTGGCTTCCAGTGATGCCACGCTGCTCCACTCTGATTTCCTCGGGAACATTGGTTCCCGGCGCGAAGAGATTGCCCGCCAGTGGTACCTGGCGTTTGCCTCCCTGAGCAGTCCGACGCTTGGTCGGACGGAGGCAATTCGTCAGTTCTCCGAGCTGGCCGCCAGGATCATTGCGTTCCTGACCAATTCGGAGGCTTCTGATCAGGAGGCCTGGGATATCGGCAGCACCCTGGCTGAATTTCATTGCATTCAACCCGAGCTTATCGATTTCACCGGGAAATTGTGGACCCGTCAGGTGACCGAGCTCGCCGAGCCAGGCGAGTCGGCCAGGCTGTTCGCGCGGCTGGCCACGCTGTTGCGCGGCCTGACGAGCGGGTTTTTTGAGAAGTCCCGCGAAACCATCCTGGCCGAGCAGGAACAGATCCGTCAAGCGCTGGTATTTCATATTAATAAGGTCAGCCAGGAATTGAGGGAACACCAGCTTCATCTTGAAGAAACCATTGAGAAACGCACCCGGGAGCTGCATGCGAAGGAGGAGCAGTATCGGCTGATTACGGAAACGTCCATGGATGGCATTTTCCAAGTCGACCCGCTCGGCTCATTTACCTTCGCAAATGAGGCGTTCTGCAAGATGGTTGGGTACACCCGTCAACAGCTATTGGGCCAACCGCTCAGGACTCTTATCGATCCTGATGACCTGGACACCATGCAGGAGTTGAAAAAGGCTCTCCTTTCGACCGGGGCGGTACGAGGGACGTTCGGGTTGAAACACAGGGACGGTCATCGCATCGATATCACCACCCGATCGGTAAGAACACAAATGGACGACCGTGAAGTCTTCACAGGGTTCGTGTCAGATGTGACCGTCCAAAAACGAGTGGAAGATGCGCTTCGCATCAGCGAGGAACGCTATCGTACGCTGGCGGACTCGGCCCAGGATTTGATTTTGGCACTCGATCGCGAGCATCAAATCACGTACATCAACCCGTTCGCTGCACACTACCTCGGGACAGAGCCTGAACGCATCACGGGGCTGCCGATTTCAGCGGTCCTTCGAACGCAGTCGGGCCAGGCGTTTGATCCCGTAGTTGATTCCGTGATTCGTTCCGGAAATGCTGTGCGGTTCGAAGAGCAGTTTGATTTCCCCTCCGGTTTGGCCTGGCTGAGTCTTTCGATGGTTTCGCTTAGAGATGCTTCCGGGATGGTGGATTCTGTGAACATTGTGGCGAAAGACATCTCGGATCTCAAGCGGTCCGAACAGGCGCTCCTGCTCGCAAAAGGCGAGCTGGAGGAACGGGTCAACGAAAGGACGGCCAGCCTGACCGCCAGCCAGCAGCGGTCCAGAGACCTGGCCCGTCAGGTAATCACGGCGCAGGAAGAGGAACGCCGCAGGCTGGCACGCGAGCTGCACGACCAGTCCGGGCAGGCGCTCGTGTCCATCAAGTACGAAATCAACTCCATCTACAGGGATCTTCCCAAAGATTCGAAACTGCCCCGCCGGCGGGTAAGAAAGGTGCTGACCTCCATCGATCAAACAATACAGCAGATCCGGGAAATCTCCCAGGACCTGCGCCCGCCAATTCTGGATGTTGCCGGGATCAATCTAAGCCTCAAGGAATATTGCGCACAGCTGGCTGAAAAGACGTCGCTTTCGATTGAGTATGAGGGCAGCGAGCTACCCGGGCTGGACGCCGAAATCGGTATCAGCCTGTTTCGTATCGTACAGGAATTGCTGACCAATGTCCTGAAACACGCGCACGCCACAGCCGTAACCGTCGACCTCCGGCAGGCCGACGGAGCGATAGCCCTGAGTGTTCAAGATAACGGAACAGGGCTCAAGAAGACAACCTCCAAAGAAGGTCTGGGGCTTCTGGGAATCCAGGAACGCCTGGACATCCTGGGAGGCAGCCTGGTTGTGACTTCGAAAAAGAGGGATGGCACCAAAGTCGTTGTTTCGATCCCATGGAAACAGCAGGCTGAATAGTCTGGGAGTTGCTCGCAGGGGGAGAGCCAGGGTGTAGGCCTGCCACACGGGGGGCGATGCGAGGACGGTGACGAGGCCAAGCACAACCGCACCCACGCGGATGACCGGGTTACCTACGGGGCAGGTGAGAGCAGCTGGCATTCGTCTGCCAGGCGAGCCAACCCCACATGAGGAGCTCTGACGCCTTTCCGCCGCTTGGCGCCTTGGCTCCGCCACTACGATTTGCCGCTGGAAGTCAGATTCGGACTTGGACCGCACCAATGGAATCAAAACGGACGACGAAAGGCCTGGTCGGGCTTTCCGTCGTCCGGTGGAGGTTGGAGTGAGACTGAGGTTTAGGGCGCCGTGGCGGCCAGGAAGTACTTACCCGTCTGCTGGGCAGGAGCGCACAGGAGCCCGCCGTCCAGCTTGGTAGGCAATGCCGTCCATGTCTCGCCTTTGCTGGGTCCGGTGGCTGTGTGCCACGGATTGTAGACGTAGATTGTCCCGGTGGTATTCGGCCCCGGTGCGAAACAAATCTCGACCTGGCCATTGCTGCCCAAGTCGCTGATCGTTCCGACGCCGGTCTCGTTGTAGACGGCCCGACAGACGCCGGCCAAATAGCTGCTGATGGTATCCGGACGTGTGCCCAGGCTGGTGTAGGGCAGCAAGTCCGCACCCAAGGTGTAGCCGCTCGTCAGCTCAAGCACCCGAAACGATGCAAATGCCTCCGACCGAGTAGGAGCCGGTGATGGGAATCAGCGGCAGTGCCACAGAGCCCACCTGCACGGTGCTTGGCCCTCGCACCAGTCCCGCGGCTTCGGGAGCATTCCCGAGCCAGTCCTGGTAGTCCTGGTCGGTCATCAATCCAACATGTGGCTTCTCGGTCGGGCCATGTGTCTCCGCCGTCTGACCGCCCACAATGTAGACCGTACCCCCCTCATTCGATTGCAGAGCAGTTCCCTTCAAGACACGTGATTCGGAGCTCCCCTGTCTTGGGATCGTACCAGACACTCAAGTAGGAGCCCGACACGGCGGCAACTCCTGAGGGCGTGTCAACCTGCAATGAGCCGCCCTTCAGGATGACCCACAGTTTTCCCAAGGTGAGCTGCAGGCGGACGCCCAATCCCTGCGACGTTTCCTGCGCTGGCTGCAGCGTAAACAGCGTGTCCGGCCCCAAGCGAACCAATGTGCCGGTCGAGAGGTCCAGGCGCGCTTTGGCACCGGACTGAGTCTGGGCTTGTCCGAGGAGTTCCAAGACATAGCCAGGCACGGCCTTTGTGAAACTCACATCTTGGCTCTCTCGAACCTGCACGGGGCCCGTGATTTCCGAGAGTTTGGCGGTGAGCGAGCCTGCGCTCCCTTGTGTTGGAACGGGAGTCGCCCCTGTTTGCGCAAAGTTTGCTTGCACGTCCGCAAGCGGCGCCGGAAGGCCGCCGGCCCACGCCATTTGGCTGCGCGCCAACGTGAGGATTCCGATCAGTAGGGCGAGAGCCACCAGCATCCGCAGTCCCTTGTTCATAAGCACCGTCTCCTTTGGAAAGCCCACAATAGGGACCTACTATACCAGAATTCGCGCCCGCGTGCGCGCCGTGGCGAGGGGTCCACGCGTTCTCTCATTGCGCCAGGAGTACGTGCAAATGTTGCTTGTGATAGGAGGCACAGTACGCCTGCTCGTGGCGGGCGCCGATCGCAAGACGCGCACGCGGCTTCATGCTGCCTGTGGCCAGACTACTTGGGAGCGTAATTTGGGATAGGCACACCGAGAGCCTCGCGGGCCGAAAGTGTGTGGCAACGCAGAACTCTGCGGATGTGGGTGCCAACCAGTCTAGAGAAGTTGCCCAAGCCAGTGGAGCGTTGTGGCCGGGGAATCGAAGACGAAGTCGGCTGAGGTCGCAACCGCCTCATGTGAGCGCTGCAGCACGCGGATCGCTGCCCCGCCGTTGGCGTGGATCACCGCGAAAGCTTCTTCGTCTTTGATGTCATCGCCAATGTAGAGGAGGCGGGCGTGCGGCAGGGAGTACTGATTCAGCAGGTAACCGACGGCCGGGAGGAAGGATCGAAGGCTTCCTCATCCTTGACATCGTCCCCGATGTAAAGAAGGCGCGCCTCGGCAAGGGAATACTGATTCAGCAGGTAACCGACGGCTTCCCGTTTGCTCGCCAGCGCTGGGGCAATCTCCACAAACTTGTATTCGTGCAGAATACGAAAGTCACTTGTGGATGAATGCTTCGCTGGCAAGCGTCGCCGCCTCCGCAAGGATTCGCTCGGCATCCGCGTCGTCGGCCCAGCGGCCATGCAGCGCCAGGGTCCAGCCCTTGTCTTCCAGAAAGAAGCCCTGCCGTCCCTCGATCAAGTGCTCCCACCGCGGTTTGATCGCATCCAGCGTAGGGCGAAGACCGTCATAGTTCGCACGGTTTACAGTCTGGCCATCTGGCGTGCGCAATTCAATGCCGTAGCTACCTGCGATCAAGATGCCTTCAAGGGGTACGAGCGCACACACATCTGGCAGTCTGCGTCCGCTGATGATCGTCAGCCGTAAGTTGGGCTTGCGGATGAGCGCGCCGAGCACACGGATGATGGCTGGATCCGGCTCCACGTGGGCGGGAGTTGGGGCAAACTCGGCGAGGGTACCGTCGTAGTCCAGAAATAGCCACAGCGCTTGGGACTCAAGCGCCCACTTGGTGAGCTCGTCGAGGCTACTGAACTTCAAGAGACACCGTCGCATAGGAGCCCGCGCCGCGTCATGCCGCCAACGTGCTCCTCACGTTTACGCCTGGCACAAGCGGCTCCTGACGCGACCTAGCGACCATCACAGCCTGAGCCGAACAATCGCGGCGAGTTGTTGACGCAACCAGTCGACTACATCCTGGCCTTCGATCAGCGAACGCAGCCCCTCGGCCCGGTGGCGCCGTTCTTCAAGCGGCATGGTAAGCGCGCGATGCATCGCTTCTGCAGTTTCCGATACGTCAAGAGGCGCAATCACCAGGGCCTGTGAGCCCAATTGCTGAAATGCACCGGTTCGTTCGGACAGGATCAGCACACCATCGCGCCGATTCACAATCGGTCCTTCCTTGGCAACCAGATTCATGCCATCAGCAATCGAGTTCACCAGCAGGGCGTCGTAGATCTGGAGCGCTGCCACGGCCCGCGGGTAATTTTCATCCACCAACACCCGGGTGGGCTCCCAATCGTTGCCGCCGTACTTTGCGTTGACCCTGCCGGCCACGCTCATGACCTCGTCCAGATAGTTGCCGTACTCCCCCACTCCAAGCCGCGACGGCACGAGCAGAGCCAGAAATTTGACCTTGCCAAGGTGCTCTGGGAACCGCTGCAGCATTTCGTCAAAAGCCTGGAAGCCGCGCACGATATTCTTGCTGGGCTCAATGCGATCGACGCGCAGGATTATCTTCCAAGCGTCGTGCAGTTGCAGCAGCTGGCTGCGATACGACTCGACCTCCGCCGTCTCGGCAAAGGTGCGCAGCCCCTCGACGTCGATCGATATGGGAAAGTCCTGGACGTGAGTGGCATGATTACGGTACCAAACTCGCCCCTCCCGGTAGTTGACGTGCGCACCCGGCAAATGGGACTCGCAGGTGCGAATGAAGTTGAGCCCGTCCTCCCGGGACTGGAAACCCAACAGATCCACGGCAGTCAGTCCCTGGAGGATAGCCAACCTCATCTTGGACGGAAGCAATCCCCAGTCTTCGGCTCCCGGCCATGGAATATGGACAAAGTGCACCAGCGTATATCGGGCCTTCGGCCGGAAGTCGTGCCGAATCATGCCGGGTGCCAAGTAGAGGTGATAGTCCTGCAGCATGACGATGGCGGGACGCGGCGCAGAGACGATTTCCTGGGTTATGGCCTCCGCAAACAGCCTGTTCACGGCCACATAGCCATTTTCCCAGTGTTCCCAGACCGTCCGGTCAATGGTGGGCTCGCGGAAAATGTTCCACATCGAATGCTGCAAGAACCACAAGAGCGGGTTGGCAATCGAGCGGTAGTAGCCCTCGTAGGCGGAAGCCGATGGCGCGAGGAATCGAACCCAGACATTCTCATCGCCGTTCCCAAGTGAGGCCATGCCGCTCCCCCAAGCCCGATCTTCGTCGGTGCGGGCGCAGGCGACCCAGCGTGCTTCGGCATGCTGAATGATTCCGGCAAGAGCTGTCACCAGGCCCCCGCTTCCGCGCTGAAACTCCAGCTGACCCGTATCGTCTCGTCGCAGCGTAACGGGGCCCCGATTGGATGCAATGATGAAGTCCGCTGCGCCAGCAGGTCATGAACGAAGCGGCTGGCGGGCTCTTGTGGTCGTTCGGTGCTGGAGGGTATTGGATCTGTGCTCATCATTAGATTGGGCCGGCAAATGTGCTATCCCCGGAGAAGAGGCGATTGGGGGCAATTAGTTACCGGCCCATGATTGACTTAGTTGTCGTCGCGGGCTTGCTCGCCTTATGCATGGCGTCGAGATACTCGCCCCTGTCGCCGCTTGGACTTCGAAATCCCAACGATACTACCTGCCGGCTGTAAGAAAAGTATAGCACAGCCGCTCGGGGCGCAATCCAGGAAGAAATCGCCGAACGGCTCAAAACTGGGGTGTGAACGAGAAGACGCACTTCTTGCAGGAAAGGTCGTTGAGCAGTGGGCAGCGCCGCCCGGGACTGGGATCGCAAAGGCATTGGCAGGACCGGAAAACACGATCGCGCCCCACTGGTTAGCCAGAGGAGTCTTGCCGCCGTCTGAAGGAAGCCTTTGAAACCATAACGCCAAGCATGATGATCACCCCGGCTAGAGCAGCGAGCGTATCCAATAAGACGTCTCTTGACGAAGCGGTTCTGCCCGGAGTGTACATCTGGTGAAATTCATCCGTGATGGAGTAGAGGCAGCACAGGACCAGGGCGGAGGCGGGCGACCAGCTCGCCTGCGTGGGTAGGGCGTATAGAACCGAGAATCCCAGGCAGAAATAGCCGATACCATGCGCAACTTTCAGCCAGTCAATGCGGGGAAAGACGGGGCCAGCCGCCGTTTTCCTGTAAGTGGCTGTGGGCGAAATCGCTTGCACCGTGGTTGTTATTCCGTGAAGGGATTGCTGGATTTCATCCTCGGGGGTGGCGGAGAAAAGGTAGATGGCAGTTGCGAAGAAAATCGCCGGGAGCCAACGCCATATTACCTGGTAACGGATGCGGTGTCGCGTTGTCGGCATCTTGCCTCAGTCGTGGTTGAACCTAGAACCTGGCGAAGCACACAACAACCTTGCCATTCCTGAAGAGGGCCCTAACCTACGCTTCAACAGGTTCTGGGTACTTAGATCACCGGCTAGGAGTGCAGAAGACCAATGCACGGCGAGGCCCGGTGTTCTGCCGCGTACCCCTGCCCCGTTCCTACTTCTTCCGCCCTCGCCTCGAGCATCGCGCAGCGCCCTTGCGTACCGGGCGAGATGACCTCTTCGCGGTCTCCGCCCTACGACCTCCTGCGGAGGCCGCTGTCTTCTTCGGGGTTCTGGAGGCAGCCGGCATCGGCGCAGGCCGAACCCGGCGCGATAAAACAGCGCTTCACTATATCAGAACCAGCGACGGGACTGGTTTCGACCCGAGGGCAGCGGAGCTCTTCTTGAATATGCTAAGTGATGAAGTTCACGAGGATGGGTAGGGCGCCGCCTAACCGCCGGGCGGTCCGATCC
Source organism: uncultured Chloroflexia bacterium (assembly GCA_963746745.1). Lineage (GTDB taxonomy): Bacteria > Chloroflexota > Anaerolineae > Anaerolineales > Villigracilaceae > Fen-1038. Next base: position 8,485 of record CAVVCL010000004.1, read on the forward strand.
GGCTAACTCCGCACCCGCCCTGCGACGCGGCGGGTCACAACCTTCGCCCTCCGAACCCCGACGGCTTTTGCGGCAATGCCCGACCTCAGGGCGCCGCCTATCATAGCAGCCCGCCAAAGTCCGTTTCTGGTTCCTGGACAGTCGAGGGTTTGCTTAGTATCCAGATCTCCCCACGCCTCAGTGATCTGGCACTCCTGATTCAAGTGCCGGACATAAGGCTATGATTGTGGTGTTTCGATCGCAGTTTGGATGGATCCAAATTTCGGCTCGATTATCTGCAACTGGTTTTCCTGGTCAATGACGTGGGCGTATTCCCTGAGTGGGACTATTGTAAATCGATCTGAATAGATCTTCAACACTTCACTGACCAGCTTGAGTTTTTCTTTGCTGGGGACATTCATGGCCGGAAAGAATGACAGTTCTTTCAAGTCATCGCAGCCCAGGAAGTCCAGCGGGTGCAACAGCAATGAAGGGGCCGTGCGGGTTATCTTGCATAAGCTCAACGCTAATCGAAAGTAATGGCGTGCCAGAATGGGCGAGACGTGACTGATATAGATAATGTAACTTAAGTGAAAAGGAATCTTGAACACGGGCATGGTTGTTACCGGAATCTCGATGATTCCGTTACTAACGCCCTCGATTCCCCATCGATACGGATGGAGAGGTTTCAGTCCATCCCTAAGTTTGCCAAACAGCAGCTTGCGCTGTTCCTTCTCTTCAATGCTCAGTTTTGTGGTCATAAAATAATATGCGCGTGCCAAAGGCCCAAGGAATGTTGGCAAGGTCGAGGCGTCATATTGATAGCCCCGTCGAGTCAAGACTTCGCAACACTGATAAGGAAAGGCTGTAGCCTGGGCCTCGAAACCCAAGAGGCCTCTGCCCAGTAACCCGTTCAATTTCCTGCTCGGCCCGCGCCAACTCCGCCTCGATCTGTTGTTCGGTGAAAAGGTGAAGCCAGGGCTCGTGATTGAAAGAATGATTCCCAATTTCATGCCCTGCATCCGTAATGGATCGAATGGCGCCATGGTTCTTCTGCAAAGCGGCATCCTGCCCCACGATAAAGAATGTGATTTGCAACCCACGTCTATCCAGGAATTCCAGGATCCGCGGAACTGCAATATCCAGATAGGAGGGGAATGATTCCCATCCCGCATCCGCATGAGTCTTCATGTAGGACCATAGATTATCGAGATCAAGGGATAGGCAGGCCAAAGGCCTGCTCTTGTTCATAGTGGCTCCTGGCTGATCATGAAGAAAGCACATCCTATCGCGCCTCACGGATGATGAGCTCGGAAATTTCCCGCGCCTTCCGGCTAATGGACTCCCCGTTCGTTAGAGCCGGGTAGATCTGAGCATTGGAAGCCAGGTAGAGATTCTGAATGGGGGTGTGCAGAGCTGGGATCAGCTGAGTGCCGTTCAACAGGTGCAATGGTTCCACATAGCGCGCACGTTGTACCGAGAAGTAGCGAATCCAGCTGCGCTCGAAATCCGGAAACATCCATTCCAGTTGGTTGAGCCACAGTTCCTTGATTTCTTCGTCCGTCATCTTTTGTACCAAGCCATCCGGTGCTACATATTTTGGCAAATACACCAGATGATGGCCGCCCACATACTTAGGGTTGATATATGCAGTAGTCTCAATTATCCCCGTGAAAGGAAGTCGATCATCGGTCAGATTGAGAGTCCAATAGCCGGTCAAAGGCCGGTCCAGAACCAGGATTGGACAGACGATCCCCAGGTACTGGATCCGGGTAAGCGAGTCTCGATACTCGCTGCTTGCATCCGGGATCATGGTCTGAAATACAGAGGGCTGCAAAGTGGAAACCAATCTATCAAACAAATGTATTTCACCGTCAGTTAGAATACCCACTGCCCTGTTCTGCTCAATGGCGATTTTACGGATTGAGGTTGTTATGTGGATCCTGCCGCCAGCGGCTTCAATTTGCCTAGCCATTGCGCGGATCAAAGTAATATAGCCGCCGATCAAGTGCCCCGCCTCTTCTTTTTGGCTCGCTCCGCTACGGGTGGATTTCATCCTCACCAAACGAGCCCAAATGAACGTAGCGGGAGTATTTTCAAAACTGCCGTCAAATTTGGCCTTGAGCATTGGCAACCAGATATTCTCATAGGTGCGCCTGCCCCCCCAGCGTACCAGCCACTTCTCCACGCTTATACCTTCGAGGCGATGCCAATCCCGGATGAACTGGGCGGCGATGACGGTGAGCCCCAGGCGAAATCGATCAATCCATCCCAAAGGAGGAAAGCGCAGGAACTCGCTTACATTGTTCATGGAATAGATTTGGCCTTTGTAGAAGAACCCCATCCTGGTTTCATGAAAGCGTAGTTGGTCGGCTATCCCCAGTTCGGCGCAGAGTTGGCGCAGATGATTGTCGCTGGACAAGATCGCGTGATAAAAGCGATCTACTGTCGTTCCGTCTTCAAGGGTCATCGGTCCAACCAGCCCTCCGAGCGCCGGAGAGGCCTCAAACATTTCCACCTCAACACCCTTTTGTGAGAGAAAATAGCCGAGGCAGGTTCCCATAATTCCGCCGCCGATTATGCCCACCCGCATTGCGATATCACCTCCTCAAGTAAACCTAGCGACGACCGCTAACTCTGTTGCGTTCGATTTCCTGCACAGCTGTAGTATTCAATATGTCGGCAATACGCCTGGCGGCAGTTCCGGTACCGTATATGGGTGGGTGGTCTGCAGGAGGAGAACAATCAAACCAGGCCTCCAGGATCAGTTTCTGGTCAGCCCCGACCAATCTATTCCAACCCGATTCCAACGTCGCCACCCATTCGGTTTCATCTCTCAAGGTAAGACATGGAACTCTCATGTAGTATGCCTCACGTTGCACTCCACCAGAATCAGTGGCTATTAATCGTGCATTTTCCTCCAAAGTCAACATGTCAAGATAACCCACCGGCTCTATTATCCGTATGTGATCTTCCAAGTGAACGTTCATGTCCGTGAATACTTTTCGAGTGCGGGGATGCAAAGGCAAGATCACAGTCTCCCCAACCAGGTTGAGTGCTGCAGTGATTCGCCTAAGTCGTTCGGGATCGTCCGTATTGGCGGCCCGGTGGATGGTGACCAGCGAAAAACTGCCGCGGTGCAATTTCCAATTCCTTGAGGATGTTTGACTTGATCCGGGCCAATGGTTGGGCGTACAGCAGGGCATCCAACATCACATCGCCCACCAAGTGGACGGACTCCGTGATGCCTTCAGCAGCCAGATTATGCTCGGCTGCCTGACTCACGCAAAAATGCCACCTCGCGAGTCGATCCGCCACCAGACGGTTTATTTCTTCCGGCATGTTTCGATTAAAACTGCGTTCTCCCGCCTCAATATGTGCCAAAGGAATACCTAATTTGGCCGCTACCAGAGAGGCCGCCAAAGAAGAGTTCGTATCTCCCCGAATAATGACTAAATCCGGCTTTTCCGTGAGCAAAACTTCTTCCAAGCTAACCATAATTTCTGCGGTTTGCCTGGCCTGCGATGCCCGATCCTGCTCCCAGGTTATAGTCTGGGACAGGGATATCCAATTCATCGAAGAACGACTGTGACATGCGGTAATCGTAGTGCTGCCCGGTATGCACCAATATTTCCTCGTGATCGGCGCGGACAGCCCGGCTGACCGGCATGGCCTGGATAAACTCGGGGCGTGCGCCGACGACAGACAGAATCTTCATTCCTAGTTCGTCCGTGCAGAACCGATCGATGCCTCTTCGCATGTATTGTTGGAATTTCGCGTTATTGTCAGCGCATTAATTTCGGTATATCAGAAAGACCCCAATTCCGATTACGAATGTGCCAAGCAAACGACCCAGAGAAATCTTCTCGTCAAACATTTGCCAGGATGCCACAAGCATGATCACATAACTTAAACTCGCAAACGGATAGGCATAACTCAGATCAACGCGAGAGAGAGCCGCTAGCCAGAATACAGTTCCAATCAAATAGATGATCAAACCGATCGCAACATACGGATTGGTTGCCATATGCCACAGAACCGAGGGAAGTTGGTTTAGACTCAGGGTTACTGGGCCCGTGTTGTTCATGCCTTTCTTGAGTAAGAGTTGCCCCCCAGCGCTGCCCAGAACACTAATTAGTATATATAGTGACTGCAATACTCATTCTTGCCCTCTTCTGATGGAAATCGTTTCCTCTAATACCACTTACAGCTTCATTGCATCGGCTTGGCCTTAAGCCCGAGCATTAATTCGCATGCGATGCAACAATACCCACCCTTGAAATCTCAGATGGGATACGATCGTTTGCGCTATTTTGGCTTTTGAGGCTCCATACATCCGCTTGTGCAGCACAGTCGGAAATTCGGCCACGCGGTAGCCTTTGAGCATGGCCTTGACTAGAATCTCTGTCCCAGCCAGGAAGTCATCTGACCCAAAGACAATGTCCTTGAGAGCTTCTGAGCGGTATGCCCGAAACAAGCAGGTATAGGTATGGACCTTCCAATCGACCAATATGCGATACAAGGCGGACGAACCTCGGCTAAGAAATAAGCGATAGGCCGGTACTCCAATCACGCTTCCCATCGGATGATAGGGGGATGCTGTTACGATGTCAACACCTGGCACGAGACAGGCCAGAAGGGCCGGGATTTCTGAAAACTCGTAGGTTCCGTCACTATCCACGGTTACCACGATATCCCCGTCGGCATGATTGAAGCCCGTCCGCATGGCGGCACCCAAACCCAAATTGATCCTATGTTTGAGAAATTTGAACGTCACCCCTGATTTGTTACCTGTGCTGAAGCACTTTTCCAATTTCGAAAGAGTCCCATCAGCGCTCCCGTCATCTACAAAAACCATCTCTGCCGAACAAATCTCATCTGCGGTGTTGTTCCAGCCACGAATAACCATTTCTTCGATGATTGGCAATAATTCGTCATGAAGCCTCGACACATTGTCAACCTCGTTATAGCACGGGACAATGATCGAGAGTTTCATGGACTACAAACTGGCCACCGCCTGGACGATCTGCTCAAGATCATCCTGGGTAAGGGCCGGATGAACCGGCAGGGAAAGAACCTCCCGGCTGGCCGCTTCTGCGACAGGCAGTACGTCACGATAACCCAGATCCTGGTAAAGAGGTTGTTTAGGAATGGGAGTGGGGTAATATACACCAACCCCAACCCCCTTCTGGCGCAGCCGTTGGGCAGAATTGTCCCGGTCGGGAATCCGAATGGTGTATTGGTGGAACACATGCTCTGCGTGATCTCGGATCTTTGGTGTCACGACTCCCTTGATCTTTGATAGACGTTCGGATAGATATGCAGCGTTGGCTCGCCGGATCGAATTCCAATTCTTGAGCTTTTCAAGTTGCACCAGCCCGATCGCAGCGTCAAGGTCAGTCATGAGCATGTTGTAACCCAGCATGACGTGCTGATAGATTTGAGAGCTGCCATGATTCCTGATCAGGCGTGCCCGTTCTGCGATCTGTGCGTCATTTGTCACAAGCATACCCCCTTCAATAGTTGTCATGTTCTTGGTCGCATAGAAGGAGAAGCAGGCTGTGCCAAACGAACCTATGGGTCGGCCTTTGTATGTGGCTCCATGAGCCTGACATGCATCCTCTATGATAGCGAGATGGTGCTTCTGGGCAATTTCGACAATGGCATCCATGTCACAAGACTGGCCATACAAATGAACAGGGATGATCGCCTTGGTGTGCTCTGTAATCCGCTCTTCCAATTTTGCGGGATCGATCGTAAAGAAAGCCGGCTCGATATCCACAAACACCGGGTGTGCGCCGACATATAAGGCGCAATCGGCCGAGGCGATAAAACTGAAAGGCGAGGTGATTACCTCATCAGATGGGCCAATCCCATGGGCAAGCATCGCGATATGGAGTGCAGTGGTTCCAGATGAAGTTGCAACTGCAAGTTCGACTCCGCAAAGCCTGGCAAAATTCTCTTCAAACTCACGCACCTTAGGACCTTGCGCAAGCTGTCCTGAGGCCATCACTTCCAGCATTGCATTTCGCTCTTCCTTTCCAATTAAGGGTTTAGCGATGGGGATCATTCTATCGCCTCCTGGGGGTTCGAAACTCCAATTGTCCACTTGGCAATGCCAGGCATGGCCCTGTTGTTCCATTTTTCTGCCGCAATGACAGACGTATCCGACGAGCCGCGCCGGGGTTCCCACCACGAGCCCGTGGTCAGGCACGTCTCGCGTGACGACCGCCCCGGCTCCCACAAGTGCAAATCGACCTATCGTCACATTCGGCAAGATAAGTGATCCAGCCCCTATTGAGGCTCCATATTTACAAGAATCGGCCCAACCACCCAATCATCGTTCCCCTTGAGATGCCCGTCCGATGTAATCGCCCGGGGAAGACGGTCGTTGGTAAGACAGGCCTGCGGACCGACAAATACGCCATCTTCAAGGGTGGCGCCGTGATAGAGGAGAGCGCTGTTTTGGATTTTGACGTTATCGCCGATCTTTACATCGAAATCGACATAAACATCTTTTCCAATGATGCAATTTTGCCCGATGTTCGCCCCTTCCCGGATCTGCGCGAAATGCCAGATCCGCGTCCCGGAACCTATTTGCGCCTTAGGAGATACTTCGGCTGTCGAATGGATAGTAACATTTTCGCTTCTCATAGGCTGCCCCTTCCCTCTAATCAATTATAGCCTCTACCCCCCTTGCCTATTTGCCCACTGTGGTGTGTGAAACACAACACCAATTTCAAGCGACAACAGTCACAATGACCTCCTCTCCATTCGATGACCGGCCGTGTTTTCCTCGGGTGGCAATGTAGTCTTGCAATAGCTCAATGCCCGCCCCCGGTATTGCGTCAGAGACGGCAGTAGGAGAGTTCTGCAAAAGAACTCCGCCGATGGACCGGCTTCCGGCCCTATTGTTCGGCCGAAGCCAGCCTGCTACGGTAACCTCCTGTCCGACCAGGATCTTCATTTCTTCAATTCAAATAGATAGACCGATAATCCAATAAAACGGCTGTTCTCTTATGAGGTGCAGAAAGTCTTGATGGGGGTCCAGAAAGAAAGATGTATAGCGAATACCCGTTAAATCATCAGTTGGACTTACGATTACCCAAACTCGTTCATGACCCGAGACACATTTCTTCAAAGTTTCCCAAACCGCAGAATCCGAGAGATCTGTGCCCAGCCCACAGCTCTGTAAAGTGCCCCGGTAATACCAATAGAATGTTCTTTGCTGAATGCCTATGCCCATATTGGGAGCAAATACAATAACATCTCCTGCTCCAGCGTTTTCACTTACATATATGGCAGCTTCCTTCCATTCTGCATTCCAGTCCGCCACATAGTAGTAGCCTAAACTGGGCCCGATCATGATCACCAATACACCTAAAGAGACAATTAATGGCACGATTTTTCTAATGCTAAGTATGCCGAATGCCAAGAGCAAATACAACGCCGGGGCGGCGCTGATCGTATAATGCTTTTGATACATGGGACGAATAACCAGAGAGGCAACGAATGGAAGCCCGATGGGACACAGAAGCCAGCAACTTACCAATAGGATCTTACTCGTCACATCTGGCACTTCTTGTAGGCTGGCAACCCACCCCCTCGCTGCAGTTAGAAAATTGCTCCTTCCCTGCCGACTAGCGGAAATCCAGGTGCCTGCTACAAGCAAGGCTCCAGCTGCGGCATAGTTGGCAAGCATAATCACCCAACTGCGCTCGCCACGAGGTGAGAAGACAAAGTGGTATACGGAATGTAAGGGATCCAATATTGTTGAAGTTGAGAGCCCTCCAATATTTGAGATAATTGCGCCTCCTATACCGCCCGCTCCAAAAAGGAGGGGAAAAAGATAGGATAACAAGAGCCAACCCGATCGCTGCCTGACAAATTATCCAGCCGGCTATCGCATTCCTATTCTTTGTTGCTTGCATGAAGAAGAATAGATTCTGTGCAACAAGAATGAATACCCCATAAGTATGCCCAAACACCATGATGATGCTTGCAAACCCATAAAGGACAAAGTAAAGCTTCTTCTTACTCCTGAGAGCCAGAATGAAGAAGAGAAATGAAAGCAATGTCATAAACTCAAAAAAACTATAGAACCGGGCTTCCTGAGAGAATTGCAATTGGAACTCAGAGATCGCCATGAGGAAAGCGCTGAGCAGGCCGACAGGTTTGCCAAACAGTTCCCGCCCAACTAAATATATAAGAACAATCGAGCCTATGCCAAACAGGGATGAGAACGACCTCGTACTCACTTCTGCGGTACCGAAGAGTTGTACCCATAAATGAAAAGGAAGATAATAAGCAGGGGGTTGATCTAACCTCCCTGACACAAATAGCTGCTGAGGACTTTGTTGACCCTCAATGACAGTACACATTTCATCGATCCAGTAACTCTTGGCGCCCAGATTATGGAATCTCAATGCCGCGCCTATGAGCAAGATGAGCCCAAGCAATAGAGCGGGGGTGAAGTACTTCTGGAAGCCGGGAGCATTTCGTAAGTCTTCATTCATAAGAGAAAACTCCTTTGCGTTTTCAGTATCCGCGGGCACTCAGATTGACCTCCCCCCCCGAAAATCTGATCCAATATTTGCGTTAGGATCGGAGCATGGAGACAGGTCAAGATGCCAAGAAGACGCTTCACTGCCGAACAGATCATCAGCAAAATGAGACAAGCCGAAGTGTTGCTCAACCAAGGCAAAGCCACGGGTGAGGTTTGCCGTGGATTGGAAATAAGCGAACAGACGTACTATCGTTGCCGGAAGGAGTATGCGGGAATGGGGGAATGGGGACTTGTTCAAGCTCACCGGTGAACTGTCCAGAGTCTCCTCAATGCGATCCGTGGCAATATGTCAATACTCTATCAGTAGCTCCAGACCGCCGTTCACCAGCGATCTCTGCGCACTCTCCAAGATCTTCAGGATCTTCACGCCGCTTTCCCCATCGCTCCAAGGCGCGCTGCCGTCCCGGATGCAGTCGACAAAGTGCTGACATTCCGCCCGCAACGGCTCGCTCCACTCGACGGGCACCTCACTGTCGGGGCCAGTGCGGTAGGAAGCCTGGAAGTGGGCCTCGGTTCGCCGGAGTTTGCGTCGCCGTTCACGTCCGGTCCAATTGCCGAAGGGTACATGCAAGTCCCCGTCGGGAAGCCGATCGGCAGTCACCTCCACGCCCTTGTCATAAAGAATCACCTTGTGCTCACTGATGTCATCATAGACGAGCATCTTCTTGCTGCCGACGATCGTGACCCTACGGATCTTCACGGGATCCAGCCAGCTGAGCCGCAGATTGGCGAGCACGCCGTTGCGATAACGCAGTGTCATATATACCACTTCAGGGAGGCCGCCCAGTTTACTTATGTACACCCCCCCGATGGCGCTCACCTTGATTGGATCCTCATCGAGAATGAAGCTTAAGAGCGAGAGATCATGTGGCGCGAGATCCCACATGACATTGACATCGCGCTGCAGCAGGCCCAGGCTCACTCGCGTCGCATGCAGATAGTACATCTCGCCGAGCTCGCCCGACCGGATCACACGCCGAACCGCCGCGACCGCTGGGTTGTACAGGAAGGTATGCCCAATCATGAGGCGCAGGTTCATTTGCCTGGCAAGCGCCACGAGCTCTGCGCCCTGAAGCGCACTTTCCGCCATCGGCTTCTCTATCAGAACATGCTTGCCGGCGAGCAGCGCTTCCTTTGCAAGGCGGTAGTGCGTTGCAGGCGGGGTGGCAATGACGACAGCGTCCAGGCGCCCATTCAACAGCTCCCGGTAGTCGCTCGTGACAACCGCGTCCGGGCAGATTTCTTTGAGATCAGGAAAGCGTTCCGGACGCAAGTCAGCAGCCATCGCCAAGGATGAACCTTCCAGGCTATGGAAATTTCGCGCCAGCTTCGGCCCCCAATATCCCAGACCAATGATCCCGCACGCGGATATCTTCGCCCATCTTTTCGTCACTCATCCTAACCCAATCCTTTCCCCGTGATCATCTCCACAGGCGTCAGAAGCATGATCTTCAGATCCAGCCACAAATTCATCGATCGAATGTACTCCAGGTCCATGCGCACCATTGCGTCGAATTCCACGGTGTTGTGAGCAAGAACCTGCCAGTAGCCCGTGATGCCTGGCAGCACGGACAGACGCTGCTTGTGCCATTCCTCGTAGACTTCGTACTCGTAGGGCAGGGATGGCCGCGGCCCAACGATGGACATCTCGCCGCGCAGTACATTAAAGAATTGCGGCAGCTCATCCAGACCAAATCTCCGAAGGTACTTCCCAATGCCGGTGATACGCGGGTCGGCCGAGATCTTCAGATTGGCCTTCCCGCGAGGCTGGGTCTTCTCCGTGATCAGCTTTTGCACATATTCACGGTGCATATCCGGGCTGTTCGCGACCTGCATTGAGCGAAACTTAAGCATCGCAAAAGGCACCCCGTGCTTGCCGATCCGCGGCTGCCGATAGAAAACGCGGACCGGACGACGCAATGCGGATGCCCAAGGCAATCGCAAGCATCAGGGGCCCAAAGAGCACAAGCAAGACGAAGGCGAGCAGTATATCCAGCGCCCGCTTCAACGGCAAGTATCTGTTTGTGACGGCCGCATCTCCGTCGAACTGGCAGAGATCCCGTGTCCGCTGCGTTGTTATGGCCTTCACCGGCCCCCTCCCGTCATGGCCGGACTGACCTGCCCGTCGGCACTCTGCTGTAACTGGCGCAAAATCCTAGCCGGATTTCCGGCCACAATCGTGAATGGAGGTACATCCTTGGTGACCACGCTGCCCGCACCTACAATTGCCCCTGCGCCCACCTTCACGCCGCACAGGATCGTGGCATTGCTCCCAACAGAGGCCCCGCGGCCGATCAGGGTCGGCACGCACTTCCAATCGGCCGTCGTCTGGATGGATCCGTCCGGATTGGTCGAACGCGGATATAGATCGTTGATGAACATCACGCCGTGCCCAATGAAGACGTAGTCCTCGATCGTCACGCCCTCGCAGATGAAGGTGTGGCTGGAGATCTTGACGCGCTTGCCCACCGTAGCCCCGGCTTGAATCTCCACAAAGGCGCCGATCTTGGTCTCATCCCCGATGGTGCACCCATACATGTTGACGAAGCCGTGGATCTTGACGTCCTTGCCCAGCTTCACATCCGGCGCAATACGGCAATACTCTGGACCGCTCATGGCGTAGTCCCTCCACTCTAGTTCTACCCCAACCGAGCCTGAGTCCGGCGGCCATGACCTTACACTTACCCGACGGATTGCGGCGCCTCTTGCAGCACGGTCTGCAGTTCTTGACACACGAAATCGCACATGTCCTCGGTCATGTGCGGGAACATCGGCAATGAAAGAATTGAATCGGCACAGCTTCCGTGACTGGAAGATCGCCTTTCTGATAGCCCGAGCTCCTTGTAGGCGGCCTGCAGGTGGAGCGGGATGGGATAGTGTAATCCACAGCCAATCTCGCGCGCCGCAAGCTCCTTCATCACATGCTCACGGTCCGGCACCCGCACCACGTACAGGTGGTAGACATGCCCGCGGCCCGCAGGGACCGCGGGCAGCACGATCTTTTCGTTCCTGCCCAGCCGCTCCTGATACCACTTCGCCACCTGGCGCCGCCGGGCATTCCACTCGTCCAGCTTCCTGAGTTTGATGTCCAGGATTGCGCACTGCAGCGCATCCAGCCTGCCATTCCATCCGTCCGCCGATACGTGCACGTACTTCTGGCTCGAGCCGTGGTCCCGCCACATTCGCATCTTCTGGGCGGCCATGTCGTCCTGGGTGGTGACCGCGCCGCCCTCACCCATGGCGCCCAGATTCTTGGCCGGGTAGAAGCTGAACGCCCCGGCCTGACCCAGGCTGCCCGCTTTCACCGTCCGGCCATCCGATGACATACGTCGCACCGTGCGCCTGGGCGCAGTCTTCCACCACCTTCAGGTTGTACTTCTGCGCCACGTCAAGAATGGGTTTCATGTCGGCCATGAGACCGTATAGATGCACGGGCAGTATCGCGGTCACCGGCCGACCGGACCCGCCATCCACCCAGTGCCCATCCGGACCCAACTTGCATTTTTCGAGGATGAATTTCTCGGCGGCGGACGGAGACAGGTGGTACGTATCCGCCTCAATGTCGACAAAGATGGGATGCGCCCCAACCATGCTGATGGCTTCGACCGTGGCAATGAAGGTGTGCGAGGGCACCAACACGGCTTCCCCCGCCCCCACACCCGCCGCCATCAGCGCCAGCTTGACTGCGTCCGTCCCGCTGGCGCAGGAGGCAACGTGCTTTACGCCGCAGTAGGCTGCAAAATCCTTCTCGAAGGTCTCGACGTACGAGCCGCCGATGAAGGAGGAGCGATCCAGAACGTCCTTGAAGGCAGCCTCAAGCTCAGGGCGGACTTCCTCGTGCATTGCGCGCAGATCAACAAAGGGCACTTTCATGGCGTTTCTCCTTTTGCAAGACAAGTATCGCAGCTACTACAGCCTCTCAGGAAATTCCAAGGATCTAGTGTGTCGCTGATCTCATCCTTCGGTCCGACACGTACCCAATCGCCAAGCTGAAGCGGGATCAGTTCTCCCAACCGGCTCTTAGACGGCGGACCACACCGGCTGTGCCCCCGAGAAAGCTGACTTCGGAGAGCGTTCTTGAGGTATCCTATGCGGCGCTTCCCGAATCTTACTCAGCCGACCAACCAAATACCAAAAGGAATTGGTTGGGCGAGCCGGCTCTGCCAGACGTCGCAGCGATTTCGAGTTGGCAGTGCAGTGCCGCAATCTTCGAATTCATTCCGCGAGCTCGTGAGTGGATCAGCCGAGAAGTTGGTACTGGAGAATATCCCCGCCGAGACTTCATAGAGACCGACCCATACTTGGACAAGCTATTCTCAGTAACCCGCTGGAGCCCCACTCACAGGGAACTGAATACACCCTGAGCAGATAAGCTTTCTGGCGATGCCAAGCAAGCTTGCTTGCTATTCTTGCCTTGCCGATCCTTCCCATATGCTCTCTTAGCCTTCTATCTTTCACCAAGCTCATCATCTTCGCTGCAAGATTCATCGTCGTCGTCGGGTCTGGCGTACAGAGCGGCGTCCCCAGCCCTCACATGACTTTCGAGCAGATCATAGACCACGTTGGGTTTGCCCAATGCCGTCTGATCCGTATCTCTTGTTCCTGAAGTCGTCCGAACCGCCTCCATGCTGCCTTCCACCACGTTCTTCAGGTCGCTGCACACAAAGTCCACCATCTCCTGGCTCATGTGCGGGAACATGGGTAGAGACAGAATTGAATCGGCCACAGCTTCCGTGATCGGAAGATCGCCTTGATTATAGCCCAGGTCACGGTAGGCGGTCTGCAAGTGCAGGGGGATGGGGTAGCGCAGTCCACAAGTGATCTCCCGCGCTCCAAGCTACTTCATGACACGATCGCGCTCCGGCCGTGGATCAACAGAAGGTACTTTCAGCAAACATCCTCCTTCACTGTGCTTCCAGAAATCCGAGGCGTTCCGGGTCTCAGAACTGAGTGCCAGCCTCGACGCCATTTGTCAACAGCCCCCTAATCATTGTATGAAACAGGTGCTTCTCACGTTGCCAATTCATCTTGGAGAGTAGGGCGTTCGCATGGCTTAGCTTCTCCGATACCAAATCGGGATCGTCATGGATCAGCCGCACCTGGGCCGCAAACGATCCGGCGTCGCCCGGTATAAAGTAAAACACCGAGCGCTCATCCACATATTTGTCCAAGGTCGGCGTACGCGTGCAGACCACAGGAATGCCTACCATTAGGTATTCAAAGATTTTTGTCGGAAGCACCAAGGCTGAAAAGGCATCCTCCGCGTAGGTCGAGATTCCCACCTGAGATGCCAAAAGCAGACCAGGTACCTTTTCTAGAGGTACCATGCCTTGAAAGATTACCCTATCTTCCACATGAAGTCGTCTGGCGGTTTCCCGCAACCTATCGATATCCGGTCCCTCACCAACAACGCTCAGGCGGATGCCTGCGAAATCTTCTCCTGCAGCGTATGGAGAGCTTCTATAGCCAGTTCGACATGATGCCTGGGTGAAATTGTCCCGGTGTATATCAATGTGAAGGCCTGCCCACTACGCTCCGGTCGCCCAGCCCTCGAAAACAGGGACGGATCAGGCAGGTTGTGAATGACCGCAATCCTGCCAGGGTCAACGCCGCGTCGAACAAGAGTTTCGCGCGATGGCCTCGTTGACCGTTACGACGAGATTCGGCAGCCGGTGGCTAAGGCGTTCCTGCAGAAGCACCAACCGCGCCACGATAGAACCCATCCGGGGCTCCGAAGATCGTGTTCAGCAGTTCTGGCATCGGATCCCGGACATCTAGCACCAACTTCGCGCCTCCGAGTTTTGGGATAAGCCCGCAGAACACCAGGAAATCAGGCATGTTGTAGATATATATCAGGTCGTAGCGCCTCCGAAGGTAATAGGCGGTCACGTAGATCACCCCCAAGACAAAAAACCACAAGTAGCCAGCAATGTACCTGAGCATGCCTTCGCGACACCTCTTCCACGGAATTCTAATCACCGCAATGCCATTTACGTCCTCGCTGGCCACCTCGCCGTCGTTGCGCAATGCAATCACTTCCACAACGTAGCCTTCTTCGCGGAACGCCTCCGCCTGCCGCGTCACCCGGGGATCATTGCCGTAATAAGAATATGTCAGCATGCAAATCTTGTACAACAACTAGCCTCCCAAGCCGCGAAATACGGGGAAGTGGGTTGGCTGAGCCTTCCCTATGTTCCCCATTTCGCCGGTCGAGGACAAGAGAGCACTTGCATCTGTCGAGTAGCCACAAGAACTCGGCCATTATCCGGGGGTCAGCAGTAACGTTATCCGGATGCAGCAACAGGACAATATCGCGGGAGGAAAATTCCGTACCAAGCCATTCTGAGGTGAAGCGCTTTGTGTCGCGCCAGTGAGGCTCCAGCCAAAACGCCGAAGGAAATACGCAGAGGCCATTGCCGAAGGTGTGCGGCCTCAGAGTTGGGTCTTCAAGGTTGCCGAGAAACAGCTTCATGCCTAGTTCATCCCCCCAAAGCTGGTATCGCTCTGGCTCGAAGGCGCGTAATGAAATAACCCATAGCGATGATCGCCGGAGCCGTGCTTGGAAAATGCAGTCACGTCAACATCAATATGCTTCTCCAAAACACGCAGTTCCGCTTTCAGGTGCTCGACCGAGCGGGAGTTTTCAAAATGCAAACCAAAGACGTGATTACCCGCCTTCATCAGGGTTTTGACAGACCGAGAAGGAAGAGAGCATCGCCGGAAGAATACATATGAAGGAATGCCTCTCCCATTGAGCAGGAGCAAGATCTCTTCCAGATCGCGGAGGTAGCCTAGCCACCTCGCTGCAGGAAAATACAAATCAGTTGCAATCCTGCTGAGGATGTGGCGAAAGACGTTCTTCTTTCCGAACGGCCTATCAACATCGATGCGAACAATCAACGCCATACTGTATCATCCGAGACGGCGCCGCCTGGTGTCTTCAGCGCACAGAATACGGGCACAGCGTTTGGAGTCATACAACAAACTAGGATGACTGTGAATTTCAAGATGCCCTTTCGATATTGAACGCTCGATGGCCAGTCAAGAAGCGTCAACGCCACAGCTCACGAAAGTCGTAAATCTCTCGGTTGAGAACCATGCAAGTACTGCCATCCTCATTCAAGGCGGGCTGGTGGCCGCCGTGCAGATCCATAGCGCTCAGCCGCTGCATACCCAAACTAAGCCCTTGCTCCCTGTTGAGGCCCTCATCATCCGGGCCACGGTACTGGATTGACGGCAACATGGCAGCCAGAATGGCCCGGCGTACAGGTTCTTGGATGTTGACCGGCGAACGTCGCACATTTCCTCTCAGCCTGAAACTGCCGTTGATCAGCCCGACGTCCTTAGTCCACATCCAGCATAGTTCGAAGTTCAGCGAACTTGCGGTTCCAATCATCCCGGAGCCGCTCGCGAAGAATCCTTATGTCGATGCGCAAGGCAGCCTGTTCGCGTTGGGCCCAAATCACCGCGTCCCGAACGCCGTCTTTGGTATTGGGGACGTGGAGCGTGCCCATGGAGAAGAGGTCCCGCAGGATGGGCCAATCAGAGACAATCAGCGGCGTTCCCACCGAAACTGCTTCGAAAGCACCGCAGAGCAGCGTATCGCCGTTTGAGACCAAGTCGATTATGGCACCAGCCCCCGCAGGAGTCCTGCGTACTGAGCCTTCGGCAGGTATCCCGTAAACCTGCAATTGTCAGGCTTATTGCTCAGCAGCGCCGGTTGAGCAAGACGGTCGTCCCCCGTAATGTAAAATGTCACGGCGGGCAGCTCACGTGCTGCATCAATGACCACATCGAGTGGCTCGTCGGAGTCGAAACTGTTGACCACCACGACGTTGAACATATTTGAGAGTGGGAAATCCTCCGCAGTTGCAAAGTCCCCGACGGGGTCAGCCAAGACACGATACGTACACCCCCAGTGACTGACAATCCGTGCCTGGGAAGCGTTATGCACGATGGTCACAAGCGCACGGCGGGAAAGCAGACGGTGGAGGCCTACTGACCATTGCCATGTCGTTGAGATGAAGGCAGCCGTGTGGGAATCAATGACGTAGCGCGCACCATACAATCTGGCATAGATGGCAGCCACCAAGGGAGCAAAAATCGGCGGGTTCTGTACAAAGACGATGTGAGGTCTCTTCTGCAGCAACACCCGCCATGTGTCACATGCTTGTAGCAGATATCGCACAGGCAGTTGCCACACTTGTCCCCTCTGGCCACGACGAATATAGTGAATGGCAGCTCCCAGGTGCTGCGCCAGAAGTTCGGAGCGCCGGTCCCAGCGTGTCCACGCTATGAACACGGTCTTGTTCACGCCGCACCGGCACCATCAATCAAGGGATCGGCCGCCCAAGACATGATATCAAAAGGCTTGTCGCCGCCCAATCTGCTAATCGCCGCGCGTCTGGCATGATTGCTAGGCACTTCGTGTTTTCAGCCACATATCACGCCGATCCATCGCCACCATAGCCAAACCGTTTCATGCTCCTCGACGTTAACGCGGTGATCAACCTTTCCTCCAGAGGGGTAATAGCCTCTTTCCATCGATCGGCCGTTTCCTTGTTGAAGCCTGCGGCTCTTTTCCCAGTAAGACTTGATGGCTGCCTCCCTGCGGCGTTAGCATCTGCGGAACGTAATCGATCTCCACGAAATCGCACAATGCCCCAAGTGTTTTCTCTGGATCGGCGAGCAAGTCTTCGTAGCGAAACAGGGCATAGTTCCCATTTTCGTTGTATCTGCAATGGAGCCTTGACGTCCAAATGTACTGCAGAACCGTGAATAGGATGACCAGTCTCCGATCGCGCACGTTTCTATCGCCTCTGAAATTGGCCCTGGAAACGGCAATTGCTCTTGGATCTCTAATGACATGGACTATCTTCCGTTGGGGTACCAGTGCCACAGAGTAGGAACGTAGTTTACGAACACGGGAAACTTCACGCAACAGCGGTCAAATCCATGATAGCGGGGAATCTCTTCAATGACGGCTCTAAAAACACTCTCAAGAGATTTCTGATTCGCGAGATTTTCTTGCAAAGACACGTTCCTTCACTTCTCCATCATAATACCGGGCGTAGTACTGCCAGAAGGAGGCTGTAATACCAGGTATTGCCTCTCCCGAGAACATTAGCTCAGTCATCATTCGGATGTTGCGCACTGTCGACAAGTCTCCCACCTTCGTTCGCAGAAAATACCGAAAGTCTTTGCGCCATGGAGGAGAAAGGAAAAACATCTCCCCCATTCTGAATACTTTGGTATCCAAGGTGATCAGATTCAGCCACAAGGTGCTTCCCGAGCGCGGCAGACCTACAATAAAAATCGGCTTATCCATGCCAACCTCCAAGAGAAGCACCTAGCTGCGTCCGCCTTCTCGCTGCTGGAATAGAGACACACTCCAACGCCATTTCTCTTGTGAACGTATGACCAGTCGGGCGAAATCAGAAAACCTCTGATCCCATCCGACGGCTGGCTTCTCTCATACAACTAGGATTCCCTTCTGCAAAGTGCCCTGGTGAACTCGCCTTGACCAATTCCCCGGCAAACACCTCCTCCGCAAATCGAGTCCAAGTTTGGTGTCGTCCACCGGCGAGCAACCACACTCACTTGAGGCAATGCGGCGCCGCGTTAGCGGCCCTGCATAATCGGCATATCTCCAGCGAAACCATTAAAACGATATCCAAACTGCTTGAGATCGGCTCCGAAGTAGTTTACCACGAGGTTTACCGCCTCCTCGTCATAATACACTCGTGTAGTCTTTGCCCTTCCTGCCGACAGACGGATTCTTATGCTGAAGGCTCTCCGACCAAGATGCAAGTGCTCTTGAACAATCGCTATGTCTTTTTCGAGAGTTTCAAATCTCCCAATATAGTCCACAAGCCTTTTACCGCTATGCGGTTCTGTAACAAAGTCCATTTGACGCGGAGGGTTAGTTGCTATGTGCCATCGTAGAAACTCCAAGAAACTCATATTGATTGCCATGGCATGATCACGATGATTCTTATCGTCCGAAATATAAAAATAGAGGCTTACCAGAAAATCAAAAGGATTCCTAACAAAGGCGAATTTGTAATAGGAATCGAAAACGCTGCTCCCCAGCTTCTCTCTAATCTCATAGGCTTTTGCGTGTATGGTGGAATCCTGTAAATTGTTTCATCCCATCATCATGCCACCCCATTAGATCAACAATGATCCCAAATACCACTCTTGGAAATCTTGTAGCCATATACCAATCGGTCAATCAAACGAGCATAGGGAAGAAACACATCCATTATGGATGTTCCTGCCGTCTTGTATATATGGATGAATATGAACCTCTTGTTGTGCGATATCAGCACTACGGAAGCTCCTTTCAGATTGCCACCGTCTCTACTACACAAGCATCCGAGTTCGGGAAGTCGCGTGAACTGCTATCGCGTTTTCATAAACCTTTATCGTCTGCCTGGCAACCTCTCTATTCTTCACCTCGATCCATTGCTAGCATTCTCTCCCATCCGATGGCGTAGAGCGTCGTCAGTCAGCAAATGGACAATAGCCTGAGCCAGTTGTTCTCATTGGCCGGATCCACAAGCAGACCAGTAATGTTGTCCTCTACGTATTCAGGCAAACAACCAACCTTCGTCGCGACAACCGGCTTGCCAAAACTATAGGCGGTCATCAATACCCCACTCGTTGAAGCAGATAGATAGGGCAAAACCACCAAAGAGGCCCTCTGAAATAGAGCAGCCATTCTTTCACCCGAGACATAACCTTCATGAATTTCAAACTTGCTCTCATCCTCAATCATTTGACGGCAGCGCCGCAAGATCCTCGCCATGGCCGGAAATCAAGAAGCGGGCATGGGGAACTTGGCGTGTGAACAATCGGTTGGGCTCGGACAAGATATTCCAGTCCTTTGTGAAGACTCGCATCGCCAAAAAAGAGCACCGTGCCCGGCTCCTCAACGTTCTGTGTGCCAGGCCACTTAACAGCCGTTGTACGTGCATTTAGTGGCACAAAGGCTAATCGGTTGGCTGGCACTCCGTACAGATTCTGCACAATCTGGACTTGCTCCTCGCCATTCACAATGATCACATCCGAACCCCGGGCAAGAATTCTGTTGATCAACTTGCTAAGAAACGGTGAAATATCCTCTCCGACATTCGGTACAGGTACAATCATGGTGCCTGTCACAGGCATGGCATGCAAGAGGCAGGCAAGTATTGCCAGCCATAGTTCATGAGGCCCAGCCAGGATATGCGCTACCTCTACACCCTCGTCCCGTATGGTTTTGCTCAAACGGCAGTATGTTGCAAGGGAAAACGGATTACGCATCCGCGGTGGTCTTATTAGATGCACCCGGCATTCCGAAGGTAAGAGCCCAAGTTCATAGAGACGCTCTACTGGCCGGTCGCGAGTGCCTACCTCGAGTACAGTATGTTCATAGGACAAATATAAGTTTATGGACACGCCGGCCTGATACAGCAGATTCGCCAAGTCAAGTGTGTAGGCCGTGTCGCCCAACGCCACCAATCCCACATGCATTCCTCATATCTCCATTCTGTCCTCGTGATCTGCGGCCATCGGACCGCCGTTCGAGACGCTCCAGCACGCCCAGACCTATGCAGGAGCACCGAACAATTGCTGCGCAAACACATGCAAACGGAATTCGCCCTTTGCGTACAACATACTCATGTCGTGGCAATCAGTCGTGATCAATGAGAGGCGTTGGTTTGTGCCGTAGTGGCGTCAGGTTTCTCGGTAGGCACCTTGATCAAACGTAAATCCAAAGAAGTCGAATCTGTCTTCCTTGAAATGCTCCTCAACCAGTGCTCTGGTCCTTTCGTTGTAGTATGTGCGATAGTCCCTCCGCGAGGACTTGTTACGCGATGAGGAAGGGTAGCGTCAAGCCCCAAGACCTCACAAACGTGCTGGAAGTCCTCGGACAGGCGCTCATACCTTCCGATGAAGTCAACGATTTGCCGCCCATCGTTATCTACGACAAACTCCTTCTGAAGTCTGCAGATCTTCGCTGACCCTCCACTCGATATACTCATCAAACGTCATCGGCGCAATTCAAGTCGTGTTGTTTATGAGGTGCGTTGAAGCATGAAGAAGAGAGAGAGACTTGCCAGTCCCACGGATTCCGAACAAACGCGAAATTGAAGAATTCGTCAAAGATGTCTGGTGGCAACTGATCTTGCAGTTCCCTTGCCCGTGCATGTTGGGGAAAGACTTCGATACTTGTAGAAAGGAACAACGATTTCGACCTTCAGCCGCCTCTTCAGGCCATTTGTCAGCGGCTCAAAAGGGTTGTGAAAGCAATATGGATACAATGCTTCAGCAATACTATTCCCGCCACCTTGTATGTGTGTATAAAATGAATTTGTGACGATATGATATCAGCATGGTTATCGTCCTTCGGTGCGTGAGGAATAAAACGCATTTGCGCGGCAGTCGCATTGGAGATTAACAGGCACCAACCAGTTGGTGCATCTATCGGATGAGCCGGCTCACACCATTGCTAGGCGCCTTGAGCAGCCTCGAGACTAGATCAGCCGCGCCACGCATCGCCAACAAACCCAGGTGGCACAAGTTTGCCATGGCCCTGGCATTGTTGAGCGGTGAAAGGCATACCATCACTCCATGCCTCGGCTATCAGAGATGCCACCAGTGCCGAGAGGGACCTTGGGGGCCGGGACACCGCCCAGAAACCGACACGAAGGACACGTCGATGGCGCCACAGGGCATTCTACACTTGCAGTAGGAGTTGCCTCTGGCAGTTCTGGCATCGCCTTACATTGCAGCGCGTGGCCTATGTGATGTCTTCTGCAGTCTCCGCAACCGACAGAACCATTAATGCTTCATCCGGAGTTCCTGCACCAATGCAACACGCGGGAGCGCAATCACCTGATCACGTTGATTTTCGAGCCTACATATGGCTTAAGCCATGCCAGTCCAGATCGCCTAACACGAAATCAATGCTCACTCCGGCTGCCCCTGCGAATTGGTCTCGCGCCTTGAGTTTGTTCTTATGCACGTCGATGATGGACTGATGCTCTGCGCTGGAAGTTGCTGTGGATCAGGCATCAATTCTTAGGGGCTCTTTGATCGTTGTTACAAGTAAGCACTGCAATGTCCGCGACCTCGTTGTCGGGTGCAGAGCACGCCACGTCCTCTCTGCTTTCGAGCCGTTGTAGCAGGCTGCAGGCCTCGGCAGGTATCAACGGTTCTGAGTGGGGCGGCAAACACGCCGACCCCACGAAACAAAGCGGTGCTCCCGAACGCTCAATCGCTGGCTGTCAATCGGTCGCGCTGCGCCTAGAGCTGCGTGCCTCGCCCCAGGGTCTCTTCCACATGCTGTCCGGTTTCTTCCGGAGCGGAATGTGGCGGGAAGAAACGTGGAAGGACAGGAAACCGCTTAAATCGTTCGTCTGGCCATGTTCCATTCATTCCCGAAGCCTGCCGGTCAGGCGCCTCGCCGATTGGTTTGATTTGCCTTCTAATAAGTGCTAATCCCTAGCAGCCTCTTAAGGCTGCCAAGTGGATCTCTTATTAAGTTTTCTAGGCGCTGTCGGGCAGAAACCCGAGGCCTCCACCAACGGGTCAGTGGTTCCAGAAATCTTAAGCCAGCCCGGCCAAGCCGATACCCAGGCGAGCCTAAGAGGCGCTCAATATCATCAGTGGGACGCAATTCCATCTCAATTCGAGCAGCTTGCAGATCTGCGCGCAGAAACTCAATCTGCGGTGGATGGTCACCAGTAAATCGATCTAGCCAACTCGGATAGTCATAATCATTGTGCACACGATAAGGATTGCCAAGTCTAAGGAAGTTCTCTTCTGCCCATTGCAAGGACTCCCTACGCTTGCTCCAATCTGCTTGTTTGTAGTACTTGCACTTCTCGATAACCTGCTTCGGAAAGACGAGCGCGTAATGGTACATATATATTCCCCTGCGGGCCAATCTGTTTCCATCCACCCAGTGCAGGCGGCGCAAGTCTTCGCCTTGAGCGTTGTGTACAGTAACAGGGCGATGCGTGATATAGCTGATAGCCTGGGCCCCATTTGAAAACCCTGTGAATCCCCTTGGCCGCCCATCCACGCCGCAAAGACCAACTATCGGCAACATAATCAAACCCACCCCAGAAAGTAGTTTGGTTGAAGGAGAGGGCTGTAATGCTATCATCGTCTCCTAGCATTTCCAACACGGTGTGCATATCTTCTGGTTTGTAAAACTCATCTATGTCCACCTGCCAAAGGTAGTCGCCGGTGGCGCGCTCGGCATAGGCTTGGCTCTGCTCGTGCTTCTCACCGGGCCAGAAACCATCAGCATGTCCTTCGTCTTCGGCGGTGACGATGATCATCTTATGTTCGGGGTCCTCTTGGGCCTTGAACTCCCGCAGTTCAACCTGTGTCCCATCGGTTGAATGCCCGCTTGCGCTGGCAGCTTGGGCTGCACCGGGCGAAGCCCCTTCCACAACGATGATCTGATGCGCAAACGGATACAGCGCCCGCAAATTGTAGCGGATGAACGGCTCGCCATTGAGCACGATTAGGCCGAAGGTAACCTTAGGTAGATGCATGCTAGTTAACTCAATTGCTTATGTTCCGCTTGCGCCCGATCAGAGTCGGCAATTCTTTGAATTGAAGCGCCAGGGAACGTGTTGGGTGCGCAGCCTCATCGGCACGGATACACTCGCCGTCGTACTTGGCGCAAGTAAGTCCGAGCGAGAGCCGAGATCCGCTGCGTCCAGGTGGGCCCAAAGATCATGCGTTTGAACGCTTCAAGGTCCAAGTTTCGGTGCATTACAAGGCGACCTAAACGAAACGAATTCGCTCAGGAAAAGATCGGCCGGGTTGCTCACCGTCACGGCGCACTGATAGCCCGCAGCTTTCACCGCCGCCTCTTCACGATGGGTGTGCTTGCCCCAGGGATACGAGAAAGAGAAGAAAGTCTCTCCAAAGCCGGCTAGCGCCATCCGCGAGGCTACCAGTTGCCGTCGAAGCTCATCATTGCCTAACGTAGTCAAATCCACATGAGTAGTGTGTGGCTCCCGAGGCTCATTCCCTGACTTTTCACGTCGCGTATCTCGGCCTCGGTCATGAGCGCAGCTTCTCGGCTTTGCTGGCTCCAAAGAGCGGTCCGTCCGAGCATCCCGGTCGCAAGAAATACGGTAGCCGGCAAGTGATGACACAGCAAGATGGGGAGTGCATTGACGAGGAAATCGTGGTAGCCGTCATCAAAGGTCAACACTGCCTGTTTCCTTCGCTCGGCGGGCGGGCCATGCTTTCCAAAATCCACAAGGGCAGCGAGCGGCACAAACTGGAAATCCTGACTTTCAAGCCAAGCGATCTGATCACAAAACTCCTTGGTCGAGACGCCATATGGATCAACCGGTTCGCCAGCGGTAACGGAATGGTACATAAGGATGACCCGTCTCATCGCCTGTGCCTGTGTGTTACGGTGCCTTCCAAGGAATCTGGCTCTGGGCACGTGTCAACAAAGGTGGCAAAGGCCTTCCGCTTAGACACAAGATCCCCATGCCAATACGCGTCCACCGTTCTTTGTCGAGCCCATCTTGACAGTCACTACTCGGCGAACTCGTTCAGCGACCTTGCTAGCGCAAAGATTCTGAAAGGCACCAGCAGCGATCTACTCTGCTGGCCAAACACGGGTCGAGTGCGCCTTGACAAAGTACTGGATAGATAGGTAGAAACCACTTGACTAATAACCGCTGCCCAAGCTGCACCCAGTCCACCGAACCTTGGAATAAGCACCAGATTTATCGCGATATTGGTCAGGGCGCCCAGTATCGTGACAAGCATATTGAATCGAACCATGTCTTCCGCAATGAGCCACCTGCTACGCGCTATGCCCAAACACACAAATAGAATGGCCCACGCCTGTATCCTTAACATGGACCCCGCGGCCTCATATGCCGATCCGAATATCACCCGGACCAATAGCGGGGCCAGCAGCACCAGCGGGAGCACGATCACATAGGCAATGCCGGCCATGACGTCGTAGAAAAGCTGCATTCGCTTGCGGTGAACTTCGGCGCTATCATTCTCGTGAGAGCGGACAAGAGCCGGAAACACAGAGGCAGCAATCCCCGCAGGTATGAAATTCCATACCGCGGTGAGCTGAACGGCGACTGTATAGATCCCCAGTGTTTTCAGGTCCACCATATTTCCCAGCATGACCTGTCCGATTTTGAGATATATCATTATTGCCAGGCTGGAAATCAGCAAAGGCCAGCTGTTTGCCAGCAGCTTTCTGGCCGTGCGCGGACACGGAGCCGCCAAGTGAACAGCCTCTGTCCGCTAAGGCGATAGAAGACCGCCACCGCAACTGCGAACACGATGGCCTGGCAGAGAGCCGCCCAGGCAAATGGAACAAGCGGCGCGCCGGATAGAACCAGACCAATCCTGATGGCGCAATACAGCACCAATGCAATGTTGTCTGCCCAGAAAATATACCCTGCCTGAACCTGCGAGCTAAACCAGTACTCGAGGGTTACACTGAACCCCTGAAACATGAATTGAGCTGCCAAGATGACGATGAGCCAGCGGGTCAGGGGATCCTGCGACCGAGTGACCTCGCCAATTCCTATTGCCAATCCCAAAGACAACAAGCCGCCAATAAGCTGAAGAGCGAAGGTGGTTCCCAGAATTTCATCTTTGTCCTGTGGCGCACGCACTGTGTCCCGTATGACGATATCTTTCAACCCCAGCGCCACCAGAGGCGTGAAAAGCGCAACGACGGCGAGCGCGTAGTTGTAGGTACCATATTGTGTTGGCCCCAGGTAGCGAGCGACCCAGGCTCCGACCAAAAAGCCAGCCAGCAGTGCCAGGACATTGTCCGCATACAGCCAGCCCGCATTGGCAAGAATCTTTTGAATGCCAGATCGCCGAGTTCAGCAGGCGAATGATGGAGGAAGGCACAATTCTGGCCAGAGCTTCAATCATTCCACAATCCCGGACCCACAATAGGTGATTGGCCGCGCGGAAATGGCGCCATTTTGTCATCCTAAGGGAGCTGGGCTTGACGGCTGGCAACTTGCCTGCGCCCGGGAATTGCGCTTGAGCCAGCAACTCAGCGTGGCAAACAGCCATAACACCCTGAAGATGATAACGTTGGCGGTCAGGTCGTAATCTACCATTCCATGTACGGTGAGAGCAGCGAACGCCGAAAACGCGCCGATGCCGGCCAACCATGTGCTGTCGTTGTTTGCAGAGCTGGCAAGCCGCCAGGCTTGGGCCAATACACTGCCCAAGAACCACAGAAAAGCGGCCAGTCCAACAAGTCCTGATTTCGGCCGCCACAAGCAGGAAGACGTTGTGGACAATAACGATCCTGCCTTGCTTGACAAAGTCAAATAGATCGTATCTTCGGCATCCACAGCGCATAGTTATCAAGGCCCACCCCCAATATTGGATTGTCTTGAATCATTGCTATTGCGCCATGAGCAAGAGTGATCCGACCGAGAGCCGATTCATTGGCTTGGCTCGAAGTCAGGCGGGCCGCGATCAATTCCCGCTGGCTAAGAATGAGCGCGAGAAGGACCAGGAGAATTGAGCCTGCACCCGCAAACGCAAACTGTAAGTTGCGGCGTCTCCGGCGAATAGCAGATACCAGAACCGCAATTGAAGCCACCCCAAAGCCCAGCCAGCCACCCCGCGAAAGGCTGAACAAAAGTCCCAGTACGCCGGCGCCAAGCACCGTAACGATGAACGCTTTGTGCAGGTTCGGGTCTTCCAAGAATAGCAGGGCGAGCGCGCACGGGGAGGTGTGGCTGCCACGAACATACCATAACCATTTGGCTGTGCCATTGTGCCTGAGGCCCTTCCGTAGAACAGCGGGCTAGGTTCAGTCAAGAAAGAAAGACCTAAAGGGTGTCCGGTGATCCCTTGGTATGACCCCAATAGACCTTGGAACAATACTCCCACGAGCAACGCGTACGCAAGCCATTTGATGTCCGCATCGTTCTCAATGCCATTGGCCACGACAATATACAGCAAGAAAAGCTTGACCATCTCGCCAAACTGTATCGCCGTAACATCCAACTCCCGGGCGTTTAGTGCTGAAAGAGCGCTGGCAACAAGCCAAGCCAGAGCCGGAACGGTCGTCAACGGATACAGCCGGAATTCAAACCGGTGGAGCGCCCATCGCGCCAAATGGTACATGAGCAATGATAGGACCAGGATGTCGATAATTTGAACGGCCAGGCTTTTGGCTGAATCGACATCCCCTCCATGCGTAATAAGCGGAGGCAGGCCCGCGCCGATATTAAGGGAATGATAAGAGTGAGTCCAAAGAGCAACACGTGCCTGGCATCGCGGCAGAGCACCAGAACTAGGATGAAACCTATCGCCGCAATCGCAGCGATCACCCATTTAAGCGGGAACAAAGCCCCTAGCCCAGCAATTGCTGCAAGAAGGAGGGCAAGAGCGACAATGGCTATGCTTCTGATTCGCATACTCGGGCCTGTGCGTAGCAAGCAGATCGGAACATGCCAGGGCCAAAAAAGCCCGATGGGACCCGCGCGACACTCCATCTCGTCGTCAGTTGTTTGAGCCAAAGCTGGCAGGCTGGAGGGTTTTTGGGCCGTTCTCGAATTCGTGCTCCTTCACCAGCTGATCACTCGGCTGGCTGCCCGCCCTTCTGCTGGGGCAGGAACAGCGGCCAGTGAGTGGCGGTTCAAGACCCTCGATCTCAATGGCACGATCCGGGCGGGGCGTATTTGGAGGTGTACACAGGACTTCTCAGCCAGCGAAGTTGAAGTCACGGTTTCTTCATCCTCCCAGCGAGCGGCGACACCTGCGGCTCAGCCTCCGCGGCCATCGAAGATGCCTCCTCGCCGCCCCCGGTCTTCTTTCTTTTTGCCCCGCCCGCCGCGCCCCCCTTGGGAGTATCGTGGTACTCCGAATACTTCGAGTAGTAGTATCCGTACTTGCGTGATCTCGGATTGACCTCGTTCAGCACCACGCCCAGCACGCGTGCATTCACCTTGCGCAGCTGCTCCAAAGCTTGCTGGAATGCGCCCAGCTTCGTAGTGCCCGGTTTTGCCACCAGCACCACCCCATCCATCGCGGCCGCGAGCACCGCCGCGTCCGTCACCGATAAGACCGGCGGCGTATCGATCACGATCAGGTCAGAGATATCGTTCAGCTTATCGAGTATTGTGCCCATCATTTTTGATATCAGCAGCTCGGAGGGATTGGGTGGCAATCCCCCCGAAGTCATCACAGCTAGATTGGGTAGAGCGGTCCCGCGGATCAGACTGCGGATCGAGGACGTGCCCTGGAAGAATAGTTCTGACAGCCCAATGCGGTTTTGCAGCCCAAACTTGCGATGGATTTCTGGACGGCGCATGTCGGCATCTATCAGAATCACCCACTTCTCGCTCTGTGCGAACACCACGGCCACGTTGGCAGCAATCGTCGTCTTGCCCTCTTGCGGTGTGGAACTGGTGACCATCAGGCGCCTGAGGGGCCGATCCACCGACGCATACGTAATATTGGTTCGCAAAGACCGGAATGCTTCAGCGGTCGGCGAGCGTGGCTCGGACAGTGCGATTGGCATATCCGGCGGCGACTCGTGCGAGGCAATCATGCCGAGGATCGGAACGTTGAACTTCCTCTGGATCTCTTCCGGGTCCTTGATCGTGTCGTCCAGTCTCTCGATCGTGACCACGGCCCCCGCGGCCAGGCAGCATGCCCGCGACCGCCGACAGCACCGTATTCAGCATTTTCTTCGGCCGCACCGGTTCGGTTTCGGCGACCGCCGGTTCCGATACGACAACGTTGGTGCTGGTCTGTTCTTCCGAGAGCCGCACCTGCTCATAGCTGGTAACGAGGGTCGAATAGATACCGCGGTATTGAGTTAGTCGCGCCTGCAGCTGAGATAGCGTAGAGGCATCCGGCGTGCCCCCGACGGATGAAGCAAGGGCTGTGCCCATGATTGCAGCCTCGGCGGTCTGGGTCGCGGGATCTGGAGCATTGGTCGCGGCGGCTGCGGTCTGCGTCGCCACAACCGCCGTCTGGGTCGCCGCCGCATCCATCTGCTGTTGGATCGCCGAGATCTGGCCAGTTGTTGTTGCGATCTGCTGGTCCATGTCGGCTACCTGCTTGGCTAGGCCCTCGCGGCTGGCGGCAAAGCGGTCCGATTGCAGTTCGCGGATGCGGCCGACGAAGACCGAAGCCATGGCATTGGCGATGTCGGCGGCGCGCTGCGGATCCGGATCCTGGACCGTGATTGCCAACAGTTGCGTGTTCGTCACCGCCTCCGCCGTGACTGTCTTTCTTCAGATCTTCCGGGGTCGTGTCCAGCTGCAACTGATCGATCACGCCCTGCAGCACCGTTCGATCCAGCAGCATCTCTGAGTAGGTGCTGCTCACCGTTTGGGCCGTAACCAACGCCGTCGGGTCCACCCCGGCAATAGAGGACGGTGCGATGATTAGCAGACGTGTCGACGCCTCATAGATAGGCGTCATCCGCACCGCAACGGCATACGCCGCTGCTCCGGCCACCACGCCGGCCAGCAAGATTAACCACGCCCACGACCAGATCAGATAGAAGTACTCCCGGAAATCGATGGCCGATTCGGCAGAGTTGCTATTGTCGACGTGCTCCATGTAGACCTACCTCTTGACGCCTGTTGCCCTAGCTGGCCAAGGCGGACATGTCGTTCCCGCCACTATCGACGTTTGCTGAGATTTCCTGAGCGGTCTGACACAGGTCGCTACAAAGCGCTCGTGCTCCGCCGCTTCCGACATCGCCCCGCATGTCAGATTGGAACTTGACGCTCGGCACGCCCGCTGAAAGGCCGGCTTGCCGACCGGCTCTCAGCGGCGATTTTTCCGCTGGATCTGCCCCGAGGGCAACTCCAGCGCCAATCGCCGATTGCTCAGCAACTGCAACAAGACCCGTACCCGCTGATTTCCCGACAGACGAGAATCGAAGATAGCTTCTTGGCCGGCGAATGGCCCGGCTTGGATCGTCACGACGTCGCCCTGCTTCAATCCATCGAAGAGCTCGCCACCGGCGGTGTTGATCTCATCCAGGTGCCGGCGCGTGGCGTTGATTAATGTATCGGGCACGGGCGACGGCTCCGACCCGCAGAACACCAGTCCATTGGAGTACGGCATCCACGCGAAGGCAGAGAAACCCACCGCGTCCAAGTCCGTCTGAACAAACATGTATCCGGGGAAATACGGCTTGATCTTGCGCGCTCTCGGGTTTACCGGCTGGACACGGATGCACGGGTAGTAGACTTCAAAGCCACGCGCAGCCGCCTCTCCCCACAGGGCATTTTCTCAATTCGGCTTGCTGCGTAGCGCGTACCACTGCAAAGTCATCTTCGCTTATTCAACCTGGTACGATCGTTGAACCTCAGTGAAGCTCGGGAAAAGCCCGTTTAGCCTGCGATTTCCCACTTTCTCATTTCGACTGCGCCCGATGGAGGAATTCTTGTACAGACAACAAAGGGTCGGGGAATGGGTCTTCGGCGTGCAATCATGGCCTCTGAGAGTCTTTGACGCTCGCCGGCTTTACGCGTGATTGGCAGCACAGACCACTGGTCCGTTCGCTCGGTCAGAGAATCCGTTGAGTTCACCACACACGTCGTCCACGAAAGCTGGCGGGGCAAGGCGCCGTTGATCACTTGTCCGCCCGAGAAGTGCTCCCCTCCGATGTGATTAGAGGGAACCTGAATATACTATAGAATCGGCTGGACAGCCAACCTGAGTCTTCTGCCGGTGCGAAGAATCGAACCGAAGTTGTAATAAATCGACTGGACATTTCCCGCAATTAGACTTATCCGATAGGTTAGCGGTGAAATCTGGCTCCCGCTTTGAGGATGTCTAGCCGGGCCTCCTGTCGTGCCAAGCCGCTTCGAGGGCAGGCTCTCCCTCGATGCACACCACAGACGCTTACCCCGCGGGAAACTCAGCGCCATTGACGAACTCGCCCCGAAGGGCTTGGCCCCGACTGTAGACGGACGAGCACGACATTGCCCCGGTTGCCGTGGTGAAACTTCAGTCCTCGGCGCTGCCCTGGGCGTGCACGGCCCGGGCTTGGGCGTTGTGAATTCCATTTCAGGGCCCCCGATGATTTCTCTGGGCGTTTCTTAAAACCTCACCGTGTCTTCATCGATCAAGCGATCAGACTGCCTTGGCCCAGCAGGTTGTGCAGCTCACGGGGAGGCGGCCGAGTCGTCCATCGCCGAGATCAGGATCTAATCTTCAGCCGAGAGCAAGCGTGCGTCGGTACAACCGCTCCAGCCTCTGGTCAACAACGGCTCGACGGTCTGCGGACCGGATACGGGCACGACCGCCATATCTTCCCACAGCGACGCCTGCGCAGAGAATTGCAGCACCTGGACGACCTGGCGCGGACAAGCGCATCGGGGTGGCGCCGGCATCATCACGTGCTAGCAGAAATGCGCAGACCGTCTGCCCACGCCCAGACCATCCGGCCGATACTTCACCGCATGCAAGCGCCCGGACCAATCCAGAGCGTCAGGAAATGCAGCCGGCAGGGCCAGCAGGCGCCGGTTCTCTTCTTCCTAAGTCGATGCGGCATTGGTGGCGGCTCGAGGAGCGATCCCAGAATTCGATTTCTTTTCCAAGAAATACATCAGCCGTGAGCCGCAGACGCTCACGGCTCGAGGCGTCTTTGATTTCGCTGGAGTCGGCGCAGATGTTGGTGCGTGAGTTTCTACCTATTGGCAGGGAAATGCGCCTGCATACGTGCCTCCCACGCCAGCGCCACATAGCGGGCGAGCCGATTGCAGAAGTGCAAGTCCGCGCGCTGAAGCATTCACGAAAGGATGGGTCTCCTCTGAAGTTGCCGCCTCCGAGACTAGCCCGGTCGTTGTAAAGCCGTGCCATACGACATCACCAGAGAAGAATACGTTATTCGTGATCGTTTCATCTTGTGGAGGATAGACACGGCCAGCGTCATCTGCATCTCCGCGAAATCCGATGGGCGGACGGCCGAAGTGGTATAGAACGTGTTATGGTCAATGACTAGCCCGTTGACAGCTCTTGACACTCATACCCGGCGTCAGTCAGCATAGTTGTAGATTACATTGTTCAGGATGCTGGTATTTGAAGCGTCGTCCCGATACTCCATATTATTGATCGTATGCCAGCTTTCCCACGACCCATTCCCATAATTCTCGGCAAATATCCCGAGCCCGTTCTGCATGTCACCGACAGTGTTGCCTTGAACCAGGCATCCGAAACAGTCCTCCAAAGAGATACCCGCCCCCCAGCCGTTTCTTCCCGAATTGTAGACGTAGTTATTCACAACGTTGCAGCGAGTGACAGGCACACCCGCCCCATCGCAATCTATACCATACACAACATCGTGAACGGTGTTGCCTTCAATCAATATATTGTCAGTTGCGTGCATTGACCAAATGCCGCGATTCAGGAAGTTGTGTATGACATTGTTTCGATAGACGTTGTCGTGGCTTGCAGGGATAGCTATCAAGCACCCCATTTTCATAAACATCCTTTCCATTGAGTTCACAGTTTTCCACCAAGTTGTTGTGGCCATAGAAACGAATCGCGCCTTCGACATAGCAATTCCTCACGACAAAACCATTGTTGCCCGCGTCTGGGCTGGTATCCGACCATCCAGCACCCACATGAAAGTCAATAGTCACATCTGAGTCAGAGGATGGAGCATAACTTGAGATCAGCCGCAATCCGTCAATCGTGTAGTAGTCGATCCTGCCTCCGGTGACAATGGTTTTCTGGGTTCCGGAATTGACGGTGCACCGTTTGGTTGTCGTAGTTCTCAAGCGTAATGCCTGGCAGCTGAAGAGCCGCTGGTCTTAAGAGTTCAATGCCTCATTGTAGGTCCCCCCGATAATGTCACAGGCTGTCACCGCGGCTGAACCACGTCCAGGCATTTCTGTATGGTTTTCCAGGGTTGAGTCTGCGTCCCCGGATTGGCATCTGAGCCGCTCTGTCCATCCACATAATATGTGGGGTTGGACGGATCTGGACTCGCGGTTGGAGTTGGACTCGCTGACGCAGTTGGAGTATCGGTGGCGGCCGAACTCGTCGGAGTGGCGCTGGCGGCCGGATTCGTCGGCATGGGACTCGCAATGGAAGTTGGAGTATATAGGGGGCCCTCTGGCGGCAGTGGACCCGCGAAGCGGGTAGGAGCGGGACTTGCTGTCGGGGCTGGGCTATCGATGGCGGTAGGTGTTCCGGCGACGTAAATCATCTGGGAGGTCGGGATTGGAGTATTGCTGGCGGCCGGATTCGTCGGCGTGGGACTCACAATGGAAGTTGGAGTATATAGGGGGCCCTCTAGCGGCAGTGGACCCGCGAAGCGGGTAGGAGTGGGACTTGCTGTCGGGGCTGGGCTGTCGGTAGCGGTAGATGTTCCGGCGACGTAAATCATCTGGGAGGTTGGGCTCATTGAAGGGGCAGAACTCACGTCTGGTCTTGGGAGTCACCGTGGCGCGACTAGGGCGATTGTTTGATCCCGAGCCCGCGATCATATCTATGTCAACAGTATCCCCACTCACGTGCACAAACTGCAGCAGATGATTTCCCGAACCCAGATCAGGACTTGCCCATTTCTTTTGGTACTTCGTCCTGGTGGAACCCTGGTCAACCGTAGCAATCTTCTCCCCGTCGACCAAAACATCCAGGGCTCCATTGGCCGAACTGCTTGTATACACCAGTGTGAATGCGGCTCCATCTATGCTGATAGTCGCACTATCATTGATCGTTCCGGACTCGTGGGTTTGACCCTCGAACGCATTGCGGGATTTGACTACGTTCCAATCTCCCACATAGCTCCAAGCCCCATCCGTGTCATCATACTTTCCGTTTGTCGCGGCAGCTCTCTAAGGCAACCTGATGTTGAAGATTCTGTTTGCTTAAGCTTGGACCTGCACTTGCTTGCAAGACGCCCCCCACTCCGCCACCAAGAAAACTGGCAACCACGCCAACAAATACAAGGATCCGTACCAAGTGCACTCGATGCTGTTTCATGATATGTAGCTCACATTTCGTATCTTGTATGGTCAAGGAAGAAGCGACCACGCGCGTCCGATTAACTGACTTTCAGTCTACTCAACTAATCCAGGGGAATCGGCATCCTGACAGAACTGTCATGCAATGTTCATGAAACGACGCGCTCCATCTACTCACTAAGAACGCCCACTATACAAAATTGTTAAGCGACCAAATGTGTCCGTATTCAATTCTTGTGCCGTTGGCCGGTAGTGACAGATGACGCGGTCGGGCCATGAATTCGCATGGAGACACGCCTTGCAGGACTACGTGCACACAGACAGCGTTGTATTGCTTTGAAGCGGGGCTCGGTGCTGACGCGCAATGTCTGAAGGAACTGAGAAGGCAGCCATCGAGCACGTCTTCACCAAGCGTGCAATCAACGCTCGATGTAAGCGTACTATGTGCGCCGGTGTCGCAACAAAACAGCAAGGCGCTTTCTGCCAACAGGCGCCCGGGGCAATGGACATTGCCCTCTTTGGAGGGGGTGAACCGCTCAAACGAGAAGCCCCTCTTCCGAGGGGCTAGGCTTGGAGCACTGGATTTCAGCCAGTATTAGCTGATCCAGAGCATTTGCGATGGACGTGGCAGAATG
Source organism: uncultured Chloroflexia bacterium (assembly GCA_963746745.1). GTDB lineage: Bacteria > Chloroflexota > Anaerolineae > Anaerolineales > Villigracilaceae > Fen-1038. The sequence continues at coordinate 42,642 of CAVVCL010000004.1, forward strand.
TACGAGTAAGATAGTCTATGCCGCACGGGCGAGCCAAGACGTAGCACATCAATTGCAGCCTAACTGCAACCGGGAAACGAAAGGCGACTCCAATCTCTAACGACGCGCGAAGTTCACATTCGAGCGGGTCGGCTTAGACGTTGGGCTCTGAGTTATTACCTATTGGCACGGGAATGCGCCTGCATACGTACCTCCCACGCCACCCACACAAGCAGGCGAGGACTGCAGCAAGGTGCAGATCTGCGGGCGGATTTACAAAGGATGGGTCTCCTTTGAAATTGCCGTCTTCCAAAAGCCCGGTGGTTGTCATGTTATGCCACACGACATCACCAGAGAAGAATATGTTGTTCGTGATCGTTTCATCTTGTGGAGGATAGACGACGGCCATTCACGTCTGTATCCGCATGTAAATCCGATGGGCGGACGGGCCAAAAGTCGTATAGAAAGTGTTATGGTCAATGACCAACCCATTGACAGCCTTGACACTCATGCCCGGCGTCGGTCGCATAGTTGTAGATCACATTGTTCAGGATGCTGGTATTGGAAGCGTCGTCCCGATACTCCACATTGTTGACCGTATGCCAGTTTTCCCACGACCCGTTCCCATAGTTCTCGGCAAATATCCCGGGCCCGTTCTGCATGTCACCGATGTGTTGCCTTGAACCAGGCATCCAAAACAGTCCTCCAAGAAAATACCCGCCCCCCAGCCGTTTCTTCCCGAATTGTAGACGTAGTTATTGACAACGTTGCAACGAGTGACAGGTACACCCGCTCCATCGCAATCTATACCATACCTGAATATCGTGAACGGTGTTGCCTTCAATCAATATATTGTCAGTTGCGCGCATTGACCAAATGCCGCGGGTCAAGAAGTTGTGTATGACATTGTTTCGATAGACATTGTCGTGGCTTGCAGGATAGTTCATCAAGCACCCCATTTTGGTAAATATCCTTTCCGTTGAGTTCGCAGTTTTCCACCAAATTGTTGTGACCGTAGAAACGAACCGCACCTTCGACATAACAATTCCTCACGACGAAACCATTGTTGCCTGCGTCTGGACTGGTGTCCGACCATCCGGCATTTGCGCATGAAAATCAATAGTCACATCTGAGTCAGCGAAGATGGAGCGTAACTTGAGATCAGCCGCAATCCGTCAATCGTGTAGTAATCGATCCTGCCTCCGGTGACAATGGTTTTCTGGGTTCCGGAATTGACGGTCACCGTTTGGTTGTCGTAGTTCTCAAGCGTAATCCCTGCAGCTGAAGACCCGCTGGTCCTGAAGAGTCAACGCCTCATTGTAGGTCCCCCCGATAATGTCACAGGTGTCACCCGGCTGAACCACGTCCAGGCATTTCTGTATGGTTTTCCAGGGTTGCGTCTGCGTCCCCGGATTGGCGTCTGAGCCGCTTTGTCCATCCACATAATAGTATGGAAGACATCTGGATGATTGCTGCAGCCCGGGCCCCGCTCGACATGCCGGCCGCCGGGGATTGGCGCGAATGATCTCCTTCTCTTGGGCCATCTCCCCCACGATCAGATCGGGGTAAGTGTATTTCAGCACGTCGTGGTACCAAGGCTGTATCAGCAGATCGCTTGAAATGACCGCTGCATCAGGGCGGTGACCATAGGCATAGTGGGCGTACCACAAGGAGAATGTAGCCTCATCGCCCGTGGTGAAGATGATAGCCCCGGGTGGGGCAGAGCTGAGAATGCTCTGGGCGTACCGCTCCGCGGATCGATCCGCTGAAAGATCCATCCCCGGAATCCCGAGGAGGGCGCGCCCTACGAAGAGCGCCGCGATGCATGCCGCGGCAATCGGCCCGAGTTGTCCGTATGTCTGCCGGACCTGCTCAATAAGCCACCTGCATCCCAAGCCGATCCATACGGAAAGGGCGATCAACGCGGGTATGAGGTACACATAGGAGTCGGGCGAATAGAACAGAATTGCAAAGGCTGAGTATGCGAGCACTAACCAAGCGGTGAGCACATAGATCCTGGACCGTTTGAACAGCACTGCCAGTACGAGGAATACCGGAACGACTCCAAGAATGCTCAGTTGCTGGAGCAGCAAGTGGCTCCATGCCCTCAAGCCCGCCAGTAGATAACCGCCCCCGAAATCGAGCAGGCGGCCCCAGTACATCTTCCCGGAAACCAACCAAATAAACCCATCCCAGTTCGCCGCATTCCCCCAGTTGACAGGCGGCTGCGCCTGCGCCCGCAGGGGGATCACGAGGTAGACGCCCAGCCCCACGAACAGGCCAACCAGCCGGTCAAACAAGACTTCCTAGACGAGGCACAATTCCTGGATGTTGCGGTCCCGAGGCACGCTCAGGAGTTGGTTCCTTCGCTCTGCTGAAATAGATCAGCGGCACCGCGAAGATGATGGACAGATGATTGCCGAGGGCCAGGCCCGCAACGACTGCCCGGCCCAGGTCAGTCCACCGAGTTCTTCCTGGGGAGCAGCGAGAAGCGCAGTAAGAGGGCGACAAACAACCCGTGCAAAGCATAGACTTCCGTGATGATGGCCTGTGACCAGACCAGCGGGAACGTCCCGAACGCCAGGCTGGCGATGGAGGCGGAGACATCGCTCTTGTCGACCGATCTTACGGTCGCATAGATCACCAGTGCCGCCGCCACAGTGCAGACCGCTGACAGCAGATTGGTGCGATACGCCAACGAACCCAGCGGTATGCGGAGGAATGCAGATGCAAGCAGTAGGTAGGTGGGATAGCCGCTGGGATGCGGCACGCCGCCGGTGGCCGCGGCGGTGATCAAATCGCCGCCATCCGCACCGTCAAACGCCCAAGTCAGACCGGGCGCCAACGTGGCCCAATACAGTGCGCCGAGGAATAGGCAGATCAGGCCCGGGAGAAGGACCCTGAGCAGGCGAGCCCTCGTGCCCAATAAAGCAGTGAAGCGAGGCAGGTGCCTCGCTTCACTGTCATGACTGAACGGCATTGCTATTTGTTGAACACTGCCACGTATGCCGGATTGGGTGCGGTGGCGGCCACCATGTCGGCGCAAACCTGGTTGTCACCAGTCAGGGAATTCGTCGTCTTGACCCACTTGCTCCCGTCGTAGTAGTAGGCAAAGCCTGCCTGCTTCGGAAGATAGGGCCAGCACACAAGGGTCTTTGAGCCCAGATCTGTGCTCGTGACCGCCTGAACCTTGACCGGGCAACTCACGAGTAGGCCGGGAAAAGAGCCGGGAAGTTCGGTCTCAGGAACAAAATGCGTGGCGTAGGTCACGTTTGCCGGCGGTGAATCCACTGCCGAGAACACCCACGTGCAATCTCCAACCGCTCCAGTCACCGGTATGAACGCTCCCGGCGGCTGCGGAACAAAACCAAGGGTGCCTTCGGGTCGGGGTCTGGGTACTCCCGGCACAAAGACGAGGTTGCCGGTTACCGGTATTGCCGCCCCGGTGGGCTCGCTGCTGGCCAGCACAACCAAGACCGGATTGGGTGCAGATTTAGGCACATATAGTGCGGGCTTGGGCGCGGAGCCGGGCACGTAGTCAGCGCAGCTTTCGTTGCTAGCGTTTGGGACCAGCGCCTTCCATTGGCTACCATCATAGTAGTATGCGGAGCCTGCCTGCGTGTCGAGAATGGGCCAACAGACACGTGCGTCTGAGGCCAAATCTGTGGTCTTGATCGTGACGATCTTGAACGCGCAATTCACGTTTGGCCCGGGCACGGGTTTTGGTAGTTCGGCCGTGGACACCCCGTAGGCCCTGTAGATCACGCCTGAAGGCGCTGATTTGACCGTCAGGATCCCTGCCGGACAATCCCCCGCCGCCGCAGTCTGGTCGGGGGCCGACGCCAGGCCCGACATTGGGGAGATGCTCCCCGCCGTCAGCCTGTTGGCCCACGCGTCACTCTGGAAACCCAGGGCCAATACCCCGGCAACGAAAACAAGCACTATTACAAACCGACCGATTCTGTCCATTGCTAAGCTCCTTGCATATTTGTTGGGTGCGCACATGGTATTCCAAAACCAGCAGTCGCAGTCCGGAATTTGTCCGGATTAGGGCTGAAACTCGATCTGGATGTTGACGTCGGTGAGCAAGTTGGTGTCATAGAGCAGGTTATCGCCTTCCTGAACCACGCTCGGCAGGGCTGATCGCCGTGAGCCGGGAACCTGCGGGCAGGTGGATCCTGATGGTGATCGGTATCGACACTGTTCCGGCCTGCTTCTGCACTCTCAGCTGATAGATTTGTGCGTGCGTCAGTGGATCAGTCTGAAGGATATCGACAGGCAGGCCGAAGCTGAAAGTCCGTCTCCAGGTCTCCGCCCATCGGTACGACCAGCAGGGTCCCGAACCCCTGCAAGCCCACGAGATTCTCATCCAAACGATCCACCCGTGCGGGGACATCTTGGTCCAGCATGACCATTTCTGTCCGCGCGACGGGATGAGGCGTGGCGCTCCTCAAATATGATCCCGCTGGCAGGTAGACACGCAGATAGTCGTAGTAGCAGCTGTCAATAGTATACCAAGCCTCGACCGTGGATTGATCGAGGCCGGCTGGCATCTCGTCGCATTGGTCGGACGGGCCCTGGGCGCCATTGTGCTGAAACACCGCAAGGTTTGATGTCGGCGCGGACGGATTCTGCAGATCCACGTCGTAGACCAGATGCGAACGAACCACGGCGTTGGTCTTGTTGTAACCCACGTTCGTGTCGACAACCATGAGATAGTCGCCTGCTTTTCTGGCGACCGCTCCGTCCCAGCCGCGTTCCGCCAGCAGTTTCTCCAGGACTGGATCGTCCAACTGGACAAGAATGTGGCGCTGGTTCAGGTCATCCAGCATTGAAGACAGCAGGCGCTCCCAGGAAACACCGTTGCCGGACAGTACCCTGTCCAAGACCGCCCCCGCGATCGGATTCATGAAATGCTTGCGGTACCAGTTGGGTCTTGCAGCTCCGCCTGAGGCGGCACCTTCTGGGAGCGCATGGTCTGTTCCACATTGTCGGCGGTCACCGTGGCATTGATCTCGCTGACCGATACGGGGCCTGTGACGGACAAGAGCGTTTGCAGTACGTGCTGATCCACGGCGATGACGCCGTTTGCTGAGAAGGAATTGGTGTAGGCATAGAGATATTCGGCCCATAAGGACCGCAGTCGGGTAGTCCGGCGACCAGTTCACGTCCCGGAAGGTCAGGATCGGGATGTTCATGAAGCTCTGCATTTGCCAGGGCGCGGGCGGATACGCTTTGCTGGGGTCATCCACGCTGTAAGAGTCCGCGATATCCCAGCTGATCAACTTCCCATTCCAGACCACGACCTTCCCCACCGCGGTGATGAAACCGCCCGTGGCACGCAGCTCATCTTCGTTCTGGACAAGGATCAGATATGTTTTTGGGCCCTCGTTGCTGCCTCCCAGCAAGCGCGGCAGTGCCAGCGCTACGGAAAGCGCTTGATCCAGAGAAGCGGAATAACCGTCCGCGCGAGCCAGCCAGGAACGCGTCGTCGGCGAAAGCCGGTCAAGGGTAATCCGCTGGCGTGCCTGGCTGGCATCCTGCAGGGTGGCCTGCGCCTGCATCAAGGTCGGGTTCTGCTTTCAGCAGCATTTCGGTCAACTGGGAGGCCTTGAGGTCCGTTTGGTTGCCGTGTATGGACTGCCAGATGGGAAGGGCGGTCTGATAGGTCATCGAGGCCGAGCCAGTGAGTGCGGAAGCCTACCTCGAGCAGATCACCCGCAGAGCCAATGTCGGCTCCGTAGACCGGTATCCAGGTGAGCGTGCCTGCGAGCCAAAGCCAGGGTGACACCGAGGACCGCAGCGCGTCGATATCCTCGTGAGTTTTTTTCAGTACAGGCCCCACTTGCTCGAGTGCGCGCGGCGTCCAGTGAGGTCAAATCGAATTGATCCAGGCCCTGGATGTCGCTTCTCACCGATTGCGCCAGACCGTAGACCTGCCACGCCTTGGCGCCCGCCACGCCGAGCGCAACAACGACAGCGACGAGTATGCCAATCCTTGCCCAGCGTCGCACGGATTGCGAACGATTGGGATGAATGTTCCTTGCTCCTCCCTGCTGCGGCGCGGTGCCGGCCTCGCGGTCGAAGATGACAGAGGGGCTGCCCGAGGATAGGCTCAGGTGTTTCTCGCGGCTCAGGAACAGATCGACCAGATCCTGCAGGCCGTCGCGGTGCCAGTCGCTGATGGTGCTGTTGGCGGGAAAGGCGGCCTCATCCCCGATGAGCTCGTAGGGTCGCTTCTCAGCCGGATTCAGCTCATCGGCCGTTTTGCCGTAGACGAACAAGAGAATCGCCGGGTCAATCCGGCGCCAGGCGTCCCGCAAGGTGCGAGGGTACATGCGCCCATATAGAAGCGGTGCGAAGTAATTGGCTGCCAGGATTCCGAAACGCCCCCAGCGCGTATCCAGCCGCTTCCCCTGCTGCGGCGGCGTCGATGGCATGAGTTGGCGGAACAGCTCGCCTGTCGCCACGACAAGCCGGGCACCGGGGCTTCTGCCGGCCAGCGCAGGGTCGCGTGCAGTGCTTTCGCGAACGGTAAGGCTGTCCACCCAGGGATGCGTATCGAGGCGATCTGGTGATCTTAGATTCTCCAAGATCCGCTTTAACAAATCGATGCTCGAGCCGGTGCGCGTCATCTAGCCGTTGCCCTCGCCGACACTGTGCCTACCGCCTTGGCGTGCATGTGCAAGTTCCAGGATTCTCTGGCGCCCTTTGTAGATCAGGGCCTGCAGCTCGGCCGCCACCTGCTCTGGATTGCCGCCGAGTTCAAATGGATCTGGAATACCCACGGCCACGCCGTCAACAGCCTCGGACAGCAGCATGAGCCGGTCAGCAACATTGGGAAACTCGCCGGAAATCGCCTCGCGGTGACCCTGCTCCATGACAAGGATCAAATCGAAGTTGTCAAATAACCCTTGGCTGACTTCGCGGGTTACGTGGGTTTCAAGCCCATGAATCCCAAGCCGCTGCGCGGCCTGTAGCGCGCTCGGCGCCGCCGGCAGCCCGGCTTGAGCCCATGTGCCGGCGCTTTCCACTCTCCACTCCCCGGGGATATGCTCCTTCGGGATTAGATCGCGCAGGCAGGCTGCCGCAATGGGCGATCGAAACTGGTTTGCGGTACAAACAAAAAGTATGGAAGGCATAGCACGATCAAAGCGCATTCGACGCAGGCCACTGAGAGTACTTGGGCGGCGGCGCCAGCACATCATCCCCAAGCAAGAAAGGGCATGGCATTGGGCGGCCATTGTAACGCATGGTGCGTCGGCTCACGCCGAGGCTGGACACCAATGGATGGCCGACACAGCCTCATATCCGGGATCACGAAGCGGCCTCGGTGAGTAGCGAGGCGATTCGTACACTCTCGAGGTGGATTGGCGGGCATCGTCTAGTGGAAACGGCCGGGGGGTTGGATTGCTCATGGGGAGGCGGTCGAATTTCCAATCATCGGGATCAGGACCCAATCCCAGGGCGTCAACGGACAGGCGCCTGAGCAACCATTGAAGCGCCTGAGCAGGTCAGCATCCACCTGGAACTGAGTGGCAAGATCTTCAATGGTGATAGGAATCGGGGGTTGCACCACTTGGAGAACCCGGAAGGCTGGCAGTGTGGGATCCACGGTCTGTTGTCCGGGCGCGATCACTATGACCGTATTTGCCCATAGGGAAGCTTTGACAGAATCGTTCAGTGATCGGGTCACCTCTGACGTCGTCTCGTATTTTGAGTTGACGAAGTCGAATGTCTCCCCGGCTGCCACCCAATGTAGAAGCAGACGATGTCCGGCGACCTCAAAAGGGGTCTCTAGAGGATGCCTCATAGGCAAGCGCGCGACGGCCGGGGTGTTCGTTGGAGTACTTGTCGGAGTGCGAGTTCGGGGTATTCGTCGGCGTGCGGGTCGGCGTGTTCGTTGGAGTATTGGTCGGCGTGTTCGTTGGAGTATTGGTCACCGTGCTTGTCGGAGTGCGGGTCGGCGTGTTCGTTGGAGTATCTCGGTCGGCGTGCTTGTCGGAGTTGTGGTCGGCTGCCGGCTGCCAGTCGGCGTCCAGAGCGGCACGTGGGTGGTCGTCGACCGGAACGTGGGCACAGGGCTTCTCGTGGGTAGTTCAGCGGTCAGGGAGGGCTCAATCGGCGCCGTGGCAGACACACGTGGCACTGCCGGCGGGAGCCCGAAGGCTCGTGGAAAGAATCGCACTGCGCCAAAACCCAGGACCGCCAAGCCAACCGCGATCGCCAGTGCCATTCTGACGGGCACCGACCGGCTCCAATGGGGAGCCTCCGAGGCCTGCAAGCGCGGCGGAAAGGCCTCCGTTTCGGGTTGCCTGTAAACTGGGCAATCTGCATGGGCGCCGCTCAGACAATAGGCCTCCTGATGCGCCAGTAGTGGGGTGGAGGGACGGCGGCAGTGCAGACAAACGTTGCCCCCGGAGGGATAGGCAAAATGTGCAGCCCGATCGTCCCGCATCCCCAGATACGGGCAGGCCAGGCCAGCTGCAGCAGAATCCAATGATTTCTCCAAGCGTTTCTCAGTGCGCAATGTCTTCGTCACTCAAGGCATCACATTTGCTCTAGCCTAGCGGGTTTGGTTGCTCAGGGGCGGCAGCCGGGTTCGGCATCACCGGGACCGAGATCCAGTTTCCGGCAGCCGGGTTCGGCATCACCGGGACCAGGATCCAGTTTCCGGCCTCGAGAGAGCATGCGTCGGTACAGCCATTGTAGTGTCTGAGCACAGTCCGCTCAACATGGTATTGCTGCGCGAGATCATCGATGGTCGTGGCTGCTCCGGTAACTTCGCGCACCCTGAAGCTTGGCAGTGCGGGATCCACTGTCTGGAGGCCGGGCGCGATCACAATGACAGTATTCGCCAACAAAGAACCCGTCAGGGAATGGTTCAGCGCCCGCAGTACCTCAGGGGTGGTTTCATATTTGGCGTCAAGGATGTCGAAGATATCCCCGGCGCCGACCCGGTGCATGACCAGCTTATGTCCATCGACATCGAAGGGTATCTCCAGCGTGTGCGTCTGGGGCAAAGCAGTGCTGGTCGCTATGAGCGTCGACGTAGGCACAGCCGAAGCGCTGGCTGGCGACTGAAGAGCTGTCATGGATGGTGCAATCGTCGCCGGCGGAAGGGATCCGCCGGTCACCGGTATCAGGGGGCGCACGGCGAAGATCGTCGGCAACAATTGACTGGCAAGAAATCCCAGTGCTGCCAGGCAGACCACGAACGCCAGCGCCGTCGTGAGTGCGGCCGAGCGTCGTGGACGGGCAGCCTCCGCAGCCTGCAGCGAGGAGGGAAACGCCTCCTTCCAAGGCTGCCAGTAGACGGGACAATCCTTGTGACCCGCATGCAGGCAGTAGGCCTCCTGGTGTGCAAGCGACGGCGTCGCCGGCCGCGTCGCAGTGATAGCAGCGGTTGTCCGTGGATGGATAGCTACAGTAGCCTGCGGGATCATCCCACATCCCTAGGCGCGGACAGACTGAGGGGGGGAAGGGAGGATTCAAGGACGAGTCCACATTGCGGGCATTTTCAGGCGCTCAGGGTGCGTCCACTTCCGGATAGTAGCGCCCTTTATAGGGCATCATATTGATCGGTGACGCCTTCCCAGTTAGGTTTCGAGTCTGACAGCGTTCCTCGCAAAACCGCGATATCACTCCACAAGTTGTTCCTGGCCCAGCGACAGCCGCATCTTGGCGGCAGATCCTCGGAAGACCCGACATCGAGCGTAACGACCGCATGTGCAATGGCTTCAACGTTCTCCTGTATGTCGCTAACTTGGACTTACGATTTGAATGATGTGGCACGTCCAAACGCCAAAAAGTATAGCACAGCCGCTGCGGACAAAGTCCGAGAATACGTCGCCAGATGGGACAAATTTGCGCGTCGCACTGCGTCTGATAAAAACCGATCCGTGGGCTCTGCAGAACTGGGCCCGCGAAGGAACATTCCAAAGGAGCTGGGCGACCAGACGTATTCGCCAGGAGAGTCGAGCAGGAGATTTCCAAGCAGCAATTGGTCCCCAAGAGAGCAACGCTCCTCTATGAATGGATGCACCGGCCTCCAACCAGGATGCGCTGCACCACTATCGGATCCTCAGGGGGGCGTTTCGCGATCCGCGGCCCTTCCCAACGCCTGGGAAGAGCCGCCGTCTGTGATGAGGCCCGGCCTTCTCTCCTTGGCGACGCTTCTATTTGCCAAGCAGCGAGTTTCGAAGGCTATCGAGTGCCCCAGCAGCATTTCGGGCGCCCTCACCGAATATGCTAAACCACAATTTACCCCGCGATCTTTCACGCGGCTATATCCCTGCCATCCCCGACTTGCTCTGGTGGCGCTCCGAAGCAAACAAATCGATCGTCGCACGGTAAAGTTCGACTAGCTGGCTGATCCGATCCTCGGCCACGATCGAGGCGAAAGCCTGCTCCACCCGCCGCTCCATGGCTCTCTTGTCCGCGGGGGCCAGATTCAAGAGTCTTCGCATTCCGCATAGCACGGCCGATTCCGAGCGCAGAACGCCCACGCAGGCATACGTGCAAGCGGTGCCAAAGCCGAGGATGGTATACTCCTCTACCCGGCTTCCGGAACGCTTGGGGACAAGTCGACGATCCTCCAACAGATCCCAAATCCAAGAGGCCATGCCGAATCCATTCACGACCGATAACGTCGCTGGCGTTCCCGTTCAACAGGGAACGCTTCCCATGACTGTGATTGAGGCCCAAACCGGCTGGAGCAGGCTCAGGCTGCGAGATCTGTGGGACTACCGTCACCTATTTAGAAGACTGATCGTCCGGGATCTGAAATCCCGCTACCGGATGACTGCGCTGGGCCCGACCTGGTTCATTATCTCTCCGTTCTTCAACATGGTGATATTGAACCTCGTGTTCGGTCAACTGGCGAAGTTCTACTCGGAAGGGGTGCCGTATCCTGTATTTGTCTATTCCGCCATGCTGCCATGGCATTTGTTCCAAACATCCTACGAGCGCGCCCGGATAAGTCTGCTGCAATACATGGATTGGATCACCAAGATCTATATCCCCCACCTCATGATTCCGATGATCGCAATCGCCACTGGCTTTCTGGATTGGCTCATCTCACTGACCATCCTTTTCGGATTAATGATCTACTATCACATAGGTATAGGTTGGAACCTGCTGGTCCTGCCCTTGTACGTCGCGATCTCCGCGGCAACCGCCCTTGCCTTTGGGCTATGGAGCGCCCCCCTGTCTGTGCGCTTTCGTGATTTCGACCGCATTGCGGAGTACGCCGTGATGGGCCTCTACTATGCTACGCCGGTGATCTACTCGGGGTCCATCGTTCCTCAGAAGTGGCTCTGGCTCTATCAGCTCAACCCTTTATACTGGGCCGTCGAAGGCTTCCGCTGGGCACTTCTCGGAACCGGGCAGGCTCCCCAATACTACATGCTGATAGGAATTGGGTTCGTCGTCTTGCTGCTGATAAGCGGCGTATTTGTCTTCGAACGGACCACCCGCAATATTGCGGATATCAAGTAGCCATGAGCGACGTCGCTGTTCGAGTGCAGCACCTTGGCAAGCGCTACCGTATCGGAGTATTTCAAGATGAATACGGGCCTTCTGCCAAATCAAAGCCAAGGCTTGCCTCGCCTTTTGAATATCTCGCCATGATGCTCAGGGAGCCGACGGAGGCAGAAACCCTGTGGGCCTTGCGCGATGTATCGTTTGAGGTGAGGCGCGGCGAGGTCCTGGGGATTATCGGTCCCAACGGAGCCGGCAAGAGCACCCTGCTCAAGCTAATCAGCCGGATAACCCAGCCTTCCACCGGGAGAATTGAGCTATTCGGCAAGGTCGGATCCATGCTTGAGGTGGGCACCGGTTTTCATCCGGAACTCACCGGCAGAGAAAACATCTACGTAAATGGTGCGCTGCTGGGAATGAAACCGCCGGAAATCGGCCGGAAGTTTGATGCGATCGTCGAGTTCTCTGGCATCGAGAAGCTGCTGGACACCATGGTCAAGTACTACTCGAGTGGAATGTACGTACGGCTGGCATTCGCCGTGGCGGCATTTTTGGAATCCGACATCCTAATAGTGGATGAGGTTCTCTCCATTGGCGACGCAGAGTTCCAAAAGAAATGCCTGGGGAGGATGGGGGACCTTTCCAGTAGCGGGCGCACCATTCTGTTTGTCAGCCATAATATGGCCGCCATCCGGGGCTTATGTCCTAACACCATCCTCATGGCAAATGGTTCGATCGCCGTGAGCGGCAGGACCGACGAAGTCGTTGGAATCTACCTCGGGCAGGGAAAATCCAATGTCCTGGCACGAGATTGGAAGGATCCGCGTTCTGCACCGGGCAGCGACTTCGCCCGCCTGCATCGCATCTGGATAAACAGCGCGGGTGCAGCCAATAGCCAAGTCATTGCACGGACCATGCCATTGGAGATTGGGGTGGAGTACTGGAATCTGATCGGGGCGCAGCTTCGCATCACCCTGCAGTTCATTGTAGAGGGAAACACCGTGGCGTTCACAACCTCATCCAGCCGCCCTGCAAGTCGGCAGAACGACAGCGGTCGACCGGGCTTGGTACGCAGTATCTGCAGGGTGCCTGAGGCGTTTCTTAACCGGCAGATGTACTACGTGAGGTTGCTGATTGAGGACAGCAACGGCGAGGCGGTCCTCACGCTTGAGGATGCTCTTTCCTTCCATGTAACAGACACTGAGAAACAAACGCAGCGGCGCGTTTCGCTCCGTACCAGGCGTCGTATCCCCAAGCCTTCCATGGGAAACCGAGATGATCGCGTCTGAGGGCGAGCAGCGTCTCAACTAGTGTCTGCACGTCCCATGCGATGGCGTGGGAACGAACGTTGTCGATGGACATGATTTTTCCCCCCACCGAAAGGTTACTCAACTCATGAGTTTGCCGGCGCGGTCTGGTGCATCCAGCAGGCCAGTTCTGGCCATCTCGGTATTTGGCTGCCTCGAATTCCTCGCGGCCGGATTCGCGGTGCTACTCACCTTCCAGAACGCAGGGATGCCTTCCGTTGTCGGCTTTTCATCGGGGCGGGTATGGCTTGCGGTGCTCGCATTTGTCATTGCTGCGTCGATCCTGGCGGCCGGCGTTGTCTGTAGGCGACGACGCTTTACCCTGGGTGATCTGTTCCATGCAGTGCCTCCCTATCTGAGACCATGCTCGGGGTTGGGGGCATTCTCGGGACAGCCTCTGCGTGGATCTCCATCTTTGCTCCGGCGTACACTTTTGGAGAATCGGCGGATATCTTTTCCAGGCTCCGACCGCTTCTAATCGCCTCGAGTTTGCTGGTAGCTGAGCTTTGCATCGCCGTGTGGCTGAGCCGAAAGACGGACGCCTTGAAAGATTGGAGGCGCAGTCGGCATACCGCGGGATCGCGAGCGTTCTTTTTTGCCTTTGTCACGCTGCTGGCTACGTGGTTGCTCATGCTCATCACCCGGTTCGGCATCGAGAAGTCTTCGGCATTCTGGAATCCACCCGGCGTGCCGCTCACTGGCTTGCAGGGCGTCGGCGTGGTTTGCGTCCTCTGTCTCGGTGCGCTGTTCGTCACCAGGGCCCCGCACGATACGGCGCTGGGCAGCCGCCGGGTCCGGGTATGGCTTCTGCCCATCGCGATCTATGTATGCGCTGCTGTGGTTTGGGGGCTCGCACCCATGCAGCGTCACTACTTTTCACTGCGGCCGTCCGCGCCGAGCTTCGAGCCTTTTCCCTTTTCCGATGCCCGAACCAACGACTTGGGCGCACTCTCGATCACTAACGGGCAGGGAATCTTCTTCCATGACCTCACCGACAAACCGTTGTACATGGTCTTCCTGGCTTTCCTGCACTTGCTGGGTGGCGACAACTATGTGTGGCTCATCTGGCTGCAGGTAGCCGCCTTGGCGAGCATACCAGTCATGCTGTTCATGCTGGGAAAGCAGTTCCATAGCGAAGCTGCTTGGCGCGGCAGTTGGCTCTGATGACCATCTTGCAGCAGGCCAACTCGATCCGGGCCTCGCTCGAGATCGACTCGGTGAATCCCAAACTCCTGATGACCGAAGTCCCCACGCTGCTGGGCATGGTGGTGATCGCATACCTGCTCTTCAGGTGGTTCAGAACACAGGCGCCGCGAGTTCGCCGCTGGCGAGCGGCGCGGCCGTCGCGGCAGCGTCCCTGATTCGGGCAAACCCCATATTCCTGCTTCCGGCAGCGGGGATATTCGCGGCCCTGGTGTTCAGACGAGAACGCCGCCTCATGATCAGACACATCCTGCTTTTCTCTGCGGGATTTGTCGTCGTTTTTTCGCCATGGCTGGTGACTGGCGTTAATCCAGCCGGCGTGCCCTGGATGTGGGTGAAGTATCAGTACGTCATCGCACGGAGTCTTCGCACCATGGTTGCGCCCGCCAACAGCCCGGCCAATGCAGAACCGGGAATATCGGGCACGCCTGGCAGCGGTGCTTCGGTGGCAGCCGGCAATGAGGCATCGGCATCCCCAAGCACCGGCGAATCCCAGCCTGCCCCTGGCCCGGCAGTGAAAGACTTGGGTCAGGTCAGTCCCTCCCGGAGAGCCTTGGACGTCGCGACAGTGGCCCTCGTGCCGCGATCTCTCAGCCACGCGTTCCACAACATGGCCGCAGTTCTGCTGAGCCTCCCGGACGTCGTGACTCTTGACACCCTGGACGGCCTCAGCAATAAGGGCCCTTGGGGTAGCCAGACTTGGACGGGTGAGCTCACCCCTGCCCAGAACATCGCGACGGTTGGCAACCTGGCTCTCCTGGCATTCGGCTTGGCCTGTAGCTGGCGGCGCTTCCGGCTGGCGGGGCTAGTCCCGGCACTGGTGTTCCTTGGATATGATCTTTCTCTCGCGGCAGCGGCGACGTCAGGCGGCCGTTATATTGTGCCCATCAACTGGGTCGCGCATTTCTATTACGCCGTGGGCCTGATCGACATCATCGGCGCGGTAGCCCATGTGCAGACTGCATCGGCAACCGAAAAGTCACTCGCCGGAGCCAGCGATCAAGCCTGTGAGGGGCTCCGCTATCCCGACGTTGGCAGCGGTAGTGTTTGTTGCGATGGTGATCCCTTTTGCCAACGTTGTTCTTCCAAGACTCGTCAAACCCCGCATTGAAGAGCGCGCACGATCGGCCTTGGCGGCCACGGTCCCAGCCATCGGACCAGGAGTGGAGTTGGCATACGGTGAGGTGCTCTATCCGTACTACGATGCGCGCACCAGATCCTTTTCTTTCGATTTTCTGAACAACACGGGATATCTTGGCAATTTGACGGTCGCCAAGGAGGATATCTATCCTCTTGGGGGGCTGCAGGAGGCATCACTTGGAGCAGCCGGTCTATCCAAAGATGATCAGGGGCTGCACGTGGAGTTTCTGTACGTGGCTGACCAGAAGTAGCATTGCCTCCTGCGGAGCACCGGTAAATGCAGCAGAACATCCTCGCAGAAATGGGCGCCGGCCTGGCGGGGCCAACCACGCTGTACGTAAACGGACGGTTTCTCAGCCAGCCACGCACGGGGGTACAGCGCTATGCCACGGAACTCGTACGCCAATGGGACCAAATGCTCGGGGATGGCGATCTCGAGGCGGGCCGCGATGAAATTGTCGTATTGACTCCCCCGGGGGCAGACGAAAAACACGCCCTCGAGAACATCAGGGTGCAGGTGGTCGGACGCTTAGGCGGCAACCTCTGGGAGCAGATCGATCTGCCGCGCTTTGCGGCCGGTCACCGCCTTTTCAACCCCTGCAACATTGCGCCCTGGATCCGACGAGGCAGTCAAATTGTCACGATCCACGATGCGTCTGTTTTCGCCGTTCCGGAGGCGTATTCACTCCTGTTTCGACTGAAGCACCGGGTGCTCTATCGACGATTCGCAGAGACCGCGACGTGTATCATCACGGTCTCGGAGTTTTCGAAAAGGGAGCTTGTCCGGTGGTGCCACATTCCCGCGGACAGAATCAGTGTCATCTACTCGGGCTGCGAGCACATTCTGGCGCAGCCGGCAGACTACGGGATCTTCGAGAGACTCCACGTGGGCTCGCGCCCTTACATTCTGGCTGTCGGCAGCAACAGCGCACACAAGAATCTTGCCGCCGTTCTTCAGTTGCCAGATCTGCTAAAGGAAGCAGGGCTCGACTTGTTGATCGCCGGCGGCACGTATGGAAGGGTATTCCAGCAAACGCGCTACGAAACTCACAGCAACGTGCGCTGGCTTGGTTTCGTCACGGACGCCGGCCTGCGCGCTCTCTATGAACGCGCCGCCGTGTTTGCGTACCCATCGTTCTATGAAGGTTTCGGTTTCCCCGCCCTCGAAGCGATGGCATGTAGTTGTCCGGTCATTCTTTCAAACGCCGCTTCGCTGCCCGAGATTGGCGGCACCGCGGCGCTTTATTGCGATCCAGCTGATCCACGGACACTGGCCAGCGCCGTCCGGGTCGTCATTGCGGACACCGAGAAAAGACGGGATCTTGTGGCCAGGGGCCTTGAACGCGCCAGGGAATTCAACTGGCGGAGGAGCGCCCGGCTGACATGGGCGGCGCTCCAGTAGCGGGACAATCGGGCAGCGTCCCGCCGAGTCGTGCGCTCCGGTCTGTATGTGGCTAGTTGGCGCTGCGCAGGCCGCGAAGTCGTCCGCGAGCCATCGCCGCCATGAATTTGGCCTTGTACCGATCCCCTACTGCCAGTGCCCGAATCGCGTTGACCATCGGTCGCAATACGTCGAAGGCTACGAAGTCCAGCGGGTACTTGTGTTTCTTGAGCACGAAGCCAACTCCGCAGGCATAGCGATATGCCTTTTCCAGTTCTGCCGGGTTCCCAGCCGGGAAAGTGTCCTCATGGTAGACAACCAAATCCGGCACAAATTCGATGCGCGCACCGGCATCTAGTGCTGACAAGATCAGGTCCACTTCTTCGGCTGATCCCCATGGAGTGCCCGCCCCGACGCCCAACCGTTCATCGAATTTGAGATCCCCCACAAATGCGGTTTTTCTGAGGAAGATCGAGTTTGAGTTCACTCTTTGCCAAACGTTACGCCGGGTAACAGGTCCTTTCTGAGTGTGCCATTTCCACAGCGGCCGTCCGGGCTTGTCGCTGACGGTGCGGCCCGATATGCCGCTCCAGTCGGGGTGGGCCCCGAGATAGTCCGCGGCCCTCTCGAGCACGTCGGGTGCATACCAGCAGTCATCGTCTGGAAAAGCCATCACTCGCCCCCTTGGCGGCGGAAAGCCCCACGTTCCTGGAACGCGACAGGCCCGCTTCCGCGACCAAGTGCGTAGCGTTGATGGCCGGATACTTGCTCAAGATCTGCAGCATGCGATCGTCCGCATTCTGGTCTACGACGATAAGTTCAAAATCCGAATAGGTTTGGAGAGATAGACCCCGCAGAAAGCGCGCCATTTCCGCGCTCCTGTCTTTGGTCGCCAAAACGAGACTAATTAGGCCTACGCTTCTTACCATGCGTGATCGACGGTCCCCCACTCTGTCTTAGCCTGGCTCAATTAGATCCCATCTCCACTCATTACCACATAAACTGTCTTCAATAGTATGTACAAATCGGTCAATACCGAATAGTTCCCCACATAGAACTCATCCATTCGCAGCCGTTGCCCAAAATCGAGACGGTGGCGCCCCATAACCTGCCACCAGCCCGTCAGCCCGGGGGGTAGGCTCAGAATAATCTCTCGCGCATCGCCTAATTCTTCGATCTCCTGAAGCAGATAGGGTCTCGGCCCTACGATGCTCATCTCGCCGCGTATCACGTTCCAGAATTGGGGGAACTCATCAAAACTAAGGCGTCTGAGAATTCGTCCAACCCTGGTGATACGGGGATCGTCCTCGATCTTATGGTGGGTTTCATACTCTTGCCGCAATTTCGGATCACCCACCAGGACAGCATCGAGCGCAGCCTCGGCGCCGGCCACCATCGTCCGAAATTTGTAGAGATCAAACAATTTCCCGCTGAGCCCAACTCTTTGTTGCTTGTACAGTACCGGTCCCGGCGAATCGAGGGCAATCAGCAAAGCCATGAGGGCAAACGCCGGAACTCCGATGCCCACGCCAACCAGGCACAGGGCCAGATCGGACAAACGCTTTACAAACCGCCTGGGAGAACTATGCAGTTTGTTCTGTACCTCAAAAGTCGTGCGGCCCAAGAGCAGTGCTTGATTGACTTGCACTACATTCAGCGCCGGATCCTCCGTCACGTACACCACCCGGGGGAAGATGGTACTGAGCACATGGACCTCCCGTTGTACGCTGTGGTCCAGGTCTGCCCCGGTCGAGGCCACCACCGCCAGGACGACCCCCTGGCTCCTTAGGTCTGGCAGTATTGCCGGTGAGAACCGGAATGCTGGCACGCCCTCGATCACGGGCACATCCGGCTTCGCTCCCAGCACAAGCGCAGCCACGGCCCGGAAACCGATGCGCCGCGAAGCGCGCAGATTGACCAGTGCGGCCGCCAATATCGCCGGAATCTCCAACGACCACCGTGGGCACGCTCCACCAGGGGATGGCCGGGCCGCGGTTGCGTATGATCACACGCACAAGAATCAGGAGAACGATGCTCAGGGCCCCACTTGTAAGGAAGATCAGTCGCGAAAACTGAAATCCGTAGCCCAGGATGAAGCTGGCAACACCCACCGTGATGTATGCCAAGACTACGTCAAGCACCAATCGCCGAAATTCGACGAACCCGGCCCGACCGTGACCGGGATAGGATCCAGAGAAAAGGAGAATCGTGGGCACGAAGATCAGCATCATGATCGCCAGAGGCTGGATCTGATTTGGGCTTAGAACGCCTCCCATGATCGGGATGAGCGCCCTGCGCAACATGTATGCAGTCAGAAATGCAAGTGAGAGTGCCAGCAGGTCGCCGCCGAGCAGCACCCCGCTGACCAGCCACGGTCGATAGCTGGTTCTTAGAATCACGCGGGGCTTGCCTCTTTGCGCCTCGGCCTGCCATCGATTTCTACACTACGGGATGCCGGTTAATCATAAACCAAATCAAGGTCATCGAATCCCGATCTCGCGCGGGAGCTCAGGCCGCGAAGGCAAAATCGCGCAGCCGTGAAATAAAAACCTGAGGATCAAACTTGCGCGCCCAGTCACGGATCTGTTCTTCAGGAAAGCGGCTCGCTTCAAAGACTTGCAGGCAGGCAACCAGCAAATCAACATCCTGCTTGAAGAAGAAGATTCCGCTGACGCCTTCCTTCACGGTTTCCAGCACACCGCCTTGCCCGAACGCAATCACGGGAACGCCATGTGCCTGGGCCTCCAGGGGGACGAGCCCATAGTCTTCGTAGCTGGGAAAAATCAGCCCCTTTGCCTTCAGATAGAGTTCCTCAAGCGCTTCGTCCCCCACGCTGTCCCAGGAACTGGATGGAGGGACCCGCCCGTCGCTCAAGATTCGCTCTCTCTGGGCCGTCGCCCACAACGATCAGTTTTTTGCCCAGCCGGGTGCAGGCCTGGACGGCAAGGTCAATACGCTTGTGCGAGATCAGTCTTCCCACGCACAGAAAATAGTCTTCCCGTGCAACGCCGGACGTTGAAGCGTCGGGGATCATCGACCGGAGGGTAGATCACGGAGGCAGATCGCCCATAATTCGTCTTGATCTCAGCCGCCATATGCTGACACGTTGTGGCAATGCTCGGGATCGCTCTGGTGCGCGCCCGATCCCATTTCCGCAGGAGCGGTACTGTGCCTCTTACCAGGGCTTCCAACACGCCGGGTGTGGGCAGGCTTCCTTGGGCATATGCCTCTGGTTTCCACAGCAGCCTGAACGGAGCATAAATATAGGCCGCATGCCGCACGCCGGCGTGGCTGGACGAATGTATTTCGCCAGGTACGTGGATGACGAAAGCACAACATCAAAGGCGGCGAAATCAAGGCGCTGAAGTTCGAGCAGCCACAGCGGATAAAGCAGCTTGAACTGGGTTTCCGTGCACAGGAAGCGGCCCAGCGAAGGGAGTGAGTCTGCACATCAAGGGCCTTGTATTCGGCGAAAGTCTGATCAGGGAGGTAAACGGACGTGAAGATCGGCGCATCGGGAAATGCCTTTGCCATCCACAGCGCCACACGCTCGGCGCCGCCCCGTACACATAAGGCATCATGGACAATCGCTACGCGCATGAATGAGAGTTTGGCTCCGTGGGCAGTAGACGTTGCCGACGACCTCAACCGGATGCAAAGTCGGGACCGGCGTTCGGCGTCAATCGTCCTTGCGGCTGTCGGCCGCACACAACTTTCTGACATCGTCGAGATTATCCCCCGCCGTAGCCAGGATAAGGTCGTCGCGGGCTTTCAGCACAAGGTTGCCCCGCGGAATGATCGACTGGTGGCCGCGCTGTACTGCCACCACCACGGAGTCCCGCGGCCACGGGACATCGCTGAGGTTCCTTCCCTCACACGCCGAACCGCTTTCGATACGAATTTCGATGGTCCGCAAGCCGCTGGTCTCGTTGATCCGGGTCTCGCTGGCTTGCAGCCGCTGCTCTTCCCGCCGCGTGACACCCACTTCATAGGCCCGCACGATGTCATTCCGCCTTACCATGCCCACCAATTTGTGCGGGTCGGCGCGGGTGACCACCGGCAGCCGGGATATGTCCCGTGGTGCCATGCGGCGCAGTGCAAGTCCGACGGTGTCATCCGGGTAGACAGTGACGACCGCTCGGCTGGCAATCTCACCCACGGTGAGATCGGCGTGTTCCAGGGGTTTGCCGCCCATGGCCCGGCGGTAATCTTCAAGTGAAACCACACCGGCCAACTTGCCGGCAGAATCCAATACGGGGAACCCGTGCCGGCCGGTCTCGATGAAGCGGTCCGCGAGGACGCTCACGAGCGTGTCAACCGTGACGGAGATCGGCTCCTTGACCATCACCTCGTCCACTTTCACAGAATCCATCACGTCCGCGGCACGACCGGCATTCAGGCGGATGCCGCGTCTCGCCAGCTTCAGTGTGTAGATGGACTCGCGTTCCAGGCGTTCCGCCACGGCGACGCTGATAACAACCGCTGCCATCAGCGGGAGGATCAGGCGATAGTCGTCCGTCATTTCGAACACGATCAGTATGGCTGTGAATGGGGCGCGCGCCGCGCCCGCGAACACCGCCGCCATACCCACGATTGCAAAGGCACTCGAGCCGGCTGTCAACCCGGGGGCGAAGTACTCGACAATCTTGCCCATTGCACCACCCAGCACGGCGCCCGTGAACAGCGATGGGGCGAATATCCCCCCAGAGTTGCCCGAACCGAGTGTCAGGGAAGTCGCCAATGGTTTGAGAAAGATGAGGGCAACCAGCAAAACGAACGGAACCTGGCCGAGAAGCGTGTCTTCGATGACCGGGAATCCGGAGCCAAACACAAATGGAAAATTTCGAGAGACAGGCAGGTTCGACAGACTGCTCAAGGAAGGGACGAAGCCCAGCCCGAGCACAGCCGGGTAGAAGAAGGCGATGGCCCCAAGAAAGAGGCCGCCGACGCCGGGTTTGAGGGCGTTGGGGAATTTCCAGGCATCGAAACGATCCTCAAACCAGTAGAGCAGCCGGGTGAATCCGACCGCCGCAAAAGCTGCCAGGGCGCCTAACATCAAGTACAGCAGCAATTCCCACGGCGCCTGGCTGCCGGAGCGCGGGATAATGAAGGCGGGCTGCTCGCCCAGAAAGACGCGCGCAATGGTCGAAGCCGTCACAGCAGAGATGACGACATTGCCCAGGTCCCCCAAGTGCAGCTCGCCCAGGATGATTTCCACCGCGAACAACACGCCGGCGATGGGGGCGTTGAACGTAGCCGCGATCCCCGCGGCGGAGCCGCAAGCGACCAGGTTTCGCAGCCGGTTATCCGAGACGTGCAGCCATTGACCCAGCGTTGACCCCAACGCCGCACCGACCTGCACGATCGGCCCTTCGCGTCCGGCCGAACCGCCTGTACCGATGCACAAGGCCGAGGCGGCGATCTTGGCCACCACGACGCGCGGGCGAATGCGTCCTCCATGCAGGGCGATCGCCTGCATGACCTCAGGCACGCCGTGCCCTTTGGCTTCACTGGCGAAATACGCGATGATCGGGCCAACCAGCAGGCCGCCTATCGTCGGCACAAGTATGATCAGCAGGCGTCCGAGAAACCCGAACTTATTCTCTCCCCCCACAAAAAAGAAGACCTGCACGATATTGATGAGTCTGATAAAGCCGACCGCCCCCAAGCCTGTCCCCGCACCGACGACGACCGCCGTTCCCATTAAGATCATCCTTTCGGATGGTTGAAGACGGTCGAGCAGATGCGCAAACCCCCGAGGCATTCTCATAACGTGCGGCGATTATACCTTGCACCGCCCCGATCAGCTTTTTGTAGCCCCAGCGACCCTCTCATGGCATCAACTTTGCTGGCTCGTCGATTGATCGGAAGCGTCGCCCCGGGGTCGCATTACGAGCAACCGACACGCAGTCCATCCTCCTTTGCGTCGGAAGTCGCTTCATGTGCACCGGCCCCAAGCATGCCTGGCGAGGGCGCGCCTCTTGGCAACACTTGTCTGTGCTGACGACCTCGCGCTGACTGGTTTCTTACGCTGCGCTAATGCACCTCCAATGCGAAAGACATATACTTAGTTTGATTTTATAGGAAGAGGGAGACTTGGATGAATCTCGAAAAATACACGCAGAAGTCCCAAGAAGCGATCCTTCAGGCGCAGGAAATTGCCCGCGACCTGAACCATCAGTCCATTGAGCCGGCTCACCTGCTGCTGGCGCTCCTGCGCCAGGACCAGGGCGTCGTCCCGGCGCTCGTGACCAAGGTCGCCGGCAGCGTGGATGCCCTGCGCGCCGAATTGCAGAACGCTCTTAACCAGCACCCCAAGATTCAGGGGACCGGCGTCGAAGTGGGCCTTGCACCCACCACCGCGGAGGCACTCAGTGCGGCGGAACGTTATGCCAAGGGGATGCAGGACGAATATGTTTCCACCGAGCACTTGCTGCTCGGACTGACTGATTCGATCGAGGGCAAGCGCCTCGCCTCGCACGGGCTTACGAAGGACGCCATCCTCAACGCCCTCAAGGCCGTCCGCGGCTCTCAACGCGTCACCACGCAGGATCCCGAATCGACCTATCAAGCACTGGAAAAATACGGGCGCGACCTGACCGATATGGCCCGCAAGGGAAAGCTGGACCCGGTCATCGGCCGCGATGAAGAGATCCGCCGCGTGGTGCAAGTGCTTTCGCGGCGCACAAAGAATAACCCGGCCCTGATCGGCGAACCCGGCGTGGGTAAGACGGCCATCGCCGAAGGCCTGGCGCAGCGCATCGTCAATGGAGACGTCCCCGAAGGAACTCAAGAACAAGCGGATTGTGCAGTTGGATATGGGCGCCCTCGTGGCGGGCGCGAAATTCCGCGGGGAATTCGAAGAACGCCTGAAGGCGGTCTTGAAAGAGATTACCGACTCCGCCGGCGAAGTCATCCTGTTCGTCGACGAAATGCACACCGTGGTCGGCGCCGGCGCGGCCGAAGGCGCCATGGACGCCGGCAACATGCTGAAACCCATGCTGGCGCGCGGCGAACTGCACATGATCGGCGCCACCACGATCGATGAATACCGCAAGCACGTGGAGAAGGATCCGGCCCTCGAGCGGCGCTTCCAGCCTGTGCTGGTTGAAGAGCCGAGCGTGGAAGACACGATCTCCATCCTGCGCGGGCTCAAGGAACGCTATGAGGTCCACCACGGAGTGCGCATCACAGATGGGGCCGTGATCGCGGCCGCGACCCTGAGTCGCCGCTACATCGCCGACCGACGCCTGCCCGACAAAGCCATCGACCTGATTGACGAGGCCGCCGCGCGTCTGCGGACCGAGATTGACTCCAAGCCCCAGGCGCTGGATGAGGTTGACCGCGCCATCATGCAACTGGAGATCGAACGCCAGGCGCTCAAGAAAGAGAAGGACAAGAGTTCAAGGGAGCGCCTGCAAAGTCTCGAAAAGGAGCTAGCGGAGCTGCAGGAGAGTTCGAAGGGCATCACGACTCGCTGGCAGGCTGAGAAACAGGCCATCGCAGAGTTGCGGGGTCTCAAGGAGAAGCTGGAGCAAGCGCGCACGGAGATGGAACGCGCCGAACGCGCAACCGATTTGGAGAAGGCGGCCCGGCTGCGCTACGGTGAATTGCGCCAGTTGGAGGAGCAGATCCGGGCGGCGGAGGGCCGGCTGAAATCCATGCAGGGCGAGCATCCGCTCCTGAAAGAGGAAGTCGACGCCGAAGAAATCGCCAGCATCGTCGCCCGCTGGACGGGAATCCCGGTCTCGAGACTGCTCGAAGGCGAAACGCAGAAGCTCATTCACATGGAGGACAATCTTCGACGGCGCGTTGTCGGGCAGGATGACGCCGTACGCGCGGTCTCGAATGCTGTACGGCGAGCCCGCGCCGGCATGCAGGACCCAAACCGCCCGATCGGCTCCTTCATATTCCTGGGACCCACGGGTGTGGGTAAAACGGAACTGGCGCGCGCATTGGCCGAGTTCATGTTTGATGATGAACGCGCCATGATTCAAATCGACATGAGCGAATACCAGGAAAAACACACTGTCAGTCGCCTGCTTGGCGCGCCGCCCGGCTATGTCGGCTTCGAGGAAGGCGGCCAACTGACAGAGGCAGTCCGACGCCGTCCCTACAGCGTCGTGCTGTTCGATGAGATCGAGAAGGCGCACGCCGAGGTCTTCAACGTGCTGCTGCAGCTCCTGGACGACGGGCGTTTGACCGATGGTCAGGGACGCACGGTGGATTTCCGCAACACCGTCGTGATCATGACATCCAACCTTGGCAACCAGCTCTGGGAAAGTGGGCACGCCGCAACGCGTGATGAGATCACGGCCATGCTGCAGACACACTTCCGCCCGGAGTTCCTCAACCGCATCGATGAGATCGTCGTGTTCCACCCGTTGGGCCGTGAGCACCTGAGCGCGATTGTCGACATTCAACTGCGGCGCGTCTCCCAGCTGCTCAGCGACAAGGGTTATGGGCTGGAGGTGACCGAATCGGCTCGCGAGTATCTGGCGGACGTGGGCTATGACCCGGCATTCGGGGCGCGGCCGTTGAAACGGGCAATCCAGCGTGAACTGCAGGATCCTTTGGCCATGAAGATCCTGTCCGGTGAATTTCATGAGGGCGATACAATCCAAGTGGAGCGCGGCGAGGCGGGCCTGACCTTTTCTGCCGCCGCTCCCGAGAAGCGAAAGAAAGTGACGGCTTAGGAAGAATCCGCTGCACCGGCTTGCTACAAATACGCCCTCCAATTGCGGAGGGCGTATCGATTCGTGCGGCTCGACGTGGGCGCGTCATCGGTTGGGCACATCCTGGAACATGGCAGGAGCAGTTCGGCGTCCAAGCGCGGCCCCTCAACGCTTCATCTACATGTATTCCTGATGACTCGCTGACGAGTTCTATGGGGCGCTTCACTATACTGCGGCCAATGGCATGCTCCGTACCTCGACCCGAAGGGATACCAATGTCCGACATCTTCACTCGCCAATCCGTCCCCGTTACTGGCTCTAGGCAATCGCTGGCCTCGCCAATGCGCTACACGATCGCGTTCTTGACGCTGGTCGCCATGCTGACGTTGAGCGCGTGCGGGAGCGCAACTTCGCAATCGGCCACGACCGACGCAGCCACGGCACAAGCCACCCGGTTGGCGCTCGGTACCTTGGAGCTTGAAAACACCGGGCAGGCGGTCAGCGCCGATCTCGCCGGGCAACTGCTGCCCCTTTGGCAGCTACTCGCCGAGCTGAACACAAATGCTGCCGCCGCCCCTCAAGAGACCCTCGCCGTCGTGGAGCAAATCCAGACGACGATGACCGCGGATCAAGTCAGCGCCATTGCAGGGATGCAGTTGCCTGAGAATGCTTTGGCGAACGCGGCAGGGAGCACGACAAGTGCGGCTGCGACAGCGTCGAGCAGCCTTGCCCCGGCCGCCATGCCCGTCGATGCCCAGCTTGGCGGTGGCCCTCCGCCGGATGCTGCCGGAGGTTTTCCGCTTGGTGGCGATATGCCGGCTGCGAGGTCTGCATCGGTGTCCGGCTCTGCCGGCGCCACGGCAAGTGGTGCCGCCTCAAGCAACCGGAGCTCTATTGCCTTGTTCCAGCAGGTCATCAACCTGCTTGAGAGCAAGCTCCAGGGCTAGGAGACGCCGGCCTACAATATCGGCCGCATCATGCCAGGCAACTCCCCAAGCCATTCCAAACATGAATCCAGGACCCTCGCTGTGCCGAGGATCCTTGTTATGGGACCGCATCAGAATGACGGGATAAATTCCCGACCAGGCTTCAACAAGTCCACTTGCCGCACCAATCATCCCGTTCTAAACTCGTGCGGCGCGGCAAGACGAAACGCCGCGGTCGTCACCCGGGAAGCGTGATCTTCATGGTGGTCCCCACGCCGGGCAGGCTCTCGGCTGTGATGCGTCCGCCATGGGCCTCAACGATGGATCGCGCGATCGCCAATCCCAGACCTGATTCATCGGCCCGCGTGCGCGCGGAATCGGCGCGGTAGAAGCGATCAAACACGTGCGGAAGGGCCTCGGGCGGAATTCCTTGCCCGTTATCCGCCACAGTCAGGGCCACGGAGCTGCTGTCCTCTTGCGCCCCAAGGACTATTTCGCCGTGCTCCGGTGTATAGCGAAGTGCGTTCGATATCAGATTGCCCAACACCTGCGCCATGCGGTCGGGGTCTGCGTCGATTTCGTGCAGGCCCGGTCCTGCATCGAGCCGGAGCGTAATGGCCTGCTTGTCCGCAAGCGGCTGGTACGACTGACGCATCCTTTCCAACAGGCGGACGGGCGACACCGCCTCGCGGTTCAGGCTTAGCTCGCCGGACTCGGCCTGCGAGAGCGTTCGCAGATCGTCCACCAGCCGCTCCAGGTGTTTGACTTCCATTTGCATGGCATCCAGGCGCTCCGGCGTGGCATCCAGCACTCCTTCACGCATTGATTCGACATAGCCGCCGATCACGGTCAGGGGATTGCGCAGGTCGTGGGCAATATCGGCGGTCATGCGGCGGCGGGAACGCTGCAGCCGATCCAGATCCGCACTCATCTGATTGAACGCGCCTGCCAGTTCTCCCAATTCATCCCGGGAGGTGACGGCCACCTGTTGTTTGAGCTGGCCCGCTGCCATGGATCGAATCGCCATCGTCAGGTCGCGGATGGGATGCGTCAAGGCCCGCGCAAGCACGATGCCAAATGCCAAAGCCAGGGCCAGACCCCCTAGGGCGGCGTACAGGAGAGCCAGGTTTGTTTGTGCGAGATAACGCTGCTCCAGTCCGCCCAGCGGCGGAGGATTCCCACCACCAGTGCCGTGCCCACAGCCACGCCGTTGGCCGTCACCGTGGTACCTCGTGAAAGCGCAGAGGACGAAACAATTTCCCCGGCCCGGTATCCACCAGCCGGAACCACAACTCGCCCGTCCTGATCGGCCAGGGCGAAGAACAGCGTCTGGGGCCGCGGTTCTCCTCCCACGGCTCCCGGTGCGTTGGGCGGCGGATTGAACCGGGAATTCGCGCTGCTGCGCTGTTGGTAGTACGGCAGGACGCCACTCCAACTGCCATGCGTCTCGTAGTAGTAGGCCATGTCGGCTACAAATCGGTCGCGCGACTGGTCATAGGCGAGTTGCTTGAACTCCCGGGCCGTTAGCCAGTAGGTGATGCCGGAGGCCAGCGCCAGCACGATTACCCCAACCAGGAGAAATGCAAGGATGAGCCTGGTGGTAATCGAACGCGGCATGCTATTCCCCCGCAAAACGATACCCCACGCCAAACACTGTTTGGACATAGCGGGGATTGGCAGGCTCTGGCTCAATCTTGATGCGCAGATTCCTAATGTGTTGGTCGATTGTGCGGGCAACTCCCTCGAAGGCGCCGCCTTCCAATTCGCGAAGCAGATCGAGCCGGGAGAATACGCGGCCCGGCGAGGTCATCAGGACCGCCAATATGTCGAATTCGGAAGGCGTCAGCCGCACCGGCCGCCCGTTGACAAGCACCGAATGGCCCTCCTTGTCCAGGACAATGTCGGCAGCCCGCAGCACCGGAGTCGGCCTCTCGGTATGGCCGCCGGCACGACGCAGCACTGTGTGGATCCGGGCGACAAGTTCCCTCATGCCGAAGGGCTTGGTGATGTAATCATCGGCGCCCAGTTCCAAGCCGATGACCTTGTCGGACTCCTCCAGCTTGGCCGTGAGCAGGATCACGGGTGTTTCACTTTCTTTGCGATAGGCGCGGATGAACTCCAGGCCGTCCATCTCGGGCATCATGATGTCAAGCAGAATCAGATCGGGCTTCGCTCGGCGGGCCTCGTACAGCGCATTTTGCCCGTTATCGGCGACCAGCACACGGTACCCCTGCTCGGCAAGGTAGTCCCGGACAAGCGTGCGCACATTCGCTTTGTCATCGACTACCAGGATGGTCTTCGGCATGGTCGTTGCGCTGCAGGATCTGACTGTCGGATGGGACCCAGACGACGATTTCATTATACCTACCGGAACTTGCGTTGCCTCAGCGCAGGCGTCCGCAAAATTACGGCGCGTGATTCTGCGGCTGTACCTTCGTGTCTCTTGGTTTCCAGCATCGTTCCATCTTCTAGCCATTTTGGGTGGCGAGAGGTGTCGTAGCCGCGCGGTGCCCATCGAATGCCGAGGCGGGCATGGGAGTCGGGGTGCCTGCCGTGGCAGTGGCGCTTGCCGTCGGCTCCAGAGTCGGGCTCACGGCGGTATCCGTAGGTGTCGCAGTGGAGCTCGCGGCAGTAGCCGTGGGCGTCAGGTCCGGGCTCGTAGCAGTAGGCGTGGGAGTCGCAGTGGGGCGGCTCGCGGCGGTAGCCGTGGACGTAAGGGCCGGGCTCGCGGCGGTAAACGTAGGTGTTGCAGTCGGGCTGACGATGGTAGGCATGGGCGTCGCTGTCGCTGTGTCAGTGGACGCCTCGTCCGACACGGTCACCATAACGTACACATCCTCTCCAAACGAGGTTCCGCCGGCATTGGCCAGTCTCCAGTATCCGGTGTACGTGCCAGTATCCTCTGGTGCTGTTAGCGAAACGGAGATGTCTGCGGATTGGCCGGGCGCCACGCTCCGGCCAATCGTCGCCTCCGAACCCTCCATGTCGTCCCCACTGATGAAGGTCATGGAGTAGTCGCCGTTCCAGGTGCAGTTTCCGGTATTGACCAACGCCCAGGTCTTCGTGAATGCTTCACCGGGCGCGAGTTCTGTGCCATCCGGGATGGTCACGTCACTGACGTATGCCGAGTTGTCGCAGCCGCCGGCGTACGAAGACGAATTCCAGACTGTGCCGGCCGTCACGGTGGCCGGAAGATCTTCGAAGGGCGTCACCGTAGCAACCGGCGTCGAGGTCGCATCGAGCGTTGCCGTCATTGTGACCGGGCTGGGACGCGCCGCGAGTGTCTGGGCAACAGAAGTGTATACGTCGGACAGCACCACGCCGCTATCGGCCGCGGCCGGCGTCGCACACCCACTTAGCGCCAGCCCCAGCAAGGCAGCGGAGGCGAGGGCCAGCAGCCTAAGGGAGCGGATTCGTCCTCGGCATAGAGGCGCCCCGGACCTTGACGTTGTCCGGCGGCCGTGGAACAACGAGCGCAGCGACTTGTCTACTCGACGGGATTCCATCCAATTGCCTCACCATGCTACTTTCAGGCAGGAGCATAAGCCGCGCCTGTCAAGATTCTGTGTAGAAGGTTTACGTGTCGCGTCGAGGTCACGATTCCGGGCGCGACCGGCCGCCAGCCGCAGGGCGCCGGCGCTCGGCACGCTATAATCTCCCTCATGATTTTCGTCACGGGGGCCACGGGCTTCATTGGTAGCGCCCTGCTTCGACAATTAATGGATGCGGGCCAGGATGTGCGGGTCATGATCAGGCCCTCCAGACGCTCACCCCGCTTGCCGAGGGGCCGGTCCATCGATGTCGCAGTTGCCAGCCTCGCGGACGAGCGTTCGATCCGCGGAGCGCTGAAAGGCATCGACGTGATCATTCACTTGGCGGGTGCGGAGTGGCAGGGCCGAAATGCCGACTTGCTCGCCGTGGATATGCAGGGTACCGAAAATCTGGCGCGCGCCGCCTGCAGACGCCGGGGTGAAGCGCCTGATCACGATCAGCCATCTGGGAGCGAGCCGGTCCTCCGGATATCCGGTATTCAAGGCCAAGGGTGTGGCAGAGGAGCACGTGCGGCGCTCCGGTGTTCCATATACGATCCTTCGCAGCGCGCTGGTTTTCGGGCCGAATGACCATTTCACAACCAGCCTGGCCAGTTTGCTGCGCGCCTCGCCGCTCTTCTTCCCGCTGCCCATGAGCTCACGCACGGTGATCCAACCCCTGTGGGTGGAAGACCTGGTGACGGCGATCATGTGGTCGCTTGACGATGCGGCGGCTGTCAACCGGACCTACGAGATTGGCGGGAGCGAGTTTTTTACGGTGCGGCAAATCGTGGAGACGGTTATGCAGGCGAGCCACAACCCCCGCACCTTGTACGAGTTGCATCCGGTGCTGCTGCGCGCCCTGATCGTCAGCCTCGAGTTCCTTCATCCCGAATTTCCCGGTCTCTTCGTTTTGGCTCGACTACATTGCTGTCAGCCGGACATGCGCCGTGGAGAATCTGCCGCGCTCGCTTGGGTTGATGCCTGCGCGCTTCACGTACCGCTTGGACTATCTGCGGCGCACGCCCTTGGTACACGACGGTCTTCCATGGCTTGTCCGCGCGGACCTCGGAGACCACAAAGAGGGTCATGGAGAGCCTTCGCTTATTCCGGCCCTAGCTGAGCCGTCGGCGCTGGCCGCTCAGCCATCGAACGTGCCGTTTGCCTGCCGCGACACATGCCAACCCTGACCATTCGCGTACTTGAAACCCCTGCCGAGCTATCGGCGGTAGAGACACTGCAGCGAGATATCTGGCCCGGCAGCGAGACGGACATTGTGCCGGCGCATCTCATGATTGCAGCCGTCCACAACGGCGGGCTGGTGCTCGGCGCCTTTGAAGATGAAGCGTTGATCGGTTTCGTTTTTGGCTTTCCCGGCATCGAGCCTACGCCGGACGGGCCGCGCCTGAAGCATTGCTCACATATGGCCGGGGTATTGGCTGGGCACCGGGATCGCGGGCTTGGATTCGCTCTGAAGCGCGCCCAATGGCAGATGGTGCGACACCAGGGACTGGACCACATCACGTGGACCTATGATCTGCTGCTCAGCCGCAACGCCTATCTGAACATCGCCCGCCTCGGCGCCGTGTGCTCCACGTACCGGCGCTCGGAATATGGCGAGATGCGCGATGGCCTGAACGCTGGCTTGCCCTCGGACCGCTTCCAGGTCGATTGGTGGCTGAACACACACCGCGTGGAGCGGCGGTTGGGAAAGCGAGCGCGCCCGACAATGACCCTAAGCCATTTGACCCGCGTGGGGGTGCGTCCGCTCTATGCGGTCCGGTACGGCTCGGACGGCTTGCCGCGGCCGCCGGAACATGTACCGGCCCTCGATGATCAACTGTTGGCTGCAGAGATTCCACCTGACTTCATGGCATTGAAAGCCGGCGATCTCGGCCTGGCACGCGACTGGCGCTTCTTTGCGCGGGAGTTCTTCGAGACCGCTTTTGCCCGCGGCTACATCGTGACGGACTTTGCGTTCGATCCGAAAGCGGATGCGGCCCGCAGCCTCTACGTTCTCACGGATGGGAACAGCACGCTGGAGTCCCCAAGATGATGCAACCTTCCCGCGTGCAGCGCATCCTCCGCAAGCTGGACAAGACACTGGCGTCCCTACTCTTCATTGACCAGTGGGTGATCCTGACCGCCCGGGGAATGGACTACGAATCCCTTGGGTGGGAGGGCCTTCACCCGCTGATTCCGGCAAAAGATCGCTATTGGGGGGATCCCTTCGTGATCCAACAGGCCGATCGCTTTTACGTATTCATCGAGGAGAAACTCTATGCCACCGGGCGGGGCCACATTGCGTGTCTTACGTTGGACGCCGACGGCACGCTCCTCGATCACCAGGTCGTGCTGGAGCGCGGGTACCACCTGTCCTACCCATTCCTGTTTCATCACGACGGCGAGCTCTTCATGCTGCCTGAGACAGCCGGAAACCGGACCATCGAGGCGTATCGCTGCACCCAATTCCCCGACCAGTGGGAGTTCGCTAAGATCCTGATGCACGACATCTATGCCGTCGACGCCACGCTCCTCGAACATTCGGGCCGTTATTGGCTCTTTGCCAACATCCGGGAACCGGGCGGGTCGAGCCTCAATGCACTGCATGTGTTCTGGGCTCAGAGCCCTCTTTCTGAACTCGTGGACTCCGCATCCGCGCAATCCGGTGGTGCGGGACATCGCTTCCGCGCGGCCCGCCGGCTCTATTTTTGTTCAAGACGGTCAACTGATCCGACCCGCGCAGGACTCTTCGCGCCGGTACGGCGGCTCTCTCAGGTTCAACCGGATCACCTCGCTGACCGAAGACGACTACGGGGAAGAAACGATCGCGGTGTTCGGGCCCGGCGGCGGCAAAGTGCGAGCCACGCACACATTCAATCAAAGCGGCGGCCTGACCGTCGTCGACGCCGTTCTGCGTAGGCCAAAGTAACGGAGAGCCCGCGCTCCTCGATATTCGGAGGAGCGCGGGCACCCATTCACTTCAAGAATCCAGGGTCTTCTTCGGGGGCTACTGGCGGAGCGACGGCCTTTGTTGGTGGGAGCGCGCGCTCATACCCATCGGATGGTAGCTTGGCTCGACCGCGGCCGCACTCGCCTGCGGCGTTATCGCAGGGATCGGTCTTCGAGCCGGCTGAGGATACGAGGCGGGCGGCTGGCGGCGCGGCGCCTGCGTCGAAGTTGTATCGCCGTCGCCCACGGTGAATAGACTCTCGCCCGCAAGCGAAAAAGTGCCGATGATCAGCACACGGATCACCCATACCATGACGGCCACAACGACCGGCACTGTGTGCATTAGGGCTGTGCGTCCGACCAGCACGCTGCCCTCGGAAGCGTGTTCGGCAATCGCAACCGAGACACCCCACCATGTCAGCACCGCGTTGAATCCGGCTGCCAGCAGCCAGGCGCCGAACAGGTACCAGACTTCAGCTGGTTCTCCCCCCTTTTGCTGAGGTGTGAACAGCCGGGCGATCCCGGCAAAATCGATTCCACAGAAGGCCACCGCCAGCACGGTTGACCAGCGCACGCCGGCGGATTGCAGGTTTCCGAGGACATCCGAGAGCGCAAAGGACGTAGTGGCAAAATTAAAGAGCTCGAATGCCACCAGGGCGGCAAGCAGCATGGCGCCGAAGATGGCGCCGCGCCGCATCACGGTGCCGCGCAAGAAGGGGGCAATTTCGATGTGCACGGATCGGTTCATGGCAACCTCTCTTTCATTCGGTACGGTTGCCACGATTATAGAACAAACGTTCTGTTTGTCAAGGGGGAATTTTCCGCCCTTTAGGCGTGCACCCAGGGGGCAGAAAATTGCGCAACCCTCGGGCCGACTACTGAATCGTCAGGCAGTCACTGGCAACGATCGTCCTTGGATACGCGTCCGTTGGCTGGCAGGCAACCAGCTTGCCTTCCAGGAACACCGCCCGAATGACTTTCTTGTCGGCCAGCCGCTTGAGATCCGCCAGTGGGTCCGCATCCAGAACAAGCAGATCGGCCACCTTCCCCTCTTCGACGGAGCCGAGCCAGGCATCGGCGCCCAGGGCCCTCGCCGCGCCCAGGGTTGCAGCCACCAGCGCATCCATCGGCTTCATCCCCGCCTGCTGCATCCAGTGGACCTCCAAGGCATTCTCGCCATGGTAGTTGAGAGGTGTCGCGGCATCGCTCCCCATGGCAATTGGAACTCCGGCCTGGTACGCGGCGCGCAGCGACTTCTTGGCGGCGTCCTGGACCTCGCGCATCTTGTCAACGATCCAAGCCGGGACCTTGGAGGCCTCGCCCTTGAGCACATCGCGGTCCGCCTTGAGCGTGGGGACAAGGAACGTCCCGCGACGCGTCATCTCCTCGATCACATCGCGTCCCTGGTGCAGATACGTGCCATGCTCAATGCTGTGCACGCCAGCCAGCACGGCTTGGCGGATTCCATCGATGCCATGCGCGTGGGCGGCGACGCGGCGCCCAAACTTCGCCGCCTCTTCCACCGCCACACGAATCTCATCTGCATTGAAGTGCGTCGCTCCGGGCACACCATCTTGCACGAGCACCGCGCCCGTCACGCCGAGCTTGATCACGTCGGCCCCATTCCGGATTTGCTGGCGCACCGCCTTGCGGACCGCCTCGACGCCGTCGGCAATGTAATACATCCCCTCGTAGTGATCGGCGCCCAACTCGCTGATGGATATGAAGCGCCCTGCCAGGATCATGCGCGGTCCACTGAAGTCGCCCCGCTGAACGGAGCGGCGCACCGCGAATTCAAGCTCGTTCCATCCCCCTAGATCCCGTACAGTGGTGATTCCGGCAGCCAGGTTCCGGCGCGCGTTCTTCAGGATCTTGAGAGCCATCGATCCATCGTCGGCTGCAAAGCGCCCGTCGGGCTCGCCGCTCCCCGACAGATGCACATGACAATCGATTAGTCCGGGTAGAACGTACTTACCCGCAAAGTCAATGTTGAGAATGTCTTCCTCCAGCGAAGGTTGCCACGTCTTAGCCGGTCCTGCATAGACGACTTGTCGCTCGCGCACAGCCACCGTCGCATCGGGCAGCGGCTGCTTGCCTGTGCCGTCGATCAGCGTGACGTGGTGTAACACCATCAGGGCGTTCATCGATTTCAGTATACGCGTGATTATGCGATTGCACAACCAGAAGCGTCGTGGAGAGAGGTGGTAACATTGCGCATTGATCGCTGTCGGTGGGGCAAGAAGACGTCCATGATGATGCTGCCTGAACTTTTCATCAATGCCAGAGCCACTCTGGGCGAGAGTCCGGCATGGGACGCCAAAACTCAGACGCTTTATTGGATTGATGTTCTGGAAAAGCGAATCTATGCCGGCTCGAGAGCGATCCTTCAGACAGACAACTACGTAGGCAGCCTGGCGCCGCGCAAGAATGGCGGTTTGGTGATCGCACAGCAGCACGGGCTTTGGGTGCTTGAGCCCAATATGAAGCGCCTGCGCAGGCTGCCTTCACCTCGACGAGAACCGGCAAATAATCGATTCAACGACGGGAAGTGCGACGCCCGCGGCCGTTTTGTGGCCGGAACCATGGATCACAGCGAACAGGAAGCCAGTGGATCGCTGTATTCATTCTCGCCGGGAGAACAACCGAGGCGGCTTCTCAAAGAGCTTCGCATTTCCAACGGCCTGGCCTGGGCGCCTGACGGTAAGACCATGTATTTCATCGATACGCCGACGCGCGACGTCACGGCTTTTGACTACGATGCAAAGACCGGCCAAATCTCGAATCCCCGCGTGATTATCCATTTCGACAAGACGTTCGGTTGGCCGGATGGCATGACCACGGATACGGACGGCAATCTGTGGATTGCCATGTGGGGTGGCGGACGTGTCTCGCAGTGGAAACCGGACGGCATGTTGCTGGCCCAGTTCGGCGTCGCTGCCAGAAACGTGACCTCGTGCGTTTTCGGTGGCCCAAACATGAATGAGCTTTTCATTACTACGGCCATGCTCGGTATGGACGCAACCGGATTGCGCAGGTTCCCCCAGGCCGGCGGCGTATTCCGAATGCAGACCAACGTGACCGGAATGCCAACCTACGAATTCGCCGGATAGCTGCCGCCCGGACCGCGGGTGAGCAGCTGCTGTAATATTCGCGTTTTTCCGCCTTTGCACCGGAACGCTTGAGTCTTCCCCCGGTTCGAATACCCGACCTAGTCCACCGTGCTTTCATCCATGCCGGAGGCTCTCTCGAAGGATTCGCGACCTTCATGCACGGAGAAGTAGATCAGGCCCAGGGCGCCCAGACTGTCCACAAAACCAAAGCCGGTGAACCGATAGATCAGGCTGGCAGCCAGCAGTACCAACGACATATATATACAGACCAACGTGCAGTTGGCGTCGGCGAGGATCGGGGCCGAGTCCAGAGCCTGTCCCACCCTGCGCTTCCCCTGCACCAGTGCCCACATGACCGCCATGGAGAGCAGTGAGATGATGAGTCCGGGCAGTGTGGTCGTTGGCCGGTGGGCCGTCAGGAGGTTGTAGACGGCGGTGGCGGCCAGACCGACCCCCAGTAAATAGAAGGATGAGCCTGTGATCCTTAGCGCAGTCTGCTCAAAGCCGGAGCGCGGCCGTTCCTGGTTCCGGCGAATACGCAGCACCATGGCTAGAATACCCAGTCCCGATATGACCTCGATGAACGAGTCCAAGCCGAAGCCAAACAGGGTGAGCGCCTCGTCGTGGGCTCCAAAATAGACCGAAACGAGACCCTCGGCCAGGTTATAGAAGATGGTGAAGAGCGCCAGCCACAGCGCGTATTGCCAGTACTTGTCAGTGGGAGTTTGTGCGACAGTGCTCAACACGTACCTCTAATGCGAAGTCTGCTGCGCACGGTCCTGTGCGCGATGGAGCATCATTCTATCAGAGGCTTCCAGGCGGGTCCCGACGGCGTGGAGGCGACCCCTGTAGGCCGGGCAGTTTCGTGTGACAATAGGCGGACCGGAGACAGCGCTTTCAAAACGCCTCTCCCTGCCGAATCCAATGGAGAATGCACATGACGCCGCTCGACACTAGCGCGTTGCTTGCCATCGCCGTGATCGCCATCTACATGATCTGGCGCTTCTGGTCCCGCTATGGCAGAGATAGAGCCTTGCACGACGTGTACTACATCATGGCATTTCTTGTATTGCTGGTATCCAGCGTGCTGCTGCTGGTTCGCGGGCGGCCCGTGCTGGCGTCGCCTTACGTACTGACGGTCTCCAGCCTCATCCCGCTTGGTATCTCCATGGGCATTGCCGAGCAGTACTTCCCTTCCTGGAAGCGGGCGTACAAGTGGTTCGCGCTGGTCGGCTTCCTCGCCATTGCGATCACCAGCATTGGACAGATGGCTGTGCTTAAGAAGATCGCCGTCCCCGTCTTCCATGGCGGGGCGGGGTTGGTCATCATCCTGGGCCCGTTCCTTGCCAGGAAGGCGCCGGCTGGCTTTAGGTGGGTGGGCGTTGGAGGCCTGTTCATCGGGATCGCTGGCTTGTCTCTGGCGGTCATCTCAGCCGGCTCACAACTGATGTTCTTCACGACCGCGATCGTAATGCAAATTCTGCCGGCCCTGCTCCTGCTGATGACACTGGCCTTCACCTGGGGATTCATGAAGGACATCAGGGCCTGAGTCAACCACTATTCAATGACCGATCCAGGGGAAACGACCGTGTGAGTGAGTTGACGGTAGCACGTCGATCCAAAGCAAGGCATCCATCAACAGGGATGGCAATAACATGGACAAAGAAAACGCCCCGTTCCGGGGCGTTTTTGCATTGGCTGGTTTCTTGAACTCTACTTGTCTACCCTGTCGGGAACAGCAGACGAAGCCGGCATCGCCTTGTGGGCGCGATCCTGCTGCAAGGTAAGCACGCCGTTGCGGACCTGGTTTAGCACCTTTTCCAGGCTGTCCTGCAACTGCAGCAGCGTGTCCACCACGTAATCATCCGCGTCATTGCGTGTCGCATCGGCGTCTGCCCGCGCTTGGGTCAGGATCTGATCCGCGCGGCGCTGCGCCTCCACGACAATGCTGTCCTTTGCCGCAATCTGCTCGGCTTTGTCGCGCGCCAGCACGATGGTGCGGTCGGCTTCTTCCTGGGCCTGGGCGAGGTAGCGCTCGCGCTGAGCGAGCACCTGCTGCGCCTTCTTCACCTCATCGGGAATGACGATGCGCATCTGATCGATGATCTCGAGCATGCGATCTTCATCCACCACGACATTGTGCGTGAAGGGCACGGCTTTGGCGTCGTTAAAGAGCTCTTCCAAGCGATCAATTAGTTGCAGAATATCCATAGTTTCCTCCGCTTGGAGGCGACCTGTTTGTATTATATATCAATCACGGAGCGCATTGGGAGGGGAATGTTGGTCCCCCAGGCTGGTCACTTTTGACCTGAGCGCGTCGTAGACAAAAGGCGGCACCATGCTGGAGACATCGCCGCCGAGCGTCGCAATCTCGCGGACCGTCGTGGACGACAGGAACGTGTGCTCCTCGGCGGTGATGAGCGCTATGGTTTCAATATCGGGAGCCAGGCGCTGATTTGCCAGCGCCATGCGGAATTCAAACTCAAAATCGGAGAAGACGCGCAAGCCGCGCACGATGACTTGAGCGTTCATTTTGCGGGCGAAATCAATCGTCAGACCGCTGTATCCCATAACCTTGATCTTGGGGTTGTCCGTGAACGCCTCCCGGACCAGCGCAATGCGCTCGTCGGGCTCGAACATCAGGGTCTTCAGTGGCAGGTCGTAGACCGCCATCAGGACTTCGTCGAACAGCCTGGCGGCGCGAACCGCAATATCGATGTGCCCGTAGTGAATGGGGTCGAACGTGCCGGGAAACATTGCTCGGACCATGCGCTCTCCAATTCAATTCATTGGGCTCGAGCCCGATGGCTGCTTAAGAAACGTCGGATGGGGCATTGCCCCAATATCTTTGCAGCGATTCCGCCAGTAAGGCATCCTCAGGCCTCCCCAGGTCGGGATCCGCCTCAAAGAGCTTCTGGGCCTGCAGGCGTGCCTTCTCGATCAGCGGCAGGTCGGTCAGGCTGGCCATTCGCAGCCCCGAGGCGTAGCCCGATTGCCGTGTGCCCAGGAACTCTCCCGGCCCGCGCTGCTCAAGATCCCGTTCGGCGAGCACGAAGCCATCGTTCGTTTCAGCCATCGCCAGCAGGCGCGCGTTCTCGGCCGCATCTTCATGGCTGGGGATCAGCAGGCAGTACGACTGAGCCGAGCCGCGCCCCACCCGGCCGCGCAGCTGATGCAGTTGCGCCAGACCGAAGCGGTCTGCTGCCTCGATCAGCATCACCGAAGCATTCGGGACGTCCACGCCCACCTCGATGACCGTGGTGGAAACCAGGATGTCGTACTCGCCGAGGCGGAACTTCCGCATCGTGTCGTCCTTCTCGTCCGGTTTCAGGCGCCCATGCAGCAGACCAAGCCTAAGGGACGGATAGATCTCCTTCGAGAGCACCTCGTACTCGTCAACGGCAGCTTTCAGCGTATCCAACTTCTCGCTCTCTTCGATCAACGGGTAGATGACGAAGGCTTGCCTGCCTTCCTTAACCTGGCTGCGAATCAGCGAGTACGCCCGTTCGCGTTCTTGCGGGCGTAGGACGTGCGTATCGACCGGTATGCGGCCGGTCGGCATCTCGTCCATGACCGACAGGTCCAGGTCTCCATACACAGTCAATGCCAGCGAGCGCGGGATCGGCGTGGCCGTCATGACCAGCAGGTGCGGGTTCGTTCCTTTGGAACGCAATTCGGCGCGCTGTTCAACGCCAAACCGGTGCTGCTCATCGATCACAGCCAATTCGAGGTCCTTGAAAAGGACCGGCGCTTCGATGACCGCGTGGGTTCCGATCACAATCTTGACGGAGCCGTCCGCCAGCCCGCCGCGTATGGTCTCCTTCTCGGTGTCCGGAGTATCCCCTACCAGCAGGCGGATCTCATCCTGCCGCAACAAGCCGTTTTCCCCTGTCAGCAATTCGCTGAAGCTTCGATAGTGCTGCTCGGCCAGGATTCCGGTAGGCGCCATGACCGCGGTCTGGCCATTGCTGCTGGCGACGATTCCTGCAGCCAGACCGGCGATTACGGTCTTCCCGGAGCCCACATCCCCCTGCAACAGCCGGTTCATCGGCCTGCCTGAATTGAGATCGAGGCGTATGTCGGCAAGGGCCCGCTGCTGCGCGCCGGTCAGAGTGAACGGCAGTGCTTTCAGGCGCGGTTCCATCCATTCATCCTGGACCACGAAGCGCTTGGCTTCAGCCTGCTTCCAATCCCGTTTCTGACGAAGTACGCCCATCTGCAGGAAGAAGATCTCATCGAATGCCAATCGCTCGCGGGCTGCCTTGAGCTTGGC
Organism: uncultured Chloroflexia bacterium; assembly: GCA_963746745.1. Taxonomy (GTDB): domain Bacteria; phylum Chloroflexota; class Anaerolineae; order Anaerolineales; family Villigracilaceae; genus Fen-1038. Next base: position 82,599 of record CAVVCL010000004.1, read on the forward strand.
TTGAGAGTCCGGGAAGTGCGCCTGCAATAGCGCCTCGCCCAACGGCATCAATTCCGCGGAGCTGCGTACCGCTTCGGGCAGCGAATCGATCACCGCCGGCGCCCAGTAAGTTACAACCTGGTTCATCAGGCCCCGGAGCTTATGCTGCGAGATGTGCGCGGTCAGCGAATAGATCGGCACAATGCGGTTGGTGTGCAGGTGCTCGATGTCCAATGGCTCCCACGCCGGCTGTTTCATCACCAGTCGGCCCAGATACTCCTCAACCGTTCCGGAAACCGAGATCTGCTGGCCTTCCTTAAGGCGATTCGCGAGCCACGGCTGATTGAACCAGGTGAGCCGCAGTGTTGCAGTGCCATCGCCCAGGATGGCTTCCACGACGCTCCGGGAGCCGCCCTGCCTCGGGCGTGCATGCACGGACTGAATCGTGCCAATGACAGTCAGCTGCTCGCCGTACCACAGGCTCTTGATGGGCTTGAGCTGGCTGTAGTCTTCGTAGCGAAATGGGAAGTAATACAGCATGTCTCCCAACGTTCGAAGACCGAGGCCCTCCAGCGCGGAGCCATATTGGGTGCCGACACCCTGTAGAACGGTGATGGGCGCGTCCAGGGCCGCCGGCGTCTGGCTGTGGCGGCCACCCGGCGCCGCTTCGGCGCGGGAGGGCGCACCTGGTCGAGGTTGCTGAGGCCTCGGAGTTCTCGGCTCGGGCTTTGCGGCCACCGACTCATTGGGAACTGGGGCTGGCTTCGGCGCATTCTTCTCAGTGCTCGAATCCGCGGGCGTTGGAGCAGGCGCGCGCTGCCGATTCCCGTCAGGCCGCTGAGCTGCATCCGGGTACGTTTCCCCGATGCGCTTCCAAAGTCCTTTCAACGCGTCGGCGCGCGAACTCAGGGCTGAGACCTGCATAGGAACGCAGTCTCTGCACAACGGCCTGAATGACGTCCTCTTTGATGTTGTCCGCCCGGGCTTCCCCCTCCCAGTAGTCAAGCATCTTCGCCAAGCCGCCGATGATTGCTGTGTTCTCGTAACCCTTCTCGCGCTCGAGACCGAAGAATTTGCGAAGTTTCTCAAGCGAAGGCTGCATGGCGTCATTCTATCATGCAGGCCTCAGCGCACCTCTGAGGTCCCCAAGCCCCGTCGACCGGCTCTGGGCACGCACCGCTGCAAATCCCAGCGCGTTCGGCCCAACGTGCGTGCCGATGACCGGTGTCACGTTCACCATCAGGATATCGTGCGGCAGCGAACGGCCGTATGTACGCATGATCTGATCGAGAAACTCCCGCGCGCGAGTTTCGGCCGCGCTGTGCATGATGGCCAACCGCTCAAGAGTCCCGCCTGACCGGAAGAACGCCTCCATGCGTTCATTTGCCTGCGTGGTCGTACGTGCTGCGCCGATCGCCTTGATCTCCCCGCCAGCCAGTTCGATCAGAGGCTTGAGGTGCAGCATGCCTCCGAAAACCGAGAGCGTAGCCGGCACGCGTCCGCTGCGGCGGGCATACTCGAAAGTGTCCAACGCGGCAAATACGTGCAGTCTACGGCGCGTCGATTCCACAGCCGACAAGACCGCCTCCAGTCCCTCTTCGGCCGCCTCTGCCGCGGCCAGCACCTGGAAGCCTAATCCCAGTGAGAGTGACAGGCTGTCAACCACCGTTACACGGCCATCGAAGCCCCGGGCGGCCTGCTGCGCGGTGGTCACCATGGCGGTCAGGGAGCCCGCCGCGTGTATGGAAATCACGTGCTCGCAGGCCAGATCGAACAACCGCTGGTAACGGCGGCTGAACTCCTCCGTCGAAGGCGCTGCAGTGGTTGGCGCCATCTTGAGTGCGGCTAAACGGCTGTAGAACTCGCGACGTGAAATCCCTGCGCCGTCAGCGTACTCCCGTCCGTCGAGCACCAGGATGGACGGCACAACCTCGATGCCGTGCTGCTCGACCAGATACGGGGGCAGGTCACACGTCGAATCCGTTACTATGCCGATTTTCATCTACTGCAACTGTGGGATGCCAATGTGCCGCGCACCACAACCCTCGGCTGGCTGGCAGCTTACCGGCCCGCCATTGCCGCGCGGATGGGTGAGTCGGTCGGGCACCGGCCCCGGCCATCTATTCAATTGAAAGAATGAAGGGGTAGTTCGGTTGGCCGCCGTCCTGCATCTCGATCTCAAGCTGTGGGAAGGCCTTGCGGACCTCGTCTGCGATCTGATTCGCCGACGCCGCGCTCAGTTCCTCGCCGCGAATCATGGTGACCAATTCATGCTGTTCGGCGCCGCCTATCTTAAGCAGGTTCAGCACGGCCTGCTCGACCGAGTCTGGCCGCGGCCACCAATTTGCCATCCAACAAAGCAATGGACTGGCCCCGCTTAGCCGCGACGCCGTCTATCATGCACCCTCGCGTGGCAGTCGTGATCTCGCCGGTCCTGACCGAGGCCAGTGCCTTATTCATGCGTTCGGCCACAACCGCCAAGTCGCCGGACGGGTCATGGGCCAGCATCGCAGCCAGGCCTTGGGCAACTGACTGACTCGGCACAACCTCAACTTTCTTGACCGTCACCTCCCGCGCTTGCTTTGCAGCCATGACGATGTTCTTGTTGTTGGGCAGGATGATCACCTTATCGGTGGGCAGGTTCTCGAAGGCGCTCAGGATCTCCTTCGTCGACGGGTTCATGGTCTGCCCGCCCTCGACAATCGCGGCGGCGCCCAGGCTGGCGAAGATCCGGCTGAGACCGGGCCCCGGCGAAACAACCACCACACCGATCTGATCTGGCTCCACCTTGGCCAGGTCAAGTTTCAAGGCCGGGTCGGCAGCGCCGTTCATCTGCGCCGTCAAGTTTTCCATGGCAACCTTGGTGATGGTGCCGATGCCCATGATGTAGTCCACGGGCTCATATCGCTTGTCCAGCGGCACGTGGATGTGCATCCGATACATGCCTTCGCCCTCGCCCACCTGGATGGATGTCCCGATTTGTTCGAGGCGGCTGTAGAACCTGTTTACCTCGAAATCGTTGTTCGGGAAGAAGTCCACAACCACTTCATAATCCTGGCCTTCTTCAACCTCCTGCATGGCGGCGTCCAGAACCAGGGAGGAAAGGGGTTGAACTGTCGTAAGCGGCGTATCCAGCGGCTGCCCCCGTATATGACGCAGGGCGCCCTCCATCACATAGAAGAGGCCTTTACCTCCCGAATCGACGACCCCGGCCTGCTTGAGAATCGGCAGCAGAGTCGGCGTGCGCTCGACGGAGGCCTCGGCCGCGGCGACGCACTTGTCGAGGATCTCGATCGGATCCTGGGTTTCCCCCAACGCGGCCTGTGCGGCCGTGGCCATATCCTTGGCGACGGTGAGGATCGTCCCCTCCACCGGTTTGACCACCCCCTTGTAGGCGGTGTCCCGCGCATCGGCAAAGGCACGCACCAAGCCGGGACCATCGATCAATTCAGAATCCTGAAGTCCGCGCGCAAAGCCGCGCCACAGTTGGGAAAGGATTACGCCGGAATTGCCGCGCGCTCCCATCAGCGCACCTTTGGCAACCAGCGCCGCCATCTTGCCCACGTGCCGCTCGCCCGAGTCCTTGATCTCATTCCAGGCCGAGGTCATCGTCAGCGTCATGTTCGTGCCAGTATCGCCATCCGGCACCGGAAAGACATTGAGGGCGTTTACGATCTCCTGGTTGGTCCGCAACCATGTGAGTCCCGCCTCGACGAGGCGCTTCAAGGCCTGACCGTCAAATGGTCTCAAGCGAAGTCTCTTCAGGCGGGCCGTTTCAAGAGCCGTAGGCACGATTCCTAGTCCGCCTCGCTGAGCCGCAGCCCGGCCACGTGTACATTGATTTCGTGGATGGCCATTCCAATGGCTTTTTCCACGTTGAAGCGCACCGAGTTGGCCACGCTGTCGGCGACGCTGGTAATGCGCGTGCCGTGTTCGATAATGATGTACAAATCGATATCGATATTCTCGCCGTCGTAGTGGACCGAGACGCCGCGCGCCGGCTCATGCGTAATCGTCAGCGCCACGCCCTCCGCGAAATTCTTGGGCGCCAACCCCACGACCCCGTAAGATTGAAGCGTGGCATGGTAGGCTATGGACGCAATCGCGTTCGGTGAGATGTGGATTCCGCCCAGGGGGGTGTTGTCTTCGCCCATGTTCAAGTCCCTTCCACCGCCTGTCTGATGATTCCGCTGGCGTCCCTTGGCCTAAAGCTGCGGCGCCGCAGACCCCCACCCGGCACGGGTCCGGTTGCTGCAAGCCCGGCGTCTGCCCGAACCTAATCGTACCAGATTTGGCCTCGCCACCGTGCGCATCCCTATGCTCCGGCTTGTGGCTGCCTTCAGGGGCTCGCCGACAGGAGCCCTACTTTGGCGCCTCGCGTTCTTATGGTACAATGTTTCGCTTGCCAACAAAGGCTGGCGCTGAAATTATCTGAAAGGATCATGTAAGATGGCCAAGTGTTCAAATTGCGGAAAGACCACCAGTTTCGGGCACAATCGCTCGTTCTCCCAGCGCGCTACCAATCGGGAATGGAAGCCCAACCTGCAGAAGGTGACTTACCTGAAGAATGGTCGGCTGATGAAGGCAGTGATGTGCACCAAGTGCATCAAGGCGATGGGCAAGTCAAAGGTGTAGCTTTCTCGGCCTGCTCGCAATGGATCACGAAAACACGGTCTCATGGAGATCGTGTTTTTTTGTTTCCTCGATCACAGAAAGCCCGGGGTTGGCAGCCTCGGCGTCCAGAAGCTAGACGCTTCGTGCCCGCGGGGCTGCCACCGCGTCAGCCGCCGCCCGGAGCGTCGCCATGCCGGCCGCGATACTGTCCGGGTGGCTGAAGATCGCATGCGCGCTCACGAACGCGTTGGCGCCTGCCCGCTTCAACTCCCCGATATTCTCGGCCGAAACCCCCCCATCCACCTCCAGGTACGCCGGTGATTTCATGTCGTCCAGGAGTCTCCGAGCCTCGCGGACGCGTCCCACCGCCTCGGGCAGGAAAGTCTGGTTGGAGAAACCAGGATTGACACTCATGACAAGCACCAAGTCCGCCAGGTGCAGGACCGGTTGGATGGCCGACACCGGGGTCCCAGGATTTAAGGTCACGCCTGCCAGGCAGCCGAGCGACTTGATCTCCTGCAGGGTACGGTACAGATGAGGGCAGGTCTCCACGTGCACCGTCAGATGTGCGGCGCCGGCTTGCGCAAAAGCCTCCAGGTAGCGCTCCGGCTTCTCGATCATTAAATGAACATCCAGCGGAAGCTTCGTCGCGCGTTTATAGGTTTTCACCATGAACGGCCCCATGGTCAGGTTGGGCACGAAGTGACCGTCCATCACGTCGACATGGATCCAATCGGCTCCGGCGGCCTCGCAGGCCGCGATCTCCTCGCGTAGTCGTAGATGATCAGCCGATACGATGGATGGGGCAATGAAGTAGGGACTCATGTCTACCTGATGGGCGGATTGTAAACGAAGTAGATCCACATCCAGAACGGGACCAGACCACCCACGGCGATCACCGCCAGCAGTCCCAGCCCCACGGACAGCCAGTCAATGTTCAGCGGCTCCTCGGCGAATTTGGGCGCTTCTGCCGGTTCCGGCACTTCCGGCCGCGGGCGACTCCATGCAGGTTCTACTTCTCTCGCCGGCATGGACACCGCTGGGGTCAGGTCGCTTTGCGTGCCAAACTTCAGCAGCACGCGCCCGAGCTGGTCTGCCGTCCGGTAGCGCGCCGACGGCTCCTTTGACAGCACCTTGAGGATGATCTGTTCGAGCGGTTCGGGTATGTCGGGAACATATTCGCTTGGCGGAATCGGCTTGGCCTCGAGATGCAAATGGGCCAATTCCTCCGCGGTCCCGGCAGTAAAAGGCAGTGTGCCGGTCAACATTTCGTACATCACCACGCCCAACGCATACACGTCCGACGCCGGGCTGGGTGCGTGGCCTGTAGCCTGCTCCGGCGAATAGTACTGCGGCGAGCCCCACACCACATCGCTGCGCTCTGCCGGATTCAGCGTCGCCAATGCCCGGGCAATGCCAAAGTCCGTCACTTTCAGGCGCTCGTCCGGCGTGACCAGCATGTTATGCGGCTTGACGTCGCAGTGGACCAGCCCCGCACGGTGGGCGTAGCCGATGCCTGCGCAAGCCTGCACGATCAACGGCACACCGTCGTCGACGCTGAAGCGGCCCCGTTTATGCAGCAGCGACTTCAAGTCTGTTCCCGGGACCAGCTCCATCACAATGAAGGGTGTCCCGTTGTCGATGCCGTAGTCGTAGACTGTGACAATGTTTGGATGCGACAGATTCGCCGCCGCGCGGGCTTCGTTCTGGAATTGTCGGTCAAAGTCGGCGTTGTGGGCCTGATCTTCGCGCAAGACCTTTATCGCCACATAGCGGTCCAGGAGGGTATCGCGGGCTCGGTAGATAAGCGCCATTCCGCCTGAACCGAACCGTTCCAGCAACTGATAGCGATTGTTCAGCAGGCGGCCTTCATCCGGCTGGGACATCGCGAAGATTATAACGGGGATTGCCGGACAGGAACTGCGACGCGGGGCGGTGCGGGAGGCGGGACGCTCGGCGTCGTGCCTTCGACAAGATGAACGAAACCCCGGATTTGGTCCGGGCTTCGCTCCTACAAGCGTGTTGCGCGTTCGATTACGGCCTGCTGATCAGGATGCTGGTGCCCATGTTGATGGAGCCATACCACGGGAACCAGTACTCGTCCGTGAGCTGATCCGCTGGGTAGCCCATCATCTCGCTGAAGCTGTCGTCCGGCACCGTGAACTCGCCTCGCCGGCACAGGTGCTGATCATAAACCTTGCCGATAACTGGAAGCGGACGATGCACTGCTGGCGCGGCAGCGGGCCACCGCGAACCCGCGCGCGTCAGCCATCGACGCTGCACTATCATCGCGGCCTCGAGCCCGTCGCCTTCATGCGCAGCTTGCGGCTTCGGGCGTCGAGCCGCGGCACACTTCCTGCGCAGGTTGCCCCTCCCGCGGCGCTGTGGACCGCCTCAAGGAGCCGCCAGGATTACGTTCGTGATCCAACCCAGGTCGTCGTAGGTGGTGTACCAGTAATCCGAGGTCAGCTGATTGCCGCCAATCCCCAGTATTTCCGTGACACTGGCCTGCTGGTACTTCGCCCGGTCGCTCGTAAATATGTTCACACCGTTGGTATTCACGACGTGCACCGGCCCCCCACTCACCCCGTAGCGCTTGAAGAAGCGCTGCCCCGGCCCAATCGAGATCGGCGAGGCATTCAGCTTGGTCCCGCCCAGATAGATGTCCACAAGCGCGGTGTTGACGGGATCCGGGTTGCCGACCACCATCCAATCGATCATGCTTACATCATCGTAGGTGGTAAACCAGTAGTCGGTGGTCATCTGCTGGTCCGACTGACCAATGGCCTCAGCGAAGTTGCTCTGATAGATCGAGCGCTCGCTGGCGAAGATGGACACCCCATTGGTGCTGACCACATGCACTGGCCCGTTATTGATCCCGTAGTGCAGGCCGATCCGCTGCTGCGGCCCAATGGAGTACGGCGAGACATTCTTCTTGCTCCCCCCGATGTAAACGTCGACCAAAGCCGTGTTGGCCGGATCCGGGTTGCCGATCGCCAGCTCCATATTGATGCCCAAGTCATCGTAGGTCGTGAACCAGTAGCCCGTCGTAATCCGATCCCCCCGGAACCCCACGATTTCGCTCACGCTCGACTGCTGGTACTTCGTGCGCTGGCTGGTGAAGATAGGCACGTGTTGGTGCTCACCACGTGCACCGGCCCCCCGCTTACACCGTAGCGCTTGAAGAAACGCTGGCCCGGCCCGATCGAGATCGGTGAAGCGTTCATCTTCGTCGGGCCGACGTAGATGTCCACCAACGCCGTGCTGCTCGTAGTGGGATTGCCGACGACCATCCAATCAATCATGCTCACGTCGTCATAGGTCGTGAACCAGTAGTCCGTAGCCAATTGATTGTCGGGGTAGCCCGCAACGGTGCTGAAGCTACCTCCAAAGAACCCGCGTTCGCTGGTAAGGAAGGGCATGCCGCTCGTGCTGTACGTATGCACCGGCCCATCGTTGATCCCGTAGTTGGGCGCACTCACGGCACTGTCGGACGGCACCGTGTAGCTGCCCTTCGGGCTGTCAGCGATGGAGACATCCACGTTAATGCTCACATACAGGACGTTGGCCGTCACCGCCGTGTTGCCATGGATGGTGACCGAGCCGGGGTTGGCACTGCCTGTCAGGTCGCCGCTCCAACTGCTAAAGGCCCAACCAAGATCCGGTGTAGGCGTCAGCTGCACCACTTCGCCGTAGTGGTACGTCACCTGGTCGGGATCCTTCGCTACCGTGCCGTGATCCGAAGTGATGCTCAGGCTGTATTCGTCCTGGGTGTAGTTGGCCGTCACCGAGGTGTTGCCGTGGATGGTCACCGAGCCGGGGTTGGCACTGCCTGTCAGGTCGCCGCTCCAACTACTAAAGCTCCAACCAAGATCCGCCGTGGGCGTCAGCTGCACCACTTCGCCGTAGTGGTACGTCACCTGGTCGGGATCCTTCGCTACCGTGCCGTGATCCGAAGTGATGCTCAGGCTGTATTCGTCCTGGGTGTAGTTCGCCGTGACATTGACGTTCCCCGTGACGTTGGTATCCGTCCGGGAGATCGTCGCCACGCTGTCACTCCAGTCCACAAAGTGGTAGCCCAGCCCAGGCACCGCCGTGACTTCCGTGCCGCTGCCACCATAGTCAACCGTCTGCGGCGTCTCGCCCGTGAGCGTGCCACCCGCACCCGCCGTGTACGTCAGCGTGAAGGTATCGATCGCAAAGTTCGCCGTGACATTGACGTTCCCCGTGACGTTGGTATCCGTCCGGGAGATCGTCGCCACGCTGTCACTCCAGTCCACAAAGTGGTAGCCCAGCCCAGGCACCGCCGTGACTTCCGTGCCGCTGCCACCATAGTCAACCGTCTGCGGCGTCTCGCCCGTGAGCGTGCCACCCGCACCCGCCGTGTACGTCAGCGTGAAGGTATCGATCGCAAAGTTCGCCGTGACATTGACGTTCCCCGTGACGTTGGTATCCGTCCGGGAGATCGTCGCCACGCTGTCACTCCAGTCCACAAAGTGGTAGCCCAGCCCAGGCACCGCCGTGACTTCCGTGCCGCTGCCACCATAGTCAACCGTCTGCGGCGTCTCGCCCGTGAGCGTGCCACCCGCACCCGCCGTGTACGTCAGCGTGAAGGTATCGATCGCAAAGTTCGCCGTGACATTGACGTTCCCCGTGACGTTGGTATCCGTCCGGGAGATCGTCGCCACGCTGTCACTCCAGTCCACAAAGTGGTAGCCCAGCCCAGGCACCGCCGTGACTTCCGTGCCGCTGCCACCATAGTCAACCGTCTGCGGCGTCTCGCCCGTGAGCGTGCCACCCGCACCCGCCGTGTACGTCAGCGTGAAGGTATCGATCGCAAAGTTCGCCGTGACATTGACGTTCCCCGTGACGTTGGTATCCGTCCGGGAGATCGTCGCCACGCTGTCACTCCAGTCCACAAAGTGGTAGCCCAGCCCAGGCACCGCCGTGACTTCCGTGCCGCTGCCACCATAGTCAACCGTCTGCGGCGTCTCGCCCGTGAGCGTGCCACCCGCACCCGCCGTGTACGTCAGCGTGAAGGTATCGATCGCAAAGTTCGCCGTGACATTGACGTTCCCCGTGACGTTGGTATCCGTCCGGGAGATCGTCGCCACGCTGTCACTCCAGTCCACAAAGTGGTAGCCCAGCCCAGGCACCGCCGTGACTTCCGTGCCGCTGCCACCATAGTCAACCGTCTGCGGCGTCTCGCCCGTGAGCGTGCCACCCGCACCCGCCGTGTACGTCAGCGTGAAGGTATCGATCGCAAAGTTCGCCGTGACATTGACGTTCCCCGTGACGTTGGTATCCGTCCGGGAGATCGTCGCCACGCTGTCACTCCAGTCCACAAAGTGGTAGCCCAGCCCAGGCACCGCCGTGACTTCCGTGCCGCTGCCACCATAGTCAACCGTCTGCGGCGTCTCGCCCGTGAGCGTGCCACCCGCACCCGCCGTGTACGTCAGCGTGAAGGTATCGATCGCAAAGTTCGCCGTGACATTGACGTTCCCCGTGACGTTGGTATCCGTCCGGGAGATCGTCGCCACGCTGTCACTCCAGTCCACAAAGTGGTAGCCCAGCCCAGGCACCGCCGTGACTTCCGTGCCGCTGCCACCATAGTCAACCGTCTGCGGCGTCTCGCCCGTGAGCGTGCCACCCGCACCCGCCGTGTACGTCAGCGTGAAGGTATCGATCGCAAAGTTCGCCGTGACATTGACGTTCCCCGTGACGTTGGTATCCGTCCGGGAGATCGTCGCCACGCTGTCACTCCAGTCCACAAAGTGGTAGCCCAGCCCAGGCACCGCCGTGACTTCCGTGCCGCTGCCACCATAGTCAACCGTCTGCGGCGTCTCGCCCGTGAGCGTGCCACCCGCACCCGCCGTGTACGTCAGCGTGAAGGTATCGATCGCATTCCATGTAAGGTTCACCGACTCGACGACCGGGGTCTGCATGGTTTCGCTGGTGTCGAGCGTCGCGCGATACTGGATATATTGGCCAGCAGGGCTGGCGATTGGACTGCTGATGGCCTGCCACGGCTCCCAGGTTCCGTCGGGTGTTGCAACGTCGCCGGTACGCGTTTCGAAGCTAACGCTGGTTCCGGTGGGTGCGGATCCGGTTGATGTGAGCTCCAGCCAGTTGGCTGGCTGCCCCGCATCGATCACTCGTGATGTAAAGGCGCACGACGCAATATAAGGCGTCACCCGCACCCAATCCACAGTGAGCGCTCCGCCGCCAGCGGTGTAATCGCTGGCTATCACGACCATGCTGCTCCCCACCGTGCGTGAGATCGTCGTGGCCAACGTGCCGTCCACATAGAATTCAAACGCAGTTGCGGTCCAATCGATGCGATACACATGTGCAGTGCCAACAAGTGTCGCTACGGAAAGAGGAATGTCGCCTGCGTCGGTGCGTGCGTACACGTTATCTGCGCTGCTGCCCTCGCCAATGACAATCCATGGGGAGTTGAAGTCGCCATCGGCTACAAATCCCAGGTTCTGGAACGTGTCAGGGGAGAACGTGGCACGGAACTCAAGCGAGGTGCCGGGCCCAAAGCTCAGGCTCGTATAGGCGCGCGCGCCGTCCACCGATAGCAGGCCGCCGCCGACCGTTGCGAGACCTCCGGTATTCCACGGGCTGCTCGTCCAGCCGTCGGGGAGTGTGCTCCCAGAGAATGGTTCGTCAATCGTGAAGGGCAGGCGCAGGGCGCCGTCGCCAATAGTTGCATCCACGACGCAGCTATTGAGGGTGCCAAGGCCGAAATCTTCCGTGCTTGTGTCGGTCGCTGTGTACGTGACGGCTCCCGTTGTGAAAGTCCAGGTGTCATCTGCGCCAAGCGGATTTCCGTTCAAGTCGGCGACGCTTGCCGCCACGGTCACCCGGTATGTTGCAAGGGAGGCCAGGTCCGCGGTTGGGTCAAGCAAAACGACATTGCCCGCCAGAGTCACCGCGGCAGGCACGTCGCTACCATCACCGACCTTGCGTAGACGGATGCTGCCGGTCGTGATCGTAGTGCCGTCCATTGGTTCGCTGAAGGTGACAGCGATGTTGCTGCTGACGCTCACGTCGGTACTGTCAGGGACCGGTGAGCGACCCGTGACCGTGGGCAGCGTGGTGTCGCTGCCCAGGGCATAGGTAATCGTCACGTCATTCAGGGCAGCTGTCTTGTCGGGGTCGCTGGATATCAGCGTCGCGGGTACCGGATATAGCGCGAGTTGCCCGACAAGGTATCGCCGGAGCTTGTCACCGGCATGAAACCGGTCCACGATCCATCCGGAGTGGGAGTGTTGCCGATTTGATAGCTCAAGCCCAGGGTCGTTCCAGCTGGCGTGCTGCCATTCCATGAAAGTGTGCCCCAATTGGCAGGCGCACCCGCATCCAAGACGCGCGAAATCGAAGCTGCAAGGCGATGCGTACGGACTCATCCGCACCCAGTCGACCATCAATGATTTCGTGTGGTCCACTGGAGAGCCTGGCGTGGTGAGATCGCTGAAAGCCGGCCGTAGTTGCGTGGCACCAAACGAGGCCGCATGCGTCGCAACTGGAACAGTCATGTCATCGATGTAGTAGACAACGCTTGAGGCCGCCCAGTCGATCCGGAAGTGATGCGGAACCCCCATGTCAGCCGCTGTGTTTGTTTCTGTTAGTGCGCCCCCTATCATCGTGCGGGCTTTGATCGTCGCGCCGGCGGGCGAGCCAGTGCTGAAGGCGGCCCAGTTCGCGCTGCTATCGTAGTCCACGGCAAAGCCGGCATGCTCCGGCACGTTAGGCCGTAAAGTCGCTACAAAGTCAAGCACATGCCCGTCGCTATAGAAAGCACTGCTGGCAAGTAACGATTCGTCGATGCTGGCCATCCCACCGCTTACGGTGATGCTCCCGCCTGGTTGATATGCTGACCAGGGCGCATTGATCCAGCCGCCTGGCAGCGCAACCCCGTCAAACTCGGCGCCCAATGCCGGGGCCAGGATGATTTCACCGTTGCCAGTCTGTGCAATGTAGCAGGACCCAGCGGTGCCAGCGTCAAAATTCGCTGTCGTCGTATCCAAGAAGCTGGCCGAAGGCGTCGTGAAATTGCCCTCTGCCGAGGTCGCACTGTTGTTGGCCGCGTCCTTCGACGTGACCTGGTAGTAATAGGTCGTGCTGGGCATCAGGCCGGTCAGTGCGATGGAGTGCGCCGTAACAGAAGCAGAGTCATCCGCGCTCAGAGTGAGCGCACCGGAGGTTATTCCATATTCCACCAGGGAATTGGAAGCCTCGTCTGTATCCCAGCTGACCAACGCGATTCCACCGGCGCCCGGCGTCGCAGTGATATTGCTGATGGTTGGCGCGGTGGTGTCATTCGCTGGATTGGTATCAAAGACCACATCCGCCCAGTAATTATTGTTGCTTCCGAGTGATGGGAATCCGCCCCCGTACTTGTAGACCCCATTTACGCCATCTTCTCCGGCGGCCAAGGCCCGTAGTGGCGGATTATTGACCGCGGTGGCAAGACCACCCAACGTAATAGAGAAGTTGCCAACCGGCGACGAAAAGATCGAGACAACGTAGGTCGTGTCTGCATCGATGTGCACCGGGGCAGGCAGGACCATTTCCTGCCACCCAGAAGGAGTTTCATCTGTGAAGATTACTTCAGCCAGCTGAACACCAAGCGAAGTCCACAAATGACCAACATGAGTATCTGTATCGCCCGAGCCTTTATAGAAACGCAGCGCAGTAATGTATCCTGCGGTATCGGCGCGGAACTTGGTTCCCAACTCAATCGGCTGGCCGTCATTCACGGGCGAGGTGGCGGGTATGGCTGTGTTGTCCCAGATACTGCAATGGCTGCATTCGGGGTAAATATCGGCGGCAGTTGTAAATGACCAAATGTAGTCGGAGGCCAGCGGGTTGCCAGCCATATCACTGACCCCCCCGGTTGATCCCTTCAATTTCGCCGTGTATTGTGTGCCTGTGGCAAGTGCGGCACTGGGTGTCAGCGTTGCCAGTCGGGTGATGTCGTTGTAGCTGACAGTGGCGGAAACGACCGTCTCCGCTACCGTGTCGCGCAACTCAAAGTCGCCGGAATTCAGGGTTGGCGGGTCAATTGCCTCACTGAACTCCGCGGTGACGTCTGTGTTGACGGCAACGCCAGTAGCGTCCGCAGTTGGTGAAACAGCGCTGACCGTCGGTGCGGTGTTATCCACTTCGTACGTGGCGAGATACGCGCCACTAGCAGCCGCAAATTGTGCATAACTGATGCCCTTGACCGGCTCAATGGTGAAATCCACCGACACCGAACCGTCGCGGGTCAGGTCTTGCAGAACGAGGTCCCCCTTGTGTACGGGCAGCATGGCCTGCAGCCCGGAGGCGCCCGCATCTCCATCGACGTCGAAGCTCAGGGTGCTGTCGGACCAGATGATATTTGCAAAGGAGGACCCATTGCGTCCATCCAGCCAGGCCAGCATCTGCTGCGCCGAAACCACCGGTACGCCGTGGGCTTGGGCGGAAGCAACGATCGATGCGGCGCCATTGCTTGCGTTGGCGCCGCCGTCCGTGTGCATGTTGGCAGTAAAGACGCCGTAGTAGCCCGGCGCTCCGAGAGCATTGTCCAGCAGAGTATCAATATGGGTAGCGATGGTCAAACCTAATTCGTCGGTCATCTGGGTCGTAGCCTGGTAGACATCGATCATCGTGCCATCGGTGTCCGCAAAACGCATCGGCATGCCGGAGCCGGTGAACATGCCTGGTCGGTCCAGGACCCAGTCAGCAGGCCAGTAGTAGTAGTTGGTGTCCAGCCGAATGCCATTTTGCAGCTCGACTTTGGGCTGGCTAGACCAGTCGCTGAAGGCGATGCAGTGTGTACGCTGGGTGAGAGGCGCGTTGATGCTTGGAAACTGAGCCTTCAACGCCGGGATCTGTGTAGCATAGTCATCCGCCAGCGATGCTGGGGTGAAGTTGTCACAGCCGGTGAGAATATGAACAACGAACTCATGCCCTTGGGCCTGGAAAGCCGCTAACTCACTATCTGTGATCTGCGCGTTTGTGTAAATGTAGGACGTGCTGCGGACACACTTCCAGTCGTTCACGAGGCAGCCGATTGGACTGGCCGCGTTGTAGCTATTGAGCCGGCCTACCAGATCGCCGGTGCCATGCTCGTCCTCGGTCATAACCACCACGGCCTTCTCACCACGCGGGAAATACCAGAAGCGCGGCAGAGGCATCTTCTCCAGATCCATACTCAGGATCATATTGACCAGCAGGCGCTGCTGCTCATCCGCCTGTGGGATGGCAACCTTGTCGAGATTGACCCAGTCCGGATCGGTCCCGTTGTGGAACATGTCGTCAGCACGCACGGGGCCAGAGTTCCCGTCCCCGTTGATACCCGCCCAAGCAGGGTTGCCCTGGCGCGTATAGATGACGGACTTCGCCAGATCGTAAGTGAAGGACGCGGCCTGACCGCCGCTACTGCCGACGCTGCGTAGGGTCACTGCGGGGCTGGCAGGATCGGTGGGGGTGGTGGTGTCTGAGTACAGCCTTGCGACCTCCGTCGCGCCGTCCAGGGTGTAACGATCGGCTGTGCCGTGGAACTGGATGGTCTGATTGACAATTCCCGCTCCGGGCGCAGCGGTTGTGTTCACCAGCAGGTAGCCTTCAGCGAGGGTGCCGCTCGGGCCTGTCAATCCGAGCAAGTTGGCTAGCTGCGCGTCTGGCCGCATCGCGATCAGCTTGCCGCCTGTATCAACCCAATCGGTCAACATGGTGACTTGTGCCGAGGTGAGCGGCATCTCACCCAAAATCACAACGTCGTAGCCTGCGGGGATGCCCGCGCCCAGTGTGCTGATGTCCGTGGCGGTGAATTCGTTCAGACCCTCGGCCCGCAGAATCTCAGCATAGTAGCGGCCAAATGGATTAGCGGCGCTGCTGACCACCAGGATGGGGCCACCCGGGCCCTCGTCGGGCGGCGGGAGGGGTTCCGGGGTGGTGGTAAACGACCATATCGCGTCGGATGCCAGTGCGTTGCCGGCCAGATCCTTGATGCGCGGGTCGGTCGCGCCGCCGATCAATGTGGCCGTGTAGGTAGTCGAGTAGGCTAGGGCCGCGGATGGATCGAGCGTGGCTGTGCGCGTCAGGTTGTCATAGCTCACGACGGCGGCCACAGGTGCGTCTGTGGCGTGCCGCAATTCAAAGGTCTCTGTACCAACACTGTCCGGGTCCAGCGGCTCGTTGAAGAGTGCGCTGACGTTGGCTGAGGTCGACACGTTGGTCGCATGGTCGGCCGGCGTAACCGAACTCACTGCCGGTGGGGTATTGTCCGGGCCGACTTCGGTATTGAAGACGACGTCCACCCAGTAGTTGCTGGCGCTGTATGTCTGGTCCGGGAAACTGCCACTGGCACCGTACTTGTACACTCCATTTGCGCCATCCTCGCCGTTGGCCAACACGCGCACAGGCGGGTTGTCTACGCCGCTCGCGAAATAACCAACGGTCGCCGAGTAGTGATTGGCGCTGGAGTGATAGGAAGCAATATAGGTCGTGTTGGCGGTGATCGCCACTGGAGCACCCAGCGTCACGTCCTGCCAACCGGATCCAGTCTCACCGCTGAATGTCGCCTCAGCAAGCTGTGTGCCGGAGCTGGTCCACAGGTGCCCAACATGCGTGCCAGTATTGGTACTGGCCTTGTAGAAGCGCAGTCCCGTAATGTAGCCGTCCACAGCCGCGCGGAACTTCACCCCCACTTCGATTGGCTGGGCATCGTTCTCATCAAGCAGCGCGGGTGTGCCTGTTCCCTCCCAGATACTGCACGGGCACGTGCGTGGCTCAACAGTTACCGTGTTTCCTGTGGAAGGCGCCCCAATATTTCCGCTGTCGTCCACTGCCCGAGACGTGATGGTTACAGATCCGACTGCCGGCGTCCAGCTGTAGCTCCAATTCTCGCGACCTGTTGCGGAGTGCCAGGTTGTGCCCCCATCCACGGATACTTCGACAGCCCCAATAACCCCACCGCCTGCGTCCGTCGCGGTGCCGGTGACCGTCACCATACCGCTCACGGTCGCTCCATCCAAAGGCGACGTGGTTTCTGAAGTCGGCGCGCTTGTGTCAACTGAAGGCGTTGGGGGGGTTAAGTCGTCTTGCAGCGAGCCGGGCTGTACGCCCATGTCGGCAAACAAGTTTGCCGTCGCCTGCTGCATGCTCGCGTCTTCGCTGCTGGTTCCGCGATCGTGATTGCCGTCCAAGCCCCAGGCCCACTGAACGGTTCCGGCGGCGAAGACCAGCGCGCCGCTGGCCGCCCGATAAAGAGAGACGTGATGGGTCTGGTTGTCCGAGTTTGTGGTTGTAAGCCAAAAACGCCCGGCAGGATAGGAATTTGGATATTGCTCATAGTCCCATTCATAGCCAAGCGTATCGGCGGCAAGACTGGTAGTGGTACTTGCACTGGCAATAGCTGTGTCGCGCCAGAAGCGCATCTTTCCATCTGCTGCGGGCACTTGAATGATGCCGGTGGTGCCCACCCAGCTGATGTTGCCGCTTAGCGCATTCTCGGGTTTACAGGCATCCAGGTTGGTTGGAGTGCAACCATCGCGCCAAAGACCGGTCCACACGCCCGGCTCTGGGTCGCATTTCGTGGTGGTATCCGTTCCATAGCAGGTGTAGTGCTCGCTTGATCCACCGGGCGCGAGCGTGCCATCTTTGTAGCTCACGAGCGTACGATACGGCGTGTTGGATCCATCCGTGCTGGGCTCCCAGCGCGTCTTCCAATAGATTTCGTTGCCGCTCAAAAACGCCAGGTTTACGCCCGCGTCGCGCGCCGCCTCAACCGCTGCGCGCTGTCCGGCTGACCAGTATTCGTCATGTCCAACAGACATGAAGACTTTATGTTCGAGCAGCTCGGTGCCTCGACGGTCCGTATCCAGATCCGTTGAGTAGCTCACATCGTAGCCATTCCGTTCCAGCCAGCGGATCATCGGATATTCAGAGTTGAACCAGAAGTCCTCCGTGGAATTACTACGGGTACTGAATGGGCGGTTGTAGCTGACTTTGTGAGCATGTTGGGTATGTGCGTATAGGCTGTAATCCCCATACCCATTGTAGGCCTGCCAGGTCGTGTCGGACGTCTGGAAGAGGAGATCCGACCCGCCTGAAATCATCCCGCACGATGAAAGTAATGTGACTAGCGCCCGGCGCGCTGACATCATCGCTTATGAGCTTGGCAATGTATAAGCCCGAGGTGGCATTTGCAGGTACTGCCCACGAAGCGGACTCGATCCAGTTGCCACAGTCAACTAGGTTGATGTCGTCGGCGCCATCGAAAAGGCAGGCTGGTTGTATTTGCGGCAACTCCGCAGTTGGCGCTATGCCGGCCGCGACCAGACCGCGCACCGTTTCCATCGTAGTATCCTATACGATAGACATCAATGTGGTATGCGTTCGCATGCGTATCGATCTTGAAATGGACGGTTTCGCCTTGGTTGACACTGATGTCGGTCGCGTATCCTTGAATACTGGCATCCCCCGCGCCATCGACATCCCATTCGCTGGCCGGATTGCCCGGTAGGCAATTTTCCGCCACGATCTCATTCGTTGGATTACCGCAATCAGGGGCAAGAGGGGGTTGCATTGGGCTCAATGCCTCCGTGCCACCCGCATCGCTAGATGCTGACGGGATCGCCACCTGGCTCTCGAGGTTTGGCGCCACGACCGCCGGCACTACGCTGACTTCGCTGGATGGCAGCAACTCATGTCCAGCGGCCGTCAGGCCGACAGGCGCGGTCGCCTCCTGGGCTACAGCCCGGCTGGAATTCATCCCCAGCTGCGATGTGAGGAAGGTCAATATGTAGAGGAACTCCCAGAGCACGAGAGAGCTGGGCGCGACCGATCAAGCCGCGCGTGGTGACACCTGAGGGCAGCATATGCTTCCTCATCTTGGCCTCCGGAGTTGGCGGTCTGAATAATGTTGTGGAGTATGAGGGAATGGAATTGGCGATGCCGGGCCTAGCGGACATTTCTCATGTTGGCTTAACCTTACAAGATTGCAAGGTCATGACAAAGTGAATATTGTCCTTTTGCTTCCCCACAAAAGTAATAGGACCAATCCCGCCCCAATTATGCAAATGGCATGCCGCGCCGACGGCGGGACCGGTGGCACCCACCCCCACCAGCACTCAGCGTCAGAATTCGATTGCGGTCTGCAAGTAGATCTCCGCGCAGACTTGGACGCTCGCGAGGTCCACACCCTGTTCGTCCTCGTGCGCGCATTCCACGAAAATAGAGGAGCGGCGGCCGATGGCACAGACAGCGCCGCGGGATGCGGGCATCCGTAAGCAGCCCTGCATCTAGATCTGGATCAGTCGACCTGCGCCATAAGGGCGTGCTCGGCGTCCCGTGATTTGCTGCAGGCAGCTGAGCTGCGGAACCTCCACGCTCGAAGCGCGTTCGGAATCAAAATCGTCCTGCCCGTTATAATCTCCTCATGCGCAGAGCGTTGCTGCTCTACAATCCGGCCGCCGGTCGTACACCGATCAAGACCTTCGTTCCGAGCGTGGTAGGTCCGCTGCGTGATGCCGGCTGGCGCGTCGAACTCGCAGAGACGCTCAGCGGCAGTCACGCCACCAGCGTGGCACGCGAAGCCGCCGCGGAGAAGTTCGATGCGGTCTTTGCGGTCGGCGGCGATGGCACGGTCGGGCAGGTCGCCAACGGCCTCATCAATACCGACACCGCTTTGGGCGTGCTCCCCGCCGGGACCATGAATGTCTGGGCGATGGAACTTGGCCTGCGGACGTTCGAGTGGCCGTTTGGCACCGATGCGCTGGCACAGAATGCTGCCTTGCTTGCAAATGCGCCCGTGTACAGTGTGGACGTGGGCTTCTGCAACGACCACGCCTTTCTGCTGTGGGCCGGCATCGGCCTGGATGCGATGACCATTCAGCAGTTGGAGCCCCGGCCGCGCGCCGAGAAATACGTCTCCGTGCCGCAGTACGTGGCGGCCACCATGTGGAACGCCGCTGTCTGGCACGGCATGGATCTGCGCGTCTGGGCCGACGACCAACGCGTGGATGGTCATTTTCTCATGGCGGTCGCCATCGAACATCCGCCGCTACGTCGGTGGCCTGGCGGTCCTCTCCCCCGATGCATATCTCGACGACGGCGAGATGGATCTATGGCTGATCAACGGCAGCACCCTGGCGGATGCCATCCGGGCGTTCTTCGAGGTGCTTGCAGGCAGCCACGTCACCAGCGATCAGGCCCAGCGCATGCCATTCGCTTCGGCGCGTGTTGAATCAGACACGCCTTTCTCGGTTCAGATGGACGGCGATCCCATGCTGGGGGGAAAGCAGGTCCGCCTCAGCGTCCAGAAGAAGGCACTCAAAGTCCTGATGCCTCCCGAGGGCGCAAAATTACTTAAGGGATCTCCCGACGGATGACGCGCCTGATGGCGTTCCTGCGCGCAAACCCTCTCTCCTGGATGCTGCTCGCGCTTCCGGCAACTTTGGTCGCGCAATGGCTCGGCTGGCAGCCGGTGGCAATCTTCGCCCTCGCCGCAATCGGCATCATCCCGCTGGCCTCGTACATTGGCCGAGCCACGGAAGAGCTTGCCGTCCACACTGGCCCGCGGACCGGCGCGCTGCTGAATGCCACTTTTGGCAATGCCGCCGAATTGATCATCACAATTGCGGCAGTCCGCGCCGGGTTGCTTGAGTTGGTGAAGGCCTCCATCACCGGCTCGATCATCGGCAACTTGCTGCTCGTTCTCGGCTTTGCCATGGTGGTCGGTGGTGTGCGCCACGGACCGCAGACTTTCAACAAGATCGATGCCAGCCGCAATGCCATCTTGTTGGTGCTGGCGGTGATCGCGCTTGCCATTCCTTCGATTTTCGGCCTCTCCATGGGAGTGCGCCCGCCGGTGACCGTCACGGAGGCTGGAAGCTCGCCGATCGAAGCCCTCAGCCTCGGCGTGGCAATTGTCATGATTGCCTTGTATGCCTTGGGTCTCTTCGATGCCTGCGCGGCCGAGGCGGGTTCGGGGCGCGCAGGGGAGCCCTGTCTCGGTCACACTGCCCAGGACGGAGACGTCCCATTGGACGATTGCTCAGTCCATTGCCGTCCTGGCAATTTCAACCGCGGGCGTGGTCTGGCTGAGTGAGACACTGGTGCAGGTCGCGGAGGCAGTCATTACCAGTGTGGGTATCTCCGAGTTCTTCCTCGGCATCATCCTGGTGCCGTTGATCGGCAATGTCGCCGAACATCTGGTTGCCGTGCAAATGGCGGCCAGGAACAAGATGGACATCAGCACGGAGATTGCCATCTCGTCCAGCCTTCAGATCGCACTGTTTGTCGCGCCGCTGCTGGTCTTCCTCAGCTTGCTGCTCGGGCATCCGCTCCAGTTGATCTTCAATCAATTCGAGCTTTTGGCGTTGTTGGCGGCTGTGGCGATTTCCGTGCTGGTATCCAACGACGGCGAATCGACATGGCTGGAGGGCGCCGGGCTGCTCGGCATCTATCTCATCCTGGGTCTGGCCTTCTTCTTCCTCCCATGAGCCGCAATAACCCTCCCGGCCTCATCAACCTCTGGACAGTGGGCGGCGCACTGGCCGTCGCGGGCTGCCTGCTTCTGTTCACGCTGCTCTCGATCGGCTGGCTGCACGCACGTCAGGCGCCGCCGCTGGGATTTGTACCGGCCGACCTGACCATCATCCCGCCCTCCACCGCGACCCTCAGTCCGACGGTCGTCCCGACGCCGGAAGTGACCAGCACGCCCGAGGGGCAGATCGGCATCGGCGCCTACGTCCAGATCACCGGCACGCAGGGCGCCGGGCTGCGCATCCGCAAGGACGCCGGTCAGTCCGGTGAAACGGTATTCCTGGGCGAGGAGGAGGAGACCTTTGTGGTCAAGGATGGCCCCAAGCAGGCCGATGGCTACACCTGGTGGTACCTGGTCGCGCCGTACGATGACACCCGCGCCGGCTGGGCGGCCGCGGACTATCTTGCCGCCGTCCCCCCACCCCAGTAATTTCGCGGTGCAGAGGCCAGACAAAGGCTCTTTACATTGAAGTCTTATCTCTTCTCCCTTGGTGTTCCTTTGTGGCCTTCCTGCGTTGAAGAGAATCTCTCTATGAGCGAAAAGCCAACCAATATCACGGTCAACAAGAAGACCCGCGAGTTCACCATCAACTGGGATGATGCGCATGTCAGTGTCTATCCGTTTGGATTGCTGCGCGCAGCCTGCCCGTGCGCGCAGTGCCGGGGCGGACATGAGAATATGCGCTCCGAGCCGGACGCCGATGTCTTCAACGTGCAGCTGGAAGAGTTGCCGGCCACGCGCATCGACAACGTCAAGGCCGTGGGCTCCTACGCGCTGACCATCGTCTGGGAAGACGGCCACGACTATGGCATCTACAACTGGCACTACCTGCGCCTCTTGTGTCCCTGTCCTGAGGACCGGGCGAAGTATGGCCGCAAGACATAGCAGGTGCTCCGCTTGCTTGCGCTACGGCGTTTTTGTCGCTGTGGGTGTGCTTGAGGGCGTGGGCGATTTGTAACCGGGCGGCAGCGTCGCCGTATTGCCCGGTCTGTTCGTCGGCGATGCCGTCGGCGTGCTGCTTGGCGCCAGGCCTTTGGGCGTGCTGGTAGGCGAGGCAATGCTTCGCAGGTGAGCCTGCGCATCCTGGCGCATCAGGTCCGTTGTGGCGCTGGTGGGCATCGCCAGCAGTGTCTGCCAGTCCTTGATGGCGTCGCCATAGCTTTGGCGTCCCTCTTGTGAAAGCGCCCTCCAGTAGATCGCCAGCGCCAACTCCGTATTGTTCGTGGCCTTGGATTTTGCTGTTTCCGCTTTCAAATAGGCCGTACCGTAGGTGCCTTTGCGGTAGTAGATCTCCGTCAGGCCGATGTTCGCCTCAAACGAATCCGGCAAGTAATCGATTGCCCTCTTGTAATTGACCTCGGCTCCAGCCAGGTTGTCGGTCCGCAGGTATGCCGTTCCCCTGTAG
This sequence comes from uncultured Chloroflexia bacterium, assembly GCA_963746745.1. GTDB lineage: Bacteria > Chloroflexota > Anaerolineae > Anaerolineales > Villigracilaceae > Fen-1038. Next base: position 105,143 of record CAVVCL010000004.1, read on the forward strand.
ACGTAGCACTGCACCTGGCTTGGATCCAGCTTCAGTGCCTGGTTGAGCGCCTCGATGGCCGCGGGATAGTCTCCGGTTTCGGTGAGCGCCTGCCCCAGCATGGCGTACGCACTCCCATCCTGCGTTTCATAAACAAGATAGAGTTGCAGGGGCCCGATTGCTTCCGCGTATTGTTCGTTTAGCAGGTAGGCGCGCCCCAGCAGGTAGTATGAGGGCAGCAGCGTCAGGTCAATGCTGTTGGCCTTTCGGGCCGCCTCCAGGGCGCTGGTGTTGTCGCCCTGCAGCAGATACGCCTGTGCATAACCAAGTTGAACCAGGGCAGAGCCCGGCATCAGCTGGTCCGCCTCCTGCAGATCGGCCAGGGCAGCCTTGAAGTCCTGCCGTTTCATGTAGAAGTCCGCGCGGTCAAGATAGACCTCGCCATATGCCGGATCCGCCTTGATGGCGGCGTTGTAGAGGTCTCGTGTATCGGCTCCAGGCTCGAGGCAAAGCCGGGCGCGCGCCAGGCCAAGGTACGCCGGCGCGAACGTGCTGCTCGCCTTCAAGGATTCATCGTAGTAGGTCGAGGCCTGGTTGCAATCGCCCTGCAAACGATAGCCTTCGCCAATGTAGTAAGGGATATCCGCCGCCGCAGGCTCGTTCTGCTGGATCTGCCGCATTTGCCGGAAGTATTCGTCCCAGTTTCCTTTAGCCAGCGCCGCCTCAGCGGCGCGGAATAGATCGGCCGACTCTGGAGGCCGCGGCGTGTTGATGTAGGCCGGGGTCGGCGTATAGGATATTCCCAGTAGTAGGGCCAGGGGCGTGGGGTCGCCCGGCGTGCCATCACTCAGCCCGGCAAAGGCAGGCGTTGGGGTGCTGGTAAGAGTCGGAGGCGGGCCGTAAGTCGCAGCCGCTGTCGTGCGCAGTGCCGCGCTCCGAGGAGTGAAGAAAACAAAGAAGGCAACCACGATCAGCACGGCGCCGGTCAGCAGGATGCCAACCAACCGCGCGGCCGGATCGCGGAGAAGCCCGCCGCGCGGTCGCTCGTGCGCAAGGTGGAGTTGTGCCTCCCACGCCCGCGGCCTGGCCAGCGAGAACGGTTTGATGTTCTCGTCGGGTGGCAACGCGCCCAGGATCACCAGCCCGCGCTTCGCCGTTGCATTCTCGGGCTCGAGCTTGAGGGCCGTTTCCAGGCAGTACACCTGCTCCTTTTGTGTGTCCACGGCCGCGCTCATCCAGATCCAATAAGTGGCGTTGGTCTGGTTGGCCTTGATCAAGCGCGTCAGCAGGTCTTTGGCGCGTGCTTTGTCGTACTGCCGCAGCGCCTCAACCGCCTGCTCAAGCATGGTGTCAAAGGCTTCTGTCATGTGCTACGAATGTTGCCTGTGTGGTGTGGTAACCGGCGGGCCGCCGGCCGCGCGACCTTTACTCGTGGAATTCCTCGACCTGGTAGGTGAGCACCTCGAGGTGCTTCGTTCGCCATGTGCCCGCCCCGGCTCCCATCTTCATGCACAGGTTGTCAAGGAATGCGGCCTTGTCAGGGATCTTCTCCCACACTTGCGGAAGAAACGTCGCCCGCCGCCAGCCGTCTCGCAGGATCACGCCATCGATATTCGGGCGAAGCCGGGACAGCAGATCGCCGGCATCGCGGTATTCAAGTTTCTGCGGAAGCGTAAGCCGGGAGACCTCGATCTCGATCTGGTCCAGTTCATCTGGACTCACGGGGGGAAAACGGGGATCTTCCAGCGCCGCGGCCACCGCATGCTCGCGCACGTCCTGGGCCAGCGGCTGGTAGGGCTCCAGGGCCCCAATGCAGCCTCGCAACTGCCCTTTGATCGTAAGCGTTACAAAGGAAGCGCCGGTTTCTTTCAAGCGGGGAGACATCTCTTCCGGCTCGGAGGACGGCAGGTCGCTCGCCGCGCACGCCTCGGTTAAGCGCGCCGCGCGCTATACGGAGCAGTGCCTGTTTTTCATCATTGGTCAATCGGTCTTCCATGTTGCCTCTGCCCCACTTTCGACGCCCGCCCGCCGCCGGATTCCTGCGAAATCACTCCTGCAGGTGGCGATATGCCCGGTCGTGGTAGACCAGCGGCGGCGCATCGTCCGCTGAGTGAACAGCCACCACTTCCGCCAGGAAGAGCGTGTTCATCCCGGCTTGGATGGCTTGCGTAACCCGACAGTCCAGGAATGCCAACCCACCCTTAATGAACGGCGCGCCTGTCAGGAGTGTTTCTGTTTCCAGACCGTCCAGCCGCCCGGACGCCTCCCCGCTCCGCCCCGCGAAGCGTTCGGACAGGTCCTTCTGGTCGGCCGCCAGAATGGTGACGCCGAATGCCTGGGCGCGGGTGACCAGCGCATGGGTATGGCTTGCGGTTTGCAGAGAAATCGCCACCAGCGCCGGATCCAGCGATACGGATGCGAACGAACTTACTGTCATGCCGTGTTGTTCACCCGCGTGCGCCGCGGTAACGATTGCCACCCCGGTCGTCCACGCCCGCATGGCGGTGCGGAGACCTTCGGTGCGCTCTTCAGGAGTTGTCGTGTGTATTGTCATTGTCATTTCATCATAAATGCGGCTACAGGCAGTGTCAAGGCGCAAGGCAATTTGGGCGGTCCCGGGAACTGGGCGGCGTGGGGTGGCTTCGTTCGAAGCCCGTGGTCAGGTATCCCCTTGCAGTTTCGTCTGAATGTCAGTACGATGGTAAGCCATGCAGCAGCCACCCGCACACGACTTTTCAGTGCCTGGACCGCGTCCGCGGTCCAGGCCCCTGCACGCCATCCGCACGACTCTGGTGCTTGCCGTTCTTGTGGCGACCATCTTTGTGGCCTGGACACCGCAGAGTTTCTCCTCGGCGTCGTTCACGGATAGACTCGCTTTCCTGTTGACGCCCCAGCCCGGCCAGAGCCCTGAATCCACTGCCCTGCCGGCTCTCCGGATCGGTATCGTGGCCGGCCACTCAGGAAATGATTCCGGAGCCGTCTGCACCGATGCCGACGGCACGGTGACACTGACGGAAGCGGACGTGAATCTCAAGATCGCCACGCTCGTCCAACAGAAACTGGTCGATCGGGGCTTCCAGGTTGATCTCCTTAACGAATTCGACACCCGTCTCAATGGCTACCGGGCGGTGGCCATCGTCTCCATCCACAACGACTTGTGTCAGTACATCAACGATCAGGCCACCGGTTTTAAGGTCGCCGCGGCCCTGAACACGCGCGACACGAATTCGTGCCAGCCGGCTGCTGGCCTGCCTGGTCGACCGCTATCACGCCGCCACTGGCTTGCCATTCCATCCCGGTAGCATCACCGCCGACATGACCAGCTACCATGCTTTCTCGGAGATCGACCCCAACACGATCGCGGCCATCATCGAGACCGGTTTCTTGAATCTGGATCGGGAAATCCTTACACAGCACACAGACCAGGTGGCCGACGGAGTTGTCAACGGCCTGTTGTGCTTCGTCAACAACGAGAACGTGGAGCCCACACCCGAGCCCACAGTTGGGCCATGATGTTGCTGCTCGGCGAGGCTATGCCCGGCGGTGAAGGGACGCGGGACCACAGCTGGGCCACACCCTCCGGATACAAGTCGCCGTCCGTAATCTTTGGCAGCGAGGCTTCGCGGCTGTCATCTGCATTTCTTTGCCGCAGCCTCTGGTACGCGCGGCCGCCTGTGTGCGCCAGCCATAAGAGTCGTATTAGACTTCCCTCTCATCTGCGGGCCGGTTAGCGCAATTCAGCTACAATTCCAGACACCAAATGCGAAATTTGCCGTTCTCTCGCCGCGATTTTCTCAAGGTATCGGCCTCCGGGATGTTGAGTGCCCTGCTTGCCGAGGCGGGCCTTGGGCGCGCCCTCGCCGCACCGATGTCGCAAGGCCGCATGACCCTCAGCGGGTTGGGTCTCTATGATGAGCCGGCCTTCGCCGCCAACAAGACGCACGTCTTCGGTCGCGACGAAGTCGTGGACATCACCGGCGAAGTCGACGGCGATCCGGGTAATCCCTTCAATAGCAAGTGGTTTCATGTCAAAGGTGGGGGCTTTACCTATTCCGGCTGGGTCCAACCGGTCGAGACGGTCTACCAGAAGCCCGGATTTGACATCGCACCGGCCGGCCGCTTGGGGGAGATCACTGTGCCAGTCAGCATTGCCCGGCTGCAGCCCAGCATGTGGGCCAAGAATGGCTATCGCCTGTACTTCTCCACGACACATTGGGTCACCGGCGTCAGCGTCAATTCATATGAAAAGGGTATCTGGTACGAGATCTACGACAGCGAGCTACAGAAATCATTCTATATATCTTCCGCAGAAATGCGGCTGGTGCCCTACGATGAAATGACCCGTCTTTCCCCCGACGTTCCTGACGCGCAAAAACGCATCTACGTGGATGCCGCCACCCAGTCCGTCACCGCCTTTGAGAATGACACCGCCGTCTTGACGACGCGCTGCTCCAGCGGCGCCAAGGGCACGACGACGCCTCTGGGTGACTTCCTTACATTCCACAAAGGTCCAACCATTCACATGACCAACGACGGCGAGGCCGGTGCGGGCCAGGGCTATGACCTGCCGGGCGTGCCATGGGTCAGCTTCTTCACCGGTACGGGCGTCTCATTCCACGGCACCTACTGGCACAACGATTATGGCAGGCCGCGCAGCCATGGCTGCGTGAACCTGCGCCCTGAGGACGCCAAGTTCCTGTATCGCTGGACGAGTCCGCTGGTCCCCGTGGACATCCCGTATCTCTACAAGCCCGGCGAGGGAACCGCCGTGAAAATTGTCTCGTCCAATTCCTAACTGACATGGCCGGATACGCTCTCTTTGCAGGCTTGGTCGTCGATGAGAACGATCGCCCCGTGGATTCCACGCAGGTCGGCGGTGAGCCCTTCTACGTGGTGGACGACGCCGGCTTCAAGCGTCATATCCCGGCCGCACAGATTGACCGTCAAGTCTTGAAGCACATGCAGGACATGATGAAGGGCAGCGAGGGAATGATTTCCGAGCAGGCCGCCAAGATGCTCGGGCAGGAAGACATCTTCTCGAAAGCCATGATCGAATTGCAGCTCAAGAATATCGACCAGCAGTTCGAGGCCTTGATGCAGCAGGGCATTCCCGAAGCTGGCCGCACCTATCTGGGAATGCTGGGTTTCAAAATCGTCATCAACCTTCACGGCGAAGTGCTTCGCATCGACCAGCCCAGCGCCTCCGAGTCAGATCACGGCGACTCCGGCGACATCTGACTTCTTCTCTCCTGTCATTGCGAGGAGCGGCGCAGCCGCGACGCCTGCCCTGCCTGCCCCCGTCTTTCAGGGGGCGTCCAGGCAAGGGCGGCAATCTCGTCTATCCGCTGTGAAAACCAGGATCCCCCAGCAGCCTCGATAGGGAATTGGCTTGTTCTTTCGGGTTCCTGGTCCCCCTTGCGTTTGAGTCCCTTCTCCCGCGCAACCTAATCCGGGGTTCGCCGGGACTATAATCGTCCGGCATCCCCATGGCAAACGATCGCAGACTGACCGCCCTCCCGCGCAACATCTGGGTGGTCACGGCCACGTCCTTCCTGACAGACATCTCCTCCGAGATGCTCTTCAACCTCATCCCGCTCTTCCTGGCCAATGTGCTGGGCGTGGGAACAGCCGTCATCGGCCTGATCGATGGAGTCGCCGAGACGACGGCCAGCGTGATGAAATACTATTCGGGGGCCCTTTCCGACCGCCTTGGACAGCGCAAATGGCTGGCCGTCGCGGGCTATGCCCTCTCAAGCATCGCAAAACCGTTTTTGTATTTCGCAGACGTCTGGGGCTGGGTGCTGGGCGTCCGCTTCGCAGATCGCATGGGCAAGGGCATCCGCACGGCGCCGCGTGACGCCCTGGTCGCCGACAGCATCGATGAGAGTCGCCGCGGTCTCGCCTTTGGCGTCCACCGCGCCGGGGACACCGCCGGCGCCTTCGTTGGCCTTGGCCTGGCAGCCCTCATTGTCTGGCTGACAGAATCCGGCGCTGCCGAACTTACCCGGCGCACCTTCCAGATAGTTGTACTCGCCAGCATCATCCCCGCGGTCTTGGCTGTCATCGTGCTCGCCCTCGGTGCGTCTGAAGTGACCTCCCATGGCAAGAAACCAGCATCCATCCGTCTGACTTTGCAAGGGATGGACAGCCGCTTCAGGCTCTTCTTGTTTGTGGTGGTGTTGTTTACCCTTGGGAACTCGTCGGACTCGTTCGTCGTGCTCCTGGGACAGAACCGCGGTCTGGATGTCTTCCAGATCATGCTGATGGTCATGACGTTCAACTTCGTGTATGCCTCGCTGGCCGGTCCGCTGGGTTCGCTTTCCGACAGGGTCGGCCGTCGCAAGTTGATCATCGGCGGTTGGATCGCCTACGGACTGGTGTATCTTGGACTGGCTTTTTCGCACGCTGGCTGGCACGTGTGGGTCCTGTACGCTGCCTACGGCATCTACTACGCGGCGACGGAGGGGGTGGTGCGCGCCCTTGTTGCGGATATCGTCCCGCAGGAGCGACGTGGCGCGGCGTACGGCTTGCTCAACGCGGCCATCGGCATCACCGCACTACCGGCATCGGTGATCGCGGGTTTGCTCTGGCAAGGCGCGGGTTCCTGGACGGGGTTCGGCCCTTCGGCGCCCTTCTTTTTTGGCGCCGCCCTTGCCCTCACAGCTGGCATTCTGTTTTGGCGATTCGTCAAATGAGACCTTGCGCCTGCACGGGCCGCGGCCCGGACATTCAGCATGGCCGATCGCGGATACCCGGACATTGTGCCGGTAAGGAGATCGACTCTTGACAAGAAAATCCAGCAGCAAGCCTCGTGCCTTTGTTACCGGTGCGTCCACCGGGATGGGGAAAGCCTTTGCCGAGCGGCTGGCACTCGACGGCTTTGACCTGACCATCGTCGCCCGAAGCCGCGACCGCTTGGATAAGCTCGCCGCGCGCCTGCATAAGGACTGCGGCGTCGGGGTCGAGGTCGTCGTCGCGGACCTGAGCAACCCGGCGGACTTGGGCATGCTGGAAAATCATATCGCCGCTGACGATGCCCTTGAAATGCTGATCAACAATGCCGGCTTCGGCGGATACAAGCCCTTCGTCGAGCTTGATCCCAAGGTAGCCGAGGACCTCATCAATGTCCAAGTGTTGGCCGTGACGCTGCTTACGCGCGCCGCCCTGCCGGGCATGCTCGCTCGCGGCCGGGGCAGCATCATCAACGTCTCCTCCCGGCTGGCTTTCAGCGGAGCCGTCACCGAAGGCTTCCTGCCCAAGCGCGCCACCTACGCCGGGACCAAGGCGTTCATCAATACCTTCACCCAGATTCTGGATAGTGAATTGCAGGGCACGGGGGTCAAGGTGCAGGCGCTCTGTCCCGCCGTTGTACGCACGGAATTCCACGTGCGCATGGGCATGGACCCCAGTCGCTTCCCTCCCGAGATCGTCTCAACGCCGGAGGACGTCGTCCAGGCCTCGCTTGCCAGCCTGCGCCTCGGCGAGGTCATCTGCCTGCCCGGCATGGAGGATGCCAGCCTCTTTGCTCGCCTCGAGGAGGATCAGCGCAGTCTGTTTGAACGCAGCGGCGCCGGGTCGCTCGCCAGCCGTTACAGCTCATGACGACGCACGCGGATTAGAGCCATTCGCTGGCTGTCCGCAGATTAGCGACGCATGATCATCGGCAGGGACTTGCAGCGGGACGAGATCGAGCGCGTGTGGGAGATCGATCGCGCTGAGCTGATCTGCAACGTGTATTATCTGGAAGATGGTAAGCTCGTTTTGAAACCGGAGCGTTGGGACGTGGCCGGGTGGCCTCCAGGCGAGCAAGCGACTTACACACCGCTGCTGCTCGAGTGTTTCGACCGCCGAGGCTGGTTCCATGGCCTCTTTGACGACCTCTCACTGATTGGCGTCGTTGTCGTGGACTCAAAATTGATCGGCCAGCGCCACGATCTTTTGCAGCTCAAGTTCATGCACGTGAGCAGCCAGTACCGGCAGCAGGGGCTGGGGCACAGGCTGTTCGACCTTGCCACCGCCAGGGCTCGCCAACAAAGGGCCCGCGGACTCTATATCTCCGCCACACCCTCCGAGAACACGATCAACTTCTATCGGCGAAAGGGTTGCGTGCCCACCCTCCACCCTGACCCCGACCTGCTCGCCTTGGAACCCGAAGACATCCATCTGGAGTGCACAATATGAAGATCGGCCTGCAGATACCCAACTTCACCTGGCCGTCCGGGCCGCAAAAGCTTGGCAGCCGGCTCGCGGAGATCGCGCGCACCGCGGACGAGGTCGGCTTCGACAGCATCTGGGTTATGGACCACTTCTTCCAGATTGGCGGCCCGGAGAGGCGCTCCGGGCTCGGTCCCGCAGAAGACGAGATGCTGGAGGCCTACACCACGCTCGGCTATCTGGCGGGCATCACCAAGAGAGCCAGGCTCGGCGCCCTCGTAACCGGAGTCATCTATCGCTATCCCGGCCTCCTGGTCAAGACAGCCACGACGCTTGACGTCCTTTCAGGCGGGCGTGCCTACTTTGGCATCGGCGCCGCTTGGAACGAGCGCGAATCGCACGGCCTGGGGGTGCCTTTCCCGCCCCTCAAAGAGCGCTTCGAGCGCCTCGAAGAGACGCTGCAGATCGCCATGCAGATGTGGTCGGACAATAGCGGCCCGTACGCAGGCAAGTACTATCAGTTGGCCGAGACCCTCTGCCATCCGCAGCCTCTCAGCCAGCCTCACCCGCCGATCATGATCGGCGGCATGGGCGAGAAGCAAACTCTGCGCCTGGTCGCGCAGTACGGCGATGCCTGCAACCTGTTTGCCCGTATGGGCAGCGATACCATCCGCCAGAAGCTCGATGTGCTAAGAGCACACTGCGACAGGCTGGGCCGCGACTACAACGAGATCGAGAAGACCACCCTCAGCACAGTGCACATCGCCTCGGGTCAGATGAGCGCCGAGGACGTAATTGCCGAGTGCCAGTCGCTGGCCGCGCTGGGCATCCAGCACTGCATCTTCAACATGCCCAACGTGCACGAGATCACCCCGTTGGAAATCTTTGGCAAAGACATCATCCCGGCCGTGGCGGCACTCTGAGACTGAGGCCGAGCCCAACACATAGAGGTGAATATGAGCGCCAACCCTGATCTGAAGCCCGTACTCAGCTTCCTCAGCCAGCTCGCGAAGAGCAACAATCGCCCCTGGTTTGAGGCGAACCGTCCTGCCTACGAGCGCGCCAAGGGGCTTTTCGAAGACTTTGTCGACGAGGTGATTCTCAGCCTCGGGCCCCTCGAGGACATGCGCGGCGTCACAGCCAAAGACTGCGTCATGCGCATCTACAGGGACATCCGCTTCTCCAAGGACAAGTCGCCTTACAAGACGGGTATGGGCGCTTCCATCGGGCCGGGCGGCAGGAAGTCCTACCGCTTTCATTACTACCTGCACCTCCAGCCTCACGACGAGTCGATGATCGCGGGCGGATTGCACGAGCCCGAGTCGGCTCAGATCAACGTGTTCCGCGCGGCCATCGATCGAAACCCTCGCAAGTTCAAGGCCGTTCTGGCTGACAAGTCCTTCAAGCGCTACTTCGGGGAGATCTCCGGTGAAAGAACTCAAGACCGCCCCACAGGGTTACGACCGCGACCATCCCGAGATCGACCTGCTGCGTCTCAAGGGAGTCACCGCCGTGCATCACCTGTCGGATGCGGACGTTCTCGCCCCCGGATTCGTGAAGCATGTGACCAAGGTCTGCACGGCCATGAAGCCGCTGCTGGACTATCTCAGTTCAGTGGTCGGTCAGTAATGGCTGGGCGTCAAAGCCTCGCATCAGCCGCCGTGCTCGAAGTTCGCGTAGAGCGTCATCCCGCCGTCGACATACACGGTCGTACCGGTAACGTAGCTGGCGGCGTCAGAGACCAACACCACCGCCATCTGGGCGACCTCGCTGGTCTCTGCCATTCGCGCCAGCGGGATCTTCGTTAGCAGGTCTTTCAGCTGCTTCGGATTGCTCCACACGCTTTGGTTGATCGGCGTTTTGACGGCGCCCGGGGCCAGTGCCACGACCCGCACGCCATAAGGAGCGGCCTCCATCGCCAGCGTCTTCGTCATCATGCCGACGGCGGCTTTGCTGGACGTGTAGGCGCTGTATCCTTCCCACGGAATGATCTCGTGCACGGATGTAATGTTGAGCACCACGCCGTTCTTCCGGGTGATCATGCCCTTCATTGCTCGCCGCGCACAGTGGTACGCCCCAAATAGGTTGACCTCCACGACCTTGCGCCATGAATCGGGGTCGTCTTCCCAACCAACGGAGCGTTTCCCATCGATGCCGGCGTTGTTGACCAGGATGTCGATTCCGCCCCATGCCTTCTCCGCCTCGGCGAACATCTGGTCGACTGCCGTCGTGTCTGTCACGTCGGCTTCCAACGACAAGGCGCGCCTGCCCCGCTTCTTGATTTCCTCGGCCGTTGCCTGTGCCGCATCGGGCTGGGCGACGTAGTTGATCGCTACATCGGCCCCCGCTTCGGCGAGATGCAGCGCGATCGCCTGACCGATGCCCGTGTTCCCGCCTGTGACGAGTGCCCGTTTGTGTTGAAGTTGAATTTCCATCCGGAATACTCCTTGAATGAAACGAAGTGCGGGCGGGCCGCGGCCCTAGAAGTGAAGGATGCCGGAGATCAGCACGGCTGCCACCACTAACTCCGCGGCCAGGACTAGCCAGAAGTAGACCGGCTTTTCGCCGCGCTTCACGGTGGACGTACGTCCGACGTCGTCGCCCATTACCATCCGCCCGGTGTAGATCTGGTAGACCGCGTACAGCGCGATAAGAATTCCAACAATAATGTTCATTTACCTCTAATTCTCCTCCGGGGAATCCTGCCGTTCTTGACTCAACCGCTGGCTATCTTCTCCGACAATGCACGGATTTTACCTCGCGGGCGTGCGGAACATCGGCACGCCCGCGCCCATGGCGTTCCCGCGCTATCCAATTGCCGAGGTGCGGCACGCTCGGGCGTGCGCAAATCCGTGTGCACCAAGCAATGGGACAGTGGCGCAAGAGCCAAGGGTAAGATGGGAACCGCAGGCTGTGTCCATTAGCCGTGAACTCCTTGAATAAGAGGAATTCGGCGCGCCGGCCCTTTTGGAAGAGGCTGGTTTCCAACCCATCTATATGAAAGGCACCCGCTTTGGAACCTAGCACCCCTCCTGTGCGCACCAGCTCTGGACGCATGATCCCGCTGATGATCGCCGCGCTGGTGCTCGGCGCCGCCTGGACGGTCGCGTCACGTGTGCCCTCATCCACGGTGCGGCGGTCGGCTGCTCCTCCCAGTCCCAAAGAAGGATTTTCTGCCCCCGACTTCACGCTCGAGTCCTTCGATGGGTCTTCATTGACCTTGTCTGACTTGCGCGGAAAAGTCGTCGTGGTGAATCTCTGGGCCAGTTGGTGCCTGCCGTGCAGGTACGAGATGCCCGCTTTCGAGGCTGCTTACCAGCGCTATCGCGATGCTGGATTGACGGTAGTCGGCGTCAACATGACGCCGCAGGACTCCGAGCCGGCTGCCCGCGCGTTCGCCGGGCAATTGGGCTTGACCTTCCCCATCGTGCTCGACCGTGATGGATCGGTGGCCAGGCAGTATCGGCTGCTGGGCTTGCCCTCGACGTTCTTCGTGGACCGCCAGGGCATCATCCGGACCGTGATCGTTGGCGGGCCGCTGAGCGAAGCGGCCATCGAAGCTCATATCGAGAACCTCTTGCAGGAGCAATGATGTTGCCGTTCCTGCGGCTTGGGCCGATTGTCATCCAAACACCCGGTCTGGCGCTGCTTGCCGGCCTGTGGGTCGCCTCGATCTTGATCGAGCGCGAAGCCATCCGCCTCAAGCTCGATGCGGCCGCCATCACCAAAGCGCTGTCTTACGGCCTCATCGGTGGCATCCTCGGGGCCAGGCTGGTCTTCGCCGCGCAGCACCCCGGCATCTATCTATCGAGCCCGCTTGGCCTTCTGTCGCTGGACGCAACCACCCTCGATCCTGCCGGAGGCGCCCTCGTCGGCCTGGCCCTCGCCGCGATCATAGGCCGGCGCGATCATCTTCGTCTCCGTCCAACGCTGGATGCCCTGGTGCCGGGCTTGGCGGCCTTCATGATCGCCCTGGGGCTTTCGCACTTGTTGAGCGGGAATGCCTACGGCGCACCCACAAACCTGCCGTGGGCCGTGGAACTCTGGGGTGACCGCAGGCAGCCGACCCAGATCTACGAAATCTTGGCAGCCGTCCTCGTGTTCTTGCTCTGGCGCTGGAGACCGGCAGGGACACCGGGCTCGGGCTTCGGCTTCATCCAGTGGCTTGCGTTGCAGACGAGCGCATGGATTCTTCTGGAGGCCTTCCGCGGCGACAGCCGGATCTTGCCGGGCGGTTTTCGTGCGGCTCAGGTCGTGGGTCTGCTGATTCTGGCTGCCGGCATTGTAGTGGCAACCGCCTGGCGTAAATCGGAAACGGGGTAAGAACCGCACGTCCTTGACATCTGGCCGCGTCTTTATCGTCGAAGATGCTTGGCTCCGTTCCGTGGGCAGGTCCTGCCTGCCCTGTGTTCTTGCAGGGTGTACTTCAGGGCGAGCGGTACCCTTCCGAGCGCCGTCGTTGCGAGCGGTGCTTTTCCGCGAAGTCGGAGATCCTGGGTGCAGTCCGCAGGGCAATCCCCCTCCATGCAGCGGGGCTATACTTGGGCAAAAGGCGGGATCATGTACAAGATCAGTCCATCGGATCTCACGTTCGGTTTGGACGGCTGCCACTACTGCTTCTATCTCAAGGTGAAACACGGCATCGTGCTGCGCGGCATCTTCCCGGGCATCTTCGGAAAGATGGCAAACCTGACCAGCCAGTTCTACCTCGGGCGCCGCACGGCGGGCATCTCCCCGGCGCACGTTCTCAGTGCTACATCAATGGGCGCTTCGACGCGGTGATCGAATCCGACGATGGTTCGTACGGTATCGCGGATTACAAGACGTCCGAGGCCAAAGACGAGCAGGCCGCTTTCTACAGTCGGCAGCTCGGCGCCTATGCGTATGCGCTTGAGCACCCCGCCCCGAGAGCGCTGGGCTTGTCCCCCATCAGCCGCATGGGTCTGTTTGTCGTTACGCCTGATCGCTTTGAGCCAACTTCAAGCAACGAGATGGTCTTTGTGAACAAGACCGCCTGGATGGATGTGCGCCGCGACGATGAAGCCTTTCTCGCCCTTCTGGGCGAGGTCGTTGAGGCTGCTCGATTCTCCGCAGCCCCCGCCATCGGCGGAGGACTGCGAGACGTGCAATTATCGGAAGAGGATGGACGAGTACTTGGCGCGTTAGGGATGCCGGCGCTGTTTGCCTGACACGCCTGTTACGGAGCGGCTTGCCGCACAACGAAGTTATCGAACCGCACTTCAAATCCAGGATCGGAGTTTGCCCCAAAAGCGAAGCCCACTCGGCCCCGGGAGTAGCCCTCATCCTGCACCTGCACAAGCTGCACACCGTTCACGTACATCGCAATATGATCGCCCGAACAGTCCAACCGTAGATGATTCGTGGCGGCGCCGGTCTTTATGAGCTTCGACTTCCCCTGCGATAGCACCTGCTCCTGCCCCGCTTGCGGCCCCGTTAGTTTGCTGATCCCGGCCTCGCCGCCTGGCGTAATCACCATTTCATATCCGCTCTGCAAATCGGGAGACGCCGTCGCGCGGCAAAGCAGACCGAAGAGACTGCTGTTGGGGCCCTTTACGAACTGCGCATCGGCCTCGATGCTCACATCGTCGAATTGAAGGTTGGGAAAAGCCGAGAACGAGGCAACATAGGGCATCTTGACGGTGGTCCGATATGCCCCATCGGCATACTCCAGCGCAATCGAGTCCAGGTCGGTGGTGATCCACCCGCTGTTGGGATCAGAAAAGTCGTCCTTAAACAAAACGGCGCCGGCGGCCGGCGCGCGGACTGTTGGAGTGGACGCCACGGATGATCCAGCGGTCGCTGACGGTTCCGGGCTGCTCTCCGCCGGGCTGGTGGGCGAGAACTCCTGACATCACCCCGCAAGCCAGAGCAACAACCAATAAGAGCGGCAACAGGACCAGGGTATTTCGGGTCATCCTAAAGCGGCAGAACCAATAAAGGGGTTACCCTGCAGACAAGCCTGCGATTGACGATTGGGCGCCATTATACTTCGGCCCTTGCCGCGGAATGCCCTCTGCCTCGACGCGCCTCTGGCTTCCTGGGACGGCGGCGATCGTCGTTGCGAACGGTGTTCTTCCGCGAAGCAATCTCCCTCCAGTGAGCGGGGCAATCCCCCTCGACGAAGAGGAGATTGCTTCGTCGGTTCGCTCCTCGCAGAGACGCGTGCTAGGCCGGTTGCCGCGCCCTGCTGGATGCTGCTGATCCACCGGAATCGGCGGAAGACCTCGATTCCCGCAATCATCAGAAAGTGCTGGAGGAGTACGAGGCCGGGTAGAAATGCCCACGGTGCCGCGGGAGCGCCGGCTGCCACCAGCGCCGTTTACTCGGAGTGTACTTTGGCGCGGTACTTGCTCGCTGGGTAGCGGCCTGCTCACGCCATATACGCTATGCACACACTTGACCAAGAACTTTTAATCAGTAAGTTCAGGGTTCACCTGTGCCTGCGGCCCGGTGCAGGCAAGTCCCTGGTCGGTGACCTAAATGCCGTCGAAAAACCGTATTTCCTATGGATCTGAGCCATATATCGGGGGTACCAGGACCGTCGCAGATCAGCCCTTCCTGCAATTGGCTGCAATTGCTCAACGCTCACGGCTATTGGCGTCACGACTTCATCCATATCGCCCGACCGCCCGGATCTCCCCCAAGTGGCCTAGAGACAAACTCCCCCGCCGAAGGATGCGGCCCAACAGTATTCGTCGTATGCTCGGTTCGCGGCGGCAATCTGGCCTGAACCAACCGGGTGTCGGGACGTCGAACCCGGAGAGTTTGGTATGGAGGCAAAAGATGGAAATCCCTGTAAATGCGCAGGTGGAGTGCACGGATGGTGTCTGTGGGCGCTCCGTGTACGTGCTGATAAACCCCGTCATTGACCAAGTGACCAATTTGGTGGTGAAAGGGGACTCCTCTCCCAATACAGAATACATTGTACCGGTTGATGTCGTGTCCGAGACCGCAAGCGGCTCGATCCGATTGCGGTGCAAAAAGGCCGAGCTGGAAAAGATGGAACCCTTCATCAAGACGAAGGTTGTCGAGGTGAATATGCCCAATAGGAATTTTGGGCTTGGCGGAACATATGCAATGGGATCATACTTCTACTTGCCCTACGTCAATTCTGAAATAGCAGAATATGAAGCCGTGAAATATGAGCAAATCCCGCCGGGAGAACTGGCCGTGCGGCGTGGCACACGCGTGGAGGCGACGGATGGCTATGTGGGACACGTCGACGAATTCGTGGTGAATCCGAAGAACGGTCACATTACGCACTTGGTGATGCGAGAGGGACACTTGTGGGGAAAGAAAGACGTGATCATCCCCATTTCGGCGATGGTGGATAGTCGCGAGGATACCGTGCTCTTGAAGCTCGATAAGAGCCAGATCGAGTCGCTGCCGACCTTCCCGTTGAAAAGGCGGTGGTCCTGATGCTTGTGGTGGGTGGGGCCAGCCGATTGAGCGGATGATAAATACAAAGCCGTGCGGGATCAAATATGTCGCGCGTTTGCCCGGGGGGTTCCCGACAGCGGATGCATGCAACCGGCCCGGTGCTGGTCGATTGAAGAAGAACAACCATGAATGATAGCCCACCCCGGGATTTCACCTGCAAGACATGCGGCGGTCATACTATGACCGCGACTCTCGCTTGGCACGTCCTGGCTGGGCCTGATAGCGAAAGCTGGCAAGAATGGGGCCTGCTCGAGGCTGATCATTTCTGGCGCTTCAAATTCAAGGGAAAGGTCGAGAAAGAACATGACGCAGGCGGTGAAGTTGAGAGGGGGAAGTTCGGTGAGTATGCAAGAGATGGTTCCTCTTCTGCGCCAGATGACTGTGAAATCCACGAGTCGCGGGACAACCCGGGAAACGACGGCTTCTACGTGAATTGCGCCGGCTGCGATCGCGGGATCGAATTCGGCTGGGCACAACCCAGCCGCGGTGGAGGGATGTTTCCCGTTGAATGTTCTGACTTCGTCCTGGGCAATATCTGGCCGGAACCCGGATACTGGGAGTCGTGCCAGCGCAAGGGTTGGCTCCCGTCTGGAGATGTTCAGCGATGAAGCCTCGTTGGGTTGGCCACGTAGTTACGCTCCGCGCCAGACATGAAAGCACGTGTCGGCGTTGTTCTTTGATTCATGAGAGCACATGGAACACATTACGGGCGAAGCGTCGATCATCTCCGGCAAGTCGATTGTCCCCGCCAAATAGTCCTCCCCGTGCGGTGACGAAGGCTGTTGCTTGATGCGCCTTCTGGTCGCGGCTGGCGGCAAATGCTTTGTTGAAAGGAGCTAAGAGCCTATGTTCAACCGAATCCTTCTCCCCATGGATTGCTCGCCTCTGGCCGAGTGCGTGTTGCACCACGTTGTGGCTCTGGCACGCGCTTTCGAGTCCCAGGTTACGCTCGTGCATGTGTTGGAGTCGCCGGATCGGGCGAGTTGGCGTCGGGCAGTCGACCCACTCACTTGGCGCCTCAGAAAGGGCGAAGCGGAGCGTTATCTGGTCAAGCTGGCGCTTCGTCTGGAAGAAGCCGGTGTGCCTGCCAAAGCACAAATCTTGGAAGGTTCCGCGGCCGAACAGATCATCGAGTTTTCGCGCAAGAACGATGTCCCTCTCATCATGCTCAGCAGCCATGGGCAGAGCGGCTTGAGTGGCTGGAATGTGAGCAGTATTGTGCAGAAGATCATCCTGCGCGCCCACACTTCGATCATGCTTGTAAGGGCCTATCAGTCGGTTCCCACTGATATGGCAGGTCTGCGCTACCGTCGGTTGCTGGTTCCCCTGGACGGATCACAACGCGCTGAGTGTATTCTGCCTGCAGTGACAACTGTGGCACGCGCCCACGAAGCCCACACCCTCCTGGCGCATGTTGTCCGCCGCCCAGAAATGCCGCGACGGATGCCCCCTGTGGACGAGGATGTCGAATTGGTCAACCGGCTTGTGGAGCGCAATCGGGCAGAGGCGATCCAATATCTGGATCAACTGCGCTCCCGGCTGCCCGGGGAAGCCCGAGCGCGCATTCTGATCAATGACTATGTCGCTGCGCCGCTGCATGAGTTGGTTCAGGAAGAGAAGATAGACTTGGTGCTATTGACTGCGCATGGCTATTCTGCTCTGACGCGATGGCCATACGGTAGTGTGGTGAGCAGTTTCATTACCTATGGGACCACCCCGTTGTTGATCGTACAGGATCTTCCACATGACAAGATAGAGCCTACCTGGGCTGAAGTTGCAGTCGCAAAGAATGAAAGATGACCAAAGTCGATTCGATGACAAACCGATTATGACCAATCCTCACGATCCAAATCCATCCGTCACGCAATCTCCGGTCAGTGATGGTCAAATGCCCGATTCTTCGCAGCGCGCATCGAAAGTTCCGAGCGAGCCGGCGGCCCACGTGGGGGATGAGCACAGCACCAGCCCGCTGGAAGACCTGGCACGCGAGCATAGGCAAACTCGGGTTGATCCGCATCATCCGTCTCACGCATTTTCGCTGCCCAACCATGTGAGACAGATGGAACTGCTTGTGCGCGGCGCCACCGCGTACTTCCGGCAGGCGTCCCCGAAAGAGCCTCTCTCCTCAGCCGGGGAGTGGATGCTGGACAATTTCTACCTGGTGCAGCAGTCCCTGCGCCAAATCCGCGAGGACATGCCGTCCGACTTCTACCGTCAGCTGCCAAAACTCACCGCCGGTCCCTTGGATGGCTACGCCCGCATCTATGTCGTCGCGCAAGAACTGGTTGTAACGAGCGGCGCCCATCTCGACCTGGGCCGCACGACGCGCTTTGTGCACCTGTATCAAGACATCACGCCACTGACGATGGGCGAGTTGTGGGCGCTGACAGCCATGTTGCGCCTGGGTGTTCTAGAATGCCTGGCTCAGGCCCTTGGCCGTATTACAGGCCTTGAAAGGGAAGGCTCACTGCCGGCCTTGACCTTGCACGGCGTCAACGACGATGAGATTGTCGCCAACTGCATTGTCAGCCTGCGCACTCTGGCAATCCAAGACTCCCAAGCGCTATTTGAGAGCGTCAGCCGGGTGGAACAGGTGCTGCGGGGCGACCCGGCGAACGTTTATAGCCATATGGATCGGCAAACGCGGGATCGCTATCGCAAGGTGGTCGAAGAGTTGGCTCAAGGCACCGGCCGGGATGAGCAAGAGGTTGCGAGCGCGGCAATCCAAATGGCTCGGCGGACTGGCGCGATGTCTCCCGCCCTCAAGGGCGGCTTGGACGCGCCGCCGGTTACGCACGTCGGCTACTACCTCCTGGATGTCGGCCGCGCACTGCTCGAGGAGCAGCTGGGCTATCGCGCACCGGTGCGTGTGCGCTGGCGCCGCTGGATATTCGCTCATCCAACGCTGGTGTACCTGGGCGGCATCGGGCTGTTGACCCTGATCATCGTGCTGGGTGGATTGGCTTACGCCGGAGACAACGGAGCAACTTTTCTCCATTTGATTGCCACAGGCTTGCTGCTCCTCATACCTGCTTTGACCGTTTCCGTAGGTCTGACAAACTGGATCACGGCGTTGGCCGTCCCACCCAGAGTCTTGCCGAAAATGGATTTTCAAGACGGGGTCCCCGCGGAGTGCAGGACGCTGGTGGTGGTCCCGTCGCTTCTGACGGCCGCCGCGGAAGTGAACTCATTACTCCAGCAATTGGAGCTGCACTTTCTACGCAACCAGGATCCGCATTTGTCCTTTGCCCTGCTCACCGATCTGGCGGACTCGCCCCTGGAGCGCGCACCGACGGGGAACCCACTGGTCAAGCAAGCTGCATCCGGCATTCGAGCGCTCAACGAGAAATACCGCCGGGAAAAGTCCAGTCCTTTCTATCTTTTCCATCGCGATGCCAAGTGGAATCCGCGTGAAGAGCGATGGATGGGATGGGAACGCAAGCGCGGAAAGTTGCACCAGTTAAATCTGTTACTGCGGGGCACAGGAGAATCCGCATTTAGCGTCGAAATAGGCGACTTGCAAGAGCTGCAAGAAATCAAGTACGTGATCACACTGGATGCCGACACAATCTTGCCGCGCGAAATGGGAAAGCGGCTTGTGGCTACACTCGCACATCCGCTGAATCGCGCCCGGTTTGACCCGCGCCATGGCGGCGTCAGTGCTGGCTATACATTGCTGCAACCCAGAATCGATATCACATCGACCAGCGCCAACCATTCACGCTTCACCCGCGTCTTTGCGGGAGATGTCGGATTGGATCTCTACACGCGGGCCGTCTCGGACGCGTACCAGGACTTGTTCGGCGAGGGCATATATGTTGGCAAGGGCATCTATGACGTTGACGCCTTTGAGCGCAGCCTGGCGGGGCGCATGCCCGAAAACGCGCTGCTCAGTCACGACCTGCTCGAAGGAATCTACGGGCGCGTTGGGCTGGTGACCGACGTCGTCCTGTTCGAAGATTATCCGCCCCACTATTTTGTCTACTTGCGTCGCTCCCGCCGATGGATCCGCGGCGACTGGCAGTTGCTGCCCTGGCTCTTGCCGCGAGTGCCCTCCGTCGCAAAGGGAACAATTCCCAATGATCTCTCCGTCATCGCTCGCTGGAAAATCCTGGACAATCTGCGGCGCAGCCTGTTTGCCCCGGCCCTGCTGGTTTTGTTTGTCGCTGGCTGGCTCTGGCTGCCCGGCTCGCCGCTGAGGTGGACGTTGGCCGGGCTGCTGGCACCGGCCGTTCCGGTGCTCATCGGCTTGCTGGGCGGTTCAATTCAGGCAGTGAAAGGTCAGCCTTTGCACAATGTCCTGCGCGCATTCCGCGACGGCGTGTTGCGCTGGATTCTGGCCGTGGTGTTTCTACTCTATGAAACGCTGCTCACACTTGGTGGAATTTCGACTACGCTCGTTCGACTATTTATCACGCGCAAGCGCCTGTTGCAGTGGACGAGCTACGCGGATACGGTACGCGTGTTTGCCGGCGGTGTGACGTGGCGGCTCATGCTCACGACAATTCTCGCGTCGGCGGCGCTTGGGTTGTTGATCGTCTCTTTCGATCGGGCCGGGAAATTTGTTGCCATACCGCTCTTGATTGCCTGGCTGTTATCTCCCGAGGTCGCCTACTGGATCAGCCGCCCGATCCGTCGCGTGCCGGTGCCCCTTTCCGTCGAGAAGCGCAAACTGCTGCACCTCCTGGCTCGGCGCACCTGGCTCTTCTTTGAACAATTTGTCGGACCCGAGGATCACTGGCTGCCGCCGGACCATTTTCAGGAAGCGCCGCGTGGAGTCGTCGCACACAGCACTTCCCCCACCGACTTGGGCTTGCTGCTCCTTTCCACGTTGGCGGCTTATGACCTGGGCTACATCGGTTTGTGGGATCTGTCCGCACGGTTGCGGGACACCTTCGAAAGCATGGAGCAGCTCGAAACGTACCAGGGTCACTTTTTGAACTGGTACGATACGCGCAGTCTCGAGCCGCTGCTGCCACGATACGTATCCACCGTGGACAATGGCAATCTGGTCGCGTCGCTTCGCACACTTTGGCAGGGATGTCGGACCTTGCCTCACCAGCCTGTTTTGCGGCGGCAAAACTGGGAGGGTCTGCTTGATACACTGAGTCTCCTGGATGAGGGCGTAAATGGCCTTCCGCCGAAGGGCCTCGAGTCGGCCATTGCATCCCTGCGGGCCCACCTCGCACAAGTGCGGAAGCAGGTGCTCTCCGCAAAGGCCGATCCTGCTTCCTGGGGGCCGCTGCTTGACCGATTGACCGGCGAGGACTGGAATGAACTCAGTCGGTCATTGATGTCATTGGCTGAATCGACCGCGGCGACAGTAGACGCAGAGATGCTGCACCGGCTGGTGTATGTGGCTGACCGAGTGCAGCATCACGTCTATGGCATCCAGGTGGAGATGGAGCAACTCTCCCCCTGGTTGTTGTCTATCAGCCGCCTCCCCGGATTGTTCGAGCAGGCGGAACTGCCGGCGGCTGTTCGCGACGCCTGGCAAACCTTGCGAGACTCCCTACCGGCCGCTCCGCGGCTTGAAGAACTGGAACAAGTCTGCAAAGCAGGACTGCCTCGGCTGGCTGAGCTGCAAGCGCAATTCGAAAAGGTGGATGCGTCGCCCGAACAACTGCAAGAGGCACGGACTTGGTGCGCGGATCTGGCAGGGAAATTGGACTCCGCTGCGAAGACCGCCAACGCGCTGCTGATCGGTCTTGGAGATATCGGCGAACGGTCCGAACGGTATTTCCAGGCGATGGATTTTGGCTTCTTGTTTGACCGGCAGCGCCAGCTGTTTCACATCGGCTATAACGTCACGGCTGAAAAACTCGATGGCAACTACTACGACTTGCTGGCGTCAGAGGCGCGGATCGCCAGCATTGTGACGATCGCAGAGAACCAAGCTCCCCTGAGCCATTGGCTGCATCTGGGTCGTCCACTGACCCAGGTGAATGGCGAGCGCGCTCTGTTGTCCTGGGGCGGGACAATGTTTGAGTACCTGATGCCTGCTCTGATGATGCGGAGTTATGAAGGGACTTTGTTGCAGCAGAGTTGTCTGGCGGCCGTGGATGCCCAAATCGCCTACGGCAAGCAGAAGAAGGTGCCATGGGGAATATCCGAGTCCGGGTACTATGCGTTTGATGCAAGCCAGAACTATCAGTATCGGTCCTTCGGATTGCCCGAATTGGGATTCAAGCGTGACTTGGATCAGGACTTGGTGGTTGCACCCTACGCCTCGCTCCTGGCTCTTTCGTTGCGCCCGCGCAAGGTGACGGAGAATATCGAACGCCTCATCAAATTGCAGACACTGGGCACGTATGGCTTGTATGAATCCGTTGATTTTTCGGCATCCCGGCTCGCCTCAGGACAAACGCATGCCATCGTGCGTTCGTACATGGCGCATCACCAGGGCATGATCCTGGTCTCACTCCTCAACTACTTGCACGATGATGTGATGGTACGTCGTTTCCACGCCGATCCAGTCGTGCGCAGTGTGGATTTGCTCCTTCAAGAGAAGATACCGTACGATGCACTACCTGAGTCTCCGCAGCCAGGGGACGCCCGCAGTGCACGAGGCGATCCGGTTCCACACCGGAATGTGGGCCTGCCATGGAAAGTCCCGGTGCAGTCGCCGGCGCCGCAGGCGCATCTCATCTCAAATGGGCGTTATGGTGTACTGATCACGAGTGCCGGAGCGGGGTTCAGTAGCTGGCAAGAAATTGACCTCACGCGCTGGCGCGCCGACACAACGCTGGAGGACTGGGGAACCTGGGTCTATCTTCAGGACCAGGAAACTGGCGACCTGTGGTCAGCCGCCTACCAACCTACTGCCGCGCCGTCCGAAAGCCAGGATGTGCAGTTCTATCCGCATATGGCAGAGTTTCGCCGCGGCGATCATGGCATCGGTCTGACCATGGAAATCACCGTCGCACCCGACGATGATGTCGAGATTCGTCGCATCTCGCTGACCAATCACACCGATCGCGTCCGGCGGATCGCATTGACGAGCTACGGCGAGGTCATCCTCGCGCCGCAAGCCGCGGACGCGGGCCATCCGGCCTTCAACAAGATGTTCGTGGAAAGTGAGTACCTGCCCGAAACGAACGCACTGCTCTTTCGACGTCGTCCGCGTTCGACCAGTGAAGAGCCGATCTATCTGGCGCACTCGGTGGTTGTCTCGCCGGGAGTCAAGACCACCGGCGCGCACGAAAGCGATCGGGCGCGGTTCGTAGGCCGGGCTCGGACTCTCCGCCTGCCGGCGGCGTTGACCCGGGGCAGTGGCGGACTGTCAGGAACTACGGGCGCGACGCTCGATCCGATTATGGCTCTTCAACAGGCTGTTGAGCTGCAGCCTCACGCGTCGGCACAGATTAGCTTTATCACGCTGGCGGCGAGCTCCCGCGAAAAGGCGTTGGGGCTGGCTCGCCGCTATCAAAGGGGACGGGTGATCGTAGGCGCGTTTGAGGGAGCTCGCGACCGCGCTGAAGCGGAAATGCGCCAACTCGGTCTGACGACTGCGGACCTGGCACACACGCAGCTGCTCCTGTCCACTCTGCTCTATCCGTATGCCGCGTTGCGTGCCGACCCCGGCACACTCGCCCTGAACCACAAGGGGCAACCGGGACTGTGGCCCTTCGGCATCTCCGGGGATCACCCAATTCTCCTGGTGCGGATGAACAAGTCAGATGATCTGGGGCTGGTGGAACAGGCAATTCAGGCGCACGCGTACTGGCGGAACTCGGCATGCCAAGATCGACCTGGTCATCCTAAATCAACAGGCGACGACGTATGGAGAGGAATTGCGCGGGCAGTTGCATCGCGTCCTCGTCCGGCAGAACAGTGAGGATTGGTTCAACCGCAGCGGCGGCATCTTCATTCTCTACGCTGACCAACTGAGCGATCCCGACCGGGTACTCTTGGAAACTGCCGCGCGCGTCGTCCTCGACGGGGCAAAAGGTTCGTTGGATCAGCAGTTGCAGGCACTGCATCAGCAACCAACGCGGCTGCCTCCCTTCGTGGGGATGCGACCGCGATCAGCAGCAGAGGCGACGCCGCCCGTCGCTCGCCCACGCGATCTCGTATTCGACAATGGATTGGGCGGGTTTAGCGCCGACGGACGGGAGTACGTGACTTATCTGGCGCCGGGCGAATCGACTCCGGCTCCATGGATCAACGTCGTCGCCAGTCCAAATTTTGGCTTCACCGTCTCGGAAACCGGCGGCGGCTACACCTGGTGGGGCAACAGCCAGGAAAACCGGCTCACGCCTTGGTCAAACGATCCTGTCGCGGATCCGCCGGGCGAGGCAATCTATTTGCGCGATGAGGAAACGGCGGAGGTTTGGTCGCCGGCGCCAATGCCCTGCCCCGCGCCGGCGCCCTACTTGATCCGCCATGGCGCCGGCTATTCGGTTTTCGAGCACAACAGCCATGGGCTCAAGCAGCGGCTGCAACTCTTTGCGGTGCCCGACGCGCCCGTCAAAGTGGTGCAGTTGCACCTGGAGAATACGTGGGCGCTCACCCGGCGGATCACCGCAACGTTCTATGCCGAATGGGTCCTGGGTGTGACGCGCGATGCCGCGCAACAATATGTCGTGTCCGAATACGATGGCGACCACCAGGCGCTCCTGGTACATAACAGATACAACACGGAATTTGGCGAGCGCGTCGCCTTCGTGGCTGCCAACAAGAGGCTTCATGGCCTGACCGCGGATCGCGGCGAGTTCCTGGGTCGTCTGGGGAATCGCTCGCATCCAGCTGCACTTGATCGCGTTGGGCTGGCGAGCGCCGTGCAGCCGGGCGTGGATCCGTGCGCCGCGCTGCAGCTTCACGTTGATCTGAAGCCGGGGCAAGCCGAGGAAGTGTATTTCCTCGTGGGGCAGGGAGCGAATCGAGAAGAGGCCTTGCGACTGGTCGAGCAATATCAGGACGCAGCCCAGGTCGACTCTGCCTGGAAACAGACGAATCAGTTCTGGGAGAGCTTGTTGGGATCTGTCCAGGTGCAGACGCCTGACCCCGCAATGAATCTCATGCTGAACCGCTGGTTGCTCTACCCGACGCTGGCATGCAGGCTGTGGGGTCGTTCGGCGTTATATCAATCAAGTGGAGCGTTCGGCTTTCGCGATCAGCTACAAGACGTGATGGCACTGGTTCACGCGGCCCCCCATCTCGCCCGTGAACACATCCTGGAGGCCGCAAAGCATCAGTTCGATGCCGGGGACGCATTGCACTGGTGGCATCCCCCTTCAGGACGAGGCGTCCGCACGCGTTCCTCAGACGATCTGCTGTGGCTGCCATATGTGACGGCGCACTACGTGTCTGCCACGGGCGACGAGGCGGTCCTTGACGAGAAAATCCCATTTCGAAAGGGGGATCCGTTGAAACCGGGAGAGGCGGAACGATACGACCAATACGCGACCACCGCTAAAGCATACACGCTTTACGAACATTGTCGTCGAGCACTGGAGAAAGGGACGACGGCCGGGGTCCGTGGACTGCCGTTGATGGGCAGCGGCGACTGGAACGACGGCATGAATCGCGTCGGCATCGCGGGTCGGGGAGAGAGTGTGTGGCTTGGTTGGTTCCTCGGCGCGACATTGAAGGGCTTCGCGGAATTGTGTGACCTCAGAGGCGACAAGGAGCAGGCTGCCACATACCGTCAGCGCGCCGATGCATTAGGCAAGACCGTTGAAGCGAATGCGTGGGATGGCGCCTGGTTCCGACGTGCGTACTACGATGACGGCACGCCTTTGGGTTCAGTGGCGAACAAGGAGTGCCAGATCGACTCGATTGCTCAATCGTGGGCTGTCTTATCTGGGATGAGTGAGACAGCGCATGCGGAGCAAGCCATGGAATCGCTCGCCAACCGCTTGGTTCTTCCCGCGGATCAGCTCCTCCTACTTTTCACACCGCCATTCGATCGGACGCCGCGCGATCCCGGCTACATCAAAGGTTACCCACCCGGGATCCGCGAAAATGGGGGGCAATACACTCATGGCGCGCTGTGGGCGGTGCTGGCATTTGCTGAGCTCGGCCAGGGAGACCGCGCCGCAGCACTGTTCCGCATGCTCAACCCGATCTACCACGGCGATACACCGGCACGAGTGGCGCGGTATGCGGTTGAGCCTTATGTCGTCGCGGCCGATATATACAGCACTCCACCTCATGCGGGCCGCGGCGGCTGGACGTGGTACACCGGCTCAAACGCTTGGATGTATCGCGTGGGATTGGAAGCTATCTTGGGCGTCTCGCGTGCGGGAAATAGCCTGAAGATCAATCCGTGTATTCCCAAGGATTGGTCCGGCTTTCAACTAACCTACCGATTTGGTGCAGCAAGCTATCAAATCAGTGTCGAGAACCCGCATGGAGTTAGTCAGGGCGTACAACAGGTCTTGCTGGACGGGAAGATCTTGGCCGATCATGAAATTCCTCTATCAAAGGATGACGGCCGACACGAAGTGCGGGTTCTGCTTGGACAATCAGTTAAGGAGTAGACAGATGAGTGATCGTATCCGTGAAATCCTCGATTGGTACCGGGGCGAAAATCCCGGCGTGTTGACAAATCTCTACCGGCTGCTCAACCACGGCCGGCTCGGGGGGACGGGTCATATGATCATTTTGCCAGTGGATCAGGGTTTTGAACACGGGCCAGGTCGAAGTTTCGCCCCGAATCCGCCGGCCTATGATCCGCTTTATCATTTTCAGCTTGCCATCGACGCCGGATTTAACGCCTATGCGAGCCTGCTGGGTTTCCTGGAAGCCGGCGCCGCGGAGTTTGCGGGAAAGATCCCTCTCATCCTCAAGCTGAATAGCCATGATCTGTTGCATCCGGAGCAAGACCCGCTCGGTGCGCAAACGGCATCCGTCCGCGATGCGCTGCGGCTGGGCTGTGTTGCCATCGGATACACCATCTATCCCGGTACGGCGGAGAGGCGGCTGCAATATGAGCAGTTGCGAGAATTGGCGGAAGAAGCAAAGGCGGCCGGGCTGGCCGTTGTGGTCTGGTCGTATCCCCGCGGTGGCGGTTTGAGCAAAGAGGGCGAAACGGCACTTGACGTGACCGCTTATGCGGCGCACATCGCCGCTCAGCTCGGCGCGCACATCATCAAAATAAAACTGCCCACCGCCCACCTTGAGCTCGAGGAAGCCCGGAAAGTATACGAGGAACAGCATATACCGCGCAACACGCTCACGGAGCGGGTCAGGCATGTGGTGCAGAGTACGTTCAATGGGCGGCGAATAGTTATCTTCTCAGGTGGTGCGAGGACAGACGATGCGGCCATTCTTGACGAAGTGCGAGCGATACGCGCTGGTGGCGGGTTCGGCTCCATCATTGGCCGCAACTCCTTTCAACGCGACCGGACGGCAGCGTTGAGCCTGCTGGACCAGATTATCCGCATTTACCGGGGGGAAATGCCGTAGCGGCGGAAGACACAATGGAAATCAGCCCTCTGGCAGGAAAGCCAGCGGATCCAGCCTCGCTGGTCAATGTGCCCAAACTGGTCACAGCTTATTATGCGGAAATCCCTGATCCTTCTATACCCGCGCAACGCGTTTCGTTCGGTACTTCCGGGCATCGCGGTTCGGCTTTCGACAAGGCTTTCAACGAATGGCACATCCTTGCCATCAGTCAGGCCATCTGCCTTTACCGGAAGCAACACAAGATCGATGGCCCGCTCTATCTCGGCATGGACACGCACGCGCTCTCGGTGCCGGCCCTTGCCAGCGCACTCGAAGTATTGGCGGCCAATGAAGTCGAAGTGATGCTGGCAGTAGGCGATGAATATACCCCGACCCCTGCCATTTCTCTCGCCATTCTCACGTACAACCGCGGACGCAAGACTGGTCTCGCCGATGGAATCGTGATCACGCCGTCTCACAATCCACCGCACGACGGCGGTTTCAAATACAACCCCCCGAACGGCGGCCCGGCGGAAGGCAGTGTCACCGGCTGGATCGAAGCGAAGGCCAACGAGTTTCTGGAGAATGGACTGAAGGGCGTGAAGCGGACTTCTTTACAGAAGGCCCTGCACGCATCTACAACTCACCGCTACGACTATCTCAACAGCTACGTAGAAGAGCTGGCTCATGTCTTGGATATGGAAGTCATACGCGAGGCGAAGATCAGCCTGGGTGTCGATCCGCTTGGCGGTGCCGGCGTGCACTATTGGGAGCCGATTGCCGATCGCTACGGGTTGAATCTGACGGTCGTGAACAAGGCCGTTGATCCCACCTTTCGTTTCATGACGGTGGATTGGGACGGTCAAATCCGCATGGACCCGTCCTCACCTTACGCCATGCAGCGCTTAATCGCCTTGAAGGATCAATTCGAGATCGCCTTCGCCTGCGATACCGACCATGACCGGCATGGGATTGTCACTCGAAACGCGGGATTGCTTCCACCCAATCACTATCTTTCGGTGGCCATCTACTATCTCTTCCAGCATCGACCGAATTGGCGCCAGGCAGCGGCGGTTGGCAAGACACTGGTTAGTAGCGCGATGATCGACCGCGTGACGGCAAAGATTGGCCGCGAGCTTTATGAGGTCCCGGTCGGATTCAAGTGGTTTGTGGATGGCCTGCTCGACGGCTCGCTTGGCTTCGGCGGTGAAGAAAGCGCCGGTGCGTCCTTCGTCCGCCTGGACGGCAGCGTTTGGACCACCGACAAGGATGGCATCGTCCCGGCCCTGCTTGCAGCAGAGATCACTGCCCGGATGGGCCGCGACCCCGGCGAGATCTATTCCGACCTGACGCGCGAGTTCGGTGATCCGGTCTACGAGCGAGTGGAGGCGCCTGCAACTCCGCAACAAAAAGCCGTGCTGGAGAAGCTCTCACCGGAGCAGGTCAAGATCAAAGACCTGGCCGGCGAAAAAATCCAGGGCATTCTCACCAAGGCACCAGGCAATGATGCTCCTATCGGAGGGCTGAAGGTGGTGGCGCAAAGCGGCTGGTTCGCGGCGCGCCCGTCAGGGACTGAGGACATCTACAAGATCTATGCGGAGAGTTTCCGCGGATCCGACCATCTGCACCGCATCCAGGAGGAAGCGCAGGCGATCGTCGGCGCTGCCATCGCATCCACGCCATAGTTGTCGACGACCCGCCGAAGGAAAGGACCTGCGATTTCATCGCCGCCTGCGGCCTTGCTGAAACTTGAAGAACAATGGAAGCATCATCAGCGAAACAAACCAAGGCATCTATCCTGACCGTCAATGGCGGCTCCTCGAGCATCAAGTTTGCGCTGTTTGAAACCGACCCGAAATTAGACCGAGTTCTGGCAGGCACAATTGAGCGGATTGGACAGCCGGACGCTGTGTTTGCAGTGAAAGGGTTGAGCAAGGCCGATAATCTCACTCAATCGGTGGCGGCCGCGAACCACACGGAGGCAGTGGGGGTGCTCATGGATTGGGTTGAAGCACGAATCCAGCGTGGGGAGTTGACCGCCGTCGGGCATCGCGTGGTGCATGGCGGACCGAAGTACAGCGAACCGCAGCGGATCACAACAGAAATGGTCGGGGAGCTTCATCGGCTTCAGGCTTTCGATCCCGAACATCTGCCGGAAGAGATCCTGCTCACCGAGGCATTTCATCGTCGTTTTCCCGACCTGGTACAGGTCGCCTGTTTCGATACCGCCTTCCATCACGACCTGCCGCGCGTGGCACAGCTGTTGCCGATCCCAAGGGGCTTTGAGGCGCAAGGCGTGCGCCGGTACGGATTTCACGGATTATCGTACGCGTTTCTGATGGAAGAACTGGCGCGCCTGGCCGGAGCGCAAGCGGCGCGAGGGCGGGTTATTCTCGCTCACCTCGGCAACGGCGCGAGTTCTGGCTGCCGTCCACGAGGGTAAATCCATGGATACGAGCATGGGGCTCACGCCGACCGGAGGCGTACCGATGAGCACCCGCTCCGGCGATCTCGATCCTGGGGTAGTCTGGTACCTACGGCAAACCGAAGGAATCACCCCAAAACGGTTCAATGAAATGGTTAATTTCAAGTCAGGGTTGCTCGGCGTTTCTGAAACCAGTTCGGACATGCATGACTTGCTCGAAGCTGAAACCGAAGACATTCGGGCATCCGAGGCCGTGGCGCTGTTCTGTTACGCCGTCAAGAAGTGTATCGGCGCATATGCGGCGGCGCTTGGTGGAACTCGACACGCTGGTGTTCGCGGGCGGCATTGGGGAGAATGCACCCGTGGTCCGCGCCCGGATATGCGACGGGCTGGAATTTCTTGGGGTCGAGTTGGAAGGAAAACAAAACAAGGCCAGCGCCGCGTTGATTTCCACGGAGGCCAGCCGGGTCGCCGTACGTGTCATGCACACCGACGAGGAATGGATGATCGCAAAGTCAGTCTGTCGCGTTCTAGGCCTCCCAGTGAAGAAGAAGGGTTAGCAACTCATGAATACGCTCACAGGATACGTCATCGTAGCCGTCATTGGTTGGGCACTTGGAGCTCTCGCCTGCTGGGGGGCTGGGGCATTAAGCGCTTCCCGCTTATCGGCTATGTAATTGGGGTCGCTGTTGCATGGACGGTTATCCTCGCTGTCATGTGGGTTTTAGGCGATATCGCACGCTTCCAGACGTTCGCTTTGGTATGTTTGGGCTTCGCGCTCGGGATGCTCGCCATGTATGTTGCCGTGCATGTCTACAGATCGTAAGTTAGGGTAGCTGAAGTGAGAGTTCCCATAAATAGAGCATGAGGAAGCACAAACATCATGACAAACACAAACAGAACTGTTTCCAAAGACAAGCCGCTGTCACCCGAACTTCTCCGGAAGATGAATGCATATTGGCGCGCGGCCAACTATCTGTCGGTCGGCCAGATCTATTTGTACGATAACCCGCTGTTGAAGGAGCCGTTGAAACTGTCGCATGTTAAGCCGCTGGTCGTCGGGCATTGGGGCACGACGCCCGGCCAGAACTTCATCTATGTGCATTTGAACCGGGTCATCAAGAAGTACGACCTGGATATGTTCTATATCGCCGGTCCCGGACACGGCGGCCCGGCGATTGTCGGTAACGTGTACCTGGAAGGCACCTGGAGTGAGGTCTATCCGGACGTCACCCAGGACGAGGCCGGGCTGAAAAAGCTGTTCAAGCAATTCTCGTTTCCCGGCGGGATTTCCAGCCATGTAGCGCCGACCACACCCGGCTCGATCCACGAAGGCGGCGAGTTGGGGTACTCGCTCAGTCACGCCTTCGGAGCCGCATTCGACAATCCCGAGCTGATCGTCGCCTGCGTCATCGGCGACGGTGAAGCGGAAACGGCCTCCTTGGCGACCTCCTGGCAGTCCAACAAATTCCTCGACCCTATCACCGACGGAGCCGTGCTGCCGATCCTGCACCTCAATGGTTACAAGATCAGCAACCCGACGGTTCTGGCGCGTATCGAGCACGAGGAGTTGGACCAGTTCCTACGGGGCTGTGGCTGGACGCCCTACTTCGTGGAAGGTGATCAACCGGAAGAGATGCATCAACTCATGGCCAGTGCTTTGGAAAAGGCGATCAAAGGTATTCGCAAGATCCAGGGGAATGCACGTAGCAAGAACGACGCCACCCGGCCGCGCTGGCCGATGATCGTCCTGAGGTCACCCAAGGGTTGGACGGGACCGAAGATCGTCGATGGCCTGCAAATCGAGGGCACCTTCAGAGCGCACCAGGTGCCAATCCTGGTGGATTCCGACCATCCCGACCATCTTAAGCTGCTTGAGAGCTGGATGAAAAGCTACAAGGCGGAGGAGCTGTTCGATGAGAATGGTCGGCTCATGCCGGAGCTGGCCGAACTGGCGCCCACGGGCGATCGGCGTATGGGCGCCAATCTGCACACTAATGGCGGAATTCTGCTGCGCGATCTGCGAATGCCGGATTTCCATATTCACGCGGTGAATGTGCCGTCGCCCGGTGCCGTTGACGCCCAGGATACACGCGTGCTGGGTAAGTTCCTGCGTGACGTGGAACAGTTGAATCAGGATGAGCGCAATTTCCGTATCTTCGGTCCCGACGAGACGATCTCGAATCTCCTGGGTGCGGTCTTTGAAGCAACCAATCGTCAGTGGGACGCCCGGACAGTGAAGAATGATGAATTCCTCGCTCCCGCAGGACGCGTGCTGGACTCGATGCTCAGCGAGAACCAGTGCGAGGGTTGGTTGGAAGGATATCTGCTGACCGGCCGGCATGGGCTGTTTAACTGCTACGAGGCTTTTGTTCGCATCGTCGATTCGATGTTCAGCCAGCACGCCAAGTGGCTCAAGGTCACGTCGGAACTGCCCTGGCGCCGTAAGATCGCCTCGCTGAACTATCTGCTTGCCTCCCACGTCTGGCAGCAGGATCACAATGGTTTCACACATCAGGATCCCGGCTTCCTCGACCACGTCGTCAACAAGAAGGCCGATATCGTCCGTGTTTACCTTCCGCCTGATGCCAATTGCCTGCTGTCGGTCTTTGATCACTGTCTGCGCAGCCGGAACTATGTGAACGTGGTGGTTGCAGGGAAACATGCCCTGCCCCAATGGCTGACTATGGAAGAGGCGGTCGTGCATTGCACGGAAGGAATTGGCATCTGGCAATGGGCCAGCAACGACCAAGCCGCCGAGCCGGACGTGGTCATGGCCTGCTGCGGAGACACACCCACATTGGAGATTCTGGCTGCCGTTTCCATTCTGCGTGAGCATCTGCCTGGGCTGAAAATCCGGGTGATCAATGTCGTTGATCTGATGAAGCTGCAGTCGGCAAGCGAGCACCCGCACGGGCTGAACGAAATGGATTACGACTCGCTCTTCACGAAGGACAAACACATCATCTTTGGTTTCCATGGATACCCATCACTGATCCACCGGCTGACCTACCGCCGGACCAATAAGAACCTGCACGTCCGGGGCTACAAGGAAGAGGGCACGATCACAACGGCTTTCGACATGCGCGTGCAAAACGACCTGGACCGGTTTCACCTGGTTCAGGACGTGATCGATCGCCTCCCGCACTTGGGTACCAAAGGTGCCCACCTGAAGCAGATGATGCAGGACAAACTAGTCGAGCACAAGCTGTACATCGACCAGCACGGTGAAGATATGCCGGAAATCCGCAACTGGAAGTGGAGCCAAGCCCAATGAATTCATCTGGGTTTGTTGTCACTGCTGGGGGCCAGTCGCCCGCTAGGAGTACCTGCTGGCGATGGTAAGCATATGGGCATGAGACCAAGGATTCGGCAAATCAGGAGATCCGTGTGACAGCAAAGAACGGAGAATCTCAATAATGGAACCAAGATCCGGTGACCCGAATGCCTCCAATTCAAAGCCCAATGTGAAGGACGATCTGAAATCCATGCCCCTGCCGGAAGTGCAGAAGAAACTGGGCTCGTCGCCGGACGGCCTTGGTCAAGTCGAGGCGCAAAAGCGGCTGACCCAATATGGGCCCAACGAGATTGAAGAAAAGGAAGCCAATCCCCTCCTGAAGTTCCTGACCTATTTCTGGGGTCCCATCCCATGGATGATCGAAGTGGCCGTGATCCTCTCGGCAGTCGCCAGGCATTGGCCCGACTTCTTCATCATTCTCCTTTTGCTTATTGCCAACGCGGCGGTTGGGTTCTGGGAAGAACACCAGGCCGGCAACGCCATTGCTGCTCTGAAGGCCAAGCTGGCGATCAAGGCATGCGTGAAACGTGATGGGGAGTGGATCACCAGGGCGGCGCGGGAGTTGGTGCCGGGCGATGTCATCCGCGTGCGCCTGGGAGACATCGTACCGGCGGATGCGCGCTTGTTGGCGGGTGACCCGGTGGAGGTGGATCAGTCCGCGCTGACGGGTGAATCCTTGCCTGCTACGCGCAAACCCGGTGAGGCCGTCTTTTCAGGGTCGATTCTTCGCCGGGGCGAGATCGACGCCATGGTGTACGCCACCGGTACAACCACCTACTTTGGCAAGACCGCCCAACTGGTGCAGGAGGCGCACACCGTAAGCCATTTCCAACGCGCCGTGCTGAAGATTGGTGACTACCTGATCGTCCTCGCGGTCGTTCTTGTGGCGCTGATTATTACAGTTTCACTGTTCCGCGGCGACCCGATCCTCAGTACGTTGCAGTTCGCCTTGGTATTGACCGTAGCCGCGATTCCCGTGGCAATGCCCACGGTGCTGTCCGTGACCATGGCGGTGGGAGCGCGCCTGCTGGCTAAGAAAGAGGCGATTGTGACGCGCTTGGCGGCGATCGAGGAATTGGCGGGGGTGGACGTGCTGTGCTCCGACAAGACCGGCACCCTGACCCAGAACAAGCTGACGTTGGGCGATCCATTCAGTGTGAACAACATCCCTGCCGACCAGGTCATCCTGTGGGCCGCGCTCGCTTCCCGTGCGGAAGACAAGGAC
Organism: uncultured Chloroflexia bacterium; assembly: GCA_963746745.1. Taxonomy (GTDB): domain Bacteria; phylum Chloroflexota; class Anaerolineae; order Anaerolineales; family Villigracilaceae; genus Fen-1038. Next base: position 139,076 of record CAVVCL010000004.1, read on the forward strand.
ACGATTGACTTGGCCGTGATCGGCGGTGTGAAGGACGATCAGGCCTTGAAAGGCTTCCAGGTGACCCATTTCCAGCCGTTCGACCCGGTGCATAAGCGCACCGAAGCCACCGTCAAGGCCAAAGATGGAAAGGAGTTCAAGGTCACCAAGGGCGCGCCGCAGGTGATCCTGGAATTGTCGTCCAACGCGGGTCAGGTGAAACCCGCCGTTGAGAAGGCCGTCGACGAGTTTGCAGCACGCGGGTTCCGTTCACTGGGCGTGGCCCGGGCGGATCAAGACGGCAAGTGGGACTTTGTTGGCGTTTTGCCCCTGTTCGATCCGCCCCGCAAAGAAGCCAAGGCGACCATCGCCTCTGCCCGACAGATGGGTGTACACGTCAAGATGTTGACGGGTGATCAAATGGCCATTGCTCGGGAAACCGCCCGAAAACTGGGTCTGGGGACAAATATCCTGGATGCCAGCTGCTTCGGGAACACGAAGGCTCACGAGACGGCGCAATTGGCTGAGTCCATTGAGCAAGCGGACGGCTTCGCCCAGGTGTTCCCCGAACACAAGTTCCACATAGTGGATGTCCTGCAAAAACGTGGCCACATAGTCGGCATGACTGGCGACGGGGTGAATGACGCCCCCGCGCTCAAGAAGGCCGACTGCGGCATCGCCGTTTCCGACGCAACGGACGCGGCCCGGGCGGCGGCATCCATCGTTTTATTGGCGTCGGGCCTGTCGGTGATTGTTGACGCAATCAAGGAGAGCCGGAAGATCTTCCAGCGGATGAACAGCTATGCGATCTACCGCATCGCCGAAACGATGCGCGTACTGTTCTTCATGACTTTGGCGATCCTCGTGTTTAACTTCTATCCAGTGACCGCAGTGATGATCGTGATGCTGGCGTTGCTCAATGACGGCGCCATTCTGTCCATCGCCTATGACAAGGTTCACTACAAGGATCAACCCGAGGCCTGGAACATGCGACTTGTACTGGGGATCTCCACGGTTCTGGGCGTTATCGGGGTCGTCGCCGCCTTCGGCCTGTTTTATCTCGGCGAGCGGGTATTTCATCTTGACCACGGGCACATCCAGACGCTGATGTACTTGAAGCTCTCGGTGGCCGGACACCTGACGATCTTCCTGACCCGCACGCGCGGCCCGTTCTGGTCCATACGCCCGGCGCGGATCTTATGGGTGGCCGTGCTCGGCACACAAATTGTGGCGACGCTGATAGCGGTCTATGGGCTGTTTATGACACCCCTCGGCTGGAGTTGGGCGCTGTTCGTTTGGGGCTATGCTCTGGTGTGGTTCCTCATGAATGACCGCGTCAAACTGTTGGCTTATAGGGTCCTGGATCCAGTCAGAGTAGCTCCACAGCTTGCCATCCATGGATAGTCTCAGCCTTAAGGAAAACAGGAACCTAACCCTGAAGCGAACACACCAGGCGATTTCGCGCCGCAATTTGCGAAGCGCTTCGGTGAACTCGGTGAGGAGCTAGTGCGCCAGGATAATCCAGCAGTTGAGGACTGGGGATGGCAGACTGAGAGAATTGGTAGGCCGTTGAAGCCAACGGCGGCTCCAGGCCGAAATGACAATGTTCCCGACCCACCATTATTCGCGGTGGGACCGCAAGGAGAACGTACAGTGAATCTGAACTCTAGAATTATCACCAGGGGCTTGGTGGTTCTAATCGTGCTTCTGCTGGTCGCGGCCTGTGTATCACGCCCGCAGTCCATGGGGCCGAATGGAACCGCCTGGGGGACAGGAGCCTTCAGCTCGAACGGTGAACGCATCTATTTCAGCTCCACGAACGAGCGAGGCACGGCGATCACCTACGCGGGAGGTCCCGGATCGAACAATTGGATGATGATGAACGGGCAATTGACCTGCGCTTCGTGCCATGGCCCAAATGGACAAGGCGGCAGACATAGCATGGGCATGATGCAGGTGATGGATGCCAAGGATATCCGCTGGTCAGTCTTGCAACCCGAATTCGATGCGGAAAAGTTCCGCTTAGCGGTTACAAAGGGTCAAGATCCCGATGGCACGCAGTTGAATGCGGATATGCCGCGCTGGAACATGAGCAACGCAGACCTGGCCGACTTGATGGCTTACCTCAAAACACTGCCTTGACATTGGAGAGAAATGGAGGCCATGAGATGATGAGCAAACACGGCGACGCCATGTCTCACAACGAAGACCATCAGCATGGGAACGACATGCAGAACACGATGGGGACTGAACACAAAATGCCGCAAGCCGGGCCCGGGCACCATGCTCGCATGGCGGCGGATTTCCGGAAACGATTCTGGATCTCGCTGGTCTTGACCCTGCCGATTCTCGTCCTCTCGCCGCTGCTCCAAACGCTGGTGGGACTGCGGGAAGCCATTCGTTTTCCCGGCGATCTCTATGTCCTATTTGGCCTTTCGTCTGTGGTCTTTTGGTATGGCGGTTGGCCGTTTCTCAAGGGCCTATTCGCGGAGCTCAAATCCCGCCAGCCAGGGATGATGACGCTCGTCTCGGTGGCCATTACAACAGCGTATCTCTACAGTAGCGCCGTGGTATTCGGCCTGACCGGCAAGATATTCTTCTGGGAGCTGGCCTCACTCATCGACGTCATGCTGCTCGGGCATTGGATCGAAATGAAGTCTGTAATGGGCGCTTCGCGGGCTTTGGAGGAGCTTGCCAAACTCATGCCTTCCGACGCCCACAAACTCATGCCTGACGGCAGCGTAAAGGACGTACCACTGAGCGAACTGGCGGTGGAGGACAAAGTCCTGGTCAAGCCCGGCGAGAAGATTCCCGCAGACGGTGTCATCGAGGAGGGCGAGAGCTCGGTCAATGAGGCGATGCTGACCGGAGAATCATCCCCGGTTACCAAAAAGACCGGCGGCAAGGTCATCGGTGGTTCCATCAACGGCGAAGGTTCGCTGACCATCGAGGTCAAAGGCACCGGCAAGGATTTGTTTTTGTCACAGGTCATCGATCTCGTCAAACAGGCGCAAGAAAGCAAATCGAAGACGCAGGCCCTCGCCGACACCGCCGCGATGTGGCTCACCATCATTGCCCTCGGCACCGGCGCGCTGACTCTTTTTGTTTGGCTGGTTCTCATGAGCAAGGATTTCGCGTTCGCCATCGAACGCGCGGTGACTGTGATGGTGATTACCTGTCCACATGCGCTCGGTCTGGCTGTGCCCCTGGTTGTGGCCGTCTCCACGGCCTTAGCCGCGAGCAACGGCCTGCTCATTCGTAATCGCGTTGCGTTCGAGGGCGCCCGAAAACTGCAGGCCATCATTTTTGACAAGACCGGCACACTGACCGAGGGCCGCTTCGGCGTAACCGACACACTGGTACTTTCGCAGGACCTCGACGAAGAAACGCTGCTCAAGTACGCGGCCTCCGTGGACGCGAATTCCGGGCATCCCATAGCCAAGGCCATCGCCGCTGCTTCGGAAAAGAAACTGCCCGTTGAAAATTTCACGAGTATCCCGGGCAAAGGGGCCGAAGGCACGGTTGAGGGCAAGGGAGTGAAGGTGGTCAGCCCCGGTTACCTGCACGAACAAAAGATCAGCATGGCCGACAAGCGCGTCGAGCCGCTGCAAGCCCAGGGCAAGACAGTCGTGTTTGTCCTCGTTGACGGGAAGTTGAAAGGAGCGATTGCCTTGGCCGACATCGTCCGACCCGAAGCGAAACAAGCCATCGATGCCCTTAAGGCGTTGAACATCCGCTGTATGATGCTCACCGGCGATAATAAAGCGACGGCCAAATGGGTCTCGGATCAGGTCGGACTGGATGAATACTTTGCCGAAGTCCTGCCTCAGGACAAAGCCACCAAAGTGAAAGAAGTTCAATCCCGGGGCGTGTTGGTGGCTATGACCGGCGATGGAGTGAACGATGCCCCGGCGTTGGCGCAGGCTGATTTGGGCATTGCCATTGGAGCAGGCTCGGATGTGGCAGTAGAAACCGCCGACGTCATTCTGGTACGAAGCAATCCGCTGGATGTCGTGGCCATCGTGCAGCTTTCCCGCGCCACTTATCGGAAGATGCTTCAGAACCTTGCCTGGGCCACGGGCTACAACGTCATCGCCATTCCGCTGGCGGCCGGAGCGCTATATGCCTGGGGCGTCCTGCTCAGTCCCGCCGTAGGCGCGGCCCTGATGGCCGCGAGTACGGTGATTGTGGCCATCAATGCGCGCTTGTTGAAAATAGAACGATAACAAGACAGTAAGGAATAAGGAGAGCAGAAGTGAGGAAAGATAGTTCAAAAACTTCATCACCAGTTGACCTGGATAACTTGTCCATCAACACAATTCGGTTCTTATCGATAGACGCAGTCCAAAAAGCCAACAGCGGTCATCCCGGCTTACCGATGGGGGCTGCCGCCTTCGCATATGTCTTGTGGACACGCTTCCTCAAGCACAATCCATCCAACCCCAAGTGGTTCGACCGCGATCGGTTCGTCTTATCGGCCGGCCATGGGTCGATGCTGCTGTATAGTTTGCTGCACCTTACGGGATATGACCTCTCCCTCGACGACATCAAGCAGTTCCGCCAGTGGGGCAGCAAGGCCCCAGGACATCCAGAACGCGGCCTCACACCCGGAGTTGAAGTGACTACCGGGCCACTCGGCCAGGGGTTTGGGAATGGAGTGGGGATGGCGATGGCGGAAGCCTTTCTCGCAGCCCGGTATAACCGACCCGGGCACAAGATCATTGATCACACTACGTATGTCCTGGCGAGCGATGGCGATTTGATGGAAGGTGTGGTTGCGGAGTCCGCTTCCCTGGCTGGCCATTTGCGGCTCGGTAAGCTCATCTGCCTTTATGATAACAACCACATTACGTTGTCGGCTGCCACTGATCTCACTTTTACGGAAGATGTCAAGAAGCGATTCGCGGCCTATGGCTGGCATACTCAGTCCGTGGATGATGGGAATGACCTCGAGGCCGTCGGACGCGCCCTTGCGAATGCCAAAAGAGACAAGCAACGCCCTTCGCTCATCCTGTTGCAAACGCACCTGGGCTATGGTTCGCCGAACAAACAGGATACCTTTGAAGCGCATGGCTCACCCCTGGGCGTGGATGAGGTGAAGCTCACCAAAGAAAACCTCGGCTGGCCCCTTGAACCGGGCTTCTACATTCCTGATGCAGTTCTGACTCATTTCCGCGAGGCGGTAGAACAAGGCAGGCAAGTCGAAGCGCAATGGGAGCGACGATTCTCCTTATACGCGCAGGCCTATCCCGATTTGGCCCAGGAACTGCATCAAATGATGCAAGGTGAATTACCGGAAGCATGGGATGCGGATATTCCGGTGTTTACGCCCGATGCAAAGGGCATGGCCACGCGTGTGGCCTCGGGGAAAGTGATGAACGCAGTAGCATCCAAGCTGCCCACTTTCATTGGCGGTTCGGCGGACCTGGATCCATCCACGCACACCGCTCTGGCCCGGGAAGGCGACTTCGAAAGCCCTCGGGAAACGGTGATCGATCCCCAGGGTTCTGTCGGAGGCGGCTGGAAGTACTCGGGGAATAATCTGCATTTCGGTATCCGCGAGCATGGCATGGGCGCGGTCCTGAACGGCATGGCCGCCCATGGCGGAATTCATTCCCTTTGGAGCCACCTTCCTGATCTTCTCCGACTACATGCGGCCTCCGATCCGCCTGGCCGCCTTAATGGGTGCTGCACGTCATCTACGTCTTTACGCACGACAGCATCGCCCTCGGGGAAGACGGTCCGACGCATCAACCGGTGGAGCAACTGCTGGGTTTGCGTTCCATCCCGAATATGCTCGTCATCCGCCCGGCCGACGCCAACGAGACAGCTGTTGCCTGGCGGATCGCCATCGAACACATGAGCGGGCCAGTGGCCCTGGTCCTCACCCGGCAGAATTTGCCGATCCTCGATTTGGAGAAATACCCGCAGCTGCCGCTCGGCGTCCGCTCCGGCGGATATGTGCTGGCGGATGCAGCCGCAAACACGCCTCCTGACATCACCTTGATCGCCACCGGTTCCGAAGTCCACTTGGCGCTCGCGGCGCGCGAGAAATTGGAGACTCAGGGCGTCAGGGCACGCGTTGTCAGCTTGCCGAGCTGGCATCTATTTGCGTCTCAGCCGATCGAGTATCGCGAATCGGTGTTGCCGCCCGAGGTACCCATGTTGGCCATCGAAGCCGGCGTCTCGTTAGGTTGGCGGCCTTATGTTGGACCTGGCATCGAGGTGATTGGAGTGGATCGCTTTGGCGCATCGGCTCCAGGCGAGATCGTGATGCGTGAGTACGGGTTTAGTGTCGAGCATGTCACCCAGCGGGCTCTTGCGCTGACGACAAGAGACAAGAAAGCTTGATCGTTTCAGAAAGAAGGTAAGAATGCTTGTCGGATTCGCCACCGATCATGGCGGTTATGTCTTGAAGGAACCCATCCTGAAGGAGCTGCGCGATTCCGGGCACAAGGTGCGAGATTTCGGCGCCTACAGTCTGGATCCCGAGGATGATTATCCGGACTTTGTCGTTCCTCTGGCACGGGCAGTCGCGCATGCTGAAGTAGAACGCGGAATTGCGCTTTGCGGGAGCGGTGTTGGCGCCTGCTTTACGGCCAACAAAATTCCTGGAGTACGGTCAGCTCTCGTCCATGAGAGTTTCTCCGCCCATCAGGGCGTCGAAGATGATGACATGAACCTGCTGTGCCTGGGTGGGCGCGTAGTCGGTTTTGCGCTCGCTTGGGAGATCATTCGGATCTACTTGTCGGCTCACCATGTGAGAACGGAGCGCTTTGAACGGCGCCTGGCAAAGGTGGCGGCACTGGAATACAAGGAGCAATGAAATGAACAAGAATCCTTTATTAGGTCTGGAGAGCTTTGGACAGAGCGTCTGGCTCGACTTTCTCAGGCGTAATGCTCTTGATAGCGGAGAAATCCAGGGGCTGATCGATCAGGATGGAGTGAGCGGGCTGACCTCAAACCCATCGATCTTTGAGAAGGCCATCGCAGGTAGCCACGACTACGACAATGCAGTTCGCACTATGGCACTGGAGGGGAAAAGCATCGAAGAAATATACGAAGCGCTCACGGTACAAGATATCCAGCGCGCAGCTGATCTCTTCCGACCGGTTTATGACCGGCTGGAAGGTGGGGACGGATTTGTAAGCCTGGAGGTTTCTCCCAAATTGGCGCGGGATACTGCGGGGACACTTGCAGAAGCGCGTCGTCTCTGGGCCGCCGTGAACCGGCCCAACCTGCTGATCAAGGTCCCCGGAACCCGTGAAGGCCTGCCTGCCATCCAACAATTGATCGGCGAAGGGATCAATGTCAATGTTACGCTCCTGTTCTCGGTGTCGCGCTACCGCGAAGTGGTCGAAGCCTACTTGACCGGGCTGGAAATCCTGGCAGCCAGTGGCAAACCACTAACTCGTATCACTTCCGTAGCGAGTTTCTTCTTGAGCCGCATTGACGTGCTTATCGACCCCATGCTGGACAAACTGCAACGCTCGGGCGCGGGAGCTCCGGCGGATACCGCGCCAAGCCTGCGAGGACAGGTCGCCATCGCCAGTGCGAAAGTGGCCTACCAGATCTACCAGGACATTTGTGGCAGCCGGCGATTTCAGGACCTATCCCGCAAGGGTGCTCATTCCCAACGCCTGCTTTGGGCGAGCACTAGTACAAAAGATCCGTCATACAGCGATGTCAAGTATATCGAAACATTGATCGGCCCTGCAACAATCAACACCATTCCAATGGAAACCCTCAATGCCTTTCGGGAGCATGGCAAGCCTGCGTCCAGGTTGGAGCAAGGCATGGCGGAGGCCTCCCGCACGCTGGATGCCCTGCAGCGGGCTGGAGTGGACCTGGATGCCGCCACTCAGCAGCTCGAAGACGAGGGGGTAACCAAATTCAGCCAGGCCTTCGACCAGTTGATGGCGGCGTTGCAGCAAAAACGGGCTGCCTCATTGAAAGAACCGGTGGACCGGGAGACTTTCGTCTTGGGTAGCTATCAGGATGCCGTTCAGCAGCGCATAGCCGCGCTCAAAGCAGCTGATTTCAGTTCGCGATTGTGGCAGAAGGATCCAAGCCTGTGGAAAAGTGATCCGGAGAATCAGGCAGCCATTCGCAATGCCTTGGGCTGGCTGCATGTTGCCGAAAAGATGGAAGATAACTTGAGCGAGCTTGACGCGTTCAAGAATGAGATTGTGAAAGCAGGCTTTCGTCATGTGCTGCATATGGGCATGGGCGGCAGCAGCCTGACGCCACTGGTCTTCGAACGCACGTTCAAGCCGGACAGCGGCGGGCTGCCGCTTACTGTCCTGGATTCTACGGACCCCGCGACCATCCTTGGAATCGAAAAGGCGCTTCCAATCGAAGACACGCTCTTTATCATTGCCAGCAAATCCGGCACCACGGCCGAGCCGCTTGCTTTTGGAGAATACTTCTATCAGAAGCTTCGGAAGTCAAAGGGCGAACGGGCTGGAGAGAATTTCTGTGTCATCACGGACCCTGGCACCCCTCTCGTAAAAGCGGCACAGGATCGGGCTTACAGAAAGACCTTCCTGAACTTTGCCGATATCGGCGGACGGTACTCTGCACTTTCCTATTTCGGTCTGGTGCCGGCTGCTTTGATGGGCCTCCCAGTGAATGAACTGGTGGCGCGCGCCCTTCGTATGGCGCACGCTTGTGCCTCATCGGTCCCCACGATGCAAAATCCTGGACTGAGACTGGGCGCTGCGTTGGGTGAATTGGCGAAAGACAGCGGACGCTACAAGGTCACGTTCCTTGCTCAAGAATTCGATCTCGTCGCTGGGTATCTGGCTGGAACAACTTCTGGCTGAAAGCACCGGTAAGGAAGGCACTGGGCTGCTGCCAGTGGCGGGCGAGCCCCTCGGTGAGCCATCGGTTTATGGCGAAGACCGGATCTTTGTCCACCTCGGCATGAAGGACGCCCCGGACGACGAGCTGGAGCGAGGCGCGGCCGCTCTGCGTGTGGCCGGCCAACCTGTCATCACCATCAATTTGGATGATCTCTTGGACCTGGGACAGGAATTCTTTCGCTGGGAGATTGCCACGGCCACGGCAGGGGCCGTCCTGGGCATCAATGCCTTCAACCAACCCAACGTCCAGGAAAGCAAGGACAACACAAACCGCCTGCTGGCCGTCGTGCGCAGTCAAGGGCAATTGCCTGAAGAAAAACCCTCCTTGATCGAAGATCCGCTCAAACTCTACTTCGATGAAGAAGCTGCAACTGTGCCAGAGGCGCTGAAGCGGTTCCTGGCTCAGGCGCGTTCGGGGGACTATCTGGCTCTGATGGCTTACATTGCCGAAAACCCGGCCACTGACAAAGCACTACTGGATATCCGCAAGCTGCTGCAGAACCGCCTGCATATGACCACCACTCTGGGCTATGGCCCCCGCTTCCTGCATTCCACGGGTCAGTTCCACAAGGGTGGCCCGAACACAGGCTTGTTCCTGCAGCTGACGGCCGATGATGTTGAAGATGTTGCGATCCCCGGCGCTCCCTACACATTTGGCACCCTCAAGCGCGCCCAGGCCCTGGGCGATCTGGAGGCTTTGCGGAAACACGGGCGGCGGGCGGGCCGTGTTCACCTGGGCTCCGACATAGGCCGAGGACTTGCAGTGCTGAAAGACAACCTGCAGTCCGCCTTGCAGTCTGGGCAGTTGAAGCCATGAATCATTCTTCGCCCTTCACGACTCTATTTCTGGACATAGGCGGTGTCCTGCTTACCAATGGCTGGGATCACACTACTCGACAGCGCGCGGCGGAGGAATTTGGCCTGGAGCATGACGAGATGAGTGAGCGTCATCACCTGACGTTTGATACTTATGAAGAAGGCAAGCTCAGCCTCGATGAGTACTTGAATCGGGTTGTGTTCTATCAGGAGCGCCCATTCACGCGCGAAGCCTTCAAGGCCTTCATGTACGCCCAATCCCAACCTTTTCCAGAGATGATTGAGCTGATGCGCGGACTAAAGACGCAGTATGGCCTTCAGGTTGCCGCGCTCAGCAACGAGGGTCGCGAGCTCACGGTATATCGCGTCCAGGAGTTCAAACTTGGAACGTTCATGGACTTCTTTGTATCGTCCTGCTTTGTGCACTACCGCAAGCCGGATGCGGATATCTACCGAATTGCCCTGGACATTGCCCAAGCGCGACCAGAACAAGCCCTCTACGTGGACGACCGCGCAATGTTCGTCGAAGTGGCCCAGGGATTGGGGATTCAGGGCATCCGTCACAAGGACTTCGAGTCCACACGGAAAGCCCTTGAGACTCTGGGGCTTTCATTGAAATTGTGAGCGTCTGGGAATCGGTTTAGGGCAGCTAACTTGCCTCAAGGATCAGAAGGAGCCCACGATGGCAGAAAAAGAATACGAGCTTGGCATGGTTGGTTTGGGAGTCATGGGGCGAAATTTGGTGCTGAACATTGCCGACCATGGCCATTCGGTGGCGGGTTACGACAAGGACCTTTCTCAGGTTCAGGAGCTGCAGGCGGAGTCTGGAAGCCGGGCCATCCTCGCGGCACCGAGCCTCGGTGAATTTGTCAGCGCGCTTTCCACGCCGCGCCTCATCATGATGTTGGTGCCCGCCGGGAAGATCGTCGACAGCGTGATCCACGACCTGATGCCGCTCCTGCAGCATGGAGATCTCATCATTGACGCCGGGAACTCGCACTTCAAGGATACGGATCTGCGCGCCAAAGCGCTGGCTGAAAGAGGCCTCCTGTACATGGGCATGGGTGTCTCTGGTGGCGAGGAGGGCGCGCGCCACGGTCCAAGCATGATGCCCGGCGGCCCCAGGGAAGCCTACGAGCGGGTCCGGCCCATCCTCGAAGCGGCCGCAGCGCATGTGGACGGTGCCCCCTGCGTCACATATCTCGGACCCGGCTCCGCGGGCCACTATGTCAAGATGGTGCACAACGGCATTGAGTATGGCCTAATGCAGCTGATCGCCGAGTCCTACGACCTCATGCAGCGCGGCCTGGGACTCGCGGACGAGGAACTGTCCGCCGTCTATGCCGGCTGGAACAAAGCCGAACTCGGTTCCTATTTGATAGAAATCACATCGCACATCTTCGCGCAGGTCGATACACGGACCGGAAAGCAGCTCATCGATGTGATCTTGGACGCTGCCAAGCAGAACGGTACAGGCATGTGGACGTCTCAAGATGCGATGGATCTCAAGGTGCCAACGCCGGTCATCGATGCAGCCGTGGTCGCACGCAATCTCTCTGCCTTGAAGGACGAACGCGAGGCTGCCAGCCGGCACCTGCGCGTACGGCCCTCTCGTCGCAAAGCCGACAAGGATGCCACTCTGATGCAGCTCCAACACGCCATGTACGCTTCGATGATCATCACGTACGCGCAGGGGATGGCCCAACTGGGCGCCGCCTCCAAAGCGTACCAGTACGGCTTGAACCTGGAAGATATCGCCCGCATCTGGCGCGGCGGGTGCATTATTCGCGCCGCCGTCCTTGAGGACATACGGGCTGCCTACAAGAAGCAGCCTGACCTCACGAATCTGTTGAACGACGCCCACCTGGGTAAGGCCGTCATGGCGGGGCAGAAAGACCTCCGCAAGCGTAGTTGCCCTCGCGGTCAAGCGCGGGCTGCCGATTCCATGCCTGACGGCTGCACTGGCCTACTTCGATGGGTACCGCAGCGCCTGGCTGCCCGCCAATCTGATCCAGGCCCAGCGCGATGATTTTGGAGCCCATACGTACGAACGGGTGGATGCCAAGGGCGTTTTCCATACTCACTGGGAATAGGACTACCTTATGAAAGCGTTGATATTATGACAACTCGAAAAGAACCAACCATTCTGGTGATATTCGGGGGCATGGGGGATCTGACATGGCGCAAGCTGGCTCCTGCTCTCTACAATCTTCTGCTTGACGGGCAGCTTCCCGAACGGTTCGCGGTCATTGGGCTCGACCTCAAGGCCGGGTCCACGGATGATTTCCGCCTGCGGCTGAGAGATGGCGCAAATGACTTCTGTGAATGCGGAGGGGTCAACGACAAAACGTGGAACAAGCTCACCGCTCACCTATCGTACCTCTCAGGCGATTTTGCCGATCCCGCGACCTACGCAGCCTTGGATAAACGGCTTCAGGCTTACGAGAAGAAATGGGAAGGCCCGGTCAATCAGGTCCTTTACCTGGCTACGCCGCCGGGTATTGTGGAAACCATTGTCCAAGGGATTGGCGCGGCCAAGCTGGCCGGCGACAAACGACGCGTCCGGATTGTCGTGGAAAAGCCTTTCGGTCATGACCTGAAGTCGGCGTTGGCTTTGAATGCCGAGCTCACAAAAGTCTTTCACGAAGAACAGATCTATCGGATAGATCACTACCTGGGCAAGGAGACCGTTCAGAACATTCTTGCCTTTCGCTTTGCCAATGCGCTTTTCGAGCCTGTCTGGAACCGCCGCTACATCGACCATGTGCAGATTACTGTTGCCGAACAGGTGGGCGTGGAGCACAGAGGTGCATACTACGAGCATGCGGGTGCTTTGCGCGACATGATCCAGAACCACCTGATGCAGGTCCTCACCCTCATCGCCATGGAGCCAATGGTCTCATTTGGCGCAGACGAAATACGCAATAAGAAAGTGGACGTGTTGAAGGCCATGCGTCCAATCTCCAAGGAGCAGGTTCAGGATATTGCCGTGCGCGGCCAATATGGGGCAGGTGCGATAAATGGTCAAAAAGTTCCAGCCTATCGCGTTGAACCCGGTGTTGGAAGACATTCGCCCGTCGGAAACATTCGCGGCGATCAAGCTGTTTGTCGACAATTGGCGCTGGCAGGATGTCCCTTTCTACCTGCGCACTGGCAAACGCCTGCAGGCGAAGGCTTCCGAAGTCGTGATCCAGTTCCGACCTGTGCCACATCAATCCTTTCCAGAGACGGCTGCTCGGGCTTGGCAACCCAACTACTTGATCATTGACATTCAACCTCAGGAAGGAATTCTCTTGCGTTTTCAAGCAAAGCAACCGGGCCCAAGCCTGCATCTGGCCTCCGTGGACATGCACTTTTCTTATCAGGAAGCCTTCAAAACAAAGTCACCTCAGGCCTACGAAACCTTGCTGGCCGACGTGATGTCCGGAGATGCAACGCTCTTCATGCGGGCCGATCAGGTGGAAGCATCCTGGTCGATCTTGATGCCTATTCTCAACGCGTGGGAAAAATCCAAACCGGCGGGCTTCCCCAACTACAAATCAGGTACATGGGGGCCGAAGGCTGCCGATGTATTGATTGCGAAAGACGGACGGAGCTGGCTGCAGCCAGTGTCGAACATCTTGATTGCGACTGGAAACAAAACTCAGAAGCCGAAACGATCAACGCGTAACCGGGGTTAAGGCCGGTGCAACTCCGCGCAAGCGGTCAAGTCCGTGGTCGCTCACCTAAATACCGTCGAAAGACCGTATGTCCTATTGATCTGAGCCATATATCGGGGTATCAGGACCGTCCAGATCAGCCCTTCCTGCAATTGGCTGCAATTGCTCAACGCTCACCGCTATTGGCAATCACGACTTCGTCCATATTGCCCGACCGTCTGCATCTCCCCCAAGTGGCCTAGAGACAGACTCCCCCGCCGAAGGATGCGGCCCAACACTATTCGTCGTATGCTTAGTTCGCGGCGGCAATCTGGCCTGAACCAACCGGGTGTCGGGACGTCGAACCCGGAGATTGTTCTATGGAGGTGCAAGCAGGAGGGCGCACCAAGTCGTAGCCTCCCGTTTCTCTCTTTCCGCCGCATCCATGCTTGGTTCCGTGGCAGATAGGTGAAGGCGATGAAGCCGGAAATCACAGATATTTCTTACAGCACAGCGCTTACTTTCGAACTGGTGACCCAATATGGGTTGCTTACCCTGGGCGCTCCAACATTTCCCTCTCTGAAGAAAGAAGCTATTTACAGCACGGATTCGAATAGCAAGAGCGTGCTTCTGTTCCTGCAATATAGATTGAGCGAACACAATATTGGTTCGGCCTCGTCGCTGAAGGAGTACTGGGGAACTCCCTACTACCGTTTCACGGTTCAGCCAAAGAACAAGAGTAAGCTGCACGACCTGTTGCTTGGTCTGGAGGACACGAATAATCTGGTGTTCTACGTCGCGCCCGAATTCCACACCAAAGGTCGCCTGTTCGAATCCCTGATGCAAACTACCCTGTTGGGTAATTCCACGTTTTGGTCGCCGAGGCAGATCGGCGCCCTGCCGAAGGCCAAAAGGAACACGGTTGCTTACAAGCCCGGCACGGAGTTTGGCGTTTTGGAGCCCGAAAGGAAGAAAGTCGAGCCTGTAATAAGAGGCGAAGCGCTCTTGAGCGTGATCAAGGCCAGAGTTGAGGCCAACTGGGCCGAAACATATGATAGCGACAGATTCTTGCGGCTGGGTGATCACATGCTGGACAACTACCTCAGCTTCTACTCCAAGCCAAGGGAACGCAGACTCGCAAACGAAATCCGGGCGGGCCGCAGTCGGATCGATTCTCGAGACTATGTAAGTCTGATATCCATACTGCTTTACGATTGTTACATATATATCGTCACCACTTGAGCAGTGACCGTAGAAGCGCACTGCCAGAAGCAGCACCACCCTGAGACAGCGTGTGACGTTTCGTTACGGTTGGCACCCAGGCTTGCCCCGCTTTCGCCATTGGCCCGGCTGCCGGCTGCGTCGTCGTACCAAGTGCCGTTAGCTGTCAGATTACAGGAGATGAGGACATGGATAGCGCCAACTTCCCGATAGAGTTCAACAGTGAGATCGACGATGTGAAGAAGGGTGAGAGCGAGTACTATACCCTCGCCGTGGATAGGCTCAGCAAATTGGCCGAAGGGTATGACGATATTTCGGGCGCGGTAGTTAACTTCAAGCAGCCGGCCAAGGAACATCAGACGACGTACACAAATGAAGTGACGATCGTCGTATATATGGCAGGCAACGATATCGCGGCCACCGAAAAAGGGGAGCATTTCAGCGCCGCACTGAATGGCGCCCTGGATGCTGTTGAGCGTCAGGTAAGAGAGCGTCGCACACAAGAGCGAGGCCACTGAACTGCCGCCCTGCTCCCAAGTCAGGGTGCCTCGGACGGCGGCCGGGCTGTGGTGATTTGCGGATGGAGTGCAACTATGATTGATGGCAAACCTTGGGAGTTTACGTGTCGAACCTGCGGCGGTCACGAGCTGACCGTCTCTCATGTCTGGGAGATACTGGCCGGGCCTGATACTGAGAGCTGGCAGGAATGGGGGCCGCTGCAGGCTGATCATCTCTGGCGCTTCGAATTCAAGGAAAAGGTCGAGAAAGAAGATGATGCACCCGATGAAGTTGAAAAGGGGAAGTTCGGTGAGTATGCAAAAGATGGCTCCTCTTCCACGCCGGATGACTATGAAATCTACGAGTTCCAGGACAACCCGGGAAACGACAGGTTCTATGTGAATTGCGCGAGCTGCGACCGCGAGATCGAATTTGGCTGGGCGCAGCCAAACCGTGTTGGAGGCATATTTCCGGCTGAATGTTCTGACTTCGCTCCCGGCAAGATCTGGCCGGAACCTAGATACTCGGCGTCCTGGCAGCGCAAGGGTTGGCTTCGGCCCGGAGATGGTCAACGATGACGAAGCCTGCAACCCGAAACGCAGTCGAGATACACGGTTGCATCGTGTGTGCAAGACTATTCAATGTTCTTGCCGTATACGCGTCGGATGACAGACTGGTGGATTGTGTCGTAACGAGTCCTGGCGGCCATATCGTACCGGATGAAAAAAGACCACTGGTGGCTTGCGATACCCACACCGCAGAAGAAGTTGAGTCCGCTCACATGAGACGGCAATCTCTGGACCGCAGGGTGTCAAACAACGAAGAAGACGAAGACTGAGATGTACGTAGGTCGCCGTCGTCATGCCTGCGGAAAGCGGTCGTGAGCGGCTCTGTGCCTATCCTTAACAGCACATCTTTCCCCGGTCGCCAAGAGTCCCAGTCAGAGTCGCCTTTCCCTTTTCGGCTGCCATTGGAAAGACACGCTGTAGAATTTATGTGCGCAGTAGACAGATTTACCCGTGGATTTGGCACTGTGTAGACACTTTTTCACCCCGTAGACACTACAGACATACTTGGCCGAATCTGATCGCTGGGTTCAGGCCGCAAGTCCCCGGTCGGTCACAGCAGATATGGTCATTTGACCGTATTCTTGGTGGTCGTCGTGTAAGACGCACAAAGGAGGATTCGTGGACACTTTCTTTTGTCCTCATTGCGGCCAACCTCACCCGGCGGGCACGCCATTCTGCCCGGCCACTGGCAAGAAGCTCCTGACGCAGCCGCGGCCATCATCGCCCCCACGAGTCTTGCTGTATGTAATCGGCGCCTTGTCCTTGGTATGTGGGATTGTTGTGTTTGGAGGCTACATCCTTACCCACTCATCGCCGTCGGTCCCAACTCGTGGTTTCGCCTCTACTCCTACTCAGGTGGCTCCCTTCTTACAGGCTGGTGTTCCGATTCAGGCCTCTGCATCTTCCACTCACTTGGTGCCCACCAGTGTGCCGATGCAGACTTCTGAATCGACGGCCGTGACGCCGGATCAGGCAACTTCTGTCCCATCACCTACCGAACCGTCTGTCACGCATACGACCCAACTGCTCCACGACCCCGCAGACTTCATTCGATGGTACTTTGCCGCTGTCTGGCAAGATCGCAACTATGACTATCTCTGGACGCTTCAGACGCCGGCTTTTCAGGCAAGCAGCAGTCCCGGCGGGTATGCGGAGTACGCTGGCTGGTGGGATTCTGTACGGAGCGTCAAGTTGAACAGCGTGAACAGGGAACTCCGTTCCCCAACCTCGGCCTCGGTGGAGGTGAAAGTCACGTTTCGCTTGAAAGATGGCCAGGTTTTGGCCAATCGCCTCTTCCACTATGATTTGACGTACGATGGGCAGCGCAGTACTTGGCTGTTCGACATTCACTAGAACCCTTTTGGCGTAGGGGCGACCTACATGGTCGCCCGTCCCGTCGAAGATCCTGGCGCCCAATCCAGAGCGTCCAGCGGGACGATCTCCCCTGATCCCCGTCGTTGTCGTCGCAGATCCTTGGCTCCGTTCCAAGGGAAGATCCTGCCTGCCGTGTGATCTTGCCGGGTGGACTTCAGGGCGAGCGGTGCCCTTCCGCGCCCCTCGTTGCAAGAGCTACCCTTCCTATCCCCGTCGTTGCGAGGAGCGTAGCGACGAAGCAATCTCCCTCCATGCAGCAGGGCTATACTTGGGCTAAAGGCGGGATCATGCACAAGATCAGTCCATCGGATCTCACGTTCGGCTGGGACGGCTGCCACTACTGCTTCTACCTCAAGGTGAAGCACGGCATCGTCCTGCGCGGCATCTTCCCAGGCATCTTCGGAAAGATGGCGAACCTGACGAGCGCGTTCTATCTCGGCAGGTCGACAGCCGACATCTCCCCCACGCTGCCGCCGGGCAAGGTGAAGTTGCGCGAAGGCTGGGTGAAGTCTGAACCGATCTCGCCGCCCGGCGCAAAGTCGCAGTGCTACATCACGGCGCGCCCCGTCGTTGTCGAAGATCCTGTGTGACTTCAGGGCGAGGTAGCGAAGCGACGAAGCAATCTCCTCCTGGCGTAGGGGCGACCTACATGGTCGCCCGTCCGGTCGAGATCCTGGTGCTCGATCCAGGCGTCAGCCGGGCAATCCCCCTCCATGCAGCAGGGCTATACTTGGGCCAAAAGGCGGGATCATGTACAAGATCAGTCCATCGGATCTCACGTTCGGCTGGGACGGCTGCCACTACTGCTTCTACCTCAAGGTGAAGCACGGCATCGTCCTGCGCGGCATCTTCCCGGGCATCTTCGGAAAGATGGCGAACCTGACCAGCCAGTTCTATCTCGGCCGGTCCACAGCCGACATCTCCCCCACGCTGCCGCCGGGCAAAGTGAAGCTGCGCGAAGGCTGGGTGAAGTCGGAACCGATCTCGCTCCCCGGCGCAAAGTCGCAGTGCTACATCAATGGCCGCTTCGACGCGGTGATCGAATTCGATGATGGCTCGTACGGCATCGTGGACTACAAGACATCCGAGGCCAAGGACGAACACGCCGCCTTCTACAGCCGGCAGCTCGGCGCCTACGCGTACGCGCTGGAGCACCCCGCCCCGCGGGCCCTGGGCCTGTCCCCCATCACCCGCATGGGACTGTTTGTCGTTACCCCCGATCGCTTTGAGCCAACCTCGAGGGACGAGATGGTCTTCGTGAACAAGACCGTCTGGATGGACGTGCCCCGCGACGACGCGGCGTTTCTGGCGCTCCTGGGCGAGGTGGTGCAGCTTGCTCGATGCTCCGGAGCCGCCGCAATCGGCGGAAGACTGCGAGACGTGCAATTATCGGAAGAGGATGGAGGAGTACATGGCGGGGTAGGCAGTAGGGAATGGGCCAGCTTGCCGCACCATCCAACCCACGTGATCCTCCATTCGGCGCTCCTGGCACGTTCGCATTTCTCCGCTCCAGCAACCATTCATGAATAGTTTGCAGATTGTTCTTGTAGTCCTGGCTACTGCTACCGGCGCATTGTTCCAGGGGGTCGCCGGTTTGGGCCTGAACCTTTTCGCCGCGCCTCTATTGTCGATGATCCGACCGGCCTTCATTCCCGGTCCGATGATGGTGGGTGCCCTGCTTCTTGTAATTCTGATCACCCTGCGGGATAAGTCCGGTGTGGATCTGCGCGGCGTGGCCTGGATGGTATTCGGGATGCTGCCGGGAACCGTCCTCGCAAGTCTCTTGCTGCCCGTGATTCCCGTAAGAACCCTGTCTTTGCTTCTGGGGATTCTGGTGCTGCTGGGAGTGGGACTCAGCCTTTCAGGATTGCATTTTGAGCGGAATTGGTGGGTCTTGTTGATCGCCGGGTTTGTTTCCGGGTTTGGCACGACATTGGCTTCCATTGGCGGACCCCCCGTCGCCCTGGCGAACCAGGATCTGGAGCCCAGAAAACTGCGTGCCACCCTTTCGGGCTATTTTGTCCTGTCCGGCATTGCCGCATTGGCGGGAGACTTTCGCGCCGGGCGCATGGGAATGGCGGAGCTATCCCTCTCCGCATGGATATTGCCGGGCGTGGTTTTGGGATTCTTGTTTTCGGCCCTGCTCATCAAGAGGCTCAGGGCGGATACGACCCGTTATGCCGTGCTGGCCCTTTCAGCGGCCAGCGCCCTTGTCCTGATCCTCCAGCAACTACTTGGGTAGATAAGCGCCATCACGGCGGCGCAGCGAGACCGCGGCAGCCCCCCTATCGAACGCGCATCCCGCTACTGCCCGGGCTCGATTGCGTACCAGATCTGCGCGATGTAACCGGCCGCATCCACCTGCCAGTTCTGCTCGAGTACTTGCGGGCCATCTTTGGCGCAGTGCCAGCTGAAGATCGTATCGTGTCCCGTCACGCTCATCGGGATCCCAACGGAGTCCGGTGTCGCTCTGCAATAGTCCAGCATTGCCTGCGACGGCGTTCTATCGACATTGGCTTTGGAATCGCAAGGCAGGTTCGCCCCGAAATTGCACGCGTACACTCTGCCATCCATACAGCGCCAAATAGTGGTTTTTCTGAGCATATCCATTGGCTCGCTGCTTGTCTCCAGGCCGGCTGCTTTCTTAAATCCCGCGATGATCTCATCGGGCACCGCCGCGCCTGTGTCAGCGCGCGTCTGGCTTGTCTGCTCTCCCAACCGCAGCACAATAGGCGAATGGATCGGCAAAGGCCTGTGCCGTTGGCGGGCTTACCGCCGCCGTGGTCGGGGTGAAGATCGCTGTCGCGCTTGCTGGCTTTGTAATCTCGACCGCCCTCGAACAGGCTCCTGTGACGCAGCCTAACAGCAACGCGCCGAGCCCAAGAGTCAGGTGAAAACTACGCCGTCTGTCCGTCATCCGTTGTCTCCGCTTCGTGGCCTCCTACCCGTTACCATCGGCCTCATCTACCTATCCGAGCCCACAGGCACAGCCACCAAGTATGCCTATTGTAAGACGCCGATGCTTCCAGCGTGTGAGCACTATCTCGCGTTCGGAAAGTCGGGCGCAAGCAGCAAACCGACCCCACAGAATCCGTGGGGTCGGTTCTTCTCAGGCCTGCGGAGCAACCGCGCATTCGGTTGCTCAGATGACCAGCTGTCTTATTGTGTGGAGAAGGCCCACAGGTGGTTATTCGAGCCGGCCAGCAGGTTGCTGTAGACCATCTGGATATCGCGATGCGTGGTCTCGTCCAGCCGGGTTTGCAGATCCTGGATATCCTTCTGCTCGATCGCAACGCCGACCTGCTTCGCAGCGACGATGGACGTGCTGCCCTGCGCCACCAGTTGGTTGTACAGGTCCTGCAATTCGGCATTCGCAAAGACACCGGGGGTCTGCGCGGGGGCCGTCAGCCCGTAGCGGGTGAGCAGCCCGGCGATCCGATCCATGTGGTTCTGCTCGCTGACGGCAATCGTCTGGAACAGTGGGAGTTGCCACGTGGCGTACATCTGGGTGTAGACATCGCGTGCCAGCTGCTCTTCCTGAGCCATGAACAGCAGGCCGTCCGCTTCCTGGGCGCTCAGAGGCGCGAGCGCCGCGGGCACTGCGTTTGTGTTTGCGACCGCCTGCCCCCCTCGACCGTTCCCGGCTCCGCCCCCCGGGACGTCGGTGGGTTTGCCCGCCGCCTGCACGCCGGACACATTCAGCGCCGCGGCGCCGATCACGAAAACGAGCAGCACAGCTGCCAATCCAAAACGGGATTTCATATTCATTGTCAATTCTCCTTGAGTGTTTTCGGCTGCTGACAACCGGGATGTTTCAGCTGCCAAGTTGGGTTCATTCTAGAAGCCCGATGTGAAGCGCTTCCGGATTTTCAGTAAAGTTTGTGCGAAGGGCCGCTCAACCGGGTGATGCCGGGGGACACCAGGCGGTTCGTCCAGACGCCGCCACACCCCTCCGCGATCTCCGCACCCTCTCCCACCTCTCTTCACACTCTCTTCACAACTTTGTTCCATACTCGGGCAAGACGTAAACAGAACACAAGGAGACAAAGTCATGAAGAGCATTACATTTCGCGTGATTGCCGGGCTCGTACTGCTGGCCGCCATCGTCGGCATCGGCTTGTTTGCTTACAACGCGGGCGTGGCCCATGGAACGGTCGTGAACCTGCCCGCAGCCGGCTCCCAGACCAGCGCGCAGCCCTATCCGTACTATGGTTACGGCATGCCGTTCCGAGGTCCGTTCCCGTTCTTCGGCTTCGGCTGCATCGGCCTGCTTCTGCCGTTGTTCCTGCTGTTCCTGGCCTTCGGCGCCTTCCGACGCCTGATGTGGGGACCCCGCTGGGGCTGGCATCACATGCGCTACGGCCGCTGGATGGGAGACGACGGCGAAGCCGGCCTGCCGCCCATGTTCGCCGAATGGCACAGGCGTGCGCATGGAGACGCACCAACCGACAAGAAAGAATAGGCCTGTTGGGGCAACCCTGGCATTCCCAATACAAGAAGAAGGGCGAGACCAAGTCTCGCCCTTCTTGATTTGTGGGCCCCTTGCGGAGCCGCTGTTTCCAGCGTGTGTTTACGGTCGCGCCTTGGAATAGTCAGGTGGTGACGTACACGCCAGCTACGTCGATCAGCGTGATCATCGTGGCTGCGGCGACGAAGGTCGCTGGTCCTTGCCACAAAAGAAAGTCGCGGCCGCGATATCCGTGGCGCCTTATTCAGCCAGGTAGGGAGCCAGCGTGTTCTGAATGGCTTCGGCCTTCTTTAGTCCGTAAGGCAGGCTGTGGATGCCGCCCTGGCGGTCTATGAATAGCATCGGCGCCAGCGGAGGATTCATGAACTCGGGCGTGTATAGATTGGCGAACTCCCGGTCGACTTCCAGCGGTGAAATGGCAAAGTACCAGTCGAACCCGTAGCTCTTTGCGTACTCTTTCAGCGTGGCGGCATCTTCGTTCAAGTCGGTATCCAGGCTGACGTGGACCAGGTCCTGCGAGGCGCCCGCCAGGCCTTGAATTTTCCTCACCTCGATTTGCTGCAGGATGCATGTGGCGCACCACTCCGCCATGGTTTCAACCAGCACCACTTTCCCCGAGAAGTCGTTCATCGAGAACGTTTCGCCGGTCAGCACGTCGGTCATTTTGACGCCGAGCCAGTTCGGTGGACCGGAAGAAGTGGGAGCCAGGGTGGCACGCGCGGGGACTTGTGCTGCCGGCGGCGCCTTCGCACTGCAAGCCGGCAGCACCAGCGAGCCGATCAAGAAGAGCGTGATAAGTGACGTACGGTACCGGCTTCGGATGTGCATATCTTCTCCAGTATTGGTTGTAGTATGGCGGAGACTTCATGTTTTTAAGTGCAAGCTATGGACAACTCCGCAGGGCGGTTTCGTACGCGCAGCCTCCACCGCCTCCCTTGCGGGGCGCTATTTCCAGCGGGTGAGGATGGTCTCGCGCTGGAATAGTCGGGTTGCGGCGAATAGCACCCCCACGTCGATCAGTGCGATCACCGTCGCTCCAACGACAAAGGTCAGTGCATTCAGCAGCACGAAACCCGCCGTTTGGGCGATACCCAGGGCCACCAGCGGGATGACCAGCACGCCCCCGAGTTGCTGTGCCGCGCGCGTGTCGTTGACGCGTGACGAGATCATCACGCCGATACTCATCGAAAGCAGCGCCAGCAGCGGAGCGAGGATCAGCATCGCCACCAGCCACATGGGATCGAACAAACTCGCCAGCACGCGCTCGCTGGTAATCACCAGCCGCATGCCGGCCGCAAAGATTCCGTAGGCCAGCCACGTGGCAAGAATCGCGGGCACCACCCCTGCGACGGCCTTGCCAAGCAGCAATTCACTGGTCTTGACTGGCGTCGCCAGCAAAGGTTCCAGGCTGCGGCTCTGCTTCTCGCCGATGATGCTGTACGCCGCGATGGTTACCGGAATGATGACCGGCATCACCAGGTACAGGATCAGGAACTCCTGCAGCACGATCCACTGCATCAGTTCGTTCGGCGTAAAGTCACTGAATGCAGGCGACAGGCTGTAGTAGCGCGCGATCTGGTCTGCGCCGCCGTTCGCGCCCGCCGCCATTTGGCCGCCGGCGGCAGCCATCACTCCGATCGGTAGAAGCGCCAGCAGCAGCGGCGGGAAGAACAGGGTCCACAGCAGCACCCGGTTCTTCCGGATCTCGAACAGTTCCTTGCCGATAATGGCCCGCACGCGTGAGAGATTCATTGGTTGCCGCCCGCCGGCCCCTTCTCGACCAGGCTCAAGTACACCTCTTCCAGCGAGTGGCTTTCTTCCGCCACGGCCTGGATTTCCCCGCCGGCGCGCACCAGCGCACTCACCAGCGCTGGCGTCATCGCATCCGGATCGTCCAGCGCCAGAATCAATCGATTGCCCTGGTGGTCCACGGATTTGATGAAGGGCATTTCGCGCAGCGCCGCGACGTGTGCGTCGGTTACTTCACGCATCCGCACGACGACGTGGCGGCCGTACAGCCTGCGCTTTAGATTTTCCGGCGTGTCCACCTGCAGCAGGCGCTGTTTCATCACGCCGATCCGATCGGCCAGCCGGTCTGCTTCGTCCAGGTTGTGCGTGCACAGGAAGATGGTGTGCCCCTCGCCTTTGAGCTCCGCAACAAACTCGCGCACTACCTTGGCGGATTCGGGATCGAGCGAGCTGGTGGGCTCGTCCAGAAAGACAACCAGCGGATTGTGCAGCAGCGCCCGGGCGATCGCCAGCTTTTGCTTCATGCCCTTCGAGAATCCGACGACCGGTTCGTCGCGGCGCCCCCACAAGTCCAGCATTTCGAGATGGCGCTTGACGGCATCGACGCGCCTCGCGTCCGACATGCCGTACAGTCGCGCGAAGAAATCGAGGTTCTGCCTGGCGGACAGTTTTTCGTACAGGCCGGGCGATTCCGTCAGAATGCCGATCTTGGCGCGAATGGCGTCGTTGTCCCGGCCGACCACGCTCCCATCGATGACGGCGCTGCCGCTGGTTGGGGCGATGAGACAGGCGAGCATTCGCACGGTGGTGGTCTTGCCCGCGCCGTTCGGCCCCAGGAAGGCGAAGATCTCCCCTTTCTGCACTTCCAAATCCAGGCCTTCCACGGCGCGGTTCCCGTTGAAAGATTTGGACAGGCCGTGTGTCTCGATCATTCGATCTCCAGCGGTGCTTTGAGAACTGCGCTCATGCCTCGACTCGTGTTCCGTACTTGCACGTCAGTATTGTAATTTATGTGGCACAGCATGGATTATGTCCGTTCATATGGCCGTTGGGTTTTGTGAACACGGCACTCCGCGGGCGCCGGGGTGTTCACGGGTGGCCCCCCAGTGCTGTGCGCGGGCGAGGTTCCCATTACCCGGAAGGGTCTTGAGCACTTTTCTGCGGCGACGACCGGCCCCAGGGGCGCGGCACACATCCCCCCATTGATCCTCATTGTTTCCGCATCGGTGTACGTTCTGGCGAGGGAGCCTTCGCGTAGGGCGGCGCCTGCCCTGAGCGCAGCGTAGGGTCGAGCCTCCGCGGCCGACCATGACCCCCACCGGTAGCGCTCGCCTGTTAGGCCAACCCATATATGGGCGACGTCATGGATGCGTTTGTCTGATCGAATTCGTCCGCCACCAAACCACCGCAATCCTTAAAGTCCGGCGCGCCCAACGATTCCGTTGCTACAATATCCACCACCGGTAACGGCAGGTTTCCAAATGAATACGCGATACATCCCGGCTTTGCCACCCTTCCAGCAGGGCGGCTTGGACTCGCTCTGCGGCCTGTACAGCATCGTCAACGCGGAGCGCATCATCAACCACTCCTCCGACCAGCAGGCGCAGGAGCTCTTTAATAACATGGTCGGCTTCCTCTCCAGGAAGCGGATGCTTGCCCGGATTCTGATCGACGGCGTTGTCCACCCCCAGATGCTGCTGACCATGCAGACGGTGGTCAACGGACGCATCCCGCGCCTCGAGATCCCATGGCGCGGCGTCCCCACGCCCGACCTCGACACCTTCTGGCAGTCCATGCGGGGCTTCCTCGACGGCACGCCCGGCCGTGCCATCATCCTGGGCCTCAACGGCTTCCACGACCACTGGACCGTCATCCACAACATCACCAGCAAGAGCATCTTCCTGTACAACTCGGCTCAGATCCCCCGCCTGAAGCGTGAGCGCTGCAGCACAGCCAGGAATCGCCGCAAGCATCTGCTGCTGCCGGCGCAGACCTATTTCCTCTCCAGGAACTGATCCCCATCCCACAGTCGACAGGGCGGAGACCAATGCATTCATATTCCCGCGGGCTCAAGGCGCTCCTGACGAAGCATGCGGATGCCAAAGCGGCCGCGCCGATGAAGCGCTACATGCGCGACCAGTTCGAGTATCTGGGCTTGAAGGGTCCCAGACTGGACGAGTTGATGCGACAGTACCGCCGCGATCACGGTCTGCCCTCGTTGGCTGACTTGGATGAGGTCGTGCGCGACCTCTGGGCGTTGCCGCAGCGCGAGTTCCAGTACGCGGCCGTGGGCCTGCTCGCAAGATCCGAGCAGCAGCTCCCCGCAGGTTTCATCCGGACGCTGGAGCACCTGCTCGTGACCAAATCCTGGTGGGACACGGTCGACGCCCTCGCGACGGGCACGGTCGGGGTCCATTTCAAGCGCTATCCGAAAGTCAGGGACCGAACCCTGGCGAAGTGGCGCAAGTCGAAGAATTTCTGGTTGCGCCGCGCCGCCATTCTCTTTCAGCTCGGCTACAAGCAGGACACCGACTTCGGTCTCATGAAGGAGATCATCCGCGAGAACCTTGGCTCGCAGGAGTTCTTCATTAATAAGGCCATCGGCTGGGCACTCCGGCAGTACAGCCGCGTCGACCCGCGGGGCGTGAGGCAGTTTGTGGCCGAGACTCCGCTGCAACCGTTGAGCGCGCGCGAGGCCTTGAAGTGGCTGGAACGCCGCAGCGCGTGAGCCGCGGACCCGGCGCCACCCAGGTCCCACTGCACTCGTGGAGGTAGGCATGGTTCGACTGGTCCCCATGACCGACGAGGAGTTCCGCCGCTTCCTTGAGCACGACATCCGGGAGTACGCTCGCGCCCAGGTTCTGGCGGGAGAGTGGTCGCAGGCCGAGTCGCTCTCCAGGTCTCGCAGGGAGCACCGCCTCTTGCTCAAGGATGGCCTGAAGAGCAAGTTTCATCATCTCTACACGATTCGCGAGTCGGACGGCGATCAGGCCGTGGGCGTGCTGTGGTTCAGGGCGAACCTCGAGTCGTCCAAAGCCTCCGGCTTCATCTTCGATCTCGAGATAGACGAGCCGTTTCGCCGCAAGGGTTATGCGCGGCAGGCCATGCTCGAGTTGGAGAAGATCGCCCGCGCCATGGGACTGCGCCAACTGGCGCTGCACGTCTTCGCGTACAACGAGGAAGCGCGGGCGCTCTACGAGAGCCTCGGCTACACGGTCTCCAGTCTTAATCTACAGAAGGGGATTTGATCGCCGGATCGCCGTCGTAAGGGCGACCCGGCGGAATTGTGCGATACGGCCTCACTCAGGCGGGCGCACTTTCTGGGCGCGCTTCACGGCTGCCTCAAAGCGGCCGACGATCAGGCCGCGTCGTTCCTGTAGCAGTCCCACGTGGTGCTGCAGTCTGCCCAATACTTGTTCGACCTCGTTGTGCGTGAGCTTGCCGCGCGACCGT
Organism: uncultured Chloroflexia bacterium; assembly: GCA_963746745.1. Classification (GTDB taxonomy): domain Bacteria; phylum Chloroflexota; class Anaerolineae; order Anaerolineales; family Villigracilaceae; genus Fen-1038. The sequence continues at coordinate 165,705 of CAVVCL010000004.1, forward strand.
CGCACTCTGCCCTTGACCTGTTTCCACTTGCCGGAAAGAACATCATCGTTGAGCACCATTACACACCTCGCTTTCTGATACATCCACGAGAACGTGGACGATGATGCTAACGCGCGATGCTTAAAGGACGCTCAATTCAGGTGGCCCAAAGGGACTATACTCGCCGGAGTCTTATCCTGGATTCAGAATATGGAAGTCAACACGGGTATCCACGAGCGATTATGCGAACTGCTCGATCGTGAAGGAGCGCGCTATCGCCTCGTCGAACACACGCCGGAGGGCCGCACCGAATTCATCGCGAAGATCCGCGGCAATCGACCCGACCAGGCCATCAAGTCCATCGTCGTGCAGGTACGGCTCCGGAAGAAGGAGAACACGTACTGCCTGGCGAACGTACCGGGCGACTGCCGCGTTGATCTGGATGCCATCCGGGCGCACTACGAAGCCACCAGTGTTGGCATCGCCGGCCGTGACAAGGCGGAGACTCTCACCGGCTGCGTGATTGGCGCCATCCCGCCGTTCTCCTTCGACGATCGCTTGACCGTGCTGGCAGACCCGCGCATTGGGGAGAACCCCGAGGTCGTGTTCAACGCCGGGCGGCTGGATCGCTCGATCTGGATGCCGTCGGACGACTACCTGCGCATCGCAAAGCCGAAAGTCGTCACGATCGGCATCCGTTCGTGAACCTGCTGCTGCTCAAGCTGATCCTCACCCCTTCATTAATTGGGGCTGCCAGCCTGGCCGGCCGGAAGTGGGGCCACGCCATCAGCGGCTGGCTGGTGGCCCTGCCTCTAACCACTGGACCGATCGTCTTCCTGCTGGCCCTCACGCATGGAACCGCCTTCGCAGCGCGCACGGCCGCGGGCACTCTTGCCGGCGGCTTTTCGCTGGCCGCCTTCGTGCTGGTTTACGCCCGCCTGGCGCCGCGTCTGCGGTGGCTGCCAACGCTGGCCGGTGCGACGCTGGCATTCGGCTTGATGACACTCGTGATGGAAAACTTCACGCTGCCGGTCGTCCCGCTGTGGCTGGGCGTCATCGCCGGCTTCTTGCTCGTCATCCAGCTGCTCCCCCGCGGCCTGGTAACCAGTAACTCCACGGAAGTCCTGCCCCGCTGGGACATCCCGATGCGCATGATCATTGCGACGGCCTTCGTCGTGTTGATCACCGGCGTGGCGCCCGCACTGGGGCCGCACCTGGCCGGCTTGCTGTCCCCTTTTCCTCTCTTCACCGCCACGCTCGCCGCCTTTGGACAGCATCTGCATGGTCCTGCCGCGGCGATCAAGGTGCTGCGCGGCTTGCTCATGGGCTTGTTTTCGTACGCTAGTTTCATGCTGACCCTGTCGCTGCTGCTCGAACCGGCAGGCATTGCCACGGCGTTCGCGGCGGCCATCGCCATCACTGCCACCATTCAAGCTGTGACGCTCTGGCTGATCCGCAGGGGAACCGGCTAGAATTCGCCCATGGCCTCTTTTGAACTGTCCGCCCGGCAGCCCTTCAATTTCCACTCGGTGGTCAACTCGCACGGCTGGATTCAGTTGGCGCCCTTCCGCTTCGATGAGGAACGGCGGACCCTGTTCTACACCGACCGCCTTTCCAACGGCCGCGTGCTGGAATACCGCGTGACGGAAGTCGCCAAAGGGTGTCCGCGTGCAGACCGCAGGCCGGCTGAGCAAGGCGGAGAAATCCGAGGTTGCGGACAAGGTCACGTGGATGTTCGGCCTTGACCTGGATTTCGCCTCCTTCTACAAAGCTGCCCGCGGCGAGCCCAAGCTGCGCCAGGCGCGCAGACTGGCGCACGGGCGCGTGCTGCGCTCGCCCACTTTTTTCGAGGACGTGGTCAAGACCATACTCACGACCAACACGCTCTGGGGCGCCACCAAGCGCATGAATTTGAACTTGATCGCCACGTACGCGGATCCCGCCGATGAAGGCGCTTTCCAACCCTTTCCGTCTCCCGAACGACTGGCGGCCTCGAGCCCAGCGGTGCTGCGGAAGAAGGTCCGCGTCGGTTATCGCGCCGAAGCCATCCATGAGCTCGCCCTGCAAGTCGCCTCGAGCCGCCTCGATATCGAATCTTTCAAGACCTCTTCGCTGCCAACGCTCGAGCTGCGCAAGGAGCTGCTCAAGATCCGGGGCGTGGGCCCCTACGCGGCAGCCAACCTGCTGATGATTCTCGGTCGCCCCGATTTCATCCCGATCGACACCTACGCCCTGAAGATGGTCTCGCACGAATGGCACCGGGGCCGCAAGGTAACGCCCAAACAGGTCGAAAAGGCATTCCGCCGCTGGGGCGAGTACAAAGGGCTGGCTTTCTGGTTCTGGGACTGGAAATACGACGGAGGCTGATGTGCTGCGCCGACTTGAACACCGCCGACAACCGCTTGCCTCCAGGCGCGTCTTCCTCAAACGGATTGGGCGCTACATGGCCCTCTCCATGGCGATCATCCTCTTTTCACTGGGCATCGGCATCGTTGGCTACCACCTTACCGAAGGCCTCTCTTGGTTGGATTCGCTGCTGAATGCCTCCATGATTCTGGGCGGCATGGGCCCGGTGGACCCCGTCCGAACGGTCGCCGGAAAATGGTTCGCCTCGTTTTACGCTTTGTTCTCTGGCATGGTGCTGCTGGTCGCCGTCGGCGTGCTGATCGCGCCGGTTTTCCACCGATTCCTGCATCGCTTCCACCTGGAGATCGAAGATGAACTCGTGAGCGCTGACAAAGACGGCCGCCCATGAGCCTCGCGATCAAACGGGCATACGATCCACCCACATCCGCCGACGGCTTCCGCGTTCTGGTCGATCGGCTGTGGCCGCGCGGCCGCAGCAAGAGCGCTTTGCAGCTCGACGTGTGGATGAAGGATATCTCGCCCAGCGCAGAGCTGCGCAAATGGGCCCACGGCAACCCCGACAGATGGCCCGAGTTCAAGAAACGCTATTTCGAGGAGTTGAAAGGGCAGCCGGACCTGGTCAAGCAGCTAAGGGCGAAAGCCAAAGCCGGTGCTGTGACGCTCGTCTACGCGGCCCGCAACGAAGCCCGCAACAATGCAGTCGCACTGAAGGAATATCTTGAGCGCTCCTGAGCTGCGCGCCAGTGCATTTCTTCGATCAGCCCATTGCGGTGACGTTTAGCAGCCCGCCGGCGCGGCAGAAGTTGCCGCACTGCCCGGACACTTTCGTTTGGGAGGGCCGCACCTATCAAATTGAAAAGTCCCTCTCGGAATGGACGGATTTCAGACGTCGCGGCCGCATGCACGACAACATGAGCCCGGAGCATGCCATGGCAGCCGCTGCGCGCGGCTCCCTGAACGTCGGACGATTCTTCTTCCGCGTGCGCGTGGAGGGCGGGCAGCTCTTCGATATCTACTACGACCGCGCCATGAAGAATGTGGATGACCGCAAGGGCCAGTGGTTTATCTACCGAGAGTTGACTGAAGACCCGTGAATCTCCTGGGCACGCGGCCGGCGAACTATCTAACCCAGAACTGAAATCCCCGCAGCCCGGCCAGTGCCAGATTGGCCGGCACGCCAATCAGACCTGCAATCGCAAAGACCACCGTCCAGAAGCCCTGGTAGAAGGCGGGCACATACCAGAGCAGGAAAAAGACCGCCCAGGGAATGAGGCCGCTGTATTGCTGCACCCAGGCGCGGATGCCGCCCGACAGATACGGTTCCACCGCGCCGAAGCCGTCGAATGGCGGCAGTGGAATGATGTTCAACACCAGCGCCGAGACTTGCAAGAAGGCCAGGAAGGCGACCGCCGGCCAGATCCCAGTGGCAGAGACCGGGGAGATCGTCAGGATAACGCCGAGCAGGATGGCCAGCACCAGATTGGACGCCGGCCCGGCCAGGCTGACAGCCGTGGCCCACCGTCGGCTGCGCAGGCGCCACGTCTCGATGTACACCGCGCCGCCCGGCAGGCCAATCCCGCCGAGCGCAAGAAATACCAGCGGGAGCAGCAGGGAGTAGACGGGATGTGTGTACTTCAGGGGGTTGAATGTGAGGTAGCCCTTTTCACGGACAGTCGTATCGCCGCCCGCATAGGCCACCGCGGCGTGCGAGAACTCGTGCACGCATAGGGAAACAACCCAGCCCACAAGCACAATGATGAACGTCATGAATTGCGATATCCCTTCGGATGAGACCTGTGCCACTCCCATGCGCTGGCGATCATGTCTTTGAGATCGGTGTGGAGCGGTTGCCACCCAAGTTCCGCGCGGATTTTATCAGACGAGGCCACCAGGCGCGGCGGATCGCCCGGTCGCCTCGGCGACTCGGTCGCCGGGATGGCATGCCCAGTGACGGCCCGCGCGGTCTCGATCACCTCCCGCACGGAGAATCCGTTGCCGCTGCCCACGTTGTAGACCAGCCTATCCTTCGTATCCAGCGCATCCAGGGCCAGCAGGTGTGCGGACACCAGGTCCGCCAGGTGGACGTAGTCGCGGATGCACGTGCCATCGGGCGTCGGATAGTCCGTGCCAAATATCGAGGCGGCCTCCCGGATCCCGAGTGCGACTTGCAGCACCAGGGGGATCAGGTGCGACTCGGGTTGATGCGCTTCGCCGCGCCCGGGGACCGCGCCGCACGCATTGAAGTAGCGCAGCACCGCGAAGTGCAGCCCGTGGATCTGGCGGTACCAATCCAGCACCTGCTCGACCACCAGCTTGGTATGGCCGTAGACATTGGTGGGCCCGAGCGGTGAATCTTCGGTCAGGGGTTGATCGCTGGATTGGTAGACCGCGGCGGTGGATGAAAGCACAAACCGTTTGACTCCCGCCAGCGCCGCCGTTTCGATCAGCGTCAGCGAATTGCCCAGATTGTTGAAGTAGAAACGCCCCGGGTCCCGCATCGACTCGCCGGCCTCGATGAAGGCCGCAAAATGCATGACCGCATCGAACGCACCCGTGGTGAGCGTCTTGGACAGCGTCCGTCGGTCTTCGATCGCCGCTTCCACGAAGGTCGCCTCTTGTGGGACAGCCTGGCGATGCCCGGTCACCAGTGAATCATAGACCGTCACCGTGTGCCCGGCTTGGAGCAGTGCTTCGGCCGTGGCGGAGCCGATGTAGCCGGCTCCGCCCGTGACAAGGATATTCATATGCTGATTCTCAGCGCCAGTCCGCAGACATGCCGTCGGCGGTTTGGGCTATGGGCGCCGCGGGCGGATTGTGTGCGCCTCATGATCGGTGCCAGCACGCCCCTTATGGCCTTGCTGTGATCGTCTCGGTGACACAGTCGCCATTCAGATCCCTCTCGGAACACAGGGTTATGGTAGTCCGCAGCCTGTGGCCCGTTGGATCATTTGTAAATGAAGGTGAGCTGACCGTCACAGACTTGCCCGGCAGCAACGTGGACCTGCTGTTCGAGGAGCTGCAATCGTAGTTGTCGATGAAGTTGTTGAAGTCGCCCGATACTTCGTGCGAGTTGGCCATGTCTCTCACAATGATTTCCACAGAACGGAATGTGGTGTCGCCGGTGTTGTATAGCGATATTTCCGGCCACCACTCGCTCGTGCAGCTTAGGAATCCGTCATATGAGAGGTCGAAACCCGTGGTGGGTGCGGGCGTGTAAGTCGGCAGCGGCGTGGGCATCGGCGTATACACCGGCAGCGTACTGGTGAGCCCTGTCAGCGTGGCGTACTTGTCCGACACCCAGCAGTATTCCCCGCCGCTTGGGTCTTTGATTTGCCACCAGGTCCCCGTAGGATCCTGTGCATAAACCTGGACGGATTGGCCGACGAGCAGCGCGCCGGTGATGTTGTAGACCGTGCTGGGCCCCGTGCGGCAGTTGGTCGGCACCGATACGCTGATCATGGGCACCAGCGGCGTGAACGTCAGGAATATGAACGGGGTTTGTGTCACCGTCGGGGTCGTGGTCTGCGTCTCGGTCGATGTTGGCACCGGCGTATTGGTTACCGTCGTCCTGGTCACTGTCGGGGAGGGCCCCGCGGTGGGGGACGTGCATACCGGCGTGCACGCCGCGCCCTGCGTGGCGGCGACCGCCGCGTGGACGGTCACCGCCAGGATGGTGGCCTGCGAGCCTTGATCTATGATGGCCACCGTGGGCAGCACACAGGCGCCGGCGGCAAATAACGCTGCCACCAACAGTAAGGAGATCCACCTGTATGTATGCATTCTTCCTCCTCGCAACACCCCTCGTGTTGCTTTCAGAGCTCCGGTGCCCGGGTGTGCCAGTCCGTGACCTGCTGATAGGCGTGCGCGGTCCGCAGCAACGCGTCCTCGCGGAAATGCGGCCCGATCAGCTGCAGGCCAATCGGCAAGCCCTGTTCGTCGAAACCGGCGTTCAATGAGAGCCCGGGCAGACCGGCCAGGTTGGCCGGGAGTGTGAGCACATCTTCGAGGTACATCGCCAGGGGATCGTCCTTATGGGCGCCGATCTTGAAGGCGGTCCCGGGAGCCGTCGGCGACGCGATCAGGTCCACATCCTGGAAGGCGGCCTCGAAGTCGCGACGGATCAGGGTTCGCACGCGCTGAGCCTGGCCATAGTAGGCGTCATAGTAACCCGCCGAGAGGGCGTATGTTCCAAGCATGATGCGGCGCATGACCTCGGGCCCGAAGCGGCTCCCCCGCGTGCGGTAATAGACATCCCACATATCTTTGCCCTGCTCGCGCGGACCATAGCGGATTCCATCATAGCGCGCCAGGTTGGCGGAAGCCTCCGCGGGGGCAATAATGTAATACACCGGCAGAGCGTACTCCGTGTGAGGCAGGCTCACTTCGCGTACGGTGGCACCGAGCTTCCCCAGGACCTCAATTGCCGAGCGCACGGCGGCTTCCACAGCCGGCTGAACACCTTCGATGAAGTATTCCTTCGGCACGCCGATGCGCATCCCCTGCAAAGGCGCGGACCCGCGCATATCCGATAAGTCGATTTTTGGAACACCCACGTCGGTGGACGTCGCATCGCGCGCATCGCCGCCGGCCATCGCCGAAAAAACGACGCTCACGTCCTCCGCGGTGCGGCCGAATGCGCCGACGGTATCCAGGGACGAGCCAAATGCCACCAGCCCATAGCGCGAAACCCGCCCGTAGGTCGTCTTGAGTCCGGTCACGCCGCAGAACGATGCCGGCTGCCGCACACTTCCGCCCGTATCCGTGCCAAGCGCGGCGGGGACGCAGCGGGCCGCGACCGAAGCCGCGCTGCCGCCGGACGACCCTCCGGGCACGCGTTCCAAATCCCAGGGATTGTGAGTCACGCCGTAGGCGGAGTTCTCGGTCGACGACCCCATCGCGAACTCATCGGTGTTGGTCTTGCCGATGATCACGATGCCGGCATCCAACAGTCGCTGCACAGATGTGGCCGTGTAGGGTGGAACAAAACCCTCCAGGATGCGCGAGCCGCAGGTGCAGGGCAGTCCCTCCACGGTCAACACGTCTTTGATCGCCATGGGGATGCCGAGCAGCGGACGCCCATCCCCATCTTGCTTGCGCTGCTTATCAGCTTGCTCCGCCTGCTTTAGCGCAGACGGGCCCGCGATGTGCAGGAACGCATGCAGCGACGGCTCCGCCTGTGAAACCCTGTCCAACGTGGCCTGGACCAATTCGCGGCTCGAGAACGAACCGGCCTGCAGTCCGCGCTGCATTTCGCTCAGTGTGAGATCCGTCAGGGAGTCCATGTGAGTCACGCGGCCGCACGATCAGCGGACTTCGACGCCAGGTGGCGCCTCGGGCCGGACCGCGGCTGTGCGCTATTCAAAAACAGGGGGGATCTTGAATTGGTCGTCTTCCGCCTCGGGTGCGTTCTTGAGCAGCGCCTCGGTTCGCAGCCCGGGCTGTGACCGGTCGAGGCGCAAGACCATCTGCACCAAGCCGCCGCCGGCGGTTGGGGGAACGTCCGTCGTATCCAATTCGCGCAGTTTGGCGATGTAATCGAGGATCTGCGAAAGCTGTTCGCGGTAACGGGCCTTTTGCTCGGGCCCCAGCTCCAGGCGAGCCAACTCCGCGATGTGGTCCACCTCGTCCAGCGTCAGCGGCATGTTGGGATTATATCAGTACCTTAACAGCCTCCGGCTCAGGGTGTGGGCGTTGCACCGGCCGGTTCGGCGCCCGCGGCTCGAAAGCCGTCCGCGTACCACTGCAAATACTGAGTCACATGCGCCTGCCAGTAGCGGTCCGTGTGGTCTCCCGAGTACAGGTGCCACTCGTGCGGCGCCTGGTACACCGTCAGCAGTGCCTCGAACGACTGGATCCTGCCCAAATCCCCGTCCTTGTCCCCGGCGTCGATCCAAATTCGAGGCCAGGCATTCGACGGGACCGCGGCGACCAGTCTCTGCAGCACGGCGGCATCATTGTTCAGGATGACCGGTGAGTGCAGCCCGACGATGCCAAACAGGTCGTAGCGGGTCAGCAGGCAGTGGACGGCCCACCCACCGCCGCGCGACAGGCCGCCCACCGCGCGGTGATCCCGGTCGCTCAGTGTCCGGAAGTTCTGGTCGATGTAGGGAATGATCTGGTGGATCAGCCGGTCCCCAAAGCCGTCGCCAGGAGGCAGGTTCCAATAGCGGTCATCCGGGAAGACGATAATGAAGGGCGAGGCGTCGCCGCTGTGAATGAGATTATCCGCCGCGGTCGGCGCGCCGAGTGTCACCCATTGTGTGTCCGTGTAGGTCTGGCCGTGCAGGAGATACAAAACGGGGTAGCGGACATCTGTCAACTGCTCATAGCATGGCGGCAAGTAGATAATGAACTGCTGCGAAGGCTTGGTGTCCGGCACCGCCCCGTTCTGAAGCTGGCCGGGTTCCGACAGGCACGCTAGCGGTCCCTCGGTGGGCACAATCGTGGGAGTCGGCGCAGGCGTTCTAGTCGCCGTTGGAACCGGCGAAGGCGCGGGCGCGGCCGTTGAGGTGGGCTGGATGGGAGCGGGGGAACATGCGGAGAGTCCCAAGACCAGCGCTGGGACCAGGATAAAACGACGGATTGACATGAATGCTGTGAGCTCGCGGGGGACAACGCTCCGCATTATACCCGTGGGATTGTGGCCGCACCGCGCGGCGACGAGGTCGCCGCGGTCGCAGGACGATCGGCGCAAGCCGCGACACGAAGTTGAAATACAATGGCAAGCGTGATGATCGATCCTGCCCACCATCGCAAGTCTATCCGCCTTCGGGATTTCGATTACCGTCAGCCCGGCGCGTATTTCGTAACCATCGTGGCGCACCGGCGAGCCTCGTTGTTCGGGCGGATTGTGAGCGGCGAGGTGCGGTTGTCGGGCCGCGGAAAAATCGCGCAAGCGTGCTGGCAGGAGATCCCGCGGCATTTCCCGCAAACCGAACTGGGCGCATTCGTCGTCATGCCGAACCACGTCCACGGCATCCTCGTCTTGCACGACCCTGCGGTGGCAAATCCAATATCATCATCCCCCTACGCGCCGCGCCCCTCCCTGCCGCCCCAAGAGGGTCACATGTGCTCCCCGGCTCTCTCGGTGCCATCGTCCGCTCCTACAAGGCTGCCGTTACGCGCCAGATCGTGAAGGAATTCGGTGGCCTTCCTCGCGTTTGGCAGCGCAATTACTATGAGCACATCATCCGCAACGCCGACGAATGGAAACGTATTCATTTATATATCGAGGCCAAACCGGCAAGATGGGATGGCGACGAAGAAAACCCGGCCAATGTCCGCGAGCCGACTGGGTAGCGCTCGACCCTCTTGGCGCTGGGCCGTCTGATAGAATAGGTTTAATTCGGGGTGTAGCGCAGTTGGTAGCGCGCTTGCTTTGGGAGCAAGAGGTCCCGGGTTCAAATCCCGGCACCCCGACCATTAAGACCTTCAGCCGGGCACGCCCGTCCCGGGTTTCCTCTACGAGGATCTCCGCTTTGCTCCGACAAATCCCGGCACCCCGACCATTAAGACTTTCAGCCCGGAACACTGCTCCCGGGTTTCCTCTTCGAGGATCTCCGCATCCATCAGACAGACGAACAGCGCACCGCCGCACTCACGCATCGGCTGTCGAAAGACATCCTGGGCCACCGCTGGGCCCCTCACACTGAGATCGCCCGCAAAGTCTCGAGAGGCGCACGAGCTGCCTCTAAACAAAAAGCAGTGCCCCGAAGGTCGGGGCACTGCTGAATGAACAAAGGGAGATCCTCTTAGGTGCCGGCGAAATCCGTGCCTGAGCCATCCAAAGCTTGCGAGTCCAGTTTCGTGTCCAGGCTCACGGTCAAGACCTGCACTTGAGGCCGGTGCCATGGCAGGCGCTCTTCGGTCTTCGGCTCGGCGGGCATTTCAGTTGGCGTATTTTTCATCATGAGCTCTCCTGTGAGCTTGCCTTAGTATAGCCCCGTGCCAAGGCCTGCACAAGGGGCGCAGGGGCTCCGACTAAACAATAACAGTGCCCCGAACACCGGGACACTGTTGAATGAACAAAGGGAGATCCTCTTAGGTGCCGGCGAAATCCGTGCCTGAGCCACCATTTGGCTCTTGCGTGTCCAGGCTGATGGTCAAAACCTGGACCTCAGGCCGGTGCCATGGCAGACGCTCTTCGGTCTTGGCCTCGGCGGGCATTTCAGTTGGCATGGTTTTCATGATGATTGTCCTGTAAGCTTGCCTTAGTATAGCCCCGTGCCGAGGCCTGCACAAGGGGCGCAGGGGCTACGATCAAACAAGAACAGTGCCCCAAAGACCGGGACACTGTCGAGTGAACAAGGCCAAAGCCCTCTTAGTCGGGTGCGACGAAATCTACCGAGGAGCCAGTCTTGTCTTGCCCCGTGTCCAGGCTCACGGTCAAGACCTGCACTTGAGGCCGGTGCCATGGCAGGCGCTCTTCGGTCTTGGGCTCGGCGGGCATTTCAGTGGACATGTTCTTCATGATGATTTCTCCTGTAAGCTCGCCTTAGTATAGCCCAGAGCGAGGCGTCAGCCGGGGATTACTCACCGGAGACGGCATCCGGAGCAGAGCCCGCGCCAAGCCCAAAGCCCCCAGTATCCAGGCTCACGCTCAAGCATTGGACTTCAGGCTTGTGCCACGGCAGACGCTCTTCGGTCTTGGGCTCAGCGGGCATTTCAGTTGGCATGCTTTTCATGATGATTTCTCCTGGAGGCTAAGAGCAGACTACCCTCGAACGGCGCATTCTGCAAGGCGGGCACTGCTAGGCGTTGCGCTGAGATTCAGCGTCGAAGACGTTGTCCGTAGTGGAGCCGTTAGTGGGCATCCCCGTATCCAGGCTCACGGTCAGGACCTGGACTTGAGGCCGGTGCCACGGGAGACGCTCTGTGGTCTTGGGCTGGCTCGCGATTTCGGCTGGCTTGGTTTCCATGCTTTCTCCTCGAATCTGCTGGCAACAGTGTAGCCCAGGGCGGGGCCTTGCGCAAGAGGGGCGCGAGCGGCCGGCAGCGCCCGCAGAACTGCCGGGCAGCAAACAGACCTGCTGGGAGGAGGTCGCGCTTACTTGGCGATCGTCATCTGCTGGGCCGGAAAGAACAGGATAAGCATGGCTTGTGTCTGCAAAACGGCCGCGGGCGTCTTATCCGTGCGGATATGACCGTCAAGTCTTGCCGCGGCTTGCGTTTGTGATGTGAGCTGCCTTCACTTCGGACTGCCACTAGGTGCGTGGTCCGTGCGCCTGGGTCGCACCGTCAAGGGCGCCAGATCAGCACGTTCTCACATGTCTGCGCGGCTATGCAAAGACATGTTCATCGGACGTCAAAGAATTCAGGACAAAGTGTCATCTTCTGGTGCTGGGGTATTCAAGCCAGTCGTCCGCGGGCCCGTGCCGTCGCGAGATGGCACGTGGAGATGGCACTTGCTGGCTGAAGGCGTCTTGATTTTCCAGTTGTTGTAGTGATGCCTGCCCATGATTGTCGAGCCATGACATTTGCCTATGGCAAATCCTCCATCGGCGTGCTACAGTGTAAGCGAAGAGGTGAGTCGGGCACCTCAATTCCGCGGAATGCGGATAAATAACGGAGAATGCGGCTCTAGCCAGTGACTAGGGGAACTGGCCCCCTCATGGAACGGCTGTGGAAATCACAGCCGTTCTGCTTTTTCGCGACTGCCAAACCATCTTGGGATCTTGCATTATGACTTCCTGCCATCTCGCGCGCATATTGTCACCAGTTGCCCCTCGAAGGGGCTGCGTGATTCTCGCGGTGTCTTACGGTGTCTGGCACAGTTGATGGCGCACTAGCTTTGCGAGCAGGAGATCCCGGGTTTCCACCACGATGATCACCGCTTCGCTTCCAGTTCGCTGCGCGCCCTTTGTGAAACTCTGGGCCGGCACTGGTTGCGACAAATCCCGGCACCCCGACCTGAAACAGAACACCGGCGCCGGAGCCCGCAGCAAACTCCCTCTCCATTTTCGCGCAGGGCGGCGTTCAGGCGAAGGATCACGCCAGGTGGCCCCAAGCCACCATGGCGCACTCCGAGCCCACGAGGGCTCGGAGCATAGTCAAGCGACCGTCGCCCATGTCGTCGAAGATCGTGGTGGTCTCCCCACGGCTCCCACGAGGGAGCGATCCCAGCCGCCATCGAAGTGGTAGGTGTCGTTCCGACCATGCGCACTCCGACGACATGAGTTGTCGGAGCCTACGCAGCGTAGCGAAGGACCATTTGGGGATCGCAAAGCACCCTGCCTGCACCTTCCAGCAGGCACCGGTGAGCGCAGCGAAGGTCCATTTGGGGAGGGTGGCCGTAGGCCGGGTGGGGCTCCCCATTCGTTCCTCTTCGATCCGCGAAACGAACGCCCGCGCAGGGACAAGCGCCGTCTCCCCCTCGCGCACAACTGCAGGCCGGGTCGCCTGCGCTTGTTTGTCACTCCCCTGCAATGGCCCGGACGCGCTTCCTTTGAACCCTGTGTGCTAAAATAATCCGAAGGTCATATGCCAAAATTCGACGGTGTCATCGAGGCCGTGCGCTACCACGGCGGCCAGATCCAGTTGGTTCGAGCCTACGAGCGGCGCGGTGCCGCCTTTTCGGACCACGTCCTGCTGGACCGCGCGCAATTGCTGGAGCGTCTGAAGAAAGGCAAGCACTTTGTCACCGGCCAGCGCAAGGAATTCCTGGCGGGCACGTTTGAAGTAGGGAAATCTGTGAACCTCGTCGGTGGGGATGGCAGCGCCATCGTGACCACCCTGGACCACGATCACGAGGACCGGTTGGAAGGCGTGCCCAACTTCTAGCCGGCTGCGACTACCCCCCAGGCAGTCAGTCCGGTGCCGGGCACCGGCCGCAGAAAACTGAGCAGGGCTCTGCCATGAAGATCATCGACAAGACCCCCTTCCAGAACGAGAAAGGCCAATCCGGGCTGGTGCAGCGCATCCAGGCCATGTGGGAGTTCGGCGGCACGTGGCAGGCCGAGCTCGAGGCCCAGAGCACCGTCATCGCCCAACTGGAGCGCGTGCTCGAAAAAGGCTTCACGCTGATTCGCAATCTCCGCCTGGATAACAGCCAGATCGTCGAGCCCCTGATCCTGCTCGGTCCGCCGGGCGTGTTTGTCATCTACGTGACACCGATCGGCGGGTTTTACGAAGCCAAGGGCGACCAGTGGAACGTCGTCACGAACGACCGGCAGGAGCCGGCGCCCGTCAACCTGATGGCCCGCGTGGCACAACTCGCCCGCGCCCTCCAGGTCTACCTGAATCGCCAGAACATCTATCTGCCCGGAATGTTCGAGCCGGTGCTGATCGCGTCCAATCCGGCCGTCCACATCGACCAACTCCGACCGATCATACGCGTGGTGATGAGCGATGCGGTCAAGCAATTTGCCGTCGGGTTGATGCAGAGTCGGCCCGTGCTCAACACCCAGGAGATCGCCGAGTTGGTGGATCACATCGTCCATCCCCATCCCAAGACGGCGGAGGCCGAGCCGGGTTCCGCGGCAGCGCCAGCTCCCGAGGGAGCGAAAGCGACCGAGGCCCCGGAGGCGGTGAGCGCAGACCAGCCGGCCGTGGCTGAAGAAGCGCCCAGCGAGGCGGACGCCTCGGAGACAGCCTCCGGCCAGGCGCCCGCGCGCGCCCGCGCCATCTTCCACGCGGCGGATGAACTGAAGCCCTTCGATCCGGCGGATCTCAATTTTGCATTCGACGAAAAAGCCGGGATCGGCGTGGCGCCCGGCGTAAGCGGCGCCAGGACGGCGCCCCCGCGGAAATCCGCCCGGCGCTTGGGAGGCATGACGGCCCTGCAGTGGATCGTCGTGCTCGTCATGGCGACTGGTCGCGTGCGGTGCGGTGGGGTTGTTCGGCTATTTGGTCTACGCTAACGGTCTTTAGTCGCTTTGGCCCGCCCTCTGCTATCCATCGTCATCCCGGCTCACAACGAAGAAAGGCGCCTGCCCCGCACCCTGGAGCAGGTGTTTGCTTTTCTGAAGCAGCAGAGCTATGCAGCCGAAGTGCTCGTCGTCGAGAACGGCAGCACCGATCGTACGTTTGAGATCGCCCAAGGTTTCGCCGGGAAGCACGACAATCTCCACATCGTCCGCCTTGCGGACACCGGCAAGGGGCTGGCGGTCCGGATGGGAATGCTGGCGGCCGGCGGAGAGTACCGCTTCATGTGCGACGCGGATCTTTCGATGCCCATCGAGCAAGTGAACCGCTTCCTGCCGCCGGCGCTTGCTGACTTCGACGTCGCCATCGGTTCGCGCGAGGTGAAGGATGCCCAGCGATTCTACGAACCCGTGCACCGGCACTTGGGTGGGCGGCTGATCAACCTGATGATCCGCATGCTGATCCTGCCGCAGCTGCAGGACACGCAGTGCGGCTTCAAGTGCTTCCGCGCATCCATCGCCGAAGATCTCTTCCGGCAGCAGACGCTGGACGGCTGGTCCTTTGACATCGAGCTGCTCTTCATCGCCTACCGACGCGGCTACCGGGTGGTCGAGATTCCCGTCGATTGGTACTACCGGCAGGAGAGCAAGGTCAGCGCCGTGCGCGATGCGCTGCGTATGATCCTCGATATCTTCCGGATCCGCCTCAACGCGCGGCGCGGCGCGTACGATGCGCACTGACCCCACCCTGGTCTTTGAACGTCGATTCTGGAAACATGGCTTCACATACGTGGCTGGCATGGACGAGGCCGGGCGCGGTGCCCTGGCAGGACCGGTCGCCGTCGGCGCTGTCATCCTGCCGATGGGCATGCGGCGCGTAGGGGCCAGGAGGCTGCATCCATCGAAGCGCATCTCCGGGCGCCCAGGCGCGAACGCCAACCTGCGCGGTGTGCGCGATTCCAAGCAGATGACGCCCCGTCAGCGGGAAGCCGCCGCGACGCAGATCAAGGAAGCAGCATTGGCCTGGAGCGTGGGATTTGCCTCCGCCGAGGAAATTGATTCAATTGGGATCGTGCCTGCAACACGCCTGGCCGCCCTGCGTGCCCTGGAGCAGCTCGGCATCTTCCCCGAGTATCTGCTGACCGATTTTCGCCTGGAGCTGCCCGAATTGGATATCAGCCAGACGTCGCTCGTCAGAGGCGATGCCTGCTGCCTCAGCATCGCGGCTGCCTCGGTGCTTGCCAAGACGGCCCGCGACGCCCTGATGTGCGATCTGGACACAGGGCTGCCGGGGTACGGTCTCGCGGCGCACAAGGGCTACGGAACGCGGGCCCATCTGCTCTCCCTTAGACGGCTCGGGCGTTCGCCCATCCACCGCAAAACTTTTGCGGTCAGCTGGTAGTGCCGCTCTTATGCGGGCTTGTTTCTCATGCGCAGCAGGAACTTGGTGATCTCTTCCGAGACGGCCGGCACAAGCGCCAGTCCGAGTACAACGCCCCACTCCCGGACGGCCAGGAAATGCGTGTTGAAGATGATTTGCAGCCATGGAACCGTGCAAACCAGCAGCAGCAGTGCGATCGAAAAGCCCACGGCGATCTGCATGTTGCGGTTGGAAAATACTCCGATCTTGAAGATCGACGCATACTCCGACCGCACGGTATAGGCCCGGAACAGCTCGCACAGGCTGAGGGTGACGAAGGCCATGGTCTCCGCCGTCTGCACGTCCAGGCCGCGCCAGTCGTATTGCAACAGGAAGGCCAATGGATTCGCCTCCGCAGGCATGGCTGCGCCTGCTTGCAGGTGCCAGATCAGGCCGAGGCCAAAAGCCAGCAAGACCGCGCTGGTCTGGGTCACCGTCTGGATGGCAATGCCCAGGCCCATCAGGCCGTTGATGATCGGCTCCTGCCTGCGGCGCGGCGGGCGGTCCATGATGTCCGGATCGCCTTTCTCGGTACCGAGCGCCAGGGCCGGCGCCCCATCGGTAATCAGGTTCAGCCAGAGTAATTGAATGGCCGTCAACGGCGAAGGCAGCCCGGCGAGCGCGGCCAGGAAGATCACCATGATCTCCGCGACGTTGGAGGACAGCAGGAAGAACACGAACTTGCGGATGTTGGCATAGATGACGCGACCCTGCTCGACGGCGGCCACAATGCTGGCATAGTTGTCGTCGGTCAGGACCATGTCCGCGGCGCCCTTGGCCACGTCGGTACCGGTGATGCCCATGGTCACTCCAATATCGGCGCGCTTGATGGCGGGTGCGTCATTAACTCCGTCACCGGTCATGGCCACGACTTCATTGTTCGCCTGCAGGGCGTCCACCAACCGCAATTTGTGCTGCGGCGAGACCCGCGCGAACACATCGGTTTGTTCGATCTCGCTCTTGAGCTGGGCGTCGGTCATGGCATCCAGCTGCACGCCTGTGGCAACCTTGCGCCCACTGCCGAGCAAGCCAATCGACTCGGCCACTGCCCGTGCTGTATTCGGATAGTCCCCGGTGATCATGATGGTCCGGATACCGGCATGGCGCGCCTTCTCGAGGGCGGGCCTGACCTCGGGGCGCGCCGGGTCGATCATCCCAACCAGCCCCACGAAGACCAGGTCCTTCTCCAGCAGGTCAGCCTGATCCTGGCGCAGGTCATCGGGAACGTCGCGTTCCAGGCGGTATGCCATGCCTAGAACGCGCAGGGCATCCTTCGTCATGGAGTCGTTGGCCGCCACGATCTCGGCACGCTTCTCGGGGGTCAGTGGTTCGGCGATGTCGTTTGCATTCTGATACTGCGTGCAGAAACCCAGCACGACGTCCGGCGCACCCTTGACTGCGATCACGTCCCACTCCAGAGAGGCTTCGTCATAGAAAGGAGAGGAATCGTTGGGCTGGGGATGCTTGACATCGTGAACCGTGATCATGCGCTTGCGTTCCGAGTCGAAAGGCACCTCGTTCTCGCGCGGGTAGGCATTCTTCAGGTCCACACGATAGGCGCCGGCTTTGGCGGCTGCCACGAGCAGGGCACCCTCCGTCGGGTCGCCAACAATGCGGTACGTCTTCTGGTCTCCTTCCAGGTCCCCGGCTTCCAGGACGGCATCGTTATTCAGCACGCCTACCCACAAGGCGGTGAGCGCAGTCGGATGGTCCGCAATCTCGACGACCTTGCCGTCTAGTGTGAAGTCTCCAATCGGTGCGTAACCCGAGCCCGAGATATCCAGGACGGTTCCGTCCACCCACAGGCGCGTGACCGTCATTTCATTCTGCGTGAGTGTGCCTGTTTTGTCCGAGCAGATCACGCTGGCAGAACCCAGCGTTTCGACGGACGCCAGCTTGCGGATCAGCGCATGGCGGCGGATCATCTCGCGCATGCCAAGCGCGAGACTGATGGTGACCACCGCCGGCAGGCCCTCCGGCACGGCCGCAATCGCCAGGCTGACGGCGATCAGGAAGCCGTCCGTGATGTCTTTTGCGTTCTTCGCGATGTAGTCAAGGGGCGCCGAGAACAGCGTCGCGATTGGCGTGTTATTCACGAGGGACACAATGAACACGAGCGCCACCAGGAAGAGGGCGCCCAGGCTGAGCGACCGACCCAATTGATCGAGCCGCCGCTGCAAGGGCGTGATTTCCACCTCCACGTTCTGCAGCATGCTCGCAATCATGCCAAGCTGCGTGTTCATGCCCGTGCTGGTGACGACACCGCGACCCCGCCCGTACGCCACCAGGGTTCCCATGAAGGCCGTGTTCTTACGATCGCCCAGCGGGACGTTGCGAGCCAGGACCGTGGCCGAGTTCTTTTGCACCGGCAGAGACTCGCCGGTCAGCGAGGCCTCCTCGATGCGCAGATTCATGGCCTCCCACAGCCGCAGGTCAGCCGGAACGTAGTTGCCGGCCTCGAGGAAGACAATATCGCCGGGCACCAATTCCCGGGCGGGGATGATCTGACGGCGGCCTTCGCGCAGCACGTGCGCTTCAGGTGCAGCCAGCTCTCTCAGCGCGGCCAGCGCTTGTTCCGCACGGCGTTCCTGGACGATCCCCAGCACGGTGTTAAGCACCACAATGGCCAGAATTGCGAGGGCGTCTATCCATTCACCGAGGGCGCCGGAGACGGCCGCGGCCGCAATGAGCAACATGACGACGAAACTGTTCAACTGGTCCCACAACATGCTCCAGAAACCGACCGGCTTGGCCACGGGAAGTTCGTTGTGGCCATAGCGCTGCAGGCGCTCTGCAGCCTCCGCGGGTGTCACGCCCGAGTCGTGGACCTGCAAGTCGTCGAGCACATGGTCCAGGTCCAAAGCGTGCCAGGCTTTTTCCTGCAGCACGCCGACATTTCCTGCTTTGAGTCCGTCAGACATCATGACCTCTGCCAATTCCTCGCGGGGAAGCATTCCTTAAGAAAAAGACCACCACGAACATCGTGGTGGTCTTGCCGACGCCTCAGAGCGCATGGATTGCCGATGGCGTTTGCGCCAATGGGATGACGACAATCCAGCCCGCATGTTGAAGGAGCGCAGGCGGCTACTCCCCATCCGGGGTTCAGTCTATTCCGTCGAACGCAGATTGTCAAGTCGACGGTGCGCGGGCCTCCCCGGAACCGTCTGCGGCGAAGGACGCTAGGCGTCAGGCGCGATGCGCGTGCCGGCAGCGATTTGGGCATCCTTCTGGAGGACGACGATCCCGTCGCGTACGACCCAGCCTTCACGATCCAGGTCGGTGCCTGGTGGAAACGATTGGATCACGACGCCTTCTCCGATGCGTGCATTCTTGTCGATGATTGCACCCTGGATGCTGCAGTTTGGAGCGATGCCAATCTCGGGCGCATAGTAGTCGGAGCCGTTGATGATCGTGTCTTTGAGATGCGTTCCCGAACCAATCTGGCTGCGCAGCCCCACAACGGAGTGGCTGACCTCTGCTTTTTCAATCCAGCAGCCATCGGCCAACAGTACCTGATTCAGGGTGCTGTCCTGCACAATGCTTCCAGGCAGATAGTCCTCGAGCGTGTAGATCGGCAGCCTCGGGTCATAGAAACTGAACGGCGCCTCCGGCAGGGTGAGCTGGAGATTGGTCTCGTAGTAGGCACGGATCGTCCCTATGTCGCGCCAGTAGCCGTCGTACTCGAAGCCATAGACGGTATGAGAGTGAACCGCCTCGGGGATGATGTTGATCCCAAAATCGTCGTGGCGCGGGTGGTAGGTCAGGATCTGTTCCAGGACCTCCACATTGAATAGATAGATGCCCATGGAACCCAGCAGTGGGCGCTCGGGGTCATCGCGGCTCTTGAATTTATCCTGGGTGGCGCGGTCCTGAGGCTTCTCCACGAAATCCGAAATCCTGCCGTCCGGCGCGCACTTCAATATACCCAATCGCGAGGCCTCCTCGCGCGGGCACCGGATGCACGGCCACGGTGATCTCGGCCTTGCGGTCCGCGTGGAACGCCGCCATCCTCTGGTAGTCCATGCGGTACAGGTGGTCGCCGGCCAGAATCAGGACATACTTGGCGCCCGTTGCCTGTATCTCGAACAACTGCTTCCGAACCGCATCGGCGGTGCCTTGATACCAGTCGGCGGACTGGAGGGTTTGCTCGGCGGCCCAAATCTGGACCCAACCGGCGTGGAACGCGTCGAAGCGGTAGGCGCGCGAGATGTGCCGATGCAGCGAAACCGAGTTGAACTGGGTCAAAATGGCAATGCGATAGATCTTGGAGTTGATACAGTTGCTGATCGGGATATCAATCAGACGGTACTTGCCGGCGATCGGCACGGCAGGCTTCGAGCGCACGTGGGTCAGAGGGTGGAGACGCGTGCCGCGCCCGCCGCCCATGATCACTGCCAGGATTTCGCTGGTGCTTAAAGCCATCGTGGACCTCCATGCAACCGATCTGCGTCTTGCCGCTCCGCTGCCCACAAAAAGCACAGCGCGAGACTGCCCATGGCACTCTCACGCTGCTGCACAAGCGGGCGAGCGCCCGCGGGTATTCAATGCAACGTTAATGTATAATGCCGAAGGTGGGAATCGAACCCACAATCCCGAAGGAACACGATTTTGAGTCGTGCGCGTCTGCCAGTTCCGCCACTCCGGCCCGGCCGGCTCAGTATATCACTGCCGCTTAGCAGGTCAAGATGAAGCTTGGAATCATCGGATCCCCGCAGTCCGGCAAGACAACCATATTCAATGCGCTCACACGCGGCAATGCGCCCACCACCTCCAGCGCCGGCCGCATGGAGGTCCACACCGCCGTGGTGGATGTGCCGGACACGCGCGTGGACCGGCTTTCAGCAATGTTCAATCCCAAGAAGACGATCTACGCCAAAGTGACCTATGCCGACATCGCGGGGCTTGAGGGCGGGGGCAAAGCGACAATCGCGGGTCAGCTTCTCAATCAGCTGACCCAGATGGATGGTTTCCTGCTTGTGGTACGCGCCTTTGAGAACGACAACGTGCCGCACCCGGCGGGCAGCGTGGATCCGGGCCGGGATCTGGACGTCATGTCCAGCGAACTGCTGCTCAACGATCTGATCGCCGTGGAGCGCAAGCTGGAGCGCCTGATCGAGGAGCGAAAGAAGGGTGGCACCGACAAGACCATTAACGAGCGGCAAACTGCCCTCTTCACGCGGCTCAATGAAGCCCTCAACGCCAACACTCCGCTCCGCAAACTGGAACTCAGCGCAGACGAGTTCCGCGAGCTGGCTTCGTTCGGGCTGCTGACGCGCAAGCCGCTGATGACGGTTTTCAATCTCGGAGAGGGGCAGCCGGCGCCAGGATTGGCGCTTGACCACCCTTCGACGGCGCTGATGGGGCAGCTGGAAATGGAAATTGCACAGTTGAGCCCGGACGACGCTGCGGTTTTCATGAAGGAATACGGGATCGAAGAGTTGGGCTTGAGCAAGATGATCAAGCTCTCGTATGATCTGCTTCAACTGCAATCGTTCTTTACGGTCGGCGAGGATGAGGTTCGAGCCTGGACCGTCGACCGCGGCGCTACGGCGCTTGAGGCGGCTGGCGCGATTCACACGGACCTGCAGCACGGCTTCGTGCGTGCAGAAGTTGTAGCCTACGAGGATCTGGTCTCACTGGGTGGCATGAACGAGGCCAAAGCCAAGGGCAAGTTGCGCCTCGAAGGCAAGGAGTATCCCGTGCAGGATGGCGACATCGTGCACGTGCGTTTTAATTTGTAACCGAAGCATCCGTCGTCCGCCGAGCCTTCTCGACACACAAGGAGGAGATCATGTCGACAAAATCCCGCCAAAGACGCCTGGTCGTGTTCCTGGGCGTCGCGCTGATTGTCACGCTGGCTTGCAGCGTGTCGCTCACACCGCCGCAGTCGCCGACGGGCCCCGACCCCACAAAAATGGCCCTCGAATTGCAGAGCACGGCCATGTCGCTGGAGCTTACCCAAGCTGCACAGATCCAGGCGCAGTCGGCAAATGCGCCGGCCGTGCCTCCGGCAGCTCCCACGGAGGCGCCGCCCCCGGCCACGGAGGCTCCGCCCCCGGCCACGGAGGCCCCGCCCGCCGCTCCGACCCAAGAGTTGGCCGCCCCGACGCAGGACGTTGAAGCGCGCATAAAGGCGGCCAAGGTGCTGCTGTACGAGGACACGGACGAGCTCGGCATCGGCCAGTGGATCCAGGACGCTCTGGACAGCATGGGCCTGAATTACGTACAAACCGGGTCGTTCAGCGGCAACTTCATGCAACAGCTCGGCTCGGGCAAACAATATGACCTGATCATTGTGGGGGCAGAGAACCACAGGGCCATCACGGGTGAGTTCTGGGACGTAATCAACACGCGCCTCACACGCGACAAGGCAGCGTTGATCGTGGAGGTGTGGTACCTGAACACGGAGTCCAACGGCCCGATCAGCAAGATCCTGGGGCCGTGCGGTGTGAGCTATCGCAAGCAATATGAACACGGCAGAGTTGATCTACTGGTGGGACCCCACGTCGGAAGTCTTCAACGAGCCAAATACCGTGCTGCCTCTGCTGCACGTCGTGCCCTACTGGACATGGGCTGCTGGGGACAAACTCAACGCCGGCGGCAGTGGAAACGCCACACTCCTTGCAGGCTTATCCGCCAAGCCATCCACGGGAGAGGCAGTTGTGGCCTCGTGCTTCGACGGTCGGGTGATCATCCAGACGTTCTGCAACCACGATTATCACGAATCCGACATCATTGCGCTCTGGCAAAACTACATCCACTACACGTTGAAAAATCACTTTGCTGTCACGCCCTAGGGCCGGTCGTCTCCGCCCCTTATGGGCTTAGGCGGGTTTAACAAGCGAAAACCTGCGCTCCGACTTGGGCGCAGGTTTTCGCATTGGATACCGGAGCCCAGGCAGGCCCCCCGGCGCCCAGTCGATAAAGGACCGGGCGCAAGTTGCCTAGACCGGGACTCCCGTAGAGCATCCGGCTGGAACATTTCAAGGACAGGCGACAAATTGCACGGTATAGAAGTGACTATCGCAGAGCATGTTTCCCATTAGAATGCGTGCGAAGCGACCCACGCCCATCTTGGGCGTTCTGATCGTGGTGAATTAATGGGATTGAATTCATCCGATTTTAGGAGGCAAGGATGAATCGAGCGACGACGCCGTCGTCAAAACACAAAATCGCCTGGCTGCCTGGTGACGGTATTGGCGTGGATGTACTGGATGCGGCCAGGATTGTGCTCGACAGACTGCAGCTGAACGCCGAGTACCTGGATGGCGACATCGGCTGGGAGTATTGGTGCAAAGAAGGCGATGCATTCCCGGCGCGCACCATTGAATTGCTGAAAAGCGTCGATGCGGCCATGTTTGGGGCCATCACATCCAAACCCGTGAAGGCGGCCGAAGCGGAGCTGTTGCCAGATCTCAAGGGCAGAAATCTCGTATACCGCTCACCGATCGTGCGCATGCGTCAGATGTTCGACTTGTACGTCTGCCTGCGCCCGTGCAAGGCATATGCAGGAAACCCGCTTAACTACAGGAGTGACATTGACCTGGTGATCTTCCGGGAGAACACCGAGGATTTGTACTCAGGGGTTGAGTTTTCTCCCGTGCCGCAGGAGTTGGCGGATTTGCTGACCCGACTCTCCGGACCCTTTGCCGCCTTCAAGGATGTACCGCTCGCTGAACTGGCCATCTCGGGCAAGGTCGTGACGCGCAAGAGCTCGGAGCGTATCGTGCACGCGGCGTTCGATTTTGCCCGCAAGAACAAGCGACGAAAAGTGACCGTCATCCACAAGGCGAATGTGGTTCGCGCCACCGAGGGCATGTTCCTGGACATTGCCAGGGAGGTCCACAAGGAATATCCCGAGATCGAGATGGATGACGCCAATGTGGACGCCATCTGCATGTGGCTCTTGAAGAATCCTTCCAACTACGACGTAATGGTCGCCACCAATATGTTCGGCGACATCATTTCAGACCTGGCCGCCCAGATGGTCGGCGGACTGGGCTTTGGCTGCTCGGGAAATATCGGCGATAAACTGGCCGTGTTTGAGCCCAGCCACGGGTCGGCTCCCAAGTACGCCGGTCAATACAAAGTCAACCCGATTGCCACAATTCTCTCGGTCAAGATGATGCTCGACTGGTTGGGGGAGACCGAGAAGGCAACGGCGATCGAAACGGCGGTCGCCTCCGTGATTCGGGAAGGGAAGGTCCGCACATACGACATGGGCGGTTCCGACTCGACGCTGGACATGGCAGAGGCCATCGCCGCCAGATTGTGACCGCGCGCGTCCCATTTGGAACGGGTTATGGCACAAGCCACCGATCTTGCAAAGCAGTCCCATGAATAGAATCGCAATCCACGAGGTGGGTCCGCGGGACGGTCTTCAGATCGAGAAGGCGCTCGTGCCTCTGCAAGTGAGAATAGGCTGGATCGAGGGTATTCTGACGTCCGGCGTTGACGTCATTCAATTGGGTTCATTCGTCAATCCGCGGGTGGTCCCTCAAATGGCTGATACCGAGGCGTTGTTCGCGCACTTTCTTGACTCCGGGCATGCCACCAGGACTGCCACATTCTCGGCACTGGTCCTGAATGAAAAGGGTTTGGATCGCGGATTGGCTTGCGGGGTCGATTTGTTCTGCATGGGCGTTTCGGCGAGCACAACGCACAGCCAGAAGAACACCGGCATGGCGCCCGCGGAAGCTCAGCGGCGCATCATCGCCATGGCCAAACGGGCCATGGCGGCGGGTAAGCGCGTCCAAGCCTCCGTGCAATCGGCTTTTGGCTGCGGCTACGAGGGGCCTGTCCCCCAAAGCGCTGTGCTTGACATAGTGAAGGCGTATCTCGACGCCGGCGTGCGGAATATCAGCCTGGCTGACACCGCCGGCCACGCTCAGCCGATGCAGGTCGAGGATCTGTATGGCGCCGTCCGTCAATTGGATCCAGATGTGGAACTGGCATGTCACTTCCACAACACGTATGGATTAGGACTGGCCAACTGCATGGCGGCGCTGAAAAGCGGCGTAACCTACTTCGAGTCAGCATTTGGCGGATTGGGCGGGTGTCCGTTCACGAAGGTTCCTGCCGGAAACGTCAGCACCGAAGACCTCGTCCACTCGCTGCAGCGCATGGGCATCCGAGGCGACATCGATCTTCAGGCCCTGATCCACGTTGCCCGCCAAGTGGGCGCCTACTTTGACCGCGAGCTCCCCGGGTTGATTCTGCGCTCGGGGTCGATCGTTGGTTTCAGAGGGCAGCCCGCGGAGGAGAATGCACATGAGATTGCTTGAGGGGGTTCGCGTCCTCGATGTGACCAATGTGCTGGCGGGGCCGTTTGCCACGCTCCACCTGGCACTTCTCGGGGCCGAGGTCATCAAGATCGAAAACCCGGACGGCGGCGACCTCGCACGCAAGCTCGGCAACGTGCCGGAGTACAACCAGAAACTGCTGGGCACGAGCTTCCTGGCCCAGAACGCCAACAAGAAGTCGCTTACGCTCAACTTGAAGGCCGAAGAGGGAAAAGAGGTCTTCAGGAGGCTGGCCGCGCGTGCCGACGTCTTGGTGGAGAATTTTCGGCCCGGTGTCATGCAGCGTCTGGGCTTTTCCTATGAGCAGTTGCGCGAGGGCAATCCCGGCCTTATCTACTGCGCCATCACCGGCTTTGGCCAGACCGGTCCCGACGCCTTCAAGGCGGCCTACGATCAGATCATCCAGGGCCTGTCGGGCTTGATGTCGATCAACGGCGATGAGCGCTTGAACCCCCTGCGTTGCGGCTTCCCGGTCTGCGACACAGTCGGAGGATTGAACGCCGCCTTCGCCATCATGGCGGCCCTCTATCACCGCCAACGCACGGGCGAAGGTCAGTTCATTGATATCGCCTTGCTGGACTCGATCATGCCTTTGATGGGTTGGGTGGCTGCAAATCTGCTCATCGGCGGGCAGCAACCGGTTCCGTTGGGCAACGAGAACTTCACCGCCGCACCATCCAGTACCTTCAGGACGAAGGACGGTTGCATCAACATTGCCGCCAACCAGCAACGTCAATGGGAAGATCTCGTCGATGCGTTGGGCCTGCCCGAACTCAAGACAGATGCACGCTTTCAGGAGCGCGACACGCGCAAGGCCAATCGCTATTTGCTGACCCCTTTTCTGGAAGCCAAATTGATGGAAAGAGCAACGGGTCACTGGGTGAAGGTCTTGAACGCCAAGGGCATACCTGCCGGAGAGATACTCGGTCTGGATGCGGCCTTGAACTCAGAGCAAGCCAGGCATCGCGGCGTGATCGCAGAGGTGGAGCAGCCGGGCATCGGAAAGATCAAGATCTTCAACTTGACGGCCCGCTTCTCCGGGACGCCCGGCGCGATCGAAAGTCCACCGCCCAGGCTGTCTCAACACACCGATGGCATTCTGACCGAACTCGGATACACGGCTGATGAAAAGGAATTGTTGAAATCGAAAAAGATTGTCTGAATCCGACGATTACCCGAACCGATCAAGTTCTGGTTTGTCAAAGCACCCCTGGAGGCCGCCATGAATAGTATTCTCGAGAAGCTGAATGTCCAACCGGTCAATGCCGGTGCCTGCATCGGGCCGGATGGCTGGATCAAAGATCCAAAGGGCAAGGAATTGGTCTCGTACAACCCGACCACGGGTGAGGCCATCGCCAGTGTGATCCAAGCCACCCCCCAGTCCTACGAAAAGGTCGCTTCGGCTGCACAGGCCGCCTTCCTGAAATGGCGGGAAGTCCCGGCTCCCAAACGCGGCGAGGTGGTCCACGACCTGGGGAATGCCCTGCGCGACCTGAAAGAGCCGCTGGGCGACCTTGTGAGTCTTGAAATGGGAAAGATCCAGGCCGAGGGGCGCGGGGAAGTCCAGGAGATGATCGATATCTGCGATTTCGCTGTCGGGCAGTCGCGCATGTTGTATGGCCTGAGCATGCACTCTGAGCGGCCGCGGCACCGCATGTACGAACAGTGGCACCCTCTGGGCATCCTCGGCCTCGTGACCGCATTCAATTTTCCCGTGGCCGTCTGGTCCTGGAACTCAACCCTGGCGGCCGTCTGCGGCGACACCATCATATGGAAGCCGTCGTCCTATGTGCCATTGACAGCCATCGCTGTGACCCACATCGCCAACAAGGTGATGGCCGATCATGGCTTTGCCGGCATATTCAACCTGGCGATCGGCTCGGGCCGGGACGTGGGCGAGCTGCTGCTCAACGACAAGCGCGTTCAGCTGGTCTCGTTCACGGGCTCGACCAGTATCGGTGAGCACGTATCTGAGGCTGTTGCGCGCCGTTTCGGTCACACGATTCTCGAGCTGGGCGGCAACAACGGCATTATCGTCTCCGACAAGGCTGACCTGGCAATGGCAACGCGTGCCATCCTGTTCGGGGCCGTGGGGACGGCCGGCCAGCGCTGCACATCCACCCGTCGCATCATCATGCAGAAGTCGATCGGAAAGGATCTGACGCAACGCCTGAAGGAAGCTTACGGTCAGGTGGCCATCGGAGATCCCCTGAAGCCTGAGACCCTGATGGGCCCGCTGGTGGTCAACACCTCCGTTGAAGAGATGATGGACGCCATCAAGCAGGCTATCAGCGACGGCGGCGAGATTGTCTCCGGCGGGCACATGCTGCCGGATCTTGGGCCTAACTTCGTTGAACCAACCATTATCAAGATGCCGGCACAGACCCAAATTGTGAAGACCGAGACTTTTGCGCCGATCTTGTACCTGCTTGAATACGATACCCTGGAGGAGGCGATACGAATTCACAACGATGTGCCCCAGGGCCTCTCGAGCGCGGTCTTCACTGATTCGATGCGGGAGGCCGAGGCATTCCTTTCTGCCTCCGGCTCCGACTGCGGAATCGCCAATGTCAACATCGGGACATCGGGCGCGGAGATCGGTGGTGCCTTTGGAGGCGAGAAGGAAACGGGCGGTGGCCGCGAGTCCGGCTCGGATGCCTGGAAGACCTATATGCGCCGCCAAACCAATACGATCAACTGGTCCGATGAGATGCCCCTCGCACAAGGAATCGCGTTCGGCGATTAGATCGGCGAGGCCCTGCGAGGCCGCATAGAGACGCTCACGGCACAAACCTTGTGAGTTCCCGCCGCAAAGGAGGCGGACACAACCATGGCTATGACAATGGTCGAAAAGATCCTGGCCCGCGCAACCGGCCAGGCGGCAGTCAAGGCCGGCGATGTGCTCGAACCGCGCGTCGACCTGGCGATGTCGCACGAGAATGGTGCACTGGTGCTGAACCAGTTTCAGGAAATCTATGAGGGCACCGGCCTGCCAGCCAAGATCTGGGATCCTGAAAAGGTCGCCATCATCTTCGATCACCGCGTCCCGGCCGAGAGCGCCAAGACAGCCACCAACCAAAAGAAGCTGCGTGAGTTTGTCAGAGAGCATGGGATCAACAAGTTCCACGACATCCGCGGCGATGAGGGCGGCATCTGTCACCAAATCCTTCCGGAAAATGGCTACGTCCGGCCTGGGTACGTCGTCGTCGGCACCGACAGCCACACCACCAGTCACGGGGCGCTGGGTGCATTTGCGTTCGGCATCGGTGCGACGGAGATGGCCTCCGTGTGGGCCCTGGGCAGGGTCCTGAATGTGGAAGTTCCGCAGACCATCAAGGTGGTGGTGCGCGGAAAGCTCAACCGGCAGGTCTATCCGAAGGATCTCATCTTGTATCTCATCGGCCAGCTCACCGCCGAGGGAGCCAACTTCAAGGTCATCGAGTTCCACGGTGAGACGATCACGGGCATGTCTACATCGGGCCGCCTGACGATCTGCAATAT
The DNA here is from genome assembly GCA_963746745.1 of uncultured Chloroflexia bacterium. Lineage (GTDB taxonomy): Bacteria > Chloroflexota > Anaerolineae > Anaerolineales > Villigracilaceae > Fen-1038. The sequence goes on from CAVVCL010000004.1 coordinate 194,135, forward strand.
GGCGGTCGAGGCCGGGGCGACCTCGGGCATCGTGCCGCCAGACGCCGAGACGCTGCGCTACCTCAAGGAGGTCGCGGGGGTTCAGGAGCCGCTGCAGATCTTCGGCCCGGATCAAGATTCGGCCTATGAACGGGTAATTGAGATTGACGCAGCAGACCTTGCTCCACAGATCGCATGTCCTCACACGGTTGACAATGTCAAATCGGTAGGGGCTGTGGCCGGCGTGCCAATCCAGCAGGTGGTGATCGGCTCGTGTACCAACGGGCGGCTGGATGACATCGAAGTCGCGGCGCGCGCCCTTGCCGGTAAGAAGGTTGCACGCGGCGTGCGCATGCTCGTGTTCCCGGCGTCCGCACGCATCTATCGGGAGGCCTTGGACGCCGGATACATCGCCACTCTCATGCAAGCCGGTGCAGTGGTGGCGAATTCAGGCTGCGGGCCCTGCCTGGGAGTTCATCAGGGTGCGCTGGGTGACGGCGAAGCCGCTCTTTCCACCACGAATCGCAACTTCAAAGGCCGCATGGGCAACCCGCGCGCGGACGTCTATCTGTGTTCCCCCGCCGTTGCGGCGAGCAGCGCCGTGACCGGCGTCATTACCGACCCCAGGGAGGCAAGCTGACATGGCCAGAGTCGTACTGAAGCTCGGCGATGATGTTTCCACGGATATCATTTACCCGGGGCGGTTCATGGCAACCGTGCTGCCCAGCGAGACTCCCGAGTACGCATTTGCCGACGACACCGAGTTCAACGCCCGGCTGCGAAGCGGCAAAGTGCCTTCCGGCAGCCTCGTCGTTGCGGGCAAGAACTTCGGGTGCGGCTCCTCGCGTGAGCAAGCTGCCTCCTGCTTGAAGGGTTATGAACTCGTGGTGGTGGCGCCTCACTTCGCCCGCATCTTCCTGCAGAACGCAATCAACGTCGGGTTACAGACCGTGATTTGCCCGGAAATCGAGGCCGACGAAGGGGATGAGCTAGAGATGACCCGCGATGCCCTGACCAACAAGGCCAGCGGCAAGTCCTTCCATGTGACGCCGCTCCCAAGAGCACGCCAGGCGATCATCGATGCAGGCGGACTAATCCCCTATACCCGCAGACTGCTCCTGGAGCGGGCCCGTACCTAGGCAGTCCAAGCGAGCCATCCAATCTCCGTCCACTTGGCGGCCGGCCGGTATCAGCATCGAACGGAGCCGCGGCGCGCCCGTAGTTGCGGCATGACTCCTCTAGTTGTTTCAAGGAGAGTGGGACGGTGACTCCCAAGCCCCAGAAACTGGATTGCGACGCCATCCTCTTTGATTTGGATGGCGTCCTGATCGATTCGACCTCCTGTGTGGAACGCCACTGGAACAACTGGGCCAACCAGCACGGCCTGGACGCTGCCAGCATCTTGCGCATTGCTCATGGGGTCCGAAACATAGACACCATGCGGCGGCTGGCACCGCACTTGGACGTGGAAGAGGAGGCGGCGTTGTTCGCTGCCCACGAGGTCGCAGATACCGCCGGGGTGGTTGCGGTTCAAGGTGCAACGCAGATTATCGAGGACCTGGGGGGAGGGTCCTGGGCCATTGTGACTTCTTGTAGTGCAGCGCTTGCTCGGGCCCGCCTGCGAACAGCTCAGTTGCCGCTCCCGCCGCTGCTCATCACGGGGGACGACGTGGAGAATGGAAAGCCCAATCCGCAGCCCTACTTGCTTGCGGCAAGCAGGCTCGGCATTACTGTGGAGGGCTGTGTTGTCGTAGAGGATGCGCCCGCCGGCGTCCAAGCCGGGAAGGCCGCCGGAATGCGGGTCGTCGGGATAACCTCAACTTACCGGCGTGAAAAACTTCTCCAGAGCGGAGCAGATGTGGTGGTCGAAAGACTGTCTTGCGTCCATGTACACCAAGCAGATACCCCGCGCCACCTGGTGATACGCGTGGCGTCGGGAGACTCCTAGTCGGTTGGTTCAACAAGGGGCGCGGTCGCCGGAGCCGGCGCGCCGACATGGTCCGGAAGATCGCGCTCCACGTTCCGAATGCTGCGGCTGCCGAACCCTATCAAAGAGACGGCGACGGCCAATATGCCGAAGATGGTCACCATCAGCCCCACGCCGCGGCTGGCCCCTACTCCAATCAGCGGACCGAGCACCGGCGCCAGCGAACCGCCCTGCGTCATGGCCGGCTTGAAAAAACCGTCTGCCAAGGGCGCGGCCAGCAGCGGCGCTACGAGCTGACTCGACCAGGCGATGGCGCGGCGGATGGCAAAGACGCGTCCCTGGACGTCCGGCGCAACCTTCGCCTGCCAGATCGCCTGGCTGGATGCATTCATAAACGGCATCATGAAGAGGAATCCAAAGCCACTGACCGCCAGCAGAGGAATGGAGGCGCGCACTCCCATGGCGGCCAGGAAGAGCGACCCAACGGCGCCCGCTCCCAAAAGCGTGAAGACCTTGCTTCGTCCGCCGCCCCAGGCGCTCATTGTCAACGTGCCGACCAGCATCCCAGCGCCCATGATGGTGCTTAGGTAGCCAAGTACGGCCGGATTCCACGTATCCAAAACCAGCGGCACAAACAAAGGCTGCAGGACCGCATCCAGAAAGTTGATTGCCACGAAGTACATCAGGAGGGCGAACAAGCCTCGTCGGGCCGTGATGTAGTCCCAGCCAAACCTCATCTCGCGTACGATGGAGCCTCGGCTCTGGTGACCCTCTTCCGTAACGGTCGGGGAAGGAATCCGCACAAAGGCCAGGAGCACCACTACTGAAAACAAATACGTGGCAAAATCGATCAGCGCCAGGTAGCCGAGGTGGATGGCCACGTAAAGGGCTCCGGCGATGGCGGGGCCTGCCACTTGAGGCAGCGCCTCGCCGAGTTGGACGAATCCATTAGCCCGCCCATACTGCTCTTTTGGTACCAGCAGCGTGACCGTGGCAGTGTAGGCCGGCCACATAAGCGTATTGAAGGCCGCCATCGCGAAGTTGATCGGAATGACCATCCACGGCTCAAGGCGGTGCGTGAGGTACAGGCTCGCCGCTGCCAGCACGACCAATCCCGCTCCCAGATCACTGAGGATCATGGCGGTGCGTCGGCTCCAGCGATCAACCAGGACTCCGGCCAACGGGGAGAGCAGGACGAAAGGCGCACCGAGGGCGATCTGGGTCAAGGCCAGCATGGTCACCGACCGCGTCTGGTCATAAACCCAAACGCCCAGGGCGAAGCCTGTCAGCTGCGATCCAACCAGGGAGACCAATTGAGCGATCCAGATGGTCAGGAACGCTCGCATGCCCTTTGATGCCCAGAATCCCATCATTTGCAAGCCGAGGAAATTTCCAGTATGTGAATCGGGACAGCGGTGGCGCCGCCATGCTCCGGCGGCGGTCCAGAGGGCGGAATTATACGCGATGAATTTCAAATGAAAAAGGCGCAGACATCCCCGAGCTCGTCTACGCCTTATGCGGGCGGCTGTGGGAGACTGGTTATGCCGCCTCAGGCGTCATAATCGGCGGTTTCGTCCGCCACACCCATCTCCACCACCGGTTCGTCGGCCGGTCGGCGATCCAGGAACTGCAGGGCCTGGGCCACCACCTTCGTGAAATACTTCGTCTCGCCCTTCTCTTCGTACTTGTCAGTCCGCAGGCGCCCTTCGAGGTAAACCAGGCTGCCCTTCTTGAGATACTGCTGGCTGACTTCCCCAAGCCGGCCCCAGAGTTCTACATTGAACCAATCGGTGGCCTCCTTGTTTTCGCCACCACTCTTCCAGCGGCGCGTTACGCCCAGGCTGAATTGCGAGACCTTCTGCCCGTTCGGGATCGTACGGGAATCCGGATCTCTTCCCAAATAGCCGATGAGCTGCACTCTATTGAGACCTGGCATTCATTCCTCCTAGCTGTGCGAGAGACGGATGCAATGACAACATTTTAGCTCAAGTTTTCTGCCTCTTGATATTGTCTTTATTGCTTGATGTATTCTGCTCACATATATAGTAGTTGTATATGGATATAGTCGTCTTAGTAGGGGCTGTGGACAGTGTGGATGGCATACCAACGCCCGTACCGGTGGAGTTACACCGTTCGGGTCTGGCCCACAGGTTGGGACTCCTGCGCCGGAGCCCTTGGGGATGGGATTGTGCAGGGCTTGTGGTCATATCTTGCATCGAAATTTTCATCCGAACACACTGTCAATATGTGGCCAGTGTCGCACAGGGGCCCCCATATTTGGCGTCCAGAATCTGCATGTTTTCCGCCAAAATCCGCGTTTTTCTTGTTGGCTGTCCACAGGGAGACCCCCTTATCCACAGCTTCGACCCTCTTATCCACAGGCTCTGGGCGGACGCCGGCAGTTGTCTACGCCTGTGCGGGGAACCTACGAGCCCGCCGATGTCTCCAATCCGTTGGAGGCCGCCACCTCATCGAGGCAGAGCTCGATGTCATCCAGGTATTTGTCCAGATCTGCCACGTGTTGCTCAAGGGGAGCTCCGAGCAGGCCTAGTTGATGACACGCGTCGCTCCAAAACACACCCAGCGGCTCATCCAGCACGCTGACGGCGAGTGTCCACGTCAGGATCAATGGCCAAAGCCCCGCCAGTGGGGTCTCGCCGGCAAGAAGCGCCCCGACGGCCTTCTCGTAGTAGTTGAGGCGGGCAGCATGGATCCGCACGTCAACGTTGGAGCGCTCCGCAGCCTCCAGAAACGCGGTCTTCCACGGGTCCAGCCAGTTGGCCAGCATAGCCGCGTCGATCTGGTTGGCGCCCAACAAGTTGAACAAGGACGCCGTGAACTCAGGATGATCCGCGGTACGCGCCCGCGACGGGAAGTCGTTTAGCAGGCGGCGTTCCGCGAGCGGGCCACCGTTCAGCTCGGCGACCGCGTTGGCCGCGGCACCGACGGCATCCAGGAAGCGCCAAACTTCGCGCGCGCTGGCCTGTTCACCGCGTAGATCGGATAGTTCCATCCAGCCTCGCCGGCGCGTCGGCGTGCAGACCGCGGCAGCGCGCCAGAACGACTTCCGGTGCGTGAAACTCGGAGCCGGCGCGCAAGCCAGCCTGCAGGAACTGGAAGAACTTCTCGCGCTCGTACAACAGCATGGGATCGTATAACTCCCAGCCCAGCATCGGATCGGTGCGCAGCTCGCGCGATGATTTCAATTCGCTGGCGTTGCGGTGCCGGATATCCAGGTGGAAATCCGGGGTCAGTTTGACGATCTGCCGTGTCAGGCTGGGCTGCCCGTCGTGGACGATCACCAGGTCGATATCTGCTGTGCCGCCGAGCAAAGGGTCGGCGTCCGATACAAGCGAGCCGGTCAGGTAGACGGCGACGATGGAGGCGTCGTTGTAGACCCGTTCCTGGGTGTTTTCCTTCGCAATGCGGATGAGGGACTGCCGCGTGACGCGCATGGATGCTAATTGTTCAGCGGGAGGCTGGGCTGGAATGGACTGAGTTGCAGTTGCTGCCGGATGCGGTTCTCAATCAGCTTCAGATCCTCGGGATTCTGGACTATGTTCAACGGGTTGGTGTCAATCGCCAGAACCAGAGCGCCGTCGTACGGTTTCGCGAAGAACTCCTCATACGTGCGGTTCAACAAGTCGATATAGTCATGTTCCATGTTGCGCTCGTACGGACGATCGCGCGAGGCGATGCGCTGCATCAGTACTTCCGTGTCGGCGCGCAGATAGACGATCAGGTCGGGTTTCGGGATCTTTTCGCCCAAGGCCTCGTGCACTTTGTAGTACACGTCCAGCTCATCGCCCTTGAGGTTGATGCGGGCGAAGAGGGCGTCCTTGGCGAAGGTGTAATCGGTGAGCAGGGACTTGCCGGCAGCCAACAGGTCCGGAACCGTACGGCGTTGCTGATGGTACCGGCTGAGCAGGAAGAAGATTTGGGTTTGGAATGCGTAGCGCGCCCGGTCGCCGTAGAAGTCCGAGAGGAACGGGTTCTCCTCGAAGATCTCGAGCAGAATCTCGGCCTCCAGCATCGGCCGTAGGAGCCGCGCCAGGGTGGTCTTGCCAACGCCGATCACCCCTTCAATCGCTATATACATGCATGACTCCCAGAGGGACTTTGCTAGGATACCATAGAATACAAGGTGTCTTTGATCGCTAAGCTATAATCTTCTCATGTCCCGCATGTGCTGCATCGTTCCCGCCGTTAAGGGAATCGGAGGCATGGCGTCGTTCCGGGCGAAATTTGAAGCCGGCCTGTCCAGGCGGGGCATCGGGGTTACACACAACGCAGACGAGCCGTGCGACGCCATCCTTGTGATCGGCGGGACGCGCAAGCTCTACCCACTGTGGAAAGCACGGCGACGCGGTGTGCGCATTGTCCAGCGCCTGGACGGAATCAATTGGATACATCGCAGGCGGAATACGGGGTTGCGCCACTATCTGCGCGCGGAGTACGGGAACATGCTTCTCTCGCTGCTGCGCGCCCGCCTCGCCACGCACGTGCTCTATCAAAGCGAGTTTACGCATCGCTGGTGGAATGACTGGTACGGAAAGCAGGCCTCCTCATGGTCCGTCGTCCATAACGGGGTGGATCTGGATGCATATCAACCGCAGGGGCCGGGAAGGCTGCCCGGTGAAACCTGCCGTCTGCTGGTCGTGGAGGGCAGTCTCGGGGGCGGTTACGACCTGGGTCTGGAGCACGCCCTGCGCCTTGCAGAAACTCTCGGCGATGAATATGGTTACCGCATGGAACTTATGGTGGTCGGCAAGATCACGGACCGGCACCGGGCTTTCGTCGAGGCGCGTGCCCGCGTTCCGATTGTCTTTGCCGGCGCCGTGAGCCAGGACGACATCCCGGAGATCGATCGCTCAGCCCACCTTTTCTTCTCCGCCGACGTCAATCCGGCCTGTCCAAACTCGGTGATCGAGGCGCTGGCCTGTGGCACGCCGGTCGTCGGCTTCGACACCGGAGCGTTGAAGGAACTGGTGCCGGACACGTGCGGGCGCATCGTGCCATATGGTGGCGATCCATGGAAGCTGGATACGCCGGATCTCGCCGCGCTGGCTGAAGCAGCCGCCGAGGTACTTCGAGACCGGCCGTCTTTCAGCCGGGCCGCGCGATCGCATGCAGAAGAAGCGCTGGGGCTCGACAAGATGATGGACGGATATCTGCGGGCATTGCTGGAGGCATGAAATGGATAAGGAAGTCCACGATTTTCTATTGGGGCACTTGAAGTCGATCCAGGAAAACGATCTGGCGGCGTACCACGCGACATCGGCCCCTGACCTCACGCTCTACGAATGGTGGGTGACGCCGCACCGCATCGACGGGCTGCCCTTCCATGATTTCATGATGGAGTCGAATGCAAGCCGCGGTGCGGTATTTGGTTCCGACGCCAAACAGAAGGCCGAGTCCCGTTTTGATCTCTCCAACCTCTCCATCCAGCGCTACGGCGACGCCGCCATCGCCAGCTACACCATGCTGGTCAGTACGGCGCTTCCCGAGGGTGTGCAGGTCGTATCTCATAATGAAAGCCGAGTGATGGTCAAGCAGGCGGGTCAGTGGAAGGTGGTGCATGTGCATAAGTCACCTTCCTGGGCGGCGCCTCACGTACCGAACTCATGAAGCTGCGCTATCACGGTCGTCTGGGCTTGCAGCAGCGCGTCCTTCCCGGCTACCGTGTGCCATTCCTGGATATGCTGGCCGCGGCATGCGACGAGGGATTGAGCGTGTTTGCGGGGGAACCCCGCGCGAACGAGGGCATCACCAACGGTCAACTTCGTGTTGCTCGGCAGGTGGCGGCCGAAAACGTGCATATCCTTGGCGGCTCCTTGTATCTATGCCGGCAGCGTGGACTGCTCCCGTGGCTGGCATCCTGGGACCCGAAAGCGCTGATCGTGGAGGCCAACCCCCGCTACCTTGCCACCGGTTCCGCGGTGCGCTGGATGCATAACCGCCAACGCCGCGTCATCGGCTGGGGTTTGGGGGCGCCACCTGGGCGTGGTCCCATGGGCGGCTTGCTCCGAGCCAGGAGGAGCCGCTTCCTCTTGCAGTTCGATGCATTAATTGCCTACAGCCGGCGCGGTGCAAGAGAATATGCCGAACTTGGCTTTCCACGCGAGCGCATCTTCGTGGCAACGAACGCCGTCGCCCCGCGTTCCCGGCAAGTATCCCCGCGGCGAAAGCGAACGGCCGAAAAACCAGGCATCCTCTTTGTTGGCAGGCTGCAGAGGCGCAAACATGTGGACAGCCTGTTGCGCGCTTGTGCCGCGCTCCAAGCATCGCCTCGGCTGGTCATTGTGGGTGATGGTCCCGACCGATCGGCCCTTGAGGCGCTTGCCAAGCAGGTTTATCCAGATGCACAGTTCGTAGGCTCCAGGCACGGTGATGCACTGACGCCGTATTTCGAGACCGCCGACCTCTTTGTGCTTCCGGGAACGGGCGGCCTTGCCGTCCAGGAAGCCATGACAAACAGCCTGCCGGTTATCGTCGCGACAGGAGATGGCACGCAGGATGATCTGGTTCGAAAGGAAAATGGCTGGCAGGTCCCACCGGATGATCACGACGCGCTGGTGCGCACCTTGCAGACAGCCTTATCAGACATCCCCCGCCTGCGAAGAATGGGCAAAGAATCCTTTCGGATCGTGTCCGAGGAAGTCAATTTGGAGACGATGGTAGATGCTTTCTTGACCGCACTGGATAGCGTTGACTGACAGCGGCGGCAAGGCGCGGTCCAAATCACCGCGCGGCGAGCGAGTGTAGGCGGCGGGACAAAGCCGCATCTCCGCGCGTGTTTGCGTGGCGCAGGCAGGTTATCTAAGCGGGGTTTTGAAGCATCGCCAGCCGTTCAAACCAGCGATTGAGTTTGATAAAGGGCAAACCATCGCCGCTGCGCGGAACCGTGCGCCACATCTGCCACAAGATGATCAGAGGTGCGACCAGGCGCCCAAACGACCATGGGAAGAAATCAAAGGTTGGCAGCAGGAACTCGAGCAGGTAAGCGAAGCCAAACCACAGCCACTCGTGCGGCGTCTCCAGCCGCTTAAGCATCACCAGAAACGAAAGCGTTACGAACACCCCGTGATGCTCCCAGACCACCGGAGCCAGCAGGGTCATCGCAATGAAGACCGGCGGCAAGGCATTCAGAACCTGGCCGCCCGCGCCCGCAACCTTGGAGAACACGCGGTTGCGGGCCGACTGGATCATCACAAGGACGGTGGTGGCGAGCAGCAGCACCTTGGCCGCGTAGATCATGACCCGCGTCCAGAACACGCCGGTATGAAGCAGGGGAGCGGCAGAGCGCAGAAATGAATCGAAGGATGTATCGTGAAAGATGGTGTTGTCCGAGAGTCCCAGGGCCTGCCAGTTCCGCAGGACATCCAGGAAGGGGTGGAATCCGTCTGTGAGCACCGTGATGCCGCCAACGAGAAGCATACTCAAGGCAAACCACCCCACCCAGCGCCAATTCTTCTCGAGCAGAAACGCCAATACCAGTATGGCTGGCGAGCCTTTGAGATGCACAGCCAGCGCCAGCATCAGGGCTGACAAGAACACGCGCTTTGGATACAGCAGCAGGGACAGCAGGATCAGGTCAAGCGTGAGCAGATTGATCTGCACGTAGACGAGCGTTCGAAGCAGCGGCGCATTCGCCAACATAAAGACCGTGGTCACCAGGGCTGCCAGCCGGGCCGTGAAGCCATAGCGCTCCAGTACCCGGTGCAGGAGCACGTAGAAAGCGGCGAAGGAGACGAAATCGAGCAGCCACAGCACGATGAAGAAAGTGCCTACCCCGGCCGGTATAAGGAATTGCAGCAGCGTCGCCCACAGCGGGGGATAGAAATAGGAACCCGGGAGCGCCTTGCCCACGAACAGGGTCCTGGCCGCATCGTGATAGTAGGTGTAGTCTCCATAGCGCAAGCGTTCGCTCAGGAAGTTCAAGTAGACCCAGCAAACCAGGAAGAATCCTGAGACACTCAGGACATTGGATGAATTAATCCGACCCGCCTGGAGCATATAGAGCAGCCCGCCGGCAGACAACCACAGCAGGGAAACGGATGCCAGGGTAACGGGAAGATTGACGAGTGGCGGCTGCTGGATGAAGATGCCGAAGCCGTCCGTTCCCAGCCTCAGGTAGATCACCCACAAGCTTGCCGCGACCATCAGGCTGAGCGCGGCCCAGCAGTACAAAGCCGTGCGTGCCGAACGGATCATGATTTCAGTTGCACGTACTGCGCAGCAACGTAGGCGTTCTGATTATTGCCGGCCCTGACGGCCAGCCATTCCCCCTCCACCCCTATCTTCGGAAGACCCGTACTGGCCGGCTCTGTCACGGTCAGTACGGCGCCCGTCTTTTCCACATTGATCTTGGCTGCATCGCGCGAGGGTGCTGCACGTACTGCAAGTCCAAGCGGGCCGACGCTATCCAGAATAACCACTTGGAAGCGTTTTGGCTCCGAGGCCGGCGGCGCGATCAGCGTGGCGGCGGGCGCGTTGGCCGGGACTTCTTCCACGTACCACGCGCCGACATAGCCCTGATGCCCATTTGGGTCGCGTATGTAGAGCCACTGGCCCTGCTTGCCGATCTTCAGCCTGAGCCGCGGCCTTGTTCTCGATCACGTTCAGGCGTACGCCGGGCATCTCTGCATAAGTCGCGGACAGGTCCTCTGAGGGCTGCGGATGGAGCCGCACCCCGGCCGGGTTGGAAGCATGAGCCCAGACATACAGGTCGGTCTCAACCGGCCCCGCGCCCTTGGGCGGATCTGCGAGATTGCATCGATACCAGGCGATCGATTTGATGGCACGCTCCAGAGGGATGCCCTGGCTGTATCGTGACATGAGCGTTGCCTGGGCGGTTTCGATTGGGTACGGCCATGGGTCCAGGATCTGGAAGTCATCCTGCAGATTTCCGTGCAGGAGAATCCAATGTGTCTGCAGGCCTTCCGCCGGAGAGAAATCGACTTCCACGATCATCGGTTGCCCCGCAGCCAGCGAACTCCGGATATCGGCCAAGCGGCGCCGGCAAATCGTGGCACACGGTAAGCCCGGTGGATTTGATCTGGGGATAAAGCTTGTTGAGCGCCGCCCAGACGAGCCCCTGCTTGATGAAACCGCCGGCGCCCTGTAGTTTCTGGTTCAGCGTGGCGGGCGTTTCCATCAGTCCCCAGCCGCTGGCGTACATTGCCATGCACGTCAGCCCACTGCCAATATGGCCGATGGTCTCAGGTCCGCTGCCGAGCGCCTCGTCCTTCCATTGTGGGTCCTGCTGGGAATACCGGACTATGGAGAAAGCCATGTGGAGACTCTGCCAACCTCGTGACGAGTCGCGATGCGTAATTATAAGGCCGACCCGACTAATAGACGCGCACGCTTGGTTCTGCGAGGCATATATGCCGACTCTTCTTGGAACCGGCCCGCTGTCCTTGCCCCCGAGCCTATTCGAGCTTGATCTCACCATCGAACGTGACATGCAGCTTAAGGCCGGGGACATCCAGTGTCATGCTCGCGGGAAAAGCGCCGCTGCCACCGCTCAGACCCTCAGCAATGGCCTTCGCCACGGCTTTCTCGATCTCGCGCTGCGAGCTGATGCCTACGACCTTGAGGAACTTCCGTATGCTAAGGTTCAGGGTATCTTCATTCATTGTCTTCTCCCATCTGCCCGTCGTTATATGGATGGCAAGTACTCACTGATTATCGCGCCGAATCCAGCCGACTGATGCGGCCGTGTCTAGAAGACGGCAGACGAATAGAGCAAGCGGATGGCTAGAAGCATCAAGGCCGCCTGCGCGATGGCTGCGCCCAGGCAAATTGCCAGGTGGATCATGATGGGCTGCGCCTCCTTCAGGTCCGATGAGATGACAGCAACGGCAAGCAGCAGCGCGACCGGAAGATAGAGCATGCCGACCGAAAGGGCGCCCAGGATGCAGAACGCGAGCACAATTCCCAGGGCCGCCCAGGTTACGACCCTTGCCCATGAAAGATCAAGTTTCCAGCCGACCGCCGCGGCGAGACTTATTGCGGGCAGTTCCACAAAGTACAGGCCTGGCAGCGGCCACATGGCCTGGTTCGCGCTTATGTTCCGCCATATGGCGATCGTGAGCGCGATGCATCCGACTGCCGCCAGCACAATAGCGGACGGTTCAAGCAGATGCGTAGCAGCCGACTTTGGTCTTGTGGCAGACATGGCTCGTCTTTTGTTCCCTCGCGTTCCCGGCTTGGCCAGTTCCAATGTGCAGTTGCCAAATCCCCGCGATGGCCTTATAGTGGCACGAACACGGAATGCGCTGCTGGCGCGGCTAATGTACCACAGCCTGCCAGGCAAGCGTCGCCTGTAAATGATCTGGTGCCTTCCGGGCGCCTGCAGCGGAAAACAGATTGCCATGCACCACGCCTGGTCTCAATACATGGGTTCGTCCGACCAGAAGCCCCGGGTCACCAGGGCGCTGCTGCTTGCGCGTCCTGAACTACGCGCGTCCCGTACTGGGGGCAGTTGAGCGCGATGCTTCTCACGATTCTCGCCGGAACCGGCCTGTCGCTGCTCACTCCTTTGATCTTCCGCAATCTGATCGACCAGGTGTTGCCCGCCAAGGACGTGCGCCGGCTGCTTAACCTCTCCATTGTTCTTGTCCTGATTCCCATACTAAGCAGCGTCCTGACGGTGGTGCAGCGCAGACTGAACGCCAGCGTCGGCGAGGGCGTGATCTTCGACTTGCGTTCGGCTCTTTTCTCCCGGCTGCAGCGCATGTCCCTGCGCTTCTTCACGAACACGAAGGTCGGTGAGCTGATGAGCCGGCTCAACAACGATGTGGTGGGCGCTCAGAATGCCATCAGCACCACGATCACCGGAATCATCACCAACGTGGTCCAGACCGTCGCGATCCTGGCTGTCATGTTCAGCCTCGAGTGGCGGCTGACGCTCATGAGTCTGGTGATCCTCCCGTTGTTCGTGCTCATCGCGCGGCAGGTGGGTGGACGGCTGCGTGACGTCGCCCGGCGTGGCATGGAACTCAACGCGCAAATGAACGCCCACATGAATGAAACGCTGAATATCGGCGGCGCGCTGCTCGTGAAGTTGTTTGGGCGCGCCCCCGAGGAGGAGCAGCGATTTCGAGAGCGGGCCGCCGGAGTGCGGGATATCGGCGTGCAGCGCGCCGTTTTGGGATCTTCACTGTTCGCGGTCTTGGGCATCATCGGCGCGGTAGGCACGGCCATCATCTACGGCATTGGCGGGTACTACGTGATCCTGGGCAGCTTCACGATCGGAACGATCGTGGCCTTCGGGTCATATCTGGGCTCGCTGTACGGCGCCCTGCAGGGTCTCACCGGCGCTCCGGTCGATTTCATCACCTCCATGGTGTCTTTCGAGCGGGTGTTCGAGGTCATTGACCTGCCGCAGGATATCGTCGAGAAGGCGGATGCACTGCCACTGCACGACGTGCAGGGCGAACTCGAGTTCGATCGCGTCAGTTTTCGATACCTGATCCAGGAAGACAAGCTGCTGAGCGAAGTTAAGCGCTACGGGCGCATGGATAACGTGACCGCGGTGCTGTCGCTTGCCAGCAAGCCGGCGGAGACAGGCGCAAAGGCCGAGGGTCCAGGCGATGACGAACTCAACGGCGCTTCTCAGGCCCGCGAGGAGGCCCTGGCGACCGTGTCGTTTGTTGCGCAGCCTGGACAACTGGTGGCGCTGGTGGGCCCGTCGGGCGCGGGCAAGACCACCCTTACGTATCTGATCCCGCGCCTGTACGATCCAATCGACGGTGTCGTCCGCATCGACGGCCACGACCTGCGCGATGTGACGCTCGAACTCGCTTGCGTCTGCCATCGGCATGGTCACCCAGGAAACCTATCTCTTCCACAACTCCATTCGCACCAACCTTACCTACGCAAAGGTGGATGCGACCAGCGCAGAGATAGAAGCGGCCGCCAAAGCCGCCAACATTCACAACTTCATCATGGATTTGCCGGAACGCTACGACAGCATCGTCGGCGAGCGCGGCTATCGTCTAAGTGGCGGGGAGAAGCAGCGTATTGCGCTAGCCCGCGTGATCTTAAAGGACCCGCGCATCCTGGTGCTCGATGAGGCCACCAGCTCCCTCGACAGCGAGTCGGAGGCACTGATCCAGGATGCGCTCAAGCGGGTGATGGCTGGCCGCACAAGCATTGTGATCGCACACCGTCTGTCGACCATCCTGGCGGCTGACTTGATCCTCGTGATGGACCGCGGACAGATCGTCGAGCGCGGCACGCACAGCGAACTGCTGGCCCTGGGGGGCACCTACAGTCAGCTCTACGAGACACAGTTCCGCAGGACCAGCGAGGCTATCTAGGCCCGGATTGCCTCAACCGGCCGCCTCTTTGCTCATCGAATAGAGCAAAAAGGGTCCCTTCTCGTCCTCGGCTTCCTTTTCAAAGCCCATGCCGATCTTGGTGGCCACCTTGATGGAGGCCTCGTTCCCAAGCTCAATCAGGCAGACCAACCGGCGCAGCCCGAGGTGCTCGAACCCATAGTCAACCAGGCCTCGTGCCGCCTCGGTTCCCAAGCCCTGCCGCCAGTAGGTCTTGTCGATCATGAACGCCACTTCCACCTCTTCGCGGCCGTCAATCCTCCACGGCAGCAAGCCGCAGCGGCCGATGAAGGCGTCTGTCTCCTTGAGCACAGTGGCCCACAACCCCAGTTCGGGGTGCGACGGGTGCCCATCGAGAAACCACTCCAGTTCTTCCCTGGTTTCCTCATAGGTCAGCGTGCCCTCGGGGTAGTAGCGCCGCATTTCCGGGTCGCGGTAGAGGGCGTAGAGCGGATCGAGGTCGTCAGGCACGAAGTGCCGCAGGCGGAGTCTGGGGGTTTCGATGATGTTCATGGTGATGCCCCTATCCAGCTCGGCGGCAGGGCGAATTCCTAGGCCCGCGCCTGGATTTCCATCACAAGAAGCAGCACTCCGGCAGGAGGATGTACACGTGGGCCCCCAAGCCGTTCAATGTGTATCACGGACCAACGACCAGGGCTACGAGGGCCTGGATAAACCCGCTCACGATCCCCGGGGCGACCAGCAGTGTGATCCCGACCAGCGCCATCGCCGAGCCGACAAGAAACGTCATGGCGCCAACGAGCCGGTCGAACAAGTCCGATAGACCGGTAAGCCGTCCCACGTCGACGCCCGCACTGCCGGCCAGCACGCGGATCAAACCATGCAGGGCGGTCATCAACCCTATGCCGCCCAGGGCCAAGCCTGTGCCGGTTGTGCTGCCCAGCAGGCTGTTCCAGATGGAATCGGCCTGGGATGGTGCGACCCACTTCACCACGGGAACAAGCACCATGGCCGCGCCGAGGCCAACGAAGATCAGCCCCCACAACTGCGCAGCCAATCCGCGGTAGGTCTCCACGGCCTGTGTGTAGCTCCAGCCCCCTATCCGGTACACACCCAGCTTGGACGTGATCTGCTCGACCCCCAGAAGAACCACGAGCACGCCGGCGCACACCAACCCCAGGTTACTTAGAAGGGATATGGAAAACTGCTCTCCAACAAGCACGAGGCCTGCAGCCATGAAGAACAGAATACGTTGAAAGGTTGAGAACTTTCGGGCCTGCATCAGGGAGACTCGACTAGTCGCCTGCTGCAGGAGCCGCGTCGGCGCGTCGATACCGCATGGTCTCTGCTGCCACGACCATCAGCAACATCACTGCATAAGGCCAGCCGGCCCGGACCTGCCAGGCTGCCCAAAGGGCGAGCCATGAAAGCGGGATGATGAGTTTTGAAACATTGCCTGCAAGCAGGGAGTAATCGTAGGGCATCAATGCAGGGTTCGCAAGGAAGAGCACATGCTCAAGATTGCGGCGCTGCAGATACACCAGGATGATCAACGCCGCGGCAAATGGTACGATCCAGGCCGACGTGAGCACGGCGCCGGTCGCTGTGGCCGAGATGACCCGGGTCAAGCAATTCTGCCCGTATCCTGCCAGAAAATGGATCCATTCCAGCGGCCACGAGGGGCGGATAAACAGGAAGGGCACATGCAGCACTGCCGCGGCCCCCAGGAACTCCGCCAAGTTCCGTCTGCTGGAGAGAATGCGTGGCAGCGCCGGCAGCAGGAACTGGGGCTTCAGGGTCAAGAGCGCCCAAACGCCGGGTCGTTTCGAGCGATAGATCATCCAGAAGAATATGTCGAGTTGGCCCAGAAAAAGGGTCTGGAGCACTGGCACGAAGAATACCCAGTAGAGTGCGTCCCTCTTCAGGGCCACGACCAGCGCGATCAGCATCAAACACAGGCATCCGACCGCCAGGGCGTCCAGCGGCAGCAGCGAGATCGGCGCCAGCAGGGCGATCAGCGGATACGGGTACTGCCCGACGTATACCCCACCCCAGAGCTGCCCCGCCCATCGATAGATGACGGCGAAGTCGCTGAAGAAACCGAATCCGGTCGTTGAGACCACGTCACTCGGTTCCGCGCGTGCCCGCGCTCACGCATGCTTGCATTGCATAGCTGAGAACTCCGCCCGCAACGGCTTTGCCCCTGGCGAGCGCAGGCAATTCAGCCCCTCGCAAGAGATGGGGCCCCAAAAACACTCACTCCAGCTTGCCGGTGATCATCGCCATCTTCAATTCCCCGATGGCCTTGGTGATCTGAATATCGCGCGGACAGGCGATGGTGCAGTTGTAGGCCGTGTGGCAGCGCGCCACACCGCTGGTTTCGCTCACAACCTTGAGACGTTCCACAGCGCCCTCATCGCGGCTGTCGAAGATGAAGCGGTGCGCGGTGACCAATGCCGCCGGCCCGAGGTAGTCGTCGCTGGCCCAGAAGGACGGGCACGAGGTGGTGCAGGCCGCGCACAGGATGCATTTGGTGGTCTCGTCGAAACGCTCGCGCTGCTCGGGGGACTGCAGGCGCTCCTTGCCGTCGGCGGGCAAAGGGCTGTCATTGATGAAGTACGGCAACACCTTCTTGTAGTTTTCGAAGAACGGCTCCATGTCCACGATCAGGTCTTTGATGATCTTCAGACCCAGGAGCGGCTCGACCGTGATCTGTGCCCCTACATCCCGCACCAGGGTCTTGCAGGCCAGACGGTTCTGTCCATTGATGCGCATGGCGTCCGAGCCGCAAACTCCATGGGCGCACGAGCGGCGAAAGGAAAGCGTGCCGTCATGGTGCCCCTTGATCAGTTCGAGCAGATCCAGCACGCGCTCGTTTTCTTCCGCTTCCAGCGTGTAGGTCTCGTAGTGCCCGCGCTTGTCCGTCTTCGGTTTGTAGCGGAAGATCTTGAGCGTTACTTGCATCGTTGTTCTCTCCCGTGCCCCCTCCTACCTCCCCAAAATACACAATCGGCCCTCTCAGCCAGACCAGATCTCGAGCCGTGCATTTGGGGGAAGTGCCCCCGAGGGGGGCGGTGGGGGTGGTTGGATGGCATCCTAGTAAACTCTTTCCTTCGGCTGATACTTTGTGATCACCACCGGCTTGTAACCGATCTCAACTTTGCCGTTTCGGCGCCAGGCGAGAGTATGCTTGAGCCAGTTCTTGTCGTCCCGCTTGGGGAAATCCTCGCGGGAATGACCACCGCGCGTCTCCTGCCGGTTCACAGCACATTCTGCAATTACGTCGGCGATCTCGAGCATGTTGCCGAGTTCCCAGTCGTTCAGCAGCTCGGTGTTGAAGACTTCGCCCGTGTCCGTGACGCGAACGTGCTTGAAGCGCTCCCTGAGCTCTTTCAGCTTTTCGATCGCCAGCCGCATGCCTTTCTCGCTGCGATAAATGCCGACCTCATCGAACATGATCTGCTTCAACTCATTGGCAATGTCAAAGGCGTTTTCTGACCCGGCGCCGTTGCGCAGCAAGTCGAATTGAGCCCGTGTCTCCGCCGTGGGGTCCTCCGGCAGTGTCGCGAAGTCTGCCTGCTTCGCGTATTCGGCGGAGCGGATGCCCGCATGCTTGCCGAACACGATCAGGTCCAGCAGGGAATTCGTGCCCAGCCGGTTGGCCCCATGCACGGACACGCACGCACACTCCCCCACTGCATAGAGGCCGGGGAAGACCGTGTTCTTATCGTCGACCACGACTTCGCCGTACTTGTTGGTGGGGATGCCGCCCATGGTGTAGTGCGCCGTGGGTTGTATCGGCATCATTTCGGTCATGGGGTCGATGCCCAGGTAGACGCGACAGAAATCGACGATATCCGGCAGCTTCTTGAGAAGTTCCTCGGCCGTGATGGTGTAGGGCGTTCCGTCGAGATTGGTACGGCCATCCAGCGCGGCGTACTTGATCACCGACTCGGGCCGGACGTCGAGCCAGACGTAGTTCTTGCCGCCGGCGCCGCGGCCTTCGCGGATCTCCGTGTAGATGGCGCGCGAGACCACGTCACGCGAGGCCAGGTCCTTGACGTGCGCGGCGTACTTCTCCATGAAGCGCTCGCCCTTGCCGTTGATGAGCACGCCGCCCTCGCCGCGCACCCCCTCCGTGATGAGGATGCCCAGCTTGTAGATGCCCGTTGGATGGAACTGGAAGAATTCCATGTCCTCCAGAGGAATGCCGCGTCGCAGCGTCACGGCCGCGCCGTCGCCCGTGTAGGCATAGGCGTTGGACGTGACCTGAAAGATGCGCCCGTGGCCCCCGGTTGCGAAGATGACCGCTTTGGCGTGGAAGGTGTGCAACTCGCCGGTGGCCAGCTCCAGCGCCACGATCCCCGCGGTTTTGCCGTTCACTAGCAGCAGGTCGATGACCTGGTATTCGTCGTAGAAGGTAACCTGGTTCTTGATGCACTGCTGGTAAAGCGTCTGCAGGATCATGTGACCGGTGCGATCGGCTGCGTGGCACGCCCGCCGCACCGGCTTGCCGGTTTCGTTGTTGGTGTGGCCGCCGAAGTTGCGCTGCTGGATGCGTCCCTCAGGCGTGCGGTCGAACGGCAGGCCCATGTGCTCGAGCTCGAGCACCGCCTCGATCGCCTCCTCGCACATGAACTCGATGGCATCCTGGTCGCCCAGATAGTCCGAGCCCTTGACCGTATCGTAGGTGTGCCACTCGGGCTTGTCTTCCTCCAGGTTTCCGAAAGCCGCGCTGATTCCGCCTTGCGCCGCGCCCGTGTGAGACCGCGTCGGATACAGTTTGCTGACAACCGCGGTCTTGGCGCCCCGCGAGGCGTACAGACCTGCCATCAGGCCGGCGCCGCCGGCGCCCACGACCACCACATCGAATTGATGCAAATTCATGTGCGCGTCCTATGCTCCCGTGTAGAGACTCAGGCGGTCCAGATCACGTACACGCCGATGATGCTCATGCATGCCAGAAAGACGATGCTGAGATTGCGCGTGATCCGCCGGCCGCGCTTTGAAACGATGTAGTCGTCGGCGATCACCACCAACCCGTGGACCCCGTGCGCACTGGCCACCAACAGCAGGGCGCTGGCGGTGAGCTTCCAGAATGACGTAGACCACGGTGCCAGGTCCTGCAAGTTCGTGCTCTGCACGTGGGTCGCGTTTGGCATGAATGCCCAGCGCATCACGTCCGCGAAGTTCATCTGTGTGCGGGCGCCCATGATCAATGCACCGATCAGGCCAACCAGGATCAGGCCGTACATGGCCAGCGCGGACAGGCGTGTGAACAGCCACATGAGCATCTCGAAGTTCAGTCCGCGCTTCGAAAGTGGCAGGCTTCGGGGTTTCGCTGCCATGCTAGCCTCCCAACCCCGCCCGAACGATAACCAGAACCGCAAAGGCGTACAGCGGCAGGAAGACCAACCATTCCAGCCAGATAGCCTCGCGCTCGTGCACCAGCAGTGATGGCCACAAGTCCACGATGGTGATGCGCAGCCCGTTGATGGCATGAAACATCACGCAGAAGAAGATGACGATCTGGAAGATCCAGCTCTCATAGATGCTGTTGAGATAAACACCCGTCTTGCCACCCATGAAAGACGACAGAATGTGGATCGTGATGAAGATGGCCATCCCCAGGCCGCCGATGCGGTGCAGGGCATACGTCAGCATCGGGCCCTGCCCCTTGTAACGCAGGGCGGCCGCAAGGCCGACGTTCCTCGTCAGGCGCATACTGGTCTCCTCGAAGCGGTCAGTCTATTCCGGCAACTCATGTGCACTGGGGACCTTTTTGATGAAGGTGACAATCATCCTCGCAATTCCAGTCCACACTTCCTAGAAAAACATCGCGTCGGACCTTATAATGCAGGAACATGTCTTCCGATCCGGACAACAGCCGTATAATTCTAATCCAATTGAACCATCCACACGAACAACGGCACGGCGCGCCCCACGAAGATGCGCGCACGGCAGCCAAGACGGAATCCACTTGAGCGAATGATGGAGGCCGCAGTGCACTTTGAGAATGGATGGGGCGCCCGCAGATCGTACTGTGGAGGCCACGATGGCCGATAACGAGGTCAGCCGCCGAGACTTCATCAAAGTCACGACGACCATAGTCGGCGGGCTGATCGGGGCGGCCGTAGGTTTGCCGGCCATCGCCTATCTGCTTGATCCGGCATTCAAGGCCGGAGCGAAGGAGGGCTGGGTCCCCGTCGGCAAGGTCGCCGACATGCAGGTCGGAACGCCCTACCCGTTTTCTTTCACGCGCGTGCAGGTCAATGGCTGGGAAAGAACCTCCACCTCGCATGGCGGCTTTGCGCTGCTGCGCTCCGAAGATCCGAACGACATCCTGGTCCTGAACAGTCGCTGTACTCACCTGAGCTGTACCGTCAACTGGCACCCGGAGGCGGATGCCTATATCTGTCCCTGCCACGACGCCAAGTTCAGCAAGGAAGGCGCCGTGCTGGGGGGCCCGCCGCCTCGCCCGCTGGACCGATACGCGCAGCACCAGGTCACCGATGCCGGTGTGCTTGAGATCTTCTACAGGGAGAGCTAGCCGTGTGGACCCGGATCTACGCGTGGCTGGACGAGCGCATCGGCCTCAACGATCTATACAAAAACATCCTTGACCGCGCCGAGCCCAAGGGAAACTGGTGGAACACGTTGGGCTCAGCCACACTGTTCTTGTTCGTGCTGCAGGTGGCTACGGGGATCTTCCTGACGGTCTACTACACCCCCTCCCCGGATCACGCCTACGACAGCATCACCTACATCATGACCGGGGTGACCTTTGGCTGGCTGATTCGCGGCATACATCACTGGGGCGCCACCTTGATGGTGGTGCTGGTCTTCGTGCACATGCTGCGCGTCTTTGTGACGGCCTCCTTCAAGTACCCCCGTGAGCTGACGTGGCTGATTGGCGTCGGTCTGCTGTTGCTGACGCTTGGGATGGGTTTCACTGGCTATCTGCTCCCGTGGAGTCAGCAGTCGTACTGGGCGACCACGGTTGGAACGCAGATTGCCGGAACGGTTCCTTTCATTGGGGGGGTCATCCTCAAGGCTCTGCGCGGGGGATCGGACCTGAGCGCCCTTACATTGCAGCGGTTCTTCTCTGCCCACATCTGGATGCTGCCGGCGGCCTTGGGCGGCTTGATCGGCATCCATCTCTATCTCGTGATCCGGCACGGCGAATCGTATTGGCCGCGCAAAGAAGACTGAGTCAGTGCAGACCCACCCGCGCGCTCCGGAGACCGAATGAACGACGAAACCAAGAAGAAGCTCGCTGATCGCTACCAGCGCGAGCTGAACAAGGGCGAACGCTTCTGGCCTGACAGCATCTACAAGGACCTGCTGGTTTCGCTGGGCATATTCATACTCCTGGTGCTGCTGGCAACCTTCCTCGGCGTGCCCGCGCAGCCGAAGGCGGATCCGAGCGACACCGCCTACATCCCGCGCCCCGAGTGGTATTTCCTGTTTCTTTTCAAGTTCCTGGCGCTCTACGGGCAGATTCCAGTGCTGGGAAAGATCGAATGGATCGCCACGGTTCTAGTGCCCAGCATTGCGGTACTGGCGCTGGCGCTGTTGCCATTCATTGATCGTGGTCCGGGCCGGTACTACGGGAAACGCATCCTGCCCATTTCTGTTATGGCGCTTGTGGTCGTTGCCATTGTCGATCTGACGCTGATCGCCGATATCCCCACCGTGTCGCCCAACGGCTCGACGTTCATCGGTGTGGTGCAGGCCATCGGCAACCTCCTGATTCCGGCTGTGGGCCTGCTCCTACTTTTCTTGATGTCCTTTGCCATGAAGGACACTCCGGCGAAGACCATGATCTGGACCACCGGGCTGACGGCGGCATTGATGGTGGGATTCACCGGCGGCGTCCTCTGTCTCGCACCCCAAGCGCCTGTGGAGGAGACCGCGGTGGCAACGACACTTGCCGATCAAATCGTCGCGGGGCAGGACTTGTACTCTGTGAACTGCGTCGAATGCCACGGCGATGACGGCAAGGTGACCACAATCACCGGCGTGGAAGGACTGGAAGGCAAGGTTATTTCCCCGATCAACGGGCATGATGTCCTGTACACCCTCGATGACCCCACCATGGAACAGGTCATCGCCTACGGACGGCCGGATGCCGGCATGACGCCGTTTGGCAGGGCCTACAATCCCGAAGGTCTTTCCAACAGCGACATCAGCTACATTGTGACCTTCATGCGCTACACCTGGGATGATCGCTTCGAAGCGCCGCCCATCAAACCGCTGTTTCCGGCGCTGGCCGAGGGCGAAGTGCCATCCTATGACGTCCACATCCAGCCGATCGTCAAGCGCTATTGTCTCTCCTGCCATCGGGCTGGCAAGACCAACAATAACTACCTGATGACCAGCTACGACGAGATGCTCACCACCGGCGACAACAAGGACCAGAACATCGTGGCGGGCGACCCCAACAGCTATCTGTTGCAGGTCATCCAGGGCCATTCCATACCGGATCCCAAAGATCCCTCGAAAGATTTGATCCGCACGATGCCACCCACCAGCACGCTCAAACCCAACGTGGTGGACGTGTTTGTACGCTGGATCATGGCAGGCATGCCGAAGACGGCGGACGATGCAGCCAAGCTATCCGTAACACCCACCCCTGGCGCGGGCGGGCCTGTGCCCGTGCGGGGAACGCCTACCCCGTGAGGGAAGCCCAAAGCAATATAGAGACCGCCCGGAACACCCGGGCGGTCTTTTTGATTCGAATGGCTTCCTTGTCAGTTCCGGTCCAGGAACGAGGGGCTGGCTGCGGCTCTCACTGCATGTGCTTGATGATGGCGTCGCCGAACTCCGAGCACTTCACCTCGTGGGCGTTCTCCATCAGTCGCGCGAAATCGTACGTCACGGTGCGGGCCTGGATGGCGCCTTCCATGCCCGTGACGATCAGATCCGCCGCCTCGGTCCAGCCCATGTAGCGCAGCATCATTTCGCCCGAAAGGATCAGCGAGCCGGGATTGACCTTGTCCAGGTCTGCATACTTCGGAGCCGTGCCGTGGGTGGCTTCGAAGATGGCATGCCCCGTCTCATAGTTGATGTTGGCGCCCGGCGCGATGCCGATGCCGCCGACCTGTGCAGCCAGCGCGTCGGAGATGTAGTCGCCGTTGAGGTTCATCGTGGCGATGACGTCATAGTCCTTCGGGCGGATCAGCACGAACTGCAAGGTCACGTCCGCGATGGAATCCTTGATCAGCAGCTTGGACTTCCACTTGCCGCCGCCGTGGGTGGGCTGCAATTTCAGAGCTTCTTCAACCTCGCTCTTGATGTCCCCCTGCTGGTCCGGGGACATCATGCCGTAGCCCGGATCGATCATGCGGGCATTGTCCTCAGCGCTCAGGCTGGGATTCTTCTCCTGGTTGCCCAGGATCCAGGTCTCGCGCTCGGTCACGATTTCATCTGCGGAACTCGCGCTTGGCAACCGCGTAGCCCCAGTCCTTGAAGGCCCCCTCCGTATACTTCATGATGTTGCCCTTGTGAACGAAGTTCACGCTGCGGCGGTGGTTCTTCAGCGCCCACGCGATGGCTGCCCGCACCAGGCGCTCGGTTCCCTGGGCCGACACGGGCTTGATGCCGATGCCGCTGCTATCGGGGAAACGCATCTTGGCATATTCCGCGGGGAAGTTGTCTTGGAGCAGTTTCTTGAACTGGAGGTTCTCTGCCGTGCCGTTGGCAAACTCCATGCCCGCGTAGATGTCTTCCGTGTTCTCGCGGAAGATCACCATGTCCACGTACTCCGGGTGCTTCACGGGCGATGGCACGCCGCTGTAATAGCGGACCGGTCTCAGGCACACGTACAGGTCGAGCAGCTTGCGGAGCATCACGTTAAGTGAACGGAAGCCGCCGCCAATGGGGGTCGTAAGCGGGCCCTTGATCCCGACCACGAACTCCTTGAAGGCCTCGATGGTTTCATCGGGCAGCCAGCTGTTGAACTGCTTGAACGCCTTCTCCCCCGCGAAGACCTCCATCCAATGGATCTTGCGTTTGCCCTTGTAAGCCTTCTCGACCGCGGCATCGAACACGCGCACCGAGGCACGCCAGATATCGCGTCCCGTGCCGTCGCCTTCAACGAAGGGGATGATCGGATTATCGGGGACCTGCAACTTGCCATCCCTGGCGGCGATCTTCGCCCCGTCCGCCGGGACCTTGACGTCTTTGTATTGCATACAGCTACTCCTGGGTGAGGTTGGCGGATTATATCAGCGGCATTTTTCAGCCACTAGTGACGATTGTCCCCTATTCGGTCCGAATTTGTCGGAGGTGCAGTGCCCTTGACACATCGGGTCAGAGGAATAGAATTAGCCCCGATATGACCTCAGGCTTTCCAGCCAAGGGGCGCGGTTGCCCCAACCGGCCGATACCCGCACGTGTTCGTTTTGGAACTCGAGAGTCGCAAATGGCGGCTCTTTTTTTTGTCCATGCTTAAACTCCCCGGCCTGATCGATCCGCACGTGCACGTGCGTGAACCCGGCGCCACCCACAAGGAAGACTGGGACAGCGCCACCGCGGCTGCGCTGGCTGGCGGCTTCACGTTGGTGCTGGCCATGCCAAACACGGTGCCCCCCATCTTCGATGCGGACACGCTCGCACTCGCCCTCGATGCCGCGCAGCAAAAGGCGCATTGCGACTATGCACAGTATGTTGGGGCCGGGCCGCACAACGCCGCGCTCGTCGCCGGTCTGGCGGACAAGTCCGCCGCACTCAAGATGTATCTGGATACGACGTTCGGCGAGTTGCGCCTGGATGATATGACCCTGTGGATGCCGCATTTTGATGCCTGGCCCAAGGATAGGCCGATCGTTGTGCATGCTGAAAGCAGGAGCATGGCTGCCGCCCTCCTGATGGCTGCGATCTACGACCGGCCCGTGCATGTCGCGCACATCTCCCGGAAAGAAGAAGTGCTGCTGATCAAGGTCGCCAAGGAGCGTGGGCTGAAGGTGACCTGCGAGGTCACGCCACATCACCTATTCTTGACTGCGCCTGCGTCCCCGCCCAGCTCCGTCAAGGCCATAGGGCGGATGGAAGTGCGGCCGACGCTTGCCACGCAGGAAGACGTCGACGCGCTGTGGGACAACCTGGATGTCATTGATTGTTTTGCCACGGACCACGCACCCCACACGGCGCAGGAAAAGGACTCCGGGAAGCCTCCGCCTGGCTTTCCAGGGTTGGAAACCGCCCTGCCTCTGTTGTTGACCGCGGTTCACGACGATCGCCTGACGTTGGAGCAGATCGTCCAGAAATCGGTCATCAACCCGCGGCGCATATTTGCTTTGCCGGAGCAACCCGAGACCTGGATTGAAGTCGACATGGACTCTGAATACGAAATCCGGGCCTCGGAGCAATTGACGCGCTGCGGCTGGACCCCCTTCGAAGGCTGGAAGGTGCGCGGGCGGGTGCGCAAAGTGACGCTGCGCGGGCGGGAGGCCTACCGCGACGGCAAGGTGCTGGTCGAGGCCGGATACGGAAAGAACGTAAGGGCGGCCGACGACGAAGCCGCCGATCCATAGAACGTACGCTCGTGGATCGCTTGAGAGTGTCGAACTTCGGAGCTCAAAGGAGAGACTCAGCATGCCCACCAAATCCACATCCCCCTACTTGCCGTTCGGAGAGAACAAGGAAGCCAATTGGTACGGCAAGGACATTATTTCCGTCAAGCAATTCGCCCGCGCCGATCTGCAGTATGTATTCGGCGTCGCCCACGAAATGCGCGGCATGGTGGAACGTGTCGGCACCTTCGATCTGCTGAAGGGCAAGATCCTTGCCAACCTCTTCTATGAGCCCTCCACACGCACTTCGTCGTCGTTTACGGCCGCGATGGAACGGCTCGGCGGTTCCGTCATCCCGATCAATGAGGTGAAGTATTCATCCGTGACCAAGGGCGAGAGCCTCACGGACACCGTGCGCACCCTGGAATGCTATGCCGACGTGATCGTCCTGCGCCATCCCGAGACCGGCTCGGCAGCCATCGCCGCCAAGGCTGCCCACAAACCCGTGATCAACGCAGGCGATGGCACCGGTGAGCATCCCACCCAGGCCCTGTTGGATCTGTTCACCATCTTTGAGGAACTGGGCGTCGGCGTGGTTGACGGTCTCACCATAACGATGCTTGGCGACCTGAAGTATGGTCGTACGGTTCACTCATTGGCCCGTCTGCTATCGTTGTACGAAGTGAAGATCAATTACGTCTCACCGGAGATTCTGCGCATGCCCGAGGAAGTGATGAACGAGGTCGGGCAGAAGATGATCAAGCAATCAGAGTTCGATTCACTCGAAAAGGTCCTGCCCGAGACCGATGTGCTGTACGTGACGCGCGTGCAGAAAGAGCGTTTCGCCGACCCCGCGGACTACGAGAAGGTCAAGGGGGCCTATGTCATTGACGCGGCGACCATGAAATCAGCCAAGAAGGATATGATTGTCATGCACCCCCTGCCGCGCGTGACCGAAATCAGCATGGACTTCGACGACGATCCGCGCGCCGCCTACTTCCGGCAGATGGAATACGGCCTGTATGTGAGAATGGCTTTGCTGGCAATGGTTCTCGGTAAAGCCTGAAACCCCAAGGATGGGTTATGGATAGTTTCTTCTCGGCTCTGGAAAAGAGAATCGACGAATCGTCCTCGCTTTTGTGCGTGGGGCTCGACCCGCATCCAGATGACATGAAGTCTGGCTCTGCCGCGGAGGCGCTCGAGTTTTGTTTGCGCCTCGTGCGCCTTACGGCTCCGTACGCGGCCGCCTTCAAGCCCAATGCGGCTTTCTTCGAGGTCTATGGTGCAGACGGCTGGACGGCCCTGAAGCAGGTCATTGAGGCCGTCCGTGAGGAGGCGCATAGGCTCGGGTCGTATATTCCGGTGATCCTCGACGCGAAGCGCGGCGACATCGCTTCGACGTCGGCGGCGTATGCAAAATCGGCATTCGAAGTCCTGGGCGCCGACGCGATTACGCTTAGTCCGTATCTGGGAAGGGATTCTGTAGAGCCGTTCATTCAGGAACCGGCACGGGGCGCCTTCTTCGTGTGCAAGACCAGCAATCCCGGGTCGGGCGACCTGCAGGACCTGCCGGTCGCGGAGGCCGGCCGCCCGTCGCAGCCGCTGTACGTCCGTGTGGCGCAACTCGCGGCGCAATGGAACGTGCGCGATAACGTCGGCGTGGTGGCGGGTGCAACCTTCCCGGACACGCTGGCGCAGATCAGGCGCGTCGCACCCGAACTGTGGTTCCTCGTGCCAGGCGTCGGTGCGCAAAGCGGCGATCTCGAGTCGGCACTTCAGGCCGGGCTGCGGGCAGATGGAAAGGGCCTGTTGGTCAATGTCTCACGGGGGATTTCGAGGGCCGCCAACCCCGCCAAAGCCGCAGCCGACCTGCGAGATGCAATGCAGTCCATCCGCGCGGGTATCGCCGGGATGTCCCCATCCGCGGGTCAGGACGACGACCGCGGCGTCGCAGCCCTTGCCGATGGTCTTCTGGATGCCGGCTGCATCAAATTCGGTGAGTTCACGCTCAAGTCCGGTCTGTCATCGCCCATCTACATTGATCTCCGACGGATCATCGGCTACCCACGGCTTCTCGAGCAGGTTGCCCAGGCTTATCTACCGCTCCTCGCGGGGCTGAAGTTCGACCGGATGGCGGCCCTGCCGTACGCCGCCATCCCAATCGGCACGGCCATCTCCATGCAGGGCGATTACCCGATGATCTATCCGCGCAAAGAGGCCAAGGCGTACGGGACCAAGGCAGACATTGAAGGGGAATACCAGCCCGGCGAAACCGTGGTCGTAATCGATGATCTGGCCACCACCGGCGAAAGCAAGTTTGAGACGATTGAGAAGCTCACCGCGGCGGGCCTCATTATCAAGGATGTTGTTGTTCTGGTGGATCGCCAATCCGGCGCCGGAGAGTCGCTCGCCAAGGCAGGGTACAATCTTCACGCCGTTCTGACCATGACTCAAATGCTGGATCGTTGGGAGCACTCCGGAAAGGTGCAGAAAGCCCATACCGCCGCGGCAAGAGAGTTCATCGCCGGCCGCCGCTGAGAAACGCTCGCCGGTCGGTGCACCCATGCCGGCCGCTTTCCCGGTCTTTCAAGACAAGGTTCCGCGGATGGACGTGAAAGAGTATCTCGCGCACGTTTATGAATACAACTACTGGGCCAACCGTCGCTATCTCGCGGTTGCCGATGGACTGACCGATGAACAGCTCCACGCGCCGCAAGGACATAGCTGGGGCAGTATTCATTCGGTGTTCGTCCACATGCTGAGCTCCGAGACGGTCTGGCTGAGACGCTGGCACGGCGAAGCGCCAAAGGCGCACCTCGATCCGAAGGCTCTTCCGACTCTGCGCCTCCTGCGGGACCAATGGAAGACCGTCGAGGATGAAATGTGCACGTTCGTCGACGCGCAGTCTGCCGACAGCCTTGTTTTGCCGATCACCTACAGCAACTTTTCCGGCTCGACGTTCCGTGTCCCGCTCTGGCAGATGTTGATGCACGTGCCGAACCACGAGACGCATCACCGTGGTGAGCTGGCGGCCATGTTCGCTCTGATGGATGTCGCCCATCCCGAGGAAGAGGTCATCCAGTATTTCCTCGACCGGAGCGGGCAAAAGAAGTTCTGATGTCGCTGTGACGCCGGCATCTTCGCCAGCAAGCCCCCTTCAGACGCCTGACAATGTATTCTTCTTTTCGTAGATACCTGTTTAAGCTGGACGCCGAACGCGCCCACCAGCTCACCCTGACTGCCTTGCGTGTCGCGGGATTCTTGGCTCCGGCGCGCTGGCTCCTTCAGGCGGTTTACTCTGGTCCCGCCCGGCCCGTCACGGCCTTCGGCCTGACCTTCAAGAATCCGGTTGGGCTGGCAGCCGGCTACGACAAGGACGCGGTTGCCGTCAGGGGCTTGGCGGCGCTGGGATTCGGGCACATTGAAGTGGGCACCGTTACCCCGCTGCCTCAGCCGGGCAACCCCAAGCCGCGCGTGTTTCGGCTCATCGAGGACGAGGCCGTCATCAATCGGCTGGGCTTTCCAAGCCGCGGCTCCGCATTTGTTCAGAAGAAGTTGAATCCGGGTCCGAAGGGCAGCTGGATGATGGATATGGTGGGCGCGGCGCCCGGTCGCAAACCCGGTTACGATGCCCGCTCGCTGAGGCGCACCGCAGGCTGCATCATCGGTGTGAATATCGGCAGGAACAAGAATACGCCCAACGAGCAGGCGGTCCTCGATTACCTCGAGTTGCTGCAGAACTTCGCGCCGTATGCCGACTACCTGACGATCAACGTAAGCTCTCCCAACACTCCCGGGCTTCGCGACCTGCAGGCGCCTAAACAACTGGAACAACTTCTCACGCAGTTGCACGTCCAAAGGCGACTCGAGCAGGAACAGATCAAGCGGCAACTGCGGCTGCTGGTGAAGCTTTCACCCGACCTGGCCGATGCCGAATTGGCCGATGCGGTCGATGTGATCGTTCAGACTCACATGGACGGAATCATCGTCACCAACACGACTCTGGCCCGTGAGGGGCTTCGTTCGCCTGCGGCCCATGAAGAAGGCGGCTTGAGCGGGCTGCCCCTCCGGGACCGCAGCGAGGCGGCGCTCAGGCGCGTGCTGCAACGCGTCGCAGGCGCGATTCCCGTGGTCAGCGCCGGTGGAATCGCCGGCCCCGACGACGTCAAGCGCAGGCTGGACATGGGCGCGGCGTTGGTCCAGATCTATTCGGGACTGGTCTACCGGGGTCCGGGCCTGGTTAAGCAAATCGTGCGCGCACTGGACGAAACATAGGCGCGTGACGGTGGCCAGCGTCCGCGACCGGGTATGGTATGATTTTGGCCGATCGAAACATCAATAAAGGCGCATATGGACGAGAAAATTACCATAATTGAGGGTCCGCCCCCGGTCTTTGAGCAGGTAAACGATGCCTGGGCCATGGGGCTGAACGAAAGCCCGGTTGTCCTGGTTCCCGCCATGACGCGGCTGCGCACCATGAACGGTCATGCGCTTGTGGAGCGCTGCCATCGTGCCTGGCGCACGCACGGTCATATCCACCTCCATTACCGCAACGAGATGGGTCTTGAGCAGACCGCGCCCATCCTGGCGGCGCGCAACGTCGAGACGACCAGCGGGCATGTGCTGCTGCTGTGGGTCTACCTCGACCAGGAGCACGTCGAATACGAACTGGATGAAGGCGATGACGATAGCGCCGACGACACCTTGAATCAGTGACCGGGCGCACAGCCCGGTTTTCTTTATCGCCCCCGGCAGGGTATCCGTAGATGGAATTCGAACCGGTCATTGGGCTGGAAGTCCACGCCGAGCTTCAGACACAATCAAAAATGTTCTGTGCCTGCGAAGTGGTGGACAACACGCAGGCCGCTCCCAACAGCTCCGTGTGCCCGGTCTGCTCCGGCATGCCCGGCACCCTGCCGGTCGTCAACCAGAGGGCGGTGGAGTTCGCCATTGCTGTGGCGCTGGCCCTTCAGTGCGAAGTCCAGCGGACCAGCATCTTTGCCAGAAAGAACTACTTCTACCCCGATCTGCCAAAGGGGTATCAGATCTCTCAGTACGAGAGTCCCCTGGCGATCAATGGCCGGCTGACGGTCCACGCGCTCGAAGCGGAGCAGGTGATCCGCGTGCGCCGCGTGCATCTTGAGGAAGACACCGGCAAGCTGACGCATGTGGAAGACGAGGGGCAGCCGTACTCGCTGGTCGATTTGAACCGCGCCGGGGTTCCGCTCCTCGAGGTGGTCTCCGAGCCGGACATGCATTCAGCCGCAGCCGCCCGCGCCTATGCCGAGGCACTGCGCGACATTCTGCGCTATTTGCATGTCAACAGCGGCGATATGGAAAAAGGGGTCATGCGCTTCGAGGCCAACGTTTCGGTGCGACCGCTGGCTGCCCCCGGCGCCGATGCCGCACCGCTCGGCACCCGCACCGAGGTAAAGAATCTCAATTCTTTTCGCGCCATGGAGCGCGCTATTCTGTACGAAATCGACCGCCAGAGCGAGATTCTGGCAAAGGGCGGCGTGGTCCAGCAGGAGACGCTGGGCTGGTCGGAGGCCCGCGGTCAGACCTATTCCCAGCGCAGCAAGGAAGAGGCGCACGACTATCGCTACTTCCCCGAACCGGACCTGCCGCCTTTGGTGGTGGAATCGGACTGGGTGCAGCGCGTGGCGGGCGCTTTGCCGGAGCTTCCCTACGCCAAGTTCCAGCGGTTCGTGAACCAGTACGGGCTGAGCAGCTACAATGCCGGGCGGCTCACGGAAGAGCAGGCCGTGGCGGACTATTTCGAGCAGGCGGCCGCCCTGTCATCCCCGCAAAGTGTGGCAAACTGGATTCTGGGGGATCTCTTCGCGCTGATTAACCAATCGAATACGGGCACGGATCTCGCGGACACTTTCAGTGGTCTGAAGGTTTCTCCGGCGGCACTAGCGGAGCTTGCGCGGCTGGTCACGGACGGCCGCATCAACCAATCAAGCGGCAAGGAAGTCCTCGCTGAAATGCTCGCCTCCGGCAAGGGCCCGGCGGATATCGTCGCGGCCCGTGGTCTTAAGCAGGTCTCGGATCCGTCTCTTATCTCCCGGTTGGTCTCGGAAACTCTCGCCGAGAACCCAAAGGAACTGGCCAGCTACAGGGCCGGCAAGACCGGCGTGTCCAACTTCTTGTTCGGACAAGTCATGAAGAAAGCGGCTGGCAAGGCCAACCCTCAAGTGGTCCGGGAAGAGCTGGAAAAGCAATTGCGGCAGTAGCGCATGTTCTTCTTGTGATAATTTTCATATTGACCGCCTTGGGAAAGTCTAGTAACCTTAAGAGGTAATCGAAGTGAGACTTTATTGCTATGAATAGTCAGGTTGCCATAGCCGGTTCGTGAGCGGGCACCCCGTCCGGGATGCCCGCTTATGTTCTAATCAAACTCACCCCTCAGGAGCAGATCATGACCGAACAACTCAATGCGTTCGTGATGGCCCAGGAACAGTTTGACCACGTGGCCAAATTGCTGAAGCTGGACTCCGCCGTGGCCGAGGTGCTCCGGTGGCCCATGCGGGAATACTCGTTCCGCATCCCGATCCGGATGGATAACGGGACCACCCGCGTCTTCCAGGGCTTTCGTGTGCAGCACAACGACGCCCGCGGCCCGAACAAAGGCGGCATCCGTTTTGCTGCCAACGAGACCCTTGATACCGTGCGTGCCCTGGCTACATGGATGACCTGGAAATGCGCGGTGGCCGATATCCCTCTGGGCGGCGGCAAGGGCGGAATCATCGTGGATCCGTCCACGCTTTCCGTACACGAGAAAGAGCGCCTGTGCCGCGGCTGGGTGGGAGTCATGTGGAAGAACATCGGGCCTCGCAACGACGTGCCCGCGCCGGATGTCGGCACAACGCCCCAGATGATGGGCTGGATGATGGACGAGTATTCCAAGCTCGTCGGTCAATACACACCGGGTGTGTTTACGGGCAAGCCCCTCGGCGGGGGCGGATCTGAGGGCCGCACGGAAGCGACAGGCTACGGCGTGATTCACACCGTGCGAGAGGCCATGAAGCATCTCAAGATGGATCCCAAGAACTCCATCGCAGCGATCGAGGGCTTCGGCAACGTGGCGCAATACGCCGCCATCGGGTTTGTCGAAATGCTGGGCGGCAAGGTTGCCTGCGTTTCGTGCTGGGACCGCGCGGACAAGAAGTCGTACACCTACAGCCACAAGGACGGGGTCGACGCGCACTTCCTCTTGACCATCGTCGACGAGTACGGCACGATTGATAAGAAGAAGGCGCAGGACAAGGGCTACGTGGTCGAGGACGGGGACGCCTGGATCACCAAGGAAGCCGACGTGCTGATTCCGGCGGCCATCGAAGGCCACGTGAACGCCGATACGATCAAGAAGATGTCTAAGCGCGTCCGGCTGGTGGCTGAAGGCGCCAATGGGCCTGTCACGCCCGAGGCGGATGAATACTTCAAGGCCAACAAGATTTTTGACGTCCCCGACTTCCTGTGCAACGCCGGCGGCGTGACAACTTCCTACTTCGAGTCTGTCCAAAATGACGAGAACTACTATTGGACGAAGGAAGAAGTCCTTGCCAAGCTCGATACCAAAATGACGCAGGCCTTCCATGCCGTGCTGGCCATGAGCGAGAAGGAAAAGGTCTACATGCGCGACGCAGCCTACATGGTCGCCATCGACCGCGTCGTCAAGGCCATGCAACATCGCGGCTGGGCGTAGCCACCGCCTTCCATCTTAACCGGACACCGATGAAAGCAACCGGGCCCCGCATCATAGTGGGGCCCGGTGTTTATTCTTGTGCTTCGAGGCGGGTCGGGCCTATATCCCGAGGCGACCCTGGATTTCCTCCACAGCCTTTCTGGCATCGTCCATGCTGGCGCCGGTATTCTCCCGGTAGACCTTCATGGCCTGAAGCAGGTTGCCGCCCTTGAGCGCTTCAATGATCTTGGGATCGTCCTCCAGCTGAGCCTCGGCCACAAAGCTCATGCCCAGGTGCTCGTACAGGAACGCGACCTGGCCTTCGAGGTGAGCGACGCGCCTGCGCAGATCACTAAACTGCTGTTCTGTGACCAAGGCATCCTCCACGTGTTAAGTTGTCTGATTCTGTCACCTGGTCTTTGAGTGCCCCGTGTTCGTGCTTCTGCTTTAGTTCTTGCAGAACCGGTCGATGCGTTTTCCAATCACGGCCAGGCTGTCTTCCCAGAATGTTCGCGTGCGGATATCGATGCCGAAGCGCTTGGCAAGGGCGGCCGGTCTGGCTTCGCCGGTCGACGCCAGCAGAATTCTTGTAGTCCTCTACAAACGCAGGCCCGCGCTGTTGGTAGATGGCGTACAAGCCGGTGGCAAAAAGCAGTCCGAAGGCGTAGGGGAAGTTGTAGAAAGAGAGGCCCGGAGAGTAGTAGTGCGGTTTCCAGGTCCACATGTACTTCTGCATATAGCGTTCGTCGAGGGCATCGCCGTAGGTTGCCTTCTGGGCGCGCTCCATGATCTCGCTGAAGTCATGCGCTGAAAGTTCGGCCTTCTGTCGGCGCTCGAGGACTTCCTTCTCGAACAGGTAACGGGAATAGATATCCACCACGATCTGTGCCGCGTTCTGGATCTGCGCTTCAAGTACGGCCAACTCCTCTTCCGGGTCCTGTGTGCTCGCAAGCACCGCTTCGGTGACGATGGTCTCGCACATCGTGGATGCGGTTTCCGCGAGCGTCATAGGGGTCTGTTGCTGCAGTTCGGTCTTGCCGGCCGCGAAGGCGCAGTGGTTGTGGAAGCCGTGGCCCAGCTCGTGAGCCAGCGTGCTCACCTGATCCCACGAGCCATCGAAGTTGCACAATACGCGGCTTTCCTTCACCCGTGCGATGCCCATGCAGAACGCCCCGCCGCGCTTGCCGTTGCGCTGCTCGGCGTCGATCCAGCGATGGTCGAAGGCGCGTTTGGCAAAGGCCTGCAGGTCGGGGGAGAACTTGCCGAAGTTGTCCAGGATGAAGTCGCGGGCTTCTTCGAACGTGTAGGTCTTTTCGGCCTTGCCGAGCGGGGCAAAGATGTCCCACCAGGCCAGTTTCTCCTTGCCAAGCTTGGCGGCCTTGGCTTTGAAGTAGCTCTGAAACGTGGGGAACGAGGTCTGCATCGCGCCCAACATGGCATCCAGGGTCTTGCGGTCGATGCGCGCCGCATCCAGCGAGGCATGCACCGCATCCTTGCGGCCGCGACGTTTGTTCAGAGTGATCGTCTGGCCCTTGACCCCGTTCATGCACGCCGCCATCGTCTCCTCGACGGACTCCCAGGCTTTGTTCTCGGCCTCGTAGGCCCGCCGGCGCGTATCCTCGTCGGCATGCGAACGCAGGTTGATCAGGGCAGAGCATCGGCATCTTCTGCATCTTGCCGTCCAGCTCAAAATCCACGCTCAGCTGCGAAGTCACCGTGCCCTGCAGTTTCTCGAACGCGTTGCCGCCGCTCAAGCTGAGCTCCGCCGCAAGCGCCTCCAGATCGTCGCTCATCTGGTAGCGGCTCTGCCGGGCAGCCTCTGTCAGCATCAGGGCATGTTCGCGAGCTGTCTTGTTCTTCTTCATGATCTGCTCGAGCCTGGGTTCGAGCTTGCCCAGCCAGCGCCGCAGGCGAACGTGAAGCTTGTCCATCGGCAGGCTGGCCTGTTCGAACTCGGACATCAGCCGGTTGGCCAGCGCGTTGCGCGAATCCGTTGTGACGTACGAGTAGAGAAACGGGACAATCGTGCCGGACAGCATCTGGATCCGGTTGATGCGGCCGATGACCTGCTCGACGAGCGGTGCAAGGGTCGCCACAGGGGTTCGTGGTCCTGCAATGCTAAGCTTGTTGTCGAAGAACTTCTTCAACCCCGCGACTTGCGCCTTGTAGTCCTTGACGGCCGCGGTGAATTCTTTGGACTCGAGTGAGGGATATACGCTGGTCATATCCCAACGTGGAGGGGTGGACATGCTAACTCCTTTATTTGATGACGGCGTTAGTATACCAAACGGCTGTCTAGGCAATTCTGCCGGTGCTATTGCAGAGCGATCATGGAGCCATGGCGAGATGCCGATATTCTCTTTACCAGATCTTCAATTCCGCGTCATCCCGGTTTCATGCTGTGACGGTAGGATTCGCACTGCTAATCCTGGAAGAATCTGTAAGCGAAAGGAGAAATCAAGAATGCCAGGCTATGGAATGATGCATGACTACGGCTTCGGAGGTATGGGCCTGTGGGGCGGTGTGATCGGTCTGATCATCGGGATCGCGGTCTTGGTCGGGATCGTGCTGCTGATCATCTGGGGCGTCAGGAGCCTTACCGGCGGGGCGTCACATTGGAACCAAGCGTCCGACAGCCAATCGCCAGTTGACATCCTGAAGGCGCGCTACGCGCGCGGCGAGATCACACGTGAGCAGTACCAGCAAATGCTGAAAGACGTCACCTGATCGTCGGCGTCTCGCGATGCACGATTGGCAACCGGCGCATTCTAGCCGGCTGCCAAGTCCGGTCTACCACTACCGTGAAAGTCATCCAAATCGAGGTGATAGAATTCAAACAGCAACACGGCGCTCGCAAACAACCGTCTCTGCGAAAGTGTGATCGCAATGGCCACGGTGTTCATGAAGTGGCTGGAGACCAGCCCGCAAGACTACGACCGGGGGATCCAATTACTCACCTTAGGACGGATCCAGCGCATTAAAGAAGAAATCGCGAATACCCATCCGCGCAAAGGCATGCGTGTTCTCGAAATCGGGTGCGGCACGGGCTCTCTCGCGTTGATGATGGCAAAACGCGGTGCCACCGTCACCGCCATCGACGCCTCGCCTCGCATGTTGGCGGAGGCGCAGGATAGGGTCCATGCGGCTGGCCTCAACTCCAGTGTCTCTCTGAGCTACATGGATGCCGCCTTGATCGCGGACCGCTTCCCGGCTGGCTCCTTCGACCTGATCGTCTCAACGCTGGTGTTCAGCGAGCTCCCCGCGGATCAGCAGCGCTTTCTTTTGGAAGGTTGCCAGAAACTTCTGGCCCCGAGCGGCCGGCTGCTGATCGCCGACGAGGTCGTCCCCACAAACATCATCCGGCGTCTGTTCTACTATCTGGTGCGGCTCCCTTTGGTGTTCGTCACCTGGTTGCTCACGCGGACGAGCACCACTCCGCTTCGAGACTGGCCGTCCTTGCTATGCGAAGGTTGGCCTGCATGCCAACGTTGCTGCTTCCTATCTGGGCGGCAGCCTGGTTCTATACGACATCGTCCCAATGGGCGCGGCGGGAGTCTGCGATCTGCCCTCCCGCCGAGCGTCGTGGGCGTGCTGCGACACCATGTCACTGTCCGGACATTGCTGCTTGACCTGTGGCTGCTGTTTTTCCGCATCATCCCACCCTACCCCAAGGTGCGAACGGGTTTGTATGCGGTTGGGCATCCCACGGCGGATTCACCCGTGCTGGTGACCGGTAACTTCGACTTGACGGTCCGCCGGCTCGTGAAGGCAATCGACGGCAAAGTCGATGCATGGATACTAGTGGCCGATTCGGCGGGCATCAACGTCTGGTGCGCCTCCGGCGGCGGGTACTTCACTGCCGAAAAGGTGATCGCTGCTCTCAAGTCCTCGCATCTTGAGCAGGTGGTCAACCACCATGCGTTGATACTGCCGCAGTTGTGTGCCAACGGCGTTGACGGCTGGCGCATCCGCAAGGAAACCGGTTGGGGCGTCCACTGGGGGCCGCCGCGCGCGACTGACATCCCGGCCTATCTGGCAGGCAGACGCAAGAAGACTGATGCCATGCGCTGGGTCGGCTTCCCACTCAAAGACCGCCTGGAGATGGTTACGGTGACGCTTGGCTTCTATGGGTTGCTGATTCTGCTGCCTGTCTTCATCTTCTGGCGGGGCCTCTTCTGGCCCATCACGTTCAGTCTGCTGGGACTCTCCTACTTCTATGCCATCGTACATCCCTGGTTGCCGGGCCGCGACGGACTCTATAAGAGCATCCCGTTGACGCTCATCGCGCTCGCCGGGCTGATGGCTTTTCACACATTCTTGCAGCCCCTTGCGATGCAAACGCTGTTTCACTGGGCGATCGGTTTGACCGGGCTCTCTGTGTTCACCGCCGCCGAAATGCAGGGCATGTCGCCGCTGATGCGCGGTGAACAGGCGAACTGGAGCTGGGAGGCCGTTGTTGCGGTGGCGCTCGGCGCGGCCTACTGGCTGGTGCCGCTGGCAGTCGGTTGGAGATGATGTCTTGAGCCTGCAGCCTACGCTCGGTTCATCGCTGAAGGAGCACTTGAAGTTCGCCAGGGAGCTGCGCGGCCTCGAGATCCATTTCAATCGGGAGAAATGCAAAGGCGTCTGGCAGTGTTACAACGTTTGCCCGGTTGGCTGCTGGACACCGGACTACGCCGCCCGCAAGGTCGTCTTTCACGATGGCGAACGATGCATCGCGTGCGGTGCATGCGTTCTGCAGTGTCCCGAAGACGCCATCGAGTTGAAGTAGGGCGGTCGAACCGGGATATATGTGGGCCGCGGCTCGCCTCATCCTACTGGGAGACGGGCCTGGCGCATTCGGTGAGATAATCTGTCTTCAAAGGAGAGCAGCATGACTGAAACCTACAAAGATCCCGTCTGCGGGATGGACGTCACGCCCGAGACCGCCGCCGGCAAGTTCGAGTACAAGGGCACCACCTACTATTTCTGCTCACCGGGCTGCCGGAGGGACTTCGAGAAGGATCCGGAGAAGTACCTGGCGCCGGGCTACAGTCCGCACATGTGATCAGCGTCTGCCTCCAAGGAAGCCCGAGCTCATCGGGCTTCATCTTCCTACCGCCCTCGGCCGAGCGCCGGTGTTGGTGCAACCCGCTTGAACAGACCCCCTGAACGCTGTACAATCTTCCCAAACGAGGCCCCTTCTCTTACTCGTGGGAGGCATCCATGGACATCATCAAAGTGTCTGCCAACTCCCGCACATCCGCTGTGGCCGGGGCGATCGCGGGTGTGATCCGCGAGCACAGGCACGCGGAAGTCCAGGCCATAGGCGCCGGAGCGGTCAATCAGGCGATCAAGGCCCTCATCGTGGCGACGGGTTATCTCAAGGGTGACGGAATCGACGTGGTCTGCGTGCCCGAGTTTGTGGACGTGCAGATCGAAGAGAACGTGCGGACTGCCATCAAGTTGGTGGTGGAGCCGCGCGATCGACCGGTGGAACCTCCCGCGGCGCCGAGCGCCAGTTCGGATAGTGAGGACAATCTGCCGGAGTCCTGAAGCACCGACGCTCCTTCGGTCTTGCTCGTGCTTGCTTCGACACAACATGCCACGAGGCCGTCCTTCTTGGGACGGCCTCGCTCTTTTGCACAGGATTCAATCGAAGAGGGAATGTCGCCTAAGGTCCCGGCGGGAGTGACGTGGATGGCGCCCAGATGCTGCTGTTGTAAAAGCACAGGAACTCGGTCTCGCTTACGTTTCCCGTGAAACCGCCTGCAGGCTGCAGGAGCAGCACAGACGAGGCGTTGGTGTAGCACGCGCCGTCCTGATCGACCCACAACGCGGACGGCGTGGAGAGTGTGCGCCGCACACAAGAGCAAATTCCTTGCCGACACCATCCCTCGTGCCCCGTCGATCAAGCCGACTGCCCCACCGCGCGGCTCAGTGGCAGATCTTTGTGGCGCGGCAGGCGGAATCCAGATCAGATTGAGCGGCGGCGACGTTGTCGGACTGGAGGAAGTCCGTGAGGGCGGTCGCGAAGGCGGAAGTCCAGTCTTCTGAATCGGCCATGGCGCGGGCGATCGAAGGGACAAGGCTATCCCTGCGCAAGTCGGCGGCAGAGGCCCGGTTGTAGTTGCCGAATCCCGAGTAGTCGCAATCCGTCCGAGGGCAGACCGCGCCGAGGCCACGGTTGCGGTTGAGATATTGCTGTGCGTCTTTGGATGCCAGGTATGAGAGGAATTCCTTCGCAACCTGCGGGTGCCGCGTGCCGCGCGGCAGGCTGAAGCTCTCAGGCCAGAGGATGAAGGTGCCGGCCGTGCCCGGCGCAGTCGTCCAACCATAGTCGCCGAAGGCGCTGTTGGAAAATTCGCGCAGCATCCAGTCACCCATGACGTACATCGCCGCCTCGCGCGTGATGAGCAAAGAGTAGGCCTGCTGCCACCCGATGCGGGCGTGATTCGGATTGGTGTATCCCAACATCATCCGGAAGTTCTGCAGTGCCTGCCCGACCTCCGGGCCGCGCCAGTCGGTCGTGCCGGTCCAGAGACCGGCGTACTTCTGCGGTCCCAGTGTGCCGGCGAGGACAGTTTCAAAGAGCTGCCAGCTGACCCAGGGCTCGGCGTTGCCCAAAGCCAGCGGAGTAATGCCCTGGGCCTGCAGTTTGCGGGCGGCGGCTTCCCAACCGGCAAATGTCTGCAAGTCCTCGGAGTTGATGCCGTTCCTGTTAAGAAGCGAGCGGTTGTACCACAGCACATTGGAACGGGCGATGCTCACGGGCACGGCCCACTGATGATCGTCAAATGTGGCCAGATCCACGATGCCGGGAGGAAAGACCTGCTTCAGATTGTCGTGCTGGTAGACGTCGTCGAGCGGTTCCATGGAGTCGGAGGCGACCCAGTTGGTGAAGAAATCGCGACCGATATTGACGGCGAAGAGGTCGGGTGGCAGGCCGCTGCGGATGGCGATCTGCGCGGCGCTCAGGCTGTGTTGAACCTGAATGTTGGCGACGTAGGTGTGCTGCTGCTTGAATTGCGCGATGAGCTGGCTGAGGTAGTAGTTGTCGACGCTGCCCTGGGGCCAGTCGGCATAGATCTTCAGGGTAACGGGCTGCGCAGGTGTCTCCAGCAGCAGGGGAACGGGGGTCTCGGTGGGTGGAAGGAATGTCGCCGTGGGCGGCGGCAGAGTCGGTTCAAGCGTACTGGTGGACGTTGCGGAGGCAGGCGCGCTCGTAGGGGTTGGCGCAGGAGCGGGCGCGCAGGCTCCCAGCGCGGTTGCGAGGAGGAAGGCTGCGAGAAAAGCCGAGGCGAAGGATCGTCTCATCTCATTTGGTCTCTTTCTCGCCGAGCTGGATTGCACCCGCATGGGGGGACTATACAATGCATGGCTTCAGAAGTATAGGGGAAAAAGGGCTCCGAGCCCTCATGGGCTCCCTGGGACGCATGCCAGGATCCTCGACGGAGTGCGGCATGGTAGGGCAAGAACCTACCACTTTGCTCGCCCGGCCCACGCTCGCCCGAATGTCGCCTTGCGCGACCAACCCTACCCATTTATGGGAAGCGCAGAACTCAGGAGGCTGGCTCGCGTTGGATGTCGGTCACTGCACGTAGATCGAGACGCTCAGGGGGCAGAAGAGGGTATCGCCGTTGCGCAGGCTCCAGCGGGTTACGTAGGAGGTGGAATTCTTGGGAGCCGTCATCGCAACTGAAAGAATGACAGACTGACCGGGCGCCACGCGGGCCTTCAGAGGGACAAGCGGCTCATCGTGCAGCTTGGCGCCCGACAGGTAGACGAAATCCACGCTGCCAGGATCCCAGGGGAGGGTGCCGGTGTTGGTCACTTTCCACCCGGTTGCGAAGCTGGTCCCAGGCTCGTACGTGATGCCGTTGCCAGGGGACTGCCAAATCAGCTGGCAGTCGAACTCGGCTTGGACGGTCGCGGTGGGATAGGGGGAGGAGAGGACGTATGTGAGTGCGAATGGAAGCGGCGTTGGGCTGGACCATGCGGTTGGCGTCGTGGTCAGTGTCGGCTGGGGAGTGAATGTTGGACTCGGTTCGGCCAGCACCGTGGGCCAGATGGTACTGGTGGGCAAAGGGGGAACTGGGGTGCTCTTGGCCGAGGGAAAGAGCGTCGCACACGCCAGCAGCGTGAGCGTCAGGGCGACCAGAAGCAACGGTTTCTTCATCGTGGGCTGTAGGGCATTGTACCTAACCCAGGCCATCCGGACCTCGGAGGTCTATAAGACCTCCGAGGTCTTCGACAATCTAGTCGCTGCGGCTATCCAAAGTGTTTGTGCGGGGAATCCTGCAGCCGATGTTGACTGCCGACATACTCGCCGCGCCGCCGGTGTTGACCGTTACGCGC
Organism: uncultured Chloroflexia bacterium; assembly: GCA_963746745.1. Classification (GTDB taxonomy): domain Bacteria; phylum Chloroflexota; class Anaerolineae; order Anaerolineales; family Villigracilaceae; genus Fen-1038. Next base: position 235,892 of record CAVVCL010000004.1, read on the forward strand.
ACCAGCAGAGTGAACGCGGAGCAGCCGCCGATCACCCTTTCAGGGCCTTCGGCGGCGAGCAACGCACTGCATGCGGCCTCGTCCCCTGAGAATTGTGCAAGAGCCCGTCTGGCAGCCGGCATGGACGATCCTGCTTCGAGCGCATCAGCCCAGGTTGCATCAAGGCGGTGTCGCGGCCGTCGGAAGGGCGGGCCGGTGTATTGTCTGGATTGGTCGGGTGGGCACAGGGCTACACGTCTTCGTACCTGATGTTGACGTTGGTTGTGCCGTTGCCGAGATCCACGCCCTGGACGACAATCGCCTGACCGCTGGGATCGCCGTCGAAGACCAGGCTGAAGGTCGTGTCCGTGATGGCGGTGGTGAGGGTGCGCTCGGTGAGGCCTGCTTTGGAGAAGGCGCCGCGATAGAACGCGATGGTCTCTTGCAGGCTGGTCCTGGTCTGGAAATTGATCGCCCCGTTGCCGGTGGCCGTGAAATTGCTCACCGAGGCCGGCAAGGGGAACTTGGTGTCGTTTGTCCCGCCCGCCGGGGATCCGGATGCCCCGCCCAATGCGGCGCAGGCAAGGGTCGCAAGCACCAAGGCCGTCGCTGGCAGGAAGAAAATGAATCTACGCATATCTCTGTCTCCTCTCTACAGGTGACCGCCCAGGCTCATGCGGGTGCAGGGGGCGGGCAGAGGTGAAGCCTGGACGTGACCGTCGAATACGGGTGCCGGACATTGTACCCAAACCGCAGCAGACCTCGGGGGTCTCTAAGACCTCCGAGGTCTTCGAAGTACAATCTAGTCGATGTCGCCCTCCAAAGTGTTTGTGCGGGGAATGCTGCTGTTGATGATCTCGGTCGGGATACTGGCCGCGCCGCTGGTCTTGACGGTTGGCGGCACGGGGAGCGTCCGCGCGGAGCAGCCGGCCATGACCCTTTCAGGGCCTTCGGCGGCGAGCAATGCGCTGCGGCCGGTGGCGGGGACATCCACGCCTGGGAATTGCGTCCGCGGACAAGCTAGTGAGCTACAAGCAGGCGGCGGTGCAGCAGGCCGCTACCAACGTCGTCATAAGCGAGTTTCGTTCGAGGGGGCCGAGTACCAACGGCTATGATACCGACGAATTTGTGGAGCTTTTCAATCCAACTGATTCGGCAGCGCCCAGCAGCGATTGGACGCTGTGGCGAGGCGGCTGTTCCGCGCTTAACTTGATTGCAACGATTCCTAGCGGGGTGATTCCAGCCCACAAGCACTACCTCATCGGCGGCGAAAACTACAGTGGAAGCGCGGCTCCTGATCTCACCGTCAATATTGGCCTGAGCGATGACAACGGTGCTATCGAGCTGCAGGACGGCTCTTTGAATATCATGGACACAGCGGGCACCTGTGACGGTCTGGCGCCCCTGCAGGGTAATTCGGATCAAAGCTATGATCGGATAGCGGTCGACACAAGTTGCCAAGACTCTGGCGTCAACACCGCGGATTTCTTCCTGCGGCGCCCTAGCGATCCGCAGAATCGCTACAGCCCGATCATGACGTGTGGAAATCCAACCCCCACGCCCGTGCATACGGCGACGGCCACCGTCCGACCAACGAGCACGCCGGCTGGGTTCCGCCGGCTGACAATCAACGAGGTCGGTTGGGCCGGCACGAAGTACAGTTCATCTGATCAATGGATCGAGTTGGCGAACACAAGTGGCGGCGCCCTGGACCTGACCGGTTGGGCCTTGGAAGACGCCTATGGCACCGTCATTGCCAACCTTCGTGGCATCCTGCTGCCCACTCCCGGCTTCTATCTTCTAGTGCACGGCAAACCCGATGCTGCAACTCAGTCTGCGATAGGCACGCCCACGGCGCCGGCGTCGGATTGTGTTGTCTTCCAGCGCCAGGACGTAACGTATGACCAGGTGTTCACCGCGGAGTTGAACACGGCCGGGCAGCGCATCTACCTGATCAATGAAAATGGGGGTATCGAAGACACGGCCGACCGCTATGGCTACGCGTGGCCAGCCGGCAAGAGCAACCCGGCCACGAGCATGGAGCGCAGCAACAGTGCCCTCGCAGACACCACGTTGGGAGCCTGGTTCAGCTTCGACGGCGACCCCGTAGCCCTCGTCACAGCACGCGATTGCGGTAACTACAACGTGCGCGGGACGCCGAAGGATGTGAACTGGGCTGTTGGCAAGATTGCCACACCTTCGCCAACGCTCTCGATCAAGAAACCCACTCTCGCTCCGCCCACGCCGTTCGCGCACATGGTGATCAACGAGTTCCTGCCGCGCGCCGGGACGGACTGGAACCAGGATGGCAAGATCGACGTGTACGACGAGTTCATCGAGCTCAAGAACCTGGGCCCGATCGACGTGGACCTGAAGAACTGGAAGCTGGACGATGCGGAGAACGCCGGCTCGACGCCCTACACGCTGCCGAGCCAGAAGGTGGCGCCCGGGGAGCGCGTGGTCTACTATCACGCGACCACGAACATCGCTCTGCCCGACAGCGGCGACGTGGTGCGGCTGATCAACCCATCCGGTGTGGTGATCGACGCGCGCTCTTACGGGCCGGTGGGGGAGGCCGACGTGAGTCACTGCCGCATTCCGGATGGGTACTACTGGCAGACTGCGTGCTTCCCGACGCCCGGGCTGGAGAACAAGCTGACCGGCACGGCGCCCTCCGCGCCGCCGGCCGTCTCACAGGGCCCGCCTCCATGCCTGCTGGCGGATTCGGTCCCGGCCCCGTTCCGGGATGCGGAATGCAACGGGTACGGCGCGGATATGTGGGACCGCACGTACTGGGATAAGCTGGCCGGGCAAGGCCAGTTCACGGTGCCGGACATCTACGGCAAGGCGATCACGATCGTCCAATGATGGGCGCGTCGATAGAGACGCGATCCCAGAACGATTGACCGTCCCGGCGAGGAGGCAAGCAGATGCGCAAACTCTACCGCTCTTATTTGGATGAACTCGGCGAACTCCACGGCGAGATCCTGAAAGCCCTGGACGAGCTGCCGGCGGAGGCGCTGGACTGGGTGCCGGGACCGGAGATGAATTCGCTGAGCGTGCTGATCATGCATCTGACCGGCGCGGAGCGCTACTGGATCGGGGACGTTGTGCAGGGCGATCCGTCATTCCGCAACCGGGATGCGGAGTTCCAGGTCAAGGGCATGGATGCGGCCGCCCTCAAGAAGCGCGTCGCGGATTTGGATGCCTACGAGGAGGCGGCGTTCGAGAAGCTGCGGCTGCGGGATCTGGACGCGGTGCGTGTCTCGCCGCGCGATGGGCGCGAGGTCACGGTGGCGTGGGCGCTGCTGCATCCGCTGCAGCACACGGCGCAGCACGTTGGGCACATACAGATATTGAAGCAGCAGTGGAAGGAGAAGGGGTAGCGGGTAGAAGCCGCACGCTGCGGACAGGGGCCGTCGCCCTTGGCTTCGGCGCCGTGCTTGCCTACTGCAGCAGTTCGTCGTAAGTGGCCTCTACCCACCTCTGGAGATCGTCCTTATCAACGAAATCCTGGTGCTTGATTTGGAGCCTAAGATGATGGAGGCACTGCATCGCGCAGACGGGAAAACCAAACAAGATACTCCATGGACTTCTTTTCAGGCGCGCCCGAGTGCACCACGGCGTTGCGCTCGTTGAAAAGGTCCTTTAGGTCGCTCTCGAGGCGCGTTGCTTGGCCTTGATGTGCGGTTCGATCAGGACGCTGAGGCGTTGCGGGACCACAGACCTTGCGCTCTCCCCTTTCTTTTTCAATGCCGTTTCGAGTGCCACGCAAAACTTAACAAAGGCGAATATTGGGGTCAGGTCCTGAAGGGCATCACCGTACCACTGAATTGCGAGGAGCAGGGCGCTTCCAATCGGTCTGGCGCGCCCTTCTTGCAGAAGACTCAGCACGAACGAGAAGTCGTAGAACTCGGCAGCTCGGAGAAAATCGGCGTCAATCACAAACGGTAGGGGGCTGTATTGGTTGTAACCGCCGCTCGAGAGAAGGCCGGACTCACCGACCGAAAGCGTGTAAACCGCTCGTTTCGGCTGGCGCCCGGCCACATAAATGTGGCGCTGTGGCTCCCTGGGCCAGACAAGCGAGCCAAAGTACCGAAGGATATTGAGAGCCCCCTCGGCGCGCACGCGGATGATTTCTGAGGCTTTTCCAAGTTCGGCGGCAATTCTGGAGATTGCGATGCAGTCACTGTGATCAAACAGGTCCGAAAAAGTGATCTGCGCCAGCTGTCGATTGCCGAAGCGGGATCTGTACTCCGCAAGGGGAATGAAAGTGATTTCGTGGATTGTGAGTGGTTGCGAAACTGACAGCCCCTTGATTGCGAGTAGATACTCTCGTTCCTCGAACTCGATGTCTAGCGCGGAAAGCCACGACGCGGCCAACTCCGAAAACTCCAAATCCGCTTTCTGCTGATGCTTGGCCGCAGCTAGGTCACGCACCAGCTGTTGAAGGCGGCGTTGAATTGCGTCGTCGGACCAAGTATCGCGAATGTGATCGATTGCGAGGGCCATACGTAGCAAGTCGGCGTAGGGGCCACGATACGCTCGATCGTCCAGCCCCAAAAACAGCTGCAATTCGATGTCAAGGCTTACCTCAAACGCGAAGTACCCGCTGAGGGGCCCGATTTGGACGTCGTCGAAAATCTGTCTAACTAGCCGGCCCGCCTCGGCAATGATTTCTGCATCCAAAACCATTCTTCACCCACGGGCTAATGCGCAACCTCGCGGTGGCTAACGGACTCTAGCCTGTGTCCCCTGGCTAGTCCAGGGCGGCGCGGGCGACCTCTTCGTCTTCGAAGACCACGACTTCATTCCCAGTGAGCTTCTCCTGCACCTTGGAGGCGATCAGGTTGAAGTGGCCTGAATGGGCGACGAAGTCGAGGTCGTCGGCGGGGATGGTCAGGACGGGGCACAACACGAAGCTGGAAAGCCAGTTTTCGTAGAGGTCGTTAAGGCCCTGCAAGTAGTCGGGGGTGATGGAGCGCTCGAACTCGCGGCCACGCGAAGAGATGCGGTGCAGCAGGGTCGGGACCGACGCCCGCAGGTAGATCAGCAGGTCGGGGGGCGGCAGCAGCTGCACGGCGGTCTCGTAGAGGTCGCGGTAGGTCTGATAGTCGCGTTCTTTGAGCAAGCCCTGCAGGAAGAGGTTCTGGGCGAAGATCTCGGCATCCTCGTAGACGCTGCGATCCTGAACGACGGAGCCCGGGTGGCGGGACAGGTCGTGATGGGCGCGCAGGCGGCGCGTCAGAAAGAAGACCTGAGAATGGAAGGACCAGGCCGCCATGTCGATGTAGAAATCGGCGAGATACGGATTCTCCGAGACCGGCTCATAGAAGGGCTCGGAGCCGAGCGATGCGCACAGCATGCTCACAAGCGTGGACTTACCGACGCCGATGTTGCCGGCAATGGCGACGAACTTCTTCACATTCCCTCCCAAGAAACAGGCCGCTAAGTCCGCCGGCCTTGCCGCTCAGGGTTTGGCGGCGAGCTGCGCGTCGATGATCTGCTGGAAGTAGGACAGCGGATAGGCGCCCACCAGTCGGGTGCCGTTGATGAAGAAAGTGGGCGTGCCGCCGACAGCCGGCTCGCCGTTCTCGGTCGGCAGACTGTTGGCAAAGTCGATGTCCGCCTGAATCTGCGGCTTGTACTTCTCGGTGCCGAGGCATCTCTCGAAGGCGGCGGGATCCAGGCCGATGTCGGTGGCGAACTTCACGTAATCCGACACGCCGAGCGTGGCGCCCTGCGCATTGTTCATCTGGTCCTTCTCGGCGAACAGCTTGTCGTGCATTTTCCAGTAATCGTTCTGATCGCCGGCGCACAGGGCGGCCTGCGCGCCCAGCATTGCGTTTTGATGGAACGGCAGCGGGAAATTGCGGTACACAAATCGGATCTTGCCCGGGTAGGCCTGCAGCAGGGGTTGATAAGTGTCTTCATGCCAGCGCGTGCAGTACGGGCACTGGTAGTCGCTGAACTCCACGATGGTGATGGGAGCATCGGCGGGACCGAAGCTGGGGAAGCCCTCAGTGGGTATGTTGTAAACGACGTGCTCGAGAGTCGGGGTTGCGACTACCTGCGGCTGCGGTGCTGCCTGCTGGACAACAACCGCCGGCGCCGCCGGCGTGCGTCCCCAGGCCAGGTAGCCGACAAGAATGCCTGCAGCCAGCGCCAGCACGACCAGCACCGCGTAGAAGTGCGTGGCTTTGAATGTAAAGGTCTGCTCCGGCTGGATCACCGGCTCAGGTGGGATCAGGTCCTCGTTGATTGTCTTCTTTCGGGTTGGCATCCGCGCATTATACTTCCAGTTTCCTTAAAGTCATTTTCCCGGGCCGTCTCGAGGTCAATTCACGTGGAACGAATGACGGTTCCCTGCGTATATACAAGCGGAGACATGACCCATGCGACACAACAATCAAACCCCGTGGTATTTGTGGCCGTTCGTCGCCGTGTGGCGGCTGATCGCGACCATCGTTGGACTGACCGGCCGCTTTGTGGCGATGGTGCTCGGGCTGGTATTCATCATCGTCGGTGGGATCGTCAGCCTGACGGTGATCGGCGCGATCATAGGAATCCCGATGGCAATCATCGGGGTGCTGTTGTTCCTGAGGGGAATCTTCTAGGGGCGAGCGGGCCGAAGGATTACCCCCTCCTGCCTCCCCCAAATACAGGTTCATCCAGCCGCTCATCTGTCGGCCTGTACCTGTATTTGGGGGAGGTGCCCATCAGGGCGGAGGGGGGCGTGGCCCGCGCGTGCGAGAACGTCCTGGAAAGCTGCAGGCCGATGCGGTTCCTGAGCCCCGTGAAGAACCGGCGGACAAAAGGAAGCCGCAGCACGAGCAGCAGCAGAACAACCAGGCCGTAGACCAGAGGACGGACTATATTGCCCTCCAGGCGAAAGAAGTCGCCTTTTACGGAGAGGGCGTAGTGCAGCACGGCCAGGGGCACGACCAGATAGACGAGCTGGTGCAGGCGTTTCCACCTCTTCCCAAGGCGGACTTTCCATATGTCAAAAGACGTCATGGCCAGCGGAATGAGCAGCAGGAAGGTGGCCATCCCCAACAGGATGTACCACTTCTGCACGATGGTCTGGACGAAGGAATCCCAGGCGATGCCGTTGTCCAGGTCCAGGAAGATCAGGATGTGAATCACGGCGACCATAAAGGCGTACAAGCCGAGTGCCCGGCTGCGCTTGGGCAGCTCGCGCCAGCCGAGCAGCTTGCTGAGCGGCGTACAGGCCAGGGAGAGGACCAGGAGCGCCAGGGCCAGCCGCCCGGTGCGCTGCTGAATATCCTGCAGCGGGTTGGCGGTGAGGTGGCCGGTGAACAAAGAGAACGCGATCTGCGCCAGCTCCACCCACACGTAGAGATGAACCGCCATCTGCAGGGGCGTGTAGGGCAGGCGCTTGATTCTTTCGGATAGTTTCGTTGCGAACATCACAATCAGTCAGTCTCTTAATTCAGAGGTCAGGGTGGTGCGTCCGGCAGCATCGAGCGAGGTTGCCCCAGACTCCGGTCGGGAGCCGCGACGGACATTCAGGATCGGCGCAATTTCGCTCCCCGCCACAACCGCGCCGTACGCTTCCGCGCAAATCGATCAGTAGAAGAGCTTCAGGTCCATGCCTTTGTAGAGGTCGGCGACCTGGTCGGCATAGCCGTTGAACATCAACGTCGGCCGGCGGGTGAGCTCGCCGATGCGGCGTTCGGAACTCTGCAGCCAACGCGGATGAGGCACATCCGGGTTTACGTTGGCGTAGAAGCCATACTCATCGGAGGCAATGGTCTTCCAGAACGTCTCGGGCTGATCGGCCACCAGGTCGATCTTGACGATGGCCTTGATGCCCTTGAAGCCATACTTCCACGGCACCACCAGGCGGATGGGTGCGCCGTCCTGCGGCGGTAACGGCGCGCCGTACAGGCCGGTGACCAGCAGGGCCAGATCGTTCATGGCCTCATCGAGGCGCAGTCCCTCCGTGTACGGCCACGGATAGAAGCCTCCCCCTTCTCCGGGGAATTGGCTCTTGTCCATCAATGTCGTGAAAGCCACGTACTTGGCGTCCGAGGTGGGCTCGACGGCCTTCAGCAGGCTGGCCAGAGGAAAGCCCTGCCAGGGGATGACCATGCTCCAGGCTTCCACGCAGCGCAGCCGATAGATGCGGTCTTCCTGCGGAAACATCTTCAGCAGGTCTTCGATGGCGAAGGTCTGGGGCTTGTTGACCATCCCGCCGACCTCGACGGTCCAGGGGTGGGACTTGAAGTCGACCGAGAGAGGCGCCACGGCCTCCTTGCTCGTGCTGAACTCATAATAGTTGTTGTAGTTGGTGATATCGCTGTAGGAGTTGAGGGGTGCCCCGGTCTCGTCCGTCTTGCCGGCGAAGGCGGCGGCGGTTGGAGGCGCGCCGGCCGATCCGCCCGCCACCGACGGAGCACAGGCGGCCAAAAGAGCGGTGCCACTCAGGATGCCCGCGGTCTTGAGGAAATCACGGCGACTGAAGTAAAGAGCCTTGGGGGTGATCTCTGACGGAAGAACCGGAACCGAGCGATATTTGTTGTCCATATGATCCTCGAATTTAGGGATAGGTTTCGGCGAGCAGGCCCTTGATATTGGACTCTGTCTGCGCGTAGTCGCCTTCTCCAATGTGAACATAACGGATGTGTCCGCGCTTGTCAATCAGATACAGCGTTGGCCAGTAGCCGTTGTGGTAGGCGCGCCAGGTGGCGCCGTCGTTGTCCTGGGCGACCGGGTATTCGATGCCAGCCTGGGCCACGGCCTGTTTCAGATTGTCCAGGTCCCGCTCGCCGCTGAACTCGGGATAATGATTGCCGATCAGCACGAAGCCCTGGTCCTTGTACTGCGCATACCAACTCTTGAGCGAAGGAATGACATGCTGGCAATTGATGCAGCCAAAGGTCCACATTTCCACGCCGACGACCTTGCCATGCAGGTCGGCCAGTCGCAGCGGGGAATCCGTATTCAGCCAAACCGAATTCGTAAGCTCGGGGGCCGGGCCGAGATCCGGCAAGTCCGCCGGGCGAGTTGCTAAGGGTGCGGTCATGTTGCTCCCTGCCGAGGCGGTCGAGCATGCGGTCAATGCAATTGCCACAACCACCCATCCAAATCGCTTCATCTTCGTATTCATGGATGAGAGCATTGTAGACAATCTTTCTTACACATCAATTACGGCAGGCTGAGAAGTCACTAAGCCTGAGGAGCCATACCATAACCGGTCGGTCTGGGGCGAGCAGCGGGACAACCGCGGCCCGGTGGGAGGGCCGTGGGCGCCTGCAGGCCGCCGCCTAGCTCCAAAGCCGGCGGATCAGGCTCGACCATGGCACCACCGAGCTCAGAACCGCCTTCCAGCAGCTGCCTACCGGGGGGCTTAACCGGCGGACGCGCGTAACGGATTTGCAATTCAATTCACGATTCGCGCGGCGTATGATGTGGCCATCTCCGAAGGCAATTTGCCATGGGGAAATCCAAGGGAAAGGAGAAGCCAAAATGTTGCTTGCAAGCACGTCCCGCGGAGCAGAGGCTTCCCTGCGCGGCCAGGGATTGGTTGAGTATGCATTGATTCTTGTCCTGGTAGCCATCGTGGTCATCGCCGCGCTCATGATCCTGGGTCCCATCATCGGCAACACGTTCAGCACCATCAACAACAGCCTAGCTGCAATATAGCCCCGCTCCAATTGACGAAGGGTTCCGTCTCCGGACCGAACCGTCTGCCTTCAAGGGGGCAGGGCGATGTTGAAAGGCGCTGATTTACAACGCGGCCAGTATCGGGCAGCGAGCTGAAGGGCTACGACATGCCTTTGATGAGCCCTCCCGGCTGGCAGGAGCGGCAGAAATTTGTGATGCGCTGGTTGGCCCCGATGAGCGAGATCGGGGTGCCACAGCGAGGGCACGGTTCCCCGGACTTCATGTGCACTGCCATAAAATCGCGCGGTTTGAGGTGGATGTCTTCGTGCATCTCCATCCGGACTTTGTCGACCGCTTCAGCCAGCGTGGAGCGCATGGCCACGTACAGGCGATCCACCTCCTCCGCCGTGAGCTGCGTGCGCTTGCGATAGGGATGCAGGCGCGCCGCCCATAGGATCTCGTCGGCATACGCGTTGCCGATGCCTGCCACGAACTGGCCGCGCGTCAGAACGCCTTTGATCTCACCGCGGAATGGTTTCAGGCGCAGGCGGAACTCCTCCAGAGTGATCTCGAAGGGCTCGGGCCCAAGGCCCGCATATTCCGGAATGGATCGGAGGCTGTCCGTAAGGTAGAGCTGCCCCATCTGCTTCTGGTCAACGTAACGGAGCTGCCGGCCTCCGTACAAGGTCATCACAACGTGAGTCTTTGCAAGGCGCTTGTCGGCTTGGTCTGCAAGCTGCAGGCGGCCCGTCAGTTTTGGGTTGATGGCCAGGAATAGCGGCGGTTTGTCGGCGGTGAGCAACAGGATCAGGAATTTACCGCGCCGGTCGATCTGAGAGACCGTCCTGCCGACCAGGCTCTCCGTGAAGCCGCCCTGTGTATAGTCGCGTACCACGATCGGTCCGCCCGGCGGAATGAGCTGCACCTTGTCGATGGTTTGCCCGAGGACGCGGCGCTGAAGGACTTCCCGAACAACCTCGAGCTCGGGTAATTCAGGCATACAGCGGCGGACCTGACCCGTATAACGAGGGCGATCGATCGCGGAGGCGGCATGCGGCGTCTCAGTCCAACCTGAGGACGAACTCGGCGACCGGCTCGAGGGCATTCTCCTGTAGCACGCCGTCCGCGCCGATGACAACGAAACCACATTTCTCCAGCACGCGGCGCGAGCCGAGGTTGTGTCGGGCAACGTGAGCGTATAAGGGGCGAGCCGCAATTTCGGTGAGCAACAGCTCGAGAGCACGGGTTGCGATGCCTTGTCCCCAGTGCTCGCGGCCGAGCCAATAGCCCACCTCCCTTTGCCCGGACTGATCCCAGCTCACGATGTTGCCGGCAACCTGTGAATCCACAATGATGGTCTTCAGGATATTGGTTTTGTCGGCCATGATCCGGGCCCAATGGGCGAAGTGTGCGGCGCTTTGCCGCGCGGGAAAAGCGGCCATGGCAGTTGCCTCAGGATCCTGCTGATGAACGAGGAAGATCGGCAGATCGGACTCGATCACGTCACGAAGCATTACCCTGTGAGCCACGGCCGGCATCTCTTTTCCCTACCGCTCGTTGTGGCCCGCTAGCGCTCGGACGAGACCCACATCTGTTTGCCGTCCGTGGAGACCTCGATCCACCCGTTCAGGTCGGTCCGCAAAACGGAAAAGCCTTTCAGCAAGTCCAGCGTCTCCTGATCGGGCAGCCCGTCCTGATCGGCCACGGCGACGCTGATCACAACCAGTTGGGGATTGAGGTTATCGAGCAAGGCCGGCCGCGTGAGCGGCGCATAACCGCTTTGCGACAGGAGCAGGACGTTCACAGGATCGACAAGATCTGCGTTTTCGAGCTGCACCACCGTATCCGCATTCGCTCCGATCGGCAGCATGATCCGGAACAGGTTCCACTGCAGCAGCAAGGTGGCGCCGCGCGGGGAAAGGTAAAGCACCTGCAGGCGCGCGCCATCTCCCAGATCCAGCGACTGCCCCTCTTCTGCCTGGATCACCGGGATGCCCTCGTCGATCAGCCACTGCATCACCACACCCGCCGAGTAGGAGGCCTGCGTGGGCCCCGCCAGCAAGACTTGTCTGGGAGGAAAGCGCGGCAGGAGGCGAGGCAGGGCGGCAACCTCGTTCTCGTCTGTTGAGGCAAGCACGAGCCAATCCAAGCTGTGATCGATGGGCGAAAGTCGTCTGCCCAAGGCATCCGACGCCGAGGCCGCGGACGGCCCTCCATCGATGAGGACATGCCTGCCGGACGGCGTCTGAATGAGCACCGCATCCGCGGATCCGACATTGAAAAACGTAACGTGCAGCCTTCCGTCCGGCGCCGCCGCAACCAGGCGCCAGGCGAACAATGCACAGATCAAGAGCGCAAGCAACGCCGTGGAGAGCGAGAGATAGCGGAATCTCTGTCTGAGCAGGCCGATCCACTCCCGCAGGCGACTACCCGCCAGTGTGACCCCGAAAAGCACCACATAGAATAGGACCACGAGAGTCAGCGAGAAGCCGCCGAGATAAATGACCCTGTGGGGCCAGGTATTGAAGAATTCGACCATGCGAATGGTATAGGCAGTTGGCACCCACGCCACCCAGGCAGCCAGCTGCCCGAGCGGATAAACAACGAAACTGAGCAGGACCGCGAGTCCGCCAAGCACCATCACTGCCGGCTGGGCCGGCAGGATGAAGGCATTGGCCAGGGGTGAGACGAGGCTGAGCTGCTTGAAATGGTAGGCCATGATCGGTAGCGTCGTGAGCTGGGCGGCAAGAGTCAGCAGGACAAACTCACTGAGCAACGAGGCAACTCTCTCCGCGTCGGAGGCTGGAAAATGGTGGGCGACAAATCCGGCCGCGGCCTCCATGAAGGGCGTACCGTACAGGATCAGCCCCAGTGTAGCAAACAATGAGAGCTGAAAACCAACATCTCCAAGGACCAGCGGATTCCACAGCGCCATCACAGCGGCGACAAAGGCAAGCGTATTGAGACCTTGCTGTCGCCGTCCGACCTGCACCGCCAGCAGGCTCACACCGCCCATCAATGCGGCGCGCACCACCGCCGCGCTTGCACCGACGAACACCGTGTAGAACGCGATGCCGATGAACGCGACCAGCGCCCCGCGGCGCGGGCCGAGCAGTCGGTTGAACACGACGGCGAATACGCCGGCGATGACGGCGATGTTGAATCCGGAAATCGCGATGATATGAGAGGTCCCGGTGTCGTTGAAGGCCTGCTGGAGCCGGGCCGTCAAGCCCGAATCGACGCCCAACAGGATGCCAGCAAGCAGCGAGGCTTCCGGGTCCAGGAACAAGCGGTAGACGTTCTGGAGGGACAGGTCTCGCAGGTGATAGATTGCAGCCAGCACCGGATTGCCGCCCATGCCTGGCAGCAACGTCGCATCTGCGGTGGTCATGTAGCTGCGAATCCCCAGACGGGCGAGGTAGTCGCGGTAGGAAAAGTCTTCATTGGACGGGCGGCGTTTTGAGATCACCGCGCAAGCGGACATTATCGCCGTAGTGGAATTCCTGATTGGGACCGACGCGGGCCAGGAGCAAGCCGCTGGCCTTGACCCGATCCAACCCCGTATCCACCATTTGAGCCTGCACTCGCAGGTTGGTGTACGTGTCGCGTACATCCGGGGGGTCGACGAGCGTGCCCGTGACAAGCACTTGATAGCCGCCGTCATTGAAGGCTGCCAACGAAGAGTTCAAATCCCGAGAAGAGCTGGATTGGTAGCGGGCCGCTCCCAGCCAGCCAACCGTCAGGCAGACGAGGACTCCACTCGAAAGCAGAACGCGTCAGTTGGAGGGTTGCGCTGCCAACGTGCACAGTCGACGTGACCGCGGCCAGCCGCCGAGCCAGAAAGACTGCCGATCAGAGAAAGCAGACCCAGAGCAAGCCAGATGTAGACAGAAAGGTGCAGCGCGCCCGCAAGAACGATGCCCGCGAGAAATGCCAGCGAGGCCCACATCAGGGGGAGCGGCATGCGAGGATTGTACATGAAATGAGGTGCGCGGCCGCACGCGGGGCTGCAAGAGCCAACCGTTATAATCCGCAGCATGGCGGGCGACGAACTCATCCTGGTCACAGGTGCGACTGGCTACGTTGGCGGAAGGCTGGTGCCGAGGCTGCTCGAGGCGGGTTACCGCGTGCGCTGCCTGGTCCGTGACCCGCAGCGAATCGAGGGGCAGGTCTGGTTTTCGCGGGTGGAGGTCATTACCGGGGATGCCCTGGACGCGCATTCGTTGGAGGCGGCTTTCAAGGGTGTGGAGGCCGCGTACTACTTGATCCACGGCATGCAAGGCGGGAAGCTGCGCGCCGAGCATGACCTGCAGATGGCCCGTCGCTTCAGTGAGGCGGCGGAGTTGGAAAAGATCCAGCGACTGATCTACCTGGGGGAGTTGGTGGATCCGACGGCAAGCCTGTCGCCCTACCTGCGTTCGCGGCACGAGACCGGGTACATACTGAGGCAAAGCGGCGTCCCGGTGACCGAATTCCGGGCCGGCATGATCATCGGGTCAGGCAGCGTCCTGTTTGAGATGATCCGGTATCTGGCCGAACGCGAACCGGTGTTCGTTTGCCCGGCATGGTTCTACGCGCTGGCGCAGCCGATCGCCATTCGAGACGCGCTGGATTACCTGGTGTCCGCGCTGAAGCAGCCCCGAGAGCATGGGAAAGCTGCTGGAAATTGGCGGGCCCACCCGGCTTACCTACGCGGACATGCTGCTCGGCTATGCCAGGGAGCGGGGTCTTAAGCGCATTCTGATCCGCACGCCGTTCTACCTGCCGCGGCTCTCGGCCTACTGGGTGCACATGGTCACGCCTGTCCACTGGCGAACCGTGCTGCCGCTCATCGAGGGGCTGCGCGCCAATCTGGTCGTTCACGACGACGAGGCCCGGCGGCTCTTTCCGGAGATCCAGCCGCTGGATTTCCAGCCTGCGGTCCATGCCGCACTTGGCCGCGTCCTGAGCGATGAGGTCGAGACTTCGTGGTCGGATGCGCTGGTCAACTCTGCAGGCGATGCCCGACCGTATCGCTTTTCAATAGAAGAGGGCATGATGCTTGAGCGGCGCACCCTTGTACTGGAGACACCGGCCTCGGCGCTCTTCAAGGTGTACACGGGTATCGGCGGCGCGCGCGGCTGGTTTTTCATGGACTGGGCGTGGGCTCTGCGCGGTTGGGCCGACAAAGCCCTGGGCGGCGTGGGCATTCGCCGCGGCCGACGGAGTCCCGACGACATCCGTGCGGGTGAATCGCTCGACTTCTGGCGTGTGGAGGACGTGGTACAAGACCGCCTGATGCGTCTGCGCGCCGAAATGAAAATTCCCGGCAAGGCCTGGCTGCAATTTGAGTCGATTCCTCAAGAAGATGGCCGCACATTGCTCACGGAGACGGCCTACTACGCCCCAAGGGGATTCTGGGGTTTTGTGTACTGGTACGCCATGTGGCCCTTCCATGCCTTTCTATTTAATGGACTCATCCGGCAGATTGCCGCCCGGGCGCGCAGCCTGGCGCACTCATAGGCTCCCGCGGGGGTGAATGTGAATCCAACAGAGCCAATGGATGCCTGCTTCTTTCGGTCGCGGATAGGTGATGACGGACCATGGGGCGTCTGATTCTCGTCACAGGCGCCAATGGATACATCGCGAGCCGCCTGGTGCCACGCCTTCTTCAGGCAGGCCATCGCGTGCGGGCGCTGGCACGCGAACCTGTGCGCCTTGCCGGACGCGCCTGGCTTCCAGACGTGGAGGTGATGGGCGGGAGCACCACGGACCCCGCCAGCATCGAGCGCGCGCTGGCGGGTGTGGATACTGCCTATTACCTGATCCACAACATGGCCAGCGGGCGCGGCTATGTGGGCGTGGAAAAAGAGAGCGCCAGGCAATTTGCGCGAGCGGCGGACAAGGCGGGCGTCGGGCACATCATCTACCTGGGCGGGCTCGCCGACCCCGCCTCACCGAACCTGGCGCCCCATCTGCGCTCACGAATCGAGACCGGCGAAATCTTGCGGCAGGGACGTGTGCCGGTAACCGAGTTCCGGGCCGGTGTGATTGTCGGCGCGGGAAGCATTTCATTCGAGATGATTCGCTTCCTGACAGAGTGCTTTCCCGTCCTGCCGGGGCCCACGTGGCTGCGCAATCAATCGCAGCCCATCGCGGCCGCGAATGTGATCGACTACCTGACCGCGGGGCTCGAGCGACCGCAGGCGCGCGGCGGCATCTATGAAATGGGCGGTCCGGAGCGCATGTTGTATGCGGATACAATGCTGCGCTACGCAAAATCGCGAAGCTTGAGGCGCTGGCTGTTCACGTTGCCTGGCATCCCCATCGGACTCATGGCGCGGTTCGTGGATTGGCTGACGCCGGTTCCGTTTCCAATTGCGACCGCGCTGGTGGGCGGCCTGCAATCCGATTCGATAGTCGTGGACGACGCGGCGCAAAAGACTTTTCCGGAAGTGAAGTTGGTACCGTATGAAGCCGCACTCGAAGCGGCCCTCGCAGATCTGGCGCCGGCCCATCTCGAGCGCGTATGGGCAGGTTTGGGTCGCGACGTCGTCAGCATGAAGCACGAAGGTTTTCTGGTGGACTATCGTCGCGTGGAAGTCAGGGCCTCCGCACCAGCGGTGTACGGCGTGCTTATCCGGATGGGAGGCCAATATGGCTGGCCGTACGCCAACTGGCTATGGCGATTGAGAGGTTGGTTGGACGGCTTCTTTGCACCGCGAGGGCCACGGACGGATACAAAGCACAGGAATGGAATGCGGCGCAACGTAGAGCCCGCCGCGTCAGCCAACCCGGGCATGCTCGTCGGTGACCGGGTGGACTACTACCGCGTGGAGGCCGTTGAGCCTGGCAGGATGATCCGGTTGCACTCTGAACTGCGCTCGCCGGGCGAGGGCTGGATGGAATGGAGCATCGAACCGGACGGGAATGAGGCCGTGCTGGCCCAAACCGCTTTCTTCGCGCCACACGGACTCCCGGGTTTTGCCTATTGGCTGCTGCTCGGTCCGCTGCACCGGCTCGTTTTCCGAGGACTGATCCATGCCATCAAGCGCCGCAGCGAGGCTGGATGAAGATTCTTTTTGCGATCCTTGCCGCCGCCGTGCTGCTGCTGGCGATGGTGCTGCTGCCCCTGCCAATCCGCCCGTATCTGGATTTCCAGGTGCTCTATCACGCGAACCTCGGACTCCTGCGCGGTATTCCGCTCTACGACCATGCCGGGCAGGTCAACATGATTGCGGAACTGGCGCACGTGTCGCCCGCGCAGGTCTTCGTGCTGCCGTTTCCATACCCACCGTGGTACGCGCTGAGCACGCTGTGGCTGGCCTCGATGCCCATTTACGTTGCAGCGCGGGTCTGGTTTGGCGTCAACCTGATCATGCTGGCTGTCTCGGTGTGGCTTTTGGTGGGAGGTCGAACGTCGGCCAAGCGGCTGCCGCTTTACCTTCTGGGGATCGTCTGGGTGCCGGTCCTGGGGAGCCTGTTCGTGGGGCAGTACGTCTTTCCGGTGCTGCTTGGTGCGGCGCTCATGGTTTACGCGCTGCGCACCGAACGCGCCGTGCTGGCCGGAATTGCCGCGGCGCTCCTGACTTTCAAGCCGCACCTCGGCGGATTGATCGTCATCATGGTGCTTGTGGCTCTGTGGTTAAGGCGGGATCCTTTCGGACGTCAAGCCTTGATGGCCATTCTTGGCGCGGGGGCATTGCTCTTTGTGGTGGGCTTCATGGCATCACCCGTCTGGCCGTTGGACTACTTCCACTCACTGACGGGCTTCAAGGATGTATCGCAGTGCCACCAGTGCGTGAGCCCGTCGATGTTCTTCGCGGGCCTGGGGGCTGGAGGGTTGAATCAAGCCGTATGGATCTCGGCGATTCTGGCGATCGCGGCTGGCGTATGGGTGGCGCGTAATTGGGGCAAGCTTGTCGACGATTCCGGGCAAGCTCATCGCGGTCGGGTGTGCTGATCACGTTTCTGGTCAGCCCCTATCTGCAGAATTACGACTATGTGGTGTTGCTGCTTCCGCTGGTCACGTTGGCGGAGGACGCCGCCGGGTTGGACTGGCTGTGGCTGATGCTCGCCTACGTCGTACCGCTGGCAGGCCTGGCAGCGTTTGGGCGGGCCGCCAATCCATTGCTGATGTTGTCACCGCTGGTGCTGTTCATCTTCAGCGCATTCCGGCTCCCTCGGCGAAGCGAGCCGCAACTTGTACCATAAGCGGGTGGACGCGGACGAAGCCGCTCCGGTCCCCTGCCACAGCGGCCTTGCGCAAGGCCGGCACCCCTTCTTGCTGGCCCCGGTCTAAGTCACAGCAGGCAGCTTGCTTCGCAGACTCCAGAAGATGATGCCGAGCAGTAACCCCAGCGCGGCTGTCACCGCACCGTACTCGCCCAACAAGAGCCAGGTCTTGCCGGTGTCCGTCGTGAGAACGTTGAAAACGTGCAGCATGAACACGTTATGACTCCCGTGCAGCACCGCCGCGGGCCATACGCTGCCGGATCGGAGCCGAAGCCAGGCTGCTGCAAAACCCAAGCCCACGGCGAAGACAGTGAAGCAGGCCATGCTGTAGATCAGGGGGGTATCGCCCAGCCGAACATCCGAATAGATGATCAGCGGATAATGCCAGAAAGCCCAAACCAGACCTGTAATCAGGGCAGTCCTTGTGAAACTGGTGAGCCTCATCATTACCGGGACGAGGAATCCGCGCCAGGCGACCTCTTCCAAAAGGGCCGACAAGGTGCCGGCGATCAGCAAGATCGGCAGAAGGACCAGGAAGTTGGCTGGGAACTGACCGTTGAACTTTCCTGCGCCGAGCAGCCATACCAGCCCATACGCGATCAAACAGTAGAGCGGTGGTATCACCAAACCGAGAACCAGGGACTGTATCGGGCCCGGCTTCCAGCCAACCGGCCGCAGGCTCCGTTCGAATACCAGATAGGTGATGACGGCAGCGAGACCAGGCGACAGCATCAGCAGTCCAGCCAGCTTGGACTGCTCCCCACCTATGGTGCCCGCCGCGATGATCGGGACATAGGCCATGCCGCTGAAGATGGCGGTCAAAATCAGAAAAGTCATAAGCTCGCGCAGGCTCTTACTTTTTGATGGCATGTGGATTGCCCTCCCGGTGTGGCCTGGCTATGTTGGCGGGTGATGCCCTTGCGTCGGAAGAAGAAGGACCGGCATCAAGATATGCAGGCTGGCTCACGAATTATCGCGCTTTCTTTGAGATCCCACCACGACGCGGATGGCATCCTTTCCCTCCTGGCATCCTTGACGTGCGCAACCCGGCGGCATAGAATGGCATAACAACAGAATTCGGCCAAAAGCGGCGAAGCCGGTGCAATTCCGGCGCTGTCCCGCAACTGTAAGTGCCCATGAGCAATCGCGGCAGGGCACGAGTCAGGTCGCCCGCCTTGGCCGGTTCACCACACTCCCGCGGCTAGGAGGTGGAGGACGATCCGCTTCGGCGAGACAGCTCTCCAACCTCCCCAGCCATCGGCTGGGGATTTCGCTTTGATAAGGAAACTCGCCGACGGGACGGCTGCCCGAAAGGAACCGATGGCCCGAAAAATCTTCCCGATTTGTCTTACGGCTTGCTTGTGGCTGGCTGCGTGCGCACCCGCGGCCGCGCCGGCAGCGCCTGCCGCGCTTAGGTTCACGGATGGCCTTGGCCATGAGATCACGCTCGCGCACCCGGCGCAGCGGGTGGTCTCGCTGGCGCCATCGAACACGGAAATCCTGTTTGCGGTCGGAGCCCGCGCCGAGACGGTCGGCCGCGACTCCTTTTCGGATTATCCGGCCGAAGCAAAGGACGTCCCGGACATCGGCGGCGGCTTCGGGGCCCTGAACATGGAACTCATTCTCTCGAAGAAACCCGATCTGGTGCTGGCCGCGCCGCTGACGCCGCCGGAGCAGGTCGCCGACCTGCAAAATGTGGGATTGACCGTGTACGTCGTGCCGAATCCCAGTACGTTCGCGGACCTGTATGCCAACCTGCAAAGCGTTGCCACGATGACGGGCCACGAGAGGGAGGGCGCGGCGCTGGTCAAGTCCCTCAAGAGCCGCGTCGATGAAGTCACGCGCAAGGTGGCGGATGTCGCGCAGAAGCCACTGGTCTACTACGAGCTGGACGCAACCGATCCAAATGCACCGTTCACCTCGGGCCCGGGAACATTCGTCAATCTCATCATCGACGCGGCGGGCGGTAAGAACTTCGGCGCGGAGCTGAATGGAGAGTGGGTGCAGGTAAGCGTCGAGGAATTGCTCGCCAAGCAGCCGGACCTGATCCTGCTTGGCGACAACACCTACGGCGGAGTAACTCCCGAGCAAGTCGCGGCGCGCACCGGCTGGCAGGCGCTCAAGGCGGTACAGCAAAATAAGATCTTCATCTTTGACGACAACC
Organism: uncultured Chloroflexia bacterium; assembly: GCA_963746745.1. Taxonomy (GTDB): domain Bacteria; phylum Chloroflexota; class Anaerolineae; order Anaerolineales; family Villigracilaceae; genus Fen-1038. Next base: position 255,879 of record CAVVCL010000004.1, read on the forward strand.
TGGTAAGTCGGCCGGGCCCTCGCATGGTCGACGGGCTGGAAGCCATGGCGAAGTTGCTGCGCCCGGAATTGTTCAAATGAGGTGCGGGTGAGCCAGAACGGTGGGCGGACTGCACGCCTTGCGCAGCCGATGAACCAGTCGCTGGCGCGCGCCCTGGTGATCAGCCTGCTTGTATTGCTCGCGGCGCTGATCCTGAGCGTGGCGATCGGGCCTGTCTATATCCCGCCGGGGACCGTGTTCGCTGTGCTGGTTGCGAGGCTGGCGGGCTCCGCGCTGCCGGGCGAAGCAGCCCAACTGTTCTCGACGATCCTGCTCGAAATCCGACTGCCGCATGCCGTGCTGCTGCTGCTGACCGGCGCGGCGCTGGCCGGAAGCGGCGCCGGATACCAGGGCCTGTTCCGCAACCCGCTGGCGGATCCGTATCTGATCGGGGTCGCCTCGGGCGCGGGGTTGGGTGCGATCATCGCCATGAGCATCCGCTGGCCGGCAGATCTGGCAGGGCTTTACGTTATCCCGGCGGCCGCTTTCGCAGGCGCGTTGATCACCGTGATGATCGTCTATAGCCTGGCGCGGATCGGCAGGAGCGTGCCGACCACAACGCTGATACTGGCGGGCGTGGCTGTCAGCTCCTTTGCCACATCGCTCACCTCGTTCCTGATGCTGCGATCGAATGAAGAGCTGCGCCGGGCCACGGGCTGGCTGCTGGGCGGTTCGCTGATGAGCGGCTGGCAACCGGTGATCGCCCTGCTGCCTTATGTCCTGGTTGGGCTGGTGGCGCTGCTGGCATCCGGGCACGCGCTGAACGTGCTGCAATTTGGCGAGGAGCAGGCCAGCCAGATGGGACTGCCGGCCGAACGCGTGAAGTTCTGGCTGATATTGGCCGCCTCGCTGACCACGGCGTCGGCGGTGGCCTTCTCGGGAATCATCGGATTCGTGGGACTGATCGTGCCGCATCTGATCCGCCTGCTGTGGGGCGCAGACTACCGCCGCCTGATACCGCTTTCGATTGTCAGCGGTGGCACGGCACTGCTGCTCGCCGATCTGTTGGCGCGAGTCGTGCTGGCTCCACAAGTGCTGCCGGTGGGCATTGTGACGGCGCTGGTTGGAGCGCCCTTCTTCTTATGGGTGCTGCGCCGGGCAAAGAATCAAGGGTATTGGTGAGGCGGCGCGAGAATGGAAAAAGTGCTGTTCTCATGGAGCGGCGGCAAGGACAGCGCCATGGCACTGAACGAAATCATGGCGAAAGGCGAGTACCAGATCGCCGCGCTGATGACCACCGTGACGGGAGACTACGACCGGATCAGCATGCACGGCGTGCGCAGGGCATTGCTGGAGCAGCAGGCGCAGTCACTGGGCCTTCGGCTGGAGGAAGTGATCCTTCCCAAGGCGTCGAGCAACGAGGAGTATGAAGCGCGGATCGCCGAAACGCTGAGTCGATACAAGGAGGCCGGGGTGGGGTCCGTGGTCTTTGGGGACATTTTTCTCGAAGATCTGCGCAAGTACAGGGAAAGCAACCTCGCCAAGATTGGAATGAAAGGACTCTTCCCGCTGTGGAAACGGGAAACTCCGGAGCTGATGAAATCGTTTCTCGATTTGGGCTTCAAGGCCGTCACGGTGTGCGTCGATGGACAGGCACTTGGCAAAGAGTTCGTGGGTAGAAGCATCGACGCGGGGTTTGTCTCGGAGCTGCCGTCAACCGTGGATGTGTGCGGAGAGAATGGCGAGTACCATTCCTTCGTATACGACGGGCCGATATTTGGCCGGGTGATACCGCACCAGCGGGGAGAAATCGTGTTGAGAGACGAGCGCTTTTACTTCTGCGATCTGGTGCCGGTCGAAGCATGCTGAAGATCGAGCACCTGACGGTCGCCTATGATTCCCGCGTGGTGCTCCACGATGTATCGTTCAACGTCGATGCCGGCGAGGTCGTGGCGCTGGTCGGTCCGAACGGCGCCGGAAAGTCCACGCTCATCAGGGCAGTGAGCGGGGTCGTGCCGCTGCAGCATGGCGACGTGCGCATCAACGGCGACCTGCTGTCCCGGCTTTCCACGATGGAGCGCGCCCGTTACCTGGCTGTGGTTCCACAGGCGCGCAGCCTGCCACCGGCCTTCACAGTGTACGAATCGGTATTGCTGGGCCGCACGCCGCATCTTGGCTGGCTCGGTCGCACGGGGCCGCTGGATCACGAGCGCGTGCAGTACGCGCTCGAGCAAACGCAGATGCTGCCTCTCGCAGAGCGTTTCGTAGGGGAGCTTTCGGGCGGCGAGCAGCAGCGCGTCCTGCTGGCCCGGGCGCTGGCGCAGAATACGCCGGTGCTGCTCCTGGATGAGCCGACGACGCACCTCGATCTGCAACATCGCGACAGTCTGATCCGCTTGATACGCGATCTCGCTGTGAACAAGCATCTGGCCGTCTTGATGGTGCTGCACGATCTGAATCTGGCGGCCCTGTACGCCGATCGGGTGGCGCTGCTGGTGGATGGCCGGATGCGGGCGATCGGGGAAGTATCCCAAGTGCTCACGGCAGAAATTCTCTCGGATGTGTATGGGATTCCGGTGCACGTCATACCGCATCCGGATTACGGCAGTCCGCTGGTGCTGCCAGACGGCGGTGGAAAGGTTTGAGCATGCGAAAAGGCTTGGTCATTGTAAACACGGGGCAGGGCAAGGGAAAAAGCACAGCTGCGCTGGGCACGCTGCTGCGGGCATGGGGACGCAACTTTCGGCTGTGCGTCATCCAATTCATCAAGGCCGAGACCGGGCAGTGGGGCGAGGTCAAAGCGGCCAAGAAGCTCGGCATCGAGTGGCACTCGATGGGCGACGGCTTCACGTGGACCTCCAAGAACATGGACGAGACGATCCGGCGCGCGGTGGAAGGCTGGAAGCTCGCGCAGGAGAAGATCAGCAGCGGGCAATACGACCTGATCCTGCTGGACGAGTTCACGTACACCCTACACTTCGGCTGGTTGGATACGGCGCAAGTCATCGACTGGCTCAAGGCCAACAAGCCCCCGGATTTGCATCTCATCATCACTGGTCGGGATGCGCCGCCGGCTCTGATCGAGTACGCGGACCTGGTGACCGAGATGCAGGCCATCAAACATCCGTTCGATGAGGGAGTCATAGCTCAGGCAGGGATCGAGTTCTGATTCCAATAAGGGGCGCGGACTTGCAGAACGAATGAAACTCGAAGAACTAATAGGCCGCCCTCGCCCGCTGCTGGACCTCGGGCTGCGGCTGGGTGAGGGCACGGGCGCAGTGGTGACAATGCATCTCGTCGGGGCGGCACGCCGCGCCCTGACCGAAATGGCCACGTTCGATGAAGCGGGCGTCAGCGGCAAGTCCGGGGATGGCGGAGAGACTTCCTGAACTGCCGTCGCCTCGGCGCGGCAGGCATTATGATTGCCGGGGGTAGGTGAATCGATGACCGCATTCGTGGCTGGACTTCAATTTCTGTTGGTTTCGCCGGCTTTCATCCGACGCCCGTTCACGCCGCGGGAACTGGGCCACGCCACCGGCTTCTATCCGCTGGTCGGACTGCTTCTCGGCGCAGTGCTGGCGGGCGCCGATGTTCTCCTTGGGAAGGTCTTTCCCGTCCCGGTGAGATCCGCGCTGATCCTGGCGCTATGGATCGCCCTGACCGGAGCGCTGCACTTCGATGGATTCCTGGATAGCTGCGACGGCCTGCTGGGCGGCGGCACGCCGGAACGCCGGCTGGAGATCATGCGCGACGAGCACACCGGGGCGTATGGACTGGCTGCCGGAGCACTCATATTACTGATCATGTTCAGCGCACTAAACGCGGTTGAGGCACAGCGCTGGGTGGTCCTGCTGGTCGCGCCGGTCGTGGGCCGCTGGGCGATGACGCTGGCGGTCATCGTCTTCCCGTACGCGCGTGCGGAGGGGCTGGGGCGTGACATCAAGGACAACGCGCATACGACGCAAGCCGTCATTGCCACCGTCACGATGCTGGTTGCCGTCGACGCGGTCGCGTTGCTGCGGCAGGACTTTGTGCCCCTGATTGCGGTAGTAGCAGCCGCAGCGGCTCTCGCCCTGAGCGCGAGCTTCGTGCTGCGCCGCATCCCGGGAATGACCGGAGATACCTACGGAGCCATCAATATGCTCGCTGAGACAGCTGTGCTGCTGACTTTCGCGGCGGTGAGATGACCACCCGCCTGTTGCTTGTCCGCCACGGACGAACCGCCTATAACGCCGAGATACGCTTCATGGGCCAGATGGATGTACCCATGGATGAGAAAGGCCGAGCACAGGTGCAGGCTGTTGCAAGGCGACTGGCAGATGAGACCCCGGCTGCGATCTACAGCAGCGACCTGGGGCGCGCGCGCGATACGGCGCTAGCTATCCAAGCTGCCATCGCGTCGAAGCCGGCCTTGCGCGTCGACGCGCGCCTCTCAGAGGGGCACTTCGGCGACTGGCAGGGCCAAAGGTATGCCGACCTCAAGGTGCAGGACGCGGAAAGACTATCGAAGTGGGAGGCAGACCGGCTTGGCGTCGCGCCCCCAAATGGAGAGTCGCTCCCGGACCTGGGAAAGCGCGTGTACGCGGCGTACGAGGATATCTGCAAGGCGCACGTGGACGAGACGGTGATCATCGCGGCGCACGGCGGATCGCTGCAGGTCATGATTGTGCTGGCACTCGGCCTGCCGCTGGAGGCATACTGGCAGGTGGACGCCTCGAATGCGTCGCTATCCGAGCTGCGGATACACGATCGGGGCGCGGTGCTGCATCTGCTCAACGATACGAGTCACCTGGTGGGCATCTAGCAGCGAATAGCATCTGAGAGGGCGGAAAGACTTGGGCAGGCTCACTTTCATTATCGGCGGGGCACGCAGCGGGAAATCCGACTACGCGGACAAGATCGCGCGGAGCAGCGATGGTGCAGTGCTATACATCGCCACGGCGCAGGCGCTTGACGATGAGATGCGTCAGCGAATTGAGGCCCACAAAGGAAAGCGACCGCCGCAGTGGCGCACGCTCGAGCTTCCGATGGACGTCGGTGCGCGCCTCCTAGCAGAGAAGCCGCGGGCAGACGTGGTCTTGCTGGATTGCATCACGCTGCTGATCTCGAATCTGCTGCTCAAGGCGGCGGGGGATGTGGATCAGCCCGACGAAGAGGCGGCGCGGGCAGCGGTCGAAGGCGAGATCGAGAAGCTGTTGAAGGGGATCGAGGAGATCCCCGCGCACTGGCTGGTGGTGTCAAACGAGGTCGGGCAGGGCGTGGTGCCCGCGTACCCCGCGGGACGACTCTTCCGGGACCTGCTGGGGTGGGCAAATCAGCGGCTGGCGGAGAAGGCCGACGAGGTGATCTGGATGGTGGCGGGGATCCCGGTGCCGATCGGGGAGTACAGGGGGATGGGCTAAGCGGGGAGAGGTGGCCGGCAGGAGTGAAACGCGCGCCGCTCCGGTTCCTTATGGAACGGTCAGAAAGACACCGACCACTCCGCCGGAATGGGCGATGGTAGGGCAAGCGCCTACCACTTTGGTCGCTGGACGCTCCCTCGCCAGAACGTACGCCGATGCGGAAACAATGAGGATCAATGGGGGCAAGGGCCGGGAGATTGCGACCCTTGCCTGGATGCCCCCTAAGAAACAGGGGCACGCACACCAGGCGTCGCAATGACAGGTGGGTGGCGATCCCGGAGCCGCTCAGGGCGCACCGGCGCCCGGCTCTTCAACGGATTTCAAGGCGCACAGCGATCTCGTCGCCCTGGTGAAGGTCTTCTGCTTCCCGGACGCTGGCTTTGAGGGGGACGATGTAGCGACCATCCTTGGGCCACAAGGAGGTCTTCCACTCCGTGCCGCCGACGCGAACGCGTGCCGGAATCATGCCCCAACCATAGGTAACGATTCCGAGGATGGCCTGCAACTCATGGGACTGGCGCGCCGGGACGGTAACGAAGTACCAGGGGGCGGGGCCTCTCCAGACCCAAATCTTCCCGCTGAATTCGACATGCATCGGCGCAGTATATCAAAAGCTGGAGGCGCGACTATTTGCCTTGGAGAGGGCAGGCGTCATTGCTTGTATAATCTCGCAGACCAGCCGCCGGCAAGCAGCTCGGCATGTGAGCTGGCTTCACGGGGAAAGCAGGTCAGGGATTGGACGCAGCAGCTGCTATTGCCTCTCTGCATAGGTCGATGGAGTGAGTCCGAAGATCAGCCGCCGTGACTTCTTGAAGTTATCGAGCCTGGCGCCGCTCAGCCTGGCCGCGCCGCGCCTGATGAGTGCGCTCGGTCCGCCGGGATCGACGGATGCGAAACAACAGAATGTGATCATTCTGGTCTTTGACGCCTGGTCGGCGTACAACATATCGCTGTACGGCTACGGCCGTGACACAACACCAAATCTTAGGCGGCTGGCGAAACGGGCGATCGTGTATGACAACCATTTTGCCGCCAGCAACTTCACCACGCCGGGAACCGCCTCGCTGCTCACCGGCACGCTGCCGTGGACACACCGCGCGATCCGGGGTGGCAGCAAGGTGACAGGGCCGTTCGTCAACCGCAACGTCTTCGCCGCGTTCCAGGACTACTACCGGATCTGCTATACCCACAATGCGTGGGCCAACATCCTGCTGAGGCAAGCCGGCGGGGCGCTGGATGAGCTGGTGCCGCCACAGGCGCTGATGCTCCACACTGATGACAGCTGGATCCACGATGCCTTTCCCAACGATGCCGACGCTGCCATGATGAGTTGGATGCGGTATGTCGACTGGGGTCCAGGCAACCCGGCCTACTCGCTCTTCTATTCCATTCCGCACCAAGTGCTATGGACAGCGGAAGAGGCCGGATTCCAGCGCAGATTTCCGCGAGGCATTCCGACCACGGGCGAACTCAGCAGCGATTTTCTGCTGGAGACCGCAACGGATTGGATTGCCGCGCGCGTGAGCCGAATTCCACGCCCGTTCCTCGGCTACTTCCATCTGATGCCCCCGCACCAGCCCTACCGCACCGCGCGGGAGTTCACCGATCAATTCAAGGGCGATGGCTTTGCTCCGGTGCGCAAGCCCGAGGACATATTCACGGAAGGGGCCCCCTACGATACTTTGCTTGGTGAACGCACCGACTACGATGAGTACATCCTCTATGTGGACAGGGAATTCGGCCGGCTCTATGATGCGCTGGACCAATCGGGGCTGCTGGCGACGACGTGGCTGGTGGTGACCTCTGACCATGGAGAGATGCACGAACGCGGTCTGATCGGTCACCTGAACCCAACCCTCTACCAACCGGTGACCCGCGTTCCACTGCTCATATTCGGGCCGGGACGGGACGTCGGAATGCGCGTGCATGATCTGACGAGCGCCGTTGATCTGCTGCCTACACTCGCTCAGGTGACCGGGCATAGCATTCCCGACTGGTGTGAGGGCCAGGTGATGCCACCGTATGCGGCGGCCGCGCCCGACCCCGATCGCAGCCTGTACGCGGTTCAGGCCAGGGAGAGCCAGCCGTACGCGCCTCTGACGGTTGCGACGATCGCCCTGGTAAAGGGGCGGTACAAGCTGATCTACTCCTTCGGATACCCAAAGCTGGTCCACGGTGACCTGGTCAAGCTGTACGACCTCGTGCAGGATCCAGAGGAGCTGGTTGACATGTCCGGTTCCAAACCGGGTATCGCCGGCGGCATGCTTGACGAACTGAAAAGCAGCCTCAAGCAAGCAGACCAGCCCTACGGGGGTTAAGTGAGCATGCGCCTGTTCACCGATCGGGATCCGTTCCTGATAACCACTTGCGCTGACCTGCGGGGGGAAGAACTCCGAGGTCTGCGCGCCGAACTCTGGATCAGCTAATAGTGGTTCACGTGTGTTTGACCTTGCCCCCTGGACCGGCCTGCCTCTGCTTTAGTACGAGCAGGATGGCCATCCGACCACGGCAGTGTCGACGGCGATTAGCGGCGGCCCCACCTGTCACCGGTCGCGATGCGCCTCGGAGAGCGGCGGCCAGGCACTTCGGCGATCAAGATGGCAAAGCTCATGGCAATCCAAATGGGGAAGCCACTGTCCCTGACGTCGATCCTGTGTGTGTGCATGAAGACCGGCTAACTCATGAGGGCCATGCTCAACAATCGAATACCGACTAGGACGAGAACCGGGGAGATAATCCAGGTCACGACACGGTTGAGCTTGGGTGTCCAGAAGCGCTGGACCAGCAATGCAACGCCGACGATGATCGCGAACAGATAAAGGGCCAGCAGAATCTGGGAGGGGGTAATCGCGATCCCCAGGCCGATTTGCGTGGCCAGGGCAACCGGAGCGGATACGGTGACGCTGAGGGCGGCCAACGCATACGCCTGCTTGGGATGGCGTCCGAGCGCCACGTTGAAGAGAGGCACCTGGAAGACTTTCGCGCCGGCCGAGAGCAAACCCGTCAGTAGGGAGGCGACAAGAGCAATCGGCGCCAGCCAGGCCGCGTGGGCCTTGGTCTCCTTCTCGGGCAGCGGGCGGATGAAGGCCAGACGCAGCCCCGCCAGGATGGCATAGACGGCGAGCAGCACCGTCAGGACCTGTGTCGAGACGTTCAGCCCAATGAGGCGACCCAGCATGGCCCCCACGGCGGCTGGCACAATGACCAGGGGCCAGTCTTTTCCGACGGAACGCAATACGATCATCTGGCGTAAAGCCATCATCAGCGCGGCGAGCGAAACGACGATCAGGTTGACAACGATCGCTTCGTCAATCGGCATGGCGACGACTGTCATCAGCAAAATGACGAGGAAGAATCGATCCACCCAGGACTGGATCGAGGCGGTCACAAAGCCGACGATGAGGGCGGCCACGAGACCTTTGAGCAGTAGGACGAGCATGGGTCGGCTAGGCTCCTTGACGTTCAGGCGCGGAAGGTGGCTCGGGCGGCATGCGGGTCAGGCTTTCTCGGCACAGGGTATGCACACCACTTGGCCGTGCTTGACGCGCGCGTAACGTTCGACAACCACCTCGCCACATTCGGCGCAGAGGATGGTATCGAAGGCGTGCGGAGCCATGGGGGGCAGTTTCAGCTCTTTGATCGGTTCGACCGTGACCAGCACTTCGGTCTGCTCTGCCAGCACCTGGTCAATCAATGGCTCAACCAGTTTCACATCCACCTGAGAGGCGGGAACGCCGTTTTTCCGGTACTTGATGAACTCAGATTCCTGGCTGCGCCGCATGGCCTCGGGCGTGGCTACCACGCGGACACTCCGGGCGGTCTTGTTGTCGATCAGTGTCAGGGCGAACTTGCCATATCCCAGGCTCCGGATATTGCCCTTGCCAAACGTGCAGCCGGTGACGACCTGCACACCGTCCGCGAAACAGGTGGAACAGTGATTGCGGTCAATCTCCACCAGGGCGGTCAGCTGCCCGTCAGGAGCGTGTTGCACGCCCAGGGCTTGCATTGCCGCCTCGCCCGCTCGCAGGCCGAGCGGCATGGCAGGGCATTTGTGTCCGTGCAGGGCCAAACCAACTTTGTAGACTTCATCGTTGCGATCCATGCTGAAAGATCTCCTTTGTGTCATTTCGCTTGAGTTACCGATCTACCAGGGCGGTCTTTTCATACCCCGAGTCCGGGATGCACACTGGCTGTCCGTCCTTCATGCGCAGGTAGCGATCAAAGACATACTCACCGCATACACTGCACTTGGTCTTGTTAAAGGAGCCCTTGACGGCTGCGTACCTGAAGTCAGGTTTGGCTTCCACTTTGAAGATAGCCTCGTCAGGCTGGTCATAGACCCATTGGATAACCTGGCGCCGGACCTCCACCGGGATTTTCGAGGGCTCGATGCCCTTCTTGCGATAGCCGAAGAATTCGAACTTCCCCATCGCGTCCGTGAAATCGGGTAGGAGCGCGTAGCGGACCGCGCCCTTTTGCGGATGATAGAAGGTCGCGGCCAGCTTGCCATAGAAAGTCTTGGCGATCATCACCTTGCCGTATGTCGCGCCGGTAGCGATCTGCATGCCGTCGATCATGCAGGTCTGCGGATGCCCCTCGCCAAGCTCGGGGAAAACAAAGAAGCCGTGGTCAGCCTCCTTCTCCGCGCCCAGATAGACCAATGCCAGTTTGCCCATGCGGTAGCCAATCGGCATGAAGGGACATTCGTGCCCGTGAAACTCAAAGGCCCAGTCGGGGGGAATAAGTTGCGTGGTCATTCTTCCATCTCCTTTCACTACTCCGCTATCTCATGAGTGTTATCAGCATTTGGACTGCAAACGCCCACATAATCAATCCCAGGCCGGCCTTGATCATTTTGGTCTTGACCTTCATGCTGATACGAGCGCCAAGATTCCCGCCGATCAGAACGGCAATCCCGGTCACGAGGATCAAGGGGAGGTCGAAATGGTGAGAAGTTGCATGACCGAGAATCCCGGCGAGTGCCGAAAACGAGATGATCAGATGGGAAGAGCCTGCTGCCATCTTTGTCGGGATCCTACAGACGTAGACCATGAAGGGCACAATCAGGATGCCGCCGCCAACGCCGAGCAGTCCGGCGAAGAATCCCACGGCCAGACCAACAATCGCAATGAGGGCGTACATGGGGGCCGAGAATGCTTTGGGCAAACCGTCCTCCACGTTGTCCTTCTCCCAATAGGAGTAAATCATCCTTGCTCCCACGCCCAGCAGGAAGACCACGAACACCCACAGCAGGGCTGTCGTGTCAAACGATTTCGATAATGCTCCCCCTGCGAAGGCGCCCACGCTGATCCCGGGCGCAAAGATGAGGGATGTTCTGAAGTCGATCATCTTCTTTCGGTAGAAGATATAGCCCGCCGATAGCGAAGTAATGAGATTCAGCACCAGGGAAGTCGATGTGGAAAGCAACAACGCATAGCCAAGCAGGATCAGTAGAGGGGAGTAGACCGATCCGCCGCCTTGACCAAACATGGAAAACACAAAAGCGATCAGAAATGCAAATGTGACGGCGGCGATCACCGTGGAATTGGCGATGATCATTCGCGATCCTCCGGAACCTGATGCGCAAGCGATCCAGACCTGATTTGCTTATGCCGCGGCAGCAGCTTTCGTTTGTCGGCGGGCAATGTTTCGGAGTGACGGTGGAGTTCTTTGCATTTCGGACACGTACATGTGCCCGGTGCGACCTCGGGGTTCTGAGGACGCGGCCCGACCATTCGACGGGCAGCGTCCATCACGGCGTAGATCAGAGGGCGACGGACTCGATAGTACACATTCACGCCATCGCGGCGGTCTTGGAGCAGCCCCGCATCCCGCAGCACCATCAACTGTTGGGAGATGTACGCTTGGCGCTGCCCCAAAATGGCCTCCATGTGGCAGACGCATTGCTCCCCTCCGCGCAAGATATCCAGAATCGCCAGCCGCGTCGGGTGCACCAGCACTTGAAACAGCTCGATTTCTTTGGCTTGGTCATCCATGGGACATTTACATTCAATCCTTTGAATGTGATTGTAGGCTTGACGCCGTAACCTGAAAGGTACAGAACGTCACATCTATGGTGTTATATTCATCCCGTTGAATATATTCTCTTGGCGGAGGATCCTCGACGAGAAACCGCGCCTTGTGCAGTCCCAATTGATTGCCATCTAGACGGGCAGATCGGCTTTGGACGGTCCGCAAGCACCTAACAGTGGGGAACCGCGGCTTCCTAACGGCCGGGCGGCATGCCCTTGCGCCACAGGGCGCAAGGATGGACGGCGCTCGCATGAGGCTCGCCCGTCCCACGGCACCGAGAAGAGCGCTCGGTATATACGACCGACGCACGAAGCTGCCTGGGGAAGACACGGTTCCTTGTGGAACGGTCAGAAAGACACCGACCACTCCGCCGGAATTGGCGATGCTCGCTTGCCCTAGGGCCTCGTGGCACTAGGATGCCCGATGGCGGCTCGAAGCCGCCTCGGGCGAAGGCTCACTCGCCCGAAAGCCACCCGACCACACCGAGAAACGAGCTCGGTGCCTGCGGCGGATCAGTGACCGCGAGCGCCGGCCCCGCGCCTGCAAGGCGCAGGATGCGAGATGGCGGCTTGATGCCGCCTCGGGCAAGAGGGTGAGGCGTGTCCCGCGGGTGACGCGGGATGGAAGATTGCCACCCTTGCCTGGACGCCCCCTGAGAAAGAGGGGCCGGCAGGGGTGAAACGCGCGGCGACGGTGTAACAATGCGGAACAATGGGGGCAAGGGTGAAGTCCATGTGCTGTAAGAGTGCGGCCAACAGCACGGGTCATGTTGAAAAAAAGGTGTACTTGTGAGATAATACACAAGGGGGAATCCGGCTAGCAGAGTGGCGCCCCCTCGTTGTGGATCGCTGAAGGACACGCGGCGAACGGAGATGCGTGGCGGTGAGTTCCAGCCCGCAGCGTTCCAGGGATGCGAGAGGCGACGTGTACAGTGCGCGGTTGTCCGCGTGCCTTGTGACACGGTGTCAGGCGCTAGGCCGACCCAGTCGACGGCCGCAAATGTCGGAGGCCGTCGGAACCCCCGGACCCCCCGGAGGTTTCTCATGCGTTCATTCCCGTGCAGACCGATCATCTGGAGCCTGCTCTTGGCGCTTGCCCTCGTGCTGGGGGCGTGCAACTTGCCCGCGTCCAGGGATGCTTCCGCGTGGATCGATGTGCCGCTCGACGGCCTGAGTTTCCCAGCGGTCCAGGAAATCAAGATCGAGGGCCATGCGGCGGGTCCGGGCGGAGTGAGCCGCGTCGAGATCTGGATCGATAGCGGCATGTTGACCGCCATTAACAATCCACCGGCGGAGGGAGACCTTGCATCCTTCCACACCTTGTGGACACCGCCGGCAGAGGGAAGCTACACAATACAGGCGATCGCCTTCAGCATGGACGGGATAGCAAGCAGTCCGGACACGGCGAGGATCACGTTCGGAGGCGAGTCTCCGGCAGCGGCGGGTGGCTGTCCAACCCCGGTCGGTGGCGGTCCGACTCCGGTCACCTGCGGGCCCACGCCAGTTGGATGCCCATCGCCAGTAGGCGGCGGTCCGACTCCGGTCACCTGCGGGCCCACGCCGGTTGGATGCCCATCGCCAGTAGGCGGCGGCCCTACTCCGGTCTCCTGCGGGCCCACGCCGGTTGTTGGCTGCCCATCGCCGGTGGGCGGCGGCCCGACCCCGGTTTCCTGCGGTCCGACGCCGCTTGGATGCCCATCACCGGTGGGCGGAGGGCCTACGCCGGTGAGCTGCGCGCCGGACCTCCCGGCGCCAGTTCCGGGAGCGAAGGTCGAATTCTGGGCCGATCCCGCGGAGATCGATGCCGGCAGCTGCAGCAACATCCGCTGGCGCGCCGCGAACGTGCAAGGCCTAATCTTTGGAGGCAGGTCCCAGCCATTGGAGGGATCCTACGAAGCCTGCCTGTGCGAGCCCGAGCGCTACACGCTGACAGTGAGGCATCAGGACGGCACGGAAGAGAAGCGCAGCGTTGACGTCGCCGTGCGCGGATCATGCGAGACGCCGGTTCCGCAAGATACGCAAGCGCCGCCCGCGCCGGAGCCCGCTGTGCCGGCCAATGGCCTATCGATAAGCTGCAAAGCATCCCAGAACCTGGTATGGCTGCCGGTCGACGACAATTCTGGAATTGCAGAATACCGCGTGCAGGTGCAGCGTCACAGCGGGGATAACAACTGGACGGATGTTCCGGGGAGCGTATTTACCGGCATTCAAGGCAAGCAGAACAGCATCGGAGTGGAGTGCGGTTGGTACTACCGCTGGCGCGTGCGGGCTGCCGACGGGGCCGGCAACCTTGGCCCATGGTCTGTATGGTCGGAGTTCGCCGTCACATTGAGCTGAAGACCGCGGGGCGCGGGGGAGGAAGCGATGACGAAGCAACGTCACCTTTGGAAGATTGCAGCGGGCGTCGGGGTGCTGGCCGTGTTGTGCATCCTGGTGAGCCTGGCAGCGGGCGTCGTGTACTTCACCAGCATGCAGAAGCGCGCTTTCAACTCGCGTCCGCTGGTGCTGATCCACAGCCCGCGCAACCATGAGCAGGTGCCGATCGGCGAGCGCGTCTCCGTGCACGCCACCGGTCATGCCGTCGACGGCTTGCTGCGGCTGGAGTTGTGGTCCGGGGATGAACTGATGGCAATGCAGGAGGCTCCGGAATCCCATCCTACAACGATGGTGCTGGCCACAGACTGGATGCCGACGGTCGAGGGTGTCCATGTGCTGGTCGTGCGCGCGGTGGGGACGAACGGAGTGGAAGGGCAGGCAACCATCGCGGTGCAAGCGTCCGCGCAGGCGGCCCGCGGAGCGGAAGAAGAAGTCAGCCGGGAGGGTGAGACCTCCGGCGAGTCACCGGCGGATGAGGCGCCTGCGGGCGGCATCGATGAGGAGTCGCCGGCGGGACACGCCGAGCCTCCGTCTGCGGACGGCGAGGCCCCGGTTGCGGAGCCGCCGACTGGAGAAGCTGAACCGTTGCCGGAGGGCGGCGAGCCACCGGTCGTGGAGCCCGCGGCTCCAGCAGAAATCGGCACCATCCAGGGGATCTTCTTTGGACCGTTGGGGGGATTGTTCGGCGGAGAAGGCGAACCGCTGATTCTGCGCCTGGAGGTTCCCGCCCTGCAGACCGGCGAGACCTACGACAGCCTGCATTGCTACGTGCAGCTCGCCAGCAGCCCTCCGCAGTGGTATCCCGATGAGGATGGTGACCCGACAACAGATGAATTGTTCGCGTCGCTGGGTGCCGGCAGTTGGGATTCAGCCGCGCACCTGGCAGGAGAGAACGCGCCCAGCATTTTGTGGACCAGCCTGGAACCGCTGCCTTTGACGGTGTCCTGCGTGGGCATACTCGGCGGCCTGGAGGCGCTGGAGCTGGGCCACGTTGAGCTCAGGATTCCGCCCGAGCAGTGGAATGGCAGCCTATACCCGGCAGGCACGACCGGGGCCGAGGGCAGTTTCGACTTCAGCTACAGGGTTTCCCGAGGCGATGTGCCGCTGGTCCCCGATCGGGACATGACCGCGCCGGTGAATGCCCGTTTGGACGATCGGCGGATCGCTCTGCACTGGGACTACCTGCCCGCGGATGGTGAGGCGGCCATCGACGGCTTCCGTGTGTACCTGAACGGCAACCTGCAATGGACGGAGCCGGCCGAGGCGCGCGAGAGCGGGCTGCCCTACGAATGGTTCAACCCCCCGTGCGGATCCACGTACACATTTGGCGTGACGGCATACCGCGCCGGATTTCCGGACGGGCCGGAATCGCAGCCGTCCGAGGTGGCGCTGGATCAACCACTGGAGAACTGCACACGGGAAATCCAGATCGTATTCCAGACACTGGAAACTTTTGATCTGGGGGGCGATAGAAGCGACGAAAACCGCTTCGGTGACGTGGGGCCTGCCTACGGTTACTTCTTTGCGAACGAGAAACAGATCACGTTTCACGGCGGCGACCTGGGTCCTGGGCTGGATATGCCCAGCGGACTTCAGCACAACACAGTCTACGATCTGAGCGCGATGACCGCAGATCCCACGTGGCGCTTCAGCGGGACGAACAGCACGATCGTGGATGTGGTCCCCGGCGGCACCTTTCAATTTGGATTCCATATCAACGACCAGGATGCGGGCAGATGCGACCATTCGGGAGATCCCGGCTGCGACGACCTGATCTGCGAGGGCTTCTCCGTCATCTATGAGGATCACTATGGCCAGTTCGACCGCCAGCAGGAGGGCGCAATCCTCTCAGACGACGGACGCTGCCGACTGGCCTTTGCATTCAATCCAGCCGCGGGCAGCCCGGTGGGTTCGGGTGATCCAGGCTGGGAGCCGCTTCCGTGGATCGAGATGCAGCAGTTCGACGTGGATGAGGCGACCGGCAAGGTGCAAATCCACGTCCGCAATACGGGGACGGCGACCTGGCCTTGGAGAGACCTGGCTGTCGAACTGCAGAACCGCGACGGAAGCTCCATCGGTATATATACATGGCCGGAGTTTGTGCTGGAGGCGGGGCAGGAGACCGTGCTGGAGCATCCGGACATGATCTTGAGTGCCCCCTTCGACGCGTGCGTGCGAATCGATCCTTTGGATGCGGTGGTTGAGGAATACGAGCGGTCGGGTACGCGCGTGCACAACCCGATCTGCCCGCGGCTGCCTGACCTGACGATCAGCAATCTCAGCTTTGAGCCCAGCGGCGGCGGCCGCGTGCACTTGACCGTGCAGAACGTGGGCGAGGCGGCACTGGAAAACCGCACGCTCGCTTTTGGCTCGGTTCTGGCCGATGGCAGCCCGGCATATCTGAATGGCTCCTGGCCGGGGGTCACACTGGAGCCACTGCAGACGCGCAGCTTCGACCTGACCGGCGTAACCGAAGCGACGCGCGCCCGGCTGGCGCCCGGCTACTCCATCACGGTGAACCCGGAAGGCACGATCGCGGAAGCCGATGCAGAGAACAATACGTACACCGTGCGCGGCAATTCAAGGATGAGGTTGCGCTGGTGCAACACGTTGGTGCCGCACTACTACGGCTACGGACACACGGTCCGGATGGACATGACGCTCAGCGCTCTTTCCGGCGCCAACGCCCGCACGCTGCTGACGCACCACCTCGAGGACTACTTCTCCTACCTGTACGTCTACTCGGCGGACACGCACTACCTTATCGGAGGCGGCTTCCCGGGGCGGCAGTGCAATGACATCGATAACTTTGAGATCCTTGGCGATGAGCAGCTACAGGTGACCATTTCAGGGCAATACCAGGCGGGGAGCGCAGGAAGTTGGGATAACCTGGGATCGGCCGCGCAGGTATTCTCACCGCAAGGCAACTGGGGCGCGGATGTCGTCCCGGCGTGCAGCGGTTACGACTACCATGTCCTGGATGCTCCGACGGGCTGGCACAATTTCGTGATCTATCCCGAGATCGGGATGCTGGCGCCGCGACCGTGGATGGCAAGCTATCACTTGTGTTTGGAGAATCCCGCCGCAGGCGAGTGAGCTGAGGGTTGCGGCATGGTGCCCTCCAGCGCTGGTCGGAGGCCGATCCACTGACTCTGGATCAGTTAATAGGGGTTCACGTGTGTTTGACCGTGTCCCCTGGACCGGCTTGCCTCTGCTTTAGTACGAGCAGGATGGCCAGCCCCACTCCGGCGCGGGCTGCGCGCGGGGCGTCGGCTGCGATCGTACAGTCCCGCCTCGCCTTCGTCCCGAAACCGCCTAAGCCATTTGTATCCCGTTCGTGGGGTGATACCAAACTCGCGGCACAGCGCCCGCATGTTGGCACCCTCCCTCCGGGCCAGTTCGATGAACTCTGCTCGTTGAGCCATGACCGTGCCCTCTTCCCAGGGCATATCGGCCTCCTGCTCTCCAATATGTCCATTCTACACAGGGCGTATACCATGTCTCCGAACAAGCATTTACCATGTCCCCGGTCCATACAGGCGCCTGGTCGATGATGACGGCGAAAATGGAGAGGGGTTCTGGGGCCTCAGTGCCGGCGCATGCTGAATCAGTCGTTTGATCGGAGACGATATCCGACGCCAGGCTCTGTCAAAAGGTAATATGGCCGCGCCGCATCCTCCTCGATTTTCCGTCTTAGGTTGCTGATATTCACGCGGAGTATGTGCATTTCATTTTCGTAGGCCGAGCCCCACACCTGCCTCAAGATGTGCCGGTGTGTGAGTACCTTGCCCGCGTTCTGCAGCAGCAGGCGCAGTATGTCGTATTCCGTCGGCGTCAAGGCAACCTCGTTGCCACCCACGACTACCAATCGCCGCGAGACGTCCATTTTGAGTTGACCCACCTGGAGCATCGGATCCTCGGCATCGCTGGTCAGGCGCCGTAGGGCAACCCGCATGCGGGCCATCAGTTCGCCAGTCCCGAAGGGTTTGGTCAGGTAGTCGTCGGCTCCTGCGTCCAAGGCGGCTATCTTGTCCTTCTCCTCTTCGCGAACCGACAGGATGATGATCGGCGTCGGTGACCATTCCCGCAGCCGCTGCGTCACCTCGATGCCGTCCATGTCGGGCAAGCCCAGATCCAAGATGATGATGTCCGGATGAAACGAGACAACGGCGTTGATGGCATCCTGACCGCTGGCGGCCTCTGCAATGGAGAAACCCTGCGCACCCAAAGCAGCCCGCAGATAGCGTCGGATGGAGATTTCGTCATCGACAACGAGAACCCGCTGACCCTCTTCAACCACGGCTCGGCTCCCCGCTGCCGGACAGGGGTAATTCCACCGTCAGGATGGAGCCGCCACCGTCGCGGCCGGCGGCATAGATTCTGCCGCCGTGAATTTCCACGATCCCTTTGCTAATCGATAGCCCGAGGCCCGTGCCACCTACACTTTCAGGGCGCTGCACACGATAGAACTTGTCGAAAACCCGCGTCAAATCCTCGGGTGGGATCCCGACGCCTCGATCAGCGACTTGCAGGCAAGCGCGGCCGTCGCGGAGCGAGGCGGCGATATCGATGCCGCTCCCTGCGGGCGAATACTTTACGGCGTTTTCGATCAGGTTGACCACCACCTGGACGATGAGGCTGAAGTCCATTGGCACGAGCGGGAAATCCTCCGGCACTGTCACGGTGATGGAGCGGGACCCAAGGCGTTTGCCGAGCTGTTCCAGTGCAGTCCCAATCACGTCCTGCATATCGCCGGGCTCAACATTGAGCTTGACAGCACCACTTTCAATGCGGGTCATCGAGAGCAGGTTTCCCACGAGGCGATTGAGCCGTTCCGATTCGTCACGGGCAGTCACCACGAGGGTCTGGCGCTGATCCTCGCTGAGCAGCGCCGATTGTTCATCGAGACTGGTCAAGGCGCCAGTGATGGAAACCAGCGGTGTGCGCAGGTCATGCGAAATCGAATTGAGCAGGGCGGTTTGAAGTCTGTCCGCGGCGGCCAGAACCTCTGCCTGCGATGCCTGTTCGGCGAGGCCGGCTCGTTCGATGGAAAGGGCAGCCTGGTCCGCAAAGGCCAGCAATGACTGACGCTGTTCAAGCGTCATTGCGCCCTCGGCGGCCATTCCAAGCACTCCAACCATGCCACGGCTGGTCTTGAGGGGCTGGCACTGCACCGAAGATTCTGGAAGGGTGTCTGTACCGCTTCCCGCGGGCTGATCGTGCTGGAAGACCCAGTGGGCAACGGCCAACTCATTCTCGGACGGCAAGTACCCGGGGCTATGCGCGAAGGTGCTGACCTGACCATCTTTCGGGAGGAAGATTGCCACCCCACGCCCAAATGCTTCGCCAATGTGCGCGATGATCGTGTCGGCAACATGCTGCAAGTCGCGAGCAACCGTGAGATCACGGCCCAAGGCGTATAGTGCGTAGGCGTGAGCCTCACCCTGGATGGCCACCGAAGCCTGCTCTTTCACCCGGGCGGTCAGCGTGCTGACGACAAGGCCAATCGCAAAGAGGGCGAAGAATGTCAGAACGTATTGGGTATCCTGTACAGCCAACGTATAGTAGGGAGGGATCAAGAAGAAATCGAACACGAGCACGCCTGCGATGGAGGCCAGAACAGACGGCCCGCGGCCCAAATAGACGGCGGCCACCACCACCATTGCCAGGTAAATCATGACGAGATTGGTTGGCTCGATCCGTCCCCTAAAGAACAGGCTGAACACTGTGGCGAGGCCTACGAGTCCGAGGGCAATGAGATAGCGCGCTGCCGGGCCATGGGGCCGCCAGTCCTGTGGGACGGCCGGCTGCCGCCCTTCAGACTGTGCGCTGATGACGTAGATATCTATTTCGCCGCTGGCATAGATAAGCCTTTCGACCACGGAGCCCGACAACCACTCCCTCCAGCGCGGTCGGAGCGGCTTGCCCAGCACGATCTTGGTAATGTTGTGTTTGCGGGCGTATGCCAGCACCGCCTCTTGAACAGACTCGCCCGCCACAGTGCGCGCCTTGGCGCCGAGACGTTCTGCCAGGCGCAGCATCTGGTCGATGCGGTCTCGATTGGCAGGGTTCGTCTCGGGCCGAGAGGCCACTTCCACGTAGATGGCAAACCAATCCGCATCCAGTTCGTCCGCAAGGCGGCGGCCGGTGCGCACGATCTTTTCCGCGTAAGGACTGGGGCTGATGCAAACCAGGAGGCGCTCTGCTGCCGGCCAGACACCGGGGATGCCGCGCGTGCGCATATAGGAGCGCATCTGGTCATCGACTCGTGCCGCTGCGCGGCGGAGGGAAATCTCGCGCAGCGCGGTCAGGTTGCCTTTGCGAAAGAATTCCTGGATCGCGCGGGCGGCCTGATCCGCAATGTAGACCTTGCCTTCCCGCAGGCGTTTGAGGAGTTCGTCCGGCGGGAGGTCAATCACCTCGATCTCGGAGGCTTCATCGATGACCCGGTCAGGCACGGTTTCGTGGACTTTCACGCCGGTCACCTGGGCCACGACGTCGTTGAGGCTCTCCAGGTGCTGAATGTTCAGGGTAGTGTAGACATCGACGCCCCCGTCCAAAATCTCCTGGATGTCCTGAAAGCGCTTGGCGTGGCGCGCCCCGGGGGCGTTGGTATGCGCCATTTCATCGACGAGCACAAGCTCGGGGCCTCGTGCGAGCACGCGATCGACGTCCAGCTCGGTCAAGTTGATGCCCCGGTAGTCAATGGAGAGCCGCGGCAGGACCTCCAGTCCGGGGAGCATCTGCTCCGTTTCCTGGCGCTTGTGGGTTTCGATGTATCCGACGACCACGTCGAGGCCTTCGCGCCGCCGTTGGTGGGCAGCTTCCAACATGGCGTAGGTCTTGCCCACGCCTGCGGCGTAGCCCAGGAAAATCTTAAGCCGGCCGCGCGTCCGTTCCTCTGCCTGCGCTTGCGCCAGGAGCGCATCCGGATCAGGTCGCGAGTTCATTGGGAATCATTCTATCCCACGCCCCCACAGCCGAAAGGGCCGGGGGCTGACCAGGCGGACGTCGGCACTTGAAGCCGAGCCAGCCGCCTGGAGGAACGCCTACCTTAACAAACCGTCCAAGGCCAAGTTGAGCTCGAGGAAATTGACGCGGGGCTCGCCCAGAAAACCAAACTGCCTGCCGGTCGTGTACCTGTCGATGAGCCCCTGGACGGCTCCGATTTCCAACCCGCGATTGCGCGCGACGCGCGGCGCCTGATAGTAGGCTGCGGCGATGCTGATGTTGGGATCCAGGCCACTCGCAGAAGAGGTGACGAGATCCACAGGAATTGCGGCCGCGTCGCCAGGATCAGCGGCCTTAAGCGCGTCGATGCGGCCCTGGACCATCTGGATCAAGGCAGGATTGAGCGGACCATAGTTGGAGCCGGACGAGCCGGTCCGCGTTGCCTGGTTGAAGGCATTATAGGGAAAGTCACCGGTCGCTGACGGGCGACCCCAGAAGTACTTTGGATCGTTGAATTCCTGGCCGATCAGCTCGGAGCCATAAGCCTTCCCCTTGATTACGATCAGACTACCATTGGCCTGGCGGGGGAATACCGCCTGAGCAATGCCAGTTACGGCAAGGGGGTACAGGACGCCGGTGAGGACGGTGAAGAGGAGAAGCATGAGCGCGGCGGATCGCATTTGTGAAATCACGATGGTTTCTCCATTGAAATGCGCTCTGCCTCGCCGGGACGGGCGGGGTTTGTGCTGCCAAAGTCCACCTGGAACGTGGTATCCAACACACCCCTGATCTCGCGTGGGGGCAGCATGACGGGCGAGCTGGGACGTTCGTCCTGGTCGTGTGAGACTTTCGAAAGAATCTCGATCACCGTGAACATGGGCCGATCGGTCTCGTCCTCCAAATGCCGCAAGGCAGAAGCATTGGCGCTGAGCCACCATTCCACCAGCACGGCTTCCAGCAGAACGATCCCGATCTGCAGAACGGCCTGCTCGCCGCTTGCGAGTCTGAGCCGACTATCAAGGAGAAGCAAGCCCATGATTACGGGAAAAGTCAAGTAAAGCTGCCACCATTTGGGCTTCGGGGAGACGTTACGCATGGTCATGCCTCTGCTTTATATCCAGCGCAAACCTGCCAGGAGCACATCGATGAGTTTGATGCCGATGAACGGGGCGATCAGGCCACCGACCCCGTAGAGCAACAGGTTATCCCGCAGCAGCCGGGCCGCGCCAAGAGGTCGATAGGGAACGCCCCGCAGGGCTAGGGGAATCAGAACGACAATGATCAACGCGTTGAAGATCACGGCCGAAAGGATGGCGCTCTGAGGCGTCGCCAGGCGCATGAAATTGAGGGCGGCAAGCTCGGGGTAGGTGGAGGCAAATGCCGCCGGGATGATGGCGAAGTATTTGGCAACATCATTGGCGATACTGAACGTGGTCAGGGCGCCTCGTGTCATCAAGAGTTGCTTGCCGATCTCAACGATCTCGATCAGCTTGGTTGGATTGCTATCCAGATCGATCATGTTTGCGGCTTCACGGGCTGGTTGGGTGCCGGTGTTCATGGCCACGGCGACGTCGGCCTGCGCCAGTGCCGGGGCGTCATTCGTGCCATCGCCGGTCATGGCCACGAGCTTGCCGCCGCTCTGATACTCGCGAATCAATTTCAGTTTTGTTTCCGGCGTGGCCTGGGCCAGGAAATCATCCACGCCGGCCTCGGCGGCAATGGCCGCCGCGGTGAGGGCGTTGTCTCCGGTGATCATCACGGTCTTGATGCCCATCCTGCGCAACTGTGCAAAGCGCTCCTTGATCCCGCCTTTGACAATATCCTTGAGGTGAATGACCCCCAGTGCATGATTGTTGCGGACCACAACGAGCGGCGTTCCCCCGTTGCGGGCAATACTTTCCACCGCGGGTAGTAAGTCACCTGGCGGGGAATTGCCATTCGACTGAACAAGCGCCAGCATGGCATCCGGCGCGCCCTTGCGAATGCAGGAGTTGTCGAAGTCGACACCGCTCATGCGGGTCTGCGCCGAGAATGGAATGAAGTGCATCCCCTGGGGCGCGTCTTCGCTGGCGCCCATCGTCCGGCCTCGCAGGCCGTACTTCTCCTTGGCCAGCACCACGATTGAGCGCCCCTCCGGCGTTTCGTCAGCAAGGGACGCCAACTGTGCAGCCTCCGCCAAAGCCCGGCCGTCCACGCCGCCCACCGGAATGAATTCCACGGCCTGACGGTTCCCCAGCGTGATGGTTCCCGTCTTGTCGAGCAGCAGGACGTCCACATCCCCCGCGGCCTCAACGGCGCGGCCCGACATGGCTATGACGTTGCGCTGGATCATGCGGTCCATGCCCGCGATGCCTATGGCAGAGAGGAGGCCGCCGATGGTCGTTGGGATCAGGCATACCAACAGCGCCACGAGTACCGGCACGGTAATCGGAGTTCCCCTTCCCGTCGCAGCGACGCTGTACAGCGAGTATGAGAGAAGTGTGGAGCACACGACCAGGAAGATGATCGTGAAGCCCGCCAAGAGGATGTTGAGAGCGATTTCGTTGGGGGTCTTCTGCCGTTTTGCGCCCTCGACCAGGCTTATCATGCGGTCGAGGAAACCGTGACCGGGATCCGCGCTGACGCGGACGATCAGCCAGTCGGAGAGCATGCGCGTACCGCCGGTAACGGCGGACCGGTCGCCGCCGGAACTCGCGCACAACCGGCGCTGATTCGCCCGTCACGGCGCTCTCATCCACAGAGGCGATTCCGACGCTAATCTCACCATCGGCAGGCAGGATCTCGCCGGCCTCAACGAGGTAGAGATCGTCCTTGTGCAGGGTGGTCGAAGGTACGGTCTCAACTCTGGACAGGGCACCCTTGAGATCAGCTGCCGGGGAGCGCAGTCTCCTGGCGGGCGTATCTTGACGCGCCTTGCGAAGTGATTCGGCTTGAGCCTTGCCTCTCCCCTCAGCAACTGCCTCGGAGAAATTGGCAAAAAGCACCGTAAACCACAGCCAGACCGCAATCGCGCCGATGAAGGCGGCAGGCGCTTCTCCCTTGCGAATCAGCGCCTGGATCCAGAGGGCGGTCGTCAGCACGCTCCCCACTTCCACCACGAACATCACGGGGTTACGCGCCATGGCGCGGGGGTTCAATTTGATGACCGAAGCGACGACGGCGCGTTGGTAGATCTTGCGCCGAGATGTGGCCTGTTGTTTCGCCTGTGGTGGCATTCTCAATCCCTTCTAGTGAGCAAAGACCATCAGATGCTCGACGATGGGCCCCAGTGCGAGGGCAGGGATGAAACTCAGCGCGCCGACGATAACAATGACGCCGATGAGCCAAATGACGAAGAGAGGGGTGTGGGTGGGCAGCGTCCCTGCGCTGGCCGGGATCTTCTTCTTGCGGACCAGGGAGCCGGCGATTGCCAAGGCCGGAATCATCAGCCAATAGCGAGCGAAGAACATGCAAATGCCGAGGGCGGTATTGTAGAAGGGAGTGTTGGATCCGAGACCCGCGAAGGCGCTGCCGTTGTTGTTGCTGGCCGACGAGAACGCATAGAGGACCTCGCTGAAACCGTGCGGACCGCCCGCGTTCCAAATCGGGGCCAGGCCGGCGGGGGTGACGACTGCGATCGCCGTGCCGACCTTGGCCAACACGATCGGAATCAGCAACATAAGCGCAGCCATCTTCATCTCGTAGGCTTCGATCTTCTTGCCCAGATACTCGGGTGTCCGTCCCACCATCAGGCCGGCGATGAAGACAGCCACGATAACGAAAGCGAGCATCCCGTACAGTCCGGATCCGACCCCGCCAAAGATGATTTCGCCAAGCTGGATCATGAAAAGCGGCACCAGACCGCCGAGGGGCATGAACGAGTCGTGCATGGAGTTCGACCGATCCGTTCGAGGCCGCGGTGGTTGCGGTGGCCCACAGCGCGGAGTTGTCGACGCCGAACCGCACCTCTTTCCCTTCCATGTTCCCGCCGGGGTTGATGTTGGACTGCGACTGATCGACGCCCAACGCGGTGAAAGCCGGGTTGCCGCGCTGTTCAGCCCAAACCGCCAGCGCCAGAAGGGCTACGAAGATGACGGTCATGGCTGCAAGCAGAGCCCATCCTTGGCGGGTGTCGCCGACCATCTTGCCATACGTGTGGCAGAGCGCTGCGGAGATCAGCAGGATGGAAAGCATCTCGACAAAGTTCGAAAACGGAGTTGGGTTTTCGAAGGGATGCGCCGAGTTGACGCTGAAGAATCCGCCGCCGTTTGTCCCCAATTGCTTGATGGCGATCTGCGAAGCCGCCGGCCCGACAGCCAAAACCTGCCGTGTAACGGCGTTTCCATTCGCATCGGTGGTCGGTTCCAGCAAGGCCACGGTCTTGTACGGGCTGAGGGTCTGTACAACGCCCTGCGAGGCTATGGCGACGGCGACGATCATCGCCAGCGGCAGCAGGATGTAAAGGGTGGTGCGCGTCAGATCCACCCAGAAGTTGCCAATGCCCGTGGCCGTGTGCCGCACGATGCCCCGGATGAGCGCGACCAACACGGCCATGCCCGTCGCGGCCGAGACAAAGTTCTGCACGGTCAGAGCGAGCATTTGTGACAGGTAGCTCATCGTGACCTCGCCGCCGTAGTCCTGCCAGTTCGTGTTTGTGGCAAAGCTGACAGCTGTGTTCCACGACGAGCCGGGAGTCACAGCGCTGAAGTCCCTGTGGATTCAATGGGAGGTACGGCTGAAGACGCTGGAGGCCGTAGACGGCCAACAGGCCGAGCCCATTGAACAACATCAACGCGATCGCGTAGGTTTTCCAGTCCATGTCCTCGTCTGGTTTCACCCCGGAGAGGCGGTACAGCAGCCGCTCGATAGGGCCCAACAGAGGGTCGAGCAAGGTATGCTCCGCCTGATAGATGCGTGCCATGTACGAGCCCAGGGGTCTTGCAAGCAGCAGCAAGACCGCCAGATAGAACCCAATCTGCAGCCAACTATCGGGGCTCATTCGAACCACTCCGGTTTCAGCAGTGCCAGAAAGAGGTACACCAGGAGCAGGAACGTGAGGATGCCGCCGATCAAGTAGAGCCCGCTCATGGCTTGTCGTCCATCAGTCGCTCACAGAGACGGATCAGGCCGAGGGTGAGAGCAAAGAGCACGACTGTGAGTCCCACATACAGCAAATCGCCCATGACAGCACCTTCGAGCGCAAATGTATTCAGTTGTTGGTCAAGATGGGGGCAAGGAAGAAGCCAGATGGGTCAAGAAAGCCTAAAGAAGGGCCCGTCGTCCGGGGGAGGCGAGCCCTGCGGGAAGGCAGGCTAGAGCGGCCTTTTCTAATCCAGCCGCCCTTGGAACCGCGCCAAGGATCTTCGACAACGCGGTTAACCTTGGAACGACGCCAAGGGCTTTCGGCAGATAGGTTCTCCTTGGGACTCTGGTCTCTAGGGCCACGTGGCACTAGTATGCCCGATGGCGGCTCGAAGCCGCCTCGGGCGAGGGCTCGCTCGTCCGGCGCAGATGGGGACTTCCCTTACGGACCTCCAACGGCAGTAGACTGATTTGGCCGTAGATTTGGCACAGCGTAGGCGCAAATTCACGCCATCCGCGCCATGCACGGCGAACTTTGGATGAGCAGACTAACCACGCACAAAATAGATGATCGAGACCAGCAGGCCGATCGAGACGACGATCCAGCGCAAGGTGGATGGTTTGACGCGGCCTGCGAGGCGACCGCCCAACACCCCGCCCAGCAACGCGCCGACGGCCATCACGAGAGCGGCCGCCCAGACAACCTGACCTGAGAAAACAAACAAGACCGCCGCGGCCACGTTGGTGCCGAAGGCAATGATCTGCTTGAGGGCATTGAGCCGCGTGAGGCTGTCTTCCAGCGTGATGCCGAGGGCCGAAAGCAGAATAACGCTCAAGCCGGCTCCGAAGTAGCCGCCATAAATCGCGGCGACGCCAACCGGCAGCCACGACCAACCTTCCAGCGGGTGCCCACCAGCGCCGTGCTCCAGTCGACGCGTCAGCCAGGCTCGCACGGGTCCCTGGATGGCGAGCAGAAGCGAGGCGATCAGGATGAGCCAGGGGACCAGGTCCCTGAAGAGCTTCTCGCCCGTTCTCAGAAGCAGAATGCCGCCGATGAGACCACCGATGACGCCCGCCGGGATGGTGATCCACATGCGCGGCTTCTGGCCGCGAAGATCGTTGGCTTGCGCCAGCGTCCCGCCGACGTAGCCGGGACACAGGGCGACGGTATTGGTGACGTTGGCAGACACCGCCGGGAGACCGACTGCGATGAGGATCGGGAAGGTGATGAGTGTGCCACCGCCCGCAAGCGCATTAATGGCGCCGGCAGCCAGCGCGGCCAAACCGACCAGGACAAACTGGATTGGGCTGAGCATGATGTGGGTGCATCCTCCCGGAAGTGGCTCGAGGTGTCTGGAAAGTATAGCATCGCTTGACCGCCGCACCGCGAGCGCGTATAATGCCAGCCATAGATCTTCCGGGAGTAGTACGCGGCCCGCGCGTTGATAGAGAAGGAGACGCACGGTGGAAGTCTCCGCAGGGCGCCGCCGCAGAAGTCGCCCGGATGTGCTGCCGAAGAAAAGCCCACGGCTGAGTAGACCGAGCACGGGAATGCCCGTTACAGCATGGACCGGTGACGGCCGGTTACAGAGTGCGCCGAAAGGCGAATCGAGGTGGTACCGCGGAGCTGACGCTTCGTCCTCATGATGGACGAGGCGTTTTTGGTTAATGGGCCGATGTTCGAGGAGATTGCTTCGCAGAGGGCGCTCGCAACGACGGACCAGAGAAAGCGGGCCACGGCTTTTGGAGGAGATTGCTTCGCAGAGAGCGCTCGCAATGACGGAGGCACAGGCAACGCGAAGGACAAGTAGATGTCAAGGATGAACCTGCACGAAGCGGTGCAATCGCAATACCTGGCGGCCCTCCGAATGCTGCGAGAGGCAATCGTCAAGTGCCCGCCGCACCTCTGGAACGCGCCGCGTGACAAGGACAAGGCCTGGGCCAAGGCCTATCACGCGGTGTATTGGGCGCACAAATACCTGCAGCCGAAGCGGAGAGACTTCGTCCGGTGGAGAGGCCACGACATGGAGAACGGCGGCGTGCCGATCTCCAAGGCGGACTTGCTCAAATACCTCGGCTTTGTGCAGCAGCAGGTGGTGGATCAAGTACCTGGGATTGACTTCGAAGCCGATTCGGGCTTCAAGGGCTTCGACATGAACAAGCTTGAGTTTCACATCAACAATATCCGTCACATCCAGCAGCACACCGGGGAACTGTACGAACGGCTGGGTACGCGAGCCGACGCAAAGCTCCGCTGGTCTGAGAAGGTGCACAGGAAAACAGCATGAACAAACACGAATTGCCAAAGGCGTATGACTTCAAGGCTACTGAGCCGCGCGTCTATAAGATGTGGGAGAGCGGCGGGTACTTCCGGCCGCGCAACGATCCCAACCAACCGGGTTTCGATCCGTCCGTCAAGCCGTTCGTGATTGCCATCCCACCGCCCAATGTGACGGGCGAACTGCACCTGGGTCATGCCATGTTTGTGAGCATGGAAGACCTGATGACCCGCTATCACCGCATGAAAGGAATCCCGGCGCTGTGGGTGCCGGGTTCGGACCATGCCGGCATCGCGACGCAGTTGATGGTGGAGCGCAACCTGCTGAAGACCGAGGAAGTGACGCGCGAGGAACTGGGCCGCGAGGAATTCGTGCGGCGGACCTGGGATTGGAAGAAGAAGTACGGGAGCATGATCGCCAACCAGATCCGGCGGCTGGGGGCTTCGTGTGATTGGGAACGCGAGCGCTTCACGCTCGACGACGGGCTGTCTCGGGCGGTGCGGGAGGCGTTTGTGCGCCTGTACGATAAAGGGCTCATCTACCGAGGCCCGCGGCTGATCAACTGGTCACCGGGCCTGAAGACGGCTGTCTCCGACCTGGAGGTGGAATACAGTGAAGAGGAAGCCACGCTGTATTACTTCAAATACATGCTGAAGGATTCCGCCGAGTTCATCCCGGTGGCCACGATCCGCCCGGAGACGATCCTCGGGGATACGGCCGTGGCCGTCCACCCGGAGGATGAGCGCTACAAGAAGTTCGTCGGCAGGACGGCGGTGGTGCCGATGCTTGGCAGGGAAATCCCGGTGATCGCCGACGACTATGTGTCGCAGGAATTCGGGACGGGCGCGCTGAAGATCACGCCGGGCCACGACCCCAACGACTACGCCATCGCGGAGCGCCACAATCTGCCGGTGATCTCGGTGCTGGACGAGGCGGCGCGCATCAACGCCAACGGTGGTCCTTACGAGGGACAGGACCGCTTCGAGTGCCGCGAGAAATTGTGGGCCGATATGAAGCGCGCCGGGCTGGTGATCAAGACCGAGCCGTACATGACCTCTGTGCCGCGCTCACAACGCGGCGGCGAGATCGTGGAGCCGATGATCTCCACGCAGTGGTTCGTGACCATCGAGCCCCTGGCCAAGGCCGCGCTGAAGGCTGTGCAAGACGGCCGGATCAAGATCGTGCCCGAACGCTTCGAGAAGGTCTACTACAACTGGTTGGAGAACATCAAGGACTGGTGCATCAGCCGCCAGTTGTGGTGGGGACATCGCATCCCGGTGTGGTACTGCCCCGACGGCCACATGACGACCGGGCGACAGGACCCAACCCAGTGCCGGACATGCGGATCCACGGAGCTGACGCAGGATCCGGACGTGCTGGATACCTGGTTCTCTTCGGGGCTGTGGCCGTTCTCCACACTGGGCTGGCCGGAGGAGACGCCGGATTACAAATACTTCTACCCGACCTCGATCATGGAGACGGGCTACGACATCCTATTCTTCTGGGTGGCGCGCATGATCATGATGGGGCTGGAATTCACGGGCAAGGTGCCGTTCGATACCGTGTACCTGCACGGGCTGATCAGGGACGGGCACGGCCGCAAGATGTCCAAGACCTATGGCAACGTCATCGATCCACTGACCGTGATGGACGAGCTGGGCACGGACGCGCTGCGATTCACGCTGCTGGTCGGATCGTCGCCGGGGAACGACACCAACCTGGCCGTCGAGAAGGTGGAGGCCAACCGGAACTTTGCCAACAAGATCTGGAACGCAGGACGCTTTGTGATCTCGGCCATCAATAGACTGGAGTCGACCAGCGATACCGAAGCCGATTACACCCTGGCCGATTCATGGATCTGGGCAAGGCTGCAGCAGCTCGTGCGGGATGTGGATCGGCTATTCCAGACGTATCAATACGGCGAAGCCGGAAGACAGATCTACGATTTCTTCTGGTCGGAGTTCGCTGACTGGTACGTGGAGATCGCCAAACAACAGATGAAGGACGAGTCCACCACCGGGCAGACTGTCATGACGCTGGCCCGCGTGCTGGACACGTGCCTGCGACTGCTGCACCCATTCACGCCGTTTCGTTACGGAGGAACTGTGGGGTCACCTGCGAGCGGCTGTGCTGGATTCACCCCTCGCCCGACTTGCGAAGGACTGGCCCGACGCGCTGATTGTCGCCGGCTGGCCTGAGCCGCGTCGACTGGAGGGCTGGGAAGAGGACACAAGGTCGCAGAGTTTGCCGTGATGCAAGAGATCGTTCGCAGCATGCGCAACCTGTGTGCAGAGCAAAACGTCCCCAGTGGCGTTCAACAATCACGCCAATATTAGTGCCTGGGCGGGATCAGGATCACGGGCTGCTTGCGTGAGCAGACTCAGGCACATTGCGGCGCTGAGCGGCCTCCATGAGCCCAACTGTAGGTCAGACACGATTGTGAGTACGAACCTGCGGACGCAGTGTCACTGCTCGTCGTGAGCGGCACGACCGAAGATCTTACCTCCCGTTGGCAGGCTGGTCGACCATTGACGCCGAAGAGGCTCGCCGTACTCAGGGAACTGGCGGACGCCGAGGCACAAATCACGCGCCTTGAGAAGCTGCTCGCAGGCGATTTTGCCGACGAAAGCTCCAGAGGCGGTCGTGGCGAAGGAGCGCGAAAGGCTGGCGGCTTTCAAGGAGACGGCGGCGAAACTGAGTTCGCAACTGGGCAAGTAGGCGGAAGCCGCAGGACTTCAACCCATGTTCTCAAACGGGACGCGGCCGCGTCCCGTTTGATTCATGACAAATTAGACGTATGGACTTGACATTCGTCATTTGACCGACACGGGGGCGATGCATTAACTTTGTTGCGAGATACCACAAGGAGGATCCGGTCATGACCATGAAAATCAACGAAGAGTGCATTGCCTGCGGCGCGTGCGTTCCCGAGTGCCCTACTGAATCCATCAGCGAAGGGGACGGCGTGCTATACGTGATCGACCAGACCACCTGCGTCGAGTGCGAGGGCCACTATGATTCGCCGCACTGCGCGTCGGTGTGCCCGGTGGAGTGCATCGTAAAGGTCAACTAGGCCACCGGGGCCGACTATATTGTAAGAATCAGAGCGGCGGACAGAGTCCGCCGCCGCGCAAGGATCTCGATCCGCGCGCCGAAACCTCGCTTTGACCCTAATCCGCCTGTGCTGAGCACAACCCACACGGCGGATTTTGATTTTGTGCGCAGAATTCGCCCGGCAAAGTGGGGCATGGATTGCGGCCGTGGGAATAGGGTGGAGCCGCCTCACGGAGAATTCCCACCAAGATAACGTATAATCGCCGAAAGGGCTGTTATTCACCTAGAATTCGAGGACCTGGCGGCAATGACCATTTCATTCAAAGGGCGTCTGGTGCTTATCACCGGCGGCTCGAGCGGCATGGGACTGGCGCTCGCGCAGCTGCTGGCCCGCGAGGGCGCGCGGATTTGGATGCTGGCGCGCCGGAAGGATGTGCTCCAGCAGGCGCTCAGTACCCTCGCCAGCGCCGATGGGCAGCAAGCATGGCATGGTCAGCGCCGACGTCACCAAGCCCGACGAGGTGCTGGCGGCCGTGCAACGTGTCCAGGCCGAGGCCGGCGTGCCCGACGTGCTGATCCATGCCGCGGGGGCGTCGCATCCGGCGTACGTGCAGGAAACTTCGCCCGAGGTCTTCCGCGCAATGATGGACCTCAACTACTTCGGCACCGTTCACAGCGTGATGGCCTGGCTGCCGTCCATGCTCGAGCGCGGCAGCGGAAGCATCGTCAATTTTTCATCGGGCGCGGGATTCCTGGCGCCGTTCGGCTACGCGGCCTATGCACCTTCCAAGTATGCCGTACGCGGTTTCTCGGACGTCCTGCGCCTGGAACTGAAGCCGCTGGGCATCCACGTGTCCATCGTTTTTCCGCCAGACACGGACACTCCTGGCATGGAGAACGAAAACAAGACCAAGCCGTTCGAGACGCTGGACGCATTCAGCACCAAGCTCCTGCCGGCCGAGACCGTTGCGAAGGGAATCCTGCGCGGCATGAAGCGCGGGCAGTACGTTATTCTGCCGGGGGGCGAAATCAACCTGTACTATCACCTGACGTCCCTGCTGGGGAATGGCACATATCCAGTGATGGACGCGGTGCTGGCGGGGGCGCGGCGGAAGAAGGCCAAGATGGGGAGAGGCTGACATGGATATCTTCGAAAAATGCTTTGGTTATACCGAGGCCCGCGATGCCATCAAGGACGGCTCCTATCCGTACTTCATCCCGATGACACGCAGCGAAGGCAGCGAGGCCGTCTTCCAGGGACGCCGCCTGATCATGTGCGGCTCCAACAACTACCTGGGCCTCACCACGGATCCCCGTGTGCATCGTGCGGCAATCGAGGCTGTCGAGGAGTTCGGCACGTCCTGCACCGGCTCCCGATTCCTGAACGGAACGCTCGAGCTGCACGAGCGGCTGGAGCACGAACTGGCGGAATGGGTCGGCAAAGAAGCCGCCCTGGTGTTTTCCACGGGCATGCAGACCAACCTGGGCGTGATCAGCGCGGTGGTCGGCCGCGGCGATGTGATCCTGCTGGACAAAGAGGACCACGCCAGCCTGGTGGACGGGGCGCGGCTCTCGTACGGCGACACCAAACGCTTCCGGCACAACGATATGGGCGACCTGGAGCGCGCCCTCAAGGCCATTCCGGACGATAAGGGCAAGTTCGTGGTCGTGGATGGGCTCTACAGCATGGGCGGCGACCTGGCGCCCCTGCCGGAAATCGTCGACCTGTGCAAGAAATACGGGGCGCGCCTGATGGTGGATGACGCCCACGGCCTGGGCGTGATGGGCGGGGGCCGCGGCACGTCGTGGCAAATGGGCGTCACCGACAAAGTGGACCTGATCATGTCCACGTTCAGCAAGTCGTTTGCGTCCCTGGGCGGCTTCATTGCCGGCGATGACCAGGTCATCCATTACATCAAGCACCATGCCCGCTCGCTGATCTTCAGCGCCAGCATCCCCGCGGCGAACGCGGCAGCGGCCCTGGCGGCACTCAAGATCATGCGCGAGGAGCCGGAGCGCGTCGAGCGCTTGAAGGCCATCGGCGACCGCATGCGCCGCGAGCTGCGCGCCATGGGCTTCAACATCGGCGCTTCCGTGTCTCCGATCATCCCGATCATTGTCGGGGACAACCTCAAGACGCTGCAGGCCTGGAAGACGCTGTTCGAGGCGGGAGTTTTCGTCAACCCGATCCTCTCGCCGGCCGTTCCGCCGGGACAGGAGCTGCTGCGGACCAGCTACATGGCGAGTCACACCGACGATCAAATCGATCGTGTGCTTAAGGTCTACGGCGACGTGGGCAGGCAGCTGGGTCTGATCGCCTAGCCGCCTCACGCGCGTCCGGGTGGTGGTAGAATTCACGAAAATAGATAGCAACCTTCGGGGCAGGGTGAAATTCCCGATCGGTGGTAAAGCCCACGAGCCTCCCGCCAGCGCAAAGCATGTCGGCGCGGCGAGATGGCATGATCCGGTGCAACTCCGGAGCCGACAGTCACAGTCTGGATAGAAGAAGGTTTCCGGTTGGCCGATGCGCTCGGGCCGGCCCGCCTAGGTGCCCCGAAAACGGAAACGTTTTCGGGGTTTTGTTAGGGCGGCCGGAGTCCGGCAGTCGACGTCGTCCTGCGCCCCGCGGTTGAGTTTGCGAGGCGCTTTGTTTTCTGAACAACCTTTGTGGGTCGCGAGCCTTTCTGCGCATGTCTGAATTCCTGCGCTCCATTCCGCGCGCCGTGACCAGGAAGCAATCCCTGCTGGGGGCGGCCTCGCTGCTCGCCGGTCTGTTTGGATGGTGGCTTGCGGCGCGCATGTCGAATCTGCCGGCCTTCATCCTTCCATCACCAATGGCCGTGTGGCAGCGGTTTCTCAGCGCCGCATCCGACGGGACGCTGGCTTTGAATGCCGGCGCCACCATGGAGGAGATCCTGCTCGGGCTCGTCGTCGGCGTGGGCCTTGCGACCATCCTTGGCTACCTGGTTGCCAAGTCCCGGGCGTTGGAGCGCCTGCTCTCGCCCTACCTGGTGGCCAGCCAGGCCATCCCGCTGGTGGCCATCGCACCGCTGCTCGTGATCTGGTTCGGACCGGGCATTTTCTCCAAGGTGCTGATCTGCGCCCTGATCGTGTTCTTCCCGGTGCTGGTCAATACGATAGTGGGCGTACGTGCGGTGCCGGCGGCCCTGCACGACCTGATGCAGTCCCTGCACGCCAGTCGCACCCAGACGCTGTTGAAACTTGAGATCCCGGCGGCGCTGCCGGTGTTCCTGGGCGGGCTGCGGATCGGGGCCACGCTGTCGGTCATTGGAGCGGTCGTCGGCGAGCTGGTGGGCGCGGACCGGGGGCTGGGCTTCCTGATCAACGTGGGCCGCGGCCAATACGACACGGCGCTGGTGTTTGTGGCCGTATTCGTCCTGATCGCGCTGGCGCTTTTCCTCTACGGCGTCGTGGCCTGGCTGGAAAACCGGGCGCTGCTGTGGCAGGAATGGAGAAAAGAATGAGTCACAGGCGAGGTGAGCATGCTCCGTAGAATCGTGCCGCTGTTGCTGGGAGCGATGCTGGTGCTGTCGGCATGCGCCGGGCCGGCGCCCCAGAGCACGGCGGCAGCCCTCACGCACGTCAAGTTGCCGGTCGGGTACATCCCCAACATCCAGTTCGCGCCCCTGTATGTGGCCGTGGAGAGAGGCTACTTCAAAGACCAGGGACTTGAAATCGAGTTCGACTACTCGTACGAGACGGATGCCGTGTCACTGGTCGGGGCGGATAATCTGCAGTTCGCGGTGGTGTCAGGAGAGCAAGTGCTGCTGGCGCGTGCGCAGGGCTTGCCGGTCGTGTATGTGTGCGCCTGGTATCAGCAGTATCCCGTGGCGGTGGCCTCGAAGGTCGAGCAGGGCATCCGCACGACGGCTGATCTGAAGGGCAAGAAGATCGGTCTGCCGGGCTTGTTCGGCGCCAACTATATCGGCCTGGACGCCCTGCTGTTCTCCGCTGGTC
This sequence comes from uncultured Chloroflexia bacterium, assembly GCA_963746745.1. GTDB lineage: Bacteria > Chloroflexota > Anaerolineae > Anaerolineales > Villigracilaceae > Fen-1038. Next base: position 290,991 of record CAVVCL010000004.1, read on the forward strand.
TCAGCGAAAAAGATGTCACGCTTGACTCGATCGGCTTCAATCAGGTGGCAGCCCTGGCTGCCGACCAGGAGCAAGCCGTCTCGATCTACACCACCAACGAGCCCGTGCAACTGGAGGCCGAGGGCTACCAGCTGAACGAGATCCGCGTGGCAGACCACGTGGAACTGGCGTCGAACGGTCTGATCACGAATGAGAAGACCATTCGCGAGAATCCCGGAACTCGTGCAGCGGATCAACACGGCCTTCCTCAAGGGACTTGCAGATACGATCGCCGACCCTGCGGCGGCGTACGATATCAGCCTGAAATACGTTCCGGACCTGGCGAAGGCCGACGCTGCCACCCAGAAGGAAGTCCTGAGCCGCAGCATCGCGCTGTGGAAGGCGGATCATCTGGGCTGGTCAGATGCGCGTGCCTGGCAGAACATGCAGGACACGCTGCTCAAAATGGGCCTGCTGAAGGGGGCCCTCGATATCAACCAGGCATTCACGAACCAATTCGTGCCGTAAGAAACATGCCGCCCATTAAGCCAGTCCTCAAAGTCAGTGAACTCAGCGTTGTGTTCCCCAACGACAACGGCGGATTGCACGCGCTGGACAAGGTCTCGTTCGAGGTCTGCCCACAGGAATTCGTCTGCGTCCTGGGCGCCTCCGGATCCGGCAAGACCACCCTGTTGCGTATCCTGGCGGGGTTGCTGCCACCAACCGGCGGCACGCTCCGTTTTGCAGAAGGACGCCAGCCGCGCATCGGGATGGTGTTCCAGCAGTCCAACCTGATGCCCTGGCGAACGGTAATGCAAAACATCACGCTGCCTTTGGAATTGCAGGGTCTCGGCCAGGAGCAATCGCAGCACATCGCGCAGGATCTGATCGAGCTGGTGAAGCTGCAGGGGTTCGAGGGCGCCTGGCCGCGCGATCTTTCCGGCGGGATGGCGCAGCGTGTGGCGATCGCCCGCGCCCTGGTGCATGATCCCGACCTGCTGCTGCTGGACGAGCCATTCGGGTCGCTGGATGCGCTGACGCGTGAGCGCATGGGCATCGAGCTGTCGCGCATCTGGCAGAGCCGCCGCAAAACGGTCGTGATGGTGACCCATTCGATCACCGAGTCGCTTTACCTGGCTGATCGCGTGCTGGTGCTGACGCACCGGCCCGGCAAACTGAAACTGGATTTGAACGTGGATCTACCCGCGGCCGCGCCTGGACGACGTCCGCTATACGGCGCATTTCGGCAAGCTGGCCCGAAAACTGAAGGAGACTTTGGATTGAGACTCAAGAATGAAGAGCCGGCTTCATGCATGAAGCCGGCTCTTTTGCGTTTACGCCACACGTGCTCAAAAGAGGCTGCGCATCACTGGGCCGTTGCCAGGCTTTCCAACATCTTACGGGTCGCGGAGGCGACTTCCTGAACGGCAGCATCGAAGGCCGCCTGATTGAGCCGCGACGGCTTGCGATATCCGCTGACTTTGCGGACGTACTGCAGGGCCGCTTCGCTGATTTCAACATCCGTCGCCGGGTGGTCGGGCAAGCGCAGCGTTTTGATACTACGACACATAAGGCCTCCTAAGCGGACGTCTGCCGCGCGGCGCCGAACCTGCAAAGGCACGGCAGGATCGCGGACGATGCATGCTATGCGCGCGGCCAATCAAGCAGCAGGACCTCGGCCAGGAGCCGGGTATTCACGTTGGCATCCAGGCGCTGCAACGTGGCGTCCAAGTCGCCGACCAGATGAGTGGTTTGCACCAGACCAAGCCGGCTGGCGAGTTCATCGATCTCCCCTTGACGGTCGATGTTGGACACGGGAACCTGCGCGCCGCTCGCTGCGCCACAAGACATCGCGCCAGAAGGAAAGCCAAATCGACAGCACACGCCGCATGCCCGGCTTGTCCTTGGCGAGCTTCGCCGCGTAGGCGAATCTGTGGGCCCGGCTGCCCGCGAGCAGCCCGTGAAGGTCATCCAGCCTTTGGCTGCGGAAGTCGAGCGCCGAATCATCGTGCAGCATTCCCAGGGCCAGCCCCGGGCGCCCGCCGCTGATATTCGCAATCAGCCTCGCCGCCGCGTCGTCCGCGCCGTGATCTTTGAGGAAAGTCTCCACGTGCTCGACAGGCAGCGGCCTCAGACGCAGGACCTCACAGCGCGAAAGGATCGTCGGCAGCAGTGCCTCGGGATCGTCGGCGGTCAGAATGAGCACCGCGGAGGGCGGGGGCTCTTCCAATGTCTTGAGCAGGGCGTTGGCAGCCTCGTCGTTCGCCTCCTGGAAGCGCCGGAAAATCGCCACCCGGTGCTTTGAGCGATATGGCATGAGGTTCAGGCTGCCACGAACCTCGCGTGCCTGTCCGACTTTCAGGACACTGCCCACGGCCTCGGCCTCGATGACCGTCACGTCCGGATGGGTCGCTGCCTGCGATGTGTTCGCAGTCCCAGCAGACCCCGCACGGCACGCCGGGTTGGGACGGCTGCGTGCAATTCAGGGCTTGCGCGAATCGGAAGGCGAGCGTGCGCCGCCCGATGCCCGACGGTCCCGCAAAATACGTAGGCCTGGCGCGGGATACCCATCGCGACCTGCTGGCGCAGCAAGTCGACGGCCCACGTGTGTCCAAGCATGTTCCAGTCGTCGTTCATGGTCGCGTCAAGTGGGGCAAGTGGTAAGGCGCGAAGCGCTAGGGTCCGGGTGTGGGCTTGGCGCCTTTCGGCGGCTTGGGGGTCTTGCTGGGATTGGCTCCAAAGGGCGTGGGCGTATAGGTTGGCTCGCCATATCCCGCCGCATAGCGCGGGTGGCTCTGAAATGATCCGTAATAGTACGCCTCGATGATGGCGCGGAAGATCGGCGCTGCAATCTCGGATCCCTCGCCCCCGTTCTCAATGATTACGGCGATGGCTATATCCGGCAAAGAGGAGTTCTGCGCGTCCTCCGTATAGCCGATAAACCAGGCGTGGGGCAGACCCGAGCCGGACTGTGCGGTTCCGGTCTTGCCGGCGGCGGGGAACGCCATCCCCAGCAGCGTGTAGTGGGCCGTGCCGCGCGGGTTGTCGATCACCATCTGCATGCCTTCCTGGATGGCAGCGAGATTATCGGGGCGCACGGGCAGCGTGGCCATGGCGTCCGGCTTGAATTGGTCGATCGGTGCGCCATCCACGGGCTGAATCTTCTCAATCAACTGGGGCCGGTAGAGCGTTCCGCCGTTGCCGATGGCCGCAGTGAATCTTGCCACCTGAAGCGGCGTCACGAGCAGGTCACCCTGGCCGATGGCCTGGTTGGTTGCGTCGATCGGTTGAGCCGGCACGGAGACGTTGCCGGTGGCCTCGGCGATGACATTGACGCCGGTGGCCGACCCGAGACCAAAGGCGCGCGCCATGTTAGCTATATCGGAGGCGCGATCGCTATTGAAGAGGTCAAGGCCGATGTGCCAGAAGTATGGATCGCAGGAACGCATCAATCCTTCTTCCAGCGTCAGCAGGCCGGAGGGCTGACTGTCGCTCGTATCGCAGGCATTGCCAGCCTGCTGACGGTCCTGGCAGTGCTGCCAGGTCCAGTCGTGCAGCACGGGCCCGCCGGATTGTTCAAGCTCGGTGAAGTCGTAGCCGCAATCATAGGTCGTGATGGGCAAGTACAGACCGCTCTCGAGAGCGGCGGCCATGGTGATGGGCTTAAAGGCCGAGCCAAGAGGGTAGGCTCCCTGTGCGGCGCGGTTGACGAGCGGCTGATCCGCACTGTTCACCATGTCGCCAAGCAGAGAGGCACTGTTGAAGTTGTTTGCATCGAACAGGTTCTGATCGTACTCGGGCGAGGAGGCCATTGCCAACACCCGGCCCGTGTTGCGCTCCATGACCACGGCAGCCCCGCGGAACGTGCCGAGCGCCATTTGAGTCCAGTGCTGCAGATTGGCGTCGATGGTCAGATATACCGAGTTCGGCTGCCTGCGGTTCAGTGGTCGACAGGCGTGTGACAATCTGGCCGTTGGGATCGACGACGTAGAGCGAGCCGCCGTGCTTGCCCGCAAGATACTGCTCCATGGACTTCTCAATTCCGGTCTGACCGACTTTCTCGTCGCCGCGATATCCCTGCCGCCGGTATTGATCCAGGTCCTCTTTGTGTATCAGGGAGGCGTAGCCCACGACCTGCGGCGCGATACCCTGATCGAGGTAGAACCGCGCGTTGTAGGGCGTGACAACCAACCCCGGGAGGTTCAGATCCAGCGCGCCCTGGGCCTCTTCCGAGGAGGCCTCGCAGATGCCGACATACCATTCCGGCGCGGCGTTGGCGTAGGCGGCCTGGATTGATTCGGGAGTGCGATTGCAGAGCTTCGAGAGCTCGGCCACGAGGGTGAACTCGGATTTGCCGGTCAAGTCGCCGGGCTTGATGCCCAGAGCATAGGCATCCGTCTGGATGGCAATCGGCTGCCCGTTTCGATCGTAGATGTTCCCCCGGGCCGGAACCTGGTAATCCATTTTGAGGACATTACCGCCGGCGAGTTCCGGCAGGATCAAGCTGTCATCCCATTGCAGACGCCAGCGGCCCTGCTCCAGGGCCAGGTGCGCCACCAGATCGCGCTGAAGATCGCCCGCCAACGCGGTGTGGTAGGTGATACGGAAGCCCACCTGGGCCTCATTCGGACTCAGCAGCTGGCTCATCACCTGGTAATCGAGGCTGGCGGCGCCCATCGTGTCCAGGGCATCGTTGTATTTCCGTGTGAAGTCGTCCTGTGACAGGGCCGCCTGGGTGCTGCTCGAAAGCATGGCATACATGCTCGCGAAATCGTTGTTTTTCATGGCCGCCAGGAACTGATTCATGGCGGCCTGCGCATCCGGTGCCGAAGTCACGCCCACTTGGGGTGGCGGCAGCGTGGATGTCGGTTTGAAGAGCGAGATCCCGGGAACGCCTCCCGGGCTGGCGGTACAGGCTCCCAGGAGCAGCAGCGTCAGCAGGAGCGGAAACCAGCGCATGAATTTCATACGATCCTTCTTATCCGACCTGCTCGCCGCGCAAGATGGCGTTCGAAACAGGGCAGGCATATTCCAAATGGCTTTGGCAGCGGGCCGGAAGATCGGGCTGGCGGGCCGCCTTCAGGCGATCCAGCAAGCGCAGGAGATGGCACAGCGGCAATCCCATGACGGAGGCGTGGCACCCGTGCAGGTTTTCCACTGGTCGGAATCCGCGATGCTGTATGGCGTAGGCGCCGGCCTTGTCGAATGGATCGCCGGACTGGACATAGTCTTCGATTTCGGCGTCGCCGTAGTTGCGCATGGGAACTGCCGTGATGCACACGTCTGTGAGCAAATGTGTCGTGGCGACTTCCAGCACGGCGATGCCGGTAAGGACCTGGTGTACGTGGTTGCGCAACGACCGCAGCATGCGCACGGCGTCCGCGGCGTTGGCCGGCTTTCCGAAGAGGCGGTCGCCATCCGCAACGGCCGTGTCTGCGGCAACAATATACTGGTGCCTGCCGGCAAGGTGGGCGACGGCACGAACCTTGGCCTCGGCCAACCTCAGTACGTAGTCGGGCGGCGGCTCCCCGGCGAGGCGGCTCTCGTCCACATGGGGGACGCAACTGCTCCAATTCCAGTTGCCGAGCTCCATCAATTCCCGGCGGCGCGGCGAATTGGATGCCAGCAATATTGAGGTGCCTGCGCGCACCAAGAAATTCTAACACAGGCGAAAAATGGGGCTTTAAGGCGCAACTCATTCAGGCAAGCTGCCCGGCTGGACTGTTGTAGAATCGACACGTTATCCGGGAGATGAGAGGGAGGCGGGCGTGAAGGAACTTGAGGAACGCATACGGCGCGACGGCCAGGTTCTGCCGGGCGGAATCTTGAAGGTGGATAGTTTTGTCAATCATCAGGTGGACGCCGGCCTGATGGACAGCTGCGGCAGGGAGTTCGCCCGCCGCTTTGGATCGCTGGGCGCCACCAAGGTGCTGACCGCCGAAATTTCGGGGATCGCGCCCGCGCTGACCACAGCCCTGCACCTCGGAATACCCGTGGTCTATGCCGCGGAAAACCAAGCCCATTACCATGCCGGACCAGGTCTATCTGACGCTGGCGCCATCGCACACGAAGGGCCGCATGGTTGAACTAATCATCTCACCCGAGTACCTGTCGCACGGGGAAAAGGTGCTGATCATCGATGATTTTCTTGCCTCGGGCGCGACCATCCTGGGGCTCGTCCGGCTGGCGGAAGCCGCGGGAGCGGCGGTGGTCGGCATCGGCGCGCTGATCGAAAAGACTTTCGAAGGTGGCCGCGAGGCACTCAAGGCACTGGGACTGCCGATCGAGGCGCTGACGTCCATCGTGTCGATGGATGCAGATCGAATTGCATTTGCCGCATGAGGCGGCCCGGGCCAGCATCGCAGCGTGCGGAAAAGCAACGGGTTTCGGGGCAAGGGGCGGCTCCGAGAATGAACCTGATGCGCGAACGTCCGCACGAGCGGGATCGACTGCTGCACGCGCCGGCATTACGACCATCAAATCGCAGGACACCCCCCGTCTTTTTCGCGTGTCGCCAGCCTGATCAAGTGCCGACTTCAGACGCATCGGACTAATTCATGGATACTATCGCTGTGCTCGACTTCGGCTCCCAGTATGCGCAGCTCATCGCCCGACGGCTGCGTGAAGCCCACGTGTACTCCGAGCTCTTTCCATGGAATGCCTCGTCCGCCACCGTAATGGCCACGGGACCGAAGGGCTTTGTTCTTTCCGGAGGGCCAAGTTCCGTCTACGAGCCCGGGGCGCCGGTGATCCCGGACTATGTGTTGGCGTCCGGGTTGCCGGTCCTCGGAATCTGCTATGGCATGCAGGCGCTGACCCACGCCCTGGGCGGTGAGGTGGACGCTTCGGCGAAGCGCGAGTACGGCCCGGCATACATCGAGCCGTTGACCGAATCCGTGCTCTCCGGGTCTTTCGCTCGTGTGGATGTCGCACGGCGATCGCATCACGCGCATGCCCGAGGGTTTCGTGGCGCTGGCCAGGTCAGACCACAGCCCGCTGGCTGCCATTGGCGACATGCAGCGCAAGTATTTTGGCGTGCAGTTCCATCCCGAAGTCCGCCACACGCCTAACGGCGCGTCCGTGTTGCAGCACTTCGCGGTCGAGATCTGCGGCGCCCGTCCCGAGTGGACGCCGCGCTCCATTGCCGCCGAGGCGGTGCGCCGGGTGCGGGAGCGAGTGGGCAGCGAACGAGTCCTGGCCGCGGTCAGCGGCGGCGTCAACTCGTCGGTGGCGACCACACTGGTGCAGAAGGCCGTTGGCGACCAGCTGGCGGCCGTCTTTGTGGACACGGGGATGCTGCGGCAGGGAGAGCGCCAGCAGGTGATCTCTGTGCTGCGGGAGCAGCTGCATGTGGAGTTGATCACGGTGGATGCCGCGCAGCAATTCGTGGAGGCACTGCGCGGCGTGACAGAACCCGAGCAGAAGCGCCGCATCGTAGGCGAGAAGTTCGTCCGCCTGTTCGAAGAGCAGGCGCGGCATCTTGGGAGCCCGCGTTTCCTGGTCCAGGGGACGATCTACCCGGACGTTGTGGAATCGTCGGCCCCGGAGCGCAACCAGGCGCGTCGCATCAAGACGTCATCACAACGTCGGCGGTCTGCCCGAGGACCTGTCCTTTGAACTGGTGGAGCCGCTCCGCTATCTTTTCAAAGATGAAGTCAGGCTGGTCGGCGAAGAGCTCGGGCTGCCGGAGACGATGGTTTGGCGCCAACCTTTTCCGGGCCCGGGACTGAGCGTGCGTTGCCTGGGAGAGGTCACGTTCGAACGGTTGGAGCGTCTGCGTGCCGCGGATGCCATCTTCCAGGATGAACTCGCACAAGCGGGCCTGATGGGACGGCGAGGATCCGGCGCCACGGCCGACGATGCGGCTTCGGTCGCAACGGATCGGATCTCGCAGGCGTTCGTGGTCCTGCTCCCTGTCCGTTCGGTCGGCGTCATGGGTGACCAACGTACCTATCAAGAGGCCGCTGCGCTGCGTGCCGTAACGACCGAAGATTTCATGACTGCTGACTGGGCGCGGCTGCCGAACGATCTGCTGGCCCGTGTAGCGAACCGAATCGTCAACGAGGTGGACGGAATCAATCGCGTCGTGTATGATATTACGAGTAAACCACCTGCTACGATCGAGTGGGAGTGAGGGGCAACGGAACCGCATGAATTTCGCAGAAGTCCTGGACAAGGCCTGGCAAATCACCTGGAAACACAAAGTGCTGTGGATTTTCGGGATCCTGGCCGGCTGCGCGCAGGGACGCGCTGGAGGGGGCTTTGGCGGTGGCAGCGGCTGGCGGGGGAGCCAGCCGTTCGGCCCGGACAGCGCTTCCAGCGTGGAACAATTCTTCACAGGGATTGGACAGTGGATCGGGACGCACCTCTGGGTTGTGGGCCTGTTTGTGCTGCTTGGCCTTGTGCTTATCGTCCTGGCCATTTTCCTGGGCACAATCGGCCGCATCGGCCTGATCCGTGGCACATTTGAGGCCGACGGCGGTGCGCAACGACTTGCATTCGGCACGCTGTTCCGCGAGAGCCTGCCCTTCTTCTGGCGGGTGTTCGGGCTGACCTTCCTGATCGGGCTCGTGCTCCTGATCGTCATGCTGCCTCTAATCCTATTTGGCATCGTGACCGCCGGTGTTGGATTCCTTTGCATTCTGCCGCTGCTGTGCGTGCTTGCCGTGCTGGCCTGGGTCGTGGGCATCGTTGTACACCAGGCCAACGCTGCCATGGTCATTGAAAACCTTGGGCTGGCGGATGGCGTTCGCCGCGGCTGGGACGTCGTGAAGAACAACGTCGGGCCGGTCCTGGTGATCTGGCTGATTACTGCCGTCCTCGGGGTGGTCGCCGGCGTTTTGATCGCCCTGCCCGTGCTCCTGATCGTGATCCCGGCTGCGATTGGCTTCGCCGCCACAGGACAGCGCCTATCCTGGACCTTCCTGATCGCCGGGGCCGCCTGTCTCACAGTGTATTTGCCGTTCCTGCTGGTTGCCGGCGGCATTCTGACCGCCTATATAGAGTCGGTGTGGGCGCTGACGTTTCTGCGCCTGACCGGGCCCACAGAAAACAAGGCGATCCTCCCAGCATCACCCACGAATGCGTAGACTGCTCGTTCTGGTAGTCGGCCTCGGCCTGTTACTAGGGTGGAGCACCTCGGGCAGTTGTCCAGCAACGACTTTGCTGGACAACTGCTTCATTGTGCGCGCACAGGCGCCAGTCCAGGGCCAGGCGATCCTGTATCCCGCGGACGCGTCCGCCTTCCCAAAGATCTCGGACTTGATGGACGTGTTCGATGCTTCGGGTCGTTTCGTGAGCGGGTTGAAGGCAGACCAGATCGCAATCATCGAGGACGGTCAGCGGCTGTCGCCGGAAGAGCTTATGGAAATGGTTGTCCCGCTGCAAGTCACTGTGGCGGTCAACCCCGGCCCATCCCTGGGCGCCCAGGAAATGCCCAACTCACCCCAACTTTTCCAAGGGGCTGAGGATGCGCTCAGCAAGTGGGCGCGAGCGCTGCCGGCGGACAGCCCGGACGACATGAGCCTGGTGAGCCTGTCGGGCCCGGTCATCGCGCACGCCAGCGCCAAGGACTGGCTCGTGAGCCTGGGGGCGTTCCAGCCGATTTTCGAGGAGACCACGCCCAACCTGCAATCGCTGCAGATCGCCCTGGATACGGTTGCCGTCGCGCCGCCACGTGAAGGGATGAAGCGGGCGGTCCTGTTCCTGACGCCGCACATGGACGATCCCGATATCGAGACGCAGGTGCAGCCACTGATTGAGCTGGCGCGTCAGAACCAGGTTCGCGTTTTCGTTTGGTTTATCGATCAAGAAGTATATAACGTGACGGCCAGCGCCACGGCCTTCAATGAGCTCGCGATGCAAACGGGCGGCGCTTTCTTGTCAACCACCGGCGCAGAGGCCTATCCCGACCCAGAGTCGTACTTTGCGCCGCTGCGGCGCATCTATACCCTGACGTACGAATCCCAGGTCAGGACGGCCGGATCGCACAGCTTCAGCGTCGAAGTCAACAGCCCGGGCGGCCCAGCCAAATCGCAGGAGCAATCATTCGACATTGATCTTCAGCCGCCCAACCCAATCCTGGTTTCGCCTCAACTCGAGATCGTGCGAAGCCCGCCCGCGGAGGATCCTTACAACGACAAAGTCCTGCAACCATCCGAACAACACATAGAGATCATCGTCGAATTCCCCGACGGGCACAAACGCCCTTTGGTTCGAACCACGTTGTACGTCGACGGCCAGGTCGCCGCCGAGAACACGGCGGAGCCGTTTGACTCTTTTACATGGGACCTAAGCGCCTACCGCAACAGCGCCGAGCATAAGATCGCGGTCGAGGCGGTCGATGCGTTCAACCTGAGCAGTACCAGCATGGAAATCCCCGTGACGGTTACCGTCATCCAGGTACCGCACGGTGTGTCGGCCCTGATCAGTCGATACCGCCAATACATTACCTGGGGCGCGGTGGGGATGGCTGGGCTCGTCTTGTTACTGATCCTATTTGTCCGCGGCCTGCCCACCATGTTTTCCAGGAGGCGCGCAGCCAGCAAAGTTGAGGTCGATCCCGTGACGCAGGCTGTTGGAGCGACCGGCGGTGAGACCCGGCCCGCGCATGCGAGGACCACCAGGCGACGACAGGTCGCGTCGACGAAGGCCAACGCGGCGATTGCCGAGGCCACAGCGCACTTGCGCGCTCTGCAGCCGGATCCACTGGCGGCGCCCGGTGAAACTTTCAAGCCTGCGCCCGGGCAGCCCATCCCGCTGGCAGGCGAAGAGATTACGTTTGGAACCGATCCGGCTCAATGCAGTTATGTACTCGACGACCCGTCACTGAACGGGCGACATGCGCGCATCACGAAGACGGCAACCGGCGACTACTTCATCGTGGACGCCGGCACCATCGCTGGAACCTGGGTCAACTTTGAGCCGGTAGGACAAACGGCCCATCTGCTTCAACACGGCGACTTGATACACTTTGGGCAGCTTGTATTTCGATTTGAGTTGAAGGAACCGCCTCCACCGACGCAGCCCAAGATTACCAAGCCACCCCCGTAAAGATGAGACGCACCAATCGCAGACATCTCGATGCAGCCGCATTCACCCACCCGGGATTGTCTCGCCGGAACAATGAGGATCGCTACGCTGTGGCATCCTTTGCAGGACCGGCCAGGACGCCGGTCCTGTTTGCAGTGGTCTGCGACGGGATCGGCGGACATCGCGCCGGGGAGGTCGCCGCCGAATTGGCAGTCGATCTAATCATCCAGACCATCGCGCACAGCAATGGGAAGGATCCGCCTGGAACCATGCGGGCGGCTATTCGGGGCGCCAGCCGGGAGATTGCGGAGCGATCCGCCGCCAATCCGGAGCAAGCGGGGATGGGCTCGACATGCGCATGCATCTGGCTCGCCGGCGACCGGCTCTACACCGCCCACGTAGGTGATTCGCGAATCTACCTGGCGCGAGACGGAGAGATCTGCCGGCTGACAGTGGATCACACCTGGGTACAGGAAGCCATCGAGGCCGGTGTGCTGGCACCGTCGCAGGCGCGGGAAAATCCCAATGCCCATGTGCTGCGCCGCTATCTGGGATCATCGCGGCCGCCGACGGTGGATTTCGGGCAGCCCACCGACACGAGGTCGAACGGCGGAGGTGCCGGTGGGAGCCAGGGCAGGTTGCTAATGCCTGGAGATACTGTCATGGCCTGCAGCGATGGACTCACGGACTGTCTTGGGGATGATGAAATCCTGAGTTTGATCACAAGCGGTCAGAGCCTGGAGTCCGCCGCGGAGGACCTCGTCGCGCGGGCCAACGAAAACGGCGGTCAGGACAACACGACGGTTATCCTCATCCGCGCTGCCGATGCCCCTTCCACGCAATTTCCGCGGGGCGGGGACTCTCGGAAAACAACGCCAGCACTCTAGACCTGGCCCGGCGCGATTGAGCGCCTACAGCCGTTCCATCCCCCATCCCCCATCTCCCGCCTAAGGCAAATCAGTCCATCAGGGCTTCGATGGTCCGATTGTTGGCTGCGAGCCGCTCGGCCAGAAGCTTGGCGATCCATTCGTGCAACAAGGCGGCGATATCCGGCGCCTGCTCCCGCATGGTTCGCAGTGCTTCGGCCGAAAGGCGATAGACGACGCTTGGCCGGGATGCAATCACCGAGGCGGTGCGTGGCGCGCCCAGGTACAGGCCCATCTCGCCGACGATCGTGCCGCCGCGCATGCTGCGCAGACGCACGATCTGGCCGTCCGCACCTTCCAGTTGGGCGGTCACCATGCCGGATTCGATGAAATACATGTTGGTGGGTGGATCGCCCTCGCGGATGAGATATTCCCCCTCGGGGATCTCCAGGCGCTCCAGATATTTGAGCACACGCTGGACCTGGTCCTTTCGGGGAAACGCGTGTCTCAACTCACCTTCGATGGATTCGACGAGCTCCGTCTGCTTGGCTGTCCCATGCCGCGCCAGGATCTCGTTCTCGCACCACTCCATGCCGTGGTCGAGCGTTGGCATGATGATGAAGGTATCGTCAGACTGGTCCACGAGTTCCGCCGCGCTCCAATTGCCGCTGGATGGTGGGCGAGACCTGCGTCCAGACCATGCGCACCGCGTTGGCTTCGGCAAGCTGCCGCAGCCGCGTAATTCCAAAGACTGCCGAGGAGTTGAGTCGAGTCACGCCCTGGAAATCCAGCACGATGAAGCCCAGCTTGGGCAGCCCCTGATCCACGAGGCGCCGCCGAATCTGGTTCAGGACGGCCTGGATCGTTCCAAAGAAAATGAAACCTCGCAGGCGGAGGATGTAGATCTGTGCGCCTTCTCTCCTCAGCAGGACCCGATGCGCCCTGGGGCGATCCACGTTACTCTGGAAGCAATCGCCATTGAGTGCGTTCTTCACGATGTCAACGCGGCTGTAAGTGATGACGAAGAGAACCGCCGCAATGGCCACGCCGGCACCGATGCCCTGCAGGAAACCCACCACCGCGATGATCGCCAGGATGACCCAAACCAGCACGTAGTCGACGCCAGGCAGCACGCGACGGGCGTCCACCAGCCATTCGACCAGGAACGACAATCCGAGGTAAAGGAGCATGCCGCCCAGCAACAGCCTGGGGACGTAGGAGAACAGGGATGCGCCAAACAGCAGGGCGACGCCGCAGACCAGGCCAGCGATGATGTTTACCAGCCGGCTGCGCGCCCCGAGCCGATAGGCCAACGCGGACATACCAAGAGTTTGGTACCCAACCGGACTTCCGCCAATGCCACCGGCCAGGTTGGCAAGTCCGGCGGACACCAACTCGCGGTCGAGGTCGATATCCCGGCGCGCCGTAACTTCCATGGCGCTGGTATTTAGAAGCACCGCAATGGCACTCAACACCAGAATGGTGGCCATCTTATCGGCTTGACCAAGCACCGCCGACCAATCGACGAGCGACAAAGAGGCAAGCGTCAGCGGCTGGTAGAAACTGCCAGACGGAAACGGCCCAAGCAACCAGCCCCGGGCGGAGGCCTGCGCCACGCTGAGGTGAGCGAGCAGCAGATAGCCATAGAACAATGCCGTAACCAGCGCCAGTGCGCTCAGCGTGATCAAGAAGTGTTTATAGCGCCTCAAGACGGCAAAGAGCGCCACGCCAAAAAGGGCGCCGGGCAGCCAAAGAATCAATCGATCCGGAGAGAAAAGCCGAGGTAGGTTGGCGAGGGTCAGGGGAATATCCAACATGACCCCCACGCCGCCTTTTGCCAGCAACCATCCTGTTCCGGCCAGGAATCCGCCGACGACCGGGTAGGGAACGTAGCGCACGAATGCGCTCAGTCGAAATCGGCCCAATAGAAGAAAAAAGATTCCGGTGCTGAGCGATGTCACCGCAATGGCCGCGACCACAGTCGCATACAGGGCCTGTGGCTCGGCGGATTTCATCGCCAGCGCGATACCCCCAACTGTCAGGGCGAGAATGGCGGCAGGCGTGTCCTGGGGGATGGCGACCATCCCGGGCAAGGACGTGCTCAACCCCACCACGATCCCCATCACAAGAGCCCCGAAGAGCAGCAGGCCGATGCCGGCGCCGAGGTACTGGCCCAGGTCGGCAAAGATGAGGGCCGCCAGCGAGATCTCGACGCCCAGGTCCGTTACGCCGGCCAGAAGCCCGATTGTGAGGCTGGGGAGCAGAAGCTTCGGCTCGAGTTCCTTCCTGATTTCCTCAACAAGGCTCATAGAGGATCCTGCCGCTCACCGGTTTGCGCAGCCTGTTCCCCCGCATCGACAATTTGTTGCACGCGGCCAACGACCCCGCTTTGCAAGCGCACCTTGATGCCATGGGGGTGGGTCGCTGAGCGCGTCAAGATGTCCTTGACGACACCCCTTGTGAGCCTGCCGGTGGCCTGATCCTGCTTCAGGATCACCAGGACGGTCATGCCTGGCTTCAGGTTCTTCCGCGAAGTACCGTTCATGCTGTAATCGCTCAACCCCGGGCGGTCTTTTGCTTCTTGCGCCCTGCCCGTTCTTTCGTTCCGGGGCCTACGGGCAGAGCTGATTTAGTATCGGATCTGCGGAGTCTGCAGGAAGCTCACTGCACTTGAACAGGTACTGGATCTTCACGAGGCTTTGGTTGCTCATGACATCACTTGCAGAGCCCCCGCAACCAGTCATGGTTCCTTTAAGGTCAAGCTGTGCCTCAGCCGCACCGGCACCCGAAAACGGCACAGAAATGTCGTGCGGATTGCCGGGGCAGGCCCCATCGCGCAGCAGCAGCGTATAGCCTCCGAACTCGCCCGCAGCCGCAGGTTCGAAATCGCTTACGTCCAGCCTTAGATCGAATTCATCGGTGCGCTTCAGGCCGGTAAGGGATGCCGACATGGCCTGGGTGTTGGGCACAAGGTCTGAATCAAGCGAGCAGATGCGAGGCTCTGACAACGTCGCCTTTCCCACCCCGCGCACATTTCCAGATGTGTCGACCGCCAAATCAAAGTCGGTGATCCAGTTGGTGGTGCACGTATTGACGACGGCGCCGTCCGAAACGTATTGCCGCGAAGTGCTGCTGGTGATCGTCCCCGTCCAGAGCTCGGTGGCCGGACTAGCTGCAGGCGTGCCGGCTTCGATGGCTCCGATCACGCCGGTGGGCGTCGGGGTGGCCTTGGAACCCGGCGGCACATTGAGACCGGCGCACGCAAAGGTTGAGATTAAGGCCATGCCGGCAATGACCATGAATGAGGCCCGAAGCCTCAACGGGTTCGTCACGATACACCTCCCTCGCACTTCTAAAGTGTGGTCTGTCGGCTCAACGGCAATTCCTTGTCCAATAGCCCCCTGGCGAAGACAAGGAATGCCTCGACGTCGTTGAAATTCGTGACCAGCCCGAGCGAGATTCGCACAGCTCCACTGTTCTTGCCATCGATGCAGAGACGAAAGTCGTCCAGCGACAGGCGGTCCTCGTGGCCAGGCCGGGTGAAACAGACATCGAGCTCAACGCGTGAGATTCCCAGCGCGAGCTCACCGGCACCGGGATTGCAGAAGCAACCCGTTCGCAGCGAGATGTTGCTGCTGCCGGCCTCTTGTTCAATACTGCGGTGGTCAATGGCGCGGCCGTCCTTGTCATTGAAATTGACGGTGACCGCACCGCCGCGCTGCTCTGCCGTAATGGGGCCATAGATGCGGGCCAACGGCACGCCGGTGCTGTGTTTCATGGCCGCGAGATTATCCAGCAGCCAAGCCGTCAGGCAATGCACGCGCTCGTGGATGGCGGGGTAGCCGATGGAGGCAAGTTGCCTCAGCCCGATCTCCACGGCCGGGATGTTTAGGTAGTCCACCGTGCCGTCCTCGAAGGCCTGATGTCCGTCGGCAAGGTAGTAGCGGTCCGCCTGGACGGAAACCACGGTGATCGTGCCGCCGGCGAACCAGGGCCGCCGCAATTTGGCTAGCGCGGACCTGCGCGCGATCAAGGCGCCGATGCCGGTCGGGTAGCCGAACATCTTGTAGAACGACAGCGGGACGAAATCGGGCTTCACCTTGCTAAGGTCGAGGGCGTTTGTAGGCGCGAAGGCGGCGGCATCCAGAACGACGTCCCAACCCAGTTGATGAGCCCGCTCCACCCATTCCAGCGGGTGTTGGACCCCGGAGAAATTGGATTGCGCAGGATAGGCAAACAAGTTGGCCGGCCCGGGGGCAGGGCGCTGCAGGTACCCGTCCAGGGAGGCGTCATCCACGCGCATATCCGGCAGGCCGACCGGGATGTAGGTCACCTGCGCACCGCGCGCATGCGCGAATTCCCGAATGCCGTTGACGGAGTTGTGGTTATCGAAGGTGAGGAGATAGTTCGAGCCAGCTGCAAAAGGGTAGGACTCGCCGACCAGCTTCAAGGCGCTGCTGGCATTCTGTGTAAAGATCACGTCGTATTCCTCGGGGTCGGCCCTGAAGAACTCGAGCACGTAGGCGCGGGCGTGTTCAACAAGCTGCGTCGCAGCCAGGGAAGTTGGATTTGAAGAATGGGGATTGCCGAAGACGTTATTGCGCAGCAACTCCTGATGCTGGCGCAATTGAGCCTCTGCATAAAGGCCGCCGCCAGTGAAATCCAGGTAGACGTGTTCGGCGGCGTCCAGGCGGCCATATTCGGCGGCCCGGAGTTCATCCAGCGCCCGCGTTCCGGCGTACGAAGGATAGGCTTTCGAAAAGGTGGCGAAGTCGTGATCCGTCTGGGGCATGCAGCGGCCTCCGCCGCAATTTAACCACAGATGAAGCGAGACGGGATGCGTGCTTTGGAGTGCCGCCTCTTTAAAGAAGAAGGACGCCTCTTCGTAAGGCGTCCTTCCGGGTTCTCAATCGGTCGTGGTGGTCTCGCTGATCTCGGTCCACTGCGAGGAGGCGCCGCTGCCGTCCCCGCCGTCGCCAGGTTTGGGGGCGAAGCGACCGGGTATGAAACCGGTCCCCGCCGGCAGCAGCTTGCCGATGATGACGTTCTCCTTCAGGCCGTACAGCGGGTCCGTGGTGGAGCCGATGGCGGCGCCCGCCAGCACCTTGATGGTGTGCTGGAAGGAGGAGGCCGACAGCCACGAGTCCGTGCTCAAGCTGGCCTTGGTCACGCCCAGCAAGAGGTCCTGGAACTTGGCGGGCTGCTTGCCGTCCGTGAGGAGCTGCTCGTTCATGCGCCGCAACTCCTGGCGGTCGACCGCGTCACCCGGCAGATGCTGGCTGTCGCCGGCCCGACCGACGGACACCTTGCTCATCATCTTGCGGATGATCACCTCAAAGTGCTTGTCGTGGATATTCTGTCCCTGAGACCGATAGACCTTCTGGATCTCGCTCATCAGGTACATTTGAGCCGCCTCGCGTCCCTGGATGCGCAGCACGCGGTGCGGATTCAACGAGCCCTCGGTGAGCGGCTGGCCGGCCTCAACGTGCTCGCCTTCCTTTACCAGCAGACGGCCGGTCGTGGGTATCTCGTGGGTCTTCTCCTCGCCCTGCTCATAGGAAACCGTGACCTTGCGGGCTTTCTTATCGACGGCCACTCGTCCACCATGTTGTGCATCGATCGTGGCCTTGTCCTTCGTGGCGAGTGTTTCGCCTGCCTTGATGACCGCCTCGTCCTTGACCGCGGTCTTCCACTCCTCGGGTATCGCATACTCGTCGTGGACCATCTCCGTGTGCTGGATCAGGACCTCGCGCAGGTCGGCGTACTTGTCGGATTGCAGCACATGCACCACACCGCCAATCTCCGCCACCACCAATTCGCCCTTGGGCTGCTTGCGGGCTTCGAAGAGCTCTTCGACGCGCGGCAAGCCAGTGGTGATGTCGGCGCTGGTGGCAGCGACGCCGCCGGTATGGAATGTCCGCAGGGTCAACTGCGTACCAGGCTCGCCGATGCTTTGGGCAGCCACGATGCCGACGGCCGCGCCCAGGTCGACCATGTTCCCGCGTCCCAAATCGAGACCGTAGCACTTGGCGCAGATGCCGTGCTGAAGTTCGCAGGTCAGCGCCGAGCGGACAACGACCTCCGCAACGCCGGACGCAGCGATCTTGCGCGCCAGGATGTGATCGATGATCTCGTCGCGCTCCCCAATCACCTCGCCCGTCTCCGGATGGATCACGGATTCAGCGAGCAGGCGGCTGTAGAGCCGGCTGGACATGGATTGGCCCGCCACGTCATCGGAGCGCCGGATACGAACGCCTTCCGTGGTTCCGCAGTCGATCTCATTGATGATGATGTCCTGCGCGATGTCCACGAGACGCCGCGTCAAGTAGCCGGCATCCGCCGTCCGCAGCGCGGTATCTGCAAGGCCCTTGCGCGCGCCGTGTGTCGAGATGAAGTATTCCAGGGCAGTCAATCCCTGCCGGAAGTTTGAACGGATGGGCAGCGGAATGATCCGGCCGGCCGGATCAGCCATGAGGCCGCGCATACCGGCCAGCTGGGAGATGGTGGAAAAACCACCCTTGGTCGCGCCGGAGCTTGCCATAGTCGAAAGGTTGCCATCGGGATCCATGTGTTTCTTCACGGCCACCCCGACCGCGTCTGTAGTGGCCTGCCAGATCTCGATGATGCGTTCGTGCTGCTCCTGCTCGGTCAGGAGGCCGCGCCGGAAGTCGCGTTCCACGACCTCCACCTTCTGCTGCGCCTCGGCAAGCAACTCCTTGCGCTCCGGAGGAATGGATATGTCGGCGACTGCCAGAGTCGTGCCGGAACGCATGGCGAACTCGAAGCCCATGGCCTTGATTTGATCGGCCACCTCGGTGGTCTGATCCTGGCCGCAGAGCTCGTAGACGTCTGCAATCAGATCCTTCACGCCGCCCTTGTCGAGCTTCTCATTGGTGAACTGGACCTCAGGCGGCAGAATGCGGTTGAAGAGCACCCGTCCCACGGTCGTTTCGATCATGCGGGTCTCGCGCTCACGGAGCCTGTCGCCATTATCGGCGTACCACGTGTCGGCACGCAGCTTGATTTGGCTGTGCACCTCGACCTGTTCGAGTTGGTAGGCCAACTCGACCTCGTCAAAATCGGCGAAGATGCGTCCGTCGCCCTTGTGCGCCGCCCGGTGCTCCATCGTCAAGTAGTACACGCCCAGGACCATGTCCTTGGAGGGCGAGATGATGGGCTCCCCATCCGCCGGCTTAAGCAGGTTGCGGGAGGCGAGCATCAAATCGCGGGCTTCATTGACCGCCTTGGTCGAAAGCGGCACGTGCACGGCCATCTGGTCGCCGTCGAAGTCCGCGTTGAAGGCCGTGGTCACCAGAGGATGCAATTGAATGGCCGAGCCTTCGATCAGGATGGGTTCGAAGGCCTGAATGCCCAGGCGGTGAAGGGTGGGCGCCCGGTTCAACAGGACCGGACGATCCTTAATGACGTCTTCCAAGGCTTCCCACACCTCGGGGCGGTTGCGTTCGATCAGGCGCCGGGCGCCCTTTACGTTGGCGGCATAGTTGTTCTGGACGAGCCGCGAAATGACGAATGGGCGGTAGAGTTCCAGCGCCATGGTCTTGGGCAGCCCGCACTGATACAGTTTGAGCTGGGGGCCGACCACGATCACGGAGCGTCCCGAGTAGTCCACACGCTTGCCCAGCAGATTGCGGCGGAAGCGTCCCTTCTTGCCTTTGAGCATGTCGCTCAGTGACTTCAGCTCCCGACGGCCCCGGCGACTGAGCGCCTTGCCGCGCT
This sequence comes from uncultured Chloroflexia bacterium, assembly GCA_963746745.1. Lineage (GTDB taxonomy): Bacteria > Chloroflexota > Anaerolineae > Anaerolineales > Villigracilaceae > Fen-1038. Next base: position 310,604 of record CAVVCL010000004.1, read on the forward strand.
GCGAATTGTCGATCAGGCTGTCGACCGCCTCCTGCAGCATGCGCTTCTCGTTGCGAATGATGACATCCGGCGCGCCGAGTTCAAGCAGCCGCTTGAGGCGGTTGTTGCGGTTGATGACCCGCCGGTACAAATCGTTCAGGTCGGAAGTGGCAAAGCGGCCGCCGTCGAGCTGCACCATCGGCCGCAAGTCGGGTGGAATCACAGGCAGCACGGTCAGGATCATCCATTCGGGACGGTTGCCCGAGCGCCGGAATGCCTCCACCACCTTGAGCCGGGTAGTGGCCTTCTTGCGCTTCTGCTTGGACTTGGTGGTGCGCACCTCTTTCCAGAGCTGCTCGGCCAATTTGTCCAAATCCAGGCGCTTGAGGATGTCGTAGAAGGCTTCCGCGCCCATGTCGGCGTGGAACACCTGGCCCCAGCGCTGCTTGAGCTCGCGATAGCGGCTCTCACTGATGAAGGTGAACGGGCGGAGCTCCATCAACTCATCGCGTTGGCGCGAAGACTGGTTGACGGAGGCGGAGGTCTGATCCTCCAACTGCGAGCGCAGAGCTTCCATTTGCAGGTCGGCGTCGGCCTTGACCGCGCCCGCCTGCATCTTCAAAGCTTCCAGTTCCTGGGTGCGCTGGCCCTTCAACTCATTTTCCAGAGCCTCCAGCTTCTTCTGGACGATCTTCTGGACCTGGCTGATGTGCTTGTTCGCGACCTTGTCGTTGGCATCGAGAATCTTCTCGCCGGAGAGCTCGAAAGCCACGGTCTTCTTGGCCGGCTGCCCCATCTGATCCTGCAGGCTCTTCTCGAGCTTCTGACCTTCCTTGATGATGGGGTCGAGCTGTTCGGCCAGGTATTCGTCATAGCCCTGTTCGAGACTGGTGCGCTTCTGTGTGACGTCGGCGAGCATGTGGTCGCGGTTGGTTTTGACCTCGGCGATCTTGGCATTGACCTCCGAGGCCTGTTCCCGCTCGGACACTGAAATCTCGTCCTCGAGCCGCTGAAGCGCCTTCTTGCGGGCTTCTTCGTCGACGTAAGTGACGATGTATTGGGCGAAGTACAGGACGCGATCCAGGTTGCGCCGCGAGATGTCCAGCAGCATACCCAACTGGGATGGAATGCGCCGCGTATACCAGATGTGCGCGACGGGGGTGGCCAGCGCAATATGGCCCATGCGCTCGCGGCGAACGGCGGCGCGGGTCACTTCGACGCCGCACTTATCGCAGACGATGCCTTTGTAACGGGGATTCTTGTACTTGCCGCAGTAACATTGCCAATCGCGCGTCGGGCCAAAAATGGCCTCGTCGAAAAGGCCGTCCTTCTCAGGGCGCAGACGGCGGTAATTGATGGTTTCGGGCTTGAGGACTTCTCCGTACGACCACGAGAGGATGGTCTCGGGGCTTGCCAGACTGATGCGCAGTGCAGTTAATCCCTTGGTTTCCACTCAGTTCTCTCCTCGCAGCAAGTGACGAGATGATCAACGGCCGTCCTTGGACAGCGTGTAGTCAGCGTGTTCAAGAGACAAACAAAGGCAAGCGCTGTGAGGTTTTTTCTCCTCAAGCGCTTGCGAGACTGGACTAAATTTTCACATACAAGGCCTAAATTATACGCCGTTTGGCCGAGAAGTCAAGACCCTGTGGCGGCCCCCACCCGGCTCCGGCGCCTTCCCGCGCCTAGACCTTTGGAGCCCGATTGCGGTAAAGACTCCCGTTTGGGACGGTCAACATGCGTGAAACGTCGATAGGCAGGCCCAGGAAATCGGCGATCGTCTGGCCGTACTCATCCGGTTTTAGCACCAGCTTGTTGTAGTCGACGTAGAGGACATCCATGTTTGGCTGACGGGCCAGCCAGTACTTGGCAGCGGCCAGATGCTCTCTGAACTGCGCCTCCATCTCCTCATCGCTCCTGCCTGAGGTCTCGCCCCGGCGCTGCAGCATCTTCTGCTGGGAGGCGAGGATCTCCTTGATATCCCGCTCCATAAAGATCACTTTGTAGTGATGCTGCGGCGGAAGATGCTCAAGCAGGGCCGAGATGACCTTTACGATCTTGCCGCCGGCGCCGTCAAGCCATTTGTCCCGGCCCTCGGCGAGTTGTTTGACCGGTTCGAATTCAAAATAGCCGTTGGGGTTGTCCTCGTCGGCGGCACGCAGCGAGTCGGTGACGGCCGTCAGGCCCCCCTCGGCCAGCATCTTCATCATCATGGAGGTGCCAGAGCGCGGCAAGCCCGAGACCACGACGATTGGCCGGGAGGGCACCTGCGCCCGGGGTTTGGATCCGAGGAGTTTCTTGATCATCGGGAAGTGCGCATGTGGCGGGCCGTCTCTAAGAACATCTCGGGGCCTTATAGCTATCCCCGCACAAGATTGGATTCGCTTGTGTATATTCTACCGTACCGGTTTTGTTGGCGGCTTCGCCGTGCAAGGCTTCAATCCAGACTACAGCGGGTGCTCGTAGTAATGCTCGAGAACGTCCGCGCGGATCCAGGTCTGAATGTCTTGCTGTGAGAAGACTTCGTCGGGGAGGCCATTCACGAGGCTGATGAGCGTGAGCCGCGTCTTTTCGTAGTCTGCAAAGACCTCCGACTCCGGAAGTTTCCCGAACGTTTCAACCGCCTTGGCGTTGAATGCATCCACATCCGGCTCCTCGGCCTGCTTGCCGCTCACCGACGCCTCGATATCCGTGATGCCATGTTCCCACCAGGCAATGATATGTGCGGCCAGGTCTCGAAACCGTGCAAACCCCTGCTTCTTCAAGAATGCGGCTTGTTTCTCCGGCGTAAGCAGGCGGAAGCGGCCCAGGTAGTCGCCCCATTCACGCCGCAGCATGTCGATGGTCAGGAAGCGCGGCGCATCCACGCAGTGCTCCTTAAGATGCTCGAGAATAACGCCGTCAAGCCAGCCGGGGACGCGGCGGATCTTGAGCTGTTCGTCTGTAAGGGAGGTGACCACAGCAATCATCTGCCTCCGCTGCGACTCGTACCAGGCCATGAACTTGGCCTCGGATGTGTCTTTGAAACGACCTACGGCGGCCGCATTGAACTGGTCGAAGTTGTACTCTCGAGACGGCGGCTGACGCTGTGCCACGAGATCGGCGATGATGCCCTGGGACTCTTCCCACCACACGGCCACGTGCGCCAGCAGGTCCTTCACCGACGCATAGCCCTGTTCCTTCAGGAACCTCGTCTGCGCGGCCGGTGGCAGCCCGGCGAAAGTCCCGGCATAGCGTCCCCATTCATCCAGGGCCTGCAAGAAGAGCTCTTTTGTGAATTCTGCCATCGTGTGGCCCTCGCGATTCCGCTATGCTATACTCGCCGCGTTGCTATTTTACCTGCTGCTTCAGGTCGGTCAGGAGTTTTGGCAGGATGGAACAACGCAATAAGGTTTGGACGAAGAAGCGGCCCATTGCGGTAACGATCGTGGCTTGGGGCATCTTCGTCCTGTTCCTGCTCCGCCTTTTGCAGGTCTTTGAACCCCTCGTTCGCCTGCACGTGCTGGAAAACGGTGTCAGCGGCCCATTGATCGACGGGACACGCCTGACGCCCATCGGCGCGGCCGTGCTTACCAGCGCCGGGTACCTGGTGCTTTCCGTGATTGGCATTGTGGTGCTGATTGGATTCCTTGGAGTGCGACGCTGGGCGTGGGTGGTGTTGATGGCCTGGACGGGAATTTCACTGCTCATTGGATTGATCGAGTATTTCTATAGCGATCCAAACTATGTTGTGATGGCGTCCAATACGATCATTGCCCTGGCGTTAAATCAAGTGGAGGTCCAGCGTATCTTTGGGATAAGGATCGAGCCAGGTGACCAAAGAAGCTGAGTATACGGCTGAAAGCCGGGTCCGGCGCATTGCCGCTTCGGCCTCAGACATGGAGCTGCTGCGGACCTTCGAGCCGGTGCTGCACTATACGCACGGAGAGCAGTTCTTCCCGACGGATGTGATCCGCTACGCGCAGGCATGCAGCCTCTGGGCCCACTATCCGAATGGGAGCGACGAGTTGCTGGTAGGGCAGGATGAGCTGAGTCTGGAGAGCCTGGCGGAGCCGCGCCCGGCGGCTTTCGGCACGGTCTACTATCTTCGGTTCATCGAGAGCCTCAGCCTGTCGGAGGCGGCCAGGGCTCTGACCGATCATCTGCGGCTGCGCCAGCTGCTCAAGAATCAGTTCCATCCCGGGGTAGGCCGACTGGCGCGCGGCGGCTTGCTGCCGCGCGTCGTGGATGCGCTCTTCAGCCTCTCTTTCCTGTTGCGAGGGCGCGTCCCGGCGGCCAGCGCCGCGGCGGCGGAACTGGATTACTTCCACATGCGCGCCAAACGAGACAGCTTCAACTATTACGGACGTGTGGTGCGCGAAAGCAACTGGACGGTCCTGCAATACTGGTTCTTCTACTGCTACGATAGCTGGCGCTCCGGCTTTGGGGGCGTCAACGACCATGAAGCAGATTGGGAGATGGTCTCAGTCTATTTGTACGAGGCAGATGGTCAGCTCGCGCCGGAGTGGGCTGCCTATGCCCGGCACGATTTCCAGGGCGACGACTTGCGCCGGCGCTGGGACGATGTCGGTCAGCTGGACCTGGAAGACGGGCATCCGGTTGTGTATGTAGGCGCGGGATCGCACGCCTCCTATTTTCGGAAGGGCGAATACCAGGCTGAAGTCGACCTGGATCTGCCCGGCTGGCTTCAGACTGCGCGCCATGCATGGAATCGCTTCTGGACCCAGGTATTGGGCCAACGACCCGCGGATCCATTCCACATTCCTTTTGTAGACTATGCCCGCGGCGATGGCATGGTGATCGGGCCGGGGCGTCCCAGGAATTGGGCCGCAATCCTGATCGACGAAAGCGTGCCCTGGCTCAGCCAGTATCGGGGCCTGTGGGGACTGTTTGCGCGCGATCCCATCTCCGGTGAGAATGCACCCGCGGGCCCCATGTACAACCGGGATGGCACGCCGCGCGGCGCCTGGTACGATCCGGTGGGATTCGCCGGCCTCGACAAGGTCCCTCCGCCCCCGGAAGTCCTGCGCCTATTGGAACAGAACTGCGCCGACGTATCGGTGCGACAGAAATCACTGGAGCAGGCGATCCCCGAGAAGGCCCAGGCTTTGCAGTCAGTGGGCGTCGAGCTACGAAGCCTGGAGGGCAATCCGCACCTAGGGCGCCCACATAAGGTTCTGCAGGCCAGAATCGCCGAGCTGGCTGCCGAGCTTCGCGGAATTCGCCGCGAACATTCCGACAACGTGGCCACGTTGGAAAGCCTGACCGGCCGGCTGGAGCGCCTGCGGCGCGGGGTGCGCGACGACCCGCGGGCGCATATTCAGCACTTGACGATGCCGGCAAGGTCCGAGCACAGGCGCTTCGACCGCATCGGTGAGGCCTGGGCAGCCGTCAGCCTGAGCCTGCTTCTCTTCTCGTTGGTGGGGCTTTTGCTGCTCGCTCCCCGGTTCCTGGTCACCGGGGCGGCGGTGATCATTCTGCTCTTTGTCGTGCTTGAATCTGTGCTGCGCAGCGCTTTCATCCAGACGATCAGCGAAGTAACGGCATTGCTGGCCATCGTTGCTTCAGTGATCCTCTTGATCCACTTCTGGTACTGGATACTGATCGGGCTGCTCTTGCTGGTCGCCACTTTCCTTCTATATCAACGCCTGCGCGAACTGACTGGCTAGCCTCATGGCGCAGCAGAGGCGGCCGCGCCCGGCTTTGCCGCATTGATGAAATCTGCCAACAGCCCATAGGCGGTCGGCTCGGGGCCGGCGACCATGTCCGCGCGTTCGGATTCGATGATCGAATAATCTCCGAGCACATCGGTTCGGAAAGCAAGCCCGGTGGTCGAATCCTCCATGCCGTAGAGCGGATCGGAGGCGCCAACCAACTCCGGTGACACGGAGGCGTGGACGCCGCCCGCCTCTCTTTGCGCCGCGCAGATCAGTTTGTAGCGCTTGCCCGACTTCGTCGCCTCAGATATTAGGTCCGCGGTGAGCTCACGGATACCTTTGCGTTCCACCTGCTGGGGCGTCAGGGGCGTGTCCATTAAGACCGTGACCAGTGCGGCAACTTTGATGGCCGCGTCCCAGCCGTCCACGTCAGCGGAGGGATCGGTTTCTGCGACACCGATCGATTGGCAGTAGCTCACAGCCTGATCGAAAGACTCGCCGCGCTCCATGCGCGTGAGGATGATGTTGGTGGTGGAATTGAGCACGCCGCGGAACGAGAGCAGCTCCGCTCCCGGCATGCATTCCCGGAAGACGGAGAACACCGGCGAGCCTCCGAGGACGGTTGATTCGAACAGGAACTTCCGCCCATGGGAGGCGGCCAGAGAGGTCAACTCGCGGTAGCCGTGCACGACCGTTCCCTTGTTTGCCGTGATGGCGTGCATCCCGTTTTGCAGCGCAAGTCGCACGTGGTCAATGGCGGGTTGACCCGTGCTGTGATTGACCGGCGAGTTCTCGAACATCACGTCGGCCTGTGACTGCCGGATGACATCCAGCGGGTCATGCACCGGTGCGGCGGAGAGAGCGGACAATGATTGGCCGGCATCCACAAGCGCGAGTGCCTTCTGAATCTCGATGCCGCCTGGATCGACCGCGAATCCGTGGTGGCCGGTTGCGATGCCCGTGAATGAAAACGTCACGCCATACTTGCTTTCCAGCAGCGCCTCTTTGCGAATCAGCAGTCGGGCCAGCGCCCGGCCGACGTTGCCAAAGCCGATCAATGCAAGTTTTTGATGCATGCGTTCTCCTAGATCGGAGGATAGGGAAAGGCGCGGCGGTTCCGCGGCGGTAACGGGAAAGTCCCGGCTTCGAGCAGTCGCCGCGCCCGACCGGACATGGCCCCAATCTCGGCCGGCTCCAGGAACGGCCCCAGGGCCTTGCGCAAGGCGGAGCCTCTCTCGAGCAGGCCCGGCACGGAAGCCAGGAGGGCCAGCAGATCCCCGGGGATGGCTTCACCGGCGAAGTCCCACAGGACGGTCCGCAGCTTATCCTCCTCGTGGAAGCACAGGCCGTGATCGATGGCCCACAGCTTGCGCGTCTCTTTTTCGATCAGCACATGACTGCCCTTGCGGTCCGCGTTGTTGGCGAGCAAATCGAAGAGGACCACCGGTGTCAGGCGTTGCTTGTCCTCGTCGCTGAAGTTGAAGTAGTGGTAATCGGGGTCGCAGTCGATGTACTGCTGCAGCGAGCCCGGGCCGTACACCGGGGCATCCTCGCGCAGCACCGTGCACGGCACGAAGTTGAAACCCAGCGCTTCGCTGACGACATAGGCCGCCACTTCACGCTGGGCCAGCGTGCTCTCCGGGAAGTCCCACAGGGGTTGTTCGCCGCGCGATGGTTTGTAGACCGCCGGGATCTCGCGATCCTGGAAGTGCACGGTGACGAGGAAAGTATAGTTGGAACCCAACATGAACTGCCCCTTCAGTTCCAACTCCCCCGTGGTAAGCACCTCTTGCAAATTGTCTACAGACGCCGGGCCGGTCACGGAATGCAGGGTGTTAATGCAGGTGGCCGTTCTTCTTTGGGCAGAAGTGACCCTCGGGTTCCATCGGTTGACCGCATTGTGGGCACATGGGCCGGCCGCGGCTGGCAATCTCTGCGCCCCAGCGAGCCATCTGGCGCAATTGCGTGCGCGTGCACCAGAAACGGATGACTGAGCCCTTCTCCGTCTCCTGATCCTCGGCTTGTGCTTCCGCCGGTGGCTCCGCCTGGGATTCGCCCTGTATCTCGCGGACGAAGAGCACCACACGGTCGCGCGTCTGGTCATATCCCAGGCCGATCTCTCCGACGCGGAACACGGGATCCACCGGCGGGTTGATGCGCATTTGTGCCTCGACGTAGTCGGCGCTGGCTTCTTCCAGCTTTGGATTCTGGCGCGCCACTTCGGCCAGGAACTGTTCGATACCGACTGCCAGGGATTGCAGTTGCGTCTTCTCGATGATTACGGTGTAGGTTTTTTCGGCCTGGTAGGCCTGGATATAGAAAACGCGCTGACCGGGCTGGCCGATGGCGTCACTTGTGATGTGATCACACGGATCGATGTCTAATTCGGTTTTTTCCATGGGGATGCTTGCCGCAACAACGTCAAAACCAGTATACCAGATTGCCCTTTTTGGAGAATTTCGGGCCCGCCATGAGGCTTTCGGGCCGCAAGTATAATGCCCCATGGAAGCAGATACCCTGCTGCGAAGTTGCGGTTCGTGATACACGGCAGCCAGGCAGTGCTGCCCAACCCCCGGAATAGAAAACTCTGCGTTCACCGCGACCCGGCGGTGCGATAGTCAGGAGAGAGCCCATGTACGGCAAGAAGGAATTGGAATCCCTGCGAGCGGCGTTCCACGAATGGCAGAAGACCAATCTTGAGAAGGCCCTGGCATCCATGCCGGAGCGGCGCAGGGAATTCATCACCACCTCATCCGAGCCGATCGAACGCCTGTACACGCCTCTCGACGTCGCGAATCTGGCCTACGAGAAGGACCTTGGCCTGCCGGGAGAATATCCATACACGCGCGGCGTCCATCCCACGCTGCATCGCGGCAAGTTGTGGACCATGCGCATGTTCGCGGGCTTCGGCACCGCCGAAGAGACCAACGCGCGTTTCAAGTATTTGCTGGACCAGGGGCAGACGGGATTGTCCGTTGCCTTTGACCTGGCGACCCTGATGGGCTACGACACCGATCAGCCCGAGGCCCTTGGAGAGTTTGGCACCTGCGGCGTGGCGGTCTCATCGCTGAAAGACATGGAAATCCTGCTCGACGGCATCCCGCTCGACAAGGTGTCAACCAGCATGACGATCAACTCTCCGGCCGCCATCATTTGGGCCATGTACATCGCGGCTGCCGAGAAGCAAGGTGTGAAGCCCGGGCAGTTGCGCGGCACGATTCAGAACGATATTCTCAAGGAGTTCATCGCGCAGAAGGAATTCATCTTCCCGCCCGCGCCGTCCATGCGCCTGGTGGTCGACACCATGGAATACGGTGCGCGGCATGTTCCGCAATGGAACACGATTTCGATCAGCGGGTACCACATCCGCGAAGCGGGTTCGACGGCTGCGCAGGAGCTGGCATTCACGCTTGCCGATGGAATGGAATATGTCCGTTGGGGCATCGAGCGCGGCCTGGGAGTCGATGAATTCGCCCCGCGGCTCTCTTTCTTCTTCAACGCGCACAATGATTTCTTCGAGGAGATCGCCAAGTACCGCGCCGCCCGCCGCATCTGGGCCCGCGAAATGCGGGAGACCTTTCACGCCAAGGATCCGCGTTCGTGGCTGCTTCGTTTCCATACACAGACCGCAGGTGTGTCCCTGACTGCGCAGCAACCCGAGAACAATGTGATCCGTGTGGCGCTCCAGGCCCTTGCGGCCGTACTAGGCGGGACACAGAGCCTGCACACCAATTCCATGGATGAAGCCCTGGCTCTGCCATCGGAGCACGCCGTGACCATTGCTTTGCGCACGCAGCAGATCATCGCCGAGGAGTCGGGCGTGGCCAACACGATCGATCCGCTTGGCGGCAGCTTCTTCGTCGAGGCGCGCACCGATCACATGGAGCGGGAGGCGTACGAGTACTTCCGCCGCATCGAAGAGTTGGGCGGCGTTATCCCGGCCATCGAACGCGGCTTCTTCCAGGCCGAGATCGCGGATGCCGCCTATCGCTACCAGCGCGAGATCGACGACGGCACGCGCAAGATTGTGGGCGTCAATGCGTACCAGGAGGACAGGCCGCTGCGCGTCCCGCTGCTTGAGATGGACGCCGCCGGGTATCAACGTCAACTTGAGCGGTTGGCTAACCTTCGCAAGAGCCGGGACAATGGCCGCGTCGGTCAAACGCTGGATAGACTACGCATTGCCGCGCAGGGCACCGAGAACACCATGCCGTACCTGATGGACGCCGTCCGCGCCTATGCGACGCTGGGCGAGATCGTCAGCGTGATGAAAGAGGTGTTTGGGGTGTACGAGGAGTTGACGGTGATCTAGTCGAGTGGAGAAGTGTCACTCCGCCCTCTTCACCTGGTAGGTCTCCAGATCGCGGGCAACCGAAACATTCGGGTGCACGGCCTGCGCTTCCTTTAACACGTCCTTCTCACGATAGCGGCGGGAGATATGGGTCAGGATCAGGTGGCGCACATTGGCCCGCACAGCCAGCTCGGCGGCCTGCCGCGCGGTCAGGTGCGAGTATTCCCGGGCCATCTCGGCCTCTTCTTCAAGGTAGGTCGACTCGATGACAAGTGCATCCGCGTCTTGGCAGGGCGCCACCAGGTCATCCGTTCGGCCGGTGTCCCCGATCATGACCAGCTTGGACCCATTCTCCAGCGGACCCAAGACATCCTCGGGTTTGACGCGGGTGCCATTGGCGAGCACCAGCTCCTTGCCGTCGACCAGGTCGCGGCGTTCCGGGCCGAATGGGATGCCCAGTTCATCGGCCTTCTGGGCGAGGAAAGGGCGCCTGGCCCGCTCCTCAAACGCATAGCCGAAGCAGTCCGGGCCGCGGTGCACGACCGGGAAAGCCGTGACGGTGAAGTCCTTGGTCTCGAAGAACGTACCCGGCTTGAGCTCGCGAAACTGCAGCGGCATGGGCGGCTGGTTGCCTCTCAGCACCACCCCGTACAGCAAGTCATGCACGCGGTCCAGCGCCGTCCGTCCCCCGAAGATCTCAAGCTCCTCGATGGCCTCCCAGCGCACAAAGGTGCTGAGCAGCCCGCCCAGCCCAAGTATGTGGTCCAAGTGACCGTGCGTCAGCAGCACGCGAGTCAAATGCCTGAAACCGACACCGGATTGAAGAATTTGGCGCTGGGTGCCCTCGCCGCAGTCAATCAGAAAGCGATACTCGTCGTGTTGGACGATCTGGGCCGGCAGTCCGCGTCTGGCAGAGGGCGCGGATGCAGAAGTGCCAAGAAACAGGATTTCGAACAATAAGGGTCCCTCGTCGAGAGAATCGAACGCCGGGCCGCATGATCGCACTCGCTCGGAATAGCAGCAGCCCGGAGTGGGTGGCTTATCGCCTGCGGGTATTGTACCTTAACGAAAACAGACCATTTGTGCTATAATCTCCAATCGATTAATCACGGTCCGAGACTTCATCCTCTTAACCCCGATGTCACTTCTCAAATTGTTTCGGCCTTCCAAGAGCAGTCGCAGGTCGCGGGCAAAGAAGCATTCCCCGCGGATCAAGGTGGCGGCCGAAACCGGCACGCGGCGCCAAACCCGCGGCACCACCACTCCCTCGTTCTGGTCAGGGCTTTCCCTGGAGCGACGGCTCGATCTCATTGGCACGCTCATGACCCTGGCGGGTCTGCTCATCTTCCTCGCGCTGGTTGCATCGACACCTTCCGCACTCAGCGGTGGAGTCATTCGCCTGCTGCGCCAGCTGGTAGGTTGGGGCATTTACATTGTCCCGGTCGGACTCGTCTTCTTCGGTCTTTGGCTGATCCTGCGCAGGGTCGAGCGCATCCCGGCTCCGAGCATCGAGCGCGCCGTCGGCAGCACACTCTTGTTTCTGTGGCTGCTCACGGTCATGCACTCCATCATTGCGCAGCCCGAGATGGCCCAGGCTGCTGCCAACGATGGAGTGGGCGGCGGCTACATCGGCAGCCTGCTGGAACGCGTCTTGTGGTTCGGCCTCGGCACGCCGGGGTTGATCGTCGTATTAGTCGCCTGGCTGCTCATTTCGCTGACCATGACCCTGGACGTGACGGTGGAGTCGCTCTTTCGTTGGGTCGGCCCGCTCTTCGCGAAGATTGAACCATTGCTGCGCAGGCCAATTGGAAAGCTGCCGGGCCCCCAGACGCTCGCACAATCCAACGGCTACACGCCCATCCAGTCAGCAGCCGGCGCCGACTTGGCCACCCCCGCGGTGCCGCTGCCCCTGGACGAGGCGCCCACAGACGGATCAGCCTCCGGCACTCCCGTTGTTCAATGGGTGCTTCCGGAAATCCGAGACATTCTGGACGCCGGCGATGCACCCGCGGTCAGCGAGGATTTCATCAAGCAGCGCGCGCATTTGATTGAGGAGACACTGGCATCTTTCGGTGCTCCGGCGCAGGTCGTGGAGATCAGCCGCGGCCCGACGATCACACAGTTCGGCGTGGAGCCCCTGTTCGTCGAGACGCGCAACGGCCGCACGCGCGTGCGTGTCAGCAAGATCGCCTCGCTGGCGGACGACCTGGCCCTGGCGCTCGCCGCGCCGCGCATCCGCATCCAGGCGCCGGTTCCCGGTCACAGCTACGTCGGCATCGAAGTCCCCAACGAAGAGATGGCGCTGGTGGCCCTCCGCGATGTCTTGGAAAGCGAGACCTTCCAGCGAAACAAGACGCCTCTGCGCTTTGCGCTCGGGAAGGACGTAGCCGGGCACCCGATCACGGCCAACATGGAATCGATGCCGCACATGTTGATCGCGGGCACGACCGGCTCCGGCAAGTCGGTATGCGTCAACGCCATCCTGACCTGCCTTCTGATGAATAACACGCCTGATGACCTGCGCCTCGTGCTGGTCGATCCGAAGCGCGTGGAATTGACAAACTACAACGGGGTCCCGCACTTGCTGTCCCCGGTGGTCGTCGAGATCGAGCGAGTCGTGGGCGCTCTGCAATGGGTCACGCGTGAGATGGACAAGCGCTATCACGACTTTGCCAAGGTGGGCGCCCGCAACATTGCCGACTACAACGGGCGCATGCGGCTGCAGGGAAACCGCAAACTCCCGTTCCTGCTGGTTGTGATCGACGAGTTGGCCGATCTGATGATGATCGCGCCGGATGAAACCGAGCGCACCATCACGCGGCTGGCCCAGTTGGCGCGCGCCACGGGCATTCACATGATCCTGGCCACCCAGCGCCCCTCCGTGGACGTCGTCACCGGGCTGATCAAGGCGAATTTTCCGGCGCGCATCGCATTTGCGGTGGCTTCGGGCGTCGACAGCCGTGTGATCCTGGACCAGCCCGGCGCCGAGCGGCTGCTCGGTCGCGGCGACATGCTCTTTCAGGCACCGGACGCGGCTTCACCGGCACGCCTGCAGGGTGTATTCGTCTCGGATCCGGAAATTCAGCAGTTGGTGGAATTCTGGAAGGCGCAGACCGGACAGGCCACCCCGTATGCGGCTCCCGGCGCCCCTGTGGACGCGCTTCCCGAGCACGTGCCGCTGAAACAAAAAGCCCTCTGGGACGATGTCGAAGTCACGGATGGCGACCCACTGCTCAACGAAGCCATTGACCTCGTGCGGCGTGAGGGTCGTGCCTCCGTCTCGATGCTGCAGCGGCGCATGCGCATCGGATACACGCGGGCCGCCCGTCTCGTGGATGTGATGGAAGAACGTGGAATTGTGGCTCCGCCCGATTCCAGCAGCCAGGTGAGGCAGATCCTCGATTACGGCCCGGTGGCGCCGCCCGCCGAAGAATAGCCGCAACGTTGCCGCAGTCGGCGGCCTTTAGGTCTCCTGCGTCTGACCGAGAGCCTACTGCAGGCCGCGGACGAAACTCACTACCAGCCAAACCAATTCAATGCCACCCAACGTGCCCACCAGGGCGACGACCCACCAGGGCACTGGATCCGTTTCTTGATATATCGGCGTCGTCCCCTCCAGGAAGCTCCTGAAGCCGGCAATCTGCCTCGTGACAGGGGCTTCATCGGTGTACACCTCGTTCAAGGGGAAGCTCGCGCCGCTGGAGGTAATCAGAAGGGCGCGGTAGGAACAGCCATCGTCGCACGTTCGATCCCGCTGTATGCCGGTGATGTCATCGACAGTGCGAGTCGACATCGGCACGCGGCCCAGCAGAGCTTTGCTGATCTTGCAGACCGGGTTGCGGTCTGGGGGACGGATACAGGTCACGGACAGGCTGTTCGCAAACAGGAAGACGAACAGGCCCCAGAACAGCAAACTCCCGACCAGAATTGCGAGATACCGAAGAATCCTGCTACCCATAATTAGATCGTACGGGCTGGGCCCGGCCCCTGATATCGCCAATTGGTCCAGCGGCTCGAATCCGGATGACCGAATTCGCCTGCATTATAATGCTGCCTACCCGCCCTTGTAGCTCAATGGACAGAGCAAGGCACTCCTAAGGCCGAGATGGGGGTTCGATTCCCTCCAGGGGCGCCAGGATTTTCTTCACAGTCCTCTTATCAATCTCTAACGTCCAGACTCTTGCAAGCCAAAACGACCTATAGTATATTAGGGATTGACGGACGCCAGGATGCCCCCCTCATCCTGGCGTCCGTCATTTAAGTCAGTTGACTTTCCCCGGTAGGGCGACGCCTAGATCAACGTACGGATTTTGAGATCCTCTTGAGCACCTCGCCAAACCGCGAGATCTCCTCGGGCGTGTTGTAGTGCACGGCGCCCACCCGCAGCATGCCGCCCTTGTCCTCGAGCTCCAGCCGCTGCGTGACGGCCAGCGCGTAGTAGTTCCCGTCCCAGACGTAGAATCCCTCTTTGTCCAGCCGCTCCGCCAGCGCCCGCGGCGTGATGCCATCCATGGTGAACGAAACGGTCGGCACACGTTCTTCGAGGCGCCGGGTGTCCGTGATGCCGTAGATATGCGTGCCGGGCACGGATTCGATGGTGTCAATCAGGGCGCGGCTCAATTCAAACTCATAGGAACGGATGGCCGTCAGGGCCTTCTTTAATGTCAGTCGGCGCCCGCCGTATCCGCTCTCGCGCCAATCCGCCCCGTCGCCAAACTCGGTCCCCAGCCATTCGAAATATTCCACCGCCCCGAGGATTCCGGCGATGCCTTCGTGATTCTGTGTCCCGGTCTCGAACTTGTACGGCGGCGCGTCCGAGGCGGGTCTGACCTTGTAGGCTCTGAGTTCATTCAGCAGGTCGAGCCGCCCGTATAGGATTCCCGCATGCGGCCCGAAGAACTTGTAGGACGAGCACACCAGGAAATCGCAACCCAGGTCGCTGACATCGATGGGGCCGTGCGGGGCGTACTGCACGGCGTCCACGTACACGAGGGCTCCTGCTTCCTTCGCCATGCGTACCAGCTTGCGTGCCGGGTTGATGGTGCCCAGGGCGTTCGACGCATACCCGAAGGCCACAATTTTTGGCTTGCGCTCCAGGCCTCTGGCGAAGTCGTCCACCTGCAAAGTTCCATCCTCAACGTCAAAGTCAACCCAGTTCACTTTGCAGCCGCGGTCCTCGGCGATCAGCAGCCACGGGGAGATGTTCGCGTCATGGTCGAGGCGTGTCACGAGAATCTCGTCTGTCGGCTCCAAAGACGTGCGCCAGCGAGCGCGACATGTGCAGGGTGAGGCTTGTCATGTTGTTGCCGAAGACGATCTCGTCAGGAGAGGCGGCGTTCAGGAAATCCGCCATAGCCCTGCGTGCTTCCTGCAGGACAGCGTCGGACTCCCGGCTGGTGCGGAAGGCGCCCTCGTGATTGGCATTGCACTCCAGCAGATAGCGCTGGATGCGGTTCAGGCTTTGCTGCGCGATCTGTGTGCCCCCCGGGTTGTCAAAAAAAACATCGCTGCGGTCTAGCGACGGGAACTGGGCGCGGATGATGTCAGAGTTGAGTGCCATGGGCTCTCCCAAAGGTGGATGGACCTGTTTTTCATTGTATACTGATAATGTGACCCGTGCCGGGCACACCCCGGCGGAAAGGAACTCCCATGTTTGATCTAATACTGCTCGCCGTGGACGGATCCGAACACGCGCAGCGTGCAGCGCAGGTCGCCGCGGATCTGGCGCGCGCCTCGAAATCAAAAGAGGTGCGGATTGTGGTGGTCTACGACCCACTGCCTTCCTTCCTGGGGGAGCCGAATATGAGCCAGGCGATAGCTGCCCGCACGATGGAAGCCGAGCAGGTCCTTGGCAAGGCGAAGGCCGTCATGGGTAGTGTCCCCGGAGAGGTGCACGAGGAAATCCTGGAAGGCTCGGCGGCCGAGACCATCGTGAAGGTCGCTGCCACACGCAAGTCTGACATCATAGTGATGGGCTCGCGCGGTCTGGGCCGACTGGAAGGTGCCCTGTTGGGCAGCAACAGCCAGAAAGTGGTCAGCCACGCGCCGTGTCCGGTCCTGATCGTCCGCTAGCGCGGCGCTCGGCGTCCGCGAATTCCTCCGGCGTATTGACGTTCCAGAAAGCAAGGCCCTCCGGGTCGTAACGGGCCAGTTCATCGGGCCTGAGCGTTCGAATTTTGACCTGCGGGAACCACGAGATCATGCGCCACTTCCCCGCCTCGATGGCTGTTGCGATTGGCGCAATGCAGGTCTCACGGCGATAGACCGCGTGCAAGGGCTCAAACCCCTCTTCGGATTCTGCAATCACAACGTCGGCGGCATCCTGGATTAGGAAACCGGCGCTGGCGACCAGCAGGGGCGCACTCGCGAATGGCAAGTCGCACGCGACGACCGCCACACTTGCGTGTCGTGCAGAAACGAGAGCCGTATACAGTCCACCGAGCGGGCCCCGTCCCGGTTTGATGTCCGAAACCAGCGGGATTCCCAGAAAGCGGTAAGCCTCCGGCTGGTTGGTCGTGATCAGCAACTCATCGGCCGCCGGCTTCACGCGCTCAATGACGCGCTGGATCAGGGGACGGCCCTGAAAAAGCTTCAAGGCCTTGTCTTCACCCATGCGGCTGGATTGGCCGCCGGCCTGCACCACGACGCTTAGCATGTCGGGATTATACTTTTGGGGCCTGCGCGCTGCCCGGTACCCCCAAGTTCCGCGCCGGCGAAGGTGCTCTTCGCACCACGAGCTTCAGCATTCCCGATGATTTCCCGGAGGTCTATTTGCTGACGAACGCTCTCAGGAGGGGCGGATGGATCGTGCTTGCGCTCCTCCTGCTGTCTGTCGCCGCCTTTCTCATCTTTGAGCACGTGGATCCGGCCGCCATAATCCCTGTTTCATCCGCGATCATGGCGCAGCCGGTCGGCGACTTGCCCGTCATGCCGGATAAGCCCGCGCCCGATGCGATCGGTTTCAACGATTGTCCTGCGGAAGGAAAGGGCGGCGATCCGCAGCTAAACGTCCTTCTAAATCGAGTCGACAAGGGCAACTACGTGCCTGTCTCCTTTGATTCCCTCACCGCCCTGACTTGGCCCAAGAATGTGGAGGGGCAACTCATGAAGGACTGGACGCCGTCCAACCGGGACTTCATTTCACAGTACTTGGGAATCCCGATCGTCGTCGAAGGCTACATCGTGAACCTGCGCGAGGGCGGCGAGGACGCGGCAAACTGCAGCCAGGGCGATCCGGCCAATCCGTACTGGCGCATCTACTTCGCCAAGAATCCGCGCGACAACCGGGCGCAGTCGGTCGTGGCGGTCTCCACGCCGCAGGCACGCATGGGTCACACGTGGACCACCGACTTCATTCGGGACTTCCTGATGGCGGGCCGCTGGCAGGTGCGAATCAGCGGCTGGCTTTATTTCAATCCCGATCATCCCCAGGACGTGGGGCGAACGCGCGCCACACTGTGGGAAATCAGTCCCGTGATGCAGATTGAAGTGTTCCAGGACGGCCACTGGAATCAGCTGGACAAATACGCCAAGTGATTGTGACTGGCTCATCCTCTTTGCAGCGTGATGTTTCTTGAGGGCTCCATGAAAACCGGCTTACCATGAGCACCCTGGCTGATATCCTTGATCCGCTGACTGTCGAGGGAGCGCTGTACGAGCGCCTGCCGGAAGGCGCCGTGCGGTGCTTTGCCTGCGGGCACCGCTGCCTGATCCGCGAGGGCCGCCGCGGTATTTGCCAGGCGCGTTTCAACAAAGGGGGTGAGCTGCGCGTGCCGTGGGGATATGTCGCAGCCCTCCAGTCCGATCCCATCGAAAAGAAACCGTTCTACCATGTGCTGCCAGGCTCGAATGCGCTCACCTTCGGGATGCTCGGTTGCGACTTCCACTGCGGCTACTGCCAGAACTGGGTGACCTCCCAGGCCATGCGTGATCCGGCCGCGGACATGTCCATCAGCAGCGTCCGCACCATCACGCCGGCGGGCATGGTCGAACTGGCAGGCCGCACGAAAGCATCGGTTGTTGTATCTTCCTACAACGAGCCGCTCATTACCAGCGAATGGGCGGTGGGGATCTTCAAAGAGGCCAAGGCGGCCGGCTTGATGTGTGCCTACGTCTCCAACGGGAACAATACGCCCGAGGTCATGGAATATCTGCGGCCCTACCTGAGCGCCTACAAGGTGGACCTCAAGTGCATGCAGGATAAGAACTACCGCCAGCTGGGGGGCGTTCTCCAGAATACACTCGACGGGATCCAGCGCGCGCGGGACATGGGGCTGTGGGTGGAGGTCGTTACCCTGACCATCCCAGGCTTCAATGATTCCAACGAGGAGCTCTGGGAAGCCGCGCGCTTCCTTGCCGGGGTTTCGCCGGATATTCCGTGGCACGTCACCGCCTTTCACAAGGACTACAAGATGACCGAGCCCGCCAACACCGATACGGCCACGCTCCTGCGGGCTGCGGAGATCGGGCGCGAGGCCGGCCTGCACTACGTCTATGCCGGGAACCTGCCCGGCCGGGTGGAGGAGTACGAAAACACGTACTGTTCCCGCTGCAACAAGCTGTTGGTGGGCCGCTCGGGGTACAGCATCTCGGAGTATCACGTGACGGGCTCGGGCACCTGCCCCGACTGTGGCACCAAGCTGCCCGGCCTGTGGCCGGCCGACCCGTCCGGCGTCCGCCTGAACGGGCTCGGAGCGCCGATTCCGGTCTATTGACAGAATAGCTTTGCTGTATAATGGCCCGACGCTAGTTCCATTGGAGAGGAGGCTAGAGTCTGAAGAGACCCACGCCATTTTGATGGCTTAGATTCCCTTGTCGTATGCAACTCCATAGTCATTCCTAATTCTCTGTAGGAGGAGAACCCGTGAAAAACCGATTGTATCTATTGGTCGCCCTGCTCATGACGGCCAGCATGGCCCTCGCAGCCTGCGGCCCCGCCATGACCGAAGCACCCGCCGCGACCGAAGCCCCGGCCGCCACCTCGGCGCCTGCCGCAGCTGGGCCGACGGAAGCCCCGGCCTGTGCGCCCGCACAAGATGGCTGGAGCCCGGCGACCGCTGATGTCGGAACCAAGGGCGCCACATTCGCCTTCCAGCAGGAGCCCGACCAGGCTTTTGGATTGTTCAGCAACATGAGCTACACCGCCTGGATTACCCAGATGTACGCCGGCGGTCTCGGCAAGTGGGACGACAAGAACAACTTCATCCCGTATCTTGCCACGGAGATCCCGAGCGCTGAGAACGGCGGCGTTTCTGCCGACGGCCTGACGGTCACGTGGCATCTCAAGCCGTGCCTGTTCTGGTCCGATGGCCAGCCGTTCACGTCCAAGGATGTCGCCTTCACGTGGAAGGCCGAAGTGGATCCCGGCAATGCCCCGACCACCCGTTCCGGCTATGACAAGATTACCGCTGTAGACACCCCCGACGACCAGACGGCTGTCATTCACTTCTCGAGCCTGTATCCCGCTTGGCCGACCCTTTTCACCCTGGGCCCGAACAACTACGGCGCCCTGCTGCCCGCCCATCTTCTTGAGGGCCAGACCGGGTTGGAGAATAACCCCGAGATCCACCAGCCGACCGTTGGCATGGGACCGTTCGTCATCAAGGAGTGGGTTGCCGGCGATCACATGACCCTCGTGCGCAACCCCAACTACTCGGGCGACGCGGCGAAATTGGATTACATCAACATCAAGTTCGTGCCTGATCCTGAGACATCCCTGGCGGCACTGAAGACCGGCGACGTGGACTTCGTTCCCGACTTCGCCGAGTCCGATATTGAGACGCTCGCAGGGGCTGACGTCGACTGGACTGCAGTATCGCGTCGATGCCACGCCTGAGTTTGAGCACATGTTCTTCAACCTCGGCACCACGACCGGCGTGGATGGCAAGGGCATCAGCGATGTTGCAGGCTTCTGCCCGTTCAAGGACCCGAACGTCCGCAAGGCCATCATGCTGGGCACCGACCGCCTGTCCTTCATCAAGAACTACATGAAGGAAGACGAGAAGGTCTTTATTGCCTCGCTGTGGCCGAACTCGTACTGGTACAACACCAGCCTGACTCCCTATCCGTACGATGCGGATCAGGCCAATTCCCTGCTGGATGCTGCCGGATACCCGGTGGGCTCCGATGGAATTCGAGCCGGTACCTGCGACGGACAGCCGGTCAAGTTCTCGCTCGGCCTTGAGACCACCACGGCACAGCGGCGCATTGACGATATGGCCGCCATCCAGGCTGATCTGAAGAAGGTCGGCATCGATATCAAGCCGAACCCGATCCCCGCTGGCACGTACTTCGGCTCCTACAGCGAAGGCGCCGACCTGCAGACCGGCAAGTTCGACATGGCCATCTACACGACCGGCTTCTATCCTGATCCTGACCCGGGTGACTCCTTCCTGTGCTCCGGTGTACCGAGCAAGGACAACCCGACCGGCCAGAACAACTA
Source organism: uncultured Chloroflexia bacterium (assembly GCA_963746745.1). Lineage (GTDB taxonomy): Bacteria > Chloroflexota > Anaerolineae > Anaerolineales > Villigracilaceae > Fen-1038. The sequence continues at coordinate 330,969 of CAVVCL010000004.1, forward strand.
CCACATCTGTGATCCGGCACTGGATCAGATGTTCGCCGACGCTTTGGCGACCGCCGACCCCGCTGGCCGCAAGGCGGTGTACGACAAGATTCAGCAGTACATGTACGACAATATGCTGATCGTCCCGCTGTATGCACGTGGCAACGTGTACGGCTACTCGGCTCGCTTTGTCTTCCCGCCGAGCTCCGGTTACGCGAACGCCTTCTGGGATGCAGAGTACTTTGACGTCAAGTAAGACGTAGTATCCCAAGTTTGAACTTGGACCTGTGGCGCCTCCGGGGCGCCACAGGTCTATCCATAGCCCGAAAATGTAATTACGAGACTTGTCCCGGCCGCGGCAGGGCGACCTCTCTCCCAGGTAAAGGACTGAGCCATGTGGAGCTATCTGGTTCGACGACTTGTCCAAGCCGTTTTCATCCTTTTCATCATCACCATGTTGTGTTTCATCCTCACGCGGCTCTCTTCGGATCCCATGTCGCAGTACGCCAACAAGCCCGGGATGACGGCGGCCGATCGCGCAGGCGATCCGGGTGCGCCTGGGCCTGGATCAACCGATGCCCGTGCAGTATGTAAGATGGCTGGGGCTGGCCATGCAGGGAGATTTGGGCAACTCTTTTTTCTCCCGCCAACCGGTACTGAGCATGATCGAGCAGCGCCTGCCACTCACACTCATCCTCATGTTTACCGCGGAGTTCTTTATCATCATTTGCTCGCTGATCCTGGGTTTGGTGGCCGCCATCAGGCAGTATTCCCTGATCGATAATGTGATCACCTCGTTCTCGTTCATCGGCTATTCCATGCCGATTTTCTTCATAGCCTTTGGCGTCATCGAGATCTTTGCCGTGCAGTTCAAGGCCTGGGGCCTCCCCTACCTGCCGACTGGCGCCGATATTTGGAATCCCAAAGACGTGGTCGCTCTTGGCCGCCACCTCATCTTGCCGGTTTTCTGCCTGGTGGCCATTCAGACCGCCGGATACTCGCGGTACTTGCGTTCGAGCATCCTGGAAGTCCTTGGCTTGGATTACGTCCGCACCGCGCGTGCCAAGGGCCTGAGCAGCCGCAACGTCCTGTTCAAACACGCCCTGCGCAATGCCATTCTGCCGTTCGTGACCATCGTCGGCCTGGATATTCCCTTCTTGTTGGGCGGCGCCCTTGTGACCGAGTTCTGTTTTTGCCTGGCCCGGTATGGGCCGGCTGTTCTGGGAATACGCCCAGCGCGGTGATTACCCCGTCGTGCTTGGTGTCCTCTTGCTCACCTCTACAGCCGTGGTTTTCTTCACCATCATCGTAGATCTGCTGTATACCGTGGTCGATCCCCGCATTCGCCTTTCCTAGGATCCTGCCATGTCCACTAACCCCGCCTTCTCCGAGCATCCCTTCGCTGCCATCGATTTGGTTCCCGAGGAAGAGACCAAGGAGCCCCTTACCCCCGGGCAGTTGGTTTGGCGCCGCTTTCGAAAGCATCGCACGGCGCTGATTGGGGGCATCGCGGTGGTATTGCTCCTCGTATTCATAATCGGCGGTTCCATCGTTTTTCCAGAAAGCCTGGCCAACGGCATCGACCTTAAGGCCCGTCTCAGCGCGCCGACAAGTGGGCACTTGTTTGGCACCGACAGCGTCGGGCGCGACGTCTTCTACCGCATCATCTACGGCGGGCAGATCTCCCTTTTCATCGGTCTGGTAGCGGTGGTGCTGGAGATAACGCTTGGAACGGTCGTCGGCGGGGTGGCCGCGTACTATGGCGGCTGGGTTGACGCTGTTCTGATGCGCGTCACCGAGGCCATGCTGGCCATCCCCTCGCTGTTCCTGCTGATCGTGCTGGCCAAGTTCATTGGCCGCAGCGTAGGGCAGTTCTCCATATTTGGGCGCACGTTCAGCGGCAGCATCGGTATTGTCATCCTGGTCATTGGGCTGACCTCCTGGATGTACCTGGCTCGTATCGTGCGCGCCAACGTGCTGTCGTTGAAGGAACTGGACTATATTGCAGCCTCCGAAGCCCTGGGCGCCAGCAACCGGCGCATTTTCTTCAGCCATCTGGTTCCCAATACGCTGGGCGCCATCATCGTTGCCGCCACGTTGGGTCTGGCCTCTGCCATCCTCACCGAAGCGTACGTCTCATTCCTGGGTCTGGGGGTGCAGCCGCCCACATCCACCTGGGGCAACATGATGGAGCAGGCGCAATCCTTTCTGATCCGCGGCGCCTGGTGGATGTGGATCTTCCCCAGCCTCTTCATCGTGGTGACCATCCTGTGCATCAATCTGATGGGCGATGGCCTGCGCGACGCCCTGGATCCGCGCAGTTCCCGCAACCTGTAGCCTTCCTCGCTGATAAATAGAAAGGACGGGCGCATGCGCCCGTCCTTTTTTGTTTGAGCCAGACCTCGTAAAGGCCCGGCTCCTCGTGCCGTGCGCCACCTATACGCCGATCCGTACGGGCACCTCCCGGAGCAGCGCCTCGATCACGCCCGCGGCCGTGTCGCCGCTCAGGGCATTCTCTGGATTTACGATCGTACGATGGGCGAGGCAAGCCGGCGCGACGCGCTTCACATCATCAGGAATGACAAACGCGCGACCCGCCAGCGCGGCCTGGGCTTGCGCCGCCCGCAGCAGCGCCAGGCTCCCACGCGGACTTGCCCCCAGCGACAGCGCGGCATGCTCGCGCGTGGCCTGGATTAAGTCCAGGATGTATTGGCGCACACTCTCAGCCACATGGACACCACGGACTTGGTGCTGTAATTCCGGCAGGCGGCTGCCGTCCACGGCGGGCTCCAGCGTTTCAATTGGATGCGCCAGTTGCTGCTGCTGCAGCATGGCGTCCTCATCCGCCCGCTCCGGATAGCCGAGACTCAGTCGCATCAGGAAACGATCAAGCTGGGCCTCCGGCAGCGGAAATGTCCCCTCAAACTCGATGGGGTTCTGCGTCGCCATGACGAGGAAAGGTCTTGGCAGCGGGTACGTGGCCCCGTCGACTGTGATCTGGTTCTCTCCCATGGCCTCCAGAAGCGAACTTTGGGTACGGGGTGTCGCGCGGTTGATCTCGTCTGCCAGCAGGATATTGCTGAAGGCCGGGCCCGGCCTGAACTCAAACTCGCGCGTCTTCTGGTTGAAGACCGAGACGCCGGTTACGTCACTCGGCAGCAGGTCGGGCGTGCACTGAATCCGCTTGAACTCAAGCCCGGTCGTGATGGCCATGGCGCGCGCCAGCATGGTCTTGCCGGTCCCGGGCGCGTCCTCGATCAGCACGTGTCCCTCGCACAGCAGGGCGATCATCACCATTTCGATGATCGGGCGCTTGCCCACGATGACGCGCTCCACGTTGTCCAGTGCCGCCCGCGTGAATTCGCGGACCTCGCTCACGGACTTGTCTTCGTCCTGTTCCTGTGACGTCATCTCAATTGCTCCGGCATCTCTATTCTGGTGACCCCGGAACGCGCGCCAGGATCGAATACCAGTTCTTCATCAACCAGGCGGCCAGCAACCGCCAGCGCAATCTCGGCCATTCGGATATGACAGGCAGGCTTTCGGAAGGCAGCGGGGCATAGCTTGCGCGAACAATTCCCGCGGTAATCTTATCAACATCACGTATCGTCTGCAATCCGAAGGCGTCGCCTGGACGTCGCGCCGTTATCGCGTGGAGGCGCCCATTCAATCTCCCCGCATATTCATAGGGTGTGTCGGCGGGGTTGGACGCCGCCTCAAGGCGCTGACCCGCGCGCCGCAAGCGGACATAAATTTCGGCCGCGCCTGCTTTGGGCGGCAGAAGCCGTACCCGCTGCTCGTCGATGACCCTCCAGATGGCGACTGCCCCAACCACTGCAGTGACAGGCCAGTAGCAGGGTTTGCCAGGCAGAATCGTTCACGGGGGCCGCAGTCGGCGTCGTCTGCGGAAGGACCGACGTCTCTGGCTGTGCAAGGTGGAGCGGCGCCCGCTGCAACTCGGGCCGCGCCGCCGTTGGCTCAAAAGGCACCCACCCGATCCCAGGGAAGTAGACCTCGGCCCAGGTATGAGCATCCGCTTCGGTCACCAAGTAACGCCGTGAATTCAGGTTGTACGTGCCGCTGGCATAGCCAACAGCAAGGCGGGCGGGAACGCCCGCCTCACGGGCCAAGACCACCATCGCAGAAGCATAGTAGTCGCAATAGCCCTTCTTCAGGTCAAAGAGAAAGAAATCGACGATGTCCCGATTCAGTGGCGGGCGCGGAACATCCACACTGTAGGGAAACGTCCGCAGATATTGCTCGATGGCCCGCGCCCTCTCATATGGCGTCGATTGGGAGGCGGTCAACTGCGCGGCGAGCGCCTTGACGCGGTCGGGCACGCTTTCCGGGAGTGACAGGAATCGCCGCCTGACCCAGTCTGGGTACCGCTGCCCCGCCGCCTGCAGTTGGCGCTCATCGGCAACCGGCAGGGAGGACACCACCGTATAGGAAGTCGACTGCTGGAGGTGCACCCCAAACAGGTCTCCCGTCGTGCGCCATGCGACCTCCGCGGGCTGATCGAGAGAGACGGGCTCGCCTGCCGCGTAGACGGTTCCACCCAGATCCTCCACCGGAAAGTACTGCTGCTGAAGAACCATCTGATCCTGCAAGCGATCACTCTGGAGTAGTTCTCCGGCCGGGACCGGGATTTCTTCGATCTTGCTCGAGCCCCAGCCCTGCCCTGTGTACACATCGTAGGTGAGGCTCCGCCAATACAGGGGAACGCTTTCCCCGGCCGCAGACAGCAACTTGCGAGTCTCCGGTCGCAATCGTCATCACAGGCCGCTGCGATAGCTCGGGGCCCGAGCCTATGAGGTGCTCACGCGGCAAGCTGGGGACGCTCGCTGCCGCGAACACATCCGGGACCACTGTGCCGTTGGGAAGGATGCCGAGAGACTTGGCGAGAACTGTCTCGTGTTCAACTGCAGGTCGGCGGCGTTCTACCAGCCATTCCTGAAATCGTTGGACAGCGGATGATGATAGCAGTCCGGAGATGAGGACCAGCCCGGTCGCCGCCAGCAAGGCGCCGCCGAGAATCTGCCGGCCCTTTTGCGAAGGGTATGCCACTTCCAGGGCGTCCCAGCGCTGTTGCCGCTGCTGATGTGCAACGACTGCCAGCACCACCAGCATGGCCCCCAGCATCAGATACAAGACCGGGGACAGCCGTCTGGCGTAGCCAAGGGTCGCCACGCTCAACAAGATAGACGGCAGCCCTGCCAGCAGGGCGCTGCGGCGCGCTTGGAGGATCCAGCCGCCCCACGCTGCCAGGCACCAGATCAATGCATTCCACGCGAGCGCTGCCGCGACCGGATCGAAGTCCGGCTCACCCGTCACCAAAGCGGAGGTCCAGGCCGCGAGTCGGATTAGGACAACTCCGGCTGAGACACGGAGAGCTCCACCAGCGTGGAGCAGCGACGCGAAGTCCATGTTCTGGCTCGCGGGGTAGATCATCAATTGAAGGGCCAAGCGCCCGAGTTCAAGAGCGACCTGCAGCGCCTCACGCGCCAGGCCCGCGGGAAACAACAAGATGTCCGCCAGCCCAATCAGCAGGATGATCGCGGCGGTGCGCCATCCCGGTTGGTTAAGCACGGCCAATCCCCAACCCAGCAACAAGCCGAGCAGCAGGCTCTGCCAGAGTGACGACCAGGTCGGCGTCTTCAGGGCGCTGGCGACTCCAACGGTGGCGGCTGAAAGCAACACGGCAAGACCTGCCAGCGCCAGCAGCTTCCATCGACGCGCCGCCGCGGCCATGCCGCTGGTTTGGTCGTAGGTCAATCCAGGCGCTGCCATGCTGCCCCACTGCCTTCCAAGTAGCGTTGTTTGGCCGCCGCCCGTGGCGCTCGTCCTGGGGCTCCTTGATCGACAGACGAATACGCCTCGCGGAGAAGCGATCCCGGCATGCGCCAATATGGGACACGACTGCGAGCCAGCGCCGAAGCGACCTTGCTCTGATCGCGACCGCCACCAAAGTCTGTCGGATCGACGAGCAGGACCGTGGTCGATCCAATGCGCTGCCTGTGGGTCACGGCGGCAACCCAGGACGGGTCTGTTGTCGGCGTGATCACGATCAGGCTTGCATCCTGGAATGGTCGGCTCACGGACAGAAGCGCCCCCAGCGACCGATGACCTGCTGCAGCCATCGCCAGCGCGCGCAGGATGCGCCACCGGTGCGTCTGGTCGGTGCGCGGTTCCAGCCAGACAAGGTCCGGTCCGGCCAAGGCCAGTCCTACGCGGCGGTGCTCCCTCAGGCCGCGCATGGCGAGCGAGGCGGCCAGCACGACCGATAGCTCCAGCGTGGACTCGGAACCCTGCCCGGATTGGGCAGCCGCCTCGAGATCAACGAAGATCCACCAGTCCTCCCGGGCAGCGGCTTCCAGGCGCCTGACGATCAGGGCATCCTGGTGCGCGGAGGCCGGCCAGTGTATTCGCCGCAGGCTGTCGCCCGGAAGATAGGCACGAACACCGGAATCACTGATCGCGCGAACCAGCGCCCCGCGGCGGCGCTGGCGGTCGCCGGCCCAGCCCTCCGGCGAGATCCGGATGTGCGCGAGCGACAGCTGGGGCGGAGTCACCAGAATCGTGCTGGTATGTCGATCGTGAATTGTCAGGGTATAGATTCCGAACGGATCGCCCGTGCGCAGGCGCGTTGGGCCCAAGGTGTAGAGGCCCCTGCGCTTGAACAGATGCACGGGATTCCGTCGGCGGGTTGCATGAGGCGGGACGTCGGAGACCAGGCGCAGCGGCCGCAGCAGCGTGTCTGAGTCATCCAGAACCTCAAGCCAAATCGCCGGTACGCCGCCCGTGTTGGCAATCTCGACCTGCTCGGGTACGGAGTCGCCGACTTTGGCCCACGCTAGATGGATGCTCCGGCCGACATTCAGGCTGCGCTCGAGTGAATAGATCCACCAGGCGGCAAGCAGCCATGCGCCGCCCAGGCCGATCGCGAAGACAAGCCAGCCGCGATACCCGGTGATGGCAAATAGTACGCCGAAGACGGCCGCGAGGACTGGGACCAGCGGCGTGTTAAGCCGATGCTCGCTCTGGAGGACACCGGAATCAGCGTCGTGGCGGCTCACTCTAGCTCACAAATCAAAAGCGCGGATGGCGCCCCGAGGGACATCATCCACGCTTGTGTTTCCACGAAGTCAGTCCTTCTATTTCAGTAGTTCTTCCGCATAGTGACAGGCGATGAGGTGCCCTGGGCGCAGCTCGCGCAACTCCGGCTCGTCCACCGCGCAGTTCTCGCGTGCCAGCGGGCAACGCGGATGGAAGCGGCACCCCGACGGGGGATTGATGGCGCTTGGGATCTCCCCGGCAGGCATCGGCTCCGCACGGCGGTGCCGCGGATCGGGCACCGGCACGGCCTGAAGCAAAGCTCGCGTGTAAGGGTGACCGGGGTGCCCGTAGACATCCGCCAGCGGACCGACTTCGCACAGTTTGCCAAGGTACATCACGGCAATGCGGTCACACACATACTTGGCCGTCGCCAGGTCGTGGGTGATGAACAGGTACGTCAGATTCAGCTCGTCCTTCAGGCGCATCATCAGTTCAAGCAGCAGGCTGCGCACACTGACATCCGCCATCGCGATCGGCTCGTCCGCCACGACCAAATCCGGCACGGTCACGAGCGCTCGGGCAATCACCACCCGCTGGCGCTGACCACCGCTGATCTGATGCGGATACTTGTCGTAGAACTGGTCTGCAGGAGCCAGCCCGACCTTTTCCAGGATCTCGCTTACAACCTCGCGCCGCTTCTCCGGGTCCGAAGTCACGTGGATGCGAACGGGGTGACCGATGGCCTCGCCAATCGTCATCCTGGGGTTCAGCGATGCCATCGGGTCCTGGAAGATCACCTGCATGCGGGAACGCATCTTGCGCATTGTCTCCGCATCAAGACGGTCAAGATCCTGTCCATCAAAAAGTACCGCGCCCAGCGGTGGGTCGCAGCAGGTGCAGGACCAATCGGCCCACGGTGGATTTTCCCGAACCGCTTTCGCCCGCCAGGCCGAAGACCTCCCCCGCTTTATGGTGAAAACTGACTCCGTCCACAGCCTTCACGGCCGGGATGTTGCCCCGGTTCAGGAGATTGGCAATCATGCCGCTTTGGATCGGAAAGTGCTTGCGCACGCCTTCAAGGCGCACCAGTTCCGCTGCTTGATCAAGGTTCCGCTTGCCCGCGGTTCCGGCCACTTTCGCTTCAGCCATTGCGCTTCTCCGTGACGGCGGCATCCTGGTAGAGCCAGCAGGAGGCGAGGTGCTCGCTGTGACTGACCGATTCGAAGGCCGGCTCGTGCTGGCGACAAACATCCATCACCTGGGGGCAACGGGGCGCAAAGCGACATCCCACGGGCGGATGCAGGAGATTCGGCGGAGCGCCCAGCATCTTGTAGAGTTCGGCCCCGTCCAACTTGATGTTTGGAACGGAGCGCAGCAAACCTTGAGTATACGGATGTTTGGGGTCGGCGAAGACCTCTCGAACGTCTCCAACTTCGGCCATCTTGGCCGCATACATCACTGCCACACGATCGGCAACCTCTGCAACGACCCCGATGTTGTGGGTGATCAGCAGGATCGTCAGGCCGAACTCCTTCTGAAGCTCCTGCAGCAGGTCAAGGAACTTGGCCTCCACGATGACGTCCAGTGACGTCGTGGGCTCGTCGGCGATCACGAGCTTGGCGCGCAATGCCAGCGCCAGGGAAATCATCACGCGCTGGCGCATGCCCCCGGACATCTGGTGAGGATAATCGCTGAGGCGTTCACGTCGTATGCCCAGCCGCTCCACCAATTCGTCGGCGCGCTTCTTGGCCGCGGCGTCGGAGGTTTCCGGCTCATGGGCCTGGATGGTCTCCGTCAGGTGGTCAAGAATGCGTTGCACCGGATCCAACGAGGTCATCGGGTCCTGGAACACCATGCCGATCTCGGCGCCGCGTATATCGGGCATTTCCCGTTCGGAGAGCTCCATCAAATTGCGCCCGTCGAACCAGAGTTCGCCCTGCGTGATGCGGGCTGGACCTGTATGCAGGCGCATCAGGGCCTTGCCCAAGGTCGATTTTCCGCAACCCGATTCTCCGACTAGGCCCAGGATCTCGCCGCGACGTATATCCAAGGACACGTTATCCACGGCTCTTACGACACCCGCCCGCGTGGTGTATTCCACCGTCAGGTCTCGAACGGAGTACAGGATGTCCGCTGCCATCAGCGTTCCCTCAATCTGGGGTTGAAGATCTCGGTCAGTCCCTCGCCCATCATGGAGAATGCCAGCACAACCAGCGATGATGGCAAGACCCGGGTATGTGATCATCCACCACGCCGTTTGTATGAAGCGCTGGCCGCGCGCCACGTCAATGCCCCAATCGGCGATGGTCGGCGGCAGACCCAGACCCAGGAAAGATAAGCCGGCGCCAGTGAGGATCGCATCCGCCACATTGACGGAAAAGATGATGGCAACGGAAGGTATCACATTTGGGAAGATGTAGTCCTGGAGTATTTCCACGCTGCGCGCGCCGATGCTCTTGGCCGCCTCTACGTACACCTCTTCCTTTACAGAAAGAGTTTGCCCGCGCACGATGCGGTAATACGTGGGAATATACAAGACCGCAATCGCCACAATGACATTCAGGATACTCGGGCCCAAAACGGCGGTGATCGCAATCGCCAGGATCAGGCCCGGAAAGGCGTACAGACTGTCCATTACCAGGCTCAACAGGCGATCCAATGGGCCGCCAAGAAAACCCGCGAGCAGGCCCAGAGGCACGCCAAGCACCAGCGCCACGATGGAGGCGCTGAAACCGATGATCAGGGCAACGCGTGTGCCCCACAGCAGGCGGCTCGAGGACATCCTGACCGATATCATTGGTGCCCAGGATGAACCCACCTGCACTGGCAATCTCGCCGGTGATGCTGTGTCCTTCACGTAATGCGGGGAACTGCTTGGCGAGCCCCGACCCATTCCGATGTCAGGATGACGGCCGCCACGTCCGTGCCGTCCGCCACAGCCTGCAGCGCCTCCTCGACGGTCCTGTAGCGAATCGATCTGTGGGCGCAGGCGTAGACCTGCGGGTCCGATTTTTGATCTGGCTGTCTATCGCCTGGGCCTGCTCGTTCAAAGCACCGCCCGTCGGCACGCCCTGCACGACGCCTACAGCCGGCCGTGGCTGAGCCGAGCGGTACCGCCAGATCTTTGAGGTTGTTGACCGTTGAATTTGCCGGCACGATCAACACCGGCAGCGCCGCCTGTTCGCCCGGCGCCATGAACCTGGACCCCACCAGCGCGTCCGGCGCGAATGGTGCAAACCAGCCCGGGAACAAGGCGATGAGGATGAAGACAGCCACCATGACAGGACGAAATGGCGACAAACCACCAATCCGCACCATACCAGCGGCGGGCCAGCAACATTCGGCGGACAAAGCCAACACGTTCGAGTTCGCCTTCCCAACCCTCGGTTTCAGCCGCGATTTCGGGGGGTTCTTCTTTCATCATGGTCACGGCCTAATACCTCACCCGTGGGTCGACCAGCGAATAGATCACGTCGACCGCCAGACTGATCAACGCGACCATCAAGGCGAACACGGCGATGACGCTCTGCACGGCCGGGTAGTCACGCGTGGAAATTCGCTGCACAAGGTAACTTCCCATGCCGGGCCAGGCGAAGACGGTTTCCGTCAGCACGGCGCCGGCCAGCAGAATGGCCACCTGCAGGCCGATCAAGGTGATCACCGGGATCATGGCGTTCTTCAGGGCGTGCCCGTAGACCAGCACCCGTTCGCTGATGCCGCGGGCGCGTCCGGCTGCAATGTAGTCGGCTTGCAGAGTCTCGATCACGTTGATGCGCGTCATGCGCACGAATACGCCCGACAGGATCAGCCCCAGCGTGATCGTGGGCAGCACAAGATGCTGCAGGACGGAGAGCAGCGCGGGCCAATTCCCGCTGATCAGTGCATCGATCGAATAGATGTTCGTGACGCTTTTCAGGGTCGTACCCGACCACAGGATCGATACGGCCGGAGATCGGCAGCATATTCAGGCGGACCCCGAACAGGAGTTGCAGCATCAAGCCCAGCCAGAAAATCGGAAGTGAGTAGATGAACACAGAATACACGCGCCATGCGTAGTCGATGGCGCTCTTGCGGCGCGGAAGCCGCAAATGTCCCCCCCAGGATCCCGATTAGCAGCGCCAGGATGGAGGCCGGGATCACCAATTCCAACGTGGCCGGAAAGCGCTCGCTCATTTCATCGATGATCGGGCGATGTCCAAGCACAAGCGAATTCCCAAAACGCAGCGTCACCACATCGATCAAGAATCGGCCATACTGCACGCCAATGGGATCGTTCAGCCCAAGCTCCTGCTTGATTTGCGCTACGAGCGCCGGAGTGCCCTTTGGCCCCAGCGCCGAACTCACCGGGTCGCCGGGCAGGATGTGCATCACGAAGAACACCAGCGTCGCCAGGATAAAGACCATCGGCAGGGTGAGGCTGATGCGCGTCAGGATGTAGCGTCGCAATCCCGATGAGCCGCGCACGAAAACATAGGCCAGCAACAAGAGGCCCGGTATGCCGATGACCAGGCGCGATCAACGCAATGGGAGACACGTTTCCCTTCGAAAGCTACACAGGTGGTTTAAAGAAGGGGCGGGCCATGGCAGGCCCGCCCCTCGACTGACGAACGCCCTTACGGGGTCTTGCTCAGCGTGAAGTAGTTGAACTCGATCGTTCCGCCGATGTTCAGCGTCTCCGGGCTCGGATATTGATCGGAGCCGTGGATGTTATCGCGGAAGACCACATTCTCCGGATTGAGGAAAAGCGGGATGGTCACGACCAGATCGGCGTAGACGTCCTGCGCCTGCTTGAGCAGGTCGGCGCGCTTGGTCAGGTCGGTCTCGACGTCCGACTTGTGTCAGCAGATCGACCAACTGCTGGGCCTTGTCGTTGATCGGCTTGCCGTACGCTGTCCCGGCCGCCGCCAGTGACACGTTGGTGCCCTCACCGCCGTTGTATACGAACGGCTCCAGGTAGTTCGACGCATCCGGATAGTCGTAGAACCAACCCAACACGCAGCCGGAGTATGTTTCTCCGCCGGTGCAGGCCTTGACATACGTGCTCCACTCCTGGCTCTGCAGCGTGACCTTGATCTCGCCGGTGGCCTCCAACTGCTTCTGGATCACCTGCATCCAGGCAGCCGTCTGGGTTCCGTAGTGTTCCGGTGGGTACCACAGCTCCAGCTGCAACGGGTTGCTCGCACTGTAGCCTGAGGCCTCCAGGAAACCCTTGGCCGCATCCAGGTTCGGAGAAGCGTACATGGTATCGAAGGATTCAGTGGCGCCCAGGAAGCCGGGCGGGACCATGGAATAGATCGGGTTGACCTCGCCGCCGAACACCGTGTCCGCCAGCTCATTGCGGTCAACGGCCGAGGCAATGGCCTTGACCACGTTCGGATCGTCCATCGGAGCCTTGGTGTGGTTGAGGATCAGATAGCGGATCGAACCGCCGTTGATGGTGCCGACGTGCAATCCCGAAATGCCTTTCAACTGGCCGATCAGGTCCGGGCCCAGATAGCGCCAGGCGATGTCAATCTCGCCGTTTTGGACGGCCAGGGCCTCGGTCTGCGGGTCAGGGAAGAAACGCACGATGATCTGCTTGACCTGCGGCTTGAATTCGCCCGTGTAGTAGGGATTGGGCTCGAAGACAATCTGCTGGTCGGCTACGAACTGCGAGACAAACCACGGGCCGGTCCCGTAGACGGGCGGCGCCGGATACAGCTCGCATTTGTCGGCCGGGAAGTTGCCCGGGTTTGCCACGGTGTACGTGGCGCTGGCAACCAACTGCAGGAAGTACGCAACCGGCTGTTTCAGGTGGAACACAACTGTCTTGGCATCTGGAGCCTCGACGCTGTCGAGGTACGGCGTTACGAGCGCACCCGCCACGCCGTCCGGGCAGTCAGGTCCGACAGTCATGGTACGCGTCATGCTGTCCGCATATATTTGTGCTGTCAGGTCGGTACCGTCACCGAACTTGATCCCGTCTTTTAGGGTGAATGTGTAAGTCAGGCCGTCGGCGGAAATATCCGGCATGGCCGTGGCCATGTCGGGGACGAGCTTATCTCCACTGCCCGGCTCCCATTTGAGCAGACCATCGTTTATGTTCTTGATGATCTCCCAGTCACGAGTTGAATATGCATCCGCCGGGTCAAAGCTGGCGACCGTGTCGGTCGTGCCAATGATGATCGTATCCGGATTGGACGCAGGTGCCGCTGTGGCTGCGGGAGCTTCGGTCGCGGCCGGCGCTGATGTCGGGGCCGAGGCCTCGGTTGCTGCAGGCGCGGCAGTCGGCGCCGCCGCTGGCCCGCACGCCGACAGGATCATGCCCACACTGAGCACGACGCTGGCAAGCAAAAATAGTCGCTGGTGTTTCATTCTTCTTCCTCCTGAACTGGTCACTGATTCGAAATAACGCAAATTACAGGACCCCAATGGTCCCCATTCTGGTGCTCGCACCTCCTTCTCGCGAATGAATGCTTGTTGCCGGTGAGTATTTCATTATAAGCGCTGAGCCCGGGTGTCAAGCGAAGCACAGCGCCTGCCCGTGCAGGTTTCTGAAGGGCTTGATGTGCAGGCTTGCGGCCCGTTCGCGTCCCTATGGCGCCAGCGGCGCGACCATCCCCCACACAGCCAGCGCGCCGAAGATCAAGATCACCGCCGCCGCACCGGTTATCACTTCACGCGCCTCGCGCTTGTCCGCCAGATACACCGCCGGCATGGTTCCCATCATCGGCGTGCTCTGCTGCACCTCCCAAACGGGACCGGCGAACCAGGTGAAGACCAATCCGCCCAGCAGGCCGCCGACGTGCCCCCAGTTGTCGATGCCCGGTGTCAGGCCCAGCATCAGGTTCACCGCCACGACGAAGATGACGTTTCCGATGGCCCGACCGAATTGCTTCCCAAAGAGCCCCCGGTTTTGCACCAGGAAAATTCCTTCCGCGCCCACCAGCGCAAAGATCGAGGTGGATGCGCCGACGGAATAACCGTTGGAGAGCACGAAAGAAAGCACGTTTCCCGTGAAGCCGCCCAGGATGTAGAGCAGCAGGAATCGCCAGTGGCCGAAGTGCCGCTCCAGCCCCACACCAAAGATGACCAGCGCATACATGTTGAACAAGATGTGCGGGATCGAGGCGTGCAGCAGGACCGGCGTCAGGAAGCGCCACAGCTGTCCGGCGCGGATCAGATCATTGATGCGCGCGCCGTAGGCCTCCAGCCAGTCCATTCCGGCTGCCGCGCTGGCATATCCGAATACCGCCGTGCTCGCGACCTGCAGCAAATACACGGCGCTCGTGACACCGACGATCGCGTAGGTCACGTATGGCACGCTGGACGGCAGAGACACGCGTACAGGCACGCCCGCCGTGGGCGATGCGCTTGACGAACCGGGTGCCTGGTTCAAGGATTGACCTTTCGCTGCCGGACGCGGTGATGCTCTGCCTCAATGATCGCCTCGATCACTTCCACCGTATGATCCAGTTCGTGCTCGTGATTGACAATGACGTAGTCGAATGCCACCACGCGCTTAAGCTCCTTGCGCGCCGTGGCAATCCGCACGGCAAGTTTCTCGGGAGTCTCCGTGCTGCGTTCCTTCAATCGTCGGATCAAGTCGTCTTCACTGTCTGCGCTGATGAAGATCAAGAGCGCATCGGGCACCAGTCGCTTCACAGTTTCTGCGCCCTGCACGTCGAGCCGCATGACCACGTCCCAGCCGCTGGCCAGCGCCTCCTGCACTTGCGCCTTGGGGACGCCCTTGTGCTCCTCATACACCATGGCATGTTCGAGCAGTTCGCCGTGTTCCATCATGCGCTCAAACTCGGCATGCGACACGAAGGAGTAGTCCCGGCCGTCGACCTCGTTCGGGCGGCGCGCGCGCGTGGTCGCCGTCACTACAAAGTGGAATTCGAGCCCCCGCTCGATCATCCGCTGCACGACGGTGTCTTTCCCCGCAGCGGATGGCCCCGAAATGACGATCAGCAGTGGTTCCTGGATGCGATGGTCAAAGTCTGGATCAGGGGACATTGCCGTATTGTACTCGACGGCGCGCAGGCGGGCTTTGAAGCGGTTCTTCGACGGCTTGACTCTCGCATGGACTCCGGATTCTTAGTAGAATCGGCGCATGCCAACCTATGATTTTGTCTGCCGCAACTGCGACCAGCCCTTCGACGTCTTCCTAAGCTACACCGAATATGGCTCCAAGAAGGTCACGTGCGTTCACTGCGGCAGCCGGAACGTCCGCCGGCGCATGACCAGGATCCGCGTGGCCAAATCCGAAGAGAGCCGCATGGACGGCATGGCCGACGAGTCGGCACTGGAAGGGCTTGAAAACGATCCGCAGGCGCTTGGCCAGATGATGAAAAAGATGGGCCGCGAAATGGGGGAAGACCTCCCGCCCGAGTTCGATGATATGGTCGATCGCTTGGAAGCCGGGCAGTCGCCGGAGGAGATCGAAAAAGCGATGCCGGACCTTGGCGCCGGTGGCGATGCTCCGCCCGGCTTGGACGACGATCTATAGCGCCTTTTCGATCGTGGCGCGGTGCTCCGCCATGTGCTCTGTTGTGTTGCTCAGAACCCAATCCAGGACAGGGCCTTGTTCGGGGTCGTCCGCATGGCGGGGCTTCATAAGCTCGTCGAACGGGGTTGCCCGCAGTTTGGCGCTCAGGTCGCCGTAAACCTTCTCCAGCTCACGCACCACATCCTCCGCGGCCCGCTTCCGGTTACGTTCGAATAGCACCGGGTTGATGACGTCCATGTCCCAATCCCGGGTGATTTCGATGGGGACGCCCAGCACTTCGTGGGCGGGGCGCTGATCCATGTGGTAGCCCATCAAAATCTTGAGCCACTCCGCTATGTGAGCAAGATTGTCCTTGGGAGACCAGCCGCCCTCATCCGGTTTGTTCATCTGCGCCGGCGTGAGTTGCTGGATCACGCGTTGCAGTTCGCGCCACTCACTGTCGATGTCGGATAGCAGTTCTGTCGTACTTTTGGGGCGCCCGTCAGCCATCCTTCACCTCAATTCGGGAAAATCGCTTCGCCGCTGGTGAGTCTTTCCTTTTCGGCGCCAGCGCGCCAGCACCACGCGCTGCCGCGTGCCAGGACCGTCTTCTTCCCGTCGATCTTCAAGTAGGCCTCATCCTCCAGCATGATGACGGCATTGTCGTGAAAGGAATGATAGTCTGCCAGCCAGGCATCCCGGAAGACATCGTCGACGTAATCAACGTGGAAGTTGAAGGGGGACGCGTCCAGGCCGTCGAAATGCGGCGTCGGTACGAGATTGAGATCGTTGGAGGTGAGGATGTTCGGCCCGCATATCACCGCCCCGGCACCGACGCCGACCACAGGCAGTCCGTTGCGGACTTTCTTGCGCAGGTAGGCCATCAAGCCCCCTGTGTGCAGTCGATGATTTAGGAGGAAGGTGTTGCCTCCCGGAATGTATGCCAGCGCGGCGCCTCGCAGAACTCCTTCCATCGCACCGAGTTCCATCGTTTCCGGGTCGATCGCCTCGATCTGAGCCAGCCCGTCGAAGGCCCTCTGGGTCCGCGCCAGCCATCTCGCCGCAGAGAGCGATGCGAGCGGCAGATAGGCGACGATGGCCCCGTCTCTGTCGCGCAGGCGCTCCCTGCAGACCTTGACGGCCCATTGGAGGTCGCGCTCCGGATCCGCAGTCGAAAAGAGATGCAATTCCACGGAATTACAGCGTGAGCACGATCGGCCGGCCGCGCGTCACCACAACCGTGTGCTCGAACTGAGCCGCGGGCGCATTATCCGTCGTCCGCAGGGACCAGCCGTCCCCCATTTCCTGGATGTGTCCCTGCCCCGTGGTCAGGAAAGGCTCGATCGCCAACACCGCCCCCTCTTTGAGGATTCGCCGATCACGCGGATTGGAAAAGTTCCAGATCTCGCCCGGCGCCTCGTGCAGGTGATGCCCAATGCCATGACCGGTCAGCTCATAGATGATGCCATATCCGCGCCTCTTGGCCTCGAGCTGCACCGCCCTGCCGATGCCGTTGAGCGGACGCCCGGCGCGCGCCACGCCTATCGCCTTGGAGAGCGTGGCACGCGTGGCGTCCAGCATTTTGTGCACTTCCGGCGCGGCCTGCGCGGCGCCCGCCTTGTGGTCGTTGGGGACGATCATCGAGCCGCCCGTATCGGCGAAATAGCCGTCAAGCTCAGCAGACACGTCGATGTGGATCAGCTCGCCGGCCTGGAGCACGTGATTGGCGGGAATGCCATGTGCGATGACTGGACATACGCTGATGCAGGTTGCGCCGGGATACTTGTAGGCCAACTCCGGCGCGGAGCGTGCACCTGCCGCCTTGAATAGCTTTCGGCCGTAATCGTCGAGCTCGCGGGTGGTCATGCCCGGACGGGCGGCCTTCGTCATCTTCCGCAGCGTGTCCGCACAAATACGTCCAATCCGCTTGAGGGCCTCAAGGTCCTCGTCTGTGTCAGCAGTCATGCAAACATTCTAACGCACGTGCGGGCACCCATCGTCCGGGAGGGCGCGGTGAGCGCAGAATCCTTTAAGGTCTTTCGGTTTGAGTCAGCTACGGCAGGACCAAATGCAAGTCGCCGAAGTCATGCCATACATAACGCTGCGCGAGCGCCCTCTGGGGGGCGCGTTCCGGGCGTGCTCGCCCGTAATGTGAAAACTCCCCGGCTGGCCGGGGAGTTGGATTGCTCGATTGGGTGTCGCTCTAGTACCGCTTGCCGCCGCCGCGCTGAGGGCGGTGAGTCTTGCGGTCCCCGCCAAATCCGCCGCGTTCCTCACGCGGGCGGGCCAGGCTGACCCTCAGGTCTCGCTCACCCATCATGCGGCCGTTGAACATGCTGATGGCCTTCTCTGCCTCAACCTGATTGCTCATCTCAATGAAGGCAAAGCCTTTGGATTGACCGCTGTCACGATCCTTGATCAGGGCGACCGAGCTCACAGTCCCCGCTTCTGCGAACATGGTGCGTAGCTCATCCTCTGTGGTCGAGTAAGACAGATTGCCGACGTACAACTTCGATTCCATTAGGCTCCTTGTGCCACCATGACGCTGGCGGCGACCAAATCAGGCTTCAGACGACCCCAGAAGAGGTTCCCCTACCTGCTGACGACCTGTTCATTGTAACACGCTGAAGTCGCGTCGCCCTCTCGACGTGCAACGCCTATGCCATCTCTAGGCAGCCGGGAGCCGCTCAAGGATGGTCCTGCGCAGCGCCTCCTGCACCGTTGCCCAGTCCTGGCTCGCATCGATGACCGTCCACCTGCGAGGCTCCTGCTTCGCCATTTCGTGGTAGCCGTCGCGCACCCGCTGATGGAATTCGACTGGTGTAGTCGTCCATCCGATTCCATTCTGAACCATTTTGAGTCTTGCGCTGCAACCCGAGCTCAACATCCACGTCCAGCAGGATGGTCAAGTCGGGCGTGAGTCCCCCCGTGGCGTACTTGACCAGCGCACGCACTTGCTCCAGATCCTGTCGATGACCATAGCCCTGGTAGGCAATGGTCGAATCGGCAAAGCGGTCCGAAATCACGATGTCGCCGCCCGACAGATGGGGTTGGATGACTTGTTCCACGATCTGTGCGCGCGCTGCCTGGTACAGCAGGGTTTCGGTGCGAGGGCGCATTTCCCTGTTATTCAGATCGTGGATCACGTCGCGCACTTGCTCCCCAATCGACGTTCCCCCCGGCTCGCGCGTCGCAAACACCGCGTATCCCTTTTCTTTGAGAAACTGGATCAGCGGGGCGACGTGCGAGGTTTTTCCAGAACCTTCAGGGCCTTCGAGTGTAATGAACATGGCTGCGAGGAGCGGACGGCGCGTGTGGGGTCGACCTGTCCCCAAATTGGATCGGGTTCCCTCTGACAAATCTCATATACGCCTCTTATTATACGTACGTACCCCCTTAATTTGCCCGTCATTTTCGGGCATTACAATGACTGTCGGGATTAGGAACCACCCAAGGAGTTTCGAATGACAGTAAAGAGAGTCCTTTACATCGCAGTGATTGCTGCGGTCGCCGGCATCGCCGGGCTGTCGGGCGCGGTTGTTGGCGGCGCGGCCGTCTATCGCGCGGTCCAATCTAGAAGCAGCCTGCCCGCCGCGGTCCAGCAGGTGCTTCCGGCTACGGATACCAACACCGCGCAGAGTTTCACCCTGAATACCACGGATATCCAGACCACCATCACGCAGTCCGTGCAGAAAGTTGGCCCGGCCGTCGTGACCGTTGTGGGCACTATTCCGGGCCAGAACACTTTCTTCGGCCAGAGCGCAGACCAGACAGTGAGCGGCAGTGGCTTCTTCATCTCCGATCAGGGCTATGTCGTCACCAATAACCACGTGGTCGAAGGGACGAGCGGGCTCACGGTGATTCTCTCCAACGGCACAGAGGAAAAGGCGACCATCGTCGGGACGGACCAATACAATGACATAGCCGTTCTGAAAGTAGCCGGCACGGTGCCGGCGGTTGCCACACTCGGGAATTCGGACGTCCTCAAGCCCGGCGAGTCCGTGATTGCCATCGGCTCGCCTCTGGGCGATTTCAAGAATACGGTGACTGTCGGCGTCGTCAGCGCCACCGGGCGCACGATTGATTCGGGTCAGGGTTACCAGATCGAGGGCCTCATCCAGACCGATGCGGCCATCAATCAGGGCAACTCCGGAGGCCCGCTGGTGGATCTGGCTGGCGAGGTCATCGGAGTCAACACGCTGATCGTTCGCAATACCGGCAGCGGCGCGGTTGCGGAAGGCCTGGGTTTTGCCATCCCCGTGGATACGGCCGCTGCGGTTGCCTCGCAGCTCATCCAGAAGGGCTACGTCGCTCATCCGTATCTGGGCATTGCCTACCAGCCCATCGCCCCCTCGATTGCCAGCGCCTATAACCTGCCGGTGCAGTGGGGCGTTTACATTACCCAGGTGGCCCCGGGCAGTCCTGCCAGCACCGCGGGGCTGCAGCGCGATGACATTATCACCAAGGTCGGCGACGTTGCCCTGGATGGCAGCCACGGGTATCTCAATACCCTTTACAACTACAATCCGGGGGACAAAGTAACGCTCTCGGTGATCCGCAACGGTCAGACTCTACAGCTTGAGGTTACCCTCGGCGAAGCCTCTCACGGCTAGCCACTCCTCCGAACGAGCGGGGGCAGGTCTCAGACCTGCCCCCGCTTTATTTATCTCTTCTTCGGCTACTCCCTGAAGATTCTCACATGTCTTCTGGGCTCTTTTCCGTACGAGTGGCTCACCAGTTCCGCCTGACGAGCCATCTCGTGCTCCAACCGGCGCACGAGGGACGGACCGGGCGGCAGGTCCACCCAGCGTTCCCCGTTTAGCACGGCCTGGATGGCCTGCTGGGTTTGCTCCTTCACGCCGTCGATATCCGACGAGGCCGCATGCTCCGCCCTCAGATTGAACAGCTCCCCAAGGAACTGCTCCATTTGGCCAATCGTGCTGGAGCGCAGAACATAGATCGGTGTCCCGCGGTGCTCGGCATCGACGATGGCCTGTTGCCGATCGCGATAATAGGTCCGCAGCGTGACCAGCGCATTCGCATCGGCCGGGTCCTTGACGATGACAGCCGGCACGCCCATGCGCTTGGTGGCCTGCATCAGTCGGTTACGCGCCACACCGTGCGGGTAGATCTTGATGGTCTGCAGCGCCCCATGCACCGGCTCGAAGCGCGCCGGTGCCGAGGCCGGGAAGCGTTCCTCCGCGACGGGTTCCACCTGGCGTCCTCGTCGCGGCGTGCGCGTTTCCTTCGCATCCATGCGCGCAGGTGTGGGCGGGGCGGCCTCCTCGATCTGGATCTTGCCCTCGGTATCGCGTGTGCGAATCTCCGGCGGCAGCGGGAATCCCCTCAGCAGGGCATCCACGGATGTCTGTATGTCGACATGCACCGCAAAGCGGTCACGATTTTGGATCTCTACCAGCACGTCGAACGTGGGCGGCGCGCGCCTTTCGAGGACCGTCTTCTGCGTCCCTCGGCGCCGCGCTTCCTCATCGGAAAGCGTCACCGCCTCGATGCCGCCCACCAGATCGCTCAACGTGGGGTTGAGCAGCAGGTTGTCGAGTGTGCGCCCATGCGCGGTGCCAATCAGCTGCACGCCGCGCTCGGCGATCGTCCGTGCCGCAGCCGCCTCGAGCTCGCGGCCGATTTCATCGATGACAATCACCTCGGGGTTGTGATTTTCCACCGCCTCGATCATTACTTCGTGCTGCAGCATCGGCTCGCGCACCTGCATTCTGCGCGCCTTCCCCACGGCCGGATGCGGCACGTCGCCGTCGCCGCCGATCTCGTTCGAGGTATCGACGATCACGACGCGTTTGGTTTCAGCCAGGATGCGCGCCGCCTCGCGCAGCAGCGTCGTCTTGCCCACGCCCGGACGTCCGAGGATCAGGACCGACTTGCCTGTCTCGATGATGTCCTGGATGATGTCCACCGTGCCGTAGACTGCCCGCCCGACGCGCAGCGTCAGCCCGACAATATGCGAGCGCCGATTGCGGATGGCCGATATCCGGTGCAGCGTCCGCTCGATGCCGGCGCGATTGTCCGCATCGAACTCGCCCGTGCGCTCGTCCACATAGTCGATCTCCGGTCGCGTGACTTCATGGTCGCGCAGCGTGATCTCCCGGTCGACGAAGCGCGCCGTGGGCACACGCCCCAGATCGAGGATCACCTCCAGCAGGTTCTCGCTGTCGTCGGCCTTTTCAACCGCCTGGCGGACGTCTGCCGGCAGTACATCGAGCAGCGCTTGCAGGTCGTCGGTAATTCTGAGCTGCGTCATAAGCTCTACTTCTTTTCCTCGATCCGGCTTATCCTCGATGGCTGCACGCTGACGCGTGCCGGTTGTGGCGCCCGGGCCGTCAGCTCTTCCCTGATGAGATGAGCCAGGTGCTTGACCAAGACGGCCTGCTGCGGCCCGGGCTTCGCCCCAAGATCCTCCAGCACGTGCTCCAGCCAGGCCTGATACGTACGCACGCACACATAGACCGGCCGACCTCGCCGGTTTGGTAGACGCTGGATCAGGGAAGCAAGCTTGGCCGCCACATCCGTCGCGTCCGGATGGATCAGCGGGAAGACCACCACGCCGCTGAAGCCGCTGGCGGTGGCGGCATAGCACGTATCGCCCTCGTTACATATGAAGCCGAGCGCGCGCTTGGGCAGGGGTTCCACGGGTTGCAGCAACGGCGGAACGATTTGGTGATACAGGTTCTGGATCGCCGGCAGATGGATGGACTGTGCGCGCAGCCAATGTTGGTTGGTATCCGCACCGTCCAGGGCGCTGGCATCCCACATGCGCTGTCCTGCATACGCCACGAAGCCGGCGCGCCGCAGCGGTGCAAAGGCCGGGCTGGTTTCGTCAAGCTCCGCGCGCACATGAAACGCGCCCCAACTTCCCGCCTCCACGCTGAGCCTGTCGATCAGACTGGGAAGCGAGGGATGGTCCAGGCCGGAGGACGGCGCCAAATACAGCATCCGGCCGTAGCTTTCGCCGTTGGTGTGGATCACTCCGCCCAGCATGGTGATGCCATCATCCTTGCACACGGCGGAATAGATGTGGCGCTGCGGATTTACATAGGCCATCAGCCCGACGGCGCCAATCGGATTGCCGCGCGTGAGCGCTCGCGTGCTGTCGAGGCTCGTGGCGTCGCCGCGGTAGCGATAGAGCGTGGGCAGATCAAGCAGGTCGAGCGAACGAACGGTCATGTGTTGTCGGTCGCCGGCCGGCGGTTGTCAGCGCCCGTCTGACGGTCTTGACGCGACGCAGGAAGGCTATTCAGAAGGGCGTACAGCTTCTTACGCAGCACGATAATCTGCTCGTCGATGGAAGTCGTGTCCTCATTGGTCACGTAGTTGAGTTCCCGGGCCAACACCAGTTGAGTGTCCATCTCGGCCAGTGAGCCAAGGGCGATTCGCAAGAACCGGCCAAAGTCCCCCGGCGACTTGCGAGCTTGCCCCTCGGCGATGTTTGACGGCACTGAAACCGTGGCGCGGCGCATCTGATCTGACAACGTGTGCATCTCAACCCGAGGAAGTTGTTGAGTCAGTTTGTAGACTGCCGTCGCAAGCGCGATTCCCTCCTGCCAGACAATCAAATCCCGATAATTCCTGGCTGGAATCTTCTTCTTTGCGCCGTCTACTGCCAACCGTCCACCTCCAACTGAAGTTCGCCTAGTCTGCGAGAGAGAGGAAGTACTCGTGAAAACGAGTGTCGCGTGTGAGCTCCGGATGGAATGACGTGGCGAGCAAATGACCCTGCTGCGCGGCGACGATGCGCTTGTCCGCGGTGGTCGCCAGGACGCGGGCCTCGCCGCTCACGGATTGAATGATCGGCGCGCGGATAAAGATGGCATGATATGGCCCCGTGCCGCCGGCCATTCGCCGCAGTTCGGGCACATCCAGGTCGGCTTCGAAAGAATCGACCTGCCTTCCAAAGGCATTTCGCTCCACTGTGATGTCCATGAGATTCAGCAAGGGTTGGCTGCGGCGTGCATCCTTCGAGAGGAAGATTGCGCCCGCACACGTTCCCCAGATCGCGTGATTCTCGCCGAACTGCCGCAGCGGTCCGGTGAGGCCAAAATCCTCCGACAGCTTGCCGATGGTCGTGGATTCGCCCCCGGGGATGATCAGTCCATCCAGGCCAGTCAGGTGCTCGGGCAGGCGCACCTCGGATGCCTCGACCTTCAACCGCTTGAGCATGGCGACATGCTCCGCGAAGTCCCCTTGCAGCGCCAATACACCGATCTTCATGGAATCAATCAGCGACCGGCCGGCAACGTTGATACTGTAGTCGAGGGCCGATCGCTGGAGCGAGCGTTCTACCAGCCGCGTCCGGCGATCTTCTCTGCCTCAGGCATCTGCGAAACGTTCCGCCCGACCATCGGCTCGCCGAGATCCTTGCTGACCTCCGCCAGAATGCTGGCGTCCTGATAGTGCGTGACCGCCTTGACGATGGCCGCCGCGCGCAGCGCCGGATCGCCGCTCTTGAAAATGCCGGACCCGACGAATACGCCATCCACACCCAGTTGCATCATCAAGGCAGCGTCCGCGGGCGTCGCGATTCCGCCGGCAGCAAAGTTCACCACCGGCATGCGGCCCATCTCCTTGGTCTGCTTGACCAGCTCGTACGGCGCGCCCAGCTCTTTCGAATACGCCATGAGTTCTTCTTCGGCCATGGTTTGCAGTTGGCGGATGGCGCCCATGACGGCGCGGGCGTGTCGAACGGCTTCGACCACGTCGCCGGTGCCGGCCTCGCCCTTGGTGCGGATCATCGCCGCGCCTTCACCGATGCGGCGCAAGGCCTCACCCAGGTTGCGGCAGCCGCACACGAACGGGATCTTGAAGAGCTGCTTGTTGATGTGATTGGCTTCGTCGGCGGGCGTCAACACTTCAGACTCGTCGATATAGTCCACACCAATTGCTTCCAGGATCTGCGCTTCCACGAAGTGACCGATGCGGCACTTGGCCATCACCGGGATGGTCACCGAATCCATGATGCGCAGTATCAATCCCGGGTCGGACATGCGGGCCACGCCGCCCTGTGCGCGGATGTCCGCGGGGACGCGCTCGAGCGCCATGACCGCGCAGGCCCCGGCATCCTCGGCGATCTTGGCGTGCTCCGGCGTGACGACATCCATGATGACGCCGCCCTTGAGCATCTGTGCAAGTCCCGTCTTTACGGCAAAAGTACCAGTCTGCTGCTCCATTCGAGCTCCTTTTTATCGTTCGGACGTGATTCTACCACGCAGCCTCATTACACACTTTCCGGCACTGCGCCTCGTAAACACGCGCGCTTGACAGCGGGCGCCGGTATGATACAATTAGTACAATAGAAATATGGCCAGACGCAGCAGGTTTGCACTCGAGCTCGACTTCAATTCCGGTCTGCCCGCCTATCTGCAGATCGTCCGGCGCCTTGAACGCCAGGCAGTCAGTGGTCGCTTGCACCCCGGCGACCAGCTTCCCACGGTGCGCGCCCTGGCCGAGAGGCTGGGGCTGAACTTCAACACGGTCGCCCGGGCTTACCGCCTGTTGCACCAGGCCGGCGTCGTGTCCGCCCAGCGCGGACGCGGCACCTACGTGGCGGATCAGGCATCGTCCTCGGGGTCCCGGCGCGCACACCGGCACGCGCTGGAGGAGCTTGCGGCGCAGTACATCGAGCAGGCCCGCGCCCACAAATTCTCCGACAGCGAGATTGCCGCCATGGTCGAGCGACGGCTGCACGTGGATGGCTCTCGCCGGTGAGGTCGCCGGCTTGTTTCACGTGAAACGCGGCGTGGACAGTGACGGCTACCACCTGTGGAAACCTGTGGATAAGACCCGGCGACGGCGGTGCATTTCGCTGCAGATCAAGCCCACATCTCCAGCCGCGGGGCGACGGCCTCCGCGTGAGCTCGGGGCGTGCCTGTGCCGCCCGCCGGGTATGTATGTTTCACGTGAAACGCCTGCCGGAGCCAGGCGAACGTGTATGGCCCGGCAGGGACGCAGGACCGCATCGTGTGGACAAAGTTGGGTACAACCTGTGGAAATCTGTGCACAACCACGCCGGGATTGTCGAAGGCCCGCCGGTAACTGTGGACGCGGCTGTGCGCAATCTGCAGCCGATGGCCTCGCAGGGCCTGCCGGTGTGAAGTCCCCTGGCGGCGGGTCTGGGAAAGGAAAAGCATGTCCAATCGCAATACGCTGATCATCTCTTTGCTGCTCATCGCCGCGGCCCTGGCCCTCAGCCTGGCGGTGTACGGACGCCTGCCGCAGCCGATGGCCTCCCACTGGGGCGGGAACGACCAGGTCAACGGCACGATCTCCCGTTTTTGGGGCGCGTTCCTGGTGCCCATCATGAGCGTCCTGCTGCTGGGACTGTTCCTTGCCATCCCCCTGATCGACCCGATGAAGGCCAACATTGCCAGCTTCCGTGGCTTTTTCAACGCCTTCATCGTCCTGCTGATGGCATTCCTCCTGTACGTGCACGCTTTGACGATCTTGTGGAACCTGGGTGTGCAGAGCTTCCGCATGAGCACGGCGCTGCTTCCGGCAATCGGCCTGCTCTACATCTTCGGCGGCCTGATGATGCGCCACGCAAAGCGCAACTTCTTCATCGGCATACGCACGCCGTGGACGCTCTCCAGTGACAAGGTCTGGGATGAGACGCATCGTGTCGGCGGGCCGCTCTTCATCGCCTCCGGCGTGCTGGCGCTGCTGAGCGTCTTCCTCCCAGGTCCCGTCGCATACTGGCTGGTGCTCGGCCCAGTGCTGGCCTCGGCGGTGTTTCTCGTCGTATACTCCTATGTGCTCTGGCGCCGCGAACAATGATCTGGCCTCGTCGTTGCGAGGAGGGCGAAGCCCGGTGGTTGAGGAGGCCGGCGGCCGACGAAATCCCGCTTCCGCGGGACAACCTCGGCACCTTGACACCTTACACTCTGAATCATGGAGCCTGAAATGAAGAAACCGTTCAACTGGAAGATCTTCTGGATCCTGGTCGCCCTCGCCACCATCGGCTTGGTAGCTATCATCCCCTATTCACTGGCGTCACAGGGATCCGACGCCGCCGCCCGGGCGGTCGCGGCGACGTCCATGCCTTTCCCGCTGCTGATCGCGGTGCAAATCGGCGCGCAGGTCATCCTGTTCGCCATCGCCATCTGGGTTGGCCTCTCTTTTGCCAACTCCACCGGACTGGGCCTTCCCATCCTCGAGTCGGCCCTCAAGGGCGAGACTGTCGGCGCGAAAATCAAATCCTCCCTGCTGATCAGCGTGGTCCTGGGGGTCGTCGGAGCCCTGCTGGTCGTCCTGCTGGACGTCGTTATTTTCCATCCGGCCCTCATGGCGGAGCTCGGCGCGGCCGCCGCGCCCTTGACGATTCGCGGGCCGAGTACGCCCACGTGGTGGCAGGGTTTGCTGGCCTCTTTCTATGGCGCGTTTGACGAGGAGATGCTGCTCCGGCTGTGCGTCATGTCCTTCCTGGCCTGGCTGGGACACTTTGTAGGAAAGACGGCCGAAGGCAAGCCGACCGTTGCGGTCTTCTGGGTGGCAAACGTGCTGGCCGCCATACTCTTTGGCCTCGGCCATCTGCCCGCGACCGCGGCGCTGGTCCCGATCACGCCCCTCGTCGTGGTGCGGGCCGTCGTGCTCAACGGGATCATCGGCGTCGCGGCCGGCTACCTCTATTTCACCCGCGGCCTCGAGTCCGCCATGCTCTCGCACTTCTCCGCGGACCTAATCCTGCACGTCCTGTTTGCCATATGATCGCCCGCGCGGCCATCGTCGAAGAGCCTGTGGCCTACAGGGCAAGCGCAGCGCGAAGTCCTGGCGCCTTTCCAGGGAAGCAATCTTCTCTCTGCCTGCCCCTCCCTCCCATCACGGCCTATCCCGACCCCGGGGCGCTGTAATGACTGAATCCACACGCGTCGCCCTGCTCGTCACCGATATGCTGGAGCGCCTGAGCATCGCCTATGCTGTCGAGGGTTCGCTGGCCAACTCCGAATACGGCCTGGCACGCTCCACCCTGGAAGCCAACATCATCGCGGACATACGGCCTGAGCACGTGACCGAGTTCGTCTCCGCCCTGTCGCGCGACTTCTATGTGGATCATCACATGATCGACGCGGCCATCAAGGACGAGGGGCACTTCACGCTCGTCCACTACGCCACCAAGTTCAACGTGGACGTGTCTGTCCCGAAGCAGCGCCCTTTCGATCAGATGCGGCTCAAGCGCCGCGTGGCCTCGGTGATCTCCAGCGATCCGCCGCGCCAGGTCTCGGTCACCAGCCCGGAAGACGCAATCCTGTCCAAATTGGAGCGGATTTCGCTGGGCTCAGGCGCGGATATCGCGCAAATCTTCAGGGGCTTCGACGGAAATCGGTGCCTCGAGCGCCAAATCGCGCAAAGGGGGTGCGATGCGTGATTTCCCGCATGCCCGCGCCCTCAGCGAGGTCAGCGACCTGCTCAAAGCCCAGGCGGCAGAACTGGACATGAACTACTTGCGTCACTGGGCCACGGAGCTGCAGGTCGAGGACTTGTTGCAGCGCGCCCTCGACGCGACGTAAGGACTTGTCACGCCCATACTCACGAAGCACGGATCGCCGAGTTCCGCGCTATTGAAATCGGCTCCGGACCGTGCTACTATGAGTTGGCGGGGATCAAAGCGCCGCACGTTTGTCCGTTGCGGCGAGGGAGGGCGATATGTGTCTAAGGGAGCCGTCGGGGGAATGTAAGGGATCCAAGCGGGCAGGGCGTCTCTGGTTGATACTTCTGGCTCTGCCGGCTCTGACATGCCAGACCATCACGGGCGCGCAGAGTGCCGCCAGCCAAGGCGCATCCGCTGCAAGTGATCCATCCCCATATCCCACACCACCACCCACCGCCCGCATTGCCTTCGTGGCCACCGGTTGGTCCGTTCCAGGCGCTGATCGTGAGATCTTCGTCATGAATCCCGATGGCACCGGCGTCACCCCGATCACCAACAGTCGCGAGCGCGACGAAGACCCGTCATGGTCGTTTGACGGCCGGAAGATCGCATTTCTCTCGTGCCGCGATGGCAACTATGAGGTCTACGTCATGAACGCCGACGGTTCCCATCAGACCCGCGTGACGAATACGCCCGAAGACGAGCATTATCCTTCCTGGTCACCAGACGGGTCGCAGATCGTCTTTTCGAGGCTCACTGATGGCCTCGAGGATCTCTACGTGATCAACGTGGACGGAACGGGCTTGAACTCGTCTGACGGACACTGCCAAGACCAGCGAGCGCTATCCGGATTGGTCGCCGGACGGAAAGCTCATCGTGTTTTCCTCCTCCGGTGGTGGCGATGCGGGGATCTATACAATAAGTCCAGACGGCTCGCACAAGAAGCTCGTCATGGGGGGTCCGCTGCATAGCCCGCAGTGGTCCCCGGACGGCAGCCAGATCGCGTTCGATGGCGAGCCGGCTGGCTGCAAGTTCGAGGTCTATGTCATGAACGCAGACGGCTCGAAGATGCGGGCGATCACCGAACACCCGATGGGCTGCGGCGGATATGACAAGCATCCATCCTGGTCGCCCGATGGCAAGCAGCTCCTCTTCTGGTCAGACAGCCGCGATGCCCAGCACACCGAAAACGAGAACATCTTTCTGGTCAACGTGGACGGCACGGGCGAGACCCAGCTGACTCATACCAACACCGTCCTGAACTCCGGCGGCTTCGACCCGGACTGGTCCCCCGTGCCCTGAACCCACCGTCATTTTCGTAGACACCGCGTTCTCCAGTGCGAGCAGGGCGCTGCCCGCGAAGTCCCGGTGTTCCTCCGGGGACGCGGCAATCTCCGTGCGGATGTCCCGGGCACTGAAGGTCGAAGAAGGCTGGGTACCGTGAACAACAGCCGTCTCGCGCTCCTGGGCTTGCTGACCAGCGTCGTGCTGGCGTGCAGCACGACAACTCTGCCATTCATACCCACTGCCGCTCCCACATCCAGCGTAGATCGGATGCTTCTGCATTTCGAGAACCAGTGGGTCGCTTTCGACTATCCCAAGGGTCTGGACGTCTACGAAGGGCACGACCCGGCGTTCAAATGGTGTCTGGATGTGGATGTCGGCGGCGAGCAGGTCGCTGGTATCGGGGATGCGCACGCCCGCGAATGGCGTCTATCTGCGCTCCATCCGCATCACGCACCGGGGCCTCGCCGCCGGTGAGGATATCCAGCAGTCCATGCGGGACATGTATCAGATGTTCGAAGACAAGTACTTCATTCGCGAACCCCTGCTGGCTCCGGCGCCGTTCATCATCGTGGATGGCGTGCGCGCCTATCAGAAGTCATACCGCATCTTCTGGGGCGAGCCCGCCTATGATCTGCGCGATGTCTGGGTGCCGGAGCACGACGCGCTGTACATCGTTTCCATCCTCATCAAATGGAGCAATTCCGAGGCCCTGGCTGAATTCAATGCCACGGCGGAGGGTGTCCTGCGCAGCCTGGTCATCAAGTGAACGAGGAGGGTGCCCGATGAAGACGCACCGGATCTTTATGCTGGCCGGGGCCATCGCCGTCGCTCTCGCCTGCAGCACCTTGAGTCCGTCGTCAACTCCTTCTCCGCTGGCTCCCACGCCGGCCGGGACGCCCACGATCCGTCACTTTGAGAACGAGTGGCTCTCCTTCGACTACCCTGACGACATGCAGCTTGCCGCGGGTGCCGCTTCGCCGTTTGCCTGGTATCCGGATGTCGACCTCGAGGGCGAGCAACTGGTCGCCCTCGGTGATCCGCGCTTCCATGCATTCGAGACGTACTTCCGGTGGCTGCGCATCACCCGTCGCCCCTTCCTCGTCGAGCAGGATCTCGCCGAGACCATCCGCCAGATGTACGTGCCGCTCGAGAGCAAGTACTCCCACCCCGGGACGTTGACCGAGCCGCCCGCGGCCGTCACCATCAGCGGCTTGCCGGCCTACGAGAAGCGCTACGGCATCTTCTCGGGCGAACCGCTCTACCGTATGCGGGACATCTGGGTCTACAAGGACGGCGCCCTCTACATCATCTCCATTGGCGCCGAACATACCAACGCGGAGGACAATGCCGCGTTCGAAGCCCGCATCGATGCCATCCTGGAGAGCCTGGTCATCAAGTAGACCCTCGGCGCAGCTCGACGCCTGCGCTGCCCTCCCTCGAAGTGGTGGGCGCACTGCCAACCGAAATCGTGCCGCCGCGCAGCGGTAGTCTATTTGGGGATCGCGAAGCCCCGGTGGGGCCCATGCACTATAATTCACAAACATTGCGCCGCCCTTGATCTCCACCACCGGTTGAAGGGAGGAATCCATGCACGATAAGAATCTCGTCCGTGTCCTCATCGCCATCGCCGTCCTCGGACTTGCGACACTGGCATGCGGGCTGTACCTCAACATGGGGACAACCCCCAGTCCCGCACCGCTGCCGCCAATTCCAACACTTATGCCTCCAACGCTCGCCCCTCCAACGCTTGCCCCTCCGACTGCGGCACCGCAGCCCACGGTCGAGGATACGGCCGCCCCGCCGCCCGAGCCGGAATCGGAATCCACCGCGACCGAAGAAACCAGCCAGCAACCGGCCGAGGTCACGGAGTTCTATCAAAGAGGTTTCCTGCCGTACGAAAACGGCGAGTTCTACCAGCTGGATGATTTCTCGGGGTCCGCCAAGTCTCTCAACGTCATGAGCTTGACGCACACCGGTCAGCAGGTCCAGGACTTCGCGCTGTGGGCCGATATCGAGCTTAAGTCCATCGGCTTGACCACATACCCCAAGTACACGGGTTGCGGGTTCGCCTATCGAGCCCTGGGCATGAACGAGGGCTATACCGCCGTCTTGACCAACGACTACGTGCGTATGGGCGCATGCGCCAGCGACTTCAAGCTGTGCGATCTCTTCGGCACGGCCTATGGCTTCGGCACGGGCCAGGTCGACGTCCCCAATGGAACCAAGGCGGAGTTCTCGATGGCTGTCAACAAGAACCACGCCTGGGTCATGGTGAACGGCATGCAGGTCGGACAGTACGTGTTGTACGAGACGAAACTCGCCGGCACCGGCGACCTGGATTACGCGGTGGTCTCCAACATCAACGGCGGCTATTCGACCACGTGCAACATGACCAACATACGTCTGTGGAAGTCGCAGCCGTAAGGGCAACGCCCTCTCCAAGTCGTGATCTAACTATTTGGGGAGGGTAGGGTGGGGCCAGATCGCTGTGGCAGATGCGGAAACAATGAGGTTGAATCAGGGCGGTGATCCGGCCCGGGAAATACCTGCTGCATAAGATCAGAAATAACAATAAAGTATATTACTGATCCTTGACATAAGATCAGAAATATGATACATCATAGCTACGATCAAAAGGAATGGAGGTCGTAGTGTATAAGACGAGGGCAATCCGTTTCATTCAGAACGGTCGTGTTTTCTACTCCGTCGTGCGCCCGCCGAAGAGGCCGGTGGAGCTATCCAAGGTGGATGTGTGGGACTCCGAAAGCCGGCCACGGGACACCAACGAGTGCCGAGCGACGCGCGGAAGCGTGAAATTGGGCGCTACGCACTGGAAGAGGATGCCATAATGCCAGTGGGCGGTCGACACGCTCGCTCCGTGACGCTGAAGAAGGGCGACTACGGAGGGCGCCTCAAGTTCGATGAGGAGTTCAGCGAAGATGGCATCAGTTTCGGAGCGCTTTCGATCCCTGACAAGTCTCTGCCACTCTATATTGTCGACATGCAGCACAGACATGTGGGCGATGAATGGGCCATGCAGGAGGCGGATGCGGAACTTCGCAAGTTCCCCCTGGCCGTGAC
Source organism: uncultured Chloroflexia bacterium (assembly GCA_963746745.1). Classification (GTDB taxonomy): domain Bacteria; phylum Chloroflexota; class Anaerolineae; order Anaerolineales; family Villigracilaceae; genus Fen-1038. The sequence continues at coordinate 363,233 of CAVVCL010000004.1, forward strand.
CATCGCCGACGGGCTTTCGAAGATGGAAGAAGTCGACCAGTTCGACTTGATCAATACCACGCAAAAGAAGGTCCGCACCGATCTGGCGCGTCGACTAAAGTCCATTCAAGTACAAGACCAGGACCACTTGTTAGCCCTGGATCAGCGGGGCAAGCTTTGGCAAGCCAAAGGCCCCATGATTGCCCAGAAATTGAACACCCAGACTGTTCTTGGCGAGGCCGCAATTCCGCCTCCGAACAAGTCAAAGGCGGACCAGCCCACGATTATCGTGCGCGAAACATCATTCGTGACTTCATTGAAGCCGGCGCTTCAGACGCCGTATTTCATTCGAAAATCCGATGATACTGCCGCCGAGCTCATCAACCGGTACTGGATGGCAATACAGAAGGTCTGGCCCAAGGGATTCAACAATCCGGTAGATTACGCGATCCAGAGTCGCCAGGGTGTATTCTCGCTCCACGAACTGGCGCCGAAGATCTTCGAGATGGTCCGGGACAAGGGCGATATCACGGTTCAGAACCTGTACGAGGGGGGCTAAAGCATTCTTGAAGGCTGGTGAGTTCGACTTCCGGAGCGGCGAGAATGAAGACGGCGCCGCAGCGTACGGCAGCATGAAAGGTTTCCGCATTCTGGACATCTGAGTTGACAGCACCTGCCTCAGATGGGATAGTGCGGCGGAGGTCATGTTAAATGTCCACCGACAACACCAATCTCTTTGGACCGTTCTCGAAGAACGGCACGGAAACCGTCTGTGTGGGAATTAGCAATTACCAAGCCGGCGGCCTGGTATTCGTCCGAGTTTCGCCGAGGGGCGAGGCAATGCCCTAACTCGCAACGCCCTACGGCATTAGCCTGCCGCTTCAAAGGTGCCAGGAGCTTGTCGATGCCGTCATCGCGGCGGGCAACATGTTTGCCTCGAGCGGCGAGACCGCCCAATCAAGAAGAAGAATGAGCGCGAGCAGATCCGGGTCGGACTAGGCCAGTTAAAAGGGCCGAGGCGCAGATTGACATTCGCACCTACGCGCCCATTGGCCCGCATGGCGAGTATGCACCGACCAAGGATGGCCTCTCCTTGAATGTGGATTTTCTGCCTCTCCTCCTGAGCGCCATGGGGAACCTTTCCAAGCTCAGGCATCACGGTGGGCGGAGGAGCAGCCCTCCGCATGTGTGGCGAACGTAAGAGCTGTGTCTGGGAAAGCCAATCCATTTCCTCGAGGTATCGCCGCACGGAGCTCTCGCCCGACATTGCCGAAGGTCTGTACGTGGACGAGAGCGGCTTCTTGATCCATCCTCATCTGCTATTGCCAGACGAGCCGCGCAAGAGCCATGAAGAAAGGTGGGGAACTCGCCGTTGCCGCCACCACCGTGTCACGGCGCCGAGACCATGAGGCGGAGGGCATCTTTCAGAGAATAGCTGCGGGCGCGAACCGGATAAAGGTGGGCGGCGGGCCGCCCCGGAAACCCGCTGTCCTGCCGGTGCGCCGCAACCTTCGTGACTTCAAGCAAGGACTTCTGAAATGCCCGCTCTGCGAGCATCGGACTGAGTACCCCATGATGTACGATCACATCGTGATCTGCCATCCGGCGCGGAACGCAAAGATCGTAATGGCTGAATTCAATCGCCAGCTCAATGGGAACGGCCATAAGCACAGCTGACCGTCCATTGCCATAGAGGGAGGATGCACCTCGATGACCGAAGAGGATGAGACCAGAATTGTTCATTGCTTTCCTCGAAACAGCCGGGAGGCGGTCTGTGTTGGGATCAGCACGTACCAGGGCAAGACCTACGTGTTCATCCGTTGCTACGCCCCCGCATTGACGGGGGATGACCTCATACCGTTGAAGAAGGGAATAAGTCTTGCGATTTCGAAGTGCGGCCAGCTGGTAGAGGGAGTGAGGGCTCTGGGCGACGTGATGAGTTCAAACAAGCTGGTTGCCCGCATTAAGAAGAACAACCAGCAGGAAATCAGGATCGCCACGAGCGAGTATGCAGGCCATCATCTCATCGACATACGCACGTATGGGGCGTACGGGGATTCGGCCGAGCTCAGCCCAATGAAGAAAGGGGTGTCAATGAACGTGGAACTCTACCCGAAGTTGCTTGAGGCAGTAGAGAAATTGGAGGCGGCCGTCGTTGCATTGGGTGTCGCCTAGTACACCTTCTTGAATTGACTGTATTCGGCCGAGGAGGCGCTATGGTAAGCAAGAAGTTGTCTGCAAGGGATCTTTGTTTGCGGTTGATGAACGCAGACTCCGAAAAGACTGTTGTTGATCTATTAACGGATTCTGATTACTGGGACGTGCCTGCTTTCTGGAGGCCGTATGGCGGACGCGCAAGCAATTTCAACACCATTGGCAACCAGCAAAGTCGACCCGATGCCGCCATTGTAGAGAAACTTGTGAACTCCATCGACGCTCGCCTAATAAACGAATGCCTGGGACGCGGCATTGATCCAGAGGGGACAAGGGCTCCCCACACGATGCGGGAGGCGGTCGCGCTCTTTTTTGAGAATGGGTCTACTTCCTCATCGGCGGGCTTGGTTCGGGAGTGGACGAGTGCAAAGCGAACCGAAGTCTCCAAAGGAATCACGCTCGCCGCGACAGGCTTCCGGCCGAATCAGGGTAATCCCTGCTTCATCATAGCGGACTGCGGCGAGGGCCAGACTCCGGATGCATTCCCCAGCACTCTACTTTCGTTGGACCGGGACAACAAAGTGAAGATCCCTTTCGTGCAAGGCAAGTTCAATATGGGAGGCACGGGCGTGCTAGAGTTCTGCGGCAAGCAGAATCTCCAACTCGTGGTGAGTAGACGCAATCCCAGGCTGGCGTCCGAGCCTGGGGGTGCAAGGGATCTAGAGTGGGGCTTCACCGTGGTGCGACGAGAAGATCCGGAGGGCGGCCGAAAGAGTTCCGTGTACACGTACCTGGCACCTATCGGCCACTCTGAACGTGCCAATGGCGGCGCGGTGCTATCCTTTGCTTCGAAGAGCCTTCCGATCTTCCCTGAAGGGCAGAACCCCCTCGGACGAGAGGCCGAGTGGGGCACCTTCATCAAGCTCTTTGAGTACACTGTTACCGGATTTAGTCGATCTAACATCCTAATGCGGGACGGCCTCATGAGGCAGCTGGACCTCCTCCTGACGGGGCTTGCCTTGCCGATTCGTCTCTACGAGTGCCGAACATTCGCCGGCCATGCGGGGAGCTTCGAGACCAGTCTTACCGGTATTGGCGTGAGGCTCGAAGATGATAAGGGCAACAATCTAGAGGGCAACCCGAAGTCGTTCTCCATGCAGGTGCAAGGGGAGGGCATGACCGGCACTATCTATGTCTTCAAGAAGGGCAAGGCGGAAACCTACAAGTCTGATGAAGGCGTCCTCTTTGCGGTCAACGGGCAAACGCACGGTCATATGTCGAAGGATTTCTACAGACGCAAGAGGGTGGGGATGAGCTACCTGGCCAACTCATTGTTGATCACGATTGACTGTAGCGAGTTCTCCGCTCGATCTCGCGAACTCCTATTCATGCCGGATCGAGAAACCATCCGCGACTGCGAGCTCAAGAGGGCAATCGAACACGAACTCGAGGACCTGGTTAGTAACCATCAAGGATTGCGGGCTCTAAGAGAGCGGCGCAGGCGCGCGGAAATTGACTCTATGTTGGCCGAGGCTAAGCCGCTGGAAGATGTGCTTGAGGACCTCATCAAGGACTCCCCCACGCTGGCGCAATTGTTCCTCAAGGGAACTCGCATTTCGAACCCGTTCAAGAGCGTGTCTGTCACGGAGAGCCAAGACACACAGTTTGCAGGGAAGAGGTTTCCGACTTACTTCAAGTTCGAGGGGCAGGACTACGGCACGATATTGGCCCGCAATTGCCACGACAACATGAGAGCCCGCATCACATTCGAAACTGATGCAGAGAACGCCTACTTGAGCCGAGACATAGAGCCTGGCAGCTTTCAGCTCTATGCTGAAGTGGGCGCGGGGCGTGTGCAGATGAATCACACGTTGAATCTTCAAAACGGTGTTGCCACCCTCAATATACCGCTGCCGGACGACGTGGCTGATGGAGCCACGGTGGATCTTGTCGCCCGGGTGACCGACGACACACGAATGGAGCCCTTTGTCAACAAGATACGTCTAACCGTCGTCGGGCCGCGCACGCCGGGAAAGCCTACTGAGGGCAAACGGAAGAAACCGCCCTCGAAGTCGCCAGGACGTGACCGGGAACAACCTGCTGGCATCGCATTGCCGACCATAGTCCGGGTGGCTGCTGCGCCAGGAGAACGCCAGAAGACTTGGAGCGAGATGGATCCGCCGTTCGATGAGAATTCGGCGTTGCGAATTATCCATGCCGGCAGCACCGACAACGGGGACACCAGGGATATCTATGATTTTTACATCAATGTCGACAACATCTACCTTAAGACCGAACAGAAATCATCCCGGGCGGATCCGAAGCTGATCGAGGCCAAGTTCACTTATGGCTTGGTCCTAATCGGGCTCGCGCTACTCAGAGCTGACAACGATCAGGCGTCGACTGGCAGCGACAACGCAGATTTGCAGGCCCGAATTGAGCAGGTCACGAAGGCCCTGGCCTCCGTGGTGGTTCCTATGATCAATCAACTAGGCGCTCTTGAGCTCGAGGACGAATAGCGTCCCTCGTCGACCACCCTATGCCTTGCGGTGGATCAGCACGACCTCTCTGCTCGGCCCGATGGCCCCCTGCTGGAACGCGTACCACTTGCGGTGAGGAACCGCGCGCCAGATGCGGCGGTGAGTTTTTTTCTGGTTCAGAAAGACCTCAACAAAACCCGCGTCGGTCATTGTTGTGAGGTATCTCGGCAACTGACGATCCGGATCCGAAAATGCCACCAACTGGACAATGGTCGTACTTTTGCTTACGACGCCCTGCAGCGCCGAGAAGGCCGATCGTAGCCGTTCGAAATACCGATCATGATGCGCAGATCTGCGGGTATCCATGGTGTACGTTGAAGTGGGATTACCGTCTGCGCGGTCGGCGATCCAGAAGGCGGCGGCCGTTTCGCGGCGGCCGCGGATTTGCCATCGGTGATAAAGCACGTGAACGCCTGGGTATGGAGGCGAGGTCAAAACCAGCGACGGGCAATCTTCGCACACCAGGCCCAGTTCCCCGATATTCGCCGCAGAGGTATTAATGATCTTTGCAGTTGAGCCATCTGGCCAAAGGAGTCCAGCGTTGTGATTGGCAACAATCTGCTCAGCGTATTCACCCATGTCCACCAGCATCCGCGCCGCGTTTTCCCGGAATCTTCGACGGAACTCCGCGACCGGAGGTATATGCACTCTTCCATCCAATGCCCACTGTGCCGTGCGAAGTAAGCAACACCGCAGGAAGTTCGATGCATCGCGGTTTTCTACGCTCTGAATTGCGTGCAATGCGGCGCCGATCGCCTCGCGGAGACGCCAAGTTTGCATACCGTCAAGATGACCCCGAAGGTGTTCATCACGCGTGGACCAAACGCTCGAATCGGTTGGCGCCCTCCGCAGGCCATCAATTCCGTCAGACCAATCGACCACGGCTTCCCGGGCCGCGGCCGACAAGGGTGTGGTCTTCACGGCGGAGATAAAAGTGGCTAGAGTGCTAACGTCGAGGCCCACGGCTTTTCGGCCCAAATAACTGGCCTCCACGAGCGTCGTCCCGCCTCCGACGAAGGGATCAAGCACAACCTGCCCGGGCTTTGAGAAAGCCCGGACTGCTTCCCTGGCGAACGCAGGCGAAAATCTGGCTGGATACCTGTAGAAGCTATGCGTGAGGCCCGCGACGGGCGCGTGGTCCTGGGCGGCCTGGATAAAAGCTGAAAGGCGGGCGTTCATAGCAAACTCAGCTTGCATTATAGTGTACGCAAGGGTGTGCACTTGCGAACTTAGGGCAAGACTTTGCTTAAGCCTATCGATGAGTACAACTATGCCAAATTCACGAAGGGCTGGATCTAGCCGTCCTGGGGTTCCTCCGCGGCGGCGCTCCGCGGGTTTCAGGACCATCCTACGAACGTACACCTCTTACATTCGCCCCCGGGCGGACGCCGAGCTCGCTTGTTTTCGCAAGGAGCCCACGGTCGTATCAGCGGTTGAACGCGCCGCCCTCGCAACGAACTGCGAAGGCAAGAGGTACGCGCACCAGCGCCGAATCAAGCGGGCGGCGCTAGAAGCGGCACGACGCGGCATGCTGAACAATCTGGGACAAATCCGTCGCGCCCGCGATTTCGAGCAGCTATTTTCCATCTTGCAAGCGCTGCTGGAGCCCATATACGGCATTGGCGAACTCTATATTTACGATACGGCGCTGCGGATTGGTGCCAAACTCGGCTTCTTGCCTGCGCGTGTCTATCTCCATGCCGGAACGCGAGTGGGAGCCCGGGCGCTTGGCCTCAACACCCGCCTCAAGGCGATCGACCTGCGCAGCCTGCCGGTCGAGTTGCGCATCCTCAAGCCGCATGAGATCGAGGACGTTCTATGCATCTTCAAGTCCGAACTGGCGCGCCTCGGATCTCGATCGGTGCCAAGCACCGGTCCTCGCAAGAGCTGGTGCGACTAGGCACCATTCCCGGCCTTACCACAATATGCCCTTGAGGGGGAGATCCTCGTGCACATGTATCATTGATACAAGGTACATAAGAGATAAATTGTCAGGCGGGGGAAAGTGCGCGACAATTGTGCCCCAGTATCAGGGTTCCGTCTCCATAGACAAATCGGAAGGAGTAAGAACAAATGGCGGGCAAATACACTCCACTCGGTGCTTATCTCGCGGCCATACCTCAAGGCCAGTCCGACATCACGCTGTCCTTTGAGCAGATTGAGAGCATTTTGGGGGACAAGCTACCGCCTTCGGCTCATGAACATCGGGCGTGGTGGTCTAATGAAACCGATGGCCAGCATGTGAATGCCCATGCTTGGATGGACGCTGGCTGGACAGCGGATACCGTCGACCAGGAAAGGGGCGTAATTCGTTTTCTACGCTCGCATCAGAAAGGCCCCGCAGTCGAAACAGTTGCCGCCGCAAGTCCTGACGTTCCGCGTACTGATGCTGCAACCCCTCCCGTTAATCAATCCTCTCTTCAACCCCGCTCCTACCTTCCTCCCGAAGCCCCACTGCCCACCAGCGGCATGGCGATTGCCAGCCTGATCACGGGCATACTGGGCTTCACGATGGCGCCGATACTGGGCGGCATCATCGCGATATTCACAGGCTATGCCGCGCGCAGGGATACCCGCGCCGTGCCTCCGCGCGCTTCGGGCGACGGATTGGCAACTGCCGGGATCGTCATGGGCTACGTCCAGATCGGCCTCGGGGTCGTTGGGGCTTGCTGCCTGGTCGCTTACCTCGTCTTTGTGCTAGGCATTCTGGGTTCCGTGTTCGCAAGCGGCCATTCGCTGCTCTTGGGGCTTGGGCGAGCGAGCATCTAGCGAGCGTCGGCCATCCCTGAGCACGAGGCTCAGGGATGTTTACGGCTTTGTAACCTCGAGCCGCACTTTCGGCTGATATCATCGGCGCAATCGCAAGCGCGCACTTCCCCCGAGCGACTCGCTGCTGGAGGCTTTAATGGACTTCATTACGAAGTGGATCATCAACATATTTGTGCTCGTCCTGATTGGTATTGTCGTCTACAGCTTCCTTCCCAGTATCTGGTATCTCATGCTGGCCCTTACTCCCGGCGTCTATCGGCCCTTGCTCTGGATCGGGCTCGTGATCATCGCGGCCCTGCCCGCTCTCCGCAGCAGCGGCCCTTAAGGCGAGTGGGCATCCAGCCCACATCGCCAATCCTGAACCCGAGGGGGTTCAGGGTAGCGCGAGGGAGCTCTGAGCACGAGTCTCAGGGGTAGGCGAGTGGGCCTCCAGCCCACGTCGCCGATCCTGAACCTGAGGGGGTTCAGGATAAAGCGAGTGGAACATTGCCGCCCCTACCGGCCTAGGCGGCCACCTCCCCCAAATAGACGTGGCATCGCTCACGTCGATTTAGGGGAGGGAGTTGGACTGCACCGGCACTTCCCCTCTTGATAAAAGAACAGATGTTCTATATAGTTGCCGCATGAATGACCGCGGCTCTAAGCCGGCGCCCATGCCTCACAGCACCTGCCCCACGCGGAGCGGGCCTGGCTGTTTAGCGAAGACTATTCGATCCTCTTTTGAATCGCGGAACGATTGCGCCACATGCCTGTTCCTCAGAGGAATTGAACCTCATTTGAACCGCGCGCGGGAATTGGCGATGTCACGGGAGCGTAAAGTGGTAGGTTCTTGCCCTACCAAAGTGGTAGGCTCTTGCCCTACGATCGCCAATCTTCATCGAGGATCCTGGTGCGAGCGCCAAGGCGCCACGAAGGCGCGGGGCACCTAGCACCTTAACAACTGCATAACGCTGCCGGGCGGCGCAAGCGATCGCACGGCGTCAGGCCATTCGTGTTATAATGCGCTTAACTATCAGAACGACCGGCTACTGGCGCCAGTCCTTTTGCAAGGCTGGCGCTCATTTATTCCCCAACCCCTAGATTAGAGGCGATGATGGACTTCCACGCAGGCGATGCGGTGATGCACTGGACGCATGGCATAGGCACGGTCATCCGGCAAGAAAAGCGCGATCTCTTTGGCAAGACCGTCCTGTACTATGCTGTCCAGATCGGCGAACTGACCATCTGGGTCCCGGCCGACAAGGAACTGAGCCACAGGCTGCGGCCGCCCACGTCCAAGCCCAAGTTCAAGCGCCTGCTGGCCGAGCTTTCGGAGCCTGGCCAGGAACTGCCTGGTGACCGCCATCAGCGCAAGCTGCTGCTGGTCGAGCTGCTCAAAGACGGCCGCGCCGAGTCACTGGTGGGCGTCATCCGCGCGCTGATGACCTACAAGAAGATCCATCCCCTCAACGATAACGATCACAACCAGCTGCGACGGGCGGAGGATTGCCTGGTCGGCGAGTGGGGCCAGGTCCTGTCCATCTCGCCGCAGCAGGCCGAAGTCGAGCTTCATCAGAGGTTGGAATCAGTTTCTGCCTGAGTTGGAGGCACCATGTACTCGAATGACAAAGAGATCATCATGCGCGTGGTGGACCACTTCGCGCACACCGGGGAGGCCAGCGACGCCGAAGTCAAGGTCACCTGTCTGCCGGACAACAAGACCAGCTTCGTCGAGGAGAACGTCGGGGGCAGCCGCTCGATCATGCTGTCTGAATACAAGGTCGACGGCAAGGTCATCTGGGCGGGATACAGTCCGCGCCTGGGCATCGTGTACCTGAGCTCTGTCGCCAAGTTCTAGCAGGCGATCGGGCCTCAAGCCCGGATCGCCGTGTCCCGGCGCCACGAGGTGCCGGGATAGGGGCCCCACCACCTTGCCTGGGCCTTCGGCAGCCATCCACAAATATCCCTTTGGAACCGTCGCACACGTGAATCGCGGCGATGTCTTGCCGATCTGCAATCCGTAATCTACAATCTCAAATCTCAAGTCCCCAATGCCTCTCTGGTCCCAAGACACCTATATCAAGGCCTACAGATTTGCCGCGAGCGCGCATCGCTGGCAACTATTCCCAGGGACATCGATTCCCTACGTCATGCACCTCAGCTTTGTCAGCATGGAAATCATGGGGGCGATCGCGCAAGGCGGCTTCGAGCCGCGCTTGCGCACTCCGACGCCACGAGGCGTCGGAGCAAGCTCATCATCACCCCGGGCCCAATCTCCTTCTGACCCAGACCTCGCCGTCCAGTGCGCGCTGCTGCACGATACGCTCGAAGACACGCGCGTCCGCTACGAGCAGCTCCACGCTGAGTTCGGAGAGGCCGTGGCCCAGGGCGTCCTGGCGTTGACAGTCAACAAGCGGCTCCCGAGGTCGGAGCAGATGACCGAGTGTCTGCCGCGCATCCTCCAGCAGCCCGCCGAGATCTGGATGGTCAAACTGGCCGATCGCATCTCGAACCTGCAGCCCCCGCCGCGGCACTGGTCAAAAGACCGCATTCGGGACTATCATCGGGAGGCGCAGGTGATCCACGACGCCCTCCAGGACGCCAGCGCGTTTCTGGCGGAGCGGCTGCGCACCAAGATCAAAGAGTACGCCGCATTCGTGGCCTAGGTGCCTTCAAGGCCGCACTTGAGACTCACAAAGGAGAAGGGACCATGGGTGATAAAGGTAAACGTGACAAGGGTGGGCGCGAAAAGCGCAAGAAACCCAAGCTGGATCCAAAGGAACGCCGCAAGCAGAAACGGGACAAGGATCAGCAGCGGACGATCCCCAGCACGATCCCAATCGTTCCGCCAGCTACTTGATTTTCTGGCCTTTCCTTCCCTTTCCTTCTAGGCCTTCGGCAGGACCTGCGGCAGGACCTTTCCTTGCAGGACCTTTCCTTGCAGGACCTTCGGCGGCGGCGGCGGCGGGCGCTGCCAGCCCGGACGCCGAGTCCCCTGTGGGCCGAAGCCGGCGCATCTCCCTTCCGGGGCCAAACCTGCCGGATTTTCGGCCATGTGGACCGTTCGGCGGGGTAAATCGCCGATTTTCTGGCCAAAACTGGCATGGAATCCGGCTGTTTGTGCTATAATATGCGAAATCCTGAGTTTTACGGCTGTACCCTAGTTGAGCGCCGGTCCATCGGTCCGGCCAGCGCTCCTTGTCCTTACAAGTACGATGAAACGAAACCCGAAACTGGCCTTCCGCAAGGGCGATACGGTCATGCACTGGACCTACGGTCTGGGCAAGATCATCAAGCTCGAGAATCGCCAACTTCTTGGCCAGAAGACGCTCTACTACGCCGTACAGGTGGGGGATATGACGGTTTGGGTGCCCGCAGATGAGCACCTGGACCAGCGGCTGCGCAAGCCCAGCTCCAAAGCCCAACTCCGCAAACTACGCCTGCTGCTCTCGAAACCGGGCATCACGCTGCCCATCGACCGGCATGAGCGCAAGACCATTCTCCAGGATCTGCTGCGCGACGGACGCGCCGAATCGCTCTGCCGCGTCATCCGCAGCCTGATCGGCTTCTCCAAGATCCACCCGCTGAATGACAACGATCAGGCGCTGCTGAAGCGGGCGCAGACAGCTCTGCTGGCCGAGTGGGGCCACGCCCTGTCGGTCCCGCCCGACCAAGCCGAGGTGCAATTGCGTCGGCTCGTGGGGACCACGCCCAAAATCATCTTCTAGCGGCCGAACGGCTGCAAAGTCGTGGACAAAAAAGAGCCAGGCGCAATGCCTGGCTCTTCGATTAAGCGTGGATGGTGTCTAACCGAGATGCATCGGCATGATCACGTGCAGGAACTCCTCGTCCCCGACCGGGCGCACCACGCCGGGGGCGTTGGCGGCGCTCATCTCCAGCGCGACGTTGGGCGTCTTGATGACCTCCAGCGCCTCGCGCAGGAACTTGACGTTGAAGGCGATCAACACGCCGCCGCCGTCGACGGTGGCTTCGACGATGGTCTCGTTCTTGCCGGTCTCCTCGGACATGGCAGAGATCTCCAGTTCACTTGGCTGCATCTCTCCGCTGGCGGACTTGATGTTCAGCCGGGCCACGTTCGAGCCCTCGCGGGCGAAGATCTCGGCTTGCTTGCAAGCCTTCAGTATGGAACTGGTGGAGACGAGCGTGCGCGTGGTGTACTTGCGCGGAATGATCTGCTGATAATCGGGGAAGGTGCCGTCGATCAACTGGCTGGTGAGCTCCACGTCCTTGACGCGGAAGACAATCTGGTTGCGCATCTTGGGGACGACCATCTGGAGGGTGGTTTCCCCGTCGGAGGCGATGCGGGCCAGCTCCGTCAATGAACGGGCGGGAATGATCGCGCTGATGGGCGCGGGCGCCGGCGAGGACAGCGTTGCCTTGCGCACGGACAAGCGGAACCCGTCCGCGGCGGCCATGGTCAGCTTGTCCTTTTCCACCTGCAGCAGAACACCCATCAACACCGGGCGGGCCTCGTCGGCCGAGGCGGCGAAGGCCACCTGCTGAATCATCTCCCGGAAGTCGGCGACGTTCAACTGCACGGCGCCGTCCATGTCCGGAGAGGGCAGCGGAGGGAACTCGTTGGCGTCGATGCACTTGATGTCGTTGGTGGACGTGCCGCCGCGCACATTGAGCGTCTGCGTGCGCGTGTCGAGGGCCAGGAGCACCTGCTCCGCCGGCAGCGTGCTGACCAGGTCGGAGAATGTGCGCGCCGGAACCGTGGTGGAGCCGGCCTGCTCGATGCGCGCCGGGATCCAGCAGGTGATACCCAGTTCGAGGTTGGTGGCGGAGAGCTTGAGCCGGCCCTCGTCGGAGGCGATCAGGATGTTGCCCAGAACCGGCAGCGTGGAGCGCGGCGATACGGCACGCGAGACCAGGTTGAGGCCGTGGGCGAGTTTCTCTTGTGAGACCGAGGCTTTCATATTTGAGCCCTCTTTTTGGGGATGATGATGCAGTATATCATCAGAATTTACCGGGTCTGACTCAGCGGACGAAGGATGAAACGATAAGAGCCACCAGAGTCAGGATCATCTCGGTCGCGAAGAGTGCGGCCGCGACATAGACGACGACCATCCATCCCGAAGAGACGCGGCGCTGGCCCACTGTTTGCCCTTCTGCCAACTGGCCCACTGCCAGCGCGGCCTTGTCAATCGCATCGGGCGTCAGACCGCCAGCCCAAAGCAATCCGTCCGCCGCATCGGGTACGACGATGCGCGTGGCGCTGAAGAGGCGCACCCACACCGGCGCGTCCAGCAGGCGGCTGCCCGGCAGGACGATGGCGTCAAACTTGCCGCGCGGCCGCTTCGCAGTGACGGTCACGGGGACGCCGGGGGCCAGCTTCGCCACGGCCGAGCGGTACGGCCTCCCCAAATCCTTCGCCCGAATCGAACACCACGACCTTGAAGGCCTCCTGCTTCCTGGCAAGCGCCTCCGCAGTGCCGCGGCCGTCGCGCCGCATCACGACCAGATGGTAGATAAGCAGGATTGCGAAGAGCACGAGCAGCTGCAAGTCGTTGAGCACCGTGGAAAGGAAGCCGACCTCACTGTGCCCGGCGAGGGCCGTCTTGATCAGCTCGAATACCAGTGCCACGGCCGAGACCATGCCGCCGATGACGCCGGCAAAGAGGGCGAGATAGAGGTAGCCGCGGCGGACCACCGAGCGGCGCGCGTGCTCGCCCAAGTCGCCCGCGGCGACAGCCTCCGCCTGAATTCTGCGCCAGGTGATCAGCCACAGCGGCAGCCAGGCGAGTATGATCGCGATGGCATTGGCCAGATTCGAGCGCAGCGTGTCGTCCATGAACAAACCGCCGCCGGTCAGCCGGTCGATCATGAACTTGATGAGCAACGCGACGCCCACGAAGCCGCCGCCGAGACCAATCGCAGACAGGATGTAGAGATAGACCCGCTTCATGCCCGCCTGACGGACCGGTTCGCCCGCAAACTCGATGTGACGATTAAGCTGTTGGCCGTAGTACGCCCAGACCGCGGCGAGCGGAATTCCAATAGAGAGCGGCCCACCGACGCGATTGACGAAATCGGTGAGCGGCATGGACGTGCCCAGGATCCGGGACAGAACAACGTGCACGACCATGGCCGCGGTCGTGAGGACCGTCAGCACGCCGCTGAGGGCCAGGATGTACAGGATGCTGAGACGGAGGTTCAACTCGTTCTCCTCGAGCTGCGTCAATGAACGCTGGACCACCGTCCACGCATAGAGCCAGACGGGAGTACCAATGATGAGCAGGGCCAGCCCGTTGACGGCTGTGTCACGCGTTAGCTCGCCCAAGACGCCGCCGGGCACAAAGAAGATGAAGCGCAGGATCTGCTGCACACCGAAGATGGTCATCAGCAGCCCGTAGATCACCCAAAGGTAGCGATACAAGCGCCGCACGTCGGTGAAGTTGGCCTGGCCTGCAAGGCCGCGCCACTCCCGCTGCAGGATGCTCCAGAAGTACAGTGCAACCAAGCCATTGATCACAATGGCAATCAGGTTGTCGGAAGCCGTCTGGGTCGGCCCGAAGATGGCGCGACCGGGCTCCAGCCTGCTGGCCACCAGCAACGTGCGCATGACCAAGCGCCAGAAGGTTCTGTATCAGGGGGATGAGCGTGCCCAGCAGCATGCCGTAGAAGAAGATGGCGCGCAGGCTGGCGGTTCGCTCTTCGTCGTCGCGGGCGGATAAGCGCTGCGCCCACAGCCAGTGGAAGAGGAAGATGGGCAGCCCGACCAGGGTCAGTGCCAGGGCCTGCGCGAGAACCTCGGCCGTCCCGCCGACTGTTTGCGTGACGATGGACCGCAGCAGGTTAATCAGCCCCCAGAGAACGACTTCGATGCTGATGAGGGATACCGCGTAGAAGTACAGCCGGCGGACGGTTTTCATGTTGCCTCCCTATCGCGCAAAATCATGCGAATAGCACGTCCGCGCGCGAACTTGCTTACTGGAGCTCCGACCGCGCGGGCAGCGGAAAGAGCACGCGCGACAGTCGGGGATAGGCGGGGCCAGGAGGAGCAGCTTTGCCATCAGGGTGCCTGGTACCAGCTGAAGTCCCAGAAGTTGTAGGTTGGCATGGACGAGATCTTCCATGCGCCGTTTTGTCGCAGTAGCTGTGCCGAGCCCAGGTTCTCCGAGCCTGCAGAGAAGGGATCACCGGGCGTATAGACCGTGCTTACCTCCACGGAGGCAGAATCGCCCGTAATGGTGGCGCTACCGATCTTGACTCCGTTATTGCCAGGGGTGAGGCGGCCAACGGCAAATGCCTGACGGAACTCGGCGAGCGTGGGTTTGTGATCCAACTCCGCCAAGTAGCCGTAGGCTTTCTCATAGTCCTTGTTGAGGATTGCCAGAACATAGTTGTGCACCACTCCTTCCGGGGCCTGTTCCGGCTGGTATGAGACTTGATCCTGCCTGGTGAAGAAGACAATCAGCGCAGCCGCTATCAGAACGACGATGCCGACCAAGATTGCCGTGAGAAAGCGGTCCTGTCTCATCCAATACCTCCCGAGTCGAGTTTATTGTATGGGCTAAGGCCTCAAAAAACAAGCTTGCCGGGGATTTACGTATACGGGATTGCCCGGTAGGATTGGCCGCGGCAACAGGATGGAGGCCGGACGAAAGTGTCCAGAGCGCACCGCCTGATCACAATGCCTGCTGATCAGCTCTCTGGATGCGGGCCCCGGCCCACGGGTCACTCTACGGGTCAGGACCTGACGATTAGCCCGCAGATTAGTCCATGACAATATTTGACCGCCAGCAGGTGCAACTGTGAAAATCGACGTCTACACTGAGGCCGGAGAGAAGCGCACGTTTGCCGGCGCAATCGAGTGGCCAGGCTGGTGCCGCAGCGGCAAGGGCGAGCAAGGCGCTTTGGAGGCGCTGCTGACCTACGGTCCGCGCTACCAGGCTGCCTTACGGGACAAAGGAGTCTCGTTCAGCGCGCCAAGCGGGGTCTCGGAGTTGCGGGTCGTAGAGCGGCTGAAGGGGAGCACCACGACCGACTTCGGTGCACCGGACGCGGCCCCCACAATGGACGGTGACAGGTTGGCAGCCGCAGACGTGTTACGGTATGAGCGGATCCTTGGGGCGTGCTGGAGCTGCTTCGATCGGGCGGTCGAAGCAGCCTCCGGCAAGCAGCTTCGCACGGGACCCCGTGGCGGCGGTCGCGACCTGCAAAAGATGATTGGGCACGTAATCGGCGCCGACAAAGCCTACTTGTCTCGGCTGGGTTGGAGCTTCGAAGGGACGTCGGCTGCCGAGACCCTTGAGACGCACGGCCAGCTTCGGCAAGCCATGCTGGATGGCCTCAATGCGGCTGCGCACGGGAAGATCGAGGCTGAAGGCCCCCGTGGTGGGAAGCGATGGTCGGCGCGCTACTTCGTGCGGCGCGTCGCCTGGCACGTTCTGGATCACGCCTGGGAACTCGAGGATCGGCTCCCTTAGCGGGGGGCAGCCGTCGCTGGTGCTGCGATTTGCGGTGCCTACATTTGGCCGGTCCCAGGTCACCCGCCCACGGGTGGTCCTGCTTGAACTACGGGTGGAATCAAAAATCCAGCAGGATATGCTGGATTCTTGACGGGGTTAGAATTGGAACGACGCCTACATTGCCGGAGGACTCAGCCTTCTTGAGTACGGGAAGACCGGTCTTCATCTCAACGACGGTATAGCCCATCGGCACAGCGTCCATGACGCCTTCCTTCATCTCCTTGGCGAAGAAGAAAAGCACCCGCTCTTTGCCGGTGGAAGTCATTGAGCGACGGGTATGCAAGTAGTAGGTAACACCTTTGGAATTGGTGAATGAGTATGCCATTTTCTCTCCTTTTGAGTATCGGGCCAGCACGAGTGTAGCACGGATTTTCTAGGTCTGTCAACGAGGATTTTGTGGATATGTCTAGACAAATGATAGTGGCAACGACGCTCGAGGAGGTAGCCATCGCCCGTTCCCTACTCGACGAACCGATAGGACTTGTGCCCACGATGGGATACTTGCACGACGGGCACCTGTCCCTTGCGAAGCGTGCCCGAGATGAGTGCAAGGGCGTGGTCGCGAGCATCTTTGTCAACCCGACACAGTTCGCGCCAAACGAGGATCTTGCCAAGTATCCAAGGGACCTGGAGAAGGACCTGCGGCTGCTCGAATCGGTGGGAACGGACGTAGCCTGGACACCCACGCCTGAGATCATGTACCCCCATGGCTACCAGACCTGGGTTGAAGTAGCGGAAATCAGCCGCCCACTGGAAGGCGCCCAGCGCCCCGGGCACTTCCGAGGCGTGGCCACGGTTGTCAGCAAGCTTTTCAACGCCGTGCGCCCGACCAAGGCTTATTTTGGGCAGAAGGATGCCCAGCAGGCAGCCGTCATACGGCAAATGACCCGTGATCTCAACTTTCCGATCGAGATCGTTGTGTGCCCGATCATACGTGAGCCGGACGGGCTGGCAATGTCCAGCCGTAACGTGTACCTTGGCCCCGAAGAGCGCCAGGCCGCCACGGTGCTGTACCGTGCGCTGAGCGGCGCCAAAGCCGCCTACGAGAACGGGGACAGAAGTGCGGAGGATTTGCGGCGGATCATGCGGGAGACGCTGGACAGCGAGCCACTGGCGCGCACGCAGTACGTGTCCTGTGCGGATTACGAAACACTGGGGGAACTCGAGCAGGTCAGCGGAAAGACGCTTCTGTCGATGGCCGTCGTATTTGGGAAGACGAGGTTGATCGATAACGTTGTGCTGGGGTAGGCGCGAGCCGCCGGGGCGGCAGGTTGGGAGCGCGGCGCCCAAGCCGATCGCCGGGCTGTCAGCTGCCACCCAGGGTTAGGAGCTCGCGGTCTTTGCCTTGGGGGCGTGCACGCCTACGGCCCCCAGCGCAGAAGGTGGGCGGATGCCGGCAGAACGATTCCAGGCCTCCCATCCGGGTAGGCGATCGTGAGCCGCCCGCCCGTGTACGCATTGGGATCGGCGGCAACACACAGGACCGCGAGGCTGGCATCTGGGGCCCACAGAATCTCATTGACATTCTGAAAAGCACTGGAAAGCAACGATGTGCGACCCGTCACGCCATCGGAGGCCGAGCGCACCATGAAAAGTGGCGTGTGACCGGACGTTGGGATGTCGGGAAGGTTGTTGAAGAAGAAGTAGAGCATGCCATCCGGCCCGACCTTGGCAGCATCCGCGAAGTTGTAGGTGCCGTCTGGCGGCGCACCGGGCAGTAGAGCGGTAACGGCACCGCTCGAAGCGTCGGCGTAGAAGAGTCCGGACTCGACCATGCCAAGGGACGGACTTGCAATGTAGAGACCCGTGCCGTCAGGAATCCAGTTCGGCATGACAACAAACCGTTCCACCATCTGCGCGGGCCAATTGCACAAGGCCGCCATTGGCGACCCCGTAGATCCCGTACGTTCCGCCTTCGTAGAATCCGATGTTGATGAGCAGCCGTGTCCCATCCGGTGAGTAGGCGCTTGGCGAGTAGATCTTGCCAACCACGGGGAAGCCGGCCGAGCTGTCGACCTGGTTTTCAAGGACCCTGGATGTAGCCCCGCTATCCAGGGTCAGAAAATTGAGCCCGTCGTGGCTGTACGCCAAGGTTCGTCCGTCGGGCGACCACACGGGAACTCCCACGCTATTTGTCCAACGAGTGTCGTCGTTGACCGGGCCCCCGTCGATCAAGAGGCGGCGGCCCGCGCCGGCGGCGTCGACGAGAAAAAGCTGGTTATCCGATGCGTAGGCGATACTGCCGTCTTTCGGTGAAACGTCGTAGGAGTCAACGTTTGCCGGCTCGAACGTAATTTGGTGCACGACGCCGCCATTGGCTTCGAGACGAAAGATCTGTGTCAAGCCGGCGTCGTCCGCCGCCAGAAAGTACAGCGCGTGGGGAAGCAGATTGACCGGCGTGGGCGTTGCTGCCGGCGCCGTATTCGTGTTGGAAGCAGCCGTTGAAGACGCCAACGCCTGCAAAGTCATGGCCACTCCGGTTGCCACGGGCTGAATTGTCGGCGGCGCCAGAGGCGCGGCACACGACAGCATGGCGAGGGCGAGAGCAAACGCAGCGAGGCGGACACTCAAGCGGGGCATTGCCGTCCCTGGCTCATCTTGTTCGTCGCTGTGAATTGAGGGGATCCAAAGTGGCGCTGTTTGCCGTTCACGGCAGCGGCATCAGACCGCGATGCGGCCGGAAGGCGCCAGGCATCCGACGGCGCGCCGCAGTTCAGCGTCCTGGTTACTCGTGGCGGACTACACCTGCTCGAAGCGCGAGACGGGAACGACGAACAGAGTTGCCTGGGGCTCGTCAGATGGGGAGGCCGCCACGGCCGCACGAATGAGCGAGATGGCAGGCTCCACCTGAGCATCCTCAAGGCCAATCAACAAGGTGACGATGCCGCTTCGCAAGAAGCCACCCGTCGAAGCGATGCGGGTCACGCGATACTTGGCGCCCGTCAATTGCGCCGTGAGGGCGTCGGTCAGCTGGTCCTTGAGGATCAGGATAATCATCTTCATGGCCGATCTCCTCCGGAATGCTTCCGAGCGTCGCCGAGCCGGCGGCGAACTCTAGAGCTCCTCGAATCTTTCGACTGGCAGGGCGAACACGGAAGCCCCGCCGACAGTCACGGGAATGGGCGCCGGCATGGGCATGGGTGCGCCTTCCACCGGCATCGTCATGAACTCCACGCGCCGCCTGCAAGTGGAACGCAGGATGACCAGAACCTGCTCGGCCTGAGCATCCGGCAAGCCAACCAGCAAGGTCGCGTTTCGGCGGCCCAGGAAGCCTCCCGTGCTCGACATGTAGACCACGGGCGCGCCCAATGCCTCCAGAGCGCGCATGGCGGGATCGAGGTCCTGCTCCTGAACGACTGCCATGATCACCGAGCGTATGGGAACGGAAGACATGGGACTCTCCTACGCGTGCGTCGCGGTGGCGGACCACCAGTCTCAGAAATGCTCGTAACGATCCGTGTTCAGCACAAAGACAGTCGCCCGTTTCAGCCCCGGGTCAAAAGGCGCCGGGCTATGCTGCCGGATAAGCTGCGAAGCGGCCGCCACTTGATCCGCCGGCGCGCCGATGAGCAGGATGGCATTGCCGCGACGCAGGAAGCCCCCACTGGAAACGATGCGAGTCACACGGAGGCCGGCATCGGTCAGTGCCTGCAGGATCTCCGCTCCGTCCGTCTGGTGTACTATGGCGATAATCAATTTCATCATACTAAAACTCTTCGTAGGAATCCAACTCAAAGGTGAAGATCGTCGCGCCGCCGACGCGCACCGGGACCGGCGCAGGCAGGGGCAGATCGCCGCCGATGGCAGACGCGTCAGAAAATTCCACCTCTCCGCTGGTTGCGCGCTGCAGGGCCTTGACGGCGGCCTCTTCGCGCCCGCGGGGCAATCCAATCATCAGAGTCACGTTGCGGCGGTTGAGGAATCCGCCCGAGCTGGGAAATTGGTCCACAGCGAAGCCGAGCTGCGTCAGGGCACCCAGTGCGTTTTCGAGATCCCACTCACGAATCACCGCCGTCATCAAGCGTGTCACGGGAAGCGACGGGGCCTGACCCAGCCGCAACAATTCCGGCCAGGGCAGGTACTCCTCGGTCAGGGCGGCATCCACCTCGCCGACCAATTGCGAGAACGTATTCTCTGAGATGACCCCATCCCGCAGAAGGCCCGTCAGGGCTCCCCGCTGTGCGCGCAGCGCATCGCGGCGGGCCGTGTCCAACTCTTCTGCCTCCATGGTGGGGTCGGAAACGATAACCTCCTTAACGGCATTTACCAGGCCGGCATTCTGGCGCTCGAGCAATGGGGCCAGCCGGCTCCAAGTGTGTTCGGAGATCAGCCCCTGGCTGCTCATCCGTCCAAGATAGTCGTAGCCGGCGCGTCCGGCTACAAAGCGCGCATGGCGGCGCTCGTATTCCTCCTGGATGGCGGGACGCTGGATGATTTTGAGGCGCCTGATGAGCCAGTCCATCGAGAAACCCTGCACCAGGAGCGTGAAAAGCACAACTCCGAAGGCCATGGCCTGCAATTGCTCCCGGTGCGCAAGGAGGATGCCTTGCGTGGGCAGGCTGAGCGCGAGGGCCAGGACGATGGCGCCGCGCATCCCGCCCCAGTAGAGAATGTGTTTCCAATTCGGCCGGATCTGAGAGCCGAATATGGAAAAGCCGTAGATGCTGACTGCCCGGGCGGCGAGGACGGCGAGCAGCGCCCAGCCGATGGCCTGCCAATTTGCAATAAGCTCATCGACGTGAATGACAAGACCGATCAGCAGGAATATGAAGGAGTTGGCCAGGAAGGCCGCCGTTTCCCAGAAGTTGAAGACGACGATGCGGGTGGTGGGCGACATGCCGCGCGGGCCGACGTTGCCGTTGACCAGTCCTGCCGCCACGACGGCCAGCACACCGCTGGTGTGCTGAGATTCGGCCAGCAAGTACGCCCCAAACGCAAGAACGAGCGTGAGGGTAGTCTCGACCAGCGCATCATCGATGCGTCCAATGAGTTGGGAGGCCAACAGTCCAAGTATGACCCCGATCAGGATGCCTCCGCCCGCAACCGTTAGAAAGCTGGCAATGTTGGCGCTAAGGCTGAATTGTCCGCTGGTGACGATGCCGAGCGTCACACTGAACATCACTATGGCTGTGCCGTCATTAAACAGACTCTCGCCTTCGAGAAGCACCTGAAGGCGACGAGGTGCGCCGAGACGGCGGAAGAGCGCCACCACGGCGACCGGATCGGTCGCCGAAACCAGTGCGCCGAAGACAAGTGCGACGGGAATGGCCAAGCCGGTCCCTTGAGCCACGAGCCAACCCACGAGCAACGTCGTAATGATGACACCCGGAACGGCAAGCAAGAGGATCAACCACAGATCCCGGCGCAGATCCTCCAGGCGGATGTGGAAGGCGGCGTCGAAGATCAGGGGAGGCACGAGCAGTGCCAGAATCAGTTCAGGCGTGACGGTGATCTGGCGCGGGCTGAGCAGACCGAAGGCCAGGCCGATCAGCACAAGGCCGACCGTGTACGGAATGCGCAGACGGCGCGCCACTATCGCCACCGCGGCTGCGACAAGCAACAGCAGAATAACGACAGCTTCGATGGCCAACAGGTCCGAGGGGATCATGGATTCAAAGTCTATATACCATAAAAAACCAGCCCAGCACGGTGCGCCGAGGGCCACAGCAGCGTGGACAAGGGAGGATCCCGCAGGCCAGGAGATGGCGAACGTGCACGATACCGCCGGCGCTTGGGCAATGGGCCACATGCCGGCTTGCTTGGCACGCCCCCAGCCAGGCCAAGCCCATTGATGCGGCACGCTAGAAGGAGACGATCGAAGGAGATGGATCCGTGACCGTGATGACCTGCCCGTCTCCGAAAGCCACACCGGTGGCGTCAAGCCCCCGAGTGATCCTCAAATTACGATATGCGAGCGTCACGGGCCACGGGAACGGGTTCCTGGCTTCAAGCCGCACGCTTGTGGGCGAAATAATCTCCACACCAAGAGTTTGCACCAGGAGGCCCACGGGTGCGAGGCCGCTCAACGCGCCGCGTTCACCCAGGCCAACTCCCGTGTCGGCGTGATAACACTCATAGAATGCCCGATCTTGCTTGAGGCTCTTCACGACGGCGCTCATCAGGCGGGTCACCAAGCGCGCCGCCTCCTCACGGAACCCGTACGCCAACAGGCCCTCCGCAACCAACTGATTCCAAGGAAGGTGCACGCTCATAGCGATCGTGTCGGCCTCGGCTTTCTCCCGCGTGCCGGCGCGGGGCGAGGCGGGCGACGCCGGAAGGGCAGGTATGCCGAAGGGCCGATTGAAAGGCTCGGCTTCTCCAAAAAGGCGTTTGACGATCGCCTGCGCCTGATTGACCGAGGGCGCATGGGCCCAGAGGGGCGTGAATAGGGTTATATCTTCCCCCGTGGTATCCACGACGCGAACAACGAGGCGGTCGCTTTCCTGGGCGCCTTCGACGAAGATACGATCGATATTGCGGTAGATATTGGTCGTGGTGGCGACGAGTCCGCCGGTGTGCCAACGGAACTGTCCCTCTTCGATACGTTCGCTCAACTTGACATCTGGTCCGCTGAGCCCCGCGGCGGGCCCTCGACCGGAGATCTCTATCACCGGCACGCCGGCCGTGGGGCTTTTTCGTACGACCTGAAGTAACAATCGGACCGGAGCATCAAAGTTGGAGATCCTTGGGCGACATTCGCCAGAGCCCCGGTGAATACTCAATAGCTGCCCCACCCAAGAGGCGCCGGTGCGGCGGTCTCGGTAGGAGTACAGCGAAGTGCGCGGATTCCACGCGGCTTCGAGGGACGAGTTTAACCGAGCCGCCAGGGGCCGCAGCGAGTCGGCTGCCTGCGCGTGCCCGAGCACCGCGGCCATTTGTAGCAGCGAAGCGGCCTCGTGCGCCAACAGGCCCTCCAATTCGGGATTGAACAGAGCAGACATGCCCAAAGATTGAGACCACGGATACCAAACGTCGAACAGCGGGTTGTCTTCGAAACCGGTTTGCAGGAGTTCCTGCCACTCAGGAATCCCGTCGCTCTCGCCTGCATGGCCGGGGGCAAACCAGACATTAAAGAAGTCCAGAAGCTTTGGGAATACGTGCTCAAGGAAGGACCGGTCCCGCGCGTCGCGGTAGGAACTCCAAGCCATACTGGCAAGCAGGGGCATGGCAAGGAGTTTCGATCGCTGTCCGGCAAGGCCTGGTCTGTGGTCGATGCTGCCATCCCCGCTTTGAACAGCGACGAAGTTTTCCAGGAAACCCTGCCCAATCGCGGCAGAGGCGGGGAATTGGCTGCCGAGGTAGTACGTATCCAGCGGCGCTTGTCCACTCCAAGTGGCGGGGTAATCGGATCCATCGCCCGTCCGGCTGAAACCGTTGTCGGGTTGGCGGGTCCGAACGAATGAAGTCTGGGGCAAGTGACTGCCGGCCGGGAAGAGCAGACCGGCTGCCGCCTTCTGACTGAATGCCAGGGCAGCATCCCAGTCCGGGTCACCGGTGTGAATGTCGAGCACCTCCCGGGCGTCCACGACTTCGATGCGCGCCCGTTCTGCATCCCAGGGCCGGCCCACTGCGCGGCGCGCCAGATCGAATGAATCCTGCAGAGTCGCCTCGGCGGCGCACGACCAGGTGATGATGCGCTGCGCGCGGGCTTCATGTTCGAGCCGCAGGGCCAACGAAGGCCGCGGATCGACGCCGTGCGAGGGGCCACCGCCCAAGAAGACCACGGGGTGCAGGTCACTCGTGTGCCCGGCGAGAACATTGATCATCTGGTGCTTGATGCGGCCGAGGGTTTTGCCATCGAGAGGAGTCAGGAACTCCGCAGAGTTCGAATTCGATCTGCCGCGGCAAGGCTGCATGGTTGACGCTTGTGAGGCGTCCTGCCAGGACATGTGACTCAGCGACCCAGAACTCGGCGGTCACTTCAAGGTCCTCCAGGGGAACAAAATCCAGGAGAACGAAGTTGGGATAGAAGCGCCGGACGCGCGGTGCGCGATCGAAATCAACGGGATCGATGACGACCTTGCCACCCTCGGAGAACCGGAAGAAGAGTCGCATGCCGCGGGCTCTCAGACCATACGTGGTCCGGATTGTGAGGCTGCGCGGCTCTCCACCCCTGAGCTCCAGCTCCCAGCTATGGTCATTGACGTAATCCGGCGTGGTGAGGCGTCCATCTGCGCTCAGGGTAAGAGCCAGGGGATCCCCTGCTTGAAGTGACCAGTTGCGCATGCCTGGATTGTACGGTCTGAGGCGCGCAAGGTCAAAGGGTATAATTTTCAAGCGTTACTCGGGACCACTTTGCCGGGCGCGCACGTTCCTGCAATAACATCGGCGAGAGTATCCGCTGTCTTCGCCGCAGCGCGGCCACAGGCAGCGGTCGTCTTTGCAGCAGCCATGGGAGTGAGAGCGATGGGCATGTACTTTGAAGAGTTCAAAACCGGCGATAAGATCACGACGGGCAGCCGTACCGTGGCGGAAGCGGACATCATGACATTTGCCGCGCTGACCGGAGACGACAACCGCATCCACACGGACGAAGAATTCAGCAAGGCCGGTCCATTCGGCCGGCGGGTCGCGCACGGACTGCTCGGGCTTTCCCTGACCATGGGCCTCGCCTGGAAGATGGGGATCCTGGACGGCACCGTCATCGCATTTCGCGAGATCAATGAATGGAAGTTCATCAAGCCCGTTTTTATAGGCGACGTGGTGCATGCCGAACTTAACATCGTCGAGACGAAAGCGCTGCCGCGTATCGGCGGCGGATCCGTCGTCATGGCCGGCGAACTCAAGAATCAGCAGGACGAGGTTTGCATGCGAGGGAAGTTGACCGTGCTTGTGATGTCGAAGACGAACAAGGCCTGACGCGGCATGATCGGCAGTTAATGGCAGACGATCCGAGCGAGAAATTCCGGCGCCTGTTGAAATCTGAAGAGGAAACCCGAGCCGAGCCACCGGCAGAGCCGGCGCGCCCCAGCCCGGATCTGCCGAAGACCTCCCGGCCGGCGCTGGACGAGAACAACATGCCGCTGCCGCGGCGCGTCACGGAGACTGACCTCGATGGGACGCGAGTGACCCCAGCGGCGCTGGGCGGCACGACCCCGCAACGCGCGCACGTGCCGCGCCGGACCGGCCCACCGCCTGCGAGCCCGCCTGCCACTCCAACCGGCATCGGACGCATGAGAAGGTGGGGCTGCGTGGTGCAGGCGGTCATCCTGCTGGCCTTCGTGTTGGTGGTCGTGGGATTGTGCCTCGCCTCGCTGGCACTCATCGAGTACTACTCGATTGCCAGTTCCCTGCCTTCGGTGGCGGATTTGCAGCAGCGCTCGTCGCAATTCGAGACGACACGCATCCTCGATCGCAACGGTGACCTGCTCTATGAGATCCTGGATCCTACGGCAGGACGCCGGACCTACGTCACGCTGGACAAGATCTCCCCGATGCTGGTGGCGGCAACCGTGGCGACGGAAGACAGGGATTTCTACAGCCATCCCGGCTACGACGTCGTCGCCATCGTACGTGCCTTGTGGCAGAACTACGTCAGCGGCGAAACAGTCTCCGGGGCCTCAACCATTACCCAACAAATGGCGCGCTCGATCTTGTTGAGTCCGACGGAGCGAACACAGCGCACGTACTTGCGCAAGGCCCGCGAGATCATCCTGGCGGCGGAGATCACCCGCCGCTACTCCAAGGACGAGATCCTTGAACTGTACCTGAACGAAATCTACTACGGCAACCTGGCATATGGCATCGAAGCGGCCTCCGAGACCTATTTTGGGACGACGGCTGACAAGTTGACGCTGGCACAAGCCGCGTTCCTGGCTGGCCTGCCGCAATCGCCTGCGGTGTACGACATCCACACGAACCGGGATGCGACGTTGCAGCGCGATCAGCAGGTGCTGGGCCTGATGCTGGGCGCGAGCCTGGCGCAGAACTGCATCCACGTCAGCAACAGTGAACAGCCCGTGTGTGTGGATGCCACATCCGCCGCGCAGGCCGCGGTGGACATCCGAGCCTACAACTTCCCATCGCCCAACATCAATATCCGCTATCCCCATTGGGTGAACTATGTACGTTCTCAGCTTGAGGTCAACTACGACGCCCAGACCATCTATCGGGCAGGATTCACGATCCAGACCACGCTGGATCCCAAACTCCAGGATCTGGCACAACAACTGGTCACGACGCAGGTTGCGGCCCTGGCGGACAACAACGCCCATGACGGCGCGCTGATCGCGATCAAGCCTTCCACGGGCGAGATTCTTGCGATGGTCGGCTCGGCCGATTATTCCAACGCCGAGATCTCCGGGCAGGTCAACATGGCCGTGAGCGAAACGCGGCAGCCCGGTTCCTCGATCAAGCCAATCACGTACGTGGCAGCCTTCGAAAAAGGCTGGACGCCGGCCACGCTGATCTGGGATGTGCCCTCGGAGTTCCCGCCTTCGGGAGATCCCAACGACACACGCGAACCATACGTTCCCAACAACTACGACGACAAGTTTCACGGTCCGGTGACCGTGCGAACAGCGTTGGCAAACTCGTTCAACGTACCGGCTGTCAAGACGCTGCAATTCGTGGGGATCTATGGCGACAGCGGCATGATCGCCATGGCAAAGCGCCTTGGAATCACATCCCTCAATCGTGATGACTATGGCCTGTCCCTGACGCTGGGGGGCGGGGAGGTCAGCCTGCTGGATATGGTCAGCGCCTTCTCGGTCTTCGCCAATCAAGGCGTGCGCGTTCCGCCGGTTTCCATCCTGAAGATTGTGGACTTTCGGGGCAACGTGGTCTATCAGTATGAACCGCCGGCGGGCGAGCGTGTCATCCGTCCGGAACACGCCTACCTGATCTCATCCATTCTTTCGGACAACGAGGCGCGCTCGTGGATGTTTGGGCCGAATTCCGTGCTCAATCTGCCCTTCCCGGCGGCCGCCAAGACCGGAACCTCCAACGACTTTCGAGATAATTGGACGCTGGGGTACACGCCGGACCTGGTTGCCGGAGCGTGGGTGGGAAATGCCGACTATACACCCATGATCAACACGACCGGATCAAGCGGCGCGGCGCCGATATGGTCGCAATTCATGCAGGCGGCGGCGCCCTACGTGGCGGGCGGGTCCACGACACCCTTCGCCCGTCCGCCCGGTATCGTGGATAAAGTGATTTGTACTTTGTCCGGCACGGAACCATCCAACTGGTGCCAGGATGAGCGCACCGAAGTGTTCGCCTCCGATCAGCTGCCGCTGCCGCCGAGCCAAGACCTGCGACGGCAGGTGAAGCTGGACACGTGGACCGGGTTGGAGGCTTCGGATGCCTGCGGGAGCGCCTCCGACAAACAGGTCGTGATCAATGTCAGCGATCCCTCGGCGCGAGCATGGTTCGACACGAAGGACGGCCGAAACTGGCTTGATGACAACGGCTTCCCGGTGCCGCCGGTTTACGCGCCGCAGCGGGAGTGCACCAAGAACGACCCGCAAGCAACGCTTGAGATCAACGTCGAGGACGGGGCGATTATTTCCCAGCATACGCTGGCCTTGCAGGGCACGATGGATGCAACCGGCGGTTTCAAATCCTGGAAGTTGGAATTCGGCCTCGGAGATTCGCCGGGCGCGTGGACCACGTTGGCACATGGAAATCAGCCAGTCGACAACGACTTGCTGTTCAACTGGGATCTCTCCAACCTCGGAAACCAGCCGATCACGCTGCACCTATATATGAAAGGCCGGGACGGCTACGCCGAGCGCTTTGTGCACTTCTCTCTGGAGATTCCGACCCCGACGCCGCCGCCGACGCTGACGCCTACCACGGTGCCTTCGCCGACCGCCACCCGTACTGCGACAGCCACCGCGACAGTGCCGATGCCAACGGATACGCCTTCGCCGACTGCAACGCCCACGAGCGCGGCAACTCCCTGAGAGTATGCTCGCGGAGCCTTGTGATCGGGTGCCCCGCGCGCCCCAACTGCCGGAACCGGCAAGGACACGAGATGCGGCTTGAAGACTTGAATTGGATGGATGTCGAGAAGTACCTCCGAAGCGATGACCGTCTGATTCTGGTGACCGGAGCGACGGAGCAGCACGGCTACCTGAGCCTCGCGACCGACGTCAGAGTCCCACTGGCGTTGGCGGATGCCGCGTCGAAAGCGACGGACGTGCTGGTGGCTCCGCCGCTAAACTACGGTGCGTCGCCGTATTTCCTGGCTTATCCGGGGACGCTGAGTCTGAGGGCCAGCACGTTGATGGCGGCAGTGGAGGACTTGGTGCGGTCTGCATTCGGGCACGGCTTCCGCCGGATTCTGGTGCTGAACGGGCACGGCGGGAACGCGCCGGCGCGTGCACGCCTACACGAGGTCAACAACGAACTTCCCGAGTTGAAGCTCAACTGGTACGACTGGTGGAGCTCGCATTCGATTGAGGCGGTTGCGGCAAAGCACGACTTGAGGCCTGCGCACGCCAATTGGCTGGAGGCATTTGCGTTTACGATTGTGGGCGCCATGCCTGAAGGAGCCAAAGTTCCCCCGCGTGTTCCCGGTGCCATCATGGATTCCAGGACGGCGCGCCAAGTGTACGGCGATGGGTCTTTCGGGGGTGCCTACATTGCCGGCGAGACGGTGATGCAGGAGGTCTTCGCGGCGGCACTCGGGGACGTTCTGCAACTGTTAGAGTTTGCTTAGGCCCGGCGCCCCGCAGGAAGCGGGTGGGCCGGCGGTGGTAGAATCACGTGTTGCAAGATCGAGGGACTGCGCCGCTGTTCGGCATGTTCCAAGAAGATTGCCTAGTCTGTGAGCAGCACAGGGACGGTTGGCCGGTAGACGGCCGGGGTCGAGCTGCCCGCAATGCCGTACAAGATGGAGATCGTGAGGAAGCATGTATATTGATCCGAACACCGGCGGAATGCTTTTTGGGTGGCTGGTGGGGGCTTTTGGTCTCGTGAGCGGGCTGTTGCTGGTCTTTTCCGGCAGGATTCGCAAATACATTTCGCAATTGCGCCGCAAGGCGCGCGAGGGCCAAGAGAACAAGGACGAAGAGCAGCAGTAGCGGGAGTCAGTCCGCCGATCGCGCAAGTCAGGGTCACTCGATGGGCGGAGCGTTCCGCAAGCAAGGCGGGAACTGCTCTGGCAAGCGCAGCGGCGGGCTTGTGCCCGTCGTTTGCTCTCGCAGCAGGAGGGCGGCAGCGAAATAAATGCGCACGATCCTAGTGGGTTTTGATTCGTTCGATCCGGGGGTTTTTGAATCTCTGCATCAGGCTGGCAAGAACTCCAAATCTGGCGAAGTTCGTTGAACAAGGCGGCTACTCCCCGCTGGAGGTTTGCTCGCCGCCGCAGACCGAGGTGTCGTGGACCAGCATCGCCACGGGGGTCGACCCCGGGTCGCACGGGATCTTCGATTTCGTGCATCGCGATCCAAAAACGTACATACCGTACGTTTCGCTGTTGCCAACCAAGCAAGGACTGCTGGGCGAACAGTTCCTGCCACCCTACACGACGAAAACCCTGTTTCACGAGGCAGCCGAGATGGGCTATCCTGCGACCGCCTTGTGGTGGCCGGCACTGTTTCCCGCGCGCCCTGAGCTCCCGGTTGCGACGATCCCAGGCCTGGGCACGCCGGATATCCGCGGTCAGTTGGGGGTCGGCACCTATCTGACGACCGAGCCCCATGAGTTGAAGAAGACGAAAGTGATCGCGCTGAAGCCAGAGGGTAAGGGCAAGTTCAGCGCCGATCTCGAGGGACCACAGATCAAGAGCAAGGAAGGCATGCGGCCAGCCGTGCTGCCGCTTGTGCTCGAGATACGGGACGAAACGTCGGCCACGTTGGCGATCGGTGACCGGAAGATAGAGCTCTCCCTTGGAGAGTGGAGCCCGGTCTTTGAAGTCAAGTTCAAGGCGGGCTTCGCCTTCAACGTGGAGGCTGTCACGCAGGCGATCCTGACCCAGGTGAAGGGGCAGGTCAGCGTTTACCTGGTGCCGCTGCAGATCCATCCGCTGCACTCGGTGTGGCATTACGCGACGCCGCCCGGCCTGGTGAAGGACGCGTGGAAGGCGAGCAACGGTTTCCTGACCCTGGGTTGGCCGCAGGACACGAATGCGCTGGAAGACGGCTGCATCAACGACGAGCAGTTTATCAGCCTGTGCAACTCGATCTTTGTTTCAAGGAAGAGCATCTTCTTCAACCAGCTTGATCGCTTTCGCGAGGGTGTGCTTGGGGGCATCTTCGATTGCCTGGACCGCGTGCAGCACATGTTCATGCGGACGAACACAGACATCGTCCAGGATTGGTATGTGCGACTGGATGCATTCGTGGGCGAGGTCCAAGCGCACATCGAAAAGCTGGGGCTGCCCGACCACCGGCTGCTGGTGCTCTCGGACCACGGATTTCGGCCTTTCGAACAGAAGGTACATCTAAATCACTGGCTGATCGGCAACGGATACATGTCGCTTGAACACGCGTCGGACACGCCGGAGCTCAAGGACGTGCGCTGGGAGTCCACGCGGGCCTACGCGCTGGGCTTGAACAGCATGTACCTGAACGTGGCCAATCGGGAGGGGAAGGGGACGGTACAGCCCGAGCAAATCGAACCGCTGCTGGATGAACTCAAGACGCGCCTGCTGGACTGGCGGGCAGACGACGGCAGGCAGGTGTTTAGCCGGGTCCTGTTGAAGCACGAAGCGTTCACGGGGCCATACACGCGCTTTGGCCCGGACCTGGTGATGGGCTACGCGCCGGGTTTCCGCGCCTCGTCCGAAACGGGACTTGGAAAGTCGGCCGCGACTTCCCTGGAGGCCAATCACGATCACTGGGGCGCGGATCACTGCATCAATTCGACAAAGGTCCCCGGGGTGCTGTTTACCAACCGGGACATCAAGAACATGCCCGGGGTGTCATTTCGAGATATCCCGTTCCTGGCCTTGGGAAAACACCTCGACCAGTCCTATATCAAGCCTCCGTCGGAGGCGGCTGGCACCGGTCAGAAGGATCTGGAAGAGAGGCTGAAGGGGCTCGGGTATCTTTGATTTTCGATTGAGGATTGGTGATTGACTGCCCCCCGTTTCCGCCTGGCGGAAACGGGGGGCAGTCTCTTTGTGCGGATCCTCAGGTGTAAGGCTGGGCGCTGCTGACCGGCGTCTTGCACAAGGGCGTTTCGTCGTCGGGGCAAATCCAACAGAGCCCCTCAGTTGAAGCGAAAGAGCTCGGGGCTCGTCCCCCGCGTGATCTGCGGTTCGCCTAGTTCACGCCGTACCAGTTACCGCCGTTGAAGTCGGCGAAGAAGATGCTGTTGTCCTCGGGATCTGAGATGCTCTCGCCGGCCTCGGCTGCGAGGCGCCGGTACTTTGCAGCCGCGTCGCGGTTGCCGGCCAGGGCATTGGCGCGAGCGATGCTTTCAAAGGCAAAGGCACGGTCGAAGTCCTGCATGAGATCCGCGTGCTGTTCTGTGAGTTCAAGACACCGGGAAGCGTGACGCAGAGCCTCCTCTTTCATGCCGAGGACGGTGTAGGCGCGGGCGATGAGCCACTCGCCTCGCTGGTGCTCCAGCCCGGTCCCAACCCGCAGCCAGTGGTAGCATGAGGCATAGGCCGCCGCGAGCATCACTTCATCATCAGAAGCCGTGCGATCGGTCTTGTCGAGTAATTCCCAGACTTCTCCATTAATTGACTTGGCGAAATGCAGTTGTGCCTCGGGCAGGGTATAGGACTGCTTCTCTTCCATCTCTGGTGCCTCCTGCGTAAATAAACCGGGGGTGTACCAACACGAGTCAGATTCACTTGCGAAGTGAGAGGATCAAGTCCAGGTCGAGTTCTCCCCTGGCGCCCCAGCCTTTCTTACCCGCCGGAATCTGCGGACGGAACTTTTCGTAGAGGGAGAACGCGTGCATCTCCAATTGAGGGAGCGGAAAGGATTTCGCGAGGGACTCCATCGCGGCGCGGGCTGCGGGAAGGCTGACGCCGAATTTCTTCTCAAGGTAAGTCTGAACAGCGCCTGGCTCAATCGCCTCGCCGGCAGGAGAAGCGCGCAGGCCGCGGGCAGTCTTGAGCACAGGAATCTCGCGCCCCAACAGTTTCACTGATCCCTGCTTTGCCGCACGGGTCGCGTTGCGCCCCGGTGCTTTTTCCGCCTTCTCTTCGTAAATTCCGAGCCGCCGCCCTTTCGATTGGGCGTTCAATCCTGCCAGGGCCCGACCCAGGGTTAGCGCTGCCTCTTGATCATGCCCCAGGCGCTCAGCCACGATGGCCGCCCAGAGAGTGAGAACGGGAGCCCGGTTGATCGGGATTCTTACTCCTGCCATTTCAACCTCCAGTGACTATGCGGCCCATGTGGTGGGCGGCTAAACGGGGCCGCCGCGCGCAAGCGATTATCACACCTTTTGTCTGCCGGAGGGCCGCCCGCCCTGGCGGCAAGCAGTTCCCTGTCAGGGTGAAGGATTACAATCCCCGTCATCGGGGCAGCGCTCGTCGCGGGTCTTGAAGCGTGGTGAAGAAGTGCACATTATCTATCTAGGTCTGGGAAGCAATCTGGGTGATCGCCGGGCCTACCTGCGGCGGGCAGTGAAAGCCCTTGCGCCAGAAGTGACTGTGCTGGCCGAGTCGGCTGTCTATCAGACTCCGCCATGGGGGATGGAGGACCAACCGCGTTTCCTGAACATGGCGCTGAAGGCCGAAACCAACCTTACCCCCATGGAACTGCGTGATCACGTGAAGCGGATCGAGAGCGACCTGGGTCGCGTGCGGTCGTATCGTTGGGGGCCCCGCGTGATCGATATCGATATTCTCTTCTACGACGACCTGATCGTGGAGACGCCCGAACTGGTGATACCGCACCCGCGCTTGCAAGAGCGCGGGTTCGTCCTGCTGCCCCTTGAATCCATTGCGGGCGATGTCGTGCATCCTGTGTTAGGCGTGTCCATACGTGAGCTGCTCCGCGACGCCGACACATCGGGCATCGTGCCCGCCTGATATAATTTCCGCGAGAGTCCCAACGGGAGCTGCCAATGACCGATATGAAACCTCTGAATTGGACTCCGAAGCCCGGGGTAGGCATGACGGTAAGTCGCCGCCCGGACGGCGGCATGAACCTGACTTTCACGGACACGTCCGAGGCAACAATCAAGGAGTGGCACGACTTTGCGCTTGAACATCTGCTGGGCTCAGACAGGCTGACGCGCAACCTATACGACCTGCGGGCCGTCAAGGACCTTAATCAGAAGGCCGTCGAGACGGCCGTCGAAGTCAACAGCGATCCACAAGCGCGCAACATTCGCCTGGCTGTCGTGGTGGCCAATGAGGCCGCCGCCAAGGCGATCCGCGACATTGCGGCGCTGGCCTTGCCAGAGAGCGCCGCGGCGATGAAGCTCTTCACGGATCTGGATGAAGCCGAGGCATGGCTGGCGCGGCCGCTGGACCAGATGCTGTAGGGGTGGCGGGGGAGAATCGCGCAATACCCGAGGCACCAAGGGACACACTGAAGCGAGGGTGGACGAAGCCTTGCCATGGTCATGGCAAGTCCTGAACTCCAACATATGAAGAATCTTCAAATCGGAAGCCACGTGTTCCAGTGGGGAAGCCGCACGTATGTCATGGGTATCCTGAATGTCACGCCGGACAGTTTTTCGGGAGACGGCCTCCTGGGACCCGGCTCCGGATCTATTGATGCAAGCGGCGACGGGCGTCAAAACGCAAGGAGCGCGACAGGCTCGAAGGACCCAGGCAGCAATCTGGGCGTTGAGGCCGCCATCCGGCAGGCGCGGCGCTTTGTAGAGGCCGGCGCGGACATCCTGGATGTGGGAGGCGAGTCAACGCGGCCGGGGTCCGAGCCGCTGGAAATCGATGACGAGAGGGCGCGCGTCATCCCGGTAATCGAGGCGTTGGCACGCGAATTTCCAAGCTCATTGATCTCAGTAGATACCTACAAGGCCATCATTGCTCAGGAAGCGCTCGATGCCGGCGCGCGGATGGTGAATGATGTATGGGGGCTGCGAGCAGATCCGAAGCTGCGCGAGGTTGTTGCAAAGGCCGAGTGCCCAGTAATCCTGATGCACAATCGGAGCAATCCGGCAAGCGTTGAGGTGCGCGCCCAGTTGGGAAACGCGTACATTGGGCCGGAGTACCACGATCTGATCGAGGACGTGAAGCACGAGCTGCTGGAGAGCGTGGCGCTGGCGCACGGGGCGGGCATCACGGATGATAGGATCATCCTGGACCCGGGTATCGGCTTCGGGAAGAAAGTCGAACATAACCTGGAGCTGATCAATCGGCTTGGCGAAATCCGTGAGTTGGGTTTCCCCGTGCTGCTCGGTCCGTCGCGTAAGTCATTTATCGGATACACCCTGGATCTGCCGCCCGATCAGCGCCTGGAGGGGACAGCGGCAACCGTGGCTGTGGGGATTGCGCGCGGGGCCGATATTGTCCGGGTGCATGACGTGGGGGCGATGATGCGCGTCGCCAAGATGACTGACGCCCTCGTGAGGCGGCAATCGCAGATCGCGCCGTAGCTCCCTAGGACGCCGAGGGATGCAAACAAAAAGCACCAAGGCACCGACCGGTTCTTGCTGTTCCGGGGTTTGATGCTGAAATTCCCGACCGCTTATGTTCAGTGACTACAGCAAGGACCTGCTGCGTAGCGGGATTATCGAAGCGAAAGCTGGGAATCGCGGTTCGGCACGGCGGTACCTTGACCGCGCCGTCTACATGAGCAACGATCATGACCTGATGGCGGAAGCATGGTACTGGTTGAGCAAGATCGCAGACAACGCTGTGGCGAAGCGCGAAGCGCTCGAGAACTGCCTGGCGAACGATCTGGACCACGCGCGCGCACGGCGGGAGCTGGCGATCCTCGATGGCAGGCTGAAGGAGAATGAAATTATCGACCCGGAGGCGCTGCCCGCCGCACCCTCTGGACGTGCGACACCCGGAAATCGAGCGTTTCATGTGCCCTCGATGCGGCGGCCGCATGACGTACGTGCCGGACGGTGGTTCGCTGGTCTGTGAGTACTGTCGGCGGCACGACGCAATGAAACCGGAAGTCTTGAATCAGAAGGCGCATGATTTCATTGCGGCGATGGCTACGGAGGGCGCTCACAGGAAACCGCTGCGCGAGCAAATCGCGCACTGTCAAGGCTGCGGCGCGGAATTCATCATTCCAGCCGTAGAGCTCTCTTTTGAATGTGCCTACTGCGGATCGGCGCACGTCGTGAACACAGAGGGGTCCAAGGACTTTATGGCGCCCGACCGCATCCTTCCACACGCATTCGATCGAGGGCGCGCGAAGGGACTACTGGGCGAGTGGATAGATAAGGCGAAGATCGTTCCCGACCCGCCGGTTGGGCCTCCGCGCGGCCTGTATCTGCCGGTCTGGACCTTTTTGCTGGGGGGCCGAGTCGACTACACTGCCGAGCAGCATGTCGACGGGTTGAATGGGCGCTATGGCCCGGAGCGGCGGGACAAGGGCATCAGCGACAGCATTGCCGTTCAGATGGAAGTTTCTGTTGCAGCCAGCAACAAGCCGTCGGCACCGCTTTGTGCGGTTGATCCCCACGTTCGACATGCACGGGCTGAAACCGTACGACGCGCGGCTTCTCGTGACGTGGCCGGCCGAGCTCTACGATGTAAGCATGGCAGATGCTTCGCTGGAGGCACGCAGCCAGGGCCTTGCCAAGACCCGGGCCGACATCACCACGCTGACATGGCCCGCGCGGCTGCTGACTACTTCGTCGGCGAACTTGTCCATCGAGGAATACCACCTGGACTTGCTTCCGGTATGGACGATCGAGATCGCCGTGGATGGGATGCGGCGTCTTGTGCTGGTCAATGGCCAGAACGGAACGGTGCGCGGCGAAGGCTTCAACCGATCCGACAAGTCCAAGGCCGGACTGAGGGAGTGGCTCTCGGATCTAGTCGGGGAGTGATCGAAGAGCCAGGTCCAAGTCCAGCACTGCCAATCCCGCACAGCACTGCCCTCGACGGAACGCCTGCCCAGATCTGGCAGTGATGAGCATGTTGTACGCGACGGTATGTTTGGCTCCGTGAGCGGCGGGAAGTGAAGTTGTTTCGGCAAGAGGGCGGGCGAGCGCTGGTATCAGCAGGGGGCTCATCGCGCGGAGGTTATAATGATTTGGAAAGATGCACAAATTCCCCAATCGGTAGAAAGCAGTTCGGTACAACAGGAGGCAAGACCATGTCAATGGAAGATATTATGAAAGCACTTATGCAGTCCACATCCGGCTCAACGCCAGCGTCCTCCGGTGGTTCTGACGCGATGTCTCAGGTGCTGGGCGGATTGCTTGGCGCAGCGCAGCAGAGTGGCGGGCAGCAAGGGAGCGGGTCCCAGGGCGGCGACATGCTGTCTCAGGCGATCGGTGGATTGTTGGGGGGCGGCCAACAGGGCGGAAGTGCATCCGGGGTGGGCCAAATCCTCGGTGGACTTCAGCAGATTATCGGCGGAACGCCGGGTACCGGTCAGCAGTTGCCTCAGGGCGGAGGCAACGTCAATATGGGCAGCACTGACCCGATCATGATGCTGCTGCAGCCGGTCGTAAATCAACTGGCGGCGAAAGCAGGAATCTCGCCGCAGATGGCCACCATCATCGCCTCGATTGCGGTGCACTACCTGATACAAAGTCATCCAAATACCCCTGGCGCCAGCCCACTGAATCTTGGCAGCGTGATGCAAACGCTGGCCTCGGGCGGGCGCCTTGATGAGCAGACGCTCCACAAGAGCGGCATCGTGAACGATGTAATGCAGGCCACCGGCATGGATCAGCAGAAAGCCGTAAAGAGCCTGAACACCACGTTCGATGTCCTGGGCGGTCAAGTCAAGCCCATCACAGGCAAAGCGGGAAAGACAAGGCGAAGAAGTAGTCCAACGAAAAACCGCATGGCGGGCATTGGCCTGTCATGCTCTGCGGGACGGCACTCTGGCCGTGTAATGCGGACGTACGCCTTACCCATAGATGAAATCTGCGATCGTGTGGATGAGTTCGCCGGACAACGAAAGGACAATCCGAGAATGCAAATCACCTGCTTCAATGATCAGAATACGTGGACTGTTGGTCCGATCGAGGTAGCGGCGGCCAAACTGCGTTTCGCGCTGGGCTTTGCCGAGGAGACGTTCTTCTGCCCAAAGTGCCATAAGGGCAACAAAGTTTCGAAGGCTGATTTCCAGGCGGCGATGAATGCGCCTGCTGCGCCGGCCGCACCGGCCGCGGCGGCACCCAAGCCGGCAGGCCCCGCCGCGCCAGCGTCGGCGCCAATGCACGTGCCCGGGCAGGGATTGATCGCCGGAGGTATGGCGCAGGTCACGGACAGCGCGCCTGGTCCCTCGATTTCCAGCCCCAAACATGGGACGGTGGTCGTGCGGAGCTTGCGGGTGCGACAAGGTCATGGCAAGCAGGATCCTGTGATCGCGGGCCTGGTCAAGGGCGAGAAGCTTGAAATCCTTGCGACATGGACCGATGGCAGGGATACATGGGCGCAATTGGGACCCGACAAGTGGGCTGCCATCGTCTACAACGGCGAGCCCATGATCGAGGTGGATGAATAGTCCGGCGGCGCCCAAGGAGCTGAGGTGAAGTCGAGCGGCGAGAAATGGCCGCTCGACTTTTTTTGTTGCCAGCCTGAAACTGAGATGCCCAGGTCTCCGAGTCGGCAGCAACCGCCTGCGTCTGGCGCTTACCGATTCGTGGTTTAATCACCGGGTGCGCAATCCTGCCTCGATTGTCCGTGCGCGGCGCAGCCGGCGGCTCGATCAGCTCCGCACGCGCGACAGGCGCTTGCGTACGGGGGTCATGGGCGCGGGCACGGTGGCTTCCATGGTGGTGGCCTTGCTCCTCCTTGCGGCGGGCCTGGCCTACGCAGATGTCACGTACGACCTGCCGAATGTCCAGTACCTGCCCATACTGCTCAATCCGCCGGACGGCCTCCTGCTGCAACCCACCCGAGTGTACGATCGCAGCGGCACGCACTTACTGCTGACTTTTGCGGCATCCGATGGTCCGCGACGCTACATCCCGCTTAATCCAGAGTCCCCTCAGCACCTGCCCGATTCTCTTGCAAAAGCCACTGTCGCCGTGGCGGACCCCGGCTTCTGGTCCCATAGCGGTTATTCCCCGGACGGATGGAATGATCCTGCTGCGCACCCCACGCTCGCTCAGAAGCTGGTCTCGGACTTATTGCTTTACGACGAGGCCCCGTCGCTGCGCAGGGCACTGCGCGAACGGATACTGGCGGCGCAGGCCACGATTGAGTATGGACGAAGCCAGATCCTGGAATGGGTGCTGAACTCGGAAGACTACGGGAATGAGGCTTTCGGTGCCGAGGCAGCAGCACAGTTGTATTTCGGGAAACCATCCACGGGCCTGACTCTGGCAGAATCTGCCTGGCTGGCGGAGGCCGCGCAGGCGCAATACACGAATTCAGGCGGCGCCCAGGGGCTGGCGCCGCAAAGCGGGGAAAAGGCGATCGAACTCATGTTGAACCAAGGGGTGATCTCCACGGAGCAGGCCATCGCGGCCCTGGCCGCCGCGCCGAAGCTCCACCCGCCATCGGCAGCCGAGGACGTTCCAGCGCCCGCGTTCGTGCATCTGGTGCGTACTCAACTAGATGAGCAGTTTGCACGCGAGCGCATCGAGCGCGGCGGCATCGTTATTACGACCACGCTCGATTACGATCTGCAGCAACAGGCACGCTGTGCGACCGTCGCCTTCGTACTGCGGCTCGAGTCGACGGCACCTTCTTCGTCCACGGCCTGCCCGGCGGCCGACAAGCTCCCAGCCCTGCCGCCGGATACGACCGTTCCCGAGCCCTCGGCCAGCGCGTTGGTACTGGATCCGCAGTCAGGCGAGGTGCTGGCAGCCGTGGGCGAGATTGTTGGGGGTGTGGAGACGCAAACACTTTCGGCCCACGATGCGGGAACGCTGATGAACCCGTTCATCTATTTGACGGCATTCGCGCGCGGGTTCGGTCCGGCATCGATGGTGTGGGATATCCCGGCTCCGGACGAGCAGCCGTCACCGGGCGCGCAGTATCACGGACCCGTTCGGATGCGAATCGCTATGATCAACGATTACCAAGTCCCAACCCAGGCATTGGCGGCTCAAATGGGCGCCGAAGCGATTGATCGAACAGAGACGTCTTTTGGGCTGCGTCCCGGAGGAACGACGCTCCTGGAGATGACGGGCGCATACGGAATCCTGGCTACCCAGGGCCTGCGTTACGGTCAACCAGGACCATCCACCGTGCTGCGTGTCGAAGGGTTGGACCACTCGGTGTGGCTCGACCTGACCAGCCCTGAGGAACAACCAGTGCTGGCCGCGCCGCTGGCGTACCTGATGAACGACGCGCTGAGCGACGAGACTGCACGCGAGCCCTTGCTTGGGAATCCAAACCCCCTGGATCTCGACCGCCCGGCAGGAGCCAAGATCGGCCAGACCGAATCCGGAATGGATGGCTGGACGGTGGGTTACACGCCATCGCGAGTCGTGGGAGTTTGGGTCGGAACAGACCAGGCTGACACCGCACTGGCGCGCTCGCCGAGAATTGCGGCGAGCTTGTGGAACGCGCTCATGCAAGCGGCGACTGACTTCGCAGCCAGCCTCTGGATGGAGCCCACCAGAGGGCGTGACGAAGGTGGATGTTTGCGATCCCTCCGGCATGCTGCCGACCAAAGACTGCCCCTCGATCGTAGGTGAGGTCTTTCTGACGGGGAACGAGCCCACCCAGGCAGATACCTTGTATCGAAGCCTGGCGGTGAACCGCGAGACAGGGTACCTGGCTACAGTCTACACGCCGCCGCAGCTGGTTGAGAACCGCGTCTATATGGTGCTGCCGCCCGAGGCGCAGGCATGGGCAAAGTGGGCGAACGTCCCGGTAGCCCCGGCGGCCTATGACGCCATCCAGGCCGAGCCGATCAATCCAGACGTGCGGATCACGTCGCCGGCGCTGTTTGCCCAGATACGGGGCTCTGCACAGATCCGCGGCACGGCGTCCGGCGCCGACTTCGAGAGCTATCGCGTGCTTGTTGGCCAGGGCATCAATCCACAGGATTGGATTGCGGTCGGAGATGGATCCAGCACACCTGTTGAGGACGGATTGCTGGCAACGTGGGACACCACCGGTCTGAGTGGGTTGTATGCCGTGCAGTTGCAGGTCATTCGAAGCGACCAGCGAGTTGACACGTCGATCATTCAGGTGACCGTCCAGGACAATTGAGAGGGCGTCGCGCGAAGGCGAGCTGGCGCCTGCCGGCGCCGCCCGGAGCAGGCGACTCACCTGAAGTGCCCTTGCCGTGAAGCGGCGCACATGCGATGAATTCCCTAGCAGATCGACTTAAGGCCCTCGGCGTGCGGAAGGGCGCGGTGGACTTTCCCCTGCCCCAGCAGGCTGAGCGGCACGACATCGGTTCCGTCCTGTCGGGAAACGTGGTCCCCACGGAATTGGGCGAGACATTCGTGTATGAGGAGCGCTTCGCTGCTGACTACCGGCAGGGGCATGTGCCCATCCGTCCGGCGGCCAGTCTGCACGTGATGTCAGCCTGGGCAGGGGACGCGCACCTGGCGGAGCTGCCCATCGAGTTGTTTGCCTTTCTGGATACGGAGACGTCCGGTTTGGCGGGCGGCACTGGCACCTATGCATTCCTGGTAGGTGCGGCGCGTTTTGTCGAAGGGGGCGAACTGGTGCTGCAGCAATTCTTCATGCGTGATCCTTCCGAAGAACCGGCGCTGCTGGACGCGCTGGGTCGGTTCCTGGCGCCTGCCCAGGCGCTGGTAACCTACAACGGGAAGGCGTTCGACGCACCGCTGCTCGCCACGCGCTACCGGATGCACCGCATGCCGAACCCCATGCAGGATTTTTCGCATGTGGATCTGCTGCAGCTGGCGCGGCGGCTTTGGCGCGACCGGCTGGTATCCCGGACACTGAAATACGTTGAAGAGACCATCCTTGGGGCTCCCCGGACAGAAGATGAGGTCCCGGGGTACGAAATCCCTTCGCTCTATTTTGAGTACCTGCGCAGCGGCGACGCCCGGCCTCTGAAGGGCGTTTTCTATCACAATGCCATGGATGTGGTGACGCTGGCTGCCTTGATGAGCCATACCGCAGGCATGCTGGCCGATCCTTTTCACGAAAGTATCGAGCATGGATTGGATGTCATTGCCATGGCGAAGCTCTATGAGCAGCTGGGAGAGTGGGAGACGGCCACACGGCTGTTCGAAAGGGGCCTGGAGATGGACCTGGCCGAGGAGCAGTTCTGGGAGGCGCTCCGGCGACTCGCGGTGCTGCAGAAGAAAAGGGGTGATTTCGATCTCGCTGTCCCCCTCTGGAAGAAAGCCGCGGCTGAGGGCCACATCTATGCCCACGTCGAACTGGCAAAGTACTACGAGCATAGATCGCACGACGCCGGCAGCGCACTCGAGTGGACGAAGGCCGCGGCCAAGCAGCTTAAACATACGCACATGCCGACGTACATGCGCAGGCATTGGGAGGATGAGCTGCGCCGGCGACGCCAACGCCTGGAGGCGAAGATCAAGCGAAAATAAGTGCCACTGCCCCAACGGGGTCCGGGGAGCCGTTGAGAGGCGCCTATTGCCCCGATGATATAATCGCTGGACTTGGTTGCGGAGAGAGCGTTAACACTCCTGCCAGGACGGGAGCGACCCGGAGGAGGAGAAGTGGATATCACTGTATCTACCGAGCAAGGCCGCGTGCCAGTGACCATCGTGAAACCGCACGGCGATTTGGACGCGTCCAACTATGCGGAACTGATAGATCACGTGGACGGATTGATCGAGGGCGGGGCGAGGGACTTCGTGGTCGATCTGAGCGACGTCCCCTTCATGTCGAGCGCAGGTCTGGTTGCGTTGCACAGCATAGCCATCACCCTTCGAGGCGAAGAGCCGGTGAACCCCGAATCCGGATGGGCAGCTCTGAAGTCCATGGACAAGAGCCGCGGGAGCGGTGTGCAGAAGCACATCAAGCTGCTGAGTCCGCAGCCAATGGTGGCAGAAACATTTGACAAGGCGGGATTCACCCAGTTTTTTGATGTCTTTACCGACATCGAGAAGGCAGTAGCATCGTTCTAGGCGCTTGAAAGTTAAGCGCGCCGTAGGCCGGCGCGTTGTTGTCTTGAGATCGGGGGATTAGGAATTAGGCCCGGAGTCCTGGCCTTTGAGCTCACGGAAGCGTGAAGGTAAACCGGCTGCCCATGCCGGGCGTGCTTTGGACCGTCAGGTCGCCGCCATGCGCCCGGACGATGCCGCGGGCAATAGCCAGTCCCAGGCCGGATCCGCCCGTAGCTTTGCTGCGGGATTTTTCCCCACGATAGAAGCTATTGAACACCTCCGGCAGGTCCGCCGGGCTGATCCCCTGGCCCGTGTCTGCCACGCGGACCTCAACCGCCTGAGCGCGGCGGTGCGCCGTAACCTCGATACGACCGCCGGAAGGCGTGTAGCGGAGGGCGTTGCTCAAGAGATTGTTCAATACGCGTCCCATGCGCATGGTGTCCATGCGGACCGGGTCAATGCCGGCTTCCGCAGCACCGGTGATCGTGACTGCCTGGCGGGCCGCCAATTCGGAGAAGCTCTCGAGAGTGTCCGAGATCAGGTCGGATAACGAGCCGTTTTCCATGTTGAGCAGCAGGCCGCCCGCGTCGAGTTGAGCCATCTGAAACAGGTCATCGATGAGCAAAGAAAGCGAGCGGACGTCGCGCTGCGCGGTCTGCAAGTAGCGTTGTATGGAATCAGCGTCGTCGACGATGCCGTCCGCCAAGGCTTCGAGGATGGCTCGGATCGAGGCCAGGGGCGTCTGCAGGTCGTGGCTGACCCAGGCGATCAGATCCGCCCGCTGATGCTCCGCCGCCTGCTGCCGGTGGCTGGCGGCCTGCAGCTCGGCTGCCATCTGATTGAAGGCGCCCGACAGGGAAGCAATCTCATCCCGCCCAGTCACCGGGACGCGGGTTTCGAGGTCCCCGATGGCCAATCGGCCGGCGGCATCCTTCAAGACGCGGACGCGGTCGATCACGGTGGTCGAAAGGAGGTAGCCGAGCACCATGGCCATCCCGCCGGCGAAGATCAGCAGGACGACCGAGAGCGCCAGATCGTGCTGACTTGCGAACATCATACGCGCAGAAAACCAGACATTGAAAAAGGTGAGCAGACTTGACAGCCCGTATCCCGCCAGCAATGTCCAGCGGAGCGTAGGCCAGGAATTCAGCCAACCCAGACGAAAGGCGCCATAGGCAGCCAGAATGGAAACTGCGGCTGTTGCCGACAAGAAGAGCGCCATCAGCTCGAACTCTGCCAGCGGCGGCGACATCAGCAATGTGAAGACGGTCAAAGAGACCGCCAGGATCAG
Organism: uncultured Chloroflexia bacterium; assembly: GCA_963746745.1. Taxonomy (GTDB): domain Bacteria; phylum Chloroflexota; class Anaerolineae; order Anaerolineales; family Villigracilaceae; genus Fen-1038. Next base: position 406,477 of record CAVVCL010000004.1, read on the forward strand.
CAGGATGCCCAGGGCGAACAGGATGCGGGAGCGGAAGCGCAGGAAGAGGGGTCTCACGGTTCGAACTTGTAGCCGACGCCCCATACGGTGAGGATACGGGCGGGTTCAGACGGATTCTTTTCGACCTTTTCTCGCAGCCGCCTGACGTGCACGGTAACAGTCCCCGGGTCGATGTAGTCGGTCAGGCCCCAGACGTTTTCCAGCAATTGGTCGCGGGTAAATACCTGGCGCGGATGGCGGGCCAGGAAATGGAGCACATCAAATTCCTTGGCGGTCAAAACCACGGGCTGTCCGGAGACGACCACGCCGCGGGTGAGCGGATCTATCGTGAGATCGGCATAGCTCAACGGGCGCTTCCATTCCGGGTTCTCTTCCGTGCGCGCGGAGCGTCGCAGCACGGCGCGGCAGCGGCTGACGATCTCCGGGGGGCTGAACGGTTTAACCACGTAGTCGTCAGCACCGAGTTCAAGTCCCGCAATGCGGTCGACCTCCTCACGGCGGGCGGTCAGGATGATGATCGGCACGTTGGAACGGTCGCGAATCCAGCGGGTGAGCGAGAGCCCGTCCATTCCGGGAAGCATGATGTCCAGAATCACAAGATCGGGGACATGTTTTTCGAGCAGCAACATGGCTGCCTTTCCGTCGGCGGCGTGCGTCGTGCGGAAGTCTGCCCGTTGGAGGTATAGCGAGACGACCTCCGCGATGCTGGGTTCATCCTCGACGATCAAGATCGATTTCTTCTCCATCTGCGGGTAATGATACTGTATTGTCCGGGAGGCACCTGCGCCACGCGGCCTTGGCGCCCCCCGGTTAATGGTTTTGTAGTATTTTAGTATGGGGCTGTTAAGGACCGCCCGCTACCCTAGTCTCCAGTCATGAGACAAGGAGAACCGAATGCCATTGAACAATGCAGTGAGCCGGATGCTCGTCCTGGGCATGCTGGCGCTGGGCGCCTGCGCCCCGAAAGCCGTTTCCACGCCCGACGCCATGATGGGCGAGGCGCCCACGTCTGATGCGATGATGATGCATGAGACCCCGACGCCTGCGGCAATGATGATGCACGAGACGCCGTCAGGGGCGATGGCAGCCCCACCCGAGCCGTCCATGTCGATGGCAGACTGGCTGGCAACGCCTCTGACAGATGCGACGACCGGCAAGGCCTTCCAAGTTGACGCCTACCACGGAAAAGTGGTGCTGGTGGAGACGATGGCGGTCTGGTGCACAACTTGCCGCGCACAACAGGAGCAGATGAAGGGCTTGGAGTCTCAGATGATGGACCAGACTTCGGACCTGGTACTGGTGTCGCTGGATATTGATCCCAACGAAGACATCAATACCCTGAAGAAGTACGTGGACTTAACCGGTTTTACGTGGACCTTCGCGGCTGCGCCATCAGACCTGATACGGACGATCGGCATGACCTACGGTGATCAGTTCCTGAATCCACCCTCCACGCCGATCCTGATCCTCGACCGTCAGGGAGTTGCGCATCCGCTGCCATTTGGCGTTAAGAGCTCGCAGGATCTAAGGGACGCCGTGCAACCTTTTCTGGACGCCAGCAGCTAGATTGCCGCAGGCACCGGCAGGAGAGATTCCCGATTCTCCTGTGACAGACACGCATCCATGGAAACAGTGATCACCTCGCTTACGATCGGACTGCTATCAACGGCCACGCCTTGCGTGCTGCCGCTCTATCCGGGCTACCTGGCCTACATTGCGGGAGGGCAAGATCGGCTGCAAATCAGCCGGGCCCGCTACTTCCTGGGTTTCTTCGTTTTGGCGGGCGTATTGAGCATGATGCTGGTGCTGGGAGGCATCATTGCACTGCTTTCCATTTCGATTGGACGCGCACTGTCGATCGTCATCCCACTGGCAGATCTCATCATCGTCGTCCTCGGCGTGATGATGCTACTGGACATCAACGTTTTCCAGAGCATCCCGCAAATCCGTGTTCCCGTGCTTTCGCATCCGTTTGCCAATGCCTTCGTGTATGGCCTGCTGTATGGGCCCATCGCCCTGCCGTGCAGCGGTCCGTTGCTGGTGAGCATCTTTGCGCTTTCTCTCTCCGTTCAGGAAGCGCTCGGTCGGCTGCTCGTCTTTCTCTGGTTTGGGATCGGCTTCGGGCTGCCGCTGCTGGTTCTTTCGCTTATTTCGGGAGGGGCCCAGCGGTGGATCACGCGGCAGTTCGCGCTGCGGGCGCGGCTATTCAACCTGATCGGCGGGGCGCTGCTCATCGGCGTCGGACTTTACGATTTCAGTGCGAACTTCGAGCTGTTGAAGATCTTCTTCCGCGCATGACCCGACGCCATTGCCCTCGTATGCCCGCGGCACAGTCGAATCCGGGCGAGGGTTGATACACAATCCGGACATATGAATGCGCGCCCCGTCAGGGGCGCGCATTTCTCTTGTTGCCGGTAGGTCGCCGCGGATGTGCGCGAGAGGCTCTAGATATCGCGGGGTTCCTTGCACATAGCCGCCACTTGTTGTCGGGCCTTGCCTTCGGCCACGACCACAAGCGTATCTCCGGACTTGATCATCGTCCGTCCGTGTGGAATGAAGACCCTGTTTCCGCGGCGAACCGAAGCGATCAGGGCACCATCGGGCCAGCGTATCTCGAGCATCTTTTTGCCATCGAGAGTGGCGCCGCTCTCGACGACCATGTCCGCGACAAGCACGCGCTCCGGGGTCATGGCATCCAGGCGCACCTCGTCCGCCCTGTGACGCTGCGTGGCGCGCCGCACGACAGCGATCTCGTAGGCGCGGACGACGTCGACCCGGCGCAGGATACCGACCAACCTGGTTGGATAGTTGCGGTCCACCACGGGTAAGCGCCCGACGTCGGCATGACTCATCCGCAGAAGTGCGTCGCTGAGGGACTTGTTTGGATAGGCCACGACCAACTCACGGGTGCAAACATCTCCTGCGGTCGTTGATTCGCGCAGCCCCGGTTCGACCTTGTCGATGTCCTGGGCAGTCAACATACCGACCAGGTTACCTTGTGCGTTAACCACGGGGAGCCCGTGTCGTCGCGTCTGGGCGAGTCGCTCGGTGGCCTCTGCCAGTGTCTCCGATTCCGGCATGGCGCCGGCGTCGGTCTGCATCACTTCCCCAACAGAGAGACTTCGCAGGACCTCCACATCGCGACCCCGATCCAGCCGGATCCCGATGCGCACCAGGGAGGCCAGGTAGATGGAATCATGCTCGATGCGTTCGGACAGCAGTACGCTCGCGGCAACGGCCAGCATCACGGGAAGGATGATGCGGTAGTCGTTGGTCATCTCAAAAAGCAGGATGGTCGCCGTCAAGGGTGCGCGGACGGAGCCAGCCAGCAGAGCAGCCATGCCCACCAGTGCGAAAGCGGCGGGGTTGATGGCCAGAGCGGGCAACAGGTGGGAGGCTACCAAACCATAGGCGCCGCCCAGAACCGCTCCCAGGTACAGCGATGGGGCAAACACGCCGCCAGAGAATCCGCCGGCGAGGCTTATAGGCGTGAGAAACAACCTGACGATCAGAAACGCCAGTAGCAGCCAGAGGCTGATGTCGTTCTTGTTGAGGACTTCCTGGATCGTGTCGTAGCCGGTGCCAAGCACCTGTGGCAGGAAAACCGCCGCAAGGCCAACCAGCAACCCGGCAGACGCGCCCTTGATCCAATCCCGCGCGTGGATTCGTGCCGACAAGTCCTGCGCGGCATACAGCATGCGAATGTATAACGCCGAGACCGGGCCCGCCAACAGTCCAAGACCCAGATACATCGGCAGTTCCCAAGCCGAGTGGATGGCATAGGCAGGCACGTGGAAGGCGGGCTCCGGACCGCTTACCGCCTGGATGAAGGCCGACGAGGCGACGGAGGCGACCAGCATCATGCCAAGTGCATTGGCGTTGATTTCCCCCATGATGAGTTCCAAGGCAAAGAATACGCCGGCGATCGGAGCATTAAATGCCGCCGCGATGGCGGCAGCGGAGCCGGCCGCCACCAGCAGGCGGACACGTTCCTCCGACATGTGCAGCACCTGCGCAAACATGGAGCCAAGGTTGGCGCCAATCTGAACGGAGGGATCCTCGGGGCCGAGGGGTGCACCGACTCCAATGGAGATGGCGGATGAAAGGGCCTTGAGCGGTGTGCTGGCGTAGCGCAGCCGGCCACCGGCAAGTGCGACCGACTCTATGACACCCGCGACGCCGTGCAGTTTTTGCGGGCCGATGAGGCGACGCGAAACCAAGCCGACAAGGATCGCTCCAAGGACCGGCAGGAGCAGCAGCATCCATGCCCGCGGACCGGTCCCAAGCGCGCCAGCTCCGCGACTCATCTCCAGCGTGATGCCTGCAATCAATTGCTTGAAAAGCCAGACGCCAATGCCGGTCGTCAGACCGACGGCAACAGCGATGGCGCCCAGCCACAGAGTCTGCGATCTCGGGACTCGGGCAAGCCAGTTGGAAAGATGGGTTCTGAGCATGATGATGAACGCGGCACGAAATGAGTGCGGTCAATCGCCCGGAAAGCTTATGGCTGCCGGGCGACAACGGCTCACATTATAGGACGATTCCGCGGAGCGCTGCGGGTTGATAAGAACAATGCAACCATCGAGACGCCGACTGACTTGTGTATGAGGGGATTCCCCCTTGCTCATTAGAAAGGGCGGGCGTTTGCCACCAGGCGATCGCGGAGAGGGCGCGGCCCCATGGGGTCTCCGCTCTGAAACGGGACTAGGGCAGCAGCCCCGGCATGTCGCCGCCGCTGGCAAGCAGGCGTGTGTCGCCGGTCTGCGTATCCGCCATGTAGATGTCGAAGCGGCCCGGGTCCTGAGAAGAGAGATCCAGGACGTAGCGCGAATAGAGCAGGAAGCGTCCGTCCGGCGACCATAGCAGGCTGGAGTAGGAGGCGCCGTCTTCCATCAAGAACGCATGCGCCTGCGAGCCATCGGGCCGTACGAGCCATACCTGGTTGCTCGACGAGGAGGACGAGGTCGTGATGTTGCGGTCAATGGCGATCCAGCTGCCATCAGGCGACCAGGCGGCAGAGAAGTCGCTGGCATCGGCGGGACCGCCCAGGTCGGTGGTCCGCGCGCCGGCAAGCGAGTAGGCCTTGACACGCAGGTGTGTGTCATCGGCGGCCTCACTGGCGAAAAGCACCGCCGTTCCGTCGGGGCTCCATGTGGCAGGGAGGGCGGCCTGCAAGCCGAGCGGAATGGAATGGCTGCGACCGTCCTGAAGGCTGAACAGAATCAGGGTGTTGTCGGCAGTCGAGATGTAACTCAGCCATTTGCCGTCGGGCGAGAATTGGGGTGCGTAGCTGGCGAAGGACGGGTCTGGAAACACGGGCTGTGTCTTGCCCGTTGCCAGGTCGAGCCACCAGATGCTGAAGCGCGGCACGGTGGCCTGCGTTGCATCGTCCAGGCGATCATAGGCGATCTTCGTGCCATCCGGATACCAACGGGGCGTGTTGCATTCGGACTGTGGGCAGTCCAGGACCAATCTCCTGCCGGTTCCATCTGCGTTGATCGCCCAGATGGCGGTTCCCCCATCGGCCCGGAACAGCGTATACAGAATCGTCCCAGCGTCGGGCGAGATGGCGTAGCCGGTTATGCCCGACGGCTCGTCTGTATATTGCACAGGCTGGGCCCCGGACAGTGGCAGCATGAAAAGCTGATCCCCTCCCGCCGAATCCGATGCGATGTAGAGCAATCGCGCCGTACGCAAGCCGGAGCCCGAAGCGGGGGTTGCAGAAGAATCGATTTGCTGGGAGACAGACGGCTGACCTGCTGCCGACTGCGCGACGGCCGAGCCGAACTTGAGCGAGTTCAGGGCGCTGACGGTGAGTGCAGCGCCCAGTCCGGTCACGACCACGGCGCTCAACACGGGCGTGTACACGGCAAAGCGCGAGAGTACGTCGCTGCGCGTGATCAGGCCAAGCCCCTTGACCATGGCGATGCCGATGCCAATCAGCACCAGCGCCAAACCAATGCTGAACGAAATGATCAATAAGATGCCGAATGGGACGCGGTTCACCGCCACGGCTACCAACAAGATGGCGATGGCGTCGGGGCACGGGACCAAACCGCCGCTGATACCCAATGTCAGGAGCGACCTGATGGTCACGGCGGGGGCCGGACGATCGCCTGCACCTTCGGCCGGAAGATCGCCTGCACCTCCGGCAGGAAGCTCACTTGCCCCTTCGCCAGGCAACTCGTGTGTGTGGTGATGATGGAAGTGTCCGTCGTGGTCGTGAACATGAGGCGAGTCCCCGTCGTGCGTGTGATTGGACAGCGCATGGTCCCCGTGAGAATGGTCATGGACATGACGGTCGAAGGACAGGCCCGACAGACGACCGTCCTGTGACTGGTTCTTACGCCTGCTGAGCCATGCCGCTAGATCGCCGCGTCTGCGAAACAGCAGGTTGAGACCGAATCCGATAACCAGCAGGCCCGAGATGATCTCGAGCCACGGCGCAATCAGCGCCGGCAGGATGTAATGCGAGGCGAGAAGCGTGACCAGACCAAGCAGAACGACCGAGCCCGTGTGCGTGACGGTCACGATGCTGCCAAGAACGATCGCGTCACGCGTGCTTCCATGGGAGCCCACCAAGTATGCGCCCACCAGGGCTTTGCCATGGCCCGGGGTCAACGTGTGCAGACTGCCCAGGGCCAGGGAAAGGAGAAACGCGCCGGCGAGGAACCAGGGCGAGAACTGCTGAGTCTTGACCAGAGCAGTGAGGGTGGACGTGACACTGCTGGCGTTGGCAGCCGCCGGTACCGAGGGTTGTGCCGCAGTCGTGAGACTGCCCGACAATTTTGTGATAGCCGCTCCAAAGGCGGGCAAGTTCGGTGTACCGCTGTTCCAGGATGTCATCCCGGTAGATGACGTCGGGGCGTCTCCGGCGGGGAAGTGGACGTTCGTGCGCAGAAGGCCGTTGTCCTGCGCCGGCTGATCGAACGACAGGCCGGACGTCGCGAGTACAGAGAACCAATTGAGGCTGTTGGCTTCGAGGTGTGTGCTATGGATTGCGAGCGTATGCGGCCCGATCGTATTCGCGGGCCACATGAAACGCAGGCCGATCTCAATGTGGCCTTCGCCAGTGCGCAGCACGTCGACGGTTGCGGGCCAGTGCACGGTCTGAAGGGCGGCCGAGGCGCAGCGTCTGCCCGTCCAGCTTCACGGACAAGGAGGCTATGAACGGCGCAACCCAGGCCTGCGCCTCGCCGGCGGAGATCGAACCGTCCTGATCCGTGTCCGCGGCCGCCCAGACGGCGTCGGCGAGAAAGGGGCCCGGCAAGATCTGCCAGTCGATCTGCAGCGCGTCCGCGGAGAGCGTGACGGATTGGTTCTGGGAGTACATGTCCGCGGGATGCGCACGCACGGTCGTGGTGGGCACCAAGAGCAGTACGGCGAAAGCGCAGAGCCCAAAGATCCTGGGCAGGCGATGGATGCGGGCAGAAGTTCGCGGCATGATCGAGGATTATATGCCGGGGCCAGAGGCTGACCGATGTTTCTCAGGTCCAGCTAAGGCGAAGGAGGCGTAGCGCACGACAGTGCAGAGTCGCCGATGATAGAATCGCAGCAGCAGAGCGATGAACGGGCCCGATATACCGGAGTGTGTGGCCGGGGATCCGGTAGAGGAGAGCGAGAGATGGAGAGTTGAATTGTGAGTCGGCCCTTCCTAGGGCTTGCGGCGGCGGGATGCGCGCTGCTTGCATGCGGGCTTCAATTCGTGCCGCCGACCGCGACAGAAACCGCAGCACTTCCGACGTTGCAGGCCGCGACCCCGGCTGCGCCAACAATCCTGATCCCTGCCACACGCTTCGCCGACTATCGCTGCGACGGATACGCCAAACCCAACTCCGACGCCTGAATTCACGCTCACCCCCTCAGGGCCACTCACCGGAAAGGTGCTGCAGAAGGCAAACTGCCGTTATGGGCCCGGCGGTTCCTACTTGTACAAGATTGGCATGCTTGTGGGTGCCCCGATCGAGGTAGTGGGTAGAACCATCGACGGCGGCTGGGCCAACGTCCAATTCAAGGGCACAAAGAACCTGTGCTGGATAAGCAGCTCACTCATCGAGGTAAGCGGCGATCTGATGAGCCTGCCTGACGTCCATGGCGACAGCACGTCGCTGCCGAGGGCGACCAACTATGGACCGGTTGCCCTGACCAGCGTTTCCGGCGACAGTGGCTGGGTGACCGCGGAATGGACGCCCATCGACCTGCCGGATAACGCCATGGTCAGCGATATCGAAGCCGAGTATGTGGTGGAAGTCTGGACTTGCCGAAACGGAGGGCCGGGCTTCTACTCCCTGGGTACCAATGAGAGCAGCATGACCTTCGACGTGGACAGCTCCTGCGGCCAGCTTTCACACGCGGATATCGTGGCGCAAAACAAGGCGGGCGTGTCGGGCGTCACGGAGATCCCGCTGCCTTGAGCGGGGCCGCGACGCCCTAGTCTGCTACCGGGCTGTAATCCCCGGTCTCCGGGCCCAAGATGGCTCGCCATTGGCCGAGGCGGCCCTGATACACGATCAAGGCGGTTGCGATCACCGTCGAGATGGGCACGGCGGCAATCAAGGCCAGTGAGCCTGCCAGCGTCCTGACAATCTCCTCGGCAAGAAATTCAGAATTGATGAAGTAGGTGAACTGGCCGTTTCCGAGCGTGAAGATCAGCAGCAGAGGCAATGAGGCGCCGGTGTAGGCCAGCACCAACGTGTTGACCGTGGCGGCCACGTGATCCTGTCCAACTCGCATGGCTTTTTGGAAGACAGCCCGAAAACCCAGCGCCGGATTCGCGTCGTGTATCTCGACCACCGCAGCCGATTGAGACGTGACCAAGTCGTCCAAGACTCCGAGGGCACCGATGATCATGCCTCCCAGCAGCAAACCGCGGGGGTCGATCTGGATCGAGGATTGCTGCATCAAGAACAGCGAGTTCTCGTCGCCGTAACCCGTCAGGCGAGAGATCGAAACGAAAAGCAGCGAAAGGCCACCCGCCAGCAGGAGGGATAGCAGCATGCTCAGAACGGAGGCATGCGTCTTGAGATTCCAGCCGTAGGTGAGATAGAGCGTGACGCCCAGAAGGATCATGGACCCAATCAGGCTGACCTTGACAGGATCCTCGCCGGCAAGAATATGCGGGATGATGTAGCCCACAATCATGAGCATGCTGATGGCAAGTGCGATCAGACTTCCGAGGCCCTTCCAGCGGGCCAGGATGAGAATCGACAGCACAAAGGCGGCGAACAGGATGGCCAGGGGCTTGGTACGGACGTAATCGTCATAGTAGGCTGTGATGACATTGTTGGGGCCCTGGCTCAGCAACACATAGACCTCGTCGCCAGGGACAAAACGGAAATCCTCGTAGCGGAGTGTCCGCTTGCCATAGTCAATATCGAAAGGGATACCCTTGAATTCGCCATCCAGGACCTCAACGCGCATCACCTGGTAGAGCTGGGCCCTGCCGTTCAGCACGATCTGGCCCTCATCGAGGATCTTCATGACACGCGCCCGCGCAGTCTGAGAGCCGAGCGTGGAGGTCTGCCGAGCTATGTCCGGGGCTTGCGTGAAGTATGGCAGGCCCCAGATCGCAAAGACTGAAAATGCGACCAGGATGATCGCCGCGAGGACGATATACGGATAGTAGGTTTTGGACATGGAACCTCCGCTGGGGGATTATATGCGAGGCCTCCGGGAAGGCCGAATCCGAGCCCGATACGCTGGAAGGCGACCAAAGCGAACTGAATCGCCAGGAGATCAAAGTGAAACACGCGCTTGAGGCCGAGGCGACCACGGCGCCGTGCAACAAGCCCGTGATCCACACCACAGAGGGTGATAGCGCTGCTCATCGGTTCGGCGACGTATCGCACGCTGACAGGCCTTCTGTATCGGGCGGTCGGGACGCGGTCATCCAAGCCGAAGTGCGACTTGGATGAGCACTTCCTTTTGGTACAATAGGTGAAAATGGTTACCAGTATCGATAACGTTCGTGCCCCTGAGGGCTGGCTCACGCAACTTCAAGCGAGGGGGCAGCGGCTGACCCCGGCGCGCCGCGCCGTTGTCGAGACTGTGGCGGCCAGCGAGCGCGCCATCACCCCACTCGAGGTATATGACGCTGCCCGCCGACGGTATCGTCGGCTGGGACTGGTGAGCGTTTATCGAACGCTCGAAACGCTCGAAACACTCGGACTGATCCAACGCGTGCATCGGCCCGAGGGCTGCCAAGCGTTCATCGCGGCCGGGGGCGGGCATCAACATCTGCTGGTCTGCCGGAACTGCGGCCGGGTTGCGCATTTCGAGGGCGACGACATGGAGGGCCTGATCGCCTCAATCGCGCGCAAAACCGGATACCAGATCCAGGAACACTGGCTGCAGTTCTTCGGACTGTGCGGAGATTGCCGGCGACGAACCGGAGACCAGAATGAGCCGTAATGCATCGCTGGCGACTTTGGTCGGGCATGCGGACGGGCCGGCGCCCCTGTTTCTAGACGTGACCGAGAGAAGAAAGCCGACGAACCGGGTCGCGTCAGACAGCGGTGCTGAGGGTGTCAGCGACTTGTTCGTGGAAACACCGTCGGCACCGAAGCAACCGGCTCCGACGTCCATCGAAACGATGGAGTATGATGTCATGCCGGTTATCCAAGCATTGGGATAGGAAGCGGGATGTCTGACACTCCACATCGACTCGAGATTCAAAACGCCAGTGTGGGCTATGGCGAAAAGATCGTCCTGCACGACTTGACTTTCAGCGTACCGCACGGTGCGAGGGTGGCCGTGGTCGGCCCCAACGGCGCGGGTAAATCCACCCTGTTCAAAGCGCTCGTGGGATTGGTACCACTGCGCAGCGGCCAGATTTTCATACACGGGCTCCCGCTTGGGAATCATAAGGATTGCGTCGCGTACGTCCCGCAGCGCGAGGATGTTGACTGGCGTTTTCCGGTCACCGTGAGGGACGTTGTGATGATGGGGCGCTACGACCGCCAGGGTTGGCTCCGAGGCACATCGCGCTCGGACCAGCAAGTGGTGAGCAAGAGCCTCGCACAAATGGGAATCGCTGATCTGGCCGGGAGCGCCATAAGCGATCTTTCCGGCGGGCAGCAACAGCGCGTGTTCCTGGCCCGGGCCCTGGCGCAAGAGCCGCATATTCTGCTGATGGACGAACCATTCACGGGTGTGGACATGACAACCCAGGATGCCACGCTGGGTCTGCTGGATGATCTGCGCCCGGCCGATGTGACGGCGATGATCGCCACACATGACCTCAATCTGGCCGTGGCCAAATTCGATCTCCTGCTGCTTCTGAATCACCGCGTGATTGCGTTTGGAACGCCGGCGGAGGTGATGAAACAGGAATACCTTGCCGCAGCCTTCGGGAACCGCATGGCGGTGTTGCCGGACGGAAGCGTAGTCATCGACGAATGCTGTCCGCCCGAGTAAGGCGCCGCCAGAAAACCACGGCCAGATGCCATGAACCTACTTCTTGAGCCCCTGCAGTACTCCTTTATGCTGCGCGCCTTCGCGGCGAGCGTGATGGTGGGGGTGCTGTGTGCGGTCATGGGCACGTACGTCGTACTGCGTGGCATGGCCTTCATGGGTGATGCGCTGGCGCATGCCATTCTGCCCGGTGTCGCCATCGCTTACCTGCTGCACGGGAATCTGCTCGTAGGTGCATTGGCCGCGGCGATCGTGATCGCGCTGAGCATCGGTTTCTTCTCGCGGCAGGGAACGATCAAGGAAGACACGGCGATCGGGATCCTGTTTGCGGCGGCGCTGTCGCTGGGTGTGGCCCTGATCAGCTCCATCAAGACTTACGCTGTGGATCTCAGTCACATCCTGTTTGGAAACGTGCTGGGAGTTCTCGCCTGCGGACCTATGGCTGACCGGCGGCCTGGGAATTCTGATTTTGCTGACGGTGTTCCTGCTCTTCAAGCCGTTCCTGGTCATCTCTTTCGATCCAGTGCTGGCGGCAACCATGCGTCTGCCTGCCGATCTGCTGCGCATGTTGATGCTGGTGCTGCTGGCTCTGACGGTCGTGGTGTCGCTGCAAACGGTTGGAGTGGGCCTGGCGGCTGCGATGCTGGTCACTCCGGCTGCCACCGCCTACCTACTCACGCGGCGCCTCGTCCCGATGATGCTCCTATCCGCACTCCTCGGGGCGCTGTCTTCCATCATAGGGCTCTATCTCAGTTACTACATCGACGTGGTATCGGGCGCCGCGATCGTTCTAACCGCCACGCTCTTCTTTTTGTTTGCGTTCCTGTTCGGTCCGAGGCAACGCCTGTGGGTCAGGGGGACCTCCGAGTAGAAGACGCGCGCCTGGTTCTGTCTGCTCGGGAAAGACCGGGCAACTTCGAGAAACGAAGGCCCGGACAGCCGTCTGGTCTATGCCGACTCTCTCTTGGCATGGCTCGCCCACTGCCCGCGGCCATGTGCCGCGAGGCACGGGTTCGGTTGCTTGAGCACGCGGCACGCGAACCTGGATTTCAACAATCTTTCGGACAACATCGCGTGGCGAGGCCGACGGAGGCAAATGGCTAGCCGAATGCAGAGACTCCGGTTGCTTGCGTTGGTCGCGGTCCTGTCCGTCGGAGGCATGCGCCGGAATAGGGCCTCGGCCGCAGTTCCAAGTTCCGTCCGTAGGCCACATTGGCTGCGACCAGCAGTGTATAATCCGCCGAACTCAGAGAGAGGAGCCCTCGTATGGCAATCGTTGAGACCAGCATCATCATCAACCAGCCCGTGGAGAAGGTGTTTGAGTACATAACCGACGTCGCGAAACAGAAGGATCTCAGCCCGAGCATTAACGAAGTCGTGCTGGGCGGCAAGATGGCGGTCGGCATGCGCTACAAGATCAAGATGACGGTGGCAGGACGGGCGTTCGAGTCCGAGAACGAGGTTGTGGCCCTGGAACCGAACAAGACGTTTGGTATCAAGACGCTGGCTAATCCGCCGGCTTCGCCGGTGACCAATACCTACACTCTGACGAGTGAAGGTGCAGGGACGAGGCTTAACCTGGCGATGGAGGCGGTGGTCATGCCGGGCACAGAGAGCATGGTGGTCCCGCAGCTACGCGCCGGTCTGGATACGTCGCTTGCCAGCATGAAGAAGGCCATGGGAGGCTAGGGCATTTCCGAAGGCCAATATGGGCCGGCAAGTTTACCACCTTGGACGCCGGCGCGCATGAAACCCCATGTTGAGTAATTCGGAATGACGCCACAGTGAGGCGCAGCCAGCCCCTCCATCAAAGTAATGCATCCCTCCCGGAAAGTTGCGGGAGGGATTTGGTTTAGAATACTGCCCATGCTTCACCGCACCAGTCGCTCAACTCTGACCATCCTGGTTGCTCTCTTTGTGTTCCTTTCGGCATGTTCATCTCCAGTGCCCACGACCGCACCGACGGTGATGCTGCCAACTCAAACGGCGCCATTCCCGACGCCGCTGCCTCCGCCTACCGCAACCGCGACGGCTGTCCCAGCCCCTGCGCGGGCGACGTACAGCATGAACGTGGTGCTGGATTACGCTGCGAAGTCGGTCACAGTCGATGAGACCATCGTCTATCCGAATCACTCGGGGCAATTGCTGAGCGATCTGGTCCTGGCTGTCGAGCCAAATCTGTGGGCGGGGTGTTTCACCCTGGGAAACCTGAGCATAGGCGGCGTGCCCGTCACCAACTACACGCTGGACGGGCAGAATCTCTCGATTCCTCTTTCCGACGTGATGGAACCTGAGACCACGCTTACGCTCGAGGTGCAGTACACGCTGGCGCTCCCGCTGATCGAACCAACAAACCCCAATCTGTCGCGACCGCGCATTTTCGGCTACAGCGCGCGACAGATCAACCTCACAAACTGGTATCCATTCATCGTGCCGCGCATTGATGGAGTGTGGGTGCTGCACGACCCGTGGTACTACGGCGAGCACCTCGTTTATGACGCGGCGGACTACACAGTGAATCTCAAGCCCGCCGACCCGGCCGTGACACCTGTGATCGCGGCCAGCGGCGCGCCGAGCGCCAACGGTGAGTGGACAACGTACACGCTTGCGGCCGGCCGCACCTTCGCCATCTCTGCCAGCACGGATTTCCTGACCGCCAGCACACAGGTCGGGGATATCACGGTCACCAGCTATTACCTGCAGCAGCTCTACAAAGGCTCCGGCGAGGCCGCGATGAAAGCAGCCGCTGAGGCGCTGCAAGTCTACAGTGACCGCTACGGTCCGTATCCGCACAGGACGCTGGCGGTCGTGATGGGGGATTTCAACGACGGGATGGAATTCTCCGGGTTCTTCTATCTCAGTCGCGATTTCTATAATCTCTACGATGGCACAGAGGGAAACTACCTGATCGACGTGGCTGCCCATGAGACTGCCCACCAGTGGTGGTTCGAGCAAGTGGCCAACGATCAGGCCATGCAGCCGTGGCTGGATGAGGCGCTTGCCACGTACAGCGAGCACATTTTCTATGAGGCGGTCTCACCCAGTACGATCAAGCAGTGGTGGTGGCTCTATCGCGTTGATGTATACGACCCGCAGGGTTGGGTCGATATTCCAATCTATGCGGGGGGCGGTTTCCAGACGTATACCAACGCGGTCTATTTCCGCGGAGCACATTTCCTCGATGATCTGCGGGGGCGCATCGGCGATGACGCCTTCTTTGGTTTCCTGCAGGATTACTTGAAGCAGGAGAATGGCAAGATTGCGACATCCGCAGATTTCTTCGCGATCCTCGGCCAACATACGACAACCGATTTCTCGGATATCGTGCGGCAATACTTTCAGAATGTCTACTAGGCGTGGCACGGAGAAGCCTGCGCCGCACTGTGGGCTCCTTGCAAGGATGGTCAATGGAGGGGATTGCTTCGTCGCCCTGCTGGCTCCTCGCAACGACGGGCAGTCGCGCGGTTTGCTGACGTGAGCCGAGCGTGGTTGCTCGCATGCACGGCGAGCGCCATTATGCTTGCTGGGTGCGCACCAGCGACCCGTGACACCTCCGTGTCATCCCTGATGCTGGTGACATTGGATCCTCACGCCACTGCAACGGCTACGCCTTTCCAGCCTGCCATGGCATCGGAAACACCTCAGGCGACCAACGTTCCGACCGAGACAATGCCTCCCACGAAGACGGCAACGCTGGTCAGCCCAGCCGTGGCAGACACGCTCGCGCCCGCCGCTACGGACGCGGCCGCTCCGAGCGCGTCAGGCGAGCCACGGGCACTTTACACTCTCTATGTAACCCTCGACTATGCCGGGCACGCGGCGGCTGTCAATGAGAGCATCCGCTATACCAACAACACGGGTCAGGGTCTTTCGAATATTGTGATGGCCGTCGAACCCAATCTCTTCACAGACTGTTTCGACCTGGGCCTGCTCGACCAAGATGGCGTGGCGCTCAACGACCACACCCTCGATGGTCAGCGGCTGACCATCTCATTGCCGCAGCCGCTGGCCCCGGGGGCCGCCACGACACTGGCGCTTGGCTACAGGCTGTCGCTGCCCGTGAAGTCCGCCGATGGCACCTTTGGCTATCGCAGCGATCAGCTCAACCTTACGGACTGGTATCCATTCATCGTTCCATTCAGCGGGGATTGGGTGCTCCACGATCCATGGTCGTTTGGAGAGCATCTGGTGTACGACTCCGCCGACTATGACGTCTATGTCATGACGCAGGATCCAAAGGTTGTGCTGGCGGCAAGCGCCCCGGCCCAAGTGAACGGTGGTTCAAGGCACTATCACCTGGAAGGCGCCAGGACATTTGTGCTTTCCGCCAGCGACAGCTATCTGGTGGAACAATCGGCGGTGGGGCCGGTCGGGATCACGGCGTATTTCTTCGCCGGTCATGAGGATGCAGGCAAGGCGGTGGTGTGGATGGCGACGCAGTCGCTGGGTTTGTATGAAGCGAAGTATGCCCCCTATCCGTATGAAAGCCTGAGCGTGGTCGAATCCGACATGGCGGATGGGCAGGAGTATGACGGCCTCGTCTTTGTGGCATCCAAGTTCTATACGGACTACGGCGGCACGGCCCAAAGCAATCTCTTCAGCATTGGGACGCACGAGATCGCGCATCAATGGTGGTTCGGCCTGGTCGGCGACGATCAAGCCAAGGAGCCATGGCTGGACGAGGCGATGGCCGTGTACAGCGAGCGTATTTTCTACCAGTACAACTACCCGAACTACGGGGACTGGTGGTGGAATTTCCGGGTGAACTACTTTGGGCCGTCAGGCTACGTCGACAGTGATATCTACGGCTTCACCACATTTCGCGACTACGTGGATGCGGTCTACCTGAACGGAGCCGAGATGTTGGATGATCTCCGGACGCGGGTGGGGGACGATGCTTTTTTTGGCTTCCTGCGGGACTACGCGGCCAGTTACAGCCGGGGCCGCGCAACCGGGGACGACTTCTTCGCCGTCTTGCGCCGGCATACAAACAAGGACTTCTCTGATATCCTGCAGACATATATGCAGGGGCAATATTAGGCTGAATTATTCTCAGACCGAGGCGGGCGCCCCGGCCGTCCAAATATGAATCGACTTGTGCGAGTTTCTTGGGGGGGCATTCTCATCGCGGGGCTGCTGGCCGGATGTGCTCGCGAGCCGGCTGGCACAGCCACCACCGCCGATGCGACCGGGCAGACGGCCACAGTCGTGTCGCTAACGTTTGATGACGGCGACGCCGACAACTACGGAGTCGCGTCCATCTTGAAACAGTATGGACTGCAGGCCACCTGGTACATCCCGAGCGGGCTGGTTGGACGACCGGCCTACCTGACCTGGGAACAGTTGCATGTGCTGCAAAACGACGGGAACGAGATCGGCGGGCATGGGCTCGATCACGTCAATATCGGGGATCTTGGCGGAAGCGAACTCCGCCACCAGGTATGTGACGACAGAAAGAATCTGATGGACCACGGCTTTGCGCCCGAGTCCTTTGCCTACCCGTTCGGGGGCTATGGCGAGGAGGCCAAGGCCATGGTGCGCCAGTGTGGGTATGCCGATGCCCGGACGATAGCGGCGGGTCCGGAGGTCATCCCGGCGACGGACGCCTACGCACTCCGCGCGTTCCCGTATGTGGTGAGCGACACGGACTTTTCGAAGCTGCAGCGCTATGTGACCGGCACCCGCCAGGAGTCGGGCGGCTGGGTGATCCTGATATTTCATCACGTGTGTAACTCGTGCGACTACTATGCCGTGCGCCCCGACATTTTGAACCGTTTCATCCGCTGGTTGGCGGAACAACAGAGCCCTCGGACGGCTGCAGGTAAAGACGGTGGGCCAAGTTATGGGGGCAAGCATCTTGCCGTAGGAGCAGCACCGGATGGATCGACCCTTTGTCTTCATCAATGTGGCCGCGACGGCCGACGGCAAGATCGATACTTCGGCGAGACGCGGAGCCACGATATCTTCGATCCGCGACAAAGAGCGCGTAGACCGGCTGCGGGCAGGCTCGGATGCTGTCATGGTAGGTGGGCGTACGCTGCACAACGAAGACCCGAATCTCACTGTTAAGTCTGAAGCGCTGCGGCTCGAACGGCGGGGCAGAGGACTTGCTGAAAATCCAATCAAGGTTGCCATTGCGACGCGCCTCGAGATCCGGCCGGACTGCAACTTCCTGCGTGCCGGCCCGGCGCGAAGCAAGCTCTTCACGACGTCGCAGACGCCGCAGGATGAAATTGCGGGAATTCGTTCTGCGGGCGCCGAAGTGCACGTGATTGGCGAGTCGCGTGTGGATCTGCCGAGTGCACTGCGGATTCTCAAAGAGCAGGGCGTTCACCGGCTCATGGTGGAGGGGGGTGCGACGCTCAATTTTGAGATGCTACGGCTTAATCTTGTGGATGAAGTCATGATCTTCACCGCGCCGCTGATTTTTGGAGGGGATGGGGCGCCGACACTCGCCGGCGGGGCGGGGCTGGCCGCAGAGGCGGCAATCGGCCTGAGTTTGCTTGGTTGCGAGCAGTGGGAAGATGGCGGGGTGCTTCTGCACTATGAGGTGCGTCAAGCCAAATAGTGCGACCAAGGCCGGAGATGCCTCTTGCTGCACGTGAAATGGAACTAGACGCGGGAGAATGGGATGCCACTTGGCGCGATTGGATTGCTGCTGGTTTCGGCGGCGCTGCACACAACATGGAACCTGCTCCTGAAGCAGGGCGGCGAAAGGTACATGGCCACCTGGTGGGCGATGGTGGTCGGATCACTGCTATTCCTGCCGGCACTGTTCTTCACGGGCTTGCCCACTCATGTGACGTGGCTGCTGATGTTCATCAGCGCGTTTGTGGAAGCCACATACTTCGTGGTTCTGGCGTATGCGTACAATGACGCTGATTTCTCGCTGGTCTATCCGCTGGCGCGAGGCACGGCACCCGGACTGATCGCGGTTTGGGCCGTTCTGTTCCTGCACGAGAAGCTGACCGTCGGTGGTGTTGCCGGCATCGTCATCCTGATCGCCGGGCTGCTGATTGTGGGAAGCAGCGGATGGCTCCGACTGGATGGAAGACCTCACTGGCGGGGAATTCTGCCCGCGCTTTTTCTGGCCCTGTGTATTTCGATTTATACGGTGATCGATGGGGCCGCCGTACGGCTGACGTCCCCGTTTGCCTATGCGGCACTGATTTACTTCGTATCGGCCGCGTATATGACCCCGTACATCCTTGCGCGCCATGGATGGCCCAAACTCAGGCAGGAGTTCAGCGTCCACGGCGGGCGTCTGGCGATCATTGGCGCGTTGATCGTCACCGCCTATCTGCTGGCACTGTGGGCCTACCGTATCTCCACAGTCAGTTACGCCGGCGGAATCCGTGAAGTTGGAATCGTGATGGGGGCCATCGCAGGCTGGCAATTCCTGGGGGAGAAATTTGGCGGCTGGCGCGTCGTGGGCTCGGCAGTGATCTTCGCAGGAATCGTGGTGATCGCGGTGTTCGGGTAGATCGGCAGGCACATACCCGCCTGCTTGCCCTGGACGACCTGGCCGAGAGGGCGTCCGCGGAGCCTGTCCCCCCAAGGGCCGTTCTAGCTAAGGGCGTCCGCTGCGGTGAGCGATCTCCGGACCGCGGTTCGTGACGGGAATCGCCGCCGCTGTGTCGAGGCCCGGGCCGCCTTCCAGTAATTGTATGTAGATCGTTGTGTACTTCTCGAGGGTCTGCTCAAGGCTATGCGGCTTCACCAGCTCAATGCCTGCCCGACCCATCTCGACCCATCGCTCCGACTGGTCAGCCAGAAGTCCAATGTAGCGCGCCGCGTCCTGTGGATCTCCTGATTTGAAAAGATAGCCGTTGACGCCTTGTGCGACCAACTGGGGAAGCGCGAAGGCGTCCGCCAGCAATACGGGCCTGCCGGAGGCCATGGCCTCCAGGCTCGCAATGCTCAAAAACTCGGCCTCACCGGCCATGGTGAACACGTCTATGCTATTGAGCAGCCGATTGAGCTCTTCGTTGCGCACGGGGCCGATGAAGCGCACGGTCTCTCCAAGTTGAAGATCCTGCGCCAGGTGCTGCAACCGGGCCAGATCGGCACCCTGCCCGGCGACCGCCAACTGGATGTCATCGCGTTGGAGTGCGTGGACAGCCCGCAGCAGCACATCGATGCGTTTTTCCTGATCGACGCGGCCGACATACAGAAAGATCTTGCGGGCCGCATCCAAGCCGTACTGCAGGCGGCAGGCCTGACGATCCACGGACGGGTCGGGATGGAATCGGCCCAGATCGGTCCCGCACGAGACGGCTTGCAGCGGCACCTGCAGGCCGAGCTCACGCAAGACCGTCGCCGCCGCCGGAGACGGCGCGGTCACATAGTCCAGGCGTCGGAATAGACGCAACATCCATTCCCAAAGGACGCGGTCGAGGAGCGATTTCATCCAAGCGGCGGCGGGAATGTAGGGCTCCAGACTGGCGGGGCTGTAGTGGTTTGTACCGACCAGAGGAATACCGCGGCGGCGGGCTTCCCGCACCGCCACCACGCTCAGTGGGTAGTGATCGTGGACGTGAACGACGTCGGGTTGGAAGCTCTTGAAGATTTGCCCCACCTTGGTAAAGATGAAAGGTGCGTAGGATTCGGCGTGAATGAAACCGAGGCTGAGCGAACCAATGGCCTCCATTTGCACGCCGTTCCGGGGCTTGCTAAAGCTATGAGCATCGGGGAAGAGAACGGTCACGTCATGCCCCTGGCGGGCCAAGCCTTCGGCAAGGTTAACCATGAAGACGGCCTGCCCATTGAGGGACGGATAGTAGGTGGTGCCGGCAATCAGAACGCGCATCGGCTCCTCCCCGCAAATACCGATCTAGACCGGGCCGGTCCCGTTCTCTTCCGTATCCAATTGTCTCAACAACCGCCGCCCGGCCAGAATCATCAGCACAACGAAGATGAAAGATACGCTGAGGGCGGCATACTCCACGCCCCGCTCCACGCGCTTCATGGCTTCGGTTGTGTAGTAGCCAATCAGCACCAGCGAACCCGTCCAGAGCGTTTCACCAAGGATGAAGTAGGGGAACCAGCGCTTCCACGGAATGCGCAAAAGCCCGGCGGCGATCAATGCCGGTATGGAGAAGCTGACCGTGATCTTGGCGAGGAAGAGCACGCGTGTCGCATGCTTGATCATGTTGTGCTTGAGATGCTCGATCAGGCTCTCCCGGATTCCGAGACGGCGCCCCCAATGCAGGATCCACTCGGTCTTGCCGGCGTAACCCGAGCAGCCACCAGAGGGTGTCTGCGGTCAGGTTGCCTATGGCCGCTGCAAAGAAAACCCCCAGGGGTCGCATGAGTCCAGCTGAAGCAGCGGCCGAGGCCAGCAGGATCGCAATCGGCCCCTCGATCAGGACGAGGAGCGCCAGAATGACGTAAGACCAGTAGCCGAATTCCTGCAGGTGGCCGCTTCTCAGCATGAGCATGAGGCTCTGAACGAATGCGATGATGTTACCCACTTCGATGAACCCCGCGTTCTAGGTATCCATGCCGGGTGCCGATGCGCCGCGAATGGGAAATTTGGCTGCGCTTATCATTTGTTGAGCATCGCGCGTGCCTGCTCCACATAGGCCAGGCTCTGATGCCGGAAGTATGTATTATAGAGCATGGCGTAGTGCCCGCCCTGCTGCAACAGAGACTCGTGGGTACCTTCCTGGAGGATGCCCCCTTTTTCCATGACCACGATGCGATCGACCGCCTTGACGGTCGACAGGCGGTGCGCGATGAGTATGCTGGTCGAGTTCTGAAGGATGAGTGCGAGCGCCTGCTGGATCTGCCACTCGGTGAAGGGATCGATACTGGCCGTGGCCTCATCGAGGATGAAGATCGCCGGGCGCTGCACCAGAACGCGCATCAGAGCCACGAGCTGGCGCTGTCCCATGGAGAGGTGGTTGCCTCGCTCTCCGACTTCGGTATGCAGACCATCGGGCAGGATATCCAGCCACTCGCCATTGCCAATGCGGCGCGCCATGTCCAGCATCTCCGGCTCGGTCACGCCCGGCAAAGCATAGCGGATGTTGTCTGCGACGGTGCCTGAGAACAGGAAGGGCACCTGAGAAACGATGCCCAACTGACGGCGATACTGTTGCAGATCGAGCGTGCGAATGTCCAATCCATCGATGGTGAGCTTGCCCTGCTGGAATTCATAGAAGCGTGCGATCAGCTTGGCGATGGAGGACTTGCCTGCGCCGGTATGTCCAACGAACGCCAGGTTCTCGCCGGCCCGGATGCACAGATTGAAATCGGAAAGCACAGGTTCCTTATCAGTATAGCGGAAGTAGAGGTGCTCGAAACATACCTCTCCCCGCAGGCGTGGCACCTCCCGCTGTGCGATTTGCACCACGTTGGGGTCGGCATCGATCAGGGCATACACGCGCTCAGCCGCTGCCAGCCCCTGCTGGATCTGCGCCCAGAATGCGGACAGGTTCTGGATCGGGAAGAAGAATTGATCCAGACTCATGATGAACAGGTACCAGGCGCCGGCGGTTATCAGGCCCTGCGTAATGCTGACGCCGCCGGCGTACACGAGGATCGCCGTGAAGATGCCGCCGGTGGCGTTCAGCACCGGGAAGACCAGGGAGAGAACCAGGCCGCGCTGGACGTTCACGTGATAGGACGTCTGGTTGGCGGCGTCAAATGTCTCGAAGATCGACTCTTCCTGTCGGAAGTTCTTGGCCACGGAGATGCCGCTGACGGTTTCCTTGATAGCCGCGTTGACATCTGCCATGGCTTGCATGCCGCGGCGCGTGACCCGGCGTGCAAGATTACGGAAACCCAGGGTGATGGCAAAGATGAAAGGGATGAAAGAAAAGAGCAACAGGGCCAGGTGCCATTCGGTGCGCACCAACACGACCCCCAGGATGATGGCCTGGAAGATCTGCGAGGCCAGATCGGTAACGATCACCACCAGCTGGCCGAAGTCGTTGCTATCCGACGTAATGCGGGACACGATGCGTCCGGAGGAGAACTGGTCATAGAAGGATAGATCATGCTCCGCGGCGGCCTCGAAGGCGCGCGCCCGGAGTTCCAACACCACGTCGCCGACGGCGCGGACCACGAGGCTGCGACGTGCCCAGTTCAGGCCCCATGTGGCGAAGGCAATGGCAAGCAGAATCAGCCCGGCTATGCCGACAGCCTGTGTGGAGGGCACGCTCTTGAGCAGGTCCACAAGGCGGCTGACCACCACCGGTAACGAGGCCCCGATGGCGCCGATTGCGAACACCAGCACGGTGACGGCGATCAGCCTGCGAGTCTGAGGCCTGAAGTAGCCGGCGATGCGGCGGACCAGCTCGCGGTCCGTGTACTGGCGATCGTATTTCTCAGCGTTTAGACCGGCAAAGAATCCCATGGTCAGTTATCGACAATCAGCCATCCGCAGGCAGCAATCGAAACCCAGCAACAAGCAGGCAGGTTCCAGAAACGAATTGGACGACACGGCCTACTCGCGGAAGATGCGGGCATAGGCCTCCGAGGACTTCATCAGCTCGTCGTGCGTGCCGATGGCAGCGATGCTGCCCTGGCGCATGACCACAATCAGGTCCGCCCAGCGGATCTGGGAAAGGCGATGCGTAATCAGAATCGTTGTGCGCCCCCTGGCGGCATTGGCGATGGCGCGTTGGATCTTGTCTTCGGTGGCGGAGTCGATGGCAGAGGTTGAGTCGTCCAGGATCAGGATGCGGGGATCGGTGACGAAGGCGCGCGCCAACGCGAGACGCTGGCGCTGGCCGCCCGAGAGCGTGACGCCGCGTTCACCGATCACAGTGTCGTAGCCCTCCTCGAAGGTCCGGATGAATTCGTGAGCCTGCGCCGCCTCAGAGGCAGCGAGGACTTCGGCGCGCGTGCTGCCAGGCTTGCCAAAAGCGATGTTGTCGCTGATGGAGCGTGAGAAGAGGAAGATATCCTGCTCGATCATTGAGATCTGGCTGCGCAGCGCCGCCAAATTCCAGTCACGGACATCCATTCCGTCGACGAGCACCATGCCCTTGTCGACGTCGTAGGTTCGATTGATGAGCTTGACCAAGCTGGTCTTACCGGCCCCCGTCTGGCCGACGATCGCGACCGTCTGCCCCGGCTGGACATGGAAAGAAATGTCCTTGAGGATTGGCTGGCTTTTGCCGCTGACGGCTCCAGTTTCCTTCGTCGCGCCCTCGTAGCCGGCGGTCGCGTCCGGATACCGGAAGGCAACGCCGCGAAACTCGATTTCGCCGCGCATGCGGACCGCGCGGCCGGCAGCGTTTTGATCGAGGTTGGTTTCCTGGTTCATCAATTGCAAAATTCTGCGGGCACCGGACAGTCCGAGCGAGATCTGTGTATAGGCGAAGGATGAGGTGAACGTGGGGAACTCCAGCATGCGAAGCAGGCCGAAGTAGGCCACAACACCGCCGGTGTTTATGAGGCCGAGACGGAAAAGGAACATGGCGTGTACGAGGCCACCGGCGTAGGCGAGGCCGATCAGGAGATTGGGAAGAAAGCGCGCCTCGATATCTCCCTGACGCACAAAGACATCCCTGACCCGGCGGGCATTGGTCACGAAGGTTTCGGTTTCTGTGCCTTCCTGAGCGGCACCCTTCATAATCTCCACGCCGTCGAGCGTTTCGGAGAGGTGCGTGTTCATTTCGCCAAAGGTCTGGCGAACCTGGTCCGTGATCGGCGATAGCTCGCCAAGATAGCGCCAGAGGGAGAGGAAGTAACCGACAGCGAAAAGCGCCGGGGTCAACAAAAGCGCCGGGTGGTAGCTGGGAACGATAAAGAACGGAATCACCATGAACAGGGTGGCACCGACCACGAGATTGACGCCCGGGCTGAACATCAAATTGATCTCGCGCACGTCATTGGTGGCACGCGCCATTGTGTCGCCCACCGGCTGCAGGTTGTGGAACGTCATGCTCTTGCCGAGCAGCGAGACGTAGATCTCGTCGCGTATGTCGCGTTCCATGCGCTGCGCCATCAACTCCGCGCCGAAATTGCGTCCGAATTGAAGTACGCCGCGTATGATCTGCGAGCCGCCCAGGATCAGGCCAAGCGGTATCAGCGTGCTAAGGACCGGATGGGCCTGAAGCATGTCGTTGAAGGCGTTGCCCACCAGTACTGGAACCGCCGCCGCCAGCGCCGCATTGCCGATGGCGCCCCCGACCAGCATGAGCAGGATCGGCCAATAGCGCAGCGCATGCGACCAGATCCAGCGTGCCGGACCGCGATTGCGCTCCGACGCGGGGCGGACTAGTGTGAACTCAGAGGGGGCAGCAAGGGTGGTCACGGAAGAAGGTTGCGCGCCTCGGTCATGAGGCAGCATGAGAGGGGAAATGGCCCTGCCTGCGGCATCCGATTTGGCTGCCGGATGCCGTCTTCGACACAAAAAAACCCACCGCTGCCCTGCGTAGCGCCACGGCGGCAGGGCCGGGATCTGCGACAGGCGGTGCGGCAGGCTGCCTCAAGGACTAGCGAGCACGGGATTCTACCACGCGGGCGCAACCTCGGCCGCGACGGCGTGTTGTACCATCAAAGACCACCTACGTAGGCGGTCGAACACATCCGCAAAAGGAGATTGTACAATGAAGATGCCGAAGTCTATTGCCACTTGGTGTACGATTTTGTTCTTTCTGTGGTTCGGCCTGATGGAGTTCGTCCCTGCCTTGGCCGGCGGATTCTTCCCCTTCGTTGCAGGCCTTCTGGCGCTGGGCGTAGCGGTCTTTACCTTCCTCGGAATGTAGAGACCCTTTTTTCTTTTCGATGCAGCCTCCCGTCTGCTTTCGCGTGGGAGGCTGTGTCTATTTAACGACGCCCGCGATTAGCGCCGGGCCTTGCCGAGGACGCTCGCACATTCCATGGCGGGTCGCCAGTCCCCGCCTTCCATCCACGACCAGAATGCGGAGAGCACGGCGTGCGCCAGCCCCCACGCCCGGACGCGCTTCTTCTCCAGTCCGAGATACTCGGACAAGATAGCGATGCAACTCTTTATTAGGCGCGACATTTCTGCTGTCGCTCCGGTCACAACCCACGGATTGACCAGGTACGGTCCGACCTCATAGGCGGACGGTCCAATCACGCCCTTCGGATCGATGGCGAGCCAGCCGCGTTCGGACGACAGAATGTTGAAATGGTGCAGGTCGCCGTAAATCAAGGCGGGTTGATAATTCTCGCTGAAGAAGTCTCGCACGGCGGCTTGCGCCCGCTCGACGAGGACTGAATCGAGCGGCCCCGCGCCACCCTGGACGCGAGGGCGCAGTCTTTCCAATTCCTTGAACCACTCGCGGAGCAGGATCAGACCGGGATCCGACGAAGCGGGCCCGCGCAGGGAAAGCATCAAATCTGCGGCGACCCGCGTTGCCTGCGCATCGTCCGCGACCGTGACCAGCATCTTCCCGGGCCGCAGATATTCCAAGAGCAGCATGCCGCGCTCGGCGTCGGATTCCAGCAGACGAACTGCGCCCCGTCCATCAAAGAGCCGCAGGGAGGTAATCTGACTGGTCAGCTCGGGGCCAGGCACGCCGAGCTTGAGCACCACGGCTTGACCCAGACGGTTGGCGAAGGCAACAAAGTTGTATGACAAATTCGCCGCGGGCTGGAGGTCAGTCAACTGCCAGCGGCCGGCTGCCTCGTCGACCAGGCTTGGCAAGGACTCCAGAAAGAGGCGGCCACGATCACCGAAGGAATGATGGATGGTGTGGATGAAGGAGGATGGAAGATTCATCCACCCGGCTGCCTCTTCGCGTACAAGAAGCCGGTGTGCTCCCAGTCGGTGGCATAGCCGGCCTGCCGAAGGGCAATGCGGACCTTGTCCTCCACAGGAGCAAGCCAGTGCACCGCCGTGAAGCCCTGCTGACCGGCAAGCACACCCGCCGCAAGCAGGAGCTCGGAGAGCAGGGGCGGTTCATCTATTGCCGCGAAACAGATTCCCAAGACGCGCTCCCCGTCCTCGTCGTCCTCAAACGTGGCGAGCAAGCCGGCACGACCGCGCCACCAATGCAGATGTCCCGAGCGAGCACTTGCGGTCATGGCGGACTCGTCCGGCGTTGAGAAACGCCAGCCCGAATCCATCAGACCATTCGAGTGGGAGAGATGCGCCAAGGCGAACGCCAGCGCGGCCGTTACTTCATCCATGTGAACCGGCTCGAGAGGTTGGGGCTTCTCGCTGAGGCCCACAGATTGCTTCATCCCTGCGGTCCTCGCAGGGACAGGAGGCCTGGCGAGGCCGAGGCGATAGTCCGCAACCTCTCCAATTTTTGCGTAGCCCGTCCGCTCCGTGAGGTGGTGGACTTGGACGCGCTCGGAACTAGTCATCAAGCGGATGATGCCGTCTCCATGAGCGAGCCACCAGCCGTCAAGATACTCGTGAAGATGTGATCCGATTTTGAGGCCCTGGAAGTTGGGATCGACCCGCAGGCCCTCAAGCCACCATTGACCCGGGGCAAGGAGAGTAATCTTGGCAATACCGACCGCATGAGCTCCGTATTGGGCCGTTGCCAGGATGCCCTGGGGATCATCGAGCCACTCCTTCCAGACATACTTGATGTAGTCATCACCATCCCAGATGAACTTGGTGAATTCGAGAACGTCGGCAGTATCGGAGGGCAGGGCGGGCCGGCAGACGAGGCGAGGATCGGCGAAGGATGGCATACGAGGAATTCTAATACCGGGCAGGCGTGGACACGAGCCGAGCAGCCGAAGAGGTGGACTGGTGGCATAGGAGCGTCCAGGCGCGAGCGGAAAAGAACGAGTCTGATGGTTGGGGCGGAATCAGCCGGGGTTGCGATCTACACAACCAGGTACCAATCAAGGAAGCGTTCGATGCGGGCGTAGGCGTCCAGTTGATTGGCACGGTGCAGAAAGCCGTGAGGCTCATCGGCGTACGTCTTGTATTCGAAAGTTTTGCCGTGGGCCTTGAGCGCCTGGACCCACTCCTCGGACGCCTCGGGCGGCACCACGTCGTCAAGCAGCCCGTGCATGACGAGAACAGGCCTCCGCACGCGCTCCACCTGATGGACCGGGGAGCGCTCGACATAGGTTTGCCGATGCTGCGACGGATGACCGAGGAAGATCTCCGTGTAGAGACGCAGCTCGCGCTTGCACTGTGCCCAGGATGAGAGAAGGTTGGCATCCCCGTACTTGGCAACGCCGCAGGCAAACAGATAGTCCGGATCGAATGTCAATGCGCAGGCGGTCATGTAGCCGCCATAGCTACCGCCCAGGATAGCAATACGCGCTGCGTCGATGCCCGGAAGCTGGCCGAGGTACCGGGCACCGAACAGACAATCCTGCAGGTCTCCGCCGCCCCAGTCATCATAGTTGGCGTGTTCGAACATGAGGCCGAAGCCCGTGGAACCGCGATAGTTGGGCGCAAGGAACGTGTAGCCCTTGGCAATGAGGTACTGCGCGAGGATATCCCACTCGGCGGCGTAGAGGGAGGAGGGTCCCCCGTGCGGGTGGAGGATGGCCGCCCGGTTCGGCTTCTTGGGCCTGTACAGGAATGCGGGGATCTCAAGACCGTCGGAGCTCTTGTACGAAACCTGTTCGGGCATCACGAGCTCGTTGTGTGCGAGGGCAGGCGGATTCGAGAATGTCAGTTGCGTGACGTGCCCCGCTGCAAGTTCGATGCGGTACAGGTCTGGCGGCAAGATGGGCGTCTCGTATTCGAAAGTCAGGGATTTGCCGTCGGGCGTCCATTGCGGGCGCGAGTGGTAGCCCATCCCGCCGTGCAGCGTGGTAAGAGCTCCCGAGTTTGTCTCGACCAAGCACAACTCGAACGATCCATTGCGGTTGACTGTGCAGGCGATCTGCTTTCCATCCGGCGACCATTCAATGTCCGAGACGTCTGCGCCCGCCGAAGTGAGTTGATGCAGACCATCGCCGTTGGGGCGGATGAGCCAGGCGTCGTTCCAGCCAGCCTGCTCCGAGATAAACGCGATCCACGCGCCGTCCGGCGACCAGCGAGGCATCCAGGCGCGCACCCCGGGCTTGCCGTAGAGCGTGCCGATCTCTCCGCCCGGCAGCCGAATGAGGCAGATATCTGTCCGTCTCAAGTCGGCAAACGGACGAAAGGTGAACGCAATGGTGCTGCCGTCGGGCGCGGGGTGTGGATCCCAGTGATCACCATCCGGCTTATCCGTAAGGGGGCGCGGCCAAGCGCCGTCCCGGTCGGTGAGAATTAATTGATCTGCCTCGTGCCGCGTAATGCCAACCAGCAGTCCATGAGAGTCCGGCATCCACTGGGGCCCGAAGGCGGTCTCGGTGAAGTCGGTGATCTTCGCGGGCAGGCCGCCCACCGCTGGGGCAACGTGAACATGATCGTCCATTGTAAAAGCCAGCCATTGCCCATCCGGCGACCATTGGGGGACCTCATCATCCCAGTAGGCAACGAGACCCCGATGTGTGCTGATGCGGGCAGGCCATCCTCCTGATGCCGGCAGGCTATACACATCAGAGAGATTCTCGCTGTCCTTGATAAAGGCGATGCTTCTCCCGTCCGGCGAAAGGCGATGGTTGCGGATCCTCTCCACGGAGGTGACCAGCGAAAGACTCCACCCGGAGGGGGGCTTCAGATCCGGTCTGCGGATCGAGGGCAGACCATGGCTTTCGTACTTGCCTGCACTCTTGGGCGGCTGTTGCATATATCCCAGTATAGCAAAAACGCCCAGAATGAAGTAACATTCTCACCGGAGAATGCCCTTGAATTTCGAGGTATTTCATCCTTTAAGTAAGCACCAGGGAAATGTCGCCTGGTGCTTTTGATTCCTTGAGGAGGAGGACGTAATGAAAGCCAAGATCTTCTCGATGATTGTCCTGGCCGCGCTGGCATTGTCGGCCTGCGGCGGGCAGGGCGCCACGCAGGCGCCGGCAGGCCCGCAGGCCCCGGCGGCAACGGAAGCGCCCGCAGCGCCAGCAGCGGCGGCTCCGGTCATACTCCACGAAGGTTGGACCGAGAATCCCGATACGCTCAATCCAGCTTACGCTTTTTTGACCCAGGCCTACACCGTCTTCGACCTGATCTATGGCACATTGACCACCGAATCGCCCCAAGGTGAATATGTCGGCGTGCTTGCCAAGGATTGGTCGGTTGGCTCTGACGACTTGACCTGGACAATTCACCTGAAAGACGGCATCAAGTGGCACAACGGCGAAACCTTCAAGGCGAGTGACATGGCCTGGGCGATCAATGCCGTCATGCAGGATCCTGATGGCTGGTCAACCTCGTCGGCATACACCAATGGGTTCAGCGAGGTCACTGCGCCCGACGATTCCACGGTTCAAATCGTGACGGAGTATCCGATCGCGAACATGGACTACCGCCTGTCGTTCCTGTATGCAGTCTACCCTCCGGACTTCGAGGGCTTCAAGACCGCGGAGGATCTGCAGAACTTCAATAATTTCAATGCCATCGGAACGGGTCCTTTCAAGATTAATACTTTTGAAAAGGACCAGGGCATCCTGATCCTGGATGCCAACAAGGACTACTATGACGGACCGGCGGCCATTGACCAGTTGATCTTCCAGAAATTCGACAATGCCGATGCGATGGTCCAGGCTCTCAAAGTGGGGGACATCGACGTTATCAGCGAGGTTCCGGCAACCGCATTTGAGACAGTAAAAGGCTTCCAGAACGTGGTGGCCGTGGCCGAGAATGGCCGGTACTTCAATGAGCTGGTTATCAACTCGGTGGCCGCTGACAATGATCCTGCTCCGAACCGCAACCCGGCGCTTGAAGACCCTCAGGTGCGCCTGGCGCTGGCGACGGCGATCAACAAGAAAGACCTGGTAGATATTGTTCTGCAGGGATTGGGTGCGCCCGGGGACACGATCGTTCCGCCAACTCTGGGCGGCGGCTTCTGGCACGACCCCAACACCCAGGATATTGCCTTCGACATTGGCGGGGCAAATCAGATCCTGGAGACGGCGGGCTACACCATGGGCTCGGATGGTGTACGGGCCAAGGGGGATATGCGCCTTGAATTTCGGCTGCAGTTTCCCAATTCCAATCCAGTCTACCCACGGATCGCAGACATGCTGGCCGGGTGGTTCAAGCAGATTGGCGTGAAGGCCAATGTGGAGTCCGTTGATTCGGACAGTCTTACAGCAGCCATGACCCCGACCGGCGATTACGACCTGGTCGTCTGGGGTTGGGGACCGGATCCAGACCCCGACTTCATTCTCAGCGTTCTGACAACCGATCAGTTCGTCGACGGCGGCTGGAGCGACAGTGGCTACCACAATCCGGAGTACGATCAGTTGTATCTGGATCAGCAGAAGGCCATCGACAAGAGCGAGCGGCAGCAGATCATCTGGAAGATGCAGGAAATGGTCTTCAACGACCGACCGTACATCGTGCTGTGGTACGAAAAGCTTCTGCAGGCGTATCGCTCTGACAGGTTCAGCGGGTTCATCGAGTCGCCCCTGGGAATTGACATAGCGCAGTCTCTCGTCCAAGTGCAGCCGGTAAAGTAGTCCTGGCCTTGACAGCCCTGCCCCTGTTCCAGACGGAAGAGGGGCAGGGCCATGCATCACATAGATGAATCGGCGGGACTTTCTCCTACGCAAATTGGGATTCTCGTTGTTGACCGTGCTCGTGGTGCTGGTCATCAACTTCGTCTTGTTTCGAATCCTGCCGGGCGATCCGGTTCGGGCGGTCATCGGCCGCAACGTGCGGATTTCTCCGCAGGTGCAGCAGGCACTGCGGGTGCAGTTCGGACTGGACAAGCCGGTGTTTCCTGATCAGTTCCTTGACACACTTGGCCAGTGGGCGCACGGCAACCTGGGGGTTTCGTGGTCGCAGCGCCAGCCTGTGCGGAATATCCTGATCGCAAAACTCGGTAACACGCTGTTACTGGTCGGCCTTGGGCAGATTCTCGCCATCTCGCTCGGTGTGGTCCTCGGCTTGTTAGCGGGCTGGAAACGCAAAACGCCGATCGACGTGGGAGCTCTGACGTTTTCGCTGATCGCCTGGGCGACCCCGACCTTCTGGCTCGGAATCATTCTGCTGGCGGCGGGCAGCACGTGGCTGGGACTGCCAACCGGGGGCATCGTCAGCCCGGCAAATGTCGGCAAGCCCCTGTATGCGGTGATCCCTGACCTGGCCCGCCACTTGATCCTGCCCACCTTCACCCTGACGGTTCTCTACCTGGGCGAGTACATGCTCATCATGCGTTCTTCGATCCTTGAGGTGCTCAGCGAAGACTATATTCTCACGGCCAAAGCCAAGGGTATGAGCCACTGGCAGGTGCTGATGCGGCACGCTCTGAAGAATGCCATGCTCCCGATCGTGACGCTGATTGCGTTGAATCTGGGATTCACGGTCTCTGGCGCGATCTACATCGAAGCGGTGTTCTCATACGACGGCCTGGGCAAACTCTTCCAGGATGCACTGATCAAGCAGGACTATCCGCTGCTGCAAGGCGCCTTCCTCCTGCTGGCCGTAAGCGTCATCCTGGCCAACATGCTGGCAGACGTTTTGTACACGTACCTGGATCCGCGGGTGCAAGCCAATTGACATGAACGAGGGCTGGATCCTTTTCAGGCGCAACGTCGGCGACTTCTGGCGGACGTTCAGCCGCAACAAGCTTGAACTCATCGGTGGGTTCCTGCTCGGGACGGCAATCCTGGCGGCCATCTTCGCCCCCGCGCTGACGCCTTATCAGCCGACTGACGTGATCCGTGATGCGGACGGCCGCGGGCTGACGTTCGCACCGCCCTCCGTCCAGCCGCCTTTGGGCACCGATGATGCCGGCCGCGACATCTGGACGGAACTGATCTATGGCGCCCGGATTTCACTGACGGTTGGCTTCCTGGCAGGGTTTATCGCCATGTTTGTGGGCAGCCTTTTCGGGATCGCGGCCGGGTATTTTGGCGGCGGAATCGACAACCTCCTGATGCGCGCCACGGATATTCTGTTGGTGATCCCCGACCTGCCCTTGATGCTCGTGCTGGTTGCCACGCTGCGGCAGATGGATCTGCACGTGTCGCCGCTTACCGTGCTGATCCTTGTGATCGGCCTGCTGTACTGGACGAGTTCGGCGCGGCTGATTCGCTCGCAGGTGCTGACGATCAAAGAACGCCAGTTCGTGGCGCGCGCCCGGGCCATTGGGGCGGGGCACCTCCACATCATTCGCAAGCACATCCTGCCCCAGATCATGCCGCTGATCGTCGCGAACACCGTGCTCATCATTTCGACGGCCATCCTGGTTGAATCGGGACTGGCCTTTTTGGGACTCGGCGATCCCACGCAGCCCTCCTGGGGAACGATGTTGAACTTCGCGTTTGATCGAAACGCAATTACCAATGGAGCCTGGTGGTTCTACCTTCCACCCGGCCTGGCCATCGTGTGGGTAAGCCTGGGCTGCGTCCTGCTCGGCAACGTTCTTGAGGAAATGCTGAATCCGCGTCTGGCGGGGCACCACCTGGAAGGCGGTGGGAATATGGTCATGTTGGGGGCGGTCCCCCCTGCGGAATGAAACCGCAGCCGCTCCTTTCCGTCCGTCATCTCACGACCGAATTCGTTGCGTCGCAGGGCATGCCGGCGCGGGCGCTCGAGGACGTTTCGTTTGACGTCTGGCCGGGCCAGACGGTTGGGTTGGTGGGGGAATCGGGCTGCGGCAAGACGACCACATTGATGTCGGTGCTGCGTCTACTGCCAGCCAGTGGGCGCATTGTCCGTGGCGAGGTGCGTTTCAGAGGGAAGGACTTGCTGGCGCTGAGCGAGCGTGAGATGCGCAGCTATCGCTGGAAGGAAATCGCGATCATTTTTCAGGGCGCGATGAACGCCCTCAACCCGGTGATGACCGTGGGTGATCAGATTCGGGAGCCGATCCTGCTGCACAATCTAATGGATGCCGAAAAGGCGCAGAAGCGCGTGGGCGAATTGCTGGAGCTGGTCGGAATCCCGCGGGCACGCCGCGACCAATACCCCCATCAGTACTCGGGCGGCATGCGGCAGCGCGCCATGATCGCCATGGCGCTGGCTTGCGCACCCGGCCTGTTGTTTGCGGATGAGCCCACCACCGCGCTGGATGTGATGATCCAAGCGCAGGTCCTGGAACTGCTGCGCAAGATCCAGAAGGAGTTGGGACTGGCCATTGTGCTCGTGACGCACGACTTGGGCGTTGTGGCAGAGGTGTGCGACTCGGTGGTTGTCATGTATGGCGGCAAGGTCGCGGAATACGGCAGTGCGGACAGCATCTACAACAACGCCCAGCACCCCTACACACAACGCTTGCTGGGTTCGTTTCCAGATGTAAACAAGCCGGCCGGAACGCTGGTTTCCATACCGGGGACGCCGCCGCGCTTGACCGATCTGCCGCGGGGCTGCCGTTTTGAGCCACGCTGCGATGTGAAGCTGACGATGTGTGCGGACGTGGATCCGCTGCTGATCGAGCCTTCCGACCAGCATTATGTGGCATGCCACTTGTGCAAGGGCAAGGAAGCCCACTTCGTATGAATCAGGCGCCGGTGCTCGAAGTGCAGCACCTGTTCAAGTACTTCCCTGTCAGGCAGTCGATCTTCCGACGCGGTGAGTCCTTCGTCAAGGCGGTGGATGACGTTTCCTTCACGCTGCAGCGGGGGGAGGTGCTCGCCATTGTGGGCGAATCGGGCTGCGGCAAGACGACGATCGCGCGGACGTTGATCGGCCTGGAAGAGCAAACAGACGGCGAAATCCGGTTCCACGGTGAAACCGTGGGTGTACACGAGCGCCGCCAGCGGGCTGGGCTGGCATCCTTCGAATCCAGTGGGGCTGTTGGCACCCGCGAACATCTGGCGCTGCCCCACATTGCCCTCAAGCGGCTGCGCCAGCACGCACAGATGATTTTTCAGGATCCGTATGAATCGCTCAATCCGCGTTCAACCATCTTCGAGATTGTGGCTGAACCCCTCGTGGTACATGGAATTGCCCGAGGGCGTGCGGAACGGGCGATGCGGGTGAGAACCGCCCTGGAGGAGGCCGGCCTGCGTCCTGCTGAGGACTACACGCTGCGTTATCCCCATGAGCTTTCCGGTGGGCAGCGGCAGCGAGTGGTGATTGCCGCCGCCATGGTGCTCGAGCCCGAACTGCTGCTGGCAGACGAGCCCGTCTCCATGCTGGATGTTTCGATCCGCGCCGAGATTCTCAACCTGCTGCGTGAGCTGCAACAGAAGCGCGGGGTCAGCATCGTCTTTATAACGCACGACCTCAGCACGGTGGCATACTTCGCGGATCGTATCGCGGTGATGTATCTCGGGCGCATTGTGGAAAGCGGGGATGCCCTCGAGGTGCTGAAATCGCCTCAGCACCCATACACCAAGGCTCTACTTTCCGTTGTCCCCGTCCCGAACCCCCGCTTGCGCCGGGAGCGCATCATACTGCAAGGCGAGACGCCGAATGCCGCGCAAATTCCCACAGGCTGCCGCTTTCACCCGCGCTGCCCCGTCGCAATGGACGAATGCAAGCGCATTGATCCGCCTTATGTTGCCGTGAGTGGCACGCACCAGGCGGCCTGCTTGAAAGTATCCGCTACATAGCGACTTGTTACATTGCCGTAGCAGGGGGAGAGCGACCCGCATCCCGGGGACCGGAATACACGGCCACGGGCAGGAGGGACCAAAGGGCGGGTCGCAAATGCGTCCGGCGGTTTACGATTCTTGGTGGCGATGGTCGTAGCGAAAGTAGAGAATCGCGCCGATGCTCGGAAACGCTGTCTCCTGCTCAGGCGATCAACCTTCCACCACGGTGCGGATTGATCGTATCTCCGCGTTGGCCGGAACCCCGACTCGGAACTTGATCCAGGGGCGCCGCTTCTGTTCTGAGCCGCGCAGGTACGACGTTAGCCCCGCTTTCAGCCTTGCGGGCGGCATTTGAAACGTCGCCGGAGTACGCGGCGCATCAATCAGGCGTTGAAGTGAATTCCGAAGTGGTTGGCGACGGATCTCAGCTTGTAGGTCTTGCCGCGGCTGGTATAAGACTCGGTGCCGCACGGTTCGTTGAGTATTTTCGGCTGATTGTCCTGCTCGTCCCGCACCACCAACGTGGTTGACCCGCCCCCGTCCTGATTGGATCCAACCCAGGCGCCCTGCTTGACGAGGACGTTGGCCACTTCGGAAAAAGTCATACCGGAGCGCACGAGGGTTCCCGGAGTCTCCTGCCCGTCGACGGCGACGAGTATCGCGTATTTGCCATCCTGAGTGAAGCCGAGCGCCGTGCGTGGATCAATATCGGTCCGGGTGATCTTGTTGGACACCTGCCCGTCTTCAACCAGGATATTTGGAAAGCTCAGAGCATTCCAAATCTGCGGAGGGGCTGGGCGAACCAAGGCGACCCTGTTCTGCTTGTCGAAGTAGAAGGTCGATTGTTTATTGGTGGGACCGTAGCGTTTGCCGCGGCTCGCGTTTTCTCCGGCCGTTTGGATGCGCTTCAAGCCGCGCGCCCGCGTCCAACTCCAGCCATCCCCGTTGATGGCAATATCCATGCTGAACCGTTTCAGGAAGGCCGGCACGGATGAGAGGCCCGTGGGCTGCGGCGTGATGAAGATCTGCGCCTTGGTCAGGTCCACCTTGATCACGTGGTACTGGATGTCGCCGCGGCTCAATTTGGCGACATAGCGTGTGTAGACGGCGCGACCGTTGAACATCTGCTGCTGTTCTACAGGCTCATCCTCGGGAGGCGGCAGCGGAGGAGGAGGGAGAATGATCGGCGGCTGTTCAGAGTAGTAGCGGTCAATGACGGCGGTTCGGGTGGCGTCATCATAGGTCCCGGTCGTAGGCAGGCCGAGGGCTGCCTGCATATTGATCAGGGACGCGCTGGTCCTCGGGCCAAAGGTCCCCGGGCCGGTCGCAACTTGAGCAACGGTCATGAAACCGAACTTCACGAGCAGATCCTGAAGTTTCAAGACTTCAATACCTGTGTTGCCTTTGACCAAGGTCGGCTTGGGCACTTCCCATGCGATCTGCTGCTCCCGTTGTTGGTCCGACGTTCCGCCTGTCGACGGGAAGCAGAATGCCTTGAAGGTTTCGAGGGAGCCGTTGAAATAGTTCATGTCCATGGCGCGTTCACCGTCGGCGGGGAAACCATATGCGGCGGCCGGCATGCTTTCCGTGAACTGCCAGAAGTCCCAGTTGGTGAACGGCTTGGGTATGCGCGGAAAAGCAACGGAGTAGTTGGCGACCCAGAACTTCATCGTGGCATAGCGGTCCGGAATGGCGGACTTCGGCTCGATCAGCTTTCCGTAGCCCGAATAAACTCCAATCTCGCGCCCCGTCGATTGCCGAAAGAGATCCACATAAGCGCTGAAATCCGAGCCATCTGCAGAACCGGTGCCGCCCTCGTAGTCAAGCCAGGGCACGAAGTCATGGGGATAATCCTGCAGCAGCGCCGCATAGGTCTGCACCTGATCTTTGATGGAGAGCTGACTGCCCGGAATCAGCCACTGGTATGAACTGACGGAGACGCCCGCGCTGCGAGCCCGAGAGAAGTTGCGAATGAAATAGGGATCCACGTTCTTGCCATGAAGAGCCTTGATGATCACAAACGTGGCTCCGGCCGATTTGTACTTGTCAAAGTCGAGTTCCAGGGACCAAAACGAAGTGTCGGCCCCGTAGACTTTGTAGTCCGGGTTCAACAGGCTGGATGGGTTGGTAGGATCAGATGCCATGCGATGTCCTTTCCCAACCCGATGATAACGTAAAGTGAGGGGTTTTCAATGTGCCTGGAAGCTCATCCGGATTTGCGCAGGCTGACGCTGGGTTGGCCTTCCTTCCGGAATTTCAGGACTTCCGGGTGCGTATGGGCGTAGTCATTGATTCCGGTGCTGTCCCACGAAACGCGGCCCTTCATATAGATCGCCTGGTATGCGCTGCCTCTCAGGCTCTCGCCCCTCAGAAGTACGTCGTTCTTGATCTCGGCCTCGAGGGCTGTGGCATTGGCCTCGGCGGCCTCCAGGATCGGCTGGAACTCCAGGTCGAGGGCGTCAAGTTCAGTCTGCACCTTCTTGAGAACTTCCACCCGCCTGGCATCGTGATCCATGCGGGCGACGTCGGCCGCGGCGCGCAAGTTGGCGAGACGCTCAAGCTTCTGCAAGACCGCATCCTTCCCAGGCTTCTCGCCGCTCTTTGCGAGTTCAGCCAGCGCTATTCGATGGAGCTCTCTCTCGAACTGCTGCAAAGTTGTCTTGCTCCGGCATCGCTCCAATGCCTGAGCCTCGGCGTAGGAGGCCTGCGGAGGATCGAGGCCCAGCAGAGCGGCAGCCGCTTCAAGTGAAGCGGGGGGCTCGCCATCCAGCCCAAAACGACGCCCGAGGAGGCGAAACCAAAGGTCCCTGTCTTCCCATGTGAGTCGCTTGTGGATGACCTCGAGAAATCCGGCGGCGATCGCGGGGAGATGGCGCTCGCGCAGGGCGCCGAGCTGGGAGGAGTCAAAACCCTGCGAGCCAAGCAGGCTCTCCAGATTGGTGCCCGGGCCATAGGCGGCAGCAAGGAATTCGTTGAGGCCGGCGAGTTGGGTGGTGAAGTCCATGGAAACTCCTGGCTATGACACGCGACATCGGCGATTTAACGCGTCGGACTCTGGCGCCCGCAGGTACCTTCGTCTTAGCCGTCAAACGGTGGAAAGATCTTGTCGTAAACCTCAGGGCAATAGCGTTCCACCATCTCGGCGGAGAGTGAATTGGTCTTGCAGATCTCGGCGTACAGATCGGCCGAAGGACGTTTGGTGCGCTTCTGGGTGGTGGGGTCGAGGGCCCAAAGGCCCCAGTGCTGACTCCAGCCGCTCTTCCATTCAAAGTTGTCAACCAGGGTCCAATGAAAGTAGGCCTTCACCTGCCAGTTGAAGTTCACGGCGCGCCAGATCTGGTGCACATGCTGCGCTATATATCGCCGACGGATGGCGTCGTCCGCCGACTCCACGCCGTTCTCGGTGATAAGGATCGGCATGTTTGGGAAGGCGCGCACCGCCCAATGGATCGAGTCGTAGAGTCCCTGTGGCATGTTGGCCACGGCGCCGTGCTCGCTCAGATCGGCGCCCGCGGGATATCCGCTGTGCGTGAAGAGCTCTTTGGGTTGGAGCAGATCAAACCAGACCGTTGGGGCGGTGTAGTAGTTCAAACCAAAGTAGTCCTGCGTGCCCCTGGCCTCGTGCATCCGCACGCTGCCAAGCGGGGTGCGCATCACACCCGTGCTGATGGCAGAGGGGAAGGCCAGATTGACGGTGGTGTGGCGAACGCTGCGGATGAGTTGATCGAGGGGGAACCATCTCCGGCGCGCCACCATGGGGCGGTAGTGCAGTGCGTACCCAACACGCGCCTGGGGCTGGATTTCGTGAATCAGGCGGTAAGCGGCCGCGTGGGCGCGCAGCATGTTGGTCTCGACATCGATGGCAAGACGCAATCCACCGCGCGCACTGGGCATCTCCCCGGTGACATAGCCGAGCAAGGCGTACACGTTGGGCTCGTTGATGGTGCACCATAAGGTGCAGTACTCCTGGAGTGCCTCCACCGTCTTGCGGACGAATTTCTGGAAAAGCGGTACGACCGCGTCGGTTTCCCAGCCGCCGCGCTCGGTCAACCAGAGTGGATCGGTGAAGTGATGGAGGGTGACCATGGCCGTCATGCCGCGCTCGTGCAGTCCCCGCAGCATCAGACGGTATCGTTCCAAAGCATCCTCATCCCACTGCTCGGGAGCGGGTTGAATGCGACTCCATTCCACGGAGAGGCGATGCGCCTTCTGACCAGTCTCGGCCGCCCGGTCGAAGTCTGCGCGCCAGCGTCCACCCCACCAATCACATGCCAGGCCCGATGTGCCGTCGGTATGGCCGGCCTGCTCCCACGCCCACCATTGGTTGTTGGTGTTATTGCCTTCCACTTGATGCGCGGCGGTCGCTGTCCCCCAAAGGAAGCCGCGCGGGAAATGATAGGTGGCAGAGAGCTTGTGTGGTTTCAGATCAATGATCCTTGTCGGCCGCCGGAGAGACCCGTGGCATGATGTCGCGGTCTCGGCTCAGAGAGGCAGCTGGCGAGACTTTGCGCCA
The DNA here is from genome assembly GCA_963746745.1 of uncultured Chloroflexia bacterium. Classification (GTDB taxonomy): domain Bacteria; phylum Chloroflexota; class Anaerolineae; order Anaerolineales; family Villigracilaceae; genus Fen-1038. Next base: position 445,880 of record CAVVCL010000004.1, read on the forward strand.
ATTTCCAGCCGTCGGACCTTCCAAGAGTCGCCAGGTCACTTGCCGAATGAATCGATTGCGATATCCTGACTCTCGTACACGGGGATTTGCATGAGCAAGCCCGTCACACTCAAGACCTGGTAGATCTGGGGCGAAGCGTTGCAGAGCTTTATCCGTTTGCTTTGCTTCTCTGTGCCCCTGGGGGTCAGGATTTGGTAGGACCTTTGCATGGCGCGTATGCCTGCACTCGTGACCGTATCGAGATCACGCAAATCCAGCAGAAGGTATTCGGCGCCTTCGTTGGCAGCCTGCTGAACGGCCGCGACCAGACGCGCCTCGCTCTGGGCGTCGAGCCAGCCAGCGAGGTGTATCACGACAACAGCGGGGCTGCCTTGAGGCCGTTCCTGCGTGAGTTCGAATTCGACGCCCATCCAAGTCCTCCGCTGACGATCGACAGCCTGCTAGATTGTGATCGACACGTGTTGACAGCCGCCCTCCTGCAGGCCGGCCAATGCGGTGCAATCAATTCAACCCCCAATTCTACACGCTACGTCTGGTCGCCAACTTTCTGACGGGCAAGATAGGCTAGGTAGAGCCCAATGGAGCCGGCGACGGCCGCATTGAGCGACTCGATCGTGCCCCGCATAGGGAGGCGCAACAAAATGTCGCACTTCTTGCGGGTCAAGTCGCGGAGCCCATCGCCCTCGGAGCCGACGACGAGCGCAAGAGCCCCGCGCAGGTGACGATCGCTGCCGGGGTCAAGCATGTCGCCCCGGGGATCGAGCCCCACCATCCAAACGTCCGTCTTCTTGAGGGCATCCATTGCCTGGGAGAGATTTGTGGGCGCGATGTACAGGTGCTCCGTGGCTCCAGCGGAAGCATTTACGACGGCAGGTGTGACCTCCACGGCGCGCGCCAGCGGTATCAGGACGCCGTGCACACCAGCGGTCTCCGCGGTCCTAAGAAGCACGCCGAAGTTCTGGGGATCCTGCAGGGCGTCCAGGATCAAGATGAACAGCGGCTCGCTGGTCCGCTCCGCCCGCTCCAGGATATCGGCGAGGTCGACGTACGGATAAGGGGCCGCTTCGAGAGCAATGCCCTGGTGATTAACATCGCGCGGCTCGACCTTGACACGCGGCACGCGAGTAACGGGCACCCGCTGAGAGGCGGCGAGCTGAAGAATGTCGTTGATGCGGCCCGCAGGCTTGACGGTGTCGGCCACCTGCAGACCGAAGAGCTGGCGGCGCCTGCTGCGCAGGGTTTCATAGACTGCGTTGCGGCCGTATATGATTTCCCGCATGGGGTGATTGTACACGGCTGGGCGTGACCCTGGCAGGGCAGGACGCGACTCGCGTGTAGGCGGCGTGAGTGGGGCACGCTCAGGAGTGCCAGTTCCGGCGAGGTAGAACCGCTCCACTGCGGTAGGCTTTGAATTCGGCTTCAAAGGACTCGAGAACGGGGGTTGCCACGGCCAAACGGCGCGCCTCAGATAGAACATCATCGTACTGGGCAGGCAGTTCCTCGTTGCCTGACGCGAGATTCTCTTCAAAAAACTGCTGTATCGTCGGGGTCCGGTACTGCTGCTGAATGAGCGCGGCCAGGAGCGAAAGGGGAAGCCTGTTAACCAGGCGCAGATTCAGAGGAAGGCCGGACAGGCTGATGCCCCGCGCGCGGCAGACCTGAAGCGCCTCGCGCGTCGCAAGAATTGCCTGGCGGACTGTGTGAGAATTACGGGTGAACGCCTCTGTGGAGCCCGCCCTCAGTATGCCGCCGACCACGCCCAGGAATTCAACATAGTGGATCGCGAGCCAGCCCAGGATGTCTCGGCTGAGGCGCGGGCGAAGGTCTGCGGCCTGAAAATCAACCATCAGCCGCTGAAGGCGCGGCGTGACTTCCCCCGTCCTCTCGCCGAGCATGGTCATGAGAGACGGATTATTGAAGATCACGCAATCGATGTCATGGCCGTGCCGCGAGCCTGCGACCAGTCGCGAGAATCCGAACAGATACCGCCCCGGCGCAAGAACCCGGCGGATCTTCTCGTCGCCCCACCAATTGTTGCCGAAGAACAAGATATCCGCGTCGACTGCACCCGACTTGACCACGGAGAGCGCCGCGTCCAGCTGCTGTGCGCGGACACAAACCATTATCAATTCATAATTGTCGTCGGCGCGCAGATGATCGGTCAGCTGCGGCCGATACAGATGCTCGGTCGCGACAGCAGGTTTCTTTCGGTCGTCCCGACAACGGATGCGCACTCCATCCTGCTCCAGGGATACGCGTCGCCCCGGCCGCACGAAGAGTGTCACATCATGACCTGCGATCGAGAGCTGCCAGCCGTATGTCGTTCCGACTACGCCTGCACCGAGAATAAGGATCTTCATATGCGTTCCCCGTCATACAGACAGACCTGCCTCGGCGCGTTGCGGACAGCCGGCGAGGCACGCGGGAGCTGCTTCAAGCGACCGACCTGGTCACGGCTGCCGCCGTGCGGCCTGAGTTCCGGCCACGGCGTGCTTGGTATGGCCACGCGCCGGCAGGAGCTTCAGGCCAGGTCCAGCACACTGTCAAGACCCCGACGCAGGCCAACAAAGGTTTCCACCTTCCGTATTGCCAGGAGGGCGCCGTCGACATAGGGCTCCGCACTGGTACCCGAGTCGTGTCGCAAGGTGAGCGTCTGGCCCGGCATGCCGAATACGATCTCGGCTGAGATGGTGTAGCCGGGAAGCCGGATGGAATGAACCTGTGAGCCTTCCAGGCGGGCGCCGCGAGTCTCGACGACGCCCTGAGTGTCCTCCAATGGGACGGTGAGCGCTGATGGGCGGATGTGTGACAGGCGGAACGCCAGCTCGCGCACCGTCCCGCTGGGCGCGTCGACTTTGCTGTCAGCCGCGTAGTCAATGATCTCCCAATGCGGGATGTGCCTGGCAGCAATTTCGGCGAATTTCTGGAGCAGGACCACGGTCAGCGCAAAATTGCCAACGGCGAGGACAGCACGCTGATGCTCCTGGGCCGCCGTCCCGATATCGGCATAATCCGCCTCCGATAATCCGGAGGTACCAATCACAACATGTGCTCCGTGCTGCAACGCCGCCATGACATTGGCCTTTGCCACCTCCGGCTTAGTGAACTCAAAGAACACATCGCAGGGTTTTGCAAGCGCCTCCTGCGCCGTCGCGTAGACCGGGCACGGAAGCCGCGGCTCGTCCAGCACGGCGCCCAGAGTCTTCCCGGCGTGCGTGCGCGAAACTCCCGCCACCACCGTAAGATCATCGGTTGTGGCGATGGCCCGGGCCAGCGCGGAGCCCGCCCATCCCGTCGCACCTGCAACGCATACTCGAGTTATCATCGTTCCTCCCGGTTCTTATGGATAGAGCGGGCCCCGCGGTTCGGGGGCTGGCAGGCCCTTCACGTAGTTGATCCGGCCGCCGTGGTCCGCATCGTGGGCAACCCAAGACAGCAGCAGTTCAAGCTGAGCCTGTTCCCATTCCGGCAACGGTTCCTTCAGGAGATCGTCTGGGGCCACTTTTCCCAAGGCGCTCTTCATGCAGACCTGGCTGTCCTGCCGTCGCGCGAGCGCGCTTCGTTATGCTGATATACGGCATCAAAAGAGTCTTTCAACGCCGGTGAAAAGCCCAATGACTGTATGAATAAGAGAGGATGGGCATCAGTATCCAGATGGCGTAGACCGGATACACGCTGATGAAGCCCAGAGGAATCGTGATCACGATAACCAGTGGCGGATAGAGCCACAAGGACGCAATCAGCCTGACCGTGCGCTCATCGAGGTGCGCGTCGATGAGACGGCCGCGACGCGAGGCGTACTGCCACATGGCCCAAGAGGCGAGGCAGAGCAGTGCCGTGTTGGCGCCGAAGAATACAAGAGATGGCGGTTGCAGCGGGTACCTGCCAAGGATGTCAGCCGAGGCAGGCATCAATACCACAAACATGAGGGAGAGCAGATAGAGCCAGACATAGGTGCCGTCGGCTCGGACGATGTGAAGCACAGTCCGCTGGTGCACGTCCCATTCCTGGGCGATGACCAGGAAAGCGAACACGAATATGAGCAGCCTGGGAAGCAGCGCGAGGATGCCCCGGGCGAGGGCGCCAGGTGCCACTTCCGGAAGCCTCAGATCCAAAGCGAGGAGCGTGAGGGAGAAGGCGAAGATGGCGTCGCCCAGTGTCTCCAGGCGCGAAAGGTTGACGAGAGGGCGGTGCGTTTCGAGGGCCTTTCGATGACGAGTGGGCATGCGGCAGGGCTACTGACGTGGCCGGAAGGCGAGTTGGCTTGCGCCCAGCAAACGGGAGGCGGTCGTGCGATGCGGCGGCATTCTTCTTCAGTACCTCGTCGCGTCCCGCCAGATCGCCAAGGACCAGAGGGCGGAAATCTTTGGGTCACGGAACGAAAAGTGTGCTACCCCGTGCCAATCCACCAATCTGTCGGTCGCCGGGAAGCCTCGGAAGGGTGCCACGTGTCTGGCCCAGAAGCGCATACGCGCGAAGGCTTGGGAAAACTCGGTGACACAATCCAGGACCTCACAGGTGTAGTCCGCCAGGCTGCCGCGCACGGACCGAACGTACGCCAGAGACTGTGCATGCCCATGGGCTTCCGTGCCGAGCGAGCCCCGGAAGCCGAAGTCTTCGGCCAGGAGATCCGCGACGTTTTGATCGCCGGCATTCCAAATTCGGGCATAAAACGATTGCACCAGCGGATCGGTGGTCATGACCCCTCCATATGTTGGGGTACTTCTTTGTCTACACCGGGAATTTGCCGGAGGCGTCCGTGATCACGGGCCCATGACCGGGGCACACAATGTGCGCGCCAAGAGCCGCCTGCCGTCCCACAGCCTCGGCGGCTCTAGCTCGATCCCAGGTCAGCTCCGGGCGCGAGGCGTGCAGGCCGTTCTGATCACTGACCATCGAATCGCCGCAGAAGAGAACGCCCGACGAGGGTGCAAACAGGGATATGTGGCCAGGGCAATGGCCGGCCGTGTCGATCACGCGCAGGCCACCCGCGACAGGCAAGACCTGGCCGTCCGTGAGCAGCTCGTCCACTTTGAAAGGTCGGGGTCTGAACAGCAGGAGAAATAGTCGCCGAATGATCGGCATGGGCCGGGCGGGTGTGATCACGCGCGAGGATTTGCCGGTGGCAATTGCTTGGGCCTCGATCGGGCTGGCATAGGTGCGGGCGGCCGTTGCTTTGTGCAGAGCCGTCAATCCACCTACGTGATCCAGGTCCGAATGCGTCAGAATGATGCGCGTTATGTCGCGGGCAGCCTTGCCCAAGTCCGCAACGTACGAGAGGATCTTCTTCTGACTGCCCGGCAGGCCCGCGTCAATGAGGGTGAGGCCGTCGGCATCGACGATCACATACGGATTGGCAACCACGTTTGGTACGAGGAAGATGTTGTCCGTGATCTTCACAGCAAGAGACTCCCAACCTCACCATGTCGGTGGCAGCTCCCCAGACTGTCCAAGGCAACTCTATCTGCAGGCGGCGGGCCAGCTCACGTGCGACCAATGCCCCTGCGAGAACCTCGCGGAAGGCTGCCCGCGGATTGTACCGCGGCATATGCCCCAGGCCGATGGGCTCGTGCTGTGCGAAGTAGTTTTTCGGGAGGGGAAACGTGGAAGTCCTCGGTGTGAAGAACGGACGGCATTGGGTGCGAGTCTTCAAACATCGACCTGTGGAGCATGACATGCCGCAACGAATTGTGGACGCCATCAGGCAGTCGCGCTCGGTCGGGAACTTGCAGGCATACGAGGTCTATGCGGTACGCGCCGCGCCGCGGCGAACTGGCGCAGGACGAGTTGCCAGGGATCAAGACTTCCACGAACGTCGGCCGCGCCGGAAAGAGACATCGGAGGTCGCGAAGACCCCCGATGTCGGGTTGGGGCGCCGCGAGCTGGGGCTTCGTATCGCGGAACGAAGAGGAACGAATGGGGGTCAGTGCCGGACGGGGAGAGAGGGAGGTGGAACTGGGTCGCGTGGGTAGATGCGACATGAAGACAGTATAGAACATGCGTTCGATTCCGTCAAGGGGAATGGCGTCCCAGCGGTCCGTGACGGGCGCTGGTTGCCCTTCTCAGGGGTTGTAGGGTCTGGGCGGCGGGGCACCGTCGGGGAGGATTTCAACCCGGTCGGTGCGTATCAGGGCGTAGTCCGCCGCGGACACGTTTGGAATCGGAATGTCAAAGCCGCCAAGCAGTGGAATGACGAGCCGTGTGCCATCCTGAAGCTGGTTGCTACGGGAGGTGGTAGCGAAGTAGATGAAAGGAGTCTGCCAAACACCGTCCCACTCGGTGGGATCCGGCGGTGGATTGTTTACGTTCAGTGTGGCGAATAAGTATGAGGGAACACCATGCGAAAAATGAATATTGGGATAGTCCAGAATCTTGAGATAGGCGCCGCCTGTAACGAGCACCTCGGTCCGCATGGGCTTGGCGGTCACGTTGCAACCGGTCACGTAGTTGGCATAGCCGTTCTCACAGGCGTGTTGGTTGGTCTTGAAAGCATTGCGCCTCGTGATGGTGCCGAAGAAGTCAATCACGTCCTGTTCCAGCATATCCGGAGGCGCGCTCATCTTCAACAGGTAGTACCAATAATACTGCCAGCCCTTGTTGAGCGGGACAAATAAGTCGCCGCATTTCACGGTCTCAGGAAGGCCCCCTGCCGGGGACCCGTTGTATTCGGGGCGCGAGACACCAAACAACTCGTAGTCGTGTTTGACTCTGGCGTATCTGACCCCCGGCTCATCCGAGACAGCCGGCGCCTTGCGGAACTTGGTAGTGACGCCAGATACGTCGACGAGCTCCAGATGGTCGATCATTCCGGCACGAACTTGTCCCGGGTGCCGTCGGTATAAACCACTTCGATGTGGTGGATGGAAGTCGATGTCGGCGGCGACGTATCATCCACGAGATCAAACCTGAGGCCGTCGGGCGGGTAAATGTAGTTGGCGTACTGGTTCGTGCCAAGCTGGAGCCACTTGTACGATGCATCGCCGGGATGGTCCAGGTCATCGACAGTCGCAATGTAGGTGACGGTTTGGTAAGGAAGGACTACATTGCTAGTCGCAGCACCGCTGGCGGACGGCTGGCTCCTGATCGACACGGTCTTGCCGAGCTTCTCTCTGGCTTGCAAGGAAGCCGGGGGCGGAGGTGGCGGGGGCGCGTCATTGAGCAGATCAAACCTGAGACCATTGGGCGGGTAGATGTAGTTCACAAATTGATCGGCGGCAAGCTGGAGCCATTTGTAGGCCTCATTTGCAGGATGCTCAATATCATCGACAACGGCGGTATAGTCGACAATTTCGTGTGGCTGGACGACTTTGCCGGTTGGATTGGCGGTGGCGCGTGCCTGAGTCCTGATCGTTACCGTCTTCCCCAAGTTCTCTTGTGCCCGCATGGCATCTCCTCCTGCGACTCACGTATGCTGCCCATTATATCCGTACTTGTTCCGCCAGCAGCTTGCTCCTGTGACGGCGGCATGCGATTCCCAAGAGTCGGCAAGCACGCCGATGTCACGGAAGATTCATGGACTTTATCGCAGCGGCGAAGGCGGGGTCAGCCCGAATCCAATCGAACCGCGGCTCAACGTTGGTCCACACCAACCAGGCGGAGCGCTCGGCGATGGCTTTGCGCATCCAGTTGACGACCTGATCCTTATCCTTCAGGCCGTTGTAGACCACGGCGATCCAATACGAAGGCACGTATTGGTGCGCGGAGCGTTCTTGCAGCTTGCCGAGGATGTTCATCGCCTCGTCGACGCGGCCTGCGGAGGCGAGGCCGTGTCCCAGCATGGCGAGAGCGAGAGTACTCTCGCCCGAGAGGGCGACTGCGGTCTCCAGCTCTGCGATGGCTTCGTTGAACATGCCTTTCTCCAGATAGGGCCGGCCGAACCAGAGGTGCGTCGCCATGAAGGAAGGATCAAGCTCAACGGCCCTGCGATATTGGTCGATTGCCCGATCGTACTGGCGGGAAAGATAAAGTACGTGGCCGACGCCGGTATTTATCGCCAGAGAAAGCGGGTCGAGTTCCCGGGCCTTTTCAATCTGCTCGATGGCCTCGTCGAAACGCCCCATGGCCTTAAGGTAGTCCGCAAAGTAGTGATGGGCCAGGGCGTAGTTCGGATTGAGGTCAATCGCCTTGCGAAGTTCCTGCTCCGCGCCCACCCAGTCCCAGTCGTACTGGAACTTGATCAAGCCAAGAGAAGCGTGGGCATCGACGAGTTCCGAATCCAGCGAGAGGGCGTGGGCGACGGCCTGGCGTGCCCTGGGAAAAGCTTCGTTGGGAGGCATGAATTCGAGCAAGGCCAGCGCGGCATAGGCGTCTGCCATGCCGGTGTAGGCAGGCGCGTAGTTGTGGTCGGCCTGAAGGGACTCTTCGAAGAAATGGACGGCAAGCTGGAGATCCGGCTCCGTGCGCTTGTTCCAGAGTTGCCGGCCCCGGAGATAATTGACGTAGGATTTTGTGCTGCGCGTGGTGGTGGCCGGCCGGGGCACGGGCGCCTCCGCCAAGACGTGCTCACGGAGCGCCTGTGCAACACTCCGTGCGATATCGGTCTGGATCGCAAAAACGTCCGGAAGCTGGCGGTCATAGGTCTGCGACCAACGCGGCTCTTCGTTGGCGGCCTCAACCAATTGTACCGAGATGCGGATTTTGTCGCCGGCTTTACGCACGCTGCCTTCAAGAACTGTGCCGACATTGAGCTCGCGTCCGATTTCGGCGATCGGTTTTGCGCTGCCCTTGTAGCGCATCACGGAAGTGCGGGCGATGACGCGCAAGCCACGCGTATGGGATACCGAGGAGATCAATTCTTCGGTCATGCCGTCGGCAAAGAACTCGTCGGCGGGGTCGGGGCTGATGTTAATAAAAGGGAGAATGGCCACACGGTTTTGAGCCGAGGCCATCCCCTGCGACGGCCGCTGACCGAGGCCGGCAAGCCGGAAGATCTCAATGGGCACGCTCACGTTTTTGAGCTGCGGGGTGCCCATAGATTCAAATGTCTGTGGAACCTTATTGACCACACCGGCGTGGACCGCGGCGGTAATACACAGCCCGCCCGGCGGCGCAAGCGGTTCGACGCGTGAGGCGACGTTGACCGCGTCCCCGGCGACGTCGCTTCCCGCATGCAGCACGTCTCCCAGGTGAATGCCGATGCGAATCAGGATGGGCTGCTCCTGTGGCCGCCCGTCGTTGACCTGCTGGAGGGCGGTCTGGATCTCGATGGCGCAATTGACAGCCTCGAGTGACGAGGCGAACTCAACTAAAAAGGCGTCGCCGATCGTCTTGACCTCGCGACCATTGTGCCTGCCCAGTATCCGCCGAACAATCCCCCGGTGCTCTTCGAGCAACTGCAGGGCGAGGGCCTCATCGCTCTGGCTGAGGGCGGTGAAGCCGACCATGTCCGTGAACATGATGGCAGCGAGTCGGCGACCCGGCTTGGGAGATCCAGGGGTGGTCACGTAAGTTCGGCTGCGAGGCGTTTGAGCGTGCTAGCTTCCGTTCTTGATCATCTGCCGAGCCACCTGTGTCAACTCGTGTGCCGAGCGCAGGGTGCCTTCACCGACTTCGCCAAGCATCTGCGACAACTCGAGCAGTCGCGGTTCGCCCTCCAGACGCTCCACGCGCGTCAGCGTGCGATTGGATTCGATTAATTTCTGCACCTGATAGTGCTCGTCTCCAAAGGCGGCCAATTGCGGCAGATGCGTGACACAGAACACCTGATGATTGCGCGCCAGATGCCACAGCTTGTATCCGACCACCAAACCCACGCGGCCGCCGATGCCCTGGTCAATCTCGTCGAATATCAGGGAAGGGATCTGATCAGCGCGCGCAAGAATGTTCTTGAGGGCCAGCATCAGGCGCGAGGTCTCGCCTCCGGAGGCGATACGGGCGAGCGGTTTCAGCCCTTCACCCGGGTTGGGCGCGACCAGGAATTCCACCCGATCCAAGCCGTCCTGATCGAAAGCAACACGCGAGCCGTCAGGCAACGGTGCGCCACCGGGATCGGCCCGAGTCCGGAACTCCACGCCGAAGCGGGCGGCGGCCATTTTGAGGTCGTCAAGTTCGATCTCGATCTGCTTGCCCAGCTTAGCCGCGGCAGTCTTACGTTGTTCCGTAAGTTTCTGGCCCTGCTGCGAAAGGATCTTGAGCAACTCGTCTTCCCTGGCTTCCAGAGACTGGATGCGCTCACTTGCGCCGGAGATCGTCTCGAGTTGCCTGCGCGCGTCGAGGCCGAATTTCAGCACCGCGGTGATGTCTCCGCCGTACTTGCGCGTGAGGTTGTGTATGAGATTGAGGCGTTCTTCGACGGTCTCGAGCCGCCGGGGGTTGTATTCGATTTGGTCAAGGTAGGTGCGCAGCGAACGCACCAGCTCCGCCAGCGTGCCTTCCAGCTCCGCGGACTGATTGGCCATTTCCTCCTGCGTGTGGTCAATCCGGGCGAGACCGGCCAGGGCCCTGGACGCTTGTCCGAGAAGGTCCGTGGCGGGGGCAGCCTCTGCAGACCCCTCATCCAGAAGGGAAAGGGCCTCCTGTGCAGCCCCTGCCAGCGACTCGGCATTTGCCAGGCGATCGCGTTCCTGGCGCAGGTCGGCCTCCTCGCCGGGCTTAAGCCTGGCGGACTCGATCTCCTCGGCCTGGAACGTGAGCATCTCGGTGCGGCGGTCGGCGTCTGCCTGCGCCTGTCGCAGTTCATTCAATTCGCGGCGAACAACCGCAAGTTGTTGATACGTCTCGCGGTACGCGGCAAGCGGCCCCGCGACGTCGGCGTAGCGATCCAGCAAGCCAAGATGCGCGTGCGGGTCAAGGAGGGAAAGGTGCTCCGACTGCCCATGGATATCAACAAGGAATGTGCCTATCTCCTTTAGCAGGCTGGCACCGACAGTCCGTCCATTGAGGCGTGCCACGTTGCGCCCCTCGCGCCGGACCTCGCGGCTCAGCGTGACGTAGTCGGGATCGTCGAGCAGGTCTTCGCGCTTGAGTACGGTGTTGACCGCGTCCTTCTCGGGCCCGTCGAGCTTGAAAACACCCTCGACCAATGCGGCGTCGGCATCGGTGCGGATCACGGTCGCGTCGGCGCGGCCACCCACGAGCATTTCCACCGCGTCCAGAATGATGGACTTGCCCGCACCTGTTTCGCCAGTAAGTATGATGAGACCCGCGCCGGGTTGCAGATCAAGCCTATCGATGATGGCGAAGTTCTGGATGCGCAGTTCAGTCAGCATGTTGCTTCCGTGGGCCGGTCAGGAGATGATCGGCCGGTCTGGTTAAATCTATCCGCCGAGTTTCAAGCCTGAAATCTGTGTGTAGGCTGCGGGGACCGCCATGAACAGGTAGACCACTTCCCATACCGCGGGCAGCAGACCGCCGATGCCGCGGAAGCCGCCGATGAGCAAGGGAATCCCGACAATCAGAAGCGCGGGCAAGGCCCCGGCGATGATGCCCGCCGCCGCCGTCAGGAAGAGCGGGTGCGAACGTCGATGTCCGATGAGCCGAAGCACCAGGTTGCCGATGACCGCGCCGGCGCTGGGTGCGAGCAGAAGGACACCCAGGCCGAAGAAGAAGCCGCTGATGAGCCACACCAGCCAACTCGCGATCCCAGAGCCGAGGGCGGCTGCGAAGAAGGCCGTCAGGTAGTCGTACCACAGCGCGGTGTCAAAGACTTTCTGCTGGTTGCGGATGCATTCCCGGCAACGATAGCCAGTTGGCGTGAGCACCGCGTCGTCGGCGCATATCGGCCGCTCGCAGCGGTTGCAGCGCAAGGTGGTCGGCCGGTTCGGGTGGATATAACAGTAAAGGGTCTCAGGTTCGGTCACGAGCAATCCATCCTATCGTGTGTCAAGGTCGTAAGAGTTGTGTCCGCCTTTGAGGGCGCTTATGGCGGCCGGCCCCCGTCACGCACGGCACAGGTTACAGGTGCGGTTGATTCATATGGGCGTTCAGATTGCGATAGAAATACCCAGGATCGCCAAAGCGGACGAAGCGCGCCGCAAATTCGGCTGCCCGAACGTCGACGCGGTCAAGCTCCTCCAGGTCAATGGGAGTTTGTCCGTCGACGCTGATGACCGTGTTCCCGCTCCGGACCGTTATGGTGACCGAAGATCCCTCGGCGAGCACCACGGCCCGATCCACCGACAGGTGCGGCGCGATGGGCACAAGCAGGATATTGCGCAAATCGGGCGGCAGGATGGGCCCGCCTGCGGCAAGGGCATAGGCGGTGGACCCGGTGGCGGTGGAGGCAATCAGGCCATCGCAGACGAACGTAGTCAGCGGCCTGCCGTCGACCGTGGCGTCCAGCCTGACGGGGCGGAGCGCAAGTCCGCGGCCCACGACGACTTCGTTCAGAGCCTGCCAACTCGCCAGGGTCTTGTCGTTGCGGACATGCTGGGCCTCCAGCATCATGCGCTCTTCGATCCAGCCCTCCCCATTGAACAGGCGGCCAAACATTTCGCGCCATTCGCTGCGATCCACCTGGATCAGGAAGCCCAGCCGTCCCATATTGATGCCCAGGATGGGAACGTGGCAGGGAGCACACAGGTGGCCAGCGCGCAGCATGGTCCCGTCACCGCCGAGGGCGATCAGGAGATCAAACTCGCCGGCGCGCACCCGATCTTCCAATGCCTCGTCATAGATTGAACCGCGCGGGGTCTCAAAGCCCTTCGCGCGGAGAAACTCGACGATTAGATCGGTCTCCACGAACGCCTCGGCGCCCTTTGGATACGAGACCACCACGGGCCGCCTCGGCACGAATTTGTCGGTCATTTCAAATGATTATACGTGGAAATTTCAAGCCGCCTGTCGGCGTTCGCAGCCGATGCGCGCGTGCCGAAAAGTTCCGGGGCGGGCGGGGGATTGGGATCAGCCGCAAACCCGAGGCCAATGCGTTCTTCTAGGCCAGGCTTTGCTCGCAGATCTTGCGGAAGCCGCAATTGCGACAGCGCCCCGGGCTTTCATGGGAGCGTGCGACATTCGTGCGGGCTTCGTCGCGGCGGATCTCCGCGAGCTGATCCAGGAGTGCGGATTCCAACTCCGGCGTGTAGTCCACGGCGAAGTCCCGCCCGGAGTAGTGGAGGATGCCGTAAGGCGGACGCCTGCCGTACGTCCTTTCGACCAGCAGACAGTACGCCGCCACTTGAAAGATGTGCGAATCGTATGGGGTCTCCGGTGCGCGGCCGGACTTGACTTCGACCGGAATCAGCGCGCCCTGCTGCTGCACGAGATAGTCAGGCTTGCCCGTCAAGCCCAAATCGCCAGCGTAGAGCGGTTTCTCAATACGCCCCCACGCATGCGTATCGGTATAGACAATGCGACCTCCCGGAAGGCCGGCACTCGAGCGCTGGCGGCCGGATTGCCACAGCAGCACGACTGCCAGAATAATGAAGAGAAGGGCAAGATAGAGCATCAATCCGTGATCGCAGTGGCCTTCGTCATTTTCCAGCGCCCTTGCCAGCGCGACGGCGTTGCTCGCCTACCCGGCGAGATGCCGCCAGCGCCGCAAAGGGCGCGATCCACCAGATCACCGGCGGGATCAACGGGCTCAAAAAGGCAAAGGGGATAGAGGCCAGAAACAGCAGAGGCACGATCAAAGCTGTCTGATTTCTGGCCTGGATTATCCTGGCATCCAGGTCGTCATCCACGAGGCGATGATTTCTAGAGGCGTACCACCAGAGGGCGCCGATGGAAAGGCCTGTGGCCGCCACGTTCAGGCCGTAGATCGCGACACCGATCGGCAGGTAGCTGTATTGCCCAAGCATACTGGCTGCAAACGGCATCAGCACGATGAAGAACAGGAAGATGAGATTCAATAGCATCAACCGGCTGTCGTAGCGCTTGATGTACCCGAAATAGCGGTGATGAGATGTCCAGTACACGCCGATGACGGCGAAACTGATCACAAAGCTCACGATACGCGGCGTCAACGCCCTCAGGCTGGCGGCGACGTCGGCGGCCGATGCCACGGCCGAAGGACCAGGTAATCTAAGGTCGATCACAAGGAGCGTGATCGCGATGGCCATGACCGCGTCGCTGAAGAACACGATGCGTTCAAGGCCGAGCCCATTGGGCCGAGGCCGATAGAGGCGTGCCTTCTTTGCGGCGGGCATACGCGGCTCCACTCTTTTCCTGAATCTGCCCGGTGGCTGCGAGGCGGCTGAGTGCGGGGACATCATCGGGTCTGCGCGACCTTGATAACCTTCCTCACCCGGGTCAGGGCACCGGCGGAGAGTTCCGACAGGCGCGTGTTCAAAACCGCCACAAACGAAGCCCTGTTGGATGTGTTCACGGCTATGAGGATCTTTTCTGAATGCTGGGGCACGTCCTTGGGGCGGCAGTTCTTGAGGTGAGTCAGAAGGTACGGAAAGATGGCCTTGCTGTATTTCCCACCCCTGGCAGCTGCGCGCGCGAGAGCCAGCACGCCGTTGTCGACCGTGATGACCGAGCCTTCCCGCATCGCCTGCTTGATCTCGTCCTGGTGGGCCAGGACCTCGTCTGCCTTGAGCTCCGCCACGGTTGCAAGGGCCGTCATGCCTCCCCAGACCAAGCGGTTGTTCTTGCTCTTGATGAGCCTTAAGAACTGGTCCGCGTATTCGGCGATCAAGGAGGGCTGGAGGTAGCCGATCTCGTAGAGCACCTTGATGCAATCGGCCTGTATGCCCTTGTCCTTGTTCCACACGTTCTCTGCAATTTCACGTATCCCGGCGCGGTCCTTTTTGGCGGCGAGGTCGCGCGCCAATTCCTGATTCGGGACCTCATCGCGGCGGTTCTGGAAATGAGCAATACGTTGGAGTGCAGCCATCGTCCGTTCTCACTTCAGAAGCAAGCGCGGTAGTTGTGCGGCAACCAGGCCGGCTGCCACCAGCAGGAGAATATATGCTGCCAGCTGCAACACGCCCGCAGCCATGATCCTGCGGCCATGTTGCACATGCAACTCGGTCCCGGCAGCCAGTTCCGCCTGGTTGTCGGATTCGATGCCCTGCTTCCGATACCACCACGCCCTGCGGCAGTAGAGATACGTCCCCAGCTCGGAGGCCCGAATAACCCGTGGCATGCGGCGGAGTATAGTACAAACATCGCAGCCTGAAAGGGAAGGCCATCAAGCCGGTGCTGAGAATGCCGGATGTCCCTACTTGACCCTGTGCCAGCGCAACGGCTTTGTCGGCTCCCTGCTCAGGACCTTCTTTGACTCCAGATCAAGCTGAACGGTTTTCATCCACCAACCGACCTTCCAGCGATCGCCGAAGAGACTCTTCGGGAGCGGCCTTTTCCAAGGCGGCCCACATCTCGGCCTGGGTGAGTCCCGGCGCTTTCTTCGGAAGTACCCTGAGCATCGTCTTGCGCATGGCTTCGTAGGCCTGGGCGTCGACGCGCTGTATGTATGCAGGCTTGTTCGGCGTGTGCACCTCGATCATCTTGCGGGCGGGTGCTGCCTTCTTCTTGGGAGTTACTTTCTTTTTCACAGGCATGTGGACTCCTCTCCGAGTCTGGGCGCAGCCGATGAATTGGCCCGGCAAGTATAGCCTGAGCTTCGCCCAGTTGCAGAAGCGGGCGGCACTCGTTATAATGGGGTTCCCCGGGCGGGTAGCTCAGCTGGTTAGAGCACTGCTTTGACATAGCAGAGGTCGCAGGTTCGAGCCCTGTCTCGCCCACAAGAAGAGAGGCCCCCATTCGGGGTCTTTCTTCTTTGCGCGGTGGTACTGCCTGCCAACGTCGAATCGGCTCGCAGCGCGCCAGCCTCCATCGACATCGGAAGGAGCGCGGTGCCAATGGCCTGCGATGCCCGGCACCCAGAGGGAGTCATTGCTAAGGTGGAGCTAATCTATCCAGAATACACTTGCCCCTCATTGCTATTTCCACAAACCCAAAGGAGCGCAGAGTGTTCATTGATTTTCTTACCCTGGTAATGATCAATTTGGTGGCAGGAACGGTACTGCTGGCATATTATCTTTGGAAAGGCATAGAAGAGAAGGATCAGAGACCGTACGCCGCGGCATTCTTGATGACCGGGCTACTGAGCCTGATCACGGGGTTGCGGCTCTCCTTCACGTGGCCTCTTCCGGGCAGTTTCAACGTTGGCTACGGCGACGCTACCACCCTTTTCGGCGTGGTCTTCCTGGCGGCAGGCATCGCCCTCAGCCAGGGCTGGAGCCTCGTGCCCGTCACGATCTACGCCTTCTTCGCCGGGGTCGATGCGGTTGTCGTCGGTGTGCGCATCCTTTCGCTGGGTCTGGGCCAGGAGCCCCTTGTCGCGGCTGCGGGATTTGTGCTGGCCGGTTTGGGCGGTCTAGGCTCGTTCCCCTACTTCCAGTGGTTCAGGAAGAATGAGTTCGTACGCTGGCTGGCCATACTTGTGTTGCTGGCCACCGCAGCCATCTGGGCAGCCACCTTCTATGCAGCTCTGTGGGGTCACATGGCGAGCTTCGCGAAGTGGGTGCCTGCAACGATGGCCACACCGGCGCCGTAGGCAACGCCGTCTTGCGGTCGCCCGGAATTCTCCCCTCAGGGCGCGATTCGGTCAGCCGGGGCCGGGAAGCGTAGTGTTCGTCACACTTACCGCCGGCCTGCAAACCAAGGAGAAGCTGCTATGAATATCGTTGTGATCCTCGCTGCCTTGGTCGTGGCCGTGGTCTTGGTGATCATTGTCGTATCCAGGCTCTCACGCGAGGCGGCCTGGAAGCAGTTCGCTCAGGAGCTCGGCGCGCAGTATGTGTCGGGCGGGTTGTTCGGCTCCAGCAAAGTGCTGGCCAGTATCGGGCAGGAAATCGTGACCTTTAATACCTATTCGGTGTCGACCGGCGATGACAGCAGCACCACCTACACTCAGCTGAGAGCTCCGTTTCAGGACAGGGACCACTTCCAGTTCACCATCCTCAGGCAGGGCTTGCTGGCCCGCAAGATCAACGCGGCCATCGGAATGCGGGACATCCAGATTGGCGATGCGGATTTCGACCGGGACTTCGTGATCCAGGGTACTGACGAATCCAGAATACGCAAGTTGCTGGGCAATAAGAAAATCCTGCAGCTGATGAAGGCCCAGCCGTCGTTGACGGTCATGCTCAGGCACGACGGCCTGCATTTGTCCTCCAAGGGCGTTGTCCGGGACAATGCGCGGCTCAAGTCCATGTTTGAGCTCTTCTCAGAAGTGCTGCATCAATTGCAGGCCTAGCTTGTCGCCTCCCCGGCAGTCCTGACTCGGCTGCTGCGGCCATCGCATTCGCCCTGCTGAAGTCATGGATGCAGTCCAATCGATCAGACTTGTTGCTGGGAGACGGCAGTCAGAAGGAGTCGTGTGCGCCGCTGCCGGGCGCAGATTTCTGGCCCTCCCGCTTGACTGTCGCGGGATTCGTCGTATAATCCCGCTACATATCCAATCGCTCTGACCGGGACGAGTACGCGGCATTCGACCTGACAGGGAGAAGAGGCCAAGGATTGAGAGCCTCTTCAAGGAACGGACCGCCGAACACCTCCCGCGAGCGTAATACTGAAAGCTCGCAGCGATCGGCTGCCAGCAAGTAGGTGGAACGGAAGGCCCCGTTATCGGCCCAATGAGATGTCCCGTGCCTGCGTGGCATAGGTGGCAAATCGGGTGGAACCGCGTGAAGAGAATTCTCGCCCCGAGTACGGGCGAGAATTTTTTGTCTTAACAGGAGAGATGGAATGGGACAAGAGACGAGGCCGAGTCTGTGATACGGTACTTTGCCGATTAGCCGCATTCGTCCCAGCTCCATCGGCAACACAGTGCTCATGCATACGTAACGGGAAGCCAGAAAGGGAGCAGGAATGTCGCACACGTCATCCGAGAAGTACGAGGAATCAAAGCTGTACAAGATCCGGCATTCGGCAGCGCACATCATGGCGCAGGCGGTACTGGAAATGTTCCCCGAAGGCAAAATCACCATCGGTCCGCCTGTCGAGAATGGCTTCTATTACGATTTTGATCTGCCGCGCAACCTGACGCCCGAGGACCTGCAACAGATCGAAAAGCGCATGCGCCAAATCATCGCCGGCCGGCACGACTTCGTGAAGAAGGTTGTCTCGGCGGAGGAGGCGCGCCAGATCTTCAAAGACCAGCCGTACAAGCTGGAACTGATCGACGGGCTCGAGGCGGGCGGGCTGGACGAATACGGCAACCCACTGCAGGAAAAGCCGGAAATCTCCATCTACCAGGACGACACTTTTGTCGACCTGTGTCGTGGCCCGCACGTGGAGAACACCAAGGACATCAAGCCGGATGCACTGAAGCTGATGTCCGTGGCCGGGGCCTATTGGCGCGGAGACGAACATAACAAGATGCTGCAGCGGGTCTACGGCACAGTCTGGGAGAATGCCCAACAGCTCAAAGACTACCTGTGGCAGATCGAGGAAGCCAAGAAGCGCGATCACCGCAAGCTCGGCAAAGACCTGGAGATCTACTTTTTCGATGAAGAGGTCGGGCCGGGGCTGCCGCTGTTCGCGCCGAACGGCGGAGTGATGATCGAAGAGATCGAAAAGCTGGCAAAGGAAACCGAAGAGGAAGCCGGTTATCTGCGCGTGCGCACGCCCCATCTTTCCAAGGAAGATCTGTTCATCCATTCGGGTCACCTGCCCTACTACGCAGAGAGCATGTACCCGCCGATGGAGCTGGAGGGTGTGAAGTACTACGTCAAGCCGATGAACTGCCCGATGCACCACAAGATCTTCGGCTCGAAGCCGCGCTCGTATCGCGATCTACCGATCCGCCTGGCCGAGTACGGCACGGACTACCGCTACGAGAAGTCGGGCGAGCTGTTCGGCCTCATGCGAGTCCGCTCACTTCAAATGAACGATGCGCACATATACGTTTCGGAGGACGAGTTCGAGCAGGAGTTCCTGGATGTCGTCAAGCTGTATCTCAAGTACTTTGCGCTCTTTGGCATCGAGAAGTATGTGATGCGCCTCAGCCTGCACAGCAAGGCGGGGCTCGGCAAGAAGTACGTGGATAACGAGAGGCTGTGGCTGAAGACGGAGGAGATGGTGCGCCGTGCCATGCTCAATGGCAACGTGCCGTTTGTAGAGGCTGAGGACGAGGCTGCGTTCTACGGACCCAAGGTTGACGTGCAGGTGTGGAGCGTCATCGGGAAGGAGTTCTCGCTGGCCACGAATCAGGTCGACTTTGCTGTTCCGGCGCGCTTCGACCTCAAGTTCATCAACAAGCAGGGCATCGAAGAAGTGCCGCTGTGCATTCACCGGGCGCCGCTCAGCACCCACGAGCGCCTGATCGGATTCTTGATCGAGCACTACGGGGGCAACTTCCCAGTGTGGCTGTCGCCCGAGCAAGTGCGCGTGATCCCCATCACAAACTCGCAGAATGAATATGCCGAGAGCATCGTGAAGGAACTGCGCGCACAGCACATACGCGTCAGTGCGGACATCAGCGCGCAGCGTATGAATGCCAAGATCCGCGCAGCACAGCTGATGAAGGTGCCCTACATGCTGGTCGTGGGCGAAGATGAGATGAAAGCAGGCAAGGTCGCGCTGCGGGTGCGTGACGGCTCGCAGCACAAGAATCTGGAGCTGGCCAAATTCGCGGCAGACGTCAAAGAAAAGATCGCGAGGCGCTCGGCGGAGCTGTAGCAGGGGGCTGAGAATCCACGCGGCTATGTCAGCCACCGAGATGAAGCGCTCTGCTCCGTGATGAACCAGGGGATTGCTTCGGTCGCCCCTGGGGGCTCCCTCGCAACGACGTGATACAGGCAATGTGGCGCGCGGGCGGCAGCGGTCCGCGTGGGTTGGCAACTTGATGGTCGTGCCATCCCGGTCGGGTGCTGATGCTCCGCAAGAAAGATGACCATGCAGGCTTCAGATATCCTTGCGCAACGGCTGCGCAGCCAACATCTGGTACAGCAGGACTTCGGTGAGCCCGCAGCGGCGGTGCGCTGGTTCGGCGCGGTCCAAGCGCAGGACTATGCCGGATCGCTGTATGCCATTGGCCTGCGCGTGCGCGGGGCTACGGAAGCGTCCATCGAAAATGCGATTGCTCGCAAGGAGATCGTCCGCACGTGGCCGATGCGGGGCACAATCCACTTCGTGCCGGCGCAAGACGCGCATTGGATGCTGCGCCTGCTGGCCCGCCGGCAAAACATCAGGCTTCGGGGAGTATATCGGAGGGCTGGCTTGTCCGAGGAAGTCCTGAAGCGCGCGCGGAAGGTCCTTGTGAAGGTGTTGAGCGGAGGCAAGCACCTGATGCGAAGCGAACTTTACCGGGCGTTGGAGGAGGCGGGGATACACGCCACTGGTGCACAGCGTGGACTGCACATCGTAGGCTACTGGGCGCAGGAGGGCTTGATCTGTCAGGTGCCCCGCCAAGGCAAGCAGACCACGTTTGCCCTGCTGGACGAGTGGATCCCGGCGGGCCGCACGTTGGAAGGTGAGGAAGCCCTGGCCGAACTGGCCGGGCGGTATTTTGCGAGTCACGGCCCTGCCACGTTGCAGGACTTCGCGTGGTGGTCAGGCTTAAACGCGACGGAGGCCATGACGGGACTGCAGAGTGCGCGATCAGGGCTGGTTGCCCAGACCGTGGATGATCGTGCGTACTGGCGCAGCCCTGATGTGAGGCGGCTCGCTGTGCCGAGCCCCGATGTCCACCTGTTGCCAGCCTATGATGAATTCACCGTCGCCTACAAAGATCGCCAGCGCGTTCCTGGATCCGGAGGCAGCCGGAAAGGCCCTTCACGGTCTGGCTCCCTGCATCATCCTCGACGGACGAATTGTGGGTATCTGGAAACGCACGCGCCGGCAAGACTCGGTGCTGGTGAAAACAAAACTCTTCGCGGAGCTCAACGGCAAGCAACGCGCGGCGTTGGAAATGGCGACCCAGAAGTACGGGGAATTTCTTAGTCTGCCGGTGACGATGCAAGCGTAGCATCCGCTTGCTCTCAAAGCGCCAGCGGCTGGAAGGCGTGCGGGGGATCACGGCCGCGGACTGCGGAAGCGGGCTAGCCTCCCGGCTGCGTCTCTTGACCGGCATGCTGAAACCACAGCAGCCCAATAGTTTTTTCTTTCGGCGCGAAGCCCAAGGACCGGTACAGGCGTGCAGGAGCAGAATCTGCTTCTGCAACGATCACCAGGGTTTGCAGGTGATACGTGGCGATCGCCTGCCGGCCAGCTTCGTAGACCATGGCACCTGCTATGCCCTGCCTCCTGAACTCCGGATGCGTCTCGATGGATTGATAGCGGCCCAATTCACGGTCATGGAAGATACCTAAATCGGCAACGAGTTGTCCCTCGATGAAGGCACCATACCAGGAGCCAAGACCGGCCGCGGCCATTCTGCGATAACGTCCCATCCCGCGTTCTATGTACTCTCGATAGCCGTCCTCCTTGTACACTGGTTCCCTGAGGAGGACTTGCAGCTCGACTGCCTGAAGCCATTCAGTTTCCAACTCCAAGGCCCGGATTTTGGCAGACGGGGAAGGCCTTGCCGGAGCCTGCGGCGAATCGGCAGTCAAGACAACGTCGCGATTTAGCTCGAAACCCGCTTCAAGGAACGGTTGAATAACGCCGGGCTCACCATCGGGCAAGTCCCAACCGAAGGCCTGATGCTCGGTCCCAGGTGGGGCCCCGATTTCCCTGGCGAACAGGTCGCACCACCGCTGAAAGTCGCCGTCGCGTGGGGGTTGGGAGAACAGCAGAAAGTTGCCCCAATAGAACGTTGGGTTCGATGGCGTGCGGACAACGATGTAGTCCCCGCGGTCGACGACCTGGCCCTCAAAGGCGGGGAAGATGAGATCCGTTCGGTAACCCAACGACCTGAGCTGCATTGCGGCGTGCCTCCAAGCATTAAATGAGAAGTGGAGCAATTATCGCATCATTCGAGGCGGAAGCGCCCCTACGACGCCGGGATTTTCCGCCACGCTGCGGTAAACTCCTGTGCACCAGCAAGATTCGGAGGCCGTGCGGCGTCCAGGTGAGCATGCCCTCGATACGAACAGCCCGACTTCTTCTTCGGCCATGGTCGCCTGATGATGCGGATGCATGGTTTCGCATCCTACAGGAAGACGGGATCTTGAACTACTTTCCAAATCCAGTGCCGCCGTCGCGTGACAAGGCCCTCACATACATTGCGCACCATTTGGCGCACTGGGACAAGCACGGATATGGGCATTGGGCCGTGGTCACGCCGGACGACCAGCGTGTGGTCGGTTGGACGGGGCTGGAGTATCTCTCCGAAGTGGGCGAGACGGAGATTGCCTATTTGTTGAGCAAGCGCGTTTGGGGGCATGGCTATGCGAGCGAGGCTGCCCGTGCAGCCCTGGGCTTCGGCTTCGAATCAGCCGGGCTTGAGGACATCATCGGCCTGGTACACCAGGACAACATCGCCTCTATCCGCGTGCTGAAGAAGTGCGGCCTGCGCTTCGCGGATCAAATCATCCTTTGGGGAATGTCCCTGGCCCGGTACCGCATACATAGGTCGGAGGCTGCCGATGAGCGGGCGAAGGCTCGGGGCGCCGGTCCGTCCACGCGTTGACGATTCCCGCCGGCTCATGGTATGATTCGCCCACAAAACCCAGCCTCTGGCTGGATTTGCGTCTATGTAGGCGGCAGGCTGAATTCCTGCCCTAGAAGGAGAGGCGTATCAGCGCAAACGATTTTCGAGTGAACGAGAGCATCCGCGTTGCGGAAGTGCGCCTGATTGGCGCGGATGGCGGCAATATCGGCGTGGTCACAATCCGGGAGGCCCTGCAGATCGCCCGGGACGCCGAGCTTGACCTGGTGGAGATCTCGCCGGGAGCCGATCCGCCGGTCTGCCGGGTGATGGACTTCGGCAAGTTCATCTACGAGCGGTCGAAGAAGGAAAAAGAGGCCAAGCGGGCACAGACCAAGATCGAGGTGAAGGAGATCCGTCTCCGACCCAAGACCGCATCGGCCCACCGTGGCTTCAAGGTGGACGACGCCCGCCGCTGGCTGAAGCAGGGGCACAAGGTTCGCGTGACGGTGAGGTTCCGGGGCCGCGAAATGGACTACCCCGAGATCGCCCTCGAAGACCTGAAGGAAATTGCCCAGTCGCTTGCAGACCTTGGCACGATCGAGCAGGCCCCGATGATGGAAGGCCGGACGATGCACGTCGTGCTGGCGCCCGCAAAGGCGCCGGGCAAGAAGAAAGAGAAAGTCGAAGCCGCCGTAACAGCGGAAGCCAAAGAGTAGCTGCAAGTCGACATGCCCTCTGCGGCCGACGACGGACAGCGCCGGCCGTTCGACGCGGAGCGCTACCATCATGAGGCAATCCAGGGGCTTCGGCTGAAAGGAACGAGATACCGTGCCACGCAAAGTGAAGACCGGGAAATACAAACTCAAGACGCATAAAGCCACTTCCAAACGTTTCCGCCTGACAGGAAGCGGAAAATTGGTGCGCACCAAAGGCGGCAAGAGTCATCTGCGTCGGAATCGCTCCCGCCGCACCAAGGCACTGCTGGCCGAGATGCAGCCTGTCAAGGGCCGCAGCATCATCAAGAACGTCAAGCGCCTAGCACCGAACCTGAAGAAGTAGCTGCCGTCCGATCGCACGGAGCAGGTCTCCATGCGATCGTGTACCTGCAAGCGCACCAAGCAATCGTTTATTCTTATTGCAGCTCCTGGATGGATACAACTGGTGAGGCAACCGGGCCCGCCGCCGTTCAGAGGCTCGCAGGAGGTAAAGCATGACCCGTATCAAGGGCGGTCCGCACAGACACCGTCGTCACAAGAAAGTCCTGAAGTTCACAAAAGGTCAGCGGGGCACCAAACACCTGCTCTTCCGAAGGGCCAACGAGGCCATGTTGAAGAGCATGTGGTATGCCACGCGCGATCGCCGCGCGCGCAAGCGCGACCTGCGCAGGCTGTGGATTGCCCGGATTAATGCTGCGGCGCGTCTCAACGGAATTACTTACAGCCGCCTGGTAGCGGCACTGAAGAAGGCCGACATCGCACTAAACCGCAAGATGCTCGCGGATATGGCCGTGCGGGACCCGCAGGCCTTCGCGGCTGTGGTGGCAAAAGCCCAGTAGACGAGAGGCGGCAGGCAGCCGAAATCTGCAATCGATACAAGCGGGGCAGGCGTTGAGCCTGCCCCGCTTCATTTTTGTGAGGAGTACAATCCGAACATGAACGTTGTGCTCGATACGCGCGAGCTGCCCGGCTCGCAGATTGTTCAGATTGTGCAAGGTGACCTGACGGCAGAGAACACCGACGCGGTCGTGAATGCCGCAAATGAAAACCTAATCCATGGGGCGGGCGTAGCCGGTGCGATCGTCCGCGCCGGCGGGCCTGAGATCCAGCAGGAGTCAGATGCGTGGGTGAGAGAACATGGGCGCGCGTCGCACGCCCACCCTGCGTGGACGTCAGGGGGAAAACTGCCTGCGAAATATGTCATTCACGCGGTTGGTCCGGTCTGGGGTGAAGGCGATGAGGACGCCAAGCTAAGCGCAGCGATCAAGGGCTCGCTATCCCTGGCTGACAGGCTCAAGGCGGTTTCCGTATCCTTCCCCGCCATATCCACGGGCATCTTTGGCTTTCCGAAGGAACGGGCGGCGCGGGTGATCCTCTCGGCGATCAACATGTACTTTGCTCAGCACACGTCCGCCGTCAAGACCGTGCGTGTCGTGCTATTTGATGGGCCGACGATCGAGGCCTTCCGTGCAGCCTGGAACGATGTGGAATCGTAGCGCGGCATGATCTCATCTTCCCAGAACTCAAAGGTTAAGCTGGCACGGGCACTCGCCGGTCGGTCCAAGGAGCGCCGCGAGAGCCACGCCTTCATCGCGGAAGGTGTTCGTCTCGTCGAAGAGGCGCTGGCCGCGGGCTGGGCCTTCCAATTCGTGCTGTACACGGACGGTCTCAGCGTACGCGGTACACAACTGTTGGAGCGGATCAAGAACGGGGGAATTGATACCGATGAAGTGGAGCCGCGCCTGCTCACTTCCATCAGCGATACGGAGACCACGCAAGGGGTGCTAGCAGTCCTTCAGTACGCACCCGTGCCCATGCCGCAGGTCGTGGATTGGGTCCTTGTTTTGGATGCGATACGCGAGCCGGGAAACGTCGGCACGTTGTTGCGGTCAGCAGATTCGGCCGGCGTGCAGGCGGTGCTGCTGGCACCCGAAACCGCGGACGCGTTCGCCCCGAAGGTCGTGCGCGCGGGCATGGGTGCCCATTTCCGGCTGCCGATCCAGTCCATGGATTGGTCTGAGATCCGGCATTTCATGGATTCGAGGCGCCTGAATGTCTTTCTTGCCGATGTGCGCGGCAAGCCGTGCTGGGACACCGCTCTCAGCGAGCCGCTGGCCTTGATCGTCGGCGGCGAGGCCGAAGGGGCGAGCGAACAGGCGCGCCGGATTGCGCAACAGACGGTCAGCATTCCGATGCAAGGCAAAACCGAGTCGCTGAACGCCTCGGTGGCCGGTTCGGTACTCATGTTCGAGGTGCTCAGGCAAAGGCTTTCTCAAGCCCGAGGTCACTCCGGCGTCATGACGTCGGTTGAGTTTGACCAACGCGAATGAAGATTCGATCGATCACCTACTTCTGCAATCCAGGATACCCGCTCCGCGAAGGTGTCATACGACTCGGGGCCGATTTCTTGATGTCGGCCAAGGCTGCGTATGAGGCTGCCGGGTATGAGGTGCAGACGGTGCGGCTGGCCACGATTCCGTTTCCGCGGCTGCTGGGCGAAAGGCACTTGAACGAGCTGCCGCGCCTTGCCCGGGAGCTGGACCAACTGGCACAACAGTTGGACGTCGGGTACATCTCGCTGGGACCCGCTCTTCCGACCATGCGCGGCAGCTACGCAGTTATTCCGGAAGCCGTGGCGGCGACGAAAAACGTGTTCTTTGGCGGCGTGATCGCCGATCGGCGGAACGGCCTTGACCTCGACGCGGTGCGACGGTGCGCGGAGATCATTGTCAAGTGCGGGCCGATCGATCCGAACGGGTTCGCCAACCTGCGCTTTGCCGCCCTTGCCAACGTCGATGCCGGCTCGCCGTTTTTTCCGGCGGCCTACCACGCGCGCGGCCCGGCTGCGTTTGCACTGGCGACGGAGGCCGCGGATCTGGCTGTTGAGGCATTTGGCGGTGCGCCGACGGTGGAGCAGGGCCGCCGGTCGCTGGTGGGGCAGATCGAAAAGCACAGCCGGGTGCTCACCAGGGTTGCGCGGGAACTTGCCAGGCCGAACCTGGCGCGGCATGCATCCGGAACCGCGAGCCGGAAAACACCACGCTTCCTCGGGATCGATTTCTCCCTGGCTCCGTATCCGTCGGAAGCCATCTCGTTGGGAACTGCCTTCGAGCGGCTTGGTGTGCCCAAGGCCGGGCTGCACGGCACCCTGGCGGCCGCCGCCATCCTGACTGAATCCATCGGCCGCGCCCGCTTTCCGCGCGCGGGCTTCAGCGGTCTGATGTTACCCGTGCTTGAAGATGCCACGCTTGCGAGGCGCGCCGCGGAGGGTACTCTGACGATCAAGGACCTGTTGTTGTATTCCGCGGTGTGCGGAACAGGCCTGGACACAGTGCCTCTGCCCGGGGCGGCGACGGCCGGCGAGATTGCTCCGGTGCTGCTTGACCTGGCCGCGCTGGCCCTGCGGCTTGACAAGCCGCTGACCGCGCGCCTGATGCCGGTGCCGAACAAAAAAGCCGGGGAGCCCACCGGCTTTGATTTCGCCTTCTTTGCCGCGGGCAAGGTCATGGCGCTGGATTCTGAGAGTCTGAAAGGGCCGCTGGGCGGCGATGAAGCGTTCCGGTTGGAGGCGCGCTGAGCCTCCAGGCGAAGTCATTGCCCCGCCCATGGATGACTACGCGTCCGCTCTCCAGTACTCGCCTCCACCACCCTCACGTTGCATGAGGTTGGAGTCCACAAGCTCACGGCGCAGGCTTGCCGTGTCTGCGTGGAAGCGCGCAAGAATCCGGTTGACCTGTTTCTCACTGTAGCGCTTTCCGGGCTCAAAGGCAGCGACAATATGTTTCAAGACCGCCTCAAGTTTCTTTCGCTGGGCCGGGATAGTCTTGAGGCCACCATCGGGGCGCGAGTAATCTGCCACCACTTTCCGATCGTAGGCGTCCAAGTCCATGTGTTCCGCCGCGGCTGTGAAGTCTGCGGGCTTCAGCAGGCGCCTTGCCTGGTGCTCCAGTGATTTGGTTTCGAGTTGATAGACGCTGTAGTAACTCTCTGCGCGGGCGCTGACCAAACCGGCCTCCGTGCGCTTTGTCAGATGATGCGAGACCGTTGAGGGTTTGACGCCCAGGAGGCGCAGCCAACTCCTCGACGCTATACGGCTTGTGGGCCAGCAAGCCCACGATTTTGAGGCGATTGGAGTCAGCAAGGGCCTTATAGAAGGTTACGAGTTCGGCATTGAGAGGGGCAGTTGTATCCATATCGAGGCACCCGTAAATCTAATTTGAGGAATATCAAAATGAATATTGCCGGACGGCCGAGCCGGCGTCAAGACCAGGTTTGCGTGTTGGTGTGCAAAGGTATACGAGAAGCGGAGCCCAGATTGGCGGAGCGCGCCAGGCGGCTCGGCAGCCCAGGAGTAAACCGGACTGAATCAGTTATAATTCTGCCGTAAGAGTAGATCTGACCCCTTTCTGGAGGCGACCTGTGGATCTCTCGAAGCATGCGTTCTTTGAGGGGAAAATCGTCCCGCTTTCCGAAGCGAAAATCAACATTGCCACTCATGGTTTCCTGTACGGGACTGCCGTGTTCGGGGGCTTGCGTGCGTACTGGAACGCCGACAAACGCGCACTGTACCTGTTCCGGCCCTACGATCATTTCCGCCGCCTTCTGCACTCGGCCAAGATCATGACCATGCAAACCCGGTACGACGAGGAGAGCCTGATCCAACTGACGCTGGATGTCCTTCGAACAGACAACTGGCAGGAGGATATCTACCTGCGCCCGACAATATACAAGGCCGACCTGGGGATCGGCGTCCGTCTGCACGACCTGAGGGACGAGTTTTGCATGTTCGTGATACCGTTCGAGAAATACATCAAGAACGATACGAATGCGCATGCGACGATTTCATCCTGGCGGCGGATCGACGACAACATGATACCGGCGCGCGGCAAAGTGGCGGGTGCGTATGTCAACTCCGCGCTCATCAAGTCAGACGCGGTTCGCGGCGGCTATGACGAGGCGCTGGCCATGGACGGCAATGGCCATCTCTCGGAGGGCTCGGCAATGAATATCTTCATGGTGCGCGATGGTACTCTGGTCACGCCACCTGTCACAGACAATATCCTGGAGGGCATCACTCGACGCACCATTATGGAATTTGCGCGAACGGATCTCAACATGCCGGTCGTGGAACGCTCGATCGACCGGACCGAAGCTTTTCTGGCCGAGGAGTTCTTCATGACCGGGACAGCCGCCGAAGTGACGGCCGTGACGAAGATAGATCATCGTCCGATCGGCGCCGGAAAAATGGGACCCGTAACCACACAGCTGCGGACGCTCTACCAGGACGCCATCCGAGGGCGCAACCCCAAGTACGAAGCCTGGAACGTCAAAGTCTAGCCCGGCGCAAGCGGTGCCAAGCTTGCGCCATAGGGGCCGGGATCGGGGCTCGAGGCCGCCCGAGTCTCGGCTCTGTTCCATCACCGGGTTGTGCCTGGGAGCGCCCGGAGGAGGGACGCGTCCAAACCAGCGGGCTGGCCGTCCTGCGCCGCGGGGGAGACTCGTAGTCGGCGATGCCGACCCGTGTTGAATGCCGTAGAATAGGGCGGTGAAACCGCCAGGTGCCGAGAGGGCACTGGCCTGAGTCCATTGTCCATGGCTTCTGGGGAAGGAGGTTGCCATGACGCAAACCACATCAATTCCCACGACCGATCGCGCGGCCCAACGCAGCGCGCGCCTGCTTGAGATCATCTTTCCACGGCCGCGCCGCTTCGGCATCCGCCTGTGGGACGGCACCGAGCTGCCACACGAGGGCGCTGCTCCCTTCGAGTTGGTCATCCAGCATCCGGGCGCCCTGCGGCGCATGTTCAAGCCACCTGTGGAACTCTCCCTGGGCGAGGCATTCATCCGGGATGACTTTGAGATCGAAGGCGATATCTTCTCGGCATTTCCACTGATGGAAGGCATCGCGGGCCGAGTTCCCAGCCTCGGAGAAATCCTGGAACTCGGATTCGGTCTGCTGGCCCTGCCAGGGTCGAAGAATGCGGGATTGCGGGGACGCGGCCCGCTCGCGGCGCGCGGGGCGGTCCATTCGAAGGAACGCGACCGCCAGGTCGTGCAGTATCACTACGATGTAGGCAACGACTTTTACGCGCTGTGGCTGGACCGCAATATGCAGTACTCGTGCGGGTATTTCCCGACGGGCACGGAGGACCTGGACACGGCGCAGGAACTCAAAATGGAACACATCTGCCGCAAACTGCGGCTGAGCTCCGGGGACAGGCTCCTGGACATCGGGTGCGGCTGGGGTGGGCTGGCGCGCTATGCCGCCTTCAAACACGGGGTGAAGGTGCTTGGCGTCACCCTGAGCAAGAATCAAAAAGCCTATGCGGATGAGCAGGCCGTGCAGCGAGGGCTTGCAAACGACGTCAAGGTTGAATTGATGGATTACCGCGATCTTGGTGACGAAATGTTCGACAAGATCGTCAGCGTGGGCATGTTCGAGCACGTGGGGCGCTCGCACTTGCCGGAATACTTCGCTCACACGTATCGCCTGCTCAAGCCCGGAGGTCTGTTCCTGAACCATGGAATTTCGCGTCGTGCGGGAACCGGGACAAACGAGCAGGACCTGATGCAGAGGCTGATCGTGGGGCAGGGCACATTCTCGCAGCGTTACATCTTTCCAGATGGCGAGCTTGAGCCGGTCAGCGAGGTTAATCTGATGGCTGAGAATGCGGGCTTTGAGGTCCGGGATGTCGAGAGTCTGCGCGAGCACTATGCACTAACGCTGCGGAACTGGGTGGAGCGCTTGGCCCAGAATCGGGAGCAGGCGATCAAGGTGTCCGATCCGGTCACGTATCGCACGTGGCGGCTGTACTTGAGTGCCTCAGCCTATGGATTTGAATCCGGCAACATCAACGTCAACCAGACGCTGCTGGCGAAGATGAGGCCAGACGGCAGAAGCAGTGTGCCGCCGAGCCGCGCCGATCTGTATCAGGCATGACCCGCAGCCAAAGCCGGGAGTAGCCAACCTGCGCTTTGGGGCTGCCGAGTAAGCAAGTTGCTCCCTGTCAGAGATACATGGTGATCTGAAATCGCCCTGACGGGTACTGGAACGTGTGCGCCGCGTGCACGAACGCACTGGAGGCATGCAAGCAGTGACGACCGCGTTGAAGCACGTAACGCGGGTGGGACCCCGGGGTTGATACTTTCACAACCAGCCGGAGGAGGCAGAATGTCCAAGACCGCTGTGGTAACCGATAGCACGGCCTACATTCCCGATGACCTGTGCAAACAACTCAACATCACGGTCGTGCCTCTGTCCGTCATCTGGGGCCAGGAAACGTATTCGGACGGGGTGACCATCACGCCCAACGAGTTCTACACGCGGCTAAAGAACTCCAAAGTCATGCCGTCCACGTCCCAGGCGACTCCGGCGGGAATGCAGAAGGCGTTTTCCAACTTGCTGGAGCAGGGCTACGATGTCATGGGCGTGTTCATTTCAGAGAAACTCTCCGGCACCCTGGATTCCGCCAGGCAAGCCCGCGAGGAACTCTCCTCTGCCAAGGACAAGATCGTTCTCTTCGACAGCGAGACGGTGGCGATGGCGCTGGGTTTCCAGGCCCTGGCGTTGGCGCGGGCCGCTGCGGCGGGTGCGTCACTGAGCGAGTGCCAGAAAGTCGCTGAATCGGTGCGCCCGAACACGGGCGTGTATTTTGCAGTGGATACGCTGGAATTCCTGCACCGCGGCGGCCGCATCGGGGGTGCGCAGAAACTGCTGGGATCGGCGCTCAGCGTGAAGCCGATCCTGACGATAAAAGACGGCAAAGTGGATTCGGCCGCCAGCGTGCGTACGTCCAAGAAGGCCTACGAGAAAGTGATTGAGCTGGTCTCGGCGGATTGCGGGGGAAAGTCAAAAATCCGCCTGGCGACCCTGCATGCCAATGCGGAGGACAACGCGAAGGCTGTGCTCCAGGAGGCCTCCACGCGATTGGGTGCAGTCGAGTCGATACTCTCCACGGTCAGCCCGGCGATCGGAACACACCTCGGCCCCGGAACAGTCGGCCTGGCGTACAGTAACGGCGTCTGATCGCTTTCGGCGCTGCACGGGCACGTCCGAAGGGCCCCCTGGAAGCCCGCCGGCACAAGGAACGCGGGCGGGCTGCAGCGCGCTCCCAGAAACGTACAGCCAGCACACTCCAAAGCGTTCTTGACAATCCCGCGCGGCTGCGCTAAACTAGTTTCATAGCTTAATAAATAAGCAAGTTAACTAGTTTGAAGGAGGCGTATGCCTGCCCCTGCGCGTGTTCGTACCCGAGCCATCGACCGGTTCTGGGAGACGGTGCCCCCACTCTGGGGGATGATCCGCTCCCGAATTCGGAGTTCTGCGACCGCGGACTTCGGAATCACGGTCGAGCAATTTCACGTTCTGCGATACGTGCGACGCGGGATGGAGTCCATGAGCGAGCTCGCCGACGCCCGGAATATCAGCCGCCCCGCCATAAGCCAGGCCGTGGAGGTCCTCGTGCAGAAGGGGCTGCTGACGCGGACTCACAGCACAGCGGATCGCCGCCAGGTTGAACTGGCGCTCACCAAGGCGGGGGATGAACTTCTGGATGCCGTGTTTGGTGGCACACGGGCGTGGATGTCCGAACGCATGGAATCCATGACGAGTGATGAGCTGGAAACCGTTGTCAAGGCGATGGACGCCCTGAAGAAGATGCTGCTCTAGGTTACCGGACGTCCTCGCGTCAGACACCATGAAGCAAATACGAAAGCTACTGCACTTTGTCCGGCCGTACTGGCGTCGCAGCCTTGCGGCCCTGGTCCTCTTGATCCTGGTCATTCTGGTGGATCTTACGATCCCCCGGCTGGTCGAGCGCATCATCGACCAAGGCATCAATGCGAAGAACATGCAGGTCGTGCTCAGCACCACGGCCATCATGCTCTCCATTTCCGTGCTGCAGGCGATCTTTGCTGTCTCCAACAACATCCTTTCCGTACAAGTGGGCGAGGGGGTAGCCCGCGACCTGCGCGAGGAACTGTTCGTCAAGATCCAGTCGTTCTCTTTTGGCAACATCGATCACCTGGGCACCGGGCAGTTGATGGTGCGCCTCTCCAGCGACACGAGCCTTTTTCAACGGATGGTGCAGCTCTCGCTGCGCATCGGCACCCGCGCCCCCTCCTGATGCTGGGGAGTCTGATCCTGATGTTTGTCACGGACAGTCATTTGGCGCTGATGATCCTGCCCGTGCTGGTTCCGACTGCCGTTGTGATGGTGTTCTTCGTGTCAAAGATGGGGCCCCTGTTCCTGACCGTGCAGAGGAAACTTGATCGTTTGAACACCGTCTTGCAGGAAAACATCGCCGGGGTGCGCCTGGTAAAGGCGTTTGTGCGCCAGCCGTACGAGGACGAACGATTTGCGGCTGCCAATGAGGATTACACGGCCCGCAATATACGCGTGATGCGCTTCATGGCCACACTTTCGCCGGCCATGGGAATCTTCGTGAATATCGGCATGGTGATCGTCATCTGGGCGGGGGGCATCCAGTCTGCGGCGGGCGGGGTCTCGGTCGGGCAGATCGTGGCGTTCATCAACTATCTGCAAACGACGATGGGTCCGCTGGCGATCATGGTCATGCTGGCAAATGCGGTCGCCGCAGCCAGTGCATCGGCGGAGCGCATCAACGAGGTGCTGGATACCGTACCTGAGGTTCAGGATGCCGCGGTGCCCGTGCCCCTGCCCGATGAGGCTCTGCAGCGCGTTGCCTTCGAGGGCGTCAGCTTCCATTACAACGGCACGAACGATGGACTGGTTCTGAAGGGGGTCAACTTGGTCGCAGAGCCCGGCCAGACCGTGGCCATTCTGGGCTCGACCGGCGCAGGTAAGTCCTCGCTGGTCAATCTGGTGCCGCGGTTCTACGACGCGGCTTCCGGGCGGATTACATGGAACGGGACAGACATCCGGGATGTGAAGCAGAGCGACCTGTTGGAGCACGTCGGGGTCGTTCCCCAGGATACGGTGCTGTTCTCGGGCACGGTGCGGGACAACATCCGCTACGGGCGTCCCACTGCTTCCGAGGAGGAGGTCGTCGCGGCGGCCAAGGCGGCCCAGGCGCACGACTTCATCGTGGGCCTGCCCGAGGGCTACGACACGCGCGTAGAAGAGCGCGGTGTGAATCTCTCGGGCGGGCAGAAGCAGCGCCTGGCCATTGCCCGCGCCCTGCTGCTGAGTCCCTCGATCCTGATCCTGGATGACAGCACCAGCTCCGTGGATGTTGAAACCGAGACGCGTATCCAGGACGCGCTCAAGGAGCGCCTGCACGACGCCACAACGTTCGTGGTGGCGCAGCGCATCAGCACCGTGCTGCATGCTGACAAGATCGTGGTGGTCGACCAAGGTCGCATCGTGGCGCAGGGAACCCATGCCGAGTTGATGCGGTCCAGCCCGGTCTATCAGGAGATCTACGACTCCCAGTTGGGAGATGGTGCGAAGCTGGACGAGCCCCTATGACCAACAGCACCTCCTCCGCGCGCCCGCCTGTACCCGATATCCGTCGGGCCATGGGTCGCGGGCACATGCAGCCCGGCAGGATCGAGCAGGCGGCTGATCCGCGCCGGGCCTTGACCCGCCTGGCGAACTATCTCAGCGCCTACAAGGTCACGCTGCTTGTTGTGCTCGTCTTCGTGCTGAGCTACATCCTGCTCCAATTGCTGGAGCCGTACCTGTTGGGCCGCGCCATCGACCAATACATCTCGACGAGACAGGTGGCGGGCCTGGCCAAGCTGGCACTCCTGCTGTTGGGCGCCTACCTGTTCGACAACGGCTTCCAGGCCATCTCCAGTTGGTTGATGGCACGCATCTCGCAGGATGCACTGCGGCGTCTGCGGCGCGACCTGTTTGAGCACCTTCAGCGGCTGTCCATCGCCTACTTTGACAAGCACACCGCCGGCGAGCTGATGAGCCGGCTGACGAACGATATCGACGCCATCAACCAGGCCGTTTCTCAGAACGTAGTCTCGTTGGTGGCC
This sequence comes from uncultured Chloroflexia bacterium, assembly GCA_963746745.1. Classification (GTDB taxonomy): domain Bacteria; phylum Chloroflexota; class Anaerolineae; order Anaerolineales; family Villigracilaceae; genus Fen-1038. Next base: position 479,987 of record CAVVCL010000004.1, read on the forward strand.
AGCGTGCTTTCCCTGTTCGGGATCCTCATCGCCATGTTTGTCCTCAACCTGTGGCTGGCGCTGGCTGCCGTGGTGGTCGTGCCGATCATGTTCTGGTTCACGCAGTTCATTGCACGCTACACGCGCAAGGGCTTCCGGCAGTTACAGAAGGAACTGGGCGAGATCAACGGAGTGATGGAAGAGGCCATCAGCGGAGAACGCGTCGTCAAGGCTTTTCGGCGCAGTGAGAGTTCCGTTGAGCGGTTCCGCATCAGCAATCAGAAGCTGTATCGCGCAGGAGTGTACGCGAACACATACGCCCTGATGCTGATGCCGCTGACGAATGTCCTGGGGAACTTCTTTGTGATCGTCCTGGTCGGCCTCGGGGGCTATCTGGCCCTGCATAATCTGGTCACCGTAGGCATGATCGCGACGTTCATAGCCTATGCCCAGAACTTCATTCAGCCCCTGCGGCAGCTGGCGAATATGTACAACTCGATCCAGGCGGCTCTGGCCGGGGCGGAACGCGTCTTTGAGATCATCGACACGCCGGCGGAGGTCGACGAGGCGGCCGACCGAATGCTGGCGACTTCCGTGCGTGGCCAGGTGGTCTTCGATCACGTTCGGTTTGGCTATGTTCCCGGCCAGCCGGTGATCAAGAACATGACACTGGATGCCAAGGCGGGAGGGACCGTTGCTCTGGTCGGTCCCACGGGCGCGGGGAAGACCACGCTCATCAACTTGCTGTCGCGATTCTATGAGGTTGATGAGGGGCGCATCATGATCGATGGGCGCGACATTCGAGAGGTCTCCAAGGCCGACTTGCGGCAGAAGCTGGGGATCGTGCTTCAGGACACGTTCTTGTTTGCAGACACGGTCATGGAGAACATCCGCTACGGCCGCCTGGATGCAACGGACGAAGAGTGTATCAAGGCGGCGGAGCTGGCAGATGCCGATCACTTCATCCGGCAGCTGCCGAAGGGCTATGAGACGGTGCTCTCCGAGCGCGCCAGCAACATTAGCCAGGGACAGAGGCAGTTGCTATCGATCGCCCGGGCGATCCTGGCCGACCCGAGCATCCTGATCCTGGATGAGGCCACCTCCAGCGTCGACACACGTACAGAGGCACGGATCCAGAAGTCGCTGCTGCGCCTGATGCAGGGCCGGACGAGCTTTGTAATTGCGCACCGCCTGTCCACGATACGCGATGCTGATAACGTGATCGTCATCAACGACGGTGAGATTGTCGAGCAGGGTACGCACCAAGCACTGCTCGAGGCGAGGGGTTTCTTTTATCGGCTGTACATGAGCCAATTCAAAGGGATTCCCATCTAGCGGGGCCGCCGGCTCCAATGCACGCGGCTACCTTGTCTGCTTGCTGCCCGCCGGGGCGGCGCGGCGCCGACGGCCGGCGGCCGACGAGGGAAACTCAGACAGCGCGAGCCGGGCGGGCTCTACTCCCAGCAGCATGATCGCCGTGATGACGACCGACGACAGCAGGCACCAGGCGCAGGTCGCGCCGATGATGAATGGCTCCAGGAAAGTGAGATAGATCGAGAAAAGGGTTCCACCGGCGGGTAGGGCGAACAGTGCCAGGGCGGCCAGATTGCGCTGTAATGCGCGCGTGGTGCGGGCAACTATCCAAGCCAGACCAACAGCCAGGTAGCCAATGAAGCCGAGCACACCGATGGGGAGCACACCGAAGAGCCGCGCGTACTGGCTGGTCTGAACGGTATTGCAGTCACCGACCGGACCGCAAACCGCGGCTGTCTGGGTGAGCTCCACGAAGGCGAGGTATGCGGCCACAGCGGCACCGATGAGGCATAGCCAGGGAATGGTCCAGGCAAGTCTCTGCAGCAGCGATGCCGTTTCTCCCTTCTGAAAAAGCAGGACCGCCCAAACCAACGATGCGATCAGGCAAAGCAGGACAACTACCGCCACCGTGTTACCGACGGGGTCGGCACTGAAACGATCCATCCAGGTGAGAGCAGGAGCCTGTACCCCGGGGATGGCAGAAGTCGGAGAGGCGGCCGCGGAAGAAGGGGATGTTGCTCCGGGGCTGCTCTCCGTCACCGCGGGCTGAGCGGTGGCCTGCGCGGTTGCAGCCTCCGCGGCCGATACGAGGATTTCCTTCAAACCCGGAATGTCGGGCCAGCCGACGCCTCCGACTTTAAGATACGTCTCGACCAAACCAGGCAACTGCTCGGGGATATCGTTCGAGCCGATCAAGTAGAGATTGTCTATCACGAGAAATGGCACGCCCGGGTTCTGGATGCCGAATCTCTCGGCCGCGGCCGCGAAGAGCGCCTCTCCCTGCGGATGAGCAACGTCAAATCCAATGATCTGCAGCTGCGATCCATATTTCTCAAAGAGGGGAGGCAGGACTTGCGTGATCACGTACTGGCAGTGACCACACTCGCGGGAATAGAACAAAACGGCGTGCACGACCGGCGCGGTGTCCTGGGCGTGCACGCTCGTGGTGAGTGCCAACACGACGGCGACCAACAGGACGGCAATGATCAGGGTGCGATGTAGTTTCACTTGTGACTCCGCGTTTCGTACCAGCCCGTGCGCACATGATCGCGTACGTCAAACTCGGGCATGTAGGGTTTGATATCCAGAAGTGGTGTGCCGTCGAGCATGTCCACATCCTCGACAGTCAGCGTATTACCCTGGCGGGAAATCAGGCGGACAATCGACATACCGATATGGTTGGGCCGGCGGGGGTGGCGCGTCGTAAACACCCCATGTTCCCTGTCATCCAGGAACGGTTTGACGCTCAGGGAAAATCCCGACGACTGATGGAAGGCATACAGGAGATGAATGTGAGAAAAACCATCTATGTCCTGCAGTCCTTCCGCGAAGTCCGGGTAGACCTCCACAACTCCGGCGGCGTGCGAACGCGCGGCTTGGATGGGGGTCCCGTCCGGTTTCGTGAACGGGGAATGAATCACACCGATCGGTTGCAACACAATTTCCATGCGCTCAGGTTTCCCTTTCTCGAGTGAAAGTCAGCAGCTGGACGCCCTCGACCTGGCGGAAGGAGGCACCCTGTCCGACCGTGCGGAGCACGGCGGCCTCGTCGACCACGCGCGTGCCGGAGATGATGTCCACTCCATGCTCAAAGAGTACCGGCGAGAGCGGCGTACTGGGCCCCAGAACAATCACGGTGGCCCTGGGATTGCAGACCGCAAGCAATCCCTCCAGGGTGTGATTCGCCAGCGTGCTTCCGGTGATCGCAATCACGTCCGCCTTGGGCAGCAGGTCAACTGCCGCGTCAGCAGGATATTCATCCTCCTGCGGCTGCTGTTCAATGACCCACAGCTGGTGCGCGGCTTTCCGCAATTCGGGGATGAAGTGGAAGTGGCCAATGAGGGCCACATTCCTGCCGCGGCCGCGGCTGACGATCACCTCGCCAGCGTTAACCTCGCGGACCGGCGTTTCCAACGGGGCCAGAATGGAATTGACCGCGGCGATCCCAATGCTGGCTTCCATCAATTCGGATGAGCGAGCCAGCTCCGCCAATTGCCGTGCGCTCTTCTGATGCAGGCGGCCAACGTCCCGCACCTGGACGTGACCATGCGGATGACTGGATGCCAGGGTAGCTGCCATGCCGCAGTGCCGGCTGCAAACAACAGTCCAGTGTGCGCCCACCAAGACGGAGCGAACCGGTGAATCCTCGGTCAGGCTGGACAATAAATCGTCGAGAACAGTTGTCATGTTTGGATGCCGCCAGCGCGGGCCGGACTGTCAGAGTCCCCGCATCAAACGCGATTGGAGGGCGCTTTGCTCCTCCAAAGTCTCCCGCATCAAATCGCAGACCTTGAAAAGCTTGGGATTGGCGATGCGATAGTAGACGCTCTGCGCTTGATGCTCGGCCAGGACTATTCCCGCCAATCGCAGAGCGGCCAAATGGCGCGAGACCGTGGACTGCGGCTGCTCCAGGAGCCTTGCAAGTTGAGCGACGTGTTTGGGGCCATCCCGTAGGTCGTGCAGGATCTCCAGCCGGACCGGATGGCCCATTGTCTTGCACAGCCTGGCTTGGATTTCGAAAACACCTCGTGAGCTCATCTTTGTCCGCCGCCCCGGCGATTCATGCTTCAGGAGGATGCCCGTCATTTGGATGTTTGACTGGCGCCGCTGGCCCAAAGTCTTTCAGCGCCTCCTGGCGAGTCTTGTGGTTGCCGGAAAGGAGGGTGCCCCGGTGGGCCTGCGGATTTGTCCGCTCACTGTTGTCTTTTGCAGGAAAGTGCGAAGGGGCGGCGGTCCAGAACACGTGGCCGTAGCGTTCCACGATTTGCGCCCTCCCGCTTGCCTCAAGCGCCGACAATGCGCGGCCAAGCTCCCCTGGCGTCCAGCGCGCCAGCATGTGCTCGAGTTCGTCCTGACGCACGGGGTGGCGAGTGATGATGCCGATGACCGCATCCACCACATCTTCGTTGCAGCCGATCTCAAAGTCACCCTCCGCCGGACGTACGACCCTGGCGACCGCTCCGAGAATCGACACCGCGCGTCTCAGAGCCGCCTGATCCGGAGGCTGCACCCATGTCTCGGCAGGCGGGCGCGTGGGCAGATTGATGTGGACCTCGTCAGGCCGGATGCGCTCCAGGACGGCGGCGACCGCGCGCAGCGCCTGCTCGCCGTCGTTAAAGCCTCGTACCAACATCACCTCGACCCACAGTTTGCCATGAAATTGATCCCGGAACGCGATCAGACCGTTCACCAGGCGTTCGTATGTTGCAGCCGGGTGGGGTCGGTTTATCCGGCGATACAGTTCTGGCGTGCCTGCATCGAGCGTGGGCAAGACAGCATCCGCCGCGGCGAGAGCTTTGCGTACCTCCGGACGGTGCAGCAAAGCGCCGTTGGTGATGACTGCCACTGGAATCCTGGTGATCTGCTTCACGCCGAGGATCATTTCGCCGAGCTGGCTGTGGAGCGTGGGCTCTCCCGATCCTACGAATGTCACCCAATCGATCCCGCCGTTCTGGCGCGAGGCCAGCGCACGCTCTACCTCGTCCAACAAGTCCCGCGTCGGGACATACTCGCGCCGTTCATTTGTGAGCGGCACAGTGCGCCCCAACTGACAATAGACGCAATTCCAGTTGCAGGTCTTAAGCGGGATGGGGTCGATACCCAGCGATCGGCCCAGACGGCGCGAGGGGACGGGACCGAAGACGTACTTCATCCTTTTTTCAGTCATAAGCTTTGCGGGTTGCCTCATCCGTAATCGTTGGCTTCAAAAGCGACCGCCATTCAGCACTGTCCCATGTCCCCAGACTTGTGTGCATCTCCATATACTTCTCTGGGATGGGATGAGTACCGACGACGACCTTGACTCCATGGCGTTTCTCAAGAAAGGCCTTGAATGTGTCAATGTAGGGACAGGGTGGATAACCGACGAGCATACCGGTCGCCAAGTGGACACTTGCGCACCGTTCTTCACCATTTCTTCGCCTGTGTATTCGACGTTTCCACCCGGACATCCACCACAGGTAGTGTAGCCCACCAATTCAATTTCTGAATCAGCGTATTGTTGAAATGCCCCATCCCTGTCTCTCATAGCCCGGAGGCATTTGCCTCCCGCACAGCCACTATAGCGATCGCAGATGATAATACCTATCTTTGTCTTGGCGTTCATTTGGGTTCCCTCCAACCACTACTCGTTTTCATCTTGATTCCCACGCGAATGGCCTAAATGCGATGAACGCTGTGGGCCGAAGAAATGGATCATCTCTTCTCGTCGATTTGCTGGTGGCGGTGCTCGGCTGATTCCCTGTCCAACACCGAGTCCAGGGTGTTTAGCTCAGTGCTTGCCACCTGTACTCCGGCGTTAGCAAAGACATACGCTGGCCCTTTACCATGCAGACTTTCCTTGATGAAGATCCGGTCCACCTTCCGGGAGACCAGCCATTCGGCGACTTTGATGCCTTTCGCCTTCTCTTCCTGGCTGTAAGGATTGATCAGCACTTCGCGTTGTTCAATGGCTCCATCAGCCAATCGCAGCGTAATCAGCGCCATGTAGGGAGCCTCGCCGAAGTGCTTACTCAATTTGCCATCCGGCGCGGCAAGGGGGAAGGCGTAGCGCAGATGAGTGGGAACGATGGGTTCATAATGGATCAACACCCTCTCCACGTGTGGGACGATTTCCTTGATGGTCTGTTCAAGACGTTGGCTGATCGCATGAGCCTTCTGCAGATCATTCACACGCAGACCCAGTTCGGCTTCCAGGAAGCGATAGCGGCCGGAATTACGCCCCACTAATGTCTTGAGCTCAACCACGGCCGGGTCGTTTTGAATGATCTCCCGAACCTGAGACAAGGTAGTCGCGTCGATGGACGCATCCAGGAGAACGCGCATCCCATCGCGCAATAACTCCCAGCCGGTTCGTGCAATGAAGACGACCACAAGCAGCGCCGCCCAGCGATCCAAGCGCAGGCCGAAGACTTGCCCCAAGAGGGCTGCGAATACGACGCCCGAGGAGAAGACATGGGTGTGAAACTCCTGAGCAGAGGCTATCAGGCTCGGAGAATTTGCGTCTTTGCCCGCGCGCAATTCGAAATAGCCATAAGCCAAGGGAATCATCGCAGAAAGCATTACTCCGGCCAACATCCACAAACCGACAGTGGTCGCACGAGGGGGAGCAAATAGTGCTTCATGTACGATCTCGTATCCGGTAAGAAAGATGAGCCCGGACACGCCAACAGCGACGATATTCTCAACCTTGTACAGACCATAGGGGAAGTTCTTGCTGCGCCGCCGAGAGATCTTCAGCCCGACCAAAACCGCCACCGAAGCCGCCAGGTCCACCAGGTTATGTATTGTCTCGGCGGCGACTGCCAAACTGCCGGAGGCAATGGAGATAATCAGATTCAGCATGCACAAAAGCACGTTTACGCCAATCGAGGCCCAACCCCAGCGCTCGATGGGCAAGGCGTTCATTTATGTAGTTGACCTTTCACGCGCAATTCATTTCACCTTTGCAAAAGCCTGTCCGCCTCACGCGAAACGTAGACTAACGTGTGTGCACCCTCCGCATATCCGAGACCAACGTGCCTGCCTGGTAGGCTTTCATGGCATCCATGATCTTCTCGTCCGCCGGGAGGATGACCTCCAGTCCTTGCGCGGTGGCGTGCCGGTAGGCCGAATCTCCCATGCCGCCGGAGATGAGAGTTCTGGCAATCGGCGATGGGTGCGAAGAGGGCAGCACCGCGACCAGCCTGCCCTCCATCGTGGTGGCGTCCCTGCCCAGACTGCGAGTGGTCGCGGCGAGGTTTCTCCCGCCTCTCGTAGTTCACCTGGCCGTCCTCGTCCACCGAGGCCACCAGGTAGAATTGAGCCTCTCCCAGGTGCCGGCTAATGGTCTCCCCATCATCCGTTGGAAATGCGATCTTCTTCATATACACTCCTGATCTCCGCCGATATCTGCGCCACCCGGCGATCGTGTTGCGCGGCTATGCAACCCGATGCGGGGCCAAGACTCAAAGCGGCGCGATTTCTTACTCACGTACCATTTTTGCCCCGCATTCTGGACAGACGCGGTCGAGACAACGCTGACCGGCAACGTGGGGTTCTTTGTGTCCGCATTTGGGGCAGATGCAGTTCCCGCCCGGGCCGGACGTTGGCTGGTTACCGCCGCCTTGTCCCCCTCCTGGGCCCTGGCCTGCTCCGCCAGCGCCGCGTCCGCGGCCCCTGCCTCGTCCCTGCCCCGGAGTGCCGCCGGCCTTGGAGTCCGTGTTGTCTCGGGCGCCAAAACGGTTGCGCATCTGAAGGCTGATCATCGTACCTCCTCGTATGCGGGGCTATCGCCCCTCATGCACGCCATTTGATCTCGATTCCATTTCCGGTTTCCACACTTCCCAAACCTTGCCGACCAAGTCAGGGCCGGGCTTGAGCGTGAGCTTGCCGGGTTCCCAACCCGCCGGTGTGGCCTCTTTGCCGCCGGATGCGCGCACATGCTGGAAGGCCTGGATCTGGCGAATCAATTCCGCCAAACGGCGGCCCACCGGAGGCGTAAGGACTTCCATCGCCTGGATCACGCCGTCGGGATCAATGATGAAGCGCCCACGCATTTCGATACCTTGAGTCTCGTCCCAGACCCCATAGGCGCGGCCGACATTTCCTGCCTGATCGGAGGCCATGTGGAAGGGAACGCCTCCCTTGACCATCTTTGACAACTCATAGTCATTCCACATTTTGTGGACAAAGTGGCTGTCCACGCTGACGGAAATTACCTCCACACCCAATTCCTGCAGCGACGCATATTGATCGGCAACTGCCGATACTTCGGTCGCTCAGACAAAAGTGAAATCGCCGGGATAGAAACACAGCAACAGCCACTTGCCGGCAAAATCCGAGAGGCTAACGGGCGCGAATCCGCCCCGGTAGTAGGACGGAGCAGTGAATTCGGGGGCTTTTTGGCCAACGCGGGCGGTCATGAAATTCTCCTTTTGGTCAGGCGACTCAATAGCATGAGATTCAGGTGCATTCTGGCCTTTGACAGTGCCCGTCACGCGGGCACATCCGACAATGTCTGCCATGGTCTCTCCTTCTGATGTGATCAGTGCAGCTTTTCGACGTGATCGACGATCTTGCCGCCGACATAGGCCATGACGGCCTCGTCAATATTCTCGATATCGGTGACCACGGGGCGGATGTTGCGCGCCTTCATGCTCTCGTAGGCGCCCATGCCCATGCCGCGGCACAATAGCACCTCACAATCTGAAATTGCCTCTGCCATGCGGCCGTGGCGATTGTCGGATTCCGGTCCGAAACCATGTCCTCCGGTGCCTTCGGCCTCATGCTCGTGAGGCTCCCCCTGGAAATGCGCGTGGCCGAGCTTGTCGCGCAGCTCACGCGCCACGATCTTGCCATCCTCGACTGTTGCCACCAAATACTGCGGTGCGCGGCCGAAGTGCTGACTGATGGTCTGCCCATCTTCTGTAATTGCTGCGATTTTCATAACGGGTTTCTCCATATGTGATGTGACTTGCGAGACATGTACAAAGCCAGCGCGACGGTAGTGAGAAGCGCCGGCGGAATACCCTCCGTGGATAGAATCATAGTGACCACCCGGTTGCTCTGGCTGGGGGTGCCGAGCGCGGCCACCGCAAGGGAAGTTGCCGCGCAGGCCAGCACCAGGTAGGCACATGCCAACAAGCTTCGGCTGGCCTTCATTTCTTAGCTTCCCATCCCACGCAGGCGGGAACGCCTCGCGATCTAGTTGACCGCACGATGGCTCTCCAGCCAAGCGAGGCTGACACAGAAGAGCACCAGCATGGCCAGCGAGGCGCCCGCCACGCCAAAGGACCCCGCCCATGCGGCGATGTTTGCCGGACCGGTGGAGACGCCGGGGCCCAGGGGGGAGGCTCCACCCTGCGAATTGGCCGCGGGTGGGGGCGTGGGGGTTGCACAACTGCCGGGGGTTACGCCCAGGGTTGGGGCAAAGCGACTGGCGCGTAACTCGTAGGCAGGATGGCAGCTGTGACAATCGGTGTAGATGTCCTCCAGGGGGTGCGCTGTCATGCCCTGATGTGCCGCATCCTTATCCGCGGCGCTGCCGTTTCCCCCGTGGCAATTCACGCAAACATCCTTTTCCGCATGGATTATGTGCCAATCCCCTTTTTCGGCGACCGGATCTTCCCGGGCATGGCACGTGGCGCAGGACGACGGTGGAGGCAATTCGCATTGCGCCTGGGCGAGCCCGGCCCTCAGGCTGAATAACATGCCGATCCCGAGCGTGACCAGGATCAATGGCAAGCCAAGCTTCTTCGACATCGGATCTACGCCTCCTTCCGGCCTAACGGCGCAAAGTGGCGCTCCTTGGGCCTGTCACGCATGTCTGTTGGACACAGCACCAACAGCACTCGCGACGGTTTCGGGCTTGAGTTCTTCCAATGGTGCGGCAGGTATGCCTCGAAGACCAGGCTATCGCCTGGTCCCAGCAGGTACTCCTGCCCGCCCACTGCGTAGCTGATCCGCCCCTCCAGGCAGTAGACGAACTCGCGGCCGGTATGCACAATGGGCGTCTGGCCGCTGTCGGCATCCTTCTTCAGGGTAAGGATCAGTGGCTCGGCTCCCAGGTGAGGCATCCCCGCGGCAAGATCTTGCAGCAACCCATGCTGGAACGCGACGCGCGGGCGTTCCGCTTCCTTCTGATGAACCAGCTCCAAGTCTTGCTGCGGCGTCTCGAAGAACTCACTGATAGGCACCTGCAGGCTTTGCGCCAACTGCTGCAAGGTGCTGACGCTTGGCGATGTGTGCTCGTTCTCGATCAGGCTAAGCGTATTGATGTTCAGGCCGCTCATCTCTGCCAATGCACGCAGGGGGAGATTGCGCAAGGCTCGAATCTCGCGGAGACGCCGGCCGACGCTGGCTTCTTTCGCTCCATCTCCGTTAAGAATTCCACCGATTCCTTCGGTGGCTTCGACTGCGTTTCTGAAGCGCAGTCACTTCTGTGGGCGGCAGGCTGTTCCGTCATGTCAGCGACCTCGTGAATTGGGAGTTCATACCAGTATTATAGTACGAATGTACAGGAAACGCAACAGTCTTCCTAGTATACTGTGAATTCTTACCTATACAGCCATGAGTGCGACCTCAATCCGGCTAGAGATCGGGGCGAAATCGAATATTTGGGGGAGTGTGCGCTCAGGACTTGGTGGGATGAGGCGGTACGCCTGCCGGGTGCATCGCGTGAACCGCGTGGACCTGGTCTGGGGACGAAGACGAGCGAGGACGGGTTTCCAAGACCAGCAAGCGTATCCGCGACTTGGCTGATTCCCAACCGGAAATCCGCGTTAGCCTATGAGCTTATCGTGTAGAAAACAGAAGGATGCGGCAGAGAGGGCGGAGCGAGCCTGTCGTGCCCTTTGCTTGGCGGTTTGAAGAACACGCGGAGGGAACAGAACGGCGCGATATTTGAACCCGGGTCCAGTAGGCCACCCGTGTCAAGGGCGACTTTCGAGGAGCGCCTTCAACTTTGTGGGGTCGTTCCGGTTGGCTCGGTGGAGGCCATGAACCAGCCAACAACGGCGGATAAGCCCGCAGGTGAACCGCGGCTTCTCAACTTCATCAGGGTGAAACCTTCGGAAGTGTCTTCCCGGGCATAGGTCGTCTCCATGGGAAACGGCCCTTGTTTGGTGGTAATCACCAGGCGCCGGCCTGGTTCAAGTTCAATGATCTCGTAGGTATAGGCCAGCCGCCGGCCGAGAAAATCCGCAACGAAGGCGATGCGCGAACCGACCGCAAGCGGCGGCGACCTCCCGGTCGCGGCCGTGGATGACGACCTGGTGGTCACATCAACTGTTATCTTCAAGCAGCTCCATGCGCATGGCGAGCGACGCGCACGATCTTTGCCCGCAAAGGTTCGGCTGCGCCATGCGCGCGAGGCACCATGCCAGGCCGTGCTCCATGGTCATGATTGCTGTTGGGGCCGCGGGGACGGCAAGATCAGGATTCCGAGCACCGGGAAGATCTCAAGCATGCCGCGCAGCTCCAGAGGCGTACCCCAGAACACCGCGGCAATCACGAAGACCGGAATGATCCAGGCCGCGCGCCGCATGAATTCGGGCTTGGTCCTCCAGCCGCGCATGACCATGATTATCAGCACGATGACAGCCACGGCCCACGCGAGCGCATAGGCGGGGTTGGAGGTAATCTGGGATGCCCGGAGGATCTGGTCGTTCAGATGCCACTCCAAGGCGGTGCCCGGATTGCCGCGCAGCATGTATCTGACAGTCCCCTGGATTGCGGCAAAAAGACCAAGCTGCCAGGCGGAAAGTCGAACGAAAAGGGGGCGTTCCAAGCGGCTGTAGAAATAGGCGGCGAAGACGAGGTACAAAACGATGGTGGTTTCCTTGTTGAGCGTGCCCAGTGCAAAGACCAGCAGGTACCAGGTCCAACTCCTGCGGAACATGAGATTCAGGCCCAGCGTAAAGAAGAACAGCACCGGAAAATCGTACATGTTTCCAAAGCCCATGAAGAAGCTCAGGCTGCCGAGCATCAGAACCAGCGGGTGCAGGTAGCAGACCCCGCGCGAGTAACGCAGCGCTCCAAGCAGGAACCACAGACTGGCGGCGAAGCCGACGATGGCGACGTACATCAGGGTAAGGATGATGGAAACCTGCGCCGGGTATGTCGCCCCAGCCAGCTGCACTCCAAAGAGCTGATTCCCAAGAACAGAGTCATAGCCGGCGGCCAGGCTTTGCGAGATCACGGGTCCGGCGACGGGGGCAAGCAAATTGGCAGCGAGCGGCAACAGCACGCGATATGCGTACGGGCGAGGCGCCGATGCGGTGATTGCCAAATCGAACGATTCCGGCCGCCACAGCCCGATGCCTGAAGATCTCAGGAAGACAATGAAGACGGCTGCGCCCAGGACGATGATAACCAGCCAATACAGGGCCTTGAGGCCAAAGGACCGCACGTGGGAGTCTTTTCTTGGGGAAGCGGGTCTACTCGTCAAGGAGCGGCGTGGACGAATTGGATTTCGGGAACCACCTCAGGACCGGTCTTGAGTCTCCCAGGTATCCGCTGCGAACCAGGTGGTTCTGTTGAAAGGTGAATTCTGCAAGAACGGAGGCGCCACGAGATGAGCTGCGTCCGAGTTTGCCCGAGCGTCGACTGCATGTCCAATCGTACCCCACTTGCAAGCAGCGCGAGGCAAGAATTCGCCGGCTGGGCCCGCCGCAAAGCGCGGAGGGGTGGCGGCGCTGCGTCACTCAGCGACCTAGGCCTTCATGGCTGAGATGAAAACGTCCTCGAGCGATGGCTCGATAATGGATATGTTCTTCTGCAGGACGCCTGCTTTGAGCAACTCGCGCTTGATAGGGGTCTCCTGGACCTTTGCTTCGCGCGCCACAACGTGTACCAGCGCTCCATACAGCTCAACTTCCTCTATTGGGAGGGCGCCGCTGGCTTGCAGTTCGCGCAGCACCTTCACCGCACGGGCCGGATCGGAGGTCTCAAGTTCCAGCACCTGTCCGCGCATCATGCGGGCCTTGATCTCAGCCGCGGTGCCATAGGCGATGAGCTTGCCGTGCTGGATGAAGGCGAGCCGGTGACAGTGCTCGGCTTCATCCATGTAGTGGGTGGTCACGAAGACGGTGATGCCCTCGGCGATCAACCCATACAGGAGGTCCCAGAACGCGCGACGGGAGAGAGGATCCACGCCGGCGGTCGGTTCGTCCAGGAAAAGCACTTCCGGGCGATGGAGGATGGCCGCACTGAGCGCCAGGCGCTGGCGCCACCCGCCGGAGAGGTCCCTGGTCTTGGTATTCTCACGCCCGCTTAAACCGGCCATCGAGAGCGCCTCGCGGAGCCGCGTTTCGAGAAGTGCACCGGTGAGGCCATAGGCGGCCCCATAGAAGTTCAGGTTTTGGAGAACGGTCAGGTCGTTGTAGAGACTGAAACGCTGGGACATGTAGCCGACCCGCGGCCGGATGCGTCGTGTGTCGCCGTCCACTTTCATGCCGAGCACTTCCACGGAGCCCGCGCTGGGCGTCATCAATCCCAACATCATGCGGATGGTCGTGGTTTTGCCGGAGCCGTTTGGCCCCAGGAATCCGAAAATTTCGCCGCGCCGCACATCGAAGCTCACTCCGTCCACCGCGGTGAATGAGCCGAAGCGCTTCGTCAGGTTGTCGACGGTGATGGTCGCGTCGCGTTTCTTCATGGCTAGTCCAGGGCCCTGCGGACGAACCTGAACGAGAAAGTCCCGATGACCGTTCCCAATATCAACAGGGCAAGGACGTTTGGCCAAAGCACGTCGAGGCCCGTGCCTTTGAGCAGGATGCCCCGCAGAATGGTCAGCCAATGATGCGCAGGGATGATGTTGGCGAACAGCCGCAGCGCCGGCGGCATGCTTTCCACAGGAGCAGCGTAGCCGGTGAACATGAAGTCAACCATGCCCACCAGCAGCACCAGAAGGAAAGCCTGATGCTGGGTGCGCGAAATCACGGAGAGGACCAAACCCTTGCCAAGTTCGACAAGCAGGTAAATGAAGGCAAGCAGCATAAGCAGGGGCAACGATCCGCGGATCGGGATGTCGAATGCGAAATGGATCATTCCGAGCATGAGTAGAAAGTCTGTAAACCCGACCAAGACGACGGGAACGGATTTGCCGACAATGATTTCCAGTGATGAGAATGGCATGACAAGCAACTGTTCGATGGTGCCGAGCTCCCGTTCGCGCGAGAAGGCCAGCGCTGCGAAGAGCAGCACTGTGAACTCGAGCATGAGACCGAGCTCGGCCGGCGCTGTGTAAAGCGCCTCAGACAGATTTTCGTTGAACCAGACCTGCAGACTCGGCGTGTATCCCTCGAGCTGCTCCGGGCTGAGGCCGAGGCGGCGCACCAGAATGCGTTCATCGACCACCCGGGCGAGTCCCTCCACGGCCCGATTGGCTGCCTGGGCCGGCGTGTCTTCTGCTCCGTTGAGGATAACCAGCAGGGTTGGTTTTCCCGAAACCGAGTCGAGCTGCCGCGCAAAATCGGGGGGAATGATCAACGCGGCAGTGATCTGCCCGCGGTCCATGGCGTCCCGTATGGTCTGCGGGTCGTTCACGAAGTCGGGGGCGCGAAAGGTGTCCGTGTTGACCAGGCCGGCAGTGATGCTGCGGCTTTCCGCGGTCTTGCTCTGATCAAGCACCATCAGCGGCAGATTGCTGATGGGCCGGGAGGTAGCCCAGGCCACCAACAGCAATTCGGAGGCGCCGCCAAGCAACATGAATGCCGGCAACCACCAGTCGTTGCGAAGGTGGATGAACTCCTTGCCGGTCAGTGCCCAGATGCGTCCGAGATTCATCCCAACTTCTTTCGAAAGAAGAGCGCGCCCAGGGCGCTGAACGCCACGCCCAGAATCAGCATCATGACTGCATAAGGCCAGAGGACATCAAGTCCGACACCCGGTAGAAAGATGCCGCGCGTAATGATGGCGTAGTGCGTGCCCGGCAACATCAGCGCTTCCAAGCGGACTTCCTCGGGCATGGAGGCCAGCGGGAAGAATATCCCGGTCAGAAAGAAGCCTGGGAAGAACAGCACCAGGAACGAGAGAGCCAAGGCAGCGGCCTGTGTGCGCATGAAAACCCCGACGATCATGCCCATACTCAAGACCGCGAACATGAAGATGGCTGAAAGGCCAAAAAATAGTGGGAAGCTGCCGTTTAGTGAAATGTGAAACCAGGCGATGGAAAGCAGTGGAATGAGGATCACGTTGATCAAGCCAACGACGACGTACGGCGCGATCTTGCCCAGCAGCAGCTCCAGGCGGGTGATCGGCGTAGCCAGCAATTGCTCGAGGGTGCCGTGCTCGCGTTCGTAGGCCAGGGTCAGCGCCACGGAAAGAGCTGGAAAACCCAGCACCATCGAAAGGAGGCCCGGGATCAGGGCGTTGCGCGGCTTGAGGTCGGGGTTGTACCAGGTCCGCACGCGCAGGTCGAGCGGCTGGAATGACTGCAGAGCAATACCCCGGGCCCGGAGTTGTTTTGTGAGTGCGTTGTCCACAAACTCCTCGGCGCGCTCGGTGATATGTTCGACCGCGAAGTTGCCGCTCTCCGGTTCTGTTCCATCGATAATGACCTGGAGCGGGAAGCCGCGCAGCGCCTGCAGGTCGGCCTCGAAGGCCGGGTTGATGATGACCGCGGCCTTGATCTGCCCGCGCATCAGCATGCTGGTGACCTCATCCATGCTGCTGGCATAGGCATACAGGCGCAGGTCCTGTCCGGCCGTGATCTCTTCAATGAAAGCCGTCGAGGTCTGGCTGCGATCCTGGTCGAGCACGGCGATCGGGATGTTCTTGAGGTCGACGGTCAGAGCATAGGCCATGAGCAGCAGGATCAGCGTGGGAGTGAAGAGAACCAGGACCAATGTGCTCCGGTCCCGCACGATGTGATTGAACTCCTTGCTCGTCACTGCCCAGGCGTGTCGCCAGGACATCAGGCCTCCAGCTTTCGGATGAGGGAGATGAAGGCCTCCTCCATTCTGGTGGGGGCGATGCGGATACTCCGGACCGCCAGTCCCTGACTCTTGAGTCTGCGTTTGATCTGCGGAAGGCGGCGCTCCCCGGAGTCCACCAGCAAGTGGAGCGACTCTCCGTAGGTTTGTGTCTCGTGAACGCCGGGCAGTCCGGTCACAAGCTTGAGCGCCCGCTGCCAATCATCCGCCTGGATCTCAATCATGTCCTGATTCAAGTGCTCCCGGATGTTGGCGGGCGTGTCGCACTCCACCAGCTTGCCTGCATACATCAGGCCGACCCGCGAGCAGCGATCGGCTTCATCCATATAGGGAGTGCTCACCAGGACGGTGGTCCCCTGAAGATGCAGATCGCTCAAGATGTTCCAGAATTCACGCCGGGAAATCGGGTCCACACCGGTGGTCGGCTCATCCAGCAGCAAGATATCGGGCTCGTGGATCAACGTGCAGGCCAGGGCGAGCTTCTTCTGCATGCCGCCTGAAAGATCCACGGCACGGCGTTCCTTGAACTCTTCCAGGCCGGCGAACGCCAGCAAGCGTTCGGTCCTGGATGCCATGGCACCTCGCGGCACGTCGAATAGATCCGCAAAGAACCGGAGGTTTTCCATCACGGATAGTTCGCCATACAGGCTGAATTGCTGTGCCATGTATCCGATGTGCGGCTTGATCGACTCTGCCTTCGTCTTCAAATCGAGACCCAGGATGGTAGCATCCCCGTCGCTGATGTCCAGCAGGCCGGCCAGCAGACGCAGAGTGGTCGTCTTGCCGGCGCCGTCGGGGCCCACCAGTCCGAAGAGCTCACCGCGCGCAATCGACAGTGTCAGGCCGTCGACGGCGCGGACTGCCTTGAAGTTCCGCGTGAGGCCCGAAGTTTCGATAACGGGAGAGGCGCGGGTCACGACTTCCTGGCGAGGCGGATGATCCACAAGACGAGCAGGCCACCGAGGGCAGGCTCCATGGCGACGCCCAGGTTGCGCAGGTTGGTGCTAAACCCCATGGCGGGAATTACGAACCAGTCCATGAGCCCCACGACCACGGCGGTGATCACAGCCGCCAGGTAATCCCCCTGGACTCCGATGGGCCGCTTATTGTTCCAGATGGGCCCCGCGAGCCACCCCACTATCAATCCCACAACGACCATCGCCACGATCAGGATTACGACGTCCATGCTCCACTCCTTTCAAGTCGCACTGCCATCAAACGTTCGACCGGAAGATCGGCAGATCTTGCCGGGCAACTACTTCCGCGCCTGGATGCCCTCCAGCAGCAGTCTCATGCCGGCCGGGATGTCGCTCTCGGGCTCGACGGACGTGTTGTCGTACACCCATAATAGGATGGTGCCTTCGATGATTGCGCCGGCAGCCACCGCCACCTGCCGCGCCTCCACTGCCCGGAATTCGCCAGAGTCGATTCCCTTTTGTATGAGGGGGGTCAGGATGCCAAGGTAGCCCCGGATGTACTGCTTCAGCGCACGCTGGACGGGTTTGCTTCGAAATGCCAGCGCCAGAAAGTTGTAGATGATGGGGATCAGACGCAGCATCCCGGAGATGTCCCGGGCCACGAGATCGGTAACCGCCAGCAGCGCGCCGGAGGCGGTGCCATGTTCGTCCTTCACATCGGCGAGTTGACGGAATTCCCGCTGGAAGATGCGGTCCAGAATGGCGAAGATCAGATCGTCCTTGCTCTTGAAGTACAGGTACAGGGTGCCTTTGCTGAGGCCGGTCTTCTCGGCGATATCTTCCATGCGGGCTTCATCGAAGCCCTTTTTTGTGAAGACGCCTTCCGCGGCTGTCAGGATCTGAGACGTCCGTTCATCGCTTACGCTGGGGCGCGGGGACATGGGCTCTCCTTGAACTTGATATGACTGACCAGTCAGTCATATTGTACGCTATTCTGAAAAGGCGTCAAGGGGAACGACCAGCTTAGGCCGCCTCGTGGCCAGCATGGGGGAGGCCGGGCTCGCCCGTACGCGGTCCCGCCCTATCAACGTTCCCTATGGCTGCTGATAGGTTATTCGAAAATTATTTGTGACAACCTTCACTTGTGAGGCCCGACCCAAGGAGTTAACCTATCCATAAAGTACGCAACTTGTGAAGTCTCAAATGAAGGCACTTCTTTGCAGGGAAATCCAGGATCTGGCGGAACGTCAGGCGGCTCTCTGCCGGCTGTTCGGCACACCCCAGCGGGTGCTGATCTTGTGGCTGTTGGGAGAGCGCGAGCGGACAGTCAGCCAGATCGCCGGGGCCATCGGCGCCTCCCTATCCAGCACGTCGCAGCACCTGCGGCTGATGGAACTGAGCAACGTCGTCGAGTCCCGCCGCGAACACCAATACATCTACTACAGCGTTGCAGAGAACGAACTTCTTGAGAAATGCGGGATCCTGGCCAGCCGGCCCAAGAAGAGGCTTTTGCAGGTTGCAGCAGCCTGACCAAACAAGGAGAACCAGATGACCACGTTTGATATTTCCACGGTAAGTGCCGCCAAAGTCGTCGACGCCCGCGCCATGTCGTGCCCGGGCCCGCTGCTCGAAGCCAAGAAGGGAATCGGAACCGTAAATGTCGGTGAGGTCCTCGAGATCTGGTCGGGCGATGCGAATACCAAGAACGACATGCCCCGCTGGTGCGAGAAGGTGGGGCACGAATTCCTGGGCGTGCTGCCCGGGGAAGGCTACGAGCGCCTGTTCATTCGCCGGTTGAAATAAGTCGCGGGATGGCTTGATGGAATCGCAAACACAGCAACCGAGGATCCTGATCCTGGGGACGCTCTCCGGGGGGTACGCCGGAGCGGACTCCACCGGCCAAGGTCGTCATGAGTATGCGACGAACACTTATGTTCTGCCGGTGATATCCCCTGTGATGTTTCCGCCTGAATTCTACGTCCGGGCTTTCGAGCACGGCATCGACGGAATCATCGTGATGTACAGCGGTACGGACAGCCCCTATAAAGTGGAAGCCGATGGGACGGCCCGGCTGATTAACTCCGCCTACGCGATGATGAAAGAGCGCGGCCTGGATATCAAACGCCTGCGCCTGGCAGCAATCTGCACTGTGTGCGTCAAGCCGTTCCTCAAGGAAGTCAACCTTATGAACGATGTACTGCGGGGCATTGGCCTCGCCAAAGATGAACTTGCCGCGCACGCCCAAGCCGCGCCCGTCGGAAAGGAGCTCGTGCATGGATGAGCTGCGCGTAGATGCACTGATCGTCGGTGGCGGCATCGCGGGGATGCAGTCTGCTCTTGATCTGGCGGATCAAGGCTTCCAAGTGGCCCTGGTCGAGAAAGAAGCCAGCATTGGTGGACGCATGATCACGTTGAGCAAAGTGTTCCCCACGCTGGACTGCTGCAGCTGCATCACCACGCCGAAGATGTCGGCTGTGGCGCACCACGCAAACATCCGCCTGCTGACCTACTGTGAGGTGGAGTCGGTGCAGCGGTCGGCCGACGGCTTTGACGTATCCATTGTGCAAAAACCGCGCTATGTCGACGTGTCCAAGTGCACCGGCTGCCGCGAGTGCGAATACGAGTGCCCGATCACAGTCCCCAGCCCCTTCGATCGGGACCTGGGCGCCTATCGTGCCATCCGAGTGCCGTTTTCGACCGCGGTCCCACAGAAGGCCGTGCTGGACGCCGATAACTGCCTGTGGTGCGGAAAATGCGAGCAGGCCTGCCCTGTGGATGCGATTGACTTCAGCCAGCAGCCGCAGACCTTTTCCCTACGAGCATCCAGCATCGTCGTCGCAACCGGCTTCGACCTGACTCCCGTGGACAGCAAGAAGGAGTACGGCGAGGGCAAGTTGCACAACGTCATCGATCCGCTGATGATGGAGCGTTTCCTGGCTCCGACGGGGCCCTACGGGCGAGTCCTGCGACCCGGCGACGGCAAAGAGCCGAGCTCGATAGCCTATGTCCAATGCGCCGGCTCACGCGATGACACGCTGGGCGTGACGTATTGCTCGCGCGTGTGCTGCATGTACGCCATCAAGCAAGCGATGCTGATTTCGGGGGCCCTGCCGATGGCCGACGTCACCATCTACTACATGGACATCCGCACGTTTGGCAAGGGCTACGAGCAGTTCTACCGGAACGCCAAGGCCATGGGCGCGGAGTTCGTACGTGGTAAGGTGGCGCTGATACACGAAGACGCCGACCAGAATCCGGTCGTCAAGGTCGAACTGACAGACACGGGCGAGATCGTCGAACGCACTCACGACCTGGTCGTGCTTTCGCAAGGCATCGTTCCGGCTTTCGATCCCAGGAAAACCTACAACCTGCCGCTGGCCTCTGATGGCTTTGTGTCCATCCCAGGACCGGATGCCTCACCGTGCGTCACAGAACAGCCCGGCATCTTTGTTACGGGTACAGCCATGGGGCCCATGGACATTGTGGACAGCATCATCTCTGCCAGTGCCGCAGCGTCGGAAGCGTCGGCTTACATTCGAAGCCATGGAACCGCCGTGGGCGTCGAGGACCAAGGTCAGCAGCAAATGGAGGCAGTGCATGCCTGAGAATAACGAGCCGCGCATCGGCGTGTATGTCTGCCACTGCGGCGGAAACATCAGCGGCACCGTCCAGTGCGAACTCGTCGCCGAGGCGGCAGCCAAGCTTCCCAATGTGACGGTCGCCCGCACGGATAAGTCACTTTGTTCCGACGCGGGCCAGTCCATGATCGAGCAAGACATCAAGGAAAACGGTGTGAACCGCGTGGTGATCGGAGCCTGCGCCCCGATGCTGCACGAGCAGACATTCCGCGCCGCGGTGACAAGAGCAGGTCTGAATCCGTACCTGTATCATCACGTCGGTCTGCGCGAACAAGACTCCTGGGTTCACGGCAACGACAAGAGCGCCGCCACAGACAAGGCCATTCGCCTGATGTCAGCCGGCGTGGCGAAAGCGCGCCTGCTCAAACCGCTCGAGCCGATCCAGCTCGCTGCAGAGAAACACGCCCTGGTCATCGGCGGAGGCGTGGCTGGTTTGCGAGCGAGCCTGGACATTGCCCGCCAGGGGCTGCGTGTGTCGCTGGTCGAGAAGTCACCGTTTCTCGGCGGACGCATGGCACAACTGGAGAGCGTGTTTCCGCAGGAAGACGACGCGCGCACCCTGCTTCGAGAGTTGATCCAAGAGGTGGTGGCCCACCCCAACGTCACGGTCTTCACGCAAGCCGAGGTCATGGGCGTTTCAGGCTATGTGGGCAATTTCAACATCAATGTGAAGCAGCACTCCCGGGGCGTGAGCGACGAGAACGCCGAGGCGCTGGCGGCCGCGTGCAAACTCCAGACGCCCGATGACTTCAACTGTGGCTTGACCGAGCGCAACGTGATCTACCGCCCGTACGAGGGCTGTTATCCGTCGACCCCAGCGGTAGATTGGGACCACTACGACGGCCGCCCGATCGATATCAATGGCTGGCCGGTGGTATTGAAAGACGAGCCGAAGGAATTTGGGCTCACCGTGGGAGCGGTGGTGGTTGCCACGGGATTTGATCCGTACACGCCTCCGCAAGGAGAATACGGCTTTGGGGACTTGCGCGAGGTAGTCACGCTGCCACAATTGATCCGCCAGCTGGCGCTGACGCCCGAAGGCGAGTCTCTGCAATGGCATGGGCGAATGGTCCGGAGCCTGGCGTTGATTCACTGCGTTGGCAGCCGGCAGATCGATGGAGTGCAGCCGCCGCAAGCCGACGGGAAGGTCAATGAATACTGCTCGCGGGTGTGCTGCACTGCCTCGCTACATACAACGGTTGAGCTGCACAAGCGCTTCCCGCAAATGAACATCTACGACCTGTATCAGGACATCCGCACGTATGGCCGCGGGCATGAGGAGTACTACCGAGCGGCGTTGGAGGGTGGCGTGCGCTTCCTGCGCTACAACGGGGAGGACGTGCCTGTGGTGTCTCCTGCGCCAAAAGGGGAGGCGCATCCCGTACTGATAAGTGTCAAAGACACGCTGACATACGGGCAGGAACTCGAAATCCCAGTCGACCTTGTGGTTCTGGCGGTCGGCATGATGCCCCCCGACCTTGGCGGGCTGGACAAGATGCTCAAGATTTCACGCGGCAACGACCGCTTCCTGCTTGAGGTGCATCCCAAGCTGCGGCCGGTGGAGACCGCGGTCAACGGCGTGGTACTGGCGGGCACCGCCCAGGGCCCAATGAACATCCAGGAGAGTCTCAGTGCAGCTTCGGCGGCTGCCGCCAAGGTTGCTTCGCTGCTTGGGCGCGGGCGCGTTGAGTTGCCGCCGTTTGTCGCATCGGTCGACGAGCAGAAGTGCACGGGCACCGGTGCCTGCGTCGACGCCTGCCTGTACGAAGGTGCGATCGCACTGCAGCCCTACACTGAGAACGGCGTCGAGCGAAAACGCGCCGTGATTACGCCCGCGAACTGCGTGGGATGCGGGGCATGCGTCAGCGCCTGCCCTAACCACGCGATCGATGTCCAGGGCTGGACGCTTGCACAATATGACGCCATGGTGGAAGCCATCGGCGCCGAAATACCCGCCCTGGTGGAGGTTGCAGCATGACCACTGCAGGCACGACACTTTCCCGCGGCGAAACCCTGAAGCGATTGCGGACGGAACACGCGGCGGCCGTAGAACGCACCCAGGCATTGCTCAAGAGCCAGAAGAAGATGCAGCAGGAACTGCTGGCAGCACTCGGCGAGAAGCCGTTGACGATCCCCGAACTTGCAGCGGCAACCGGCCTGCCATCGGACCGAGTCCTGTGGTTCGTGGCCGCCCTGAAGAAGTACGGGATCCTGGCGGAGAACGGCATGCGCGGCGATTACCCGTTGTATGAGAAAGCCGAGGTGAAATAGCATGGGCACGCGTGTGGATCCGAATCTGCTCCGTGAATTGAAGGAGTACGGAGCAGTAGGCATCGAGAAATGCTTCAACTGCGGTAATTGCACCGCGGTGTGCCCGCTGGCCAGCAATGGGTATCCCTTCCCGCGGAGTGTGATCCGCCGCGCGCAGATTGGCCAGAGGGAGCAAATGAAGACGCAACTTGACCCCTGGCTGTGCTACTACTGCGGCGACTGCTCTGACACCTGCCCAAAGGAGGCTGAACCCGGGGAAACGATGATGGCTGCCCGCCGCTGGCTGACGGCGCAATACGATTGGACCGGACTGGCGCGCAAATTCTACACTTCCAAGGTCTGGGAATTGGGCGCGGTTCTTGCCGTGAGCGTCTTCATCCTTCTCATGTTCGTGCTCTTCCATGGCCCGATCGTGACCAGCCATGTGGCACTCAACACGTTCGCACCCGTCCACGTGGTCGAAATTGCCGACTGGATCATGCTTGGCGGATTGTCGTTCTTCCTGCTGTCCAACGTCTACCGTATGTACCTTGCGACCATGGCGCACGGAGAGCAGCTCACAATACCGCTCAAATTGTATATTACGCATGCCTGGCAGTTGGTTTACCAGGCCGTGACCCAAAATCATTTCTCAAAGTGTGACGGGGATCAGAAGCTCCGCTTCTGGCAGAAACCGCGCTGGCGCAACCATTGGCTGTTGGTTAGCGGCTACGGCCTGATGTTCACGTTGATCGTGGTCTTCCTGAAATGGTTCCAGACCGACAACCTGTATCCGATCTGGCATCCTCAGCGCTGGCTTGGATACTACGCAACGATCGTGTTGTTGTTCGGCGCAGGCGATGCCATTTGGGGCCGGATCGTAAAAGACAACCAGACGCACCGTTATTCACACCCCAGCGACTGGATGTTTCCGATCCTGTTAATGCTGACCGCCCTGAGCGGCATCATGGTGCACACGTTCCGCTACCTCGATCTGCCCCTGGCAACCTACTATACCTACGTTGCACATCTGTGCATCCTGACCCCGATGCTGGTATTGGAAGTGCCTTTTGGCAAATGGTCACATCTGGCTTACCGTCCCGTGGCGATCTACTTGCAGACGCTGAGAGAGAAGGCCAGAGAACAATTGAAGGTCCCTGCAGGCGCGTTAGCTCCTGCGGACTGAAGAACGCAAAATCCAACACTATTCAAAGGAGATTCAAATGGCAAAGCAAAAAATGGCAGTCGTCTGCAACGGAGAAACAGGTGCAAACATCATGCCCACCCTGATCTTTGCTTCATCAGGGATCGCCCTGGACTATGAAGTCCACATTTTCTTCTGCCCCGCAGGCGCGAAGTGGACTCTCAAGGACGAGCTGGAGAAGTTCGGTCAGCCCAAGGGTCTGCCCAATCCCGTCAAGCTCATGAACGATATCCTGGACCAGGGCGGAGACGTGGTTCTGTGCGAGTTGGCCCTTGAGAACAAGGGCATCGCTCCGAAGGACCTGCGCGACCCGCGCATCAAGATCACGAAGGCTCCGCCGTTCCTGATGGACGTCGAAGGGGCCGCCCAGACCTACGTGTTCTAGAAAACACGCGGGCAGGAGAACAATGCCCGGCCAGACAGCGGAGCAGGAAGCTGTCTGGCCGGGCTGTTTCGTGTTGTGGTCTCACTTACCGCGTTGAGGCAGCTGCAGTAAATCCGCGTTCTCCGGGGCGTGGACGAAGCTCCAAAAGGCGTCTCGCGGCCGATAGGATTCACTAAGTCGTTTCCTCGCCATGTAGATGGTCCGCCGGAGGTTGAGGCCATCCACGGTCACATCGAGGATGCTGCCGCGTTCCAATGCGTAATCGGCCGCCAATTCCGAGACGAATCCAATGCCGTAGCCCGCGGCCACGGTGCGCACGATGGCCTCGGCATTGCCCACTTCCATGAAGACGTTCGAGATCTTCCAGGCTGATGTCGTGCTTGGCCAACTCCTCCAGAACCACGCTCCGAGTTCCGGAGGCTGGTTCCCGCATGATGACCGCCTCGCCCAGGATCTCAGAGGGCTCGATGGAGGGACGGCCGGCCCAGGGGTGCCGTGCGGGCGCAATCAGAATGATCCGGTCGCGAAAGAACTCCTGGATCTCGAGGCTGGGATCGCGGACTTCCCGGCTCAGGACGCCGATGTGTGCGTCGCCGTCCAGTAGATTGAGGGAGACCTGCTCCGGAGTGCATGCTGGAATGTTCACCTGGATTCCGGGGTAGCGCAGGCGGAAACGTGCGGCCAATTGCGGCAGAACGTACTTGCCGGCCGTCGTGCTGCAAGCGATGCGCAGCTCGCCGGCCGCATCGTGCAAGGAGGACATCATTGACTGGAGATCGGCGGAGTCATGCAGCAACCGCCGCGCCCACGGCAGCAGGAGCCGGCCGGCCTCGGTGAGGCGCAAACCGGTACCGGTCCTCTCGAACAGCGTGGCTCCGAGGTCCTCCTCCAGGGTCTTGATGTGGTGACTGACCGTGGGTTGACTTAGATGCAGTTGTTTGGCGGTCTCCGAGAAGTTCAGATTCTGGGCCGCGGCGAGGAAAGTCTCGATTTTCTGAAGGTCGACCATTGTGCAGTCCGCTCCGCCGTGTAAGGGCGGCCTGAGTCGATGGCCGCCGGGTGTTCCTAGTATGGCCACTTCCGCGGCGGGTGTCAAGCGCGGTGGCGACGGGCTTGGCCATCTCTCCATGCGAATCGAGCGCTGCGAAGCCCGCATTGAATGGCCCGGGGAACCCGTTCTCTGGGTCAGTCAGGCCGGACGCTCTACAAAAATGTGCCGTGCGGAGGCAAAGCTAAGGGTTGCGGTCTTGCGGCCGACGTCCAGGGTGATGGTTTGGTTGAATGGCAGCACCTCGCGGATGTCTGCGCGCTTCCCAGGCACCACGTCGTGGCTCTCGAGGAAGTCCATCAACTCCACGTTTTGCTCCGCCAGCTCGTGGATCCGGCGGATGATGACTGTCTCGTGCTCGCGAATGGTCATGAGGGGAATCCAGGCGCGGACCGTGTCCTCGCTGCCCGGCAGCGGATTGCCATGGGGGCAGGTGTGCGGATGCCCCAGCTCTTCCAGAAGGGCTTTCTCCGACTCTGCCGAAATGGCGTGCTCCAAATTGTGGGCTTCCAGGTGCAGTCGGGACCATGGGAGGCGGCCGACCATCATCCACTCCGTCAGCATATGCCGCCGAGTGACAGTGCGCGCGGAGCGGCGACCGGCGGCGGTCAGGCGCGCGCCGTGTTTGCCCATGGTGATCAACCCGTCGCGGGCCATGCGCTTCAGGGTGTTGGTGACCGTTGGAGGTGAGACATCCAGGAGTTCTGCGAGGCGGGCACCGACCACCTGCTCGTTGTCGCGCTCCAGGACAAAAATCAGGGAAAGATAGTCTTGAATGGTAGAGCTGATTTCGGACATGAGTTGTCTGGATAGGTGATACTTGTCACCCGCCGAGGGTGCAGTCTTGCGCTGTACTAAGGCCAGCGATTAGCCTATACTAATGACGGAGATGAAACCGACCCATCCATTATACCGGTGGTTTGCGCATTCCCGGCCGTCATGCCACGCGAGACCGTCTGGGCGTGGCATGACAGCAACGGGGAGCTCGAAGTCACGCTGGCGGATCTGCAAATCGATGAACGCGCCGTGGTTGTGCGCCTGCGCGGCGGGCGCTCGGTGGTTCAGCGGCTGGCCGCGATGGGATTCACGCCGGGTGCAGATGTGCAGGTGGCGCAAAACTATGGATGGGGACCGTTGATCGTAAGCACGCGGGGCGCGCGCGTGGCCCTGGGACGAGGCGAGGCACGACGACTGATTGTGGAGCGCAAGCCGACGTGAACGCTTCGCACGCGGGCGCCGTTGCGCCAGTGCAGGAAGCAGTGCGATCCCGCACACCGCTGATCGCCCTGGCCGGGCAGCCCAATCTGGGCAAGTCGACGCTGTTCAATTTGCTTACGGGCTTGAATCAACACGTTGGAAACTGGCCCGGAAAGACGGTCGAGCGACGCGAGGGAGTTTCACCCTGGGATCGACACGCTGCCGATTGGTGGATCTGCCGGGTACGTACAGCCTGACAGCCGGCTCGCCCGAGGAGATCATTGCCCGAGAGTTCATCGTGCGCGAGCAGCCGGACGTGATCGTGGCGGTGGTCAGTGCGGCAAGCCTGGAACGGAGCCTGTACCTGGTTGCGGAGCTGCTCGCGCTTCCGACGCCGATCATCGTGGCGCTCAACATGATGGATGTCGCGGCGCAGGCAGGTCTGGGCATCGAGCCACAGGTGCTTCAGGCCGCCCTGGGGGTTCCAGTCGTGCCACTGGTTGCCGTGCGAGCGCTGGGTGTACGAGAGCTGCTGGACGTGGTGCAGGCTACGCTGGACGACGGACCGAGGCTGGAGCCACATCCGCCGGACATCCGCCCCGACCACCGGCAGGTCCTTGCGGAAATCTCTGCAGCCATCGAAGGTTTCGTTCCTGATCCGTACCCACTCGAGTGGGTGGCGCTCAAACTGCTTGAAGGCGACACGGCTGTGGCCGACATGATGCAAGCCGCGCTGCCTTCGAAGAATTGGGGGATCGTTGGCGGCGTGCTGCGAGAGCACGACGATGCGTTGCTGGCAGTGGCCTCCGGTCGATACGAATGGATCGGCCGCATGATGCGCGCGGCGGTGACGCAGCCCAAGAGGGGGCAGATCACCTGGACGAACGAGGTCGACAAATGGGCGACGCATCCATTTTGGGGACTGGCCATCCTTGGGGGAATCCTGGGCCTGATGTTCTGGCTGACGTTCACGGCCGGTTCACCGATCCAATCCTGGTTGGAAACGCACGTCATCGGAACGCTGTCAGCGGCCGCGGGCCTTGCTCTGGCGGGTACACCGTTCTGGCTGCGAGGACTTGTGGTGGACGGCCTGCTAGGCGGCGCGGGGGCGGTGATGACCTTCCTGCCGATCATGATGATCTTCTTCGCGGCCTTCGGCCTCCTGGAAGACACGGGTTACATGGCGCGGGCCGCCTACGTAATGGACAATGTGATGCACGTCATGGGGTTGCACGGGAAGTCCTTCCTGCCGCTGTTCCTGGGATTCGGTTGCAATGTCCCGGCGGTGATGGGGACGCGTGTCATAGAGTTCGAAGCGCGGCCGTTTGATGACCATCCTGCTGGCTCCCCTGGTGCCGTGTTCCGCGCGTCTGGCTGTCGTCGCCTTCCTGGCTCCCGCGTTTTTTGGCCCAAATGCTTTCCTTGTGTCGTGGGCGCTGGTGCTGTTTTCCATGTGCGTGTTGATCGGCGCGGGCTGGCTGCTAAACAAGCTCCTGTTTAGAGGCCAGCGATCCGCTTTCATCATGGAAATGCCGTTGTATCACCTGCCGAACGCGCGCACGATCGGATTGCTGGTCTGGCAGAGATCGCTGTCGTTCGTGAGCAAGGCAGGCACCAATATCCTGGCGATGGCTGTGGCGGTATGGGCGCTTTCGGTTCTTCCGAACGGCGACCTGGGCACCAGCTACCTGATGCGCCTGGGCAAGCTCGTTTCGCCGGTCGGCGCCTGGATGGGACTGGATTGGCGATTGACGATGGCGCTGATCGCCAGCTTCCCCGCCAAGGAGAACGCCATCGCCGCGCTGGGAGTGATCTTCGGCAATTCGGCTGGCGCGGGACTTACTCAAAGACTGGCTGCTACGTACTCACCCGCTTCGGCGCTCGCCTTCCTTGTCGCAACAATGCTGTTCCTTCCGTGCGCGGCCACGGTGGCGACGATGCGGCAGGAAACGGCTTCATGGAGATGGCCGGCCTTGAGTGCAGGATTGCTTCTGGCGATTTCGATTGGGGCCGCGGGACTGGTCTATCGGCTGGCGCTGTTGACCGGGCTATGAATATGCTTGCCCAATTGATTCGAAGGATAGATGGTGGGGGCACGCTGGACACCGCGTCGCTGTCGGCAGAGCTGGGAGTGTCGCCGGCGCTGCTCGAGGCCATGCTCGAACACCTGCAGCGGCTCGGCCTCGTCCGGCCCTATGTGCAATCGAATCAGGCCTGCAGCGGGTGCGCCCTCAATGGGAACTGCGGCGCCGAACCAGATGCTGGTATCCGATTGTGGGCGGCGGACGGGGGCGCCTGTGCCAGCATCAAGAAGAAATCCAGTTCCGTGAGCCGCTGACGCAAAGCGGGCCGTCGCACAGAGAAGCACAACCCCTCGAATATCGAGGGGTTTGGTGTCTTCCGGCGTGCGTACCAGCCGTCATCACGCCTCCTTCGCTCGTGTGTAGATGTCTGTGACCGCCAGAATGACGCCGACTGCCATCAACCCATAGCCGATGAGTTTGTTCTGCCAAAGAGATCCCCGCGATGATGAACCAAAGGCCATGCCGCCAACGGGGTCAATCGCGTTGCATGCGCCTTTCTCCGTACAAAGAATAACAGCAAGGCGACGACGGCCAGGACACGATGGCGACCGCGATGTACATCTGCGAAATGCTCATGTGAATTTCCTCCGTTCAGCCGGTCTGTGCGCGCCAATCACATGCACCGCCCTCGCGTCGCAAAGAATTCGGCGCGTTGCCTGATCAGACCTGGTACACGATCTTCCCGCCGATCATGGTCAGGTCCACGGTCAGCTTGATGATGTCGGCCGTTTTGACGTGTAGGGATTGTCATGCCAGACAGCAAGATCGCGAACTTGCCGGGCTCGAGAGAGCCTTTCTTGCCCTCGGCAAAGTCCGCATAGGCACCGGCCATGGTGTGGGCGTACATTGCCTCCTCTATGGTCAAGGCCTGTTCAGGGCTGACCGGCTTCTGTGAAATGGAGTAGCGGGCAACGCTGGCGAACAAGGTGGAGGAGGGTCACAGGGCATGGACGGGCGCCGAAGCTGCGACACAGCGGCACGCCCATGTCCAACCAGGTACGGGTCGGGATCATGCGTTGCGCCGTTCGGCCCCCCAGATCCTCTCCATGCCATCGGCAAATGCGCGTACGGCGATGGGCTGAGTGGAGATCACAATGCCGAGGTCCTTCTGGCGCTGGAGAGCTGCGTCCGTATTCAACACAGAGTGCTCGATGCGGTGACGGGGGTCGGCGTGTGGATTGGCGTTCATGGCCGCCTCGACGGCGTCCAACGCCATGTCGACGGCGGCGTCGCCGATGGCGTGGCACGCGATTGATAGCCCGCATCGTGGAAGGCGCGGACGACCTCCTTCAGATCCTGCGGTTTCCAGATCGAGATGTTCCAGGCGATGCCGCCGTGGGGTTCGTGCGTGAACGAAGCCTCAGCGGCACCATCCACCTGCATCTTTGCTCCGGCGAGTGCATGTAGTCGCTCTCGAACCGGACGCTCTCAATGTCCGCGATGCGCCCGTCCAACTCCTGGGCGTACTCAAGCACGTTCATGACCTGCCCGCGGAGTGGTCATCCCGCCGTGGGCGCGATATCGAAATAGGCCTGCATGCGATCCATGCCCGCGCGTAGACGTCCTGGAAACTGGTGACTCCCATGGAGGCGAATTTGGCCTGCGGGCTCAGGATGCTGGCCTCCATGGCCTGCTGGTTGAAAAGATCCGGCGGCCACAGGCGGCGAAAGTAGTCCATGGCAGGGTGGTTCATGACCGTGCCATTCGGCTCGTTATTGGCTTCACGCATGAACATGCCGTTCCCGGGATCGGGAGTGCCGGCATTCACGCCTGCCATCTCGAGTGCAAGGCTGTTGACCGCGGCCATGTGCCCGCCCTGGTTGATGAGCATCACGGGATGGTTGGGCGATACCGGATCAATATCGTGCTTGTCCGGGTAGCGCCCGTCAAAGGTCACCCACCCGGCGCCGATCACCACTGACCGGGCGGAGTGCTGGCAATCCGCTCAGCGACCTTGGCTTGCATCTGGGGAATGGTGCTGACGGCTGGCCAATTGACGTCGACGTAGGTGGTGCCGAGCAACCCGCAGGCACTGATGTGGCAGTGCGCGTCGATGAGGCTGGGTGATGACGGTGCGCCCGTGCAAGTCAATGACTTCGGTACCGCCTCCGGTGGCGCCCCGCACCGCGATATCGTCGCCCGACAAACGAATCAGTCCATTCTTGATGGCGAGCGCTTTCGTCGTTGAGCGGGCTGCGTCCATGGTGACGATGTTGCCGTTCACAAGGACCGTGTCCGCCGCTTCGCCGGCTGCCAGAGTTGGTGCGGGCGACAGCCTGCAAGCGCCGGCCGGTGTTGGGACGGCGGTCAATTCGATGGCCCGGGTACGACGCTCGCAGGATGCGAGGGTGGCACCACCCAATCCAATGCCACTTAGTTTGAGAAAATCCCGACGGTTCAATCCGTGCCTGTGCGACATCTTGTCCCTCACCCTTTCCTGCCCATGCGGGCAAACCGCACAGATGCTGGCGCCGCCCCATTCCGGCCACCACCCTCGTCAGCGGCGCTCAGCCTTCCAGAGCGCGCTGCAGGTCGCGCGAGCTGCGCTTCCATCTGCGCGTAGAACTTGCCTATGTGCAGCCCGTCCATCACGGCGTGATGTCCCTGCACAGCGAGGGGCATCTGCAGCAAACCGGCAGTCTCAAAAAACTTGCCCCACGCGAATCGCGGTATGTGAATTGCCGGGTGCTGCTGCATTGGGTGCACGAATCCTGTGAACGACACCCACGGAATGGCGGTCATAAACAGCACGTCGTCCCGGGGGGCATCCTCATTCAGGCTTGGATGAGCTTTGACGTATGCCATCTTCTCGGCCCCGCTGGCGGCGAATTTGGCAAAATCCTCCGAGTAGCCTATGCAGCAGAAGCCGAACAAATCGTGTTCTACCAGGACGGTGAAGCTCGGGTCGACGCACTCGTGCTCCACAACAGTCCCTTCTCGGATGCGCTGGCGGAACTCGGGGATTGCATTGGCCACGCGGGCGATCAGGTAGACGATGGCCAGACTGAAGGAATGGCCGCGCTGCTTGACGTAGGCATGCAGCGTCGACACGTCGACGTTGGCACACAATCCGAAGTGCGGATGGTTGAAGCTGCTGAAGAGGTTGAAGTGCTGGCGCCGGGGCCAGCTGTCCATGTCCAGATGTCGCACGCCAGTCCTCCCCTGCTGCCGTCCCGGAAGAGTGAAAGGCAGCGGTCCCACATGGACGAGATACTGCCAGATCCAGATGGTTCAGTCAGGCGGGGCAGCTGATGGCTTGCTTCGCCTGCGCAGGATATCCACAGCTGGAAGGAGGACCCCTGCGGCGATCAAGCCGTAGACAACCAAGCGCTTGTCATCAAAAAGCGTCGCCGCGGCAACGAGGGCGAGGGCGATGCCCGTCAACGGGGCAATGGTCGGTCGCGTTCCGCTGCGCGCCGGTGCGATAGAGCGCCACGACGATCAGCAGCAGGCCGATAATCGATATCGCGATGTAGAGTTCAGTTGCCATGACAAGCCTCCCCCGGCCTCTCCCGACATAGGCATGGTACGCCAAATCCGAGGAGATTTCAATAGCATCCGGGGTTTGTCCGCCAGCGCGTGGCGGGATCACAGCGCCCGCGGCCGGAGGGAGCTAAGCGACTCCCCCCCACGGAACGCGGCGCAGCTGAACGATCAGCACGCCGAGGCCTCCAAGAAGCAATCCAACCAGCTGCAGGCCAGTGATAGTCTCACCCAGAAATAGGACCGCCAGGATAGGTATCCAGATCATCATTGTTCCGGCGATAATACTCAACTCCAGGGCGGTCAGGGTACGCATCGTATGGTTCCACAGCGTAAAGGCAAAGGCTGTGTTGACCACGGCCAACCACGCGATGATCGCCCAGCCTTCGAGATTGATTGCAGGCATCCCGTCCACCAACAAGCCCGCAGCCAACAGAGCGGTGGCGCCTGCGCCCATGCTTACGACGGTTACATGCAGGACGGGATACTCGCGCAGCCGGTTTATGTCCCGGCCAATGATGGCTGCCACCGCATTCGCCAAGATTCCCAGAATGGCCAGTACGATCGCGATCACGGGCGCCTGGGGGATCATGGCCGGGTAGAAGTACACCGCCGCGCCGATGAGCGCGAGCAGAATGCCCGCCCACTGAAGCGCCGTAGGCTTTTCTGACAGCCAGATGATGCCCAGCAGAGTTATGACGACGGTACTGAAGCTCCACAACAGGTTCACCGTGACTGCAGGCAGGTAGGACAGCACGACAAATGCGGCCCCCTGCGTGATGGCGTAGAGAAGCAGGCCAAGCGTAATCAGCCGCCCCCACATGGGTCGCGGCAGGGAGGTCAACTGCCCGCGCGACTTGCTCAAGAGCAAGAAACCCGCCAGACAGACAAATGCCAGGAAGTAGCGCAATCCGGCAAAAACCAGGGGCGGGATGTCGCGGAGTCCGATCTTGATTAGCACCCACGAAGTGGCCCACAGAAATACGACAAACAGAGCTGCGATATTGCGGCGAGCCGGGAGGTTGGCTTGTCCTGCATCAGGCTGGCCACCCCACCGAGACCCTGAGATGCCGCCCGCGGCGGCGACCGCTGAAGCACGGGGCGCAATGGGTGGTTCCCGTCATTCCACAATGAGAATGCCCATGTCATCCGGAGTTCGCGATGCGGATGCGGATCCAGGCCTTCTTCGATGCGCGCCCCGCTTCTCAAGCACGATCACAAGAACCACTTTGGCACTTTGGATGCATGAGATTTGCCACGTGTCGCGGTGTTGCCGCTCCAAGAGCTTCTCCTCACGCGCCGCAGAGGCAATGGAAAATACCACGGCCATTGGCGCGAAGAGCATCATTGCCCAAGTGCGAAAGATAAGCCATGCACCGGCAGCGGCGAGAAGGACTCCCAGGTACATGGGGTGCCGCGCAGGGCATACGGACCCGTCGTAATGAGTTGATGGCCCGGCTCGAGCGCTGCGGCCTGTGGCCCACCGGAGGCGAACTGCGCGCCCAAGGCGGTCATGCCCCAGAGATATAGGGCGACACCCGGAAGATATAGGACTGCACCGACCGCCGCGAGATTGAGCCTCGTCGGCTCCGACCGTGAGTAGGGCAAAGGCTTCCACAAGCTAAAACCTATTGCAACGAAGGCAAGAGTGGTTAGAAGACTTGCGGCCCAAGATCTGCCGGGCATCGCTTTTGGGGAATTCTCGCCCTTCTGCATTCCGTGGTCGCGCAGCCAGCCAGAGTATGGGTGCGAAGAGCACGACGATCCCCAAGTGCACTGCCAACTGCTGAATGAGAATTTCGATGTCCATCATCGCGCCCTCCCGACATGGGACGCCACCGGCGGTGGCTAGGGAGCCGCAAGTGCCCCAGAGAATTGGCCGCGCCTGCGCCTGCGTTTGCTTCTGCACATCCATTCCCCCCGGGAGCTGATTTGTCAGTCCTGCCCTATTGCCTGTGTCCGAGGGGTTGGTTTGTCTTGCATCGGCATGGCGATCCTGCAGCGGCACTAAAGTGGCGCCCTGCTGCACCCCGTCAGCGATTGCCCCCAAGGAACTGTTTTGTCAATTCTTCTTGAATCTAACCAGGATCAGATTCTTGCTGCAATCCTTGTAGGTGACAATGGTGACGTCGTCGGCTTGCTGCACGCCGCTCTGGTCGAGAAGCTGCAGCTTGAGCTTGTTTGAATCGACGGGAGTATCGCCCAGCTTGAACTCAAAGCCTCCCTGACCGTAGTCGGGCGCGGTGCCGCTTACCGTCAACTTCTCAACCGGTTGGTCGTTCAGGGAACCGGTGAGCCGGAGGGTCATGAACAGCACCGGCGCGTTGTCGGCATCCACCACGCTGCCCCCCACGCCGAGCCACTGGCAATCGGAATCGGCATGAATGATCGTGCTCGCAATCGCGGATACATTGGCGCTGTATGGTGGCTCAGAGGTGGCGCTGGGTGAGGGTGTTCTGGTCGGCGGCAGCAAGGAAACAATCGTCGAGGAGGGCTCCAAGGTAAACGTGGCCGCGAACGTGGGCGTTACCGTGGCATTGATCTCGGTTGGCGTCCAGGTGGCCTCCATCTGCTGCGGAGTCACCGTCGCGGTCGGAAACGCGAACGGCGTCGGGATATTGGGGTACAGGGGGTTGTAGGGGGTCTGCGGATTGATGAAGACGAACAAAATGTACGCGCCGATGGCAAACGCCGCCAGCAGCACGAGTACCGTCAGCAGGTCCAGTAAACCCGGGCGCCGCCGCCTGCGGACTGGTTCAACGGATTCCTCGACCTCGAAGTCGAATTTCTCCATGAGTTCACTCCGGCGAGGGTTTCAACGCACAGCCGGTTCTGCCAGCTGCCCCGGACCTATCACCTTACCCGCGCCATGAGCCGCCAGACATCAAATGGAATTGCTCTTCCCCATGTATTTCGTCCGCAGCGACCAGAGAGGGAGCCTTCAGGGTCCCATCACGATCGTCGCCGCTGCGTGTTGGCCGGCGACCCAGTCGCTCAGTGCCAGCTCCTGCATGGCGAGATACGCGTCCGGCGACAGCGGGTGCTGGGGATCACGCTCCAGCACCTTGATGATATCGAAGCCCACTTCGGTTTGGATGATGTCGCTCACGTCGCCGACCTGCATGCTGAAAGCTGCATCCTCGATCTTGGGCTCCAACAGGTATCCCCTGGGGAACCAACTCAACTCGCCACCGCTTTTTGGATCGACGAGTTTTGCAAGAGTATCGAAGTCTGCGCCGCCCTTCAACTGGTTCTGGATTCGAATTGCATCGCTTTCATTATAGAGCAGAATTTGCTGGACATGCACTTGATCAGCGGTCTTTGGAACAGCTGTCACGATTTTGTCACGCATGTAGGCCGCTTCAGCCGCCCGCTTGAGTGCAATCGGGAAGGAAGCTGCCGTGTAGCCGTGCGCTGACTCTGACTCGCTGAGCTTGTCCGGACCCCCTACCTGCGTGGCAAGGGCCTGCATCCTCGCGCTTAAGGCCGAATCGGTCAACTCAAAGCCCGCGGCCCTGGCGCCCTGTGCAAGCAGCTCCTGCGCGATGAGATCGTCCAGTACGGCCTTTGAAGCATCGTCCTGGGTGACCGTCTTTCCAAGCGCCTCATGTGCGGCGATGTATTGGGCGACCTGGGCCTGGTACTCGTCAGCGGGAATGCCTTCGCCGTTGACCGTGGCGGCAACCGGTACCGGCGTCGCCGTAGGGGGCGGAGCTGTGGCGGTGGGAAGCACAGGCGTTGGCTGCGGGGTCGGTGTGCAAGCCGCCAGGCCAAGCAGAAGCACGATGGCCACGCCGCCGACCAGGACGCGCAAGGAATGGGAACGAAGATGACTCGGCAAGACAGACGAAGCTTTGATGTGCTTCCCCCAACTTCTGCGGTCAGCGGGCAATGAAAACATCGCCCGGATTATACCCAAGTGCCAAGTACCGGACCCCGCAGCCGGCAGCCTCGACGGCACGGACGGCTTGACGAAACTGTGGCGGTGTTCGGTTGTTGTTGTGCGAGCCATTTTGGCAGGCACACGGCCGCCCTTAGTGCCATCAATGATGGGGCTGGTGCACGACAACCCCGATGGCTGTCCGTCCGAGCGTCGCGGCCTCCGTGGGCGCAATGACCGTCACCAGCGAACCTACGTCCAGAGAACCCACGAGTTGTTCCGGCAGCATCTTCGTTGTGGCCGCAAGAATGAATGCATACGCCGCACCGTCCGGTGCCAGGATGCTAATGCTCTTCCCGGGCTCGTAGGCCGTGACCGTGCCCACGCGATGGGCGCGCACCGGCTCGATTGGCACGACCATCACAGCACGCGCGCGCAGGTTGCCGCCCTGATCCGTGACAGACAGTTCGACTGCAGCCTCGCTGCCACTCTCGTTGCTGGCGAGGACTTCAATTAGATTGAGATCTGCGGACAAGGGGACCGTCGACTTAAACGTGGCATCGGACTTGACGATCACGATGTCGTCGTTGACCGTGACGATCGCCTCGGGGGAGGCTTTGCCGCTCACCTGGATCTCCCGGGTGCTGGCGACCTCTCCGTCCTTCGGCGAAAGCACCTCCAACACAACCGGCGGGCCTGCGGCGGCTGACGGGGTGACAACAGCCCGCGGCGTAGTCGCGTTGACAGCAGGCCGGCACTCACCGCGGAAGTAACTCCATTCCTCACATTCGCTCCCATCGGCGAATACGCATACGCCGATAACGCCGCCACCGGAGCCCTGTCGTAACTCAAGGAAGCCTCCGTTCTGCTGGCAGAACACCGAAGCCGGATTAGCTATGCCTGCCTGCGAAGCGTTGGTGGTTGGCGTAACCGGTTTCGCGGGTGAGCATGCTGCCGCGACGGCGATCAAAAGCAGCAGAGGCGGGCGGGTATGTGAAATCTTGTACATTCAATGCGAGTATAGCACGGTGAAATGAAGCGCGAGGCTGGCGCGCGCAAAATCCATTCATGGCAAGCTGGTGGCAAGCCAGCCTTCAGACACGAGGTTACAATCCGAACATTCGCATCGCACACCACGAAGGATCCGCAGATGGAAATCAGCTATAGAGAGGCACGTCCTGAGGACATGCCAGCATGTGTCGACGTGTTTCTGGAATCGCTAGGCGATCTACTTCGCCGCCAGAATCTGGCATCGCACCAATTGCCGGCCGCGAGCCGCATGCTGGGTTTCTATCAACACACGCTGTCGACGGGCATTTTCCACGTCGCGGAGGTGGACGGCCGGATCGCGGCGCTCGCATGTGCCCTGGTGCGCCAGCGTCTCTGGTTCCTTGCGGGATTCTGGGCGCGGCCGGAGTTGCAGCACCAGCACATCGGCATGACCGTCCTGAGGCGCGTTTGGGAGGCCGGTAAAAAGGCGGGCGCCAAGCACTTCTTCGTGTGGGCATCCGGCGATCTGCCCGCCATCGCAGCGTATATGAAGCTCGGAATGCTGCCGGGCTCTCAGATCATGGTGTTTGAGGGCAAGCCGAATCTTGCGTCAGGGGTGTCCGGGGACTACAGCGTCCAGCCATTGAGGAAAGGGTTTGCCATGGCGATGGATGAGACCATCCTCGGGACCAGGCGCGAACCGGAGCACGAATTCTTCGCGTGTGAAGGGTGGCAGGGACGGGAGGTCCGGGAAAAGGGCAAGAGCGTGGGTTACTTCTATTTGGACGGCGGAAGCATTGGGCCGGCTGCCTGGATCGCGGGCGAGTACAGCGATAGCGTGCTAGCTATGGCGTGCCGCGAAGCCTCCGCCACAGGCTCGGACATCGCGTTGAGGGTTCCAGGGATGAACCATGCCGCCCTGCGCTTCGCCGTTGCTTCGGGGCTGCGTCTGGCGAACATCTCCCACCTGCTGATGTCGGGCGCATTCGCGCATCTCGAGCAATACATCCCGTCGGGGCCGGCGCTGTTCTGAGCGCTGGCTCTGCCCGACGACAAGGTCAGGTTCCTGGGTGCCATCGGCAATTTGATCGGCCAGTCAAGGAAGTTTCACCAGGTCCGTGCCGACGAGCTGGTAGCGCCATGTAACCAACTGGCTTGGGCAGCACAGCGGGTCATGTGCGCCCTGGACGCGCATGTCCAGGATGATCGTGCCGTCCGTAACCTCGCCGGATTCCATCACCACGCGATCGCCCAACGAAACGGTCGACACATTCAGCGCTGATCCATTGTCGTTAAGTACCGCAGCCAGTTCCACAAAACGCCCTGTCCCGCCGTTCTGGGTGGAAAGCAGGAGCGCGGCATCCTCGATACCGTCCCCATTCAGGTCGCCGTAGAGTACGGGCTCCAGAAGCTGCGTGGCGGAAGTCGCGGCGGATGCACCGGGAGCCGCAGGCGGTCGATGATAGATCCCGTCCACCAATTGAAAATCCCCCCAATCTGGCGAGTGATAGGCGGCGTTCTTCAGGGTGGCATCATCGAGCCGTGAATTCTCCACCGTGGGTGAAGAGGGGACAGGGGCAGACTTCGATGCAATCGTAGCAGGTGACCCCATTGGCGAGCAGCCAGCCGCCGCAATCGATACAGCTACGAGCAGTGCAAATGCGTTCTTCATATACCAGGATGCTGCGCGGGTGAATAGCCCGGTGTCTGGCAGCACGACTCCAGTCCAAGAGTATACGCTCACGGGGGGACGTCGGGCAGGTCGGGCCTGGAACAGATCTGCAGGCCAGCCGCGCAGGCAGGGGCGGCAAGGCGATACAATACTCCAGATTCTCAAAACAAGCGCGTTGAAGCCATACAGGGAGATCCCATGAGCGCAGATTCGCAAAACCACCGCCACATCCTCGAACACATCGCTGACCGGGCGATGAACGCGGCGGGCCTGTTTCCGCGGTTTTCCCCGGAGGCGCTGACCGAACTCGCGCGCCTGACAGCGCCCGCAGCGGCTGCGGACGACGTGCGTGACCTCAGGCAGATGCTATGGTGTTCCATTGATAACGATGATTCTCTGGACCTGGATCAACTGACCGTGGCGGAGGCCCTGTCCGAAGGCAATACGAGGATCCTGGTTGCCATTGCCGACGTCGATGCGCTGGTCAAGGATGGCTCTGCCATCAACAAACATGCCGAGCACAATACGACTTCGGTGTACACCGCGGCACGTATGTATCCCATGCTGCCAGAGAAGCTCTCGACCGGCTTGACTTCTCTGAATCTCAATCAGGACCGGCTGGCGATCGTCATGGATATGATCATCGGGGCGGATGGGACGCTCCAAAAGTCAGATCTTTACAGAGCCCAAATACGGAACATGGCCAAGCTGGCCTACAACGCCGTGGCGGCGTGGCTGGATGGGACCGGGCCTGAGCTGCAGGCCATCGCGGCCGTTCCGGGCCTGGCGGAGAACCTGCGCCTGCAGGACAATGCGGCGCAGCGCATGATGAACTACCGCCATATTCACGGCGCCTTGAGCCTGGAGACCATTGAGGCGAAACCAGTGTTCGATGGCGACCAACTCCGCGCTCTCGAAAGGGAGGAGAAGAATCGGGCCAAACAGATCATAGAGGACTTCATGGTCGCGGCCAACGGCGTCACGGCGCGTTTTCTCGCGGCCAAGGGGTATGTCTCAATCCGCCGCGTGGTACGCGTTCCCA
Organism: uncultured Chloroflexia bacterium; assembly: GCA_963746745.1. Lineage (GTDB taxonomy): Bacteria > Chloroflexota > Anaerolineae > Anaerolineales > Villigracilaceae > Fen-1038. The sequence goes on from CAVVCL010000004.1 coordinate 519,703, forward strand.
AGCGCTGGGACCGGATCGTCGAGTTGGCGGGCCAACACGGCGGGCGCTTGCCCGACGAGCCCGATTCAAAGGCCCTGGAAGAGTTTCTCGTGAAACAGAAGGCCGCAGATCCGGTTCGATTCCCGGATCTGTCGTTGTCTGTAATCAAGCTGCTGGGCTCGGGTGAATACATCGTCGACGCCCCGGATGAGGAGGCCCCGGGCCATTTCGGCCTGGCGGTCAAAGACTACGCCCATTCGACGGCGCCCAACCGGCGCTATCCGGACCTGATCACACAGCGCCTCTTGAAGGCCGCACTGACGGCGAAAGCCCAGCCCTATACGGAAGAGGTGCTGGAGGCCCTGGCGCAGCACTGCACGGACGCCGAGGATGTGGCTGCCAAGGTCGAACGTCGCGTTGAGAAGTCTGCCGCCGCCATCTTGATGGAGTTGCGCATCGGCGAGCAGTTCGACTCGCTGGTGACCGGCGCAGCAGACAAAGGCACATGGGTCCGCCTGCTCAGCGTCCCTGTGGAAGGCAAGCTCGTCAAGGGCTTCAAGGGGGCGGACGTCGGGGACCGCCTGCGCGTGCAGTTGATCGGGACCGACGTGGACAAGGGCTTCATCGACTTCGCCAGAGTGTAGAGCCGGGGCGCGGATAAGCACGTTTCCACGTCAGCGCGCGCGGAAGCCGCCGATATCGTCCGACAGTGGCTGTGCCGGCATATCAAGTCCGGCCGCAGGCAATAGCCGAAGAAGCGCAGAATCTCCCCGGGGAGACCAGGGATGACACCAACGACCGTGGACCAGTTCGTCAAGACTCGCGTGCTGCCCGAGCTTCGCCCCGTGGTGGCGATGATACGCGCAATGATGAAAGAATTCGCGCCGGAGGCCCAAGAGAGCATCAGCTACGGAATACCGGCTTACAAGGTGCGACGGATCATTGCGGTGATCAGCCCGACCAAGAAGGACATTACGCTCTCTTTTTCACGGGGAGGGCAGTTCAAGGACAAGTACGGCTTGTTGCGAGGGGTTGGCAAGAGCTCCAAGCACGTGAAGATCAAGAACGTGGATGAGGCCAACAAAGCCGCACTGCGCTACTACATCAAAGAGGCGCTGAGGCTGGATGCGCGGTAGTGGTGCTCACGGGTCAGACTGTCCACAGAATCCCACGAATTTCCAAATATTTCCTAAATATCCTCCTGCTAGGATGCTGCTGGAGGAAAAGAGAGATGAATCTTAGAGTTGTCCCCAGCTTGGCAGTTGCGTGCCTGCTCATAGCAGGCTGCGCTTCCACTTCCGGCGAGACGCAGCCCACCGTGTCGACGGTGAACCACGGATGGCCCTGCTGCCGTCACGGTCCCTGCTGCCAACAGCACCGATGCAGCGCTGCCTTACCCCATCGTGGACACGGCGCAGACAAAGTGCTACGACGACCATGCCGAAATGGCCTGCCCGGCGGCTTCATACAGCGGCCAGGATGCCCAGTACTCCGGGGCCGCGCCTCACTATCAGGACAACGGCGATGGAACGGTGAGCGACCTGAATACCGGCCTGATGTGGCAGGCCGACCCCGGTTCCAAGATGACCTATGCCGAGGCCGTCGCGGGGGCGTCATCCTTCAACCTGGCCGGCTACACGGACTGGCGTCTGCCCTCGATCAAGGAGCTCTTCTCATTGATCATGTTGGATGGAACCGACGTGAGTGCCTGCCAGGGAACTTGCCAGGCGACGCCCTTCATCGACACGCGTTATTTCAACTTCTCATACGGCAATCCCGCCGTCGGCGATCGCGTGATCAATTCGCAGTTCGCCACCAGCACCAAGTATGTGAGCACGACCATGAACGATGCGGCAACGATGTTCGGTGTCAACTTCGCAGATGGCCGCATCAAGGGCTACGGAACCGATCCGATGCCGGGCCAAGCCGCGGGCAAACTGTTCTACGTGCTGTATGTGCGCGGCAACCCAGCCTACGGCCAGAATGCACTTGTCGACAACAACGATGGTTCGATCACAGACAAGGCGACCGGTCTCACCTGGATGCAAGCCGACAGCGGCACTGGAATGGATTGGTCTCAGGCTCTCGCCTACTGTGAGAGCTCCCAAGCCTCAGGCCAAAGCGACTGGCGCCTGCCGAACGTAAAAGAGCTGCAGAGCATCGTGGATTACAGCCGTTCGCCTGTCACGTCGAACTCCGCCGCGATCGATCCTGTTTTCAAAGTCACCCCGATCACAGATGAGGCCGGACAGGTGGACTACCCGTTCTACTGGACCAGCACGACGCATGCGGATTCGTCCGGAAACGGCGCCTGGGCAGACTACGTCGCCTTTGGCAGGGCCCTCGGATACATGGGCAATGGTTGGATCGACGTGCACGGCGCGGGTGCCCAACGCAGCGATCCCAAGAGCGGCGATGCTTCTGCATATCCCCAAGGCCACGGCCCGCAAGGCGACGCGGTGCGCGTCTCGAACTACGTACGCTGCGTGCGCGGCGGCAACGTGGTCAACACCCCAAACGCAAGCCCCAGCGCCGCGCGCCCGACCATGACAATTCAATCCAACGGTGTTGGCCAGGGACCTGCAGGTGGAGCCCCGCGGCAAGGCGGTCAGGCGCCGCAAGGCGGGGTGCCTCCGCAGGAGGCCCTCCAGGCGTGCGCCGGCAGCCTGCAAGGCTCGGCTTGCCAGTTTGCGGCTCCCAACGGGACTGTCAGCGGGAGTTGCCAGTTGATCCAGCAGCAAATGGCGTGCGTGCCGCCGAATCACCCGTAGACCACAAAGCATGCATCGCCGCTTCTGAGTCGCGGTGTCGCACGATTACGCGGACAACCTGCCTTTCCTGGCAGGTTGTCCGCGCCTGAGGCCATGTATGCGTACTATTGGCCGCTTCTGAGCGACCAGGACCCTTGCGCTTGACGTTGTTCCCACTGGAGTGTTCTCAGGTCATCCCGCCGGGGTTCGAACCCGGACCATCACCCTGGCATGCTGTCGCATGAGCAACACGCCTGTTCGGGATGGAAAGGGAGTGTCTTCGAGGAGCCCACTGCCCCGGTGACTTCTGCCGGGACCCCTGCGGCCGGGGATCACCATCCAAGCCGGCTGCAGGCGGTCACTGGATCATGGGACCGGGTGTGCTTGGCGCGGGTCCCGGCAATGCAACAGCCCTTCGGACGCCATTGCGATCCAATGGGCTGGAAACGAGTAGGTGCTTTCAGGATCTCCTGTCGACACCCATGCTCCTCAATTCGTCGGGTTGCATGCTCTCGACGAAGGCGCCTGCGCCGGAAAGGGCGACGCAGAGGGGCAAGGCGATAATGGCTGCGAGTACCAACATTTGAGGTTCCTTGTTCCTGGTGCTACTGCACCTGTAAAACTCGTTCTCTGAATTTCTGCCCTGATCTTATGCCCGCAACATTTCAGTTTGATGAAAAAGGTGTGTATAGATTGTAGGTGTCGCCTGGTTGGCCTGGCCGATCCAGGCGTCGCTTCCCTTGTGCGGCGCTGCATTCTGTGGGTCCAGCCTGTGGTGGAGGCGCGACAAACTGCGCTCAGATGGATGTACGAGCGGCAGGGAAAACGAATGTGCCGGGTGCTGGGTGCCGTTTGCCTATGTCACGGCAGAACGTGTCTGGCGGCTCAGGGTTCGACCAAGGTTGGATACGAGTAGCAGCAGTAAGGCGATGCAGAGCGTGACGAACCAGAGATAGCCGAAGCTGGCGGCGCCGGCGAGCAGCAATCCCGCGACCCAGGGCAGGGCGCTGCCTCCGATGTTGCCCATGGCGACGAGCACACTTACTGCCTTGCCCTGGTCCCTGGGGAAGGCGTCCGCGGCCACCGCAACCGTGGTGGGATACACGTTGGCAAACGAGAAACTGATCCAGACGACGCAGAGCACAGTCGGGACGACAAGTGTGTGCGCTGCAAAGAGTCCGATGGCGCCGAGAAGGCTTCCGGTCAGGCCAGCCATGAGCAGTTGAATGGGCGTGAGCTTGTGGCTGGCTGCCGCACCCGCCAGCCTTCCGATGGCCAGCGCCGCCCAATACGCCGACGTGACCCAGGCTCCATTTTCCGCGCTCATCGCCGTCGTAGTCTTCATGTAGCTTGAGATCCAGCTGCCCAACCCGAATTCCACACCCACGTAGACCAGAAGCATGGCGCCCATCAGCCAGAGCAGCGGCGAGAGATACACGTTGACTTTCTTGGACGCCGTCTGCAGAGGCGCATCCGCCGCCGCATTGGGTGCGGCGCGATTTTCCAGGAGCACCGCTGCCGCGATCGCTGATACGAAAAAGAGGGCCGCCACGCCCCGGTGGACAGCCAGTCCGGAGCCGAAAGAGCCGATCGCAAGAGCAACCAGGGCCGGACCGATGAAGGCGCCCAGTCCGAAAAAGAAGTGCAGCAGGTTGAGTGCGGAGGTGCTGTTCTTGGGTGCGGCATCGGTCACTACCAGGTTGGCTCCCATGTCCAGACCGCCTTGTCCGAGCCCGGTCACGAGCGCCAGAAGCAGCATCCAAGCGAGCGTGTGCGCGCTAGTGAAGCCAAGGATGCCGAGGGAGAGGGCCAGCAGCGACGCAACGAAAACGGGCTTCTGCCCGAAGCGATCCGTGAGCGGTCCCGAGACGATCTGCGCGACGAGGGAGCCCAGAAACAGGCACGTGAGCACGGCGCCGATGGCCGCCAGCGGTGATCCGGTCTGCCGTGATAGTTCGCCCAGGACGGGGCCGAGACCACCTGTGAACATTCCAAACAACACGTACGTAATGTAGGCGATCAGCAGAACGAATATTGGTGAGCGCGGCTTCACGATGCAAATCCTCGTCGATGTGAATGATTGCGGCAGCGCCAAGCTGCGTGGACGCCTGGCCGTGTGACCTGCGGCATTCGCTGCTTTGTTGCCCGGCAGGCGAACGGGTTGATTGTAATGGATGGGCACGCAGGTTCGGCGTGATGAATTCAAGCGTTTCGACGTGCACGGCCGCCAATCCGGGCCCCGTCACACACGGGATGATCCGAAGCGCCGTTCTCCAAGAAGTGCTAATACAACCTACACGCTTTCTACACGCGTGAACAGCGACCGGTCGCTATACTTCCCGCCTTGTAGAAACAAGGAGATGGCGTGAAAAAGATCATTGGCTTCACTTCTATGAGCATTTTGGCGTTGGTGCTGACAGCCTGTGGCGCCGCTGCAAGCGCTTCGCAATCGAATGGGGCGGGCGCGTCGTCTGCATACGCAAGTTCGTCTGGTTCGTCAGTTGCAGCCCCGGTCAACGGGACGCCGACGGCCGGACCGTCCGCCCTGGAACTGGCGGCCGGTATCATCAAGCTGGATGGTACCTCAGATGCTGTCACTGCCGAGCAGGCCGCTCAACTCCTGCCGCTGTGGCAATCGCTGCAGCAGCTTGAAGCCGGCGCGGCCCCGCAGGGTGGGGGGCAAGGGGCACCGGTTGCACGACCGGATGCCGCTACAATGCAGAAAGTCGCCGCGCAGGTCCAATTGATTGAGAACGCCATGACGCCTGGGCAGATGCAGTCCATTGCTGCGATGAATATGAGCCGGCAGGATATCTTCGCGGCCTTGCAACAAGCCGGAATTGCGCTCGGCGGGCCCGGGCAGGGCGCTGGCGGTTTCGGTCCCAGCGGAGGTACATTCACGCCCCCGCAGGGGACTCCACGTGCGGCGCGGACACCGGGCGCCTATGCCGGCAACGGTGGCAACTTCCCGGGTGGGAGACAGGGATTTGGCGGCTTCATACCGCAAAGCGTGGTGCAGGGGATCGTCCAGTTCCTGCAAACGAAGGCCGGTGCGTGATCAGGCTTCGCAAGACTCTCTTCTGAACTTGTGCCCGGTCGGGATTTGAACCAGCGGCTCGGTTCGTCCCGGTCGGGCACGTCGATGCCGCCCCCCGCCGACGCAGAATTCTGTCAATATCCAGTAGAATCATCGGCTTAATGAGAACGCTTGTCCGTGACGAAGAAGCGCTCGAAGAGCATTATCACGTCTCCATCTACATCGTAGTCTACAAACTCATTTTGGGGATCAGTGAATTCCTGCTGGGCATAGCCATCGCCCTTTTTGGATCACAGATCTACCGCTCCTACCAATTCATCCTGCTTAGCGAATTGTCCGAGGACCCGCACGATCTCCTGGCGCGCCTCAGTGAGGTCGTCGTTCCCAACGTTCTCACGCACAATACTTTTGTGGTTGTTTCTCTGATCGTCCTGGGTTTGGCAAAGATAGCAGGCGCCATCGGCTTGATCTACAAGCAGAATTGGGGGGTGGATCTGCTGGTCGCCCTGACCATCCTGATGGCGCCCTTCCAGATCATCGCCCTGATCCTGCATCCGCGGGTCTTTGATTTCGCGTATCTGGTCGTGGGACTCGTCATCGCCCTCTATCTTGTCGAGTTTAGACCCAAGGCCTGGATCTCCAGGGTGCTCGGATTCAGCTAGAAGAAGCAGCCGACTGTGGGTGCGCGGCGGTTTGGTTCTGCTCGATGCAACGGGCCGATGTGAAGAAGGGGGTTCGGGGCATTTGCTGCGATGATGTAGAATCAAGAGGGAGCCCCGTACGATGAGCCATCTACCGATCGATGCCAGCCGCGACGCAGAGCCCATTCGCCTCTTCAAGTCGGACTTTCTGGAGTTCTTCACTCATATCAGCCCGGTAAGCATCGTCATCCTGTGGCTGCCAATTGCGGTGCTGCTGCTCGTCTACGCCGCGGGCCAGCGCCCCGCCTCCGTGTTTCCCGCCTTCATTCTGGAGGGTTTTCTGGCGGGGCTCTTTCTCTGGACTTTTGCAGAGTACACCCTTCACCGCTTCTTGTTCCACCACCGGCCCTCCAGCCCACTTCAGGAGCGCATCTTCTTCCTGTTCCACGGCATCCACCACGCCCAGCCGCAGGTGAAGACGCGCCTGGTGATGCCCTTCCCCGTGAGTATCCCCGTGGCGGCCATCTTCCTGGGTTTGTTCTACCTGATCGTGGGTGGCCTGCTGCACGCCATGCAGTGGGTGGCGCCGCTGATGTCGGGATTCCTGATTGGGTACCTGGCCTACGACTTGATCCATTACGCCACGCATCATTTCCCGATGCGCTCCGGCTATGCCAGGTACATAAAGCGCTATCACATGATGCATCATTACAAGGATCCAGCTACCCGTTTTGGGGTCAGCTCGCCGATTTGGGACTGGGTGTTTCGCACGCAGGGGACTCCGTAACCCAACGGATCCAGGCAGAAAAACACCGCCTCGATGGCGGCGTCTTCGTTCCATTCACAGAGCATGTCGTGGAGGTCCGGGAATCCAATGATGGATGCCAAGGCCTTCCCAGCGCTTTGGTGATCAACCCGTACTAGTTTTCACAAGAAGCCCTTCGCGCGACGTCATCGGCGTTGGCAGCAGTCGTTGTGTTGCCAACGAGCCAGCCAGGCACCCTCTGGCGAGCATGCCTGCGGATGGCTCCACGACCCCAGATGTTGACATACTGGACTAAGTCGATTAGACTGGTCCACTTGAACCACTCTACAAGGAAATTCCCAATGCGCGTACTCCGCCGGTTTCTATTTCTGTCGATACCGTGCATCATGATGCTCGCGGCGATTAACCCTGTATTCGCGGCGAGCAGCCCGGTCTTGTCATCCAGCGATCCCGGCTTGGCTGTGGCAGTGAGCAGCCCCAGCCCGACGCCCGTGCCAAACAACCCGGCACCGACGGCGACCGGCGAACCGTCTAAACCTGCCCAGGGTTCCCTCACCGCCAAGTTGTCCGACATTCAGGGGAGCGTGTTGGCCAAGGAGCCCGATGGGCCGGCGTTTGCCAAAGCCTCCCTGGGATACGTATTGCAGGCTCTCGGCCAGGTCCAGACGCAAGCCGACGGCAAAGTGCGCCTCGACTTCTCCACCGGAACTCTGACGCGTCTGGGGCCCGCCACCCTGTTCACTCTGCAGCCCGCGCAAACTGAATCCAAGGGCATACTCCACCGCATCCAGCTGACAGTAGGTAAGTTGTGGATCATTCTCGAGGGCGGTACCCTGGAAGTTGATACCCCCTCGGGCGTGGCGGCGGTGCAGGGCTCACTGATGAGCGCGGACTTCAATCCGCTTACCGGGAAACTCAGAATTACATGCCTGGAAGGGCATTGCTCGCTTACGAACCCAGCGGGCAGCGTCCACATCACCACCGGCGAAAGCGCCGAGTCAGATGGCCCGAAGCACGCCCCCAAAGTTGGGCACATGTCGAACCAGGACTATCACGACTGGCTCTCCAACATGCCGGAGTCATCCGGGTTTGTTCCTGATCAGGAGCACCGTAAGAACGGTACCGAGGACAATTCGGTGCCACCGGCTCCTCCTCCTCCGCCACCACCTCCGCCACCGCCGCCGCCTCCTCCGCCACCGCCTCCACCTCCACCGCCTCCACCACCCCCGCCGCCGGAGTGCAAGAGGCACTGCGAGGATCACGATGGACATGATCACGGCGGACATGATGGAACCGGAGGCGGCACGGGGAATGATGCTGGCGGCGGAAACGATGGGCATCATCACCACCATCACAACCATGGTGGTGCCGACGGCGCGCAGTTTACGGATCCGAACAGCCAACCAGTGGGCGGAGATCCGGCTGTGCTAGGGCCGACCAGGCCAACCTTCTGGCTTTAGCTCACCTGATAGCCACATCGGCGACCACCCACTGCGGTGGTCGCCAGCATTTTGCAGCCAAAGGTCTAGAATTGAATCCTGTGACGAACCAGGATTGTGCAGGCGCTCGCGGTCGTCCCCGCATGAGATAATGTCACAAAGCAGCTGCGCCTCGCTCCGTTCGGCCAGGTCGAACATGAATGCGCACCGAAGCTCCGGTCTCAGCCGATTGCCATAAGGATCCAGAGCATGCGTCGTTTTGCCTCGCGTACATTCATTCTCACAAGCATCGCGGTGCTGCTGATTGCGCTGCAAGTGCTGGCGTTGTTTCCGAACGTGTCCACACCGCTAGCCCGCATGGAGCTTTCCAGCCGCGACCTGCTGATGCGGTTGCGGCCTGCCCAGAAGACGTCCGGTCAGATCGCCATCGTGGCGATCGACGATGCCAGCATCAACTGGACGGGTTATCGGTGGCCGTGGCCGCGGGCCTACATGGCGAAGATCGTTGACCGGCTCAATCAAGCCGGCGCGAGTGTCATCGGTCTGGATGTGTTCCTTTTTGCCCCTGATGCTGATCCCCAGGGGGATCCGGCCCTGGCGAAGGCCTTCTCCGAGTCGAATGCGTCCGTGGGGGTGGCGGATATTTTCCGCAGCCAGCAGGTGACGGGCGGCATGACGCTGTCGTCACAGACGGTTCAAGTGCCTCTTGCGATATACCAGAAGGCTTTCACGCGGATCGGAATTACGCCGACCACCCTGGATCCGGATGCAATTCTGCGCGGCGTCCAGGTATACGATCGTGTCGGAGCGGATACCTATACTCACTGGGCCTTCGAAGTGGCCAGCCTTTACCAGCATGTGCCTGAGCCGACGAATTTTTCCGAAACGAGCGTCCGGTATAACGGGCGCGAAGTTCCCCTGTCCGGTCGCAGGATGCTGGTGAATTACGCCGGGCCGGCCGGAACGTATCCCACGTACTCCGCCTTCTCCGTGGTGGAAGGGGACATTCCTGCGGAAGCCTTCAAGGGAAAGATCGTCTTCATCGGCGCGACCACGCCCACGCTGCAAGACCTATGGCCGACACCCTATTCGTCCAGCGACCGCACTCCCGGAGTCGAAGTTGTCGCCAACGCCGTGGACACCATTTTGACAGATCGATATCTGAACCTGGTGCCGCCGTGGGTCAACATACTGGGAACTCTGCTCATGGCTGCCGTCGCGGCGTTGATATTACGACTGCGCGAGCCAGTGCGCATACTGACCGCCATGGCGGGCGCACTCGTGGTCCTGGTCGCGGCCGTCTTTGTGCTGCTTAGTTCCCAAGGCATCGTGCTGGCCCTGGTGGCGCCAGCGCTGATGCTTTCGGCGGGAGTGATCCTTCCGACCATGGGGCAGGCCGTGAGCCAGGAGCTGGAGAAGCGGCACTTGCGAGGCTTGTTTGGCCGATTCCTGTCAAGCGAAGTCATCGACCAAATGGTTACATCCAGCGATCTATCCGCCCTGAACAAGCGGGCTGACATCACTGTTCTGTTCTCCGACGTGCGCGGATTTACTACATTATCTGAGAAGCTGACCCCTGAACAAGTGGTAGCCGTGCTGAACCCGTATTTGGAAGCCATGGCCGAAATCATCTATCGTCATGGCGGAACTATCGACAAGTACGAGGGGGATGCGGTCATGGCCTTCTTTGGCGAGCCGGTGCCCTATCCTGATCACGCCCGGCGCGCCGTCGGCACGGCGGTAGACATGCTGCTGGCGCTCGATGGGCTGCGCGCGCGTTGGTATGCGCAAGGGGTCCTGCCCAAGCAGGCAAGTTTCCAGATCGGAGTCGGCCTGAACAGCGGGGAGGCCTTTGTGGGTTTGCTCGGCTCGGAGCAGCGCATCAACTACACGGTGATCGGGGACAACGTTAATCTCTCGTCCCGCCTGCAGGATCTGACCAAGACGTACAAATGGCCGATACTGATCAGCGCCGCCACGTACGAGCAGGTCAAAGACGAGTTCGACACGGAGTTTGCCGACAACGTGACCGTCAAGGGCAAGACGGAGCCGGTGGGTGTATACAAGGTGCTTGGTCGCAAGGGCGCCCGCGAGTCCGAACGCCTGAGGCCCATCGAACTGGGCTGATTGTTTTGTTCGTTACATTGCTTGGGGCGACGCGACCCAAGGACAAAACACCGCCTATCGAGGCGGTGTTTTTCGTGAGCCCTGGACAGCCGACGCTGACGGCTGCGTCCATTACAAGATGGCAGCTACTTCGCCGCCACGGCCCGGCTCCGCGCCCGGAGTTCAGAGATCCGTTGGCGCAGGTCGGCCAGGGTGCTGCCGGCTTTGTCGATGCGCTCACGCTCACTGTGGATATAGCGCGTGTACGGCGCGACGCCATCTTTCATGCGGGCGACCGCATTTTCGCTCTCGTTACCGAACTGCATGGTCAGCGCTTCCAGCAGCTTTGCCCGCAGCGTGACCATCTTCTCTCTGAAGCCGTCCTTGGCGCGTTTGCGCTTATAGGGGATGACGAAGAATCCGAGGACGGCCAGCGTGCTGGCGGCCACAATGCCGGTGATGTCCAATGAGGATGAAAGCACGGCGATGCTGACCAGCGTCCCCAGGCCCACCGCGCCGACTTCCAGCAGGGCGGTTTGCGCCACCGCGGTTTCCACGTTGGCGGCCAATTCACTGGCTTCCTTGTTGCGGTCGTAGCTCTCCACAATCGTCTGGACGCTCTTTCCGACTGTATCGATCAACTCACGGCGGCGGGTTTCACTCGGACTGTAGATCTCGCCGACCATGTGCTCGGCGTTTTGTGCGCGGCGGCGCTGCAGGTAGCTCATCACTTGCTGCCATTCATGCAGGTCTTTCTGCACGAGCCAGTCGATCAGGCGTTGGACCTGGTCTTCGATCTGCTGCGGGACATCGGCGAGGACGTACTTCTCGAAGCGTGCCCGGATTCTGTCACCGCGCACCAGGTTCTGAACGTTGGTCAGGCGCATGGTGCTGTCAAAGAAATCCAAACCGCGCTGTTCGAGGCGATGCAGGATGTTTTCGACCTCGGCGAGACGCGGGCGAAGCTCGTTGTGCAGTTCGCTCTCATAGGCAGAGATGCCGGTTTCGAGGGCGCTGGCGGTGCCTTCATCTTCATGCAGGGACTCGGCTTGCGCGGCCAGAGAGCGGCTGGCCTGGTCGCCCAGGTGCTCGGCCACGCCCAAGGGATTGTTGAACTTGAGTTCGAGCCGGGCGCTGTTGTCGAGCGTGGCGCTGATGAATTGCTCCAGATCTTCGATTTTGCTGGCGCCGCGCAGACGGCGGCGTTCCTCAGGGTCCGCTTCGGACTGCGCCCGCTGGGCCAATTTCGCAGAAACCGGAAACAAGTGGGGCTGGTCACCGAGTATCCTGGCAGCGTGCTGCAGGATGAAATCGCGGACTTCCTCCAGGGCCGGGTCGTCTTCGAGGATGTCCACTTTGTTGAGAACGAAGACAATCTTCTTGCCCCAGGCCAGGATGCGTTCCAGGAACTGGCGCTCGCTCTCCGTCAGGGGGTGATCGGCAGAGGTGATGAACAGGATCAGATCGCTGCGGGGAACGAATTCGTCCGTCAAGCGCTCATGCTGGCGGATGATGGCGTTCGTACCGGGCGTGTCGACGATGTTCAGCCCTTTTAGGAGCGGCAGGGGGTAGGTATAAATGGAGAATTTCTCGTCCACCACTTGCTCGCCGGGCTGTTCGCCCCATTTGACCAGAGTGACGCGCGAGGTGGTGGGGGTCGTGCCCTCGGGCAGGACCTTCTGTCCAAGCAGCGCGTTGATCAGCGCGCTCTTTCCAGCATTGAACTCGCCTGCGACGACAACCAGGAAGAGCTCGTCCAGCTGCAGGATGGCTTTCTGCAGACTCTCGAGCGCTTCCGGCGGCATGCCAAGTTCCTTTAGGGCCAGCTGGAACCCTGCCAGGGCCTCTTTTTCGTCGCGCAGGAACTGCGCTTGCTGATCTGTCAGTACGGATAGATGCAAGAGTTCACTCCGGAGTGAAGGGCGGCCCACTTTCGCGCGCAGTATACCATGCGCAGGATTTCATGGATTGTGCGCATGATCTGGCTGTGTTCATGACTCACGAATGAAGGAATCTTGATAGCAGGAGCGGCGCACAGTTCGTTTGCGAAACTTCGCGGCCCCGTCCTACAAATGGAAATAGTAGAGTGGTGCAAACGACGCCAATGCTGCGAGTAGTTGGATTGCCAGCACCTTCAGCGCCTCCAAGGGTGAGCGCGGCAGCCACTTGATGGCAAAGAAGGCCACGATCGGCAGCTGGCAAGCCATGAGCAATTGGTAGATATGCGCGGCGGTCCCTTCATCCGCCTGGCGGATCGACGCCGTATATGGCGATGTGTCCCACGAGCAAAAGCAGCGCCGCCAGCGACATGGCTATGGGGATATAGGCGCCGGGGTGCCTTATTAGCGATCTGGAAACGGGCTTTGCCTTCATCATAAGACCTTGGCTATTCCGGAGCCTGGGGACCCGCCTCCAGCTGCAGTTTCTGCTCGTCCAGGAAATACTTCAGCGTGGCCCGGTAGAGCGCGCGCTCGTAGTATTCCCCGTCGAGTGACAGGCCGTCATAGCCTTTCTCAAACAGGACCTCCATGAACGCCTCCATCTGCTGGGCGTAGTGCTGCATGCAGGCCTCCGGATGGACGCCGGGCCATGAATAGCACGTGACGGCAGTGCGCCGGTTCTTCGAATTGACGCCCGGCGGGACGGTCTTGTCCCAACTGGGGTCGTCGGCGGCGAAGACGTACTGATCAAGATTGCCCTGCGGAATGCCTTCCACGCCGCGCACGACCGGAGGCTTGGCGTCCAGCGTGTACGGATCGACCGCCAGGTCCACAACGACAGCGTGTTCGGGGAGCCAGCCGATCCAGTCATTTGGGACGACCGGCTTGCTGGCGTCGCGGCGCTGGCTGGCGTCCACGAGAATGTCAGCCTGGGCGATGAGGGCCTCCATTGTTTGTGGATTGCTGCTGATGTTGCGGCCGACGGAGAGTGCAACTGCACCCGGGCCGCCATTGGCGATGTGCTCGCTGTTGCGCTCCACGTTTCCCAGCTTGGTGGCCGCGTCAATGGCATACTTGCCTACCATGCCCGTACCCAGAATCAGGATCCGGATCGGCTTCTTGTCGGGGCGTACCAGGCCTGGCCAGCGCCGCTCGAGCACGTCGAAGGCCGCTTCGAGGCCATTCCACGCCACGGCCTTCATGTTTTCCACGAGGCGAATGTTGACATCGTTCACAATGCTGTCCATCGAGATGCCCCGAATCTTGGCATCGAGCAGACGCTGGATGCGCAGGGGCCGCGTGGGAAAGTGGAGCATCGCAAACAGGATGGCGCCGGGCTTCATCAGTTTGAATTCTTCCGGCTTGGGGGACCGCAGGACCAGCACTACTTCCTGCCGGTAGGCCTCCTCCTTGGACGCCAGGTGGATCAGCGGGTTGGCGAGCTTGTAGTCTTCGAAGGAATATCCCGAGCGCGATCCGTAGCCCTCTTCGATAAATATGCTTACACCCAGCGCGGCTACGGACTGCACAAAGGCCGGCAGGAAGACGCGCTTTTCGCCCGGTTCCTTGTGCATGCGAGGCAACCCGAGCGTATGCGGAAGTTTCATGTTGCCCTCCTTGGGTGTGAAGTGGTCAGGACGCGGCCAGGCGGGAAAGCATGCCGCGCGAGAGTGCGCGCTCGAAAAACTTCCCCTTGGCGAGAACGTTCTTGGGCCCGCCTTTTTCGATCAGTGTGCGCATGAGCGGGCGGAGCTGTCTGGCGTAGTGCTCCATGCACTCCTTCGGATGGATTCCCGGCCACGAATAGCATGACACCGAATATCGGCGGTTTTCCGTGGAAACGCAGGACGGCACTCGCTCGAAGGCGGGGTCGTCCGGTGCGAAGACGTACTGATCCAGGTTTCCCTGAGGGATGCCTTCGATACCCTTCACCTCGGGCTGATCGCTGGTGCAATCGTAGGGGTCCACGGAAAGGTCGACCAATACGGCATGTGCCGGCAACCATGCGATCCAGGCGTTTGGAATGACCGGCTTACTGACGTCCGGACGCTGCGTCGCATCCACCAGGATATCGGTGTGCGACAGAACGTCGTGCATAACCGCCTCATTCCGCGTCAAGTCGTATTCGACGGTTGTCACCTGTATCCCGGGCACACCGCGCTGCGCCAGCGAGCGCCACAGAGTTTCGTCCCCGTAGCGGCTGGCTGCCTGCACGGCGTGCATCCCGACGGCTCCGACACCCATGACCGTGACGTGAATGGGTCCGCGCTGCCGACTCTCCATCCCCGGCGCAGGGTAGGTTCTCAAGAGCACATGGAATGCGACCTGCAGCCCATTCCAGGCCACCGAGCGCAGATCCTCCACAAGCCGCCGACCCACATCGTCGAGGATCGAGTCCAGCGAAATCGCCTCCACGCCCAGTGATCTCAGCAATGCGACCCGCTGGGGTCGCGTGCCGTAGTGCAGCATGGAGACGAGGCAGGCACCGGGTTTGAGCAGGCGCAAGTCGTTGTCGCCCGGGCAGCGCAAGACCAGCACCACGTCCTGCTTGAACACCTCGGTGTGAGATGCGAAGGACACGGCCCGAGAGGAGTTCAGGTAGTCTTCTTCTGTGAATCCGATCCCTGAACCATAGCCGTATTCCAGGACGGGTTTGGCGCCGCCTTTTATCAAGGTGGCAACAAAGCTGGGCAGGAAATCGCGTTTTTCCCCAAACTCGTAGTGCATGCGGGCGAGGCCAATGGTGATTTGATCTGCCATGCTTACTCTCAATACAAAGTTACGCGCAAGCTCCGAGATCCACCGTCTCTCGCGGCGTGGCGCGATGCAGTCAAGCGGCGTGAATATGCTTCAAGAAATTGTGACCGACTGCACCATCCCACGAATAGTTTACCTGATGTTTAGCGGCGAGCAAAGTGAGGTCTGGGACATCCTAAACGGGGTGTTGGGGATCGTGGAAAAGTTCATCTGCGTATGCGCCCCATGGTATACAGCCCGAGGCATGTGCGTCGCCAAGTATTATCCTGAGCCTGGCTGCAGGGACGCCGCGCCGAAGTCGGCGCGAGCAGGTGCCGCTCAAGCTCAAGATGCCAGTATAATGATGGCAGAGGATCAACCTGATCCTTGATAAGTAGTTGAATTGCGGCGATACAACCCGCGGCAAATTCGGAAGGGATTTGACATGAGCATCTTGACAGACATTCTCGATAAACTGGGTCTCCACAAGCCCGCCGCCGCGACGCCGGCTGCGGGATCGGCTGGTGGGAGCGCCCCCAAGCCACCCAGCATGGTTGCCCCGACCCCCGGGATATTCTCTCCGCGTCCGGCGCCGATGGCCATGGTCGATGTCATGAGCAAGATGGAGAGCCTCGCCAGCAAAGCCCCCGGGCTCGATTGGAAGGTTTCGATCGTCGACATGCTCAAGCTACTCGGCATGGACAGCAGCCTCAATGCCCGCAAAGCCCTGGCAACCGAGCTGGGATGCCCGGCGAACCTGATGGGCGGCGACTACGCCAAGATGAACGTATGGCTGCACGAGACTGTCTTGGCGAAGATCGCGGAGAATGGCGGCAATATTCCCGCCTCGCTGCTGAAGAAGTAGGGGAGCCCAAGCGCGGGCGGAATCGCCGCCCGCGAGCTCGAGCACGAAGACCTCGAACCCATTGGGTTCGAGGTCTTTTCGATACAGGGATCATATTGTCTTTGGAATCGTTGGGCTCAGCTCTCACCCCGAATTAAGCAAGGGGCGCGATGATACTGCGAGTAGGCAGTCTGCCTTGTGGTCAGCCGGATCTGCAATCGGCGCAGGCAGAGGGGATGCCACGATATTGGATGACACTTTAGGAGGTATCGATGTGCGTATTCTGCGCGGCGATCCCGCTGGCGGCCACGGCAGGACTGAAGTTGAACGGCAAGCAGTTGGAGGCCAAGAGGCAAGCCACGGCTGCCGGCCGTGAAAAACCTCCGACGAAGCCGGTGATGCAGTTCACGGCCGGGGTGGTGGTACTGCTGATGATCGGCTCTGTGACCTACCACAGCCTGACGTATCTCCCCTAGGGATCCCAGCTCCACACCGGCCCAACGAACACCGGAGGCCTGGCCGCGTTTTGTCTCACTGGACGTTTTGGGCCTTATGATTGATAACGGTTCTCATTATCAAGTATGGCCATGATTGCCGAAGACTGGCTGAACCGACTTCATCAAAACGGACACTTCCTGACGCCGGCGCGGCGCGCAGTCGTGGAGATCATGGCCTCCAGCCGCCGGGCGATCACGCCCCTGCAGGTCTACGATGCGGCGCGCAAACGACACCGGAGGCTGGGCGTCGCCAGTGTCTATCGCACTCTGGAGATGCTCGAGGAGCTTGGGTTGGTGCAGCGTGTGCACCAGCCGGAAGGCTGCGAGGCCTTCGTTGCGGCCAGTGAGGGTCACCGCCATCTGCTCGTGTGCCAACGGTGCGGAAGGGTCTCCTATTTCGAAGGCGACCACCTGCAACCGTTGATTCGGTCCATATCGAGAAATAGCGGCTACCGGATTCGCGAGCACTGGCTGCAGCTATTCGGTCTGTGCCACGACTGCCAGAATCAAGTCAAAGGAGAACAAGAATGAAAATCCGCCCTTTACTGGTGCTAGCCATCGGTGCGCTGCTCTCGGGTTGCGCGCCTTCCAGCCAGGCCCCGGCATCCGTCGCCGGAACACCTAGGGTCCTCGCTACGGAAACCTTTCTGGGCGACATCGCGCAAAACATCGCCGGACAGCGACTGCAGGTGGAGACCCTGCTCACGCCGGGCGTCGATCCGCACGAGTTCGAGCCCACGCCACAAGACGCCGTCAAGATCGAGAAGGCGCAGGTCTTGATCGTGAATGGCCTGGGATACGAGACCTGGCTCGCAAAGTCTCTACAGGACAAGACCGTGCAGGCCGCGGTCGTGGTCGCCACGCAGGGCATGAATCCGCGTGCCGATCCGTCCGGCGAGCACCCGGAGGGCGATCCGCACATGTGGATGAGCCCGCTGAACGTGGTCCACTACGTTGAGAACATTCGCGACGGCCTGTCTCAGGCGGATCCGGGGGGCAGCGCTTTGTACGCGTTGAATGCTGACAAATACATTGCCCAGCTCCAGGACCTTGACCAGTGGATCAAATCCGAAGTCGCTCAAGTCTCACCCGACAAACGATTGCTGGTGACGAACCACGACGCCCTCGGATACTTCGCCGCGGACTACGGCTTCAAAGTCATCGGCGCCGTAATTCCCAGTGTCACGACCGATGCGTCACCCTCACCAAAGCAGATGGCGGACTTGATCGCGATCATCAAATCCAGCGGCGCGCCGACCATATTCCTGGATATCAGTGAGAATCCAAAGTTGGCGGACCAGATCGCGGCGGAAAGCGGCGCCCGGGTCGTGACCGACCTGTACGTGGAAACACTCTCGAAGACCGATGGGCCGGCGCCCACCTATCTCCAGATGATTAGGCATGATGTGACCTCGATCGTCGAAGCCCTCAAGTAAGCCGTACTTTCCAATTCCTGCCGCCTGTGCTCTGCCTTCCCGTGAATGCTGAGCTCAGGTTGCGGGCAGACCGTGCATGCCACCGCTCACTCTCGTCTCATGATAGGTAGCTAGTATTCCCGTCGCCGCAGCGCCTGGCACACGGGTCGGACGCCCTACGACCGGCAGCACTCGAAGAGTTGGCATTGTGGAGAAAGTCCAAGTATCTAACAGCGCCGGTTCACCTCGCATCACGTTCGGGCTTACCTGGTTAATCGCTGCTCCGGCAGGTCTGTGGGCGATCGTGGGCTACTACCTGCCGGTCATGGGTGGCACCTTGAATCTGCTGCAGTCCCGCTTGGTGCCGCTTATCGCGATCTTGTTGATCGTATTCTCCCTGTGGAGCCATGTAGCCGCGCATCTTTGGGCGGCCCGGCGGCTGCGCGCCAAAATGCCGTCCGAGCTGCGCATCTTGATCTTCGGAGACGTTTCGCAGGTCTGGCCGATCAGTCCCAGCGGGCGCGAGATGGCAATAGCCGCCGCGGGTCCGGCAATCAGCCTCCTGATCGCGGCCGCGGCCTACTTGATCTGGGACGCACAGATCAACGACTTCGTGGGTGATCTTGCCCTGCTGGCCGCGGGATTCAATGCCTGGATTGTCGTGATCAATCTCATCCCGGCTTTTCCGATGGATGGCGGCAGGCTGGTGCGGGCCGCTCTTTCTGAGCTGCCCGCTCAAGAACAAGCCGCGAGGTCGCTGCCGCGGGCGTTGGGATTCCTTTGCGCGGCGGTCGTGACCGGTTGGGCGATCATGCTCTTTGCGCAAAACGCCCGCTTCAGCCTCGAATGTGCGGCGATCACGTTGTTTTTCGCAATCGTGCTTCTCGACGGCCTTTGGATGCGACGCACGGGGAACACCGAAGGCGTCCGAGGCAGTAATCAACGGGAGAGGCCCAAGCCTCTGCGCGGGGCGACCGCACTTCTGCTGGTCGCCGTTCTATTTGCCCCGCCGGCAAGCCTGCTCCTGATGAACGATGGTGTCGAGGCACCGGGAGTGGCTCTTTCGACCGGGCCGATGGTCGCTGTGCCACCTGCGTATCAACACCGCCATGCAGGCAGCTTCTATCTGGTGACAGTCATCTCGCAGGCCCCGATCACGGCCGGCCTTTGGTTGCTTGGACAACTTGACCCCGCCATTCAAATCGTGCCACCCGAAATCGTCACGCCGAAGAACACGACACCCCAGGAGCAGGCGCGGCAGGATTACCAGATGCTGGATGACAGCGAGACCACGGCCATCGCGGTTGGGTTGCGACTGGCGGGCTATCCCGGGACAGCGGTTGGCAAAGGTGCGCGGGTTGTCGGCATTCTGCCCGCCAGCCATGCCAATGGCAGCTTGCAGGCCGGAGACGTAATCACTGGATTCAATGGAAGCGCCGTCCAAACTGCAGCCGACCTGATTGCCCTTGTTGGGAAGCAATCTTCAAGCGCGTCGGTGGATTTGCAGGTCGTACGGGGTTCGGGACAACTGCGTGTGGTTGTGCCGCTGATGCCTGCATCCGACAACGGCTCACCAAAGATAGGCATCTCGGTTCAGGATGCCGGGATTGATTTCAAGCCTCCATTCCCGATATCCATCGAGACCCAGAAGATCACAGGCGGACCATCCGCGGGGCTGATGTTCACGCTGACCGTCTACAATGCCCTGAGCAGCGCTGACCTGACCGGCGGGTGGAAGATCGCCGGAACCGGCACGATCAACCTGGACGGGAGCGTCGGCCCGATCGGTGGCGTGAAGCAGAAAGTCGTCGCCGCGCAGGCGGTGGGTGCCAGCTATTTTCTGTGCCCCGCAGACAACTTTGCAGATGCCGTCTCGGTCGCAAGAGGCATCAAGGTGGTGAAGATTGCAACAGTCGACCAGGCCGTCGCCTTCTTGCGGAGTTTGCCGAGCCCGCAGTAGCGGAGGGCTCGAAGGCGACCAGTGCGAGGGTGGCACCCAGAAAACCAAGCTGAGTCCGAACTTGGGCGGCAGCGCGGGCATGGTGGACTGGCTCCCATGAGCGCCTGCCCGATGCTGCTCTCTGTGTCTTAGCCAATTCTTAGATAGCGGTGATAAGCTTGGCCAGCCCATTCAGGAGGAGTTCATGAAGAAGAATTTGTTCGTACTCGGTTCTTTGCTTGCCGCTGCCGCGCTGCTGGTTACGTATCAGGCAGCGTTCGCCCACACGACGGTGACGGTCGGCGACTACGAGGTGGAGGTCGGTTGGGTGGACGAACCGCCCGTGGTGGGGCAGCGCAACGCGGTCGTGGTCAATGTCTCCAAGACGGCCTCCCCGGATGCGGAGGTCGACGTTTCCAATCTCAGTGTGGCGGTGAGCTACGGTGGTGAAACCAAGAATTTGACGCTCGAGCCGCTGAGCGAAGACACCGTCAATGAATACATTGCACCGATTCTTCCCACGGTCGCGGGCCAATACACGGTGCAGCTGCGTGGCAAATTGGATAGTACGGACATCAGCCAGGACGTGCAGCCGGAAGAGGTGGCCGGGGCGGACGAACTGGAATTCCCCAGCGCCGCGGCGGCTGGAACGGCCTCTGCCGCTTCCGTCGGACCTGATTGGAGTCTGTGGCTGGGTGCGGTTGCACTGATCGCGGCCCTGGCGGCACTGGCAGTCGGTATCACGGCCGTGCGCAAGCCTCGATAATCCGCGGCGACCGCCAGTAAGCATTGTAACAATGCGGAAATCCGCTGTTTTGGCGTGCATGGTCGCCCTGCTCTACTCGGCGTGGGCGGCCATGCCCGCGCATGCGCACGCCCTGCTCCTGCGTTCCAATCCTGTCTCCAACGCGGAGCTGCCTCAGGCCCCCGCGCAGGTCGAACTCTTTTTCAGTGAGCCGGTGCAAACCGGGCTCAGCACGATCGGCGTCCTGGACGCCAACGGCAAGAGCGTCGACCTCGGCGACGTGCGCGTGGATGCAAGCAACCCCACGCGCATGACGGTATCGCTCGGCTCGCTCCCCGACGGCGTGTACACGGTTACGTGGAAGGCCATCTCGGCGATCGACGGCCATCTCACCAGCGGATCGTTTCCCTTTGCCGTGGGCAGCGGAAACGAAGCGGCGCTCGCAGGACAATCGCAGAAGACCAGTTCGGAGCTTCCGGCCAGTGCGTTAATTTCCAAGTGGCTCTTGCTGGCCTCGCTTGCGCTGCTGGTCGGCCAGGTCTCTTTTGTCGCGCTCGTCTGGGAGCCGTCCGCGGCCTCGTCCGGCGTAGCAGCACCCGATGAGATGGGCGAGCCTGCGGTCTGGCGCCGGATCATGCAGTGGGCACTAATCGGCCTGTTCCTCGGCCTGGGTCTCAACATACTCTCGCAAGCGGGCCAGTCGATCGGGAGCGAGCTGGCAGCGCCGTGGTCGCGCGAGGCGGGGCAGGTGTTGATCGACACGCGGCTGGGTGTCATCTGGCTGGCCCGGTTGGGACTGGCATTGATCGAGGTGTGGCTGCTGCAAAGTGATCGGGCGCGCTGGAAGTCCTGGGCTGGTTTGGCGACCGGCTTGGCGCTCTTGCTCAGCCTGAGCCTGACGGCGCACGCGGCCACGGAGACGGAGCCAGCTGTCCCTGTGCTGGCTGATTGGATCCATTTGATCGGCATGTGCGTCTGGCTTGGCGGCCTGCCGTTCCTGTTCACGGGAATCCGAGCCCTACGCAGCACGAGCGATGCATCGCGTACGCGGCAGGCGTCCGCCCTGGCGGAGCGCTTCTCCACTCTGGGACTCGTCAGCGTGGGAGCCATCGGTGTCACAGGCTTGTATGCTGCCTACTTCCGCGTTGGCTCGCTGCAAGCGTTATACACATCTATTTACGGGCAGGCCCTGCTTCTCAAGCAGGTCTTCGTTCTGAGCCTGCTGGTGCTGGCGGCGATCAACCTGCTGTGGATCTCTCCGCGTCTGCGCAAGGATTCTGCGGCAGGGGCGGGCAACACCCGAGTTGTGGAACACTTCGCGCAGATGGTGCTCTGGGAAATCGTTCTGGGTTGCGTGCTGCTGCTGAGCGTGAGCCTGCTGACCTATTTGCCACCGGCCAAGATCATTCCGCCCTCCTACCAACTAGGCGGCACGGAGTCCGCGGGCGACCTGCGCGTGCATATCAACGTGGCACCCGGTACGGTCGGGCAGAACACCTTCACAGTCAACCTGACCGCCAATGGGCAGCCGGTGCAGGCGGTGAAAGAGGCCTTGCTGCGTTTCACGCCGGCCAAGAGCGGCGTACCACCCTCCGAGGCACAGCTCCTGGCCCAGGGCAACGGCAACTACTCCGTCAAAGGCAGCTTCCTGAGCCTGCCGAGCCAATGGCAGATACAGGTGGTTGTGCGGCGTGATGGGAAATTCGACGCCTTCGCGAACTTCAATTTCTCTGTGTTGGCTCCCGGCGCCCAACGCCAAAGTGCCTCGACTGAGAATGCGGCCGGCGTGATCATTATGCTGGACGGGTTGCTGTTTGCAGTCGCGGTATGGAGCTTCGCGGGTCGGCGGCGGCTGCCGCTGGCTGCGAGCAGCCTGCTCTCGCTGGCGCTGATCGCAGGCGGCATGTACTTTGCCACGCGTCCCGCCACCGTCGGGAACGAGCAGGCCAATCCGATCGTGCCGGATGCCAAGTCCATCGCCGCCGGGGAGGCACTGTATGTGTCTCACTGCTTCACGTGCCACGGCGTGGGCGGTAAGGGGGACGGACCGCTTGGCCTAACCTTGATTCCCCGGCCTGCCGACCTGACGATCCACGCCGTGCCGGGCGTGCATACCGACGCCCAACTTTTTGAATGGATCACGGATGGCTTTCCGGGGTCGGCCATGCCGGCCTGGAAGTCCAGCCTCTCGGACACCGACCGATGGAATCTGGTGAACTTCATTCGCACGCTGGCTCCCAAGAATTGAGCAGCCGCCTGGCACTGCGAGGGAGCTTGGCAGTAGCGGCCATGTTCGGGTTGATCATCGCCGGCTGCCAAATCGACATCGCACCGCCCGCGCCACCGGACGGACCCCCAGGAGCGGATTCTTCGGTGGTCGACGCTACTCCGACACCAAGAATGTTCTTTCCGGGTGCACCTGGCAAGAGCGGAACCAGCGTGGGCCCGCCGCCTTCGAGTCTCCCGGTTACGTGGGCCAACCTGGACCTCAGTGGGCGAACTCGTGTACCTGGCTGGAGAAGTGAAGCAAGTCTATTTGGTGGTGGACCTGCAGGTACTTGATCTGAAGACCGGCGACGTGACGACGCTCTTTCAATCCCCGCCTGGAGCCTGGATCAGCGGTGAGGCTGTCTCGCCGGACGGCAAGCAGGTCGTCCTGTCGTATGAGCCGCCGCCGGGAGGCGAGTTCGGCGGCCAGGAGGCGCTGTACGTCATGCCGGTCGACGGTTCCGCGGCGCCTTCCCTGCTATTTGCCCCGGAATCCAAGACGCACAGCTATTCTCAGCCGGCATGGTCGGCCCGGTGGCAGCGCCATCTACTTTACGGATATAGACTATAACTCGACGTCGGCCTCGCAAATTCGGCGCATGGCCTACCCTGCGGGCGATCCCCAGACAGTCATCGACGGAGGCTTCTGGCCAAGCCTCTCCAGTGATGGCGGCCGGCTTGTGTACGCCAGCGTCGATCCGATTACTGCAAAGAACAAGCTCTTCGTATCCAATGCGGATGGTTCGCAGGGGCGCGAAGTGCCAATCGAAGGCGGTCCGGCAAAGGGCATCATTGACGCCCCCATGTTTCTCCAAGGCGATCGAACGATCCTGTTCAGCGCGCCTCCGCCGCAGCAGCAGGTACTCGCGCCCACATGGTCGGACCGCGTGCTCGGCATCTCCGTCGTTTCCGCACATGCGGCGATCCCCTCGGACTGGTGGTCCGTGCCGATCGACGGAGGCGCTCCCCAACGACTGACGCAACTAAACGCATTTGCCCTGTCCGCATCGCTTAGCCCCGACGGGCGATATGTGGCCAGCTTCAGTTCCGATGGCATCTTTGTGATGCAACCGGATGGCACCGGCTTGACGTCCATTGTGGAGGCAGGCGCGGGCATACCCGGAACGATCAGTTGGGCGCGCTAGAGGCCCGCGCATTTGCGTAGCTAATACCAACGGAGCGCATTCCACGATGAAAAAGCACACGTTGCGTTGGATGCTGTCGGCCGCCATGGTGTTGTGCGGCTGCTCGATCAATATTTCGCAGGGATCGAATCCCTCGGCGGCTCCACTGGCCACGGCCAGCCTCGGCACACCGGTACCCGGAAGCCCGATAAACGCGGCTCCGCCGTCCTCCGGCGCGCAGATTGGGGACCCGTCCCTGCCGACAACCAGCGTTCCGGTCACATGGGGTGATCTCAACCTGAGCGGAAAGCTGGTATTCATGAACTCGGTGCAAACTCAAAGCTCGCTCAGCATGAGCATCAATGCACTCGACCTGAGCACGGGAGTGATCACGACCGTCTTTCAGGCTCCGGACACGGCCTGGATCGATTTCATGAGTGTGTCGCCCGACGAATCGCAACTGGTAATGGCCTATCTTCCTCCGCGTGACACAACGCCCGCCGGCACAAAGGGCCAACAGGGACTCTACACGCTGCCGCTGGATGGTTCGGGCGGCCCGCAATTGATTCTGACGCCGCCTTCGGCTGGCGACCAGTACTTTCAGCCGACCTGGTCGCCCGACGGCAAGTACATCTATTTCTCGGTCGTGGACTACAACGCGCCGCCGCAGGTGCAGGGGCAGCATTACTCTTACTATGAGGCGTATCGAATGGCGTACCCCGGCGGCGAGGTGGAAAAGATGGCGGAGGAGGCCTACTGGCCGCGGCTCTCGCGCGACGGCGCCAGGCTGGCCTTCGTCACGCTGGATCCTGTCGACGGATCGAACAAGTTGTTTGTGGCGAATGGGGACGGTTCGGGAGCGCGCCAAGTGATCCTGTCGGGGCTGTACGTGCCGCCGATCATCGATGCACCGATATTCACGCCGGACGATCAGACCATCCTGTACAGCGCCGTGTCACCCACGTCATCCTACCAGCCGAATTGGCTGGACCGCCTGACGGGATTAATCATCGCTTCCGCCCACACAGTCCCCTCGGATTGGTGGTCGGTGCCGATCGGCGGGGGCACGCCGACGCAATTGACGCATCTGGCGGTCGCAGGTCTTTTCGGCAGCCTGTCTCCCGACGGGCAGTACATGGCCAGTTACAGCGGCAACGGGATCTTTGTGATGAAGCCGGACGGAACGGAACTAACCACGCTCGTGTCGGACATGGGCGGACTTGCCGGCACGGTCAACTGGATACGCTGATGGGCGGCCCTGGTGGTGTGGTTTTCCGCGCGCCGCGCGAGCCCGGCGGCGCTTTAGCCGATGAAGAGTCCCACGGCCAGCAAGGCGGGTGCGGCCAGGTTGATGATTACGTTCAGCCCCATTGAGGGGATCAAGGCAGGGATATTGTCGGCGTTCTCATAGGCGCCCCGGGAAGCTTTCCAGGCTGGGATGACGCTGAGCAGGGCAAGCAGGCTGAAGCGCGGCAGGATACCCAGCATGACGCCGACAAGCACCGAAAGATTCGCCATCAACAGAAATGCCCCGTACAGGATGGCGCTGAAGCGCCGGCCCATGGTGATGGGGAAGTGCCTGCGCCCTACGGTCTTATCGGCGTCGACATCGGGAAATTGATTGAGCAGCAGGAGGTCGCTGACCAGAAACGTCGGCAACAGTGAGGCGATGAAAGCTGCCCAGCTATAGGCGCCCGTCAAGGAGAAGTGCGTTCCCATGACCATCAGAACGCCGAAGCCCAAGCCGGGCGCCACCAGACACAGCAAGGGCTCGCGCGCCAACCAGACCGTGTATGTCACCAGCAGAATCAGCCCGGCAATTCCAAGCGGAAGCAGCTCCCAGCCACGGAGCCAGACGAAGTACAGTCCGATGGCGGCCACGACAACAAACGCCAGGATGGCAAGGCTCAAGGTGCGCTTCCGCATTTCGGGATGAGCTTGCAGCGTTCCGCTGCCGCCGCTGAAGGGCGTGGGCTCGGTCATGGCATCAAGACCGCTTGTGAAATCGAAGTACTCATTGAAAACGTTGACGCAAATGTGGCTTGCGACGGCGCCCAGCAGGACCAACAGAATCTGGTACCAGACGATGTGGTGAGTTTGCCAGTAGGCGGTGCCAACGCCCACAGCCACGCACGCGGGTGTGAGGACCAGGAAGGGCACCCGCATTGGGCCAAGCAATGACTTGAATGTGTTCACGTGAGCATCCTCGAATGATTGACTGTGCCCTGACCGGGGACTTCCTGTGCGGACAAGCCGGCGGCCCCGGGGGTTCGGGCGGGCAGACTATACCGAGAATCTGCGGGCATGTCATGTGCCATATGTCACGTAGCGAGGCGCGTTCTAGTAGCGAAAGTATGGCAACGCCGTCGGGGTCTCAAGGTTCCACCGGGAGGATGCGGTCAAAATCCCGGCGCAGGGGACTCGAACGGCGGCGACGCTGGCGTGTGATTTACAATCCACTTCTCGAGCGAATCGAAAGGACAATTCCATGCAGGGCTACAACCTTCCCTACCAGCCGATCCCTCAGAAGCTTTACACGGCAGCGGACCTGTTTGAGGGCTTCCGTCCTGCGGAACCCGGGACGTGGGCTCACACGCCGGACTTCGTCATCTATCGGCATTTCGTCTCCGAAGGACGGACTGCGCCGCGCAATCCGTACATGGGCATGATGCAGGCACTGCACGACAACGCCATCATGGAGGCCACCGTTGCCTACATTGAAGGTCGCAAAGTGGTCGCGATCATAGGCGACCACGTCATGGCTCGTGACTCGGCCGCCTACCGGAGTGCCGCCGTGCTGGGCCGTCGACTCACCCGCAGTGGATTCCTGATCTGCACCGGCGGCGGGCCGGGGGCCATGGAAGCCGGGCACCTTGGCGCCGCTCTTGCTGCTAGTCATGATAGCGATTTGGATGAGGCACTGGCCCGGCTGCGCAGCTATCCCGTGGTGCCGGCGCTTGGAAAGATCGTCGACGCGGCGGGTGCGGTTGATGCTGAGCTGGTGGCTGCGGCGTCAGCCTGGTTTGCACCCTCGTTTGAACTCGCGAATTCGTTCCATTCACCCGGTGAGAGCCTGGCGATCCCGACCTGGCATTACGGCCACGAGCCTCCGACCCCATTTGCCACGCATATCGCCAAGTACTTTGAGAACAGCGTTCGGGAAGAGGGGCTGCTGGCAATCGCCAGGGACGGCATCATCTGCATGGAGGGCCAGGCCGGGACGATCCAGGAGCTCTTCCAGGACGGCGCGCAGAACTTCTATCGATCGTTTGGGCGATTCAGCCCGATGGTCCTCTTCGGTGAGGAGTACTGGACGAAGACCTACCCGGTCGTGCCAGTCCTGCAGAGCCTGTTCGGCAACGAGTTTGCAGAATACATGCTGGTGACCGACAGTGTCGACGCCGCTGCAGAGTTCATCGAGAAGTTTCCCCGCTAAGGCCCCGCGCAACATTCAAAGAAAACGGCCTTGCGAAATGCTCTTCGCAAGGCCGTTGTGTTGAGGTACGCCGCATCTCTACGAGCTGCTTGGCTTGGGCAGGTATTCCACCAGCCGGTGGGCCATCTTGCTGACCGTCATGGAATGCAGCCAGATGCGGCCAGGGCCGGTGAGCGTTGCGAGGAGGAGTCCCACACCGCCCTTGTGTATTAGCCGAGGGCTCTGCTACGCCCGCGCAGACAACAGCGCCTTTCCGTGCAGCCACTGGGTCGCGCCAATCACCCAAAGTATGAGAGCACCGCCGAATCCCAATGCCACCGTCCACCCAGCGATGCGGGTGCCACCAAGCGAAGCTCGCGGCGGCACTAGCAGCACCGTGAAAATGGAGAGTGCGCACAGGAGAGCGCCGGCAAGATAGTAATTCCGCACGCCAAAGAGGGCAGCTAAGGGAAAGAAATGGATGCCCACGATAAACATCATGGCGGGAAAGAACAGATCGAAACGGCCGGCGGCCCGAGATATCAGGAAGGCCGCTAAGATCAGGCCCACTTCGATTGCAAACACCAGCCGGAACCGCCAGGTCTTTGCTGACGTAGTAGTATGCTCATTCGTGGGTGCTCCCTCCGCCTGCAATCGCCGCGCTCTCAATCTGAGGAAAATGCCAGCCCCGAAAAGTGCGGCCGCGGCGAGGATCACCCCAAGAGAGAGCCACGGCTTGTCTTCTCCGTGCATACCGCCGACGCCAACGGATCCCCACAACGCTCCGAAGAAGGCCAGGAAGCCCGCACTCGAGGCCAGGCCCCGGGCCCGCGCTGCCAAGTCCCCGGCTGCGTGCTTATCTTCGATGTCCATATTGAACTCCTTTCCAGGCGTTTGCATAACCTACCTTTCAACCTAGGTGCCAGCCTGCCTCCATAGAACCGCGGTAATCCAGAGGCAGCCGATCGCCAGCAAAACTCCGTGGGCCACGCGCAGCCCCTGCGACCCAAAGAATTGTGGGATGTACAGCGCCAGTGCAACCGCGAATGGAACTCCGCTCCACTTTGGGAAGTCTGCCGACCGCCACATTGCCACCGCTGCCACTACGGCCGCAGCCCCCAAAACAAGCAGGCCGATCAAGAACATGTATAAACCGGGCGCGCCGCGGATCACCGTCGCGAGACTTAATAGTCCGGCATCCTGTTGGCGGAGTGCTTCCTGGCCAATCGCATGCAGGCCGTTGGCCTCTCCGCCATAGAATGGCAGCGTTAAGCCAACGCCAATCATGCCAAGCACCAGCGCCGAGAACGCGCCGCGTTCAGCATTTGAGCCTGCCATGGCTTCGTGCACGCCCAGCAGCCCGACTGGCAGAAGCGTGAATGCGATCATGGCCAGCATGTGAGCCGCCAGCCAGTACGGCGAGGCAAAAGCTGCGGCGCCCTGCAGGGAAGCTTCGTCGGAAAAGGGCCGCAGCGCCGGGTACAGCACAAGGAAGATTCCAGCAATGATGAACGCGACCGCGCTCAATCTCAGACGTGAATGTGCAGATGAATTCGTCATAGAGCTCCTTTCGTCAAATACCTAGTTTTTCAACAACCGCCCTCCGGCGGCATAGACCACCGCATGATAAACGACGGAGAGCACGGCCAGTGCAATAGCCAGCGCCGGTTGACCGGCGGCATACAAAGCGACTGCCGCCAATCCAGATATCGCAAGTTCCTCGATCAGGCGGAGTAACTCGGCCCAGCGGCCGGCCTGGTGAAAATCCAGCGCGCCCCAAACCCCGAAACCGACAACGGGGGCACCAATCGCCAACAGGATCTGGGGCCCGATGCCGTGGCCAACTCGAAAGCCCCAGTAGGCTAAGGCCGCAACAATACCTGTCTCCATTATGGCGCGCAGCGCCAGGTTGAACCACTTCAGCTTCGATGCCAGCGGACTAGCCTCCTTTCCACTCGTGCCTGCCCTCCGCGCGGACCTTGGCCACTCAGGCCAGCCGCAACGCGGGTCCATAGAGCAGTACCGCGCTCGCGACCAGCAAGATTGCGGCGGCCACCCGCACGACTACGATCTGCCGCGGCGTGAACGCCGGGGATATTGTGAAGAACGAGAACCGACCGACAATGTTGAAGATCAGCATGTTGCTCAAGTCGGTTGCAAAATGCAGCACAATGGGTATCCACAGCGAGCCACTGACGAGGTAGATGATCGAGAAGATTGCCCCGCCGATGAGCCAGCTCGTGATCTGGTAGGGTCCTGCTCGATTGGTCAGTAGATGGATGAGGGCAAAGATGACCGTTGAAGCGACGACGACGAACACAGGGCCGAACGCCAGGAGATTTAAAGTCACGTAGCCCCGGTAAAGCACTTCTTCCTGAACCGCCACGATGAGCAGAGTCATCACGGCACCCAGAAAGCCGAGCATGTCGGACGGACCGTCCATCGGGACGTGCCAGTCGACGCGAAATCCGTCCCGATGGCCGAGCAGACCGACGAAGCCCGCCGCCAGCGCAAAGATCAGTATCGCTCCCACGGTCGCAAAGAGGGCATCGCGATTGAAGAACGCGAGTCCCAGGGAGCCGATCGGTCGTTGGTCGAGGAAGTCAAGCAACAGCAGTGTGGATGCCAGGACGCACAGATTGGCGACCGCGCCGACGATCAGCACTTTGGGCGAACTGCGCGCCTGCATTTCTTTGATGTCGCTTCCAAGCCAGCGCACAGCCGCCGCTGCCAGGAGGGCAATCAATATGTAGGCCAGAACGGCCAGACTAATGCGCAAAAACGGCAAGATGAGATTCATGCAGTGACGCCCCCTCCTTTGGGGCTAGGATTGGAAGAAAGTGGGGTCTGATGCGTGCACAGGAGACGCGGCGCGTCCGATCCGCGCACGAGAGCGCGCACCCTCCGGTCACACGCAAAAAGCAAAGCTCACTTCAGAGCGGGAAATAGGCCATCATTGCACGTTGTAGATTGTGTAACGACCGACCCGGCATGTTGAACGCGCGACTCTGCAGGGCAGAGGGCAAGCTCGTCCAACAGCTTGCAGCGACCAACAAGGCGCATGCGTCCCTCGATGCGCGTAATTCCACTTACTATTATACATAAAGTTTATCGTCATTACCTTAGATAATGTTTAGAAAAACTCTGCAGCCGCCGCCCCGTGCTTGTCCTGCTTCGTCGAACTTGATAATAGGCAAGCTCAGTGTCCAGGGACGATCCGCGGCTTCCGAAGGAATGCATCAATGGCATGTTGCGCTTTCGATGCCCGTTGCCGCAGAGAAAAGAGAGTGGCCTTGCGAAATGCTCTTCGCAAGGCCGTTGTGTTGAGGCAGGCCGCAGTCTCTACGAGCTGCTGGGCTTGGGCAGGTATTCCACCAGCCGGTGGGCCATCTTGCTGACCGTCATGGAATGCAGCCAGATGCGGCCAGGGCCGGTGAGCGTTGCGAGGAACAGTCCCACACCGCCGAGCAGGATATTGGCCATACCCTTGACCTGCTGCACGTCAAACGTGACCGTGCCCTCGAACATGGCCACGTGTCCCGGCTCGACCTTCATCATCTCACCGGGCTTCAGGTTGTACTCGACCGCATCGCCATCGAGCTCGGCAAAGACCATACCGGGCCCCGTGAGCTTCTGCAGGATGAAACCCTCGCCGCCGAACATGCCAGCGCCCAGGCGACGCGTGAAGAAGACGTCCAGCGTGACGCTCTTTTCGGCGCAAAGGAAAGCGTGCTTGTGGAGAATGACCGATTGGCCCGCTTCGAGTTCGATGGGCAGAATCTTGCCCGGGAAGTCGGTGCTAAAGGCGGCCTGACCCGGCGCGCCAGTGGCGCTGAAGTCAATGATGAATACCGTCGCCCCGGAGGCGGCCCGCTTGAGCATCCCGCCCAAGCCACCGCTGGAGGTGGTGTTCATATTGACGGTCGTGGTCATCCACGACATGGCGCCCGCGTCCGAGAAGATGACCTGGCCGGGTTGGAGTTCGACCGCCAGGGTCTGCTGGATGGTGCCGAGGATGTGATACTTCGTGCCGCTCTTGGATTGCCCGCTTACTTCAGGTACGGTTGGAAGATCTGGAATGCTCATAATCTGCTCTCCTCTATGTGTGAAGTCGGCGGATTATAGGCATCGCAGGATAAGGGCTGGATGAGTTTCCGCGGACAGATGGCGACGGCATGAAGGGCAGATGGTCAGATGGGGGCAGCTTTGGTCAGGGCGAGGATGGTCGCCACGATAGGGCACTGAGACGAAGCCCCTCGGTTACGAGCTTCCGTGGGAGATCGGCAATCAGGAAGACTAACGGGCACGTTTGGTGACATTCATAACGACGTGGACAGGGCAAACGGCACAGGCACAAACAGGCCCGGCCGTCTGTCCTCATCTATAATGTCTTTGGCCGGGCGTCTCAATCGTAATGGACGGGGCCACAAAACGCGGAAGGAAACGATGCCTCTCAAGGCGCTTCTGGGACTGGGCTCCGATCGACGGGCGGCACTGACGGCGGGTTACGTTGTGCCCGAGCCGGCACGTTGTGTACAGTGCGGAATCTGCACTTACTATTGCCCGATCGGGATAGATGTCCGCCGGCAGGTCTGGCGGGACAAGCCGATCACGCACAGTCAGTGTCTCACGTGCGGCGAGTGTGTGATGCGCTGTCCCCGCGGCGTGCTGCGCTTCGAGCAGACTGATCTCTTCGAGACGAGTGTGCCATGAAGTACGTTGTTATCGGGACGGGTGTTGCGGGGCTGGCAGCCGTCGAGGCGATTCGGGCCGAGGACGCTGTCCAGTTCCATCACCTTGATTGGCGACGATCCACACGGCTACTATTCCCGTCCCGGCCTGGCCTACTATCTGACGGGCGAGGTCAACGAAAAACAGCTCTTCCCGTTCAATGCGGATGACCTGCGCAAGCTCCAGGTTCGTTCCGTCAGGGGCCTTGTCTCCCGGATCTTTCCGGAAAGCCATCGAATAGACCTTCAGGACGGCTCTTCGATCGACTATGGTGCGTTGTTGCTCGCGACCGGCGCCTTGGCGACTCCGCTGGATGTCCCAGGCGCGCAATTGTCCGGGGTGGTCAAACTGGATGATCTTGCGGACGCGCGGAGGATCTTGAAATTGGCACGGCGCGGACAGACCGCGGTCGTGGTCGGCGGAGGCATCACGGCGTTGGAAATCGCCGAGGGTTTGATGTCCCGTGGTGTGAAAGTCCAATACCTGCTGAGGGCTAACCGTTACTGGAGCAGCGTCCTGGATGAAGGTGAATCCGAGCTTGTGGAGAAACGCCTCAGGGCGGAAGGCACGACCATTCAACATCACGCGGAGTTGGCGGAGATCCAGGGACGCGGTCACGTGCAGGCGATCCGTCTTACGGATGGACGCGTGCTGCGCTGCGACTTGCTGGCGTATGCGATCGGGGTTGCCCCCCGGCTTCAACTCGCCCGGCAGGCGGGCCTGGCGGTCGACCGCGGCATATTGGCGGATCAATACATGCGCACGAACGTTGCGGACATCTATGCCGCGGGCGATGTGGCACAGGTCTACGATCCCCGCTCAGGCCATAGCCTACTTGACAGCCTGTGGGGCACGGCGCGCGATCAGGGTCGGGTCGCAGGCATGAACATGGCCGGCAAGCGGACGGCCTACGTCAAAACGGTTGCCTCAAATATCACCCGGCTGGTGGGGCTGGCGACGACGATCATCGGTGCGGTCGGCAAGGGGCGCGACGCCGACGTGATTGGCATGGCGCGGGGCGACAGCGAGTTCCTGGCGGGAACGTCCGGATGCCACGTCAGTGCAAACGGCTTTCGATGGAAATCACGTGCGCCTGCTGGTTGGAGAACGCCTGCTGCTGGGGGCAGTGGTCATGGGGGATCAGCTTCTATCTCTGCCCCTGGAGAAGATGATTGCGGCACAGGTGGATATTTCGCCGATCCGGGCACAATTGCTCTCGGGTGGAGCGGCGATCGGCCGGATTATTCCGGATTACTGGAGCCAGTGGAGACAACTGCACGCGTCGTGAGATCGTAGATCCTGTTCACCGGGGAGAGGGAACGGGATCAACGGAGGACTCAGTATGTTTCGAAGCGGTGGGGAGCTCTGGGCGGCCGTTGGTACGGCAGCTTTCATAACCGGACTCTACGGCGGGGTGATCCTGTTCACGCACCAAATTCCGCCCGCCCGGGAGATATTCGGACTCAGCCTGGGCATCCTGGGCTTCCTCTTGATGTTGATGACAGAGATCCTGTACAGCCTGCGAAAACGCAGTCGCCTGGCGCGCTGGGGGCGGATGACAAGCTGGCTGAAATTTCACATCTTTACGGGTCTGGTGGGGCCTTACATGGTCCTTCTGCATACCTCATGGAAGTTCAATGGATTGGCCGGGATCATCACGTTATTTACCATCGTGATAGTCGCCAGCGGCTTCATCGGCCGCTACATCTACACGCGAATTCCTCGAACCGCCGATGGCATTGAGATCGAAAGCGGACTCTCGAGGGACGCCTTGATACGGGCGCGCCGCCTGATGTCGGTGTGGCACTCCATTCACATCCCGATCGGCGTGGTCCTGTTTGCCGCGGCTTTTGTTCATATCAGCGGGGCGACCTATTACGCCCTGTTGTTGAGGTAGGGGAACCCACAGCATGCGACGGCCTCCACTTGGATGTCTCACAGGGACCGGCATCCTGGCTGCGTTAATTACCCTGTTGGTAATTGCGGGTATGGATTTGCCGGCGGCGGTTCATTGTTCAGCCCGGGTCCCTCAGTGCACGCCAGACCGGTGCCGTCCTCGGAAATGTTCGCTCGCACGCGGAGACGCGCGGCAACTGCGGCGCATGTCATACGGCCCCCTGGGATTCCGCGACCATGGCCGATCGCTGCACGGCCTGCCACGCAGACATTGGCGCGCAAATGCGCCAGGTGGCGACTCTCCATGGACAACTCCAGCTGGGCGGTTCGGCGAACCTGGCTTGCTACGACTGTCATCCCGATCACCGTGGCGCCGCGGCAGCCCTGGTGGACATGACCGGGCGGCAGTTTCCACACGCCGGGCTGGGATTCTCACTGCAGGGGCATGAGGAAAACGTCAACGGCGCAGCCTTTACCTGTCAGGATTGTCACGCGGCGGACATCGCGACGTTTGACCAGAAGACCTGCACCAGTTGCCACAGTCAGATGGATCTGGTTTTCATGCAAGCCCATCTGGTGGCTTACGGCACCAATTGTCTGGCCTGCCATGACGGCGTGGACCGTTTCGGTCCCGGTTTCAGCCACGCCCGGTTTGTCTTCACGCTCACGGGCAAGCATGCCGGCGTCGCCTGCGACAAGTGCCACAACCGCGCCCTTGCGGTGGCGGATTTCGCGGCCGCGCCTACGGACTGCTTTTCCTGCCACAAGGCGACGGACCCCCACAGCGGTCAGTTTGGTCAGGACTGCGCCGCGTGCCACTCAAGCTCGGGCTGGACGCCGGCGAAATTCGATCATGACCTCTCAGCCTTCAAGCTAACGGGCGCTCACGCCAATGTAGCCTGCGCGCAATGTCATGTGAATAACGTTTTCCAGGGTACGCCGACGGACTGCTACTCGTGTCACAAACAGCACGATGCGCACAACGGCCAATTCGGCACGGACTGTTCTGCATGCCACAGGGCCACACGCTGGGATGACGTCACATTCGACCACAATAAGACGAGCTTCCCGCTGACGGGCGCACACGCCGGCGTGGCCTGCGCCCAGTGTCACGTGAGCGGAGAATTCAAGGGACTGAGCGCGGGTTGTGTTTCCTGCCATCAGGATCCGGCGTGGCACGCCGGGGCGTTCGGCACAGATTGCGCCTCATGCCATACGGCGGCGGCCTGGAGCCCGGCCCAGTTCAACCGATCTCATCCCAGCTTTGGCGAAGAAGGTGGTGTCAATCACGGTGGGGCAACCTGTCTCACGTGCCATCCCGATGCGGTCACGACCTTTACGTGCCTGGCTTGCCACAGCAGCAACAACCCCCGGGGGGACTGAGTTCGGCGCGCTTCTGCGGATCACGCGACCTGATGCCGCGGCGGCTCTAGAGACCGAGGCAGGCCGCCCGCACCTGCGCGGCTCCGGCTAATTCAAATCACTCGCCGAAGCGATAGCCGACACGCCCTTGTGTGAGCAGATACCGCGGACGGAGGGGATCGGCCTCGATCTTGCCGCGCAGGCGGCTGATGTGAGCGCGCAGGAGCTCCGTTTCGCTCCCGTAAGATGCGCCCCAGACATGCTGCAAAATGTCCTCGTGTGTCAGTACGTTCCCTGCATGCTGCATGAAATACACCAGCAGCGAGTACTCCGTCGGTGTCAGATGGGTGGGCTGGTCCCGAACGGTGACGCGGTGAGATTCGGGTTCTACGCGCACGTCATCGTATTCGACCTTGGCCGCGCCTGCTTCCGGGGGCGACCAACGCGCGCGGCGCAGCACCGCCTTCACGCGCTCCAGTAGCTCGCCCGCAGTGAAGGGTTTCGTCAGGTAGTCGTCGGCGCCGAGGTCGAAGAGGCGGATCTTGTCGGATTCTTCGCCGGGGGCGGTCAGGACGATGATGGGAGTCTCGGATTGCTGCCGGATGCGTCGCGTGGTTTCGAATCCGTCGAGGCGGGGCATCCTCACGTCGAGGACAACGAGGTCGAGCGGCAGCGCGTTGAAAATCGCCAGGGCTTCGGAGCCGTCGGCGGCGGAAACAATGGTGTAGCCGCGGTCTTCGAGATTACGACGCACGAAATCACGCAGGGCTTGCTCGTCATCCACCACCAGAACGGTGACGCTAGCCATCCGTGCTTATCCGGGTGTGCCGGTCGTCGCAAGGCAACCTACTGCCCACCCGATGGGAGCTATTGGAGCTGAGGTTGACGTCTATAGAGGGCCTGCCAGGTGCGAATGCCCCGTCTTTGCACCCACGGACCGCGCGGCTGCGGGGCGTCGACTTAATGAAGGAGATTCTACCAGTGAGGCGGCCAAACGTCTGAACAAGCCCGGACGGTATAATCCCCGAAGGAGGGCGATCAGATGCACTCCCGCCCCCCGAACCACGGGCACAGTGAGCCCGCCTTCATCTAAAGGGCCGTCATTCCCCGAATCTACAGGAGATCCCATGCCCATCTTCACGCCCGGGCGACGCTGGCAGCCCGCCTACTCTCCCTTCAAGAAGGAACCGTTTGGCCTGCGGGTGCTCGAGAACGTCGAGTACGCAGTCAAGAGCCCGCTGTTCGGCTGCCGCATGTGCGGCAACTGCCTGCTGCAGGAGACGGCCTTTATTTGCCCGATGGAATGCCCGAAGGGGATGACCAACGGGCCGTGCGGCGGATCGACCTCGGAATACTGCTATGTCGACAAGAGCCGCCCATGCATCTGGTACAAGATCTACGAGCGATCCTTCAAGATGGGCCGCCAAGAGATGCTCATGGAGGTCATGCCGCCGCTGGACTGGGAAAAGGTCGGGACGGAGACCTGGGGCGGGGTGGTCAGCCAGGTGGTGAAGCTGGGGGTTGGAAAGACCGTCAAGGGCCTGCTCTCAGGCGATAAGACCACGCGGGAGGCGACCTGGCAGGGCATCTTCCGCCCGATCCGCCAGCCGGACTGGTGGCAGGGCGACGCCGAGTACCACGCTCCGAAATCGACCGAGCCGGCATCGGAGTTGGAGCGACAACTGCGCGGCGGGGAAATTCGTGGTGGCCTGCGAGATCTCGCCGCCGCTCTCCACCGCGACCACCAAGCTGATCAAGAACATCGAGACGGTCAAGCCGTACGTGACCGCGATCAACTTCACGGACAACGCCTCGGCCACGCCGCGCATGCAAAGCCTGGCGTGCAGCAAGATCGCCATCGAGCACGGGGCGGAGCCGGTGATGCAGATGGCCGCACGCGACCGCACGCGCAACGGGTTGCAGGGCGAGGTGCTGGGGGCTTCGGCGCTGGGCGTGCGCAACATGCTGTGCGTGACCGGGGACAGCCCGGTGCTGTCGCCGCGGCCGCGCGCCCGCATGGACATCAACGATCTGGACTCGGTGCATATGCTGTGGATCCTGCGGCGGATGCGCGACGAGGGTCATTACCTGGATGGGCGTGAGATCAAGTTCCCGCCCACGTTCTTCCTGGGCGCGGCGGCTTCGCCGTTTGCGTCCGAGCCGAAGTTCCAGGCGCTGCGCGAGCACAAGAAGGTCAATGCGGGGGCGCAGTTCTTCCAGACCAACCTGATCTACGACATCGAGCGGATGGAGGTGTGGCTCAACGCGCTGGCGCAGCGTGGCGTGCTGGACAAGGTGTTCATCCTGCTGGGAATCACGCCGCTGAAGAGCCTGAAGATGACGCGCTACATGACGCAGGTGCCGGGTGTGTACATACCGGAGCGCATCCTAAAACGCATGGAGGCGGCATCAGCAGCGGGGAACGAGCAAGAGGAGGGCGTGCAGATCGCGCTGGAGCTGGCGCGGGCGATCAAGGGCTACGAGAAGCAGGGCATCCACGGGCTGCACATCATGCCGGTGGGGTGGGAGGAGATCGTGCCGCGGATCGTGGTGGAGGCGGGGCTGCGAGAGGGGTGAATCGAGCGCCGATGGGGAAACAATGGGGAACAATGACGAAAAGCGGGGTCTTGGAAGAAGGAGGAATTCCTGGAGTCGGACGATGAGTAGACGGAAGCTCGTCAAAGCCGAGAGCACACACTATACGTACGTAACACTTCACAACGCGGCGCACTACGCGTTAAAGGCTGCCAAGGACGCTGAACTTGGCAGATTTCTTCAATTGTCTGACGGCAATGGTTTTCTCGGCGTTTTCACTTGAGGCCTATCTGAATCAGCTAGGAACTAGCGAATTTGCGGATTGGGCAAAGATGGAGAGAGGTATGAGCCCAAGACAGCAGCTCGATAAACTCCTGAAACAAAAGGGCGAGTTATCCGATTTGGCCGCACTGCCCGTTGATGTCTTCGATGAGATCTTTGCATTCCGCAAGAGCATCGTCCATGGAAAGACCGAGCGGCTAGTTCTGGAAGAGATTCAAGAGGTCGAGATCGACGATGAACCAATCCTACCAACGACCACATGGAAGGCAGCGACGACACTGGAAAATGCAATTGGGTTTGTCGATGGCGCCACCTCGATGATCGTTCGTCTCCATCCACTCTTTGGATATCAATCAGATCCCTTCTTCACGGAGTGGAGGGGCTCTTGGAGTGCCGAGGCCTCTAATGCCACGGACTAGGTGTTTCTGAGGCGATTTCACATCGTAGTGGCATACGTGCGCCTGAGGGTTAGGCGGGGGCGAAAAAGCAAATGTGAGTTGGTGACGGCTTTGCTGGATTGGTTCCCTGCACGTGCCGGGCTTGGGGTTGCAAGTCGCATGCGATAGTAAGACCCCCTCCCGGCCCCCGCTTGCCGCGCTGCAGGGTGCGTCGCAATCCCCCAAATAGACGTAAGTAACGCGGAACGACCAGGACCTCCCACGTCTATTTTGGGGAGGTGGCACCAAGTGCCTGTAGGGGGCCCTCGGCGTGAAAACCTCACAGACCTCACGACCTCACGTAAGTCTTCAAGGATTCCTGAAAACACATACAGGATTACTCGATTCTCTTCAACATATGAAAGTTCTGTAAGGTCTGTGAGGTCGTGAGGTGGATTGCCCTTTGCAGTCCCCAAAGATCCTGCCCGGAGGCGTATCGCCGGCGCCGGTGCGCGGGGAGGTGGACGAGGGTAACGGCGTGGCGGAGATTGCCACCCTTGCCTGAGCGCCCCTAGGATCAGGGGCAGGCAGGGCAGGCGTCGGGCCTCGCCCTCCTCGCAACGACGCCCCGAGGCGGACTCCCGTCCGTGTATTACAGAAAGCCCGCGTGTTACAGATGTTGCGGAAGATTCCCAGGATTCCACGTGTCTTACGTCTTAATGTGTCCTTTTTTTTCTAATTCAACGAATTATCTGTAACATCTGTAACAGTGTAACGACCCTGCCGGCATTTGGGTTTCCTGGTACCAGGCTAGGTAGCCCCGATAGGCCCTGCCCTCCCTCCGACCATTCAAGCCCCCGCGGATTGCCCGATGACAGCCTCCTCGAGGCAGTCCTGCGAGGTCGGTCCCCGCGGACAGCGTCGTGATCTTCTTCAAGCCGCGCGCGATGCGGCTGTTTGCCGATCGAGATTCCTTCATGACATCAAGCTACGCGGATTTGACCACAGGTAGGTACGTAGTCCTGGTCAACGACAATGCTCGCGCCGATCAAATTGCCCCAAATGAGATCTCGCATTGCCATCCGGCTCTGGAAATCACAGAGGTCTATCGCCAGCAGGGCTTCGTCGTGTACTCGATTCTCTCGGGACCCTAAGTTGAAGACTTGCCTGGGTGCAGCGGCTTCGCCATTTGCGTCCGAGCCGGAGTTCCAAGCGCTGCGCGAGCACAAGAAGGTCAATGCGGGGGCTCAGTTCTTCCAAACGAACCTGCTCTACGACATCCAGGGGATGGCGGCGGAACGCCGCCTCACGGCGCAATTGGGGTGCAACTGCAATAACACGCTGTAGAGGCCGTAGACGCTGTGGACAGATCTTCCCCTAGGCCTGGAACCAGATAATCCCTGTTTCACACGATGGACGCGTGAGACGAACTTACGCGGAACTCCGGATCAGCCTGGAATCCGCCGGGGAGCTCCTCCACCGGCCGTCCTCATGCCGAAAGGCAGGATGTTTGGCACGTGACTCTTGGGCGTGCAAGGTGCATACTGGGGAGGACGACTGAAACACGGCACTCGCGCAAGCGAGCAAGCCAAGATCTGAGGAGGCAGACGTATGGTACGAAAGGCCTTGCTCATCTGCGGGATTCTGTCCTCGGCTGTCTATGTTTCCGCCACCGTCCTTGGTGCGATGCAGTGGAAAGGCTATAGCTGGACGTCTCAGTCTGTTAGCGAGTTGTTTGCCCTTGACGCTCCGTCGAGGGCGGTGGTTGCATCGTCCTTCCTCCTGTATGGCATCCTGGTGATTGCATTTGGGTGCGGCGTCTGGATGGCGGCTGGTGCAAATCGGGCTCTGAGAGTAGTGGGCGGTGCGTTGACCTTGTACGGAATTGCCGGTCTGCCCGGGCCCATATTCTTCTCAATGCACACCTATGTGCGCGGGGGGAACCAAATGATGCAGAATGACGCCCTGCACATAGTTCTTACAGCAGTGCTTGTCCTGCTGATCGTGATTGCGGTCGGATTCGGAGCGGCCGCGTTTGGACGTCGATTCCGCATCTACTCAATCGCCACGCTGGCAAGTGTGGTCATCTTTGGCGCTTTGGCAGGCTCGCAGGCCACTGCCATAGCTGCGGCTCAGCCTACACCATGGCTCGGCATCGCCGAGCGCATTAACATCTTCAGTTTCATGCTCTGGGTGGTGGTGCTGGCGGGCATTCTCTTACGTGTTCCAGAAGAATAGGATCAATCGAAGGCTTGAGCCGCGGATGCGAACTGCGGCTCCTTCATCCGGGAGGCTGATGGTCCGCGCGCCGGGTCATGAGCCTATACGGCGGCGGCCAGAGGAGTTGCCTTTCCTCTTTCAGCTGCAACGCGGTTGCAGATAAGTTGCAGATGGGTGAACACGCAAGAGAACGGGTACTCGCGGTAGACTGATTTAGCCCTAGATTTGGCTCAGCGTAGGCGCAAATCCACGCTATACACGCCATGCACGGCGAAACGCCGAACTGTGGAACAGTGTGTGCCGCGAGCTAGGTCTCCGGCAAAAAGCGGTAAGGGGTCTTGCTCATCCCACGAATCTCAAGGGCCCATCCTTAGGCGTTTCAAGAAAGGTGGAAACATGAACGATCAGAAGATACGTCACTGGGCAGGTGGGTTTGGCATCGCAGGTTTTGTCGTGTTCCTAGCCGCGCTACCTCTGTACTTCGTCGGCGTCGGCCCAGGTGCACCCCTAGAGAACGCTGCCCAGTTCACCGATCTCATCGCGCGGACCAACAAGTTCATTCTCATCCGCACCGCGCTCGCAGATCCTTTGATCATGGTGGGCTTCCTGGTCTTCCTGGCGGGACTACGTCATCTAATCAGGCAAGCGTGCCCAGACCACGAGTGGATTGGCACGCTGGTCTTCGGCGTTGGCCTTGTTGTGATCACAATAGAGTTGGTGGGTGACGGACTCGAAGCGGGCGCCGCGCTGGACACGTGGATGC
This sequence comes from uncultured Chloroflexia bacterium, assembly GCA_963746745.1. GTDB lineage: Bacteria > Chloroflexota > Anaerolineae > Anaerolineales > Villigracilaceae > Fen-1038. Next base: position 561,510 of record CAVVCL010000004.1, read on the forward strand.
AGGCCGACCCCACTGCGGTCAGGGCCCTCATGGAGGGCAGCTTCCCCATGTTTGGAGGCATTGGACTGATCTTGTCAGCGCTCATGTTGGCCTCGGCAGGCTACGCAATCCTTGGCACTGGGGTTCTCCACAAATGGACAGGCTCGTTCGCCTATGCGGCCGCGCTCCTCAACCTGGCGGTCGCCCCCTCGATACTTGGCGGCACCAACATCACCGGCTTCTATACGGCTTCAGGGTATGCACCTTTTCTTGGCCAGGCAGCCATGCTGATCTGGTTTCTGTTTGCCAGCGTCTCGATGATCGTAAAGAAGTAGCCGACATTCCAATTCGGCGATGAGAGTTGCCTTTCCGTCCCCGGCTGCACCCTCCGCGTTTGCCCTTGGGGCGCTTGCCCAAAGGGCTTGCCTTTGGAACGGCGCCTGTCCCCCAAAGGCACAACAGAGGGTAGACCTCGGAGGACCCAAGACCTCCGAGGTCCGCGCGCCGAACTCTGGGTCAGTTGATAGTGGATCGCCTGTGCCTGCCCCCTGCGGGGACCTTCGGCGGCACCTTGTCTCCGCTACGCCTCGACAAATCCACTGCCCCCAGCCTGAAGGCGCTCACCCCTCACGCCTCTCCCTTGGGAGAGGCGTGTCTCTTCTAGTTGGGCGACGGGGACCTGGTGCGGGTGCAAGCGCGCCTAACAGTGGGGAACCACGGCTTCCTACGGCCGGGCAGCACGCCCTTGCGCAACAGGGCGCAAGGATGGACGACGCTCGCATGAGGCTCGCCCGTCCCACGGCGCCGAGAAGAGCGCTCGGTATCTACGACCGACGCACCTATCTCCAATCCCTCATGGGATTGGAATGGGCGATGTTCGCTTGACGCTCACTCACCCGAATGCCGGGGAAGACACGGTTCCTCGAGGAACCGGAAGGGGCGATGTTCGCTTGACGCTCACTCGCCCGAACGCCGGGGGGAAGATGCCAGCGTCATGATCCCCATGATTGCAGCCACCCTTGGACTTCGCCAAAGACGAAAGGCAACACTGGCGTTTAGAGCCAGGCGAAAATAACACAGGTGTTCTCTTGATTGTCAATGCTATCGACCCCTTGCGGGATTGTCAACGGCAAATGCCACCAATCTGATTGAGGCAAGGTCGAGCGGCGCTTTGAGGGCCATCGAGAATGGCCTGTGCGCATATAATCCAAGCGCCGGGGCATTGGACGGCCACGGATGGGGCAATTGGTCAGGACAAACCTGCCGTGCCCACCTTGGTCAGGTCCCAGAGTTCACGCCCGCCAGGTGTTAGGTTGCTGCCTTCTGCTCGAACGAGGCCCTTACTCTGCAAACTGACTGCACCTGCGCGGCAGAGAGGCGTATTCCAATTGAGCAACTGCCAATCCGCTTCCTCGCATAAGGCCGTTCCTGACGCGGCCACACCTCCGATGTCAGAGTGGCTGGTTTGGCTGCCGTTTGTCGTTGCGTACCTGCTTTTCTTCGTGTTTCCGATCTTCCTTGCCGCGCATGAAATGCAGTTCTTCAAGTATGTGCCGCCACGATCTCCAATCGGCCTAGACTTGCGTCAGACGCTGGAATTCAGCAGCGCTTGGCTCCAAAACGGATCGCCGTACGTGGGAGCCAACAACTACCCACCCCTGAGTGCTGCGATCTTCGCGCCCCTCCTCGCCCTTGATCCTTCGATCAGGTACAGGGTCTTCACCTGGCTGAATATCCTTGCTTTTCTGTTCCTGGCCTTCTATGTTCCAATGCGCTTGGCAGCAAGCCATCGCGTTTCTCCAACGTTCGTCCTTGTCTTGGTAACGGGGCTGCTTTCATACGGGCTTCATTTTGAGCTGGAACGCGGGCAATTCAATGTGCTTGCGATGTTGCTGTGCTTCGCGGCAATTTGGGTCTACCGGCAACGACCCGGGGCTCGCCTTCTGGCATACGCCCTGTTCATACTTGCCGTACAGCTGAAGCTCTACCCATTTATCTTCATCGTCATGCTGATTCACGATTGGCGCGACTGGAGGAATAATGCCAGGAGGTTGGCGCTTCTAGCACTGGCCAACCTGGGCCTGCTCTTCGTGCTCGGGCCGCGTGTGTTCGCGGATTTCGTCTATTTCCTCCGGTTTCGCCTTGCGGATGTCGTATCGACGACCAATCATTCCATCCAATCCTTTGTCCACCTGGCATTGCAGTTTCTCACGCGGCACGGCGGCAGCTGGCTGAACGCATATGAAACCCTCGTGGACGCGGCGCTCCTGCTGGCGGTTGGCGTCTGCCTCGTTATCCTGGTGCTTCTGTCGGTTCGACAACGGTCGGACGGCGCCATCAATCCATACCTGCTCCTGGCTTGCACGCTGGGAGCGCTTGTGATTCCAGCTATCAGCCAAGACTACACATTGTCCATCCTGGTTGCGCCGATGGCTGTGTTGGTCCTCAGCGGTGACGGCGGGGAGGCAGTGATGAAGCCTGTGCTCCGCATCGCCTGCGCAGGCCTCACGGCCATTCTGTGGCTCGCCTATGCCTCGACGCTTTTCTCCTACACCAACAAGCCCCACTTTCTTTCGAACAACTTTCCGGCACTCTTCGTCATGCTCCTCTCGGTGACCGCGTTGGGCTGGCTGAAGTGGCGTGGCTCTCCGGCATCCCAGGTTGCCTCGTCCTTCTCACGCGAAGTGCAGTCATGACTTAGGGGCTGGTTCGGTCCCGTTTCGCGCCCGGTGTCGGTCCGTCGAACCTGGTCTGGATCCTGGTCGGCTTCCTGCTCTCTCTGCTACTTTTCCTCGTTGTGCCCACCTTCCTGTCCTCGCACCTAATGCAGTATTTCAACTACGTGCCATCCATCGATCCCATTGGCGTGGATCTCAGGCAAGTGCTTACGTCGGCGAAGTTCATTCTTGTCGGTAAGACTCCGTACGGGGTCACGTACAATTTGTACCCTCCGCTGACGTACATCCTTTTCAGGCCCCTCCTGCGTGTCAGCGTCGGTGCGCGATATGCGGTTCTTACGTGCATCAGTCTCGCAGCCTATGGCGCGGCCAGCTTCGCGTTTCCCGTTTGGATGGGCCGGGCCAAACGAGTCACGGCCTCGCTCATGCTCGTATTCGTGACGGGTTTGGTGTCCTATGGGTTCCAATTCGAATTGGAGCGCGGCCAGTTCAACGTGATCGCCGTCCTGCTCTCATTTCTAGCCGTGTGGATATACCACCGACACCATAGAATCCGCCTGCTTGGCTATCTGGTTTTCATCCTGTCGGTGCAATTGAAGCTCTATCCCTTTGTCTTCGCGCTCATGTTCATTCGCGACTGGCGCGACTGGCGCGGCAACATCACAAGGGTTGTCCTGCTGGCAGCGATCAACTTTGGCCTATTATTTGTGTTGGGCCTCGGAACCTTCACGAAGTTCCTGGCTGCCGTGCGCACCGAGTCTGGAAGTCCGAAGTGGGTTTGGGTCGGCAATCACTCGGTTCATGGTTTTGTATCCTACGTCTCACAAAGCATGTCCATTCCCAACGCTGCGTTATGGCAGTGGCTGCTGATGCTGCTGGTGCTGGCGTGTGTCGTTTTCGTTGTGCTTCAGGCCTACCGCCGCGATGAACACGACATGGATCCGCATCTGCTGCTGGCATGCACGCTGGCCTCTCTGTTGCTGCCCGCAATCAGCAACGACTACACACTTGCCATCCTGGCGGGCCCGGCGGCAATCCTGCTTTCGAGTCTGGAAGAGGTTCCACCAGACCAGCCCGGAAGAGACAGCACGCGGGTGGTGCGTGGCATTGTGGTTTGCCTCTTCTCGATGGCATATTCAGCAACTTTGTTCTCGTACACGAACAAGCCATCTGTGGCGTTCCTGGCAAATGAGTGCCCGACAATGATGGTTCTGCTCCTGACCGTGGCGTTGATGTCGACGTGGCCGCCAAGAGGCCGGGATAAAGCATCATTACCGGCCACCGACGAGATGCACTTCCCAGCCGAATCCTGAGGGTGGCGGCAGAATGAACGACGATCCGGCAAAAGTCCCCCAATCGATGCATGCGCAACAAGTTCGGACCCCATCCGGTTTGCGTGTGCTTCAGGTCGGCGTGATGTTGACCGGTGTCTTGCTCGTGGTTCTGTTTCTGTTTGGCCAGAACCTCTCTGCGAAGTGGTGGATCATCGATGACCATGAGATCATGTGGTTTGTCGGCAAGGGGGATCGGCTCCCCATGTCCGAAATTGGGCCCAAGCTCATGCAATCCGAGGTTGGGCCTCAAGGGGGCATCGGCCGATTTCGTCCGACCTACTATGCCCTACGCCTGATTGAAGCCTCCGCGTGGGGAAAGCGGCCAGACCTTTGGTACGCTTTTCGTCTGTTCGTCTTCTACGTGTTCCTGCTCGTCATCTGGGAGACAGCGCGATCGCGGACAGGCTTCATCCCTGCGGGACTACTCACTATTTACACCGCGTCGTTCGCGTTCTGGGCCGACATCGTTGCGACACTGGGCCCCAGTGAGATCTATGCGACCCTGGGCCTTGCCTTAGTCATCGTCGGTTGCGATACTATCTATCGCGCAGGGAAGACCCACGGCGGTTGGTTGCTGCTGCTGGCCGGAGTAACCGTAGCCGCCGGAGCGAAAGAGAATTTCACTGTGCTCGCGTTCCTGGTGATTGCGGTCGTGATCCATGCCGGTATCAGGCGGGTGATTACATGGACAGCATGGCTGTGTGGCGGGCTGTCGGTGCTTTGGTGTGCCTGGATTGCGGTTGAAGCGGTGAGCAGGGTTCAACAGTCGGGGGTAGATGTATACGGCAACTCCATCAACTTCGCCGTCCGCCTGATGTCCAGCCTCCGGGCTGCAGGGCAAGCCGGCATCATGCCGTTGTATGCCATATTCGGCGCCTTCATGCTGTCCTGGCTGTTTCTGCAGGGGCGACAGACCGCGCCGGCCAGGGCGTCGCGGGCTGGGGTGATTTCGTGCGTTCTGCTGACTGGCCTGTATGTGAGCCAGGCCTTCTTTTACGGTGCCGGGTGGCCAACCGGCACACGGTACGATCTGCCCGGGCTGCTTTGCTGGCCAATTCTGCTGTTTCTGTTGCTCTGGTACGTTCGCCAGCTCGCTGTGTCTCCGGATGGAAGTACGCGTGGCCGCAGACTCCTGAGTGCAGGCGGGATATTGATTGGTCTGTTGGCCGTGGCGGGCCACGCCAACGGGTTGGCACTCAACCGCAGCGCTAGCGCGGTCAACGTGCGTCGCACAACTCACTTCACCGATGCCATCGAACACCTGTCGGGAGTGGCGGTTCAGCATCCCGACGATCCTATTCTGTTTGAGTCGGACGATCCTTGGGATTTTGAAGCGCTCGTCAGCTATCCGAGAATTCCTCGCCGCGTATGGCACAAACAACGAAATGTTTCTGCTGTGGAATCCCGCTGAACGCGAGACATCCAATTTTCTGGAGTTTTTGAGCGCCCAGTTATCTGCATACTCCAAGTCGGGCCTGCCAGGCGAGTACTTGCCACGCTCGGAGCTGCGCGGCCCTTCAACGAAATGCATCCTGGTGCTCCTTGCCGGAAGCGCTGCGCGCCCATGCGAAATTCAGGTGGATGGCCAATGGCGCGACTATTGAGGAGGCCGCGAGCCTCTCTGGAGTCAGGTGAGGAGGTGCTCCAGCCAAGAAGCAGTTTCGATATGTCGGGCGAATCGGGACCCGCGTCTCCGTTCGGCACCAATCCCGACCGGACCTTGGCCCGAACAATCCTATGCCTCCTGATCCTCATTGTGCTAACGTCAGGGATCGTCGGTTTTCTCACGCTGACCAGAGGTCATGATTGGGGAGATGATTTTGCCGCCTACATCATGCAGGCGCAAAGCATTGCGGATGGGAAGATGCAACAGTTGGTCCAAAGGAGTACTTTTGCCGTCGAGGCGTCGTCTGGCAGGTTTGGCCCGGTAACCCTACCGTGGGGCTTTCCGCTGCTGCTGGCGCCAGTCTACGCGCTGTTCGGGATGAAGATTTCTGGCGTTCAAGCTTGTTCTGACAGCGTCCTACATGGCATTCCTCGTCGCGTTCTTTTGGTTGGCACGCACCAGGCTCAGCGATCCCGAATCCCTGCTGTTGACAGCCGTGATGGCCCTCAACCCGAACATGCTGCAAGCACAGAATTCGATTCTTTCCGATCTGCCCTTCCTTGCCCTGTCCACTCTGGGCCTATACTTGATTGACCGCTATGCGGAGATCGACCCGAATGTTCCTGAAGGCATGGTTCTCCCAGGCCTGGTCGGGTCTGTTGTTTTTGCCGCCGCTTTTACCAGGCAGAATGGGTTCCTGCTGCTCTTGCCACTCGCCACTTCCCAATGGATGCGGCTGCGCGGGCGTTCGGGGAGAGAGTGGACGTTGCGTCGCGCTGCTTCCTGATGTGGCGAGCCCGTATATTGCCTTCGCGCTCTGCTATGCGATACAGGCCATGGTCTTCCCGAGCTCAGCCGAAGGATATGGCGCGCAATTCTCAGCATTGTCCCTCGCCGCGGTGATTCAGAACCTCGGCTATTACTTGTGGCTCCCCAGCGCCCTATTTGCACACGTTGCCAACGCGAACATCCTGTATGCGGTGTGTTTGATCTTCTTCATCGTGGGCGTATCGGCGAGCCGGAAGGCGGATTGGCCGATCCAGCTATACGCGCTTTCAACGTTCGCTCTCTATGTCGTCTTTCCTCCGCAGCAAGGAATTCGCTATCTTTACCCGATCCTTCCGATAATCCTGTTGTTTGCGTTCAGGGGCGCAAAGACGGTTCTGGCCCTGCCCGCGCTGCGCAAGCGCGGAGGGTTGGTCCTCTATCTTATGTGGTCCGGCCTGGCAGCTGCATCTCTGGTGCCGGCTCTTGCCACGGCAGAAACCAATATTGGAGCAGGGCGGACCACCGCCGGAGGGTGGCAGGCCGGACCCTTCTCCTCCGCCAGCCAAGCGATGTTTTCGTTCGTCAACAGGTCGGTCCCCGCGGACAGCGTCGTGATCTTCTTCAAGCCGCGCGCGATGCGGTTGTTTGCCGATCGAGATTCCTTCATGACATCAAGCTGCGCGGACTTGACCACAGGCAGGTACGTAGTCCTGGTCAACGACAATGCTCGCGCCGATCAAATTGCCCCAAATGCGATCTCGCATTGCCATCCGGCTCTGGAAATCACAGAGGTCTATCACCAGCAGGGCTTCGTCGTGTACTCGATTCTCTCGGGACCCTAAGTTGAAGACTTGCCTGAGCGGCGACGCCCGAGACTGTCAGGTCCCTGGGTTCCCCGATGATCAACAACCGCGCCTGGCCGTGCACATTTCTCGCGATCTTGGTTTCATCCGTCGCAGCGAGGCAACGGCCCTCTTGTGGAAAAGACGGAGCGATCTCTGGGAGGGTGTCCCACGTTCGGCACAGCAATCTCGGAGTCCTGGGTAATGGCCGCTTCTGAACCCTCCGGTTATGAAGCTCACGGTCATCCGGCCGGCCGCTGTGCGCGTAGAGGCTACATGAATCATCAGGATGAGCGACCATGCCGCTCTTATGGGAAGCCCATTGGCGCCGAAGTTGACGCGGCTTGAAGATCGGAGAATCTCGACATTCCTTGTGCCCTGCGGTACCAATCCCGCTCCACCTGGCAAGACACGAAGTTGGTATTCAGGCCAGAGTTGCCTGTCCTCTTCCAGCCGCACCCTCCGCGCTTGCAGATAAATTGCGGATGGGCCTCCGGCACCTACGAGAACAGGTACTTGCCCTTTCAGGACCTGCGGCAGTAGACTGATTTGTCCGTAGAATCGAAACCAATTACCCCCAAATCCACGGCAAAGACGCCGTGTACTTCGAAACGGTGGGCTCTGGATCAGTTGATAGTGGTTCAAGTGTACCTGCCCACGCGGAGATCTTCGGCGGGAACTCCCTCCCGATCTCCCGCAAGTCGCGGCGAAGGTTGAGGGCGTCGGGCACGGCTGGTCGCGGGGAGGCCGGCATTTCGCTCGAAGAGCTCAGCGCCAGCTGGTCGCTTGTGAAATCATTCCCAGCTTGACCTTTCGTTGAGGTCGTGTATACTGCGGGGGGGCGCTACTGGTTTCTCGGTGTCTGCCAGTAGCACGCAGGGCTGGAAAGCACCCGTCCGGGGGATAGGGACTCGCGAACAACCCAAGCAGTCTGTTCAAGGATTGCAGAGTTTGCCTATTGGGGCATGCCAGCGCTGTGGCTATTCGGTGCCGTCGACGGCGTCGCGCGGTGTCTGCGTTTCGTGTGGCGCATCTTAGTCAAAAGGAGTTTGCACATGGCTGTCCAGCAAGCAACGAGACCATTCCGAACCAGCGGGGCGAGCAAGATCGCGATCCAGACGTACGCCAGAACGGCAGGAGTCCTGTATCTCCTGATTGCGGTACTGTCAGCCTTCGTCCATTTCTATGTGCCCGGCCAGCTTATCGTGCCTGGAGATGCCGTCACGACGGCCAGCAACATCATGGCGTCCGAGGGGCTTTTCCGCCTGGGAATTGCGGGCGAGCTGGTCCTCTTGCTGACCGAAGTCGTCTTGTCGGTGCTGCTTTACGTATTGCTCAAACCGGTAAGCAAGACGCTCTCCCTGGTGGCGGCGGTCTCCCGGCTGGCCATGACCACCATCCATGGGGCCAACCTCCTGACGGAGTTCATCGTGCTGTTGGTGCTGGGCGGCGCCGGTTACCTGACGGCCTTCGCGCCCGATCAGTTGGATGCCCTGGCGATGGTTTTTCTGAACGCCTACAACTACGGCTTCACGATTGGAATCGTGTTCCTTGTCTTGCACGTGGTGCTGCTGGGTTACCTGATCTTCAAGTCCGGTTACCTTCCCCGGATCCTGGGCATCCTGTTCATCATCGCGGCCGTGGGCTACCTCGTGGATAGTTTCTCTGATGTGCTGGTGGCCAACTACCAGACCGGCCCGCCGTACCTCGCGCTGCCCATTGCCATTGCGGAGCTCGCATTTCCAGTGTGGCTCCTGATCAAGGGCGTCAATGTTGAGAAGTGGGAACGGCGCGTACTGGAAGCTGCTTGAACAGGATCCGTGGGGAAGTGAGCAAGGCAAACAAGCCTAATCAGGAGCGAACACCCATCCGGCGAGGTCGAAGGTGGATGGTGTGGCCTGGCGCGATCGTTGGGGCCTTGCTGGTCTTGCTGCTGGCCGGCGCGAAGTACGAGTTCCGTGTCGGAAGCGGCCGCGGCGATCGTAAGGATGGTTCGTCAGGTCCAGGAGACCGCAGAGCGGTAGGCCAGGTCCTTCGCAGAGCATGAAGGCACCCCCTGCTCCGGTTCCTCGTGGAGCCGGAGTGGGCGATGGTAGGAAGAGAGCCTACCACCTTGCGAGCGTGTCCGGAAGCCTCGTGGCGCCTGGATGCGAGATGGCGGCTTGTCGCCGCCTCTCGCGAAGCCTCGCTCGCCCGAAGGGGGTGTCTCTCTTTGCAGGAGCGACCGGGCGGTGCTATTTTTCAGACAGAGCAGTGATTGCGGATGGGTTGAATCCCTTGACGATGAGCCAGACGCCCAGCGAAAATTCAAACAGCGCAACCAGAAGTGCAGACAACCCGGCCAAGGGGGCATGTTGCCCGACGAGACCAAACAGCACGGCGAAGTATCCAACGAGGAGCACGGGGCCTCCGACGATTCCGATCAGGGAGAGGCCTCTAGGCACCAGGCGCGACCGGTACAGCAGGAATCCGAGCAACAGGTCGCATATAGCCGGCATGAAGCTTTGTCCGAGGAGGAAGATGCGGTCATACAGGGCGGCAAGCGCATGGCTGGTGGCCAATGCCTCGGCTCCGGCCCCGGCCTGCCGCAAGGTCACGATCGACAGAAGGAACGCCACGCCCACGAAGATAGTGCCGGATTCCAGAATCCGGGCGGCAACGAGGCCGAGGGCGGCCGATTCATTCTGCTTCTTGAGCACCGGGAACAACACGACGGCGGTGCCGATGCCGGCGAGGGCCACGATGATCTCCAGGATACCGCCGATAATCGCGGAGGTGTCCGGACCGGCGCCGAGGACATAGTTCGCACTCTTTACCGGGCCGTAGATAGCGAGGGTTGGCATCGAGACAAAGGTGAGCACGTAGAGTATGCCCGCCAGCAACGAGACTTTTCTTGACGAGCTCATCGGCGCGGCAGCCTTCCGATTGGTTGCCGCAAGTTTGAGTTCTTCAGCGATGTTCATTCTTTCCTCTTTCCTTGAGCCAAAGGGATGGGTGTAAGTAGACTGGACGTAGGCCGATATAGGACGTCCAACCTCCGACTGCATCCACCAGTCGGGAGATCTAGTTTGACAACTCAATTGGATTGATTTGTAGGGCGAAAACGCCTCCCCAAATATCCCCCCAGGGCTGTTGTTCAAGCCTAGTCCTACGAAGACGAAGTATACCCGAATTGTCTAGATAAGCAAGCACGAATTGGGGCGAGTGGGACCCCTCCCGGCCTCCCCTGAGCCGCGGCGGAGATTGCTTCTATGCCCTTCCAGGGCCTGCCCTCTCGAGGAGCTTCGGCGGCAGGATGCTGCACGATCGTCAGGCCCCGCCCGCCTCGCAACGACGCCCCGAGGCGGGCGCCCCTGGGACTCTTCTCCCAGAGACTTGCCCTGGCAGGACCTTCGGCGGCGCGTCCGTGGGCATCGGTGCGTGGAGGGGGTCGATGAGGGGGTCAACGTCAGTGGCTGAGCTCGATGCGGTCCACCTGAATTTGCGAGCCGTTGTAGTCGGGCACATTGCTCAGCAGCGTGCCATAGAGATGAACGACTTTACCGCTATCGCGCAATGCGGCGATCTGGGACCTTACCGCCGGGACCGTTGAATTGATGCCAAAGTAGATTATCTGTCCCAAGTCTTGCCGCTCGAAGTAATCGTCATACTGCGCACCGAGGGGCGTACTCTTGATGACACCCCACCAGTCAGCAATCTGTTCTGCGGAGCCGGGCGGCATGAAGCCGCCGGAGGCCTGTTCCTCTACGCGGTCCACCTGGATTTGCGAGCCGTTGTAGTCAGGGACATTGCTCAGTAATGTGCCATGGAGAATGACGATCCGGCCGGTGTCGCGGAGTGCCTTGATCTGGGACTTTACGGCCGGGTCCATCGAATCGATGCCAAAGTAGATAACCTGCCCCAGGTCCCGCCGCTCGAAGTAATCGTCAAACTGCGCGCCCGGCGGCGTGCTCTTGATGACACCCCACCAGTCCGCTACCTCCTCCGAGCCACCGCTTCCTGCGGGATCCCTACCGCTGATCGGCGCGGTTGGCACAACGGTCCCGGCGGCAGTTGGGATCGTTTGTGCTGCGGGGCCACACTCTCCCCGGTAGTAGGCCCACTCGTCACAGGTGCTTCCATCCGGAAAGATGCATACTCCCTCCTGGCCGCCATCGGCAGCGGTACGGATTTCCAGGTTGTTGCCGTTCTGCGTGCAATACACCGAGGCAGGATTGGGCATACTCGCTTGAGGCATGTCCGTGGCCGCCGCTTCAGGGGGCTGGACACGGGGCAGCGTGCAGGCTGCGAGTGTCATGAATAAGATGGTGAATGGAATGATGCTTTTCAATTGAGTTATTTGGATCTCCCTATCAGAAGTGCCAGTCTATCCCCAGATCCGAGCTATTCAGGCGGCCGGGGAAGCAATGGCAGACGGACTAAATCCCTTGACGATCAGCCATACGGCCAGGACCATTTCCTGCAGGGCAATGGGGAGAGCCAGGAACACCAATGTTCCAGAAACCGAGTAGGGCTCTCCGTCAAACAGGGTAATGAGCACGGCCGAAAAGAGCAGCAGGAGTGCGACCAGCCCCCACACCGACAACCAACGCGGGATCAGGTTGGATCGGTAGAACACCCAGTAGTATGAGGCCGCGCCGATGCAGAAAGCCATCACAGCAAAGATGAAGCCCGCCAGATCCTTGGCCGCAAGCAGCAGATGGCCGGTGGCCTGCAAAAAGGCCGCAGCTTCACCACTCGCATCCGCAAACAGCCGGCTGAGGGGCAAGAGCGACACCAGACAAAGCGTACCGACGGTGTAGAACACTCCCTCGATGAGCCTGAAGCCCACAGATGCCAGGGCCAGACCCTCGCCGTATCTCCTCAGTACTGGATAGAGCGCAATGGCGATGCCGGCCGAGGCGCAGGCGGCGACGAAGGATAGGAGGGCGCTCACCAGGAGCCGATTTCGCGTCCAGGGAGAGCGTGCTCAGAAAATCCGGGGCTTCGAGTGCCGATCCCAACACCGCGCTGCCCACCAGGCTGGCAGCCGTTGCCAGTATGAACAACACGCCGGCAGCTCTTGCGGTCTTTCTGTCTGTATTCATTGAATGTCTCCTTTGAATGGGGAATTGCCCAACGCGCGCGCTGACCCGTACAGGCGTCTGTATAGATAGCCAATAACCAGTCCAAGAAAGAGAAACCTTGGTATGTTAAGCAGTATGCCGATGAAGAAGTAATACAAGGCATCACCCGGCCCGTGAAGACTTCTGGGAACATCGATCAGGATTGTGGCAATGAGCAGGGCGACAAAGCTCAGTATGACGGATTGGAGAATCGGATTCTTCGTTGGGATCTTACCAAGGAAGCGAAGCAAGAAATAGCTGACGCACAATCCGATAAGCATGCCTGCCAGCAAAGAACCAACCCAAACCGTCTGAATATTCCAGGACCTGTCCGCAAATGAAGCTCTATACTCGGCTGCGATGGGAAGCAGGGAAGTTGCGATGGTAGTTGCCCAGAATACAAGCCCTCCCCCAACGGCGAGTTTGTAGAGCTTCTTGGAGTGCATGGGCGAACCTCTTGTTGGCATTGGACTTCTCTCATAGCGGTGTGTTGGGTGCGCCGGCATGGGCGCTTACTCGAGCAGAGACACTCTGGCTGAGCGGGGAGGGGTGGGTCTTCGACCCTCCCTCTCCCCTGCACAGCAAGCTATGAAGCGCTCAAGGGCGAGTCAGCTCCCGGTTTCGCAGACAGAGAAGCGATCGCAGCTCGATCGAAGCCCTTGGCGATCAGCCACACGGCCATGACCATTTCTTGGAGGGCGATTGGAAGATTTCATGACCATGTTGATCGGCGAAAAGGCGGTCTGGAGTTGGAAGATAATCAGGAAGCATGTAGCCAGGTGCAATACGATCGCAACGACGCCCCAACCCGAAATCCATCGCGGAACGAGTTTGGATCGATAGAGGAGGTAATAGAGCATCAGAGCACCCAGGCTGAAGACGATTCCTATGATTGGAGAAAGCGACTCATTCCCTTCTTTCAAAAGAGAGCCCAAGGTTTGAAAATAAGAAGCATCCGGGGCCCCGGCGGCCACATATTCCCGACCTACTATGAGTAAGAATACCCACGGAATGATCGATGCAATGTAGGTTGCAGTCTCCAGTGCTCCCCTGAAGACAACGTACCCTACAGCCAGCACTTCATTGATCTTGCGCAAGATCGGGAAGAGCATGACCGGAACCATCGCAAGTGCAAGGCCCATCAGCAGCACAAGCAAGACGCCTGTAGTCAGCTGATTTGGATTTGCGGCGACTTTGGCAAGAAAATCCGAAGCGCCGAGCAAGGGTCCTGTAACGACGACACTTAGTACGCCCGCGACCGTCCCGATTATGTAGAGCACCCCGACGATTATTGCGGTCTTTCTGTAGGTATTCATGTTTGATCTCCTCTTCCTGATTTGCCCTGCCTTGCGAACGCTTGCGGCTCTTAGGCTGTCTTGCCGGGGTTGCTGTGCAGCAGCACAATCCCAAGCCAGACGAACCAGATGAGCTGGCCCAAGCCAAATAGCCCGGTCAGGGCGGTCAACCCCGGGAAAATGGAGATGAGGCCGACTGCCCCAATCAACATGCCCAGGATATTCAAGCCCTTGGGAAACCCAGCGGGTCGTAGCGCCGCCACGCTGACCAGCAAAGTCATCAGGCCGCCCAGGATTTCGCCATTGCCGTTGCCCAGCCCATTTCCCACGATTTCGATGCCCTGCCAGGTCAACGCAGCCTGGGCCGGGTCTTTGGCATACAGGGCGACGACAGGGGCGATCCCGGCATTGGAGACCATGCCGCTGGCAATGAGCGAGCCAGCCCAGACAACCCCAAGCGCGGTTGCTACTTGCATCAGGCCTGGCGCGTTGGATTTCAACCGGTCATACAGCGCCAGCGACAGGACGATCAGAAAGACGCCAAAGAATACGTACATCAACAGGTTGGTCAAAAAAACGCCATCTGTTGCTCGACGAGCAGGGTCACCTTTTGGGATGGATCAACAATGCTGGGGTAGTCCAGAACGACGAGAAAGAGAACCATTCCGATCAGGTAGGCAACTGCCAGGTACAGGGCGGCGAAGCCGCCATATTTCTGTAAGGTCTTCATTGCTTATCTCCTGTCTTGAACGAAATTGGCGTGTCTCATTGAGTGGGAGCGAGAGTGTTGTTTGAGGGCTGAAACATCTCCTTGGCGGCTTTCAACGCGTTTCAGGGTTGATCTTGAGGGTTGCGCCACATCCAGGCATACCCCACGATGAATAGCGTGCAGGCGATTTCTATGAGCGCAAACATCACGTAGAAAGGAGCCGGCGGCGTGCCGCTGGTCGCTGACCAGGCAACAAGGGCAGTATGGATGATGCCCGCAACGATGTTTACCCAGCGGTTGACGCCATACTTCAGCACCCGGGAAAGGAGCACCATGGCAATTGCGGTCTCCATTAGTATGGCGAACGCCAGCACGCCGCCTGCGGGCATGCCGAGTGTTGCCTCGTGAGCCCGAGGATCGAAAAACAACGTGAAGACATCGGCATATATGTAGTTGAGCACCGCGAAGATCCACAATGTGGAAAGCAGCATCCTGGTGTCTTGCCTACCGGTGGTCCTGGTGGTTGTGTTCATGGTTGTCTCCTGAGTTGGGCTAAATGGGCGGTCTTCATTGAATCGGAGTCGGATGATCGAGACGAATGGCATTTGCTGATAGCCCACTCCTTTGTCGGTCCACCATTTGACGTTCCCGCAAATTGGAACGCGCACTTCCAAGGGCTGGCGCTCGGCGTTCATTTTCGAGTAGCTCAGGATATCCAGAGGATGTGTCTGCCGCGGATCGGCCGGGTCAGGAGGCGCCCACCGCGGCGTGCTGGAGGGCAGCGGCGTGACCGAATACGCCGGGCATGGCTGTGCTCTTGGATTGCCACCGGCCGGCCAGCTCACGGCGCGCCCGGAACAGCCTCGATTTGACCGAGCTGATCGTGAGACCCAGCGACTCGGCAATTTCGGCCTCGGAGCTGTCATGCCAGTAGCGCATGACGATGGCAGCCCGGTCGATCGCGTTGAGGCCATTGAGGAAAGCCTGGATCTGGCCGCGCTGCTCGCTCCGGAGCGCCGCCGATTCTGGATTGGGCACGTCGGCCGCGGCCAATTCAATGGACCCGGTTTCCTGTCCGTGGTCGAGAGAGGCGACGGAGAATTTCCGGCGCCGCAGGCCGTCGATGCAATAGTGCGCGGCAATGGAGAGCAGCCAGGTCGCAAAGGGACGCGTGCCATCATAGCGACGCAGATGCTGGTAGGCTCGCAGGAATGTTTCCTGGGCGGCGTCCTCGGCATCCTCCCGGTCTCCGAGCATCCGATAGCACAGGCTGTAGACGGGCCGCTGATACCGTTCGACCAGCCGGGTGAACGCTTCGTCGTCTCCTTCTTGTGCTCGAATGATGCAGGCGCTGAGCTCGTCCATGCCTCCTCCTTGGGATGGTTCCCCTCCCATGTGTATCCGGTGCTACGCCGGATCGGTCTTGACCAGGGCTGCGATCGTGGCGAGCAAGATTCCGGAGGGTTCCCCTTTGATGATGAATGCATCGGCTCCTGCGGCCAATGCCTCCGATTGATACTCGGCGTACAATGAATAAAGAACGACCTTGATGAGCGGGTAGCGCGCCTTTATGGAGCGCATCGCTTCGATGCCGTCGCCCCCGGGCATGAGCACATCCATGATCACGATGTCTGGATGGACAGCCTCCACCTCGCGGAGCGCCTGCTTGCCGTCGGGGGCCTCGTACAATTCGATCTGCGGGAAGTCGATCACCAACAGGGCGCTCAGACTCTGGCGCGTCCGGGGTTGATCATCCACAACAAGAAGTCGAAATGCCTGTTCCATGGCAGCATCAGAATAACCCGGAGGTCGCCGGCCGACATCGGAGGGAACTTGAGTCCCGGCCTCATTGAAACTGAGTGACTTCGCTTCCTACTTGCCCGTCATTAACTTGCAGGCCGCCAGTCAAATTTGACCAGGGGCGCCGGTCCGGGGTTCGGGATGTAGAGGGACGCACCACGGTGCGGGGGCTGCAGTGCAATTCCTGCTGTAAAAAAGAAAAGACCGCGTCCAACGCGGTCTTTTCCAAACCTTGCTGCCGTGACCCCTTCGGGTAGATGCCTAATCAGGCCCGGGGAGCGCAACATCGTCCAGCGAACTAACCCCCTCCTTCAGCGCATACAAGGCAGCTTGCGTGCGGCTGGCCAGGTGCAGCTTGGCAAGGATGTTGCTGACGTGGGTGCACACGGTCCGCTCGGTGATGACGAGTCGATCGGCGATCTCGCGGTTGCTCAATCCCTGCGAAATGGAACGCAGCACGTCGAGCTCCCGGGGCGTAAGTGGATCGGGAGTTAGACGGCGCGTCCGAAGGTCGGTGCAATTCCGATAACAGTTTGCGCGCGACCTCCGGCTCCAGAGAGGGCTCGCCCCTTGCCACCTGCTGGATGGCGTGCACAAGTTGATCCGGACTGGAGTCCTTCAACAAATAGCCGAGGGCGCCGGCCTTGATGGCAGGGAAGACTTTGTCGTCGGCGGCGAAGCTGGTCAGCACAAGGATGTGCGCCTCAGGTCGTGCGGCGGTGATGCGGCGCGTGGCTTCAATCCCGTCCAGCTCAGGCATCACCAGGTCCATGAGGATTACGTCAGGCTTCAGGGCAGCCGCCTGCTCCACTGCCTCGGCGCCGTTTTCCGCCTCGCCGACGATCTGGATGTTGGGCTCCGTGGCGAGCAGGGCCCGAATGCCTTTCCGAACTATGCCGTGATCCTCGCAAATCAGGATGCGAATGGAAGAATTCATGTTCAGCCTCGTTCTTCGAGTACCTGCCTGCCGACTTGCGAACCAAGCGGGGCTTCAACCGTCACCGTCGTGCCTTTGCCGTTTGGACTTTCCACCGACAGTTTAGCGTCGATCCGTTGCGCGCGCTCTTGCATGCCTGCCAGGCCCTGCCCGCCGTGGCCCCGGCTTGCCGCGTCAAAGCCTATGCCGTCATCCAGGATCTGCAACTTACAGAGGTCTCAGAAAAGGACAGATATATATCCACTTGATTTGGCGTGCGCATGTTTGAGCGTATTGTTGAGCGCCTCCTGCGCGATGTGGTAGAGCTCAGCTTGCACCTGAGGTGGTACGTGCTCCTCGCCGGAGACGTGCAGCGTGCCCTTCACCCCGCCGCGCCGTTCGACGGCGTCCAGGCGAGCCTGAAGGGCTGCCGCGAGGCCGTGATGCTCCAGCGCCGACGGGCGCAGCTCGAAGATGAGCAGACGCATCTCCTGGAGTGCCTCCTGGGCGGTATCCCGCAGTTCGCGCAAATGCTCGCCAGCGCCGGCGTAGTCCTCCAGGGCCATGAGCCTGGCCGAGGCTTCGGCGAAGAGGGTCACACTGTAGAGCGATTGTGTCACGGAATCGTGCAGCTCGCGCGCCAGGCGGGTCCGCTCTGCGACGGCGGCTGTCTCCTCGGCCTGCTGGTACAGGCGGGCGTTTTCAACGGCGATCGCAATCTGCTGGCCGCCTGCATCGAGCAGCGCCAGTTCCTCCTGGGAGATCGGCCTGGCCTTGACCGTTCCAAACATGAAGGCCCCCACCAATTCGCCCTTGACCATGAGTGGTACGCCGACTACCTGGTCAATGCTTTCTCTTTCCAGGAAGGGCTTAAGAGCGACTTCGGGAAAATCCTGGGTGTGCCAAACCCGTGGATGGCCAGTGAGGGCGGCCGCTTCGACCACACTCCCCTTCAAAGGCCGGGGGCTGATCCGATCGACAAAGTCCCGGGGGAGGCCATGACTTGCAAGCAGTCTCAAGACGGTGCCTTGATCTTCGATCGCATATGCGCAGCCCCATTCCATTCCGAGGACCTCCAGGATCTTCTCGAGCGCATTGTGGAAGATTTCATCGAGGTTCAATGAACGGCTGGCGACCGCGACGATCGCATTCAACGTGGCCAGCTCACGCGTACGGGCCAGCACACGCTGCTCAAGCTGCGCATACAACTCGGAAAGCTGGACCGACATCCGGTTGAATTGGTTTCCGAGCTCCTCCAATTCGTCGCCGGTGTTCACGGCGACCTGCTGTCCGAACCTCCCGCCGGCGATCTCCTCCGCGGCGGAGATGAATTGGGCAATTGGATCTGTAATGTGCCTCACACCCAACAGCGCCAGGACAATGGGGATGGCCACTCCAAGCCCGAGCAACACGCCAAGGAACTGGCCATAACCCTGACTGGCGGCCAGCAGGCCGGCCCAGTCCTCTGCATTGATCAGTCCCCATGATGTGCCAGGCACGGGCGCGTAAGTAGCCAGAATGTCGCGGTTGTTCAGTCCGCGGGTACGCAGATACCCCACCTGTCCTTCCAACACCTGCATAACCACGGGCTGTGTGTGCAGATCTGTACCGATACGGCTTGCATCGGGGTGGTAGATCACACGACCGGCGCTGTCCACGAGATACGTGCTGCCGTTCCCGCCCAGGCGCAGCTTGACGATACCCCCGTAGAACGCGCTCGAGCTGGAGGGCCCCAGCCGAAACATGCCGACGAGCGTTCCCCGGAATTCTCCCTCGGCATTGAGGATCGGGACCGCAACTGCAATAACCGTGCTGTCCAACCAGGCGGCGGGAAGCGTATCCGAAAATGCCGGTTGACCGGTGCGAAGTATCTGCCGAAAGAAACTGCGGGCCGACCAATCCTGGCCCACCAGGCCCGGATGATCCGGCTGCGCCGCCGTGACCTTTCCAAAGCGATCCAGGATGACGGTGCCGCCATCGAATATGAGCAGCTGGTCTGAGGCGTGCCTGAGGGCGGTCGATTGCACGGCCGGATCGCCTGCGTAGAGGTCGGGGGTACGGGTGAGGGAGTTGAGCGCAGTCACATAGGTATTGAGATTTGCAGAGAGCTCCCCGGCCGAGAGTCTAACGAGCTGCTGGTTGCGCCCAACGACAAGGTCCTGCGTAACGCGCTGGTACGCGAAATAGATCGTGACCGCCACGGCCAGCAGGATGATGGTGGTCGGGACAAACGACCACATCAGGATGCGTGTGCGCAGGCGTGTGTGGGCGCGCTTGGGGGCCATGCCGGTCCCTATTTCTGGGCGTCCTGTATCTGCTGGGCCGTCGCGACCAGGCTCTCCGTGGGCTTCAGGCCCAGGGTGAGAATCTGGTCCCACGCGTCCTGGGCGATGCGCGTGGCGTCGGCCATGTTGGGAAACACCTCGGCTACCACGGAGTAGCCTTTGAGCTGTCCCTCGGCGAACGCCGCCAGATCGACGTCTTTGGAGGCCTGGGGAAACTGCTCCTGGACGTAGCCAATCCAGTCCGTGATCAGTGAAGCGCGGGCGGGCTGGAGGAAAGCTGCCCGCGCCATGGCCCGCCCATAGTCCTCGCTGATAAGGAATTTCATCAGCTCCCAGGCAGCCTCGGGATGTTTGGTTCCCGCGTAAATTCCAAATCCGTCGGTGGTGGCCAGGGTGACTTTGCGCGCCGGGCCCGATGGGAACGGGGCCACGCCGATGCGGAAAGAGGCGTTTGTAAGAATGTCTTTCAGCGCCCACGAACCATCTTCGGTCATGGCAATTCTTTGTGCCATGAACGCCTGGCGGGTACCCAGGCGATCCACATCTGGAAGCGTGGCCATGCACCGGTCATCCCACATCCGGGCCCGCAGCCACTCCACAGCCGCCAGTGCTTCCGGCTGACCCATCATGCAGTGAGTGGGGTCGGCAGGATCGACGAAGTGCCCGCCCCAGCCGTTCACATGGATCTGTATTCGGTCCCAGTAAACGTCCACCATGCTGCCCCACAGATCCGTCTTACCGTCGCCATTGCGATCGTGGGTCAGCATCTTCATGGCCTGCAGGTAATCATCGTGATTCCAGGCCCCGTCGGGGTAGTCGATGCGATATTCGTCGAACAGATCCTTGTTGTAGTAGAGGGCGAGGGCACCGTGATACTTCGGAAGCCCGAACTGCCGGCCATCGCTGGTGAAAAGGGCGCGGTACTGCGCGGGATCCCAGTCCGCGATCGTGGCCGCGTCAAGGTCTGCCTCGACGTACGGCCGGAGATCCAGCGTGTAGCCCTCCTGGGCCCAGGTCGGAAAGTGGGCGCAACAACCCTGGAAGAGATCGGATGCCGTGCCGGCCTGCATGTCGATCGGCATCTGGTCAACCAGATTCTCCGGATCGGGGACGAAGTAGACGGTGATATTGGGGTGGGTCTCGTGGAATTGCGCCAGCAGATCCCTGGCCATGGGTTGGAACCAGTTGTCACCCCAATCCTGATAGACGAGCTGGATGTCCCCGGGCTCTGCGCCGCGGATCCGGGCAGGAGTGAGGCGCAGGAGGAGAGCGCTGCACTTGCCACAGTCAGCCCGGTGACCTTCATGAAGTCCCGGCGGGAGAAGGATTGTGAGCTGCTCATGTGATGTCCCATCCGCAGGCCTCGCAGGAACCGGCCTGGAGGTTCAGAGATCCACCCCGGAACGAAGGCGGACTCGGAACTGCGCCGGGCAGGCCGTACATACCCTCGCACGAGGCGATAGACCGCCGCGCAGACGGTTTATACACCATTCCATGAAGGTATTCTGATAAGAAGAGGCGAAATTATGGCGGCCGCGGGCCTCAATACGTGTGCGACCTACATGCGAGACAGAGCGCGGCGGCTCTCACCTGGTCTGCGCCAGGCAGTGCTGGAGATTGCCACCCTTGCCTGAGCGCCCCTAGGATCAGGGGCAGGCAGGGCAGGCGTCGGGCCTCGCCCTCCTCGCAACGACGCCCCGAGGTGGGCTCCCATCCGCGTGTTACAGAAAGCCCGCGCGTTACAGATGTTGCAGAAGATTTCCCAAGACTTCACGCGTCTTACTTCTTAATGTGTCTTTTTTCTAATTCAATGAAATATCTGTAACATCTGTAACAGTGTAACAACCCTGCCGGCATTGGGGTTTCCTGGTAGCAGGCTAGGTAGCTCCGATAGGCCCTGCCCTCCCTCCGACCATTCAAGCCCCCGCGGATTGCCCGATGACGTCCTCCTCCCGGCCTCCCCCAAGCCGCGGCGGAGGCCCAATGCGTCGGTTACGAGTTGTTGCTGCGCGGCGGCGCGTCCGCGGGCGTGGGGGAGGTGGAGACGGAGGATCAGAGTCTCCTGCAATCCGGGCACTGGGTATCCCGTCCTTGGCCGAACCGATACCAAAGATATACTTGAGCCCAAGTTTTCATCGAGTGAATGCGATGACGTTCATGTGGCCGGCCGCGCTGTGGTTCTTGGCCTCCATCCCCGTGATGGTGGCACTGTACCTTTGGGCGCTCAAAAGGCGGCGCAAGTTTGTGGTGCGCTACTCAAGCCTGGTGCTGTTCCGGGATGTGCTGTCCGAGCACATTGGATCAGGCGGCACCTGCCATTTGGACTGTTGATGCTGGCAGTGACCAGCCTCATCGTTGGCGCGTCAAGGCCGGCGGCGGTTGCGACGGTGCCGGTGGAGGGCGCAACGGTCATCCTGGATATCGACGTTTCGCGCAAGATGTGCTCCAGGGACATAGGTCCCAGCCGGCTGCAAGCTGCTGAAGCTGCGGCCGCCTTGTTCATTCAAGAGCAGAAGCCCACCACCGAGATCGGAGTGGTGGCGTTTGCGGGGTTTGCCGAGCTGATCCAGCCTCCAACGACGGACAAGGACGCTGTGGTGACGGCCCTCAGGAGTTTGCTTACGGGCAGCGGCACCGCGATCGGCAGCGGGCTGCTTGCCTCATTGGATGCAATCGCCGGGACAGACAAAGCGGTCGCGCCGAGTGCATCGCCAGGAGTGGCAACGATGCCGCGGGGGGCGGATGCCGCCGATATTGTTGTGCTGCTTACGGACGGGGTGAACGATACGGGGCCTTTGCCCCTGGATGCGGCGCGGGAGGCAGCCGCTCGAGGCGTGCGGGTGTACACGGTCGGATTTGGCACCGCCAACGGCAACCCATCTGCGAGCTGCCAGAGCAGCGATCCGTCTGGTCTGGGCGGATCGGCTCCATTGAGTGACAATGCGGGCGGACGGGCTTTCCCGCGCGGCATCGATGAAACAACGCTGAGGCGCATCGCGGCCATCACGGGCGGGGCCTACTACCCGGCGTCGAGCTCCGCCGAACTCGAGAGCGTGTTCAATCACCTGACCCCGCATGTGACTGTCCGGCGTGAGACGTATGAAGTAAGTGTCGCTTTTGTGATAGCCGGCGCGCTGCTGGCTACCATCGCATTGATCCTGTCGATGATCTGGCGTCCGCTGGGCTAGAACGCTCTGCAGACTCTCTTAACACCAAGGAGACAACGATGAAAGCACTGGCACGAGTCACCGGGGGCATCTTCATCGTCACCGGACTTATCGTCGTGTTGGTCGGGCTATTCTTTTTGGCACGAGGCGTCCTGCATCCGCAACCCCTTGCCCCGTCCCTGTTCGGTGGCGCTGAACTTGCGAGCCTGCTTGCCCCTCTCAGGCTGTTGACCGGCGGGCTGGTGAGTATGCAGGGAATGATGCTTACCGCCATCGGCGAGGGAGTGTGGCTGTTGGCAACTATCGCGGAGAACACGGAGAAGAAGAGCTAAGTCAGGTCCTTCGCCGCCAGTTCTGGCGTTCAACTTCTCGCTGCGCGCACTACGCAGTGGCCCAACACAAAGGCTTCGAACCAGCCGGTTCGAAGCCTTATCTTTTTCGTTGGTCCAGCTGCCCATTGCGAAAGCGCTCACGTGCCAGGCACCTGGCTGTGTAATCAGCACGGGCATGCCGCCGTCCGCGGGATTGCCGACACTCAGCGTAAGAAACCGCATAGGCTAACGCCGATGAAGACTACACTCCCGGCCAAGGCTCCCAGCAGGGCCCGGCCGTTCGCACCCGGTTCCCTGCTATTGCGGCGCAAGGCGAGCGCTTCTCCGGCGAAGGCTCCCAGCATGCTCCCCAAAACGTACACTGCCCCGCCCCCACTGCTGAAAGCCTGGCGCGTCCAGGTCTGAACGGGACCGGGAACGGGGGTTGCAACCGGCGTCGGCGCGCCGCTCCAATAGCCCGGAGTGGGACCCGCGCCATTCACGAAACTCTGGAGCGTTGTGCCGAAGAGGCACAATGAAAGCGTGAAGGGCACGAGTATGCCCACAGCCGAGCCGATAAAGAGAAATCGAGTGAGCGAACTGATCCTTAACATGGCCGCAGGCTCGCAGGGGATTCCGGCGTCCGGGCGAAGCTTCGTGCCTAGAAACCCTGGAGTTCTTGCCTTAGCTGCTCGTCTTTCCTCAACCCTTCTGTCCCTTTTCATCCCGCTACCCCTCTACGGCACAATGCTCGCACACACCCACCAAATTCTAATCTGCACAGGCGATGCGCAGTAGGTGACTTTCGGCATCACAACTCCGCCTGAAGCTGCTGCGGCAACACCCGGTGGAGCGGCAAAAGGAGGTGCGCATGAACGCTTGGCGGAATATTGCCTTTGTTGTGGCCGTGGTCGTCTTGCTTGTCGTCGTTAGCCTTATATTCACGAACCGGATTTCCCCAGATGCCGCGATTGCCTTTCTGGGCGTCCTCCTGGGTCTTTCAATCACCTCGTTGCTTCAATACTCTGTAGCGCAGGCGAACCGCAAGGATGCCCTGGGCCTCGCCGCCCTTGACCTACGCCTTCAGGCGCGCCAGGAGGCCTATGCCAAGTGGTACAACCTTCTCTGGGCCGACTGGCAATCCCCAGAGTTCGCCCACCGGCTTACTGAGTGTCAGGACTGGTGGGCTTCGAATTGCCTGTACCTCGAACCTGACGCCCGCGCCGCCTTCTTCCGTGCCTACCACGCTGCAATGCTTCGCGGGCAACTTCTGGCCCAGCACGGCGACCCAAAGGTCATTGACAACGAATACAAGACACTCGAATCCGCGGGCCCCGTCATAGAGAAGGCCACATACTTGTCGCCGATTCCGAATGCTAAGGAGGAGCATATCGTATCCTGACCCTTCAGATGCGCACCTCGCGAACACCCAGCCTCCCCCTTAGGCGGGGGGAATTGGGTGCAATTGCGGCGACACGCTGTAGAAGCCGTAAGCGCCTTGGACAGATTTGCGCATAGCTGCGGAACCAGAGGAGCGCGCTCTTTACGCCTTTCGCACTCTCCCACCTTGTTCGATCCTGAGATAGAATGCCATAGGTCAGCCGCGATCCGGCAATTTAGTGGTCAGGAGGTTTCTGTGAGCCCCAAGCAAAGAACACAAAAGTCAACCAAGCCCAAAGCCAAGGGTGGCATGGCGCACAAAGGTCTATTATCGGCTGAAGAAATGGCGGCCATGAAGGAGACCCTCAAAGAGAGGAAGACGGCTGCGAACAAGGAAGAGGCGGAACAAGCCCGCGCTTGCGGCGATCGCCGCGATGAAGGGATCCGATCGCGCCATGGCCAAACGCATCCATGAAATCATCAAAGCCAGCGCGCCAGCCCTTTCGCCGAAGACCTGGTACGGGATGCCCGCCTACGCGGACGCGAACGGCAAGGTCATTTGTTTCTTTCAAGCTGCGAGTAAGTTCAAGGTGAGATACCCCACGTTCGGTTTTCAGCCCGATGCGAAACTCGATGAAGGAAACATGTGGGCTACATCCTTCGCACTGATTAAGTTAGCCGCCCCCGAGGAGGCAAGAATTGCCACGCTGGTGAAGAAAGCGGCCGGCGCAGTGTGAACGCAAGTGCGCTGCCTGTACGCGCAAACCGCCGTGGGTTCTGCCGCTGCTAGGCCAGAGTTGCCTTTCCTTCAGTAAGAGGTCTTACCGGGTCCAGCGTGCAATTGGGGTGCCACCGCGGACGTGAGTCCGCGGGACTGCCATGGGAGCTGAACCTGGCGACTGCGCGGCGGCAGGATGCGAGAGGTGGCTTCGATGCCGAGCCTCTCGCGAGAAGGGCCCTCGCGGCGCAATCGCAGTAGCACGCTCGTAGAAGCCGTCGACGCTTTGGAATGATTTTCCCGTAATCTTGGCACTACCAAGACGGTATTCCACGCCGTAGAACGCTATGTACAGCCGTGCGGCGAAACTCTGGATCAGCCGCCCGGTAGCGGTTCAAGTGTGGCTGCCCCGGTGGAGATCTTCCCTGCCAGGGCCTGCGGCGGCAGGACCCCCCTCCCGACCTCGCCCAAGCCGCTGTGGGCGATCGCCTCGTCGGCTGCCGGTAATGGCCGCGGCGTAAGGCGCGGTCGCGCGCGTGGAGTGCGTGGGGGAGGTGGACGCGAGGGACGCGGCCGCGTGCGGGGCCGGGCACATGGGATGGTTGTTGCTGATCGACACGCAGATTGAGATGAAGCCCCATGGGGATCCGCTGGTCAGGCAGGATCCGCCGGAATTATCGAACCAGGCAATTGCATTCTATTCATGATGTTCACTATATAATCAGTTCGGCAGTGACAGTTGTCCTGGGTGGATGATGTGATACAAGAGACATGTTATGGAAATGAGCGTTCGCAAAGCAACTGTTGACGATTACAACTCCTTGTGCGAACTGTTCGATGAAATAGACGCTTTACATCGCGACCATCTCCCGAACATCTTCCAAAAGCCCAGCGAGGCGGCGCGAGAACAAGACTACGTTTCGGGGTTGATCGCCGATGAGAACGTTGCCCTGTTTGTTGCAGAAGCAGGCGGGAAACTTGTTGGGTTTGTCCACGCAATTGTCAGAGACGCACCTGCGGTTCCGGTGTTTGTCCCCCGGCGCTATGCAGTCGTCGATAGCATTGTCGTAAGATCAGGAGCCCAGAATCACGGCATAGGAAGAACACTCATGGAGAAAATGCAGGAGTGGGCAATCGCAAAAGGTGCGACCTCCATCGAATTGAACGTCTACGAATTTAACGAGACTGCGAT
This sequence comes from uncultured Chloroflexia bacterium, assembly GCA_963746745.1. Taxonomy (GTDB): domain Bacteria; phylum Chloroflexota; class Anaerolineae; order Anaerolineales; family Villigracilaceae; genus Fen-1038. The sequence continues at coordinate 587,595 of CAVVCL010000004.1, forward strand.
CTCTTTCTATGAAGGACTCGGTTACCAAACTGTCAGTCGAAAGATGAGCAAAGAACCACAAGAGGGGAAAGCGGCCGGCTGACGCAGCGTGGAACTGACGGCGGGGAGTCGATGCCGAACAGCAGATCCATCTGGGCTTGCCCTGGAGTCGCTGAGCTCGCAAAGCGCGTGGAGGTAAGGTGAGTACCGACGAACAACCTCAGGAAGCAGGAACCCCCCAGGCTGCGCCTTCGACGCGGCTGCGCACATGGCTGATCGCGGACACAATCCTCGCGGCCTTGGGCTGCGTGGCCGGGATTCCCGCGTTGCTCTTTGCGACGGGGATGACAGCTTTTGCAGCCGACGATCCGCATACCTCGCCAGACAGCGTGTGGAAGTTAATGGTGGACGTGTGGAGTGTCGGCGGGGTGTTCTACGTGCTTCTGATTGCCGGCGTGGCCGGCGGGTGGATCGCTTATCGAAAGCACCGTGATCGGCTCTCGTTTGGGCTGAGCCTATTGGCTGCGGCCCCGATCGTGTTGGTTGTTGTGGCCCTTACAGGACTCACGCTGGTGACAACCATCTGGACGATGGCCTTGCAGCGATAGGGCTCGGAGGCGGTCGGCGGGCCTATTGGGGGGAAATGCCCGGCACACCGGCTTGCTGACGGCTGACCGAATCTTTCAATTGCACGTCGATATGGCAGATGTGCGCATCGAGCCACTGATCGACGGCATCAACGAGGGCGCGCGCATCCTCGGGCCGGTATCCGCCAACCGCGTACTGCTCCCGGTAGCCCGAAAGCACCTCGAGGAAACCCGCGTGTGCCTGCCGGTTGCGCTTGGCGGCGGGGCAGCGATACTCATCCATGCAGCGCTCTTCGTAGCCAAAGTGCCCGCGTACGTATAGATCCAGGAAGTCAAGCAGCAACGTGTAGGTGTTCTCGCCTTCACCGGCATCCAGGGCCGTGCGGAAATCCTCGGCGGTCTTGAAGATCATCCGGTGGTGCTCGTCGATGCGGCGGACACCGGTGGCGTACTGCTCGGTCCACTTCATGATGGCAGGACTATACTGAACACGCGCCTGCCAGTCAGGTGGCATTTGTCACCGATTGACCGGAAAAACAGGCCGTCGCGGGCCAGCGTGTATGTAATAATTCAGACAAATCGTGTCCGAGGACAGGCTATTATGGCAAGAATCATTGTGAACTTGAACCTGACGCTCGATGGCGTCATGCAGGCGCCGGGCCGCGCCGACGAGGACCGCCGCGGCGGCTTCGAGCACGGCGGGTGGGCGGCGCCGTACTTCGACCCGGTCATGGGCGCCCGCGCCGCGGAGGGCATCGCCCAAAAACCGGCGCTGCTATTCGGGCGGCGGACTTACGAGGATTTCTACTCCGTTTGGCCCAGTCGCACGGACAATCCGTTCACGGACGTGCTGAACAACGCGCAGAAGTACGTTGCGTCCCGGACACTGCAGGAGCCGCTCCCATGGGGCAACTCGACACTGCTATATGGCGACGCCGAGACGACGGTTGCGGCTTTGAAGGAGCAGTCGGCGAAGGATGTGCTCATCCTCGGCAGCGGAGCGCTCGTCCAGTCCCTGATGCGGGCGAATCTCATCGACGAGTATGCGCTGTCCATCCATCCGCTGATCCTGGGAACGGGGCGCCGGCTGTTCGCCGAAGGCAGCCCGCTTGCGAAACTCGAACTTATCGACACCAAGACGACCACCACCGGGGTGGTAATTGCGACCTACCGGCCCGCCCCTGCGCGAGCAGCAATAACCTGAAGTGACAGCCGTGGTTGTAGAATTGTGCCGACGCCGGAATGATTGCTTGACAGCAGGCGGAAGGAGGCGCGGTGTTTCGTAGAATTCGTCCCTCGCTGATCGTGCTCAGCATACTGCTGACGGCCTGCCAGGCGCGCGTGCCGGTGGCGCTATCAACCCCCACGTCGGTGCCCACGTTTGCGCCGCCAACAGTGGCCGCCGCGACGCTCGCCGCGCCCAGTCCGCTTCCCACATCGACGGTTCCTGCCCCAACTGAGACAGCTGTGGCCACCGGGACGCCCGTGCCCGCCTCCACGCCGGCGGCACACGCCGACTGGCTGAGCTATCACGACGACCTGGGCGGCTTCACCATTTTGTACCCGCCCACGTGGGACCACTCGGATACCGGCGGCTATCCCGCCGTCTTCCGAACGCAAGTCCCGCCGGGAACCACCCTCGGCGAAAAGGCGATGTGGATCAACGTGATCAAGGGGGTCGCCGACTGCACCAATCCCAACGCCGGCGGATCGGTCGAGATGGCTCCACCGGAGCACGTCACGGCCGCGGATGGCATCCCCTTCATTAAAGAGAGCGGGGCCGACGCCGGCGCTGGTCAGAGATATGCCACCACCAGCTACAGCACACTCAAGGGCACGATCTGCGTCACGATAACGTTCATCCTGCATTCGTCGAACCCCGGGATGTACTCCACGCCGCCGCCCGATTACGACCCGGTGGCAGAGTCCCAGGTGTTTAGCGAGATGTTGAACACGTTTAAGTTCGATCAGTAGGGGTTCTCGCGCTGTCATCCCTCGCGATCAAGAGGAAAACCGAAATGCCTGAAATCGAAATCCCCATGAATGTCGAGGTCCGCTCCAGCAAAGGGCCATACGGCCGTTCGCGCTTCATGATCCTGGATCCCGTGGCGGACAAGGTCACCCACCTGGTGGTCGAGGAGAACGACTTGTCGATGTCTCAACGGCTTGTGCCCCTGAAGTTTGTCGGGGCCACCACGCCGGAACGGATCGACCTGACCTGCTCGCCGGAAGAGCTGGGGGCCATGGAGATCTTCATGCAGGAGGAATTCATATCCGCGGTTAGTGCGATACCCGATACGATGCTTTGGCCCTATGTGGCGATGGGCACCGAGCTGCTCACGATACGGCACGAGAAGCTCCCGCCGGGGGAAGTGAAGGTGCGCCGCGGCACCGGCGTGCATGCGACAGACGGGCGCATCGGCAAGGTGGACGAGTTGATGGTCGACAAGGCGACGGGCGGCATCACGCACCTGATCCTGGTGGAAGGGCACTTGTGGGGCAAGAAGGACATCTCAATTCCGGTTAATCAGATCGAGCGCATCGAGAAGGATGCGATTCACCTCAAACTGTCGAAGAAGGAAGTGGAGGCGCTGCCGGCGATCCCGATCCACCGGCCGCATCGGTAGCAAACAGGCAAACGCGGCAGGGACGCCGACGGCGCAAGAGGCGCTCAGGCTCATATCGCCCTGACGAGCTCGCATTTGGAGGCCGGCTGCACGTACAGGCATCTGGGTTCCCGATTTGTGCAGTGTTATGCACACTGCTGCTCGCGGCGTGCAGCGGCCTGCCGACAACGCGGCCCCTCGGACCGATCCGGCCCGGGGAAAGCGTCGGTGCTACTCTGATCACGACGGGTGAGGCGGAAGGCGTCACATTCTCCTGGAATGTGCCCTGCGCGCCGAAGGGTGCGTCCGGCGACTTGGTCTGCAACGCGCCGGTGGGGCAGCGCGTGAATGTTTCCGCCGGTGTCATCTTTCCCGGGGGCGCGAAGTCCCTTGACACCCTCTGGGCTCAGCATACGTCTACATTTACCATCGATGACCGCCCCGTGGACCTGGCGGCCTTCGGTACGTTTGACCTGGCCGGCACAAGCCCAACGCCAATTCGTGTCTGGAACGTGGTAGTCGTGGCGTCGAAACCAGGCCGGATCGCGGTGCATGAGAACGGCATGGTGGACGGCCACGCCTTCGACTCGACCATGACCTACATCTTCGAAGCGCCGTAGGAGGCGAGGGGGTTCATGGGCAATCCACGGCCGGGGGGCGGCCCACGGCCGCACGGCGCCCTCTCCCAAATCGACGTCAGATGACGAAAATCTCACCGCAAGGCACGTTTTGGAAGGTCGTTCATAGGGCCGATTGAAGAACCCGAAGAGAAGAGAGGCGCAACCATGAACGCTCATCCCCGAGAACAAGTCAGGGCTCTGCTCCTGGAGCGACTTGACACCTTCAGTCGCCAGGAAGTGGATCTCATCCGCCGTGTCCTGGAACGCAAGCACGTTGCGCGTGACACCAACAAGGAGTTCGACGAACAGCTCACCTTTGGGCAGCGCGTGGCGGACAGGGTGGCGGCCTTTGGCGGCTCATGGCCGTTCATCATTATTTTCATGTCATTCCTGATTGCATGGGTGGTGCTGAATGCCGTCATCCTTGCCAGACTCAACAAGACATTCGACCCATATCCGTTCATCCTGCTGAACCTGTTCCTGTCGATGATCGCCGCGCTGCAGGCTCCGGTCATCATGATGTCGCAGCAGCGCCTGGCGGTAAAGGACAGGCTCGACGCGGCACACGACTATGAGGTGAACTTGAAGGCGGAACTTGAGATCGCCGCCTTGCATCAAAAACTGGACAGCCTGCGCGAACAGCAATGGGGCGAACTGGTGGCAATGCAGCAGGAGCAGATCCGCATGCTGACCCGCTTGCTGCAGGGCACCGACACGGCCCCGTAACCGGGATCGCCGGCCCCGCCCTGAGGCGCGTCCTTGCAGCCGAGACGAGACTGTCTTATAATCGCATTCAGGATATTGAATATGAAGGACACCGGCAAGTCGCAGGCTGCTTTGTTCAAGACGCTCTCCCACCCGGTACGGCTGTCCATCCTGGAAATCCTGCGCGACGGCGAGCAGTGCGTCTGCCACATGGAAGCCACGCTTGGACGCCGCCAGTCGTACATCTCGCAGCATCTCATCGTCCTGAGGGAGGCCGGGATCCTGGCCGTCCGGCAGGAGGGTTGGAATGTCTACTATCATGTGGCCAAGCCAGAAGTCTATTCCGTGTTGGATGCGATGTATGCCATGACCGGCAAACCCGATGCCGTCCGGCATCGTCATGCCGAGGCGGAATGTCCGTGCCCAAAATGCCAGGGCGAGGGTCAGAGGATTTCAACGAAAGACGTCGGGGTTATTGCGCATTAGGCAGAGCGGGGCGGCTTCAGGGCAGGCGTACACCCATCCCAAGTAAACCGGAGGCGAGGTAATGCAGGTACAGCGCGTCCTTTTTCTATGCACGGGCAACTCGGCGCGCAGCCAAATGGCCGAGGCCATCCTGCGCAAACACGGCGGCGATCGGTTCGAGGCGTACAGCGCCGGGCTGGAGCCCAAGGGCATCCACCCGTTGACGATCCAGGTGATGAACGAGAAGGGCTACGATCTGAGCGGCCAGCGCTCCAAGGGTGTGAACGCATACCTGGGCAAGACGTTGATGCACACCCTGATCACGCTGTGCGACGATGCGGAGAAGAACTGTCCGACCGTGTGGCCGGGGGTGAACACACGCCTGCATTGGGCATTCGAAGATCCGGCCGCCTTTGAAGGAACCGACGAACAGAAACTGGCGAAATTCCGCCAGGTGCGCGATGCGATCGAACAGAAGATCGGGGAATGGGTCGCGGAGGCAACGGTCGACGCATGACCACGATGGGCACGGCGATCACGCCGGGACAGCAGCGAGCCCGGCGGCGGCTATCGTTCCTCGACCGCTATCTCACGCTGTGGATCTTCCTGGCGATGGGCGTCGGGGTCGGCTTTGGGATTTGCCTTTCCCAACGGGGTGCGGTCTTTCAATGCGGCCTTCTCTGTGGGCACGACCAATATTCCGATTGCCATCGGCCTGATCCTGATGATGTACCCGCCGCTGGCCAAAGTGCGTTATGAGGAACTGGGGGATGTGTTCAGGAATTGGAAAGTGCTGGGCCTCTCCTTGCTGCAGAACTGGGTCGTCGGGCCGATCTTCATGTTCGTCCTGGCAATCGTGTTCCTGCGCGGCTATCCCGAATACATGGCCGGTCTGATCCTGATCGGTCTGGCCCGCTGCATCGCCATGGTGATCGTCTGGAACGAGCTGGCTCACGGCAACTCGGAGTACGCGGCCGGGCTGGTGGCATTCAACAGCATCTTCCAGGTGCTGTTCTACAGTGTGTATGCCTACGTGTTCATTACGGTGCTGCCGACGTGGTTCGGCATGCAAGGCGCGATCGTGGACATCACGATCGGCGAGATCGCCCGGAGCGTGTTTGTCTATCTTGGGGTTCCGTTCCTGGCCGGCTTCCTCACGCGGTTCATCCTGATCCGCGTCAAGAGCAAGGAGTGGTACCATCGCCGCTTCGTTCCCAAGATCAGCCCGCTGACGCTGATCGCCCTGCTGTTCACCATCGTCGTGATGTTCAGCCTGAAAGGCGAATACATCGTTGAGCTGCCGCTGGATGTGCTGCGGATCGCGGTCCCGCTGCTGATCTACTTCGCGGGCATGTTCTTTGTGAGCTTCCTGATGGGCAGGGCGGTGGGCGCGGACTATTCCAAGACCGCGACGCTGGCTTTCACAGCCGCCTCCAACAATTTTGAGTTGGCCATTGCGGTGGCCGTGGGGGTGTTTGGCATCTCCTCGGGGCAGGCATTTGCCGCGGTGATCGGCCCGCTCGTCGAAGTGCCCGTCATGATCGGGCTGGTGAACGTGGCGTTCTGGCTGCAGCGACGGCTGTATGGGGGTTCGCCTGCCGAGGCGGTCGCAAGCCCGTAGGCGGTCCGGCTAGGAGGCGCGTGCGGTCTGCGGCGGGGCCGGCACGCCTGACTCGGCCGCAGCGACGTCAGACTGGCCGTCGTACACCGAGAACCTGACGCCGTTCTTTCCAGCGCGTTTTACTTCGTACATCATTTGATCGGCCATACCCACGGCTTCGCTGGGGCCGCGCGGTGCGGCGACGAATGTGGTGACGCCGATCGAGAGCGCCACGACGCAATCGCGATCTCCAATCTTCAGGGGAATTGCCTGTTGCATCCTGGACATGACTCCCCGGGCCGTGATCTCGTCGGCCTCGGGTAGAAGAATGCCGAACTCATCGCCTCCCAGGCGGCCAAGCACGTCGCTCCTGCGCAACCGCCGCAGGAAATGTGTGGTGACGCTGCGCAGCGCCTGGTCGCCGCCGCCGTGCCCATACGTGTCGTTGATGGACTTGAAATCGTCGACGTCCACAAAAGCCAGTGAAAACGGGTGCCCGTACCGGCTGGCGCGATCGATCTCGGACTGGAGCAGGACGTAGAAGTAGCTGGCGCTCGCGGCACCGGTTACAAAGTCTGAGCGCGACATGACGCGTTCGCCTTCGAGGAGAATATTGACCTCGGCCAACAGCCATGCGACGGTGATGAAGAAGCCGAACCGGATGGCGGCGTTCCACACAACGAGGGCCAGGTGTGAATATTGGTGCCCGGACAGGATGTCGACTGCCAGCCAGACGATGGCGCTTACCGTGCTGGCTACGATCCCCAGGCGCCGGCCGCCAACCCAGGCCAGCAGCGCGATCGGCAGCAGGTAGAACAACGATACGGAAAACTCGTAGCCTGTGACCAGATCCAGCGCGCCCACAGCGGCGATCAACGCCAGGCCGAGAAGCACCAGGAACGTCTGGCCGCGCTTCTTTATCCCGCCGACGGTCTTAGCGGCAAGCTGACGCACCAATGGTCATGCCCTGTGGAATGGTGGATGGAGCGGCTTCAGATGTCAAACCCCGAGCCCTTCACGCGGAACGGTCCCTGCCCGCATCCAAGATACTACTCTTTGGGGGCTGGCGGCGTTGCAGTTTCGGGGGAGGCGGGATGGGGCCGCGGAGGGCAAAGACACCGGAGTCGCTGCCGGTGGTGTCGGCGGCTTGGTTCAAGCTGCCTTCCGGTAGAATCCGGTTGTGTTGTAGTTCATAAGTCCAAGGCCGTATCTGCAGGCTCCCCACTTCGTCTCAATGAGTGAATAGATGGATTCCCGATCGGACCAAGAGCTGCTGGGTCTGGCGCGCCGGTTTGACCGGGACGCGCTGGCAGCGCTGTATGACCGCTACAACAACAGCATCTACTACTATTCGCTGCGCCTGGTCGGGGATCCGGCCCTGGCGGAGGACTGCGCGGCCGACACATTCAGCCGGCTTCTGCACGCCTTGCGGGATGGAGGCGGCCCCACCGACAATGTTAAAGCCTATCTGTATCGGTCGGCGCACAATTGGATCGTCGACCACTTCCGCCGCACGCCGCCTGCACCTCTGGATGCGGAGGGCGACCTCGTCCAACCGGATACTGATCCGGAGGAACATGCCGAGCAACACATGATCCAGGAGAGAGTGCGCCGTGCCTTGCGCTTACTGACGGCGGAACAACGCCAGGTTGTGGCGCTGCGCTTCATCGAGGGTTGGGAACTGCCCGAAATTGCCGCGTGCGTGCAAAAACCTGTCGGCGCGGTCAAAGCCCTGCAGCATCGGGCCGTGGCGGCGCTTCGAAAGATGCTGCTGGCAGAGGAATGGAGTTTGTGATGAAAGGAAAGCCTGGAACGGTTCCTGAAGTTGACCCGCAGGTTGAGGCGCTGCTCATGAAGTTGGGGCCGATGCCGAGGCGGGATGCACAACGCGCCGCCGCGGCGCGCGACGCCTTCCTGGCGGAATCCGGCCAGATCACCCCACGCGTATCGAATCTCCCGCAGGAACGTCATGATAAGTGGAAGGGCACGTTCGGGAGTTTCTGGTTTGCCAGGCGAAGGGAGAATAGGAAAATGTTCAATCTGGTGATGACCGTGTTACTTGCGCTGGGAGTTGTCTTTGGCGGCGGCGCCACCACAGTCGCGGTTGCGCAGGGCGCCCAGCCCAGCGACGCGCTGTATGCCGTCAAGACGTGGAGTGAAGACGTGCGGCTGGGTATGGAAGCCGATCCGCAGGCCAAGTTCGGGCTGGCACTTCAATTTGCGGCCCGGCGCGCCGAAGAAGTTCAGCACATGCTGGCAGCCGGGGGAATCGCTCCGACCGCGTTGTTGTCCCGGTTCGAAAACCAGGCCCAGCAGGCCTTGCGCATCGCCGCCGGCATGCCCAACGACCAGGCCATGCCTGCACTCGAGCGCCTGCGCAATCAGGTCCGCCTGCAGGAGCAAACCATGGCGCAGTTGCAGCTGCAGGACCCGGTCGCCGATCAGACGCGCGCCCGCGTCCAAACGATGCTGCAGACGCAGGAACGCCTTGTGCAAGAGGGAATCGACAACCCGGATCAGCTCCGTGAACAACTACGGCTGCGCCAGCGCGATCAATTAAAGTCCGGCGCCCCTGCCGAAGAGGCTACCGACACGCAGGACTCCACGCTGGCTGAGACCCCGGTCCCCGGTCTGCAGAACCCGTGGACGGACGGAATCCCCACCCCGGGTTCGAGCTATGGCCCCGGACCGGGCACAGGCGACTGCGCCGACTGCACGGGCCAACCCAACCGCCAGGGCTCCGGCAACCAAGGCGGCAATGGCGGCAGCAAGCAGCCGTAAGTATACAGTGGGCTCGAAGCCGCTGCTGATAAAGATGCCCGGGCAGCGCGCCCGGGCATCTTTATCATTGTAGGTTCGGAGTTAATCGGCTGCGGTGTCAAGCGGCTGGCGGCGAGGCGCTCAGATTTTGGCTGAAGGCCTTCATCCCCGGCTGAAAGCTGCTCCACAACGTGACGAGCAGCACCAGGGCACCAGCTCCCGCAAACAGCAGCGTGATGTCCCATTTGCTGACCGCGCCCGAGACCGCCTCCGAGACTGGAACCAGGCCGGTGTTGGCGAACATCAGCATGCTCATCATGCGCCCGAGCATGACCTGCGGCGTATGCGACTGGATCCAGGTGAAGAGGATAATGCCGACATATCCGTTACCCACGCCCAGCACCAGCAATAAGCCGAAGTCCCACCAGGTCGAAGAGATGAAGCCAAGCGAGCCGATGACTACGCCGAAGGCGGCCAGCAGCGAGATGAGGATGACCTGCATGACGATGCCCGGGGGCGGCGGCAGGGAACCGGCCAACAGATAGCCCGCCAAATTTCCGCCGGCATAGGCTGACATCAGCAATCCGAAGGCCACCGCGCCCTCCGGCAGACGTTTGTCGGCCAGGACCGGGATCCCGACCAGCAGGGGTCCGACCAGCAGGAAATTCAGGGCGGCGATGACCAGGAACATGAAGCGCAGGGACTCGTCCGTCCACAGGTGCGTGATGCCCGCCAGGATGGCAGCCCAGACCGTCTCTTTGTCGGCGGAGTCTGCATCCCGACGGGCGCCGGTGCGGATGAGCCAAAGGCACGCCGCCGAAACGGCAAAGGTGGCGGCATCGATGGCGAAAGCCAGGCCAATGCCGAGGTCCGACTGGGAGTAGGCGCCGATCAGGATGCCCGCAATCGTCGGGCCGATGAAGCCGGCGAGCTGGGTGACGCCCATGATGATGGAGTTGCCCGCCTGAAGATCCTGCGGCGCGACGATCATCGGGACTATGCTGTTCTCGGCCGGCACGGCGAAACCCGCCACCAGTCCGAAGCCCAGGGCGAAGGTGTACATCATCCACATCTGGACGACGCCGGTGAAGATCACAACCGCCATAAGGCACGTGAGCACCATGCGGATGAGGTCCGAGGCCAGCATGATGATGCGCGGCGAGAATCGATCCGTGATGGCGCCGCCCAACAGCATGAAGACCGCCCGCGGAATCCCCTCCAGCGCCAGCACGATGCCGAGCACGAGCGGATCACCGGTGAGCTGCAGTACCAGCCAGGGCGTCGCGATGAGTGCGAACTGATCGCCCAGAAGCGACGTGCTTGCGCCTGCAAACAACAAGCGGAAATCCCGCAGGGTCATGACGCGCTTCATGGGATTGGCGGGGGTGGCTGCATTGTTCATAGGAAGAACTTTGATGGCTGAAGGAGTGGTCCGTATCGGGCGGCGGGACGGTTAGTGCGTCAGCAACGCCAGCAAGCCGATCATTCCCAGCAGGTTTCCGAGGATGTGGGGGAGCATGCTCAGGTAGAGGTTGCGCTTCCACTCAACGGCATACACCAGCGGGATGAGCGCCACGATGCGTGTGATGTTCTGCCAGGGAGAGAAGAAATGATAGAGCGAAAAGAGCAGGGCGCTGATCAGCGGCGCCCAGGCCCGGGATGCGGGAATGCGCGGCAGCAGGTAGCCGCGAAAGTACAACTCCTCCACCATGGGCCCGAAGATCCCGTTCAGCAGGAACCCCAGGATCACGGTCTGCAACAGGGCGGCGTGTGAGGACTGCTGGAGGCCCATTGTCAGGGCTGTCGGCGCGGCCCAAACCGGTACCCAGGCAAACAGCGTCCGGCCGACGAAGTCATCCACGGACGTCATGAGCGAGAAAGCGCCGCCCAGCCACAGGAGCAGCACCGGCACCATCCACAAGAACGTCCAGACCGAAAGTCGCTCGCGATTGAGCACCACGCCCTCCAGCGAGAAACGACCGTTGCGCTTGCGGCCCTGATAGTAGAGGATGCCCAGTTCGACGGGGATCAGGATGAAGAGGATGCAGAGCAGCAGCGCCATCAGCGCGGGATAGCCGGCGGCGGTCACCGCGGGCGCGATGGCGAAATAGACTGCCGTGATGAGCGCTCCCGGGATCAGATGCAGGACAATCGATTCCCAGGCGGTATGCGGTTGCAGTGTCTGATTCATGCGCCACGCCTCCAATCGGTTGGCTCAAGCGTCAGCGGTTCGCCGTGAACTCCGTAATATTGATGAGCAATGACCGTCCATCGGTCAGGAAGCGCTGCGACTCGCGCGCGCCTCGTAGTGCAAGTCCGCCAGGACGACTGCCTTGGGAAGCAGCACAACGATCAACCCCGCATCGATGATTGGGAAGAGGCGCGTCCGCAGATCCTCACGCCGCAAGAACAGATTTGTATATGGATCGTAGACGAACGCGTAGCCGCGCACCCTGGCGACCGCGCCCGACCATTCCTCGACTTCGCCGACGAAGTGGCGGCGCAGATCCGTTTCGAATTGGCGCCGCGTGATGATGAGTACCTTGTCACCTGCTGCGAGGAGCATGGGTCACCTCCGAGATCAACCTGCCAGAGCGTTACGATACCACAAAGAACTTCTCGGCATTCGTGCCCCACACGGGGCAGTCCGCCGTGGGTTTGCCAAACTCAATGCGGCTGCAGACCTGCCGATCATGCTCGTCGAAGGGCCGAACGTCATGTTTACTTCCAGGGGTCGGTAATGAGCTTCTGAGAGTTGTCCGCGGCGTGACCCAGCCAGGGCAATCCCCAGCCCGTCGAGATCGTTTTGAGCAGGGAATAGTGAGTATAGGGAGTGGCGTCCTCGAAACCATTCCTGGCCAACGGCGAGTAGAGGACGACAGGCACGCGCCCGCCCGCTTCAGGCGCCAGGCCGCAACACGAATGATTCCCCTGCCCCTCTTCAAATAGCAGGACAAGCAGGTATGACTGGCTCGCCGCGTCCAGGGCCGGGACCAGACGGCCAAGCAGTTCTGTAAGCCACGCATCCGCGATGTCCAGCGGGCAATCGTGTGCATCGTTGCACAGGTTCGGCGTGATGAAGATGAAGTTCGGAAGCGAAGCGCTTTCTATATCCGCTTGAAGCGCAGTCATGGGCACGATGGATCGTTCGCAACGCGCCGCATCCAGCCGAATCGGATCCATGTAAATGAACGGATTGTGCTTCTGGGCGTAGATCAGCGTATCGCCGAGAAAACATGGCTTCGGCATATCCTCCTGATAGGTTTTCCACGTGCGCCCGCTGGCTTCGATCAGGTCGGGCAGGCTGACGGCATTCACAAAACAATCCGTGCAATTGCTGTCAATTCCGAAGGTGTCGCCGCCGATCAAGGCAATATAGTTGGGCAGGCTCGGATGCCTGATCGCATAGTACTGCGTTAGCAGTGTGTACTCATGCGCCAGCTTGTTGTAGCCCGGCATGCGTGGGTTGCCGATGACTGTTCCGAATTCCTTGTTCTCGAACATGACAATCACTACATGGTCGAAGTTGGGAACCGGCGGTCTCGGCGTGGGAGTCGCGGCCAGAACAGGGGCGGCTGCAGGCGTCGCGGGAGGAGTGGTGGGCGTCGCAGGCGGCGTGGCCGAAGGGCTGGGGGTCGCCGTTGACAAATCGGAGAACGGCAAACAGCCGACCAGCAAGACCAAAAGAAGGACACAAACGGCAGACCGACTACCAAGCATCCTGGGCATGGAGGAAGGTCCCTCTCTGATCACGCGGCGCATTGTTTTCAAACGAGCATCAGGCTGTGCCCCCGCCCGGCGTGCTTGAAGGACTCGAAGAACCCGGCAGGGCGATCACCTGCAGCATGCAGCTACTGCACCAAAAAGAACTTCTCCGCCTTGGTGCCACACACGGGACAATTCGCAGTGGGTTTGCCGAACTCGATGCGGCCGCAGACCGGGCACAGGTAGATCTCGCTCTCGGACAGATCCTTCCCTTGTTGCGCGGCTTCCAGCGCCAGCTTATACAGCTGCGCGTGGACTTGCTCGGCCTTGAGGGCGTATTCGAACATGCGCTTGCCCTTGTGGCCTTCGGCCTCCGCCTGTGCGATCATCGGGGGATACATGGAGCTGAACTCATAGGTCTCCCCGCCGATGGCCTCCTGCAGGTTTTCGACGCTGGTGCCGACGCCGTCCATGGACTTCAGGTGACCCTCGGCATGGATGCGCTCGGCTTCGGCGGCCGTGCGGAACAGGCGGGCGATGTTGGGGAAGCCCTCCGTCTCGGCCTTCTTCGCGAACGCGCGATACTTCTGATTGGCCTGGCTCTCGCCGGCGAAGGCATCTTTCAGGTTTTCCAACGTAGTTGCCACACGTTTCTCCTTTGAAGGTGATGGTCTGCAGGCCGCCGATAAGAAAGCTGGCGGCGGACAGCCGCCAGCCATGTAAGGGGCTACGACCTGCGCGGCCCTCAGTCGTCCGTCTGGGCGAGCAGGTAGTTCTGCAGTCCCATCTGCGCGATCTGGTCCAGCTGCGCTTCGAGCCAGTCGATGTGCGTCTCTTCGTCGACGAGATTGCCGTCGATCAGCTCGCGCGTGCCGTTGTCACCGACTTCCAGGCACAGGCGGATGCCCTCGTTGTAGGCCTTGATGGCCCCGTCCTCCGCGGCCCGGTCGTTCTTGAGCTGCTGCTCCACGTCGGCGCCGATGGTGATCTTGTTCAACTGGCTGACGATGGGCAGGCCCTCCAGGAAGATGATGCGGCCGATCAGCTTCTCGGCATGTTTCATCTCGTCCACGGCGCGTTTCTCAACGGCCTCGTGCAGCTTGGCATACTGCCAGTTGGCGCACATCTCGGAGTGCACCATGTACTGGCTGATGGCCGTCAGTTCGTCGGCCAGGAACGCATTCAGAACGGAAATGATCTTGTCGTTTCCCTTCATGGCGGTTTATCTCCTTTCCCGAGCGTATTATACGGAATTCGTTCGCGAATTCACAAGTGATAAACGTAAGGTGCGGGCGTGACGCTCCGCGGCCACACGGCTCCGGGCGGGTGGTGCGGTGCGCCCACGCAAACGTCTTCCGCTTGCGGGAATCGGTGAGATGTGTCACAATCACCTCTGTACCGCAACGCCATCATCCGAACTGAATCTGCATACGGGAGACACCTGATGACAGCCGACACGCCTGGGAAAAACCCCGCCTCGCCCAGCTTGATGGACGGGATTCGCATTGCCAAGGAGAACGAGAAGGCGGCCTCGGAGTTCTACGCCCGCGCGGCCACGACCGCCGGCAATTCCAGGGCCCGCAAGCTGTTCGACCAGTTGACGGAATTCGAGCAGATCCACTACGACAAGCTGACCGAGCTGGAGAATTCGCTGCGGGACTCGGGCGCCTTCGTCGGCTACGAGGGCACCGAGTTCGTCATGGCCCCGGAGATGATGATCAAGCTGCCTGAGCTTCCCGACCAGGTCAGCCTCATGAAGATCATCAACGAGGCAGTCGACCTCGAAACGCGAGCCGAGAACGGCTACAACAACCTGGCCGCCATGACCACCGACAAGCAGGGCCACGACCTGTTTGTGAGGCTTGCGGAGGAAGAGCACAAGCACTTCATGATCCTGAAGGAAGTGTATTGGACACTGACAAATCTGGGTGAGTGGTCAGGCCCGACACGCTGAGCCAAGTCCGGCACCGCAGCGTGGATGAGCGGGCTTTGCAGAACGACCGCGCACGGCAGCCTGCGCGGGCCACATAGGGCAGGATCGTTTCCATGAACCTCAATACGGACATCGCCGAACAGCCTGAGCGGCTGGGGAACCTGCTGGCGTCCGAGCGCAAGACGGTCCAAGCGATTGCCAAGGCCGTGCGCGCGGCCAATATCGAGTATGTCTTTCTGGCCGCGCGAGGCACTTCGGACAACGCCGGCCGCTACGCCAATTACCTGTGGGGAGCGATGAACCGGCTTCCGATGGCGCTGGCCGCGCCTTCCCTGTTCACCTATTACCGGCGGCCGCCAAAGCTGAAGAATGCGCTCGTGGTGGGGATATCGCAATCCGGCCAGTCGCCCGACGTCGTCGCCGTTCTGGAAGAGGGCAAGCGCCAGGGGTGCATGACGCTGGCGATCACCAATTCGATCGATTCGCCGATGGCCCGGACGGCCGACTTCTGCCTCAACATTCGGGCCGGCCGCGAGCGCTCTGTCGCGGCCACCAAGACCTACACCGGGGAACTCATGGCCATCGCCATGCTGTCTGTGGCGATGAACAGTGATCCAGGTCTGTGGCGCGAGCTCGGGAGAGTGCCGGCATGGATCAAGATGGTTCTGAAGGAAGACGAGCGGCTGGCCGAGGTATCGCAACGCTATCGATACGTGCGGCACTGCGTGATCCTGGGCCGCGGCTTCAACTACTCCACGGCGTTTGAATGGTCTCTGAAGCTGAAAGAGCTGGCTTACATTGAGGCCGAGCCATACTCGTCGGCGGACTTCCAGCACGGGCCGATCGCCATCGTCGAAAAAGGCTTCCCTGTCATGGCGGTCATTCCCGAAGGCAAAGTCTTCCGACCCATGCGCAGCCTGCTTGGGCGTCTGAAGGACGACTACAAGGCCGAGCTGGTCGTGATCTCCAATTCACGCTCGGCGCTGAGGTTGGCCCAAACCGGGATTCCACTTCCGGCGGTGCTGCCGGAGTGGCTGTCGCCGATTGTTGCCATTGTGCCCGCGCAGTTGTTCTCGTCCCACCTGGCATTGGCCAGAGGGTTCGATCCCGACAACCCGCGCACCCTCCATAAAGTAACCGAGACACGCTAGGCGGGGCCGACATCGCAGCAGGGCCGCCACTTGAGCCTTCCCGGCCTGATGGGGCGGCTTGCGCGTCCCGTTCGTCTGCTCCCCAACGCATCGCAGCACCCGGTCGACTTGGCGGTCGTCCCAAATTGGCACTTGACTCCTTTGTGGGAGGGGGTACAATCTAATTAACAGCATGTAAGTAAGTATTACACAGTGTAACTATCCAGCCCACTACCTACAATCGCCATGATCCAGGAGCGGACCATTACAGCGGCAGAGATGCGGGGCATCAACCGTTCTGCCGTGCTGGAAATCATCCGCCGTGAAAGCCCCATCGCCCGCGCCACGATCGCCCGACGGCTCGATATCAGCCTGCCGACGGTGATGCGCATCGTCAAGGCCTTGTCGGACGAAGGGTTCGTGCGCCCTCAGGGCAAGACCGAGTGGAGCGGCGGGCGCCGCAGGCCCCTGCTGGAATTCAACGCCGAAGGCAATATCGTACTGGGCGTCGACATGGGGGGGACCAAGCTGTACGGCGCCATCTCCGACATCGGCGGCCGCATCCTGGGAGAGGCCGTCCGGGAGCGCGACGGCGCCTCGGGCGAAGAATGTTACGGCCTGTTGATCGACCTGATCGATGAAATGCTGGCACATGAGGGGCTGCGCGCCCGGCAGGTGCGCGGCATAGGGGTTGGGGCGCCGGGCATTACGCTGCATCAAGAGGGCGTGGTCAAGTGGGCCTACGCCCTGAACTGGCGTGACTTTCCGCTCAAGGCCCGGCTGAAGAAGAAGTACAAACTGCCGATCACGGTGGACAACGATGTGAATCTGGCTGCGCTGGGGGAATTGTGGTTCGGCGCCGCGCAAAACACGGAGAACATGATCCTGATCACGATCGGCGCGGGCATCGGCGCGGGCATTGTGATCGACGGCGTTCTTTACCGGGGCTCCCATGAGGCTTCGGGGGAGATCGGGCACATGGTGCCCGGGCGCGAGTTCCTGGGAAAGCGTTACGAAGACTTCGGCGCGCTGGAAAGCCACGCGTCCGCGACCGGCATGCTGCAGCGAGCCCGGCAGTCCGGAAATCGGACCCGGCGCCTGGCGATGGAGGACATCTTCGAGGCGGCGCGCGGCGGCGCGCCGGGGGCGCGGCGGATCCTGCAGGAAACCGCGGAGTACCTGAGCATAGCCATCGCGAACCTTTCGGTCTCGTTCGACCCGGAGCTCATCGTGCTCGGGGGCGCCGTCACGCCCTATGCGGGCATGCTGGCCGAATCGATCTTGAAGTCTTTGCAGGGAACGATTCCGTCGCCGCCCCGGCTGGAGGTTTCCAATCTTGGTTTGCGGGCCACGGTAATGGGAGCCATTGTCACCGTGCTCCACAACACGTCCAATTTCTACGTAGTGCACAAGCTCTCGTGAGAGGAGGTGGATGCGGGAAGATCATCTCGAGCACGGCAACTGGAATATCCGGCTTTCAACCATTGAGAAGGAGAAGTGTAGAATGCGCAAGACTTATGTGTTTCTGACTTTGCTGGTCGCGATGAGCATCGCCCTCGCCGGGTGCGCCCCGGCGGCTGCTCCCGCCCAGGCTCCTGCGGCCGCGGGCCCGGTCACGATCCATGTTCTGACGATGGATCAGGCCGGCCTGAAACCTGCCGAGATCGATCAGATCGTAAGCGACTTCGAGGCTCTTAATCCCGACATCAAGGTCGTGATGGAATACGTCGGGTACGACTACGTCCATGACAAGATCGTCACCGGCATGGCTGCCAATCCGCCAGGTTACGATGCGGCCATGATCGATGTCATTTGGCCGGACGAGTTCATCAAGAACGGGTATCTGCTGGACGTGACCGACCGGGTCACTCCGGACATGAAGTCCGGCATGTTCCCGGCGTCATGGAACGGCGTGACGCGCAACGGCAAGATCTACGGCATGCCCTGGCTGATGGACGTCAAGTACTTCATGTACAACAAGGATATGCTGACCAAGGCCGGCATCGCGGCCCCGCCCAAGACTTGGGAAGAGCTGGTTACCGATGCCAAGGCCATCAAGGACAAGGGCATCGCCGAGTTCCCGATCATCTGGTCGTGGAATCAGAAGGAAGGCGTCGTCTGCGATTACACCGTGCTGCTGTTTGGCAACGGCGGCGCGTTCCTGGATGCCAGCGGCAAGCCCGTTTTCAACGATGAGAAGGGCGTGCAGGCCCTGGCGTGGATGAAGCAGACCCTCGACGATGGCCTCTCAAACCCGAGCTCGGTGTCCTCTGACGAGAATGCGGTCGAGGCGGATTTCCTGGCGGGCAAGAGCGCTTTTGCGGTCAACTGGCTCTTCCAGTACGCCAATTCGAACGACGCGACCAAGTCGCAAATTGTCGGACAGGCCGCCTTTGCGCCCATGCCTGTCTTCCAGGCTGGCGCGGACGCAGGCATCAAGGGCTCGAGCGTGGATGGCTCCAGCGCCTTCAGTATCATGGCAACCAGCCCCTATGCCGACCAGACCTGGAAGTTCCTGACCTACATCGCCAGCAATGAGGTCCAGACCAAGTACTCGGCCGAGATGCTGCCGGTGTGGCAGACCGATTTCCAGGGCGACGCGCTGACCACGCTGGAGGCTGCCAACCCGAGCAACCCCGTGACCGTGCCGGCTTTCCTGAGGCACGTTCCCGTATCGCCAACGAGCGCCCCACGGTTCCCTATTACAATGAGGCCTCGGCGGCCCTGCAACTTGCCATTCAACAGGCGCTGACCGGAGTCATGGATCCCAAGGCCGCTCTGGATGCGGCTGCTGCCAAGTGGGTTGATCTTGCCAAGTAAGTCTTAGAATTGGGTCGCACGGGTGGACTTGCGGCAGCCCGCAAGTCCACCCGCTTATTCCGGCGATGGCCACCGCTTCGACACTCCTTCCGAAGTCCCGCCTCTCCCTGAGGCAGCGAGATGCCTTCACGGCATGGCTCTTGATCCTGCCCAGTCTGGTGGTGATTTTGGGAATCACGCTGTGGCCGGTGATTTCCACTTTTGTCCTGAGCTTCTACAACGCACCCACAGGCATCCATCAGGCGCGAACCTTTGTCGGTTTCGGCAATTACCTGGAGATGCTGCGAGACCAGACCTTCTGGGAGACCATCTGGCGGACGGTGTACTTCACGGGTGTCTCCGTTGGGCTGGAGCTTGTTCTCGGCCTGGGAATAGCGCAACTCATACATTCGAAGCCCTGGGGCTGGCAATTCCTGCGCCTCAGCCTGATCATCCCGTGGGCGGTTCCGACGATCGTCAACGGAGCGATGTGGCGCTGGATCTACAGCGCCGACTTTGGAGCGCTGAACGGGCTGCTGATGGCACTGGGCCTGATCAAGCATTACGTGCCGTGGTTGGCTCTGCCGGACATGGCGATGAATCTCGTCATCGCCGCCGACGTCTGGCATACCATGCCTTTCGTCGCCCTCGTGCTGCAGGCTGCCCTGGCGACCTTGCCGGCGGACCTGGAAGAAGCGGCCGCTGTGGACGGAGCGAACGCCTGGCAGCGCTTCTGGCAAATCCGCGTGCCCCTGCTGCGGCCTGCCATCCTGGTTGCGCTGATCGCGCGCACAGTGGATGCCTTCCGGGTATTCGACATCGTCTACATCATCACGGCTGGCGGTCCGGCCTATAAAACGCTGACCATCACGTATTTGACATATCTGAACACGTTCTCGTTTGGCAAGCAGGGCATCGGCGCGGCATTGTCGTTCCTGATCTCGATCGTCACGATCAGCCTGGCAGTTCTCTATCTGCGCATCCTGTACCGGCCTGAGGAGACCCAGTAGTGCATCCACACAAGTTCAGGCGGAACCTGCTGCTGTTCCTGGTCACGCTGCCGGTCTTCTTCTTTATCTTCTTTCCGATCCTCTGGCTGCTCAGCGCCAGCTTTTCCACGCAGGTGGAATTGTTCACTGTCCCGCCGCATTGGATCCCGCTGCATCCGACGTTTCAGAACTACCTGGACATCGTCTTCCCAAGTCAGGCAGCCGCCTCGGTGCCTCGGACGTTTGCGATCGCCCTGCTGAATTCATTCAAGATCGCCTCGGCCGTGACGGTCATCTGCCTGCTGATCGGGAGTCTGGCGGCCTATGCGCTGGTGCGCATCCCGTTTGGGCTGAACCGGCACATTCAGTTGGGCATCATTGCCACCCGCATGATTCCCGAGGTGTCGCTCATCATCCCACTGTTCATTATTGCCTCCAGCCTGCAGCTGATCAACAAGCCCATCGTGCTGATCCTGACTTATATGAGCTTCGCCCTCCCGTATGCCATCTGGTTGATGGCCGCGTATTTTCAGACGGTTCCCGTTGAACTGGAGGAGGCCGCCCGGTTGGACGGCTGTTCGCGCCTGGGTATCCTGTTCCGCATTGTGATGCCGATCTCCGTGCCCGGGATTGGTGTCCACCGCCATGTTCGTGTTCCTGCTGGCGTGGGATGAATTCTTCTATGCCCTGATCTTCACCAGCACACTGCAAGCCAAGACGATTCCGGTGGCGATCGCGGAGTTCATTGGCCGCTATGTGGTAAATGTCAACGGCATGATGGCGGGCGGCATCCTGGCGGCCATCCCGCCCGTGCTCGTCGCCCTGCTCTTCCAGCGGTACATCGTCAGCGGCATGACCGCAGGCGCGGTCAAGGGCTAGGCGAGGGGCGACCCAGACTTTGAGCTAGACAACTCCTGCGCTCTCAAAATCCCCCGCTCTTCATATAAATGCAGCCTGCCACCGAGATCGGTGGCAGGCTTTGTTTTGAAACAGCCCCCCGCAGGCGACATCCTGCGGGGGGCGCTCTATTTGTCGACGGGGGTGACAAATGGCATCACTCCGTTTTTGTAACGCCTGCACAAACTATTTCTTGACTCTAGAACACCCGTTCTATATAATGATTCGCGGCGGAGTCCCCGCGAGCGAAACGACAACGTGACCCATGCAAAAGATATCCAGGCGATGCCAATGACCTACACAAAGCGTCCGCCCCTCAAGCAGGCAGTCTCCGAGGCAAACGTCACCAGACCTTTGACCCTGACAGAAGGCCTGCTGACGGCGGCCGAGGTCGCGCGCATCCTGCAAATCAGCAGAAGCATGGTGTATTACCTTGTCCGCCGCGGGGACCTGCCCAGCGTCAAGATTGGCCGGCTGCGACGGATTCACCGCGACGATGTGCAGGAATACTTCCGCCGGCACTCCGGGCCACCGAGGGCCGCAGGCCCGCGCCCAATGTCCCACCGGATCTGGAAACGTACAGATACCCCATGACGAGCACTGACAATGCGATGAACTTTTTCCGCACGATGAAGGGCGCACCCCAGAGCGTGCTTTCGGTGCTCGCTTACAACGGACGCCCGATGTCGAACCGCGAGCTGCAGCTCTGGACCGGCTACCACGGCGACACGATCGCACGCGCAGTCCATGAGCTGATGCAGATGGGCTGGCTCACTGCCCGGACCGGCGTCGGTCCCTGGTGGCTTGCCCCCGGACGCGAAGTTCCCGGATTTCACGCCGTCCCGGCTGCCCGCGAAAATCCCGCGAGTGCGTCCGAAATTCCCGCGACGATTCGCGAGAATCCCGCGACTCAGCGCGGGATTTCCGCGTCCCCCACTGGTTCTGGATCCTGGTTGGTGGCTGGGAATCCAGTGGATAAAAACCAGCCACCAGAACCAGAACTAGGGCACGCGGATTTCGCGGCAACGCACACTGTTCTGCTTCAAGCCGGAGTTCACGAGCCCTGGGCAACGCGCCTGGCGCGCATGCCGCATGTTGACGCCGAATACGTGCGGGGCCATATCGAGCGTGCCCATTTGGAGGGTCGTGGCATCGGCGCGGCGATCTACCGCATGCGGCTTGGCTGGCGCGTGGCCGTCGAGACCGAAGAGGAGGCCGCCGCCGTGGAGGCGCGCAAGATCGAGGCACGGCGGGCAGAGGCGCGCGAAAAGATGCGCAGGTTCATGGAGCGTTGGCGGATGGTGAGGCACCGTGCCCGGAAGTCGTCGTTGCGAGGAGCGTTGGCCGGCGCTTTCAGCGGCGAAGCAATCCCCTCGCCGATCGTGGTGGAGATTGCTTCGTCCCTGCGGTCCTCGCAACGACGCGAATGGCAGAGATCACCCTCCCTCGCCTCGCAACCACGTTCGAATGGCGGCTCGCAACGACTTGGCTCGACCTGATCGATACCCCACAGACACATAAGGAGATGACATGACCGAGACCACCGGAGTTGCCGCGAAACAAACGTCACGAAAGCGCACCGGTAAGACCGCCGGCAAGGCCGCCGACACGAACAAACATGGCTTCTATACGCCCACGTTCAGCGCGGAGGAGATGCGTCGCCTGGAGGCGGGACCGGCGGGCATCCAGGAGGAGATGAACCTGCTGCGCGTCAAGATCCTGCGGCTCTCGAAGCTGACGCCGCTGAAGAAGATCGACGCCAAGGAACTCGAGACGCTGGTCAAGCTCATCCGCGTGGTGGCCGTGCTGGATGCCCTCGAACGCACCGGCATCACCGCGCGGAAGGTCGACGCGACCGCCAGTCCGCTGCTGGAGGCGCTGGCCGATATGGACCCGGACGATCTGTAGGAGGCCGCATGGACGTCAATCCGCAGCAAGGCCGCCGCGCCCTGCAAACCCGCTCGCGCAGCCTGGACGATTTCACCCGGGGCTTCCAGCACATGGCGCTGCGCCCGTATCAGCTCGAGGCCGCGCAAGCCGTGATCGATTCGATCCGGAACGCGCCGGGCGCTCGATCGTGGTCATGTTCTCGCGTCAATCCGGCAAGGACGAGCTGTCCGCCAACCTCAAGGCGTATCTGCTGGCGCGGCGGCACACGCAGGAGGCCGGCATCGTAGAGGTCAACCCGACCTACAAGCCGCAGACCATCAACGCCATCCAGCGGCTGGAGGAACGGCTCAGAGGAAACCCGCTGACGCGTGGCCTCTGGCGCAAGCGCTCGGATTTCATGCGCATGGTGGGCCGCGCCAAGGTCACGTTCCTTTCGGGGGATGCCAAGGCCAACGTGGTCGGCGCGGTGGCGTCGCTGCTGCTGATCGTCAACGAGGCGCAGGACATCGAGCCGGCGGTCTACGATCGCAACTTCGCGCCGATGGCCGCCTCGACCAATGCCACGCGGCTCTTCATGGGGACCGCCTGGACCAGTCACACGCTGCTGGCGCGCGAGCTGCGGGCCGCGCGCCGTGCGGAGCAGGCCGACGGGGTCCGCCGCGTCTTCACGTACGATGCGGACGACGTGCGCGGCGTCCTGCCGGAGTATGGCGCCTACGTCGACAGCGAGATCGCGCGCCTGGGCCGTGGGCATCCGCTGATCAAGACGCAGTATTTCAACGAGGAGATCGATGCGCAGGCCAGCATGTTCACGCCCGCCCGCAGGGCGCTGATGAGGTGTGGGGGGACCGCCCCGCTCCGAGCCTGACGGCCACCTCCCCATTTGCATAGAGCGGAGGAATGGGGAGGGGCGTGCCCCCATTGTCTTCACACTCGACGTGGCCGGGCAGGACGAGGCGACGTTCCACAACCCCGAGGAGCAGGTGTTGCGTAATCCGGGCCGCGACGCCGTCTCGCTGACCATCGCGGCGGTGGACCTGTCGGAGATGGGCACGCTGCAGGCGCCGATCTTCCGCATCCTCCAGCGGGAACAGTGGACCGGGCTCAATCACCTGGCGGTCTTCGGCAAGCTGATCGCCCTGGCCGACCAATGGGGGCCGCAATACATCGTGATCGATGCGACCGGCGTGGGTGAGGGGTTGTGGGCGATGCTCGACAAACGCTACCCGACGCGCATCCTGCCGGTTAAGTTCAGCGCGCAGAAGAAGAGCGAGCTGGGCTATCGCTTTTTGGCGATGATCGAAACGGGGAGGTTGAGGGATTGCTGTGGCGAGCGGGCCTCAGGCCCGCATCGCCCACTCGGTCCCAAGAGGGACCAGAGCCACCGACTGTTCACGGACGGGGTCATCCCCGCAGCGTCACTCCCTCGATGGTCGACAAACAATACACCGCCTGCGTGTCCGAAGTGCTGCTCGGACCGCAGAAGACCATGCGCTGGGGCGTCCCCGAGGGCACCCGCGACGCGGATGGGGAGCTGATCCACGACGACATCGTGATGGCCGACGCGCTGCTGGCCGAAGCCGATCTGCTGGAGTGGCACGTCCACACGCCGACGTTCGTCATCCCGCCGAAGGATCCGCTGGAGGCTATGTCGCGATTTCTAGTATCGGGTGCCCCGGCAGCCTCGTCCAAACTCTGCCCTGGGTGGCTCAACTGCCGGAAGCCCTAGTATAGGGCTGGACGAAATGAGCCATTTCTAGTAGCCAGGGCTCCGGCGGAGAACAAAGGTGTCGACGGCAGCAACCGCGCTTGGCTCCGACCCCTCATGGGTTCGGAGTGCGCAACGGCGGCTGGGTCCCTCCCTCGTGGAGAGCGAACAAAGGCGATGCTAAAGAGGCTCGCCGCCCGAAAGCCGCCTTGCGCGAAGGAGATGAGTTATTTCAAGTAATGACCGGGCTTACGGCGTTGCGAGCAGTGTTGACCTGCGAAGCAACCGCGCTCGGCATTGGAGGAGATTGCTTCGCTCGCCCTCATGGGTTCGGACTGCGCAACGGCGGCCAGCGGAGGCCTGCTTGGGCCGCACTTAGGAACATAACGGAGGCAAGGATGTCAGACAAAAGTCGCTTTAAAGACCTTATCGAGCTCGGGCGGACGGCCGGGCTGAGCCTGAGTACCGCACCGGATGTGCGCGAGGAAGTGCTCTCCTGTGCGCTGGACATGTTGCAGGATGTGTCGGTGCCGATACTGCGTGAATGGCTCGACGCGGGCCTTGCGTCTGCCGAGGAGCTGGATCAGGTGATGCTTCCGGCTGTACTGCAGGCCACCATGTGGGCCATGTCCTGCTTTGGAATCGGCGTGGAAGAGGGGCTGGGCAACGTCACGGTGGCGCAATCGGCGCGGTGCCTCGGCGAGGTCTCGAGGGTGTATGGCCTGCACCTGCTCGGACTTTTGGACGAACTGACCAGGCAGGGCTTGCTGACCGAGCACGAGGCGCTTGCGCACAAAGCCGTGACGCAGCGTGAAATGCAGCTGCGCGGTGTGGGGATCTGGGACATCGGCAATGAGAACGTTGAGGCGGTGGAGCGGTTGAACGATGCGTTTCTTTCGGCTGCACTGGTGTTTGCTCCGGAGACGGCGGGGTAGAGGGACCGCGGGCGGAACGGCGGCTAAGCGTGCGGAGGGTCGAGTACGGTTGGGCTACGATTTCAGCGCTGATCGGAGCGTAGCCTTGAACCTGACGGTTCTAGGATCTTGTTCTATTGACATGCATTTCTGCCCCGCAATCGTGCGACAGACAATCCCCGGAGCGGCGCGGAATGCCCGGTGTCAGGTGCATGCGCTCTGGGGCTGTAGACATTTCCACTACCAGACAAAGGGAATGAGCCGATATTTCACCAGTCTCATGTATTCGGAGTACCCAGGCAATTCTTTTTGGAGCGGGCGCTCTTCCAGCACCGCGCGCCATGCCAAGACAATCATAACAACTGGTGCTGCAAGGATTCCAAGCCAAGCCCCAAGTAGAAGCGGGGTAGCTCATCACGAAGATCAATGTTGAAGCATACATTGGATGGCGCACATAATGGTACGGCCCCGTCGAGATTACCTTCTGATCTCGTTCTTGCTGGACGCGCACAAGCGCGGACAAGAATGTATTTTCGCGAAAAGTCACAAAGTAGAGCAAGAGAGAACAGATCAGAATGATTGCCCCGAGAGCTTGAAGCCAGGTGGGCACAGGCGACCAGTGAAAGCCTGCAGCATCATAAGCCGTGAATAGCAACCAAAGGAACATGGACACATGGAGAAGTGGGTAGATAATCCGATCCGAACCGTGCCTGGTCGGACGTTTGAAAGCGCATTCGTTCCCAGAATAGGTCGGGTCTTGCCGGAACAACCATACTAAGACGAAGACCCAGGACCCAAACCAAAGGGCCAGGAATATCCAGGCGGCCGGCCAAGCGCGAATGCCTGCCGGCAGCAAAATCGGGAGAGCGTAAACGAGAACGGTAATCGCCACTTGTGCTGCGACAAGCTTCACTTTGAGCCGCATAAGTCACCTCTGGGCCGCCTTTTCATTAGCGGATTCGCAACCAAGCGGATGCAGGCCGCGGGAGAGCACGCGGCATTCGCGGGGCTCAATACCCAGTTGGGCTACAATTTTACCTTGTGCAGAAGAGGAGTTGTGTACCTTGCGCAACGACGGCCAAGTCCTGCCACAATGCATCCTTGGATCATTCCGTCACAATCGACGGCTGAGCGCGCCCGCCGATCATTCCCGCGGACCTACATACCGAGGCATTCCCCTGCGCGGCATAGTGCAGCAGAGCACAAATGCTCTGCGTCATGCAACCGCTGCAACGCCGGGCTTTCTATTGCCACGTATTTAGTCGCATTACCGTGCTACACTGATACAGGCCTGCGATAGACAATCTGCCTCTCGCCCTGGGGGAATCAGCGGAAGTTCCACATGAAGCGTCCATTGAGAACCCTGAGACTCGTCCAGCAGTCTTTGAATTTTGCAGGTAGAGGAGAAGTGCCATGGATTCCACGGCAGCTTCTCAAATCCCAAATATCGAAAAGGATGACATGAAGAAACAACACCGTATCTATATTGCCCTGGGAGTAATTCTCGTAGCAAGCCTGGCGTGTGCCGTAGGAGGCACAGCGCCACCAACGGAAGGCATAGAGACCGGCAGCGTCGTCACGACAGTTCCGTCTCAGGAGGCGGCTGGTGTTGGCGGTGTTCCAGTTCCCGAGACGATCGACCTGACGAGTTCCTGCATTGTACATTGTTCCCGATGCGCCGGCGTACACCTTCGACTCGATAATGAAGATAGCCGGTGTGGATACAAGTGGAAGCCCGAAGGACTTCCTGTCGCATACGTCGGTGGAGGCCCAATCACAGCCGCAGCTCATGCAACACATTCTTTTTGAAGGAGATGCAATTGGCGCCGCGCCGTCGGATGCGCCGGGTAGCATCAATATCCCGTCGTCGGATACGGTCATCATTGGCGATCAGATGACCAGCGCGGAAATGGTCAGCGTTAGCGGAGCCACTCCGGAGCTGTCCTGTCACACAGGCCCTACTTCAAACGTGCAGGGACCCGGCTTGTTGCAGTCCACGTTGGAGTCCATGCCAAACCTTCAGACGATGCTCACTGGGCAGGCGCGGGGCGTGGCAAGCGGGGTTGACGTCAATGGAGTTGTTGCCAACAAGTATGAGCTGACCAGTGCCAATTTTGTTGAGGATAGCGGTGAGCTGATCAGTGCCTTTGTGTACGTGGCGCGTGACGGCGGTTTTATTACGCGCTTTGAAGAGCAAACACGGGTGAAGATAGGTTTCTCCGGGTTTGTACGCCAATCAACTTGCAGAGTTTGGCCTCACAACAAACTATCTCCCGGTGGAGGATGGCTCACTTGACATTGCCGTTCCTGCCGAATGCAATTAGTAGGCTGGATTGGAAGGTGCATTCCCGGCGATGGGGTGCGCCACAAGGAACGTGAAAGTGCCAGCGATTGAAAGAAGGCGCCGATAAATACGCCGTGACGATCAAGGAAGAATAGAATTCTTGTTTGGATACATACGGGTCGCTTTCGCGGCCCGTATGTATTTCGATCTATTCCAACCAGGAGAAGCTCATATCAAGAAGAAGATCCGACTTTCGTAAAGAGGTAGGCCCACCTGCGGGGATTCGCCACGTGCGCCGTGAAAGGGAACCTAACCTCTCAGGGCCTACGGCGACCAAGCGTATTCATACCGAGAAGGGCGCTCGGCATCTTAGATACCGCGGACGGCACTCGGCACCTGTGGCACCAGGAAGAGCGCCTAGTACCTTCGATACCCGGAAAGTCACCGGGCACCTTCGGGGCTCACCTGTGCCTGCCATACCCCGCCGGTCAGGCCAGGGCGGCAAGGCCGTCTCGCCCCGACGTGCTCGCGTCCCGAACGGGATTGCAGGCAAATCCAGTTCACTCTTCAGGGCAGCGGGAATGTTTCTTGACATGTCCCGAGCACATCCTCAATTGCCTCCATGACCACCTCGGGCTCTTGAAGCTGAGGATAATGCCCTATCTCGTACGATCTCAACTCACTATTCTCACTTAGCGAGAGCAACTCCCGCTGCATTTGGAGCCATAAATCATCCAGTTTCACTCCCAGATCTCCCAGGGAGGGTGAGGGTCCTGAAGTGGCAAGCACAATCAATGGCCAGTCGCCCAAATACTGATAGTGCCCTGCTTGTGCCAGTGTGTTGGGGCTTTCAACCTTCTCGTCAAACCATGCCATGCTTGATTCGGGCAAGAATGCCTGTACTGGTTCATAGATTTCAGGTGGCAGGTCGTACTCATTCCCTTTGTATCGACCAGGTGATCCCAGATGAGACAAGAGCAGGATCAAGGGCCTGATGTTTCTGTCTGGAATCTCTGGATCGACGCCATATTCAGCAAACCGCGTGAGCATTTCAGGATGACTGGATTCAAGCAGCACCATGCCACACACATCGTCGGGGTATCTTCCCGCGAATATTCTGACATATGCACCACCAAATGCATGGCCCACCAGGATGTATGGGCCTTCTTCGCCTCCAGCACGTAGAACGGCAGAAAGTTCACCTGCGATTGTCTCCCCGTCTCGGGGAAGGGGCCCTGGTGCACTCCACATGATCCCCGCTCTATCGTAGCTGCAGGCACGAGTGTGTTTCCCGATTTCGCCCTGAACGGAAGCCCAGCTTAATACCCCATACTGATCAAGGTCAGATTCAAAGACTACCGTTGGGCTTCCGGTTCCTACACAGTACAAATGGATGTTGTGGGTTCCCGAGACTCACCATTTGACCGGGTGGGGGGTATTCCCCTCTGTATTTGTTTCGAGTAACAAACTGCTAACCAGCAGATAGGCAAGCAGCCCAAGAAAGAGAGTCAGGACCACTAACGATATCCGACCAGTCCAACGTAGGGTGGACGTCAGCAGTCGTCTTACTCGCATATGAGCATTCTCCTCTGCCAATCACAAGTGCTTGCCAGTGGGACAGGCATGGGCTCAGCAGCATGTTTCGCTCATGATACCAATTAGTCGCTATCAGGAGGCTGCACAAACTACCAGGTTGGTTCGGACTCTCTCAACGCAGAGTGTTTGCAGACAGGAGCGTCTGAATGCCAATATCAGATGCGCCATGTTTTGTGTCTGAGATAGTTGTTGTCGTCTATTTGGGAATTGGGCCAAGTCAGGCTGACTTGGTCCGGGTTTTTCTCGGCCCCGTCTGATCAGTCTTCCAACACCTTCTGTGAATTCGCAAAGATGCATCAGGAGTGGCCACGACAGGATTCGAACCTACCCTTTCAGGGCCTGCGGCGACCACGCGATCACGAGTCACGTGGGTTCCCCTATTCTCGCGCCATCTGCCGTCAAGGGCAACTGGCAATCGTGAAGGGGGCGCCTTCAGTGTCAGCGCCTCTCCGCGTCTCGCTCACGTTCCAGCCTGACCCCTCAGGGCCCAAGAACTTCCAGCCCGTCGAGAACGAGCCGCGTGTGACTGTAAACCGACGGATCATCCTCGGGGAGATTGATGGGCACCTCATGCCTCCCGCCCGGCGCCGGCCCCAGCCAGCTTTCGAATATCACGTGCTGCGGCTTTCCGATGGCTCTCTGGACCTGGCGGAGCCACTCCATCGTTAGATCATAGTAGCCCTCATCGGACTGCACCCCGAAATCCATGTTTGCCGTATAGATCACGCCAAAGGCAATTCCGTGCTCCTCGTAGAAGGCCTTGAGCGCCTGCAGGTCGGCCGCGATGCTCGCCTCATCATGGAGATAGCCGCCTTCAAGCGGGTTGACATCGATGTGGAAGAACGCGGGGGTCGAGCCGCGCGCCTCCAGTGCCCGGGTCCAATCCTCCAGCTGCGCCGCGGAGAAGTACGGATATGGCTCGACGTCGCCCACGATGATGTTTGGGTAGGAAGCCTTCACCAGGCTCATGTACTTGGCCGTGGCGTCTGCGGACTGCTCCATGGTATGGCGGCATGAGTTCCCGTTCGCCACCAGTTCACCCCCAATGTAGGGTTCGTCCATTGCCACGAAAGTGACGTCTCCGCCATAGTATCTGACGCCCTCGATGGCATCCCGCGTCACACCGAACTCATCGACGCCGGTGCAGCCCCACTCCTTGACGGCGCCGGTTTCCATGGCGATCGGCATGCCCCATTGATTTAAGGTTTCAAAGGCTTTCGCGTCGGCGAAGGTGTACAGCTTGTTTTCTCCGCAGATCGAGCAGGGCGCGTCGAGAAGGTTCTGCGAGAAAAACTGAAACACGTCGATCTGCTTCCGGGCCGCGTTCCACTGCTCCGGCTTGGTGAATAGGTCTGCGAAGTCGCGCGAACCCATATTGGGGGCGTACCACACAAGGTCCTCCCGCAGGGGGGTGGGCGCTGGCGTCATAGTGTTGGTGGCTGCTGCGACCGCCGTGGGCTCCGCGCTGATAGTGCTTGCCGGCCCCGAAGCCTGTGTCGAGCTGGACGAGTTGGTCGAAGAAGCGGTTTGAAGCACCGTCTGCGGGAAGTTGCACGCCGCGACCAAAAGCACAAGCAGGATCAGTCGAAGCACAGGGATCCTGTGGTCAGACACCTTGTAAAGGTTCATTCTCCTCACCTCCAAGATTTGGCGCTCGCAGCCTGCGGGGGCTTGCCCAACGGAGGCGCCCCCGAGTGTCCTGGTCACCCGATGCCGGCATATTCGGGCCACGTGCCGATAAAGGGCCAAGCCCGATTCATTCTCGCGCCATCTGCCGCTCAAGGGCAACTGGCAATAGCGCAAGGAACTTGGTTGGGCGAGCAACTCGATCCCCAGCACGTGCGCATCAGGCGGAGAAGCACTACAAGCGTGGATCGCTTGAACGATCTACGGATTTGGCATGGGCGGGAATGCGCCCTCTGGAGCGTACCAGTCTCCCGGGTCGACCGTGATGGTTTGGCCTGCGATCACCGTAATCGCGATCAGAGAGTGGTCGGTGCAATCCACGCTAAGACCGCACGGAACGGCGTTGGTATAGCCGCCTGCAAGGACAGGGGAGCCCGGCGCGGGGGCAGTGTATGTGTCCGCGCTATAGGGGTAGGCAACTGCATAATACAGTGCCCTCGGGCAGGTCAATCGAGTATGTTCCTTGATTCATCGGCCGTATCAATGTGGCTGGCGCCGCCGCCCGAGACGTCGAAAAAGACGACGCGCATGGGTGGGATAAATGAGGACGGATAGGAGAGTCTGCCTGTAACCGTTCCCGCCGGGGGATTGGGCGCCGTCGCGGCAACCGAGGGAGTTGGCACGGCGGTCGGTGCCGCCAGCGTGGGTGGCTAATTCGTCGGCGCGGCCGAAGTGTGGGGAGCCTGTATGCCGCAGGCAAGAATGCCAAGCAGGATGGGAAGCAGACGCAGTGTTGGTTTCATGTTTGCTCCAAGGGATCGTCCATTGTAAACGAAAGGAGTTGCCCGAGGCCGGTCTGCGGTCGGCTCCGCGCTCGCCGCCGATACTGTACGGCAGCAAGGAAAGCGCCAGGCACCTGCGTCCCGTTTCCTTGGCACGCATTGTTCGCGCCTGCTTTCATAAACGGCTGCATTCACTCATCTTGCCCTGGTCATTGCGTGTTATCTTGGCGGTCCCATCCGATTAGAGTTGTCGAAAGGAGTTTGAATGAGCGTAGAGCAGGTTGCCCGGGAACTCATTTTGAACATGACGGACGAGGCGAAAGTCAAGCCATTGTTGGCCCCGAACGCCATGTCCAGCGGCGGTGTGCTGCCGCAGCCCATCCCCATGTCCGAGTCCATCAAGATGAATCGGCGCGTTGAGCACAGCATTTCCGGATCTCAAATTCGAAATTGAGCAGGTTAACCGTCAATGGCAACGAGGCCACGGTGAAGGCCAAAGTGGAGTGGGACCAACACCGGCCCTGTGGCCTTCCCCATACCGGCATGCCCAGCATTCCGGCAAGCGGGAAGAAGGTGTCAGTGAAGGATGCATACGTCGTGACCGTGGAAGGCGACAAAGTGACGCATATCCGCGTCAACTCACCCGCAGACGGAGGCATCCCGTCCATGCTGGCGCAGCTGGGCGTCAAGATGCCAGGCATGTAGTATCCTGGAGACAGGCAGGTCGCAGAACCTGCATCGATCCGAATGCGACGCCAGGGCAACCTGGCGTTTGTGTTTCTGCTTCAGATGTGTGCCCACCGTTCGAGGGCCTGCGGCGACCAAGCCCACGGATGCTCAAGTCGAACCGGCTCCGAACGCGCCCGTTCACAGCGATGGTGTGAACCTGGCCGTCGAGCACGCCCATCCGGCGGCCGTGGATCCCTCGAGCGGAGCACCGCAGGGTTC
Organism: uncultured Chloroflexia bacterium; assembly: GCA_963746745.1. Taxonomy (GTDB): domain Bacteria; phylum Chloroflexota; class Anaerolineae; order Anaerolineales; family Villigracilaceae; genus Fen-1038. Next base: position 620,118 of record CAVVCL010000004.1, read on the forward strand.
GCCGCAGGCGGCCCGGTCAGGGGACGATGATGCTCACGCTGACACGGCAGAAATAGTCATCTCCCTGCCGCAGTGCCCAGATCGTAGTGTAGCTGCCCGGCCTTTTTGGTGCCACCATGTCCGCGAAGACGGCCACCTGATCGAGGTGCTCAACTCTCGTCTGCAGGTTGGTAAAGGAGGGGTCCACATACATCCTCTGACCGCCGAGATAGCCGAATTCAACGGTGCTCGGGTCCCAGGCGAGGTCGCCGGTGTTCTTGAGCTTCCAGCCCATGTCGAAGTGATCTCCCGGACCGAAGTGGGTGCCATTCGCTATGGACTGCGATCGTACCCTGCACAGCAAGGCGTTCCACGCCAGTGTCCCGGAGGTTGGTATTGCTGGCGGGGGTGTGGGGGTGGAGGTGGCAGACGGCTGCTCTGGCACAAGCGTGGCGGTGAGCGTCGGCGTCACGCTTGGGGCTGCCGTTGGAAGAGGGGTCTCTGTGGCCGTGGACGTGGGCGAAACGGCCGACAATGTCACACGTTACAACTGATGAGCAACGCCACGAAGGTCCACAGGAACGAGGCGATACGTGTCCGGGGTTTCACCAATTGGGCTCCAAAGCGAGCATCTTCATCCGTGTGTTTCTGCGTGGCATGATGGCATCGGAGAATTCTACCCCGGCGGCACGCGTGACGCGGACGGAGAGCTGATCCACGCCGACATCGGGATCCCGCCGAAGGATCCGCCGGATGAAATGTTACATTTCTAAGGGCAGATCTCCGAGGTCTACTGAGACCTCGGAGGTCTCTATTGTCATGGTCGTTCCCGTGTCTTTGAAGCCGAGCTTTCGATAGAATGGCTCTTTCCAGGGGCAGCGTGCAGATAGATCTTCGCATGTCGGCTTGAGCGCCGCAACGCAGCGGTTAATCCTCGAGCGACGTAGCGGTTCCTGCCGCAGGTTGTGGCGTCTTCGATGCTGCCCTTCGTAGGGAGTTCCTAACCGGGCGGACGCGGCGATATGGAGTAGATCACAAAATCACCCTTCCCGGAGACCCTGGTCAGCGATACTGAGGCATCGCACGCTTCGATCCGGTCAAGTGGCAGCTGGTCGTAAGCGGTGCGTTCCTTCGCGATCACAACAAAGTTCCCCTTGGCCAGGTCGGCACAGTCCGAGGCAAGAATTGAATCCCGATCTGTGAACAAATGCATAGCCCGCGGCTTGCGGAAAACTATGACGCTGTCCGCGGGGGTGGCGTTCCGAATGAATGAAAACATCGGGATTGCGCCCGTGGAAAATGGTCCGTCGGCGTCCTGCCGCCCGCGGAGCAGGTTGTCCCTGGCCTCAACCAGCGAGGCGCCCAAGGACACCACCGCCAGGCCGATCCACAGCGTGTACAGCAGGCTGACCGCCCTTCTCCGAAGACCGGGCCTGAGCTTCCCGGCCGCCTCCTTCATGCCCTGAAAGGCAAACAGAAAGAATATGGGCAGGATCGGAAAGATGTAGCGGGGCCCCTGGGTGAGCGGAAAGGACACGTACAGCACCACCGTTGCCAGACCATACAGGAGGAGCGGAGCGTCGCGCGTACGGCGCTGGGCCACGGTAAGTGCGAAGAAAACCAGCAAGACCGCGTACAGGACATTTCCGCCGAGCATGGATTCCTGAAGAAAGTCGCCCGGCAGCACGAAGTAGTACCAGAGATTGTGCAGCAGGCCCTGCAGGCTGAATGTCTGCCACGGTTCCACGAGGCCGCTGCCAAGCTGCGGCAGAAGCAGTGCCTGCGTACCATAGCAAAGTCCAAAGACCGCGTACGGGATGGCAGCAAAGCGAAGCTGCCTGGCGGTATATCCATTGCTGCGCCGATTCGCGCGTAGCGACAGGAATTGCGCCGCCGCAAGCGCGCCAAACAGGATCACGCCATTGAAGCGCGTGATGGCCGCCATGGAGATAGCCAGACCCGTGAGCACGCCAAAGCCGATCCCTGCGCCGGAGGTCCAATCATTGCTGGCGTAGCGCTCCACCAGCCACAGACTGATGGTGGACCACATAAGGAATGGCAGGTCCGCTAGAATCTCGTTCTGGGCGTCCAGCATCCTCAAGTTGAAGGCCATGAAAGCCGTGACCAGCACGGCATCGATGTCCGAGGTGCGTGTGCGGGCCAGGAGGAAGAACGCTGCCAGGAAGAGCATGTAACAACACGTGAGAAGCGCCTTGAAGGCCAGGATCTTCATTCCGAAGATGGCATAGACCGGGGCGAGCAGAAGGGGAAACCCCCAGGGGTAGATGATCGGGCTAAATCGGTATGAAGACTGTTCGATAGTGAAAGTGTTGCTCTTAATGAACTCGCCCACACTGCCGCGCACAAGGCTCTGCGCCTGCAAGATGTAAGCGGCAAAATCATCGCCCCAATTGTGACCGCGGCTCAGCATGAGCGAGGCGACCAGCCCCGAGCTCAGCACGATCACTCCAAGGAGCAAGAGGATCTTCTTGTTCATGTCCGCTGCCTTACATGGGCTGGATCGCAGGGCACGTGCCGGCGCCCCAGTGCAGCGTGCGCAGCCAGTCCCCCGCCGGAATGGTCGCAGATGTGGGCACAACCAAGGCGGCGGCGCGTCATTGGAAACACATCTGCTGAAACAGGCTGCTTTCGATCCAGGTCTCGTCTGGCCGGCACTTTCTCAGGAAGCGCAGGGCGGTGTCACCGAGGCTCGCTTTCTGATCCACAAGCACCACGCCATCGTAGGCTTTGCCGATCTGGAAAGCGCGTTCGTACGCGGCCATGTCCTGGTTCTCAAACGTCCAACGCGGAACCATTGGCACCTGACCCATCCAATAGACATCATAGGTGAGCAAGGGGGGCATGTCCTGTACGGCGAATTCCGACTCGGTCATATTTCGTTGTGGAGCGCTTGCCAGCCAGGTGACCCGTCCCGTCACCACGGATCCGATCCATGGTGAGAACCGATCTGCGCCCAGGATGAGCAGGACCCGCCGGGTACCGGCCAACCTGTCGGCCTCACAATACCGGCTAATGATGGCATCCTTCGGCTGAAGACGCAAGAACTTGTCGATCGCAAATGCGGCTTCTCCATGATAAGGCAGCACTGCCTGGAACGTAAAAAAGAAATTCAGAGCGCGCGCGTACCGCGCCCAACGTTACCGGCGTCTGCGCATGCTCCGTTGTCCAGACCCAGTAGGCAGCCGGCTGTCCCCGCGCGGAATCCAATTTGCAGCGGTCATCCAACACGCGCAAGAGCGGACTGCCCGCGCCGCCCGCATCGGATGCATCCAACTCGTATACGGAGGCGCCGAGCTGAGCCAGCCTCTGGGGCAGCTCGGCATCCTGCGATGATACAAACACCACGTCGCCCCGCTTGATGATTCCGGGAGCTGCCTGGTGGATGCCGTCAAGGGCGCGCGCCGCCGCGGAGTTGGGATCCAATTCGAACGCTGCAGCTGCCTGCAGGGTTTGCCAAAGCAGGGCGAATATGCCCAACACAATGAGCAACCCCAGGTGATCTTTGAGGGAACTGATCCCGCCGCGCACTCTCATGTCGGGTCTGCTTTGAAGGCCAGGATCCTGGAAGCTTGCTGAATGGCTGCCAGGATCGTGAAGAACACGACAGCAGCCGGGAGTTGTGCAGATTCGCCGTAATCGGGAGAGGTGAGAACAGCGGGCACCGCGGCGATCAGCGCGAGTACCATAAAGGCGGCCAGCATTTCCAGCATCCGCTCGCCAGAAACACGGGTCTCGGCCGGGCTGCGGTGCAACAGGATGTACCTCAAGGCGAGCAGCCCGAAGAGCAGGAGCGATGCCGCGGGCCAGTTGGCAGGCACGTTCAATATCAGCACGATTGCCGCAATGGTCTTTCGCAGCGAAGTGCGAAGGTACTGCAGAGGGTGCGCCGCAATGTAGCGCAGGAGGATGCCCTGGCTGGTGCTCTGCATCAATGTAAAGGACCTCTGCGCGAATCCGATCATCGGATTTGTGTTGTAGACGACATACCAGATCGGGCCGTCCAAGAAGGCAATGTCGAGCGAATTCGGGTATTGAGGCGTGAGATGAGTTTCATCGCCAATGGGCTGGCCGCCCGCTCCCCCGAGCAGCGGGAAGCCCGATCCATGCACCAGCGGTGAGATCCGCGGAGCCGATATTTGCAGGCGTGCATCGCGATACAGGAAGAGCCCGTTCAGCGTGGCCGGGACCAGGCTGCTGCCCGCCAGGAGCGCCAGGGAAGCGACCAACGCCAGTCCGAGCTTTCGCTGCCGAATGCCTAGATAGATGAGGGCCGCAACCGATGTGAAGGCCAAGGCCAGCCCGCATGGGCGTCGAACAAATGCAGCCAGGCCAAACAGTACCCCGCTCAGTAAGCCCCACATCACGAGAAAAGAGTAATGACGGCGGCGGAAAAGAGGGAAGATCAGCGCGATCAGCGGCATGCCTGCAACCAGAACAGCCACGTTCCCCATCCGTTCCCGTGCCGGGGCCGGCCATGTGGCCCAGCCGAACAACAGGATCACCGACAGGATGCCAAGGTCGATCGGATCTCTGAAGCCGTAAATTCCGATCACCAGGACGAGCAGCAGTATGCCCACCAAACCGATCTGCCAAAAGAAGCCAGGCAACGTTGCGATCCAATTCGGACACATGGCGTCCACGGCGTAGTTGAACTTTGGCTGTGTCGCGACGCCGGGGACCGGCGCGACCACCGCTCGGCTGACATCCGGGCCGGGAACTTCGCATGCCTCGACTAAACCTACGCTTTGTCCCACTTCGGCTACAAAGATGCGCCCGAGGTCGTCAAAGACACTATCCTCCAGCCTCGCGTATCCAAGCGCAAACAAGTCCGATTTCTGAACGGGTATCGTGAACCAAATGCCCCTGACAGCGGGATCGCCCGTCAACCGTGGTTGGATTGGCTGCCAGGTGTCCAGGGAAAAAAAGGCCACACTGAATATCAGCACGGCGAAGCCGATGCTGGCAAGCCAGGTTCGGCCTTGAACACCTGACGGAAGTCCGTGGCGGCGGCGCAAGAGCAGGAGCAAGTGCTCCACGATGGCAGCCATGCACGCGTGCAGGATGCAAATCACCCAGAATGCCGGGCACAAGAAGATGAACAGACCCCAGCCCGCCGCGCTCAGCGCGCCCGCGATCACCACAGGCCCGACCAGTGGGATCAGAGCATCGACCGTTCGCAGATCGCCCCGATCCAATGCAATGAATAAGTTGGCAGAGCGCCGCCACTTGAGCAGCAGCCACTGGGCCAGCGTGTATGCCAGCAGTCCAGGGACGAGAAGGAGCCAGTAGTCCTCCAACGGGAAGAGGAACTTCTGAACCACATAGATGATCGCCGTCACGATGGCAAAGGCCAGGGATTGTGACACCAGAGGATGCAGTTCGCCTGGGGCCAGGGGCGTCGGGCTTGGTGATGCCGCGGACGCCGCAGATGCACGGCCCTTTTTCCCGCCCGCTGCGCGTCTCGCCGTTGAAGCCCGCCGCGGCTGCTCAGCGGCCATAGATCCGCACCACGAGATCATAGGGCTGCCTGGTCCCATCCAGGACCGCATAGTGTGAGAGCCCCAGATCACTGGTAGCGGTACGGTACAACGTCACGTAGTCATCCGCTTGCACGTTCGCCGCCCTGAAGACCAGGACCAGACGCTGTCCGAGCGCCACCTGGATGGAAGGCAGGCGCAACGCGTAGTATGCCCCGTCGGCCAGGTCGCGTGCATCGATCACCTGTTCAAAAAGGACTTGATCCTTGGCGGGATCGAGAAGTTGAACGACCAGTTGTGGCGCGATTGTCCCCGCATGCGGTCCCGGCAGAAATTGAATCTCGGTGATCGTGGCGGTCTTTGCCAGGAACACCTGTCTCACGTCCTGCCCCGGGGTGATCGGTCCGACTGTGAAGAAGTCCCCCTTCGCCGTCGAAAAGAAGGGCGGGCGCGAATTGAGTGCCATGACCAGGCTGGCGGTTGCCGGAAGCACGAAGATGGAGATCCCGAGCAGGAACCTGGTCCGGATCAAGCCGGGAGCTGGAAGGTCGCCTTGAGCGGGATTGCCGTTGCAGTACCTAGGGTGTTTGAACACCACCTGGATGAGCATGAGCGCCGAAAGGGCGGAGTAGGCGAAGGATGGCTCCTTGAGCAGGAAGAAGTCCCGGATCGGCACTGCCGTCGCCAGCACTGGCGCCGCTACTCCCTTCAAGAGCCCCAGCGCGAACAACTGCTGATCCACATCCCGCGGGGAGAAGGTCACGCTGAAAGCCGTAAAGAACAACATCATAAGGATGTCGAGCACGAGGAAGATGTCCACCTTCCTGCTCATGAATGTGCTGATCACCCAGAATGGCGTGGCCCACAGCAACCACTGGGGATGAAAGAATGATAGGCCGAACAGGAGGAACATGCTCGCATTCGTGAAGAAGAAACTCCACTGGGACGCGTTCTCATCCGGCCGTAGGTCGACAAAGTAAGCCCAAGCGCACACGAGCACCCAGGCGATCAGGAACAGCTGCAGCTTGACATAGCCGTTGGAAATGGCAGGGCCCAAGACGTACGAGGCCACAGGGGTGCCGAACACTCCCTCCCGAAATGCCTGGGACGGCAGGTACGGCACCACTTCCAACAGCGCAGGCAGCAGGAACATGCCTGCCCGCGTCAGGATCGTCGGAATTCTCTTTTCCGCGAGCAGCAGCAGTGGCAGGAAGATGATCAGTGCAAAGTACTTGAACGTGAAGGCCGCACCGCACAGCAGCGCAAAGGCAGTCAGATCCTTCTTGAAATAGAAATACAGGCCGAGCAGAACGAGCAGGATCCCCAGGCTGTCGTACTGGCCGAAGATGAATTGGCTATAGAACGCGATGGGCGTTGTCAGCCACACGTACACGCCCAGCCTGGCCTTGCGCGCACCCAGCCCCACCTGGGTTCCGAGCTTGTAGACCAGCACAGCCGAGGCCAGGTACGCCAGTGTCGGCAGGAGCTTGTACCACATCAGTACGATGAAGCGCGCGGTGGTCACGCTGGAGGCTTTGACCAGCCCGAGCAGCCAGAGCGGTATGTTCCACAGCGCAAAGACGATGTACGTGCTCGGCAGGTAATGGGCCGCAGACCAGACGCGCGCGTTGTAATCGTAGAAATCCAGGAGATGACCCTGTAGATAGACCAGGGAAGCCCCGCCCGTGGACTGGATGTCGCTATGCAGAAAGAGCACATAGCAGGCGCCGGCCAGCATCGCGAACAAGAGCCAGTCCAGCCTGCCAGTCGGCCCCTCCAGCAGCACGCGCGATACCCGGGCTCCCATCCCGCGTGCGGCCTTTAGACCGGAAAGCCGCGGGTCATCGGGTGCTTTCATGCATGATCGCCATGTTCAAAGTGGGGCCAAGGCAACATTCCACCCTATTCCGCTATGCGTTGGCTCAGTTTACTACACTTCAGCGAGCATTGCCTGCTCCGACGCCTCCAACCTCTGCGCGTGCCTGTGGCGGCTTCTTCGGGCCACGATTGAGGTCGTGGGCGCCATCGTGATCGTCTCGCCCGACGGCCTCGCGGCCCGAACGGGGTGCAGGCAATTCCAGTGGGGCTATGTTTTCTCTGCTTTCAAACAGGTCGGATGTACTATGTTTCTTCTATCAGCAGACCATCCTCGAGGGCTTGGGCTTGATTGTTGAATAGTGTCATGGTTGTTCCCGTGTCCTTGAAGCCGAGCTTTCGATAGAATGGCTCTTTCCCAGGGGCAGCGTGCAGATAGATCTTCGCATGCCCGCTTGAGAGATCGATAAGTCGGGTCATGACTTCCTTGCCGACACCAAGTCCTTGATGGTCCGGGTGAACCGCGACGCCGCAAATATAGGAGCAGTCTCTTCCATCTGCCAGCGCGCGCCCAACGGCTATCAATCTGCCTAAATCATAAACAAAACACTTGAACATGCTCTTTGAAAACCCCGCCTCCAAATCGGGGGCGGATTCGTCGCCGAGGTGGGCGGCTTGATACAGCCGGTAAAGTTCCTCCCAGTCTACGTTTTCCGCTGAATAGATCCACTCAAGTGCCACGCGGTTTCCTAGTGAAAGAAAATGTGCCGCTTGGGTGCGAGCGGTCGTCGATCCCACGTGCTGACCCAGGGCATCATCTATCCGGGCACGGGCTCGGCGCGGCCAAAGACTATCGCCACAAGCAGGAATGCTACCGGAGCCACCAGCGCGTATCCAACGATCCCGATATTTCGAACGGTGTTCCAGTAGCCCGCGTGCAGAATAGCGAGCGGGACGCCGAGCAATCCGATCAGGCTTAGAACCCCGCTCACTATCAGCAAATATCGCAGGGTTGTCTCAAGTCCGCGGCCCCTGAAAACCGGAACAGCGAACAGCATGGAGAGAGCAAAGAACCAATCCCACGCCAGGATGTCGAGAGTGTAGGCTACAGACGGCCACGCAAAGGAAAAGAGAAAGGGCGCCTCTGTGAAGCCGGCGGCTTCGATCTGGCGGCTTACTGTGAGGACCGTGAAGTGGACGCCGGACGTGATGGTGCCCATAAGGACCATGAACGCAAGAGCAATCAGGCTATACGGTTTGGCGCCCGGGGCGGCATAGGCGTGTACCGCCATCATGCTGATGATCAAGGGGGCCACCAGAAGCAGAATGAGCAGTTCCATCATGGTGAAGTAGGGATCACCAATTGGATCCTGCGGCGATTTGAGAGAGAGGAATCCCAAAGTGGTCGCGACCGCGTATGTCACGATAAGCACGAACACGGCCAGGGCCGCTGCTCTCCCAAGGGTCCGATATGGTTTTGTGAAACCTTCGTGGGACATCGTTCTGCTCCTTTCCTACCTCAAGCAATAATCAAGCGAATTGAGGCTCAATTCTATCAGCAGGTTGCCGGGCGAGACGGTGGTATGCGATTACTGTCGCCGCCGGCTATACCGACGTCGCCAAGTCCCAGAACTCGGCCACGCCGTCCGGGCCAAGCACGCGGGATTCCTCATCCTGCACTTTGCGATCCAGGTTGCCTGCAAGCATTCGGGAGAAAAAGCCGGAGGTTTGCATCCACCAGATGAAGCTCGCGGCCTGCTGCGGATCGCCGGGGATGCGCACGCCCCTCCACAGGTAGGATTCTTCGAGCAGCCGCGATAGCAGTGCCGCATCGATGAGGGCGCCATCCGCGGCCATCGCCCAGAGCTGAGCGTTGGTCTCGCTGGATGGCACAAGCGCGTGCCGCCACAGGAAATCCATGTTGTCGACCTCCTGCGTGCCCACGGGCTGCGTGAAGAGCAGGATGACGCCGCCCCGCGAGCCTGTCCCGACCAGACACTTGAAGGTCTGCTCGCTCGGCTTGGTCACCTCGAGCGCAACGGTCTGCGTCTCCATGAGCACGTCGTAGGCATCCACCACCTGGCGGTCCTCTTTGCCCGCGCGCACGTCGATCCACGCTTTGCCCGCCAATTCGGACAGGAAGTCGTGCGTGAACGGGGCATCCTTGCACACGATGTGAACGAGGAAGCGCTCCGATCGCTCTCTCAAGGCGGCTATCAGCGCGGAGAAGTAGTCCGTGCCCACCGCCGCGCCGGATATGGGGATCGAGACGTGGATCGGCTCGGGTGAATTCGGGTCGAGCTGGCGGGTCTTGGCAGCCAGGTGCGCCGCGTCGAGCTTCTCTGACAGGCGCGGATGCAGCGGGTAGGGCACCACCTCGATGCGCGGCATGTTGCCCAGGCGCTGACCGTACTCGACATATTTCCGCTTGGTGTACTGGCTGGGCACGACCAGCAGGTCCGCCCCGTCTACGTACCAGATTTGCTGGAAGGTGTCGTCGGTCACGCATACGGCCAGCACCATGCGGACGTGTTCGCGCCGCTGCAGTTCGTCTTTGATGGCCGCGAGTTTGTGCGCCAGACCGAAGTGCGTGCAGGCCACGAGGATTTTGTCGGGCCGTTCCAGGCGCTCGCTGAGCAGCCGGGTCATCTGCTCGTAGATGTCACGATGGTTCGCGCGCAGGGAGTCTCGATACAGCTTGTTGGACTGTTCGGAATAGGGTCCCCCTTGCAGCCAATCGAAGACGGCTTTGCCAACGGGATTGACGCTCGTCAGCCGGTGGATGGATTGAATGGATGTATCCTGGCCGCCCAGCACCACTGGGTTGACCGTCTCCGGCAGCCCGTGATAAAGGGCGTCCGTCACCCGCAAATGGCCCAGCCCCGCCGGGGCGTAGGCGAGTACCAGCAGCAGCTTGCGATTGGTGAGTTCAGCGAGCGTGGATGGCTTCATCGGGTTCTATTGTAGGTCAGATTCTGGCAGGGCGTGGCATCATGTGACGTATGTCATCCGCTGTCTCGCTACCGCCTGAGATGTAAATGCCGGCACCGGCGCGCTTCGATTTGCAATTGCGAGCAAGCGATTATCATGCCGCGCAGAGCACGCGCGGCACGATGCGGTGCCTCAGGTTCGAACTCATCTGGCGAGACTGCGGTGAAGGACAGTCCGCACTCTGCCCGGTAGCGCATGTTTCGCCTGTGGATTCGTCCAAGCGACCACTGAGTTGGATGCTTCCAAATGAGGCACTCGGACGAGGACTTCACTTAGGCACTGATAGTGCCGGAAGAAATCGGCCCGATCGAGAAGCCCATGCCCCTGCAAGAAGGTTAAGTCGTTTCGTTCTGCACGTTGTTGCATGGTGGTCATCGCAGTGCGGATGTCACTGGGAAGCAAATGAGGAGCATCGATGGCGACGAACAGGATGTTGGCGCGCTGCGGCAGCAATTGTCCCAGTTTTTCGATGGCGGCATCAGCCAGACGTCCGCCCGATGCCGGGTATGTTGGCCCCATCCCCGGCAGGGGTGCCGGGGGTTGTTTCCGGCTTGCACCTGCCCCATGCATGTCGTTCTGCACACGTGTTACTTCAACCATGAAAGTAAGACTGGTGGTAAAGGTCACGCCGAAGTCCGGGCTGCGTATGCCTTTGGACTGCTCCGGTTCATACACCACACTGAGCGCCCGTTCCTGGAGCAGCAAGTATGCGATTTCCAATTCAAGTTGCAGATCGAGCACGCTTTGCTCGTCGTGCGTTGTGCGGATCTTCTTCCGGATCTTATCTCGGAAGGTGGTGGCAAAGGAGGCAAAGCGATGCGAGGACGACAACCACCCGGCCATGGGCTGAGCCAGGGGGCCCGACTGTCCGTCGAAAAGGTAGGTAAGCACATCGTCGGTTTGCATTGACGCATTGAAGTCCTTTGGACTTCCGAGTATACGACTACGCTGTCATAATTTCTGATTCCGGTCTGCGAGATGCTCAGGGGCGTGGCCCACCGGCGTTGGCTTGGCTCTGCAAGTCAACAAGGCCACAGTTGCCGGGACGGCAAAACCCGTCAGGTGGGCGTACGGGCCTAAGGAAGGGCAGGGAGAGCCGCGCGCCGAGCGGCCGGGTCATCTGCTCATAGATGTCACGATGGTTCGCCCGCAGGGAGTCTCGATACAGCTTGTTGGACTGTTCGGAATACGGTCCCCCTTGCAGCCAATCGAAGACGGCTTTGCCAACGGGATTGACGCTCGTCAGCCGGTGGATGGATTGAATGGATGTATCCTGGCCGCCCAGCACCACCGGGTTGACCGTCTCCGGCAGCCCGTGATAAAGGGCGTCCGTCACCCGCAAGTGGCCCAGCCCCGCCGGGGCGTAGGCGAGTACCAGCAGCAGCTTGCGATTGGTGAGTTCAGCGAGCGTGGATGGCTTCATCGGGTTCTATTGTAGGTCAGATTCTGGCAGGGCGTGGCATCATGTGACGTATGTCATCCGCCGTCTCGCTGCCACCCTCAGCCGCACATGCCGGACTCTCCGCCGGCGCGCTTCGATTTGCAATTGCGAGCAAGCGATTTCATGCCGCGCAGAGCGCGCGGCACCTGCGGCACCAGGAAGAGCACCTGGCATCTTCGAGGCTCACCTGTGCCTGCCCTTCCAGGACCTTCGGCGGCAAGGTGCAGGCAATTCCAGTTGGGCTACCAATTCTGCCCCTGATGCGTGAGGGATTCTAGGTTCGGCTCGGGCGCAGAGGGACTAGATCGCGAGTTCAAGAGATCTCATGAGTAACGGAGGCCGAGGGAGTGGGCGCTCGCAGGGCTGCCGCCGTCGGAGTCGTTTCACTGCGAAGCAGTCAAGTTTGCGTTCGTGGTAGGAGCGGGGTGGACCTATTGCAGGACTTCGAGTGTGAAATAATCGAAATCCGCCGGGGCTTCGGCTGCATACCCCTGCACCCCGACCAGTCCCACATACTTGGGTGTGATGGTGCTCTGGTGCCGGCCGATTTCAGTCCAGCCGACGCCATCTCCGCTGTAGTGGGCGGCATATGTGTCGCCCTCGCGTCGCAGCCGTAGGTACGCTACGCCGTCGTTTTCGACCTTCGTTGCGAAGTTTGAGGGATCCATGTTCCCGGCCTGATAACTGTCGAAGTAAATGCCGTTCCCCACACAGCCGGTGGGGCACTGGGCAAAGGAGCGGCCGAATTGCATCGCGTCGCCCTGTTCCTGGTAGACAAGCAGGCCGGCGAATTGAGCAAACTGGGACGGCGCAAACCGCAGCAGGGTGGCAATCTCGAAATTCCCTTGTGGGGCCTCGCGAACCAGGAAGTTGCGGATTCGCCCATCGTTGATATTGCTGGGTTGGACCATGATCCGCAGGTGCCCGGGCGTGTCGGTCAGGTTCCAGTGCGATGGATCCTCATTGATCCACTGCCAACCGGCTGCAAGCGCTCCGTCGAAGTCATCACGGAAGGACGGGCCTGACATGGCCGTGGGCGGCAGCGTCGGGAGAACCGGTGTGGCTGCGGCAATAGGCTGTGGTGTGTCGGTGTCAATCGGCTGTGGCGCGACGGCGCCCGTTGGCGTGGGAGAGGAAGCGCAGCCGGCTAAGAGACTTCCAGCGAGTGCCAGCGAGAGCAGCGCCAGAGCGGCTGCGAAGTTCCGATCAATTTTCGACATGGTGTTTTCCTCCTGAAGCCAAACATGATTTGCCGTGTCCTCGGTATGCCTGATGACCACGATTATTATGCAATGTTTTCGAGCTGGATTCAAGATGCGGGATCGACGCGTTTCGATCCGGAATGTGGGCCCAGTCGGATTCGCCGCGTGCGCCCTGAAAGAGAACGAAGATTAGGCGAGCAACAGCCACTCGGTGGTCCATTCTCGCGCTTCCTGCCATCCAAGGCAACTCGCAGAGCCCTCAGGCCCCTGCAGCCAGGATGAGCAGCACGATATAGATGAAGTCCAGCACGTGCTCGAAGAAGTGCGAGCTGATCAGGAACGCCAGCCCCCGCGGGGACGAGGCCTCCTCGTCCAGGTTGCTGCCGCGGTAGACGCGCAGGTTCTGCACCGCCGCCGCGATCAGTAGGAGCAGGGCAATGCCTGCGGCCAGCGTGGGACGGAACTTCGCCAGGTAGGCGGGTGCCAGCAAAGGCAGGAAGGCCGGCACGGCGACGAGCAGGCCATACGTGAACAACTCACGTGCTCCGTGCAGCACCCAGCGCGCACGCGTGAAGGAGTCCGCGCCTGTGCGGAAGATCAGTGACAAACCGAGGAAGACGCCGAGGATGATCCAGGCAGCTGCATGGAGCCGCCCGGCCGCGGGGACCAGCAGCCCCGGCAGCATCAGCAGCAGAATCAGGGCCGCGGTGCTCAGGCAGTGCATCTGCCAGTGCGTACCCCAGCCGTGGCGCACATCCGTCTCATTGAATTGCAGCAGGTCCCGCGCGCTGAAGCGCCAGCCCACCGTTCGCAGGCTGCCAACGACCAGGAACAGCACGAACACGCCGTGCACGACCCACGGGGTGATGCGATCCGGGAAGGGCGATGGAACCTGCACGCCCAGGGCCGCGTAGCTCCACACGATGGCAAGCGCCATCAATGTGTCGTGCGGAAGCTCCCGCAGCACATGGCTATAGTAGAATACCGTTTGGAGGAGAGTGTACCGGCCGTTCTCGTGGATCTTGATGCCGGAGAGGTTCCAGTGCCCAAACTCCCGCCCTAACAACAAATAGGAAACGACCCAGGTCGTCACCGGGATGGCCAACATCGCAGCCAGCGTGCCCGAATTCATGCTTGTGAACACCTCATTGTTTGCCGGTGGCGGCTGTTTACGCCTTCCCTCATGCAGGCACGCTTGACGGCGCGCATCTCATGACGTCGGCTCATATTACCATCCTCGGCGGCGGACCCGCGGGTCTGGCCGCGGGATACTATGCCCGCAGGCGGGGCCTGCCCTTCACGCTCTATGAGGCGAAGCACCAAACGGGCGGCAATGCCGTCACGCTGCGCCGCGGGGACTTCCGCTTCGACACCGGCGCGCACCGCTTCCACGACAAGGACCCGCAGGTCACGCGGGATCTGAAGCAGCTGCTCGGCAGCGATCTGATCGAGGTGCAGGCGCCCAGCCATGTGCACCTGCGAGGCCGCCTCGTGGAGTTCCCGCTCACTCCCCTCAGCCTGGCGCGCAGCCTCGGATTTGGCGAGCTCATGCGGGCCTCGATCGAGTTGATCGCCACACGCGCCTCCAACCTCCGGACGGTCGCAGCGACTTTGAGAGCCGCGCCCTGCGCATGTATGGCCCGACCATCGCCGGGGCGTTCCTGCTCAACTACTCGGAAAAACTGTGGGGCCTGCCAACCCGTCTGCTTTCCCCGAGCATTTCCGGCAGCCGGCTGGCGCACCTCAGTGTGCTCGCGCTGCTGCGCGACGCCCTCTTCCGGGCGAAGTCCGGCGCGCGGCACCTGGAAGGCAGGTTCCTGTATCCACAGGATGGCTACGGCGAGATCGTCGAGGCGCTGGCGCGGGTCTGCGGGGATGAGAACATCCGCACGGATTCGCCCGCCCAGGCGATCCGGCATGATGGCTCGCGGATCACCTCGGTCACCGTGGGCGGGGCAGCCGTCCCCGTGCAGACCGTCATCAACACCATTCCGCTGCCACTCTTCCTGCGCATCATGGTTCCGGCGCCGCCCGAGCACATCCTGGCGGTTGCGCGCAGCCTGCGCTTTCGCAACATCGTGCTCGTGGCGCTGTTCCTGGATCAGGAGCGCGTCGGTTCGAGTGCGTCGCTCTATTTTCCCGAGCCGGAGATCCCCTTCACGCGCGCCTATGAGCCCAAGAACCGCAGCCCGCGCATGGCGCCCGCAGGGCAGACGTCCCTGTGCATGGAGTATCCATGCTTTGCAACGGGCAGCCCGTGGGAGATGACGGACGCGGAGATGATCGGGATGACCGAGGCTCACCTGGAACGCCTCGGACTGATCCGGCGGGACAAGGTGTTGGATGCGCAGGTCGTTCGCATGTCGAACGCCTACCCCGTGCTGGAAGCGGGGATCGAGAACAAGATCGCGACCCTGCTCGACTACCTGCACGGGTTCTCGAACCTACGCACCATCGGTCGCAACGGGCGCTTCGTGTACACGCATCTGCACGACATGCTGCGCTTCGGCATCGACGTGATCGATGAGCTGAGCGGTGCGCATGACGGCTGAAACCGATCGCAAGGGGGCGATGGATGAGACCTACGCCCGCGACCGGCAGAACAAGCCGGCGGTCTCCTATCGCTACCGGACGCGTGCGCTGGCCGCGGTGCGCGCCATCCAGCGGCACATGCACACATCCCCGGCGCTGCACATGCTCGACATGGGCGCCGCAGACGGCGGCACGCTGCTGGAGATGGGGCGCCTGCTCGGCCCCGGGACAACGCTCACGGGCGTGGAGTATTCGCCGGTGCTGGTGGGCCTGGCGCAGCAACTGGGCGAGGCCGTGCACGTGGTGCGCGGCGACATCGCCTCGCTGCCGGACTCCATCAAAGCGCACTCGTACGACGTGGTCACGGCAATGGCGGTGCTGGAGCACCTGGAGCAGCCGGGCACGGCGATCGGCGAGGCCGCGGCCGTGCTCAAGCCCGGCGGTCTGCTGGTTGCCACCACGCCGCAGCCGTTCTGGGACGTGCTGGCCACGCGCCTGCGCCTGCTGGAGGACCATCACGAAACGCACATCACGCGTGCGGAGATGGTGGCGCACGCACGGCGGGCGGGTCTCGAAGTGCTGGAGTACAGCAACTTCATGTGGGCGCCCGTCGGCTTCCTGCCGTACCTTGGCATTCGCATTCCAGCCAAGCTCGCGCACGCCGTGGACCGGGCCGTGCAGAAGGTGCGCCTGCTGGACTGGCTGTTCGTCAACCAGATGATGGTGGCACGCAAGCCCTCCGGCTGAGTCAGCCCGGCGGTGCGGTCAGGTCGTACAGAAAGATGGTCGTCCCGGGCGAGTAGAACTCGTCGAGCCGCGTTCCCAGCCGGTCGAGGTTCTGCAGGAAGTACTGCTGCTCATCGACCCGGCCTTCCCGATAGTTGTGCACAAAAATGAACCAGACGCGCGGAGTCCCGGCGAGTGACTCGATCTGGAGGCGGTACGCGCCGAGGTGTCCGCGGCTCATCACGCCATCGATGTGCGCAAGCTGATCCAGGCCGTACAGCGGGGCATAGTAGTCGAACTGCGGGATGGCGTAGTAGTAGAGATAGACCAGATCGGAATCCAGATGGCGCTCGCGGATGTGCGCCAGCGCGGGCGTGATGTGATCGCGCATGGGCGGCTCCTGCAGCTGCTGGAATGCCGCCTTGAGCGGTGCGAACAGCAGGTATGCGGCGCAGGCGGCCGCGGCCAGGTGCGCGGCGAGCCGGCCTCGGCCCTTGAGTGTCTGGCGGATGCGTTCCACGCCCTCGGCCGTGACGATCAGCACGGCGGGCACCGAGAAGAGCAGGAGCCGTTCGGCCAGCGGATACAGTCGCAAGGCCGAAGCCGCGAACATGAGCACGAGCGGGGAGGCGATCAGAGACGCCCATTCCCAGCGCCGCGCGGCGAGTGAAACAAATCCGATGAGGAACAGTGCTACGGCGAAGCCGAATAGCGGGGCGCCGAGCGGGTTGCTCAGTATGTTGATGACGCCCTCATACCAGGGGAGTGCGCCGGAGGTCAGCGCAGGCGGAAAGCTGCCGGCCCAGAAATCCACGTGGCCCGTATCCTCGATGGAGTTCCTCATCGAAGTGACATAGATGATGGCCAGGTTGAGCACCACGAGCAAACCGAGGCCAATGAGACGGCGAACCACGGTCCAGTCGCGGCGGATCACCCGGTCGATGCCCAGCGTGATGAGGATACCGCCCAGCATGAACATGGCGGGGTGCGAGATCCAGGTGAGCAGCAGGCCGGCCCCGCCCAGGCGCATGAGCGCAGCAGGGCGCGAATCCGGGTCGAGACAGCTCAGGCCGGCGAGCAGCAGGATCAGGGCGGCGAGGGCGTCGGTGGAGTACTGCTTGAACTCCGAGGAGTAGTAGATCAGGCCCGGGGCCGCGGCGACCAAGGCCAGGCTGAACAGCGGGGCAACGCCGCGGCTCCAGCGCCGCGCCAGCAGGTACGTCAATGGCATGACGGCCAGCCCTGCCAGCAGAGGCACGAGGCGCAGCACATACTCTGTGTTGCCCAGCAGGCTTTCGACCACCTTGACGATCATCAGGAAGCCCACCGGCACGACCTGGCGAAACTCCAACGGCGGGAACAAGCCCCAGAAGCCGCGCTGCACAATGTTGACCGCCAGCATGGCCTCGTCGTGCCAAAGCGCGCGACCGGAGAGATAAAGCCGCAGCCGGATCACCAGTCCGGCCAGAAGGACGATAGCTGCCAGGACAGGCGTAAGGCGGGCGGGCGGAGGCGCGGTTCGCCTCTCCTGGGCACTCATCTCAGGTTGCACGCCGACAAGGTTACCTTGTTAATCAGCGGCGAGCCAGAGGCAGTCGGGCGAGGAGTCGGCGCTTTGCTGCAGGCACACTCGGGTTAGGACGGGGCGGCACTGTGCAGCCTGTCCTGGCCCGACAGGCCAGGCTCAATTCCAGTTGGCCTAGGATTTGGCCGGCTGTTCGCGGGCAACTTGATGCAGAAGATGGGCCCAGAAGGATTCGAACCTTCGACCAAGCGATCATGAGTCGCTCAGACCGCTCCATTCTCGCGCTTCCCGCCATCCAAGGCAACGGGCAATCATGTGAGGGTGTCCTTCCGTTGGCCGCGATTCAGCCGCCGGCTGCCGCGGGGTTCACGGAGATCGTCAGCCGCAGGCTGCAGAAATAGTCCTTTCCCCGCCGCAGGCTCCAGACCGTTGTGTACCGGCTGGTTTTGTTGGGGGTTCTCATGTCCACGATCAAGGTGACGGTATCCCCGGGAGCCACGTTCGTCGGAAGATGGACCAGCGGGGACTGGTTCATCTTCGTGCCGCTCAGATAGGTGAAATCGACACCCTCCGGATCCCAGGCGGCCGTGCCAGTATTGGTGATTGTCCAGGCGACGGAGAAAGTCGAGTTTGGAGCGATCTGGGCGCCGTCGATGACGGACTGCAGGAGCACTTTGCAGTCCAGCTCGTGTGAGGGGGTTGCTGTTGGAGGTGGGGTGAGGAGCAAGTAGAAAGGGGGAGATGCCAGCGCCGGCACTGGGAACGTTGGCAGGGCGAACGTGGGCGAAGGCTCTCGTGTCGGGGTGGTCGACGGGGTGGCGCCTGGTGCCAGCGCCTCCGTCATCATCTGGTCGGCCGTATGTGCCGCCTGCGTTAGGACCTGGTCCGCGCCTGGTGCGGAAGTGGTCGCCGACCTCGTCGATGGGAGGCGTCGGACTGCTCGCGCATCCAGTGACCGTGGCCAGCAGCACACAGCCGATCAACGCATGCGTCAAACGTGAAACGTGCATTTTTCCCGCGTTGTCATTAGCGGATTGCCATGCAGATTGTACCCGCGGGCTCATGACCGGAGGCCGGGCTCAGGTCACGGGGATCCCGGGAGGTTGCGCTTCCCGCCATCCAAGGCAACGGGCAATACCGCAAGGGCTCTCGCGGCCGCTACTCCTTGACCCAGTCGAAGGTGGTCAGTTTGTCTTTCCGTTCCGTGCAGTCATCGCTGACCGCGGTGAGCTTCAAGGTCTGACCGTCAAACGCCCAGGTATATATGCCTGCCGTGTTTGGGCAAGTGGTCTCACTCTCGACTGCGATCTGGTCCTCAGATGCCTGGTAGGTGGCCAAATCGACCTCGGTCCCTGTGCCGTCCATCAAGGACAGGGTGCCGACAGGCGAGAACACCAGTCTTAGCGGCGCCTGATCCCCCGTGCGATGGAACGTGCCCGTTGGGAAGCTGGCCGGGATGCAACCCGCCAAAATCGTCGCCGAGGCGAGACTGATCGCCACGATCTTCTTCCAATTGCCTCTCATCCTCACGTCACCTTTCGAGCGTGTTTTCCATCCACGGGGTTCCTCGGACGCGTCAACCGTGGTCCGACGGGACGCTGCGCCACAATCATAGCAGTACTTGCAAAGTGCAAGTTCAATGGCGGATTCGAAAACGGGGCGAAGGCTCGCGACAAAGAGACATTCCTCTCGGTCTGTGGAAAGCGCGGTCAAGCGTCAGTCCGGAACGACAGTTCCGACGCCGGCATTCCGTTACAATTACCATCGCACGGAAGGATCAGAATGTATTCCACACTCATATTCGATTTATCCGAAGTCTTCATCAGCGGCCTGACGGGCGTCGAGGTGACGCTGGCGCCGCGGCTCAAACTCCCGGAGAAAGAGATCTTCGATGCGATGTTCGCGCCCCCGACCTACGAGTTCTTCGTGGGCAAGGTCACGGAGCAGCACTGGCTCGAGCAGTTGATCCGGAAGAACGCATGGACGGGCGTCACGGCCGCGGAACTGGCGACAATCGTGCGCCTCAACTTCGATCGGCGCGTCGAGGGCACGGAGGCCCTGGCAAGGCAGCTGGCAGGGAGATATGAGCTGGCGATATTGTCCGACCATGCCCGCGAGTGGATGGATTACATCCGACCCAGGCATGCATTCTTTGACGTCTTTCCCCATCAGTTCTTCTCCTTCGATCTGGGCCACACCAAAAGAGACACCATGGCATTTGCCATGGCTCTTGAGAGACTGCACAAGACCGCCGACGAATGTTTGTTCCTGGACGACCTGGAATCCAATCTGCATGTGGCGCGTTCGGTGGGCATCGAGGGGATCCTGTTCCGGAACGCAAAACAAGCGGCCGCAGAACTGCGCCGCCGCGGCATAAGCGTGGACTAGTCTTTCGCAGCGGACAACGCCTTGGTGGGTGGGCCAGGGCACGCCGTGATGAGGGGCGACGGATTGGCAATGGCCCTTCACGCAGGAGTGCGCGACAATACGAGGTGACGTTTGCTCGGGCCGCCGCAGGTGCTTGAAGGAAGGCCCCTTGATGGCTAAGACCAGGAGGGGAAGTGCATCATCGTCAGCGGTCTGGTGACGCTGTACCACGGCAGCCCGCAGATCGAAGCGACCAGCAGGTCGCAGGCTTCGGAGTGCCGGTAGGGGGAGGGAGGCCTCGAGCAAGTGAGCATATGAAACTGTGGCTGTATGACGCCTCAGGCGAGCAGTTGGTATTCACCTTCACACAACTGCGCGGAGTACTTGTGCGCATCTGGTATCGGCACTTGCTGCAGCGCATCTCAGCGCTAGGAGCAGAATGCGGCGATTCTGGTTGGGGCTCGCCAAGGCGGTTGGCGTGTTATGCCTACTGGCCCTGGTCTTGCAAGCGCTACCGCGTTGCGTGGACGGGTTTCGGCCCTCCAGTTGGGGCTACCGGCATTCGTACAGCCCGGCAAGACAGCTCTGGGACTGGTTGCAGCTCCTAGGGATCCCATTGGTCGCTCGCTTGGCTAGCGTTCTACCTGCACCGGCGAGCAGAAGCAGCGGGAGCTGAAAGCGGCGCGATTGCACCGGGGTGATCAGGCTCTAGCGGGATTACTTCGATCAGATCGTCCCACCTTCTAATCGAGCAAGATTTGTCTGATAACAGCGACCTTGAAGCCGCCTCTCGGTTTGCCCGAGCGAAGACCCTGACAACCTTGGAGACTCTGGAAGGACGCCAGAAAGGCCACCTGCTCCGCTTACTTGCTCGCAAGCTGGGCTGCTCAATAGCGATTAACCCGGGATTCACCGTCAGGAAGCGGCAGACCTAAGCGGAGTTGTCTTGACGCTCGCCGGCCTTACTACAGGACGAGATTGTCCAGGGTAGTCTTTGATCGAGCCAGCCTTTCACGCTGCGTGTTTTCTCAGTGCGATTTGGAGGGGGTCACGATGCAGAATGCTTATCTTGATTCGGCAGACTTTTCCGAGAGCGACCTGAACTACTCACTTTTCACCGGATCGGATTTGTACAGGGCGCAGCTTCGGGGGGCCCAACTCATCAAGACCGATTTTCGGAAGGCCAATCTTCAGGAAGCAATCTGGAGAATGCCGAGCTGAGAAGCGCCGGTCTCAGGGGCGCGGACATCGAAACACGCCGACCTCAAGTCTGCACACATGCGCTTTGCGGACTTGGCCTTTGCCGACCTTGGCGGGGCCGACCTAACCGAAGCGGATCTCAGCTATGCAGAATCTCACAGGCGCTAACCTGCGTGAGACTGATCTTACACGGGCCGACCTGGCCTCGTACAACATCATCCTGGGCGCAATTGCTGAGCGCGAAGTCAATGCGCAGGCGTGAATCTGAAACCGGAGCCGCGCTTGGATATTGAGAAAATCCTGGCCCAGCAGAAGAGCCGCCCAATCACCAATCGCAAGGCACCTCGTCGTCCATACGGATGCCAGAAGCCGCGGCTTGCGGATGCCGACCAGCTGGATAGGCCTCCCCCAAATACAGGTTCATCGATCCGTTCAGCCATGACGCTGTACCTGTATTTGGGGGAAGTGCCCCGGTTGGGGCGGAGGGGGCAGGATGCCGTGGACATAGTCTCTTTGGGGGATAGCGACGTAAGTATTCTGTAATTTGCCCGCAACGCGACGGGTGTAGAATGCCGCCCTTATGACCACCATATGTGGAGTCGACGGGTGCAGCCTGGGATGGATAGCCGTTTCCAAGGACCTGTCTTCGGGCAATATTTCCTGGAGCCTGCATCCGGGCGTCGAAAGACTTTTCAGTGAGAAGGCGGCCGCCGAAGTCATAGCGATCGACATCCCGATCGGGCTGCCGGAGCGCGGTCCGCGGCTGTGCGATCTCAAAGCGCGGCAGCTCCTGGGAGCCGCGCAGGGCAGCAGCGTCTTCGCGGCGCCCATACGGCCCATGCTGTCTGCCAGCACAGCAGATGAAGCCAGCGAGATCCGTTACAACGTCGAGGCCAAGCACATGGCGCGGCCGGGGTTTAAAGTCGTCGCCCGGGCCAGGCAGGTGGATGAGACGCTGCGCCAGGGTCCGGAACTGCGCGAGAAGGTCCGCGAGGTCCATCCGGAGGTGAGTTTCTTCTTCATCAACGGGGGACGGCCCATGCGGCATGGCAAGAAGACCGACGCCGGCCGGGCCGAGCGGGAGGAACTGCTTACGGCCGAGTTTGGCCGCATTGTGTCCAGTGCCGTCGGGGCGAGCTATTACATGCAAACCACCGCGGATGACGTGCTGGACGCTTTTGCCGCTCTATGGACCGCCGAGCGGATCTACAAGAATGCCTGCCTGACGATCCCGCCTGCTCCGCCGCTGGATGAGTTCGGTCTGCCGATGGAGATCGTGGCCTAGGGCACGGCGCAGCCCACTCTCGACGAGTCCCCGCGCGCCCAGGGCCCATTCTTGGGCCACCCGCGGTTCCTCAGTAACCCCTCTTTATACAGGCAGAATCACCAGCCCAGGTAGCGGTCAATTGCGACCGCCGCCTTGCGTCCCGCCACCATTGCCGTCACAACCAGGTGCGGCCCAGTGACCACGTCGCCGCCTGTAAACACACCCTTTCGATGCGTCGCCCCGGTATTTTCGTCTGCTAACAGCAGGCCGCCGGAACTGGTTTGGATGCCGGGCGTCGTGGAGCTGATCATCGGGTCCGGTTTGTAGCCGATGGCCATGATGGCGGTGTCGGCGTTGAGGATGAAGTCTGAGCCTTCCACGACGGAGAAGGCGCGTCGTCCGGATGCGTCCGGCTCGCCGAGTACCGTGCGGACACATTCGATCTGTGCCAGTTTGCCATCTGCCCCGGCGATGAAACGCACCGGCTGCGTCAGGAAATGATACTTGGCGCCTTCGTCGACGGCCATGGCCCGGTCCTTGTGACCTCCCGGCATTTCCGCTTCGCTGCGGCGGTACAGACAGACGACCTCTTCCGCTCCCATCCGCAAGGCGGTGCGCAGACAATCGGAGGCTGTGTCGCCTCCTCCGATGACGGCCACCCGTTTGCCGATTTCGGGTCGGGCGCACATCTCATGCGGAAGGAGTTCGAAGTCGACGTTGGCGCGCACCAGGAAATCCGTCGCTTTGTAGATCCCCGGAAGATTTTCGCCGGGCACCCCCAGCGACATATCCACGGTCGTGCCGAGACCCAGGAAGACCGCGTCATATCCGCCGGCAAACAGCTTTTCCACCGTGATGCGCGGGCCGATGTACGTGTTGCCGACGAAGGTCACGCCCGCACGCAGCAGGTCGTCCCAGATATCGAATACGACTTTCTTGGGCAGCTTGAAATTTGGGATGCCGTAGATGAGCAGCCCGCCCGGCGCGGGCCGCGCGTCAAAGATGGTCACCCAGTGACCGCGGCGGACGAGTTGTTCGGCGCAAGCAAGTCCCGCCGGCCCGCCACCGATGATGGCGACCTTCTTGCCCGTGAACTTGCCGACGGGGATGCTCACGCCCTGCATACGGCGCTCGTAGTGGGTGGTAAATGCCTCCAACGCTCCGGTCGGGACCGTTAGATGGTTCTTCTTGCCCCGCACGCACGCGCCCTCGCAGAGTCTCTCCTGGGGGCAGATCCTTCCGCAGACTTCCGGCAGCGAGCTGGTCTGGCGATAGACGCTGGCGGCCTCCATGAACTGTCCATGTTCAATCAGCCAGACAGCGTAGGAAATGTCGTTTCCCGCCGGGCAGGCCTTCTGACACGGGGCAGGATCCGGGCAGTGAATGCAGCGCTCCGCCTCCTGCATCGCCCACTCTTCGTCGATGCGCATGACCACCTCGTCGAAGTCCAGAGTGCGTTCGGCCGCGGGACGGAGTGGGAGCCCGCGCGATTCGAGCGCCATGCGGGCTTTTCGGTCAACCGACGAAAAATCGCGCTCCAGCACTGCCTGTGTTGCCGCCATGGGTTACTCCTTTGTGGGTCTGGCTGCCGGGATCGCGTCAGCCTGACGGAGATGCCAGTAAGTCCGCACAGCTTGCGCAACCCCTGTTCCGGTTCTCTACACGGTACCCATCTTCGCCTCGGCTGTCATGTGACATTTGTCACAAGTCATAAGGTTAGGAGGTACTTCCGGGGCGTCCGGCAGCCCTGCCCGACGGGCGCGCTCGCAGGCGGTCCGCTGGCGGCCGCTTCACAAAGGTGTTGGAGAAAGAGCCCGGAAGTCTGCGGGCTGATAGGGTGCTTGACGAAGACTTCCGCTAGGGCACGCAGTGAAGGGACGAGTTCGCCATCAACCGG
Source organism: uncultured Chloroflexia bacterium (assembly GCA_963746745.1). Classification (GTDB taxonomy): domain Bacteria; phylum Chloroflexota; class Anaerolineae; order Anaerolineales; family Villigracilaceae; genus Fen-1038. The sequence goes on from CAVVCL010000004.1 coordinate 644,558, forward strand.
GCCCAGGCGGGGGCGGAGGCGGAGGCGGGAGACCAGGAGTGATTCCTGGTTCCGCGGTGGCCTTGGGCTTTTTCGTGGCAGGCGGCTCTGTGCTGGGGCATAACTGCGGCTCGTAGCCTGTGGACTTGAAGCCGAACGGTGCACGGCAGACATTGTCCACCGCATACAAAGCTTTAAGGGGGTAATTGGAGTTGGCACGGACAGGGGAGCCCGCCTCGGCAATCGTGAAGCGATCGACGTAATCCAGCTGTTTTGGATCCTTCAGACCCGCGTCGGCAATGACGCCGAGCATGAAGACTGTCCCCGACCAGGATTTCTTGAAGGCGAACTCAACAGACGCCGGGCTGCCGGCGATGATGCGGACCCAGGCCATGTCCGGATCGGCGTCGCCGGGGCCGCCGTTGAAGATCAAGGTCTCATACCCGTCGGTCGTGATCGGCGCATCGGATTTCTCGGCGGACCGCCCACCCGTGTCATGGTTGTTGTCCTGGAAGATCTGGACAGACGCCGTGTCCCACTCGCCGGTATAGGGCGGATGGGCCCAAATGAGATAGTTGCCGAAGCCATCGTGATCCGTGTCGAGTTCGACGCCATAGTCGATCCCAAGCGCGTCGTTCGGGTCGCTGCCCACCAGGGCGATCGAGACATACCACCAGGCAGCGTCGCTGGATACCGCGAAACTCGCGATATCCAGGTTCGGCACGTAGGTCATGTCCTGCAGGAACGGGCGCTCGAGCCGATTGATGTCGTACGAGTCGCCATAGGGTGCGCGCTTTTCCGACGCGGTGTCCTCGGACACCACATCATAGATGGGCTTGCCGGCAGTGACCGAAGTTGGTGGCGTCAGGACATGCGTCACCGCCGCGGTCGCCGTATCGGTGGCAGGAGGCGGCTCTGTGGGCGGAGCCGTCACCAGGAGTTGGGCCGTGGGCGCACCAGCCTGTCCGGGGTTGGCGGTGGGAGCCGCGCCGGGCAGGTTGCATGCCAGAATGATCAGCAGCGCAATCCCGGCGACCGGCAGGGCGGGAACGACCTTTGTTCGCTGCATGGGTTTCTCCTCCTCTGGATTGAGGTCATTATCGATTGTTTGAGCGCAATATGCAAGAGGGAAAGCGCTGCGCACCGGGTGCGCGTGTCGCAGGGCTCTGATCCGCTGCCGACCAGGGAGGAGATTGCTTCTCTTGCCCAACCGGCCCCGCCCGCAACGACTTACGGGGGCCTGCGGCAGCGCCTCCGTTGGCGGCTGTGTCGTACGAGGTGCTGAATCGAGAGCCCGGAGGTCCTCACGACCTCCAAGCTCCTTTCGACCCGGACACGTGCCGCAGACGCCGAGAGACTCAGGTGCGCCCGGCGATCTGTTTGATCACGTCCCTGACCACCTGCACGGCCTTCACGATGATCACCACGCCGATGCCCGTTCGCACGGCCTGCTCGAGCACCAGGTTAAGCGTACCGCTCGTGCCCACCATGCCCAGCCCGGTCGCCTGCAACGCCGCGGGCGAAAGGCTGACGATGGATGGGCCGCTCAGTAGGGCGTAACCAATCGCGATGCTGCCGAGGTCGAGGGCGATAGAGAACCACTTCGTGGACGCCTCGACGCGTCCGCGGCGCAGCAGCAGCAGGTGGAAGGCGATCTGCAGCGCCCACAGGACGTTCATATACGGCAGCCAGCGGAAGAACGCAGCCGTCAAGACCGGGATGGAGTTCCACTGCCCGTTCTCGAAGAACCACAGGCCGATCAGCCGCGGGTACCCGTTGATCACGATCATGGCGATGGCGGTGAAAACGATCGACGCGATCGGCTCCCATAACTTGACCTCGGCCGGCTTGGCTTCCCGAAGCAGCACGGCAGGATCCCACTCCTTTTTCCGATCATCGAGCTTGAACCTCGACGCGGGCAGCACTCTCTCCAAAATGGCGAAGACCAGGACAATGTTGCCGAAGGCCTGCAGCGCGGCATTGAGGATTCCGAGCAGGCCGTCGCCGATGGCCTTGGCCAGTTCCACGCCCGCGAGGGGCTGTGTTGCGATCTGGATTCCCAGCATGACGAGCAGTACAACCGTCAGCACGCTGAACACGATCCGGAGCACCCGCAGGAAGAAGGGATAGAGCCGCGGGCCGATCAGGTATGGGGTGGAATGGTACGTAGCGGCGACCTGCGCCGGCGAGCCGTACTCCTTGAGCAGTTCCATTGCCAGCGCCTCGTCGACAGGGCGCCCCGTCTTTTGGCTGCGGTCCTCGAGCATGTCTTCCAGCGTCGAACGCAGCTCGGCCTCGATATCGGCCCGCCCGCGCAGGGGCAGGCGTTTGCCGACCTCGGCCACATACAGATCAATGAGTTTCATTTTGGCACCTCCTATTTCAGCAGCCGGCCCATGGCAGCCAGCGTGTTGTCCCACTCGGTCTTCAACTTCGGCAGCAGCTTCTTGCCCTCGCTGCTGATGACGTAGTAGCGGCGCGGCCGACCGCCTTCGACGTTCCAGGCGGACTGCAGCAGCCCCTGCGTTTCCAGCCGGCGCAGCAGGGGATAGAGCGTGCCCTGATCGACGGGCAGTCCGTTCTCGCCAAGCAGTTTGAGCAGCGCATAGCCGTACTGCTGCTTCCCGAGCTGGCTGAGCACCGCCAGCATCACCAGGCCGCGCCGCATTTCCTGCAGCATGTTGTCCAGGTTTTCGTTGGCTCCCATGTTTCACCTCTGGGCCAGTATACTGTGTGATACATTGTATGTCAAGATCACCAATATCATGCGTACATGTATATCATGCCATGCCTTGCAAGCGGCGAGGTAGCGGCGCGATTTCCGTGCTGATATAATCCGGAAAATTCATCACAGAATTCAGAATCACTTTGAGTTTGCTTCGTCGCTCAGACATGTTTCGATGCCTGGCACATTCGCAGTCCATTCCCTTCTGGAGGTGGTCGAATAAATCAACAAACTGAACCGTCGGCCGCAACGCCACGCGGCATGGCTGGATATTTCGAGCTCCATCCTGTCAGGGCGGCGATCAGCATCTTTCTTGTGTATCTTGTGGTTGCCGCGGCTTTTGGGCTGGCGGCCCGCGTCATCGTGCCCGATGCGCAGACCGATTTCGCGGCTCTGGTCGCTCTGTCTGTTGTGCTTGCGGTCGTTCTGACCGCCCTGGGATGGTGGGGGCGGGCCGGTTTCAACGGGCTGTCGCACTGGCGCGGCTGGCGTTTGATGTGGATCCCTTTTGCGATCGTGTTGATCCCGCCGTTTCTGCGCGGCGTGCATACGTCCGACTGGGGCACCTTCCTGTACCTGGTGATCGGTTACGCCCTGACGGGGTTCATGGAAGAGGGTTTCATGCGTGGAATCGTCATGCGCGTTCTGCGACCGCTGGGCGTCACACGTGCCATCGTGATTTCGGCAGCCCTGTTTGGGCTGATGCATATTGGAAATCTGCTTTACCGCAGCCCTGGGATCGTGCTCGCCCAGATGGTTGGGGCGTTCGTGCATGGCATTGGTCTGGGGGCCATCCGCCTGCGGACCAATACCATTTGGTTCGTCGTCGCGCTGCATGGCCTGCACGACCTGGCGCTGCAGTACTCGAACTTCCCTTTGATCCCGCTCGATGTCGTCCAGGTAACTCTGCTGATGATCTTTGGCCTGTGGCTGATGCGCGACAAGCCGGCCCTGGAATCCGCGGAGTAGACTCCCGTGGCTGCCAGGCGGACCTCTCGGGCGGCCGCTCGCAGTGAGGGCAACAGCCGGACGGCCAGGGATGATGCTGGTCTGGAACGGTTAATCACTTTCAGCGACGGCGTCTTCGCAATTGCCATCACGTTGCTCGTGCTCGACATCCGCCTCCCGGCAGCCGCCAATAGCTACAACAACGAGCAACTGCTTTCCGGCCTGCTTGGCATCTGGCACAAGTACCTGGCGTACGTCATCAGCTTTCTGGTCATTGGTTCGTTCTGGATCTCGCACCACCGCAAGTTCCGGCTGATCAAACGCTACGACGGGCGCTTGCTGCTGCTCAACGTCGTGCTGTTGATGGCGATTGCCTTTGTGCCCTTTCCCACATCGGTAATCAGCGAGAACGCCAGCCGCACCGCCACGATCTTCTATGCTCTGGTGATTGCCCTGGCGGGCGCGCTGATGTCGCTGCTGTGGTGGCACGCGGCGCACAATCATCATCTGCTCGACCCGGACGTCAGCACCAGACGGGTCTGGCGCGAAGTGGCCGCGCCGCTCCTGACGACGGCGATCTTTCTACTGTCCATTGGCGTGGCATTCATCGATGCCGACTGGGCGAAGTTCACCTGGCTGATTCTCCTGCCCGCCTCGCTGATCGCGAATAGCAGTCAAGGAGGGACGCGATGAAGATTCTGGCATTGGAACACGATCGGTCGGGCGCATCGGACGCCGATTTGGCGTCCCTGCTCCACGCCGAAACGCAGGCAGTCTGGGATCTGATGCAAACCGGCACCATTCGCGAGATCTACTTCCGCGAGGGGGCGCGACGCGCCGTGCTGATTCTTGAAGCCGACAGTGTGGGCGCTGCGCAGCAGACGCTTGCCCGTCTGCCGCTTGTCAAGGCCGGCCTCACCGAATTCGAGTGTATCGGCCTGCAACCCTATCCTGGTTTCGCACGCCTGTTCTCGACTGAGTCGTCAAGCGTCTGAACCGACGCATTTTGCTGACTCACGTGCAAGCAATCAACGGCTGCGGTCAGCGGCCGTTTCGTTCTTCTGCAGAACGGAGGATTTGATTCAGGAGTTCAACTGCGCGGGCTGAGGCGCAGATATTGGGGAAGCGGCTTGTTGCCCCGCGGGAGCGGCGCCTGCCGCTGACTGCACCCGCCTTTGGTTGCCCACGCGCGTGTGCGAGGGTAGAATCTCCTGAGTTTTCCTCAAGGGGCTCCACGTTGTCGCACACTTCACAGAAGCTGCAAAGCTCATTCGAGGGCGCGCTGGCAGGGGGCGGCGATCCGGCCACCTCACCCCTGTATGTATTTGGTCCATTTCTAAAGCTGATCGTGGCCGCGGGCGTGGCGCAGGTCACGTTCGGGGCGTCCGTGTGGCTGGTCGTGATCACCATTGCGGTGGTCTCGACCATGTACCGGCTCGTGATGCTGTGGGTGACCGATGGGAGTGGCGGCAGCGGCCTGAGCGAAGAAGAATTCGGGGGCTGGGCGGTCAAGGTCAATGCGGCCATCACCTTCATCGAATACACGCTGACCTTCCTGGTGAGCATGGCGGCGATGGTCACCTTCATCGCCGATCGCGTCCCGGTGCTGAATCAACCGCTCTTGGGCCAGTCCTGGATCACCGCCCGGACGCTCGTCGCCATCGGCCTGAGCATCCTGACGGGCTGGCTCGTCAACCGGGGACCGTCGATGGCTGCCCGAACATTCGGTCCCGCGACTGCCGCGGTGCTGCTGCTGCTGTGGGCCATGGTCATCGCGACCATCATCAAGCACGGACTGCATCTGCCCAGCTTCAATCTGGAAGCCTTCCGGCCCCAATACCTGAACTTCACAATTGGCGGATACGTCCGCATCCTGGCGGTGATGACCGGCGTGGAGGTCTTCGCCAACCTGGTGGCCGCCTATGAAGGCACGCCCGCGCAGAAGAGCAACAAGGCGTTCTACAGCCTGCTGATGGTGATGGGCACGACGGCGATCACCATGCTGGTCGTGGGTCCCGCGATCTACGCAGTCGCAGATCCAACCGATCCGCGCGTGTCCGTGATCACGCAGACCATGGATCACCTGCTGCCCAGCCCGCTTCCGTATGTGGGCACTCTGGTGGGCGTGGCGGTATTGATGTCCGCTTCGGCGGCCAGCGCGCAGGGGTTGCAGAATCTCGCCCTTGGCCTGAAAGAGCGTCGCTATGTGCCGCCGCGCATGGGCGCGCCCAACAAGTACGCGGTCGCCGATCTGCCGGTGTGGATCGAAGTCGGCATCGTGTGCTTCTGCTTCCTGTTCCTGGGCACGCACGAGGAAACCTATCTGGCGGTCTATGCCGCCGGCGTGTTCATCCTGCTGAGTATGACGGGTTGGGCCGTCACGAAACGGCTGTTCCGCCAAACGCGGGGTTCGTGGCTGGGCGATAAGCTTCCAATCCCGGCCACCATCGTGGCGGCGCTGTTGACGACCGGCGCCACGCTCGCCATCTTTACCGAACGCTTCACGGACGGCGCCTGGTCATACTTCCTCTTCATTCCCGCGTTGTACGCGGCCTTCACGTATTTCCGCGACCGGTACGGCGAACCGCCGCCCGAGATGGAGTACCTGGGACAACTGGATGCCGCGCAGCTGGCTGGCTTCGGGTTTGGGCAGGCGGCACGGGTGCCCATGCTGCTTGGGCGACCGGCCCTGCCCATCCACGGAGAGCTGACCTGGCATCCCGACGATCACGACCAGAACACGTGGGTCAGGCAAAAGGTTGAGATACCCAGGATCATCGTGCTGCTGGACGGCTCCGCCAACGCCGCGCAGGCCATTCCCATCGCCCGCATGATCGCGCACCAGGTGGGATCCAGGATCACGCTACTGTCTGCCATCAAGCCGCGGGCTCGGTCCAGCGACGAGCAGCTCGAGCAAGCCGCGGCCGAGCGCCTGAGCTACCTGAACTCCGTGGTGACGGAGCTGGCGGCCGACGAGGTGGCCGCCGAAGCCCGCGTCGAGATCGGCTCGATCTTCGATGTGACCGAAAAGCTGATCCGCGAGAACGGCGTTGGCCTGGTGATCACATCCACGCGCGGCGGGTCCGGCGAGCCCAACTGGACGAAGGGCGGCCTGTCCCACAAGCTTGTCGAACGGATCGACAAGCCCGTGCTGCTTGTCCAGGTGAGCGATCAAGAAACGGAAGCGCCGCCTCGGATCGGCCGCATCCTGGTTGCCCTGGATGGTTCGACCTATTCGGAGCGGGCCCTGCCCTATGCGCGCCTGCTGGCCAAGGCCTTTGGCAGCGAGTTGATCCTGCTGTGCGTGCCGGCCGTGCCGGAATCGGAGGCCTACCGGGCGCCTGCGGACGTGCAGTTGAAGATCCGGCAGAAGGCCGAAGCCAACATGTACAAGTTCCTGGCCTCCATGGCGCGGCTGCTGCGCAGGGATGGCTTGAAGGTGGACGTGCGGGTCAGCGGCTCGATCCCACCGCGCGCCATCCTGGCGGTCGCCGAAGAGGAAAAAGCGGACATGGTCATGCTGACCTCACAGGGTCGCGGCGGCTACAACGCGGTGCTGCTCGGCAGCGTGGCTGAAAACGTCGTGCGGAACACGAACTGCCCGGTGTTCATGGTGCCCATCCAGGGGGAAACCTGATGCGCAATAGACTCGCAACACAACCGATTGTGGTACTGGATGCGGCTGCTGCCCTATTTTGGGCTTAAGCCGCGCGATAAGCAGTTATGAGGAACCTGCCATATCCACGGTCCGGCAAGCTCCGTGCAGAATAGCAAGAGTCTGTGGCAATCGCACGTGTTTGTTCCATGGTAGATTCAGAAATGCCACGTCGTTCCTGGTTGTGGCCTCTTCCAAGTCTTTAGCGGTTTGATAAGGTTTTGTCGCTGCTGGAGCCGACGGAGAGATCATGGTTGAATCCAAGAGTCGTGCATCACCTTCGGATATGTATTGTTCTCACTTCATGTGTTGTCATTTTCGCCTGTTCCACCAGTAATCACCCTGTTCTTTACGAGGGCGAGGAGTTCACGTTTTTAGCGCCCGCAGGATTCAAAACCGAGGTATATGCACCACCCTACTATTTGGTGGAAAGCATCAATGCTGAACTATTGTTGTTTTCAAATGTGGGCCACTGTACCCGTTAGTTACGTGATACGCCGCAGGTCGATGCACTGCAGGATCATGGACACCGTGTTGGCAGACTACAGGTCGCTAATGAGCGGAGGGTATTCGCGGCGGGCAACCAGTTTATGTCGCAAAAGACAATCAAGCTGGATAATCGCAGGGCGGTCGAGTATATGTACTGCCAGTACCTTGGCGAAAGCGGCTTATGTAGCAGAGCAGGGAAATCTGGATGGAGCATCATGGCTGGGCCTATTCATTGGTGTGTACACACACCGGAAGTGGACCTCGTGCGACGATTCCCGTCTCAGAGCAGTGCATGCGACTTGCTGAAGGATTCCATTTCAAATAGCATTGAGATCTATTGGGTGGTTGCCGACCTCGGCCTGCATGTTCTTATTGATCATGCCGTCCATCAGGCCCGCCAGACCCTTGGGCTGGAAGGCCAGCACAAAAGTAACCTTGGTCGACTCGCCGGCTGATGTCGAACTTGTGGGTGCCAACCGGACACGCCGGGCCGGCGATCACTTGGACCCGGGCACACGCGTCTTCACTCGATAGACGCGGTAGACCTACCAGGCGAGTATTCTTGATGAGCAGGCTCGGGATCCACCTGTGCCCGCCTGCCCTTCCCGGTCAGGCAAGGGCGGCACCTGCGCAGGCAAGTCCCCGGGTCGGTCACGCAGGATGGCCATTGTTGATGTTCAGGAGATCAATTCCTGAGGTCCAAATGAACCTCTCGGATTTGCACAGTGGCTCCAGATGTCGATGGCGGCAGTATAATCAGCCGCGACCCCAAACCCCACTCCAGCCAATTGAACCCCGTGTGTCAAGGTGTCCTGAAGACCTGCGGGGATTGTTGCCAATCCCGTTCGGAGCAATGAATGAGCGTCCGGTTCAAGAGAGTTAGCATCATCAGCCTCACTTTTCTAGCCTTGTTTGCCGTGCTCTATTCTATGGTTCGGTGGTTTCTGATACAGGATGCAATTGTCACTGAAGATGCAAGCACAACACGAGATGTGACTCGCTTTCTGGCAGCACTGGACAGCCAATTCGCAGTGTTGGATGCAACGGCGGCGGACTGGGCAAAGTGGGATGATACGTACAGCTTCGTTACCAGCGGCGATACAGCCTATATTGAGTCCAACCTCCCCGATTCGCAACTTACCAACCTCGGGGTGGAATTGATGATGTTTATCAACAACTCGGGTCAGATCGTCTACGGCAAGATGGTCGACCTTGAAAGCGGGGCGGCGATTCCTATCCCGAAGGGCCTCGACAATGAACTTCAGGTCGGCAGCCGTCTGCTCAGCCACAAGAACCCTGCTGATAAGTTGACCGGCATCCTCTCTCTCCCCGAAGGACCGATGATCATCTCTTCCCAGCCCATTCTCACAAGCCAGGGCGAGGGGCCGATCCGTGGGACTCTCATCATGGGACGGCGCCTGAACAAGAACGAAATCGCCAAGTTGTCACAAACAATTCAACTTTCAGCGAGCGTCTTCCCATACAACGGTGATGCCATACCTGACGATGTTGCCCGAGCGCGGAACTCGCTGGCGGGTGTGAAAGCGACATTTTTTCGCCCCTCAGAACAAAACCGCGGTTTCGGGCTACACGTATATCAACGATGTCTACGGGAACCCCGGCCTGATCCTGCGGGTCGATGCTCCACGTGATGCATTTGCCCTGGCAAACACAAGCGTACGCTACCTGGGCCTGGCGCTGCTTGCCATCGGCGCTGTTTTGTGCCTGGTGACAATGTTCTTGCTCGAAAGACTGGTTATCGCACCGCTAGCCACCCTCCGATCAAGCGTCATGGAGATTGGCACTGAGGGACGGGCCGCGTCCCGAGTAAGAACTGGTGGGAAAGATGAGCTCGCCGCGGTGGCGACCAGCGTGAATTCCATGCTGGATGCGCTTCAAGATTCGCGGGCGAGAGAGCGCGAGGGTGAACGCCAATTCCAGGAATTGCTGGCATCCACCGACTTGGCTGCTGTCATTTTGGATCTGGATGGACATGTCACGTTTTGCAACGACTACTTGCTCCGACTCACGGGCCGCAGCCGGGATGAAGTCCTGGGACAGGACTGGTTTGCCATGTTCATACCTCCGGAACTGGATGTGGGGGGGATGTTCAAGGCGGGCGTAGAACGGGGAGTCATCGTCCCGCACTTCGAGAATGAAATCCTCACGGCCTCGGGCGGCCGCCGCCTGATCTCGTGGACCAACACCACCTTGCGAGACCTGGAAGGTCGCGCCGCTGGAACCGCAAGCATCGGGGAGGACATCACAGAGCGCAAGGGGGCGGAGCAGGCGCTTCGCCAGTCCGAAGCCCGACTGCGAGCTCTGTTCGCATCCATGCACGACGTGGTCCTGGTCATCGACGACCATGGATTCTATCGGGAGATTGCTCCCACCAATCCTGGATTGCTGGTCAAACCGTCGCAGGAACTGCTCGGCAGGAATTTACTCGATGTTTTCCCGCCTGAAGAAGCTGCAACCTTTCTCAGCACGGTGCAGCAGGTTCTTGACACGAAACAAAGTGCACAGATCGAATATGACCTCATCATCGGCGACCGAACCGTGCGTTTTGAGACGTCCGTCTCGCCGATGACGGAGGACAGCACTCTCTGGGTGGCACACGACATTAGCCAACGCCAACGGTCTGAGCTGGTCCAGAACACCACTTTCAGGATTGCCCAGGCGGCGATCACCAGCGAGGGGGTTGATGGGCTGTACCGATCCATCCACTCCATCCTTGGGGAATTGATGCCGGCGGAAAACTTCTACATTGCATTGTACGATCCGGTCAGCGAATCGACGAGCTTTCCCTATTTTCGGGATCAACATGACGGAGAACCGCCGGGCCCAACAAAGCTCGAGGGTCTCACCGGGTATGTAATACGGGCTGGATCCCCATTGCGGGTCACGAGGGAGGTCTTTGACCGGCTCGTCCGAGAAGGCGAAGTGGAAGCAGTGGGAACGCCGCCCGAGGACTGGATGGGTGCGCCCTTGAAAACCGAACGGGGCACGATCGGCGTTGTTGCGCTGCAGAGTTATGCGGAAAGCACGCACTTTTCTCAGGAGGACTTAAACCTGTTGGAGTTCGTCTCCACCCAGGTGGCGCAGGTGATCGAACGCAAGCGAATGGAAGAGGAGATTCGCAGCCTGTCTTTGACCGATGAACTGACCGGGTTGCACAACCGGCGGGGCTTCGCCCTTCTGGCCGAGCAGGCCGCGAGAGCGGCGTCTCGAACGAAAAGGAGCATGTCACTGTTCTTCTTTGACGTGGACAAGCTGAAGGCGATCAATGACGCGCACGGCCACGCCCAGGGCGATCTGGCATTGCAGGAAGTTTCCGGCATCTTGAAGGACACCTTTCGCGAGGCGGATATTCAAGCCCGTTTCGGTGGGGACGAGTTTGTTGTCCTGGCGGTAGAGGCCTCGACAGAGGGTGCGGATTTCGTGACGAGCCGGATCCGGGCTGAACTGGAGCAGCGCAACCAAAAGGGTGGCCGCCCTTATCCGTTGAGCTTGAGCATGGGTGTTGTGACCTTCGATCATGCGGCCCCGCTCGCCGTAAGCGAAATGATCGCCCAGGCGGATGCCCTTATGTACCAGGAGAAAGAAAAAAAGAAAAGCAAGAACTAGGCTCAATGCGAGACTTGGCCCGAGTTTCACGCTGCCGCCTTACCCTCGGCCGTGGGTCGGCGATTGCCGCCGGTTCGCCAGTGAAGCGGCGCCGTCACGATCACGGACGGTAGGGAGGCCACACTTGAATATCATCACATTGGTTGCCGTATCGCTCGCCGGCATGGTTCTGCTCCTGGGCGTGTTCGCCGCGATCCAGATAGGCACGTTGAGGGCGATTCGAAAGAAGCACCCGGGCTATCCACAGGGCTACTGGATGAACTCAAGGCATCGGCATCGGGGTTGCCCTGGGAGTGGGCGTTGGACTGGCCCTGGGGCATATCGAGCTGGGTCTCCCCATCGGCGCGGCCCTGGGGGTCGCGATCGGAGCGAGCCTCGAGCAACAGCACGAGGCGGAGATGCGCCCGATGGTGGATCAAGAGCGCACCTTGAGGAAGCAATCCATCCTGGTTGCCGCAGGCAGCTTGATTGTGGGAATCGTTGTTTTTGTGATCCTGTATTTTGGCGCGCGCTGAACGCTGAGTGCCTGGAGCCGTAGACCTCGACCATCAGCCGGTCGACTTCGACCATCTGGTCGGTGGAGAGCGTGGGGACCTGCATGCCGGGGCTCTTCTACTTCAACAGCGGTTCGACTTCCCTGGGATTAGGTTCGACCATCACCCTGCCGTCCGGGAAGACCAGCGTGGGGACCGACAGGTAGCCGCGCGCCAGAGGTTTGAGTTCATCGCGAAAGCGCGGATCGCCATCGGCGACGTCCCGCCAGTCATAGTCGACGCCTTTCTCGTCGAGAAAGCGCCGCATGCGGACGGCATCCGCGCAATAGCTGTGTCCGTAAACGATTAGTTTGGTATTCACAATCCCTTCTTCAGTGCCACATACGGGTCACTCGAGAGCAGCGCTCCGGCCTTTTGCTGCAGGACAGCTTGAACAGACGATTTGGCCGAGCCAATTCTCCACGAACGCCATCATACCGCCATTGCTCCTCATGCATGGGCCGCGATCCATCACCTTTTGAGCGCACTTTTTATTCGCCCATAGGATGATGTCCGCGGCCAGCCGTCGCAGCCCACCCGTCCCGGGTGGGCTTTTTCGGGCGTAAGTCTCGGGCGAACCCTGGGCGCCGGTTTCGCGCCTATCCCACCTTGCAGTACTGAAAACCAACCTAACTCAAGCGTCGGTTCATGCGCGCTCGTTCATCACTATACTCATATCAGGCTGGCGGATCGAAAGTCACACTCGTGTGACCAGAGTCGCCGCAAGCCACTGGACCGCTGAAGGAAACGAAAAGCAACCGCAATCTCATTCGATAAGGGCAAACCCAGTGAAAGCCGGGGGCGCAAAGCCAATGGGTCTAAAGTCACTTGAGTGACCATGATAGCCAGGCTGCCGAAGATGAAGTGCCAAACACCACCTTAATTCACGCACTCCTTCGACGTCGGGCTGACAGTCCCACTGTCACTCGGGTGCCCTTATCAGAAAGCAAGATGCTATGGCACCCAAGTTCAACGCACGACGTCTTTTCTTAGGCTTCACCCTGCTGCTGCTCATCAGCGCGGCGTTCATTCCCCAGGTCGTGTATGCCGCCGCCCCGCCGAAAGATGCCGCCTTTCCGGATCTGACGACATTTGTCGCCTCGGTTGTTGACGGCAAGGCAAAAGAGGTGGTCGGGGTCTACGCGCAGGGCGTGTTTGCCCTGGCGGTGGTGCAGCAGAACAATGCGGCTTACGTTTCCACAAGCCCCAATACGGCTACGCAGTTCGGTATGGCCGCCGCGCAAGGGGTCGTGGGGCTGCTTGCCCACAATATGCTCGGTGGGCAGTACTTTGCTGCCCTCCAGGTCGGGCAGCAGATCCAGCTGGTGTACGGGGATGGCGCGATCGAGACCTACTGGGTGACGCAGCGCAAGAGCTATCAAGCAACCAATCCGACGAGCGTCCACAGCAGCTTCATTGATCTGGAGACAAACGCCTTCACGGACGCCACCGGATTGTTCCGCCAGGTTTATACGGGTGCAGGCCATGTTACCTTCCAGACCTGCCTCGAAAAAGACGGCAATCCGAACTGGGGCAGGCTGTTCATAATTGCCGAACGGGGGCCAGCGGCCTTTGCCCTACGGCGACCGGGCCTGAGCTTAGCCGGGGCTGATCCCGCGAGCGCAGCCTCACTAACGGAGTACGCCGCCGGGCTGCCTAGAGGCACGGGCAACTGAGCGCGGCGACTGTCGCCAACACACCTGCTGCCAGCTTCCTCTCATCAACCGATCGTTGACGTGCTCGCGCTCCCGCTCCAGAAGGAGCCCCCCCCTTTCCTTTTTGGAAGAGGGGTTTTTTGTCGAGTCCGCTGTTCATCCTGGACCTCTGTGAGGGCCCGCGCCCGGCCTGGCCCCAAGAGGGGATGAGCCAGCCGCCCCTTCCCATTTAAGAGAGTTCTTAGTTTGGCTCCGCTTGCAAGATTAAAGGGGAATTTGAGCTTTCATTTTTCTGTCATCTTGCCTGAGTAAACTCACGGACGATAAAACCATACTTTGTTCCCGGCTGATCGTGCCGGATTTTGGAGAAAGAGAATGAAAAGCACCAAACTTCTTCCCGTGATCGTTGTTGTTGCAGCGCTGCTCAGCGCCTGCAGCGGTCTCAGTATGTCACTGGCAGCTCCTGCGGCGGCAGCGCCTTCCAGTCTGACAACGCAATCCAATGCACCCGTCGCTCCACCGGCCAATGTGCCCGTCCCGTCGAATTCACAGGCGGCCGCCGACGTGAGCTCGCTGCAGTCCGCGTTCGAGGCGATCTATCAAACGGTGAACCCGTCCGTGGTCACCATCGAGATCGGCAGCCGGATCTCGCCCACCAGCGGGCACGGCTTCTTTGGCCGCCCCGGCAATGGCCAGGCCAACCCAAATCAGATTGTTCCAGTGGCGGAAGGCTCCGGTTTTGTCTGGGATAGCGCCGGTCACATCGTGACCAATAACCATGTGGTCAACGGCGCGGACAAGATCACCGTGACCTTCTCAGACGGTTCGTCGTACGGCGCCAAGGTCGTGGGCACTGATCCGAACACGGATCTTGCCGTCGTCCAGGTAACCGGCGCGCCCGCCTCACTTCTCAAGCCAATCACCGTGGGCGACTCGACCCAGGTGAAGGTTGGAGAGATGGTCGTGGCGATCGGCAACCCATTCGGCCTGTCCAACACGATGACGACCGGCATCGTCAGCGGAATCGCCCGCTCGATCCAGGCCGGCACCGGCAGCAGCCAGAACGGCGCCACCAATGCGCCGACCTTCTCGATCCCTGACGTCATCCAGACGGATGCGGCCATCAATCCTGGTAACTCGGGCGGCGTGCTGGTCGACATGAACGGCGCCCTCGTCGGCGTGCCTTCGCAGATCGAGTCACAGGGCGGGACGAACTCCGGCGTCGGGTTTGCCATTCCCTCGGCGATCGTCAAGAACGTCGCGCCGCAGTTGATCTCGAAGGGCGTGGCGGCTCACTCGTACCTGGGCATCTCCGGCACCACGGTGAACCCGGATGTCGTCAGTGCCCTGAATCTCAAAGCCGGACAGCAGGGCGTCCTGGTTGTATCGGTGGTCCCGGGCGGACCGGCGGAAAAGGCCGGCGTAAAGGCCGCCACAGTCAATTCCACGGGTAGCCCCACGGCGGCTGGTGACATCATCACCGCCATCAATGGGTCGCCCATCGCCCAGTTCGAAGACCTCGTCTCGTACCTGTATGGCAACACGCAGCCGGGCCAGTCGGTGACACTCGATGTCCTGCGCGGCGGGCAGGCCGTTCAGGTCAACGTGACCCTCGGCACCCAGCCGACCAACTAACTAACTAACTTCGCAGTCTCCTCCTACTCCCCTTTTGTGTCGACACCCCTGCGCATTCGGCGCAGGGGTGTCTTGCTTCAGCCAGGAAGCCGGCGTACGCGCCGAGCCCAGCCCCATCAGGGTCAAGTCCATCGTGGCTATGCTAAAATCTCGAATCTCGCTCCAACCATACTGCCATGGGTGGTTTGTGAGACAAGACCCCGATTTGGCGCTTCTCAGGTCGCACAACACGCGGGGCCGCTGCAAGGAGCTCAAATGACAGATTCTCAACCCGACGGTTTTTTGGCCGTTCCGACTGCGGGCAAGGGTCGCGGTGTATTGGTCCTGCATGCCTGGTGGGGACTAAATGACACGATCAAGGCCTTCTGCGGGCGGCCTGGCCAATTCCGGTTTTGTTGCTTTCGCGCCGGATCTCTATCACGGTAAGATCGCGGACAACGTCACCGACGCTGAAGCGCTAGGGAGCGCTCTCGATGCCACACACGTCCAAGCGGAGGCTGAAATCACGGATGCGGCAGCCTATCTCAGCGGACATGAGGCCGTCTCCGACGGCGGGCTTGCCCTGATCGGCTTCTCGCTGGGCGCGTACTATGCATTGAACGCGGCGAGCACCGATCCGGAGCATATCCAATCCGTTGTCCTCTTCTATGGGACTGGCGGGATGGACCACAGCAACTCAAGAGCCGCCTATCTCGGACACTTTGCCGAGAATGATCAGTTCGAGCCGCAGTCGAATGTCGACAGCCTCGAGGAGTCCTTGCGTGCCGCGGGTCGGCCGGTTAAGTTCTATCGCTATCCCGGAACCGGACATTGGTTCTTCGAGTCCGACCGGACCGATGCATACAACGAGGCGGCTGCAACCTTGGCATGGGAGCGCACGTTGGCTTTCTTGAAGGAGTCCTTCAAGGCCAACTCGAAATGATACGGGGGCGCCTGCATCTCGATTGAATTCCTGCGGATTCGGCTGTAAGATGTGGGGAGCAGAAGCCTATGGCACAGGGGAACGGAGCACCCGTGGCAACCAGCAACGCAGTCGACGGCGATACCCTTGCCTGGCTCTTGGAGCCGAGCTCGCCGGGTGCGCGCTACCTCGCGCTCCGCGACTTGGTGGATACTCCCAAGCCCGCCGAGTTGCGCGCCGCGCGCAAAGCAGCCCACGAAAAAGGTCCGATAGCCGCCATCCTGCGCAACATGAGTCAGGACGGATACTGGATTAGGACTGGCGCCGGGTACAACCCCAAATACCGCTCGGCGGTCTGGTCGCTGCTCACGCTGGCACAGTTGGGCGCATCAGTGGATGACGACCCCCGAATAGGTGAAGCATGCGCCTATCTTCTCGATCATGGATTGGCCGAGGGCGGTCAATTCACGACCACGAAGATCAGGCGCACCGTCTGGCACCGTCGACTGCCTTCAAGGAAACATGTGTTGGGCGCTGCTCGAGCTGGGCTGCGACGATCCGCGTCTTGACGCCGCTCTTGACTGGATGGCCCGCGCCCAAACCGGCGAGGGTATCGCACCTGCATCGGATCACGATGCCGAGCGGCGGTACTATGCCTACAAGTGCGGCCCGAACTTTCGCCTGCGGCGTGAACGCAGGTCTGCCTTGCGCCTGGGGTGCGGTCAAAGTGATGCTGGCTTTTGGGAAGTTGCCCGAGGAGCGCCGCACGCCGCGCATCAAGCGGGCCATCCGCAAGGGAGTCGACTTCCTCTTTGGTGTCGACCCGGCGACGGCTGCGTACCCGACCCGCCTCGGGGACAAACCCAGCCGCAACTGGTGGAAGTTCGGCTTCCCGGTCTTCTATGTGACCGATCTGCTGCAGCTGGTCGAAGCGATGGTTGCGCTGGGTTACGGGGACGACCGCCGACTATCGCATGCCGTGCAGATTATCCGCGACAAACAGGACGCGGCCGGGCGCTGGTCATTGGACTACGATTACGCTGGCAAAACCTGGGTGGATTTTGGTGAGAAGAAGCAGCCCAACAAGTGGGTTACCTTGCGCGCCATGCGCGTCCTGAAAGCGATCGAGTAAGCCTGAACTGACGTCTTCTGTCAGGCCGGCGCGATGCCGGACGGGGGCAGGAAGTTACCCGGCGGCAACGCGCCTCGGCCGAGCGCACACCTAGGCCAGGAAGCGCTCCCGAACCTTCGCGGAAATCTGGGGAACGGTCATGTTGTCGGCCGCTTCGACACGAAGAAGGTGCGACTTGAGTCCTGCGTGCTCGATGCGCTTCGCCAATTCGCCCTTTGCCTCACCCGGGCCGAATATCTGGATGGATTCGGCGTCACGGATGACAGCAATTACCTCGTCGTAGTACTTGTTCAACTCATTCCCTGTTTTCCGGTCTCTTCTGTCCTCGGAAGTGACTTCTTTCAGCCCTTCCGGTGTCTCGGAATGCGAACTGCCTGAGTAGCGTATATGTCTTGCGCCTTCCGAACTGACGTGCTCGATGTGTTCTTCGCCATCGCTGAGAACCACGATGATCGCTTCCCGATGGTCAAGCCACAAGCCAATTTCCTTTTTCACGAGACTCTCCTTCTCCATACGGCGGCAAGCCGACGTTGTTGATGGCGGTGGGTGCGCCCCGTGAAGAGTGCCATCGCACCGCCAAATCGCTCAAGTATCCTGCCCTCGGCCGTGGAACCGAGCCTTGCCCGCGCCTCCATTTCAGGGACGCTGCACTGGGACCGTGGGCAGCTTTTCGATATCCTGCTTATTGAGTTTCAGGTATACGGCGCCGCCTTCATAGTGGTCAATCTGGCTCACGGGAATGGTGACGTCCTTCTGCCCCCACAAATGGCCTTCACGCATCACGAGGTGCGTGATGTGATCGCTGTGCGGGTTGATTACGAATTCGTCCACCCGGCCTACGTGCCCATCGGTGGCTTCCACTCGGGCGCCACGGCGTATGGCTAGTTCGTCCACGGGGATATGTTCTTTCTCCAGAGTCATATAGGAGCCGGCCGGGGCGAAGTACGGCCACATCATGTACGGGCTTCCAGCAAAGCCCGTCAACGTCGATGGCAGGAAATCGACCGTGTCGAAGACGGGCATCTCTGACAGCTCTTTTAGGCTGCAATTCAACCGTATCTGGTCCGGCGTGGTCTCCGCCACCTGATCCATCGACACCAAATACCCTGTTTCGGGGAATGACCCCGTATTGACCACAAGATGCGTTATCGACTCCGTCGTCGGTTTGAGGATGATGTGTGTACACTTTCCACCTTCGCCGTCTGAACAATTCACCTTGGTATTGATTCGAATGTCCATGCCTGTAGCCTCTTTTCTGTGGAACCAGTCTTTCCAGGTGGACTCGCGTCCATCTGGGATGCGCCCGGAAGTTGCCGGGCGCACGGTCACGCGGCAATTCTGTGTTGCCCGCCGAATTCCGCAAGGTTGCGTATCATGCTGATGACGTCGTCCCGACCCAGCATACCCCGAATACCATCGTCGGCCATCACCGGCAGCTGGTTGACCCCATCTCGATCCATTTCCGCGAGCGCCTCGGTCAACTCCGCATCGGCCCCGATCCGTTTGAGTTCCGCGGCCGGAACCATGACCTGGGCCGCGGTAGTGGTTGACCACGCAGCCTGCGGGACCGCCTTCACGCTGTGCAAGGTCAGCAGGCCGACCAGCCTGTCATTCTGTTTCACCACCAGACTGCGTCGGCCAGCACCCAGGATGTGCTCCGTGACCAGTTGTTCGAGCGTGGCGTCCGGACTTACCGTTGTGTAGTCGCGGCGCATTGCCTCTGCCACAAGATGTCCTGCCAGAAGGTCCTGGACAGTCTGCTGGCGGAGTTGGGATGAGGCGGCGCTTTCCAGGAACCAGCCAATGAAGGCAATCCACAGGCCGTTGCCGAAGCTGCCCGTGAATATCTGCCAGACGCCCCACGCGATGAACATATATGCAATGAAGCGACCGACATTCGCTGCGATCAGGGTGGCCTTGTGCAGGCTGTGGGTGCTCCCCCAAACAATGGCTCGAAAGACACGACCGCCGTCCAGCGGGAACCCCGGGATCAGGTTAAAGAGTGCCAGGGCGCCGTTGATGTAGGCGAGATACTCGGCGATGGCAAGCAAGGGCGCGATAGCACCGACCAAGGGCCGCAGCACGCTAAAGAGAATGGCCAAAGCAAAACTGGTGATGGGGCCGGCGATGGCGATCCAGAACTCCGAGATGGCGCTCGGCGGCTCCGCGCCAATCTGCGCAACGCCGCCAAACAGGAAGAGCGTGATGCTGCGGACCGGGATCTTGTAGCGCAGGGCGATCACAGAATGTCCCAGCTCATGAATCAGGACGCTCACAAACAACAGGATGGCGGTCACGGCGCCGACGATCCAATATTCCGTCACGGGCCAGTTCTTGAACTCATTTGGAAAGTAGCTTGTGGCCAGTGACCACGTGAGCAGCCCGAAGATCAAGAACCAGGAATAATCCAATCCGATCGGAATCCCCAGAATTCGTCCCAGGGAAATCGCACTGCGATGCATGTGCTGTCAGCCCTCCAATTCCAGGATAAGTCGCCACAAACACACGGCGGAGCGCTCTTCGAGCCGCGCATCCGCCAGGGACATGCGGGTAATCCACTCATAATAAGGTGAACACGGCCTGCACGCATCCGGCTTCCGGGGAGTGTTCGCCTCCGCCACATGGGGGAGGCAGCTTAGCGCTCGAATTGGAGCGTATTCAGGATGTCTGCAAAAACCGCTGACTCTGCGGCCCTGTCGAACGGAGCCGGCTCCGTGGGATAAACGCCGGAGCTGGAGGAGTGCAGCACGAAGGTAAGCGTGATGCAATTTCCATCCTTGGCAGTGGAGTAGCTGGTCCAGTCGTATATATTGCCAGCGGCGACACCGCTGCCGTGCTCCTTGAGGAAGTCAATGCCGTTCACCGTTACCTGCGACGAGGTACCCGCGGCGGCTCCGTACGTCGACTGTTTGCACTCCCCGGCAGTCGCCCTGACATTGATCTCCATGGTCTTCTCGATCAGGCTTGTGCCCGGAGCCGCCTGCAAGGCGAACACGACGGGGTAGCCGCCGTTGTCGCTTCGCTGCCAGGTGGACGGATGCTGAATTCGAGAATCCGCCCGTCGTGTCGTGGTAGGTCAGCCAGTCAGCGTTGGGCAGGGATCCCCGGGTCGGAATCGGCGGAGGGAAGGCGCGGCCACAGGCGGCAAGCAGCACGACGCCCAATAGCAGAAGCCGTATTCTGCGGGTTATGTTCATGTGCGGGAAGGTCTCCCAAAGCCTGGCAGGCCGGATCATAACGCGGATACATTAGTGGCGGCGTGGGGTTGTGTGCGGGCAAGATCCGGGGGGTAGAATCACAAGGTTGCGCTGCTTCCCCGAGGATTTGCAAGACGGTGCCGCGTGACTGAGCCAAACGGAAAGGATACGACCGACGATGAAGACGGACGCAGACTGGCTATCCCTGCGAGATGCCGCCAAGCTGCTGGGTGTGCACCCCGGCACCGTCCGCAGTTGGTCCGACAAGGGGTTGCTGCCCGTGTACCGGACCCAGGGTGGCCATCGCCGGTTCAAACGCGACGAGGTCGAGCTGTGGGCGAGCACCTCGCGCGGCAGAGAGGCGATCGATCCGGCGAGCGTCGTGCAAGCCGCGGTCCGGAACATCCGTTTGAAGATATCCGAGGGACGCCTGGCAGCCGAACCCTGGTACCAGAAGTTGAACGACGAGGCCCGACGCCAGTACAGGGAGTCGGCGCAATCGCTCTTCCACGGCCTGGTTGGCTACCTGTCATCCGGTGGCGAGGACGGCGTCTCGGAGGCGCACTCCATCGGGTACGAGTACGCCTCGCGGGCGCGGCGCTTCGACATGAAAAGCCCGGAGGCCACGCGCGCCTTCCTTTTCTTCCGCGATGCACTGCTGCAGTCGGTTATCGAGGTCTACCAGGCGGCGAACGTGCCCTCCGGCCGGGCCTGGGGCGATGTGCTGCACCGCGTCAACGGCTTCACCGACCTCGTGCTGCTGAACCTGCTCGAAACCCTCGAGGAACTGGAGCGAGCCGCGAGCAAATGAAGCGATTTTGAATTGCTGATTTCGGATCGGGGGATAGGAGCAGAAGCAAGGTCGGGAAATCCTGAACTAAGCTGAATCGCGACGGTGCTGGTGCGGACCCGGAACGCCGCTTACTCCCCGCGCGCGCGCGTGGGCGTGACCCGAATCTCCACGGAATAGTCCGCGATCATGCTTTCGACGGTCAGGCTGATGTCCGGCAGGAACTTCTCGTACTTGGCCCAGTAGCCCGCCGGGATGGTTTGATTGCCGGGTTTCAGCGCGGCTTGCCCCTGGATGACGATCACTTCATTGCCGAGTGTGTCGGCGCCATCGAAATGCAGCGCCACCTGCGGGTTCTGCCGGATATTGCGGACTCGAAATGACTTGGGCTGGCTGTATACCAGGATGACCTCGCCGTCCCAGTAGAACCAGACGGGGTTTGGGAAGGGCATGCCCTTTGGGCTCACGGATGTGAACCAGATCAGCTCGTCCTGTTCGAGGTGCTGCCTGAGGCGCTTTCCAAAATCGGTCGTGAAGTCAAGCATGCTTGCCCTCCTTGCCGTGCTGCGGTGATCGCCTCGCGGCCATTCCCTTCCGATCGCACGAGGTGTGTCCCTCGCGGAAGTATAATCCGATGACTTCATAACTGCGTATTGGAAAAGAGACATGCTCAATTCGATTCTGGATCTGCCTTTTGTGGGAGAAACCCGGCGCAATCATGCGCTGGAACACGCGACGCTGCACGTGCTGGCGACAAAATACCCAGGCAAACCGATGGCCGGCCATTCCAATCCGACCGGTTTCTTCATTCTGGGCAACGTCTCCTTGCAGGATGTGGCTGATTGCGCCGCGCAGGCGCTTGGCCGGCTGCGTGCAGGCGAGTCCGAGTTGGCGATCCACCCGGGCTGTGGAACCAACCTGGCGACGTCGATGCTCCTGGCCGGGACCTTCAGCTCGTTCGCGATGCGGGGCGCGCGCTCCACCTCGAGCCGGCTGATGCGGCTGCCGTTGGCGGTGGCGTTTGCCCTGTTGGGTCTGGCCATCAGCCGGCCGCTGGGACCGCTGCTACAGCAGAAGGTCACGACGGATGCCAACGTCGGGAGTCTGCGCGTGCTGGAGGTGCGCGAGAGCATACGCGGCCGCGTCCGCGCACACCGGGTGATCACCGGCTAGGGGCCTGTCATTGCGAGCGAAGCGAAGCAATCTGTGTATGCGCGGATATGCGATGTCTGCGGTGATTGCTTCGTCGCCCCGGCGGGGCTCCTCGCAATGACACCGTGGTAGCCATGCCCACAGAACCGAGTGTGATCCTCCTCTACGGCAACGACGAATATGCCATCGCGCGGCGCGTCTCGGAGCTGGCCGCGACGTTCGCGAACGCGTCCGAGGCCGAGATGAACACCGCCCATCTGGAGGCGGCCACCATGACCGAGGACGAATGGAGCAACGCGGTAAATGCGCTGCCGTTCCTGGCCTCGCAGCGCCTCGTACTGCTCGCCAACCCGTCCAGGCGGTTTGCCGAGGCCAAATCGGATGAAGCAACCGACGATAAAGGGAGCTCCAGGACCCGCGCCCAGGCTAGGCAGAAATTCCTGGAGTCCATCGCGAAGATACCGGAAACGACGCGCCTCGTAATGTGGGAGCTGATCGAGGTTCAGTCCTGGGGCACGAAAGCCAAACAACAAGAGCAGGACGAGAAGCACTGGCTCATCAAGTGGATGAAGAAGCAGGGCCTAGGCCTCGAGCGCCATGCGCTGCCTGCCGCCGCGGAAATGTCGGGCTGGATCGTGAAGTATGCCAGGGCGCACGATGGCGAGATGGCAGGCGCGGCGGCCTCCCGTTTGGCCGATCTGGTTGGCACGGACACGCGCCAGGCCGGGCAGGAAATTGACAAGTTGCTGACCTATGTCAACTGGAGTCGACCGGTCACCGCGGCCGACGTCGAAGCGCTGAGTCCGCTCACGGCCGAGCCGGACATCTTTGCCATGGTGGACGCGGTCGCTGCGGGAAAGATTGGCAGAGCGCAGAGGCTGCTCCGGCGTCTGCTGGACACACAGGACGCCTTCAGCACCTGGGGCATGCTCGTGCGCCAATTCCGCCTGCTGCTGCTGGCGCGTGAGGTACTCGACAACGGCGGCGGCGAGCGCGAGGCCATGCAGGCATTGGATTCCAAGCTGTTCGTGGCACGCAAAGCCCTGAGACAGGCGCGCGGCTTCAAGATGGGACAGTTGGAGGCCATTTATCACAAGCTGCTCGAAGTGGACGAGGCGGCCAAGACCGGTCGCATGCCGCTGGATCTGGGCATGGACATCCTGCTGGCCGAACTGCCAGGTTGATGCGAGACGCGCTCAGGGCGATATCTGGATCTACGGCGTCAAGCTCTCGACCTGGTAGAGGCTTCCATTTAAGGTGAAGATCTCGGTGGCGCAGCCGGAGACCGACTGACCGGCGGGAACCGGAAGTCCGTGGTCCAGTGGACTCACGAAGTAGTGAAAGCTCGGGTCGACTAGATCCATCGTTGGTATGATCCGGATGCCAGTGGGGGAATCCTTGGCGAGCTTCAGCAGAGCCTGAACGAAATCGTCGTTGCTCTTGTCGGTGGCGTGGGCGTCGAGGTCCCCAAGACAGACCTCGGGCACCAGACCGCAGCGGTGATTTGACGTCGGCAGCACGTCGACATAGGTCTGTGGGGCGGCGCGGACCATCCCAATGATCAGCAGTCCCATCGTTGCGGCCCACAGGACGTATGTGAGCCAGGCCGGCTGCCAGGCAGCATTCCGTAGACAACATCGGTTATGCTGAGATTTGAATGCATGAGATTCCAACTCACCGCTTTCAGAGCAGCAGTGTTTTTCGCCATGTTCAGGGCGTACACTGCCTGCCCATGCCTGAACTTGTGCGGCGAGTGATACGGCAAGCCCCCTCTGCCCCTTCGGGCATCTCCCCCAAAGAGCCGATCAACGGGTCGTACCGTGTGAGCATGGTCCCGCTGCGATTTTGGTTGGCAGAACCCCAACCACTTCGAGCGGAGACACGATGTAGAATGTAGCCCAACTGGAATTGAGGTTGAATACACTTGGTCGAAGGTTCCCTTTCCTATCCAAGGCCTTCGGCACGGTGCTTCGCAACGAATCCTACGGGGCCCACACTTCGATGATAAGCACTGGGAAGTTACCCCTTCAAGCGCGCAGCCTGGGCAGGCACGACCTGCGTGGGCTCCTTGCGCGGCCCCGGGCATTGGCGGATTTGCGACCCGCGTCGGATCAACTCGCCAACAAGGATCCGATAGCCGTTATCGAATCGCTCTTCGGGAAGATACCCAGGGAGTGCCCCAAGAAGCGGAAGAGCGCCTGCTCATCAAACAGGAACAGCGCATGAACGGGGCACTTAACAAACATCGCTGGGCCTATCCCCTGGTGCTGTCCGTGCTGGTGGTCGTGGTATTCACGCCCCTGATTTTCTCCGTGACGCATTACAAGGCAGGCGAAGTAACCAGCGATTTCCCGGCGTTCATGGAGTTGACTGAGGGCCTGAAGCAGGGCGCAGGGGACGTGCCCGGCTATCACCTCGCGCATCCGCTCTGGGAGATACTGGTCATAGCGGTCAACGGTCTGTTCGGCATATCCTTCCGCATGGCCGCTTTCCTCGTCACGCTCTCCAGTATCCTAGCGGCCGCAATCGTGATCTACTATTGGCTTGAACCCATCCTGAGCGCCAATGGCCTCTCCCGGGCTTGGGGCGTTGCCGCAGCCATCGGTCTCAACCTTGTCACCCCTCTCAGTGTTCTGGCACCGATTGATCACAGATTTTTCGCAGGCTATATTGGAACCATCCAGTATAACAACCCGACGATCATCCTCCTGCGGCCGCTGGCTTTTCTTCAGTTCATAGTCGCCATTCGCTGCTTTCAGGATGGCACTCAGGGATGGCGAATTGCGGCTCTGGCTGCCGCGGTCACTGCCTTGGCTACCTTCGCCAAGCCCAGCTTCGCGATTTGCCTCTTGCCGGCGATGGGCCTCCTGGCAGGCTATCGCTGGCTAAAGCAGCAGCACGTCGATTGGCGGCTCCTGCTTATGGGTTTTGTGGTCCCCACTCTTGGCGTGCTCACTTGGCAGTTTCTCGTGGCATATGGATCCCCGGGCCAGAGCGGCATCTTCTTGTATCCCTTTGGTGTCATGGGAGCCCAGTCCGGTTTCTTGCTGATCAAGTTCCTCCTCTCCATCTTCTTTCCCCTTGTGGTCGCCGTGATGCATCTAAGGGAAGCCGCGCATGATATCCGGATGGTGTTGGCATGGTTGAGCTTCTTCTGGGGCATCGTGTTCGCCTACCTCTTCGCCTTTGGGCCGCCGCTCACAATGGATGGCGACTTCATCTGGGGCGCAAGAATTACGCTGCTGCTGCTGTTCTGCGTCTCCACGCTCTTCATGCTTGAGAGAATCAGGACCCTGCGCTGGCAGGCTCTTCTCCCGGGCGCAGCCTGGCTCGCCCACGTCGCATATGGCATTGTCTACTACTCTCACTACCTCACGACGCAGAAACACATCTAGACGGGGTTCCAAACAAGTCGGGCCTCCGGCGCACGACCGCAGGTCAATTGCAGAAGGGCACTGACCCATGAGATTGCGGTGGGACGATAAGCGGATAATTCTGATAACAGCACTTCTGGGGCTGGGCCTGATTCTGCTTGCCGCGTTCGCTGGAAGGCTTGGCATCGACCACAACGTCACCTGGGGAGGGAAGCGGTTGCTGGTCCTGATACTAGGCGTCGTTCTGGTTGTTTCTTCTGTCTTCCTGCGGGGGGCCGCGCAGCGGGCCCGTCATCCCCAGGACCGCTCCCGCATGTGGTGGGCGGACTCAGTGCCCATAGTCTCCGTATTTGGGATGCTTCTGGTCATGACCGCTTACGTATGGTTCGCCAGTCTTGGCCGATGGACCTCACTACCGTCCACAGGCTATCACTACGATCAACTCGCCGATGCGTTCCTGCACGGGCGCCTTGACGTTGCCAGCGGGCTCGAGCCGGCCTTGCTTCGACTGGCAGATCCCTACGACCCTGACGCCCGAAACGATGTAGAAGGGCTGCG
Organism: uncultured Chloroflexia bacterium; assembly: GCA_963746745.1. Lineage (GTDB taxonomy): Bacteria > Chloroflexota > Anaerolineae > Anaerolineales > Villigracilaceae > Fen-1038. Next base: position 670,908 of record CAVVCL010000004.1, read on the forward strand.
TGACATATGGGACCTGTCGTTCTACAAGGGGAAGATCTACGTCTACTTTGGTGCAGCGCCGGCGCTGATACTCGCCGCCCTGAAACTCATCTATCCGGGGCAAGTCGGCGATGCAACGCTGACGCTCGCATATGTTTCGGGCTTGTTCGTCTTTGAGTGGCTGCTGATTCTCGCGATTGCGCGGCGTTGTTTCGCCGGCACACGCGCGTGGACAATCGCGATTGCCGTCGTCGTGATAGGCCTCGCTCATCCCGTTCCCTGGATGTTGGCGAAACCCAGGATTTATGAAGCCGCTGTCGCAGCGGGCCAATTCTTTCTCGTTGGGGGCTTCTATTTCGCCTTCGTCGCACTCGCGCGCCCTTCCCGACTGATTTTGGGACTGGTCCTTGCAGGCGCGTTCTGGGCGTTTGCGGTCGGAACGCGCGCCATCCTGGTTATTCCCGTCGTCTTCCTCACGCTCATGGTTCTTTACCGCATGTGGGGCTTACGATCTGCATCTGTCGGACAGCGGAAGCTGGTGCGGGCCGCCCTGGCCATGATCCTGCCGCTGGCTATCGGCGCAATGGTCATCGGCTGGTACAACTGGGCGAGGTTTGGGTCCGCCCTGGAGCCCGGCCTACGTTATCAAATCGGCATGGTCGACCTGCACAAATACTACTCGGAGGTCTTTTCCCCGGCGCACATCCCGCCAAATCTCTATATATACCTATTAAATCCCCCCGCCCTAAGTCATCGCTTCCCTTTTCTTCGCCCGGTGTTGGCTCTGGATGTGCTTTCGTACGTAGGCGCATCTAGTCCGGGGCTGTACATCTCGGAGCGCTTCACCGGTATCCTCTTTAGCACCCCTTTCATTATTTTCGCCATCATTCCCGGTGCAACCGTGCTTGCCAATCTGGCTCGGCGCAGGTCTAAGCCCGTCGCCGCTCACGAGACCGGGAGCCCGCAGGACCTGCTCCGGTGGGCGGTGCTCAGCATGATGGGGGCCTGCGCGCTGACCGCTTTTTCATTGCTGTTGTATTTCTACGGGACAGTGCGCTATCTCTTGGAAATCATGCCTTTCGGCATGATGCTCGCGACGGTCGGCTTCTGGCAGAGTTATGGCAAGCTCAGCAAGCAGCCTTGGCAAAGGGCCGCTCTGGCGACCGCTGCAATCGTGCTGGCTACTGCATCCACTCTAAGCGCGGTGCTGCTGGCATTCTCGAATGATGTTGAACGCATGAGAGCAAACAATCCCGCCCTGTTACCTCACCTAATCCTCTTCTTTGCCCAGCTGAATCGGAGATTCGGATTCTAGCGGAACAATCGTTGGCTCCGGAACCGCATCCCTGCCGACGGACACGCTCCCAGACGCATCAGGCGCCGCAGGATCAAGCGCCAGCTGGCACCCTGATGTGTGGACCGTAGCATCTTCGGTGTATTTCACGAACTCCATGCAGATCGCTTACACCCCTAACGACAGGTCCGAAGCGCTGCTGGCGCAGTTCCTTGCTCACGCTGCTCTATGTGCTGATGGTCTTCTTCGCGCTGCAGTGTCTTCGGATGTAATCGGCAAGTTGGCTGACCGAATACTGGATCGTATTCCCCGCCCTGTCTGTGCGGCACGTGCAGATCCCGGCTCTGACCGCGGATTATGCGAGTCTGGGCGGAGGCGCGCTCAGGTTGATGTCTGGATCTACGGCGTCAAGCTCTCGACCTGGTAGAGGCTTCCAATGAAGGCGGGGCTGCAAGACTAACGGCTGCCCGGCTGAAACGCGGTTTAGCACCCTGCGTAGATAGAGGCGTACGGGATCCCGTCGGCATGGCAGGGTCCGGGAGGGATAGGCTGTGAACAATCGTCAGATTACACGCGGGGAACTGGTAAGAATGGTCGTCGCCCGGTTTGGGGCGGGATTCCTGGTGCTGTGCGCGATATTCTTCCTGCCAGCCGGGACCCTGCGCTACTGGCAGGCCTGGGTATGGATGGCGGTGCTTATGACTCCGATGTTGGGAGTCCTGGTGTATCTGGTGCGCAACGATCCGGCGCTGCTCGAGCGGAGAATGCGGACCCGCGAGAAGGAAAAGGAGCAGAGCCTGCTGATCAAGTTCTCCTACCTATGGTTCTTGCTCACATTTGTAATTCCCGGGCTGGACTACCGTTTCGGCTGGTCGCATGTGCCGCTGGCGGTCGTCGTCGCCGCAGATGCGTTGGTCTTCCTGGGTTACTACCTCTTCATCCTGGTCATGAAGGAGAATACCTACGCCTCACGCGTGGTCGAAGTGGAGCAGGGACAGAAGGTCATCAGCACCGGGCCATACGCGCTCGTGCGACACCCGTTGTATCTGGCCGTGGTCGTGATGTACGCCTTCACACCGCTTGCACTGGGATCCTACTGGGCGCTGATTCCCGACCTGCTGATCGTACCCGTGCTTTTCGGAAGGATTCGCAACGAGGAGCAGGTCCTGACCCGCGAGCTGCGCGGTTATGCTGAGTACGTGCAGAAAACGAGGTTCCGCCTGTTCCCCGGCCTGTGGTAGAAAGGAGTCGCGCGGATACGGGTGGAACATCTGCCCGCCGGAGTTCGTCTATTGGTGAGACAAAGGGGCCGTACAGATTGGTGGGGAACGATGAAGCGTAGTCCGATCCTGATGTTACTGGTGCCCAGCTTGCTCCTGGCCTCCTGCGGACCGGGCGGCGGTTCCGTCTATACGAGCCGCGCCACGGCCATCCCCGTGGAAACATCGCAGCCGCCAGCGCCGAATCCCACGCAGGCGACCGCGCCCTTGCCGACGCAGCCGAATCCCGCGCCGGCCTCTGGCCTTTCCCCGACGGAGCTCAAGTACCGGCTTCTGGATCAGTACCCGGACTTCTTCTTCTGCGATCCCGATTCCTATCCCGTCGCCCGCGCCGATGAGACTCAGCTTGCGGTGCAGCGCTTCGCCGACCTGCAGGCCAACACCGAAGAGTTCCAGGCTATCCTGGCTCACAACGGGATGCAGGGGGCGACCAGTTTCACCGATGAGCAGAAGCTGCAGATATATCGCGATCACAAGAAACTGGCGGCCATAGTCTTCGATGCTGCCGGGGATCAATATCAATTCCAGCTGCAGACGTCCGCTGGACAGCAGGGATTTGCGATCAAGGGCCTGATCGATGCCGCCGGCAAGATCACGGTGCAGGAGAAGACTGCCACGCGAGCCATGTGTCCCATTTGCCTGGCCTCGTGGACGATGATCGACACGCCGCGCGGTGCGGTCAGGGTTACGGACTTGACGGTGGGCAATGTAGTGTGGACGATGAATCCCGCCGGTGAGCGCGTGGCGGCGCCGGTGTTGCTGGTCGGCTCGGTGCAGGTGCCGGTCACGCATCAGATGATTCACCTCAAGTTGAAAGATGGCCGTGAGCTGTGGGCCTCGCCGGGCCATCCGACTGCAGACGGTCGCCACGTGGGAGACTTGTGGATCGGCGACATGCTGGACGGTGCTCCGGTCACGCTGGCTGAGCGCGTGGCGTACGGGCAGGGCGCCACGTACGACCTCCTGCCCGCGGGCGGCACGGGTCGCTACTGGGCGGACGGTATACTGCTTGGGAGCACGTTGACGGGGCCTTAGAGGTTGTCGCGATCGCCGTGAATTGACGGGGCTGCCGGTCGCAGGCAGGGGAGGGGTAGCCGCTCGATGAACAAGCTGTTGCTGGGGTTGTTCGTCCACCGCATGGATGGGATCCAGCCGACGATTGTCGATCTGCAGCAGCCGATGCTCATCGTGGGCATGTCGATGGATACGACGCTTCGCAGCGTCTACCGCGACCTCCCTGCGTTGGGCGGGCATTACCGTGCATACAAGAGGCAGCACGCGATTCCGCACCTGAAGGTGCCGTGGGCTTTCGCCGCAGTCAGCAAGGATTACGACAAAGACACCGGTGCCCTGACCTATGTCATGGGCGACGTGGTCACCCACGCGGATCCTGACCCTGGGATGGCTAGCGTGCATGCTTTTGCGATCCCAGCCATCACCTATGCGGTCTTTCCGGTGCGGCCCAGGTACCAATTTGCCTGGGCGTTGGCCATTCCCGACGCCAAGCGCTATGCATACACCGTCTGGATGCCGGGTGCGGATTATGAGCCAGCCGGGCCCATCGACGATTTCGAATATCACGACCAGCGCAGCCTCCGCAAACGCGATCCGGAGATCGATCTCTACGTCGCGATCAAGAAGCGCTGAGGGCGTATTCGTTCTGGCCCTGATCCCTCTCAGCCTGCACTTCTTGTTTGTGGTTCCAAAGGAAGCGTAGTAAGGCAGGATTTGGGCCGGAATCTCAGGCGGCTCCGGGCCACCGGGGAATGCGGGCCGCGTTGAAAATCGCTCGTGGTAACGCGAACTCATAACCGCTTGAGTATGCGTCACAGGTCTCTCGACCGTGCCGGGTAGTCCCCAGATTCGCCTCGAGAATGCCAGGCGCTTCTGTTCCTTTGAGCTGCTTCCGTAGTTAGCATCAGTCTTGTGTGGGACCCCGCAGCACGAGCCGGCGAGCTGGAGGCAGAGTAGAATCGGCGCAGAAGCGCGTCTATCTGCAACATCACGGAGGCAAACATGGCTACCATCTACTTGGTCTGCGCGCTCGTGATCGCAGCCGTAGGTGTGATCTTCGCTTTACAAAACGCCACGACTGTCACGATTTCGTTCCTGGCTTGGAAGGTCACGGGCTCCCTTTCTCTGGTGCTGCTGGCCACGCTCATCATCGGCACCGTGAGCGGCCTGCTTGCGCTTGCTCCGTCGGCTATTACAAAAAGCATGGCCGTTGCAAGCCATCGCAAACGGATCGCTGCTCTGGAAAAGCAACTGGATGAGCACAGGCAGACCATGGCCGAACTGCAAGCACCCAAGCCTGAGAATCTTCAAGCCAGTTCTGTGCCAACCCCGCCGGCAGAGTCTACTGAACCCAAACAGTGATCGGACGCGCTACTGCTGTCGTACTGGATGAAGGTCCTCAGGGGATTGGAAACACACACTGCTGTTGAACAAGCTGTCATTCGCCTGACAAGATGATCATGCTGTGGCGTGGTCTCCTCCCGATTGCGGAGGTAACCATTACGCTTTAGAAGTATGCAAAATGTGGCCGAATTGGTTTCAAGCCTCGAAGATACCGAGTGCTCTTCTTGGCATGATTACGTCCGGTCGTAGGTCCAAATCCCCGAAAGTGGACCCACAATTGCAGGGGTACTATTGTGGCGGGATACATCAATCCTGATCAGCCTCCGGTCTGAGTATCTGTACAAGTCATCGTTTTGGCTCGCTCGGCCGAAAGACAAAGGGCCGGTACCTTCTCCCGGGAGCATCCAATTGACAGTCCAGTCGCAGTTTCAGTCCGTGTTCGAGAAATTGAAGGATCTCCTCCAGGAGTACGAGGAGAATCTTGTTGTTCGCACCGATGGGCAAGGCGACTATGTGCTGTACACACCATTTGCGGAGGCATACAAGAAGGAGGTATTCTTCGGCTCCGTCAAGATCCGCAAGAACTATGTGAGCTTCCACCTGATGCCGGTATACGTGTTCCCGGATCTGCTGGAGGGAATCTCGCCCAAGCTTCTCGCCCGCATGCAAGGGAAATCGTGCTTCAACTTCAAAGCGATTGAACCCGGGCAAATGAAGGAGCTCGCCAAACTGTGCAAACGGAGCTTGGCGCGCTTCAAGAAGGGAAAACTGCTTGGCTAGCACGACCAATTCCCAATGAGGTGAAGGCAATACTAGGGTGCCGCTGGGCAACGTAAGCAAGGCTTGTGGGCGAGGTCTGGCTGCGATGATGTGAGCCATCGCCAAGCACCCCCATGGCAGCAAACGGGGGGCAGCGGCGGGGGCGACTCGGAGACCAACTGGACCCGCATCAGCCTGGGCTGGATTGAAGAGGGAAATGGACGACCGAAACGACACCGTGCAACGCTGTCAATGGGCTGGTGAGTATCCCCCTATGGTCCGTTACCATGACGAGGAATGGGGCGTGCCTGTCCACGATGACCGCCGTCTGTTTGAGTTCCTGAGTCTCGAAGGCGCGCAAGCCGGTCTGAGTTGGCGCACGATTCTGGACAGACGGCAGCACTATCGGGGAGCGTTCAGCCACTTCGAAGCCAGGAAGATTGCCCGCTATGGAGCGAAGGACGTCAAACGACTTCTATCGGATCCCGGGATTGTCCGCAACCGTCTGAAGATTGGTGCCACCATCCTGAATGCCCAGATGTATCTGGAAGTTCAGAAGGAATTCGGGACATTTGACAGGTATATCTGGCAGTTTGTTGGCGGGAAACCGATCGACAACAAGATCCGATCAATGCAGCACATTCCGGCGACCACGCCTCGATCTGACCTGATGAGCAAGGACTTGAAGAAGCGCGGCTTCAAATTTGTGGGCTCCACCATATGCTATGCCTTCATGCAGGCGGTTGGCATGGTAAATGACCACGAGGTGCGTTGTTTCCGCCACGGCATGGTCGCCTGAAGGCATAGACGAACCCGGGCACCCGGCAGGTTGGCCCCGCCGCGTTCCCCGGCCCGTCTGTGATTTTTGGCACTTGCAAGCCGGGTATCTCCGTCCTATACTCGATACCATGCTGGACGACCTACGGTCGTCGGCCAGTCTGAATCTCGCGCTTTCAACTTCACAACGGGTGACCCCATGACTGAACCTCGCAAGAAAATCACTCTCCCCTATCTGTTCGAGAAGGTGGCCAAAGGTGAACCGATCACCTGGCTGACCTGCTACGACTACCCAACTGCCTATCTTCAGGAACAAGCCGGCATCGAAATGATCCTGGTGGGCGACAGCCTCGGGATGACGATGCTCGGGTACGAATCCACGCTGCCGGTGACGATGGAAGACATGATTCGCCACAGCCAGGCCGTCCGCCGCGGCGCGCCGACCGCCTTTCTGGTGGGCGACATGCCGTACATGTCGTACCAGCCGTCCGTCGAGACAGCCATCCGCAACGCCGGGCGCTTCATGGCTGAAGCCGGTTGCGACGCCATCAAGCTCGAGGGCGGAGCCTCCATGGCCGACCGCATCCGCGGGATTGTCGATGCGGGCATCCCTGCCATTGGCCATCTGGGGCTCACCCCGCAGTCGGTGTCCGCCCTCGGCGGCTTCCGCGTCCAGGGCAAGTCTGCCGCGCTCGCGAAGAAGATTATCGACGACGCCAAGGCGTTGGAGCAAGCTGGCGCCTTTGCCATCCTGTTCGAGATGGTGCCGGATCGCCTGTGCCAGATCATCACGGAGCGCGCCGAGAACTGCATCATTATGTCGCTCGGCTCCGGACCGCACGCCCACGGGCAGTTGCTGATCTACCATGACATGTTTGGCCTGTACCCACGATTCAAGCCCAAGATGGCCAAGGTCTTTGGCAACGCCGGTGAGGTCATTCTCAACGGGCTGAAGGCCTACCACGACGAAGTCATCGGCAAGAAATTCCCGCAGCCGGAAAACTGGTTCGGGATGAAGGACGACGAGTACGACGAGCTCCAGAAGCTGCTGCGTTAGAAAATTCTAAGCTGCATCCAGCCGAATCATGGGGTTCGGCCTATAATTCTGGTATATGGAAATTACCCGCGGAAAGATATGGGATGCGACTGGCTTGCAAGGCTGTGTTTCGCTGTGGGCTTGGATGCCAGAGGGGGTCTCTCCCCGATGCGGCTCACCCCCTAGGAGGTTCCTAGTCTAGTTGTCTCCGGCGGCCTCACCGATCATGGCAGAGACCTGTTTTCAAGCAATGCGGAAAACGTCATCCTGAATCATCACGCAAAATGGCTGCGCAACCCGGAATACGAGCTTCTGCTCCGCTACTCAGAATTGACGCACTAACCAAGGACTTTCGCGGGCTCCACGCTCTTGCGAATGTCGATCTGAGCCTTGCGCCTCTGGAAATCCTTGGAGTCATCGGTCCCAATGGGGCCGGCAAGACCACTCTGCTCAACCTCATCACGGGCCTGATCCAGCCAACCCACGGACGAATTGTGTTCATGGACCGGGATATCACGCGCGCCGAACCCGAGGTCGTGACGCGCCTGGGCGTTGGCCGTACCTTCCAAAACATCCGTCTGTTTGCGGCCATGTCTGTCTTGGACAATGTGTGTGTGGCACAGCAGCTGCACACGGCTTCGAATCCGCTGTCAGTCCTCCTAAGCGCCCCTGGTTTCCTGCGGCAAGAGCGGGATCTCAAGGAGAAGGCAATGGTCCTGCTCGAATCGTTTTCACTGGGCCGTTTCCGCGACCTGCCAGCGGGCAGCCTGCCTTACGGCAGCCAGCGCAGACTGGAGATCGCCCGGGCGCTGGCCATGGCGCCCAAGCTCCTGTTGCTCGACGAGCCGACTGTCGGGATGAATCCGAGCGAGAGCCAGGATCTTCTGGAGTTGATCCTGCAGCTTCATGAGCAGTATCAGCTCACGATCATACTGGTGGCGCATGACATGCGTCTGGTGATGGGCCTGTCGCAACGCATTCAGGTACTCAATCAGGGCCAGACGATTGCCGTGGGAGAACCTGAAGCAGTGCGCTCGATGCCGCAGGTGATCGAGGCCTACCTCGGGAGCAGCCAGCGTGCTTAGAACTCGAGAACGTGCACGTGTACTACGGAAACATCCATGCTCTCAGGGGCATCACGCTGCACGTCGACGACGGCGAACTGGTGACGCTTCTGGGGTCAAACGGAGCAGGCAAGTCCACCTGTCTCCACGCCATTTCCAGACTGCTCAATCCGCGGCAAGGGACGATCAGCTACGGCGGCGAGGACATTACCCGCCTGTCGCCCTACGAGGTCGTGCAGCGCGGCATCTCGCAGGCGCCGGAGGGGCGGCATATATTCTCCGGTCTGAGCGTCAGTGAAAACCTTCTGATGGGTGCCAGCCAGCGGCAAAACCGTCACGCGATCGCGGCTGATCTCCGCTACGTGTACTCTCTGTTCCCGGTGCTGGAGGAGCGCGGCCGTCAGACGGCGGGCACGTTGAGCGGCGGTGAGCAGCAAATGCTGGCGATTGGTCGGGCGCTGATGAGCAAGCCCAGGTTGCTGCTGCTGGATGAGCCGTCGCTGGGGCTTGCTCCGATCATGGTGGAGACGATTTTCGCAGTCATCCAAAAGGTCCGTCAGGAGGGCGGCACGGTGCTGTTGGTGGAGCAGAATGCCCGGCAGGCTCTTGAGATCGCTGATCGCGGCTACGTGCTGGAGACCGGCTCGATCATACTCGAGGGTTCCGCCCGCGAATTGCGGACGAATGCCGAAGTCGAGAAGGCGTATCTGGGAGGCTAGCCGCGATGGGTGCACTGGACTACCTCGTCCAACAAACGATGAACGCCTTCAGCCTGGGCAGCATCTACGCCCTGGTGGCGATCGGCTTGGCCATGGTTTTCGGCATTCTGCGCCTGATCAACTTCGCCCACGGCGACCTCATGATGGTGGCCTGCTACTCGGCCTTCTTCCTCATCACAACCGGCATCGGCTTCATCCCCACGGTGGTCATCACCATCGTCGTGACGATGTTGCTCGGGATCCTGATGGAACGCGTGGCATACCGTCCTGTGCGCGGTGCCCCGGACGTGATTATGCTGCTGACCTCGCTGGCAGTTTCCATCTTCATTGAGAACGTCTTTGTGATGTTCCTTTCGCCCGTGCCGCGCAGTTTCCGCGGAGTCTCTCCGGCCTTCCTGGATATCGTCAACCACTGGGGCGCGGTGAGCGTTTCCAACATCAACCTGGTCACCATTGGAGTCACAGCGGTGCTCTTCGTGCTGCTGTTGCTGTTCGTCACCCGCACGCGTCTCGGAATTCAGATGCGCGCAACATCCGAGGATTTGATGGCGGCGCAGTTGGTCGGCATCAACATCAACGGCGTCATCATGGCCGCCTTCGCCATCGGTTCGGCCCTGGCGGGGATCGCAGGGATGTTGTGGGCCACCCGCATCGGCCAGATTGATCCGCTCATGGGCTTCATCCCGTTGCTCAAGGCCTTCGTCGCGGCGGTCATCGGTGGCTTTGGCAGTCTCGCGGGGGCTGTCCTGGGCGCCTATCTGCTGGGTTTTGCAGAAATCTTTCTGGTCGGCTTCTTGCCCCCGTCTCTTTCCAGCTACCGAGATGCATTCGTCTTCATACTGCTGATCGTCGTGCTTTTGGTACGGCCGAATGGCATACTGGGCTCGACGGAGAAGGAGAAAGTATGAGGGCTGCCCCCAAGAAATCCTTGTTGAGCCGGCAGCGGCTGCCCTTGTTGATCGTCCTGGGAGCGTCGCTCATCCTTTGTGCGCTGGCCAACACGTTTCTGGATCAGAGTTCCTACGTGATGCGCGTGATCATCGTGTTGGGCATCAACATCATCCTGGTGGTTGCGCTGAATCTCTCGAACGGTTTCACCGGCGTGTTCTCGCTGGGACACGTGGGTTTCATGGCCATCGGGGCATACGTCTCTTCCATCCTGACTCTCACTCTCGAGACCAAGTCCGAAAATCTTCCGGATCTGCCGTCCTGGATGGCTCACGTCCAGTTCGGGTTTCTGCCGGCCTTGCTGACCGCCGGCATTCTGGCGGCCATCGTCGCGTGGTTGATCGGCATCCCGCTGATGCGGCTGAGCGGCCATTATGTCTCGGTGGCCACGCTGGGCTTTCTGGTGATCGTACACATTGTGCTCATCAACTGGACTCAATTCACGCGCGGCGCCCGTACTTTTTCCGGTGTGCTGCAATACACCACACTCTGGTGGGTGTACGTTTGGGTCCTGATCACAATCTATGTGGTCTGGAGAGTGGTGCACTCGCCTTACGGACGCAGGCTGTTGGCCGTGCGCGAAGACGGCATCGCCGCCAGGGTGGTCGGTATCAACATACTGAATGCGCGTTTGCTGGCGTTTGTGGTCAGCGCGTTTCTGACGGCGGTCGGCGGCGGGCTGATGGCGCATTTTCTGACCTCGTTCTCGCCGGCCACCTTCTACTTCACCGCCACGTTTAACTACATCATCATGCTGGTCGTCGGAGGCATGGGCAGCATCAGCGGCTCGGTACTGGGAACGGTACTTGTGACCGTACTCTCCGAGGTGCTGCGAAACGCCGAGAACGGCATTCATTTCGGCACCCTCAGACTGCCTCCGCTCTACGGAATCAGCCAGATCATCCTGGCGGTGGCCTTCGTGCTGATCGTCGCCTTGCGCCGCCAGGGGCTTATGGGTGATCGCGAGATTAACTGGGCCAGGTTGTTGCGCTTGGAAACTCCAACCTGACAAACTCTATAGTGCTGGCGGACTGGCAGGCGCTCATGCACAAGCGCTGCAGGGCTCCCGGGGGTGTCCGCATTTCTCGAAAGGAGGTGACGGGGTCACCTTACGTCTGACCGGCAGTGTCTCTCATGGAGCGATTGCCGTTTGAAACCAGTTCTGAATACATGCAAGGAGGATCAAGATGAAAATCAAGCTATTCGGGGTACTGCTGCTGGCGGCGCTGTTGGCCTCGTGCGGCGGACCCGCTGCCTCTGCAAACACCATCAACATCGGCGGCACCTACAACCTGACAGGGGCCATGGCCTCCCTCGATGTGCCGGCCTCGCACGGATCGCTGCTGGCCGTCAAGGAGATCAATGCGGCCGGCGGTGTTCTCGGCAAGCAGATCAACTACATTCTGCTCGATGGCAAGACGGACTCCGCCACCAACGGCAACATCGCCACGCAGCTGATCAACAGCGATCATGTTGTGGCCATCGTGGGCAACACCGATTCGGATTCCGCCCTGGCCATCGGCCCGATCGCGCAGAAAGCCGGCATTCCGTACCTGACCGCCGGCGCAACCTCACCGAAGCTGCCCGACCAGGTCGGCGACTTCATGTTCCTTGAGCCCTTCGGCGACAATGTGCAGGCGGCCGCCGGCGCCGAGTTCATGTACAACACCTTGAACTGCAAGACGGCCTGGCGCTTCTGGGACAAGGGCGCGGAATACACGACCCTGCTGGCCAAGTATTGGCAGGAGCGCTTCGAAGAGCTCGGCGGCAAGGTTGTCCTGGACGACACGTATACGCAGGGCGACACGGACTTCTCCGCCCAGATCACACGCCTGAAAGCACTCAGCCCGCAGCCTGACTGCCTGTACGTGGCGGCCTTGCAGGCCTCCGATGCAGGCGCGATTGCCAAGCAATTGCGCGACGCCGGCATCACGCTGCCGATGGTCGGCGGCGACGGCTACGACGGTCCTGAACTGGTCGGTGTAGGCGGGTCAGCCGCCGAGAACGTGTATTTCACAACGCACGCCCTCGTCAGTGCCGATAAGGGCACGGATAAGATGAAGGCCTTCATCGCAGCCTACAACAAGGAATACGGCGTGGACCCGGAAAGCGCCTTCGCGGCGCTGGGCTATGATGCCGTCTACCTGATGGTCGATGCCATCAAGCGCGCCAACTCGACCGACCCGAAGGCTATCCGGGATGCCCTGGCCGCCACCAGCGGTTTCGTGGGCGTCACCGGAACGATTACCTATCAGCCCGGGATTCGCGTGCCCCAGAAGAGCGTCACGATCATCGCCATCAAGGATGGCCAGTACACATTGGGCGCCGAAGTAACACCGGAGAAAGTGCCGGCACCGTAGGAGTCGCCCCTTCCATGTAAGAGACATCCCCATCCCCTCGTCGGTCGTTCGGCGGGGGGATGGAGGCGTGATTGGCCTGCACCTGTGGGTTGCATTTAGGGCCTGGCAGGACAATGCGCAGTAGAGCCAGCGGTTTGGCGAGAGCTTCAGAACAGCAGAAGGAGGACGGTACATGGCCGCCAAGGACCTTACACTTGCCGAAGCCTATGAATTCTTGAAAACCAGGAAATGGGTGGACCTCACGCATGCATTTGCGCCAGGCATCCCCCATTGGCCGGGCTTCCCCAACGAGCAGCGCAAATCGCTCTACCACTATGACGAGGGTGTAGGCACGCGCGGCGCCGGCATCTACGTGCATATGTACTCGCACGTCGGTCAATGGGGCACGCATGCCGATCCGCCGGCGCACTTTGTCCGTGGGACGCGCACGTTGGATCAGATCGAGGTCACGGAGATGATCCTGCCCCTGGTGGTCCTGGATATCCACGTGCAGGCTCAGAAGAATCCTGATTACACCATCACCATGGACGACGTCAAAGCCTGGGAGGCCAAACACGGGCGCATTGCGGAGGGCACCTTCGTAGCCCTGCGCACGGACTGGTCCAAGCGCTGGCCCGACGACACCGCCATGCAGAACGAGGACAGCAAGGGAATCAAGCATTTCCCGGGCTGGAGCCATGAGGTGCTGCGCTACCTGTTCGACACTTGCAAGATCACGGCTTCGGGCCACGAAACGACGGATACGAATCCGGGCATGGATTGCTCCAAGGGCGATTACTCGATGGAGACATACATCCTGGGCACCAATCATTATCAGATCGAATTGCTTGCCAACTTGGACCAGGTGCCTGAGTTCGGTGCGCTGGTGGTGTCCACGTTCCCCAAGCCAAAGAATGGGTCGGGCTTCCCGGCGCGCGTTTTTGCAATCCTGCCCTGAGGGTTCCGAGCCAGGAGGCGCGGCATGACTTTTGCACACCGAACCGAACAGCTGCGCGCGGAGGGCGCTTACCAGGTGCTGGCGCGCGCCCAGGAGCTGGAGGCCGGCGGCAAGGATATGATTCACCTTGAGATCGGCGAACCGGACTTCAACACCCCGCCGCACGTCAGCATGGCGGGCATCCGGGCGATCGCCACCGGCCAGACACGCTACAGCCCCCCGGCAGGCTTGCCAAAATTCCGCGAGGCCGTCGCCGAGTACGCCGGCAAACAGCGAGGCATCCAGGTGAAGCCGAGGCAGGTCGTCATTGGGCCTGGCGCCAAGCCCATCCTATTCTTCCCGACCCTGGCGCTGGTTAATCCCGGCGACGAAGTCATCTATCCGGATCCCGGCTTTCCCACCTATGAGGCCATGATCGGGGTCGCCGGCGGCATTCCCCGGCCCGTGCCGCTAAAGGAAGAGAACCAGTTCTCGTTTGACCTGAAAGCCTTTGATCAACTGATAAGTCCGAAGACCCGGCTGATTATCCTGAACTCGCCGTCCAATCCCACCGGCGGCGTGATGCCTCAGGCGGACCTCGAGCACATCGCCGCGGCCGCCATCAAGAATGACTGCTGGGTGCTGGCAGACGAGATCTACACCCATCTCGTATACGATGGTGTCTCGGCGCCCAGCATCGCAGCGCTGCCCGGGATGACGGAGCGCACGATCATACTGGATGGATTTTCCAAGACCTATGCCATGACCGGGTGGCGCCTGGGTTTTGGCATCATGCCGGAGGACTTGGCCGATCGCGTCGGCCTGCTGCTTACGCACTCGATCGGCTGCAACGCGCACTTCACGCAGCTCGCCGGGATCGAAGCGCTCAACGGTCCGCAGGACTATGTGGCGATGATGGTCGAGCAATACCAGTTGCGCCGTGATATGTTGGTTGATGGGCTCAATCGCTTGCCGGGCGTACACTGCCAGAAGCCGCAGGGGGCCTTCTATGTCTTCCCGAACATTCGCGGCACCGGCAAGACCTCGGGGGAGCTTGCCAACCTGCTGCTCGATCACGGCGTTGCCGTCCTTCCCGGTTCGGCCTTCGGAAAGTATGGCGAGGGCTACCTGCGAATTGTCTTCGCCAATTCGATGGCGAACATCAGCCGTGCGTTGGAGCGGATGGAAGTCGCCCTGAAGCAGTAGAACCGCTTTCCGCTACTTGTCTTGGGAAGAGGGCCTGGTGGCGCTCGGCCGCGGGTCCTTTTTGCGTGCCAACGCGGCCTGCGCACAAAATGAGCCCGCACCAGTTCTAGTCTGGTGCGGGCTGACCGGTGCCTGAGGTCGAGAACCCGTGAAAATCTCCCTCAGGCACACGCGTCCCGGATGTGCAATCTTGGGTGATCCGGTTCCGGATCGGTGCTGCTATCCCATCATTGCCAGGATCGCTTGAGCAAGGACCCGCGTCGCCCGCCTGAGCAGGCCCGCGGGAGCCCTGCCGGACCGTGCTGGATGGGCCGGCGAGGGATCTGGCCTGAGCGCCTTTTGCGCCAGGCGGATCTGCTTAAGGTCGTCCCGGATCTGCTGGCGTCGATACTTGGCCTCCTGCTCTACCAACCAAGGATTCAATGATGACATGCGAAACCTCCGTTTCGAATTCATCTGCGGGTAGATCCTGGTCATAGGATACGCCCACTCTTGGA
Organism: uncultured Chloroflexia bacterium; assembly: GCA_963746745.1. Classification (GTDB taxonomy): domain Bacteria; phylum Chloroflexota; class Anaerolineae; order Anaerolineales; family Villigracilaceae; genus Fen-1038. The sequence continues at coordinate 686,101 of CAVVCL010000004.1, forward strand.
GCGCGTCATCGAGGAAATCACTACAGTCCAGGGCCGCGCGCCACTACAATCCCGGCGCGGCAGACCGCTCTGCTTGGCTGGCTCCCTGTCCTTCCAAGAAAAACGTAGTGTTGAAGTGTGGAGTTTTCGCTGACTACAAGCGGCCTGGTCTCAGCTACATTGAGACCGCGTCCGAGGCCCCCGCATGGGAAACCAAGCCAAGGGCGCTGAAACCTGGTTTCCATAGGCAAGAGGAAGGAGTTGCAATGAACATGAAGTTCTTAGACCTGTGCAAGCTGGTTGTTGCGGCCACGGTGATCAGTGTCACGGCCGGTTGTGCAACCGTGCAGACGGCCTTTGCGCCGGGCATCGTGGCCGAGGCAAAGGCCGCCGGCAGCGAGGTGATTACGAGCTACAACGGATGCTTGGTACCAGGGCAGCGTTGACCTGGCCATCTCCGGTGGCTAGCCCCAGGCGGCAATACAACGGCGCACTGGTGCCGGGTAGTGCTGACCTGTCCCGCACTTTTTCGGTCCCCAGCCAGCAGGATGACAATGCCCTGGTATCGGGGAGCGTAGATCTCTCCCGCTCTTTCGAGGCTCCGACGCCGCCAATGCCCAAGCCATCATGCTGGGCAGCGACGAACTGTCACGTTCCCTACTAACTCGGAAGCCAGTCGAGATTGAATCTGTATGAGATGAGGGCCCAACTCAAGTTCGGGCCCTCTTCGTGCTTCTGCCGGTTTAGGGGGTTGGTGAAAGCGGTGAATCCGCGTTCAATTGGCTCGCAGTACTGGCTCTAACTTGTCGGACCGCGTGAGGCCGCCTTGCTTCAGCGTTCCCTCTAATCCGGCCGATGCTCATTGCCGCCCGATGAGATCAGTCCCTTCTCGATGGTCCAAGTCGCGATCTGCACGCGTGAGCTGAAGCCGAGCTTGTTCAGGATGCGCGTCACGTAGGTTTCGATCGTGCGCACGCCGACGGTCATTGCGTCTGCAATTTCGCGGTTCGACTTTCCCCGCGCGATCCATGCCGCCACTTCGCGCTCGCGCCTGGTCAGACCGCCAAACTTCTCCTTCTCGTTGGTGGCGGAGTCCGCAGCGGCGGGTTCGGGTTCCTGGAGGGCGAACTCGAGGACAGCATCCAACGGCATGTGCTCGCCTTCGCTCCATGCTGCGGAGAAGCCTTCGACTCCCAGCGCCTTCTGCACAGCAGACAGCGCGCCCTGGTATTCATGCTCATCGACTGAATCCATTTTGGAATTGACAGGCGCACGCAGGGCGGCGGCGGCGGCGAAGAGGGTGGCTGCTCTATCGTACCGGGCTTGCCGTGCGGCTGCCTGCGCGAGTTTCTCGAGGCACCAAGCCATGCCGCCGCGGTCTCCGGTCTCGGCGCGGATCTCCAGACTTTCGACGAGCATCGCATGCGCCGACCTCAAGTCCCCGCGACGCAGCGCCAACCAGCCAAGCGAACCTAGCGCGATCGGTATTTCCCACTTATCGCCGATGACTCTGCTGATTTCCAGGCTTTCCTTCAACAGAAGATCGGCGCGGTCCAGTTGACCGCGTCGGATGGCCAACTCGCCCAGGCCGGATAGGGACGAAGCGATGTGGTGGCGATCCCCGCTTTGGCGGCAGAGTTCCAGCCCCTCGCTGAGGCGACGTTCCGCCATTTCGTAGTCGCCGGAGCGCATGGCAGTCCAACCCATCATCTTGACCGTGTCTGCCGTCCCCGTAGAGTCCTGTACTTCCCGAAAGAGGCGGAGCGCCTCATCAAACAAGGGGAATGCAGCATCATAGTTGCCGGTTTCCGCATTCACCTCGGCCAGCAATTCTGACCCCCAAGCCAGTCCCAAGTGCCCGTGGCTCCCCTGACTCCGCCAAATCGCAAGGCTTTCGTTGACCAGAGCGCGGACGGACTCGTAGTCGCTTTCGAAGAACTTGAAGATTGCCAGGTGGTCCAGCGCCCGGGCGCGCGCCGCGGTCGGGCGCTGTGCACCCTCTCGCGCTGAGCGCGGCGGTCAGACGGGCGCGTCCCTCTTGCGGATATCCTCGGAGTCTCCAATAGATCCCGGCAGCAGCGGCAAGTCGCAGACCCGCCTGCGCGCCATCCGCCGAGGCAAGGCTCCAGTCCAGCGCGGCCCGGACGTTGTCATGCTCCACGTCGAACCGTTCGAGCCACGGCTCGTCGGCAGTGCGCGGCAGGTGTGGCGCGGCTTTCTCGGCCCATGCCACGAAGTACTGCAGGTGACGGTCACGTGCGGCCGCAGTTTCCCCGGATTCGGCAAGCTTCCTGCGCGCGTAATCTCGAATGGTCTCCAAGAGATGATAGCGACTCTGGCCCTGGGTGACCTCCGCCACGAGTAGCGATTTATCGACCAAGCGTGACAACAAGTCCAAGACATTGGGGCTGCCTACGTCTTCGGCCGAGCAGACGGCCTCAGCGGCTTCCAGGCTGCAGCCGCCGGAAAAGGCCGAGAGCCGCTGCAGCGCTGTGCGCTCCGTATCGGACAAGAGAGCATAGCTCCAGTCCAGCGTGGCCTCGAGCGTTTGCTGCCGCTGCGGGCGCCGTTCGGTTACCCGCAGTCAGGAGGTGGAAGCGGTCATCCAGATGCTGTGCAATCTGATGCACTGTAAGGGCTCTGCAGACGCGCGGCTGCCAGCTCGATTGCCAGCGGCATGCCGTCCAGGCGGCGGCAGATTTCTGCCACCCAGGCCGCATTCTCTGCGCTGAGCTTGAAAGCCGGGTGAAGCCGCCTCGGCGCGGGCGATAAACAGTTGCACCGCCTCGGACGGCGGCCGCGTACGGGACGGCAGCTCCGAAGGCCTGGAATGTCTTCCTTGCAGGCAATTCGGGAAGCGACAAGGGGGGCACGCTCCAAACAACTTCCCCCTCGACCCCCAACGGTTCCTGGCTGGTGGCAAGGATGACTCAGTGCAGGGCAGGCCTGCAGCAGGGTGGCCGCAAATTCCGCACATGCCTGCACCAGGTGTTCGCAATTGTCCAGCACCAGCAGGAGCATTGCGCGAGCGCAGATAATCGGAGAGTGTCTCTGTCAGCGGGCGCCCGGTTTGCTCGCGCACTCCCAGCGTGGCGGCAACGGTTTGGGGAACCAATGTTGGATCTGCCAGCGAGCCGAGCTCTATCAACCAGGTTCCGTCTTCAAAGGACGGACATCGCTTCCGTGGCGACTTGGAGCGCCAGCCGCGTCTTGCCGCAGCCGCCCGGGCCGGTTAGGGTAACCAGGCGCTGGGTGCGCAGCAACTGCCTGACTTCGGCAATCTCGGCTTGGCGGCCGATGAAGCTGCTCAGCAGCGCCGGGAGATTATTGGTGCGTGGGGTCGAGGTCGGGTTCGGAGGCATGCAGGGCATGTTTGGCGTGCAGTAATCCGCAAGCGAGCAACGGGGTCAGTATATGCCGAATTTTGTCCGAATTCAATGACCGGTCCCGGCTCGCCGCTATCGACAGCGCGTGACCGCCGCATCTCCTGAGATGCTGGTATATTTTGCACGCGGTCGCTTCGCCGTACCCCGGACTGTTCGATCTTGGGCGCACCAGATGCAGACCCGGGAAACGGTATTGGGCTGATCGTGCTGGGTCAGGAGACAAGACATGGACAAATACACCTACGTGATCTTGGGCGCCGGAAAGCAGGGAACGGCGGCCGCCTACGACATGATCCGCTGGGGGGACGCGCGCAGGGTCCTGCTCGCCGACATGGACCTCGGGGTCGCCCAGGCCGCCGCAAAACGTGTCAACGGTCTGCTCCAATCGGACGCGGCCGTGGCGGCGCAAGTCAACGCCGGTGACAAGGCGGCGCTGACCGAACTGTTTGCCGGCGCGGATGCCTGTTTGAGCGCCGTGCCATACTGGTTCAACCTGGATGTCACCGAGGCCGCGCTGCGCGCCAGGGTTAATGTTTGCGACCTGGGCGGCAACACCGACATTGCCCGCCTCCAGCACCGCTTCTCGGAGAAAGCCAGGGCGGCTGGCATAAGTATCATCCCGAACTGCGGTCAAGTGCCGGGTATGGGGACCTCGCTGTGCGTCTACGCGATGGAGTTGCTGGACGAGCCCAAGGATGTCTACATGTGGGATGGCGGCATCCCGCAAGCACCCCAGCCGCCCTTCAACTACGTGCTCAAGTTTCACGTTGCCGGCCTGACTAATGAATACGCGGAGCCCGGCATCTTCCTGCGGGACGGTAAGATCACGATCGTCGAGCCGATGACCGAGTTGGAGATGGTCGAATTTCCGGAGCCGATCGGAAAACTGGAGGCCTTTGTCACCGGCGGTGGAACGGACACGATGCCGTGGACGTTCGAGGGCAAGTTGCGTACATTGCAGAACCTGACGCTGCGCTGGCCGGGCAACTTCGCGCAATTGCGCGCCTACTGGGACCTGGGCCTGTGGGATACCAAGCCCATCCAGGTGGGGGAGCAGCAGGTGGTCCCGCGCGATGTTTTCCACGCATTGTTCGAGCCCAAGGTGGTCATCCCTGGCGACAAGGATGTGGTCATCGTCCGGGTGAAGGTCGTTGGTAAGAAGGGCGGGCACCCGGCCGAGGCGCTTGTCGAGATGATCGACTACTACGATGAAGGGACGCGCTTCAGCGCCATGGAACGCGGCACAGGCTGGAGCGCGGCCATCGTCGCCGAGATGATGGCCCGCGGCGAGACTCCACGCGGCGCAGGCGGCGTCGAGAGCCTGGTTCCGGCCAAGCCCTTTGTCGAGGCGCTGCGGCACCGCGGCATCAGCGTGACAGAACTGGTCACGAAAGAATAGGGCCGGACCTCTTGGGACCCTGTCCCGTTAGTATGAGACGAAAGGCTTATGACCTGCCATGTCCACCAAACTGCCAACTTCCCCTGTCCTGCAGCTGCGTGTCGCGCTCACTAGCCGCGATTATGCAAGCTCCGTAAAGTTCTACTGCGACGGCCTTGGCCTGGACCCGGCGCAGGTCTGGAGCAACGAGCAGGGTGAAGCGCTGATCCTCGATATGGGTAGCGCCGCCCTGGAGCTCTTTGACGAAGCACAGGCTCAAACCGTCGATCGCATCGAAGCCGGGAGGCGCGTCAGCGGCCAGATACGCTTTGCGCTCCAGGTTCCCGACCTGCAGGCAGCGATGGATCGCCTGCTCGCGCACGGCGCAACGCTGGTTCATGCTCCGGTTATCACCCCTTGGGGAGATCACAACGTGCGGCTGCAAGACCCCGATGGTATGCAGATCACGCTGTTTCAGGAGGCGGGCAAGGACGATGAAGGCAAGCGACTTGGAGGACTACCGTGAGTGAGCAACACATGAACGAGCGTCGTTTTCACGGTGCGCCCGAACGATTGCGTTCCGCGGACAGGCTGGCGCGGCTCGACGTGGAACGCGTCGTGGCCCTGAGCACAGACGGACTGACCGTCACGAGCGTTCTGGATGTTGGGACCGGCACCGGCGTATTTGCCGAAGCGTTTTCCAAGTTGGGCTTGCACGTCAGCGGAATAGACACCAACAGCGAGTTGCTGGTAATTGCACGCGGGCATGTTCCCGCCGGCAAGTTTCAGGAAGCCCCGGCCGAAAAGATCCCGTTCGAAGATGCGTCGTTTGACCTGGTCTTCTTTGGAGTTGTGCTGCATGAAACGGATGATGCCCTGAAGGCGCTCCAGGAAGCACACCGGGTTGCCATCAGCAGAGTGAGCGTGCTCGAGTGGCCCTATCGGGAGCAAGAATACGGGCCGCCCCTGGAGCATCGGCTCCAGCCTGCTGCCATCGAAGACTTGGCGGGCAAGGCCGGATTTGCGGGCGTGGAACGCCTTGCGCTGAAGCACGTGGACCTGTACAGGTTGGCGCGCTAGACTGGCGGGAAGTGCCCCGCCGAACGCCTTGTAGGCGCTGCCCCCAACCGCGGACACGCTTCCTTGAACTGGCCCGCTCCAAGGAATAGGCGTGGGAGCGTATCCGGCAAATGGACGAATTGCTCGAAAGATTCGAGCAGCAGCGCTGGGGATACTTCTGGAGCGTGAACCATTCCGGAGCGGCCTGCGAACGCCCCGGGTTCACTGCCGGCAGAGTCAGGGCTGCGAGGCAGGCCCGGGCGCCGGATTGGTTGGCAGTACCAGCGCTGGCCGCGGCGACTGGCTGAAGTCGAAGTCACTCAACAGGTTCCCAAGAATCGAAACGTCCTCGCGCACGGTCGGGCGCGGATCGGGTCGACCATCGGTCGAAGGGTCGAGGCGCGCGCCGTTAAGGAAGATATCCTCAATGAACTTGAGGTAGGCGTCAAAACTGAGCGTCTGATGATCGATGTAGCCCTGCTTCGCGTAGGGGCTGATCACAAGTGCAGGAACCCGTAATCCGTAGCCGTTCTCGTCAACCGATGGCGGCGCCACGTGATCGTAGAATCCCCCCAGTCATCCCACGCCAGAAAGATGGCCGTGCTGTCCCAGTCCGGACCCTGCATGAGGCTGTTGATCAGCAGAGTGACGTAGGCCTGGCCCGCCTGGATGCTTGAGGGCGGATGCTCGCTCACGGTGTTATTTGGAACGACCCACGATACCGCCGGCAGTGTGCCGTCCTTGGCCGCCGTAAAGAACTCAGCCACGTCCTTGACGTTTGAAAGCTGATTGTCCTGTTTGACCGTGTCAAATGCCGGAAGCGGATTCCAGATGCCGGGGACGTTGCGCGTCTGTTTCCCGGGTGTGCAAAACATTTCGTCACTTTCACAATCCGGCTCGTTGCCGGCGCTCAGGTAGTACGCCCAGGAGACATTTGACTTGTACAGCAGGTAGGTCAGGTCCGTCCAGGCGTAGTCGGCCTGGTTGCTGTTGGCCACGCGCAAGCCATTGGGCGGTCCATCCACGGCATTCACGCAGCTTTCCGGATCGCCCGGCGTGCTGCAAGTAGCAGACCAGGCGGACACCATGAAGAGGTGAGCTGGAAGGCTCCACGAGGCATTGGGTTCGAACATCTTGTCCTGCAGCACGAAGTTTTCCGCGTAGCTCCAGTAATTGGGCAGTTCGCGGGCGTCATGCCAGCCCATCACGTCCGGTGTGGCGCCCTGTACGCAGCCGGGCGCGTTGGGGTTCTGGCAGGCCTTGGCCGCCTCGCGGAACGAGGCGACGAAACCATCCATTTTGCCGCCATCGATATCTTGCGTGGCATACGAGGCGGCATGCGGGCCGCCCGCATTCGTGTCGCTCGCATCGTGGTACGGCTGCACGCACTGATTGGTCTGGGGATCGTTCAGACAGACCGTTGGCGTCCCGTTCTGCATGGGGATGCCGTCCGCGCCGGGATAGGTGCCGAAGTAAGAGTCAAAGGAGCGGTTTTCCTGCATGATCATGACGATGTGCTTGATCTTGGCGCGGGCCTGGTCCAGATCGCCTGCCGTTGATTGGGGCGAGGTGTTGACGGGTGTGGTTGCGGTCGCGCTCAACGCGCTGACCGTCGGCTGGCTTACCGCAGGGTTTGCAGGTGTCGACACGCAGCCGGCGGACAACACCGAGGCCAGCGCAAGTGTAAGTAGTGAACTTTGTCGTGTGCCTTCTCATAGACTTCCTTGCTGTGTATATTGATGAAGGTCCCACTATCGTAGGCGGGCTCTGTTAACTCCGTGTAAACGGGCAATGAAGATATTCTAAGTCATGTGGAAGTGGCAGACCTGCTCCGCGAGCTTGTTGGGCTTACCCCCGGGGAGGTGCGACTGCTCCTGCAGATGCGCCGGCACCGGACGGCCATGTGCATAAACAGCAAAGGGTGGATAATATGGCAATACAGGGCAGATGAAAAAGAGGTTTCTCTACGCGATCCTGTTTGGCGCACCCGGCCTCTTGGTGGCCCTGATCGCCGCGTTTCTCGTTGCTGGATCGGTAGCTGGCGCGTTGTGGGTGTTTGCCTTCGGGGACAATCCGTGGCCGCCCGCCGCCGGCGGGCTCGTCGGCGTACTGTTTGCGTTAGTCTTCCTTGCGGTGTGGCTTGCATCCTTGATAATTGGCTATGGCATGGGGAAGCGGTTGGAGCACGACCCCGCATCGCACAGGCAGCACATTCTGATCTCGGTCGGGGTCACCGTTGCCTTCATTCTGCTCATCGTGGTTCAGCAGATAAGCATCGGCAACCTCGGGCCGAAGTCAGTTGGTGTGCGCTGTGGCGACTATTGCACCCGGCAGGGATATTCGGCGAGCAGCACATCGCCGCGAGATTCTGGCAACGTGACTTGCGGATGTCTGGATAGCACGGGGAACGGGATCGTTACGATCCTGCTTAATACCCTCGGCCGGTAGCAGGCGAAGGTGCACCTCGGACTACGGCGTGGATGCCTCGCTGAACTGGGGAGCGCACTGCGCTATTAACATACACGCCGGCGCGATCGCGGACATGGATGATTGGGAGATGGACGTCAATGGGCGGTTGATGCCCGTGAGCGGTCACCAGCTGGCCAACGGCGCCTGGAATGGACCCATCACGCATCTCCGCTACAACTACTCGGCGGCGTGATGGGCGCCGAGTAGTTGTCGAGTAACGCCCTTGGCAGCCACAGCCTCGCAGGTCATACTCTCTCCTGTCAATCTGCCGGAGTGCGCTGCGGTCCAGAAGAAGGAAGGGGCATTGGCACCGGCAGGGGGCACAATTCGGGTTCAGGAACCATCGTGTGCCTGAAGAACTGTCCGTAACGAATATGGCGTCCCCTCGTTTCGGGCCGCCGGGCGAATGGGGCCAGGGAAGCGCCTTGCAGCAGAAAGGTCCCTCGCCAGCCCGTCGGATTATCCGCATCTCGTGCGACGGCGTGCCGAGGCGCCAACTCTGTCATGTGCGCGATTGCACTATCAGTTCCAATATTGCCCTTGCAGCTCGCGGCGTTCACACTTAACATGTTCCATGCTGTTCCCTTGCCGCACAGGAGAGCGACGTGAAGAATACCGGCATTGCCCTGTATGTGATCGGCGGCCTCACACTGGCCGCAGTCCTCTTGCCGCAGCGTGGGGTACAGGCCAAGACTTGCTACGACGAGAACAAGGAACCAATTCCATGCCCCAAATCCGGGTATATCCTTAAGCAGCAAGCCAAGACGGATATCCCCCGAGTGAGACGACGGCGCCCAGCGACACTCCGATGGCTACTGCAAGCGATACGCCGGCTCCGACGGCGACCCTTGCTCCAACCGCAACGGCAACGCCTGTGCCCAGCGCGACCAATTCGCCGCCTCCGGCTGCGCCAGCAGCGGCTGTCCACGTGCCGCCTGCCTCGCCCCTTCGGCCGAACGCCTGTGGTCCCCAGTTTTGGCCGGCTGCAACCGGCCTTGGTATTCTCTTTTCGGTCGGAGGCGCAGCTTCCTTGGTCATGCGTGCGAAGGCGGTAGGCCAGGCGTCCGGACGCAACCTCGCGACCAATCGCTATGGCAGCTCGTCTACGACAAACGAAGAGCACTTGAATGTAGGCATTGGGTACGTTGATCTTGACGACGGCGGCGGTCCGCATAAATCCAACCCAGCGGGGCCCATCGCCCTTTCGGCGGCAGGCCTCGTCATGGCCGTCGGCGGCGTCGCAGGGATCCTGAATCTCCTCCCGTGCCCGGCGTGGATGGCAACGCTGGGAGGCAGCGCGTTCATCGGCCTGTCGGCCGCGGCGATTGTCTCGGTGTTCGGCAAGCCGTGGATGGAACTCTCTGTACCCGACGGGCCAGAGGCCGCGGCCGCCGAAAAACTCTTCAACAACATCGAAAACAATTCCATGCGGCTGAAGTAGACGAATACGTCGAACGACCGCCCTCTGGCGCACCGCATGGCGCTGTCTTTGCCGGCATCAAGACGGTAGTCCGACTGAATGAGGCTTCGCAGAAGCCCCCTGCTGTCTGTGTTACGATGTCGCCTTGCGCAGGCACCGAAGGGACCCCCGCGAGCAATCCTGCCCCGGCCCGCGGCCGTGCCACTGGAGTGCCATGACGCTCACCGACCTGATCCCGACTTTGCAGCTTGCGATCGGCCCCGTGATCCTGATCTCGGGCGTTGGGCTGATCCTGCTGAGCATGACGAATCGCTTCGGCCGTATCACCGACCGGTCTCGCATTCTCACGGAGGACCTTCGCCGCGCGCCGCGACCTGCTCGTGCGAAAATCCTGGCACAGCTCAAGATCCTGTCCAAACGCGCCAGGATCCTTCGATCTGCCATCGCCCTTGCCACCATCAGTGTCTTGCTGGCGGCCATCCTGATCATCACGCTGTTCCTGGGACCGCTGCTTCAGCTCCGCGTGGTCGAGGCCGTCGTGGCCCTCTTCATCCTCTGCATGCTGAGTCTGATCGTGTCGTTGCTTCTGTTCGTAACCGACATCCGCCTTTCCCTCGAGGCGATCTGGCTGGAGATGCCACCTGAGGCACGCGGCGGCTAGACAGCGCGCGACCCATCGCCGCGGCCACCCGGACCTCCAGGCAGCAGTTCATGACCGGATGCCCCAGCCGCCATCAGCCAGGGCCAGGGCGTCTGTACTGGGCGGAAATGGCTGCAGATGCGCGAGTGCCGAAGTTCCCGTCCCGAAATCGTAGATCTGAGGCCGCAGCCACAACAGTATCCCCAGTCCTCAAGCGGACGTCGCCCCCGCTCTGGGGCACGCAGGAATAGGTGATTCCATTTCATCCAGGCCGATGGTTGGAGCATTCTCGTTGCTGACGGTAGGCAATCTCTTAGGATTTGGGGTACAATAGATAATAATGACTATTTGTTAGGAGTAATTCTCAAGAGCTGCCCCATGACCGATCCCGCTGTCCGTTTTGATCAACTTATTGCCGCACTGAAGGAGCGCAATTTCCGCTTGACCCCCCAGCGCGTTGAGCTGGTGCGACTGATTGCGGTCAGCGAAGGACATCCCAGCGCGAACCAATTCTATGGCAAGATAAAACGGAAGTTCCCGACAATCAGTCATGCCACGGTCTACAAGACCCTGGCCCTGCTCAAAGAAATGAATCAAGTGTACGAAATCGATTTGCGCGAAGACAGTCACTATGATGGCAACCGGCCTGAGCCTCATCCGCATCTGATCTGCATGAAATGCGGCAAGATCAGCGATGGGGAAATATCTCTCGATCGGAACTCGATTGGAAGGCTCGAGAAAGTATCGGGTTACAAGATCCTGCGCCCTCAAATCGTACTGTACGGGCTGTGTCCGGATCACAAGAACGAGGGGTGATAGGCAGCGTAAGTAGTATTAACACCGCTCAATAAGATACACAGCGAAAGGAGCAAATATCATGACGGAAGATGGCAAGGGCCCGGCAACGGGCAGAGGCACGACGAACCAGGACTGGTGGCCGAACCAGCTCAATCTCGATACCCTGCACCAGCATTCCTCGAAGCCCAATCCGATGGGCGAGGATTTCAACTACGCTGAGGAGTTCAAGAGTCTCGACCTGGAGGCCGTGAAGCAGGACCTGCGTGAATTGATGACGAAGTCGCAGGATTGGTGGCCGGCCGACTTCGGCCACTATGGCCCCCTTTTCATCCGCATGGCCTGGCACAGCGCCGGCACCTACCGCATCGGCGACGGCCGCGGCGGCGCGGGCCACGGCAGCCAGCGCTTTGCGCCCCTCAACAGCTGGCCCGACAATGTCAACCTCGACAAGGCGCGGCGGCTGCTTTGGCCGGTCAAGAAGAAATACGGTCGCAAGATCTCCTGGGCCGACTTGATGATCCTCGCCGGGAATGTGGCCCTCGAATCGATGGGTTTCAAGACTTTCGGGTTCGCCGGCGGTCGTGAGGACATTTGGGAACCGGAAAAGGACATCTACTGGGGGGCGGAGGGGAAGTGGTTGGAAGACAAGCGCTACTCCGGCGAGCGGGATCTCGAAAACCCACTCGCGGCGGTGCAGATGGGTTTGATCTACGTCAACCCGGAAGGCCCCAACGGCAAACCGGATCCGGTCGCTGCCGCCACGGATATCCGCGAGACCTTTGCCCGCATGGCGATGAACGACGAGGAAACGGTCGCACTGATTGCCGGCGGACACACCTTCGGCAAGACCCACGGCGCTGGCGACCCGGCGCTGGTCGGGCCTGAACCCGAGGCCGCCGGCATCGAGCAGCAGGGCCTCGGCTGGAAGAGCCGTTTTGGCAGCGGCAAGGGCGATGACACGATTGGGGGCGGCCCGGAAGTCACCTGGACCTCGACGCCGACGAAGTGGAGCAACGGCTTCCTGTCGAACCTGTTCGAGTATGAATGGGAGTTGACCAAGAGCCCAGCTGGCGCATACCAATGGACAACGAAAGATGGCGCCGGTGCCAATACGGTGCCGTATGCGCACGATCCGTCAAAGCGGCGTGCGCCGACCATGCTTACCACGGACCTCTCCCTGCGGTTTGACCCTGTTTACGAAAAGATATCAAGACGATTCTACGAGCATCCGGACGAACTTGCCGACGCGTTTGCGCGAGCATGGTTCAAGTTGACTCACCGTGACATGGGCCCGCGTACGCGCTATCTCGGCCCGGAGGTTCCGGCCGAAGAGCTCATCTGGCAGGACCCCATCCCTGCTGTCAATCACAAACTCATTGATGCAAAGGACATCACCTCCCTGAAACGCAAGATTCTGGCGTCCGGCCTGTCTGTCTCGGAGCTGGTCTCGACCGCATGGGCATCGGCGTCCACCTTCCGCGGCTCCGACAAGCGCGGTGGCGCCAACGGCGCCCGCATTCGCCTTGCACCGCAGAAGGATTGGGAAGTCAACCAGCCCGAAAAACTGGCGAAGCTGCTCAAGAGCCTGCAGACCATCCGCGAGGCGTTCAACCTCGCGCAGTCTGATGGGAAGAAGGTCTCGCTCGCCGACCTGATTGTTCTGGCCGGTTGCGCGGGCGTCGAGAAAGCCGCGAAGGATGCCGGCCACAAGGTGAAGGTACCCTTTACGCCGGGACGCATGGACGCCTCGCAGGAACAAACCGACGTGGCATCGTTCGCCGTGCTCGAGCCGAAGGCAGATGGGTTCCGCAACTATCTCAAGGCGAAATATGCAGTACCGGCGGAGGAACTTCTGGTCGATCGTGCGCAACTTCTGACACTGACCGCTCCTGAGATGACGGTGCTCGTCGGCGGCATGCGCGCCATGAATGCCAACTTCGCAGGCTCCCAGCACGGTGTCTTCACCAAACGGCCTGGTGCGCTCACGAATGACTTCTTCGTGAATCTGCTCGATATGAGCACAGCGTGGAAGGCGACCTCGGAAGATGAAAGCGTTTTCGAAGGTCGTGATCGCCTCACCGGCGAACTCAAGTGGACCGGGACGCGTGTGGACCTGATCTTTGGCTCGAACTCCCAACTCCGCGCCTTGGCCGAAGTCTACGCTTGCGAGGATTCTGCGAGAGAAGTTCGTTCACGACTTCGTTGTCGGCGTGGACCAAAGTCATGAACCTTGACCGTTTCGACCTCGCCGCATCGTAAATCTGGCGTCTTGAAAGGCTCCTGACGGGGTCGCGAAAGAACGCTAAACCAACGACCGGTTCTGCAGCGGCGATACGCCGTTCGCTGAACCGGTCGCTTGATTCCATACGGCTCTCCGCATGAAGCCGGAACTGCAGCTCAATTGGGTGCGAGGCTCGCAGATGCTCGGGAGCTCTTGCCCTCATGATTGCGCCTGGGGCCGGGGCCAGCGACCCCAGGGCCATACGCGGGGTCTCGGGCTTCCTTTGGTCGGCGTGGTCCTCATACCCATTCCGCTTTACAATTCAGCCCTCTTTGAGGCCTGAGAACAGATGACACTTTCATTGACTAGGAAAGACCACGAGCTGCTTGCTGGAAAGCAGGGCGCCGCGGCGAAGATGGCCATGTCTATCGTGGTCCGCATGGCCGAGGTATCCGGGGCGGACGAGCTGCTGGATATCACCGGCTGCGCACATAGACAGCACGGTCTACATTGGCGACGCCGGGCTGGAGTTCGCCGAACGCCTGGCGGGTCTTGGTGCCCGAGTGTCGGTGCCTACCACGCTCAATGTCAGCGGTTTGGACGAGCATCATTGGCGGGAATGGCCGGTGCCCGCAGATTGGGCCAGGCAGGCATACCGCCAGATGGCCGCGTACCAGAGCATGGGCACCCTTCGGACCTGGACCTGCGCGCCCTACCAGCTGGAGACGAAGCCCGTCTTCGGGCAGCAGATTGCCTGGGGCGAATCCAATGCCATCGTGTTTGCCAATTCGGTTATCGGCGCACGAACCGAAAGATACCCGGACCTGTTCGATATCTGCTGCGCCATCACCGGCCGCGCGCCGGCCATGGGCCTGCACCTGGCGGAACACCGCGTGGGGCAGATCCTTTTCGAGCTGGTGGACGTGCCTGCGCGGTTGCAGGCGCGCGATGACTTCTATCCGGTGCTCGGAAACCTCATCGGCGAGCGCGCGGGCGACAAGATCCCGGTGATCGATGGCATGACGGTCACCCCGAACGAAGACCAACTCAAGGCCTTCTGCGCGGCAGTTGCCTCCTCCGGTGGCGTGGCCCTGTTCCACATGGTCGCGGTCACGCCGGAAGCGCCGACGCGGGAAGCGGCGTTCCGGGGCAATCAAGCGCTCCAGACCGTCGAGGTCGACATGCAAGCCCTGCGGCAATCACGCCGCCAACTGACGCACACCGACGGCGACGCCCTCGATATGGTGGTGCTGGGCAGCCCGCACTTCTCGCTGGCTGAATTCAAGCAGTTGGCTCCGCTGGTGGCGGGCAGGCGGAGGCACCCTGATGTGAAGTTCCTGGTCACCTCCAGCCGCGCTATGACCGAGTTTGCCCGCCAGGCAGGGATCCTTGACGTCCTGGAAGCCTTCGGCGCACAACTGACCGTGGACACCTGCATCTTGACGTCGCCGATGCTGCCGCAGGAAATTCAGCATCTGATGACCAACTCGGCCAAGTTCGCCTACTACTCGCCCGGTCTGCTGCAGAAACAGATTGCCTTTGGAAGCCTGCAAGATTGCGTCAACTCGGCTGTGGCTGGCCGGGTCATTCGCGACAAATCGGCATGGAGCCTTTGACGCTGCATGGCCGGGTTTTGATCCCCGGGACCGCCCGCGGTGCGGCCCTCGTCAGCCGCGAGCCGCTCTCGTTTTGGGGCGGCTACGATTGGAAGACCGGCGAGATCATCGACCGCCGGCATGAGCTCTCCGGGGTCATCGCCAAAGACCGGATCCTGGCAATCCCCTTCTCGCGAGGGTCTTCCACGACGACTGCCGTCCTGCTGGAGGCCATCCGCGCCGCCACCGCACCCGCCGCTATCCTCACAACCGGCGCGGACTTCTTCTTTGCGCTGGCCTCCGTGGTTGCAGACGAGCTGTATCAGTCTCCATTGCCGCTGGTGGCGCTGGATGAATTGGATTTTGCCAGGCTGAATACGGACGATCAGCTCGAGGTCCTGCCGGATGGTCGCGTGATCGTGCTGCGCTAAGCCTTGGGAGCTTGTGTGTGCGCTACGGCCCTGGCCCGTCGTTTCAAGAGCCGGAGCGGCGCCCTATTTCTCCACCCGTGAATAGCCTGTGACGTATCCCGGCACCCCGATGTCCTGGGTCATGCGTTCATCCGGAACCGGGGCCAGGGCCATCTGCTTCAACGGGAGCACGCCCGCCCAAATGGGCAGAGCGTAGTCCTCTTCATCATCGACGGGCGGGCCGCTGCGGACCTTCGCGGAGGCCTGGTCGATCTGGATCGAAACCACGCTGGTGGCGTTCATTTCCTTGGGAGTGGGCAGTCGGGCGTCCCGCCAACGTCCGGGCAGGATGTGTTCCGTAATTGCCTCCAGGGCCGCCAGCTTTTCGCCGTCCTCTTCAACAAGTCGGCCGGTGCCGAACAGCACCACCGAGCGATAGTTGATCGAGTGATTGAAAACGGAGCGCGCCAGCACCAACCCATCCACCAGCGTGACTTCCACGCAGACCGTCGGTCCGGCGGCGACGTGCTTCAGCAGACGGCTGGCTTTGGCTCCGTGCAGGACAATCGTATCCCCCATGCGTGCGAAATTCATCGGGATAACCAACGGCTCTTCGTTCTCGACGAAACCAACATGGCAGATCAGTGCTTCGTCGAGAATCCGATAGATCGTCTCGCGGTCGTACTGCCCGCGTTCCGGCTTGCGTTTGATTTGGTTTCGTTCGGTCTTTGAGGATTGGATCATGGTCAATTCCTTGGACACGTTCTGTTGGATTTCGGATCCGGATGACGACAAAGGCTTCTGCAGTGGCAGTGCATTCGAGGCTCAGAATTTGGCTGTGAAGCCGCGTGATTCCGGCCGGCATGCGCATCGGGGCGTCTCACGTCGCGAGCCGCTCCTGTACGAAGTTCCCGATCCGCTTGATCGGCGCGCCCGGCCTCCGGCACGAAGCTCCCCCAGGCGTCCAAACATGCCACATCCCGGGCCAGACCTCGAGCCGGGCATCGACGCCGGCCGCGCGTGCGCGTTCCGCCATCCGGACCGAGTCACTGCGCAGCACCTCGTGTTCTCCAACCTGGAGCAGCAGCGGGGGCAGTCCGTGCAGGTACAGGATCGCCGAGTCGGGCTCCGCATTGCGCGGTCTCAGCCACTCTGCGTACATGCTGCCGACGGAGACAGACTCGACTTCGACTCGGGACGGCATGCGCGCCCGCGGTCCCTGTCCCCCATGTCCGCTCTCTGCTGCGTCCAGGGAGGCGCGGACGTCGAACGGTGAGCCAAATGCTTGGTAGAACTGATACACCATGCGGCTTCGTATACTTGGCATGCGGCCGTGCCTTTCGCGCGTTGCGAGCTTGTGACGGCTCAACAGCCTCGCCTGGAAGAACTGTGCCCATTTTCACACAGAATTCGGCATCTCGTTGGTAGCGGCGCTCAACTTCGTATGCCATTAAGACTTCTCTCATTCCAGAGTACTAAACTCGGTACTGGCAGCGGAATCCGCCGCTGCCGATGAACTTAGTGTGAGGAGGCGATTGGCATGACTGGAATTGAAATTGTCAAAGCGGCACTGACGGCCGCCGAAGCAGGCGACTACGAAAAAGTAGGCGGCATGCTGACCGACGACATGGTCTTTGCGGGCCCCGTGCCTGAACCGGTCGGCAAACGCGAATTCATTGGCGTGAATTCTGCGATGCATGCGGGAATTCCTGACTGGAAGTTCGGCGCCTCCGACTTCAAGGAGAACGGCGACCAAGTGACCGCCGTGCTGCACATCTCCGGAACGCAAACCAAGGAGCTGAAGCTTCCAATGCCGGGCATGGCGCCGGTTCCTGCGACGGGGAAACACGTCTCGTTACCCGCCGAACCAGCAACTTTCACGATCAAGGGCGGCAAGATCGCACGGCTCGAAACCGCCTCGGTGCGCGGCGGCGGCGTGATGGGTGTGCTCGCGCAGCTGGGTGTGCCCGCACCGATGTAGGCCTGGTTTTTCCCACACACGAATACGGACGGAGCAGGGCAATTGTCCTGCTCCGTCTCTTGTTAACACGCACCGTGCCCTCCAAGCGGCCGCGACCGCCTGGTCTGACACGGCCGTCATTGCTCGCAGACAAGTCAGCCCCCACATGGGGGCTTTTTTGGCTGCCCCGCCCTCCCAGAAAAATCACTCCGTTTTTGTAACGCCTGCACATACTTTTTCTTGACCGCAGAACATATGTTCTATATGATAAGGAGGCACCTGATCCTGCCACTAAGGAGCCACCGCCATGCTTCGAAACTTCCTTGCCCGCATCCTCGGACCATCCACCAAATTCGGGACCTCGCCCTCCAACGTCAACGAGCGCAACGTCACCGCCGGCATCGACTGGAACCAGGTCTACCGCGACCGGTACAACTACGACCGGGAGAAAGTCCAGTCCGAGGCGCTACTCGCATGGCGCCTGAACCCACTCGCCCGGCGCCTCGTGACCCTGACCAGGCAATACGTTTGCGATGGGATTGAATTCTCCTGCGCCCATGAGGGCACCGCCAAATTCCTCGCCGCCTTTTGGAGCCATCCCCTCAATCAGATCGGCAGCCATCTGACGGAGTGGTGCGACGAGCTCAGTCTCACCGGCAATCTTTTCCCCATGCTGACGACGGACAGCGCCGGCATGAGCTACGCCCGCATCATGCCGACCGACCAGGTCCACGCAATCGAGTACGCACCCAACGACGTGCAGCAAGAGACCGGCTACGTGCGCAAAGGGAGCCTCGAGGACGTCGAGCCCAAGCCCATCCCCTCATACCAGGCCAAGCCCAAGGCCAAGACCGTCATGCTTGCACTTCGCCGTCAACAAACTCGCCGGTCAGCAGTGGGGCGAGGCCGATATCGCCCCGCTGCTTCCGTGGCTCGCACGCTATGCCTCGTGGATAGAGGACCGCGTCAGGCTCAACCGCTTCCGCCAGGCATTCATGTACGTCGTGACCGGCAAGTTCCCATCGAAGTCCGACCGTGTCGCCAGGCAGAACGAGCTCAGTGCCAATCCACCCAACCCCGGGAGCATCCTCGTGAGCGATGAGAGCGAAGTATGGTCGACGTTGGACCCCAAGCTTGACAGCTTCGAGGCCAACAATGACGGCCTCACGCTCAAGAAGTTCATCGCCGGCGGCCATGGCATCCCGCTTCACTGGCTTGCCGAGCCCGAGAGTTCCACACGGACAACGGCCGAGGCCGCCGGCACGCCCACATTCAAGACGCTCGAGGAGCGACGCGCTCTATTCCTCGCCCTGGTGCAGACGGTGCTCAAGGTCGCCGTGGCCAGGAGAGCACTGCACGGCGATAGCACGGTCGACGTCAATGCCCAGGTGTACGTCAAGGCAGCTGACATCTCCGAACGTGACAACGCCTCGCTCGCCCTGGCATCCACGCAGACGATCAACAGCTTTGGCCTGTTGTACGCCGCCAACCTCATCACCGCCGAGGAGTTCCTCCGAATAGTCTACCGATTTGCCGGCGAAGTGGTGCCGGCCGATAGACCGGACAATCCCAACCCCGCGGTGATTGCCAACAACAACGCCAGGGCCGGCGCCGGCGGCATCCACGTCGACGCCGAGACCGGAAAGACATCCACCGGAAATTAGAAAGGAGCTTCCACAACTCGCCGGCGTCATGCTCTCCGTCCCTCGACTGCCGGCATCTCGGCGCTACGCTCAAAGAGCCTCGTCGCCGTTCGCTCAGTCCTCCGGCCTCACGCCGAGACGCTCGCCACAGTACAGCGGCCAGGCTCGCTTCTCGCCAGGGCAGATGGAACACCGCCCGCCCGGCGGCAACACGCGGGCGGGTCGTCCCTTGGCTCCTGCGCCACGCCTCGCCGCGGGCCTAAGCCGCCGGCGTCATGCCCGAAGGCATCACGCCGAGAACGCGGCAACTACGCGGCCACCCGAAGCGGCTCAAGCCGCCGTCGGCGTAGCTCCCATGACCGCACGGGGTGCTGGAAAGGACACTGGTGCCATGCGTACTGTTGACGCAACCCTGACCGCCGCCCTCGCCTCGGGCAAGGGCAAGCCCTACGTCGTGGGCTATGTCGGATATGCGACCGGCGCCGCCGTGCATTCCGAGGAGCTCACGTACTACAAGCTAACCGGCACAACACATCGAGTTCAAGATGTTCTACAACGGCGACTTTGCCGGCGATCAAACCCACATGTGGCTCGAGCGCGGCATGATAGTCGGAGGCACGAAGTACACCATCACCACCGGCCGCTTTTGGATACACCGTCAGACCTACCAGGACGACGGCAGTCAGCTTGCCGAGGGCCAACTGTTTCCGCCCTACTACTACCTCGCCACCGGCCACGACACCTACGAGAACGTGATCAGCGCCTTTTGCACCTACTTCGGCAAGACGGCCGTGTTCAGGGACCCGACCGCGGCCTGGCTTGACTACAACTTCCTCGCCCTCGGGCGAGAGCATCCTACTGACCGACGCTACCCACATGTTCAATATGTGCCGGCAGAAAAGGCTCATCGAGTTCGCCGACATAGGGAGCGAGGAGGTCCTCGTCTATTCCGCAGACATAATGAGCGCGCTTGACGCCACGCTCTACCCCAAGGCCAGGTTCCATTTGACCGGCACAAAGAAACGTGTCCGCCAGTACGTTTGGTTCGACGAGGCCGAGGCCTACCATCAAACCGGCACTGCCTACTTACCCCATTCACAACCTGGGCTATCTCGAGAGCACAGACAGCCCACCCACGCGCAAGACCTGGTCATACGAGCTCGACTATGTCATGCCGCCTGATCTCCGCTACGTCGACGGCGACATCATCAAATTCGTCATGTTCGGAGGGACCAAGCTAATCAGCTTCTTCGCTCAGATCGTGGAGGAGTTCCTCCCCGCCGACAAAAGCCTCCCACGTTGGCGCACACGCATCCAGTGCAATCCCATCTTCAAGGACACCGAGGGAGGCGCGAGCATACCCGCCGCCCTCCAGGTCGGCAACTTTCAGCCAGTCAATACGTCGCACTTCAATGGCGTGCTCACAAAGTACGAAACCAACGTCCAGGCCGCACTCGACAAGATTGCGAGCGCCGTCAGGGAAACACTCACAGCCAACCGCACCTACTACGTTGCCACCGCGGCCGACGGAGGCAGCGACGATAACAACGGCCTCACCTCCGGCGCTCCGTTCCTCACGTGGCAACACGCCATCGACATTGTCGCCAATCTCGACATTGGCCCCAATGCCGTCACCATCCAAGTAGCAGACGGCACGTACACCGACACGGTTGAAGTCCTTGCCCCGTTCGTGGGCTCCGGGACCGTCACAATCAAGGGCCACACAGGCACGCCGACCAACGTCGTGCTCTCCGTCGCCGCCTGGGACGCCATCCATGTGACCAACGCCGCGGTCCTCATAGTCAAGGACTTCCAAGTCACCGTTGCCGGCAACACCGGCGGACGCGGATGCTGCCTCTACGCCGATGCCTTCGGCACCATCCAATACTCAGGCATCGACTTCGGCGCCTGTGCCCTCGACCACATCTCATGCGTCAATGGCAACGTCCAGATGATCGGCAACTCCACGATCTCAGGCAGTGCCCGCCGGCACGTCAGCCAATACGGCGGGACCATGCGCATCCAATCCATGACACTCACGCTCTCAGGCACACCCAACTTCTCAAGCGCGTACTGCTTCAGCTATGGGCCAGGCATTTGCTACTCGAACGGAATGACCTATTCAGGAGCAGCAACAGGCAAACGCTACGATCTCCAACTCAACGCTTGCTTCCTCAGTGGAGGTATCACGCCGCCAGGCAACGTGGCCGGGACAACGGCCACCGGCGGCCAGTACGTGTAACCTCACTGCTCGGCCGGCTCGACGTGCGCACCTACACAAAGCCAAGAACGGACGCACGGACGCCCCGCCCCCCTCCCGAACCCAACCCCCCACTCCCTCCGTGCTACGCCAGGACGTTCGTCGCCTCACGCCGTGGCTCCGCACGTAGCATCGTTGGTCTCATCGGGATAGGGGGGCAGGGCTCACCGGCGAGACCTCGGCGCCACAGGCGCCGCGCCGCCCGCCTTGGTGCCAATCTGCACGGCTCACCCGCAGAATTCGATAGCCGTTTGCAAATAGATCTCCGCGCAAGTCCGCACGCTCGCGAGGTCGACCCACTCCTCGTCCGCGTGCGCGCCGGCACCCGATGGACCGAACAGCACCGCCGGAATGCCGGCCTCCGTCAGCAGAGCAGCATCCGTCCAAAACGGGACGCCCGCGATGGGAGCGGCGTGCCCGAGGACTTTGGTGGCCGCGCTTTGGACTGCCGCCGCGATGGGGGAGTCTGCCGGTGTCTCAAGCGGAGGCCGATCCAGCCCGCGGCGCAGCAGGGCGTCGAAGGCGGGATCCTTTGCCTTGATCTGCGCTATGACTTCAAGAAGCTCCGCCTCAGCCGTCTGCGGCGTCTCACTTGGCAGCGTGCGCCGCTCGACGGACAATATGCAACGCTCCGGATAGCTTGATAGTTCCTGCCCGCCCGTGATCAACGAGGCATGCACCGAGCCGCTTCCGAGCAGGGGATGGCTGGGACTACTTCGTAGGCGTTGATCCAACTCTTCCACCCCCGTCAGCACCCGCCCCATCTTGGCGATGGCATCCACGCCCAGGTCCGGGCGCGAACCATGGGCCGCTCTGCCCAGCGTTTCCAGTTCCAGCCAGACAAAACCCTTGTGCGCTAGGATCAACTGCAATTCGGTGAATTCGGCCACGATGGCGGCGTCCGCGTGATACTCGTGCGCCAATGCCTGGGTTCCCAGGCTGGCGTACTCCTCGTCAACCACGGCCGTAAAGATCACGTCGCCGCTAAGTCCGCGCTTGGATACCGCCGCAATCGCGGTCATGCATGCCGCCAGCCCGCCCTTCATGTCATATGCCCCGCGGCCGTACAGCCGCCCATCTTTGACGACTGGCTTGTGCGCCCGGGGCATGTTGGCGGCGCCGACCGTGTCCATGTGGCCGTTGAGCAGCAGAGCCCTGGCGTCTCCGCTTCCTGCCGCCCGCGACCTCCGGCCGCGCGCAATGGCTACAACGTTCGGCCTGCCGGGCGTCGATTCGATCAGCTGAACCTGCAAGCCGGCGGCGGTCAACCAATCGCTAATGAACTGTGCCAGCTTCGACTCCCCGGCACCCCCTGGTACGAGATCGGGATTAGTTGAATTGATCGCGACCATCTCGCTGAGCAACCCTGTGAGATCATCCATGCTGGAGATTCAACCACATTTGTGCGTGCGGCGGAGAGCCTCCGTTTATCTCAGACAGGGCAGGCCAGCGGCCTGCCCTGTCTGAGGCGCATCCACGCAGAAGCCGTTGCTTAGGCCTTGGCTGCCAGCTCCGCCAGCCGATCGTAGGTGTCATTCACGCCCTCTTCCATTCCGCCCTGCATCATTCCGTCGCGATCGGCAACGGACTCGAAGACAGCATGTGAGGTGAGCAGGGTCTGCCCACCGCGCTCTTCCAGCGTCATTATCTCGAGGGAGGCGTGGCCAGGCATGCCTTCCCACTCGAAGGTTTGAACCACGCGCTTCGGAGCAGCGATGGCGTGGTACACGCCGTGGAAGGCGTAATCGGTGCCGTCGGCATCCCGATTGATGAATCTCCACCTTCCGCCCTCTCGCACATCCATCTTGTCGACGATCGTCTCATATTTCCGCGGACCCCACCACCTCGGAATGAGCGACGGATCGGTCATGGCCCTGAAGAGGCGTTCGGCCGGAGCATCGAACAAGCGGGTGATGATAATCTCCTGTTTACCCGGTTCTGCTGTGAAGGTGATTCTTGCCATGGCCATTTCTCCTGCGCTACCGCAGCGCTTCCGCCATCTTGTTCAGGCTGGTGTCCCAGCCTTCTTTCATGCCGCTCTTCAGCATGGCCTGGTACTGTGCCTCGCTTTCGGGCTTCGGATACACGATCGACAGGCGCGTCCGGCCCTTTCCGATCTCCTCGAACAGCACCGTGATCGTGAATTCAGCGGGGAAATCCGGCTGCTGACCATACTCGGTCGCATCGATCATGTTGCCATCCATGTCGGCCATGTACTGGGTGAGCACCAGCTTCTCGTTCTGCACGATCTCTTTGAAGACGCCGGCATTGAACATCTCCCGGTCCCACTGCGTGCCTGCCGGGCCGCGCATGGACCACACGTACTTGCCGCCAACTCTCAGGTCGATCCGCACCGACGGCGCCGTGAAGTGCTCCGGACCCCACCAACGCTTGACCAGCTCGGGATCGGTCCACGCCTGCCACACGCGCTCCGGCGGCGCATCGAACTCCCGGGTGATCACGATCTCTTGCATGCTGTCTTTTGCGGTGCTGGTCGCTGCTGCCATCGTCTCTCTCCTTTGGGTTAGTGCTATGTGCTGACTGGGCCGTCAAGCGCCTCGCTGGGATTTTGACAGTACGTCTGCCAAGCCGTCGAGCTGACCGGTCCAGGTGGCTTCCATGCCGTTCAGGTACTTGGCTGCCTCGGGTGTCGTCCAAAGGACAGCCGTATGCACATTCAGTTCAGTCTTCCCAGCCCTCTCTTTGATTGTCACGGTCGTGATGCTCTTGGTCACGGGCCCGGCCGCCTCGATGGATTCGTAGCCGTCATTGGTGAAAACCAGCCGTTCTCCTTCCACGACTTCCTGGAAAATCCCCGTGACTGGGTTGATCCGGCCCCATCCACTCAGGTGGATCAAGAGTTTGCCGCCCGGTCGCACGTCCAATTCGCACAGCGGCGCAGTCATGCCCGTTGGGACCCACCATTGGGACAGGATGTGAGGGTCTGTCCAAGCCTTCCATATGAGTTCCCGAGGCGCATCGAAGAGTCTGGTGAGCGTCAGTTCCTTGACATACTCATTTTGCTTCGCCATGTCCTTTGTCCTTTCTAGTTCTAAGCTTCGTATTCCCCGATGCTTCTTCCGTTAAGAGGGCTTCCAACCTGTCGAACCGCTCGTTCCACAGGACGGTCATCTGCCGGGCCCAATCTTCAACGCCGTGCACAGCCTCCGGATTGAGCTCGTAGATGCGCTGCTGGCGATGCTTGTGCATGCGCACAAGCTGCGCCTCACGCAGAATCTTCAGATGCTGCGAGATCGCCGGCGGACTGAACTCGGAACCGGTGGCTGATCTGTGAGGCGGTCAGTTGACCGCCCTCGGCTAGCATCTCGAGAATGCTGCGGCGGGTCGGTTGGGCAATAGCTGCGAAGACGTCCATGGGGCAAGATATTACATGAAACCCTTAATTAAGTCAATGACTTAATTTAACTAGCCAAACAGGTCTATGCTGCCTGGCGACGAGTCTTGTCAACGATTGAACCGCCTCGGTCTTTGCTGGCGGGCTCTTTAGGGCGAGAGCAACTCCCACTTGATCTCGGCAGCGTCCCGCTTGAGTAGCAGTGTCACACCGCGGTACTCCATCTGCACGTAGCGGGTAGAGACCCAGGCCGTCACATTCTGGGCACCCCAGCTGCTGGCCTCGATGTAGGTGGGCTGCAACTCTTCGATGGAATAGGTCAGGTCGTACTTGTTGTGCCCGGGGACACTGTACATGCCGTTCCAGGCGACCGCGCCGGACAGATCGGCAGGCAGCCTGGCAATGTACGTGTTGGTCCGGCCGAGGAAATCGCTGGCTCTCAGTCCTGTGTAGTAGGGGATTACGCCTGCGGCCAACACACCTACGCTTGCTTCGGGAGTCGTGATACGGCTGAGCGCAACCGCAGCATTGGTTCGCGGTGCGTAGAAATTTCCAGGGAACCATGGCTGGCGCAGCAGTATTTGAGGTGCGAAGATGAGATTGACGCTCAGGATGCTGATCGCCGTCGCCGCGGCAACCAGGCTCACGCCTCTCATTGTGGAGACGCGTGCTTTGCCCCGCGCCAAGGGCTGTATCGCCGCCAGCGCGAACAGCACCGCCGCCAATGGCTCAACGGGCGCCATGATTCTCCACACACTGACCGGATCACCGCCAATCCATGCCTGATACGCGATCGGCAGCAGGACCAGTGACAGGTACGTCCACCTTCTTCGGGCAGGCTTGATGATACACGCGAGACAGGCAATTCCCAGGAAGAAAGCGTGCGTAACAAGATACAGACGCAGGAAGCCCATGCCATTCTGCAGCCTGTCGGCCAGGGGCATGCCGGTCAGCTTCAGATAGTACGTGTTCGGCAGGGTCGCGCCATAATATATGAAGCGGAACGCCTCCTGAAGCAGGGGAAACGCAAGGTACAAGCCGATCGCTCCCAGCGCCACGCGGCCGGAAATGCCCGGCGCCCTCGTTTCGCGCCGCGCCTTGTCAAGCGCGTACGCCAGCAGGGGCACCGCAAAGATGATCGAATCCGGCCGTGTCAAGTACGCCAGGCCCAGCAGGACGGCGGCCTGGAGCAGGTGCGCCTCGCCACTTCCCGCGTTGTCGCGTTCCACGACGTACACCGCCGCGAGCACCAAAAAAGTCAGCAGCCCCGTCTCCATGCCGGTGAGGGCCCAGAAAGAGAGCGGGTAGTAGGTTATCGTCAACACCACGACCGTCGCCACAAAGAACGGTCGTGCGCCGGGATCAAGGCGGGCCGCCAGTTGTGTGGCAAGCTTCCATACCAGGTACACGCATCCCAGCACGAGGCCGATGCCCATGATCTGCACCGCCAGCACGGCCGCGGACTTATCCAGCAGTCCCGTGAAGACCGACATGATCAGGGTCAGAAGCAGGTTTGTGTAGCCCTCCACCCGCTCGCCTGGATTCCAGACCAATCCCTGCCCGTGCGAAAGATTCCAGGCGTACCGCATGGAGATCATGGCGTCGTCGAACAGGTTGAAATAGCGATGCCCGTCGATCGCCAAGACCGACGATTCTGTCATGAAGGGATACGCCCAGCTGACATATAGCAATGCCAGCACCCCCCCGATCAGCGCCGTTCGGTGTGCCGGCGCCAGACGCGTCAGTGGATTCTGCATTTCTCGCCCCCGTCGGGCCTTAGAACCCCTCGGCCACGTATTCTCCCCACACGCCGCGCAGTGTGTTGCAGATTTCGCCGAGCGTGACGTCGTTCTCGACGCATTCGACGAAGAGCGGCATCAGGCTGTCTTCGCCGCGTGCCGCGGCATCTAATTTTCCCAGCAAGTCGGCGACCCTCGCAGCGTCCCGCCCACGACGCAAGTCTGACAGTCGCTCGCGGGCCGCCGCCTCAATCGCCGGGTCGACCTTCAGCCGCTCGAGCGTGACTGCTTCGTCCGCCTGGAACTGGTTCACGCCGACCACAATCTGCTCGCCGCGCTCGATCGCCTTCTGGGCGGCGTAGGCCGCCTCTTGTATCTCGTTTTGCATGAAGCCGCGCTCAATGGCAGTCAGGGCGCCGCCCATCTCATCGATGCGGGCGATGTACTCACGCGCGCCTTTCTCGATCTCGTCCGTCAGATCTTCGATCAGGTAGGAACCGGCAAGGGGATCCACGCTGTCTGCTACCCCCAATTCATGTGCGATGACCTGCTGCGTCCGCAAGGCCAGCCGCACCGACTGCTCGGTGGGCAGCCACAGGGCTTCGTCGCGGCTGTTGGTGTGCAGCGATTGTGTGCCACCCAGCACCGCAGAGAGCGCCTGGATGGTCGTGCGCACCACGTTGTTCTCCGGCTGCTGCGCGGTGAGCGTCGAGCCTGCCGTCTGCGTATGGAAACGCAGCTGCCAGCTGGCAGCCTTCTGCGCGTGGAATCGCTCGCGCATGATTTTGGCCCACAGCCGACGCGCGGCGCGGAACTTGGCGATCTCCTCCAGCAGTTGATTGTGCGCGTTGAAGAAGAACGAGATCTGTGGAGCGAAATCATCTACTTGCAGCCCGGCTTTGAGTGCCGCCTCAACATACGCGATGCCATTCGCAAGCGTGAAAGCCACTTCCTGCACCGCGGTCGAGCCGGCCTCGCGGATGTGATAGCCGCTGACCGAGATGGTGTTCCAACTCGGCACCTCGCGTGCGCAGTATTGGAAGATGTCGGTGATGAGCCGCATGGACGGGGCTGGCGGGAAGATGTACGTCCCACGTGCCACGTACTCTTTGAGGATGTCGTTCTGCACGGTGCCCCGCAATTTCTTGACCTCGGCGCCTTGTTTCCTGGCGACTGCAATGTACATCGCCAGCAGAATACCCGCCGGCGCGTTGATAGTCATCGAAGTCGAGACCTTGTCCAGCGGGATTTCCCGGAACAGCGTCTGCATGTCGTCCAGCGAGGAGATTGAAACGCCTACTTTCCCCACTTCGCCGTGTGAAATTGGGTCGTCGGCGTCATACCCGATCTGCGTGGGGAGGTCGAACGCCACCGAAAGGCCCGTCTGCCCCTGCTTCAATAGGTAACGATAGCGTTCGTTGGACTCTTCCGCGGTGGCGAAGCCCGCGTACTGCCGCATGGTCCACAGCCGCGAGCGATACATGGTCGGCTGGACTCCCCGGGTGAACGGATACTCGCCCGGGAATCCCAACTTCTCCCCGTAGTCTGGCTGTTCGTCCGTGGGCAATCCGATCCGCGGTATCTCAATCCCCGAGGACGTCTCGAACCGCTGCTTGCGCTCGGGGAATCGCTTAACAGATGGATCGACGGTTTCCTTCTGCCAGCGGGCGGATTTCATCTTTCAGGGACATGGCGGCTCCTGCTGCCGCGAGTTTATCATGTCTTATAATGCATTTCGGATCTCACCTCCTCAGCCAAGACGGCTCGCGCCAATCTGAAGCCGCGGGGCTCGCGATGAACAATCTTCAATCCTCAATCGTCAATCCTCAATCCTCCATCGGCTACGTCATCGGCGGCGGACTCAAAGAGTCCTTCCGCGTCCGGCTCACCGTCGATCCGCTGACCGTCCAGGAGGGCGCCTTCGTCGTCATCGAAAGCGGATCTGTCCTCTTTTACGGTCTGGTTACCGACGTCCAGTTGGGCGCTGTTGATCCGCGCTTCGCGGATGAGCAGCTGGATGCAGCGGCTTGGCCCCTCGCTTGCCAGGGCCGTTGACGCGCAAACCCTCTACACGACGATCGAGGTGCTGCCGGCTCTGATGCTGGATCGCGGCCCCGAGTTGGGAACACCCGGGCTACGAAGCGTGGTGCCAGGCTTGCGAAGGCGACGCACCGGCCGCGCCCGGTTAAGAGCTGTCCCGCCTCATCACATGCCGGTGCGCCTGGCGGCCGAGGGCGATATCGCCGAGATTTTCGGCAAACCTGGCGAGGGCAGCAACTTCATTATCGGCTACACGCGCGAGCAGGATCATCCCGTGTGTGTCGATCTGGAGCGACTCGTGCAGCGCTCGGCCGGCGTTTTCGGCGCTAGCGGAACCGGCAAGTCATTCCTGACACGATCTGTGCTTGCTGGCCTCATCCAAATGGACAAGGCCTCGGCGCTGGTGCTCGACATGCACAACGAGTATGGCTTCGACGCCGCCGACTCCGACATCCGAGCTGCCGTTCCGGCCTGAAGACGAAGTTCGCGTCGAGGGTGCGCGTCGTGGGCCTGGGACCCGGCGCCATGATTCGCGGCACGGTCCCGGATTTCAACCTGGAGATCGCATGGCGGACATTTCCACGGCGGACATCGAGATGCTGACTGCCGAGCTTGACCTGCGCAGAGACAACGCCTACGACGCTGGGAGCGTTGTACAGCGATTTCCGCGGCGAGTGGTTTGGGAGTTCAAGGCGCATGACGCAGGAGACCGATCGAGGACCCGAGAACGGGCCAGAAAGTACCCGCACCCGGAAGCGTGGCTGCACTGGGCGAATTCGGCCATGGCGTCAACCTGCCTTGGCTGCCGAAGGGTCTGCATAACAAACTCCGCCTTCTTTTCAACAAGCCCTACATCGTGGAAAAGCCTGCCGCCGAGACACTCAAACAGATCATCGACTTGCTCGAAAACGGTCTGCACGTTGTTCTTTCGTTCGGCGAGTTCGAGACCGATCTTGACTATCTGCTGGTGTCCAATCTGCTGACGCGCAAGCTCAGGGAAGCCTGGGTGCGCCGGACGGACAAGTTCCGCAAGGACGGCAAAGACGAGCCGCGCCAGCTGGTCATTGTGCTGGAGGAAGCGCATAAGCTCCTCAACCACGAGATGGCAAGGCAAACCACCTTCTCGACCATTGCGCGCGAGTTGCGCAAATACTACGTTACGCTTTTGGTCATCGACCAGCGGCCCTCGCAGATCGACGACGACGTCATGTCGCAGCTCGGCACGCGCATCAGCGGTTGGCTCGGCGATGACGACGACATCCATGCCGTGCTCTCGGGCCTGGCAGGGCGCGAAGCCCTGCGCGGCATGTTGGCCCATCTCCAGCCGAAAGAGGAAGTGCTCCTGCTGGGTTGGGGCGTGCCCATGCCCCTGCCGGTCAGGTCTCGCCGGTATGATGATGCATTCTGGAAAGAGCTGCAGGGTGGCAAGAAGGCCAAAGGGCAGGGGCTCAAAGACCTCGGGTTCTAGTCAGTCGTGACCGGGCGGGATTCGCCGGTCCATTCAGCGCGCGGCTAGGGACAATCCATATGGACGCAATTCTCCTGGTAATTCTCGTTGGGCTGGCAGGCGGCGTCGCCGTGGGGCTGCAGAGTCCGCTTGCGAGCATGATGACTCAGCGCATCGGCGTTTTCGAGAGCATCTTCATCGTCCATCTTGGCGGCGCGCTGCTTTCCGTTCTTCCCCTGGTTTTCATTGGCGGCGGACGCCTTTCGCAGTGGCGCAGCGTACCCTGGTACGCCCTGTGCGCCGGGTTCTTCGGTGTGGTTGTGATTGCCGCCATCAGCTACATCATCCCGCGGGTCGGCGTGGCCGCCTCCATCATCACCATTGTGGCTGGTCAATTGGCGGTCGGCACCTTCCTCGATCAATACGGTCTTCTCGGCGCCGGCGTCCGCCCTCTGGGACCCACGCGCGCGCTGGGTCTTGCGGTCGTGATGCTGGGCGTCTGGCTCACAGTGAAGTAAGAGGCTTTGCGGGTGAAGCCGTCGCCGCGCTTGACGCGCTCTGGGCCTTGGGCGTCATGAGTGGATTGCAACGGTTGAAGAGGATGGTGAGATGCGTCTGACAATGCTTGGCGATACAGGTCTCAAGGTCAGCGCCATGTCCCTTGGCTGCATGTACTTTGGCTCAAAGATCGATGAGCCACAGTCGGTGCGGCTTTTGGATTTGTATCGTGATGCGGGGGGAACGTTCCTGGACACCGCCAACAACTATGCCTACTGGGTGGACGGCTGTCAGGGTGGGGAAAGCGAGTCCGTCCTCGGACGCTGGATGAAGGCGCGTCAAAATCGCGGAGACATCTTCCTGGCGACCAAGGTTGGGTCGAACATGCCCCCGCGCGTTCCCCGCAGCCTTTCGAAAGCCACCATTGTTGCGCAGTGCGAGGCCAGCCTGCGGCGCCTCCAGACCGACTACATCGATCTTTACTACGCCCACACGGATGACCGCCTCACGCCGCTTGAAGAGACCCTCGAAGCCTTCACCGAATTGGTCCGGCAAGGCAAGGTGCGTCAAATCGGCTGCAGCAACATGCTTGCTTGGCGCATCGCGCAGGCCCGCGCGTTAAGCCATGCGCATCACTGGCCGGAGTATTGCTGCGTGCAACAGCGTCATACCTATGTTCGTCCCAAAGCCGGCCTCACGATTTTCTCGAATGGCCAGGTTCCGGCGACCGGCGACTTGCTCGACTATGCGAGCGAGAATGCCGACAACTTCACGATCGTGGCCTATTCCACCTTGCTGGGTGGCGCGTATAGCCAACCCGACGGACGCATTCCGGAAAACTATCAACCGCATGAGTATGACGCCGCGGATCTGCGTATACGCTTGCAGATCCTGCGCCAAGTCGCTGACGAGGCAGATGCAACCCCGAATCAGGTCGTTCTGGCATGGCTGCTGCAGGGCACGCCGACGATGATTCCGCTCATCGCATCGAGTTCCGCGGCGCGGCTGCAGGAAGATCTCGCGGCGGAGCGGCTGGTTTTGACGGCAGACCAGCTGAGGCGGCTTCAACAAGCCTCGGCATAAGCCCACGTCCGACGTCCCCTCCTCTTGACAAATCCCGCCTTCGCGGGCATACTACGTGACACGATATATCGCATGGTGTTACACCACGGAGCGTAGTATGAACCTCGCAGACTTCGGCCGCTTCTCAGATCCTGCCCTGCTTATCCTTTCTAGCCTCGCCGACCGTCCCAGGCACGGCTACGGCATGATGACTGATATCCAGGCCATGACCGGCGTCCGTCTCGGTCCCGGTACCTTATACGGCGCTCTTGCCCGCCTGGAAAAATCGGGCCTGATCAAAGCCTTGCCGCCAAAGGATCGCCGCAGGCCGTATCAGTTGACAGCCAAAGGCGCATCGGCCCTCCGGCAACAGTTGGCCCTCCTGCAACGGGTCGCCTCGACCGGGCTCAAGAGGCTGGCCGCAGAATGACCCTGCGCAACTGGCTCGTCCGGCTCTACCCGTCGGCGTGGCGCGAACGTTATGGCGAGGAGTTCGGGGCCTTGCTGCAAGAATGCCTGCACGGTCCCTTGGATGTCCTGGATATTCTTCTTGGCGCACTGGACGCTCACCTTGGCTCCAGCGCCGCCGCAAACTGGAGATCGATGAACATGAACAACAAACTTCGCACGGCGATACTTACTGGTCTTCGCTGGGTACATCGTGTTTGTGGTTGCCGGGATGTGGCTGGTTACGGGTTCGCCGACGACAGCCCGTTCATTCCCGTGATGCGCACCAATCTGGCCCTGCATGCTGCCTGGACGACGAGTCGGAGTGGCTTCCGTCGTGGCGTTGGCCGCCGTTGTGATAGGCGGCGCGCCCCTGGCTTGGACCATCGTCCGCCGGGCGCTGACTTCGCACCGGAGGGACCTGCGGCTGCTGCTGGTTCCGGTCTATTCTTTCCTGGCGCTGGTACTGTACTTCCTGGGCATGGTAGTATCTGTCCTTCAACTCCCGAGTTCTGATGTCCCCCGTTACCGCCGACCGGCCATGCACTTCTGGGGGGTCTTGTCGGGGTCTTCGTTCTCGGTGCTGTGGCAAGCACGTGTCGCTGTCTGGAAAGTGCTGGCGGGTACCGATATCGCACAGGGCAGCGTGCCGTTCCTGGGAGAAGTCGCGTCCTGTTCGGCTCTACGAGTTTGCGCTTGTTCCCTCGATCATCGCGACCTTGGCGATGCTGGCTATGTTCCTGGCCTCGATTGCCTGGTTCTGGCTCGCCTTTTCGGCCCGGCCCGATGTTCTCGTCGGGAACGGGGGTCCAATGCTGACCAACTCCAAGGCTGCATTGTGCGTCATCCTGCTGCTCATGTTGGCCGGCGTCGCGGCGGCGATCTTTGGCTTGGCGCGCCTGCTAGGGGCGCGGACTCGGCAAGCCGCATAGCCGCGCCTCAATCTGCTCCACAGAAAGCAACATGCCCTGGACTCAGCGCACAGGGCATGTCCGTTTCAAACGATTGGGCGCTTGGCTGCTGCGCCGGCCCGTAGATGGACGTCGAGAACGGTGCGGTCAGCCCGTAGCCAACTGGAGGTTCGCTCGCCGCCTGAATGCTCCTACTTGGGGCTTATCGAAATCACGGGCCCCAGGCAATTTGCCTGGGGCCTGAGTATTCACGACGCCTGCGCGCGTTTGGCCTGTCGGCGCCTATTAAGCGATGAAGGCAGTTCCTGAATCCCCCTTGCTGCGCTTTGGCGCCGCCGTGTCTACGCGGCAGGAGATGGCTGCTTGTACGCCGCCGCCGAATAGAACTCGCGCAGGAAACTGGAGGCGTGCGTGCCCAGCAGCCTCGGCTCCGCGTATCCCGCACGCGGCGCCAGTGTCTGAAACGTCTTGAACGAAAGCGGATACGGCACCCACAGATTCCCCAAGTCGACGTTGTACTCTACGAGCAGCAGCACGCCGGTTGGCTTGAGCAGCGTGCGCACGGCCCGGAGCAGCGGTTCCTTCTGGCTGAAGAAGTGCAATGAGTTGGCCATCACGATGCCGTCCAGCGCAGGCGTTGCGGGCCGCGCAGAAAGGTCGGCAGGCAGCAGATGCAGCCTGCTTGTGTCGCCAAAGCGTTGGCCGTATTCCTGCTCGAGATCGTGCAGGCGTGCCTCGTCGGCGTCCACGGCGTAGATTTCTGTCTCCTCGCCCACCAGTTCGCGCAGCGCGAACGTGAAGGCGCCCGTCCCTGCGCCCAGGTCAGCCCAGGCGCCTCCGCCTGAAAGGTCGGCCGGCCTCAGCAAATCTACGTAGTCTTCGTGGTCCATGCCGGGTTGCGATGCGGCCGCGGGCCTACTTGCCCCGCGTAACCAGCAGGCCGAGTGCGGGAAAGAACATGCACAGGACGAACAGAATGCCCATGGCCCAGTTGAGCCACTTTCTGTCCGCGTGATTGATCCAATAGAAGAGGATAACGGAGAGGGCCAGAGATTGAAGCAGCACCTCCGGCAGGCCGCGCAGATGATCCGAAAGGGGCAGCACGGTGTAAAGCATCCCTTCGAGCGAGCCCGGCGTAGGGCCCGAACGTGCCAAAGATGCCCACCCCCACCAGGACGATCCACATCGTCAGCCAGCCATTCTTCTTCACGAAGAACTCCTCGCGCAGCAGGTAGAAGACGATGCCAAACAGGATGCCTCGGATGGGTTGAAACAGTGGGCCCGCCATCACCCACGGGTCGGTGGTCTGTCGCATGAACAGGTGCAGGCTGGACTCCGCGTAAAAGCGTCCATAGTTCAGCAGCGTCGACGCCAGCAAACCCATGACAAAATACGTCACCGTATGCGTAATGGCCGTCTTCACGACGGTCTCGATCAGCGATGGACGGTTCTGGTTCATTGGTGTCCTCCCGCGGGATCGGTCCGCAGTCGATCGCTGGACCACGGCGCGTACGGCGCCATGACCAGGTTGGAGAGCGCCGTTAGGGAGCGATCATAGTTCACGCGCCAGCCCGCAAAGTCCTTCCAGGCTTGCTCACGGTCCGCCTTTAGCGGGACACCGGCAGCCGCTAATTGTTCCAGCGTCTCTTCGAACTCCGCCCGGTTGATGCTGATGGGATAGTCCGGAAAATGAGGATCCTGCGGGTTGGGTATTCCGAAGAAATTGGCAATGCGTCTGAGCGCCAGGAAGCCGGCCCGGATGCACAGTGCGGCGAGCGGCTCGTACGGCACGTCGACTGCCGCAAGCGTCAGGGCAGCGGTATCCAGCACGGCGCCCGCCGCCGTGATCCAGGAAAGCTCCGGCCGGGGCGACCGAAAATAAACCAGGGCTGCAAGCGTAGTATGGCTTTCCTCGATGTCGGCGAACCAGGCCTCCCATGTCCGCCAGGTTCCACCCAATTGATCCAGCCCGTGGATTCGGTGGAAGCGCGATAGCATCTCCACGGCGGTCGGGGGCGTTCCGGCGCGCACCTCCAGCAGGTTCACATCGCGTTCGCGGCGCGTGAACGCCGCGTACATGGCCGGCAGATAGGCGATCAACAGGGCGACGAGCATCAGGCCAAGCATCGCCTCTGAGAGCACCAGCGCGGTGATCCACGGACCCTGGGGCGCCGTAAACCCCAGCGTGAACAGTGATGAGCCGCTCAACCGCAGGCTCTCCAGGAACGTGCCGGCGCCGAGTGCGGCGAACATGGCGCCATAACCAAGCGCGATCAGGGCGTACCAGGCCGGTAGGAGCAACAGCAGGCCGAGCGGAGCGTAGTAGGCCATGATGGCGTCGCGTCGCTCGAACGACGTCGCAAAGTGCAGCAGCGGCGCAAACATGCGGTGCACGACCGTGAACACGATCCTCGTGAGCAAACTGCGCGAACTCCGCGGTAGCACAAACGTTGAGACCGCAGAGTAGAGAGTCAGCACTACCAGGATGACACCCGCGAGGAACAGCAGGATCGGGCTGATGCTATGGGCCGCATTCATTGCCGCGATTATAGCGGGTCTTGTCGCTGCCCCTTTCTGCCGCCGTGCAGTTGCGACCCCAATGGTATGATTCGCATCCCCCGCCAAGCCGCCCGTCGGAGGTGTCCGATGATGAACAACCGCCAACTCGCCGATACGTTCACGCTGATTGCCAACCTCTCCGAGATCAAGGGCGAGGTGATTTACAAGACCCTTGCCTACCGTAGAGTCGGCTGAGAATCTTGCAACCCTGAGCCGCGAGGCCTCTGAGTACTGGCAGGAGGGCAAGCTGGAAGAAATCCCCGGAGTGGGTAAGGCGATTGCTGAGAAGATCGACGAGCTCCAACGGACGGGCAAACTCCAGTTCCTCGAAAAACTCAAGCAGGAAGTTCCAGCCAGCTTGGCCGACTGGCTCACCGTCCCCAGCCTGGGGCCGAAAAAGATTGGCATGATCTGGAAGGCGCTGAAGATCACCACACTGCCTCAGTTGGAGAAGGCGGCCAAGGCTGGCAAGCTCCGCGATCTACCGGGGATGGGCGAAAAATCCGAAGCGGCGATTCTCGCTGGGATCGAGGCGCTTTCCCGTCGGTCGGGACGCATGCCTCTTGGCCGCGCTTGGCCCCTGGCGCAAAACATCATCGCACAGTTGAAGCAGGTGAAAGGCGTCGTGACCGCCGAGCCGGCCGGTAGCCTGCGCCGGATGCGCTCCACCGTTGGAGATATCGACATCCTGGTGGCGGCGAAAGATTCCCGGCCTGTGATGGATGCGTTCACGAAGTTGCCGGGAGTGATCCGCGTGCTGGGCAAAGGCGAAACAAAGTCAAGCATCGAGTTCAGCGATGGCGTTCGCGCCCAGGTGTGGGTGCATCCGCCCCAGAAGTTCGGCACGGCGCTGCAGTATGCCACCGGCTCCAAGGATCACAACGTCCAGCTGCGTCAGCTTGCGCTCGACAAGGGGCTCTCTTTGTCGGAGCATGCTCTCACCAAAGTCAAAGGCGGAGCCGAGATCTTGTGTTCGACGGAGTTGCAGGTCTACAAAACGCTCGGCTTGCCTTGGATTCCTCCCGAGCTCCGCGAGGATCGCGGCGAGGTGCAAGCAGCCAAGGCTGGCAAGCTGCCGAAGCTCATTGAGGTCAAGGACATCAAGGCCGATCTGCAGGTCCATTCCACCTACAGTGACGGCAAACTATCCATGCTTGAGATGGCGCGGGCCGCGGCCCGGCGCGGCATCAAGGTGATCGCTTTCACCGATCATTCGGTAAGCCTCGGCGTGACTGGCGGCCTTAGCATGGCGGACCACAAGAAACAGGCCACCGAGATCAAGAAGATTCAGAAGCAGCTCGGCGACAGTATCCGGGTGCTGCATGCTACCGAGGTGGAGATCAAAGCGGACGGAAGCCTGGACTATCCGGATGACTTTCTGGCGAGTCTCGACCTGGTGCTGGCCTCCCTACACACGTCTCTACGCCAGCCCCGCGAGAAAATCATGCTGCGCCTGCTGAACGCCGTGCGCAATCCGCACGTGGACATTATCGGACATCCCACGGGGCGGCTCATTCCCGACCGCGAGGGTGCCGATGTCGATATGGACGCGCTCTTGAAGGCCGCCGCCGAAACCGGCGTGGCGCTGGAGATCAACGCCCACTGGGCGCGCCTTGATCTGGACGACACGCACGCACGCCGGGCGAAGGAGCTCGGTGTCCCGATCAGCATCAACACCGACGCCCACTCGGATTCCGATTTCGATGTATTGTTCTACGGCGTGGCCATCGGGCGTCGGGCGTGGCTTGAGCCGAAGAATGTCATCAACTGCTGGCCGACCGACAAGTTGTTGGATTGGCTGAAAAAGAGGGGTTAGCGCGGGGTGGCAGGACCCCATTACCTCGTTCCCAGAATGCCTGCTGATCGTGCGGACGCTGATTGGATCGCGGAGTTTCCGCGCCTCCCGACGTCTGGGTGCCTGGGCTGGGTAGCTAACCGCGCAACCTGACGCGCAGCGCTGGCGCCTAAGCGCCGCTGCTTGTCTTGGCTGTTGTCATGATTGCATCGCGATGTTCCCGCTCATGCTGCATCATGATCTTGACCAGGCGGCGCACTGTGCCCTGCTCCCCCCACGGAAACACCACCAGATTGTTCCACTTCTCTGCGGGCATCATCTCCACCGACCGTTGGAGTTGATCGGCCGACGCCTCATACTCATCCCATACCTGCTGCATCGGCCAGCCAGCCCGCACCTTGGCCGCAGCAGCATTGTAGTCATCGTATTTCCCCTCAGACGAAATGCACTGGTATTCTTCCCCTCGGGCATGGGCTTCCAGGGATCGTGCAGCCTCGCCGTTCCACACGCCAAGGTGTCCGATCACATCACGGGCTCGCCATGCTGGCCCGTCGTCGTGGACGCTCAGCCCTGGATCGATGCCGGAAAGCCTCGAGCCAGTCTCCCGCCGCGTCTCGGCGAGCAGCTGCAGCACGTGCTTGCGCCTTTCGTCGACGTTGGAGTCGGCTTGTTGCGCCTCGCTGGAACGCCGGCTGCTCATGCGTCTTCTCGCTGCTGTTTGATGCTCCCGACAAGCCCCAGCTCGGGCGCAATCCGCCGCATGGCCGTGATCACATTGCCCACGTGCTCCCAAAGCTCAACGCCCAGGTCTTGCGCAGCCTCTTCCATCTCTTTGCGATCCGTTCCCGCGGCGAAGGCCTTGTCCTTCCATTTCTTCTTGACCGAAGAAGGCTCCAGATCCAGTAGCGAGCGCGAAGGCCGCACCAATGCAACCGCCGTCACCAGACCGGTGATCTCGTCGCAGGCGTAGAGCGCTTTACGCCGCCGTGTGTCGCGCGGCACGCCCGTACCGACGCCGTGGCTCAGGATATCCTGGATCAACTCCTCGGTGACTCCGCGTTCCCGCAGGATTGACGCCCCCTTGGCCGGGTGCTCATCCAGAGTCGGATGGATTTCCCAGTCGAAATCGTGGATCAGGCCTAGCTGTCCCCAGGTCTCCACGTCCTCGTTGAATTTCTCGGCGTAGAGCCGCATGCAGGCTTCCACGGACAGCATGTGCCGCACCAGGTTCTCGTTCTTCACGTATTCACGTACGAGCGCGAGTGCTTCGTCACGGGTCATGATTTCACCTGTAGGATTGGGTCTGGCCCCCCGAAAGCGGGCGGAGGATGGCTTACGTACACGTCGACGAGGGCGCCTACGGTGGCGATTTGCTCGCGGACGTTCCAGATGAAGAGCATCACGGGCCAGTAGCGGCGATTTGCTGCCTCCACGCCGGCTGCCTTCACGCCCAGCGCATTGCACAGGAACAGGGCGCGTGGCATGTGGAAGCCCTGCGTCACCAGGAGCGCAGAGTCCAGGCCGAAAATGTTTTTGGCCCGGTAGCAGGTGTCGTACGTACGGCGACCGCCGTTATCCAGCAGGATGGCGGCTGAGGGTACGCCCAGGCTCATCGCATACTGCCGCATGGCTTCCGGCTCGCTGAAGCTATCAAAAGTATCCGCGCCGCTCATGAGCAGCTTCTCGACCTTGCCCGCCAGGTATAGCTGCGCCCCGGTCTCGACCCGATCGCGCAGGATGGGAGTCGGCTTGCCGCTGCGGGTCAGGCCGGCGCCAAAGACCACGGCCACGCTTTCCTTGGGGGCCGCGTCGATCTTGTAAGTGCGCGACCAACTGTAGGTCGTCGTGATGATCCGCGGCACCACCAGGATCGCCAGTGCAACGCCTGCCAACACGGCCAGCAGGGCGCGCATGAACTTCCACAGTTGCTTCAGCATCCCGGGGATTGTACCAATGAAAGATTTCCCACGATCGGCGGCGGGGTTACGCCGGGCGGCGCACTGCCCGTGATGCGTACGGTGCACCATCCCCGTTGTGCCTGGCTCCAGACCAATCACCGCCTGCAGGCTGCGATTGCTTCAAGCCAGCCACTCGCAGACTGAATCTAGGCTGACATGGCCCTCGCTACAGCAGTCGGTCGCCGACCTCGACGGCGTCCACTCGGAAGTGGCAGCCGCGGCTCTGACGGTTATGGTATGCCGCCTGGGCAATGATCAAGGCCACTTCCACCGCGTTGCGCAGTCCGATCAAGCCGTCGCTCAACTTGGTGCCCTGGTAGAAAGTCTCGATCTCGTTCTGCAGATGACGCAGCTCTCGTATGGCCCGCGCCAGCCGGTTGCCGGAGCGGACCAGGCCGACGTAGTGCCACATGATGTTCTGGATGGTTTGCATGTCACCCTGTATCAGGGCGGGATCCGAATCGTCTGTCAGCCCGCTTTCGTCCCACGGCGGGACGTCGCCGCGCGTGGGGAGCTGGACCACCTCGGCGCGCAACTGCTCCTCGACCCGGCGCCCGGCGCGGTCACCCCACACCAGCCCCTCGAGCAGCGACGTGGATGCCAGGCGATTCGCACCGTGCAAGCCTGTGCAGGACACCTCACCGATTGCATACAGATTGGCAATGCTGGATCGACCCCAGGCGTCCACCGCCACCCCGCCGCAAAAGTAATGCGCAGCAGGAACCACTGGAATGGATTCGCGCGTGATGTCCAGGCCCACGCGTGCGCACTCCGCAAGGATTCGGGGAAAACGCCTCCGCAATGCTTCCGCCTCCATGTGCGAGGCAATGTCCAGCATCACGTGTGAGTAGCCGCCCGCTTCCATTTCGAGATGAATCGCCCGGGCCACGATGTCGCGCGGCGCCAGATCCTTCCATTCGGGGGAGTACTTCTGCATGAACGGCTGTCCATTGGGATTCAACAGCACGGCGCCTTCTCCACGTACGGCCTCACTAATCAGGAATCCCTCGGCTCCGGGCACAGCCAGCGCAGTGGGGTGGAACTGGATGTATTCTGCGTTGGTGATTCGCGCACCGGCGCGTGATGCCATGGCAAGTCCGTCTCCGCGGGCGCCGGGCGGATTCGTTGTGTTGCGATAGATGCGCCCAAGCCCGCCCGTCGCCAGGATCGTGACCGCCGCCAGGGTCCGGTGGATGGCGCGGCCCTCGTGATCAAAGACGTATGCGCCGTGGCAGGTAATGGCCCGATAGCTGTCGAGCGGGTCGCGGGAGTGATGGGGATACGTGATCAGATCCACGGCGGTGGCGTTGCGCAGGACCTCGATGTTCGGATAGTCCTTGAGGAGGGCGATCAGTCCGTTACTGATGGCGGCGCCGGTCTCGTCCCGAACGTGGATGATTCTGCGGCGCGAGTGCGCTGCCTCCTGCCCGAAGGCCAGCGTTCCATCCGCCTCGCGATCAAACTCAATTCCCGCCCTGCCGATCAGGATCTCCTCCACCAGGTGGGGACCTTCCTCCGCCAGGATCTGCGCCGCCTCCGGCAGCGACGCTCCCGCGCCTGCTTCCAGGATATCCTGGATCAGCAATTCAGCGCTGTCATCCACCCCGCGATACACAATGCCGCCTTGTGCCCAGTATGTGTTGGAGTCACGCAGATTGGGCGCACTGGTCAGCAGGATAATTCTGCGGTTGGGATTCTCAGCCAGTCGGATTGCGGCGGCGATTCCAGCGATCCCCGAACCGATAATCAGTGCATCTGTTTCCTTCATACCCTAGCCGATCTTGATCATCCGGTCCACTGCCAGGAAGGCCTTGGCACGGATCTCCTCGGGGATCTCTATCTTGTACCGCAGGAACTTCAGGGCGTCGCGGGTTTCCTCCATCGTGATCGTGTTCATGTGCGGGCAGCGCACCATGCACAGCCGCAGCATTTCCTTGCCTGGATTGGCGGCCGCCACGTTGTCGCCCATCGAGCATTCTGTCAACATCAGGTAGTGCGGCGCCTGCGTTTCGCGCACGTACTTGATCATCGCGTTTGTGCTTCCGGAGAAATCCGAGGCCGCCACCACCTCCGGGCTGCATTCCGGATGGGAGAGAATCACAACATCCGGGAACTGCTCGCGGACCGTCCGGATGTCCTCCACCGTGTACTTCTCGTGGACCTCGCAGCGTCCGTGCCAGCCGATCATTTGGACGTCCAGCAGGCTCATCGCCTCTGCAGTGAGCCCGCGCGGTTCCAGGGTGGGGAAGATGATGTGCTTTCCACTTTCCTTGGCCACGTTGGCGGCCAGGTATTGATCGGGGAGGAAAATGACGGTGTCCACCTTCAGCGAGTCGACCACGGCCACGGCGTTGCTCGACGTGCAGCAGATGTCGCTCTCGGCCTTCACATCCGCATAGGTGTTCACGTAGGTCACGACCGGCACGCCCGGGTAGGCTTTCTTCAGCGAGCGGACATCCTCCGCAGTGATGCTGGCTGCAAGCGAACAGCCCGCTTTCTTGGCCGGCAGCAGCACCGTCTTCGTCGGATTCAGGATCTTGGCGGTCTCCGCCATGAACCGCACGCCGCAGAAGACGATCACTTCCTTGTCGGTGGCTGCCGCCTTGCGGCTCAGGTCTAGTGAGTCCCCCTTGAAGTCCGGGACGGAATAGAAGAGCACCGGCTCCATGTAGTTGTGCCCGAGGATGACGGCATTGCGCTGCTGCTTCAGTTCATTGATTTCGACCGCGATCTCGGCTTTGTAGGCCAGCTCAAAGTCCGGAACCGTCGCTCCGAGATGGGGCTTCATGTCCTCGTAGATTGCAAGTGCCTCAGGATTCATCGACGATCACCTACCTCTATGTTCCTTCCGTTTCAGGAGCGCATTCGAACGAAACATCAAATGTGGGTGCTGAATGCGTCAGCGCCCCAATCGATATGTAGTCCACGCCGGTTTCGGCAATGTTTCTTGACGTTTTGCAGGCTGACGTTGCCAGATGCTTCGAGGGCCGCGCGCCCACCGGTCAATTGGACGGCCGCGGCCATCGTTTCCACGGTCATGTTGTCCAACAGGATGCGCTTGACGCCCAGGGCGAGGGCAGTGCCGACGTCCCCTAGGGTTCTGGCCTCGATTTCGAGCGGTGCATCCGGGTGCTCAGCGCGCGCCTTGGAGACAGCCTGCTCGAGACCCCCTGCGAAATCGATATGATTGTCCTTGATCAGTATCATGTCGTACAAGCCAAAGCGGTGATTTGTGCCGCCTCCGCGCACAACAGCCAGCTTATCCAGACGGCGCAGCCCCGGCGCGGTCTTACGTGTGTCGAGAATGGCGGCTCGCGTGCCGGCGACCGCCTCCACGAATTGTCGCGTCAAAGTGGCAATTCCCGACATGCGACCGAGGAAATTCAGCGCCGTCCGTTCTGCAGTCAGCAGACCCCGGGCGGAGCCGTCAACCGTCGCCAGCCCCTCATGGACATGCACGGGGGCTCCTTCGCCGACCAGGGGCCGAAAATCTACGTCGGGATCCTGCTGCTCAAAGACTGCCTTCGCCACGTCTAATCCGGCGATGACGCCATCTTGCTTGGCAACGATTGTCCCCTGCATCCTCGTGGCGGGTGGAAAGATGCTGTCGCTGGTGATATCGCCTGTGCCGATGTCTTCTGCCAGGGCACGGCG
Organism: uncultured Chloroflexia bacterium; assembly: GCA_963746745.1. GTDB lineage: Bacteria > Chloroflexota > Anaerolineae > Anaerolineales > Villigracilaceae > Fen-1038. The sequence continues at coordinate 728,784 of CAVVCL010000004.1, forward strand.
AATCGCCTCCCGGATGTCCGCGTCGAGTGTGTCCGTAGAGCCGCCTCCTTCAGTAGAGCCCAACAATCATACGCTAAATCGCCGTGGCCTGCGGATAGCCCGGGAAATGTCTGTGCGCTGCTTGTGCGGCGCCGCTGCCCGGCAAGGCGCGCTGGACACGGGGCATTACGCCGGGGGAGTGGCTCGCCGCCACGCGGTACCGCGCGAAACCATCGCGGCCCCTCCGCTGTTTCGTTGCTACAGGCGTCAGGACAGCAACACTGGCGGACTAATCTCGGTTGGATGCGAGGCTTGGGATGGGCAGGGTTGGCGCGACCCCCTGGATCGTATGCCGCTACGTGTAGCGCTGGCGCACTTCGGAACTCAGGAAGTCCATTAGCCAGACGACGACTACAATCGCCCAAATGGCGGTGCCTGCCTTCTGATATTCCAATACATTGATGCGCTGGCTCAGGTAATAGCCGATCCCGCCGCCGCCCACGAACCCAAGGATCGTGCTGATGCGGACGTTGATATCCCAGTGGTAGATGATGTAGGAGATGAAATCAGGGATAACCTGAGGCACCACCGCGTACATGACGACTTGCGTTTGGTCGGCTCCTGTCGCGGCGACGGCCTCCATTGGACCGGGGTCAATACTTTCGACGGCCTCCGAGAACAGCTTGCCCTCCGAAGCAATCGTGACCACGGTGAGAGCCAGCACGCCGGCAAACGCCCCGAATCCCACCCATAGGGCGAACACCGTTGCCATGACCAATGAATCATAGGAACGCGTGATGTTCAAGATCGACCGCGTCACGCCATACACAGCGGTGCCCGCCAGGTTGCGGCCCATGATGTTCCGGGCGGCGAGGAAACTGATCGGTGCCGCGATGGCTGTCCCGGCACTCGTTGCCAGCAGCGCCATGAATATGGTCACGACGATGTTGTTGAGAACATCCTTCAGCGCCTGGCTTGGCAGCAGGCGACCGATCGGCACGGCGGTCTTTGCCTGCAGGTGACTTGGGGTGCCGTCCACGGCAGCGCTGATTGGCCGCACATCGATCTGGGCGGCGAAGCTCCCGGTCGCACCTGTCTTGGCCAGCGTCGAAAAGAGGGTGTTGCCTGTCGGAAGGAGCCACTGGATCTTGACATCCGAATTCGGCTCCAGCCCTTGGCCTTGTAGCGTGATCTTGTCGCCGGGAGAGGCGCACTGGACCGAAGTAGTAATCTGTGGACCAGAGCTGCTTGGCGGCGCGGGGGCCACGGAACCGCATGGCACGGGGAAGGCTACGTCAAAAATCGCATCGCGGGTTTCGTGGGTGAACACGTCGGGATGGATCAGATCGCTCAGTATCTTCTGGCTCTTCGGCAGCGAAGTCAGCAGCTTGACCGGGTTGATCTCCGTCACCCGGTAGCCGTAAACGTAGGCAGCCAGGGCAAGAAGCAGGAAGAGCCCCGTGAGGAACCATCGGCGGATGTCCAGCGCCCGTGATTTCAAGCTACACCAGTCGCTCGCGGATCTTGGCACTCACGAAGTCCAGGATGATCACAATGATGGCAATGGCGATGAAGGACGAACTCACCGCCCGGAAATCGGCTTTGATGATCCATTGATAGAGAAAGAAGCCAATTCCGCCGCCGCCCACGAACCCGATAATCGTGGATGTACGGACGTTGATGTCCCAGCGGAAGAGCGTGAAGGATGCGAAAGGCGGGACGATCTGGGGGATGACCGCGAACCGGACGACCTGCACCCAATTCCCGCCGACCGCCCGGATGGCTTCCAGCGGACCCGGGTCGATGCCTTCCACCACTTCGGAGTACAGCTTGCCCAGCGCCGCAATCGTGTGCAGGGTAATCGCGATCACGCCCGCGAAGGGGCCCAATCCTACAATCACGACAAACACGATCGCGATAATAAGCGGCTCGATGGCGCGCACCACATTGAGCACTGTCCGCGTGGCAACATACACGGCAAACGTCAGCGGGTTTGCCCCCATCAGGTTGCGCGCCGCCAGGAAGCTCACCGGAATGGCTCCCAGGGCGCCAAGGGTCGTTGACATCAATGCCAGGAACAGCGTCTCTTCAATTCCCTGCGCCACGTACTTGCCGTTCTTTGAGAGCTCGAACCCTGGCTGCACATGGGATTGTTCAAGATACACGCGATGCTCCAGCGCCTTCGTGGGGTCGGGCGCCGAGGAAAGGGCGGTGGGGGGCACCTGTATGTCCGCATGCAGGTTGCCTCCTGCATCGGAATCGACCGAGAGCGTCGTGCTGAATCCCGGTCCCAGCGGTAGTCGCTCGCCAATGGGTGTTGACCACTGGATTTGGGTCGGTGTGTTCGGCCACAGGCCGGTCGCATCGACCGTGAGCTTGTCCCCCAGTTTTCCGCAGTCGGGGGAGATGTGGATCTCGATTCCGTTGATGGTGTTGGTTGCGGGTGGGGGATTGGGCCCGCACGGGACTTCGACGGGAGCCCAGCCGGTGTTTGTGGTCTCAATCCGGGAAAGAAAGTCCGGCCGCAGCATCGGACCCAGTATGATGCCGCGCTCGATCAAAGTTGCGCGCCAGCGCAGGAAGATCTATGCCCGTGACCTGCCATCCAATTCCATAGCCCATCACCAGCACGATGATCGCCGGCACGATGGCCGACCGTGCCCTTCCGCGCGCCAGGCTGACGGCGTCCAGTATGTTCCACAACCACAGCGCGACCGGCGCCGCGTACCAGGCCGGTACCGCGTACCAGATGGTTGCGAGGGCCGTCAGCAGGAAGGTGATGAAGATGATGGCGCCGCGGTAGCCTTGCCGGGCATAGAGTTGGCCCGCCCCGGGCACGAGCAATGAAAGCACGGCGGCGACAAGCCACGAAAGGGGACGTTTTTCCGGGGAGGCGCTGGTTGTCATTCCCATCCCGCTCGCTTAGTCGACTGCCGTGGCGCGGACTTCCTGCGCTTCCTCGCCGTAGATCTCCTTGAATTTGGCGCGGTCAATCTCCTGGGGCAGGCCCTCGAAGACCTTCACGCCCGCGTTAAGGGCGATGACGCTTGTGGCGTAGCGATGGACCAGGTCAAGGAAGTGCAGGCTGCAAAGCACCGTGATGCCTTCCTTGTTCAGTTGTTCAAGATAGCGAAGAATGGAGTGTGACAGGACAGGATCCAACGAGGCCACCGGCTCGTCCGCCAGGATCAGGTTCGGCTCCTGCATCAGGGTGCGGGCAATCCCCACCCGCTGTTGCTGACCGCCGGAGAGGGCATCCGCGCGCTCTGAAGATTTGTCTGCAATTCCAACCCGATCCAGTGCCTTCAATGCCCGCTCGCGATCTTCCTTCGACCAAATGCCCACCAGGCTGAGCATCGGGTTGACATAGCCGAGACGGCCCGAGAGCACATTTGCCATCACGCTGCTGCGCTTGACCAGGTTGAATTGTTGGAAGACCATGCCGATGTGTCGGCGCAGGCGTCGCAATTCCCCCGGGGGAGCCTTGGTCACATCCGTTTCATTCCACACGACGCGGCCCTCCGTCGGCTCGATCAGCCTGTTGATGCAGCGTAACAGTGTGGATTTGCCGGAACCGGAGAGGCCGATGATGACCAGGAACTCGCCGTCCTCCACCGTGAAGTTGACGTCCTTTAGGGCGACCGTTCCGTTCGGATAGACCTTAGTGAGATGTTCTACGCGCAGCAACCAGGCACCTCCCTAATTTGGTTCCAAAAAGGGGAGAGAAGCTCGGCTTCTCTCCCCTTTTCTTCTAGCCTTGCAGCATACTGCTACTTCACGTACTGGCTGAGATCGACGCCGGAGGCCTCGAGGTAGGAACGGAACTGATCATAGGCCGTGTCGTCGACCTTGACCAATCCGCCGATCTGGTACAGATCGTTGAGGGCCTTCTTGCCGTCCTCGGTGTCAGCGATCTTCAGCATTGCGGCCGTGACTTGGTCCCGCAGATCCTGCGGCATGTCGGGCGCGTAGGACATGTTGTCATTGGGGATCAAGGCCTCGGTCTGGTAGATCACCACCACCTTGTCATTGACATCCGGGTGATCCTTTGCAACACCGGTGCGGGCATCCACGAATGTGGCGCCGTAATCGCATTGCCCACCGGCGTACAGCGCTTCGATCACTTGGGTATGCCCGCCGGCATACACCGGATCGGGAATGTCGGCATCCGTCAACCCCGCCTTCTTAAGGAAGATCAGCGGGATCACGTGCCCGGAGGTCGACTGCTCATCGGCGAAGCAAGCGCGCTTGCCCTTGAATTGCAGCAGGGTTGGGAGATCGGCCTCCGTCGCGGGCGTGTTCGCCGCGGGCGTAAATCCGGAACTGACGTTGGCGACGAACTGCGACCCATAGTGGTCCGAGCCGAAGCGGTTCGTGATCAATGCCACGTCGGCAAAGCCCTTCTGATGGGCGATGATGTACCCAAAGGTGGCCATCCATCCGATTTGAGCGTTGCCGGATCCCATGGCCTCGGTCAAGGCAGCGTACGAGGTCGGGACCACGCCCTTGAACGTCAGGCCGGTTTCCGCGGAAAGCGCGTCGAGAAGTTCCTGGCCGCCGGCTGTGATTTCCTGTGATGTCCCGGAGGGCTCAAAGGCAACCACAATCGGGTTGTCTGCGGTGCCAAAAGTGGGGGCCGCGGTCGGTGCCTCCGTCGGGGGCATGGCCTCGGTGGGTGCCGGTGCCTCGGTGGGCGCGGGCATTGCCTCGGTCGGCGTCGCCGCCGGCGCGCAGGCAGCCAGTCCCAGGGACAGCCCGAGGGTCAGCGCCAGCAATACGAAAGTAAGGCGTTTGAACATGTACAACTCCTCTCAATTGAACTACGTGGGGTTTCGCGGGCAGGTGACCGCATGTCAATTCATGATAACCCTAATCATCCCTTTCGGCAAGCAACTTGTCTTAAAAAGTCCCGGCGGAGCTTCGGCTACTCGACTAAGGATGCCAAATCCAGCCCGGAATCTTGGACGGCCTGGCGGAAATCTGCGTATAGCGAGTCCTGGGCCACCTGCATGGTGCTGAATCCGTACAACGCCTGCATGGCGGAGCTGCCGTCGGGGTCCGACGTGAGGTCCACAAATGCCCGGATCAGCACTCGTCGCATGTCGGCCGGCATTCCCTGGGAGAACACCAGCGTTTCATAGGGGATGATTGGTGGGATCTGCCAAATTACCTCGACTTTGTGCATGACGTCTGGAAGCTCGTCCTGCAGGCCTGGATAAGCTCGTGCGTCCACATAGGTCGCCCCGAAATCGCAGATGCCTCCGGCGTAGACCGCGCGCACCACGGCCGCGTGGCTGACCAGAAACGCCGGCTCCCGGGTCTCGATTCCCGCTCCGGCGAGGATCCCGAGCGGAACGACGTATCCGGAGGCCGAGTGTGCATCGGTCCAGCACGGTTTCTTGTCCCTGAATTGCGCCAGCGCAACGGACGCCTCGCGGATGTTCTGTGATTGCACCGCGTCAAAATAGGTCTGATAGCTGGCGTCGGCGCGTGCAATGAACTCGGCGCCGTAGAAGGTGCTTCCATCCTGCTCGCGCGCAAAAGCCGCTTCCACCCACCCCTGTTTGGTGGCTAACAGGTAGCCAAATGGAGAAAGCGCCGCGATGTTTGCATTCCCCGCCCCGAAAGCGTCGATCAGCCCCTTCTCGTTGGGCGGGATGACGGAAACGAACTTGTACCCCGTCGTCTTTTCGAGCAGCGAGGTCAATGTCTTTCCCGCGTTGAGCACATCAGCCTGCGGCCGCGTCGTTGGTGGCAGCGCCAGCACGAGTGGATTGTCTTTCGAGCCGAGTGGCCCGGTTGGTACATTGGGCGTCGCCGTGGATACTGCCGTGGCGGTTGCGGTGGGCTCAGCCGTTGCCTGGACGCCGATTTTGATCCCTCCGCTGCAGCCCAGCAGGCTGAGTAGCAGTATTGGGAAGAGCCGTCTCACTTGGCCGCCCTAATATACGGCCTGGCTGATTCTGGTCCAGGCTTCGTTATAATCGGCATTGGGTGGGGAGTGCCATCACGCCAGACCGCTCAGGATGGAGGCAGCGCGTGCAAGGAAAACGGAAAGCCAGTCTGATTATCATATTGATTCTAATTGTAATCGCCGGGGGCGCCTATTATGTTGTGCGCAGCATCCGGATATTGACGCAGCAAGCCCTGGCACCCTTTCAGTCGGCCAATAGCAGCCTGCAGGCGGTGAATAGCGGCCTGCAGACGCAGGTATCCAGCCTGCTGCATCCAACCCCGACGATCATTCCCGATCCGGTCACCTACATTCGGGAAGTGCGCGCCCTCGCTCGTCTTGAGACCATCCAGTACAGCGTCGAGAAAGTGATCACCGCCGAGACCGGGCAGGGCGCTTTCAGCTTCCTGTTTGGTGACCGGCTGCTCTTCGTGGCGCACGGGACGGTGATTGCCGGCATCGATATGTCCAGGATCGCGCCGGAAGATATGTCCATGGTGGATGGTGTGCTGCACGTCAAACTCCCACCTTCGGAAATCTTCGTTGCCACGTTGGACAACGACAAGTCATACGTATATGACCGGCAGACCGGCGCACTCAACAAAGGGGACCAAAATTTGGAAACGCTGGCGAGGCAGGCTGCCGAGCAGGAGATCCGCAAGGCCGCTGAAGACGATGGGATCCTGGAATTGGCGCAGCATAACGCCGAAACTTTCCTGGAGCCATTCTTCGCATCCCTGGGATATCCTCACGCCGTGTTCGAGACTACGCCCGCAGACTAGGATGGTCGATTTCGCCCGATCCGCATCCGGCTGGGCTTGCGCGGGGTATTCTTGAGCGGATCGTTCAGGCTCGAGCTTGGCTTCCTTGTGGCGGTGATGCCTTGGCGCGCCTGGCTAAGTCGACGCGTTCCAGCAGCTCCTCCAGCGGCATATCCGCCATGGAGTTCAAGGTCACGTCTGCGCCCTCCATCGGCAGCAGCCGGGTGACCGGATTCGTAACGGCTACCACGGCAATGCCCGCTGCGCGCGCCGCTTTGAGGCCGTGCGGAGAATCTTCCAGGATCAGCGCTTCGTCCGCATTAAGTCGAAGCTCTGAAAGGGCCTTGAGAAATACATCCGGATGCGGCTTGGTGCGTCCAGGGGCGACATCATCGCCGCATATCACCCGCTCGAAAGCCCCCAGCAGCCCCAATCGCCTGAGATGAGGCTCGACCCACGCTCGCTCTGAGCTGGAGGCGACAGCAAGACGCAGCCCCTTGCGTTTGGCAGCGAGCAGGCATTCGCTTATGCCCCGCATGATTGGAGCCGCGTCGATCATGGCATTGCACTCTTGCAGGCCCCTCTGGCGCAGCGACTCGAGGTCCAGTTGGCCCGAACTGAGCCGGTGCAGCTCATCGGCAGGATCAAAGTTGGAGATTCCCCAGCCGCCGATGGTCTGCGACCAGTCCTCCACCGGGTACTCGAAGCCATGCTCAGCGTAGATTGCCTTCCAGACCTCGACCTGCGGTGTCTCCGTGTCAAGGATCAGGCCGTCAAAATCGAATATCAGTGCGCGTATGGCCATAGCGTCGGGAGTATATCACCCACACACGAGAGGGCGTCGGGCGCCAATCCCGCACGCGGCGCGGCTGCAAAACGGCCATGAACGGGTGCCTTGGCCCGGCTGTCGCGAGCACTTTCATGCGCAAAAATGCCCATCCAGGGGGTCAAAATATGGTTGACGTCGATTCGGGCTGTGCTATTCTAGTAGTGGAGAAAACCGAGCATTGGCAGACCTGAACATTGGGAAGGGTGTGTACGTTTGGAAGCCGGGCACGATCGCTGGCGGGAATCCGGAGACCATTGCCGCTCGCTTCGAAAATGCTGGCGTGCAAACCGCCGCCCTCAAGATCTGCGATGGCTTCAAGGTTTTTGATGGTTGTGAGCCCCTGATCCAGACGCTGAGAAACCACGGCATCCGTGTTGGTGCCTGGGGCTATTCATACTTGAACCGGGCGCCGATCCAGGAGGCGCACGTGGTGGCCGATGCCTGCCATCGCTACGAGCCCGACTTCTACCTCATAGATGTCGAAGCCGAGGTGGAGGGCAACTACGGCGGCGCCGGTATGTTCATCCGCGAGCTGCGGCCCGCCACGGCCGGTATGCCATTGGGCTTGAACACCTTCTGGAACGTCCAGCTGCATCCCGATTTCCCTTGGGCGCCCTTCATGAAGGACGTCGATTTCCTCTGCCCGCAGGTTTACTGGCGGGGTGTCGATCCCCTGGGAAAATTGATCGGCACTCAACAAAGCTATTCCGACGTACCCTACGCGCCGCACGTGCCGATGCCGGCCGTCGCTGGCGACTTGTACGTCGAGCTGGGCGTGAAGCCGTCGCCCGAGCAGGTCACGGAGTTTCTCGCTGCCGCCGACGCCGATCCTTTCATCAAAGGTGTGTTGATGTGGGCAGCCGACGATACGCAGACGACACCCGAACTGTGGCAGGCTTTCGCTGCCTATCAGTGGAAATCCGAGGGACCGGTCATACCCGCGCAGCCGCTCGGGTGGGCCAAGATCAAGGCCCCGCGCGGCATCTGGATTCGCTCCTCGCCACATGGCGCCAAAGTTGGCGCCCTTGCGAAAGCGGAATTGGCGCCGATCTGGTCGGTCAGCAATACCAAGTGGGGCGCCATCAATAAGACGGGCGATCAGTGGATCTTCCTCGGCGATCCGAAACTCATTGAGACCACATTGGAGATGGGGACTCCCCATGTGCCTCAATCCACGACGCCGGTCCTATACGAGGCCCACGTTGTTCCGACCAGGGGTTTGAACGTTCGCGATGCAATTCAGGGTAAGGTCTTGCGAGCCTTGCCGTACAACACCATTGTCAAGGTCTATGAGGAACAGACCGGCTGGGTGCGCATCCATCCGCTCCAGCCCGAGTGGGTCAACGCAGCTTTTCTGGCCAAGATCGTCGAACCGGCACAAGCCTGAGAACTTGCTCTTCAAACCAGCCGTTTGCAGGTGCCAACTTCATCCTCGGCAGGCCATCGTTTGGGCGCTGCCGCGCGCCGCCTCATTGCAGCATCAAGCATCCCCATCTTATGCTTGCACCCCAGAACGCATAGGACAGACTCGTCAATTTCAGAGATAGCCGACGGCAATATTCGGCGCCTGCCAGCATGACATCCGGCGCCCAGGAGGCCATCGTGAAGACCCTCATCCGACTTGAAGAATTCGCCTTCTTTCTCTTCTCCATCTATCTCTTTTCTTCGCTGCCATACCCGTGGTGGGTCTTCCCTGTTCTTCTGTTCGTGCCCGACTTCGGCATGCTCGGATATCTTGCGGGGCCGCGCCCTGGGGCCGTGATCTACAACTTCGTGCACCACAGGGGCCTTGCCCTCCTTTACTATGTGGCTGGCCTCGCGTTCGCGCTTCCACCTCTCGCTTTGGCTGGTGTCATCATCTTCGGCCACTCCAGCCTTGATCGCGCCCTCGGCTACGGCCTCAAGTTCCCTGATGCTTTCGCCAATACGCATCTTGGGCGGATCGGCCGGACCGCCGCGTAATAGCACGGCACCAGCACGCCCTTCGCACGCCCGCCGCGCCTCCCGCTATAATTGAGTTGTGCAGCACGCAATCGAGACCAATGCGCTTTCAAAAGAGTACGGCTCCCTGCGCGCGGTGGATTCTGTCAGCCTGCGCGTGCGCCCCGGTGAGATCTATGGCTTCCTCGGCCTGAACGGGGCCGGCAAAACCACCACCATCCGTCTGCTGCTTGGAATGATCCATCCAAGCGCAGGCTCCGCCCGACTGCTTGATCAGCCGGTCGGGCCGAACGGCCGCGGCCCATGGGGGCGGGTAGGTCACATGGTCGAGGTCCCTTCTGCGTATCCGCAGCTCTCGGTGTACGAGAATCTGGAAATCGCCCGCCGTCTTCATGGTCTGAAGGATGCACGTTCGACGGCCCGGATCATGGACAAGCTCGGACTGGCACCTTATGCGGGTAGAAAAGCCGGCCAGCTCTCGACCGGCAACTTGCAGCGTCTGGGTCTTGCGCGGGCCCTATTGCACGAGCCCGAATTGCTCATCCTCGACGAGCCTGCAAACGGCCTGGATCCGGCAGGCGTTGTGGAGGTGCGGGAATTGCTGCGTTCGCTGGCGCATACGGGCGGCGTGACCGTGTTCATGTCAAGCCACATCCTCACCGAAGTCGATCGGCTGGCTACGCGCCTGGGCATCATTCACCAGGGTCGGCTGATCGAGGAGCTCGACGCACAGAAGCTGGAGGCTTTGCGCCTGCGTCGCTTGGAGGTCCAGGCGCGCGACCTTGAGGGCGCTCGAAGGGCGCTTGAAGCGGCCGGTTTCGTCGTAAGGGTTGCCGATGACACCCTCATCCTCGATGCCGCTCGGGCCGTCGAGGCGCCGGACGAAGTCGCCATGGTCCTTGCCTATGCCGGTACGCCGCCGACCAGACTGGCAGTCCAGCAAGAAGACCTTGAAAGTCATTTCCTGCGCTTGACCGGGGAGACCTCATGACAGGTTTTGGCTCCGCCCTGTGGGCCGAACTGCTGAAGGCTCGCCGGTCGACGATGTCGTGGATGACGGCGGTAGGCATCTGCATCCTGCCGGTCGCCGGCGCACTGTTCATCATCATTTTGAAGGACCCCGAGCGGGCGCGGCAGATGGGTCTGATCAGTGCAAAGGCGAAGTTGCTGGTGGGAGTCGCCGATTGGCCCGCCTATTTCGGAATTCTGCTGCAGGGAACGGCTGCCGCCGGGGCCTTGATCTTTGCCTTGATCACTGCCTGGGTCTTCGGAGGCGAGTTCTCGAACCGCACCGCCAAGGAGCTGCTCGCCCTGCCGACTTCGCGCTTGGTAATCGTCTCCGCCAAATTGGTCTTGCTGGCCATCTGGGACTTGGCGCTGGCGCTGCTGCTGTTCCTCGTCGGCCTGATCGTCGCATCGCTGCTGGACATCCCCGGCTGGACTGCCCAACTCGAAGCGACCACATTTGGCTTCCTCATGCTGATCGCCTTCCTGACGTTCATGCTCATGCCCCTGGTGGCCTTTGTCGCCAGTGCGGGCCGCGGATACCTGCCTCCCATGGGCTGGGCGCTCTTCAGTCTGGCGCTTGCGCAAATCGCTGCGGTCCTGGGCTGGGGCGACTGGGTGCCGTGGTCCGTGCCCGCGCTGCTCAGCGGGGCGGCGGGGCCGGACGCCGCTCAACTTGGACTGCACAGCTACGTCGTGGTGCTGGTTGCCTTCCTGGCTGGCGTGGTAGCTACATTACTCTGGTGGCAGCGCGCTGATCAATCGCGCTAGCGGCGCGTTCAGACACTCCTGCTCCCGCTCTGGAGACAGGACTCCCGTCGCACCGGAAAGGATCTCGCCATGACGCAACGTCCACCCTCTGTCACCGCCACGCTGGTATTGGTGGTCTTGAGCGCCCTCGTCTGGCTCACCCTGGGTATTCTCATTGCCGTGGGGGCGCATCCGGCCGTTCCCGATACCGCCGCCGTTCGGTGCAGCTTGATTTCTGGATCATTGGCCGCGGCTGGAACATTGATCGCGCTGGCAATCCTGCTGTCGAAACGGATTCGACACGCTTATTATCCTGGTCTCGCTGTCTTAAGTATCAACGCTCTGGCAATCATCTTCGATGACGTCGGATGGGCCGATCTAATCGTCTTGATGATCAATCTCGTGCCGTTGTTCCTTCTTGTCAAGGATCGGGCCTGGTACCTTCGGCTCGACTCGCAAACCAGTCGATCAGCAACTCAGGAGTAATCAATGAAGCAGATCCGCACCACGGGCCGAATTCTTCTCATCGTGTTCGTCGCGTTCCTGGCGCTTACGGCCTTCGCGGGTGGCGTCGGCATATTGACTGGTCTAAACGCTCCGTCGGCGGACTCGCTTACCGGCACGATCTTCACGGACTTCACCGTTCCCGGCTTGGCACTATTCGTTATCGTGGGTGGCACCGCGCTCGTCGCCGCGATCTTGCTCATTCGGCGCAACCGGTTCGCTCTCACGCTTGCCTCCATATCGGGCATCGCCATCATGTGTTTCGAATTTGTGGAGGTCCTGGTGATCGGCTCCTCCCCCGGAATCGCCCGGAACCTTCAGGTCTTCTACTTTGGTTTGGGAATGCTCATTGCCGTGATTGCCATGGTCATCAGGTTTCTGGAGATATTTCCCGGGCTGAGCAACCGACGCCCGACGATGAGCCAGCCCGGTGAAGCCCGGGATGCTGTGCATCAACTGTACTGCGCCCGGTTGCGCGGAATGTAGGTACCTCAGCCGAGAGGGGAGCTCCCTCGGCTGAAGCAAAGATCTTCTGGCAGCAGACTGTCGATATGCCGGCCGGTGCAGATGCGCCTCGCTTGCCCATCAAGGTCGCCTTTGCCGCAATCGGCGCAGGCTACTCGGGTCTAAGCGCGGCACGCATTGCGGCGAAGCGCGGACTGAGGGTTGCCGTGCTGGAGCCGAGCGGTCGGCGGCGGGCCATTCGCGCATCGGCGGCTGGTGCGGGCGGGCCCCCGTTGGCTTGCCGGATGCCTGAGCCCGGTCGGCGGCGGTCCCACGCCGGCGACTGTTCCACACCCCGCTGGACGCCATTGCCCTCGTTGACCCGAGCATCGGCGGTGGTCAAGCGTCGATTGTGGCTTCGCGGGTGGTCACTCCGTTGGTTGCCGGATGCCCGAGCCCGGTTGGCGGCGGGCCTAACCGAGTCGATTGTGCCGTCCCGGGTGGCACTCTGCCGGCGCCGGGCAACCCCGGTGCCAGGCGTTCCAACTTAGTTGGGCCGACTGCGGTGCCTTAGAGGACGGTCCTGAAGAAGCAGAACGCTTCGGACGCCGAGGGGCCGTGGCTCGCTGCGGCTCCTGAACGCAATGCCATGCAGCGGCTTGCCGTGGTTTCTGCCGTTTGCCGGCCTGCAGTATCGGATACTGGATGCTGTGGAGCAGAGTAGTTCGGAACGGGGTAAAATCGCCGCTACTCAGAGAAGGAGGCTTCCCATGATGGCAGCATTCGTATTCATTCAACTGTCCGGCATGTCAGGTTTCGGTGACGCAGCCGCGGTCCACACGGCCCTTCACGGGGTACCCGGCGTAAAGACTGTCCACTTCGTAGCGGGACCCACGGACGTTATCGTGTTCGTGGAAGCAGCTGACCAGAAGGCCTTGGTCGACAGCGTTGGCAAGATGCGCGCCGTCAAGGGCGTTGGCAGCACCGACACGCGCATCGTCGTTTCCCTGTAGTCAGTAGACGGCACCAAGCTTCTTTGCAGGGGGCTTGGTGTCGCGCGCCCCGAGATCAAGAATTGGCGAAACAATCCCATCCGAGGGCGGCGGAAAGTCTGGCGCGTGCGGCGCCCTGCAGTCGGCGGCAGACTTCCTGCCGTTCCCTCATCTCACGGAGTCACGTGTTGCGACGTCTTATCGTCTATGCCCTCTTGCCCGTGGCTTTGCTGTCGGCTTGTGGACCCAAGGCCGTGTCTACCGGCTTATCCTCGGCCACGGTCGCAGCGCCAACGATCCTGCTGGCGGCAACCGACGTACCCGCTCCTGCCGCGGCCACCGCGCCAGCGCTGTCCTTTGTCCCTGCAACTTATCAGGATCAGGCGAATGGCTTCGAACTGGAGTATCCTGCTGATTGGACCTCCAGTCCCAATACCCAAATCGGCTCCCGCGGCTCGCAGGCGCTTCTCCTTTCGCCGGGTGCTAGCGCCGAGAACCTGCCGGATGGCGCCACGCGCATCACGATTACGATCTACCAGTGGGATCCCAAGGGCGACCTCACGGCCTACGCGGATCACCGCAAGTCGGCTTGGGAGGGCAGCCTTTCGACAGTTGAGCAGCAGCTCGAAGGTGATCTCCCGGGTGGTCGTGCGGCCGTCGATTTCGTTGTCAGGGGACCGGACGGCGCGACGACCTTTGTACTTCTCACAACCCTCGGCGAACAATACCTCGAAATTGCCGGGGAAGGTGACTTGGCCTTGGTCCAGGAGGTGGCTCATACTTTGCGCCCGCTTGGACCTGCTCAATGACGCGGATGCCATGCTTGCAGCCAATGCTGCCCGGACGCGTTCCCTTGCGCGTATAACTTCTGCCGCCACCTGTAGATGATCGCCGCGATCTTTGACGCAGACGGGACCCTCTACTCCGCGCAGTATGGGCGCGGCTTGATGGCCTATGCCGTCGCGCACGGGTACGCGTTTCGGGCGCGGGCTTATTACGCTTCGCTCGCTCTGGTGTTTCTCTTGGCTCGCTGGAAGCTGGTCGACGGCGAGGCCGTCGATCGCGCCAAGATTGCTGGCCTGGCCCGCATGATGCGCGGCTGGGACGATGGGCAGGCTATCCCCGCATATACGTGGGTTACTGACGAATATCTGCTTGCAACCCGCCGCGAGCACGTGATTCGGCGCCTGCAGGAGCATCAAGAGCAGGGCCACCTGGTCCTGATCGCGTCTGGGACCTTCTTGCCGAGTTTGCGACTGCTCGGTGAGAGACTGGGTGTCACGCACCTGGTTGGAACGCAGATCGAGCAGCAAAACGGGCACTACACCGGCCGCTTCATCCCTCCAATCGTCAAAGGTGCGGACAAGGCCTCGCAGATTCAGCAATACCTGTCAGCGCAGAACCTGAATATCGATTGGACAGCCAGCTACGCCTACGGTGACTCATACAGCGATCGGCTCTTCATGGAGCTTGTTGGCCACCCTGTGGCGGTGCATCCGGACGCCGACCTGCGCGAGCTGGCCGTAGCCAATGAGTGGGAGGTCCTCGAGCGGTAGGGTGCTGACACGAGAAGGAAAACCGACTTCAAAGACAACGGGGCGGCGGATTGCCGGCCCGTTGTCCTTGTCAGGCGGGACTGCCGACGGTATTGTTCGGCTCCTGGGGCGTTGCAGACCCCAGTTGCCCGGTAATGACGAATTCTGCAGGATTGCCGGTTGAATTGCACTGGCGGACTGGTCGTCGTGGTTGATACTTGGGGAACTTGGACGCCATGCTTGGCCAATAAGGAGGCCCCCTTGGATGCCTACGTAAATTCGCAAACGATAGCGGGCAAAGCAGGTGAGTGGCTGGAACGAATCCAGCCGTTCAATCAGCACGAAATGGCCTTCAATTCGGAGAAAAGCGCGCTGCTGGTGATTGATATGCAGGAATTCTTTCTGGATCCTGAATTCCCCTCCTTCACCTGCGGCGGCTTGGCTATTCTCCCTGTTTTGCAGAGGCTGATAGTGGACTTGCCCCGTTTTTGTGGACACGATTAATGACGCGGAAGGGCTTCGAATTCATTCGGACTGCGGTAGCCCAGGGCGGAATGCAGCCTTTGGCGGTTGTACCAGCCTTCGATGTACTCGAAGATGGTGGTGCGGGCCTCGGCTTTGGTGGCGAACGGCTGCGTGGCGCACTCGGCCTTTAGGGTTCGGAAGAAACTCTCGATGGGAGCATTGTCGAAGCAATTGCCCACGCGGCTCATGCTCACGTTGCAGCGACGTGCTCGCAGGAGTTGTTGGTAGGCGTGGCTGGTGTACTGACTTCCCTGGTCGGAGTGATGCAACAGTCCTTGAGCAGGTTGACGCTGCCGCAGTGCCATCTCCAAAGCGGCCTGCACCAGAGCAGTCTGCGTATGGTCGGCCATCGCCCAGCCCACAATCCGGCGGGAGTACAAGTCCATCACCACGGCTAGATACAGCCAGCCCTCGGCGGTGTCGATGCGGTGATGTCGCTGACCCATTTCAGATCGGCTGCAGGAGCGGAGAAGTCCTGGCGCAGCAGATTGGGAGCTGGGATCGCCTGGGAGTCTCGCCGGGTGGTCCGCGGCCTGCGCCTGTGTGCCGGGCGGGCTCTCAGGCCGTACAGGCGCATCAAGCGCCCGACCCGGTGGCGGCCGCAGCGGGTGCCTTTCTGCTGGAGCGCGACGTGGATGCGCGGACTGCCATAGGTGTACCGGCTGGCTTGAAACTCCTCCCGGATCTGTGCCACCAACTGCTCATTGGCTTGCGCCGTGGCCGACGGGGCGACCACGCCAGGCGTAGTAACCGCTCCGGCTCACACTCAACGCTCGACACATCCGTTTCACCGCATAGCGATCTTCGTGCGCTGCCATGAACTCGTACCTCATGCGCTTTTCCGGGAGAAAATGTTCACCGCTTTTTTTAGGATGTCTCGCTCCTCCTCGGCTCTGCCAAGGCCCGCTGCAACCGGCGGATCTCGGCTTTGGCCGCTTCACATCGCTGGGTCCAGGCGCACTCATGCCGCTCTGCTGCACCGCCTGATAGCGGGCGCGCCATTTCAGCAGCATACCTGGAGTGATCCCCAGCTCACGTTCGATCTGACCGGCCTTTTGTCGTGCTTCTCCAGCACGCCAAGCTCAGCTTGAAGTCTTCCGGGTACGTTCGATACTTGCGTTCGTTCATTGGTCTTCCGTTTCAGTGTACTGCGAGGACATTTTTCGTGTCCACTGATTTGGGAAACCCATAGGGGGTTTTCGCGAGGTGGGGCGGCCCGTAATCTACACGAGACACGTCCACCATCCCGATCATCTGGACAGCGGAATCATGGGTTGGTGGTGGCAAGGCATGTGTATCGAGGGCAGCCCGGAGAGTGAGATCCATCGCGACTTGGCCCCACTGCCATCCGAAAAGGTGGTGCTCAAGCATCGCTACTCGGCGTTCTACAATACGGATCTGGAAACCATCCTCCGCTGTCTGAAGATTGAGGATCTTGTCATTACCGGCATCATGACCAACATGTGTTGTGAATCCACGGCCCGCGATGCATATTTCAGGGATTACCGCGTCTTCTTTCTTGCCGACGGCACCGGAAGCATTAACGAGGAAATGCAGGTCGCCAGTTTGCTCAACCTGGCGTTCGGTTTCGCCCACGTGACCACCTCAGACCGAATTGTGGAAGGTCTCACGGGAGTCGGGATGCCATGGGCGCCGCGGCTCAGCGCGCTGAGTGAGCTGTGATTCCGGCTGCATTCCTCGGTGCCCTCTTGACAGTTCGCGAGCATCTGCTCGGTACCGATGTGATCTGGGCTGTTACCGGCAGCCTTGGCATGGCACTGCAAGGGCTCGACCTTCCTGTGCACGACATAGACCTGCAAACCGATGAGCACGGTGCCCTGACCATCGAAAGGCGCTTGGCGGAGTATGTCGTCAAGCCGGTCCGCTACACGCCCTCGGAGCGCATACGTTCGTATCTCGGCATGCTCCAGATCCACGGCGTGAAAGTGGAGATCATCGGTGGAATCCAGAAACGGCTCGATGATGGTACGTGGGAGGAGCCGACTCAGGTGGAGCTGTATCGGGAGTGGGTGGATGTGCAGGGACTACAGGTTCCGGTTCTGTCCCTAGACTACGAAAGTGATGCCTATCGCAAGATGGGACGTACTGCCCGCGCCGAAGTCCTGGGTAAATGGCTGGATGCCGGAAAAAGCAAATAGCCGGCACCTCCATGGCGTCGTAACTCGGGACTGCTTCGCGAAGTCGGCGGGGCCGGTCGCAAGGTTCAAGCCGATGTAGCGCTGTGAACAAAACAACGGCAGCTCAGCTGCCGTTGTTGCTTCGATACTGTGCCTTCTTTGCGCCTCAGAACAGCTTCAGCACCGCCTGGCTTGCCCAGTCGAATAGCGGCGCGGGCACCAGGCTCACTACCACGGTCAGCACCGCCGCCGCGCCCCACGTCAGGTTCAGCCAGGGTTCGGATGTCGTCTGCGGCTCGCCGTCCCGCATGTACATCGTGACCACCACCCGCAGGTAGTAGTATGCGGAGATCAGCGATGTCAGGACACCGATGACGGCCAGCAGGTAGAACTGTCCCTGGACGGCGGCTCGGAACAGATAGAACTTCCCAACGAAACCCAGCGTCGGCGGGACGCCGGTAAGCGAGAACATGAAGACGCCATGGCAGCCGCCAAGGCTGGATATTTGCGTGCCGAGCCCGGCGTAGTCGGCGATCTCGAGGCCCTTGCCCTCTTGCTTCTCGAGTGCGATCACGACCGCCCACGCGCCGAAGTTGGTCAGCGCGTACGAAACCAGGTAGAAGAGCCCGGCGGCTACGGAAGTCGCCACCACCTTGGACTGTCCGTACGGCACAAAAGCCATCAGGATGTAGCCGGCGTGCGCGATGCTTGAATATGCCAGCAGCCGCTTGATATTCGTCTGCGCGATGGCCAGCAGGTTGCCGACGATCATGGTCAGCGCCGCAATCACCGCCAGGACCGGCGTCAAGTCCGATGCCAGTGTTGGAAAGGCAAGTGCGAATACGCGCAGCAGCGCCGCAAAACCGGCGATCTTCGCTCCCGCGGCCATGAATGCCGTCACCGCCGAGGGCGCCCCCTGGTACACGTCCGGAGTCCACATGTGGAAGGGCACGGCGGCTACCTTGAAGCCCAGGCCCACCAGGATCAGCGCCGAGCCGATCGTTAGCAGCAGCGGATTGGCGGCGCCCGATGTGGCGGCCGTGACAATCGCCTTCAGCGAGGTGGACCCTGCGGCCCCGAACACCAGGGCAATGCCATAGACGACGAATCCCGTGGAGAAAGCGCCGAGCAGGAAGTACTTTAGGCCAGCTTCTTCTGACTCCTCCCGTGGCCGGGCGAAGGCCGCCAGCACGTACAGCGGGATGGACAATAGTTCCAGCGCCAGGAAGACGATGATCAGGTCCGCGGCCTGCGCCATCAGCATCATGCCGGCAAGGCTGAACAGCAGCAGGACGTAGTACTCGCCTCGCTCCAACCCCATGCGCTTCATGTAGTTGTAGGCGAGGGCTACGCCGAACAATCCGGAGAGCAGCAGCAGGGCATTGACAAACGTCGAGAACCCGTCCAGAACAACCATGCCGTTGAAACTCGTCTGGCTGAGTCCGATCTGCGACAGCGTGATGCCCAGTGTGAGGGCAAGTCCAAGGGCCGCCAGAAAAACAGTCAAGCCTTTCTGTTTGATGAATAGATCAACCAGCGTCAGCGCGCACGCCCAGCCGATCAGCAGCAGCAGAGGGAAGATTACGGTGAAATCGATGGGGGGCATAGTTTTCTCTAGGTCACTGCGAGGCGGGCGTTCGACCCGACGATGGCGACGCGTCCCGCCGCCGCAGGCCCTGTTAGGGACAGCCCGGAAGGGGCAAGGAAGCACTCTCCTCGTCGTGCCATTCCACTCCTTCGCCTTGCCTGCAATGACATGCCGTTTCCTATCTCATCGCGACCGACGCCGCATTGAATGCCGCCAGGAGCTTGTTCACGGAGGGCGCCATGAGCGCGAAGAAGGGCGCCGGATACAGACCGATCCAGAAGATGAAGACCAGCAGCGGCACCATTGTGATGATCTCCCGCGTGTTCAGATCGCGCAGCGCATGTCCGTGCTTGCGCACCTCCTCCACGATCGAACCCTCGGGTCCCAGGAACATGTGTTGGAACATGTACAGGATGTAAACTGCCGTCAGGATCACCCCCAGCGCGGCTACCCCCGCGTACCATGGCGAGCCAAGTACCGTGGAGCCAAACGCACCCAGCAGTATCGTGAATTCACCGACGAAGCCGTTCAAGCCCGGCAGTCCCATCGAGGATAGCGAGACGATCAGCATGAACGTGCCGAAGATCGGCGTGATCTTCCACAAGCCGCCATACACCTTCAGCTCGCGCGTATGCGTCTGCTCGTAGATCATTCCGACCAGCAGGAACAAGGCGCCCGTGCTGATCCCGTGATTGATCATCTGCAGGATTGCGCCCTGCATCCCCTGTGCGTTGAGCGCGAACAGTCCCAGCATGACAAAGCCGAGATGGCTCACGGATGAGAATGCCACCAGCCTCTTCACATCCGGTTGCGCGTACGACACCGCCGCGCCGTAGATGATACCGATCACCGCCAAAACCGCGATCACCGGCGCGGCCTGCACCGCAGCCTGAGGGAACATGCCCAGGTTGAACCGCAGGAAGCCATACGTGCCCATCTTCAGCAAGACGCCCGCCAGGATCACGGAGCCCGCCGTGGGGGCCTCTGTATGTGCGTCCGGGAGCCATGAGTGTAGCGGCCACATCGGCACCTTGATGGCGAATGCCGCCGCGAAGGCGATGAACAGCCAGAGCTGCGTGTGTGGATCGATGCCGCCCTTGGCGATCAGTTCGGGAACGGAGAATGTACCCTGATAGATGCCCAGCCACAAGATGGCCAGCAGCATCAGGATCGATCCTGCCATCGTGTACAGGAAGAACTTGAGTGCTGCGTAAATGCGCCGCGGTCCGCCCCAGATGCCGATCAGGAAGTACATCGGCACCAGCGAAAACTCCCAGAAAACGTAGAACAGGAACAGGTCCTGTGCCAGGAACACACCGATCATGCCCGTTTCCAGCAGCAGGAAGAAGAGCATGAAATCCTTGACGCGCTCCTCCACCGCCGTCCAGGTCGAGAGGATGGAGAGAGGCGTCAGGAATGTCGTCAACAGCACCAGCAGGATGCTCAGGCCATCAATGCCCAGATGAAATTCAATGTTCCAGCCGCCGACCGTGATCCACGGCACCCGCGTCACCAGTTGCAGATCCGGGTTGGTTGCTCGGAAGAGCGCAAGCACCCAAAGGGAGATCGCCAAGGTGACCGTCGAGACCGCCAACGCTGTCCAGCGCAGCGCGGTCTTGTTCTCGGAACTGACGAACAGGAGCACTAACACGCCCACCAGCGGGAAGAAGGTCAACAACGTCAGCGGCTGTATCAAAGAGTTCATTACGGTTCCTCTTTCATGCTCCGCCCGGCCTCATGCGGTCCACGGAGCGGAAAGACTCGCCGAGGGCCATTTTGGCCTCCGGTTGAGCGTTCATTTGAAGAGCAGGTATCCCAGCATGGCAACCACACCCACCAGCACCGCCAGCGCGTAGCTCCGTACGAAGCCGTTCTGGAAGCGCCGCAGATTGGCAGAGGCATCTTTCGTCCATTTTCCAAGCTCGTTGAAGAACGCATCGATGCCGCGCTCATCGGCGTAACGATTGAGCACCGTGCGGGTCAAGAAGTTGAAGCTGCCCGCCAGTACCTTGTCGTGGAACCAGTCGTGCCAGAACCTGTCGTCGATCACGTTGGCCGTGAAGCGCGCCAAGTCCACGTAGCGGTCAAGAATCAACGCCTTGTAAGCCTCATCCACGTACCATTTTCTCTGCATGCCGGTAAAGACCGGGCCCAGCAGCCTGTGCAGCGGATCCTGGTCTCCCACCTGCATCGGCTTACGGCCGTACAGCAGCCATGAGAGTAGGATCGCCAGCAAGGCGAGGCCGGTCGAAACCAGCGCGACGCTCGGGCTGAACTCGCCCGGGTGCAGGGCGGTGATCGTGTGTTCCAGCCATAGCGACAGGCTATCAAGACCCGGTAGGTTCAGCGCACCGCCGATCGTCGCCAGCACCGCCAGCGCGATAAGTGGAACGGTGATCACGCTGGGGCTCTCTTCCGCCTTTTCCGCAGCTTCATGTCGCGCCTGGCCAAAGAAGACCATCCAGATCTGGCGCCCCATGTAGAACGCCGTCAGGAACGCGGCGATGACCAGGAGCCAGTACACGAGGGTGTACCCATCGGCCAAGGCATCCCCTAGAATTTCATCCTTGGACCAGAAGCCGGCGAACGGGAAGATGCCCCCGAGTGCCAGCGCGCCCGCCAAATACACCCAGAAGGTCGTCGGCATGGTCTTTCTCATGCCGCCCATGTTCCGCATGTCATTCGGGTTGAACAACTCCGGTTCGTGGGATCCGTGCTCGCCATGCCCGTGGGAGAGATGATGGTGGCCGCGTTCCAGGCCCAGTATGATCGAGCCCGCCGCCAGGAACAGCAGCGCCTTGAAGAAGGCATGC
Source organism: uncultured Chloroflexia bacterium (assembly GCA_963746745.1). Taxonomy (GTDB): domain Bacteria; phylum Chloroflexota; class Anaerolineae; order Anaerolineales; family Villigracilaceae; genus Fen-1038. Next base: position 750,541 of record CAVVCL010000004.1, read on the forward strand.
GTCACCAGGTGGAACATTCCTGCGCCAAAGGCGCCCATGCCCACGCCTGCCACCATATAGCCCAGTTGACTGATGGTGGAGTATGCCAGCACCTTCTTGATGTCGAATTGGGCAATGGCAATCGTCGCAGCGAATAGCGCCGTCACCGCGCCTACCGTGGCTACCACCAGTTGTGCCGCAGGTGCTGCCTCGTAGAGTGGTGCCGACCGCGCCACCAGATACACGCCTGCCGTAACCATGGTCGCGGCATGGATCAGCGCTGAGACCGGTGTCGGCCCGGCCATCGCGTCCGGCAGCCACACGTACAGCGGGATCTGTGCCGATTTGCCCGTGACTCCCAGGAGCATGAAAAGCGTGATCAGCATGATCAGCGGGGCGTTAAATCCTGCAATGCTGCTGGCGCCCTGGAACACCTTGTCGAATTGCAGGCTGCCAAAACCCCAGAACATCAGGAATGCCGCGATCAGAAAGCCGAAGTCGCCGATGCGGTTGGCGATAAACGCCTTCTTGGCGGCATCCGAATTGGCCCAGGACGGGCGTCCCAACGTATCCATTTCGTACCAGAAGCCGATCAGCAGGAACGAGCATAGTCCCACGCCTTCCCAGCCGACGAACAGCATCAGGTATAAATCGCCGCTGACCAGGATCATCATCATGGCGATGAATAAATTCATGAACACGAAGAAACGCCCAAATCGCTTTGGATCGGACTTGAAGCGCACGTCTTCGTGCATGTATCCGATCGCGTAGACGTGGATCAGCGTGCCCACCAGGGAAACGACCAGCATCATCGTCACAGATAGCGTGTCGGCCCGGAAGGTCCAGTCCAGTTGCAGGTTCCCCTCGTGGATCCATTCACCGACCGTCCACCGCACAGCCTCCGGGTGGATGCCCAGGGAGGCTGCCAGCAGCACGGCTACGACGAACGTCAGCCCGGAAGCCGCGCTCGCGACAATACCGATTGCCTTTTCGGTCATTCGATGCCCAAAGGCAATATTGATGAGCAGGCCGATGACCGGAAAGAACACCACCCACGGGGCCAGGAAAAACAATCCAGGATTGCCTGCTTGACTCAAGTGCATCCTATTCTCCGGAGTTTGGAACGTTCCCAGGTGCTGGGTACATGCCTGGCAGCTCCAGTCTCTTCTTTCGGTCGATCCTATCCCTTCAAACGGTTCATCAGATCAATGTCGATGCTGTGGCGGCTGCGGAAGATGGCCACGATCAGCGCCAGCCCGACGGCGACCTCTGCGGCCGCCACGGTCATCACGAAGAAAACGAAGATCTGGCCTTCCAGCACACCGTACGTGCGCGTGAAAGCGACCATGGCCAGGTTGCCTGCGTTCAGCATCAGTTCGATCGACATGAAGATCACGAGCGGGTTGCGGCGAAGCAGCACGCCCAAGGTTCCGATCGAGAACAGGATGGCAGAGAGAGCCACGTAATACGTCACCGGCACCATCTAGCCCGATCCTTTCCCTGTCTTCGTCAGAACGATCGCGCCGATCATGGCCACCAGCAGCAGGACCGAGGTCACCTCGAAGGGTAGCAGGTACTCGCTGAACAGGGCGTGGCCGATTGCCTGCGGACTTCCAAAGCTCTCAACTGGCTGCGGGATCCCGGCCGTCGCCACCCTGCGGACGAAGAGTAGATAGGCCGCCTCGGAAGCGAGCACCAGTGCCAGCACCACCGCCAGCGGTCGCTGCCAGGGGAGGGCATCCGAGTCCGGCAGCGATTGCGTGCCGAGCAGCATGATGACGAACAGGAACAGGACCATGATGGCGCCCGCGTACACGGTGATCTGTGACATCGCGATGAACGGGGCGTTCAGCAGGATGTAGAAGATGGCCACTGTCGCAAAGTTCAGGACCAGGAAAAGGGCGGCGTATATGGCGCTCTTGCTAAGCAGCATTCCCAGTGCGCTGCCTATGGCGACCAGAGCTAGCACGATGAATAGCACGAGTTCAACGGTCATGGTTCAAATCTTCTAATTTTCCATTGGGCACCCAACTGCCCCGAATACCCGCCCGGCACTCTGCGATCATCAATCGGAGGGGTCCTTCATCTGCGGCACGGATCGCGTGAACTGGCCCGGGGTTGTTGCTTGAGGCGTTGTCTGGGCGCCGGGCGAGGTGGGCTCAAGCAGCATGTCCTTGTCGTAGATGGCCTGCCGGCGGTCGGTGAAGCTTAGTTCGTAGTTGTCGCCGAGCACAATTGCCTCTGTCGGGCAGGCGTCCTCGCAGTAGCCGCAGTAGATGCAGCGCAGCATATTGATCTGGTATGTCGATGCATACCGCTCGCCCGGGGAGTAGCGCACTTCATCTGTGTTTTCGGCGGCCTCGACGAAGATGGCATCCGATGGGCAGGCGGCCGCGCACAGGGAACAGCCGATGCACTTCTCCAGCCCGTTGTCGTAGCGCTTGAGGACGTGGCGGCCGCGGAAGCGGGGACGTACCGGTCGTTTCTGCTCCGGGTACTAAATCGTCACCGGCCGCTCGAACATCGATCGGAGCGTGGTGCCCAGGCCACGCGCCAGTTCCCTAAGCATGGGCCACCTTGCGCCTGAGGGAGTCGTTCAGCAGCACAACCGCCACCGCACCTGCAAAGATCGACAGCACAGGAATGCTCCAAACGTAGATGCTTCCGAATTGATCAGCTAGTAAGATGCCAAGCGCGGTCACGACCACCAGGGCAATCGAAAGCGGCAGGAGTACCTTCCAGCCCAGCGTCATCAGGCGGTCGTAGCGGATCCGGGGCCATGTGGCCCGGGTCCAAATCATCAAGAAAAGCAGGACGACAACTTTTCCCAGCAGGTAGAACGGTCCGAGCCACCAGTTGCGGTCGACGCTCAAGAAAGTATCCTTTAGGAACCAGAATTCACGGTAACCGCCGAAGAAGAGCGTGGCGGCTATCAGGCTGATGACGATCATCTTTTCATATTCCGCCATGAAGAACAAGGCAAACTTCATGCCGGAGTACTCGCTGTGATATCCCGCCGCGAGCTCCTGCTCCGCCTCGGGCATGTCGAAGGGTGCCCGGTTGACTTCTGCCAGCGTGGCCACCATGAATAGCAGTGCCCCGATCGGCTGGAGAATCGCGAACCACATGCTTTTCTGGGCCTCGACGATGTTCACCAGGTCCATCGAGTTGGCCAGCAGGATGGCCAGCACGAAGCACATTCCCAGGGTCAGCTCATACGAGATCATTTGTGCCGTGGAGCGCAGGCCGCCAAGCAGGGCGTACTTGTTGTTGGAGGCCCAGCCGGCCAAAACAATACCGTACACCGAAATCGATGCGATGGCAGCCAGGTACAGGATGCCGACATTGATGTTTGAAACGTACAGCGTGATCGTGCGGTCGGTAAACGGTAGCGTGAACTGCGTTCCCAGTGGGATCACCGCTGCCAGTATCATGGCCGGTACCACGGTCATGATGGGGGCCAGGACGAAGAGGACTTTGTCCGCGCCTGCGGGCGTTAGCTCTTCTTTGAAGATCAGCTTCACGGCATCCGCGATTGGCTGCAGCAGTCCTTGTGGCCCTGCTCTGTTTGGTCCGATCCGTGTCTGGATGCGGGCCAGGGCGCGGCGCTCATAGAGTGTCAGATACGCAAAGCCGGTCAATAGGATCAGCACCATGACCGTGGACTTGATGATCCATTCGACCCACATCGTCCAATCCATGGCTACCTCACCGCAGCCTTGGCAACAGCCTTCAACTGGATCGGCCTCGGTTCACGGATCGGTAGGCCCATGCTTCGTGGGATCAGTGCGATCCCGGTGGAAATGCTTGCGTCAATCTTGACTAGCACTTCTTCCTTGATACCGTCTACACTGAGCATGACGTGTTGCCCCTCGACGGCCCCAAACTTGGCTGCCGCGCTTGGATGCAGTGCTACAAAGGGCTCGCCGATCCTCTGCTCCAGCAATACCGCCTCGGATACGGTGCGCGCCCGATCGTACAGCTTTGTCACCGGCACGGCCAGCAACTGTTTCTCCTTGGGTCGCAGGGTCGCCGCCTTGCGGACCGCGCGGCAGCGTGATCTTCTCGCCCCGTTGCGCTCCAGTGAACAACTGCACGCCGAGACCCTGCGTGTTTTCGTAGGTCGTGCCGCCGTAGTACATGTCGCCGCGCCCGACCATCGGCCATTGCTCATGAACGTCCGAAAGGCGTGCGTAATCAAGACGTGCGAAGGGAGAATCTTCCTCCGCCATGATATCAAAGACCACCGATGCCGAAGTCCCTTCCAGGATGACGCCCATCTGTTTTGCCAGCTGCGAGGTAATGGCGAAGTCTGGCTTTGTGCCATCCGGAGGTGGCAGTGCAGGCTGGAAGCGCTGCACACGACGCTCGCCGGACGTGAAGGTCCCGTCGCGTTCCATGTAGGTCTGCGCCGGAAGCACCGCATCCGCGACCTTGGCCGTTTCGCTCTCGAACAGGTCCTGCACGACGATATACGGCTTCCGCCGTCCCGCCCTCAGCTTGATGGCGCCATCGCCGATTGGATCGGCTCCAACGATGTAGACCGCGGCTGCCCGATCAATCGCGGCTTGCAGGTCTTCCGGTGGCTCAAACCCGATTTCCCACGCCCCCTGGTCATTCGGCCGTGGCCACACGCCCACGAGGCCGTTGTTCGGTCGCCCCACGTGGTCGGTGTCGTCCAAGGCGCGTGCGCACGCGGCGGCCAGCGCCCGTGATCCGTCCAGGCCAAGCCCTTCGCTGCCGTAGAAGATCACGGCGTTGTCGGCGTGCGTGAAGGCATCGCCGATCTTGCCCCGGCGCGTGAGTGTCTGGATTGTCTTGACCTCGTCGCCGTATGCGTACCGCACGACGTAGGATGCGTGACGGTCAAGTTTGGTCTCGCGCGGGTTGGCGACGATCAGGGTCGCCCCGCGCTCCGCCGCCTGTTTAACTCGTAGATACCAGATCGGGGCCTCTTCATACAGATCCGAGGCGGCCACTACGATCGTCGAGCCTTTGCCCAGTGATCCCAGGTTGGATCCGTTGCCTAGGCCCACGGACTTGGTCAGTTCACCGCCGCTCATGTCGGAATACAGCGCCGTTGTCGCGCCGACTTGCATTGCGAGCGCCTTCAGGTTGAAGAGATCCTCGTTGGATAACCGCCCTGACGCCAGCACCAGCAGTTTCTTGCCGGCCTTGGCCATCGCCTCGCCGGCGAGCCGCGTGGCCGTCTCCCAGGACGCCCGCCCAAGCTTGCCATCCTTGCGGACGAGCGGCCGCGTCAGGCGCTCACTGCTTTCTCCGTAATGGTAGGCAAAGCGGCCCTTGTCGCACATCCAGATTTCGTTTACTTCTTCGTTCTGGCGCGGCATCACGCGCTTGATCACCATCTTGCCGTCCGAGCCCGCCTCCCGGCGCGTATTGAAAGTAATGTTGCACCCGACGGGACACTGACCGCAGATCGAGGCTGAGGCGCTCAGTTCCCACGGCCGCGCTCCGAAGCGAAAGTCCGCCGTCGTCAGGGCGCCAACCGGGCAGATGTCAGTCGTATTGCCGGAGAAAACCGAGTCGAAGCCTGGCTCGGAGATCGAGATGATCTGCGTGGAGCGCCCGCGCTCGTCAAAGGCCAGTACCGCGTCGCCGGCGATTTCATCTTGGAAGCGGATGCACCGGGCGCATTGGATGCAGCGCTCACGATCCAGGTAGATGAGCTCACCCAGCGGGACGTGTTTGGCAAGCTGCATCTTCTCGTCATACAGAAATCGGCTCGTCGCGGGGCCGTGCGCCATCGTCAGGTTCTGCAGGGGGCACTCGCCGCCCTTGTCGCAGATCGGACAGTCCAGCGGGTGCGAGGTCAGGAGAAACTCAACCGTGCTTTTCTGCCCGGCCGTGGCTTTTTCTGAATTCGTCAGGACGACCATTCCATCCGAAACGGGCGTGGTGCAAGCCGTCTCGAGCTTGGGCCCGAATTGAAGCTTCGGGTTGCCCTGATCATCCACGATGGGCTTGCCGGTGTTGCGGTCTTTGAGCGGTCGGCCGATCTCAACCAGGCACATGCGGCACATGCCCACCGGTTCCATCTTCGGGTGATAGCAGAAGACCGGGACATCGATGCCAACCGTCTTGGCGGCGTCGACCACGAGCATCCCCTCCGGGACGGTCAGCTCAATCTTGTCGATCGTAAGCGTTACCTGCTTAAGCATGCTTCTCCGAGAGCCGCCCGGTCACGCAGCGGCGTCCTTGGTTCGCTCGAAATCCTGCGGAAAGCTCTCGATCCCAGTGGCGACGGCCATCGTCGAGAACTCGCCCAATGGGCAAAGGCACTTGTTCTGCATCTGCTTGGCGACGTTCAGGAGCAGTTGCACGTCTCCGTTCTGTGATCCGTTTGCCGCGCATACGGTCGATCAGGTGCTTCATCCAGTAGGTGCCCTCGCGGCAAGGCGTGCATTTCCCGCACGAACTCGTGTGTGAAGAAGTGGATCGTCTTCTGGATCACCCAGTCCATCGAGACGCTGTCATCGATGATGATCACGGAGGCGGAACCCAAATCGGCGCCCAGGGCTCGCACCGACGCGTAGTCCATCGGTGTGTCAAGCGCCTTCTCGTCGGCCACGATTAACGAAGACGAGGCGCCCGCCGGCATGATGGCGCGCACCGGGCGGCCATCCTGCACGCCGCCGCCGTACTCATAGATCAGCTGGCGGAAGGTGGTGCCGAAAGGCAGTTCGTAGTTGCCTGGCTTGCGAACCCGACCCGATAGCGAGAACACCTTTACCCCGGCGGTGTCCGGTGTGCCAAGGGTCTTGTACCAGTCCGCGCCGTTGGTTACGATCGGCGCCAGGTTGGTCAGCGTTTCCACGTTGTTCACGACCGTCGGCTTGCCATACAGGCCGTGCACTGCCGGGAACGGCGGCCTGATGCGCGGCTGCCCGCGCTTGCCCTCGATCAATTCCAGCATCGCCGTCTCTTCGCCGCAAATGTAGGCACCCGCACCCAGATGGGTATATATGTGCAGCCCGTACTTGGTGCCCAGCAGGTCCCGGCCCAGGTACCCGGCCTGCTGCATCTCGGCAATTCGTTGGTCGAGCGAAGCGGCGATGCTCCAGAATTCCCCGCGCAGATAGATGTAGGCCGCCTCGGCACCGACCGCATACGCCGCGAGTGCCACGCCCTCCAGGAACTGGAAGGGGTTGCCCTCCATGATCTCACGGTCCTTGAACGTGCCCGGTTCCGACTCGTCCGCATTGGCGGCGACGTAGTGCGGCCAGATGTTCTTGTCGATGAACGACCACTTCATCCCCGTGGGGAAGCCCGCGCCGCCCCGGCCCCGCAAGCCGGAATTCTTCACGATATCGGTGATTTCCCCCGGCTGCATGGTCGTTACGGCCTTCTCAAAGGCCTCGAAGCCCCCATGCTCCCGGTAGACCTCCAGACGGTCGATGCCGGGGATGTCGCGATGCCGCAGCAGCAAGTGCGCCATCAGGCGATCTCCCTACCCGCACGTTTGAGGATTTGGATCAGTTCCAGCGCGCGGTCCACCGTCATATCTTCGTGGTACTCGATGCCGTCCGGCGACTGTAGCTGGAACATCGGCGCTTTGTCGCAGGCAGCCAGGCACTTCACGGCCTCGACCGTGACCAGCCCGTCGGGCGTCGTCTCGCCAACCTTGATTCCCAGGTTGCTGCACAGCTCTTGCATGAACTGTTCCGCGCCCCGCAGCGCACAGGGCAGGTCGGTGCACACCTGCATGCGGTACTTTCCTTCGCGCTTGTCGTGGTACAGCGTGTAGAAGCCCACCAGGCCGCCGACTTCCGTCAAACTCAAGTCCACCAACTCGGCGATATCCTGCATCGCTTCTTTGGTGATGTAGCCCTCGTCGCGCTGCGCAAGATACAGCAGCGGCATGACCGCCGACTGTTTGTGATCCGGCGGGTACTTTGCCAGGATCTGCTTCACTTCGGCGGGGTATTTTTGCGCCAGGCTCATCGGTCAATGTCTCCCAGTACGATATCCACCGAGGCCAGGATGGCAATCAGGTCCGCAACCAGGTGACCTTTGGCGATGACGGAGATGACGGATAGGTTGTCGAACGACGGCGTGCGCCAGAACACCCGGTGGGGTTTCGGGCCGCCGTTGCCTTCGAGATAAACCCCGAGCTCGCCGCGTGGTGACTCAACCGCGCTGTACACGGACGCACTGGGAGCGCTGAACCCTTCGGTCCACAGCTTGAAGTGGTGGATCAACGACTCCATGCTGGTACCTAGCTCGGAACGCGGCGGCGGCACGAACTTGCGGTTGGCGCTGTGAACCGGGCCCAGTGGCAGCTTGTCCATGGCCTGGCGGATGATCTTGAGTGATTCGCGCATCTCCGCAACACGCACGATGTATCGCGCGAAGGTGTCTCCCTCGCTCCGCGTCGGGACGTCGAAGTCGTATTGTTCGTATCCCATGTAAGGGCGCTTCTTGCGCAGGTCCCACTCGACCCCGGATGCCCTCAGCATCGGCCCGGTAACGCCGTAGCTCAGCGCGGTCTCCTTGCTGAGCACTCCGATCTTGACCGTCCTGTCCAGCAACAGGGGATTCTTTGTCAGTAAGGCTTCGTACTCGTCAACCCGCCCCGGCATCAGGTCGAGGATGTGCCGCACGGCCTTCTCGAACTCGACCGGCACATCGCGCCACACTCCGCCCGGCCGGATGTAGGTGGTCATCATGCGCTGGCCCGAGACCAGCTCGAATACGTCCAGTATGCGCTCCCGCTCGCGGAAGCAGTACAGGAACGTGGACATTGCTGCCAGGTCCAGGCCGAACGTCCCCAGCCAGACCAGGTGCGACGAAATCCGCTGCAGCTCGACCAGGATCACGCGCAGCGCCTGGGCCCGCGGCGGGACGTCCAGTTCGACCAGCTTCTCCACCGCCATCGCATAGGCCAGGTTGTTCCCCAGCGGATTCATGTAGTCCAGCCGGTCGCACATCACCTCCGCCTTGATGTAGCTCTTGGCCTCCATGTTCTTCTCGACACCGGTGTGCAGGTAACCCACCTCCGGAATGCAATTGATGATGGTCTCGCCATCCAGTTCCAGTAGCAGGCGCAGCACGCCGTGCGTGGAGGGATGCTGCGGGCCCATGTTGAGCAGCAGCGTCTCCCCGCTTATGGCGCGTTCGGAGACCAGGTGACGATAAGGGCCGACCGGGATCTCTTCCAATTGGAAGTTGGTCATCATTATTCCTTGGCGTACGGCTTGCGCAGGTCGATCTCGTCGAAATTGAATGTAAACTGCGGCTCCTCATAGCCCAGCGCGTAGTCTTTGCGCAGCGGGTGGCCCTCCCAATCGACCGGCATCAGGATCCGGCGCGGATCGGGATGTCCGTCAAATTGGATGCCGAACATGTCCATCACCTCGCGCTCGCGCCAGTTCGCGTTGGCAAACACGGAGCTTGCGCTGGGAACCCTCGGCTCTCCGTCGCCGAGCCGGAGTCTCAATTGGATCGACAGGTTTTGCGTGAGCGAAGTGAGTTGATAGATCAGGTGAAAGCGCGGGTTGGTCTGCGGCCAGTAGTCCACCGCAGTCATCGCCGAGAGCAGGGAAAACTCGTGTTGATCGCGCAGGAACGTCAGCGCGTCCACGATCTGGTTGGATTCCAGGAACACGTGCACTTCCCCCTTCGAACTCTTCCCAGGTTGCCCCGGCCTGCTCCTTCAGCACCTGCACAACTTTCTCCAGCCGGCTATCCATCGAGCCACTCCGCTTTCTGCCCGCCCTCCCCGCGAACTGCCCGTGTCGGGCCTGAGCTACGCGTTCACGAGATCCGCAAACTTCTCGCCTTTGACCTTCTCAAAGAGCGTCACCACCCCGTGGATCAGGGCCTCCGGGCGCGGGGGGCAGCCGGCCACATAGACATCCACCGGCACCACCTCGTCCACGCCCTGTAAGATTGCATAGTTGTTGAAGACGCCTCCGCACGAAGCGCAATCGCCCATGGCGATCACCCACTTCGGTTCGGGCATCTGGTCATACAGGCGGCGCAGTACGGGCGCCATCTTCCGCGACACCCGGCCGGCCACGATCATGAGGTCCGATTGCCGCGGGCTCGGCCGCATCAGCTCCATTCCAAAACGGCTCATGTCGAAGTCCGCCGCCTGCGCCGACATCATCTCGATCGCGCAGCAGGCCAGTCCAAACATCATCGGCCACATCGCGTTCGTGCGCGCCCAGTTCACGGCGCCTTCCAGGGTGGTTGTCACCACGCCCATGTTGCCCAGCTTCTGTTCTATTCCCATTCAAGAGCTCCCGTTTTCCACGCGTAAATGTACCCGACCAGTAAGATAAGGATGAAGACACCCATCTCGGCAAGGCCAAACAGGCCCAGCTGGCGGAACACGACCGCCCATGGCAGGAAGAAGACGACCTCGATATCGAAAAGGATGAAGAGGACCGCTACCAGGTAGAATCGCACCGGCATCCGGCGAGTCCCCGGTCCAAATGGGACGATACCGGATTCGTACGGCTCAGACTTCACTTTAGATTGTTTCTTCGGCCCCAGCAATTCCCCCAGCCCAATGGCGATTGCCGCAATTACTGTCGCCACCGCAATCATTATGGCAATCGCTATGTACTCCAGCAGCATAGATACCTCAAGAAGTTTGCCTGGATGCTACGATTGTGTATTTCAGCACACTGGGGACGTAGTATATCATAAGTACTTTCGGGGCACCATGGAAAGTGCCGGATTTCACAAATACCCCGATTTGGGCAGAATTTTGGCGTGCGCTGCCGGGAGAGGGCGGAACTCCTTTCGCCGTGCCCGGCAACTTAACCATGGCGGGCAGCCGGCCAAGCCAAGCGCGCCGGTTGCCCGCACCAAGTCCCGCGGGCAATTCTCTCTGCCCGCGGGACGCGTTTTCGTATCTAGTGTTGCTTGCCGTGGCGCACGAAACCGCCGATTCCCGCGTACGTTGCCCGGCTGCCCAGTTCCTCTTCGATCCGCATAAGCTGATTGTATTTTTCGACGCGCTCGCCGCGGCAGGGCGCCCCGGTCTTCAGATGCCCGGTGCCCATCGCCACCGTGAAGTCCGCGATGAAGGAGTCCACGCTCTCTCCGCTGCGATGTGAAACCATGGCGCCCCAGCCGGCCTTGCGCGCCATCTGGATCGCCGCGATGGTTTCTGTCAGGCTTCCGATCTGATTCAACTTGATCAGCACGGAGTTCGCTACGTTTTCGCGGATTCCTCGCGCAATTCGCTCGACATTCGTCACGAACAGGTCATCACCGACAAGTTCAATGTCCTTGCCGATGGCTTGGTTGAGTTTTTTCCACCCGTCCCAGTCGTCTTCCGCCAGCCCGTCCTCCAGCACGATGATGGGATACTTGGCCGCCCAATCCTTGTACAGGCTGATCATCTCGTCGGAAGTGACCTTGCGTTTCTCGGTGCGCAGGTTGTAAAGTCCGTCCTCGTAGAAACCGCTGGACGCCGGGTCCAGGGCCAGCGCCACGTCCTCGCCGGGACGGTAGCCCGCTTTGCCGATCGCCTTGACGATCAGGTCCAGCGCTTCCGAGTTGGTCTTCAAGGCCGGCGCGAAGCCTCCCTCGTCGCCCACCCCTGTGGAATAGCCCCCGTCCTTCAACACGGCCTTCAAGGTGTGATACACCTCGGCGCCCCAGCGCAGCGCTTCGTGGAAGTTCGGCGCGCCCACGGGGGCGATCATGAACTCCTGCAGGTCCGTTCCTTGCCAGTTGGCATGCACCCCGCCATTCAGGATATTGAACATCGGCACGGGCATGATGTGTGCATCGTCCCCGCCCAGGTGACGATAGAGAGGCACGCCCGCGGAGACGGCCGCCGCCCGCGCCACAGCCAGGCTGACGCCCAGGATGGCATTGGCGCCCAGCTTGCTCTTGTTGGCGGTTCCATCCAGGTCCAGCATCGTTTGATCGACGGCTGCCTGGTTGAGCGCATCCGCGCCTGCGACGGCCTGGGCGATGGGGCCGTTGACGTTCTCGACTGCCTTGAGCACGCCTTTGCCGCCATATCGCTTCTTGTCCCCATCGCGCATTTCGAGTGCCTCGTGCACGCCGGTCGATGCGCCGGAGGGTACCGCTGCGCGCCCAAACGACCCGTCGGCGAGCCGGATGTCGACCTCCACCGTCGGGTTGCCGCGTGAATCCAGGATCTCACGGGCGTGTACTGATTGAATCTTGGACATGATCTGGTCTCCTTTGTGGATTAGTTCGGACTTGCGGATGATTCCGTTGCTGGTTCGGCCGGTTCGACGCGAGCCGAACAGGCCGGCAGAAGCCCGCTGAACAATACCATAGGTGCCGGTGCCATGTCAGTGGCTTTCTGTCAGCCCACGCGGGCTGATTGTCATGGTCTTGGGCCGGTCCGGCCTGCCGCTGGCGAAACTGCCGTGTCTTGCCCTAGCCCAGGTAGTCCCGCAGAGGTCGACTGCGAGCCGGATGCCGCAGTTTACGCAGCGCCTTCGATTCGATTTGCCGGATCCGCTCACGGGTCACGTTGAAATAGCGGCTCACCTCTTCCAGGGTGTGATCTTCACCATCCATGAGACCGAAGCGCAATTCCAGGACCTGGCGTTCCCGGTCCTGCAGTTCGTGCAGCGCCTGCTGGATCTCCTCTCGCAGCATTTCGCGAGCCGCTGAGTCGACCGGGGAGGGTGCATCCTCATCCTCGATGAAATCCCCGAGTTGGCTCGAGTCTTCACCGCCCACCGGGCCTTCCAGGGAAACCGGTTCCTCGGCCGATCGCAGCACTCGGTCCACCTTTCGGGTGGCGTACTCGAGGCGGCGCTGAACATCCGGATCGAGCGGGAGTTCTTCGGCCTGCGCACGCAGCACGGCCTGCACATCGGAGGCCGGCAGATACCCGACCTCCATTGCCAATTCCCGCGTTGTGGCCTCACGTCCAAACTCCTGCGTCAGTTCACGTTGGGCTCGCAGGATTCTGGAAATGGACTCGAACATATGCACCGGGATGCGGATCGTCCGTGCCTGTTCCGCGATTGATCGGTTGATGGACTGGCGGATCCACCACGTTGCGTAGGTGCTGAATTTGAAGCCGCGCCGCGGATCGAATTTCCCGACGGCCCGCAGCAGGCCCAGGTTGCCCTCCTGGATCAGATCGAGCAGCGCAATCCCGCGGCCTACGTAGCGCTTGGCAACGCTCACCACCAGGCGCAGATTGGCGCGGATCAGCGCCCGCCGCGCTTCGTCCGCTCGTGCGCGCACCGCCGCCATTTCCTTCTGCAGCGCTCGCTCTTTGGGGAGCGATCGCCTCAGCGCTTGCCCCCCGGGCAGCGCCATGCAACTCTTCAATCGATCCGCAAGCCACCCGGCATAGTCCGGGGGCAGTAGGTATAGGCACAAGAACACGGCATAGGCTTTGCGCACCATGCTGTCCCACAGCGGATCGCGACCCCACAGGTCGTCGGCCAGGAATTTTCTCAGGTAGGAAGGCTCGCTGGAATCCCACCCCGTGTGCAGGGACTGCGCCTCATGCAGCATCAGGCACAGATCGGGGAGTTCTCTTTTGAGTCGCTTCGCGTCCTCGCCGAATCGGTTCCACGAGGCGCCCAGCTCCGCCAGCAGGCTGCGGTAGCACGCGGCCCCCACGGCCGTTCCTTTGCGCGCGGGTCGCTGCCGGAGCACCGCGATTTGCCTCTGCGCTTCGATAAGCGTCGCTAGGCGAAATTCGCTATCCGGATCCAGCAGGGGCACTTCCCCGATCTCACGCAAATACAACCGGACTGGATCATTGCCCAGTTCCGCAGCCAACACCGGTCGGGCCTCAGTGACCGCCTCGTCCTCGAGTAGCTCCTCTTCAAGGGGCGCCGCCTCGGTCTCGGGCGCCTCTGCTGAATTTGTGAGGGCCTCCAGCTCGACCCCGTCATCGATCAAGACGTCCGCAAGATCATCCGTTGGACGCTTCCCCCGGAGGGCTGTGCGACGGGCACCCTCGTCGATCGGGCGCCGCTTCGCCACCACCGCCTTGACGGGGGTCGCGCCGGGCCCGGGCGCCGCTCGACGCCGCCTCTTGGGCTTGGCCTTCAGGCGCTGGCGCTTCGAGTGCAAACCCTTGGATGTCTTGGTGGGGGTCATCTTGAAGTGTTGACGTCTCTTGTCAGGGCAGCGCTATACCATCTTCGTTGTCGACATCGTGTGTTCGAATTCGTCGAGGACGCGTTTGAGCTTTGTCAGCTTCAACACCTCGCCCTGATACAAGGTGGCGCTCTCCGCGTCGCCTTCCTCCTGGGCCTCTTCCTGCAGAAATCGATATTGCGTGCGTCTTTCATTGGCGGCTCGATCGCGCATGCGACGGATGCCGCGCAGCAACTCTTCGATCAGCTTCTCATCCAGCACGTGTTTGTCTTCGGCCCGCGTCATCAACTCCTGCGCATAGCCTTTCAGCGCCTCGGGCAGCGCCTCGGCCACGAACGCGTGCGGCTCGACTTGGTCCTGCTCCACCGCCTCGCGGATCAAGCCGAACAGCAGTTGGTCGTCCGTGTACTCGAAATCCTCGCTGGTGAGCGTCGTCAACCCGTGCTCCTGCAGCAGGCGATCGAGCCTGTAGAGCAGGTCCGGCTTCTGCAGCAGCCATGCCAGGACGTATGCCTCCACCGTTCGCGGTCCGCTGACCCTTGCTGTTTCCAGCGCCACCGGCGCGCTCGGAGGGAGTTCCTCGCTGCCCCTCGCTCGGGCTCGCTTGGTGCGCCTTGCAGGCCTGCGCGTCTCGATGAAGGCGCGTTCGTCGATGCGCAGGAAGCGTGCCAGTTTTTGTGTATAGAATTCGCGTTCTTCGGGGCTCGGCAGATCCTGTATCAGTGGCAGCACCTGCGCCGAGATCTCCGAAGTGACCTTGCGGTCGCCCATCGGGCGTCCTTGGGCCAGTGCTTGCATCACGTGTTCGATGATCGGTTGGGCTGCATCGATGATTCGCTTCCATTCTTCCGGATCGCGTTGCACGATCTCGTCCGGGTCCAGCCCATCCGGTAGAGCCGCCACCCGCAGGTCCGCTTGCAGGCGGGCCTCGTTGCGCAGCCAGCCGCGCGCATCGAAGGTCAGTTCGCCCTCGCGGTCCATTGCCTGGCGGGCCGCTTCCAGCCCGCGCAGCACCGCCTTCTGGCCCGCTGTATCCGGATCCAGTGCCAGCACGATATTCCGCGTGAAACGCTTGAGCAGCCGCAGTTGTTCTTCGGTCAGCGCTGTCCCCATCGGGGAGACTGCGTTCTCGTAGCCGGCTTGATGCAGGGCGATGACGTCCAGGTAGCCCTCGACAATCACCCCTTGGTCGGCGCTCCGGATGGGTTTGCGGGCGCGATCCAGGCCGTACAGCAGGTGCCCCTTTGTGAAAACCGCCGTCTCCGGGGAGTTCAGGAATTTTGGCACATCCTGTGGATCGACAACTCGGGCTCCGAACCCGGCCATGCGCCCGTTCTCATCGCGGATGGGGATCATGATGCGGTTTCGAAAGCGATCGTAGACGCCTGCCCGGGCGCCCGAGTCCGGCGACTCGGATTGCCGCTCGGATGCCAGACCCGCCTCCAGCAAATCCTGCTCGCTGTAACCGCGCTGCTTGAAGTGGTTCGAAGTGGCCTCAAAGCTGTTCGGCGCGTATCCCAGTCCAAAGGTCTCGATCGTACCGTCGCGCAGACCTCGTTTCTCGTGCAAGTACGTCAGCACCGGACCGTTTTCTCGTAGCTGCGCCGCATAGAACACGCGCGCCGCCTCGAGCAGCTCTCGCAGATGCTCGTGCGCCTCCTTCTCTTCCGGCCGCATGGCCTGGAAGGCGGGCAGCTCAACGCCCGCGCGCGCAGCCAGCCGCGTCAGGGCCTCGCGGAAATCGATGCCGTCCTTCTTCATGACGTACTTGAAAATATCGCCGCCCTCGTTGCACTCCCCAAAGCAGCGCCACGTGCCGGTTTCCGGCCACACGACGAATGCCGGCGTCCGCTTATTGGCGTGGAAAGGGCAGAAGCCGGTGTAGTTCTTGCCGCTCTTGCGCAGCTTGACGCCGCTCTCGCTGACCAGCTCAGCGATGTCGATGCGGGCCTTAATTTCGTCGGTTGTCGACATGCGTGTGTCTCTTGGAATTCCCTGCTTGCCCGAAATGGGCGGGCGTTACTGCCCCGGAGGATTATAGGCGCGATTTAGGGGACTGGCAAATCTGGGGTCCCCCGCTAGTCTTAAACATGGCGAAGACCACGGGCGGGCAGTTCCGGCATGTTCACAATTCGTTTTGGTGGCCCCTCGCTTCCCGATTTTGATACGGCAGAGGAACTCCAGCGGCACCTTGAAAAATGAGCAGGGCGGCCATTTGGCCGCCCTGCCGGGTCTGATGGTTTTCTACCCGCGGACCGAGTGTGTCAGACGCTGGTGCGGGGGGCGTACGCCCTCGCCTAGGTTCAGCCAAGAATGTTACATGCCGCTTGCAAAGGCCGAAAATGGCGCGGTAACGCTGTCTAGCAGCCCCGGACCGGAGGGCGCCCTCTGAAAGCCGGACGTCTTCATTGATTGAATCCGCAGATAAGCGTTTGCCTTGAGCTGCTGATAGGACGCCTTGACTTGGTCCCAGGTCTGAATCACTCCGGCTGGCGCGTGGAGCCCGAGCGCGAGCCAGAAACCGAGTGCCAATCCAAAGACCAGAATGACCAGCACGGCCATGATCTTACTCATCACTGCACCGCGCCTCCGATGACCGGCCCGCACTCATCTGCGCTGCAGGTGTCCGCACCGCTGGGCCCGCGCATCGGAGTTCCACGACTAGAATCCCTCCAGCTTGGAGATGTCCGCAATCCCGTCTCCGAGCCCCGCGATTCGTTGCAGCAACCCCAGGCGGTTCTCGCGCACCGCCTTGACTTTGGCCATCACAAGGACTTCTTCAAAGAAGGCGTCCACGGCAGGGATCATCGGCACGAACGCTTGCAGCAGGGCATCCGGCTCTTTTCGTTCGGAGGCCCGCAGGGCCCCCTCGGCGGTTCGTAGAGCCCGGTAAAGTCCTTTTTCTTCCTTCTCCGTAAGAAGCTTTGCGGCCACGACGAACTTCTTCTTCTGGTCACGGGTGATTCGTACGCACCTCGCCAAAGCGGCCAGGATTGTCTTCCAATCGACGCGCTCTACCCATCGCTCGAGCTGCTCCACGGCGCGGGCCGCGCCCGCAGGGTTGGCGGCTTGTTCTGCCAGGACCGCGTCGACTACATCGTATCGGTGGCCTTGATCCTTCAGCACAACGGCCAGCCGCACTGTCATGAAGTCGACGACTTCTGCTTGTCGCTTGGCTGCGACGTCCACCGGCTGCAGTTTCGCCGCCTTCTGCACCGCCTTGACCAGATCGAAGTCCTGGTTCTGCTCAAGCAGCGGCTGGACCACGCCCAAAGCGGCGCGTCGCAGCCCGAACGGATCCTTGGCGCTGGATGGGGAGAGGCCCAGCCCAAACAGACCCACCAGCGAGTCCAATCGGTCGGCCAGGGCCACGGCCAGTCCGGCACGCGATTCCGGAAGTGGATGGTATTGTTCGCCGATGGCCTCCGCCACGGCCGGGCTCTCGCCTGACCGAATGGCGTACTCGCGGCCGATGCTCCCCTGCAGCGAGGTCATTTCCGTCACCATTCTCGTCACCAGGTCCGCTTTGCATAGATGCGCTGCCCGAAGGGCCGCTTCGGCCTCGTCCGGCCCCAGGCCCAGCATGGGGATCAGGTCTTTGACCAGTTTTTCGATGCGCTGGGTCTTGTCGAGCATGGAGCCCAGTTTGGTGTGAAATGTAAGCCCCTCCAACCGGGGAACGTACGCTTCAAGGGGATGCTTCAGGTCGTCTCGCACGAAGAAATCTGCATCCGCGAATCGCGCCCCCAGCACGTGCTCGTTTCCCTGCTGGACCAGATCCAGATGCTGGTCGTCTCCGTTGCGGACCGCGACAAAGTTGGGCAGCAGCTTGCCGTCCCTCTCGATCGGGAAATAGCGCTGGTGTTTCTTCATCACGGAGATCAGCACGTCCCGAGGTAATTCCAGGAATTCAGGATTGAAATTGCCCAGCAGCGCGGTGGGTTTCTCGACCAGGTTGGTCACCTCGTCCAGCAGGTCGCCCTCAAGCAGCGCCTCGCCGTTTACAAAGGCCGCCGCCCGCTTCACCTGCTCCTCGATCGAAGACCGGCGGCTTTGCGGGTCGAGCACGATCCCCGCCCGTTGGATCTCATCCAGGTACTGGCTTGCCGCATGGATCTCGATCTTGGGCGAATCGTTGGGGCGCAAGCCGCGTGTCACGTTGCTGGAACTGACGCCCGCGTATTCGAACGGTACGACGGTCTCCCCAAATAGTGCCACGATCCAGCGGATCGGCCTGGAGAAAGCCACGCCGGACTCGTTCCAACGCATCGATTTCTCGAATTTGATTCTGGCCAGGATCTCTGGGATCGCTGTGGACAACAAGGTGGCCGTCGCAGCCCCTGGCGTGCCTTTGCGCCATGTGACGTACCGACCGCCGTCCATTTCTCTCACAAGGTTCTCGCGCGTGAGGCCTTCGTCCGGCAGCTCGATCTGATGCTTGCGCTTCCATCCGAGCAGCGCCTGCGTGGGCTTGCCTTGGGCGTCGAAGGACGCCGATTCAGGCGGGCCCTTGACCTCCGCTTGGCTGTCCTGCTCTCTAGGCGCCAGATCCGACACGAACAGGACCAGCCGCCGCGGCGTGCCAAACACCTGGACGTCCCCGTGCGCCAATCGGTGTGCATCCAGCACTTCGCTTCGGAAGAGTTTGCCCAGGCTCTCGATTCCCGTGTAGGTATCGTGTGCTGGCAATTCCTCCACGCCGATTTCGAGCACGAAGTCTGACGCTTCGGTGACCGACGCGGGCAAAGGCGACTGTACTGGGGCGCTCGGTTGCGAAGCTCGGGCCAGCGGGAATTGGAGTTCCTCGCGCTGAGACAGGTAAGCTTCGGCCACACCGCGTGCCAGGGCGCGCATCCGCTTGAAGAACGCCTGGCGTTCTGCCACGCTGATGGCGCCGCGCGTGTCCAGTATGTTGAAAGCGTGCGAGCATTTCAGGACGTAGTCGTGTGCAGGGAGCACCAATCCGCCGGCCAGGGCTGCCTCGGCCTCCGCAGAGTACAGCTCGTACATCGCCCGCACGCGTTCTACGCCCGCCGTCTCGAAATAGTACTTGGAGTGTTCCCATTCCTCCCGGCGGCGGATCTCGCCATAGCTGACGCCGGCGCCGTAGGGTTCATCCCAGATGGCCTTTGCGTTGTTCAGTGCGATGAGCATTCGCTCGAGCCCATAAGTGAGTTCCACTGAGACGGGATCAAGCAGTGAGTCCGCCCATCTGCTGGAAATACGTGAACTGCGCGATCTCCTGACCGTCCAGCCACACTTCCCAACCCAGCCCCCACGCCGAGATTGCCGGCTGTTCCCAGTTGTCTTCCACAAACCGGATGTCATGCTTCCGCGAATCGATGCCGACGGCCTTCAGCGAATCCAGATACAGCTCCTGTGGATTTCCGGGATCGGGCTTCAGGATGACCTGGTATTGGCTGTGAAGTTGGTATCGGTTGGGATTCTCGCCGTACCGACCGTCATCCGGCCGTACGGATGGCTCGACGTACGCCACGTTCCATGGTTCCGGACCGAGAACGCGCAAGAACGTCGCAGGGTTCATCGTCCCGGCACCCACCTGCGTGTAGTATGGCTGCGCGATCAGGCAGCCGTGGTCTGACCAGAATTGCTGCAACTTGAGGATGATCTCTTGAAATGATGATTTCGCCATGGGGAATCTGCAATCTTGGGTGAAAAGTCCGGGCTCGCGACGGGATTATACCGTAGCGGGTTTCGACCCCCGCACCCGCTGGGCATCGCAGCCTATGGTTAAATTGGCTTGTGCCACCCGAAATCCTCATCATTGGCGGCGGGCCGGCGGGCCTCTCCACCGCGCTGCACCTTGCCCTGCTCGCACCCGAACTGAAGGACCGCATTCTAGTCCTTGAGAAGGGGCACTACCCGCGTCCAAAGCTCTGCGCCGGCGCTCTGGTTGCCGATGCCGAGGTGCTTCTGCAGGGCTTGGGGCTCGACGTCCGCGAAGTGCCTCATGTGGACGCGGCCGAAGCGCATCTGGACTTCGCCGGCAGGGGCCTCACCGTGGCCCTGCCAGGCAGCCACGCTCTGCGCATCATTCGGCGTGATGAGTTTGACGCTTGGCTGGCGAGCAAGACTTCGCGCCGCAGGCATCGAAATCCGCGAAGATGTCACAGTCTTGAGCGTTGAGCCGCAGCCCGACGGCGTGGTCGTGAAGACCAATGTGGGCGTCTTCGAGGCGGCCATTGTTGTCGGCGCTGACGGCTCGAATGGCGTAACTCGTCGTTGTGTCCTCCCGAATTCCAGGACTCATACCGCTCGAGTTCTGGAACTCCTCGTGCGGCAACGCGCTTCCGACGCTCCCGTCGTTGCGCGGGGCGTCTTACCCTCCCACGTCGTCGCGGGGCGCGACCTTCCCCGAAGCAATCTCCCTCCTCTTGGGGGAGAGGCACGCCCGCAGACGTTGCCGGACTCCCGCGTCGTTGCGCGGGGCGTCTCACCCTCCCACGTCGTTGCGAGGGGCGACCTTCCTCGAAGCAATCTCCCTCTACTTGGGGGTGAGCCAAGCCCGGATCCATCGACCCCCTTCCACGTCGTTGCGAGGGGTAACCTGCCCCGAAGCAATCTCCCTCTTGGGGGCGAGGGACGCCCGCAGACGGGGGCGTCTTACCCTCCCACGTCGTTGCGAGGGGTGGCCTTCCCCGAAGCAATCTCCCTCTATTTGGGGGCGAGCCAAGCCCGGAACCGTCGACCCCGTCTCACACGACGGACGTGGCCTACCTCGATTTCCGGCCAGTCCCTCTTGGAATAGCGGGCTACACGTGGGACTTCCCGACTCAAATCAAAGGCGAGCCCACGCGTTGCTGGGGCATCTACGACGCCAACTTGCATCCAAATCAAGGGCGGCCACGCCTCAAGGGGCCCTTGGCGGAAGAGATGCGTCACGCCGGCCTAGACATCGAGGCATTCCAAATCCAGGGGCATCCCATTCACTGGTTCAGTCCATTCAACCGTTTCGCTGTCCCCCGTGTCATTCTTGTGGGCGATGCCGCCGGAGCGGACGGCCTCTTCGGTGAGGGCATCAGTGTCGCTCTGGGCTACGGAAGAATCGCCGCGCGCGCCATCCAGGCCGCGGTTGCCTCGCACGACTACTCCTTCCGCGACTACAGGCAGCGCATCCTCGCAAGTCCGCTTGGGCGAGCGCTGACCGTACGGACCGGCATCACACATATCCTCTACCGGCTCCATTGGGCTTGGTTCCAGGCGTTTTTTTGGAAAATCTTCAAACCCGTTGTGCTGGCCTTTTCGTTTGCCTTTGTACTCAACTGGGCGAAGCGCATGAAATAGTGCGGTCCTGGCAGGGGCTCGCTGCCCGGCCCCCATTGATCCTCATTGTTTCCGCATCGGCGCGTGTTTCCCCCTTGGCCCGCCCAGCGCGACGCTGCTTGCATTCCGGCTTTGGTGAGGTTAGGGCCTGATTTGCCTCAAGAACCCTGGCGTTTTCAGCTCACGTTCGAGCAGGTACGTGAAAAACCCCTGCATTAGGCTTTCTGTCTCTGCTTGGACCTCGGGGCTCGGGTGTGCGCGTCTCGCCTCGGCATAGTTCGAGCGCTGGAAGTGACGCATGTATTTGAGCGCATCCACAGAAATTGGCCTTAGATCTGCCTCGGTGCGCCCGGAATTCGGACAGATGACTCCGCCGGCGGCGAAGGAGAAGAATTGATTCTCGGGTAGGATCTCCCGGCCGCAGTGTGCGCACTCGAAGAGCTTCGGCCGGAATCCCAGGTGGTCCAACAGGCGCATCTCATAGTAGCGGATGGCCAGCCAGGGGTCGGCTTTGGATGCCAGCCGTTTCATTGTCTCTGTGAGCAGCTCGAACACCGCGGAGCGGTCGCTCCCCTCGTCATACGTGAATCGGTCCAGCAGCTCGATCACGTAGGATGCCTGTCCGGTCAGGACCAGGTCCTCGCGCAGTGGGGTATAGGCCTCAATCGTGTCAGCCTGGGTGACCACCGGCATATCACGACCTTTTGCCAGTTGCAGTCTGACGCGCGTGAAGGGTTCGAGATGCCCGGCCTTGCGTGAAGTGATTTTGCGCGCTCCCTTGACAATTGCGCGCGTCTTGCCGAGTTGACGGGTGTAAAGCGTAAGGATGCGGTCTGCCTCGCCGAAGTCGCTGTGGCGCAGCACGACCGCCTCCACCCCAAAAGAGCGAGGCTCGCTCATCTTGGCTTCGTCAGGGCAAAGGGTTTCCGCAGGATCGTGTTCAGGCCGTGCGCCTCTATCGCGTCTCGAGATCCCGCGGCTGAAATGCGTCCGGCAATAGTGCGCCCACTGTTGTTTCCCTAAGCAGATTGCCTTTCCCATCCGCGATGAGGACCACGGTGTCCAGCCCGAATTCCGCCATCACTTGCCTGCATGATCCGCACGGCGATCCCCCGTTGTCTGTAACCACGGCAATGATCTCGAATTCGCGTTCGCCTTCCGAAACCGCCTTGAATACCGCCGATCGCTCTGCACAAATGCTCACCGGATAGGCCGCGTTCTCGACGTTGACCCCGGTGTGGACACGCCCGCTTCTGGTCCGCAGCGCCGCACCCACCCGGTATTTTGAATACGGCGCGTAGGCGCGAGCCCGCGCCTCATTCGCCAAATCGATTAGAGCCTGCTTGTCTGGCGTTGTGGCAATCATGGTTGTTCGCAGGGCGGGACGCGGACCGGGCGCACCCGCACGGGCTTTAGTCCTTCTTTCGTTTGTTCGTCAGCTTTTTGATGCCGCGCGCTGGCATGCCGACCGCCAGGGTATCCGGCGGGACGTCCTTGGTCACCACAGCGCCCGCCCCGGTCTTGGCGCGGTCTCCGATCTTCACCGGCGCCACCAGCATCGTGTCCGAGCCAATGAATACGTCTTCGCCGATCTCCGTGGGATTCTTCTTCTCACCGTCGTAATTGCACGTGATGGTCCCTGCCCCTATGTTGGTATTCGGCCCGATGGTTGCATCGCCGATGTACGAAAAATGCCCGACCTTAACCCCGCGCCCGAGATAGGAATCCTTGATTTCCCCAAAATTGCCAACGTGCACGTGGCTCGCGAGGTGCGCGCCGCGCCGCAGCCGGGCGAACGGCCCCATGTCCACGTCGTCCTCGAGTACCGCGCCCTCCATCGCCGAGGCCAATACTTTGCACCGGTTGCCGATGCTGCTGTCCCGGATGATGCTGTTCGGACCGATCACATTTCCCTCCCCCAGGCGTGAGCTCCCCAGCACGTGCGTATTCGGCAGGACGACCGTATCCTTGCCGATGACAACACCGACGTCGATGTACGTGGCAGCGGGGTCGGAAAGCGTTACGCCGTTCAACATGTGTTCCCGGTTGATGCGCCCGCGCAAGGCGGCCTCGGCCTCCGCCAGATGGATCCGGTTGTTGATGCCGATGGTCTCGCTCCAATCATCGTGCACCACGGCTTGGACCGGGAGCCTGGCATCGGCTGCCAACTGGACCAAGTCCGTGAGATAGTACTCGCCCTTCTTGGGATTCTTCTCGATGCGATGCAGGGCGTCCCACAACCACTCAGATTGGAAGCAATACGCGCCGACGTTCAGTTCGTGGATTTCAAGCTGTTCGGGAGTAGCCACGTATTCTTCGACTATGGCAGTCACTTGACCGTCGCTGCCCCTGGCAATGCGCCCGAAACCACGAGGATCGTCTGCCGCCACGGTAAGCAGACTCATGGGCCCGTCGCTGGTGCGCTGCGCATCCACGAGCCGGCCAAGGGTTTCACCGCGTAGCAGCGGCATATCCGCGTACACAACGATGACCAGGTCCGTCTTTCCGCGCAGCAGGGACTCCGCTTGCAGCACGGCGTGGCCGGTTCCCAGTTGTGGCTCTTGTACCACGCAGATGGCCATCTCCCCAACGTACTGCTTGACCGCCTCCGCGGCGTGGCCAACGATCACAACGGGCTTTTCAGAGGACACTTGGCGGACGGCTTGCAGGCTGTGCCATAGCATCGGTCTGCCGCACAAGAGATGCAGCACCTTTGGGGTATCCGAGTGCATACGCGTTCCCTGGCCGGCCGCAAGCAATACGGCACTGACTTTCATTCGATCTCCTTTGCCCGCACCACGCTGCCGGACCTGGATCGGCGAGCCTGGTCGCCATATGCTCGCCCCTGGTAGTCCGCTTCTGGGAGAAAAATACCCGCCTGCGCGGGTCTGCTGTTCATAGCTGGGGCGCCTGGATTCGAACCAAGATCCACAGATTCAAAGTCTGGTGTGCTGCCATTGCACCACGCCCCAAGGCAATTGTCCTGCCTGCGCACCTGCCGCAGGCCCCCGTGAGCTCGTCCCAGGATCGAGCGCGGCGAATTGTATCACAGCGTTTCTGAATGGCCCCGGAGGGCTAAGCTGTCATCGAATCGCGCCAGAAACGGCCCCGCGCCTATTTTTCGTCACGCGTTAATCCCATTTTGCGCGCTTGTTCATAGGAAATTGCATCGGGAATAGTCGGGCCGGTGGTGCTTCTGGCGGCCTCGTCCCAAAACCGATCAAGGTCCACGTCTCTGAGCCGGTCAGTGTTGGCCGGTTTGAGCAGATTCTCCATTTCGGGCGGTCCAGATGCAGAATCGCTCGCGGCTGCATCTTTGTACACCACCGGCCTTGTGACAGGCTCCACGACCAGGGAACGCAGGGATTTGTCCAGCTCGGCGCGGACGGCCAGCATGGCTTGAAGCGTATCGAACAGGGTTCTCCTGCTGGACTTGCGGCTGCTCGCGAGCAGGAGCGCAAACGAAGGATTGACGGTCATGAGAACCAGATCGTCATCCCCGCCGGTGAACACCGAGAATTGATTCAGGATCGCTTGCCGGTTGGACTTCGCCACTTTGAGACTTGCTGTGAAAGTTGCGGTCAAGGCGGCAACCAAAGACACTTCCATGCTGCTGTCCCGCAAATCGCCGGCGCGTGCCACCACCCGACCGCGGTCATTTATGAGAAGGGCCGCCTCTGCCTGGATGTCCTGCCGAAGATTGGTCAGCAGGTCTGAGATGCTCATGCGTCCCGTCGGTGCGGCAGGTTCTGCGTCCGCAGGAAAGATGGTCGCCGCGAGCCCGAGGCCGCGCTCGACCGCGTCGAGAAAGTCTCCCAGCGGGACCGGCTTTTCGAAGACCGCCATCGCTCCGCTGTTCAGCATCTCAGTCCGTCTCTTCACGCCGCCACCGCGGCCGGCGATCACAATGGCCTTCAGATCCGGCCGCGGCGACCGCACCTTGTGTATCAAGTCGAGTCCGGTCATGTCAGGCAGCACATCGCTGACCACGATCAGGTCGATGGACCGCGACGCAAATTCGGCGGCGGCTTCCTCGCCGGACGCCGTCTCGAAAATCTCGATCTCTGGGTGCTTCAGGGTATTGAGTGCCGAATGCAGGAGCCGGCGAATGTCGATTTGCTCGTCAACCAACAAAATGCCGCGTGTCATGTGTACGGACCCGCCGAGGTCTCCCTGATCGGCCTACAGGAAAGTCTCTGCGAAGTGGCAGGCCACAAAATGCCCCGGCTTGAGCTCCCGAAATTCGGGTTCCTTCTGTGAGCAAATTTCCTGCGCAACGGGGCAGCGCGGGTGAAACCGGCAACCGCTGGGGGGGCGCAATGGGCTTGGCACGTCGCCTTTCAATATCAGGCGCTTGCGTTTCAGCTTGGGGTCGGCGACCGGTATGGCTGACATCAACGCCTGAGTGTACGGGTGCAGGGCACTCCGGTACAACTCATCGCGGTCGGCGAGCTCGGCCATCTTCCCCAAGTACATCACTGCCACCCGGTCGGAAATATGCTCTACGACGCTCAGGTTGTGCGCGATAAACAGGTAGGTCAGGCCGAACTCCTGTTGCAGGTCTTTGAGAATATTCAACACTTGGGACTGAATTGAGACGTCCAGGGCGCTGACTGGCTCATCGCACACGATGAACTTTGGTCGCAATGCCAGTGCTCGTGCGATTCCGATGCGTTGCCGCTGGCCGCCCGAGAACTCGTGGGGGAACCGCCGGGCGTGATACGTTTCCAGCCCCACTTTCTTCAGCGTCTCCATCATGATTTCGACGCGCTCGGCGGGCGAACCGATGTGATGAATGTGCAATCCCTCCATCACGGATTCGCCAATGGGCACGCGCGGATCAAGCGAGGCGTACGGATCCTGGAAAATGATCTGCATGTCCCGTCGGATGGCCTTGACTTCGTTCGGCTTCAGCTTGAAGATGTCCTGGCCGTTGTAGATCGCCGAACCTGCCGTGGGCTCGATCAGGCGCAGCATGGTGCGCCCAACAGTGGTCTTGCCGCACCCGGATTCTCCCACCAGTCCAAGGGTCTCGCCTCGGTGGATATCGAAACTGACGTCGTCGACGGCCTGGACTTGCGCCACCACGCGTTGCATGACTCCCGAGCGCACGGGGAAGTATTTCTTGAGGTGCTGGACCTGCACGAGCGTTTCGTTCGAGCCTGAATTCTGGGGCATCAAAGACTCCCGACAGGGGGTTAGCGCGCCTTCATCGGTGCGCGGTGGTCCTCAGCATTCTCATACAGCCAGCACCGCACGTGGTGATCGGGCTTGACCTCCACTAGGTTGGGCTGGGTTTCGGTGCAGATCTTCAGTCCGAATTTCACTCGCGCCGGGCAGCGTGGCGCAAAGCGGCAGCCTTTCGGTGGATTAATCAGGTTCGGAACATTGCCCGGAATTACGTCCAGACGCTCTTTGATCTTTCCCAGGATGGGAATCGAGCCGATCAATCCCTGCGTGTACGGATGAAGCGGTTGATCGAAAAGCTCTTCGCTCTCTGCCTGTTCCACGATCAGCCCCGCGTACATGACGGCGACACGCTCGGCCATCTCTGCGATGACGCCCAGGTCATGCGTGATCAGCAGCACGGAGGTGCCCATCTTCTCGCGCATGTCCAGGATCAGATCGAGAATTTGGGCCTGGATGGTGACATCCAGCGCGGTAGTGGGCTCGTCCGCTATCAATAGCTCCGGCACGCACGCCAGCGCCATGGCGATCATGACACGCTGCGCCATACCGCCCGAGAGCTCATGCGGGAAGGACTGGGCACGTCGCGCAGCATCGGGGATACCCACCATCTTCAGCAGATCGACGGCCCGTGTTTGGCCCGCCTCCCGGCCGAAATCCTGGTGGATGCTAAGCACCTCGGCGATTTGATCCCCCACGCGAAACACGGGGTTCAGGGCGGTCTGCGGTTGCTGGAAGATCATCGAGATGCGGTTGCCCCGGACTTTCATCATTTCCGGTTCCGGCAAGCGCAGCAGGTCGATCCCATCCAATAGCACCTGGCCTTCGAGGACCTTCCCCGGCGCCGAAACCAGGCGCATGATGGACAGAGAAGTGACACTCTTGCCGCAGCCGGACTCCCCGACCAAGCCGAGGATTTCACCCGGATAGATGACCAGATCGACGTCATCTACCGCGTGCACCACCCCGTCTTCGGTGAAGAAATGCGTCTTTAGGTCTCTTACTTCGAGCAATGGCTTCTGATCGGTTTTCACCGCAGCCCACTCCTCCGTCCTGAGATAGGCGCTGATTATAGCAAGGAATCCCTATGGAAACGCGGGCACGGCCAGCGCCGGGGCGCCGTAGCTTCCGCTCAGGCCGTCCAGAATGCTTGAAAACGGATATGCCACATTGCGATAGAAATCGCGAACGACCCCCGAATACAGGGGGATCATCGGAACATCTTGTGCGAGGGCGGACTGGATCTCATGGACTTTCTCGAGGGCAACACCAAGGTCAGCTGGTGGCCCCCAGCTCATCACAGGGCGCCGCGACTTGGCTCGCCGCGTAAGGGAAAGTCCCTCCGGGACCGAACCAGTCGCAAAGATAGCCCGGGTAGCGACTCACCCTCCACCCAACCACGGCCGCGTCGAAGTCGCGGCTGCTGAATACGGCATAGTCGATTACGTCCAGCGCGGTGCTTTGCACCGTCAGGGAGATCCCGAGCACCCGCGCCTGCACCTGCACGTAGGTGGCTGCTGCGGTCGCCAGCTCGTCTGAGGCCGGCGTCATCAAGTGTATGGCACCCACTGCCTTGCCGTCCGGGGAGATCAGCCCCTCACCTGTCGCGTCCGTAGAGGGCGCCGTCTTCCAGGTGTAACCGGCGGACTCCAGGATTTTGATCGCCTGCTCCAGGCGCGCAGGAGTATCCAGTCCGTCACACGGCAAGTGTGCGTCGGCAGCGTACCAGGAGCCCTCCCCGGCCGGGACGAACGAGCTCAATGCCGCGGCTCTACCCTCCAATTGACCCTCCAGCGCGCTTTGGCTGATGACGCACGCCAGGGCCCTCCGCAGGGGCGCCTCGGTGAGCGGGCCCGACTGCAGATTGAACACGAGGAAACGCAGAGCCCTGTCCGGGCTGGTCATCGGCTGTCCCACTCCGGCGCCCACCGCAGGCGGATTGGGATCGAGCACGACATCTACGTCGCCCTTCTGGAGCGCGGCCAATGCCTCCGCCCTCGTTGAAAAAGTGTAGTAAAGCGCTCGGTTGAAGCTGGGGGAGACCCCAGCGTATGTGGCGTTGAGCGTGTTCTCGATCGGCGAGCCGAGCGTAGTTGATGTAATTTTGGCTGGTGCCCACTGGCCCAGAAGGGGTTCGCCATGTGCATCTGCGGCGTACAAGGCCTCGCGAGCCTTTTGCATCGAGTCATCGTACTCTGCCTCGGTGCTGGCGAGGTCGTTCGTGGCCTCGTCCACGTTTCCTTGCTCCCGCCGGATGTTGGCTTGCACTATCCGGACTGCCTCTCCTTGCGCAGAGACGGCCTCGGCGTATAGCGCGTTCAATCTCTGCTGCGCGGCGGCGAGCTCGGCTCTAATCGTGTCCTCGCTCTCAAGCAAGCTTGCCGGGGGCAGCAAGGCCGCCGCGGCGTTGACCTTTTCCGCCCAATAGCTGCTTTGCACCACAGGTCCCTGCAACGCGCCGTATTGCCAGGCGCCGACGTCCGGGATCTCTTTGAACAGGAACTTAACCGTGGATGGATCCACAGCTTCCACGTGGTCCAGGATCTGGGGATTGTAGTAGTCGTGCCAATCGAAGCCCAATTGGAACTTGAGGGCCGTG
The DNA here is from genome assembly GCA_963746745.1 of uncultured Chloroflexia bacterium. Lineage (GTDB taxonomy): Bacteria > Chloroflexota > Anaerolineae > Anaerolineales > Villigracilaceae > Fen-1038. The sequence goes on from CAVVCL010000004.1 coordinate 779,681, forward strand.
TTCACAGTAAAAGCAACATCCTCTGCGGAGAACGGGGATCCGTCTGACCAGGCAAGATCAGTGCGCAAGGGAACGACCGCGGCGTATAAGCGACCCTCTTGCGCAAAGGCCGATGGCATTCCGCCGGCGCTCTCAGCCTCGAACTGCATGCCGGGAATCGAGAGGTGGAAGAGTCGCGGCCAGTACCCGGCACGGACCGCGTAGTTGTTGTATGTGAAGCCGGTACTGTCAAAAAGGGACCAGACGTTGGCCGCTGTGAGGTTGCCGATCAAGGCAAAACGGATGCTGTCAGCATGGCTTACCACCGCCGTCGAGGTCGGCGCAGCTGTTGCCTGGAGGGTCGGAGTGGATTGCGGCGTGCACGACGACAGTGACGCAAGCAGGAGCGCTTGCGCGACGACTGCCGCGGGTGAGATTCGTGGCCACGGGAATCTATGCCCGTTATGGGCGGCAAGACACCACGGGCTCACACTACTTGCAGCCCTGCCCCGTGTCAAAGGCCTCTAAGTTCCACATTGGTTGAGCGCTGGGATCAAGGTCGAAATGGCAAACGTCTGGTCCCGCTGCGGCGACTTTCAGGCGGAAATACAGCGGAATGGCTGGAAGCTCCGTCGCGAACATCGACTGCGCCTGTGCGAAAGCCTCGGCATAGGCGGTTTCGCCCGGCAGGGCCAGTGTCGCATTTTGGCAGGCCGCATCGTAGTCGGCATTGCTGTATCCCGTCACGTTTGTACCGACCCAATGGTTACGGGCATTCGGTATCTCGGCGCTTGTGAACCACTCACAGGGCGGCTGCACACCGTCCGTCGACATGGCGTACTCAATAAGATCGAAGCGGCGCCCGAACAGCAGGCCCTCCGGCCCCGGCGCATAAAGATCATTCTGGGAGTAGTACTGCACGTTGACGCCGACGCCACATTGTCCCAGGGACTTGGAGATAATATCCGCGGCTTCCCGGCGCTGCAAGGCTGGCGTCGAATAATAGTTTAGCGAAAGGGGCGTGCCTGCCGGCACGTTTGGCACAGTGACCGCCACCCTGGGCGTGGCAGGATTTCCGTCGAGATCCTTCCATCCGACCAGCTCGAGGAGTTGGTTGCCGGCTTGAGGATCGTACGCGTAGGTCGACACATTGCTGTTGTAGAGCGGATGATCGGGCGGCACAAACGAGAGCGGTACAGACGACTTCCCGAACAGGACCGTGTCCACCACGTTCTGTCGGTCCATGCACAACGCCAAGGCCTGCCGCGTGCGGGGATCCCCCAGGATATCCGGACGGTCACCTTTGGCGAGGCTGATACCGTCGTCATACGTAGCCGGGGCTACGCCCACACCCAGCCACTCAATTGTCATTCCCGGCGCAATGCTTACCCGCGCCTGCCCCGCCTCTTGCAATTGCTCAAGCAGGGCTAGCTGTCCATCAAGCGGGATGCTAGGGTCCAGGATGTCGCAGCGACCCGCTGTCAGTTCGCTGATCGCTGTGTTGGGATCACCCAGGAAGCGAAAGACGAGTTCGTCGAACTTCGGGTATCCTTCGGCCGCCCGGAAATAGTACGGGTTCTTGGCCAGTCGGATGTGGTCGCCGGCGACCCACTCTTCCACGCTGTACGGCCCCCACCCGATCGGCGAGCGCGCCGCGATGTCTGTCTGGGGCAGGTCTTCCGGCTTGAACTGGCCCCAGGCGTGCTTCGGCGCCGGTGCCCAGAAGTTTGTCATGAACGACGGATCCAGATAGCCCGGTAGACCCCACCACTGCGTCGACGTTGCATCTGTGGCTTCGTACGTCTGGGTATGGTCCTCGAGGTATCTTGAGCCCGGCGCTCGAGTATCCACCGCAATCTGGTAGCCATAGACCGAGTTCATCCGCCGTGACGGGTGTGCCGTCAGACCAAGTCAGGTCCGAGCGCAGATGAAAGGTCACGATCATCTGATCCATTTGCAGGGTGCTTGTTCCATCGTACGTGATTGTGCATCCGTCGCCGCGGCAGCTTGCTGGCCGCACCAGCATGCCTTGCGCCAATGCGGTGATGTTTCCGGCGGCGTCCACCACGATCGTCCCGGCCTTCACGGTGACTGGCACAATCTGGACGTCCCCGTCGGTGAGGCTTGGGAGCTTCTGGAGGATCACCGGCTGGTACTCGTAGCTGACGGTGTCGATCGGTCCATCATCGATTGCCGCCAGAACGCTCAAGGCAGCGGCATTTAGGTTCCCAAAAGGGAAGAGCGTGTTGGGCTCCTGGCCCAGGCAGACGGTGAGTGTGCGCGGCGCAGTAGCAGTAGCCGTAGCCGCGGGGGGCGTCGTGGGGAGTGCAGTCGCTGCGGTTGATGCGGTCTTGGCGGGTGGGGCGCAGCTGGTGACTGCCACAAGCGCCACTGCCGCCGCAATCATTTCCAGGCGCAAGTTGCCCTCGGTTCGAGGCATGAATAACTCCTTGGTGATCAGGGCTGCTGCCCTCTGACTTGGGATCCGGGCTGCCCTATCCGAATCCTATCCCATCCGCATGGTTCCAACAAGCCGCACGCGTACGCCGGTTGGCTGGCGTGTCTTGCCGTCCAATACTGAACAGGGGACCGCAGTGTCTACTTCTTGCGGCTACGAACGTACTGGGCCGCGCCGCTGATGCCCAGGATCAAGCCCCCCATGGACGCCGTGAAGGAGAAGAAATCCAGGAAGAATGTGGAGGGGAGCACGTGGATGATGATCATCAATGGAAGCATGACCCCCAGAACAGAGAGCCCGAAGCCCGTAAGAATCATGGTAATGGGCCGCATTGCCTTCCTATCGGCACGAAGGGTCCTGATTCACGCGAATCACCGCTGCAACGCCGTGTCAACACGCTTACTTCGCGCTATTGGTACAGCCAGCAGGCCACCAGATGGCCTGGCTCCGGCTCAAAATCGGGCGGTTCCTTGACGTCACACACGCCCTTCATGAATCGTGGACAGCGCGGATGGAATCGGCAGCCCGAGGGTGGGTTGACCAGGCTCGGTGGCTCTCCCGGAGGCACCTCTTTGAACGTCTCCGCATTGTGCGCGTCTGGCTCCGACGTACCCGTGAGCAGCGCCATGGTGTACGGATGCAGCGGATTGTCCAGTATCTGCCGGACCTCCGCTTTCTCGACCAGATTTCCGGCATACATTACGAAAATGCGCTCCGAGAAGTAACTCACCGTTGACAGGTCATGCGTGATGTATATGACCGAGAGATTGTGCGTCTCCTGGAGTGCCCCGGAGCAGTTTCAGGATTTCCACACGCACGGAGGCATCCAGCATCGAGACCGGTTCGTCTGCGACCAGGAAACGAGGCTCCATGATCATGGCGCGGGCGATCACCACTCGCTGCTGCTGACCGCCGCTCAACATGTGTGGGAATTTCAGCAGGAAGTCATCGACCGGAGTGAGTTTTACTTCGGTCATCGCCTTGTGGACGCGCTCCAGCCGCTCGTCCTTGTCGCGGATGCCGCCCACGATCAGTGGCTCTTCCATGATGCGGCGAATGTTCATGAACGGCGGCAGCGCGCCGTACGGGTCCTGCTGAACATACCCGACGTGCGAGTGATAGCGGTGCATGCCCTTGGTATCCAGCTCGGACAGGTCTTCCCCCTCGAAGATCACTTTTCCATCAGTGGGCTTGTACAGGCCGAGGATGGTCTTCATCAGGCTGGACTTGCCGCAGCCACTCTCGCCGACAACGGCGATGGCTTCCCCGCTGTGCAAAACGAATGTTACGCCGTCCACCGCCTTAACGAAGCCGGCGCGCCCGAAGCCAAAACGTCGGAGCTCGAACCAGACGTGCAGGTCGTCAATGGAAAGGAGTACGTCCCTTTCCGCGGCCTTGGTGTCGGTGGCTGTCGCGTTAGCAGTCATCTAGTGCCTTCAAGTCGCCCATCGCCGTTGCTCGTTCATCCGTGGGCTGCTGGAATCCGATCATGCGAACAGCCAGCACTTCACCCGACGCCCGTCCTTCTCGATGGTTGGCGGGTCTTCCACGCAGCGCTCGAACCGGGCGGGACAGCGCTCGGCAAATCGGCAGCCTGCGGGCAGGTCGATCAAACTCGGCGGCTGGCCGGTGATGAACTCCGGTTCCTTGGTGCCGTGCAAGCGCGGGACGCTCGCCAACAGTCGCTGGGAGTAGGGGTGCTGCGGCTTGTCGAAGAAACGGTAGGCATCGCTGAACTCGACGATCTGTCCGGCATACATGACGGCTACGTCGTCGGCGAGCTCGCTGGATGTCGCGATATCGTGCGTGATCAAGATGAAGCTGATTCCCAGTTCCTTTTTCAGGCGCTTCAGGACATTGAAAATATTCGCCTGGGTCAGTACGTCCAGAGCCGACGTTGGCTCATCCAGGATGATCAGGCTTGGCGAAGTGACCAGGGCCATGGCGATTGCCACCCGTTGGCGCATGCCGCCGCTCAGTTCAAACGGGTAGCGGCTGATGAAGTCCTCTGGCACCCCCACGTGCTGAAACATCCTTTTCACCAGGGAAATGGCCTCCGCCCGGTGGATGCCAAGATGTACGATGGCGGGCTCAGCCACTTGCTCGCCGACGCGGATCACGGGATTCAGCGCGTTCATCGCGGCCTGAGGCACCATGGAGATGGTGGCCCACCGGATACTCTGGCGAAATTCTTCGTCATTGAGCTGCATCACGTCTTTGCCGTCAACAAAGACATGGCCCGAGTATTGGCCGACGTTTCGCGGCAGCAAGCGCAGGATCGCCTTGGCCAGGGATGTTTTTCCGCAGCCCAATTCTCCGAGCACCACAACCGCACGATTGGCTTCGAGGTCGAAATCCACGCCATCGACCGCGCGGACTTCGCCGTGCATGGTCTTGAAGTGGAGCACCAAATCTTAAATCCGCAGTACCTGGTGGTTTGGATCCATGGCACTACATCTCCCTCAGCCGCGGATTGTAGATCCGGTCGAGGGCAAAGCCCAGCATGGCGAAACCGAACCCCGTCACCATTAGAAGAACTGCAGGCTCCATGATCCAATAGTAGTAGCCCTTGTACAGGGCCCCATTCGTGTCCGCATCGTTGATGATCTTGCCCCAGGTCGGCAGCACGGGATCGCCCAGCCCCAGTACAGCCAGCGAGGCCTCCAGGAACACGAAAGCGGGCACTGATGACACCAGACCGGGAATAAGCAGCGGGATCATCCGTGGAATGAGGTATTGGAAGATGATCCGAAAATCGCTGGCTCCGTACGCCCGCGCCGCCTCTATGTACATTGACTCCTTGACCTGCAGGAAGATGGCGCGATAACTCTTGATCGAACCAGTGAAGATGCTCAAGGCCACGGTCACGCCCAGGATGACCCACAGGCTGCGTGAATAGAATGTTCCCACCATCACGAGAATCGAGAGGAAGGGCAGAACCAGATTGACCTCGGTGATGCGCTGGATCAACTCGTCGACCCAACCGCCATACCATGTGCCGATGGCGGCAATGATCATCGTGAGGACCAAAGTTCCCAGCGAGGCGACGAGACCAAAGATAAGTGCGACCGGAGCGCCCCACAAGAGGGGGACCACAAGATCGCGGCGTTCCTGGTCGGTGCCGGCCAGCCCAAACAGCCGCCCGTGAAACACGAACTCGGCATCGATGTTTGAATTCTTCTCAAAGGTCGTCCCCAGAATCTGCAACTGGTACGGCCCCTTCAGGATGGCCTTGGTCTTTGGATCCTGGAACAGCGCATGCATCGGATCCTCCCCCTTCAGTCTTTGGAGAAGCCTTTGATCCTGGGAGATGCGCAGAGTCTGTTTCTGGGCAACGCCAAAATCATCGATCCGGATTGTTCGGCCGTCCGGCGTAATCCACTGGATGGAGACAAACGGCTGCTTCTCGGCAAAAACCGTCGTGAAATAGATCAGCATTTCCTGCGGGTAATCGTCATACTGAAAATCGAACTTGTACGCGATGTCATACAGTGCCGGTGTCTTGGGCGCCCGGCGTCACCGTCTTTTGCATACTCCCATTTTCGGTGTTGACGGCAAACGAGACGGGTTGCTTGGTGCTGGAAAAGAAGTTGAACCAGGCTGGCGGCGCGAACTTCGGATTCTTGTACCAGACCTCTTCGCCTCCCCGCCACAGGCTGATCGCCTGCGCGTAGGGGATCTTGACGACCGCATAAATCGCCGTGGCCACCAGCAACGAGATGATCACCAAACCCGCAACGGCGGTCGGGTAGCGGATGATTTCGCGAAAGGAGGCGCGGAGCGTTTGCATGGCTAATTGCCGCCGACCTTCACTCTCGGGTCAACCAGTGCATAGACCAGGTCCAGGAGGAATACCGTGATGGCCAGGAGGTAGGCGTAGATGATCGTAGTGCCGACGATTACCGGGGTGTCGAACAGGCCGATGGCGCGATAAAGGGTCCGTCCCAACCCGGGCCACAGGAAGACCGTCTCGGTAATGATGGCTCCGCTTACCGTGCCGATCAGGATCAGCGCGAAATTCGTGATGATCGTCGGCAACGTGGGACGCAGGATGTAGCGACGCTCGATATCACGCGCCGGGAGCCCCTTAGCCTTTGCCATCTCCACGTAGTCTTCGCTTGAATAGATCAGGAAGAAAGTCCGCCAGTTATAGATGCTGAGAAACAGGGAGCTGATGATCAAGGCGGAGGCGGGCAGGATGAGGTGTTTGAGGACGTTTAACGCGAAATCGACAGGGTTCGCCGGCGGAGGGGAGTCGGTCATGCCACCGAAGGGCAGAATTCGAAGCACGGCTGCAAAAAAAAGGATGAAGAAAATACCATAGAACCATGGGGGCGCTGCCGAGGTGGGTGACATGGTGATTACGAACTTGTCCCACCAGTTTCCGTAGTGCCTGGAGAGAGACAGCGCCATGAAAACGCTGACAAAGAACAATGCCAGCTCCGAAGTGCCCATGAGGAGCAGCGTCGCAGGCATGCGTTCCAAAATGATCAAACGCACCTCTTTGGAACCGCTGTCACTGGTCATGTTCAGTGCGCGACCCAGGTTCATCGTAAGCGCATCCCCCAGGTATCTCAAATTGCGGACGGCGACGGGCGTGTTGAGGCCGATCCGGTTCTCTTCCTGCGAGATCCTTTGGGCCAGGAGCTCCTTGCGGCCATCAGGCGTCAGGTTCCGCAGACTGGGGTTGTTCATGAACTCCGACGTCACGCGCTCGCGAATATCGGCCTTGAGGATCTGGTCGACGTAGCCGCCCATGTTTGCGATCATGATCGTCAGATAGACGCCGACCACCACGGTGATGAAGAGCGTCACGAGCCGCACGGCGGTGTACCTGGCGACCCGTGAAAGAGTGCTGCCAGCCCTTGGGGGCTTTGTTCCTGTCGCCCCGTCGGCGCGCGCGCTTTCAGCTATGCCCATGTGGACCTCTTACCGGAACCCCATATGTGTAGGGGCAAGGATCGGGCCTTTCGACCCTTGCCTTGCCCCTACAGAGTGCACTACTTCAGTCGTTATCGATTGGCCCGCTTAAGGCACGGTCACGAAATCGAGCGATGTGAAGGTTGGTGTTATGACCGGTATTGGCAGCACCGCGACTTCAATCTTGTCCGCGCCTGCCGTGAGCTTCGACGTTACATCCGGGCTCAGGACGACCTGGTATTGTCCATCGGCCACGGCGGATGCGGAACCCGTCTGGACCACGGCCCCGGTGGCATCATAGAGCAAGTATTTTACATCTTTGATGTCACTCTCAGGGTAGGGATCACCCTTGAAGGTGACGGCGATGTCGAAGGTGGCTGTGTCGCCCACCTTTACTTGCGCCGGTCCGTCCAGCGTCGCATCGGCCAGCATTGGCTCGCCGAAGCGGCTCCAGCGATCGGAAAGGTCCGCGTAGTCTGGATAGTTCTTGAGCACCAACGTCTTCTCGGTGGGGAAGACTTTATCCAGGTAGTAGGGTCCGGTTCCGACCCAGAAGTGACCGTGTTCGCTGTACCACGTCTTCAGGTTGTCGTAGCGCGCCTTCGCTTCCTCAGGTGTGATGTACTGGCTTAGCGTGGGCGCGTACGGAATGTAAGACTGGCTTTCGGCCTCGTCCAAATGCTTGGCCAGGATGTCCAGACTCGGCCCTCCGATGAAGCTTGTTTCCTCGACCTGCTTGCTATCGGCCTTGTCGGGACTGTAGGCCAATTCTCCCGCGGCCTCGGCCATGTCACCAAGTGTCATGACGTCCCACGGCAGCTCGCCTTGGTTCCAGACCACGTTAAAGCCCGTGTTGCCCGGCCACAGTGGCACGACCGTCAATTCTGCATCCTGCTGATACAGATCCGTGTAGTACTCAACGGTCAATGGGCTTGTGGACGTGATTCGGAATCCCTTGAAGGTCGTCAGGTACGACTGGAAGATTGGTGCGGTGGCCTCGTCGTAGATGGCGCTGTCGGGGTTGGCTTGTTCAAAGCCAATGATCTGAGGCAGGATGATGTCTGCAACGCTGAAGGGGCTGCCATCCTGCCATTTGACCTTGTCGAACAGGTCCGCACGGTACGTTACCACGCTCTTGGCCTTTGCCGTCAGCCCCGTCGGATACTTCTCGCCCACGGTGATGAATTTCTGCGCCTTGGCATCCCAATCAATCCAGGCGTCTGCGGGAACATTGATCGTGTCGGCGGTGTTGAGCGTGATCCAGTCTTGTGATTTGCTCACGGGCAGTCCGGTCTCGACCGTCAGTTCGGCCTTGTCCGCCATGAGCGGCCAGACCAATCCCGTGAAGGGGTCGCTGATAAACGCACCGCTTTCGGTCGCGTTATACGCAGCGTGATCGAAGGTCCAGTTGCTGCCATCGATGGGATTCCACGGGTCACCAAAGAGGTCGGGTTCCCCCCACTTGAGCGTTCCGCCTTCCTGGCCGATGAAGCGCACCGTCTGCGGATACATTTGGCCGCCTTCGATGCCTGCAGCCAAATCGGCCGTCACTTGCACCTTCGTCGAATACGGTGCGTAGTTCTTGCCGTCGATCAGCCATACTTGAAGCGAATCCTGCAGCCCAAGCGCCATGGCATCTGCCATTTTTGCTCTGCGCTGTTCAAGGCCTGCAAAAGCCGAATTGTACAGGTCGTCACCGAGCTTCTGGAAGGCAGGATCAGCCACGTTCGACAGGAACGGATCCACGCCCTGCTGGCTGGTGTTTAGATACATTTCCTGGAAGATGTTCTTCTCGTCGCGGCTGAGGACGCTCGAGCTCCACGCGGCGGTGTACATCGACCACTTGCCATCGGAAGCCTGCGTGTCAAATACGAGCGGGCTCGCCTCCGACGACTTCTTGTACTGCTCATCGACTGTGAAGCCCACGGCCTCAAGTTGTTTCGTAACGTAGTCCCCAATCGGCTTGCGCGTGCCATCGCTATCGGTACGCACCAGGAATGTCAGGGTGACCGGGTTTCCGTTGTATTGCCACTTGCCATCCGGGCTTTGAACGGCGCCAAGTCCGCTCATCTCGTCAAAGACTACTTTCTTGGCCGTGTCGAGATTGTAGGCGTACTTGGCCTCCAAGCCACGAGCCACATCCGCGAGATCTGCGTAATCCGGCCCGTTGGTTTGTATGGGGAAGAACTTTTCCAGGCCGCCACCGGCGTAGACTTCTTGATTGATGTAGTTGCGGTCGTAAAGCCAGTTTGTGGCTTCGCGGATCTTGCGATCGGAGAACGGGTTGAGCACATTGGTATCGGTGAAAACCGCCGGATTGTACATGATGTCATAGAACAGTCCGTTCGATGCTCCGTAGCTCAGGCCGGCGTCTTTGATCGCGGGAAAGTCCGCGGAGGCCAGCCCACCGGCGTATACGTCAAGCGCCCCTGCCTTAATTTGCGTGATCGCCGAATCTTTATCCACGACCGAGAAGTCGATCTCATCCAGCCAGCCGCCGTGACGCGTGGTCGGCGGCGCCTGGGTCGGAGCCTCGGTCGCGGCCGGAGCTGCCGGCGCCTGTGTTGGCGCTGGTCCCGCTTGTGTTGCGGTGGCTGCCGGTCCGCAGGCGCCCAAGATCATGCTGACCGCCGCCAGCGTTCCGACGAGTAGAGTTAAGCGTTTTTGGTGCATGGATTTCTCCTCCAATTTGAACAAACGCGAACAAGTCTTTATGATGGGCTGTGATTAGAATTGTAGTCTGTGCGCCATTCCTCCTCTTCTTCGGCGCGCGTCAGGTGCGCGATTGCCCGTTCACATAATATATGAATTCGGAGGATTATACACGAATTAGTCGTGGCAGTCGGTCGTATGGCCGACGAGGGAACCAGGCAAGGACAATGTGTCCGCGACCTGAGAGCAAGCGCCGTTCTGAAGGCGCCTGCCATGCCGCGGAAATCGAGAAAAACAGTTAGAGCGAAGTGCTCCTGCTGGACCCTCAGCGACGAAGGTGCCGGCAGATGGTGCACACGCGGGCAGCTATTGAGTGCCGCGCAGCCGTGGGTCGAAGGCGTCGCGCAGCCCGTCGCCCAGGAAATTGAAGGCAAACATCGTGATTGCCAGTGCCAGCGCCGGGAAGATGGCCTGGTTGGGGTATGTGCGGATCACGCGTGCACCGTCCGAGATCATGGCGCCCCATGACGGGGTCGGCGGGTTCACCCCCAGGCCGATGAAAGAGAGGAAGGCTTCTGTGCCAATGTAACCCGGGATCGCCAGTGTCTCGTTTACAATCAGCGGACCCAGGATGTTCGGCAGGATGTGACGGAACATGATGCGCAGATTGCCCGCGCCTATCGTGTGTGCGGCTTCAATGTATTCTTTCTCGCGCACCGAAAGCACCTGCCCGCGTGTGAGCCGCGCCATGGTCTCCCAGGCAGTCAGCCCGATGCCTATGAAGATGAAGAACATCCCGCCCAGCTTGGCGTCCAACTGGCTCAGGCCGTAGGCAAGGCTGTTCGGTGGGAACTGCCCAGCCGAGCCGCGGAAGAAGGCCATCAGCAGGATGATGAACAGCAGGCTCGGGAAGGCGTACAGCACATCCACGAGGCGCATCATGATGTTGTCCACGCGCCCGCCGAAATATCCGGAGATACTCCCGTAGATCACGCCCACGATCAGGCTGATCAGCGGCCCTACGAACGCCACCGAGAGCGAAACGCGCGAACCGTACACGATCCGGCTGAACAGGTCGCGGCCCACGTAATCGGCCCCAAGCGGGTAGGCCTCAGAAATCTTCGTGTAAGCTTTCATGGTGGGGAATACCGAGATGATCCATTGCGGCGCTTTGTTCTGGTCGACCAGCACTTGATCCGCGAATGGTTTGAGTGCAATGTAGGGCGCAAATATGGCCACCAGGATCAGAATGACAATGAGCATGCCTCCCAGCACGGCCGCGCGGTTTTTCATCAGCCGCCTCGAGCGCGTCCTGCCCGAGGCTCTCGCGTTTCTGAGTGAGCGGCATGCCGCCCGCGCCAAACGACTGAGGTCGAAGGACTTCGGTCTGTGCCATCGGTTCTCCTTGTGCGCCCGGTTGCGAATTCCTAGTCGTAGCGAATGCGAGGATCCAGGTACGCGTACGTCAGGTCAACTAGCAGGTTTGCAATGACCAGGAACACGGCATATAGCAGAATCGTACCCATGATCACCGGGTAGTCGCGGTTGGTGATGCTGGTGACGAAGTACTTTCCCATCCCCGGGATGCCAAAGATGAGCTCTGTAACGAATGTCCCCGTAACCAATGCCGCAAACAGGGGGCCCAGGATCGTCACCACCGGGATCAGGGAATTCTTGAGGGCGTGCCGCATGATGATGGTTCGCTCCGGTAGACCCTTGGCACGCGCGGTGCGGATGTAGTCCTCGCGCACGGTCTGGAGCAGGCTGGCGCGTGTCAAACGCGCGATGATTGCCGATGATCCCAGACCCAGGGCGACGGACGGCATGATGGCATACCGGAAGAAATCCCAGCCCATGTCTGAAGGCAGGAATCCGAGCATGTAAGGCGGCTTGGCGCCCCAGCCCGTCGGCGGAAACCATTTCAGCGTCACACCAAACAGCCAAACCAGGATCGGTCCCAGCACAATAACCGGCACCGATACCCCGAAGATTGCCACCCCCATGCCAACGTAGTCGTAGGCGGTGTTTTGTTTCAACGCCGCCACGATGCCCAAAGGCATTCCGATCGCGAGGGCGATGACCAATGCCATGACGCCCAATTGACCCGAGATGGGCAAGTTGTCGCGAAAGATGTCGTTGACGGTGCGGCTGCGCGACGTGAACGAAGGCCCAAAATTCATCCAACGAAACCAGACCGGCCCGACCTTGAAGCTGACCATGAAATCATCCAGAAGAGATGTCGTGGGTGGCGTGGTGGTAACGTGTGGGATCATCGTGTCGTAGAGATAGTCGACGTATTGCTTCCACAACGGATCGTCCAGGTGATAACGCGCATTCAGGATCTTGATCGTTTCCGCCGGCAGGGGTTTCTCGCGGGTGAACGGACCACCCGGTACCGCGTGCATCAATAGGAACGTGATGAGCGATACGACCAGCAAGACCACCAGCATGTACAACAATCTTCGAACGACGTAACGACCCATCAAGTTACTCCTACTGCTCAGCTACCCGAAGGAAATCGGATTTTGGAGGCGTCGAGCGGCATGTGCCCTCCACACCTCGAAAATCGGATCTCTGCCCCGCCGCACCATCCTTCTCGGACGAGGAAAGAGAGGGGAGCATTGCTCCCCTCTCTCAAAGTCCCGAGACTCAAGGCCTAGTGCGCCATGATGTCCCACTGCTCGAAGTACTGTCGATCGCTGATGCTCGGCGGGTGCGTGACGTAGGGCTTGGTCAGATCCAAGTTGGTGTACCAGTAGATGGGTGCAATCACCGCATCCGTCTTAACCAGGATCTCTTCGGCCTGCGAGTACAGATCCACGCGCTTGGCGGGATCGGTCTCAACGGCGGCTTGTTTGACCAATGCCTCAAACTGGTCGTTCTTCCAGTTGATGCCGCCGACGGTGTTTCCTTGCGCATCGGCCGGGTTCATCGAGCCGTTGACAGCCATGACCTCACGGTCCCAGTTATTGGCGTCCGGGTAGTCAAGGCACCAGCCCATGCGGAAGATCTGTGGCGTATCCTTGCTCTTCGTAGTTACCAGATAGACCTTCCATTCCTGGTTGACCACTTTGACATTCAGCCCCAGGTTATCCTTCCACATCTGCTGGATAGCCTCGGCGATTGCCTGGTGACCCGACGAGGTGTTGTACATCAGGGTCAGGTCAAGCTGGTCCGCGGTCTGCTTGGTCTCGTCCAGGTACGACTGCAATTGCGCCTTCGCATCCGTCACATCGTACTTGACTCCCAGATCGGGATGATCCGCCAGTGTCGGGCGCGCCGGCCAGGCCGGGCAGGACGAACCACTGCGCGGGAATCTGACCACCCTTGGTGACATTGTCGATCAGGCTCTGGCGGTCAATGGCTTCCGAAAGCGCCAGGCGAACGCGTTGGTCGCTCACGATCGGGGCCTGCGTGTTGAACCCGTAGTAGTACGTGCACGTGCCATTTGTGATCGTTAGCTCCTTGGAGAGCGTCGGATCAGCCTTGATGCGGTCTATGTCGGAGAGCGGGATACCCCTGGTGCGGTCCATATTCCCGGCCTCGTAGTCCGCCATCTGCGCTGTGACATCCAGCATGGCAAAATGCACTTCGTCGATCTTGGCTTCCGGGATCTCAGGCGTGGCGGGCCAGAAGGGATTCTTGACCAGGGTCAGTTCGAAGTCGTGAACCCACTCGGACATCGTCCATGGGCCGTAGCTCTGGAAGAAACCGGGCTCGGTCCAGCGCTCGCCGCGGGCCGTCACAGCACCGTCGCAGTCGCCCTCGATTATCCACTTCGGTTGGGGTCGGGCGACCCACAGGCCAGCGACCTGCACGTTGTAAGCTGCGGGGGCCAGGAAGGTCATTTGGAGCGTCGCGTCGTCAACCACCTTCACCCCGACGGTCGAAAAATCGGTAGTGGTGCCGCTGTTGTAATCATTGGCGCCCTGCATGACCATGCCCAACAGATAGCCGTACGGCGAAGCGTTCGTTGGATTGAGGTTGCGCTCAATGCCGTAGGCAAAGTCACCGGCGGTCACCATTCGGTCGGCAGAACCGTCGCAGGTTTTGACTGTCTCTACTGCCTTGCCGTTCCATCGAACCCAGGGAACGTCGGTGCGCAGGTGGAACGTAATTGTCTCGGTGCCATCGGCATTGGTGACGGACTCCCATTTGGTGGCCATGCCGGGTTCCGTCGAGTTGTTTTCCCCGTTGAGGTGAGTCACGCCAATGAAGGTCTCGTCGATGATCTGGATCGAACTGGTGTCCTCGGCCACGGCCGGATCCAGGGTTGGTACGTCTCCCACGCCGCCCATCGACGTGTAGAGGATTTTCGGTCCGGTGGCCTCAGGCGCTGCAGTAGGAGCCGGCGCAGCGGGGGCTTCGGTCGATCCCGGCGCAGCGGGGAGTGCCGCGGGGGCCTGGGTGGCGGCCGGGCCGCACGACGCCAGCGCCATGCTGAGCGTTACCAACAGAGCTAGTAGCAAATAGGTTTTTCTCATTTTCGTTCTTCTCCTCAAGAAATCACTTTCTCTTGTTTACCAACGTTCATCGCTAATCGAAAACGTGTGTGGTCGGACGCCCTCACCTCCTTTCAGAAATCTGCTACTTGACAAATTGGTCCGCGAAATGACAGGCCACAAAGTGACCTGGCTTCAACTCCCTGAACGTCCGGCCGGCTCTCAGCACACATCGGCTTGGCAATCGGGCAGCGTGTGCGAAACCGGCAGCCAGAAGGTGGGTTGACCGGTGATGGCACGTCTCCCTCCAGGATCACGCGCTTGCGTTGTTCCTCTGCAAACGGGTCGGGGATCGGTACCGCGGACAGCAGTGCCTGGGTGTACGGATGCAGAGGCGAGCGATAGATCTCGTCCCGGCTCGCCAGCTCCATAATGACGCCCAGGTACATCACCGCCACCCGGTCGCTGATATGACGTACCATCGAAAGGTCGTGCGCGATGAAAAGATACGTCAGCTGGAACTGGTCCTGGAGCTCTTCCAGCAGGTTGACCACCTGCGCTTGGATGGACACGTCCAGCGCGGAGATCGGCTCGTCGCATACGATGAATGATGGTTGCAGCGCGAGGGCGCGTGCCACGCCGATCCTTTGGCGCTGGCCCCCCGAAAACTCGTGCGGGAAGCGATTGGCAAAAGATGGGTTCAAGCCCACCAGCTCCAGAAATGCTCAACCCGCTGCTCCACGTCCTTCCCGCTGGCGACTTATGGACCACCAGCGGCTCCCCGACGATCTCAGCCACCGTCATACGCGGGTTGAGGCTGGCGTAGGGATCCTGAAAGATCATCTGCATTTTGCGGCGCATCTTCCGCAGGTCGCCGCCTTTCAACGTGACCAGGTTGACGCCGTCGAAATTTACCTCGCCGGAGGTGGGTCGATAGAGCTGTAGGATGGTCCGACCGGTGGTGGACTTGCCACAGCCGGATTCCCCGACCAGTCCCAGAGTTTCACCTTTGTGGATATCAAATGAGATGCCGTCCACAGCCCGCACCGCGCCGACTTGTCTCTGAACGATGATTCCCTGCGAGATGGGAAAGTGCTTGACCAGGTCCTTGACGTGCATCAGAACGTTATTGGATGTCATCGCCGTTCTCTCCCGGTCTTGACATCCACCCAGCATGCAATCCGATGCTCCTTATCGGTTCCCACGGGCTCCAGAGCCGGGTTTTCCGCCCGGCAGTGTTCCGACCGCGTATGTGCAACGGGGGCAAATGGGCAGAGCCTTCGGCATCTGATACAGGACCGGCGGCAGTCCGTCAATGGATAGCCAGGCGTGTGTGCTCCTTCTCGTCGACCCGCGGCAGGCTGCCAATCAGCCCAATCGTGTACGGATGCCGTGGATTAGTGTATAGCTCCTTGACGGGCGCCTCTTCGATGATCAGTCCCCCGTACATCACCAGGACGCGATCCGCCAGCCCGGCGATTACGCCGAGGTCGTGAGTGATCCAGATGATTGCCATGCCCAGTTCGTCACGCAGGCGCTTGGCCAGCTCGATGATTTGTGCCTGGATGGTCACATCCAGCGCCGTGGTCGGCTCGTCGGCGATCAGGATCTGCGGCGAGCACGACAGTGCCATGGCGATCATCACTCGCTGGCGCATGCCCCCCGAGAATTGGTGCGGATAGTCGCCCAACCGGTCCTTGCCTTTTGGTATGCCCACGAGTTCCAGCAGCTCGGCGGAGCGCTCGCGCGCCTGCTGCCTGTTCATGCCGAGATGCAGTGTCAGCGGCTCTTCCATCTGTTGGCCGATCGTCAGCACCGGATTGAGCGAGGTCATCGGGTCCTGGAAGACCATGCTTATTTGCGCGCCCCGCACGTGGCGGATCTCTTCATTTGTCATCTTCAGCAGATCTTGCCCGAAGAACTCGGCCGTGCCTGCGGCGATCTTGCCCGGCGGCGTTGGGATCAAGCGCAGCAGCGAAAGCACGGTGACGCTCTTGCCGCAGCCGCTCTCGCCGACAATTCCGAGTGTTTCACCCTCTTTCAGCCCGAAAGAAACGCCGTTCACTGCATGTACGACTCCCTGCTGGGTTTTGAAGCGAGTCTCAAGTCCGTGAACGTCGAGCAGCGGTTCGGCCATGCATATCCTTGTTGACTTGCACAGGGGGGATTTGAACTATTAAGAAGGATTGGGTGTGTATGAAGGATTATATGGAAATTCGTGCGCAGGTCAACAAGAGCGCTCTCCTTCTACAGGTATACGTCTGTAAGAGGGATATTATATCACCCTTTTCCCATGACAATCATCGCATCTGCCGGTCGGATGCAATCCGATTCGGAATGTGCGAAGGTCGCCTTGCATCCAGGGGCACTTCGCCAGGTTTTCACGCCGCGCAATTTGGGGCCGAGCCCTTTCGTTGACAGTCCCCTGCCCGAACGGTAGAATACCAATGCCCCCTATTCGCATGTTCGCGGAGGAAAAATGTTGAAAGAATTCAGAGAGTTTGTGACGCGTGGCAACGTCATGGACCTGGCTGTCGGCGTGATTATCGGCGGCGCGTTTGGCAAGATCGTTTCTTCACTTGTGAGTGATCTCATCATGCCGCCCATTGGCCTGCTCCTGAATGGGGTGAACTTCTCCAATCTCTACGTATCTCTTAACGGTCAGGCGTACTCCACCTTGGCCGACGCCCAGGCTGCAGGCGCGCCCACATTGAACTACGGCAGCTTCATAAACAATGTGATTGATTTCTTGATCATTGCCCTCGTCATCTTCTTGATGGTTCGAGCCGTAAATCATCTTCAGCGACCTGCGCCGGCAGCACCTGCGCCCGCTGCCACGAAGGATTGTCCCTACTGCTTCACTACCATCCCGCTCAAGGCCGCCCGCTGTCCCAACTGCACATCCCAGCTCTAAGTCCAGAGAGAGGCGCCGTTCTCCGGGGGACCACGGGATATTGGCGCGGCGTCGGGTCGGACCTTCAAGGTCATCCAAAATGGATTTGCTTGACCAGCTGAACCCGCAGCAGCGGACGGCGGTCGGCGCTCCTGATGGTCCTATTCTGGTGCTCGCGGGCCCCGGATCGGGCAAGACGCGTGTCCTGACGCAGCGCGTCGCGTATCTGATTGCGCAGGCCGGTATCCAGCCGTATCGGATACTGGCAGTGACGTTTACGAACAAGGCCGCGCGTGAAATGCAGTCACGCATCCAGAAGCTTGTCGGTCCCGAGGCAACCCAGGGCATGTGGTTGGGTACTTTCCACGCCATGTGCGTGCGGCTACTGCGGCGCGAAACATCCCTGCTTCCACTGCAGTCCAATTTCGGCATCCTGGATCAGGACGATCAGGAGCGCCTGGTCAAGGCGGCCATCCGGGACTTGAACTTGGATGAGAAACTCTATCGCCCCGCCAGCGTCCTTGGGTCGATCAGCAACGCCAAGAACGAAATGATCTCGGCCGATTCCTATCCGGTCGCCAGCTATCGCGATGAGGTGGTGAAGCGGGTTTATCTTGAGTACCAGAAGCGCCTGATTGCAAGTAACGCCGTGGATTTTGACGACCTGCTGGTCTATGCTGCGCGTCTCTTGCACGAGAATCCGGCGGTGCAGCAGGCGTACGCGCGGCGTTTTGAGCATGTGCTGGTGGATGAGTTTCAGGACACCAACCTTGTGCAGTACACGCTGGTGAATCAGCTGTCCTCGGTGCACCATAATCTCTTTGTGGTCGGCGATCCGGACCAGTCCATCTATCGTTGGCGGGGCGCCGACTGGCGCAACGTGCAGCGCTTCGAGCAGGATCACCCGGACACCCAGGTCATCTTGCTGGAACAGAACTATCGCTCCCGGCAGACAATTCTGGATGTCGCCATGGGCGTGATCGATCGCGCCACGAATCGCCGCCGAAAGCAGCTCTTTACCGAGCGTGGGGCCGGTGAGAAGGTGTACTACTATGAAGCCCCCGATGATTTCGCCGAGGCGTCGTTCGTCGTCGATAGCATCGCGCAGTTGGTTGCCAGCCGCCAATATGAGCCGGGCGAGTGCGCCGTGATGTATCGGACGAACGCCCAGTCCCGCCTTCTGGAGGAGGCATTCCTGCAAGCGCGCCTTCCCTACCGGCTTGTGGGCGCGCAGCGATTCTATGGAAGGCGCGAGGTCAAGGATGTCATCGCGTTCCTTCGGCTCGTGCATAACCCCGCCGACGAGGCCACCCTGGATCGCGTCGTGAACGTGCCGCCCCGCGGCATCGGTGAGAAGACCCTGTCGGCGCTGCACGCCGTCGCGCGCCAGCATGGGATTTCTGCCAGCCTTGTCTTGCTCGATCTCGCCCGCGGATCAGAATCGCCTTACTGGAATCAATTCGTCGGGCGCAGCGTGGTCCCACTCGCCGACTTTGCCTCCTTGCTTGCCGATTGGATCGCGGCGGCGCCGGCCCTAAGTGTGGCCGACCTGTTTGATCGTATTCTTCGGGATCTGAACTACAAAGCGTATGTCGACGACGCGTCCGAGGAAGGCGCGGATCGCTGGGGCAACGTGCAGGAACTGCGGCGCCTGGCACTGGACTATTCCACCCGTACCCTGCAGGATTTCCTCGAGAACGTCGCCTTGGTCTCCGATCAGGATACGATCAAGGAAGATGTCAACGCTCCGACGCTCTTAACCCTCCATGCCGCCAAGGGCCTGGAATTTGGCGTGGTCTTCATCACAGGCGTGGACGACGGCATTCTGCCGCACAGCCGATCCTTTGATGAGCCTGAGGGGATGGAGGAAGAGCGCCGCTTGTTCTACGTTGGAATCACGCGTGCCAAAGATCGGCTCTACCTCGTGCGGGCCCTGCAGCGCGGTGGGCGGGGCTACGCCGAAGAAACTCTCCCGTCGCGCTTTCTGGATGACATCCGGGATGAGCTTCTTGTGGGTCGCTCCAGCTCTCGCACGGGTTCCATGGGCCGCGGTTCGCGACATCGCTCCACCGAACTCCTATGGAGACAAGTCTCGACAGGTTCACCGCCGGCCTCTTCGACTGAGCCGCAGTACCGTGCCGGCACCCGGGTGCGGCATCCCACGTGGGGCGAGGGCATCGTTCTAAACAGCCGTATTCAGGACAGTGATGAAATCGTGGAGGTCGTTTTTGAATCGGTGGGCCTCAAGAAACTTGCGGCCGGCCTGGCTCACTTGGCCGTGCTGTGAGCTTATCAGCCACGGCGGCAACGCGGGCCGACACACCCCGTGTAGATGTAGATGTGGAGGAATGACCAGTGAAATACGTACGCTTTGGCAACACCGGCATGCAAGTATCACGGCTGTGCCTCGGTATGATGACCTATGGCTCTCGCAACTGGCGGCCGTGGATCTTGGAGGAGTCGGAAGCCAGACCCTTCATTAAACGGGCCCTCGACGCCGGCATCAACTTCTTCGATACCGCCGACGTCTATTCTCAGGGGATGAGCGAAGCGGTTCTCGGGAACCTGCTCCGATCCTTCGGCGTGGCACGGGAGACTCTCGTCATTGCCACCAAGGTCTTCAATCCGATGAGCGACGACGTCAACGACCGGGGACTCTCCCGCAAGCACATTATGGACTCGATTGACCGTTCCCTCCGAAGGCTCAAGATGGATTACGTCGACCTTTACCAGATCCATCGTTGGGATGCCGGGACGCCCATCGAGGAGACTTTGGAGGCGCTTCATGACGTGGTGAAGGCAGGCAAGGTGCGCTATATTGGTGCCTCCTCCATGTTCGCCTGGCAGTTTGCCAAGGCACAGTTCACGGCGGATCTACGCCGCTGGTCTCGTTTTGTCTCGATGCAGAATCACTACAATCTCATCTATCGGGAGGAGGAACGGGAGATGATCCCGTTTTGTGTCGACCAGGGCGTCGCGCTGATACCGTGGAGCCCGATGGCGCGCGGCTTCTTTGCCGGACAGCATCGCAAGGGCGATTGGGGAGACACGTCCCGCGCCAAGACGGACACCTATGGACAAAGTATGTACTATCGCGACGGGGATTTCGAGGTGGCTGCACGGGTCCAGGAAGTAGCCAGGAATCGCCGTGCAAGTCCCTCACAGATTGCACTGGCCTGGGTCTTGGGAAAGCCATACGTGACGGCTCCCATTGTCGGCGCGAGCAAGATGGAACATTTGGAAGAGTCCATTGCGGCTCTCGAGATCGTTCTCTCGCCGGACGAGGTCGCACAGCTCGAACAGCCCTATCAGTTGCATCCCGTCCTCGGACACGACTGAGCAGCGGTGATGGGCCTCCTCGGCCAACCCGTGCTCCGCTTGGAATACTTGCTCTACAGGGCGTACGTGTGGATCGTGCATCCGCTAACCATCGGCGTCCGAGTGATGATGATTTAGGATGGCCGGGTTCTATTGATCCGCCAGACATACCTCGATGGCTGGTTCATGCCTGGCGGCGGCATGCACAAAGGCGAGACTCCGGAGCAGGCGGCACGGCGCGAGGTGATGGAGGAGGTGGCCACAGAATTGGGACGTGTCCAACTGTGGGGGATCTACTCCAACTTCGAGGAATTCAGGAATGATCACACCGTGCTCTTCTTCTCGGATGACTTCACCTTAGGTGACGGACACGACCGCGAGGTTGCCGAGCTGCGGTTCTTCCGCTTGGACGAACTGCCCGCCGGTCTCAGGGCCGGGCACCGTCAGAAACTGGAGGAGTACGCTCGAAACCCGGGTATTGCAGGCGGGTCCCCGGTAGGAACACGCTTTGGACTTTGGTAGCCGGCCCAAAAACGGGACTCAACTCGGGCGCCGGCCGGTGCTGGCAGCGCGACTTCACCAATCGAATTGCCGGGTGCGAAGGTAGAATAGAAACATGGCGGAACCGCTCAAGATCGTGATTCCCATGGCCGGATGGGGTACGCGCATGCGCCCGCACACCTGGAGCAAGCCAAAGCCCCTGGTTAGCGTCGCGGGCCGCACGGCGCTCGACTACCTTCTGGACATGTTTGGGTCCGTCCCGAAGCCACACAAAGTCGAATTCATCTTCATCCTTGGCCCCTATCTTGGAGAACTTCAGATACCGCCGTTCATCGCGCAGCACTATCCGAACATAATTGCTCACTATGTTGTGCAGGCCGAAATGCAGGGTCAATCGCACGGCATTTATCTCGCCAGACAGCACCTTCACGGCCCCATGATCTCGTGCTTCTCGGACACCCTGATTGAGACGGATTTCTCGTTTCTGGATGGCGAGAGGAGCGATGGCGTCGCCTGGGTGAAGGCTGTCCCGGATCCGCGCCGCTTTGGTGTGGCGGAGGTCAACGCCGATGGCCGGGTCACCCGCTTGGTGGAGAAACCGCAGAGCGTGGAGAACAATCTTGCACTCGTGGGATGTTACTTCTTCCGCCACAGCGAGGACCTGATGAGTGCCATCGAGGAGCAAATGCAGCGGGGCATCCGGCTTAATGACGAGTTCTTTCTTGCAGACGCTGTCAACATCATGCTGGAGCATCGGGCGGCGTTCCGTACGCAACGGGTGGAGACCTGGCTGGACACGGGTACTATCGACGCCACCTTGGAAACGAACCGCTATATGCTTGAGAAATCATGGGCCGCGAATCCGCAGGGCGCAGTGCGCGCCGGCGTTCGCATCCTGCCGCCGGTCTTCATCCATGAAACTGCCCAGATCGAAGCGTCCGCGATTGGGCCCCACGCCTCCATCGGTGCTCACTGCCGGATTTCCGACAGCCGCATTCAGGACAGCATCGTAGATTCGGATTGCTCCGTAACGCACACCTCGCTGCGAAGCTCCATTGTGGGTTCTCACTCTACCGTGGAAGGCGGCGGCCTCGACGAGCTGCTGACCCTGAACATAGGTGAAAATAGCACTGTACGGATGGGGCACGGCCGCGATGCTTCGGGGCCAGGGAGTTCCGCCCCATCGTGACTCCTCTCTCACTTCTCTTCCCGCCTCGAACCCGCTACAATGAAAGCCGGGACGGCGCCAGCCGGCACGGTCGAGGCCGTCCATGACTTTCGATCTGGTGGAATGTCGTTCAGACTCCGAATACGCAGGCCGTCCACTTGCCCTGACCTGGGAGGGCCGCCGGATGGAGATCGCCGAGATTTTGTCATCGTGGCGCGGACCGGGCGAAAAAGGCTTTCGGATCAAGACGGCAGATGGAATGGCATTTGACTTGGCCTACCGCGAGATTCCTGACGAGTGGATCATTCAGCCAGTGTAGGAGACTCCATGGCAGAGGTGAAGCCCGAGGCCCACGAACTTTCTCATACACAGCGATTGTCCCGGCGCGTGGCTGGTTTGCGCCCGTCCGGCATTCGTAAGTTCTTCGATATTGCGGCTACCATGGAGGACGTGATCTCGCTTGGGATCGGCGAGCCGGACTTCACCACTCCCAAACCGATCCTCGACGCCGGCCTGCGTTCCCTCCAGCGAGGGGAAACTCACTACACCTCAAATCACGGCAAACTCAGACTTCGTGAGGCCCTTGCAGATCACCTCAACAAACTCTACGGCGTTCGCTACGACCCTGTGGAGGAGATGGTGATCACCGTGGGGGTCTCGGAAGCCTTGTACCTCACGATGACGGCATTGCTTGACCCCGGCGACGAGGTGATCATTCCGACCCCCTGTTTTGTCGCCTATCAGCCGGAGGTGATCATGGCCGGAGGCGTTCCGGTCGAGATCGTAACTCGCGTGGAGGACCAATTCGAGGTCGATCCAGCACGCATCCGTGCAGCCATCACGCCCCACACGAAGGCCATCTTTGTGGCCTATCCCAATAATCCGACAGGTGCTGTGGCCAGCCGCGAGGTACTGCTCGAAATCGCCAACCTCGCCGAGGAGCACGACTTGGTTCTCATCTCGGATGAGATTTACGACCGATTGGTGTACGACTTCCAGCATGTGTGCATTCCCGCATTTGGCGAAAACATCCGTCGACGCACGGTTCTTCTGGGTGGCTTTTCGAAGGACTACGCGATGACCGGGTGGCGGATCGGCTACGCCGCCGGCCCCGCCGACATTATCAAGGGCATGAATTCGCGTCCATCAATACAGCGTCATGTCCGCGCCCACGACGGCGCAGGATGCCGCCATCGAAGCCCTTGCCATCGGGGAGCAGTATGTCCAGGACATGCTCGTGGAATACAATCGCCGCCGGCGCCTGATGGTCGACGGTTTCAACCGGCTGGGTCTGCATACATTCGAACCCCGCGGGGCCTTCTATGCCTTTCCCAATGTGTCCGCCTCCGGCATGGACGACGAAACTTTCTGCCGCAAGTTGCTCGAGGAGGAACACGTGGCGATCGTGCCAGGCAACTCGTTTGGGCCGGGAGGTGAGGGTTTTGTTCGGGCCTGCTATGCCACAGCCTACGAGAAGATTGAAGAGGCTCTCCACCGCATGGAAGGGTTCATGAGCCGCTACGGCTGAGGTGAGCCTGCAGACCCCCGCGCGCGATGAGCACGCCCGAGATTGGGACGCGCCATGATATTCCGCCTCGGTATTGAGAACAACAATGATGGCCGGAGCATCGCTTGGGCGCTTGAGCACCCCGGTTGTTTCGCATACGGCTTGGACGCCGCCGACGCGCTGGCAAACTTCCCTGCCGCCGCCCGCACGTACACAGATTGGCTGACTAGCCGCGGCGCTGACTGGCTGGAGCCAGGCGATGATGTGCAGGCGGTCGCCGAAGAGAGTTTCGACGTTACGTTTGTCGATCGGCGCTTTGATCTGGCTGAGCGGGGTCGCGGCAGCATGGTGGAATCCTTCTTTAGATATGACTGGAAGCCGCTTGCGACCACGGATATTGAACGGCTTCTCAAGGTGCTTGCCTGGAGTCGCCAGGATCTGATGTCTGTGGTTCAGGGTCTCCGCCCTGAGCAGCTTCGCCGCCAGCACACCGGAGAGCGCTGGGACATTCACGGAATTCTCAATCATGTTGGGGGAGCCGAATGGTGGTATCAGGAACGGATCGGCTTCCCTTTCCCGAAACGGGAAGAGGATCTCCCGTCCGATGCCAGCGCGCGGTCTTGAGATGGTCCGGGCACACCTTGTCGGACTTCTTCCAAAGCTGGAGGGACTCAACCGGGTGATCGGTTTGGATGGTGAATTGTGGAGCCCGCGCAAGGTTATGCGCCGGACGGCCTGGCACGAGCGAGACCACATCGAGCATATTCGAAAGTTGTTGTAGGCACGGCCGCAAGGCTGGCTGCCCGTTCGCTGTCGTGCCGCACATACGCAGGCGGCTTCTGAACTATTCGCTGCGCCGGCGGGCGCGAACAGATCAACGATTTCGCCAAGATCCTTGCTTACTCTCCGCGCGGTGCGGTCCGGGCGAGTCGCTCTTCTATTCCCGGTGCTCTTGTGGTTGAATCTCCCGCGGAATGGACGCCAAAACACTGCGCCTCCTGGAGTACGACAAGGTCCTTGAACGCCTGGCCGCATTCTGTGACTTTTCAGCTTCAGCCGAGCTTGCGCGCCAGCTCCTGCCGACCAGCGACTTCGAGGAGGCCTCGCGTTGGCTCACGGAGACGACAGAAGCCCGCTTCCTGCTCTCGACGCGCGATCTCACCGTCGGAGGCTCGCACGATATCAGGGCCTCTGCGGACCTGGCTGCACGCGCCGGCGTGCTTGAGCCGCAGGCCTTGCTGGATGTCAAATCCACGCTCGTTGCCTGCCGCGATCTGAAGAAGTCGTTCGAGCAGGCGGCAGGGCTCGCCCCTCGGTTGGCGCACACCGCCGCCGGCCTGCCCGAAACCTTCGGAATCGTGGATGCGATCACGCGTGTCCTCTCTGAGCGCGGCGAGGTCCTTGACTCAGCATCTCCCCGGCTGGCGGATATTCGCCGCGCGGTGAGGGTTGCCCGTGACCGGCTCATGTCGCGCCTGCAGAAATATCTTACGGACGCCGGGAACAAGCTGCAAGAACCGATCATCACCCAGCGCGACGGACGCTATGTGATTCCGCTGCGGGCCGAGTTCAAGGGGCAGATCAAGGCGATCGTTCACGACCAGTCCTCCTCCGGCGCCACGCTCTTCATCGAGCCCCTGCCGGTGGTGGAGCTCAACAATGAAGTCCGCGAGTTTGAATTGGCCGAGCGCGACGAAGAACGTCGTATCCTGGCCGAGCT
This sequence comes from uncultured Chloroflexia bacterium, assembly GCA_963746745.1. Lineage (GTDB taxonomy): Bacteria > Chloroflexota > Anaerolineae > Anaerolineales > Villigracilaceae > Fen-1038. The sequence goes on from CAVVCL010000004.1 coordinate 805,239, forward strand.
CTCCGGGCTGATCGGGGCCCATGCCGTCGAGCTGAAGCATGGGATCGAAAACCTGGCTCTGCTCGACCTGGCGTTCGCCAAGGCAAAATTCGCCGAGGGCCTCCAAGCCAGCGAGCCTATGCTGCATCGCCTGCCGGAGAGAAAGCGGACCTCGCCGACAGACCGTTCATCCACCGAGAGCCCGGCAGCAGCTCCGATCCGACTCCTTCACGCTCGCCATCCTCTGCTTGATCCGGCCACGGTGGTCCCGGTAGACATCGATCCGCGTCCCGGCACGTATGCCCTGGTGATCACGGGACCGAATACCGGCGGCAAGACCGTGACTCTGAAGACCGTGGGCCTGCTCGTGCTGATGGCGCAAAGCGGTTTGCATATCCCTGCCCAAAGCGGCTCGGAATTGCCGTGCTTTGCAGCCGTCTATGCGGATATCGGAGACGAGCAGTCAATAGAACAGTCCCTAAGCACTTTCAGTGGTCATATCACGAATATCATCCACCTGCTGCGGCAAGCCGATGCACACGCGTTGGTCATCCTGGATGAACTGGGCGCCGGCACAGACCCGCAAGAGGGCGCAGCCATCGCCCGGGCGATTCTCAGCCACCTGATTGACCGCGGCATAACCACTTTTGTTGCCACGCACTACCCGGAACTGAAGAGCTTTGCCCACGGCACGCCGGGCGTGGTCAACGCCTCGCTGGAGTTTGACGTGCAAACGCTCCGGCCGACGTACCGCCTGACGATTGGCCTGCCGGGTCGTTCGAACGCCCTCCTCATTGCCCAGCGGCTTGGCCTCGATCAGAAAATTGTCTCGGCGGCGCGGGAACACATCAATCCCGCGGATCTGCGCGCCGATAAACTCCTCGATGATATTCGCAAGGAACGCAACCGGACCTCGCGCGAACGCGAAAAGCTGGAGAAGGCCCGCCGGCAGAGCGAAGAGCGTACCCACGAGCTCGAACGCGAGCTCCAGACCTTGGAGGATCGGCGTCGCGAAGTGCTCGCGCAGGCGCGCGCCGAGGGTGAGTTGGATGTCGCCGTGCTGCGCAAGAATATCAATTCACTGAAGGCCAGTCTCAAGAAGGCGCGCCAGCCTCTGGATGCGGTCAGGAGCATAGAACGGCAGGTGCAAGAAATTCAGGAGAAGATTGAGGCGCCGGTGGCGCGGCGTCCCGTTCCCTCCGAGGCGCCCCAGGCTGGCCCGCTCTCCTTTGCTCTCGGAGAACGAGTCTTCGTGCCGCAATTGAATTCAGAAGGCCTTGTTACCGCGTTGACGGATTCGGAGGCCGAAGTTCGGATTGGCACCTTGCGTCTGCGCACGCCCATCCAGGACCTCCAGCGAAGCAGTGTCTGGTCCAAAGGGGAGGCATCCAAGGCTCAACCGTCGGACACGCAGCCAACTTTGCACCAGCCAACGGCTCCGGCGCGCCAGCCGTCGCCTGGCATGGAGATCAGCCTGCGTGGGCGTCTGGTCGAAGATGGCCTGGATGAATTGGAAAGATACTTGGAGCAGGCCTACGGCGCGGGCCTCCCCTGGGTTCGCATCGTCCACGGCAAAGGAACCGGCAAGATGCGGGAAGCTGTCCGTGCGGCCCTGAAAGTCAATCCCTACGTGAAATCGTTTGAAGAAGCCCGCGACAATGAGGGCGGGGCGGGCGTTACTGTGGCCAAGCTGGGCGGGGACTAGAAACCGCACGCCTCCCACGCTTATTTTGGCAGCAAGCGATAAACGCCACCTGCCGCATCGACGAACAGCGGTTGCACCTCCGCGATCCCCTTCAGTTCCTCCACGCCGTAGCAGTAAGTGCAGGGATTCGGTTCGATCCATATCAGATAGACGCTGACTCCAGCGCGAAACAGATCGTGCGCATAGCTGCTGAGCGGATATTCCTCGGTCCCATATGGGCCCGAGGTCTTGCGCGGTGACGCCAGGGCCACGTGCTGGGCGTTGAAGGCCACTCCGTCCGGCTGATTGGTGATCAGGCTGTAAGGATCACTCGGAACGTGGCTGAGCCAGTACTCCATCGCTGGGATTCTCGCGCCAGGTCTTCGTGTTGAAGGCGTTTTCCCCTCCGGCTGCACCCTCTGCATGCGACTGGAGAACCAACGGCATGGTGACTTCGAGGAGCAGCAGCACCAACGCGCCCAGCGCCGCATAACATCCCGACGAAATGGCCAGGCGCATTCGCTTTGAATGCGCACTGGAGGCCTGCCTGATCATCAGATCGGACGCAACGACCGGCAGGACGACTAATGGAACATAGATTGGCAGGAGGAACCTCCCGCCCAGCTTGTTGAAATAGGCGACCGAGGCTGATCCAAACAACACCAGGGCGTAGCACGCACCGAACAATAGTAGAGCGAGGAGATACGCCTCCCCGGGTGAGCTGCCCCACGCGTCGCGGTTTTCCATGGCTTTTGCCGTCCTGGCTCGCCGGCCCAGGATGAAAACGAGCACCACTATGCCGAAGATGATGATCCACAGCCACAGGACGGCCTGATTGACTTGGTGCTTCGTGTCCGTTGGCTCGACGAACCATCCCAGGATGGATCTGGAAAACCAGCCAAAATTCTCAGAAAAGCTTATGGCAGGCCGGCGCGCATATAGTTGCGACGTAATCGCCAGCCAAATCGCGGCAGGCAGGGCGGTCGTCATCAGGATTATGGCGCGCCAGACGCGTTGCCAAATCGCGCCCCTCGTTGCCGTCAGGATCGCCAGGACACCGGTCGCCAACACGGCGACGCCCAGGTATCGATTCATCATTGCCAGGAGCGCCACCGCGGCCATTCCGAGAAACGCGCGGGGTGACTGCGAGTCGACGTACTCCCCGGTCAAGACCACAGACAGCATGATCAAGAACAGCTGCAAATAGTCTGAGCCCGCCGTGTTGAAGCTGATGAGCACGACCGCTCCCACGTCTGAGAGCACGGTTGCCGCGATCGCCAGAAGGAAGTTTCCTCGAAAGATTTGCACAAACAACACGGTCAGGCAGGCTGAAACTCCGACGAAGGCGGCGCCCTGAAGCACGTTTGCCGCCGACAGCATTGGCAGATCGAACACGCCGTGAACGGCAGCGAGCAGCACCGGGTACAACGGTGGCCACAACTTCAGGAAACCACCATCATAGGAGATCAGGCCCTTGCCTGCCCACAAGTTCATGCCCCCGAATAGCAGGTGCACCGAATCCGTTGAGACTCCAAGGCCGTATCTTGATATACTGAACCACAAGACCAATCCCCAAAGTGCATGGAAGGTCGCAAGTATCGCGAAGCGGCTTCTCTGCGAGAGATTCACGGCGCGAGATTCTATCATCACCGACTTCTTTGACCGCTTCCTCACAGCCACCCGCCTTGATGCCGGGGATCGCTTGGCGGGCACGGTGGGCGCCCATGGGGCGGGTGGAACACGGCTCCTTCACGATCTCTCTCCTCGACATATGTCGCTTGATTCTCTGCTTCGCCTCTGGCAGTCCGACCCTGAGACCTCCTCCAACTTTGCCGTCTGGCGAACCTTGCCGCCGCGGCACGCGCACACGCGGCCCCTGCCCCCAGATTTGCACCCACGTTTGACTCAGGCTCTTTCGCGGGCGGGCATCGACTCCCTGTACAGCCATCAACTCACTGCTTGGGATATAGCTCGGCGGGGAGGCAATATAGTTCTTGCCACCGGGACGGCCAGTGGCAAGACCCTTGCGTACAACCTTCCCGTCCTTGCGACTCTGTTGGACGACAAACGCTCCCGGGCGCTTTACCTGTTTCCCACCAAGGCACTGGCGCAGGATCAATTAACGATTCTCGGTCGGCAGCTCAGTGGGTCCGCGCAGAGCGGCGAGATCGATGAGTTGTCGGCTGCGATCTATGACGGCGACACGCCGCAATCTCAGCGTCCCTCTGTTCGTCGTCAGGCTCGACTCATCCTCTCCAATCCCGATATGCTCCACACCGGGATATTGCCTCACCACACCAATTGGACCGAGTTCTTTCAGGGCCTGCGCTTTGTTGTGATCGACGAGATGCATGTCTACCGGGGCATCTTTGGCTCACACGTGGCGAACGTCATCAGACGGCTTAAGCGGGTGGCCCGTTTCTACGGATCGAGCCCCCAGTTCATTCTGAGTTCGGCGACCATCGGGAATCCCAGGGAGCTGGGGGAGCGTCTCATCGAAGAACCTGTGGAGCTGATCGATGAGGACGGATCGGCGCGTGGCCCTCGGCACTTCCTGTTGTACAACCCGCCGGTCATTGATTCCAGCCTGGGGCTGCGCAAGAGCTCGATCATGGAGAGCGTGCGACTGGCAGACGATCTGCGCGCCAACCACTTGCAGTCGGTCGTTTTCGCCCGCTCCCGTCGCAGCGTCGAGCTGATCCTGACGTATCTCCAGGATTCTGAGCGGCGCGGCGGAGCTGCGCCAGGGGTCGCGGGGCCCCGCAGCGCCTCCACGATCCCTTCGGTCTCAGCCATTCGCGGCTATCGCTCCGGATACCTTCCATCCCAACGCCGCGAAATCGAGCAGGGCATTCGAGATGGCAGCGTAGCCACGGTCGTGGCAACCAATGCACTTGAGCTGGGGATCGACATTGGCGGGTTGGGCGCCGCGTTGCTCGTAGGCTACCCTGGTTCAGTTGCCAGCGTCTACCAGCAGGCCGGCCGCGCCGGGCGCGGTGCGGCCCCCGCAGTTTCTGTTCTCGTTGCCTCCGCCAGCCCGCTCGATCAATTTCTGGCGCATCACCCCGACTACTTGCTCGATAAGTCGCCCGAGCGGGCCTTGATCGATCCAGATCACTTGCTTGTCTTGCTCAATCACCTCCGCTGTGCCATGTTCGAGCTCCCTTTTGCCCGCGGGGAGGGCTTTGGCAGCCTGCAGGCTGCCAGGGTCGAGGAGTTCCTCAACTTCCTGGTGTCGAACAACGAGGCTCACACCTCGCACGATCGCTACTTCTGGATGTCAGACGCCTACCCGGCGGCCAACCTGTCCTTGCGCGCTGCCTCCGCCGAAAATGTGGTGCTGCAAACAGTCGGCGACGAGCGTCCAGCAACGGTCGGACAGGTGGATCTGCCCAGCGCCATGTGGATGGTGCATCCCAAGGCGGTCTACCTGCACGAAGGGCAGCAGTACTTCGTGCAAGAGTTGGACCTTGAGAAGAACACCGCCGTGTTGATCCCGGTGAATCTCGACTACTATACTGAGCCGCAGCGCCAGACCGAGATCCGCATTCTTCGCGAGGCTGCCTGCACTGGCGTCCCGGGCGGCGAGAAAGGATGGGGCGAGATAGAGGTTACCTCGCAGGTCGTTGGTTTCAAGAAACTGAGTTGGTCGACGAGGGAGAACCTGGGATCAGAACCCCTCAATCTCCCCGCGACGGACCTGCAAACCACGGGTTACTGGATCTCGTTTTCCGATGCAGCGTTGCAGAGCCTCCGCAGCGCTGGCGCATGGACGAACGACCCCAATGACTACGGTCCCGAATGGGGAAGAATAACTCTGGCTGTGCGGACGAGAGACGCATTTCGCTGTCAGGTATGCGGCGCGCCCGAAACAGGCCGCGAACACGATGTGCATCACAGGATTCCGTTCCGCGCGTTTTCATCCCCCGCCGAAGCTAACCATCTCGAGAATCTCGTCACCCTATGCAGGGACGACCATCGCAAAGCGGAGCAGAATGTTCGCATGCGCTCCGGTTTGGCAGGCGTCTCATACCTGCTGGGCCAACTTGCGCCGCTATTTCTGATGTGCGATCCGAGCGACTTGGGAATCTATGCTGACGCCGCCGGGACTTTTCGAGAGGGCCGGCCATCCGCCGTCATCTACGACCAGGTGCCGGCCGGCATTGGCTTCAGCAAGCGATTGTTTGAAATTCACGACGAACTTGTCGCCCGGGCACTGGAATTGGCTGACCAATGTCCGTGTGAAGACGGCTGTCCGTCATGCGTGGGTCCAGGCGGCGAGAACGGCGCAGGCGGCAAAGAGGCCTCACTCGCCATTCTGAGAGTGCTGCTTCCATGACGGCCGTCTCTGATCAAGACATGCACCCGCATATCGCCCCCAGGGGAGATCTCTCAATCTTCAGGCGCCGGCCGTTCGCCGTTTCGAAGGTCTCCCAACTTGGGTTGTCCTTGCGGCATTGGGCTGTAGCGTATCCGTGGCATCTTTCGCGTACCTGTGGCCCTCAATGTCGGCGTTTCCGATGGACGACACGTACATCCATTTCGTGTACGCTCGCAACCTGGCAGAACAGGGAAGGCTATTTTTCAACGTCGTGCACGAATCCGGCGTCGGCACCACGAGCATACTCTGGGTCTTGCTTCTGGCCGCCGGTCTGAAGGTGGGGATCGCCTTGCCGGTCTCGGCGAAAGTGCTCGGAGTCGTATCTCTCGTCACTGTCGCGTTTGGGCTTTACGTGCTCTTGCGCCCGGTTTTACGGCCCTTGCCAGCCTTCGGTGCGGCTCTGCTGGTGGCGCTCTCTGGCAATATGCTGTGGTTTGCGCTCAGCGGCATGGAAACAACGCTCTTCCTCGCCGTGGGGGTTTTGGCCCTGCTGGCATACCGTGGAGGCCGCTGGGTGTGGCTTGGAGCGGCTCTGGGCCTACTCAGCTTGATCCGGCCTGAGGGCTTGGCGCTCGGCCTCGCCATTGCTGTCGTGGAGTTGCTGCAACAGCGGCGTTTGACGCGCGGGCTCATCGTCAGTGGTCTCGTTTGTGCCGCCATCTGCATGCCATGGTTCATATACCTGCTTTGGCGTACGGGCAGCGTAGTTTCGACCAGCGGCCTGGGTAAACAGCTCTCCAGTTCTGTGGCCATAAGCCACGTGCTGGATGGTTCCGGTGTGCCTCCAGCGCTCGATCGCCTGGCTGGCTTCATCTACATAGGTTCCTGGATCGGCTATCTCTTGCTCTTTACTCTTGGCGGTGCCGAACTGCCGCCGCCTCGCGTCGGCCTTGGAGCGCTGGCAAACAACTCATACAGCATCTCAGTATGGAGTGTGGCGGCCTGGGCTGTGGCCCTTGTGCTGCTGCTTGGGGCTGCGCGCCGGGTCGCAAACTTCAAACACTGGGGTGCTTGGGCACGGGACCCGGCGCGCCGTACCATCTTCGTGCTGCTCGCATGGATGATCTTGCACAACTTCTCCTACATGCTGTTCTTGCCGGTGCCGGGTACTGCCAGTCGCTATGGCGCGCTGAACCACGTCGTCCTGTGGGTCGCGTTGGTCGTCGGCTTGCTCACCTTCCGGCGACGGCCTCGGCTCATGGGCGCACTGACCATTGCACTCGCCGCCATTGCCTTGACCAACACTTACTATTGGAACGGCGTGTACGATGCCAATATTGAGCACATGCAACGGGTGCGAATCGCCGCCGCCCGATTTGTCCGTGATGCCTTTCCGGCGCAGCAGCTGTGCGCCGCATTTGATGTTGGCGCTCTCCGCTACTATAGCCAGCGTCCCATTCTGGACCTGGGGGGCTTGATCGACCCCAATGCAGTTCGCGTCTTTGAGTCTGGTACAGTGGATCAGTACCTCGTGGATCACGGTGTTTCTTGCCTGATCCTGCCGGGGCGCACCGGGCGCACAGATGAGGGCTGGTTTGATTTTGCGCGCATACTCGGATTGACCACCAGCCAATTGATCCGGCTGCACCTGGTGACTGCTTTCGAAATCGATCGCAGTCGCTGGTTGCAGGGATACCTCGCTACGGTCAACTATCAGGCCTCGGTGACAGTCTATCGAGTTGAAAAGGTGCAGGAACTCGGCGCCCTAGTGCGCCGGCCGAGATGTGCCGGAGGTGGCAGATGGTGTGCCGCGCATGGTTACCGCCTGGGCATCGTTGTGCACTCCACCATTTGGAGGACCTCGCCGTGCGCCGTAGCCGCGGCGCGTTTGGAGCCCTGTCGTTTATCGGTGCGCGGCCGAGCAAGTACAGCCTCTTGGAGGCAGTTGAGGTTAGAGTTCTATTAGATGAAGGACTTTGCGCTTGTGCGGCCTGCATAAACCGCATAGAATGACTTGCAGATGGACTACAAAGACTACTACAACGTCCTGGGGGTCAGCCGTTCGGCCAGCGCCGACGAGGTGCGCAAGGCGTATCGCAAACTCGCCATGCAATACCATCCGGACCGCAACCCCGGGGATAAGGGCGCCGAGGAGCGATTCAAGGACATCAACGAGGCATATCAGGTCCTCAGCGATGACCAGAAACGGGCGCGCTATGACCAGTTGGGAAGTGAGTATTCGAATTGGAAACAGAGCGGCGGGTCGCCCGGCGACTTCGACTGGTCCCAATGGGTAGGCGGGCAGCCTGGGGCTCCTGGCAACGTCCATGTCCAGTACGGTGATTTGAACGACCTCTTCGGGCAGGATGCGTTTTCGGATTTCTTTCGATCCGTTTTTGGCGGTCTAGGCGGCTCCAGAACAGCCACACGTACGCGGCGTGCTCCAACCTACCAGCAGCCGATTTCCATCAGCTTGGAAGAGGCCTATCACGGCACGACGCGCGCCTTTCAGAGCGATACCCGCCAACTCAGCGTTCGTATTCCGGCCGGGGTCAAGACCGGTTCAAAGGTTCGGGCTGCCGGCGCTGCACCGGATGGCTCGGATCTGTACCTGATCGTGGAAGTGCTGGACGATCCCAAGTTTGAGCGACAGGGGGATGACCTGCGGACCTCGGCAACGATCGACCTTTTCACGGCGGCCTTGGGCGGCGAGAGTGCTGTACAAACCTTGGATGGTCATGTAACTCTGAAGATCCCGGCCGGAACACAGCCAGAGCAGGTCTTCCGGCTTGCCGGCAGGGGCATGCCCCGGTTGAAAAGTCCTCAGGCCAAGGGCGACCTGTTTGTTCGTGTCAAAGTCCGCATTCCAAAGGATCTAACCGAGAAGCAGAAGGAGCTTCTGGCCGCTGCCGGCCGGCTCAAAAAGGGGTGACCTCGGAGGCACCGGTTTGGCCGGGCGCACCTGTGCACCGTCGGGAGGAGTGCCGCGGCCTTTTGCATCGGGAAGCCAACCAGGTTTTGCCTCGTCGTGGCGTGCCATAAGGTATGCAAGGAGTTGGGACGATGAAGAAGGCTCGAGTCTTAGCGGTATCTGTGGTGCTTGGGCTTTGCCATGCTGGCCTGTCAATTTGGGGGAGCAGCTGCCGGGCGGCCCGACAGCGCCCGTGTCCGCGCCCCCGCCGAATCAGCCACCGATCGCGGTGAACGCGCCCGTCAATCCACTGGCAGCCCAGGATTCGTTCGTTGCGCTGTATCAGCACGTCAACCCCGGAGTCGTGATCATCAAGGTTTCGGGGCCGCAAGGCGAGGACTTGGGCTCCGGATTTGTCTACGATGCGGCGGGTCATGTGGTCACCAACTACCACGTGGTGCAGGCCGCAACCAACGACAAGGTCGAAGTGGATTTCATGTCGGGCTACAAGGCCTATGGCACCGTCATAGGTACCGACTTGGATTCAGATCTGGCGGTGGTAAAAGTCGACGTCCCGGCATCTGAATTGCACCCGCTGACTTTGGGAAATTCGGATGACCTAAGCGTTGGCCAAACCGTCCTGGCCATCGGTAATCCGTTCGAGTACTTTGGCTCCATGAGCGCGGGCATCATCTCTGCACTGCATCGCACGCTCGATTCGCAGCATGTCACCGCCGACACGGGGCAAGCCTTTACGGCGGGCGATTTGCTTCAGACGGATACCGCCATCAACCCCGGCAATTCCGGCGGGCCGCTTTTCAATATGAGCGGTGAGGTAATTGGTGTTAATCGGGCCATCGAGACCACCAATTTCTCTGGAACCGGCCAGCCGTTGAACTCCGGTGTGGGCTTTGCAGTCTCGTCCAATATTATCCGCAGGGTGACTCCCGTCATCATCCAAGATGGCAAATACGACTACCCGTATCTGGGCATCAGCTCGCTCAGCCTTGGCAACCCCTCGCGGGGTGGCCTCAGCCTGGACGAGATTCAGGCATTGGGCATCAAGCAATTCACGGGCACGTACGTCACGGATCTTGCAGCGGGCGGACCTGCGGAGAAAGCCGGCCTGAAGGCTGGCACGCAGGCCACCAGCATTCAGGGATTGAACGCCGGCGGCGACCTCATTACGGCCATCGATGGGCGTGCCGTCCTGCAATATGACGACCTCATCGCCTACCTGATCACCAACAAGTCGCCTGGCGATACGATCGTTCTGACGGTCGTACGCGGCTCGCAAACGCTTGACATAACGGTTACATTGGGCAAGCGGCCCAGCTAGGTTCGCGCCTCATACCCCCGTCTAGCCAACACGGAGATACATGAAACCGGCGGGCCATGTTGTAGGCTCGCCGGTTTCATTTTCTTGCCTCAACCCCTGGTCGCTAAGCCGCACCGGCGCCCGAAGCCTGCCGCCCTGTGCGGTGACGTGAGTTGTGCAAGTGCAGCCGGAGGGCCTCCACCGCCTCGATTTCTATCCGAAGCGCTCTTCCTTCCACACGTCGGCGCGATTGTGATACCCGGCCTGCTCCCAGAAACCGCGGCGGTCGCCGTTCATGAACTCCAGAGACCGCAGCCATTTGGCGCCCTTCCACAAGTACGGCGTGACAAGGTCTTCCCGGCCCGGAATGAAACCCACCACCCCGCGCAGAGGGTATCCATGGTCCGGAGTGATCGGCTCGCCGTTCGTGTGCGTGGCCATGAGGAAGTTGTCCTGCAGAACCACCTTGAGTGGAAGGTTGACCGTGAAACCGTATTCGGCGTGCTGCATCACGTGAGTCGCTGCCGGTTTGATTTTGATCAGGCCTTCCTGCACGAGGGTCTTCACGGAAACGCCCTCCCACATGGTATCGAATTTGCTCCAACGCGTGACACAGTGAAGGTCCATTTGGATCCTGGTGCGCGGCAACTGGTTGAATTCGTCCCAGGTCCAGCGACCTTCGACCTCAACTTCGCCCCACGACCGGAAATCCCACGTCGAAGGCTTGAAAGATGGCACTGGTCCGTAGTGCAGCACGGGGAATTTCAGCGTCAATGATTGCCCCGGTGGCAGCCGGCCCTCGCTGCGCACTCTGACTTCTTCCTGCCTTCGGTCTGCACCTTCAAAGTGAAACATGGACTGCTCTCCTCGGCAAGATTATAAATGATGACGTTGCGTGGGTAGCCCGGTGTCCAGAGTATCCCTTGGGTCGATGCCATGCCGTCCCTGTGCACCCGCCAGCACCGCGAGAGGCCCGTGCGAGTAGACTTCCCCGGTTAGAATGGAAAAGCCACATTGGTGGCAGCTGGTGCTTTGCGGACAAAGCGCCTGCGGCCGCCCCCATCGGCACTCCTGAACCGTGCGCCTGCGTCTCAGCTCTCCTGAAAAGTTCCTTGTTGTGGCCCTGCTGGCTTCGGGCCTTGTGGCTTGCCTCGCCACCCCGCTCAGTGCGGGCTATGACGAGGAGACCCACTTCATCCGGGCCTGGGAAATGGCGCATCTGTATTTCATCCCCAATGAACAGTTGGGAGCCAAGCTCCCATTTCCCGCCATCTACTGGGAACTCTCCTACCGTCGCCAACCGATTGTGCAACCGGTTGCGTCCGGCCTGTGGAGCACTTACGGTGGGCTGCGCATGGATGCGCACGACTACGTCTATGCCAATGTGGAGACCCGTTCCGTCTACTCGCCTGCGTTGTTGCTGCCTCAGGCGCTTACGCTCCGCTATCTCGGCCTGTCGCTCCAGCTTCCGGCCCTTGCCGTCTACTATGCATGTCGAGTCGCCGGCCTGCTCACTTACCTTGTTCTTGGCTGGCTGGCTGTTCGCCTGATTCCTTATGGCAAGTGGCTGCTAGCTGTTCTGATTGTCGCTCCGATGGCTGTGTTTCAGGCCTCGACCATCAGCGCCGATACCATCTCCAACGGAATTGGCTTCCTGTTCGTGGGGGCATCGCTTGCGATCTCGGCCGGGAGTGGGCGTGATATCAAGGTCCTGTCATTGCGAGGCGCCACTGCGCCTCCACGTGGCTATCCTGATGTCCCGAGCAAACGGATCGTCTCAGAGCGACCAGCCGAAAGACATCGGCTGGAATCTATGGGCTGCCGTCCTCGGCCTGCTTGCGCTCTTGTTTTTGGCCAAGGTCAACTTGATCTTTCTGGCTTTCTTGCCCTTCTTGCTCATTTCGCCATCCCGATTCAAGATGAAGCACGGCTACGCGTTGCTTGCTGCGGCCGCGCTGGTCCTTTTCTTGGGGGAGGTGGGCGGTTGGAATGTCGTGGCGTACTCCAAGTTCACGCGCGCCCTTGAGGGTGCCAACCCCGGGGAGCAATTGCTCTTCATCGCATCCAACCCCCTTCTATTCGTAAGGATAATTGCACAGGATATCTGGGCAAACACGCCCTCGTACATGCAGGGCTGGATTGGCGTCTACGGTTACGACTACTGGCCAGTACCGGGCCTCACCTACCTGCTGTATCCATTAGCCGTGATCGCCTGCCTTCGCCAGAATCCGCGACTGCCGCAGCCTGACACACGCTCGCGTATTGTCTTCGCGTCGCTGTTCGCCCTTGGATACCTGCTGACGATTGCTTCTCTATATGTGGCATTTACGCCGGTCAGGAGCCTTCTTGTAGCCGGGGTGCAAGGGCGGTACTTCACAGTCGTTATGCCCTTCCTATTCCTCGCGCTGCTCGGACTCCCCGTGCGGGGAGTCAAGACGGCGACAACGCCCCAAGCAAGCCTCGCCGGTGCAAATCCAGTGGCAAGATATCCGCTCCTCGCGGTTGCTTTGGCCGGCTGTGCCCTCCTTCTATACTCGGGCGGTCTGCTGCTCTCTTACCACGTCTCCTGCGGCTCCGAATACTATCGCATGGACCTGTGCTACCAGCCGCAATACAAGAATTGGGCCCCGGAATCAGTCTCGTCGCCCGCTATCTCCCCGTCTCTCACCCTGACTCAGGAGATCGTGCCTGCCTGCAACGATATGACGGTACTGCGCGTGTGGGTCAATGACCGTGGCTCCGACCCCGCGGCCACAACGACCGTGTCGCTCCGCACCCCGACCCGGGAAACGGACCTCGTCAAGCACACAATTAAGAACGCGGACCTTCCGGATCGAGGATGGCTGACCGTCCCCTTTGCGCGCCAAGGACAGTCTGCCGATCAGCTCTACCTTCTGAAGGTTGTCGGCTCCTCGCCCCACGGGCTGCGCCTGGGCTATTCAGAGAAGGCGGAATACTTGACTGGCAAACTCTTCGAAAATGACACCCCCATGCCTCAAGATCTACTGTTTCAGTATGGCTGTGTGGCGGGGCTCGATAAATGGTTGGGGCTGGCGAAGTGAGTCCTGACGGCCGACGAGTGGCGCCGCCTGCGGCCTCAGGTCGGCGCGGAATTTTTCGTACGGGGTGACCCAGTCGCCGCACGCCGGAGCATTGGGCCGCTCAGCCAGCCGCGCGTCCGCCAAGTCCGCTAAGTGCCAGTTGCTTCGGTGGCTGTTAGGCCTGCAACCGTAATGCCGTTGTTCTCGAGAGCCTCGCGCACTAGTCTTGCGTTTTCAGTGGCGCGCGGATTGTCGCCATGCAGGCAGAGTGTCTGGATCTTCACCCGCTTTCCGCCAAACTCAATTCCCTCTTTGGCGAGTTTGACTGCATGTGCCGCTACATCCTGGGGCGACTCAATGATGGCATTCGGTTGCGCTCTCGAAACCAGCGTGCCGTCGTCGTTGTAGCGCCGGTCGGGGAAGCCCTCATTCGCCACTCTTAGTCCTACTTCCAGTCCTGCATCGATCATGGCCGAGCCTGCCAATCCAACCAGTACCAGACTCTTGTCGAATCCGCGCGCAGCCCGGGCAATCGCCTCTGCCAACTCACGGTCTTTGGCAGCCTGGTTGTAAAGCGCTCCATGAGGCTTCACGTGCCCGACCTTCGTGCCCTCCGCCGCCGCGAATCCAGCCAGTGCACCGATCTGATACAAGACGAACGCCTCCACTTCGACGGCCGCCATTGCCATCTCTCGTCGTCCAAAGCCTTGCAGGTCTGGCCAACTCGGATGCGCGCCGATCCCGACGCCATGTTGCCTTGCGAGCCGTACCGTCCTCCTCATCACGACTGGATCGCCCGCGTGCAGTCCGCAAGCAACGTTCGCCGAACTGATGTACGACATGACATCCGAATCATTGCCCAATCCATATCTTCCAAAGCTCTCGCCCATGTCGCAATTGATGTCAATTCGCATCAGTCTGCTCCTTCGGAGCCCCGATTATGCCGGGCAGCACGAGGGCACCTACTCGGCCTCCGTGATGCCTGCATTCAATTGGCGAATCAGTTCTCGGTACTTCTGTTGCGCGGCCTCGACGTTGGTCTCGCGGAAATGCACCTCGTCTTTGCCGGGCCTGCACTGCGCCAACAGTGGTTGATCAGCGCGGATCACGCAGGCAATCTTGGGATAGCCGCCAGTTGTCGCCGAGTCCGCCATCATCACGATCGGAGCCCCGTCCGCCGGAACCTGTATCGCCCCGCTGACGATGCCCTCGGATATCGCGCCGGCATTCGTGTGTTGTGTCAGCGCGGGCCCTTCCAATCTGTACCCCATCCGGTCGGAGGCCATGCTCACACGATAGGGGCTGGAGAGGAAAGCATCCACGCTCTCCTGCGTGAAATCCCGGTGTTGTGGACCCAGCACGACCTCGACCACAGGCGCGACCCCATATCTGGGACACGCCACTTCCGAAAGCGTGCGACCTGCCATCTCCATCATGGCCCGCACTGGAGTCGCAAAGTTCAGTACGTCGCCTTCCAACAAGGAGCGCCCATCCATTCCGCCGAAGCGGCCGCGCAGGTATGTAGACCTGGAGCCAAGCACCGGCTGGGCCTCCAGTCCACCGGCGACCGCAAGATAGGCCCACATGCCGGCGTCCAATTTGCCGAGTTGGATGCTCCAGCCGCCCCGCACGAAATACGATCCCCACAGGGGATACTTCCAGGTATTTACTGTTAGATCATATCCTGCCCCGGCCACCGCAATCACACAATCGCCTGTTGCACGCAGCACCAGATCACCGCCCCCCGTTTCGAGGGCCGCCGCCTCGGCAGTATTGCCGACCAGCAGATTTGCCGCACGTAGCGCAAATTCGTCCATCGGCCCCGATGCTGGGACGCCGAAGCGACGCCACCCCCGTCGCCCTGTGTCCTGAATCGTGGTCAATCCGCCGGCGTCGATGATTTCAAGCATTCAACGCCTCGATCACGAATCGCACCGTATCGCCCGGAGTCAGCCGGAACGGCTGTTCCGCTTGCAGATCAAAGAGCGAGAGCGATGTGCGACCGATCAGACGCCAGCCTCCCGGGGAGTTGATCGGATAGATACCGGTCTGCCTGTCCGCGATGGCTACAGATCCTGCGGGGACCTGTAACCGCGGACTTTGTAGTCGCGGCGTGGCAAGCGACTCGTCCAGCATGCCCATGTATGCAAACCCTGGTGTGAAGCCCATCATATAGACGGTGTACTCCCGGCTTGCGTGCATCGTGGCTGCTTCTCGCAAACTGAGATGGTGCCGCTGTGCCACCGTCGGCAAATCGGGACCGTCCTCGCCACCATAACGCACCGGGATCTCGATGAGGTGGGCATTCGACGGCGCCACTGCTTCGACCCGCTGCACATCCGCGCTGACCCACTGCGCGACTTCCCCGAATGTCATGAACAGCGGATCGTAGTGCACCAGCAGGCTCGCGTACGATGGAACCATCTCGATGACCCCCGGAGGCTGGTCAGCCCGCAGACGCGCCGCGAGGGCGTGCACTTGTCGGTTAACCGCCAGGTCAACTTGATTGCCAAATTGAACCAGGAGCGCCGCATCGCCAAGCGGCACGATGTGCGGCTTCATCGCCCGAATATGCTAATGCTCTCGATGTGGTACGTTTGGGGAAATAGATCGAAGGGCTTGACTTCCAGAAGTCGGTAGGCTGCCTCGGCAAGTCGCCGCGCGTCGCGCGCCAGTGTGGCCGGATCGCATGAAACGTAGATCAGTGTCGCAGGGGCCATGTCGACAATTGCGTCCAGCGCCTGCCGTTCGACGCCGGCTCTTGGCGGATCCACCAGCACTACATCCGCTTGCAATCCCAGCGCCGGCAGCGCTCGTTCTGCCGCGTCCTCGTATAGCTCGACGTTGCTGAATTCGTCCAGATTCGTGGCATAGTCCTTGCAGGCCGCAGTGGACGATTCGACTCCAATCAGTCGCGTGCAGCGGTCCGCCAGGAACGCACTGAATAGGCCCACGCCGCAGTAGACATCGGCCAGTGTGCCTGTGGGGTTTGGCACGTGCGCGACCACATACTCAACCATCTTTTCGGCCATCGCCGTGTTGACCTGAAAGAAGGACGCAGCTGAAACACGGAACTCCCTGCCCAACACGCGCAGCACGACGTGATCTTTGCCGGTAATAGTCACTGTCTCTTGGCCGAAAAGGTGCGCCACGGAGATCTCCTTGGCGATCTTGATATCCGGGTCTTCTGCGGAATCTGCCTCAAGAATCATGAGCAGGTCACCATCGGTGCCCGCCCGGACGCGTACTCGTTCGATTCCCTTATTCTCAGTAAACTGGAGCTGCGGCCATAACGCATTTATGGGGGCCTCGGGCAGATGGCACTCTTCGATCTCAAACACGTGTCGACGGCCGGCCCCCTCGTTACCTGCGCTGAAATAGCCAAGTTTTCCGCTGCCTGTGCGGTGAAACTGAACCTGATTCCGATAGTTCCACTGGTGCGGGGATGCTTCGGTAGGTTGGATCGGGGGACGCTTGATACGTCCGATCCGCTCGAGCTGATCTCTTAGGATCTCGGTCTTGGCGGTCAGCTGGTCTTCATACCTCATGTGCTGATAATGGCATCCCCCACACAGGCCGAAGTGTCTGCACCGAGGTGTGATTCTTTCGGGTGCGGCTTTGATTACTTCTACGATTCTTCCGCGCGCAAAGCGCTGCTTGCTTTCGGTCAATTCGACGCGTACGACCTCGCCTGGCAACCCAAAGGCGACAAAGACCGCCCGCCCATCGTCGAGGCGTCCCACCGCATCGCCGCCGTAGGCGACCGAGCCCAGAGTCACATCACGAAACGCGGCGGCTATGTGGACTCCTCAAGCCCGACCTTGTGGACGAGCTGTGAGGCTTCCCGTGCCTTGTGCCGTAGTCGCGTCGCTGCCCTGGGGTGTCACCCGGCGCGTTCGGCAGGGCGCCGGGCAGTTCAACGCAAAACGAACGAGAGGGCGACGAGGATTACGAAGAAGCTCGCCGCCAGGACGCCAATGCGCCTCAGGTCGCGTCGCACGTATGTATAGTCCGGGTTGAACTCCGTCATGCGCGGGGCGGCAATGAAGGCCGCAGATTTGCTGACCTGTCGTCTGTGTTTTTTGGACATGAAATTCTCCTAGTTCTGCAATCGGGCGAACACTACGATCCGCTGTTTGTCTACCAAATATGGGTAACACGAGATCAATGTTACGGTTGGTGCGCCGGCGGAAGCCATCACCTCGACCGCCGTCGGTTCCACGATCTGGGTGCGGTCCACCAGGTAGAGATACTGTCGTTGCGCCGTGTAGAGTTTCACCAGATCACCGGGCTGAAGGCGATCAAGGTTTCGGAACAACTCGCCGTATACATCGTTGTGGGCGGACAGCACCACGTTGCCCGGTTGGCCCGGATCTGCTGAGCCGATATGCTGAGCGACTCCCTTCTTCAACTGATCCCAGCCATCCCCTTGCACCACAGGAGCATCGACTTTGATGGCAGGAATTTCGATGCGTAGTGCCTGCTCCACGCCCGGCGTCGGTATGGGCAGGTTGGAGAGAGACTGCATCATCGGCCGCAAGTTCTCCGGGATCTCTGCCTCATTGGGACGTGTATTGCCCTGCGCGTCCGGCGGCGTATGTCCGGCCGGCAGCACGACCGCCATAAGCAGCGGGGTCGGTTCGGCCGTCGGAGGGTGCAACGCGGCCGCAACCTCGCGATTCAGGTCCCGCAGCATGCCGAGCCCGCTGAGCAGTACGCCGATCAATCCCAGGACAGCCAGCACCTCGACGACGAGCAGCAGGCCATCCATCACCTGACGACCGCGCCCGCGCGGCTTGGCGCTGCCCTGCTGTTCATCCGGCGTATCGATCACCGGCCCGTCCGCCAACTCCGTTACCGGATCAGGGCCGACCACTCGCCCAGTCCGACGGAAATGTTCAAGTCGGCCCCGACGCGTGCCCTGTCTCTTGGCTATTAGAAGGCGTCTCAATTCCTCTACGGAGAGGTCTTCGGGGGCTCTGCGTCTGGGCATCGCAGGCGCGATTATACCCCGGGGGGTTCGAACGGTCCCTCCGAGGCGGACTTCGCCGAAATTGCAGCAGCCAATACGGCGCAGATACGGCCGAATTACGCTCACGCGAACGCAACGGTATAATGCGCGCATGTCCGAGTATCAATTCCATCACCCGATGGAGGTCCGTTACGGCGATCTCGATCCCCAGGGCCACTTGAACAATGCAAAGTACCTCACGTATTTTGAGCAGTCGCGTGTCAGCTACTTGACCGAACTAGGTCTGTTTTCCCTAGACCAGTCCTTTGCCGAGATCGGTGTCATCATTGCCGACATCCACATACAGTTTCACGCGCCCGTGTTCTGGGGTACGGCCATCACGGTGGGTGTGCGCACAGCAAAGATCGGCCATAAATCCCTGACGGTCGAGCAATGCGTGGTTGACGCGGCCAGCGACAAGCTCTACGCGGCCGGCACCGTGGTTCTTGTTGCCTACGACTATTCCAAGCGGGAGACGATGGCCGTGCCGGATCGATGGCGCGCGATCATCTCGGAGTTTGAGCGTCACGGGCCGGCGTAGCCGCGATCCTCGGTTACGCTGTGGGTTCGGCGTCTTGTCTCCGCCCAGGTAGAGGAAACTGTGCGTATTGATGCCAGCATGCCCCAAGTGATTTTGGGCGAGGTTCCAGCGCTCGCGCAACTGGCGGAAGATATTGGCTTCGACGCCATCTGGACGTCTGAGACCCGGCACGACCCTTTTCTTCCATGCACGCTCATTGCGGAGCACACCCGCAGGCTCCATTTTGGAACTGCAATCGCGGTCGCCTTTGCTCGTTCGCCTGCGACGCTCGCGCAGATGGCGTGGGACTTGGCTGCACAATCGCAAGGTCGCTTCATGCTGGGACTGGGCACGCAAGTCAAGGCACATGTGGAACGCCGCTTCGGCATGCCCTGGCCCAATTCAGTGACTGGTAAGCTCCGCGAGCAGATTCTATCGATCCGTGCGTTCTGGAATTCCTGGCAAAATGGCTCAAAACTCAATTTTCGGGGTGCTTACTACAAGTTGACACTCATGTCGCCTTTCTTCAACCCGGGGCCGATCGCGAACCCGGAAATTCCGATCTATGTTGCCGGCGTGAATACGGGCCTTGCCAGCTTGGCAGGTGAGCTCTGTCAGGGTTTTATCGTCCATCCTTTCCACAGTCCTTCGTACCTCCGCGATGTCATTTTGCCGGCCGTCGTCTCGGGGCTTGGGAAGACTGCTCGCGACCGGCGGGACATCTCCATTTCCGTCACGGCATTTGCCGCGACTACATCGGAGCAGTGCGAGATCGCCCGCTCGCAGCTCGCTTTCTATGCCTCGACGCCGTCCTATCGTCCCGTCATGGAACTGCACGGGTGGGGAGCCGTTGCGGATAAGTTGTCCGCGCATGCCGCGCGGTCCGAATGGGAGGCGATGCCAGCCCTCTTGTCCGATGAAATGCTGGAGGTATTCTGCCTGGTGACGGACGAAGCAGATCTGGCGGTCGCTTTGCAGGACCGCTACCGCGGACTTGCTGATCGACTTTCCGTTTACACTCCCTTTGTGCCCGGCGAGAGGGATGCGTTCTGGAACTCTCTGGTTGGGTCCTTGCGTTCGGACGGAGCCCGGCACGATGAATGAACGGTTGAGCACGCCTCCCGACCCTGCGTTCTTGGCGGAGAGCGCATTTGTGTTTCGCCGGTCCGTCCCGCCGGCGCCTCTAAGGTGGCCGACAGGGCCGCGCGCGGCCATGTGATTTGCTTTGTTTCGACCTGCAATTCGTTCAATGCCCTGGAAGGCAACTTTGAGGCAAATATGCACTTTACTGAATATCAGGAACAGGCGCGACGCACGGCAAAGTACCCGGTCATCGGCCTCGGCGTGATCTACCCGACTCTCGGTCTGACAAACGAAGCCGGCGAGGTGGCAGGTAAGATCAAGAAGATCTTCCGCGACAAAGCCGGCGTGATAACGGATGTCGACCGGCAAGCCCTGGCTGCCGAACTTGGCGACGTTTTGTGGTATCTGGCACAGGCTGCCACCGAATTGGGGTTATCCTTGGATGACATAGCCCAGCACAACATCGCCAAGCTGCTTGATCGCCAGGCGCGCGGCAAGATTCAGGGCGAAGGCGACAATCGCTGAAAGCTTGGCTTTGCCCCTTGGATGCGACAAGAGCAACATCGTTCGCGCCGCGAATAGGCAGATTTGGCCCAGCGGGGGCAAACTCTAATCTTTCTCCTACGCGGCCGCATCTTTCTTTTTGGTAGAATCTTTACCGACCCAATCCGATTAGGTTGGGCCCAGGAGATAGAAACAAGATGGCTGGTATGGAACGATTCACCCAGCGGGCAAGGCGGGTGCTGAGCTTGGCACATCAAGAGGCTGAGCGCGGGCAGCAGAATAGCATTGGCACCGAGCATTTGCTGCTTGGTCTAATGGAGGAGGAAGGCGGGGTTGCCGGCAGGGTTTTGCGCGAACTGGGACTCGAATCAAGCAGGGTCCGCGAGATTATTGAGCGTGTGGGGGTCGAGGGTCGCCAGGACGAGGTGAAGATTGAGCTCGCGCCGGATACGCAACAAGTTCTTGAGTATGCGGTGGACGAGGCTCGCCGACTCGGTCATCATTACATCGGGACGGAACATATACTGCTAGGCCTGGTGCGTGTCGACGGCACCGCGATGGAAGTATTGCGGCGCCTCGGTGTGACCGCCGACCAGATCCGCAGGCAGACGCGGCGCGTTCTTAATGAAACCGCGGCTTCGCCCACGGGCGCCGGGGCGTCACAGGCCGCGCGTACGCCGACGACTGGTCCGAAGACGCCTCTGGTCGATCAACTGGCCGCGGATCTCACCACGATGGCCGAGGAGAAGAAACTCGATCCGGTCATAGGTCGTCAAATGGAAATCGAACGGGTGATCCAGATCCTGGCCAGGCGCACGAAAAACAACCCGGCGCTCATCGGGGAACCCGGCGTCGGGAAGACCGCCATCGTTGAAGGGCTCGCCCAGCGCATTGTGGAGGGCGACGTACCGGCCCCGTTGATGAACAAGCGGGTGCTGCAGCTCGACGTGGGCTCGCTGGTCGCCGGCACCATGTATCGGGGCCAGTTTGAGGAACGCCTCAAACGCATCATCGATGAGCTCAAGCAGTCTGGCGCAATTCTCTTCATTGATGAGGTCCACATGTTGGTCGGCGCCGGAGCGGCTGGCTCGTCGGTCGATGCCGCCAACATTCTGAAACCGGCCTTATCGCGCGGGGAGTTGCAGGTCATTGGCGCCACCACGCTCGATGAGTATCGGAAGCATATTGAGTTGGACGCGGCACTGGAGCGTCGCTTCCAGCCTGTGCAGGTGGACGAGCCCAGTGAAGCGGAAACGATTGATATTCTGAGGGGCGTCCGATCGGCCTACGAAGAACACCACCATTTGGTGATATCGGACGAGGCCCTGGAGGCTGCGACCCACCTCTCGTCCCGCTACGTGACAGAACGCTTCCTACCGGACAAGGCCATTGATTTAATCGACGAGTTTGCTTCGCGGGTGCGCATGTACAAGAGTCCCGCGGCCAAGCACGCAAAGGACCTTTACGGTCAGCTGCGCCAGGCCCGCCAAAACCGCGCCCTGGCACAAGAAGAAGGCAACGGCGAAGATATCAAGGAATGGCAGGACCGCGAGACCGACCTGGGTGAGCAGATCGAGCGCTTGCGCTCCGGCTGGGATCGCGCTAGCAGCCCCGTAGTTTCGGCTGACGATATCGCTGAGGTCGTTTCCATGTGGACCGGCGTGCCGTTGATGCAGCTGGCGGAGGAAGAGTTCCAGCGCCTCCTGAAGATGGAAGAGGAATTACAGAAGGCCATCGTTGGGCAGGATGACGCGATCGTTGCGGTTTCGCGCGCCGTCCGTCGGGCCCGTGCAGGACTGAAGGATCCCCGCAGACCAATTGGCTCGTTCATCTTCTTGGGCCCCACCGGTGTCGGCAAGACCGAGCTGACCAAGGCGCTCGCCAAATTCATGTTCGGCAGCGAGGATGCGGCCATCCAGCTGGACATGTCGGAGTTCATGGAACGCCACACTGCCTCGCGACTTGTTGGAGCGCCTCCCGGCTACATTGGATATGAGGACGCCGGTCAGCTTACCGAGGCCCTCAGGCGCCGGCCGTACTCGATCATCGTCTTTGACGAAGTCGAGAAGGCGCACCCTGAAGTTCACAACATGCTGCTCCAGATCATGGAGGAAGGTCACCTGTCTGACGCCAAGGGTCGAAAAGTCGACTTTCGCAACGCGATTATCGTCATGACCTCCAACATCGGTGCCGACTTGATCAAGAAACAGACTTCCCTCGGTTTCCAGCTGAAGAGGGACGAGGCCTCCCAGGAAAAGCTCTCTTACGATGAGATGCGCAAGAAACTCGGTGAATCCCTGAAGCGGTCTTTCCGGCCGGAGTTCATCAACCGGTTGGACAGCGTGGTCATCTTCCGTGCCTTGAACAAGGACGACATCGAAAAGATAGTCTCTTTGGAGCTGGACAAGGTCTCGATCCGGCTGAAGGAGCACAATCTGACCCTGGCGGCCAGCCCGGCGGCGCTCGCCGCCCTTGCTGCAGAAGGCTATGATGCCGAGTTTGGTGCCAGGCCGCTGCGCCGTGCGATTCAGCTGAAGGTCGAGGACCCGCTCTCCGATCGTCTGCTTGCTGGTGAATTTGTCGACGGGGATCTCATTGATGTGGACGTCTCGGCTGAAGGGGACGTGGAGTTGAAACGTGCCGCGGTGGCCCAAGCCGAGCCAAGCCTCTAGGCTCAAGGGTCGCGAGGCCGCCCGCATGAACAAGGAGCTCGTCCAGCAGCCAAGCTGCTGGACGAGTGTGTTTTTGGATCCCGGTCGGCACTTGGTGCTCTGCCGGTGCGAGCCTGCCCGATCGCGTTCTGTAATACTCGCTTAAGAATATCTCCTCCTCATTTAGCGTCTAGGTCGCGGATGGATTCGCCACCCTTATTGCAAGCAAGGAGAAAACGCCATGAGTGAAGCCGTTCAGACTGCTACGCTGGCCGGAGGATGCTTCTGGTGCCTTGAAGCCGTCTTTGACGAGTTGAAAGGTGTCATTTCGGTGGAGTCGGGCTACTCGGGCGGGCGCCCGGAGAACCCGACCTATCGTGAAGTATGCACCGGGATGACCGGGCACGCCGAGGCTGTTCAAATCCGGTTTGATTCGAACGTCCTGTCATATCGGGATCTTCTCAACGTGTTCTTCGCGATGCATGATCCCACCACCCTCAACCGCCAGGGCGCCGACGTCGGCACGCAGTACCGGTCCGCAATCTTCTATCACGATGATGAGCAGAAAGCCACGGCGCAGCAGTTGATTCGTGATCTGAACGAGCAGCATATTTGGGACCAGCCCATCGTGACAGAAGTGGCAAATTTCGACAAGTTCTGTGTTGCCGAAGACTATCATCAGGAGTACTTTGCCAACAATCCATACCAGCCTTACTGTATGGCCGTCGTCGCGCCCAAGGTTGCCAAGTTCCGCAAGCATTTCGTCGACCAACTGAAAAAGCAGTCCGTCCAGGCTCGGTAGGTGCGACCAGGCCGCTACCCGAAGTGCAACAGAAAGAGGCGGAGCGCAGGATTTTCGCCTTCGCTTCGCCTCCCTATTTTTGAGTGTTTGCGGTGGACGGTTCTAAAGGTGGAACTTTTCGCCCAGCAGTCGTCTGTGGGTTGCCCGCATGCACCGGTCCATCACCACCTGTAGCCCGGCTGCTTCCGCCTTCTTGGCGGCCTCTTCGTGGATAACCCCCTCCTGCATCCACACGATCCTGGCTCCTGCCTGGATCGCCTGTTCCACCACCGGCGGCACGTCTTCCGGTTTACGAAACACCTGGACGACGTCGATCTTCTTCGGGATCGAAGCAAGGTCTGCGTAGGTCTTCTGGCCATGGATTTCTGGTGTCCCAGGATTGACAGGTATCATCTCGTAGCCGTGTTGCAGCAAGTACTGGAATATGCTGTAGCTGGGCTTCTCCTGGTTCGAAGAGACCCCCACGCTCGCAACGGTCCTGATCGTCATCAGAATGCGTCTTAGTTCTGTATCGTCATTGATCGTCATAAGTCCCTTATTCTATTTGGAGAGCTGAATCGGTACGGTCACTTGAAAACGGGTCATGCCCGGCTCGGACGTGAGGTCGATCCGGCCATGGTGGTTGTTTACGATCGTGTAGGCAATGTGCAGCCCAAGACCAGTCCCTAGCCCCGGCGGTTTGGTGGTGAAGAATGGTTCGAAGATCCGTTTCTGAATGTGGGTTGGAATTCCAGGCCCGTTGTCTTGGATCTCCACCTGGACATTGTCACCGTCCCGCCGTGTTCGCAGGATGATCTCGCCGTGCCCTCCCATGGCGTCCACCGCGTTGTCAAGGATGTTGGTCCAGACCTGGTTAAGTTCGCTTCCGTGAGCCTCGATGCGCGGTACGTCCGCAGCGAACTCACGTTTGACGGTAATCCCCTGTTTCATTTTGTGCCTCAGGATCACGAGCGTATTTTCCAGCCCTTGTTCGATGTCTACTTCCTGCACCGGTCCCTGATCGAGGTAGGAGTAGGCCTTCACCGAAAGGACGATCTCAGAAAGACGATCGGTCCCCGTCCCAATTTCATCCAGCAAGGCATAGGCGGTTGCGCCCGCCGCCAACCACGGCGCCACAATGCTTAGGATTTCGCCGGTGAATGTCTGCTCGAGTTTCGCAAGTGATGCTTGCTCCCAGCCCGATGAGACCAGCGCGGGAGCTAGCTGCCATGCATCCTCAATGCCCAATTGGTCCAGCCAGGTCTGCACAGCCATTTCTCTGTCGCTTTGCGTCATCGGATCGAGGTTGGTGACCGAGGCGTCGCCTGTCTCAATGCGTTTCTTGAGTCGGTCGATCTCCGCAAGCTGATCATCCGTGAAGTTGCAGTGCGCCAGTTCTGTCGTCAGATTAGCCCAATTCGTAATGGCCGCCCTCAATTGGGCCGCGCTCCTGCGCACCGCCGCCGCCGGATTGTTCAGTTCATGCGCCAGACCTGCAGAGAGCGTCCCCAGTGCGGCCATCTTTTCGCTTTGCCTTAGGAGACCCTCATTCTGCCGCAGCCGCTGGCTGACCGTCTTCAGGATCGTCATTGCAGCGGAAGGACTACGGCCAAGCAGTTGCTGGAAAGCATCGCCCCGGATCTTGAGCACGTTGCTGTCGCGCGTGGCGCGCACAGTGGCCGTTCTCGGTGCTTGATCGAGGAGTGCCATTTCTCCAAAGACCTCGCCTCCCTCACGAACGGCAATCACGATATCCTGTGCGTCGGACTTCTTCACCACCTCGAATTCCCCATCGATAACGACGAACGCCGCGTCGCCGGGCGCCCCTTCCTGGATAAGGGTCTCACCCGCCGCGACCGCCAGTGGCTCGGTGTAGGCCGAGAGCGAGTCAAGATCGTCTTCCGACAGGCTGGAAAACAAATCGAAGCGGCGTAGAAGTTCTTTGGTCATTGAGAACTCAGATAACCCTCGATCGCCCCTACGGCAATGCCGCCCTCGCCTGTGGCGCTTGCCACCCGGTGGGTGGTGCCCAACCGGACGTCGCCTGCGGCGAAGATGCCCGGCACACTCGTTTCGAGGATCACAGGGTTGCGATCCAGGGGCCAGCCCTTGGGCGGTTTGCCATCTTTCATGAGCTCGGTACCTGTGAGAATGAAACCGTTCTCGTCCAACATCACCAGGTCCTTCACCACGTCGCTTTGGGGCAGGGCCCCGATGAATACGAAGATGGCCGAGGCAGGCAGAGTCCTTTTCTCGTCGGTCTGGTTGTCCCACACAACGACCGACTCGATGTTGCCCGGTTTCCCATGAATCTCAACGATCTCGGTGTGCAGCAGGTGTTCGATCTTCGGGTTGGCAAGCTCTGCGTCGATCAGGTACTTCGACATGGTGGGGCCGGACGCACCGCGAATGGTTTGGCTGACCTTGCTTGCAAAGCGGCTCAAATACATCGCGCCTTGTCCTGCGGAGTTGGCTCCCCCGACAACGAACACGGGCTGGTCTTTGTAGTTTATGGCTTCGGTGTAGGCTGCTCCGTAATACACGCCTGCGCCGATGAAATCATCGATACCGGGAAGTTGCAAGCGCCGAAAACGTGCGCCGGTCGCGATCAAGACGGCTCTACTGGAAATTTCGGATCCATCCCCCAACACAGTCACGCGGTAGGTATCCTGCACGCGTACAGCCTTGACCGCTTGTGTGGAGATGATCTCCGCTCCAAACCGTTGGGCTTGAGTCACAGCCCGTCGCGCCAGATCCATCCCGGAAACGCCGTTTGGAAAACCAAGGTAGTTCTCGATTTTCGGACTGTTTCCGGCCTGTCCGCCGGGCGCCTCTTTTTCGACGACCAGGACTTTGATTCCATTCGATGCCGCGTAAACGGCCGCCGCCAGGCCCGCTGGCCCGGCTCCGATGATAGCCAGGTCATAGAATGGCAGGGAAGCCTTTGTCTTGAAGCCGGCCTTCTCTGCCAGTTCGCGGATTTCAGGATCTACAAGCGAACTTCCATCCGGGAAAAAGACCACGGGAAGCCTCATATCGCCGGACTGCTGGCCCTCGACGAGCGATCGTGCCTTGGGATCCTTATCAACGTCGAGCCATTGGTAGGCAATTTGATGACGTGCTAGGAAATCCTTGACTTCATGCGATCTCGGCGACCACAGTGTGCCGGCCACCCGAAGCCCTTCAAAGGGAAGGCGCACACCGGCCCGCCAGTCCTCCAGCAGATCTGTCAAGACAGGGTAGAGATGATCCTCGGGAGGATCCCAGGGTTTCATCAGGTAGTAATCCAGCTGCAGCGTGTTTATTGATGAGATCGCCACCTCTGTGTCGGCGTAGGCGGTCAGTAGGACGCGCTTGGCCTCCGGAAACAGGGGACGCGCTTGATCCAGGAACTGGATCCCCGTCATCGCTGGCATGCGTTGGTCGCTGAGGAACAGGGCCACTACTTCGTTTCGTTGCTGCAATTGCCCCAGGAATCCGAGGGCTGCGGCGCCCGAGTTCGCCTTGACCACTCTGTAGTCGCGGCCGAATTTCGCGCGTATGTCGCGCTCCACGGCGTTGAGCACAGCAGGATCATCATCGACGACCATGATTACCGGTTGAGCCATTGCTGTCACTCCTGCCTTCTGAAGACGATGCTTGCCTAAATTGGCCGAATTAGTATAGCATAGGGGGCCCGTGTGGCAAAACAGTATAATCTTGTGCGTGCCGACTGACACAAAGCCTTATCATGCCTTAACCTCCATGATGATCGAGCCATCTTCCGCGTCGAAAGCACCCGCCTTCCATGTAGGGAATGTGCCCGTATTCGGCCGCGCCATCCTCGCGCCGATGGATGGATACTCGGATTGGCCATTCCGGTCGCTGTGCCGCTCATTGGGCTCGGCGATGAGCTATACCGAGTTCGTCAGCGTCGAACGCATCCTTCGCCGACCTGCCCACGCCCGTTCAAAACTCTACTTTGAACCGGAGGAGCGGCCGGTTGTCTTTCAGATCTATGGAGATGACCCGGATGAGATTCTGCGCGCTGCGGTTGCAGTCCAGGAGCTTGGACCGGACGTGATCGACCTCAACATGGGTTGTCCGGCCAAGAGTGTTGCCACTCGTGGCGCCGGTGTGGGTCTGATGCGCACTCCGCTGAAAGTCGCCCGCCTTTTGCGGCGCCTGCATTCTTCCTTGCGAGTGCCGGTGACCGTCAAGATCCGTCTGGGCTGGGAAGATGCCCGGACCTATCGTCTCATTGCGCGCGTCGTGGAAGAGAACGGGGGTGCCCTCGTCGCGATCCACGCTCGGACCAAAGAGCAGCGCTACGGTGGATGCGCCGACTGGGATGCGATCGCCGAGGTGAAGGCCAGCGTTCGTATCCCCGTAATTGGGAACGGCGACGTCAAGACGGTGGCTGACATCGGGCGCATGCGGGAATACACGCACTGCGATGCCGTGATGATCGGTCGCGCAGCCATAGCCAATCCCTGGATATTTTCAGGACTGGATCGTGTGGAGGTCGCGGACGCGGCCGTTCACGACCTGGTTGCAAAGCACTTGGAGCGCAATATTCGGTTCTACGGGCCTGACGATGGCCCGAGACTTTTCCGTAAGCACGCCGTTCTCTATCTCTTGTTGCGGCGATTCTCCCGGGAGGATCGCACGCAGATATTGCGCCGTAGGCCGTCTGCGGAATTCCTCGACCTGCTGAGCCGCATATCCGCCACAGCGTAGTTTCCGATCCACCAGACAACACAGGGATACGGTTATACTGCCGTCGTGCCCAAGACTCACTCGCGCTTTGTCTGTCAGGAATGCGGGCGCGTATCCGCCACTTATATGGGGAAGTGCCCCCAGTGTGGTGCGTTCAATAGCCTGCTTGAGGAGATTGTGCGCGATGAGCCCGGGCCCAGGCATGCCACCTCAGTTCGGGGCCTGACGGGCCGTTCCCAGCCCCAACCCATCGGCGACGTCGCAGGCGCCGCCGAAGACCGCATATCCTTGCCCATGGGAGAGTTCGCCCGCGTCCTGGGCGGGGGCATCGTTCCTGGTTCGATTGTGCTCGTGGCCGGAGATCCCGGCATTGGGAAATCGACGCTGATGCTCCAATTGGCGATGCAGATGGCCGGTTCCCAGCGGGTGTTGTATGTCTCGGGGGAAGAGTCGGCAAGACAGATCAAGATGCGCGCCGAGCGTTTGTTGAACGGAGCGGATCGTCTGCCAGATGCGCTGCTCTTGGTGACGGAGACCAGTCTCGGAACCATACTCGATCACGTGGACGAAGTGAAACCCGGCCTGTTGATCGTCAACTCGATCCAGACGGTCTATCACTCGGAGATGGATTCGTCCGCAGGTTCGGTCTCCCAAGTGAAGGAATGCGCCGCCCAGCTTCGGGAGCTCGCCAAGTCGCGGGGAGTAACGGTCTTCCTCATTGGGCACGTCACAAAGGAAGGAGCCATCGCCGGCCCGCGTGTTCTGGAGCACATCGTGGATACGGTGCTCTATCTTGAAGGTGATCGCTTCCAGGCTTACCGCTTGCTCAGATCGGTGAAGAATCGGTTCGGGGCGACCTCCGAGGTGGGTGTGTTTGAAATGCGCGAGCGCGGCCTCGTCGAGGTGGCCAATCCTTCCGAGTCCTTCCTCGCTGAACGAATGATTAACGCGCCTGGATCTGCGATCGCCGTGACCATGGAGGGAACGCGGCCGATCCTGGTGGAAATCCAGGGCCTCACCTCGCCGACACAATTTGGAAACGCTCGTCGAACTCCTAACGGCATCGATTTCAACCGTTTGCTGCTAATCACCGCGGTCCTGACGCGACGGGCGGGACTGCGGCTTGCGGAGCAGGATGTATTTGTCAACGTGGTGGGTGGCATCCAGATCGACGAGCCCGCCGCTGATCTTGCCATTGCGGCCGCGATCGCCTCGTCGTGGAAAGACGTCTCCGTGCGCGCAGATGCGGTGTTGATCGGCGAAATTGGCCTCGCCGGTGAACTGCGCATGCCAGCCCAGATGCAGGCGCGCCTGGGCGAGGCCGCCAAGCTCGGATTTCGAAGCGCCATTGTTCCAAAGGCCTTGCGGGGCGTTTCCGCCGACGGCGTCTGGCCAAAAAGGTTGGAGATCATCGAGGCGCGATCCATCCAACAGGCACTCGAGGCGTGCCTTGTCAGCGACAAGAAACCCCTCCCGAAGGGGCGCAAAGTCGCCTAGACGGTGGAGG
This sequence comes from uncultured Chloroflexia bacterium, assembly GCA_963746745.1. Classification (GTDB taxonomy): domain Bacteria; phylum Chloroflexota; class Anaerolineae; order Anaerolineales; family Villigracilaceae; genus Fen-1038. The sequence continues at coordinate 835,248 of CAVVCL010000004.1, forward strand.
CCGCCGCGTGCCTTGGCGGTACGGGCATGGCATTCCACTACACGGGTTGCCACGAGTAGGCGCTCGAGCGAACCTGCAACTTCCGCGAAGCTTGCACGTAGGTCTTCGTAAGGAGACTACGATGAGATGCTGCTTCCTGCTGCCCGTGATTGTGCTGATTCTGGCCGCCCTCGCCTGTAGTGGCAATATTGCACTGCCCACCGTCTCCACGGCGGGGCCGGAGATTACCGAGCCAATCCATGTGCCGTCCCCCGCTGGACCGGCAGATTTGACCATTTCATTCGGTGCGGGAGAGTTGAAGCTGGGAGCCGGCGCGGCCAACCTCGTTGAAGGAACCGCAATGTACAACAGCCCTACGCTCAAGCCCGAGGTGGTCACCCATGGCTCGCGGGTGGAGATCAAGCAGGCCGATCGCTTTGCGCTCACTGACCCGCTGGGCATCAAGAATGTTTGGGATTTCCGCTTGGGCAGCGCGCCCATGTCGCTGACCGTCAATGCTGGCGCGTACACTGGCCAATTCGAACTTGGCGGATTGTCGCTCACTGGCCTTACAGTGAAGGACGGCGCAGCAACGGTTGACCTTGCGTTCTCGCAGCCCAACCCATCTGCAATGACCTTCTTGCGCTATGACACGGGCGCATCCAAAGTCAAGTTGTCGGGGCTGGCGAATGCCAACTTCAGCACGATGATCTTCAACAGCGGTGCAGGAGACTACACCCTGGATTTTGGTGGGATCCTCAGGCGTGACGCTGCAGTTAGTGTATCGACCGGGCTCAGCAATCTGATCGTGGTGATTCCGGATGGAACGCCTGCTGCCGCGACCATCGAAGGCGGCGCTGCGAACGTGAATGCCGGTCCCGGCTGGGTCCAGAACGGCACGCTGTATTCGCGAGCCGGGTCAGGTCCGGAGCTTACCTTGGTCATCAAGATCGGCGCCGGCAACGTCACGCTCACGCACTAGCCGGCCGCAGCAGGCGCCGGTGTCGACCCACTTGGGTGGTTCCGCGCTGCTCCTGTGTCTCTGCATTAAATCGGAGTAAAAGGTCATCTTTCATCCATGACCTCTATCACTTGCCGTCGTTCCTTCTCCCACATAGAATGACCATACCGGATAAGTATTGTCGGTTTTCCTTGGGAGAGGAAGGACACCATGCAGATCACCCGTCAGGCAGACTATGCGGTGCGAGCGGTACTGCATTTGGCCCGCCTTGGTGGCAACGAACGCGCAGCCACCAGCGCGGTCGCCGAGGAGCAGCGGATTCCGCCCTCGTTTTTGGCGAAGATCATCTCGCAGCTCTCGATCGCCGGCCTTTTGCATACTTCGCGCGGCGCCCGCGGGGGTGTGACGCTTGCGCGGCCGCCGAAGGACATCACGCTTCTTGATGTGATCGAGGCGATTGACGGGCCTATCCAGCTTAATGAGTGCGTGGGTGAGGACGGGGGCTGCACATTTGATGAGGATTGCCCCCTGCGCCCGGTCTGGTGCGATGTGCAGGACATGCTGGTCAAGCGCTTGAGGGGCACGAATTTTCAGCATCTGCTGGAACGCAGCAGGGTGATGGCCTAGGGCTGTCACGCAGCAACATTTCCTCCCGGCTTATAATGGCCGGGAGTTTTTTTGTGTTCCGGAGGAGGCATCCTTTATGGCAGGCCCGCGTACTGTTCGCGCCCCGCGTGGCACAAAATTGACCTGCAAGTCGTGGCTCACCGAGGCGCCCTATCGCATGATCCAGAATAATCTCGACCCCGATGTTGCCGAGCGGCCGCAGGATTTGGTGGTCTATGGAGGGCGAGGGCAAGCCGCGCGCTCTTGGGAAGCCTTTGATGCCATCCTCGATTGCCTCAAGAACCTTGAGAACGATGAAACGCTGCTGGTGCAGTCTGGAAAGCCGGTCGTTGTTTTCAAGACACATCCGGATGCTCCTCGAGTCCTGATTGCAAATTCCAATCTGGTCCCGCACTGGGCCACCTGGGAACACTTTGACGAGCTTGCGGCCAAGGGTTTGATCATGTACGGTCAGATGACTGCCGGCTCCTGGATCTACATTGGCACCCAGGGCATTCTGCAGGGCACCTACGAGACCTTTGGCGCTCTGGCTCGGCAGCGGGGCTGGGAATCCCTTAAAGGCAAATTCGTGTTGACGGCCGGATTGGGGGGCATGGGCGGGGCGCAGCCCATGGCCATCACGATGAATGAAGGAGTGGGGTTGATCGTGGAAGTCGACAGAAGCCGCGCGGAGCGCCGCCGTGCGATGGGCTACGTGGACACCGTTGTCGACACCCTCGAAGAAGCAATGACCCTGGTTGAAGAGAACAAGGTCGCCGGCAAACCGTTCTCTGTAGGGCTGATAGGGAACGCAGCGGATGTCTATCACGAGTTGGTCGTGCGTGGCGTGACTCCGGATGTAGTCACCGATCAAACCCCCGCCCACGAAGCCCTGATGTACGTTCCGTCCGGCCTCTCTGTCGCCGAGGCAGACTCCTTGCGCGTGGCTGACCCCGAGGCCTACAAAGAAAGGGCCATGGCCTCCATGGCCGCCCACGTGGAGGCCATGCTGGCCTTCCAACGCCAAGGCGCAGAGGTATTCGACTACGGCAACAATCTCCGGCAGCAGGCTTACAACCACGGCGTGACCGACGCCTTTGAATTCCCTGGGTTTGTGCCCGCTTACATCCGCCCGCTGTTTTGTGAGGGAAAGGGACCTTTCCGATGGGTTGCTCTCTCTGGCGACCCGGAAGACATATACAAGACAGACGAAGCTGTCATGGAGCTCTTTCCTGCGGACCAGCATCTGCATCGCTGGCTCAGGTTGGCCAGAGAACGGGTGCCGTTTCAGGGCCTGCCCGCGCGCATTTGCTGGCTGGGATACGGAGAACGCGCCCAGGCCGGCCTCAGGTTCAATGAACTCGTCGCAAGCGGGGCCGTCAAGGCTCCCATCGTGATTGGCAGGGACCACCTGGATTCCGGTTCTGTGGCGAGCCCCAACCGTGAGACCGAAGGCATGCTGGACGGCTCCGATGCCATTTCTGACTGGCCGATATTGAACGCGCTTATCAACGCAGTCGGCGGCGCCACCTGGGTTTCGTTCCATCACGGAGGAGGCGTCGGTATGGGCTACAGCCAGCACGCCGGCCAGGTAATTGTTGCAGACGGCACGCCTCAGGCTGCTGTCAGGCTCGAGAGAGTTTTGACCACCGATCCCGGCCTCGGCGTTGTCCGGCACGCCGATGCAGGATATGCGGCCGCGATAGAGGCGGCCAAGCGGCACGGCATCAATATGCCGATGCTCGGGCGATAGGGCGTTCAACCCTCAAGGCGAGACCCGTGCATCGTGGCCGCGTAGCGCTTCGCCTGCTCCTGGCGCTTGGCATTGCGGTCGCGGCCGGCTGCCTTCCTATCCCAGCGTTTGGCCCTGGCGCGGGGCCGATTCCGACTCCGCTGCCTCTGTCGCGTTGCAACGAATTGTCCGGGGTCCTGTGCATCATCACATTTGGAATGGAGCCGCCGGATCAAATGCTGGTTGGCGTTCTTGTTCCTCTGGGAGGGCTTGAGGATATTCACATGGGCGTCGAGTACAACGGCAGCGTGTCCACCTATACTTGTCGTCCTTCAGCAGAATTCCAGCGCACTTTCTATTGCATTGGTCCTGCAATCCCTCTAGGAAGCACTGTTCGCATTCAGATCTCAACTGGCAACCGAGAGATACCTCTTGCCAGCGGCGAGTTCGTGCTCACTGCCTTTGCCTTGCCAACCGTGTCGGTGGGCGACCTGCCCGTCGTTGCCACGGCGTACCCCAACCCGACCACGCCCTTGCCATAGCACCCTCCTTCGCCCGAATGAACTTGATCTCCGATGCCTGGTTCGTTCTGCATCACGATGGTGGAGCGGTGCTGTTGGTATCGGCGGGCATACTCTGGGGCTCGGTCATAACGGCAGGCGGTAGTCAGCGCCTTCAGGGGCAAAGCAGGCGACCGCGCCGAACTGCTCGCCCTTGCGATTGGCGGCTGGGCGGTGCCAGTCCTGCTGTGCGCCGCTGTAATCCTTCCGCTTGGGATTTTCCTGCATGTGCATCCGGGCGCTGTCGAGGCCGCGGGCGCTCTGCTCGTATCCGCCGGCTGGGCGCTTTGGTCTATCGGTCGCGCGCACGCAGCGCGCTCTGCCGCATCGACCCTGACCCTCCTATTGCTTGCGGCTTTCTTCCTATTGATGGCGTTTCTGCGGCTGGCATTTGTGGCGGGAGTCGCCTTGCCGCAGTATTTTGATTTGGCCGAGCACTACCGCATCATCCATGAGCTCATGGGGGACTACGTCGCGGCGGGCACGCCGCTTCCCCTTACTTGGCCGGTCGAAAACTACTATCACCTCGGCTATCATGTGATGCTGGCTCTCTTTGGCGTGTTCTCGACAGCGAATTCTGAGCCAGCTCATGCTGGTCTCGGGAGTCATAGCCCTCGCTGCGTTGCCTCTGCCCCTGTTTGTGATCGCATGGCGGGAGACAGGTTCCCGTTTGGCCGGCGGGCTGGCCGTGGTCTTTGGATCTCTCGGTTGGTACATGCCCGCACACGTGCTCAATTGGGGCAAATACCCCGCCTTGTTTGGCGTTCCCGTGGTCCTGTTTACTGTGGCTGCAGCTTACCTTTCTAATGTAGGCGCCGACGCTGGACACGGCCGGCGCGGACTGCAAGTGCTGGCTGCAGTGGGCGCATGTGTGGCAGTCCTCATTCACACGCGCTCGTTGATCCTGCTTGGCATTCTGCTCATGGCTTGGCTATTCTCAGGTCTTTGGCTGGGGCGTCCGCCCATCCAGCGGCGCCTGGCGATTGGCGTGGTCGTTGCGGGCTTGGTCATGGAAGTCCTGATGCTGGTGCGCATCCCGGTGCTCGCGCCGCTGCTTGATCCCTATCTTGGCGCCGGAATATGGATCACCGCCCTCGCCGGACTGCTGGGCGTGTTCGCCTTCAAGTCATATCCCCGCTTCGCATTCGCTACCGTGCTGGCGCTCGCGCTTCTCTGCCTCGGTCTTTTCATTCCAGTCCCGGGCTTCAGTTCCGGCCCGCTACTGGATCGTCCGCTCGTGGAAATGGTGCTTTTTGTGCCGCTTGCTCTATTGGGTGCGGCAGGCTTTGCGGCCCTCGCCACCATGATTCCGGCATAACAGTGAGGCGCCCCGGGTGGTGATGGCTGCCTTGTTGGCCGGCCTTGTGGTCGCACATGCCTCGCTGAGCTATAGCTTCTATCCATCAGATTGTTGCACGTTGGTCAAGGACGATGATCTGGCCGCGTTGGATTGGCTTGCGCGCACGCTGCCCTCTGACGACATTCTGCTAATTCCTACGACCACGTTGAGCGACGCACCGTTTCCTTATCCTCCCATGAATCCGGCCTCCGATGCCGGCGCGTGGATCCTGCCCCTCACCGGCCGGCAGACCTCAACCCTTCCCTATTCCGTCGATTTTTCAGATGCGCTGACGCATGCGAGGTTGTGCATGGGCGCCGTGGGGCATATCTTTGTGGGTAGTGGGCCGCTCAGCTTTGATGAGTTAACGATACTTTCGCGACCTGCCTGGTATACAGTTAGCCTGGAGTTGCCGCAGACCAGGATCTATCGCGTGACGGGCTGCTCTGGTTGACACAGCCCTGTTGCACGGCCGTTATCCAGGCGGACATGTATTTGTGAGACGCGGTGTGCCTAAGTCCCCGCGCCGGCCTGGATGCGCTCGCTCTGATCAGCCAGCCCAGGTAGGCGCCGGCAAGCGGAAAGAGCAGGACAATCAGTATGCGGAAATCATGCGTCGCATAGATGTCACGCAGGGGGATCCATACGCCCACGGTTAGGGCAATCAACCATGGGCTGTCGCCTCCAAGCAGCGTGAGCAGCCCGCTCGCGAGCAATAACGCGCCCACAAGGACGCCAGAGTCATCCCAGGTCGGCAGCGAGTCAAGGTAAGCCAGAAGAATGCCTATCAGCAGTCCCGTCGCTGGGAACAGTGGCTGCAGGCGCCGTTTCATGTTTGTCCGGGGTGCCGTGTCCCCTTGCTGCACCAAGGGCGGTAGCCTTTTGCCTTTAGCCAGTGTAGGGATGCAGGCTCATCATGAGATCCCGGGCAGGCCGAAGCACGAAAACAGCCTGCGGTGAAACGGTGGTTCCGGGCACCAACTGCAGGTCAAAGTGCTGCGCAACATTGGCGATGATCAGGCTCGCTTCCATGAGGCCAAAGCTATTTCCGATACACTGCCTCGGGCCGGCCCCAAAGGGGATGTACGCAAATTTATGCCGGCCGGCGGATCTCTGCTCGCTGAAGCGTTCTGGGTCAAACTCTTCGGGCCGCTCCCAGAAATCCCGATGGCGGTGGATGGCGTAGATGCACACCGCGATTACCGTGCCCGGTGCCACGTAGTAGCCCCCGATTTCGTCCTCCCCAATCGCTCGGCGACCGAGCGTCCAGGCGGGTGGGTACAGTCGCAGGCTCTCACTGAGCACGTTGCGCGTGTACGGCAGGTGCTCGAGGTCCCTGTAGAGTGGAGAGCGACCCCCTAAGTATGGTCGTACTTCCCGGCGGAGGCGATTGCCCACGTCGGTGTTTTGGGAAAGCAGGTACCAAGTCCAGCTTAGGGCGCTGGCAGTCGTATCGTAGCCGGCAAGCATCAACGTCATGACTTGGTTGCGGAGTTGTTCGTCCGTCATCGCCCCGCCGCCTTCGCTGTCATGCGCAAGCATCATCGAACTCAGGAGATCTCCGCCGTCCTTGAAATCTTGCCGCCGCTGCCGGATGATCCGCTCAACCACGGCGTTGAGCTCGGCCATCGATTGTTGTACGCGCGGGTCGCTGGGCTTCTCCAGTAAGGCGACTGCCCTGTTGACCATTTCGCCGATCTCGCGAACTTCATCGCCCAGGATTACGCCGAACAGGGCGCGTGTCGTGATGGTCAAGGTAAGGGCGGCCATCTCGCGGGCCACATCTACAGGCTGCCCGACCGCTTGGAGGCGCTGCCAGCGATCCAGCATGACTTCTGTGGAATCCGCGATCATGACGTCCAGGGGGGCAAGCCGAGTGTGGTGAAAGGCCGGCTGCATCATGCGGCGCTGCCTGCGCCACGTGTCGCCTTCCGAGGTGAGCAGTCCCTCTGCGACAACCCTGTTGAATACCCGATTCGTGCTTGTTTCCTTGGTGTAATTGCGATTGTTGTCAACCAGCACGTGGCGGACGTAGTCCGGATGGTTGATCAGATAGGCGGTGTCCGGTGCAGGGCGATACCGGACAACGTCCCCGTATTCGGCGGCAATGGTGACAAAGAAACTCAGCGGGTCCCGCAACAGTCCGCGCACGATGGCACGCGACGGGCTGGGTGGAAGCCGCCTTTCGTCAGACTGCTGGTTTGCCGCGTTCAAGAGATTCTGCTCGACGGTGCAATGCTAGGATTGGCTCACAATGTGTAGGTCTAAGGTGGCAGGAGCCCCCAGTATACAGGGGTTGATTCCAAAAATCAACGTCAGCGCCCTCGCGCAGTACTCGGATCTGGCAGGCCAGAATTCCGGTGACATACTGCCCGTCGGGGAGGCCCGATGGTCCTGAAGGGTAGAATGCCCGGCATGAAGCGTACATGGGCTCCTGCCCCCGGCATCCTCAAGAAAGGCCATGGCGTGGCCGGCAGCCCTTCTGCAGATTATCCGTATGCGGCGCTTGATCGACAAATACCCATCTTCAAGGCGCGCGGCTTGAATTTGGAGCCTTACTTTCGTGGCACACTGAACATAGATGTTCAGCCGCTCATCTTTCACATGGTCAAGCCCGAATTCACCTTTCGGGATGTGCAGTGGACCGAACTGCATCCCCCGGAGCACTTCTCCTTCTCTGAGTGCAAGGTCTCGTTCAGGGGAACGATCTACCCCGCCTGGTTGTATTACCCGCATCCCGAAACCAAGCGCCGCAACTTCCAGGCCCCATCGTTAATGGAGGTCATCACTTTCCTGATTCCCGAGATCAAGACGGGAGATAATATCCGAGTCATGGTGAACCCGGAGTGTGTCCACCTGGAGCGTCGTCCTGGCTCGAGATAACGTCATATAATGATTTGGTGGGAAGTGGGAGGGCGTGATGAATGTGTTGATGATCTATCCTGAGTTCCCGGACACCTTCTGGAGTTTCAAACATGCCTTGCAGTTCATCCGCAAGCGTGCCTCCCTGCCGCCCTTGGGCCTGCTCACGGTCGCTGCAATGCTGCCGCCCGGCTGGGGGAAGCGCCTGGTGGACATGAACGTCCGCAAGCTCACGGATGCGGACTTGGAATGGGCAGGCATTGCCTTCGTCAGCGCAATGGCGGTCCAGCGGGAATCGGCTTGCGAGGTGATTGCCCGTTGCAAGAATGCGGGTCTGCGAGTTGTCGCTGGCGGTCCGCTGTTTACCGCCGAGCCCGCTTCCTTCAAAGACGTGGATCATTTTGTGCTGAATGAGGCGGAGTTGACCCTCCCGCCTTTCTTGGCAGACCTGGAGGGTGGCTGTGCTGCCCCCCTGTACAGTTCCACGGAATTTGCGGACACATGCAAGACGCCGACCCCGCTTTGGGAACTCGCCGACCTCAAGCGTTATGCGACGATGGCCGTCCAGTTCTCACGGGGTTGCCCCTACAATTGCGACTTCTGCAACGTGACCGTGCTGCTTGGCCATCGTCCGCGCCTAAAGACCGCGGGCCAGATCGTCGCGGAATTGGACGCGCTCTACCGTCTTGGCTGGCGCGACAGTGTGTTCTTCGTGGACGACAACCTGATCGGGAACAAGAGGGTACTTAAGGAGAGCCTGCTTCCGGCCCTGATAGAGTGGCGCAAGGGTAAGACCGGCATGAACTTCAATACCGAGGTCTCCATAAACCTTGCGGATGACGAGGAGTTGATGTCCTTAATGGTACGGGCCGGCTTCAACATGGTGTTTATCGGCATCGAGACGCCCAGCGAGGAAGGCCTGGCTGAATGCGGGAAGAAGCACAACACCAGCCGCAATTTGATTGAAGATGTAAAGCGCATCCAGCGCCATGGCATGCAGGTGCAGGGAGGCTTCATAATCGGCTTTGACAGCGACACCGCCTCCATCTTTCGGCGTCAGATCGAGTTCATCCAAGAGAGCGGCATCGTCACGGCAATGGTCGGCTTGCTGCAGGCGCCGCTTGGCACCCGCCTCTACCAGCGCCTCGCGCAGGAAGGCCGGCTCCTGCGCACCTTCTCTGGTGACAACACAGATGGGTTGACCAACATCATCCCCCGGATGAATCTGGATGTCCTTCAAAAAGGCTACCGGACAGTCCTGCAAACCATATACTCCCCGGCGAATTATTATGCCCGGGTGAGGACATTCCTTCGCGAGTACAAACCTTCGAAGGTCACGGCGCCGATAGGCTTCGAGCACATGCTGGCGCTTGTGCGTTCCATTGTGCGCCTGGGAATTCTTGGAAAAGCACGGCTCGAGTACTGGAAGCTCTTCTTCTGGACGCTCTTCCGTCGACCGCGCCTCTTCCCGCTTGCGATAACTTTCACCATCTACGGCTTCCACTTTCGGCAGGTTGTGGCGTTGCACATCGCCTGACAGATCTCGCAGGCCACCTTAAATCCCGGACGACGTGACGGAAGTTGCTTTCCGGTATAATGCCGCCGCATGAGGCAGGAGAAGCCGGCACGGCGAGCTAAGCCCACGAATCAATGACAACTGCACATCTCTCTGGACCTGCCAGATTGGGGCCGCGGCTGGCAGCTCTGTTTGGCGTGGAGCAAGGCGAGGGCAGGCCGGTCACTCTGATGGTGACCCTCTATTTTGTCATCTCGGCCGCCTTTGTGCTCGTGCAGACGACTGCCTTCGCCCTTTTTGTCGAGGAGTTTGGCTCGCGCAGCCTTCCGTACGCGTACCTGTCGGTCGCTTTCCTGTCCTCGCTGGTCGCGTACATATACTTGAGATTCTCGCAAAGAGTCTCCTTTGCGGCAAGCCTGTCAGCCAATCTCTTCTTCTTGTCAGCCACCTGCATTGTGTTCTGGGCGGGCCTCCGGTCGCCCTTGGCACACTGGTTTATTTTCCTGCTGCCATTCTGGTTCCAGACGATGGTGAACTTGGCCAATCTTGTCGTTTGGCATCTGGCGGGACACATGTTCAATGTACGGCAAGCCAAGCGCGTTTACGGTCTGATTGCTTCGGGAACGTGGCTTGCCAACATTCTGGGCGGGTTCGCGGTGGTCTTCATCCTGGTCGTGGTTCGCACGGCGGACCTGTACTTGCTTGCCGCGATCGCATTGCTCCTCGCGACCCTGGTGCTGCGACCACTGCTCGCCGATCTCGCTTCGCGACATCCGGGCGAGCGGAGGCAGCCTGCGACTCGGACCGCCAAGCCATCGGCATCTGCAACTTCGCCACTGCGACACCCATACAGTCGCCTGATATTCGCTTATACACTCCTGTGGTGGGTGGCCTTTTGTTTCATCGACATTATCTTCTTTGACCGGGCAGGGATTCAGTTGCCCTCTGGCAAAGAGCTGGCAACATTTCTCGGTTGGCAATTGGCCGTCATGGGCGTGATTGCCATTGTCACCGCCTCGTTCCTGACCAGCCGCATCGTGAGCCGATATGGATTGCTCGCCGGCCTGCTGGTGATGCCTGTCGCGGCGGTTGCCTCGATCACTCTGCTCGCCGTGGCTGGCACGTTGGGATGGTCCGCCGCGGCGCTGTTTTGGATCGCCACCGCGGCAAAGACCCTCAATGTGGCGCTTGGTTTTTCTATATCTCAGGCGACCGGTGGGTTGCTGTTCCAGCCGTTGCTTGGGACTCAGCGATCCTCCACGCAGACCGTTGCGGAAGGGATCATTCAGCCCATGGCTTTCGGAGTGGCAGGCATCATCCTGTTGGTCTCGGACACTGCCCTCCATTTCAGTGTGGTCGGCCTTTCATGCATGTTTCTGGTAGTCGCTGCGTTCTGGTTTTGGACGATCTTCAGGCTCGCGCAGCGATATCCTGTGGTTATGAGCGAAGCGCTGCTGAAACGCAGCCTTGGCGAAGCGCGCACCGTACTCTTTGATCCGTCCGCGATCGAACAGCTTCGGCGCAGCCTCCGGCATCCGCAGGCAGGGCTGGCACTCTACGCATTGAATCAGCTTGAGCAACTGGCCCCCCAGGCATGGGGATCGACCCTTGTGGAGGAGCTTCCGGCGCTTCTATCGCATCCTGTGCCTGAGGTCCGTCTCGAGGTCCTGAAGCGTGTATTTGCCCTTCAGCCGGCGGGTGCTCTCCCCATCGTCCGTCGCCGCTTGGCGGAAGAAGCAACGCCTCACGTTTACTCAATGTTGATACAAGTACTGGCGGGGCACAGGGACCCGGACTCCGCGGCACAGGTCTTGGAGGCTCTCGTCTCGAAGCATCCGAGCGTGCGGCGGGGCGCTATCGTGGGCCTGCTCTCGTCTGGTAACCAGGAGTACGCCGGCCGCGCCTCGGATGCGCTGGTGAGCCTCGCTGAGTCGGCGGTCGTGGAAGAACGACTGACGGCCGCCGCGATCCTCGGCGAATGCAATACGCCGGATGCGCCCCGACTCCTTCTGACCTTGATGAGGGATCAAGTGGCTAGCGTCCGGCACGCCGCGATTCGGGCGGCCGCAGGGAATGAGGATCGCGTAGTGCTCGAAGCGCTGCTGGCCGCATGCGATAGCCCGGACTCGGCCCATGTGGCCGAGCGTGTTTTGGTCTCGAAAGGCACACGAGCGCTCGGGGCCATCTCTGAAGCATTCGCTGCCGGTTCGGAGAGTTCGATTCCCCGGGCGCGCTGGCACAGCATGATCCGGGTCTTGAGTCAGATCCATGATCCGCGGTCCATCGACATGTTGGTTTCTAAGATTGGCGTTGATGACTCCCAGCTCCGCCTTGAGGCTCTGCTGTCGCTGAGCCGCCTGGGGTTTCGCAGTCGATCGACCGGAAAGATGCTCGATCTGGTCACCGCCGAGGCACGTCTCGCAGCCTGGCTTGCCAGGGCTATTCAAGCTCTACCGGGTGCGACCGCCGGGCCGGACTTGGGCGTCCTGCGTGCGGCCCTGGAAATGGCTTTCTTGCAGACGCGTAACCGAATCCTCTTGTTGCTGTCGTTCGTTTACAACTCAGCCGCCATGCTGCGCGCGCACGCGGCGCTGGAGGACGCCTCCACGGACCAGTCACCTGTCGCGCTGGAAATCGTGGATGCCCAGTTGCCGCCCCGGGCAAAACCGCTGGTGCTGCCGTTGCTGGAGAACCTTTCGTACCAGGCGCGCTTGACACGCTGGGGGGCGGCCGGCATGGCCATGCCTCGGCGACGACTATCGTCCATCCTTGGGGATCTGATCGAAGGCCGGCCGCAAACCCTGTACGCCCCTTGGACCCGGCTGTGCGCCATGTACGCAGCCGCCCAGTTGCACAAAATGCCGTGTGTGGCCGCAATTGAAGGATTGCAGGCTGATCCTGACCCCGTCGTCCGCGAAATGAGTCGCTGGAGCCTGGCCAAGTTGGGTTTGGAGGCTCCGGCCTCCGGAGGTGATTCGATGCTTTCCCCCGTAGAGAGAGTGCTAATCCTCAAATCGGCGCCGATTTTCGCTGGGACGCCTGACAACGTACTGGCAGACGTCGCCGGCCTGGTCGAGGAGATGTCCTGCGATCGAGACCAGACGATTTTTGACAAAGGCGACCACGGCGATAGCTTGTACGTCATCGTCAGTGGATCCGTGAAGGTGTGGGACGGCGATCGGCTCCTCAATGAACTTGGGGAGGGGGAGGTCTTTGGCGAGTTGGCGCTGCTCGATCCGGAGCCGCGCTTGGCGACGGTCAAGGCCGCGGAATCAACCCGACTTCTGCGCCTCGACGAGGCGCACTTCCGGGAAGTGTTGACGACACAGCCGGAAGTGTCCGCTGCGATAATCCGTGTCATCACCCGTTACTTGCGCGCTCAATTGCAGTATGCCCGTGCGGCGAGTGCCAAACTTCAAGCCCTTGAATCCTTTGGCTTTCTGGGCGCGTCGGCCGACGCCGCATAGCCCCGTGATATCTCGCCAATCCGTGGGACGGTATCGTCCGCCGCTCGGTATGTTTCCGTTATAATAGAATCGCAAGAGCGCAAAGCTAGGAGAGAGAGCGAATGCCCGCACTGACGGGTTCTACGAAGTTGGCTGATCTTCCCCTTCAAACGGATCAAGTAATCGAGGACTACCGGCGGGCATATCGGTCCCGCCAGGCTAGCCTTATCGGCCGGCGCGAAGTGTTGAGCGGCAAGGCCAAGTTCGGGATCTTTGGCGATGGCAAGGAAGTCGTGAATATCGCCCTGGCCCGTGTGTTCCGCCCAGGCGACTGGCGCTCCGGCTACTATCGCGACCAGACGTGGATGGAGATGCTTGGCATCATGAGTCTCCAGCAGCTGTTTGCCCAGCTGTATGCCCACGCAGATCTGGAGGCGGAACCGAGCACGGGTGGGCGCGGCATGAACGCGCACTTTGCCTCCCGCTTCGTCCGGCCCGACGGCACATGGGTGGATCAGACCGCCGCATACAATACGGCCGCTGACGTTTCGCCTACGGGCACGCAAATGCCCCGCACGGTGGGTCTCGCCTACGCTTCGGTTATCTATCGCAATCTCAGGGGACTGGAAAAGTACAAGGGTTTCTCCGACCACGGGAATGAAGTCACCTTCGCCACGATTGGGAACGCATCCACGGCGGAAGGCATCTTCTGGGAAAGCGTCAATGCGATCGGTGTCTTGCAGGCTCCGGCGATAATCACCATATACGATGATGGCTATGGCATCTCCGTGCCCAACCAGTTCCAGATGGTCAAGGAGAACATCTACGCAATCCTTGATGGATTCCGGCGTGACGACTGTTTAGACGAGGACTGCGAACGCGGTTTCGATCTCTATCAAGTCCCTGGCTGGGACTATCCGGCCCTGTTAACGACCTATCAGAAGGCGGTCGCGGCCGCGCGCCGTCACCACATTCCTTCCCTGGTCCACGTGACCGACCTCACGCAGCCCCAGGGGCATTCAACATCGGGCAGCCAGGAAAGATACAAGACGCCCGAGCGCCTGCAATGGGAGGCGGAATTCGACTGCGTTCGGAAGATGCGAGAATGGATCGTTGATACGGATCTGGCCACCGAGACGGAGATCGAGTCGCTGGAGGCAGAAGACCACGAGACCGTCGAGGACCTTCGCAAAGTCGCCTGGGAGGCCTATCTGGCCCCCCTGCTAGAGGAACGCGGGCAGGTGTTGGACATGATTGACGAAATCGGCGGCGGCACCGCGCACGCGGCGGAGCTGACGCAGATCAAGGCGGATTTGGCGGGGTTGTCTGTTCCCCTCAGGCGCGAAACCCACGCCGCCGTGCACGCAGCGCTGCGTCTCCTGCGCGATGAGGACATCCCCTCGAAGGAAGTGCTGGCAACGTGGAAGCACCAGCAGGACGCTCTTAGCCGGACACGCTACGGGTCGCACTTGTACACCGGGCGCGCCCTGCAGGTGGGTGAGATCCCGCCGGCCTACACCCCGGATTCGCCTTTGCGCATGGGGTACGAAGTCATCAACGCGGGCTTCGATTCCATGTTGGCACGGGATCCGCGTGTCATTGCCTTTGGGGAGGACGTTGGTAAGCTTGGTGACGTCAATCAGGGCTTCAAAGGCCTGCAGGAAAAATACGGGGAGTGGCGGGTCATCGACACCGGTATTCGAGAAGCCACCATCCTGGGTCAAGCCATCGGCATGGCGATGCGGGGCCTCAGGCCGATCTGTGAGATTCAGTATCTGGACTACTTGCTGTATGCGTTACAGACCATGTCTGATGATCTGGCGACCCTCCATTGGCGCACGGCTGGAGGCCAGAGCGCACCCGTGATCGTCCGGACGCGCGGACATCGACTGGAAGGCGTTTGGCATTCCGGTTCTTTGCTGGCGGGCCTGCTGGATCTCCTGCGGGGCATGTACTTTCTTGTGCCCCGCGACATGACGCGCGCGGCCGGTTTCTACAACACCTTGCTCAAGGCAGATGAGCCTGCCGTCCTGATCGAAGTCCTGAATGGTTATCGCCTCAAGGAAAGATTGCCCGACAACATCGGTGAAATGACGGTTCCCCTGGGAGTACCCGAGGTCTTGCGCGCTGGCCAGGATGTGACGGTTGTGACGTACGGGGCGTGTTGCCGCATTGCCATGGAGGCCGCAAGCAAACTGAGCGGCGCCGGCATTCAGGCGGAGATTGTGGACGTGCAATCGCTGCTGCCCTTCGATATCCAAGGGCGCATCTTGGAGTCCCTGAAGAAGACCAACCGCATCGTATTCCTGGATGAGGACGTACCGGGAGGCACGACTGCCTACATGATGCAGGAGGTCATTGAGAAGCAGGGTGGGTACTACCATCTTGATGCTGCTCCGCGCACGCTGAGTGGAACAGCTCACCGCCCAGCCTATGGCTCCGACGGCGATTACTGGTCGAAGCCAAATGCCGAGACTGTTTTTGATGCTGTTTACGCGCTCATGCACGAAGCCGACCCGTCTGCATTCCCGGATTTCTCCTAGATGGTGCAAGTGCCTGTGAGTATACGGGCTGGGACGAGCACCCGTCGTTGCCCGGCAAGCGCGCCGCGGCTTGCCGCACCATGCCCCAGCCTTGGGAGGGTCTAGTTATGGCAATCAAAGTGCTTGTACCGCTCCTCGGCGAGGGTGTTGAAGAGGTCACCGTGACCAAGTGGCTGAAACGGGAGGGTGACGATATCAAGGAACTCGAGCCGCTGCTGGAAGTCAATACCGATAAGGTGGACACCGAGATCCCGGCACCGGCTTCCGGCATCATCCTCAAGATTGTTGCCCAGGAAGGCCTGCCTGCAAAAGTGGGGGAGGTCCTTGCGTTCATCGGGAAAGCGGGCGAGGCCACCGAAGGTGCAACGGCCAGCAAGCTCGATCCTCCTCAGCACAGCGCCCCCGCAGTTGACCCTGCTCGGAGTGGCCGCGATGCCGCGGGCGGTCGAGCCACAAGCTTCATTTCGCCCGTGGTGGCCCGGATCGCCGCCGAGAACAGGGTCGATCTGTCTCGGGTCCATGGAACCGGCTTGAATGGTCGGATCACAAAAGGTGATGTCCTCCGCGTCTTGGAGGCCGGTGGGACGCCGGAGCTCGCGCCGGCGCGTGCTGAGCAACCCCGTCCACCGGTCGTCAGGGGTGCTGGGGATCAATTGATCAAACACTCCGTCATCAGACGACAGATCGCCGAACACATGGTCCTTTCGCAGAGGACGTCTCCGCACGTTCTTACCGTCATGGAAGCGGACATGGGTCAAGTTTCTGCCCATCGTGACTCAAACAGAACCGCCTTTGAGAGTCAGGGAGTGAAGCTCACGTTCACGGCTTACTTCATTGCAGCCATCGTCGCCGCCTTGAAGGCTTACCCGATGACCAACTCGTCGTGGACGGAGGAGGGCGTCCTGATCCATCACGCCATTAACGTCGGCATGGCGACTTCCCTGGGCGAGGAGGGGCTCATTGTTCCGGTTATCAAGAGCGCCGACGACCTCTCCCTGCTCGCCACCGCGCGGGCTGTCAATGACCTTGCGAACCGGGCACGCGGCCGCAAACTACAACCCGACGAGGTACACGGGGGGACGTTTACACTGACCAACCACGGCATCGGCGGTTCGCTGATTGCCATGCCGATCATCAACCAGCCGCAGTGCGCCATCCTTGGCACCGGCGCCATCCAGAAGCGCGTTGTGGCGGTGACCGATGCCGCCGGCCGTGACGCCTTTGCCGTCCATCCGATGGTCTATCTCTCTCTGGTCTTCGATCATCGGATACTTGACGGCGCAAGCGCCGATCTATTCTTGATGAAAGTCAAGGAGACCTTGGAGCATTGGCAATCGAATGACTGATGAGCTCGCACACGCTCAAGTGCCCGTACCACCGCCGGCGATCTTTGCGGGCTTTCTTATCGCGGCCCTGCTGCTGAATTGGGCTGTTCCACTCCCGGCGCCTTGGCCTGGGGTATTGCGCGCCGTCGGTGCCTTAATGGTTCTGGCTGGCTTGAGTCTCGGGTTCTGGTCAATTCGGCTGATGATGAA
The DNA here is from genome assembly GCA_963746745.1 of uncultured Chloroflexia bacterium. Lineage (GTDB taxonomy): Bacteria > Chloroflexota > Anaerolineae > Anaerolineales > Villigracilaceae > Fen-1038. The sequence goes on from CAVVCL010000004.1 coordinate 852,327, forward strand.
GTCGCACACCTCCCCCGATCCCCACCGGCCCACGACCGCCCTTGTGACGCATGGCCCCTACGGCCGCAGCCGCAACCCGATCTACCTTGGCTTTCTTATGATCTATCTTGGATTCACCATCATGGCTGGGACAATTTGGGGGATCCTGCTGAGTCCGGTACTGCTCGTGACCGTCAGCCGCGCCGTCGTTCGCGCTGAAGAGAGATACCTTGAAACCAAGTTCGCGGCGAGTTACTCGCGGTACAGGTCCCGTGTCCCGCAGTGGCTCTGACCGGAATGCCCATCCGTAGCTCGCAGCATCAACTGACAGTCAGCGGTAGGAGAGTTGAAGCCTATCTGGCCCTGCCCGAGCATACGGGGCCGGGAATATTACTGCTGCACGCATGGTGGGGTTTGAAGCCCTTTTTCAAGCAACTCTGCGATCGTCTGGCCGAACAAGGATTTGTTGCGCTCGCGCCCGACCTCAGAAACGGGCAGATAGCAAAGACGGTGGAAGAAGCCCAGCAATTGATGGCGCAAAGCGATAGTCACTTTACGAAGGCTGCCGTGCTGGCAGCCACAGAATACTTGCTGAGCCTCCCAGAACGCGAAGGCCAGGCGATCGGCGTCATTGGGTTCTCGATGGGCGCAGCCTGGTCTCTGGTCGTCGCCTCCTCGGTGCCAGACCGGGTGGCCGCGGCTGTGCTATTCTATGGCGCCGGCGAAGTGGATGTTAACAGCATCAAGGCAAAAGTACTCGGTCACTACAGCGACGTTGATAAGTGGGAGCCCCATGACGAGATCAGGCAGTTGGAAAGCAGGCTGAAACTTGCGGGCGTGGACGTTCAATTTCACCTGTATCCCGGACGTCCCCACTGGTTCGTCGAAGAGGATCGTCCTGAATACGACCCGGAAGCCGCGGCCATGGCGTGGCAACGCACGTTTGAGTTTCTGAGACTGCATCTCGGATCCGCTTCCGGCAAGCAGCGCGTGTAAAATCAATGGAGTTGAAGCCAATTTCTTCCTCTGGAGTCAAGTATGTCTGAAAACTATGATGTCGTCGTGATTGGCGCGGGCCCGGCAGGCTACGTCGCCGCTATTCGTTCTGCGCAGCTCAAGCAGAAAGTGGCCATTATTGATCGGCAGTGGCTGGGCGGCGTCTGCCTCAACGTGGGCTGCATCCCATCCAAGTCCCTGCTGCATAATGCCGAGGTTGCGCATATCCTAAGGCAGCGGGGCAAGGATTTTGGTTTTTCCTTCGACAATCTTAAGTTCGATTACGGCACGGCCGTGAAACGGTCGCGGCAGAACTCAGACCGCCTGACAAAAGGGGTCGGCTTCCTTATGAAGAAGCACGGTATCAAGGTCTTCATGGGAAATGCGCGGCTGACTGCCAGGGACACTGTGGAGGTCACTGCCGCAGACCAAAAAGTCACCGAACTGAAGGCGGTGAACATCGTTGTAGCCACGGGCGCTGACACGGCGGTGCCCGCCGCTTGGAAGCTCGATGCGGACAAGGTCATCACTTATCTGGAGGCCATCCTGCAGGAACGGCTGCCGAAAAGCGTGGTCATCATCGGCTCGGGCGCCATCGGCGTCGAATTTGCCACCATCTGGAACTCGTATGGCGTGGACGTGACGATTGTGGAAATGTTGCCTCGCCTTGTGCCCCTGGAGGACGAAGAGGTTTCCAAGGAACTCGAGAAAGAATTCAAGAAACGCGGCATCAAGTGCCTCGTGGGCACCAAAGTGGAATCGGTGGAGAGCACCAAGACCGGTGCAAGCGGTGAAGGTCGACGCCGATGGCAAGCAAGCGGTGCTCGAGGCCGATCAAGCCTTGGTGGCAATTGGGTTCCGGCCACACTCGAAAGGTTTTGGCCTGGAGGAGGTGGGTGTCCGGCTCGACGCCCGCGGTTTTGTGGAGATCAATGAGAAGTTGCAGACTAGCGTTCCAAACATCTGGGCAGTCGGGGACGTGACCGGCAAGCTGATGCTTGCGCACGTTGCGTCCGCCATGGGCATCGTGGCCGCGGAGAACATTGCCGGGGCAGAGACGGTTACCCTGGACTATGAGATGATGCCGCGTGCCACGTACTGCCATCCGCAGATCGCCTCATTTGGACTGACCGAGGCCCAGGCGAAGGAGCGCGGCTATGCGGTCAAGATTGGGCGATTTCCTTTCCAGGCCAATGGCAAGGCTCTTGGATTGGGGGACTATGCGGGCTGGGTGAAGCTCGTCGTGGACGAGAAGTACGGCGAGATTCTGGGCGCACACATGATTGGCCCGGAGGTCACGGAACTGCTTCCTGAGCTGACCCTGGCGCATATGATGGAATTGACACCGAACGAGATCGCTCGCAATGTGCATGCCCATCCGTCCCTGAGCGAAGTGGTCATGGAAGCGGCCCACGCGGCCGAAGGCACGTCAATCAACATCTAAGGCGCGGGGCTCGGTCAAGGCTGACAGGCCGAGAAATACACAAGAGCCGCTTCGTGGGGAAGCGGCTCTTGGTGCTAATTGCGCGTCGTGTTTCCTAGCTCGGCGCGGATCTTGGAGCCGCTCAGCGGAAGCCCGAACAGTGGCGCAAATACGCAGAAATCAAACAGACCGGCCACCAACGGCACCAATCCGATGACCGCGATCACGATCCCGGTCGTACCACCTAGGCCCAGGAGGCCCCAAACGACGAGAGCGGCGCCTGCCACAATGCGGGTGATGCGGCCAGCCGGGGAAGCGAGGAAGGAAATAAACGGGTTCATCTTTAGCTCCTATTCTTTGATTATCTTGCCACAGTATAGGAGCCCGCTCCAATTCCGTCTGTGACTAAGTCACACGCCGCTGGTCGCGTTGTCTAGGCCGAGGCCAGGGTCGTGAGCGCCGGCTTGTCCACGACCTCGATCTGGCCTCGGCCGGCTTGGATCAGCTGCTGATCTGAGAAATCCTCCAGTAGCCGGCTTATGACCTCCCGCGAACTCCCAAGCTCGGCTGCAAGCTCCTGATGCGTTATGTGGATCGTGTTTTGATTCTTGCAACGAGAAAGTAGCAATGCAGCGAGGCGAACATCCATTCGACGGAACGCCACCTCCTCGACGATCTCCATCACGCTGGATAGCCGTTCGGATAGCAGATCGAAGACGAAGTCGCGCCACAGGTCGTACCGGTTGATCCAGCTGCGGAACGTATCGGAGGGGATCATTGCCGCTTCCGCCTCCTTCTCCACCGTGGCAATGGCCGGAAACGTCTTGTGGCTGAGAATTGCGTTCGCCGTCAAGATGCAGCTCTCGCCGTTTCCAAAACGATACAGAGTCAGCTCGCGACCTGTATCTCCTATCTTGTAAACTCGCACCACGCCGGAAATGAGCAAGGCAATGGCGTCAACCAGGTCCCCCTCCATGAACACATCATGGCCGACTGGTATGCGTGCAAAGAACGCGGCGCTCCGAAACTCCCGAACGAGCGCCGCATCTGCGTGCTCAAGCATCGGAAGAGCCTGTGCAACTTTCTGGAATTCCTGATCGCTAAGCATGCTGTTTCATCTCTCCCACGAAGCCAGGACCTAATGCTCCGGTAAACTCACGGCTTCTCAATCACCCAGTAGTTGGAGAGCCCGAACGTACGCAGCGGCGTCCCCTCGAGAAACTGGAGGAACCCTCGCAGCGCGCGCCCGAAAGAGTCCGAAGCGGCCAACGAGATTGTCATAGGCGCCGAAGATCACTGTTCGCTGTATTACCTTCGCGGGCGATCCATTCAGGAGCCTTTCCAGATCGCGCGGAGCGTACACCCGAACGTGTGGTGCCAGTCGGTCGCGAAGCGAGCGAGGCAGATAGTTCACGAATAGCTTGTTGCCAAAGTGGTATCTGCCGCGCCAGTACATCCCGTGCGTCTCGAACGGGTACCCCCGGTTGGGGCAAAAGATGACGGCCCGGCCGCCAGGTTTCAGCACGCGCAGCATCTCACGCATGGACAATCGATCGTCCGCCACATGCTCAATGACCTCGTGACTAAGCACGAGATCGAAGGTACCGGTTGCAAAGGGCAGGGATTCTGAGGCCGCGTTCAGAATACCCGGTGAGCGCGCAGCCGCCTCGCAAGCGCGCGCGAAATCATACTCGAGTCCCGTAACGTGGCCCGCCGTCGGTCTTAGGTGCTCGACGTACATCCCGACGCCGCAGCCGTTGTCCAGAACACGGCCACCGAGCCGCTCGCCAGCAGCCTCGAGAATCATCCGCAGCCGGCGCTCTTGGCCGGCGCGCCAGACGTAGGACGGCTCTCCACGGAGAGCCGCCTTCTCAAGATCACGTGCATCCATGATAGGGATTATATCTGAGCGCATTTGGCCGCACCTATGGGCTGTCGGAGGCGGTTGGCTGAAACGAAACTCAACTCCAGCAGTCCACGCAGGGGACCGCGATGGCCCTGGGCGGCCTAAACTCTTTCAATTGAGGACAAGTGCCGACGTATCACGTGAACGGATCTTCTCGGCGGCATGGCTCCTCCTGCAGTCCTTGCAGCGCTACCACCCGCAATCGGGCATGCTATACTTCCTCAGTTGGACGACGCGATGTTTTCAAGAACAGCCGTCTCCGGGGCAAACGTCATCTGCCGAAACGGCGTCCCCGACTTGTCACGCCGTATCCGATCCTGGGCGGAACAGACTCCCGGGGATTTTGATGCCCCGCTTGCGGGCAACGCGTCGGCCGAGAGTGCCAGGAGGGGGATTCTGTACGAGTTCGCGATCATTGGCCTCGTGCTCGGCACCACTATCCGACTGGCCCCGCTCTTTCCAGCGCCGAAATCCCCGGCTGCCGCAGCGCAGATGACTTCAAATCGTCCACTGATCGCTGTCTCGGTCGTCAGTCACGGCGACGCACTTCCATTGCGCTCGCTCATGGAGAGTTCTGCGCGCGCATGAAACGCCGGGCCAAATACAGCTCATCGTCACTGATAACCTGGGACGGGATTTGCCCCAGCTCGATCCGGACGGATGGAGTTCGCTTCAACTGCTGCGAAACGAAATTCCCCAGGGATACGGCCGCAACCACAACGCCGCATTCGCCATCGCCCAGGCAAAGTATTTCTGCGTTTTGAACCCCGACGTGGTTTTCCTCACGTCGACATTTGGGCCTGCTGATATCCGCCTTGGAATTCAGGCGGCGCCGACATCACGGCTCCCTTGGTCGTGGATCCCCACGGCCATCTTCAAGACTCGTTTCGCAACCTCCCGTCGCCCCTGGAGCTGTTTTGGCGCCGTGGCGGAGGCAGGAGCGTCGTGAGCGATCCGCCTGGCGAATCCCTTCATCCTGACTGGATCGCCGGAATGTTCTTGCTTATGCGGAGCGAAACGTTCTCGAGATTGGGTGGATTCGATCCGCACTATCATCTCTATTTTGAAGACGTGGATCTGTGCACACGCGCGCGCTTGATGGGATTTTCACTCCTGGTAGACAGCAGTGTAAGGTTGGAGCACGATGCCCGCCGGGATAGTCACCAGCCCGGCCGACACATGCTTTGGCATCTTGGGAGCGCGGCGCGCTTCTTCACTTCGGGAGTCTATCGACGAGCCCGGAGCCTGCGGAGTTCCAGTGGCTGAGCGAATTCTGATCGTGGAGGACGAGCCGGCATTGCAGGCAACGCTTGCGTACAACTTGAAGAAGGATGGCTACATCGTCGAAGTTGTCGGGAACGGCCGCACGGCCGTGGAGGCAGCCCGGCGGCTGAAGCCAGATCTTATTGTCCTTGACCTGATGCTGCCGGAGCTCGACGTCAAGTTCTCCGGCTACTGTGCCATCGAGAACGGACACGTAGTGGTAGATCTGGCCAATGTCGATTTCCTGGCCTCTATCGGAATCCAGCTGCTGGTCGCGAACGCCAAGTCCCTCTCCCGTCGCGCCGGCCGCATGATCCTCCTGTGTCCCAAACCAGATGTCAGAAGAGTTCTGGAGATCGCCGGCATTCCGGCGGTCATCCCGATGTACGATAGCCTCGAGTTCGGCGGAGGCTGTCTTCCTCGTCTCGTAGAAAACGGCTGCGCCGAACCCGAAATATCCCACCTGCAGTTCTGTTAACACGGTCGCGATGTGGGAGGGGATCGTATCATTCACCGCCCGCCGGTGAGGCGCGTGGCTGCCGGCCAACGCCCTCTCGCTCGGCTAGATGCCCGAAACCACCAGCAGCAGATCGGTGAGAAACGCAAAGACAAATCCGGAGAAGAAGCCCCAACCGGCTGCCGGCTTGTTGGCGGCACGCCAGTTCACCTGGAAAAGTTCCCCGATGATGTATACCAGCGCTCCGGCCGCCAGGGAGAGGAACAAGACAGACATCGTTGTGGATATGAAGTAGTATCCCAGGATCGTCCCCAGAAAGGTTGGTCCCCCGCCGATCAAGCCTGCCAATCCGAGGAATCCCCACGACGGCATTTCCTTGCCCACCAGCGGACCAACAATTCCAAAGCCCTCCGTGGCATTGTGCAGTCCAAATCCCGCAACCAAGATTGCGGCAAATGCGATCTCGCCTCCGCCTGCTGATTGCCCGATCGCCAAACCCTCTGAGAAATTATGCAAGCCGATGCCCGCGGCGATCAGCAATGCCAACCGCGATGGAGACAGCAATTGTCCCTGCGCGCCGGCCCGGCGCAGGTACCGCCTTTCGAAAACGATCAGGCCGCCTAAGCCCACGCCAAAGCCCAGTATGAAGATCCCGAACAGGATCAGCAACTGCCCATATGCCCCCGAATTCAGGCTGGACTCGATGGGCGCCCCCAGCTGTTGGAAGATGTCGAAGAACAGGAAAACAAGAATTCCTGCGGAAGTCATCGAGAGAAACGTGCGAACCCTGTCCGGAAGACCCCTAATCCGGCCGATTGGAAGCCCCAGATAGATCGTGAGTCCTGCTATGGCCCCGAGCAACACCGTCTGCGGAAAGCTCATTACCCGTCCCTGTCCTGCGGAATGTTCGAATCAAAAATCAGGCTTATTGCGCCTGATTTAGTCCGATTTTACCATGCGGTCGGTAGTGAAGGCGGCTCTGCAGGCCAGCGGTACGCAGCCGGAAACACGGGTTGGGCGCAGCTAGTGCGCCCGCGTAGGGCCAGACCTGGCCGCACCGCCACCTCCTCGATGCGGTGGAACGTCAATCGCCACGACCTTACATACTTGCCCGTCCAGGAGTCTGGAGTGCAGCCGGTTATCCAGGCTGTCCAAGGCGTCAGACGCGATTGTCACGACGGTCGGCAGCTCAGCGTTCGACCTGTAGTTGAAGAGCTGGTAAAGCTTCTCGCGGACCCAGGGCGTCATGGATTCTGTGCCAAGGTCATCCAACACAAGCAGCGGCGCGGTGCGGATTTCTTCGAACCGCCGGTCGAAAGTGGTTTGACTGGTGGGGCTGAACGTCGCCCGCAGATGATCGAGCAGGTCGGGCACGACCACGAAGAGCGGGGGGTCGCCCAGCTCGGCTCTCCGGTTGGCGATCGCCGCCGCCAAGTGCGTTTTTCCAATGCCGTAGTCGCCGGTGAAAACGAGCCAACCGCGAGGTCGCTCCGCATAGCTTTGGGCAGCCTCGAATGCTTGCTTCAGAGATTTGGCTGCGGAGGCGTCCAGGTGCTCTGCTTTTCGCATCGAGAAACTCCCGAATGTGCGGCTGGCGTGCAGCTCCAACGAGGATAGCTCGGGATGGCCTGCCTCATGCATTGGGCGCCGGAAATCCGGCGCCATGATGCGCACTTGGGTGACCAATTCGGGATCGGCCAGCCGGGACCGAAGGCGCTCCTCGATCTCATCCAGCAACAAATTGCTGGTCACAATCGTCGCCAGTTTGTTGATGTATCGGTAATTCACGATCTGAAAGAGTTTCTCTTGTGCCCAGCCCGTTGCATTCTGGGTGCCAAAGTCGTCGAGCACCAGCAACTGGGCGTTGCGAATCTCCTCGAAGCGCTTCTCAAAGGTCGTATCCTCGCTGTCGTACGCGAAGCGCAGCGTATCCAGAAGGTCTGGAACCGTCAGGAAGAGTGTGGGTACACCCATGCTCACGGCGAAATTGGCCGCGGCTGCCGCCAGATGCGTCTTGCCGCAGCCGGCGCCGCCTTGGAGGAAGAGCCATCCCGCCAGCGTCTCCGCGTAGTGCCGCGCCTGGTTGTATGCCATTTGAAGCGAATTGGCCTGCGCCTCACGCAAGCCCTGTCGTCCCCGCGGTTTGAAGGAATCAAATGTGAGATCCCGCAGCTCGTCCAGGTGGCTTAGCGCAAACAGTCGGTCTTGCACCGCGCTGCTGACCTGCCGGCGCCGGCAGACGCACACGAAGAGTCGCCCAAAGTCAGGGTCGTCGACGGGCACATCCTTTCGAAGATAGCCGATACCGCCGCAATGTGGGCAGTTGGGATCGCCCAGAGATGGGCCGGCGGATTCAGCCTTCGAGGAATCGTCTGATCTTGTCTTTTGCGTTGCGTCGGCGAGCTGCCTGATCGTCTCGTCTATTTTGCTTTTGGGCACGACCCTCTTCCTTCCATCGTCTCAGAATGGCCTCGCAATACTTCCAGCTGCGCTTGTTGTGTTCCACCGCCAATGCAATCGCCTCGGCGATCCATTCTGGCGCATACTGTGCCTCAGCCTCTTTCAGTGCGTCCGCGATGATTGGCGTGAGCGGCCCGATATTCTCCTCGTAAAGCTTGAAAATATTGGGACGCTCCAACGGTAATGAGGACGTGGCGGTCGCCCCATCGTACCCGCGCAGCGCAAAGGCCTGCGCTGCCGCCTGTCCTCGCGGCGAGTTGACAAAGTACAGCACTTTTCCGTCATGCGCCGCTCGGAGCAGAACACCTCGCTCAACCGCCTTCTCCAGCCCCGATTTGACACGCTCCGGCTCGAGACCCACCGCATCCGCTTCGATCTCGGATTCGGAAACCGCGCGGTACGTGCCGTCCATGCGATCGACGCGCCATAGCGTGTACAGGATCACGCGGAGTTCGTCGTCCTCGATGTCCTTCAGCAGGACATTGAAGAAGGCATCTGGGATTGAAGTGAAGCTGTCGGTGTCCGAGAAGCCGGGAAAGGTATTCATTTGTCCGTTCGCATGGCCTCTCGGACGGAGCAACCCTAGCCCAAATCCCAGGTGGCGGCGTTCACGAACTGGGCCAGCTCGTCTCGGAAGACCAGCTCAATCAAGCCAGTCGGGCCGTTCCTGTGCTTGGAGATCTTGAGCTGCATGGCGTTCTTCTTGCTTGTGTCGTTTTCCCATGCCTCGGGTTTTTGCAGGAACATGACCACGTCGGCGTCCTGTTCCAATGAGCCCGACTCCCGCAGGTCCGATAATTGGGGCTCCTTCCCCGAGCGCTGCTCGACGGCGCGGCTGAGCTGTGCGGCTGCCAGGACGGGGACCTTGAGTTCACGCGCGAGGACCTTCAGGTTGCGCGAGATGTAGGAGACCTCCTGCACACGATTCTCCGTATGGACATCCCCTGTCATTAGCTGCAGGTAGTCCACGAGAATCAGATCCAGTTGATGTTCCAGATGCAAACGGCGGCTCTTGGCGCGCAGCTGCAAGGGCGTAAGGGCGGGGGTGTCGTCGAGGAAGATCTGCGTATCCGACATCACTTCGATCGCCTGGGCGAAAAGGGACCAGTCTCCTTCCGCGAGATGGCCCGTCCGCAGCCGTTGCGAGTCGATGCCGGTCTGCTGGGCGATCAGCCGCTGTGCCACCTGCTCGTTGGACATTTCCAGCGAGAAGACGGCGACGTGTTTCTTGTGGATCAGCGCCGCATTCTTCGCCACAGAGAGCAGAAAGCTTGTCTTGCCCTGGCCGGGCCGGCCGGCGATGATCAGCAAGTCCGACGGCTGCAAACCGCCGAGTTTCTTGTCCAGGTCGATGAAGCCCGTTGGCACACCGTAGAACTCCTCGCCGCGACGGGCGAGCTCATCGATGCGGTCGTAGTACTCGCTCAGGACGGCGCGGATCGGCTCAACTTCACGTCGCAGGCGGCGCTCGCTGACGTTGAACACGGCCTTTTCGGCCTCGTCCATGACATTGTCAACGTCGAGGTCCTCGTTGTAGGCGACGGACGCAATGGAGTTGGCGGCCCCGATCATCCGGCGGCGTATCGCGTGGCTCTCGACGATGTGTGCGTAGGACACCGCGTTCAGAGAGGTCGGAACCTGGTTCACGAGCGCGGTCAAGTAGGCGCGCCCGCCGATCTCATCAAGTTGCCCGCGCCGGTCAAGCTCCTCGCTAAGCGTCAGCAGATCGACGGGGATGCGCTGCTCATGCAGGCTTGTGAACGCCTCCCATATCCAACGGTGCCGGTGGATGTGGAAGTCGTCGGGCTGCAGGAACGGCGAGATGTCGTAGTAGGCCTCGGGATTAATAAGGACCGCCCCCACGACTGCTTCTTCGGCTTCCCGATTGTGAGGAACGCTCGGCGATGTGGGGGCGGTGGTCGTTTCAGCCGGAAGGAACTCTGTCATGGTTTCGTGGGCCTGTCGGGCTGGTCCGGCTTGCCGTCTTCGTCTCTTGTTTCGTCGCTGCCCTGATCCTCCGGGCCCGGGTCCTCGCCTTTGGGCTTGTCCCTGTCCAGTTTGTCCAGGTCGAGCTTTCCAAAGAAGTCTTCAAAGACGGAAAGGCGCTCCTTGCTTACCTCGCCGACGGGAGGTGCCGGCTTCGCAGGTTGTGCCCTTTGGCTTCCTGAGCCCGCCGTTGCATCGACGTCGACCTCTGGCGTGATACCGGCGTTCTTGATGACACTTTCGTCAACCAGGATCGGCACGTGCGCCCGCACTGCCAGGGCGATTGCATCCGAGGGTCTCGAGTCGACGTTTGTTTCCTGGCCGTTCACTTCAGCCACGATGCTTCCGTAAAAAATGTCTTCCTTGAGCGAGATGATCTCGATGCGCTTGATTTTCGCATTCAGCGTATTGAATACATTCTTCAGGAGGTCGTGCGTCAGGGGCCGGATCATTTCAACTTCCTGCAGGGCGACCGTGATGGCCTCCGCTTCGTACTGGCCCACCCAGATTGGCAAATAGCGATCGGCCCCCACCTCGCGCAGAATGACAAGTCTCTGCGGCGACATCAGGTTAACTCGAACGCTGTCTATTGTTACTTCTATCATTCTTGGCTCCGAGGGTCTTGAATTCTATCATACGCCCGCCGGAGACCGCTTTGGTTGAATCTGTCGTTGGCGTTACCAACGAGCCGGAAGCGGTCGCGCCGTGACCTAGGCGTCAAGATGATATGTGTGGAAGGCGTTCTGGCAGGGGTTGCCCCAGCAGATGTGCATTTCCCGGGACGTCAAGTCGATCACCAGCGCCGTGATCGTCTTCTCCCTGTCAAAAGGATCCGTCCAATCCACGGCGTGGTTGCAGATCGAGTTCGGCAGATTCACGTGATCTTTCTGAATCGCTTGCAGCGTCTTCATTGTGTGTGCGCTGCTTTGCCGCAGAAGCCGGTTGGCGCGGAAGTACCGGACACGAGAAGAGATTAGCTCCTCGGGTTCGCTTTCAATTCCTTTCATGCTGTCGGCAACGTAGTGATTGGTATGAACGATGTAACCATCTGTGCCGTGCAGGATCTCGAAGTGTGTGGCCGAGACTTCGATGGCATACATCTCACCGCTCTCGTGGGCAAGCACGTGCGTGTAGCCGGCAGCCCGATGCGGCACCAAGGTGCGGCCGATCGCGCCTGATATGCGTCGCGCCGCCAGCACCGCGCGGGCAACTACCAGCCGCGGGATCCCAATTCGAGAGTCAGACGGATACACGGAGTCGATCAGCTGGGCAATTCCGTAGGCGTTGAACCCGACGTTTGGGAGCAGGCCGCCGTAGGACATGGCCAGAAACGGCGGCTCGTCTACCGGCTTGGCCAGCTCGACGAATACATCGTCCTCGTCCTCAGGCACCCAATCCTCGGTGTGGGCCGCCAGCACGTGGCCGTCGGCGGCGCGCTGCTCGTTCACGGCGAAGCTGGTGCAGCGCGTCAGATGCAGGGCGTCCATGGTGACGGCTTCCATCGTATTCAATGCCATCACATCGTCGAATTCCACATTGGCGCCTTCAGCAATGCCCCGCAATTCATCGACGTACTGGGGGTAGCGTTCCTCGACAAATGGCAGGTACTTCCGTGCCTGGATCTGGGCTCCCTCCCAGGTTAGTTCGAGCTGATCATAGCTCTGGTCTATCAGCACGTGCGCGTTGGCAATGCTGTGCTGTACTTGGGCGCGCCGAGCTTCGCCCACCTGGCGCCCGATTTCGCCGTGCTTGCCCTTGACTTCGATCAGAGGGGGCGGCGTATTGTGTATAGGAGTGTTGGGTACGTCGACCTTCGGCTGCATATGGCCTTTCAAGCTACGGGAAACCCGCCTCGGCGAACTACGCCGAGGCGGGTTGATTGTAACATGGGGCTTTTAGATGCCCCTCTCATGCCCGTGCGTGCCTAGGGCAGCGGGGAGGAGGTCGCTCCGCTTGGGGTGTCCCCGCTCGACCCGGCCGCAGGAGAGCTGGCTCGATACATCGGGCGGGTCCCAAATATCGTGATCACGGCTGCCCCAAGTCCTATAAGGCCAGCAAGGGCCGGGGCAATCCAACCAACGCATGGAACGTAATGCACGGCGCTGACCACGATTGCCAGAAGAAATGTCCCTATCCCAACGGATAGCACTGGCTCGATGTTTCTGTGAGCTGCTTCATTTAGTCGGTCGCCGACTACCATGCCCAGGGCCACCACGCCGAAAAGCCACGCCAGCACGAGCAGCATCACCGCGGCAAGAGCAATCGGGATCAGGATCAAGGTGATTGTAAGTATCACAACGGCCACTGGTGCGACAAATGCCACCAGCAAACCGACGCTGCCGACCATAAATGGTTGGGCAACGATTGCCTGCGCGACGCGATCCAGCTGAGGATGGAGGAAAGCCGTAAGGAGCATGGCCAGCGCCGCCAAGGCAAGGGACTGCAGTAAGACGGCCACGGCGGATCCAAGAACGCCAAACGAGAGTCGCTGGACGGGTTGCGGCGGGCGAGCGGCAATTCGAGGCACAGTCCCTGCCGGGAACGGCAAATTCGTGATGACGTCACCCCCGATGTGGGCGCCAGTCAGCTGGTGAAGGTTGCCGCCCAAGGTGATCAGATCTGACGCCACGGACGCGGCTTCGCCGAGAGAGGCAGTGCCGCCAATAACGACAGCGCTGCCTGTGGTCTGCCCGTCAAGTCGCAGGCTACCGCCGATCACTACAATATCTCCTTTGACGACACTCCCAGCCTCAACCGTGGCGGTTCCCCCGATCACGACCAGATCGCCGTCCAGGGTCTGTCCCGAGCCCAACGTGAAATCCTGTCCTATGACCAGCCGCCCACGACCCGCGCCGTCGTCGGCGAAGACCGCACGCGTCGGCGCGAGCATGAATGCCAGCAACACGAGCCCGCGGATGAGAATTCTTCATTTCCTACACTCCTTGCGGGGCGTGCGCCAGGCGCCGCACCGCTACTGCCCAGATCGTGGAAAAGCAGGCACTGCCGAAGATGAGGATCATCCAGGCTGTTGGCGCCATGACGCTGGGAAGGTCGCGTAGCAGGATGTGCCCCACTTCGGTGAGTACTTGCAAGGATTCCGCCACAAGGACCAGGTAGATCGTTGCGGAGGTGATCCAGTCTGCAGGCGACCGGAGGGCCTGCTGCACGGCGGGGCCAGCAAACGCGTAGAACACCGTCAGCCCTCCAAGCACGAGGGCCAGGGTCCCGAGCATCTGATACCATCTTTGCATCCTGTGCCATCTTGCAAGGCGCTGGGTGACGCGAGCGGTGAAACCGGCCGGAGGAGCGATCCAGTGCGTCGAGCGCAGCGCAAGATTGGATTCGGCAATCGCGGCGCACGAACGGCACTCGCGCAAGTGCATTTGCAGATCCCGCTGCTCCTGGTCTCCCAGTGGTCGGTCATCCAGGAGCCAATCTTCAAAAGGCCGGTGATTCATGTGGCCTCCTTCCTTGGCTGGGGTGCCTTGCTTCCTGCTGCCAGGATCCGGCCAGTTCCCGCCGTGCCCTATGCAGCCTGGACTTCACGGCACTCACCGTCAGGTTGAGCGTTTCGGCAATTTCCACCTCGGAGCAATCGTGCCAGTAGCGCAATACAATGGCAGCCCGGTCAACCGAGTCGAGCGTCTTTATCGCCGCCTGCATCTGCTCGCGTTGCTCGCGGCGAATGCTCTCTGACTCCGGCTGCAGGGCATCTACGTCAGGCAGCTCGCGGGCGTCACGGTCGTCCTCCTCGTCCAGCGAAGTGAAAGAGAATTTCCGGCGCCGCAGCCGATCGATGCAGTAGTGGGCAGCAATCGAAAGCAACCAGGTCGCGAACGGCCGCCGCTGATCGTAGCGATGTAGATGCTGGAATGCCCGCAGGAAAGTCTCTTGGGCGGCATCTTCGGCGGCTTCGGCCTCGCCCAGCATTCGGTAGCACAGGTTGTACACATGAGATTGATAGGCCTCCACCAGTTCTGTGAAAGCCTCCTCGTTTCCCTGCTGCGCCCGGATGACGCGGGCCGTGTCGTCGTTCACAGCATCTCCTCGAGTCGCCTACATTGCTCTACGAAATAGTCTGCAAAAGGTTGCGCCCGCCTGAGTACCCCTGGCGAGCAGCCGCCGCGCGGGCGCTGCCATCCTTGATCGCAACCTTGACGTGCGGAGGGCTCATGATGCTGCTTTGACTCTGGTCACAAACACCGCGCTCGCCAGGACGCAGATTGCCCCAAACAGGAAGATTCCCCTGTAACCGATCCAGTCGCCCGGTCGCGCCGAGTTGAGCAAGTCCACGGCTGGGCCTTGCAGACGCGCCACGGCCGCGGCGCCTGCCGTTGCCAGATTGGTTAGACCGAGGAATTTTCCGGCCTGCGCCTCAGGTGCGAGCCGATTGGCCAATGTCCAATTTGACGTCAGGAACAGACCAATGCCCGCGCCAATCAGTCCCCCAAAGGCGAGCACACCATTGATCTGCGTGACCCAGACCAACAGCAATAGACCGATGCCTGTGAGGCCCGAGGCCAGGTAGAGAATCCTTTTCGCTCCCAATCTCCCGATCAACCATCCCCCGGCCCCCACGAGGATCACCGTCCCCGCTCCAACGGAAGCAAGCAGATTGCCCGCCTGGCGCGCCGGATCCTGGACCCTTAGCACGTCGCCCAAGTAGTACTGGCCGAAAGCCTGCAGGCCATATATGCCCAGCAGGAAGAGCGCGCGCTCGGATATCAGAGCGCGGTACCCGGCCTGCCATCCGAGTGGGCGGGCTGAATCATCGGGGGGGTTCTCACTACGGTCTTCGGCGAAGCTCTGGCTGGGCTTCTCCGGCGTGAATCGAATCGTAATTGCAGCCGAAGTCAGCAGAAGCACGGCGATCAGGAGCATGACCATCGCTGGATTGCGCCCGCTGCCAAGCAGGTGCCCCGCCACAAGTCCGGCCAACACCAGGCTCAGCAGGTCCAGCAGGATCTTGAGCGACGAAGCAACCGCCAGTTGGCCCGAGGGCACGCGATCGCGCAACAATCCCTGCAGTGGTCCCTGCGCCGCGTTCGAACAGACCTGCAGGCCGATGTATCCGATGCACAGCCACACCAGGCCTCCGCTTGAACCGAGAACGAGAAGGAAGACGCAATCGAGAATGGTCGCTGCCGCCATAAGCGGGCGGCGTCGCCCATACCGCGATTTCCAGCTGTCGGACAGCGAGCCGGAGAGGGGCTGTATGATCATGGCGATCACGAGGCCTGCGAAGGTCAGAAGGCCCAGGTACGTGTTCTTTTTCGCGTTGGGCACCAGGCCAAGCAGCATCGCAGGCAGCAGAATCGGGTGCAGCGCATTCCACATGAATGAGATGCCCACCCAATTGGCATTGACAATGAACAGCTGTGAGACAGACAAGGCGTTGCTTGTTGAGGTGCTTGGGCGCATGGACACCTTGGTGCGACGGTCGACCCCTTTGGACCGAGACGGCCGTGACTACTTGGACAGGTCGGTGGCGGCCCTTTCCATTATCGCCAAAATCTCGGCTACCCTGCCCGAGGGGGTGTTCGACCGGAACATCGCGTCGAAACCATCACCTACCATTGTGCGTACCTGCCTCCACGACGCCAAGTCAGGCTCGTTCTGCGCTGTTGGAATCAGAGCCACGGCGTCGGCCCATTGGGGATGGCTTTTCTGATATTCACCGAGCGAAGCCAATACCGAGTTGCGCAGGGGAAACAGACCGGTGACCTCCACCCATTTCTTCTGATTGTCGCTTGAGAGCATCCACTTCACGAACAGCCAGGAGGCCAGCTGTCTCGCCGCTGTGGATTTCAGGACGACGTACGAAGATCCGTAGGTTGCGAGGCCTGCCCCGTCGGGACCGGGGAACGCCAGGACTGTCCACTCATCGGAGTTGCCGGCAGCCGCCATGGCCCGCGCATAATCCGGCAGTTCCTGGAGTCCGGCGGTGGCGAACACCGCTTTTCTGGCCGCAAACGCGGCTGGCGCATCTGAGGTGGATGGTAGAGTCCACGCACAGCCCTCGTCGTAAATCTGTTTCACGAAGGTGAGGGCCGCCAGGTTCATTGGCGTCAGGAAATGGTATCCCTGCCCTTCGAGCGGTCCGCCGCCGAAGGCTATCATCCAGGACAGCAAGGTTGTGGCGTCTGTGCTGATTAGCCAGCCGCCTTGTCCATCATTCGTTTTGTCATCATCCAATGCCATTGATTGATGAGCACGACACGCTTGCTGGCGGAACGCGGATGAGGTCTGAGGGGCGCCCTGCAATCCAAGCTCTTTCGCCCAGGTGGCATCGTAAAGCAGGAAAGTCGCGCCTCGCTCGGCCGGTAGACCGAGTCGCTTTCCGTCGACTTCGTCCTGCGTCCAAAACACCTTCGGAAAGTCATTGACATCAGGCTCTCCGAATCCGTAGCTGGGATCGCTCACGTAGCTGCTTAGGTCAAGGACAGCGCCGGCGGCATTCCAACCGACCGCGTAGTCGGGCAATGCGACGACCACGTCGGGAGCCTCATCACTGGGCAGGGCCGCCGTTACGATACTGTACAGTTCGGCGTAGTTGTTCTGGCTCGTTGTTCGGACCGTGATTCCCCATTCGTTGGTCTTGTTGAATTCCGCCACCTGCGAATCGAACAGGCTGGCTTCGACGCCAAACCAGGGGTGCCATACTTGTATGGCGACGCCCTGGAGCGATCCAGGCGCAACCGGAGTGAGTGCGGAGCTGGGTCGGGTGGCTGCCGGACGTGGGCTAGGTGCTGCGGGTAAGGTCGGCCTGGAAGCAGGCGTGACCGGCTGACACGCCAGCGATAATGGTCAGTAGGAGAACCGAGAGTCCCCGCCGCCCTGGGGAGAGCCGGGCGCCCAAGGTCACACGCCGCTGAATATCGCAAACGGCACGGGGCTGAAAGTCACGATGAGTATCAACACAGTCAGGGCCGCAATTGCCAGCCGCGGTGGATCGAGCGGGGTGATCTGATCCAGCGGTTCCGCATGCACGCGGCCCAACCACAGCAGCAGCACCGCCCAGATCCACCAGCCGTTCCAAACGAGCCCAAGCCCCAGGAGCGCCAGGAAAATCACGGGGAACGCTTTCGCCGCTCTGTCGCCAAACACGGAGTACACCACATGACCGCCGTCCAGAGTGCCCGCGGGGATCAGATTCAGTGCGGTCACGAGCAATCCTGCCCAGCCTGCAAAGGCCACGGGATGGATAAACACGTCCGTCGCGCCGACCGGGATGGGGTGACCGGTGAAGAAATATCGCACCCAGTACATGAATGGCGAGGCGCCGCCGAAACCAGCCGGAGCCGGGAGTAATTGTCCAAATGTCAGGTACTTCGCCGCCAGATAGAGCAGCGAGTTGCCCTCCATTTCGACCATGCCACCCAGCGGCCTGATCACGTCGAGATGGGACAGCGACAGTCCCAGCAGCAGCACCGGAATCGCCACCACCATGCCGGCCAGCGGGCCGGTAACGCCGATGTCGAAAAGGACGCGCTTGTTCTTTGGGGTGCCCTGCATCAGGATCGCCGCGCCCATTGTACCGAGCGGAGGCAGAGGCAGCGGAATGAAGTAGGGCAGCGTAGCCAGAGTCTTGTGGTGTCGACTCATCAGATAATGGCCGAATTCGTGCGCCAGCAGGATGGACATCAGGCTCAGGGCATATGGCCAGCCGGTCAGCAGCGATTTTGCCAGGTACAAGATCTGGCCCGTGGTATCCGCCGGCATCGTTCCCTGCGGTTGCGCTCCGACCAACAGGACGCTCAGCACGGTCAAGATGAACAGGATAATGTTTATCGAAACCCTCGCGGGCTTGGGATCGGGCTTGCGCGGAACGAGATAGACGACTTGCTGCCCTTTGTCCACCCGAAAGAGGGGCGTGATCTCGAACGGCGCCAACGAGGCCGCCAGCTGGTCGTAGGCCGCCACGCTATCTTCAAGCAGCAAATGGCCGCGGTAGCGGGCAATCAAACCCTGGGTGGGTTCACCCAGGGTGATATCTTCTGCCCGAAAGACGCGCGAGACTAGGCTGTTCAGGATTTCGGTCTCAGGATAGGACATTCACAACCTCTATTGGTGCTGCTGGCAAGGGCTGAAGCTCAGGCGCCCTGACGTGGTATCCGGGCTGCGCGAGCGGGAGTGGATGGGAGTCGAACCCACCGCGGCCCGCAACGCGACCCGCCACAGGTTTTGAAGACCAGGAAGCCCGCCGGGACTTAACCACTCCCGGAAACAAGCATAATCGAGGCCCGCAGGATTGACAAGCAGGCGTATTCCAGACATTGTTGTTTTCCAACACCATGGATGCAGAAGTCTCCAAAGGTGTCATCGCCTTTGGAGACTCGTGTCGGGGCGAGAGGATTTGTCGGAGTGAAACGGAGATCCTGCAAAGGAAACCTCCGACCTCTTGCACCCCATGCAAGCGCGCTAGCCGGACTGCGCCACGCCCCGATCCCCAAAACGACATTCAGGGCCAGTATCTCGCAGCCGGGGCCGCCGCGGTGCAAGCTTGGCGGTATGTCTCGGGTCGATCCTGCTCAGATAAGAGAAATCTCCAAAGGTGTCGTCGCCTTTGGAGACTAGAGTCGGGGCGAGAGGATTTGAACCTCCGACCTCTTGCACCCCATGCAAGCGCGCTAGCCGGACTGCGCCACGCCCCGATCAAACGCCAATTATAGTCTCGATCAGTGAAACCGGCAACGAGTGCCCTGCAGAGTCGTCGAGTTATAATGACGCCGTGACAAACACATCACAGCGCGCGACGGATGCTGCTGCCAGGCCGGACGACCGCGTCGAAAACGTCCTGCGCCCCCAAAAACTGACCGATCTGATCGGTCAGGATCAGGTAAAAGACAATCTGAGCATCTTGATGCGGGCGGCACAGCAGCGGGGCGAAGCGCTCGATCACGTGCTGTTCTATGGCCCCCCTGGTCTCGGCAAGACCACCTTTGCGCATGTGGTGGCCAACGAGATGGGTGTCAATATCAAGGTCACCTCGGGTCCAGCCATTGAACGTCCTGGCGATTTGGCGGCGATCCTCACCAATTTGCGCGCCGGAGACATCCTTTTCATCGACGAGGTTCATCAACTCGGCCGCGTGGTGGAGGAAGTACTCTACCCCGCCATGGAAGATTTCGCACTGGACATCGTGATCGGAAAGGGTCCGTCCGCCCGTTCCATCCGCCTGAAGCTGCCGCACTTCACCCTCGTGGGCGCCACCACTCGGCTGGCATTGATCACAGCCCCGCTGCGTGCCCGCTTCGGTGCGGTATATCGGCTGGACTATTACGACGTGCCCGCTATGCAGGCGGTGGTCCGAAGGGCAGCCGCCATACTTGAAGTGCCGGTGGATGGCACGGGCATCGCGGAGATCGGGCGCCGTGGACGTGGCACGCCCCGGGTCGCCCTCCGGCTCCTGCGGCGCGTCCGGGACTATGCACAGGTCCAAGCGGACGGCACCATCACGTCCGAGATTGCCAGGCGCGCCCTGGATCTGTTGCAGGTGGATGCTTTGGGACTGGACGAGGTGGACCGTCGTGTGCTGCGTGCCATCATTGAGAAGCACGGCGGGGGGCCGGTCGGACTCAACACAATTGCGGCCTCCATCAGCGAAGAGCAGGACACCATCATGGATGTGGTCGAGCCCTATCTGCTGCAAATGGGGCTCCTTGACCGGACGTCGCAGGGTCGTGTGGCTACCAAGTCTGCCTATGCCCATCTGGGCTTGGTCTATTCGGAAAAAGAGCAGCCCCGCCTGATCTGACGGAGCCGCTGGAAATTCGCTCCCGGCACGTGCGAGGGCAAATCTCCGCTCTGTCCCATGGAGAACATTGGTCGCTACCTGATCATTGCCGGGGTTCTTCTCGTCCTGTTGGGAGGAGCCCTCTATGTGGCTGCTCGGGTGGGATTCCCCATTGGCAGGCTGCCCGGAGACATTCATATTACCTGGCACGGCGGCGGATTCTACTTTCCGGTCGTCACCTCAATCTTGGTGTCGGTCGTCCTCACCGTCGTGCTGAACCTGTTGGCACGCTTTCTTCACAAGTAAGACGCGCTGGAACTAGTAGCGTCTCGCGCTGCCGCTTGCGGCCCAATTCTCGATGGTATCTTGGGGTCGGGTCAGGTTGCGGAACATTGGCCGCAGTCGTGATGGGTCAGTTGCGAGCAGTTGACTCGGTCCACAAGCGCAAGGCGTGCCTTCCTGCACCTCTGGATACTCTTGCATGACGCAAACCTCCGATTTTGACTACGACCTGCCGGAAAGCATGATTGCTCAGACTCCTGCCGAGCCCAGAGACTCATCGCGGTTGCTCGTGCTCCATCGCGCCACCGGTCAGATCGAGCACCGACGGTTCGGAGATATTTCGGACTACCTGCGCCAAGGCGATGTGCTCGTGCTGAACCAAACCAGGGTCATTCCCGCGCGGCTGTTCGCGCACAAATCCAGCGGTGGCCGCGTTGAAGTTCTGTTGTTGCGGAAAGTCGACGAATTGACTTGGCGTGCGCTGGTAGGGGGTAAGGGACTATCGGCCGGCAGGACTTTGGTTGTTGAAGGCGGACTTCGCGCCGAAATCGTTACCGAACTTGGCGGCGCCGAACGACTTGTGAGGTTCTCAGAGCCGCTGGAGCCGTTTCTTCCCCGGGTGGGGCACGTACCGCTTCCACCGTATATTCACGAGGAACTGGGCGATCCGGAACGCTATCAGACGGTCTATGCGGCGGTGCCCGGTTCCGCGGCCGCGCCGACTGCAGGCCTGCATTTCACGCCAGCTCTGCTTGCCCGCCTCCAAGCCGACGGCATTCTACTGGCGTATGTCACACTGCACGTGGGCTTGGATACCTTTGCACCCGTCACCGAAACCGAGGCAGATCGCCACAAGATTCACACCGAATGGTGCGCCATTTCTCCGGAGACAGCCCGCTTGCTGAACGACGCCCGCAGCAAAGGCGGGCGGGTTATCGCCGTCGGCACAACCTCCGTGCGGACGCTCGAGTCCGCCGCGCGGCACGCGGCTCCCGGTGAGCAACCCGGGATCGCGCCGTTCGCTGGCGACACCGGTCTCTTCATATTGCCCGGTTTTCAGTTCAACTTTGTGGATGGGCTGGTCACCAATTTCCATCTGCCGAAATCCACCCTTTTGATGCTGGTCAGCGCGTTCGCGGGTCGCGAACGGATCCTTGAAACCTACGAAGTTGCCAAGCGCGAAGGCTATCGCTTTTACTCCTTCGGCGATGCCATGCTTATCCTGTGAAGAACGTTACCCGGCGATCGTTGCCTGGTGTGACGCCGCCTCGGCCGGTTTCCTCGTTGAAGACTTTGTCGCGCTTCGCGCCTGCAGGTGTGTACCTAGGTCTGCGGAATAACCCGGCCGGCTTTCGCTGGCTTGATCATTGCCGTGCTGTCGGTCTTGTCATCCAGGATCATTTGGCCCATTTGCTTGCCGTACTCCAGAAGTACTGGAATCGTTTTTGGATCATCCATCGCGTATGCTTCGGCCATGTCCACCTGGAACCTGCGAAAGTCCAGCTTCTTGAAGAAAGTCTCGACAAGTCGCACCTGCTGGTCGCTGGCCGAGGTCAGGAACCCATCAAGGACCGGCTCAAGCCAGTCCCAGGCCGCCACCCGCAGGGGTTCTCCCGGCTTCAGCACTGCTGGACCTCGTCCGGTGCCAAAACTGAGCAGTGTTGTTTCTTCAGGCTTCCAACCGAGGCAGAAGCTGGATTCGTATGCCGCCAGATAGCACGGGTTCGCGTACGATCCAACGCCCCCATCAACATAGCGCCCCTCGACCGGTGGAAAGTATGTTGGCACAGAGCTGGAAGCAAGCACCGCCTTGACCAGGCTCCAATCCTGGTATTGGAGTTTCCAGGGCTTTATGAAACATGTCTCATTTGTGAGTACGTCCAAGGCCGTGATGACGACATCGCGCAAGGCCAGGTCTTTCCACAGATCCTTCATCTTCATGTCGCCCAGTTGGTCGTGCAGCGCGCTTTCAAGCGGCTCCAGTGGATAGCGGTACGGCGACAAGGGGAACAACAAGGTGCGCCAGCTGCTCCGAAATATCTTGTCCCCCAACTGCAAGTAGAGCTCGTGGATCTTTGATGCGCTCAGACCCGCCGCCAGCGCCGCCGAAATAATGGATCCCGTGGATGTCCCGGCGTACAGGCGGGCGATCTCGTGGAGCGGCTGGCCAAGCTGCGCCTCGAGCATGCTCAGCGCGCCCGTCACGATGACGCCGCGGATTCCGCCTCCATCGATGGCAATCGCCAGGTTTTTCCGGAACGGTTTCATGCACTCTCCTGTGTCGGTTGCAGTGTATCGCAAATCCATGCAAATTCACAGTAGAATCCCAGCATGAAATTGGAGGACGTCACCCGGCAGGTGATCGCTTGCCGGCGATGTCCGCGTCTGGTGCAATGGCGCGAAGCCATGGCCATCAAGAAGCGCAAAGCCTACAGGGACATGGACTACTGGGGAAAACCGGTGCCGGGCTTCGGTGACCCGCAAGCGCGCGTCCTCGTTGTGGGTCTCGCACCGGGAGCACATGGGTCCAATCGTACCGGCAGGCAATTCACTGGGGACGCCTCAGGATCGTTTCTGTATCCGGCCCTCTTCCGCGCGGGATTCGCCAGCCAGGCCGAATCTGTGGCCCGGGATGATAAGTTGACACTGCGCGACCTGTATATCACCGCTGCCGCCCGTTGTGCCCCGCCAGACAACAAACCGACGGCCCAAGAGCTCGCAAATTGCCAGCCTTATCTTGAGAGCGAGATCCAGTTGATTCAACCCAAAGTGATTGTTTGCCTTGGCCGCATCGCCTTCGCGACGACTTTGCGCCTCTTATCTTTGCCTGTCTCGAAATTCAAGTTCGCGCATGGCGCCAGCTACAAGATTAGCCTGGGGACCGGCGCCGCCGAGCTCTTGGCTGATCTGCTCGTATCACCCCAGCCAACAAAATACGCAGACCGGCAGGCTGACAACGGTCATGTTCGACCGCATTTGGGCGCAAGCCAGGGACCTTTCCATTCATGCCTGAAGTGTTTCGCTCAGGGGAAGCCGCGCCTGATTTCGAGCTCGTGGACACCAGCGGACGCCATGTTCGCCTCTCGGGCTACCGGGGCCGGCCCGTGCTCCTCGTCTTTTTGCGTGGTTTCCTTTGACCGTATTGCCGCGCGCAGTTGGCGCGCCTCCGGGATGATTATGCTGAATTCACGCGGCGGCGGGCGGAGATCCTGGCCGTTGGGCCGGATGACGCGGATGCATTCAGCAAGTACTGGCGCACTGAGAGCCTGCCGTTTCCTGGCATGCCTGATCCCCACCACAAAGTCGCGCGACGATATCGGCAGGAGGTCAATCTCTTAAAACTGGGACGGATGCCGTTGGTTATGGTCGTCGATGCGGATGGCATGATCCGTTACGCTCACCGTGGCTCGTCCATGTCCGATATCCCTTCCAACGAAACATTGCTTGCAATCATCGACAGAGTTCGAGCACCATCGGGGTAGCATGACACTGGGGAAGATCGGTTTTCTTGGCGCCGGCGCAGCCGCATCCCGGTGCGCCGGAATGAGAGCTACCAGCCTGGAACGCCCGGCCCGGCACGCCTGCGGGATGCGGACCGTTGTCTGCGCCAATTCGGATAGAATGACACCCTGAGGAGCATCCATGCGCGCCGTGGACATCATTATCAAGAAACGCGACAAGGGGGAACTAAGCAAGCAGGAAATCGATTTCTTTGTGCAGGGATTTGTTAGGGGGGACATCGCGGATTATCAGGCTGCCGCCTGGGCCATGGCCGTTGTGCTCAATGGCATGACCCCCCGGGAGACGACCGATCTCACGCTCGCAATGGTGCTTTCGGGCAGAATCCTTGACCTCGGCGGTGTCGTCGACATCGCCGTCGACAAGCACTCGTCGGGTGGAGTAGGTGACAAGACCACACTGGTCGTCCTTCCGACCGTCGCGGCTTGCGGGTTGCCCGTCGGCAAGATGTCCGGACGGGGTTTGGGCTTCAGCGGCGGCACACTTGATAAGATGGAGTTTATCCCCGGCTATCGCGTCGATCTAAGTACGGACCAGTTCACGAAGCAACTCAAGGAAGTCGGCATCGTCCTTTCCGGTCAGTCGGTGGACTTGGCACCCGCCGACGGTAAGCTCTATGCGTTGCGGGACGTCACCGGCACGGTCCCGTCTATTCCCCTGATCGCATCATCCATCATGAGCAAGAAGATTGCGGCCGGGGCCCAGGCCATCGTCCTCGACGTCAAGGTCGGGCGCGGTGCGTTCATGAAGACACTGGAAGCGGCGCGCGAACTTTCTGATCTCATGGAGAAGATCGGGGCGCTCGCCGGCCGCAAGGTCGTGTGTCTTCTTTCCGATATGAATCAGCCGTTGGGCAACGCGGTAGGCAATGCCCTGGAGGTCGTCGAGGCGCTCGCCGTGCTCCATGACGGGGGACCACCTGACTTCCGGGAACACTCTCTTCAGATCAGTGCGCACATGCTGTTGATCGGTGGTCGGGCGCGTGACCTGGACGAGGGCCGGCAGATGGCGGGACAGGCAATTCACAACGGCTCGGCGTTCGATAAGTTCCGCATCTTGGTTGAAGCGCAAGGCGGGGACGTTTCGTACGTCGACGACCCAGCAAGATTGCCGCGGGCCAAGATCGTGTCGACGATCAATTCGCCCCGCTCCGGTTGGCTGTCGCAGGTGGACGCGCACGCGGTCGGCGAGGCGGCCGTTGCCCTTGGCGCAGGGCGCGCCCGCAAGGCTGATCCCGTCGACCACTCTGTCGGTCTTGTCGTGCACCATAAAGTAGGGGACCGCGTGGAGCAAGGCGCGCCGCTCTTCACGGTCCATGCTAACGATGAACAGAAGCAGGCCGAGGCGCGCGCCCAGGTGCTCGCAGCCCACGTGTTCAGCGACGAGCCAGTGCAGCCCCTGCCTCTCTTCTACGAGTGAGATCTCGGAATTCGGTGCGGCGAGACCCGTCGGTCGCTTGTGCCCACCCCGTTCCTGTATGAGTCCTGCCGGCTGCGGTCTGCTCCTATACCCCGACGTGCCGGCTCCTCCGTGCAGTCTGACTATTAACACGGCCTTGAAATGGCAATTGTCTTGCAGTTTCATTGAGATTGGTGCATACTTGTTGCAGACACCGGCATGCCCACAACACCGCTAAGAGCGTATACCCGCGAGATTGAGGAACTGGTTGAGCACGATCAACGGCTCGACGAAGCCATCGCGCATTGTCGCCAGATTCTCAAGTCCTATCCCAAGCATCTTGAAACCTATCGACTTCTCGGGAAGGCCTACTTGCAAGGCAGACGTTATGACGAAGCGGTCGATGTCTTCGAGCGCATACTTGTGGCCGCCCCTGACGACTTTGTCGCGCACGTGGGCATGAGCATCATTGCAGACGACCAGGGCAAGCTCGACGACGCAATCTGGCACATGGAGCGCGCCTTCGAAGTTCAACCTTCCAACGCCGCTATTCAAGGCGAGCTTCAGCGACTTTTCGGGCGCCGCGACGGCGCGGAACCGCCGAAGATTCGGTTGACCCGCGGCGCGCTCGCACATATGTACGTCCAGGGCCAGTTGTACGCCCAGGCGATATCTGAAATTCGTGCGGTGCTCGCCCAGGATTCAGAGCGAATTGACTTGCAGGTCTTGCTCGCAAAAGCATACTTCCACGGCGGCCAAAAGACGGAGGCCGCGGACACGTGTGCGCAGGTGCTATCCCGTTTTCCGTATTGCTTCGATGCCAATGCACTGATGGTTGACATTCTGACGGCTTTGGGAAAGAAGGAATCCGCTGATGAGTATCGCCAGCGGGTAAATGAACTTGATCCCTACGCCGCGTTTGCCAAAGATTTCGGCGTTTGATGCCGCTTCTGTGCCTGACAGCGCGGTAAACATCGAAAGGCTGGAGTACGTAGCCCAGGCTGCTGACGCAAGTCCACTGTTGGAGTCCGTCTTTCAGCCATCGGAGCCCCGCGAAGAGCCACGCATAGCGGCCCCCTTCACGCCGTCGCCGGACGATGATATCCCCCCCTTCTTGCGAGAAGCGAGTCTGGCCGCCCTGGACGCTCCAGATGAGGATGCTGATGTGACCGGGACTCCGGAAGGTGAGCCCCTTCCGGAGGCATCGCAAGGCGATTTGCCGGCTTGGGTGAAGGCCCTCGCACCCACGGGCGATGAGGACACCTCCGGAGACTCTGCGCCGTATGCAACCGAGATTCCCGACTGGTTGCGCTCGGGGCCACCTCAGACTGCCGAGACCTCCCAAGGCGGAGCCGCAGAAACGCCTGAGCCTGAGACGCCCTCATGGCTCAAAGACCTCGGCGCCGAAGTCGAAGAACCGGTCACGGAGTCTGTCTCACCTGAGGTTGTGTCGATGGCAGGTATGGAGGGATCGCCGCTCACAACTGACGCGGAATCGTTAAGCGAGCTGCCGGAAGACGAAGGCGATAATCTCGCTTGGCTTGAGAGCCTGGCTGGGGATCACGACGCAAGTCTGGGCGAGACGACTGCTTCGGTCGAGCCCACAGGTGAGACACCCACGAAGGAATCCGGCACGCCCTCAGGCGATACTCCCGGCGCTGTGGAGACTGCCTGGCTGACCGAGTTGTCGGGGAAGTCAAGGAGTGAGGTGCCGCCTGCGAGGGAAGACAAGGCGTCACCGAATAACCTTCCGTCCAATAGTGATGCATCGACGCTGCCTGCAGATGAGTCGCTTGATCAAGCGCCAGCCGTAGCCGGCGAAACCCCGGAAACGGGCGCTTCTTTGGAAAGGTCGGAAGAGCGATCTCCTTCACGAAGTGAGTTTGCCGAGCCGCCCTCCGAGGTTCCTACCCCGGATTGGTTACAAAGCCTGGCGCAAGAGGGAGACTACGCAAAGCTAAATGAGGAAACCGCAGAGGCCGGCGAGACAGAAAGCACGGCGGACTTGGCCGCCGGTTGGCCGCGGGTCGTTGCGCCTCCATCCGTTGGTGTGCAACCGCCCTGGCTCAGCGGTCAGCCCTCCGAGCCAAGCGCTGCGAATTCCCTCGAGGCACCTCTCGCGCCCTCACAATCTGACCCCGATGCTGTATTGCCGGAATGGCTGTCGGGCCTCGAAAAGAACAAGAGCAGTCCGCCAGACCTACCCGCGTCCCAGGTGCCGCCACCCTGGCTGCAGACCCAGGATGAGGCTCTGCCTGATGAACCTGCCCCCATCGCGGAGGATGTAGTCAGTGCCTGGCAGCCCGCTGAGCCTGCGCCCGCGCCGAATCCCCTCCCAGAGCCGCAGATTGCCGCTGCTCCCATCGAAAAGCCCGAGGCTCCAACAACCGTTGCGCCGGATATGCCCGATACAGCCGCTTCCGGTCCGATCCCCAAGGCGCAGAAACAAGGCCTACCGCTGTTGGACAACGCCAAGGCTGAACTGGGCCGTGGCAATATCGCTGCCGCCTTGGATGCTTACGGGAAATTGATCCACAAGGGCAAATCGTTGACCGACATCATACGGGACCTTCGGGATGCACTTTCTCGTTACCCGGTCGAGGTCCCGATCTGGCAGGCCTTGGGCGACGCCTATATGCGCGCCAATCGGCTCCAGGAAGCGTTGGACGCGTACACCAAGGCCGAGGAATTGTTGCGCTAGACAGGACCGGGGCGGGCGAAGAAGCCGCCCCGGGATTTTTTGTTATCTGGAGGACGTGTGGAACGAACTCTCGTGCTGGTGAAACCCGATGGCGTGCAGCGCGGCCTGATCGGCGAAGTTGTCTCCCGGCTTGAGCGTCGCGGGCTGCGCCTGGTGGCCGCGAAGTTCATGTGGGTGAGCAGGCAGTTGGCTGAGACCCACTACGGGATTCACAAGGGCAAGCCATTCTATGATGGATTGATCGCCTACATCACATCGGCGCCCGTGATGGCGATGGTCTGGGAAGGTCCCTCAGCAGTGGCGGCCGTGCGCCAGACCATGGGCGCCACACGGCCGACCCAGGCCGCCCCAGGGTCGTTGCGGCATGACTTTGCTCTGGAAGTGGGCCGCAACTTGACGCACGCCTCGGACGAGCCGGCCAACGCGGAAGCAGAAGTGGCCCTTTGGTTCACGAAAGAAGAGCTCGTGGACTGGACTAGAGACACGGACAGGTGGGTGTTCGAGCTGTAGACGTTCCCATCCAAGGTCTCGGCGCATACCCGGTCGGTCTTGCGGTCACGATCCCTTCTCAGACTGGCTGCTACTGTACCTTCAGCAATACTTTCCCGTCTTTCCACAGTTCCTCAAGGTCGTAGTATCGGCGGTGGTCGGGGGAGAATACGTGCACGACGACGTCTCCATAGTCGACGATCACCCAGCCTTCGCGGGCTTCCCCCTGTCTTATGCCGCGTTTGTGATGCAATTCGCGGACCATTTCCACCGTTGTCTCAGCTAGGGCGTCAAGCATCCGATCGCTGGTTCCCGTGCACAGGACAAAGTAGTCTGTGAAGGATGCGATCTCCTTGATGTCCAGAAGCAGGATGTCCTCTGCCTTCTTGGCTTCCAGCGAGCCCACAATGGTGTGCGCCAGTTCAAGTGCGTTCAGAATTCACCTCGGATTTGTCCTGTAGCTCCGGTTTGAACATCGCCGGCGCGTGCTTTCGCAGAAAACCACCTCGCGTTCGTAATCCTGCCCTTTCCTGGGGCGCCGGCATGAGCCGCAAGCGAAGTGTACTTGATAGGTCGGCCCGCTCGGTGCAGCCTACGATCTTCCAAGCGGTGCGGTCAGCAGCTTGGTGTAAACGGGTCCGGTGCGTTGGAGATCGCTCTTGAAGAGATGAATGGCACCGACGTGCTGCGTTCCCAGCGTGCCTACACGCGCGTGCGCGAGCCCATCGCCGATCTTCTCCTCACGGTACCCTGCTTCGCGGGCACGTGTATAGCCGATTGTCAGATGGGGCACGTATCCGCGCCCTTCGGATTTGAAGCCGAGTTCAGCGGTGACCGAGTCTAGTTGTCGCTGCAGCGAGGCCAGCTCGGGCGCTGCCTGCACTCCAACCCACAGCACGCGCGGACGACGTGCGTTCGGGAAGGCGCCGATGTCCTCCACAACCATGTCAAACGCTTGACCGCCGCCTGCCACTTTTTCTACTGCGCGTCGTACTAAATCCATGCTCTCAGGTGAGACATCGCCCAGAAACTTCAGCGTGAGATGGATGTTGCGAGGCTGAACCCAACGGACCAAGCGCGAACCGACCGCGTCGCGCAAACTCGCGGTCGCGGCCTCGATGGCGTCCTGCAGCGGGCTCGAGAGCTCGCATGCTATGAACGCCCTGACTCCACCCATGATTGCTATGAAACCTCGTGGATCGTGAGCTTGCCGCCACATTCTATCCGGGTACTGACCCGAGGTTGGGCGCGAGCACCAAGCCGTTGGGTCACGGGATTGCAGAGCTCAGCGCACAACCGGCAGGCCGACTAGACGGCCAAGATCTGGGGCACAGCCTCGGATTTCATTCGCCGCCCCGGGGCGCCTGCCAATAACTCGATTCGGGCCAACACAACATATTCCGCCCGGCCCGTTGCCAGCTGGTGGGGTGACAGCAAATTGGTCTGCAGTGACGGAGGCTCTTGTCCCGGCGCGAGACACCGTGCCAAAAATAGCACATCCGCTTTCAAATGGCAAGCCCGTAAGGGCTCGGGCCTCGACGCCGTCTGTGTGGTGAAGTGGAGGTGGACCGCATGAGTGACTTGGATGATTTCCGTGCCGAGAAGGATACGTTCTTTGCCAGCAACGCCCAGAGCCCGCTGACAACCGAGCAGAAGGCGAAATTCTCGGGACTGAAGTATTTTCCTGAGAACACCGGACTGCGAGTAACCACTGAGGTCGAATTGCTGCAGGACAGGCAGCGGGTCGATATGAAGACATCCACAGGAGATGTGCAGGTCTATCATCGACACGCGCGCTTCAGCTTTCGGGTGGGGGATCAGGAGGCCCAATTAACGATCTACGAGGGCCCCCACGGATACTTCCTGCCGTTCGTTGATTTGCTGGCCGGGCAGGAGACATACCCGGCTGGTCGCTATCTTGAGCCCGAAGCCCTGCCAGGGGGGCGCTTTCTCATTGACTTCAATCTGGCCTACAATCCGTATTGCGCTTACAACGAAAACTGGTCGTGCCCGCTTACGCCGCGTGAGAATAAGCTGGACGTTCCGATACGGGCTGGCGAGAAGCTCTTCGAGGAGTCGCACTAGGCGTTCGCCGGCGCCTCACTTTCCGCCGGTTTCCCTCCGGGCGACGGAGTTCTCTTCCAGTGCGCGGAGCAGCGCCTCGTATTCCTCGCAACAATTGGGACAAATATCGAAATGCTCCCGGAGCAGGGGCATCAGCCGGGCGGCCTCTTCGCCGCGTACTTCCTTCTCCACGTATTCATCGAGCAGTGCGAAGACCTGGCTGCACGGCATGTCCTCAACCCGCACCTGTTCAAGAACGCGCAGAAAGCCCTCAACGACCTGGTCGGGTGGCTCAGAGGGTTCCTTGCCGAAGTGCGCCAACAGCCTCTCAAGTGGATTCTTCATCTCAGCGGCGATTCCTTGACGTTCAGCGGGCATCCAATCTTACTGCGCCGTTCAGCGCCTCAATGCCGTTCGAAGGCACCCAGGACATCGCGGCTGCTAAGACCTTCAGCTTTGAGGCGACGCTTCAACCTTAGGCGTGCATCATGCAGCAGCTTATAGAGGGCGTTGCGGTTCGTTTTCATCCTTCTGGCCACCTCTTCGAGCGGCACGTCCTGAATCCCCAGAAGAACCAGCGCCTCGCGTTGTTTGGGAGTCAACTCCTCGTCCAGGATGCGGCGAACGTGCGCGACCATGTCCGATTGCTCGGCGATGGCGTCGGGGCCTGGTCCATCGTCCGCCAGCAACCCCGACGGTGCGCCGCGCGGCGCCGAATCCATTAGTTCGTCCAGAGATGAGTCCTGCCAGCGTTTTCGTCGAAGTTCTGTGAGGGCGATGCGCACTGCAATCTTCTGGGCCCAGGTGGTCAGAAGGCTTCGACCTTCGAACGTGTCGAGCTGATCCAGAACGCGCACCAGCGTGTCCTGGGTGACTTCATCGATCAGGGGCGTAAATAGGGGGTCGCCGGGGGAAACCCAGCGTGACAGCGCGTACGGCAGTCCGCGACGGATCGCCTCACCCAAGTCTGCCAGTGCCGACTCGCGCCTGGCGCCGTCGGTCCGCAAATCGGACAGCCATTCTTCATTGGACCTCGGCGCCATCGGTGCAGAAATTATACTGCCAGGACCCGGGACCGGCGGCCGCGCACCGGAATGTCAGCATAAGGTACCGCGTGGTGCCTTCGGGGGACAAGGATGCAGACTGAGAACCTGACCCGCAATCCTGCGAAGCTCTCCTTGCAGTACGGGGTTGGCGGCACGCGGCTTGAAAACAAAGTGATTGCTTCGCCCCGTGGATTCGGTTCCGCCAATGCATGTTGGCAGGCAGTTTGCACGGATCCATCCCATTGTTGACGCGGCGTTTGTCGTTGTGCTAGAATACCTAAGGCTCCCTCGGGACATCGGGACCACATACCACGTTGCCGGCTCACAGCCGGACAAATCTAACTGAGGAGGTGACAAGCCTTAATTGCCGATGCTCTTTTTCATTGCGTGGACAATTTACGACCGTTAGAGAATCACAGGAGAGAAGAATGAAGAAACCCATTTGGCTTACATTTTCCACGTTACTCGTAGCTTCCATGGTGTTGACCGCCTGCGGCGCACCCGTCGCAACGAGCGCACCGCCGGCTGCGACCGAAGCCATGCCGGCCACTGCGGCCCCGGCCGCGACCGAGGCCATGCCGGCCACGGCGGCACCGACAGGCAACTACCTGGATCGAGCCATGGCGGGAGAGTTCAAGGGCACCACAGTTACTGCCACCGGCCCGTTTGTTGCGCAGGATGAAACCAAGTTCGTGGCGACGATGGCTGACTTTGAGCAGAAGACGGGCATCACGATTCAGTACAACGGCGACAAGAACTTCGAGGCCGATATCAAGGCCGAGATCGAAGGCGGCGCAGGGCCCGACATAGTGGACTTCCCGCAACCGGGATTGCTGGCTACCTTCGCTGCTGGAGGCAAGCTCGTAGACCTGGGCCAGAACCTCGACGTCGCTGCCATCAAGGCGAACTACGATCCCTACTGGATTGAGCAGTCCATGTTCCCTGGCGCCGACGGAACACAGGCCATGTATGGCATCTGGGAGCGCAATAACGTAAAGGGTTTTGTCTACTACCCGAAGAAGGCGTGGGATGCCGCGGGCTACGTGCCGCCGACCACCTTCGCTGAGCTGCAAACGCTGATGGATCAAATGGTCAGCGATGGGACGCCGCCCTGGTGCATCGGGATTGAATCGGGCTCGGCGACGGGTTGGGTGGCGACGGACTGGATGGAAAACATCCTGCTGCGCACGGCGCCTGCGTCGGCCTATGACGACTGGATTAGCCACAAATTGCTATTTACCTCGCCGGAGGTAACCAACGCGGCCGACATCATGGCAAAGATCTGGCAAAACCCGAAGTACGTGTATGGCGGCCCGGCGTACGTGGTGAAGACCAGCTTCGGTGATTCGACCGCGCCGATGTTTGACCCCACGGGTCCAAAATGCATGATGAACATGAATGGCAACTTCATCCAGAGCTTCTTCCCGGCGGATGCCAAACCGGGCGTGGACTATGGCGCGTTCTACTTCCCGCCCATCGACCCACAGTATGGTTCCCCGGTGGAGGTCGGCGGTGACATCTGGGGTGCCACCAGCGATCGCCCGGAAGTCATGGCGGTGATGCAGGCCTTTGCCTCCGCGGAACATCTCAAGGTTTGGATGGAGCAGGGCGGAGCCTTTGCGCCTCAGAAGGACGCCGACCCGAGTTGGTATGGCAACCCCGTAGATCAGGCCATCGGCACGGCGTTGAAGAATGCAACCACCTTCCGCTTCGACGGTTCCGACCTGATGCCCCAAGCCGTCGGCCAGGGTTCCTTCTGGAAGGAAATGACGAGCTGGGAGTCCGGTGCCGAAGATATGAACACGGCGCTGCAGAACATCGACGCCTCCTGGCCCACCCAATAACTACTTGCGCACGAGAATTTGGTCGGCCCACAGACCGTGGGCCGACCAAATCATCTATGGTTTGCGGTTTGCCCCTGCCCTGACAAGGCGATCCTTTGGCGTAAGTGCGCCCGAAATCCTGCTGGCTACGGCCGGCGACGAAAACGGAGCCACTGAATGACCACAACGAAGGTGAAACAGTCGCGAGTGGTCGCGATCGCACGATTTCTGATCGCCCTCGTACCATTAATCCTGACAATTGCTTTGCTGGTGGGGGGGATGTTCTTCATTCGCAGCATGCAAACCAGCAAGACTCCTTGGCCGCAATCGGTCCTTATCGCGGTCGCCTTGGTCTGGGGAGTTGGTGGGATCATTCTGCTCTTTTTCACCGGCAACATCGTGGTGGAGCAGGCATCCGACAAATGGGCGCGGCGCCTGGAGCCCGTCCTGTTTGTTGGACCAGCGCTGCTGATGTTGACCTGGGCCCTGGTCATTCCAACGATTCGAACGCTGACCGCCAGTTTCTATGGTCAGTTCAGCAAGGTCTTTGTCGGCTGGAAGAACTACGCTTTCGTGTTCACCGACAAGAGCATGCTGGAAGTGTTTCGCAACAACCTGCTATGGCTGGTATTTGGCACCGCATTCACCGTGGCGGCAGGATTATTGATCGCCTGGGTTGCTGATCGCAGCAAGTTCGAGCGTACGGCAAAATCCCTGATCTTTCTCCCCATGGCGATCTCATTCGTGGGTGCGGGCGTAATCTGGAATTTCGTCTACGCCGTGCGACCGATTGACGCCCCGCAAATTGGGCTGCTGAACGCCATCTGGGTCGGGCTGTTCAATGGACAGCCGGAAGCGTGGACGGCGTTTTTCCAGCCTTGGAACAATTTCTTCCTCATTGTCGTGGAGATTTGGCTGCAGACGGGATTCGCCATGGTCCTGTTCTCGGCGGCTCTCAAAGGGATTCCCGCCGAAGTCCTGGAAGCCGCGCGAGTGGACGGGGCCACCGATGTTCAGATCTTCTTCCGCATCATGATTCCAATGATCATGGGCACGATCATCACCGTTACGACAACCATCGTTATCTTTGCGTTGAAGATCTTCGACGTGGTGTGGGTCATGACCGGCGGCCAATTTGGAAGCAGCGTGATCGCCACGGAGTTTTACCGGCAATACTTCACATACAACCAAAACGGGCTGGGCTCGGCGATCGCCGTAGTTCTCTTCATCGCCGTGATTCCCGTGATCGCCTACAACCTGCGGCAGTTCGCACGTCGGGAGGCGATGGCATGAAATCCAAATTCCTAAGCAGCCTCCTGGTAAATGGCTCGCTGGCCGTTATCTGCCTGTTGTGGACCATTCCGACTTTTGGACTGTTGATCTCATCCTTCCGAGACCGCCTCGACATCAGCAGCACGGGTTGGTGGACGGTGTTTCCGCATACGGATTGGGTATCGATTCAGAAACTCACTCCCGATCCCACCGTGGACCGCAACCAGCCGATGACATTGGGGGGTGTCACTGCCACATTTGAGCAGTTTCGACAGGGCATTAACAAGGAAGGCAAGAGATATATTTGGATCGGCAATCGACGCATCGGCTATCTCGACGTACAGGTCTACAAGTGGACCGCCGACACGACCTACACGCTGGAGAACTACAAGCAGGTACTTGCCAACGGCACCTTTACCGCGCGAGCTTGCGAACGGGACCACGGAGACCAATCAGGGCTCCGATATGCTATCCGGATTTCTGAACAGCATCGCCGTTACCGTACCGGCTACCGTGATTCCGATCGCCATCGCAGCCTTTGCCGCCTACGGGTTCGCGTGGATGAAATTTCCGGGTCGCAAGATGCTGTTCGCGCTTGTAGTGGGATTGCTGGTGGTGCCTTTGCAGATTGCGTTGATCCCCTTGCTGAAAGACTTTGTTTCATTGCACCTAAATGGGACATTTCTCGCTGTGTGGCTGGCACACACGGGATTCGGATTGCCACTCGCCACGTATCTGCTGTTCAACTACATCAGCGGGCTCCCCAGAGATATTATTGAGTTGGCGTATGTGGATGGCGCATCTCACTTCAAGATCTTTACGCGACTGGTGTTGCCGCTGTCCGTACCAGCGCTTGCGTCTTTTGCCATCTTTCAATTTCTCTGGGTGTGGAACGACTATCTTATCGCCTTGGTCTTCATCGGGGGCGGCTCGCAGAACCAAGTCCTGACTCAGCGGCTGGCGAACTTGGTCGGATCATTCGGCCAGAATTGGGAGCTGCTGACGGCCGCGGCATTCTTCTCGATGGTTGTGCCGCTGATTGTCTTCCTTGGGCTGCAGCGGTATTTCGTCCGCGGCCTGCTTGCAGGTTCCGTCAAAGGCTAGGGCGGCCGCAGTCCCTGTAGCTCATCTTGATGACCACCCTGAAGTTCCCGGAGCACTTCGTGTGGGGTGTGGCCGCGTCTGCCTATCAGATTGAGGGGGCGTGGAATGAGGACGGCCGCGGCGAGAGCATCTGGGATCGCTTCGTACACACGCCGTATCACGTTTTGACCGGGGCCAACGGCGACATAGCCTGTGACCATTACCATCGCATGCCGCAGGACGTCGCGCTGATAAAGCAGCTGGGCTTTCCCTACTACAGCTTCACGATTTCCTGGTCGCGGGTCATGCCGCAGGGAGACGGCGTCGTCAATCCCAAGGGCCTCGCTTTCTACGATCGGCTCGTTGATCAATTGCTGGAGGCCGGGGTTCAGCCCAAGGCCACCTTGTATCACTGGGATCTGCCGCAGGCTCTCCAGGACAAGGGCGGCTGGCCAAATCGTGACACCACGGAGCGGTTCGCCGAATTCGCGGCTGCCGTGTTTGGGCGCTTGGCCGACCGCGTCGGATTCTGGGCAACGCACAATGAACCATGGGTGGCGGCTTTTCTGGGCTACGCCACCGGGCTGCATGCCCCGGGTATTTGCGATTACTCACAGGCGTACCAGGCGGCGCATCATCTGCTGCTGGCGCACGGAAAGGCCGTGCAGCTCTTCCGGCAGGGTGGCCACCGCGGGCAGATTGGGCTGATCTTGAATCTCAATGGCCTGGTGCCGGCGACGCAGTCCGAGGAGGATGTCGCCGCCATGCAGCGCGTACATGACGAGACGCATGCTCTATTCCTTGATCCGGTTTTCAAAGGGCACTACCCGGAGCGCCTGTTCGATTTTGTAGGCTCGCACCAGCCCCGGATCCGGAGTGAAGACCTTGCGGTAATCAGCCAGCCAATCGACTTCCTGGGCTTGAATCACTACAATACCGACTATGTCAGTTTTGATGTGGCGGCAGGCCTCAACAAGGCACGTCTGACGCCCTACAGCGCGCCCGGTTGGGGGCAGACCGAGATGAAATGGGGCATTAATCCGCAGGGACTCAAGCGCGAGCTCCTGTACCTCAAAGAGCACTACGGAAACCCCAAAGTCTACGTTACCGAGAACGGATGTGCCCTCCCGGACTTTCCAGACGAAAGTGGTTTTGTTGCTGATTGGGAACGCATCCGCTACCTCCACGCGCATCTCCACGCCTTGCATCAAGCGGTGCAGGAGGGCGCCAACGTTCACGGCTATTTTGCCTGGAGCCTGTTTGACAATTTCGAGTGGGAGCGTGGCTATGGACCACGTTTTGGTTTGGTGCGCGTGAACTACGACACGCAGGAGCGCATTCCAAAGCAGAGTGCCTACTGGTTTAGGGACGTCATACAAAACGGCTCCATCTCGGTTTGATAGCTGAACATCCACAAGGTCTCCAGAATGTCCGCCAAAGGGGCGGCCGTCGGTCCCCTAGGGCGACCGCGCTTGTTTGCAGCCGGCGCCTGCCATGCTCTTGGATGCAGAATCCTGTGCCCCGATCGGCCGATTGTAGCCTGAGCACGTTTGCCCGGATCCGCTCTGGGGTCGAAAGGCTTCTAAGCGCAGCATGGCGATAAAGAATCAAGCACAGCTGATTACCTACCCGGACTCGCTGGGCGGCAATCTGGTGACTCTGGACGCGTTGTTCTCCAAGTATTTCGCCGCGGCTTTCAAAGGAGGCGTGCACATTTTGCCGCCCTACCCATCCTCGGCCGACAGGGGATTCGCGCCGCTCACATACTTCCGTGTCGATCCAGCCTTTGGAACATGGGAGGACATTCGCAGAATTTGCAGCAAGACCGACGTTGTGCTTGATCTGATGGTCAATCACATATCCAGGCAGTCGCCGTACTTTCAGGACTTTGTCAGGCGGGGTCGAAAATCCGAGTTCGCTGATCTGTTCATCACGCTAGACAAGGTCTGGCCCGACGGCAAACCATCCACAGACGATACCGCGAAGCTGTTTCTCAGAAGGCCGGTCCGGCCCTTTTCCGACGTGATCATTGCCGAAACGGGCCTGCGGGAAACCGTCTGGACGTCCTTCGGCACAGAAGATTGGTCGGAGCAGATTGACCTGGATGTGCATTCGGGAGCCACGCGGCGACTGTTTGAGAACGTGCTCGCCTACATGAGTCAGCACGGCGTGAAGATAGTAAGGCTGGATGCAATCGGCTATGTAGTCAAACAGCCGGGAACGAGCTGTTTTTTTGTGGAACCCAGCATCTACGAGTTTCTGGCTTGGATCGCCGGGGCGGCGCATGCCGTCGGCATCGAAGTGCTGCCGGAAGTGCACGGTCCCTATTCACTTCAGGTCAGGCTGGCGGAACATGGCTACTGGACATATGACTTTATTCTGCCCATGCTAATTCTCCACGCGCTGAACACCCATTCCAGCGTCAAGCTGTCCGACCATCTACGGGCCTGCCCTCGGCGTCAGTTCACCATGTTGGATTGCCACGATGGCATCCCGGTTCAACCGGACCTGGATGGGATTTTGGAGGTGGAGGAAGCGCGCAGCATTGTTCAGATCTGCCTTGAAAGGGGCGCCAACCTGAACCGCCTCCTCTCGCACAGCCGCCAAGCCCGCGGTGGATTTGACGCGCACCAGATCAACTGCACGTATTATTCCGCCCTTGGTGAGGATGATGACGCTTACATTGCAGCTCGCGCCATTCAGTTCTTTGCGCCGGGCGTTCCCGAGGTCTACTACGTGGGCCTGCTCGCGGGCAGCAACGAGCACGCCGAAGTTGCCCGCACGGGAGAAGGGCGTGCGATCAATCGGCGGAACTACTCCGCCGTCGAAGTGGAACATGAACTGCGCCGTCCCGTCGTTCAGCGACTTATGAAACTGATCGAGTTTCGCAGTGACAGTGACGCATTCAACGGGGTCTTTGAAGTGGGAGCGGTCGATGATGGCAAGCTGCAGTTGTCATGGCAAAAAGGAGCCGTGAAATGCTTGCTGGAGGTTGACCTCGGGACAAATAGGGCACTGATTCGGTACACGGATCATGACGGAACGCTCGTCGAATACGTGCCGTGAGCCCCACTCGAGGCTGGTCTTGTCGTCGGACATCACCGACAGCCGTTCCCGTAGTCGACTTGATGCTCGCGCCCTTCGTCAAGTGCCCGCCAGCAGCGCCGACCTGCGGGGCATCCCGGTCATAAGCAAACCGCCATGTCTGTTGGACATGACGGTGTCTGGTGCTCTGGTGGGCGCGGAGGGACTCGAACCCCCGACCTCATGTGTGTGATACATGCGCTCTAACCAGCTGAGCTACGCGCCCGGAGGATTTGGAATTATAGCCGAGCCGATTGGTTCGGGCAAGCTCTTGCGCTGCGACCACCAAGGAGATCACTAGGGAGCGGGCAGCACGTCCCACGGATTGATCACGCTGGTCTCGGTCCGCACCTCAAAGTGCAGGTGCGCGCCGCTGGCATGCCCGGTGGCTCCTGCCGCGCCGATGGTCTGACCCTGGGCCACGTTGTCGCCGCAGCCCACGAAGATGGCGCTCAAGTGGGCGTAGAGCGTTTGGAAACCAGTGCCGTGATCGATCATGATCATGTTTCCGTATCCGTAGCCGTTCGCGCCGGCGTAGACCACCACGCCGTTATCGGCCGCGTAGATGTTGTCTCCCAATTCCGCCGCCAGATCGATTCCAAGGTGGTTTGTCTTCGTGGAGTAGTCGAAGCCGGACAGATAGTGGCGGTCGGTCGGAAATACGAACGTGCCGTACCCGATGGCGCCGCCGGATACCGCAGGGCAGGAGCCGGCTCCCCCCACTTGGGCAGAAGCCGGGCTCCCCCGGGTGATGCCGAGCGGAACCTGACCTGGCGTGTGATACTGATAGACGCCTCCGGGGACGATAAGAAATGTGCCGGCCTTGACATCTGCGTTGTAGGGGTCCGCGATCGCCGCCGCATCGAGATGATTGGCAGGATACTTAAGAATGTCCTCCGGCTTTACCTGGAAGTACTCGGCCCACTGACCGAACGGTATCCCACCCAGCCATTCCCAGTAAACGCCGTCCACCGGAAGGATCTTGAGCTCCTGGCCAGCCTGCAACAGATGAGGATCGTCCTGCAGCAACTCATAGTTTGCGGCGAAGATTGTCTTCGGATCAAGGCCGAACCGGTCCGCGATGCCGGACACGGTGTCTCCGGCTTGGACGGTATAGGTCGTGATCTCCTGTCTGGCGCGGTCGGGCACATTGGTGTGGATGTTCGCTTCCCGGAAGACACCTACCCCAGAGAGATCAAAAGGCAGGGCGGAGGATAGCGATGGTCCCCCAGGGAGGGTTGTCACGATCGCAGGC
Organism: uncultured Chloroflexia bacterium; assembly: GCA_963746745.1. Classification (GTDB taxonomy): domain Bacteria; phylum Chloroflexota; class Anaerolineae; order Anaerolineales; family Villigracilaceae; genus Fen-1038. Next base: position 892,549 of record CAVVCL010000004.1, read on the forward strand.
ACCGACCCGCCGGCATCGGCTGCGCCAGTCGGCTGCCGAAAATAAGTCTGGGCAAGCCAAATCACGATTCCGATGCCCACCAGCGAAAAAACATGCGTTGCCGCCTTGAGCAGGAATTCGCCCAGACCCATATGCAAAAGGCCCTGCACCCACCGCGTCACGGGACTGGTCCGCCGGTCTGTGCGCACGGCGTCCTGTACGTGTTCCTCGTTTGCTTTGTTATCTTTGAGACTGTCTTGCATTCTTTCTCCGGCGCGGGATAATATCACGGAACGCTAAAGGGGCACGGGCGACACTCTCATGGGGCACTCAGCTTTGCCCGCCGGGCATTCGCCGTTCATCCGCCGGCCGTTCAGGCGGTCGATATGTTTGCTTCGGTCGATAGCGTAATCCTGGGCGGTTTCAGCCCGGCAGAGTGCAGTCGATCGCGTCATGTGCCGGGCTGTTGACCAAGGTCGAGACTGGATACGCCTCCATCGATTTGGCCGCAAACGGACCAATCAGGTGTCTCAGGCTGTCCGGCGATCTCGGCGATGGATCCAACCATTCCGCGTAGGCACCAGCGCTCAGGATTGCTGGCATGCGGTTATGAATCGGAGCCATGAGCTCGTTGGGGGCCGTCGTAATGATCGTGCAGGTTCGCACAGCGGATCCATCGGTCGATCTCCATTCATCCCACAATCCTGCGAACGCGAAGGGCCTGCTCGTCTTGAGTCGAATGTAATAGGGCGTCTTGGCCCGGGTGCCTGCTTCGGCTTTCCACTCGTAGAAGCCGTCCGCCGGAATCAGGCAGCGCTTGTACTTGTACGCTCCGCGGAATGCCGGCTTCTCCGCCAGCGTTTCTCCGCGGGCATTGATCAGCCGGCTTCCAATAGATATGTCCTTTGCCCAGGAAGGGATCAGCCCCCAAATGAGAAAATCAGCCGCGCCTCTTGCGTCATTGCAGATTGCCAAGACTGGTTGTGAAGGGGCAATGTTGTACCGGGGCGCGAACGCCTGCGGGAAGTCGATTCCCTCAAATTCATCGCCCAATTCGCTTCCGCCGGTTGCCAGCGTGAATCTTCCGCACATTTAGGTTCCTTCGAGGGGGACGTACTATCTAGGCTTTGCCGCCATGAGCTGTGCCCGTCAGGCGTGCGAGTACGCGCGCATCGCCCAATCGTCTTGTCGTCCCGATGGCGTCAAGGTGTTCCAACAAAGCTTGGGCATACTTGCGGCTTGTCCGGAATTGATCGCGTACCTCAGCCAAAGTAATTTGCCCCTTCGCCTGCAGGTGCTCATGCACCTTGGCAACCATGGCGTCGTAGTCGGCCTTGCGGAAGAGGATGTCGGCTGAGACAGGGATCAAATCACCCTTGGCAATCAGGGCGCCCAGGATCTCCTCTCCTGCCGTCGCCTGACAGTCCTTCATGCTCGGCGGACCAAACGGGTTCCGGCCGAAGTCCGCCATCAACTTGTCTGCCGTTGCCTTTTGCCTGCCATCAAAATGGATTTGATGAGTGGGGTCCGCCAGCGCATGTCTATTCTCCTGCAGCGCGCCTTGCGCGACCAGTCTCCGAATGGCGGCATTGAAAAGTCGCGCCTCTCTCCCAAGCTGGCTCTTCAACTCCTCACGTGGGATCCCTGCCCGGAGCGGAAATCTGCTGTGATAATCCGCCACGATTCCCACGCATTTGGATTCAAGCACAGCCCAATCGGCCGCGGCCATCGTCAGCAGATCGCTCCCCGGATTTACGTCACCGGCCTCCAGCACGATGAGTTTTCCCGAGAGCATCAGTTCGCGGAGCGCTGCCCGCGCGGAGCTTTCGACCAAATGGGAGCGCCTGACAATCTCCCGAATGGGTGCCGCTCCGAGCGAGCGCGTTGCTTCAAGCAGTACGCCCGTCGGATCTCCCGCCGCAAGCGATTCCAGGGCTGCCAGAACGCGGGCCTCATGCCTCTTGTGCCGATGTTCCGGATGCGGGTCGACAACGAAACCGCCCCCGATCGTTTCTGCCGGTGACGGCCAGCGCAAAATGAACGCATCCCCGCGTACACAGACCAGCGGTTCACGAAGCTCGAGTTGGATCCAGCCCTCAGCCCCAGGCCCCAGGCCCTCGCCGTCGAGCAGGCGCAAGGTCGCCAACGATTCGGTGGTCCCGAGAAAGACCTTCACTTCGGCGTTGTGCAGTACATCGCGGGACACGTCGCCCAGGACGCGCAGACGCGCATCCAGCCGCAGGGTTCCCTCGTAGCACCCCGGCTGGCTGAGCACTTGACCGCGCCGCAGGCGCTCTGCAGAAATTCCAGATATGTTGACGGCTGTACGCGAACCGGGGACGGCTTGATCGATCGCCTTGCCGATGGGTCTGGATGCCACGTACGCGACCGCGCAGGCCCGACGGCACGACCTCAAGCTCATCGCCCAGTCTCAGAACCCCGTCGCTCAGCGTTCCGGTGACAACGGTTCCGAACCCGCTCATCGTAAAGACCCGGTCAATGGGCAGCCGTGGCCGCCCGAGGTCCGGACGCTCCGGCTGCGTGCGAAGGACTTCGGCCAACGCGGACACCAGTTCGGTTGTTCCCCGTCCTGTGCGTGCAGACACCGGGATCATCGGCGCGTCCTGCAGCACGGTGCCTCGGACCGCGCGGCGGACGTCGGCTTGCACGGCATCCATCTGGCCGTCCTCAACCAGGAGGTCGATCTTGGTTAGTGCAATCACCCCGGTGGGAATCCGCAGCAAATCCAGGATGGCCAGATGCTCGCGCGTTTGTGGCATCACGCCTTCATCGACGGCGACAACCAGGAGGGCGGCGTCGATCCCCGCAACGCCCGCCAACATGTTTTCGATAAAATCCCGGTGGCCTGGCACGTCCACAATCCCGAGTTCTTGGCCGTCCGGCAGCCTGAGCCAGCCGAACCCGAGATCGATCGTCATCTCACGAGCTTGCTCTTCTTTCAGGCGATCTGGGTGTGTGCCTGTGAGTGCCTCGACCAGTGTCGACTTGCCATGGTCGACGTGCCCCGCCGTGCCTATGACCTGCATTTCACTTTGAAGTGGGCTCGCCGACAAACTGCTAGCGCGCCGATGTCTTCGCCTTTGTCCTGCTGTGACCCATTATTCGTTCGTACGCCGACAGCCATTGCTGGGCCAGATTCATTAGCTCCTGCAATTCCTGCTCGGTGGTTTCGGTCGTCTGCTGAAGCTGGTCCTCCAGTGTCTGGGCGCCATCGTCCAGGTCCGCCAAGTGCTTGTCCATCCTGTCGACGTCCTTCCGGAGATCACGCAGCGTTTCGTCCTGTGAGAGCGAGTGCCCAGACCAACGCTTCTGCTCCTCTGCTTTGAAGGAAACCCATTCCTGCCGTAGCCGCTCCTCGGCCAGCCGCTGTATTTCGCCTACTTCTGCGATACGCCGCTCCAGTTTTTGGTTTAGACCGTCGTAGGCTTCCTGTGCCCGTTGCGCCGCCCGGACGGAGTCGTCGAACGTGGCGATCTGGCTTTCCGCCACGGCGACCTCCTGCTTGAATCGCTTGTATTCCTCTTGCCATTCCTTCCAGGCGTGTTCCTGTTCAACCTGCGCCAGTGCCTGCCGCTCAATGATGGCCGCCAGCTCTTCCTGGCGCCCTGTCTCACTCTGCACAAGCTCGCTGACACGGTTCTCCAGGTTTCGAATGCTGTCGGCGTGGAGCGTGGTTTTTTCCCGGGCATCGTCGGCCCGTTTGCGAACCGCTACCACCTCCACCTGAAGGTCGGCCACTCGTTTCGCTTCGTGCAGATACTTCTCCGAAAGGGCCTTGTGTGACTCGGTGATCTCCGTCGTTTGACGGACCGCCAATTCCATCGCCGTGCGCAGATCCTGAAGGTCCAGCGTGCGACGCTTCTCGTCCTGCGACTGACTTTTTCTGGCGGATTCCTCGGCGGCGACCGCGTTCTGCAGACGGAAGATGCTCTTTCGGACCTCTTCCAACTCGGCTTGACGGACTTTGATGCCTTCCTGATCGCGACGCGACGCGCTGGCATCAATGCCCTCGATCATCTTGGCTAGGTCGGCTCGCTGACGCGCGATGATCTGCTCGAATTGATCGATGCGCGCCACCGCCACGGACAGGCCGTTGACCTGCTGTCCCAGCGGCCTCAGCTGCTCCGTGACATTGCTTATGATTCCTGTCAGTGCGGTCAGGCGCGTATTTAGTTCGCTGAATTCGCTTTTGCTCTTGCGCTGTTGCTCGTCGAGCCACTCGACGCGCTTGATGATTTCCTCAAATTCCATGCATTCCTCCAGCGGCCACAAGATTATACTGCCGGCCACCGGGACCCCGGTGCAGCAGGCGGATGCCTTCCCCTGATTGGTACATGAAGGACGAGGTAGCCGCAGACCTCCGTTCGCCGCCATGAGCAGGCGACGAAGAACTCATGACTGTGTCTGGACGATGCTCGCCCCAGGCCTTGTGCCCTGAAGTGGTCGTCAGCGGCCGAGATGTTCGAACATTTGGGGAAGGCCGTGGGTTAGGAAGCTGACCGAGCCGGGTACAAGCCCAAGAACGAAGAGCAGGGCCACGCCGATCCCAAGCATCCCACGCTCGACCAGGCCCTCCTTGCCGCTCGCAGGGCTCGCTTCATGTGCGCGGATCAGCATCGCAAATTGGCGGGCCGCTGAGAACAACAACAGTAGAATCCCGAAGCCAAACCAGATCGCCGCCGACACGGAATTCTGGGCGAGGTCTATCCAGAGACTCAACCGCGGCGGGAAGCCGGCCAATAGGGGAAATCCCGCGGCTGAAAGTGCAGCGGCGACAAGGGCGCCGGAAGCCCAGGGAGACGCGCTGGCTCCGACGCGCTCGCCCACAGGCCGCAGACTGCCGGAGTTGGTCTTAATAATGGAAAGAGCAAGTGCCCAGACGCTTAGGGCCAGCCCACGAGGAATCAGGAATAGGAAAACCAGGTCTGGTCCCCCGCTGGCACTAAGGCCAATCGCGAGCAGAAGAAATCCGGTGCCTGCAATGGAGGTATATGCCAGAACTCGGCCAAGGTGGTCTGCGAAAACTGCCCACAAACCGCCCGCGATAAGCATCAGAAGACCAACGCTCTGTAGTCCCACAGCGACCTGTGCCGACGTTCGGAGCCAGGCATAACGGTCTAGAAAGCTCATTGCGAACACAACAATGATGTTGGGCATCAGCCACACCAGGAATCCCGCCACGTAGGGGTGGCACTCCTCCATGATTCGCGGGATCCAGTCATGGAAGGGGACGATCGCCAGGAGAAAGGCGAAGCCGAGCGCAAGCATGACGGTCAACTCGACTGTCAGTGAGAGATCACCCGGACTACTTTCCACGCCTGCCAGCAGCCAGCCTGAGAGCAGTATGAACGGCATGCCCAAGGTTTGATAGATTAGGAAGCGCAGGGCGCCCTTGCCGGCGGCTTGACCCGGCGGAGAAAGAAGCGGCACTGCCACCAGAACCGCCGTCTCGATGAGCAGGGCTGCATACAGAAATGGCTGCACGGCGATCGACGCAACGAACAAAGCACTGATAAAGAACCCCATCGGAACCAGGCGTCTGGCCACGCCGGCCACCTCCGCTCCGAAAAACCACAATGCGCTCAGGCCGAATATCATGGCCAAGAAGGGGGCCTCGGCCGGAGGCAGCGCCAGGGTTCTGCCTAGAATTTCCGTCGAGGAAGCGATCTTGAATGAAAATGGGCCAAGCAGCAGGGCCTGGTCGAACGGGATAAACGCGGCCATCGCGGCCAACGCGACGCAAATGGCGCCACCTGTCATTGCCACGGCCCGTTCGCTCAGCAGTAGCAGAGTGAGACTTCCAGCCAGGACAGGGAGGATTATCCAAAGGATGGGTGCGCTCATGCCGTGTCCTGCGAGGCCGCGGCCGAAAGCAAGTAAGCCCCCACTAGGCCCAGGCCCAGGGTGACCACTGCTAACAAGCCCACGACCAGGATGGAACCTTCAACAGCCGCGTAGAAGACCTCGAAGCCGGAAAGCACGGTGAGCAACCCGAGAATGATTCGAACGACTTGGTCGCTCGAACCAAGTTGAAGCCAGCCAATGCCGAGAAGCAGGATTGAGGCGGAGATCACCGGCGCGCCGACCCCGGCGATCACGTCCTGAATGCTCGGTGTCAGAACGGCCGCCAGGATGAATACCATGCCCGCCATGAGAATGCGGAAGGTCCGGCCCTGCGGCCACGATTGGCCTTCAGATTCGCCGCGGTGCGCGAGCCCGGTGAGTGTCATGCCGAGGGCGGCGGTGGCCATCCAACCAGCCACCAGCTTGGCGGCTGCCATCCCGATTGGCCAGTGCTGGGCTGTAAGTGTAGCGGCGCCCAGATACTGGACGCCCAGCAAGCCAAGACTCCAGCGCCAATCGCGTGCGAGCAACAGCCCCGTGGCGGTTGCTGCGACCAGCGCCACGGCGATCCATGAGATCGATGCCTAAATCACCCTAGGGCGTCCTATTCACGATAACGGAGACCAACAGCGCCAGCACCAGCAGCCCCCACATGATCCCCGCATCGCCCTCTAGTAGGTCGGTTATGCCGACAAGAAGTTGCCCCAAAGCCGCGTGCGCGCCCCGTAGCGTGGCACCAGCAAGGTTCGCCGCGAGCCTTGCTACGCGTTCGAACCGTCCCGAGGGCCCTGCAGCCAAGGCGGCAACTCGCATTCTTCTCCAATACAATCCCAAACCCACTGCAGCAGCGATTAGCCCGGCCGGCCACAGGCCTAACTGTCGGGCGCCGTCCCAGCCCCAGAAGCCCAGGAGCAGCTGGATCGCCAGAACGAAAGCAAGTCCCGCATCGAAGATGGCTGGCGTCCAGGCACTCTGGGAACTTGGCCCTAAACGCGTTGAAGTTGTCCTCGCATGCCGCACATAACCGGCAAGCAGAAGTGCCTGCGCCAGCACCAGTGGTGGCAATGCCCAGATGGTTGCACTCGGTTGTTCGCTCCAAGCCGCAGCGGAGATTGAAAATGGCAAGGCTGAAATGCACCAGGCGCCAATCAGCACGGCCTGTTTCAGCCTGGTGGTCCGCGTGGCAGACAAGAACAGCGCGCCGCCGGCCAGCACCAGCGCAATGGTCCAGCCAGTGGCGCCGGCTGGATTGCCCTGTATGGCCGAACCCAGCGCGAGCGCGGACAGTCCAAGCACCCAATACGGCCGGCCGATAATGTCATCCCCGGCGAGCATCCACTGCCAGCCCGAATAGAGGGCCGCGCCGGTGCCAAACAGCAGGAGTAGTCCAAGAAGCCCGGACCCTGATTCTCCAAGCTGAAGGCGGGAGAGCAAGCTCAGCGTGGCTGCGGCCGAAGCCAAGGGCAGGGTGACGCCGATGCCTTCCTGGAGGTATGCGGACCGGCTGTGGCGCATTTCAAAGATCAGCGCTACCAGTCGCAAAGCCACCCCCGCCAGCAGGAGAAAAACATAGTTGTCGCCATTTCCGGACCCGCTGCCAAGCACGAAGGCTAGAAGAACGCATGCCAGGCTTATCATCCGGACCACGAATGGTGCAGCCGCGGCATTCAAGGTGATCCTGTCTTCCGCCGGGCGTAAGGTCAGGATCACTTCTCCAAGATCCAGCGCAGCCCAGGCCAGGACGATAGTGGGCAGGTTGTCAGCCGCAATGGCCAGCAGTGCCAGGCCGGAGAACGCCAGTGACAGTGCCCAACCCCTGGAATCGATGGAGTCTCGCCGAGCTGGGGCAATCAGAAGGCCGGCAACTTCCAGGCTGACGACCGCAAACGCCAGTCCCCAGGACAGGGGATTTGTCGAGAACGCTGGCGCGAACGAGAACGCCGCTGCCAATTCTGCTCCGTTGAGCGCCGGCGCCGCAGCGGGCTGCAGTTGCCAAAGCAACACGCCGACCCAGGCCACAAATGCCGCGGCAAAGGCTGCCAGCCACATGAGTTCGAAAACGCGGGCGCACGAGGCGCAAGACGCCCAGCGTCGAGGCTGCCAACAGCATGAGCACAGGCGGAAATAGGACAAACATGGGCCGCCGAATTCTATCAGCTTTGAAATGCTATCGCTACCAATGGGCGTTTGGGCGACTGGTAAAATCTCGCTCAAATGGGGCTGCATCGACTGGTCATCTTCCACTACATCCTAGGTGCTTGCCTGCTGGTATCGTGCTCCACGGCGAGCGCTCCAGCCTACATACCCGCTGAGGCCCAAGCGGCGCCTGCCCTGACCCCATTTCAGCCTGGAACTGGGGATGGGGCTGCGGAGCCCTTGGCTTGGTTGCCTCTTCCGACCTTCACGCCTTATCCCGCAAATGCACTGCCCCTTCAAACGCCTGCCGATCCGCCGGTCGTGGTGACAGACGCGTCCTCCGGCCAGCCCGGGGCCGAGATCAACCCCCTGACCGGATTGCCAGCCAGCGATGCGGCCCTCCTGGACAGGCGTCCCCTCGTTATCAAGATTTCGAATTACCCTCGCGATATCCGTCCCCAATACGGGCTGAACGAGGCGGATGTGGTGTATGAATACTACATCGAGTGGTCTGATACGCGCTTCATCGGCGTCTTCTACGGCGCCGATGCCAATCAAATCGGTCCGGTTCGTTCGGGGCGGTACTTCGACGAACACATCACCCGCATGTACCATGCCTACTATGTCTTCAACTATGCGGACCCGCGAGAGTACACATACTACTTGGGGGGCGATCTGCAGCCGTACATGGTTGTTCCTGGATATGGTTCCTGTCCACCTTTCGCTGAACACAAGGTCAGCAGCCTGATCTCCGACAGCCGCCACTACGAGATGTATTTCAACTCGACCAAGTTCGGCGACTGCCTGGCACGCAAATCGGCGGACAACTCCCGGCAGTCTCTTCGCAACGGTTTTTTCAGCGCCGTGCCGCCCGCGAATGGCGTGCCGGTGGGCCGCATCTACACTCATTACTCGAAGTGCGATTACAACTACTGGCAGTACGACCCAACGAAGGCCATCTATATGCGCTTTCAGGAAACCAGTCCCAGCAAGGACTTGCGGCATCTCAACGATTGCGCTGACAATCCGGAGACCTACGCTCCGTTGAATGATGCCCTGACCAAACAGCAGGTGAGTGCGGACAACGTCGTGGTGATCTACGTGCCCCACACGTTCACCAATCAGAACGAGCAGGATGATGAGATCTATCACATCAATCTGGTCGAACTCGGGAAAGGCCTTTGTCTTTCGCGATGGCGTCGCACTGCCCGCTCGCTGGCAGCGCACCGATATTGATCAGCCCCTGCTGATTACCAGCCCGTCAGGAACGCCAATCCTTCTTAAGGCCGGCCGAACCTTCTATCAGGTAATTGGCTCCACCAGCACCGACTGGTCCGACGACACTGACTGGCACTTCGATTTCAATACACCTTGAGGGTGTACAATTACGCGGCTCATCGCGCGCGGTAGGTGGGGTGTTTTAGACCGCGTTAAGTCGGAACCGTTCGGAGTTGGGAATGGCTCGCCAGGATTTCCGCATAGAAAAAGACTCGTTGGGCGAAATGAAGGTGCCCGCGAATGCCCTGTACGGCGTGCAAACGGCGCGCGCGGTCCAGAACTTCCCTGTGTCCGGCCTGCGCCCCTGGCGTGCCTTCATATGGTCGATCGCCATCATCAAGCGCGCAGCGGCCGAAGTCAATTTCGAGCTCGGCCTTTTCCATGATCGTGAAGTGGATGGCCGGAAATTCTCGGCGCGGAATCTTGTAGATGCCATTGTTCAGGCTTCCCAGGAGACCATGGACATGAAATGGGATGCCGAGTTCGTCGTGGATCCCTTTCAGGCGGGCGCTGGCACCAGCCACAATATGAACGCCAACGAGGTCATCGCCAACCGCGCAACACAATTGCTTGGCGGCGAACTCGGGGCGTACTATGTGCACCCGAATGACCACGTCAACATGGCCCAGTCGACCAACGACGACATACCCACTGCCATCCGGCTCGGAGCGCTTTGGCGGCTGGACGAACTGCTGGGCGCCGCGGGCCGGCTTCGGGCAGCCCTGGAAATGAAGGCCGTCGAATTCGATGGCATTGTGAAATCCGGCCGGACGCACCTGCAGGACGCAGTACCTGTCCGCCTTGGCCAGGAGTTTGGCGCCTACGCAAAGGCGGTGGGTCGCGATGCCGAGCGCATTGCACGCGCCGCGGATGGCCTGCGGCGGCTCGGAATTGGCGGCACCGCCGTTGGATCAGGCTTGAATGCACATCCCGAGTACCACCGGCGGATGGTCGCCCGGCTGTCGGAGCTGAGCGGACTCAAGCTCTTTGAGTCCGACAACCTGTTTGAGTCCATGCAGTCCATGGCAGACGTGGCGGATTTTTCAGGTTCTTTGCGGACCTTGGCGCTGACCCTGATTCGTATCGCGAATGATTTTCGACTGCTGGCCTCGGGCCCGTCGACGGGCTTGGATGAGATCCATCTGCCTGCGGTACAGCCCGGCTCAAGCATCATGCCAGGCAAAGTAAATCCGGTGATGGCAGAGATGTTGGATCAGGCCATGTTCCATGTAATCGGCTGCGACACCGCCGTCATGCTTGCCGTCCAGGCAGGCCAACTGGAACTGAACGTCATGATGCCGATCATCGCCCATAATTTGTTTGAGATGATGCAGGTACTGATCGGTTCAGTTAATGCCTTCACAGAGAAGGCTGTCACGGGACTGACGGCCAACAAGGAGAAGGCGGAAGGCTGGCTTTCCAGGAATGCCATCCTGGTAACCGCCCTGAATCCATTGATCGGCTATTCGCAGGGCGCGGCGCTTGTCAAGGAGGCTCTTGCCCGCGGCGCGGCAATTCGAGACGTGGCGCTCGAGAAGGCGGTTGCGGGCCAGTTGAGACACCGCGATGAGGATCGCCTGGTGACGGCGGATGAGATTACGACCGCGCTCGGAGATTTGCGTCATCTGACCGAGGGCGGCATCGCGGGCGGCGGCTAGGAGACAAAATGCCATTGGATCCGTCTTTCGTCAGCAGCGCCGTTCTTGTGCTCACGGGCTTTGGCGGCGCCTTCCTGGCCGCATTGTGGATTTCGCTCATCATCTGGACTTACCGCGATATCCGCTCGCGTGCCCGCGACCCGCTTGTGCATATTCTCTCCACGCTGCTTGTCGCTGTGCTTAACCTGCCGGGCGTCATCGTCTACATGATCCTTCGTCCCAAGCGTACGCTGGAAGAGGAATACCAGCATACCTTGGAGGAAGAATCGCTGTTGCAGACCCTGGAGGAGCTCCCGCTATGTCCCGGATGCGAACGCCGCGTGCGGGATGAATGGCAGGTATGCCCGAATTGCCATACGAAACTCAAGAAGACCTGCCATCAATGCGGCAAGTTGATGGAACTTCCATGGAACATTTGTCCCTTCTGCGGTACTCCGGTACCGGGTATGCGACACGATAACCTGGACATGGATCAGGCCCTGGAGGACTTGAAGTTGACGGAAGTCCCCGATGACACGGCGGACGCCGAGTCGATCGGCCGAGCCGGCGCAGGGATCAGAATGAGGCCTCCGGCAGTATCTCGAGCATTCGCTGCACCAATCCCCTGAATCGTACTGTTTGCTGCACAACGCCATATGTCCGCTGACGTGATTTCCACCGTGCAACGGAATTGGAGTAAGAATATTCCGGCGGTCCGTCGTGTGTCGGGCAGTTGGTGGTTCTACCCCCTTGCGCTCTTCTTGTTGGGCCTTGTCGTATACGGCTATCCCCTGACCGCGCTTGGATATTACTGGGACGACTGGGAGGTCGTCTTCCTGCTCCACGCCCGCAACGCCGCACTCTTTGCGGGCTATTTTGCTTTTGATCGGCCGTTCGCGTGGCCTTACCAGGTCATGTACGCGCTCGCCGGCCTCAATCCGCTGGCCTGGCACTTGGCCACGCTTGCCGTTCGCTGGGCTGGCATCTTCCTTCTCTATCTGTCGTTGCGTTACATCTGGCCGCGGCTCGATTCGTATTTGAAATGGCTGGGCGCTCTGCTGCTTGTTTATCCGGGATACCTTCAGCAATCGATTTCTGCTGCCTACAATCGGCATTTCACGGCGTTTTTCATCTTTGGGCTGTCGATCTTCTTAATGGTCATGGCGCTTAAGAAGCCCGCCATGGCGTGGTGGCTATGGCCTTTGTCCTGGGTGACGGCCTTCATCCAGATCTTTACCATCGAATACTTCGTCGGCCTGGAACTGATCCGTCCGGTTCTTTTGTGGTTTCTGATTGGCTCCGAAAACGGCCTTGGCCGGGGCAGGCGGCTCCGTCGCACCTTCTTCCTTGCGCTGCCGTACCTCGTCGTGCTCGGTTTCTACTTCTGGTGGCGGCTGGTGGTCTTTCCGACCACGATCACCGTGACGAACTACGCCGGTGACTTCAAGTTGCTGCAGGATTTCCATCAGTCCTTCCTTGCCGGCTCATTCGCAGTGCTCACGCGCGCGGCACTCGATCTCATATACGCCACGCTCCAGGTCTGGCTGGCGGTTCTGGGGACCCCCGACGCCTTTACGTTCCAGAGCAAGATCGCATGGTTCGCGTTTGCAGCCGGCGTGATTCTTGCGGCGTTGTTTGGGTGGCTGCATCCGCTCAACCGCGGCTCTGAGCCGCAAGATGGCGGAGTCCCCCCGTCGCTCTTGTTCTTTGGTCTGTGGGCGTTTCTGGCCGGTGGACTTCCTGTCTGGCTGACGAGCAAACAGATCAGTGCCGGAGGGCGCTGGGACGATCGCTTCTCACTGGCGCTCATGTTGGGTGCCGGCCTCCTGACGGTCGGTCTGGTGATCTGGTTCGTCCGGGCGAATCAGCGGCGTCTGCTGTTGACCGTTCTGCTCGGCTTGTCAATCGTTTCACAGGTTCTCGTCGTCAACAAGTACCGTCTGGATTGGGCGGTACAGAATGCCTACTACTGGCAGTTGGCCTGGCGCGTTCCCACTCTGATGCCGCAGACCGCTGTTCTGTCTCTGGAGCAGCCGTCTGAATCCATTCCCGGCTACGACGCGAGTTTTGCCGTGAACATCCTTTTTAACGGGGCGGTCTCCGACGGCTCGGTTCCATATTGGTTCTTCACAAATGACCGTTTCCTGAATTTCAGTTTCCAGCCTGGGCAGAAGATCTCGTACAAGGATCGGAATCTCCGCTTTGTTGGGAACACATCTGAGGCCATTTCCATCGTGCACCAAGGTGAAAACAGGTGTCTGCAGGTCCTGGATTCGGCTTATGCGGACGAACCTTTCTACACGGCCAATCAGGAGCAACTGGTTGGCGTCTCCAATGTTTCGCGCATTCTTCCAGAGTCTGCCTCGCCTCCGCCGTCGCCAGATATCTTTGGTCGGGAGCCGCCGCACACCTGGTGTTACTACTTTGAGAAGGCCGATTTGGCGCGGCAAATGCAGGACTGGGATGCGATTATCGCCCTTGACAAACAAGCCACGGCCGCCGGCTACGGACCGAAATTTGGGCCGGAGTACGTGCCGTTCATCGAAGCATATGCCCAGCGAGGAGAATGGCAGCAAGCCTTGAAACGCAGTGAGGCAGCGCAGGCAAGCATCTCGGAGATGGAGCCGCTCCTGTGCTCCACCTGGTCAAGGCTGGAGGCGCTGCCGGGCGCCGACGCGGCGGTAGTGCACCAGGCGCGGGCGGCCTTCTCCTGTTCAACTGACTGAGCCCCCGATGAAGATCGAGCGATTTTCCATCCATCATCTTCGAATGCCGCTGGTGGCGCCGTTCGAGACGTCGTTCGGACGCGAGGTCGACCGAGACTGCCTCCTGGTGGTCCTGGGGGCTGAGGGTCTCACGGGCTACGGCGAGTGTGTTGCCACCCACTTCCCGGGCTACAACTACGAGACGACCGGTACCGCCTGGCACATCCTCAGTGAGTTCGTCGCGCCGTCGATACTGGGTCGCGATATCAAATCTATCGCCGACTTTCGAGCAGCAGTCTCTCCGATAAGGGGCCATCATCTGGCGAAGGCTGGTGTCGAAATGGCGCTCTGGGACCTCTTTGGCAAGGGCACCGGAAAGTCGCTGCGCGAGATGCTGGGCGGGCAACGCACGAGGGTCTCGGTCGGCGTTTCTGTCGGACTCCAGGCCAATCCCCAAGTCCTGGTCGCGGCTGTGCAGCAATACCTTGAGCAAGGCTATTCGCGCGTCAAGATCAAGATCAAGCCCGAACGGGATGTCGTGGACACAGCCGCGGTCCGGAAAGCCTTTCCCATGCTGCGCCTCCAGGTTGACGCGAATTCATCGTTCACGCTGGCATCTGCGCAGACTCTCAAACCGCTGGATGATCTGGATTTGTTGCTCATTGAACAGCCGCTGTTCGAGGATGACATCTGGGATCACCGCCAACTGCAAAGGGAATTCCGCACCCCGATTTGCCTGGACGAGAGCATCCTATCGGCACGCCACGCGCGCTACGCCATCGAAATGCAAGCCTGTCGCATCATCAACATCAAAGCTGCGCGCGTTGGCGGCCTTGCAGAGGCCGTCAAGGTCCATGATCTGTGCCAGACCAATGGGATTCCGGTGTGGTGCGGCGGGATGCTCGAGACCGGCGTCGGCAGGGCCTCCAACCTGGCGCTTGCGTCATTGCCGGGTTTCAGCCTGCCGGGCGATATCTCGGCTTCGGATCGGTATTTTGCGAGGGACATTACTGTGGAGCGGTTTATCCTCAACGACAGCAGCACAATAGACGTGCCTGGCGGGCCCGGATTGGGGATCACAATAGACGAGCGGGCCCTTGAAGAATTCACGCTCTCACGCGCCGATGTTGGTGGAGCCTAGCAGGCGGCCGGGTTCCTGCAACGCGAGCGATCCGGCGTTTGGCACCATTCAGCTTCCGAATCCAATTTGCCCACATGTTTAGCAGCCTCGGGGCGCTAGCTGCACGCTCATGAGAAGGATCTCTTCGGTCTGGGTTGCCGTTTTGTTGGCCGGGTGTGTGGGACAACCGTCATCCACCCGTGAACCCTCGCCGTACTCAACATTGGCGGCCACGGGCACGCCGCCGAGCGCCCAAGTCTCTGTGCCGGCGCTCTGGATCAGCCCTGCTGTCCCCGATGCTCTTCGGCAAGCGTCGGCAGGTTGGGGGATTCCGGAAATCGCAGATGCAGCAGCCGCAACAGTCAGGCTGGATGTGTCCGCCGGCCTCAATGAGAATCAAAGCCAGTGGGTCTACGCCCTGGTCGCTCCATTTCCCACTGTGATCGATGGCGTCAGCCTGACGCAACTGCATGCCTATTGGAACGGCGATTCAGCCGATGCATTCTCGGCCTGGCCAATGTGGATGTCTGCATCCACTCTCAGCGCATTTACGAGCGTGTGGGGGGCCCCTGCCAGAGACATTCACGTCGCCGCAGCGGACCAGTTGCTTGATTCCGCGTGGGCCGGCCTGCCGAGTTGGGCGATCGTTCCGTTCGGGTCCCTCGCCCCGCGCTGGAAAGTCCTCACCGTCGATGGGCAGTCACCGGTTCGCAAGGATTTCGATGTGACGACATATCCGCTCGTGATCCAATTTGCCGTGACCGGTTTGTCCGCCGCGTCCCAATTGGCGCCCCTCCCCGCGACAAACCGGGACGCGTCCAAGTTGACGACCGTCATCATGAGCGGCACCAGCGCCCTGGTGCGTGAGATTGCCTACCAGATGGAAGTCTACGGCATCGATTATCCGGCCACGGATATCGGCGACTTGCTCCGTCAGGCGGACATTTTCCATGTGAGTCACGAGACCTCGTTTGATCCCACCTGCCCCGTGCCGAACCCCTATAAGAATCGCTTCTATTGCAGCGATCCCAAGTACATCGGCCTTTTTGACGACGCCGGCGTCGATGTCGTCGAATTGACCGGCAATCACATCATGGATGACGGCACGGCCGCGATGCTCTATTCACTTGACCTCTATCGCCAGCACCACATGGCGTACTTTGGTGGCGGCGCCAATCTAGCTGACGCCCGCAAACCCCTATTGATTGAGAATCACGGCAACAAGATTGCGTTTGTTGGCTGCAACGCCGGCGAGCCCCCGGAGCCGCTGGCAGAACCCAACCTGCCTGGGGCAAATCCTTGCGACTGGACGCAGCTAACCGCTCAGATCCGGGACCTCCGCACCCAGGGATATCTGCCCATCGTGACTTTTCAATACAAGGAAGGCTATTCTCCCATCGTTATGCCGTGGCAGTCACTGGATTTCCGCCGGGCCGCAGATGCGGGCGCCGTAATCGTGAGCGGCAGCCAGTCCCATGTGCCGCTGCAAATGGAATTTGACAAAGATACCTTCATCCACTACGGATTGGGGAATTTGTTCTTCGGGCAGATGGGGAACCAACCCCCGGGACCCGGATTGCCTTTGCAGCCGGCCGAGCGCTTCGAGTTTGCCGACCGCCATGTGTTCTACGACGGGCGCTACATCAGCACGGAATTGCTTACATTCATGCTGGAGGACTACGCCCGGCCTCGGCCGATGACGGACCCCGAGCGTTCGGCACTTTTGCAGGCGTATTTCGGTTACAGCGGTTGGCTCCCGCTGGTGCCGACTCCGGCGCCTGAACTCACTCCGACGCTCTATCCGCTATTGAAGCGCGTGCCACTTCCCACGCACACACCTTTGCCGGAAGGTACGCCGGGGCACTAACGCGGGGGCACGTCCGGGCTCTCAATCCGGAAGGCTTCGGCGTGACAGCTCCAGTCGCGGATGTCACTGCCTCGGAAGCAGATGTGCCCCGACATTCATTGGCTCATCCATGTAGATACTCAGATCGGAGCAGTCGAGGCGGCCTCCGCAGTTGAGGCACACAAGTTTGCAGTGGCTTGCGATCATTGGGGCGCCGCAGCGATCGCAACAGAACGCTGCGTTCTCAGGCGTCGCATCGCCGTAGGCCTCCAGTCGGTCCTGTTTCGCGTCGGTTGTCCTGGACATTCAGGCGTCCTTCCAGATGATTGGCTTGAAAAACGACGGATCGATGTCGCCCAAACTTTCGGGACCGAGGCGGCGCACTTCGTTGATGGCTGCTTCCAGATCTGTGCGGAGCTGACCCACGTCGATGCCGCGACAGATCTCAGGCCAATCCGT
This sequence comes from uncultured Chloroflexia bacterium, assembly GCA_963746745.1. Classification (GTDB taxonomy): domain Bacteria; phylum Chloroflexota; class Anaerolineae; order Anaerolineales; family Villigracilaceae; genus Fen-1038. The sequence goes on from CAVVCL010000004.1 coordinate 909,574, forward strand.
GAGCCATTTCATGCTACGTGAGTAGACCTTTAGTGCCCCCGGGTAGTTGCCCCGGCGGATGTGCAGATAGGTCACGCCTGCCTCAAGAATGCCTTGGTAAAGCCGCCGCACCTTCGCTCGTTCGTCTTTCCAGGCCGTCTCCAGCTCTTCGTGGGCCTCGAAATAGCGACCCTGGTTGAAAAGCTCCAGGCCAATCTTCGCGTGTGGATGCACAGCCCCGTCGCAACCGCTCATGGCCGCGCAGTATATCATGCGTCCCGTGGGGACCGGGTGGTAGAATGCTCTCGCTCATGAATCGAAGGTCGATGATCCTGATGCTGTGCATCATCGTCTTGATGATCCTGGGCATCCTCGCGGCCAGCTTGCACGATGTGCAGTTCGCGCCTGGTCGGTCCCTGGCGGCCGCAGCCAGATCGCAGACCCCGTTTTCATTTTCCCCGCTGGAGATTCGATCGGATACGCCGGTCTGGAAGATCCTGCTCCTCTGGCTGGCATTTGTCGCCAATCTCATCATATTCTTCTTTCTGCTTCCTCCGGAAGCACGCAAGCGGATTTTGCGGCAACTGGTCAGCTTTTCCGTTGGTTTGCTGGTGCTTCTCCTGGCACTTCGGTATCGGGTGCTTCAACTGCCGGAACTGGCAGCCAACCCGGCCGAGCCCGCCGGCGCTGGCGTTTCCCAGCTTGCAGGGGGCGCAAGCATCGAACCCTTCCAGCGGCCCACGCTGGCGCCTTGGATTATCTATGCCGTCAGCCTGGCAGCCCTCTGGGTTGTCTTCATAGTGGCTTGGGTGACGTACCGCTGGTGGCGGCGGAGCCAGGTCGATCGCGGCCCATCACTGGCCGCAATCGGGGGCATAGCACGTTCTTCGCTTGATGAACTCGCCTCGGGACGTCCCTGGCGCGACGTAGTCATCGAAGCCTATACGCGTATGAGTGAGACCGTCCGCGTTCGGCGAGGTCTTCAGCGGGGAACGTCCACGACGGCCCGTGAGTTCGCGGCTCGACTTACCCAGGCTGGCTTGCCCTCGGAGTCAGTGGTGGGCTTGACGCATCTCTTTGAGACCGTGCGTTACGGGGACCGAACGCCGACGGAACGGGACATGCGGGCCGCGGTAGTCTGCCTGGAGTTGATTGTGCAGGCCTGCGGGGCAGAAGCGTGAGGAAGCTGCGTTGGGCTTTGTACGCAGGGATCTTGATGGCCTCGCTTGCCCTCGCCTTCCTTGCGCGCGATGTGGCTCGTGATCTCCTGATCACGCCCCTGGCGTACCTTGCGTGGCAGGCTGGCATTTTCTACGGGGCAGTGCCCCAGCTCGTGAAATGGGTGGTCGTTGTGCTCCTTCTGTGCGTCGTCGTGATCTGGCAGCTCATTCCGGATTTTGGACCGACACAGAATCGGCGGCCCCCTTTAACGCAGGCACGCGGGCAGGTGGAGACGCTCGCGCTTTGGATGTACCGGGCGCGTGGCAGCAATTACTTCAGATGGCAGCTCGCCAATCGCCTCGGCCATGTTGCCCGTAGAACTCGATGAGTTGTCGGGCCGACGGGCCGCGGATCGTCCGCCGTCCGCGTCGATCCAGGAGTACCTGTCGGCCGGACTGGAACACTCGTTTGTAGACTATCCGGGTCCACGCTCCCGGTTTCATCGCCGGTTGCGGACGCCCCTGGACTTGCCTCCGGACCAGGTTGTCGAATACATGGAGGCCCAAATGGAGAATGCAAGTGGCAGGCACACGCAAACTCACTGAGGCTGGTGCGGCGGTCATCACGGAGCTGGAACGCGCGGTGATCGGCAAGCGCCGCCTCCTGGAAATGGTGATGGCGGCCGCGCTGGCCGGTGGTCACATCCTCTTCGAGGATTATCCTGGCCTTGGCAAAACGCTCATTGCCCGAAGCCTGGCGGCCGTGCTGGGACTGGGGTTCAAGCGAATTCAGTTCACGCCCGATCTGCTCCCGGGGGATATCACCGGCGGCTATGTTCTTGATCGTGCCAAGAGTGGGTTTGAACTGCGACCCGGACCGATCTTCACGAATATCCTCCTGGCAGACGAGATCAATCGTGCATCGCCGAAGACCCAGTCTGCGTTGCTGGAGGCCATGCAGGAAGGGCAGGTAACACTGGAGGGGGAAACCCTGCCGTTGCCGGAGCCCTTCATCGTGCTGGCCACGCAGAATCCAATCGAGTACGAGGGCACGTTTCCGCTTGCCCGAAGCCCAGCTTGACCGCTTCATGGTGAAGCTTGCCGTCGGCTACCCAAGCCTCGACGAGGAAAGAGAAATCCTGCGCCGACGCCGCGAACGCATGCGCGCAGAGGTGGCGCTGTCGCCTGTACTGAAAGCCCATGAGCTGCTTGATCTGAGGGCTGCCGTGGAGGAGGTCCATGTGGGCGCAGATATCGAACGATACATCGCGGCGCTGATTCATGCCACGCGGCAGGATCGGCGCGTCGCCGTGGGATCCTCACCGCGGGGCGGTCTGGCTTTCCTGCAGCTCTCGCGAGCCAATGCGGCGCTGGAAGGGCGGGACTTCGTGATCCCTGATGACGTCAAGCGCTTTGCAGTTCCGGTTCTCAGCCATCGCCTGATCTTGCAGCCCGAGTATTGGATGTCACAATCCGTCGGCAGCGACGTCATCCACGATTGTCTGGAAAAGACCCCGGTGCCTGTAATTTCCTGAGATCGACTGAGATTCGCGGCTCCGCGGCGCATCCGCCGGGCCGCCGAATGGACCGATGTCTCGCGCTTCCTTCCTTGGCCTGCTCGTATTCATACTCGTGGTGGCGGGGCTCGTGAGCCTGAACGGCTCTCTGGTCGCCCTCTCCATTCCTCTGGTCCTCATGTGGATCTATTCTCTTTGGCGGGGACCGGAGAGGATCGCGCTGCAGGTGGTTCGCGAAATGGACCTGGAGCGCGCTAAGCCGCAGGCACCCGTGAAAATCAGGCTGGTCGTGACCAACCTTGGTGACGATATTGAGGAGCTTGCCATTGACGACGCCATCCCGGCGGCGCTCAAGATCGAGAACGGCAGCACGCATCATCTGATCTCCCTGCCCAAGGCGGACACCTTTGCATTCGAGTATGTGGTGAGCGGCCCCCGCGGGGCATACCCACTCGAAAGCGTACACACGGAGGCGCGCGACCATCTTGGGCTGCTTGGGCTCAGCCAGGACATCCGTACGCAGGGGCAGCTTTCGATATTTCCGGTTTTGTCGCGAATCAGGGAGGTGCGAATCCGGCCGCGCCGCACCCGTGTCTATGCGGGCAACATCCCGGCTCGCGTCGGTGGACCCGGTGTGGAATTCTTCGGTGTGCGCTCCTATTTGCCTGGCGATCCACCGCGCCGGGTCAACTGGCATGTCAGCGCCCGCCATGGCGAGCAGTTGTTCTCCAACGAGTTTCAACAGGAACGCGTGGCCGACGTGGCGATTGTCCTGGATGGACGCGAACGTTCCAATCTCGCGGGTGCGGGCCCCTCGTTGTTCGAACACTCCGTGCTGGCGGCGGGAAGCATGGCCGACGCTTTGCTGCGCCAGGGCAACCGCGTCGGTCTGCTTGTCTACAGCCAGGTCGTCAACTGGACATGGCCCGGCTACGGCAAGGTCCAGCGGGAGCGTATCCTGCATTCGCTTGCACGCGCCGCCCCGGGTGCGAGCCAGGTGTTCGATGGCTTGCGGTATCTGCCGGCGCGTCTTTTCCCCGCGGAATCGCAAATCATCCTGGTGAGCCCGCTGATCGCGGAAGACTACGCCACCCTGGTCCAATTGCGCGCCCGCGGCTACCAGGTCATGGTGGTCAGTCCCGATCCCGTCGCCTACGAGGCGCGGTATCTGCCGCGTCCGGGGGCGAAGTATTCCGTCGCCGACGTGGAACTCTCCGCCAGGATTGCGCGTCTCGAGCGGGCCTGGATGCTGGCGCGCATCCAGCGGGCGGGCGTTCGCGTCATAGAGTGGGATGTGCAGCAGCCGTTTGACACGGCCGCGCGGCGTGCTTTCAATCGCGCCGCCGACATAAGGAACCGGCTGTGACCGCGCTGATCCTCTTCGCAAGCATCGTCCTGGGCGGGTCTTCGTTGGCCTGGGGATACGGACAGATCGGCTTGGCGCAGTTTGCTCGCTGGATCGTCCTGTTTTCTGGCTTGTGGCTGATTGCTACCTGGCGGCGCTGGCGCTGGTTTGCCTACATCGGCCTCGCCTTCAATTTCCTGGCGGCTGCCGCCGGGCTGTGGTTCCTGAACTTCGCCCCGGGCTGGATGTTTGCGGGCGCCATCTGCGGTCTGATGGCCTGGGATCTGACCTATTTTCGGCAGCGTTTGCGTTTTGCAGCTTCGGACGACGAGCGCCGCCAGGTCGAACTCTGGCACTTGCAGCGTATCTCCATCCTGGCACTGTTGGGTTTCCTCCTGGCAAGTCTGGCAATGACTGTGAAACTGCAGTTCAACTTCGAATGGGCGCTGCTGCTTGTGCTTGTTACGGCTTTGAGTCTCTGGCAGATCATCCGCTGGTTCCGGCAGCACGGTTGATGGAAGCAGGGCGTCGTTTCGGCGCCCGAACAACTCCACGCCGTTGTGATACCATGAAACGGATTGCTAAGCACTCCGGGCCCACCGAACTTGACGCAATCCGAGCGAGGCCATATGTTTGATCTCCCTGACGAAGAAATTCTTCCTTTATCACAGAAGCACGTCTTCTGGACTTGGTCCGCGCAGAAGGCAGTCAGGCCGATCGCTATCAAGTCCGCCAAGGGGGTCTACTTCTGGGACGTGGACGGCAAACAGTATCTTGATTTCAACTCGATGACGATGTGCGTAAACATCGGTCACGGGGACTCTCGAGTGATTGAGGCCATGGTGGAGCAGGCCCGCCAACTGCCTTACAGCGCGCCCAGCATGACAAACAAAGTGCGTGCACTCGCCAGCAAGCTTGTGGCGGAAGTAACACCCGGCTCCCAATTGACGAAGGTCCTATTCACCCTCGGCGGAGCGGACGCCAATGAGAATGCCATCAAACTGGCCCGCGGTTACACGGGCCGTTTCAAAATACTGAGCCGCTATCGTTCCTACCACGGCGCCACCGCAGGAGCGATGGCAGCCACAGGCGATCCCCGCCGTGTTGCCTGGGAACCATCCCTCATGCCCGGAGTTGTTCATTTTTTGGATCCGTATCGCTATCGCTCAACCTTCCACAGAACAAATCCGGACATTGCCGAAGACGAGTTCTGTCGCGACTATCTCAATCATCTGGAGGAGATCATCACGTATGAAGGCCCTCAGACGATCGCGGCAATTCTTCTTGAATCCGTGACTGGCACCAATGGAGTCATCATTCCGCCTGACGGCTACTTGCAGGGCGTCCGGGCCCTTTGCGATAAGTATGGGATCGTGATGATTGCCGATGAGGTCATGAGCGGCTTCGGCCGGACGGGGAGATGGTTTGCCGTCGATCATTGGGGCGTGGTGCCCGACATCATGACCATGGCCAAGGGGTTGACTTCGGCTTACGCGCCGTTGGGAGCCGTGGCCATGAAGCCGGCCATTGCGGCTCATTTTGACGACGTCGTCTACCGTTCGGGCCTGACCTATACGTCGCACCCGGTTTCGCTTGCTGCCGCCATTGCCAACATTAACGTGATGAAACAGGATCAACTGGTGGAGCACGCGGCGCAGATGGGGCCGGTCCTCAGTCGCATGTTGCGCGACCTCGGAGAATCTCATCCGTCTGTCGGCGATGTGCGCTCCATCGGACTCTTTGGCATCATCGAGCTGGTGCGCAATCGGGCAACCAAGGAGCCTATGTCGCCGTGGAATGCATCGAGCGCTGAGATGGCCGCCTTCAAACAATACTGCCTTGACCACGGCCTGTTCCTGGATGTTCATTGGCACACGGCGCTGATCATTCCGCCGCTGATCATCAGTGAGGAACAACTGGCCGAAGGTTTTCGCGTTCTGGACAAGGCGCTGGAGATTACGGACCGGGCAAGCGTCCCATAGCGGGAGGCCGCCTTCAAGCATGCTGGCTGCGTAAGGCCGGAGCCGTTCGGGTCGTCTTACATGCGGTGATCTAGAATGTTCCAGAGCGACTTCTCTCGGGAGGGAAATTCAATCGATGGGCTCCAACGGTAATGCACGTCATGTTAAGGTTTTGGTCCTGGGTTCGGGACCGGCTGGGCTCTCTGCGGCGCTGTATGCCGCCCGCGCGGAGCTTGAACCGGTTGTCCTTTCGGGAATCCAATTAGGCGGACAAGCGGCCCTCACGTTCGCCGTTGAGAACTACCCTGGCTTCCCCGAGGGCGTTGGGGGTGCACAGCTGGGCGAGTTATTCCAGAAGCAGGCGGAGCACTTTGGGGCGAAGGTCGAGTTTGAGACGGCCACCGAAGTGGATCTTTCCGTGAGCCCCTTTAGAGTGACCGCGGACAGCGGCGAGTACCTGGCCGACACGCTGATCGTCGCCACGGGCGCCAGTTCCAACCCGCTCGGGGTACCGGGCGAAGCAGAGCTGATCGGGCGCGGCGTTTCCTATTGCGCCACGTGTGACGGATGGTTCTTCAAGGACAAGAAAGTCGTCGTTGTGGGCGGCGGTGACAGCGCCCTCGAGGAAGGGCTCTTCATAACGCGCTACGCCTCCTCCGTGACCATTGTCCACCGCCGGGATGAGTTGCGGGCAAGTCCCCTTCTCCAGAAGCGGGCCGCGGAGCATCCAAAGGTGGAGTTCATCTGGAATACCATCGTGACGGAGGTGTTGGGATCCGACAAGGTGGAGGCTGTGCGTCTGAAGGACGTCAAGACCGGCGAAGAACGCGTGCTGGAAACCGACGGACTATTCATATTCATCGGCCATACGCCAAACACCGGCATGTTCAAGGGTCAGCTTGAGATGGATACGCTCGGCTACTTGAAGGTCGATGACCGTATGCAGACGTCGCGTGCCGGCGTCTTTGCAGGCGGGGAGGCGGCCGATCCGCACTTCCGGCAGGTGATCACGTCGGCCGGCATGGGCGCCGCAGCGGCGATTCAAGCCACCCGCTTCCTCGAGGCGCAAGAAAGCTGAAGCGGGCCTACTGAGATAAAGCAGGACTTTCGTCACGGAGATTGCGGGCGGAAGTCCTGTTTCTTGTCGGATGTGCCCCACGGCTCGAAGTATCAGATAGAATCGCAATATCACCTGTGATTGGAGGTTCCATGCCGAAGATTTCGATTATTGGCGCCGGCATGACCGGCGCCACAACCGCCCACTGGCTCGCCGAGCGTGAGCTTGGGGATCTGGTTCTGGTCGACGTGATTGAAGGCATGCCGCAGGGCAAGGGACTGGACTTGCTCGAGGCCATGCCGATTATTTCGAAGGATGTCGACATCGTGGGATCGAATGACTACGCGGCCACGCGCGGTTCGGATGTCATTGTGCTGACGGCTGGCCTGCCGCGCAAGCCGGGTATGAGCCGGGATGACCTGCTGACCGCCAATGCGGAGATCGTTGGGAAGGCCGCGACGGAGACATTCAAATATTCCCCGGACGCTATCTACATCGTGCTTACCAACCCTCTGGACACGATGGCCTATCTGACCCTCAAGCTGAACAAACTGCCGCGCGAACGGATCGTCGGTCAGGCGGGCGTGCTGAACTCGGCGCGCATGCGGGCCTTCGTGGCAAAGGAGACGGGCATCAGCGTCGAAAACATCCAGTGCTACGTGCTGGGCGGGCACGGCGACGAAATGGTGCCGTTGACCCACCACTCCAATGTGGCGGGCATCCCCCTCAGCGACTACCTGCCCGCGGACAAACTCGAGGCCATCGTCGCCCGCACGCGCAAAGGCGGCGGCGAGATCGTCAATCTCCTCAAGACGGGCTCTGCCTACTACGCGCCGTCAGCCGCGGTCGCCCAGATGACCGAAGCCATTCTGCGTGACCGTAATCTCGTCGTCCCGTGCTCCGCTTACATGCAGGGCGAGTATGGTCTAAAGGACATGTTTTTCGGCGTGCCCGCGGTGTTGAACCGCAATGGCGTGTCGCGAATCCTCGAGTACAAGCTGAGCCCCGAAGAACAGGTCTTGTTCGACAAGTCGGCGGCGGCCGTCAAGGACACCCACGACGCCCTGCGAAAACTTGTCAAGATGTAACCGCGTCGGGTGCCGACGACCAGCAGCGCGGCGCCCACTGATTGACTTGAAAACCCTGGAGGAATCATGATCCTGCACGATAAGATTTCTGCTCAGCTTCCGGAGTGGCGGGGGCGCATCAGATCGCTGGCAAAGGAACACGGCGACGTGGTCGTGGATCACGTTTCCGTCGGCCAGATCGTCGGGGGCATGCGCGATGTCAAATCGCTGCTGACCGACGTATCCTACGTGGATCCGGCCGAAGGCATCCGATTCCGCGGCATGTCCATACCGGAAGTCCTGGCGGCGCTGCCGAAAGCGCGGGGCGGCAAGTTGCCCATGGTGGGCGGCCTGTATTACCTTTTGATGGTCGGCGAGGTGCCAACCAAGGAGCAGGCGCTGGAAGTCGAAGCGGAATGGGCCAGCCGCTCGGAACTGCCCGATTACCTGTACAAGATGCTCAAAGGCATGCCGTCAGACATGCATCCCATGAATCTCATGACGCAATCGGTCATGGCCTTGGGACGCGAATCGCACTTCGCCCGAAAGTACCGCGAGGGCATGAAGAAGGACGAGTACTGGAAGCCGGCCCTGGAGGACAGTCTCGATCTGACCGCCAAGCTGCCTTCCATCGCGGCGTTCATTTATCGTTACAAGTACATGGGCAAGAAATCGAAGCCGCGCTACAACCCCAAGCAGGACTACGGCATGAACTTTTCACGCATGCTGGGCGTGGACGATCGCAAGGGCTACGCAGACCTGGCACGCCTGTATTTCATCCTGCACTCCGATCATGAGTTCGGGCAACGTCAGCGCGCATGCCACGCATCTGGTTGGCTCTTCGCTCGCTGACATCTATTTCGCATTTTCTGCCGGATTGAGCGGGTTGGCGGGACCCCTGCACGGGCTCGCCAATCAGGAATGCCTGCGCTGGTTGCTTGACGTCCGCGAGCAGTTCCATGGCGTTCCTGACCGCGAGGCGCTCCACAAGTTTGCGTGGGACACGCTCAACAGCGGCCGCGTGATTCCCGGCTACGGACACGCCGTGCTGCGCGTGCCCGATCCGCGCTTCACCGCCCAGATGGAATTCGCCAAGGCCCGCTTCCCCGAGGATGAGTTGGTCAGGCTTGCCGACCTGGTCTTCGATGTCGTGCCGCAGGTCCTGCGCGAGCAGGGCAAGGCCAAGAATCCTGCGCCCAACGTGGATGCCATCAGTGGCACGCTGCAGCATTATTATGGCGTGCGCGAGTTTGATTTCTACACGGTGATCTTCGGCGTGGGCCGCGCCCTCGGAGTGACCGCGAACTACGTATGGGCCCGCGCTTTGGAGTTTCCGATCGAGCGCCCCAAGTCGGTCACCACGAAGATGCTGGAGGAGCTCGTCAAGGCTGGCCCGCAGCTCGGCTGAACAAGGTAACCCGCATGTCAAGGCGGTGCATGAACCCATGCGCCGCCTTTCTTTTTGTCGCGTCGTGGGCCAACGGCATCGAGGTGGCGGACGATCAGGGAAATGCCTGCAGCAGGGCCGGGACGTCGACGAGGTTTGTATCCTGACGAACGTACATGCCGTTGTCCAGCTTGCGGTATTCCGGCTGGTCTTTCATGTAGTCCGCCAGCTGAATCCAATTGTCGGCGATCAGGTCCGGCTTCAGCTGTGTAATGCTGTAGGCGTAGTTCCACTTGTCGTGGCCCGGATAGAAAGGCCCGGCAAGCGGTCCCTGCGCGATGAACGGGTCGTTCAATCCAAGAAGATCGATGGTCGACGCGATCCGAGTAGTACGGGATTTGGCCCGCCGCGTGGACCGCGATGGTCGCGTTAGGCGAGGTCGCCTCGGCGATCGCCACGCCCGCTCGAACGCGGCGGATATCCGACTGCCGCAGCGGCGCGTTGTCTGCGATCCAAGTTGCCCAGGGCCGGCCGCTGATCACCAGCAGGACCGCGGCCGCGAGCAGCAGTGAGATGCCAGCCGGCATGAGAGTCCCGCCGAGCTTTCGCGTGAACGGCAGGTTCTCCAGGAAGCGGTCGGCGCCCAGGCTGAACAGGATGATCAATGGCGGCATGCCCTGCGTGATGAATTTGTTGGCAGCCTCCACTTCCGGCTCGGCATAGTCTCCGCCAACCCAGATGGAGTACGCACATTGCCCGAGAAACAACATGCCCAGGAGGGCGGTCTCCGGTGAGCGCAGATCCCTGTAGGCCAGGATCGCAGCCGCCGAGAGTACCGCCAGCATCAGGGTGTCACGCGTGGCATGCTGCGCGAATGCCAGCGCGCCATACCGGATGCGTTCCAGCGCGGTTGTCCCTGCGATCTTCTGGTAGTAGGTGTTGGGCAGTGCATCGCCGAAATATGCTCTCTGGAGCAGCAGGATGCCGAGCAGGGCTGCCGCCGCAATGACCACGGGGATCAGGCGTCGCGCCGGGGCCCACCTGGCGCCGTGTGACCACGTAGAGCAGGAGGATCCCGACCTGCACCGTGGCGTCGAGTCGCGTAGCGATTGCGAGGCCGAGCAGCAGTCCGAGCGCGACCGGGAGCAAGGCACCGCCGCCATCGTGGAATTGCAGGGTTGCCAGAAGGGCAAGCCCCATCAGCAAACACAGGAAGCCCACTTCCATGCCGCGCAGCGACCAAAACACCAGGGGGAAGTAGAAGGCGATGATCGCAGCCGCCATCAGAGGAGCGTATTTCGCCCGGGGCGCCAGCGCCGCACAGATCCGATAGACGACAACCGCGAGGCCAAGCAGCATCAGGGCGCAAGCGATCATGACAGACAGAGAGATCTTCGGCGTCGGGACGCCGAGCATGTGCGGCACGGCCATCAGGAGCGTCCAGGCGGGATTCGTGAATCCTTCAATCGGTGGTTCCCCTACGTTCCAGACCAGGCCCTCTCCACGCGCCAGATGCTCGGCATAGCGCATGCTGATCATCGCGTCGTCGATCAGCGTGAAATAGAGACGCCCATGGACCTTGAATGAACTGCGCAGGATGAAGACGGCGTACAAGCCGGCCCCCACTAGCAGCAGGGCGCCAAGCCACTTTGCGTGAATGCGTTCTGTGGACTGCTTGGGGGCCGGTGCAGATGATCGTTGGTCTGCGGTACTCAATATGGGACAAACTCCCAAGGACTTCAGGTTGAGGAGCAGAAGCCCGATCCAGATCGGCGCTTGCAAACGGGTGTGCCGACGGCTGCGGCTGGCACGGGCATCATGCCCGGCGGGCGCAACTGCACTCGTGGGACGGGAGGGCGGCTTCATATGAAGATGCAGAGAGCATGAGGGGACAAAAGTGCCTGTGATGCGCGTATATGATGCCTCCGGTGAAACTGCCTCTGTGCGCCTTGTACCTGCGCGGATTATACTGTCCCGTCGCGGTCGGAATTTCGTGACCTTGCCTGCAGCATTGTGGCGCATCAATCCTGCTCTTAACGGCTGTAAAATGTTTCTGTGAGCTTGGATGTGCAATGCCGGGGAATTGTCGTGATAATTTCCTGTTAACGGCGCAGCTGTGACCGCGGACATCCCCCTCGCCCTAAGTTTCGACACCCGGACGCATGTCAGCCGCAGCGCCGTGGGGGGCTTGCCGCCTCTGCTTGAATGCAACAAGTGCGCCCTTTGCGCGACGGAGACCGCAGTGCCTGTGAAGACCTTTCCTTCATGCTAGCAAGAATCCAGAGCACCCTGAACTCATTCCTTGGTCTGCGCTTGCAGCAAGGCATCATGATCGTGTGTTCGGTATTCTTCGTTGGCTATCTGTTTGGGGGCAATGTTTTCGCGAAGTGGTCGGTGTTTGATGACCATGAGATCATGTGGTTCCTGGGCAAGGCGGATCGCCTATCGTTGCCACGGCTCATGCCCAAACTTATGCAGACAGAGTTGAGCCCGCATTCCAGCCTGCCGCGATTCCGGCCCGCCTACTATACACTGCGCGTGCTCGAAACCTGGGCATGGGGGAAGCAGCCGGGCGTTTGGTATGTATTCCACCTCAGCATTCTGCTCTTCTTCGTACTCGTGTGTTGGTTCACGGCAAGATCACGTATCGGTCTGATTGCCTCGGGCCTGTTGATCATCTACACAATCACGTTTACGTTCTGGAATGGGATCTTCGCGACGTTGGGCCCCGGCGAGTCATACGCGACGCTGGGACTGGCAATCTTCATCGTTGGATCTGATCGCGTCCAGCTTTCAGGCGATTCGCGCCTGGGTTGGCTACTGCTCCTTCTTGGGACAATAATCGCTGCGGGCTCCAAGGAGAACTTCATTGTGCTGCTACTCCCCTTGCTCGTGCTTTTCATCCACGAGCTGCGCCGGGATCGGTGTAATTGGTTTTCCGGCCTCGCGCTGGGTCTGGGGCTCCTGTGGTGTGTCTGGATTGCACACACGGTGCTTGGCAGAATGCAGGCCCCAGGGACTGATGTGTATGGAAGTCCGATCGGCGCCGGTGCCCGATTGCACATGCTCTTGGACGCTGTGCGAGGACCCGGCGCGTTGCTGCTCTATGCCTTGGCGGCGATCTTCCTGCTAACGTGGGCTATCTACCGACGCCGCTGGCCTTTACTGGCTCGCGCCTCCTCAACCGCCGTGCTGTCGTCCGGGCTTATTATTGCCCTGTATGTCAGTCAGGTGGTTTTCTACAACGGCGACTGGCCGACCGGCACGCGCTATGATTTTCCCGGCATGCTGGTGTTGCCGCTGGCCCTGCTGCTTGCGCTCTGGTATCTGACGCAGATGCGGCGGCTGCTGGTTCCGAGGCCCGCCTATGTCACTGCGCTGACGGTGATGATCAATCTGATCGCGCTCGTGGCCGTAGCCAGCAACATTCCGAACATCGCATACCTAAGGCGCGGTGCCGAAAGAAACGTCGCCAGCACCACCGCTTTCACCGCTTTTGTGAGCAAGCTTTCCGCGGTAGGGCTTGAACACCCTGACTATCCTATGGTGTTCGAATCCAACGACCCCGCAGATTTCGAGCCACTGTTCAGCTATCCTCGGTTCCTGAGGGCAAGCAGTGTCGTCAATGAAATGTACTTGATTTGGGTTCCGGCGAGGCATGGCGTCTCAAATTTCCAGGGATCGCTCAGTAAGCAGCTCGCGCAACTCTCCCGTGAAGGCATGCCGGGAGAATACTCGCCCATCTCTCAGTTGGAGGCGACAGGCGACAAATGCATCCTGGTGCTCGTAACTGGAGTTCCACGGCTGCCATGCGTGATCCAAGTGTCCGGGGATTGGCGTCAGTTTCACTAGGGTCGCAAGAGGGCGCCATTCAGCCCCGACCGGGCGCCCAGTGCGACCGCGGCCGAGTTTCTACCGGGTTTGGTCTGCCCAAGCACCCGCGCAGGAGATCGGGTTCCCGAGGTGCCCGTGATATACTCGCAATGATAGTGTCCAGCCAGCAGTATCCTGTACTCTTGGCCCAGCGTCCCAATCGCGCTGCGCGGCGTCTCATGCATAGCCTGTGATGCGGATTCGGTATTTCTGCGGCCGCATCCGGGATGCGGCCGTCTCGGATTGGGTTTTGCTGGGCTTTCTCATCTCCTATCTCCTTTTTTTCATAAGTCCCATCTTTTTCCATACCAACGTGATGCAGTTCTATCACGGTGTGCCGGCGGCGGAGCACATCGGCATCGACCTCAAGCAGACACTCAGTTTCAGTCTGAATTGGGTGACCGCGGATCGGCCGAACCCTGTTCGCGGCAACTATCCGCCTCTGGCTGGTCTTCTGTTCTCGCCGCTGCTCGGCTTGAAGTTCCCGATCGCATTCCGAATTGTGACCTGGATCAGCGTCCTAGCCTACATTGTTGTCGTTTTGATCCTTGCTCCGAAAATGAGCGCCGATAGACCTCGCTCCAGTCTGCCGGCAATTTTCTGCCTTAGCGGCCTTCTGTCGTATGGCTTTCAGTTCGAGCTGGAGCGCGGACAGTTCGATGCGATAACGATCCTTCTGACGCTGCTCGCTATCTGGATCTACCATCGTCACAGTTCGCATCGTTGGGCAGCCTACGTGCTTTTCACTCTTGCGGTGCAGCTGAAGCTGTATCCTCTAATCTTCGTGTTCATGTTCGTTCGGGATTGGCGCGATTGGAGAAACAATGTCCGGCGCATATTCCTGTTGATGCTGGCAAACGGATTGCTGCTTTTTGCGCTCGGAGTTCGCGTGTTCTCGAGCTTTCTTAACGAGGCGGCCGGTTCGATCGTCGACCCGTACATCTGGATTGGCAGCCATTCGATAAGGTCGGCAGTCACATTGGCCCTCCGCTTGGCCGATCGCCACGGTCTTTCCTGGCTGGATCCCTATTCCTCCGCAATTCAGGTGATCTTGCTGGCGTTGACCATCGGTTGTCTGTGCCTGATTGTGCTGCAGACTTGGAAGCAAAACCGCCAGGGCCTGAATCCGCATCTGCTTCTGGGCCTGTCTCTCGGTGCAATGCTTATACCCACGTTTGATCACGACTACAGGCTCACAATTCTGGCAGCGCCCGCGGTTGTACTCCTGCTCGCGGAGGCCGCCATAGACGCGGGTGGCGGCCTGACCCGGCGCGCACTCCGGATATCTGTGATCCTGATCTTCTCCTTTGCCTATTCGTCCACCCTGTTTTCATACGTCCAGAAGCCAGTCTTGCTCGCCAATAATTTCGCTGCGCTTTTCGCAATGCTACTGGCAACAACCGCTCTTTCTTCGCTGTGGAGTCCGCGTCCCTTGGATGCCCCGTCGTGAGGTGAGTCCACGCGCAATTCAGGGTGAAGGTTCGGCCCGCGGGCCAGGCGGGAGATACATTTGAGCGAACCGCCCGACCCAGCGGAACGCTCAGGTTTCGCCAGGACAATCCCGAGGCTGCTCAAGTCGGTTTCGCGCGTCGACGTCGGCATGGGCGTCGTTGTGCTTGTTTGCAGCCTGATCGCCGCGTTCTCGGTTTGGTACACGTCTGCCGGGCAGTTCCCGGCTTTCCCGGAGATCCAAAACGACTACCTGGAACTAGGAAGGGCCTTTCTTCACGGTCACGTAGACCTGCCCGAGAATCCCGACCCTCGGCTGGCCGACCTGGGGAATCCCTATGACTCTTCGCAGAGAAAGCATCTGGAAGTCCACTGGGATGCTTCCTACTACAACGGGCGCTACTACTTGTACTGGGGGCCCGTGCCTGCACTTGTTGCCGCCGCACTTGAAAACATCGCCGATGCGCCGCCATCAGCTTCTGTGCTGGTTTTGATCCCCTACTTAGGCCTGCTCGGAGTCTTCCTAGCTCTCCTTGTCGAGGCCTCGACTTATTGCGCCTGCCCACCGCCGCGTCTGTCCTTCGGGCTCCTCATCCTTGCGGGCTTTGTGAACTTGCCGCTCATGAACCTTATAGGCACCCCGCGCATCTATCAGGCATCCATTATCTACGGGCAGTTCTTTCTACTGTCGGGTCTTCTCGGCTTCCTATTGGCTGTTCGAAGGCAGCGATCCGCCTGGCTTGTCATGGGTGGCCTGGGTTGGGGACTAGCGCTTGGGTGCCGGTACAACCTGTTGTTTTCAGTGGCCATCTTTCTGCTTTTTGCCGCGCTTTGGCTCTGGCGGCAGGCAGGTACGCGCGCTGCCTTCAAGAAGATGGGCGTTCTACTTGCCCCATTGCTCCTGTGTTTGATCGGATTGGGTGCCTACAATTTCGTTCGCTTCAAGAGTCCGTTGGAGACTGGGCTCACGTATCAGCTGACCATCGCGGAGTTGGCGCAGCAGCCGTACTCTATCCGGTACATTCCGTCCAATCTCTACCTTTACCTTGCATATCCTCTTACCCCAGCTCAGTCGTTTCCATTCATTCGGTCTGCCCACTTCAGTGCCGCTGTTCTGCCGCCGTGGCTCGTGAGGCCACCGGGAAGTCAAGTTGATCAGATCGTATTCGGAGTCCTGTCATCAGCGCCTGCGTTCTGGCTTAGCGGCCTCGCAATGGCGCCGATTATTGCGCTCTTCCTATCCGCTGGCTCGGACACGATGATCCGGTTGGATCGTCTTGCAAAGCCTTCTCCATTGGCGATGCTCGGCGCCGCCGCGGCAGCCCAGTTGTTCTTCCTGCTCGTCTTTTTCTACGCCACCGAGCGCTACATTGCTGATTTCTACCTGCCCGCCGTTCTCTGCCTGGGAATTGTCGTGTGGAAGGTCGATGCAATCCTCCGCTCCGTCCCCTTTTTCCGGGCGGCACTCTGGCTGGCGGTAGTCGCATTGACGTTTTGGACCGCTGGGATAGGTTATTTCAGTTGCTTCGGTGTACCGAATCTAGTCGCCAATTCCTATGATCCCGCGATGATTGCCCAACTCGCCCGGTTCTGGAATACGACAAACACGGGGCTCAGGTCGCTGTTGCCCTGAGGTGCCGCTGCGCCCAAGAATTGGGGGAGGCAATCTGAGTATGGCGCGCAACTTGCGTCGCGGACGGATAGCCAGCCCGTGATGGCACAGAGATCGTGAACGATCTCTTGCGGCGAACCATGTGTGGGTTGCCTGCCGGGCTTCTCCCGGTTCTGCAGTCCATTTCAACAACATTGTCGGCCGAAAACCCCGTGTTCATCCGCTGTATAATGATTCGCGAACCGCGGAGGTTCGATGCTTGGAACTCGTGAAACTCATCCCCTCGCAGCCACCCGGCAGCGGAATGCCGGCACGCCTCTTGACCTTGATTGGGTCATGGGCGCGCATATCAACCGCAGCGCGGTCGAGCGGCGTGTCGAATCGCTGCCCAAGCGGCGAACGGTAAAGAAGGATTGGCAGGCGGCCTGGCTGCTGCGGGCGGTCACGTGCATTGATCTGACCACCCTTGCCGGGGACGACACCCCCGGGCGCATCCGGCGCTTGTGCGCCAAGGCAAGGCAGCCGCTGCGGCCGGACATGTTGAGCCGGCTCGGCGTAGACCAGGGGCAAGTCACCGTCGGCGCGGTGTGCGTTTATCCGAATCGGGTCAAGGATGCCGTGGAGGCCCTGCGCGGGACGATGATCCCCGTGGCGTCCGTGGCAGCCGGTTTTCCTGCCGGACAGACGCCGCTGCCGCAGCGCAT
This sequence comes from uncultured Chloroflexia bacterium, assembly GCA_963746745.1. Classification (GTDB taxonomy): domain Bacteria; phylum Chloroflexota; class Anaerolineae; order Anaerolineales; family Villigracilaceae; genus Fen-1038. Next base: position 926,685 of record CAVVCL010000004.1, read on the forward strand.
TGGGGAGATCGAGCAGTCCATCGAATTCGGCGCGCGTGAAATCGACATCGTCATCTCGAGGGATCACGTGCTGACCGGCGACTGGCAGGCTCTGTACGACGAGATCAGGCAATTCCGCGACACATGCGGCGAGTCTGCGCACATGAAGAGCATCCTGGCCACGGGCGATCTGGGCACGTTGAAGCAGGTCTACCAGGCCAGTCTGGTGGCCATGATGGCCGGTTCTGATTTCATCAAGACGTCCACCGGCAAGGAGTTGGTCAATGCCACGCTGGAGGTCAGCCTGGTGATGACACGCGCCATCCGCGAGTATCAGCAGCGGACCGGATTCAAAGTCGGCTTCAAGCCGGCCGGCGGCATCAACAAGGCCAAGCAGACACTGGCCTGGCAGGCCCTCATGAAAGAGGAGCTCGGCGACGAATGGCTGATGCCCGACTTGTTCCGCATCGGCGCCAGCAGCCTGCTGACCGATCTTGAACGGCAGCTCTCTCACTATCTCACGGGCCACTACGCGGCCGCGCATCACATGCCCATGGGCTAGCAGGTGCCGACAGTGCGCAGCCTTGGAATTGCCCCCGTATCACAGAACCGGAGTGCCCAATGAGCACGCTGCTTGAGACATTCAAAACGATGGACTATGGCCCTGCGCCGGAGTTGCCCTCGGCGGCGAAGGCCTGGCTTGAAGAACACGGCCGCAAGTTTGGCTTGTTCATTAACAACGAGTGGGTGACGCCCAAGGGGGCCAAGTACTATTCGAGCTACGACCCGTCGAACGGAGAAGTGCTGGGGGAAACAGTGCAGGCCGGGCAGAAAGAGGTCAATCAGGCGGTGGCGGCGGCCCGCGCAGCCTTCCCAACCTGGAGCAAGACGCCGGGTGTTGTCAGGGCGCGATATCTTTACGCGATTGCCCGCAACGTCCAAAAGCACCACCGCCTGCTGGCTGTTCTCGAATCGATGGACAACGGCAAGCCCATCCGCGAATCGCGCGACATCGACGTTCCCGCGCTGGCAAGGCATTTCTACTACTACGCGGGCTGGGCGCAGCTCATGGAGACCGAACTGCCGGACTGGCAGGCCGTCGGCGTTGTCGGTCAGATCATCCCGTGGAACTTTCCGCTGCTGATGCTCGGCTGGAAGATCGCGCCAGCCATCGCCACCGGCAACACCGTGGTGCTGAAGCCTGCTTCGTATACACGCCTCAGCGCGCTGTTGTTTGCGGAGATCGTGGCCGAGGCCGGACTGCCGCCAGGCGTGGTCAACGTCATCACCGGCAGCAGCAGCGCAGGCTCGATGATGGTCACGCATCCGGACGTGGACAAGATCGCGTTCACGGGTTCCACCGACGTGGGACGCATACTGAGGCACCAGACTGCCGGTTCCGGCAAGAAGCTGTCGCTGGAGCTGGGCGGTAAATCACCGTTCCTCGTCTTCGAGGACGCGGACCTCGACGGCGCCATCGAGGGTGTGGTCGACGCGATCTGGTTCAACCAGGGCCAGGTGTGCTGCGCCGGCTCGCGCTTGCTGGTGCAGGAGAATATTGCCCCGCGGTTCATCGACAAACTCAAGAGGCGCATGGAGCACATGCGCGTGGGCGATCCGCTCGACAAGTGCATCGACATGGGCGCCATCGTGGATCAAAGCCAGTGGGACACCATCGACGGTTGGGTCAAGACCGGAATCGGAGAGGGCGGGCAGTGCTTCCAGCCGGATATCAAGCTCCCCGACAAGGGCTTGTTCTACAAGCCGACGTTGATCACGGGCCTGGATCCGGCGGCGTCCACCGTGCAGGAAGAAATCTTCGGTCCCGTGTTGGTATCGCTGACATTTCGCACTCCGGCGGAGGCGATCGCGCTGGCGAACAACACGCGCTACGGCCTGGCCGCCAGCGTGTGGAGCGACAACATCAATGTGGCGCTGGACGTGGCCAGCAAGATCAAGGCGGGAACTATTTGGGTGAACAGCACGAACCTGTTTGACGGCGCATCCGGATTTGGCGGATACCGCGAGAGCGGCTTCGGACGCGAGGGCGGGCGCGAGGGGCTCTTCGAATACCTGCGCCCAAAGTGGAAGGCGCGCCCGCGTCCGGATTTCACGCCGCCGGCCGAGGACAAAGCCTCCAAATGGGGCGAACACGTCCCGGCGCTGCCATCGATGCCATCGACAGAGAGGGCGGACGGACGCAGCCTGCCGCACGTGGACCGCACGCCGAAGATGTACATCGGCGGCAAGCAGGTTCGCCCGGATGCGCAGTATACGGTCGCCGTGCTCAGCCCGGAAGGAACGGTCATCGGACAGGTTGGCGATGGCAACCGCAAGGACATCCGTGATGCCGTCGAGGCCGCGCACGCCGCACACCTGGCAAAGCCGGGCTGGGCCATGCGCCACGGCTACAACCGCTCGCAGATCCTGTATTTCATCGCAGAGAACCTGGACGCCCGCAATGCGGAGTTCGTCAAGCGCATTCAGGAGATGACCGGGCGCACGCACAAGTCCGCCCAGGCCGAGGTGGATGCCGCCGTGGAAAGACTGTTCTCCTACGCCGCCTGGGCTGACAAGTACGGCGGGACCGTGCAGGAGACCACGCTGCGCGGCATCACCGTTGCGATCAACGAACCCATCGGGGTGATCGGGATCGCCTGCCCGGACGAAGTCCCGCTGCTTGGATTCGTCTCCTTGATGGGGCCGGCGATCGCGCGCGGCAACACGGTCGTGATGATTCCCAGCGTCCAGCATCCGCTGAGCGCCACGGATTTCTACCAGGTGCTGGATACGTCCGACGTGCCGCCGGGCGTGGTCAACATCGTGACCGGCGACCGCGATCACCTGACGAAGACGTTGATCCAGCATGAGGACGTGGATTCGGTCTGGTACTTCGGCCCAGCGGAAGGCAGCTACCACACGGAATACGAGTTGGCTGCGAACATGAAGCGCACCTGGGTCGGCTATGGTTTGCCGCGCGACTGGATGAGCCGCGAACAGGGTGAGGGCCACGAATTCCTGCACGAGGCCACGCAGGTGAAGAACATCTGGGTGCCGACGGGGGAGTAGGGCGGCTGCTGTAGCGAAATTGAGTGAGCATGAGAGTTCCGGCGATCACGCCGGAACTCTTCGCGAAGTGTGGATGTATGATTGCGAGCCCCGACCCCGCGCCTACCTGCCGCGGGATGCGAGATGGTGGCTTGCTGCCGCCTCTCGCGAGAAGGGCCCCGCGACGCAACTGCGAGTGGCCCCTACCACTGCTTCGCAGCACCTCTCCCAAATGCACGACTAAGCGATCTGCGCGCAGGCGTGCTCCGGTGCGGGACTTCAGGGGGAGGACGGGCGTCAAGGATGGCTGTGGAAGCGGTAGAGGCACTGGACGGAATTACCCGCCCACGGCGCTCTATCCCGGCGTGACGCTTCGCAGTATCGCGATCTTGGTGGAATGGTTGAAAGGCGCCGGGTCGGTGATGGGTATTCCGAGGCGCATCGCCGATGCGAAGCGGCCGACTCCCCCTTGCTCCCGGCAAAGCCTACAATGCGTCCTGTTTCCAGGTATTCCCCCAAGTCAGAAGGTCCCAAGACGGCCGCAAAGTACAAATGATCAGCCTTTTAGGCTGCTCACGCTGGGATTGCTGTGGCGGTTGATAACGCCTGCGTGTTGGGTGGGAGAACCTCGATGCGATTCCTGCCCGCCCGCTTCGCGCTGTAGAGGGCGCCATCAGCAGCCTGCAATAATCCCCCGGCCGTGGCGGCATGATCGGGGTAGGCGGCCACCCCTATCGACACTGTGATCGATCCCAAGTCCTGGCCGCTGTAGCTTACATATAGCGACTTGGTCTCTTCTTGTATTTGGTCGGCGCGGGCCCGCCCACCAAGGAGTGTCGTGCCAGGCAGGATGAGCGTGAATTCGTCACCTCCGTACCGGGAGGCAATATCACTGCCACGAACTCTCTTCATAAGGAGAGCTGCAAACCCGCGCAACAATGCATCGCCCGCCCCATGTCCGTAGCTATCATTGAACCCTTTGAAGTGATCGATGTCGATCATCAGGCAGCAGACGGGGGAAACCTCGCGCCTGGCACGCCGGATCTCGCGGTCGAGTGTCTCCTCAAGATAACGCCGGTTGAAGGTATCTGTCAGCGGGTCCCGCACGGATTGCTGCTGCAAGGCCTGCCGCAGCCGATATGTGGCCAGAGCCAATCCGACGTATTCCGCCGCCGTAACAGCCACTCGCTCTCGTTCTTCCCACTGCGAACTCGGAGACTTCCATCGTCTGAGCTTCCAGCGCAGCAAAGCGCAGGTGCAGGAGTCCGGTTTTTTCGTCCGTTCCCATTACCGGGGCACATAGATAGGCTTGTGGTGCCGACTCTGGGACGTGACCACACTGCATGCGTGCGGCTGCGCCGCGCACGATATTCACGCGCCCGCGTCGTATTCCCCAGCACTCAGTTGACTCGAAGACAGCCTCCTCTTGCTCAACAGGAAATCCACCCCAGGCGGCTTTTCGTTCCAGGTGATTGCCCGAGCCGCCATAGGTGAATAGCGCTCCGCTGGCAGATGGGAAGAGGCGCTCCAGGAAGTCGGCAATCACCGAATAAAGTTCTTCCACCGTCGCGCCGGCCTGCAAGAGACTGCCCATTTCAGCCAGGAGGCGCAATGCCGCAGCATCCCGCTCCCGTTCGGCAAGCAGCGCGACCAGACGCCTTGTGTTAGCCTCCAATTCCTCTGCTAAGACGTTCAGACCCACGATGATTCTGTCGAGTTCATCGCGAGCTCCGCTGGGAGCGACTCGTGCCGTGAGGTCTTCGGCGGCAAGTCGGTTGAGCATATTGATGACTTGCTGACCTCGAGGATCGAAGGCAGACGCCTCGAAAATATTCTCTTTGCGCGACTTTTTGGCCATTCGGGGGCTTCTTCTTCTCGGGCCCACATCCCTGGATGAGCGTGGGCTTGCTTGCCAAATCCGATGAACAAGTGGTCGATGATACGACCAGCAGGCCAAACGCCCAATCGGGTTTCTGGGCGCAATGCCCCGTCATGCTGGCTCCCAGATTATACCGCCAAGTCCCCGGCCATCAACGGCGGCGGCGATGCCACCTGCGCGGCCCAGCTGGGGACGCCGGTGGTTCCACTTGATCCAATCGGGCCAGGCGTTTAGGGTCACCTTTCTCCTCCAGCAGCCCCTGCGGCGGTTGCCCTGAGGGCCCGTGCCCAGGGACTTGCCCTTGGAACTAGGCCAAGGATCTTCGACGACGACGGCCGCTTGAGCCGTACTCCTGCGCGTGAATGTTGGTGCAAAGAGCGCCAACCACTTCGGGGGGAGGAGGTGCGTCAAGGATGGCTGTGGAAGCGGTGGAGGCTATGCACGTCGAAACGGCGAACTCCGGATCAGCTGACAGGCGTTCACAACCGCTTGCCTCGCCCTGCCGCATTGCATCGCATGAGCCCGTGGCTTATACTGCGGGTAGATGATATCGGCGTTCCGAGTCAGCTTCCTCGCAACGGGGAAATTGCCCGACCGGGCCGGACGCGAGCCTGTGGTTGAGCATATGCTTTGCGCTGGCGCAAGAGGGACTTGCGTCGCATCCCCAGCCTGAAGGGAATTCTCACGGATGGAAATTTCCACCTTCTTGCAGCAAGCCTTCAAAAATGTATGGGTGATCGTGGTGCTGTCGGGCCTCATCCTGATAATCGGGTGGATCCTTGGCGGCGTGATTCCCGCGTGGGTAAGCCGTCTCCTCGCGCGTGCTCAGTTTGCCAGAATCCTGAATGGCCGCCTTAAGCTTGGCCCCGGCGAAGTCGGCAGCCGAGCCCTCCAGCAAGTAGTCCGCGCCGCGGTTCTCGTGGCAGCCCTATGGGGAGCTTGGAGGACCATCGACAGCCTCCCGGAGATCTCGGGGCGCCTGGCTCTTGCCTGGAGTGCGGTTGCCGGGTTTGCCAGGCAACCCCCGGTGGTTGTTGCCATCAATGTGCTGCTCATCGGACTGGGCACGTTTCTGCTCTTCAAGACATTTGGCTGGACGAAGGCGGGCGAGGCGAGTGTGGCCCGGCGCATCGGGTCCGACAAAGGCCAACGCCTGCGAGGGCTTGGATTCCAGCGGGTGCAGATATTGACTGCCAGCCAACTTAGAAAATTGCTACTGGGAGTCAGCAGGTTCATCCGGTATGCGATCGATCTGCTGTTGATCCTCATCTATCTCACAGGCGTGTTCAGTGTGTTTCCGGGGACGCGTGGGTTCGTGACCACCGTCCTGACCGGCATTCTTCGGGCCGTCTCCAACGGCTGGCACAATTTCCTGAATTACCTGCCCAACCTGATCAATCTGGCTTTGATCATCCTGGTTGCGTTCTACGGCTTGAAGGTCCTGCGCTTTCTCTTCAAGGAGGTCGAAAAAGGCACGATCACGCTTTCGGGTTTCCACCCGGAGTGGGCCATCCCCACGTACCAGCTGGTCCGGTTTGTCGTGATCGCTCTGGCTCTCGTGGTTGCCTTCCCGTACCTGCCGGGCTCGTCTTCCCCGGCGTTTCAGGGCGTGTCGGTATTTATCGGAATCCTGTTCTCGCTGGGATCGACCTCCCTCGTTTCCAACATCGTGGCGGGGATCGTGCTGACATATACACGCGCGTTTCATGTGGGCGACCGCGTTCAGATCGCCGATACCGTCGGGGACGTAATTGAGAAGAGTCTGCTCGTCACCCGGGTCCGCACCATCAAGAACGTTGTGATTACCATTCCAAACGGCCAGGTGCTCGCAGGTCATATCGTCAACTACAGCAGTGTGACCCCGGGTCATGCGTTGATTCTGAACACCTCTGTAACTCTGGGGTACGACATCCCCTGGCGCCGGATCCATGCGGCGCTGATCAAGGCCGCCGCGGCGACAGACGGCATCCTGGCCGAACCGCCACCCTACGTATTGCAGACCAGTCTGGGCGATTTCTACGTAAGCTACGAACTGAATGCCACCACCGACCAGCCCAACCAGATGGCGGTGATCTATTCGGAGCTCCATCAAAACATTCAGGATTCGTGCAACGAGGCCGGGATCGAGATTCTTTCCCCCCATTATGAGGCGCTGCGGGATGGGAACCCCTCCACGATTGCGTCCGAGCACCTGCCCAAAGACTACGAGGCGCCGGCCTTTGAAGTCAAGGTTCGGCATGACAAAAATGGCTAGCGGGAGGGCCGGCGCATGAATCGGATCTGGCAGGTGGTCTTGTACGATCCCATCGTGGGCAAGGTCGTAGCCACGATTCTCGGCCTCATCCTGATCAACATCGCAGTCCGCTTCTTGCAGAGTCTGGCATCCAGGCGGATGCAATCCACTGGCCTGCGATACAGCGTGCGGCGCGGCCTATCATTCGTCGGATACCTCGTTGCCATCCTGCTGGTGATAGGCGTGTTCGCCAATCAGTTGAGCAATATTGCGGTGGCTTTGGGTGTTGCTGGCGCCGGAATTGCCTTCGCCCTTCAGCAGGTGATCATCAGTGTGGCAGGTTGGATTGCGCTTTCCTTCGGAGAGTTCTACACGATCGGCGACCGCGTCCAGTTGGGGGGCATCAAGGGCGATGTGATTGACATTGGCGTGCTGCGGACGACCATCATGGAAATCGGGGACTGGGTCAATGGAGACCAGTACAATGGGCGCATCGTCCGGATTGCCAATGGCTTTGTCTTTACAGACCCGGTCTTCAACTACACGGCGGATTTTCCATTCCTTTGGGATGAAATTACGCCTGCCGGTCAAGTACGGCAGCGACCACAATCTCGCCAGGCAGCTCATTCTGGCGGCGGCCGAGGAGATTGTCGGGGACTACGCGAGCCAGGCCCGGGAATCCTGGCGCACCATGAACCGCAAGTTCGCTGTGGAGGACGCCGTTGTGGAGCCTACGGTTTTCATGGTTGCCAATGACAATTGGATGGAGTTCACGCTGCGCTATGTGGTGGATGTTCGCAAGCGGCGCAGCACGAAGGACGCGATCTACACCCATATCCTGGATGCCCTGCCCGGCACCAACGGAAAAGTCTCGATTGCTTCATCGACGTTCGAACTGGTGGGCGCCCCGGCGCTCGATATCAGCCTGCGAAAAACGTAGCACCCATCTCCCAAGGCGATCCGGATGCTGCCGAGAAGAACCGGCCGCGGGACTTGCCATCGGAAGGACACCAAGGATCTTCGACGATGGCCGCTTGCGGCGCCTCGAGGGGCAATTTGGGTAGCCCCTACCGCTGCTTCGCAGCGCCTCCCCCCAATGCACGACTAAGCAATCCGTGCACACGCAGGCGTGCTCCAGGGCGTGAATTTGGGGGAGGACCACGCGGAGATGGCTGTCGAAGCGGTAGATGCACCAGGCGGAATCGCCTGCCCACCACGCGCCTCTATCCCGGCATAACGCTTTGGAGTATCGCAATCTTGGTCGAGTGGTTGAAGGGCGCGAGGCCGGTGATGGGCGCGCCTCGCCGAGTCCGCGGATAGCTCTTAGACTGGGCCACGATCTTGGCAGGCAGGAAGCGGACTTAGGTCGGCTATGGTCTGCCGCGCGAAGGCATCAGCCGTGAGCAGCGCCAGGGGCACCAATTCCTGCACGAGGGCCACGCACGTGAAGAACATCGCGGTGCCGACGGGGGAGTAGGGCGGGGGAATCACAAGTAGTTGATTAGTGGAGTTCCATTGGTTCAGTAGACCGTGGAACTCTTCGCGCAGTCTTACTCACTAGATTTGCTGAGAAAAGCGCCAAGTGTGCCGGCCGGCACTTCTGGTCAGGCAAGGGCGGCACTGGCACAGGCAAGTCCCTGGTTGGTCACCCGAATGCAGGGGTTCGATAAGTGAGCTCCCCTGCGCCCACGGCAAGGCGGGCCGTCAAGGGCGCAAGGGCATTCTAGTACCGTGACCCCTTGCGCCGAGCGTTACTCAGAAGCCGTTTTTCCATCTCCCCCAAGTGGCCTAGACAAGCACTCCCCAGCCGATGGATGTGGCAGCGGGGTATTCGTTGTACGATAGAGTGCCAGAGTATCTCTCCCACCCATTCTACGCCCTTGCACAGTCGACTCAGAGAGGGTTCGGCGCACGATGACAGCCAAGGCAAGGCAAATTAAGCCTTCGATCAAACCGTCCCTGAAAGATTCAGAGCGTCGTTACCGCCGCCTGTTTGAAGCGGCCCAGGATGGGATATTGATCCTCGACGCCAAGACGGGGGCTATTGACGACGTCAACCCGTACTTGATCGACATGCTGGGCTATACGCGCGAAGAAATGCTGGACAAGAAACTCTGGGAGGTCGGTGCCTTCAAAGACGTGGAAGCGAGCCAGGACGCCTTTGAAAAACTGCAAAAAACGGACTACGTCCGCTACCATGACTTGCCGCTCAAGTCCAAAGATGGGCGGCTGATTCAGGTGGAATTCGTCAGCAACGTCTATCAGGTGGATCACAAGGCCGTCATTCAATGCAATATTCGCAATACGACGGAAGGAATGGAGGCGCAGAAGGCCCTGCGCGATTCTGAAAGCAGATTCCGCGCACTCTTCGCAGGCATGACGGATGTGGTCATCGTCTATGATGCGGAAGGCCGCTATCTGGAGATCGCACCCACCAATCCCATAAATCTTGCCCGTCCGGCTTCCGAGATGTTGGGCAGGACGGTCAGTGAATTCTTTCCGCCGGATGAGGCCGGTTTTCTGCTCGAGCATATCCGTCAGGTACTGAAGAACGGACAGCCAGCGAACGTGGAGTACAGTCTGCGTCTTGGGGGGCAGCTGAGGTGGTTCTCGGCCGCGGTCTCACCCTTGTCCTCTGGTTCGGTTATTTGGGTGGCTCACGACGTCACGGAGCGCAAACGGGCAGAAGAGGCATTGAAGCGCAGCGAGACCCGATTCCGGATCGTTTGTAGAGAGCGGCCTGCGACAACATCTCACTTCTGGCGGCCGACGGCGCTCTGGTGTGGGAAAGTCCTTCCGTGGTACGGAGCCTGGGCTACGCGCCGGACATGTTGTGTGGCGTCACAACATGCTGGATCTTGTCGCACACCCGATGGATTTGGCGCGGATCCAGAGCCTGCTGGGCGAGCTATTCGTGCCGCGGCCGCAAAGCCGGTCTCGCGATACGTTCCGAATGCGACACAGCAACGGCTCCTGGCGTTGGTTCGAGGCTGTCGCGCACGAACTTGCTGGACGAACTCGCCGGCGGAGCCCATCGTGATCAACTCATCCGCGACATCACCGAGCGCAAGCAGGCGGAGGCCGCATTGCGCGAGAGCCAGGAACGATCCAGCCAACTGGCTCAAGCGAGTTTTGAGGGAATTGCGATTCACGACAATGGCAAGATTCTGGAAGCGAATCAGCCTCTCGCTGATCTATTTGGATATGAGCTTCGAGAATTGCCTGGGATGAACCCCGTGGACCTGGCCGCGCCTGAATCCCGGGATCTGGTGCGGAGGAGCATCCTGGCTGGCGGAGTAACATCCTACGAGGCCACCGGACTCCGCAAGGATGGCACCACTTTCGCCGGTGAAGTCACAGGCAAATCTGCCAATTACCAGGGGCGGATCGTAAGGGTGACTGCCATCCGAGACATCACCTCGCGCAAACAGGCGGAGGCCCTCCAGGAAGCCGTATATCGAATTGCGATTGCGGCCGAAGGAACGACCTCGCTGGATGGCTTATTCGCACAGATCCACGAAATCGTCTCCTCGGTTATGCCCGCCGAGAATTTCTATATCACGCTCTATGATGAAAAACAGAATCGGCTGCGATTTCCCTATTTCAAGGACGCCGTCGACGAGCCCTATATGGGTGAAATTGAACCCGGAGACGGATTGACGGCCCACGTGTTGAGGACCGGCAAATCCCTTCTGTGCACGCAGGCCGTGCATGACGAACTGGAGCGGCAGGGCACCGTCAAGCTGCTGGGGGTGCCTTCCGCGATCTGGCTGGGGGTGCCACTGATCCTGGGCGGGAAGACGATTGGGGTAATGGTTGTTCAGCACTACACCGATCCCGTGGCATATGGCGAACGTGAACAGCACATGCTGGAGTATGTCTCTTCCCAGATCGCCCTTACCATCAGCCGCAAGCAAGCGGAGGGGGCTGTGCGCGAGTCTGAGCACAGATTGCGCGCACTCTTCGCGGGCATGATGGATGTGGTCATCGTCTATGATGCCGAAGGTCGCTATCTGGAGATCGCACCTACCAAGGGGTCGGGTCTTTTCCGAGCCGCTTCTGAGTTTCTGGGGAAGACCGTCGAGGAGTTGTTTGCCCCAGCCGAGGCGCGTTTCATCCTGGAACACATCAATCAGTCACTCAAGATGGGGGAACTGCGGGACGTGGAATACAGTCTGCGTTTCGGAGACCAGGTCAGGTGGTTCTCGGCCGCGGTCTCGCCGTTGTCATCCAATTCCGTGATTTGGGTGGCCCACGATATCACCAATCGCAGGCAGGCAGTAGAACAGATCCGGTCCAAAACGGATGAGCTCTCTAAACTCTATGAGCTCTCGCGTGCCCTGGCAAACGCCGACGATCTGGACAAGGCGCTGGAGATCACCATTCGCCAGGCGGTGTCGGCTGTTCACGTTACCTTTGCCTGCCTCGCCCTGCTGGAAGGCAATGAGTTGGTGGTGCAGGCAGCCTATCCAATCCGGCTGCTCGAGCATGATTTCCTGGTCGGGAAGCGGATGCCCCTCGCCGATCTGCCCTGTTGCCAGCGCGCCCTGGAAAAACACGAACCGGTCATTTTGCGTGCCAGCGATCCAGAACTTGGAGCCGACGAACGCGCCAGCCTCTTTCTGGATTCCGCTCATACACTCTGCCTTGTGCCGCTGGGCGTGGGCAGCGACGAGCACCGTGCGGGGAGCTCCCTGGGCTTGCTGATGCTGGGTGAGGCCCGCAGTGAAGAACGCGAGCCATTCACGCCAGAGAAGCTCAGCCTTGCTGGCGGTATCGGCGACCAGGCAGCGACTGCCATTCGCCGAATGTTGCTGCATGAAGAAACCGGTCGTCGCCTGCAGCATGTCAATGCGCTGCATGCAATAAACAACGCCATCGGTGGCAGCACCGACCTGCACGTGACCTTGGGCGTTGTCTTGGGACAGGTCCGCACCCAACTGGGTGTGGACGCGGCGAGGATTCTGCTGCTCAATCCGCATACCCAAAATCTTGAGCACGTCGCCGAGCTCGGCTTCCACACCCATGCCAGCAGGAACGCGCAGGTACGGTTGAGCGAGGGATATGCCGGCCGCGTCGCTCTGCAGCGTCAACTCGTCCGAATCCCAAATCTCATGGACGAACCGCAGGAACTCGTTGTCAACAACTCAGTTGGCCGGCGAGGGTTTTGTCTCATACTACGGCGTGCCATTATTTGCCAAGGGCCAGCTCAAGGGCGTGCTTGAAGTGCTCCATCGCACGGCGCTCGACCCCGATCCAGAATGGTTTGACTTCCTGAATGCCCTGGCCACACAAGCCGCGCTTGCGATCGACAATTCCACCCTGTTTGAGGGCTTGCAGCGCTCCAACCTCGAACTCAGTATGGCCTATGATGCCACAATAGAAGGCTGGTCGCATGCCCTCGATATGCGCGACAAGGAAACCGAAGGGCACACTCAGCGAGTATCTGAGATGACGGTGCAGCTGGCTCGGTCCATGGGGTTGGGGGATGCGGAACTGGTGCAAGTCCGCTGGGGATCGCTGTTGCATGATATTGGCAAGATGGGTGTCCCGGACGGCATTCTACTCAAGCCCGGCCCTCTGACCGACGAAGAATGGGTGACGATGCGCAAGCACCCAACCTTTGCCTACGAGATGCTCGCTCCCATACACTACCTGCGATTGGCGCTGGATATTCCGTACTGCCATCACGAAAAGTGGGATGGGACAGGGTATCCGCGCGGCCTTCAAGGCGAGCAGATACCCCTGGTGGCCCGTATTTTTGCAGTAGTGGATGTCTGGGATGCATTGAACTCAGACCGACCGTACCGCCCGGCATGGACAAGGGAGAAGGCTCTGGAGCACATCCGATCAGGCGCTGGAACCCACTTCGATCCTGACGTCGTGAAAGCATTCCTGCAGTTGGAATTGTCGTAGGCTGGGCCAAGGTGCTGCCCATGATAAGGCTCTGATCGCCCCACGATCCCACATCGTTGCAAACCGCTGCAATAGTCGAAAAGAAACCCAAACCGATGGTGACCCAGGGTGGCGAAATTGCACTTGAAGGAGGCTCCCGTTGACGTACATGAAGAGTCCAGCAGTCACGCACAAACTCCACCATACCACGGCAGAACTGAGGCAGGTCTACGACGCGACCCTGGAGGCCCTGTCGGCCGCCCTGGACCTGCGTGCGGGACAGCCGAAGGGCCACTCCCAGCGCGTTACAGAGACGGCCCTCGCCATTGCGGGCCACATGGGCATCAGCGACTCGAAGATGGTGCACATGCGCCGCGGTGCATTGTTGCACGACGTTGGGAATCTGCTTGTGTCCGAAGATATTCTTCACAAGAACAGTGAATTGACGCCGGACGAGTGGGTAAACATCCACATGCATCCGTTCTATGCCTACGAAATGATGAGCTCCATCGCGTTTCTGGTGCCGGCCCTAGATATTCCCTACTGCCACCATGAAAAATGGGATGGCACGGGCTACCCGCGTGGCCTCAAGGGCGAGGAGATCCCCTTGGCGGCCAGGATATTTGCAGTCGCGGATGTTTGGGATGCACTGACCAGCGACCGCCCTCAGCGCAAGGCGTGGAGCAAGCAGGATGCGCTGACGTACATCCGCCAGCAGAGCGGTATTCATTTTGACCCTCGAGTGCTGGATGCGTTCCTTAAGTTGTCAGGGGGCGAGGCGCCGCCGTGATGCCAGAGAGGGCGGGACGCCTTCCTGCCACCAGCAGATCCCACCTGTAGAGGCCATGACCGGCCCCAGAGTCGCCTTTGCTCTTCAGTCCGCAAGTTCCGCGGTTGCTGCGCAAGTGGTGAGTAAGACCGCCCGAGCCCATAGCCGCTCAGGCGGCTTCTCTTTTGGGGCATCAGGCAGAGATGGCTGTGGCCGCCGTGCCATGACTCCCAGTCTGCGGTCCGCCATTGAATAGATCACCTGGAGATAAAGATGAACGTTGTCACAAGGCTCATTCTCATTTCAGCAATCATTGTGGCGGTCACAGATGCGCTGGAATTTTCCATAATAAAGGCGCACCCGGAACGACTAACAGTGTCCTTTGTTATTCTTGTGATCCTCGTGACAGTGATACCGCTGGCGGTAAATATCTGGTTTCACTTGCGATAGCGTCAGGGTTCCCATCTCAATAAGCGCATTCCAAAACGCGCCCAACAGGGCGTGCGCGGGCCGTACTTGCCAGTAGATTGGCGGCCCGGCACTCCGCCGGGGTGTGATATGTTCAGCCCTACACCAGCATGAAAGACCAGAAAGACATCACCTTGTTGTTCGCGACGCGTATCGTGCGTCTTTTCGCCTATGGATTCCTGTCCGTCGTGCTGGCGCTGTACCTGGCCCAGGCGGGGCTCAGCGCGTCGAGCATCGGCCTGCTATTCAGCCTCACCCTGGCTGGCGACGCCGGCGTGTCGCTGTGGCTGACGACCTCCGCCGACAGATTGGGGCGGCGACGCATGCTCATCCTCGGCGCGGCGCTGATGATGCTGGCGGGCACGGTCTTCCTGTTGACGCGCAGTGTCGCCTTGCTGGCGCTCGCCGCCATCATTGGGGTGATCAGCCCGAGCGGCAATGAGATCGGCCCGTTTCTCTCCATCGAACAGGCCAGCCTTTCGCAACTGCTGCCCGCCGAACGGCGGACCCATGTGTTCGCCTGGTACAACCTCGCCGGCTCGTTCGCAACTGCCCTGGGCGCCCTCGGTGGCGGCTGGCTCTCCCAGGCATTGCAGGCCGGCGGATGGACGAGCATCGATTCGTACCGCGCCGTGCTGGCCGGATATGCTCTGGCAGGCCTGGTGATCCTGGTGTGTTTCTTCGCGGTTGGCCCGGCCGTGGAAGTCGCCGCCTCGCCTGCGAGACGGACCCTGTTCGGGCTGCACAAGTCGCGCGGGGTGGTGTTCAAGCTCTCGGCGCTGTTCAGCCTGGACGCCTTCGCTGGCGGCCTGGTGGTGCAGAGCCTGGTAGCCTACTGGTTCAGTATCCGCTTCGGCGTGGACCCGGGCGTCATCGGCAGCATCTTCTTTGGCGCCAATGTGCTGGCTGGCATCTCCGCGCTGCTGGCTGTGCGCCTGGCCGCGCGCATTGGGTTGATCAACACGATGGTGTTCACACACATCCCCTCGAACATCCTGCTGATCCTGGTGCCCGCTGATGCCAACGCTGCCGCTGGCAATCGCCGTGCTCTTGATGCGCTTCAGCATCTCACAGATGGACGTGCCCACCCGACAGTCGTACACGATGGCCGTGGTATCCCCGGACGAGCGCTCGGCTGCCTCAGGGGTGACAAGCATCGCGCGCTCGGTGGGCGCGTCGCTCGCGCCGTCCCTGACCGGTCTGCTCCTGGGAGTGCCTGCGCTCATCGGCGGCCCTTTCATTCTGGCTGGCGGCCTTAAGTTGATCTACGATGTGACGTTGTGGCGGCAATTCCGCGCGGTCAAGCCGCCGGAAGAAGCCACATAAGTAGATGGCCCCGCCGTTCGGCGGGGCCAATTGTTGAGGCGGCGGGCGGAATCGCTACTTGCCCTGCGCGGCCTGCAGCCGGCACCACGCATACAGTCCGTCGTAGACTTCGAATTGATGCTCGAGGTTTTCCACGTCTTCCGGGAAGCGCAGGCTGTAGCCACTGGCTATCGCCTCGAGGCCCGCGGCAATGGGATCCTTGCCGGCATCGGCTGAGACGTCCGCGGAATGCACGATCTTCGCCAGCCGCAGCAGGCCAGGCTCTTTCAATCCATACTTGAGGATGATGGACTCGAAGGAACAGCGTCCGTCATCGCCATGCCCGAGCTCCACGCCGGGCGCATCGAAGGGGATTGCTCCGGTTTCTTTGGCCACCTTCATGATTTCACTTGACGGCACGAAAAGGAACTCCGCTTCGTTATCGATGAAGCGCGTGATGAGCCACGGGCAGGCAACGCGGTCAACGTGAACGTGAGAACGGGTGACCCATTTCATACTCTCATCTCCTCCCGGGTTGCCTTTCCGATTCGAGCTGTGCTGCCCACTGGTTACTTTGCGACGGCGTCCGCACGGGTGCGGTCGCGCGTCGTACCCTGGCCCGGCGGCGTGCCTGCTATTTCGCGGCGAAATGCGGCATCAACTTGTATTTGCCGATGGTGACCTTGACGCGCACGACATTGCCTTTGGCCAGTCCCGAGAAATAGATAGAGCAACTGGCCATGCCGTCGGAGTCGGTCACCGCACTACACGTGGCACTTCCCTTGGAAAGCAAAGTTGCCGTCATGATCTTGCCTGCCTGACCTACGCCCGATGTCTTGATGACCCCGTAGACCGTGACGTACGTGTGCGACTCGGCCCGGGCGGTAGATACGGATGCGCAGACTCTCGTCGCGCCGGTGTTGTTGCACACGGCATGCGTGCCGGGGAGCCACACAGCGAGGGGCTGCAGGTTCAGGGACGGCTGCACATTGGATGACTGCAATGAAATGGAACCTGTGGTGGAAGCCAGGGGGCGAAATCCAAGTGTGTTGAACGACAGGACCGAGAGGATCAAGAGCCAAGCCACGCGTTTCATATCTCCTCCATCGTGACGGCAAGGGATCAGTCACTCGACGACCCTGATGTCATCTTAGCACGATTAGACGGGCAGCCAGACGCACACCGCCGGCTGGCGGCAGAAGCCACGCGCCCAAGTCAACCGTGTCCTGTCCCCAGCGTGACGCTTTGCAGCATCGCGATCTTGGTGGAATGGTTGAAGGGCGCGGGGTCGGTGTTGGGCGCGCTGGCTCCGGGGCCCGAGGCACTCGTTCGAGGAGAGGCTGCCAGGCCTGGCTCGATAAGATCGCTCGGGGGATGCGCTACTGGACCAGATAGGCCGTCGAGAAATCCGTCGAATACAGCAGCCCGGAGGTGTGCAGCTTGAGAGCAGCGAGCACCTGCACCATCAGGGCATCCGAGTTCACGTCGTCGTCAACGTACAGGACGACGGCCCTCCCAGCCACTCCGCCTTTCGGCATGTCAAGGCTCGTCTTGGTGATGTACGTGCGCGGACAGCTGGACAGTTCAAGGGTGTTGGCCTTCACCACCCATACGCGATCCGTGACATAGATGCAGTCATACTTGCTGTAGGTCTTGGCCGTGGAGAGAATCGTGTTGTAGTTCGGAAAGGCGTAGTCTACCGAACCCTGCCTGTATGAGAGGGCGGTCGCCACCGCAAAGAGCAGCAACACTGCTGCGCCCGCGATCCGGGCATTGCGAAGAAAGAAGGCGGAGAGCCGATAGCACCCGTATGCCGCTATCAGGGCTACAAATGGATAGATGAAGAACAGGTAGCGACCCACAAGATATGGCGAAATCTGGGACACAACTACAAAGGTGGCAGCCGTCGAGATTGTCAGTAAAGGCAACAGGGGATCCCCCGCCCCAAAGGCCAGCAGCGACGCGGAGAGGCTGGCGGCTGTCTGCGGCGTGGACGGCGGCTCAACAGGCGTGGAGCGGGCAACACGTTGAAGGATGAGTTCCAACGCGAACAGGCAGGCTGCCAGCGCGACCAACGCATTCAGCAATCCGCCGAATTGCTGCCCTGACAGGACGCCCCACATCGATCCGAGCTGCGAGGGCAGGTCGGAAATGTGGGAGAGGGTGGCGACGGCATCCGATCCGCGATCGCTGTGCAGCAGCTGATGGGCGGAACGGGGGAAGATCAGATAGCCGATGAACAAGGCACCCAGCAACGACGAGGCGTAAAGAATGAGCTGTTTCCATTTGGAGCCAAGGAGCAGCCATAAACAATACAGAGACGCCCAGAAGAAGGCAAAGACCAGGAAGTAGTAATGCGTCAGAAATCCCGCCAGGGTAACAAGGAACCAGCGCGGCAACCACGCCCGGTGACATGCCGCGTTCCGTCAAGACGACATGGACGTAAACGAAGATTACAACCACGGCCGTCAGCATCAAATACATTCGAATGAATATTGCGGTGCTGATGGCGCCCGCCGAGAATCCCCAGATGACGTTGGGCAGCAAAGCCAGAAGCGGATCTCGAAACAGCTTGTGACCGATGAAGAAAAGGAAGACACTGCAAAGCACGAACAGGGCCGCGTTCAGCGAGAGGCCGTACCACTTGGAGTAGGTCGCCGGGAAGAAGGAACAGATCGTATGCAGGGCGACGTAGTACAGGGGCGGGTGCACGTCGTTGCCCTGGTTGAAGAAGACAGAGTCGTAGGCGAAACGGTGAGCGTTCGAAACGACAAGATAATCGCGGAAGAACGCCGGATCGATCCATCTGTCATAGCGGGGTTCAGGGGAGGCCGGATTCTTGAAATACGTGTTGGCCAGGTTGTACGAGAGGATCTCGTCGATGAAGAGACCCTGCTTGTGAACCGCGTAGAAGAAGGCTACGCTCAACTGAAGCGCAATAATTGCCGCCAGGGCAACTTGGTATCCGCGGCTCTTATGTGCGTTACGCTCGGGCAATGCCATACTCTTCTTACGGCGACCAGTCGATGCAAAGGGCGGCGAACGGCGGGCAGATTATAGCGCCTGGGAGCAACAAACGGCCCCGGGGGAAGTGGCTGGTGGAGTGAGTTCGGCCGGGTGGCGGGGCCCTGCTGCGCCGTCAAGCGCGCCTAACAGGGTGGGACCACGGCTTGACACCGGGCGGCATTCCGCACCGAGAAGAACACTCGGCATCTATGACCGACGCAGGAAGCTCCGATCCCTCATGGGCTTGGAATGGGCGATGTTCGCCTGGGGCTCACTCGCCCGAACGCCGGGGGGAAGATGTCACTCATGCGCAGAGCAGGATCGGCGGCAGCCAAGGGATCATCGCGTAGAACGGGCGTTCTACCCCCTGTCAATTCTATGAAGGCGTATGTGCGTTGTCAAGGACGAATATCACAGTTATGATTAAAGTTTGATGGGTTGGTACTCACTGTGGCGCATGGGCCTCCAACCACCAGGGCTGGGCACTAGGGAAAGCGCCACCGGAAAGCGTGGAAAGTGCAGGGAGGGAGCAAACATGAGCACACGCTTGTGGCAAGCGCGAAGAGCAGAACAGGGCTTCATGGCGGCGTTGACGCTGGCACTGGTGCTGTCGATGGCGACAGCTTGCGCCCCAGCACCAGTTCAACCTGCCCCAACTAGCCAAAGTGCGCCTCCCACACCTTTGCCGAGCGCGATCCCTAGCGACACTGTAACTCCGCCTCCCACGGCGACTGTGGCCCCGACGGCCACTCCGCGTCTGCCGGTCGCCATCGGCACGGCGCTGCCAGCCTCTTCCGTGGCCCTGTCGCCGCAAAATGTGGATCAGGTCGTCGAGTTGGCCAGGTGGGGAAAGGGCGTGATTCAAGACCTCGCCTATTCCCCGGACGGAAAGGCCATCGCCCTCGCATCTGCAAGCGGGCTTGAGATCGTGACTCCGGATACTCTGGACGAGCTCGCTTCTTGGGAATCCGATTCACCTGCTCTCAAGGTCGCGTACTCCCCTGACGGAACCGTACTTGCCACAGCGCTCCAGAACGGCACGATTGCCGTGTGGAATGCCCAAGGAGGCGACCTGCTCCAGACTCTCACAAGTCCGCCGAAGGCGACGACTGCCTGCGCCGATTGGTGGATGACGCGTCCAAAAGACTGTCTAACTAGCACGGGCCCACCTAGGAAGATCCACCATCTTGCTTTTTCGCCAGACGGCCGCTTGCTGGCGGGCGGTTCCGACGATGGTTCTGTGACTCTCTGGCACGTCGCCGACGGTGAGCTTCAGGGAGATCTGGCGAGCTCATTCCCAAGCCATCACCGACATCGCCTTTTCGCCGGACGGCAAGAGCCTGTTCTCTGGATCCCTGGATGCCTCCGTGCATCAGCTTAACATTGCCGATGGAAAGGTCGTGCACGTCTTCGGCGGCTATTCCAATGCTGGCATCGCGTTGTCTGCCGACGGTTCCCTCCTAGCTGCAGCTGGGCAGGACAAGATCAGCCTATGGACTGTCGGCGACCACAAGCTGATTCGCACCATCAAGGCACCCAGCGTGACCTTCCTATGGGGTCCGTATGAAATGGAGTGGCCCTATTTGACGGGGGTAGCTCTCTCGCCAGATGGCAAGTTGGTCGCGGCTTGCAGCTTCGACCACACAGCAAGCATCTGGAACGTGGTCACCGGAGAAGACGTAGCGACGCTGGTGGACCTCAAGCCGAACGGAATCCCACCCCTAGGATTCTTTACAGTCAGATTCTCGCCCAGGGGAGATACACTCACGTTGGGAGGGTCGGATGCTGTCGGAGTGTGGAATGCGAAAGATCAGGAGCTCCTGAAGAGCGCGAAGACGCACTCCGCTTCCATCGAACGGATCGCCGCCTCACCGGACGGCACGCTCCTGGCCTCCGTGGGCTGGTCGACAGATGTCCAGCTTCGCAGCCTCCCGAACGGCCAGACCATGCCGCTGACCGATCAAGTGAACGGAATCTGGAGTGCCGCATTCTCTACTGATGGGAAGCACCTTGCACTTGGCGATCGCGAAGGACATGCCGGCATCTGGCCCTTAGACGATTTGGCACATCCTCAGACCTTCGAGGCGGTGAAGAAAGGTCCGGTCACGAGCATTGCATTTTCGCCGGACGGGAAGGCCCTCGCGTTCAGTGCCGGCGGATCGATCCAGGTGCAGACTATTGCAGATGGCGCCATCAGATCCACCATGACGGGAAGCGGACGGGGGTACGTAACCGACATGACCTATTCGCCTTTGGGCGACCTGCTTGCCTCGGCGGCGCCCGATCGCATTAGCGTTTTTCGGACCGCCGATGCTAGCCGCCTGTACATGTTCACCAATGGCCAAAGCGTCGCATTCTCGTCAGATGGATCGCGCCTCGCCGGAGCAGCAACCGACCAGAGCGTCCACGTGTGGGATATGTCCAGCGGCAAGGAGATCTTCAAGACCGAGGCCGTGTCCGGGCAGGTGTCGCCGGTCGCATTTTCTGCGGACGGCAGTCTGCTGGCTGGCGGCGATGACAAGGGCACGTTGTACATCTGGAGCGCCGAGGACGGGAGTTTCCTGAAGTCCTGGGCCGGGCACACTAGCTACGGTTAATGACCTTATGTTCCTGCCGGGCGGAAAGATGCTCACTACCGCCTCCGACGATGGCACAATTCGAATTCTGGGGGATCAAACCGTAGCCAGGCGGCTGTGGCCGGAGGGCTTGCGGACCTGATATAGGGTGCTGCGACGCTCTCACGCGCCCGTGGCAAGTGCGCTATGTTCCCAAGAATCGCGGCGGGCCTGCTTCGTCTCCAAATTGCCCCCATTCCGTCCCTGCTAGTCGTCATGAAGATTGGCCGGGCCCAAGTCGCCTTTCCCCATCCGCCCGCAACGCGGTTGCCCTGGGGCCCTTGCCCAAGGACTTGCGATGGCCGCTCGATGCGGCCTCGCAGTTGCCCTTGGAAGTGAACCAAGGACCTGCGGCAGATAAGTTGCAGATGGGGGCATGCGGCCGCATCGGGCCCGCGTTCCGCCCGCCGCGCTTCTACCCCGGCGTGACGCTCTGAAGTATCGCGATCTTGGTTGAGTGGTTGAAGGGTGCGGGGTCGGTGATGGGTGTGCCGGTGCGCGTCGCCGGGTAGCCGGTGAAGTCCTCGGGGACGGGGATGATGATCGGCCAGCTTCATGTAGCCGTCGGCGCAGATGGAGTCCAGGGTGGCCATGAATGCCGCGCCGCTCACGAAGACGGCGTTGTTGATCGCCACCAGGTAACCGCCGGGCTTGACCAGCGGCTTCACCTTCTTGATCAGACGCTCGCTTTCATGGATCTGATCGACGACGCCTCCCGGAGAGGTGGAGAAGACCGGGGGATCGATGAAGACGCAGTCAAAGCGCCGATCCAGTCGTCTGAAGGCGCCGGCCTGGCGGAAGAAATCGGCCTCGATGAAATCGGCGGGCTTGACCGCGAAGCCATTCAGCGCGCAAGACTGCCGGGCGATCTTCAGGAAGCGGCCATCACGGTCCAGTTGGAGGACGCGCCGGGCCTTCCCGGCGAGGGCGGCGACCCCGAGGCTGCCGGTGTACGAGAAGGCGTTCAGAACGGACTTGCGTGCAAGATGTCTCAGTTGCCCAGCGGCGCAGGTAGCGGGTATCAAGGTAGAAGCTCGAATCCTGCGTGAGCGTGAGGTCGAGGGCGTACCAGATGCGCTGCTCCTTTATCCTGGTCGCCGGCTGCGTGCCCATGAGCAGGCGGCCGCGGCGCTCGTCCAGTGACGTGCTGCTGCGGGTCTTGAGCAGGATCGCTTTCAGCCAGGGAAGTCGCTCCCGAAGGAATTCGTGCGCCTGCTCGACGAGCGGCAGGCCCTCCTGCGGCGGATCGGCATAGTTCTGGATCACGGCCGTGCCGGCATACAGGTCGATGACAATCTGCGGGCGGCCCTCGGTGAAGCCGTTGAACAGCCTGAAGGCGCGCAGGTGGTCTTCGTCGAACATCGCCTCCCGGGCTTCGAGGGCGCGGCCAAGCAGTTCGGTCAGCGGGGCAGCAGCGTTTGACTCGGGGGGCGGTGGCGCGGCAGCGGGCATCATGAGCGGCTCAATCGGCTGCCGCGGCCTGGGGCGCGGCACGTGCACTGCTCACCGCGTTGATGGCGACGCCGGAGATCACGATCAGGCCGCCGATCAGCCCGAAGGTCCCCGGCTTCTCGCCGATGAAAAGCAAGACCCACAGCGGATTCAGGATCGGCTCCAGTGTACTGATGAGCGTGGCCTCGATCGCCGGAATGTGCTTGATGGCGTTGGTGAACAGTACGAACGCCAGACCGATTTGGAAGACGCCCAGGTAGACGATGATCAGCATGTTGGCAGCCGTCCAGGACTCGTGCAGCAGCAGCGGAAATCCGACGATCACCGTGAAGACCTGCGCGATCAGGATGCTGTCGGCGGGCGTCCCATGCTTCTGGGCGCGCAGGGCGACGGTCATCAGTGCCATGGTCACGCCGCTGATCAAGGCCAGCAGGTTGCCGTGCAGCCCGTTGAGGCTTAACTTGTCGGCGAAAAAGAGACCCATCCCGCCGAAGATGATCAGCATGGAGAGCCAGTCGGTGCGGGTTGGCTTCTCGTGCAGCAGCCAGTACCCGAGCGGGATGATGTAGAGCGGCGCGGTGTACTGCAGGAAGATGGCGTTGGCGGCGGTGGTCAGCTTGGTCGATGTAGATGAACAGGAAGGCGGTCAGGATATGGGCGATGGCCGCCACGATCATCCAACGCGTCCAGTGGATGGGGAAGCGCCGCAGGTACAGGAACAGGACCGCGGCGGAGAAGATGTTGCGGCCGACGAGGATGGCCAGTGGATCCCAGTCCGTGGACTTGATCATCAGGCCGCCCGTGCTCCAAAGAATGGCGGCCAGCATGACGAACAGGATGGCCTTAGGGCGTTGTGCTATCGGATGCCTCCTGCAGGCGTTGGATATGCCGCGGATTCAAGACCGAGACCATCCGCGTCTTGCCGCCCATCAAGTCCTCAACCTCAAGATCCAATTCGATCCAGTGGAACCGGCGGTGCGCAGAGTATGGGTCGATGCGGATCACGGTGCCTTCAAACCAGCCCGTTTCGCGCCAGTGGCGCGAGTCCAGAAACACTTGCACGCGGTCGCCTGTCTCGAGTTGCAGGTCGCCGGAGTTCATTCGGGGCGGTAGGGAGCCTCGGCGTCGATATCCCCCACGTACTCGGGAAGATCCTCGTGCCCCAGCATCTGTCGGATCGCCTGGGTCTCGCCGATATGATACCAGTAGTGATACGTGACGCGCCGCAGGGCCGAGCCAACCGTCTGATCCACCGACTTCCCGTTCGCCAACAGCTCAGCTTGAAGCAGCGGAGTCGTGAGCGAGTCGAGGTAGGGATCGGTGCGCTGGGTAACCGCATGCCACTCGGCGAGCATCTCGCGCAGCGGCGGCGTGCTCATGGCCGCGCCATAGGCGAACAGCTCGTTGAGGCTGGGGAAGGGGATGAGGCCGTGGGGGCGCTGAAGAAATGTGCGCTGCTCGTGCCAGGCCATGTGACCGACCGTCCAGCTGATGCAATTCATCGGACCGAAGTGGCGCGCGGCTTCCTCGTCGGAGACGCCATCCAGGCCGCGCAGCCATTCGCTGCGGGTGAAGCGGAATTGATCGACCAATGGGTGCGGCACGATGACCCTCCTTGGGTGCGTGAGCGCTGAGGATTATATCGCCGCGCCTCCGGGCTGAGGCTTTACCTCCAAGAAGAAGGGAGCGCGCCGGCTGGGATCGCAGCGAGCTGGATCGAAAAGAGGGGCGTTTCAGTACGAGGCGGTAAGCCGCCTCGCAGCTAGGTGCCGGGCAATGCCGGCGTGCTAGGTTTCGACCACCTTCCGCAGCCCTTCCAGAACCATGTTCCAGTTTTGTGCGGAGTGGTCCGCATCGGCCTGCGTCCTATTGTTGTCCTGAGTGATCGTCAGGCGGCAGCCGCCCTCGACCGGGGCGATCTCGTAGCGCACGGTCTGGTAGTTTTCGGGCAGGTCGGGAATCCCGGTCATGGAGCTCCAATAGGTGGCGACCAGCAGCCGGCCCGGCTCGGCTTCGAGAACCGTGCCCTTGTCTTCATAGGCTTTGCCTTCCCAGACACCTTTGTAGGTGATGGGGCTGCCCGACACGCCAGTCGGTGGTCACATCGGTGCCAAACAGATACTGTTTGATGAGTTCCGGCTTGGTGAGGGCCTCCCACACGCGGGAGGCAGGTGCCTTCAGGGCGATCGTGGCGGACGCAAGAATGTTCTCGTTCATCTAAGGTAGTGTCCTTTCTGCATGTGACGGGGAGGCAGGCGCACCGAGGGTCGAGGATCAAGGCAGGCAGTATAGAACTGGCGTTCTAAACTGTCAAGAGGCCCTGGGCGGAACGAACGTGCGCCCGTGCTGCCCCCTCCCAAAAATCACTCCGTTCTTGTAACGCCTGCACAAGCATTCCCTTGACTCTAGAACATATGTTCACTAGGATTCGCGTCGATGAGATCCGCCGAGGACGCGACCCCCATGACGCTTACAAAAGGAATGCAGGAACTGTTGCAGCAGGCCCGGGTGCAGGTCGAGGCACGCGAGTATCTTGACCGTCACGAGGTCGGGGATGCCGAGCTGATGCGCGAGCTGCTGCGCGATCAGGTGTTGTTCGACCACGCCGAGCGCCGCTGGTACTTGTGGAACGGACGGCTGTGGCAGCCGGACCTGACCGGGGCCATCCTGGTGCGCGTCGCCAACGTCGTGGCGGCCCGCTATGATGAGGATGCCAACGCCGCCCGGCTGCGGAACGACCAGCCGCTCTCCAAGCGACTGCACCGGCGCGCCGAGGCCCTGTGCCACGCGTATCGGATCCGGAGCGTGTTGAACCTCGCCGCCGCGCTGCCCGGGATCGGTTTGCGAGGCGATGAGTGGCAACTGCCGCCCATGCTGCTGCCGGTCGCCAACGGCTTATTGGACCTGCGGACTGCGGCGCTCAGGCAGGCCGAACCCTCCGATCGTATCCGGGTCTGCGCCTCGACCGACTGGCTGGGCCTCGACTACCCTGCCCCGCTTTGGAACCGGCTGCTGGACGGCATCTTCGGCAGCGACGTCCCGACCATTCACTTCCTGCAGAGGCTGCTCGGATATGCCGTGAGCGGGGATCGCAGCGAACAGATCCTGCCGATCCTGTGGGGCAGCGGCGCCAACGGCAAGAGCACCATTGTGGATGCGCTGTCGTTCGTGCTCGGGCCGGGCTTGTGCTTCACGACCCAATCGGACTCGCTCATGGACATGGGACGGACAGACGGCAACGCGGCACGCCCGTTCATCGCCGCGCTGCAGAACAGGCGCCTGGTGTGGGCCTCCGAAAGCCGGGAAGGCGCCCGGCTGAACGTCGGGCTGGTCAAGCAGCTCACTGGCGACGAAACCATCACGGCTCGCGACCTGTACGCGTCGCCGGTGACCTTCCGGCAATCGCACACCATCCTGCTGATCACCAATCACCGCCCGAGCCTGCCCGACGGAGGCGACGAGGCCATCTGGCGGCGCGTGCAGCTGGTCCCCTTTGGTCAGCGCTTCGTGGACGAGCCCAAGCTGCCGAACGAGCGCAAGCGCGAACGCGATGTGGGCGCACGGCTGCGCCTGGAGGCGCCGGGCATCCTGGCGTGGCTGGTGCGGGGCTGCCTGGACTGGAGGTCGCAAGGCCTGAACCCGCCGGCCGCGGTGCAGGAGTCGACGTCGCAGTACCGCCTCGAGGAGGACGAGATCGGCCAATACATAAGCGAACGGCTCGTCACCGGTCCCGACAGAGAAGTCGCGGCCTCCGCCGTGTACCGGGACTATGCGGTCTGGTGCGAGGAGACCGGGCGGCAGGCGGTCAACGCCCGCCACTTTGGGCAACGGGTGTCGGCCTCGTTTGGGAAGGCGGAGGTGCGCTGGCATGCCGGCAAAACTCGGCGGGTGTACCGGGGCATGGGATTCCCCCCTGGAATGGGTCTCTCTGAGCCGTGACAGGTGCCCACCTAACGACCTCACCGACCTCACAGAACTTTCATATGTTGAAGAGATTCGAGTAATCCAGTATGTGTTTTCAGGAATCCCTGAAGACTTACGTGAGGTCGTAAGGTCTGTGAGGTTTGCACGCCGAGGGACCCCTACCGGCACTTCGTGCCACGGCGCGTTGCCAGCCGTCGTTGCGAGCAGTGTTCTTCTGCGAAGCAATCTCCACCAGGGCGTGGGAGATTGCTTCGTCGGGGCTTCGCCCTCCTCGCAACGACGTAGGGATTTCTTGAGTGAACGCCTCTGACGTCAACCGCGGGTTTGACCTGCTGTCCCTGGCCTCGGCAGATACACGCCTGCGACGCGCGGGGTCCTATCACGTCGGGCCGTGCCCCTTCTGCGGCGGGCGTGATCGCTTCAGCATCAAGGCCACACCGGGCGGATTCCGCTGGTACTGCCGCAAGTGCGGCGACGGCAGGTACCACACGTCCGTCGACTACGTCATGCGCCGCCAGCATTTGGACTTCGCCGAGGCCGTGGCCGCGCTGGGAGGCGAGGCGCGCCGCGCCCCGTCGTTGCGAAGCAATCCCCTCGCGAATCATCGACGCTCCCCTCGTCCCGGACTCCCATTGGCAGGCCGCCGCGTGGCGCGAGGTCGATGCCGCCTCGGAAAGCCTGCTCTCCGCCGACCAGGCGGAGCCGGGCCGCCAGTACCTGCTCGGGCGCGGCCTGCATCGCGGCACGTGGATGGCGCATCAACTTGGGTTCGCGCGGGTGTACGACCCTTCGGTGCAGAAGAAACGCCCGGCCATCGTGCTGCCGTGGTTCGATCTGGAGGCGCAAGCGCAGACCCTCACCGCGGTCAAGTACCGCTTCATCGATGAGGAGCCGGGGGGACTCCGGTACATCTCCCGCCGCGGCAGTATGCCGATCCTGTTTGGAATGTGGGCCGCGGTGCCCGGGGCGGACACGCTGCTGCTGGTGGAAGGCGAGATCAACGCCCTCAGCGTCTGGCAGTGCCTGCCGAGGGGCACTCACCTGCCTGTCCTTTGGCAGCGAGAGCGGAGCCCGGCCGCGCTTGCTGGCCGCGGCCGCCGCAGGTCCGTACCGGACGCGTATTCGTCTGGGCGGACGAGCCCGGCGCGTTCACTTGCCATCCGTACAGCGTTGGGTCGCGACACCACCGCGCTGCGAGCCCGGTGAGCGACGGCCGTAAGTTGGATGCCAATGCCTTGCTGCAAGACGGACTATTGCTCGAGTTCTTGATCCAAATGTTGGGTGTTGTGTGTGAAGACAGAGGAGGATGAGCGGAAGGCGCACGCGCCGTGGTAGCTGCACGGGCAAGTGTGCGCCTACCACGCCAACGCGGCCCAAAACGGGCAAAGTCACCTTCCCTCTTCCAGATGTAATCAAGTTTCAGATCGTTTGCAGATGGGGAAACGGACCAATCGCACGCGCAGAGAATTCGGCTGCACTGGGTTGCGTGCACAGCTAGCCTCCGTCCATGCTGCTCTGACGAGGCTTGCTGTCTCCGCCCAAGATCACGTGCCTTGTTGGCCCCGTTCAGAAACGCCCTCTCGAACCCAGGGCATCCATCATTAAATGAACCCGCCTGCGTTTTCCTTCCAACGTCTGTGTGTGGCAGGCCACCCACGGGTAGCCGGGCAAGCAACTACGGTTGAACTCCCCAAACGCGAATGCCACCACCTGTGCTTAGCGCCAGCATTAACAGCCAACATCCTGCTATCTGGCGAAAAGGTGAAATCAGTAGCATTGGCCTCGATCGTGTGAACAATATCTCCTGTCGAAGAGTCCACGAAGTGTATCTGGCCCGGCATGGCGACAGCGATCATCGTCTCATCGGGAGAGAACAGCATCTCGTAGGCGGCGGGTGCCCAGTTGGTGATCCGCCCACTCTGGAACGCAGATACGATGCTCTGGCTCTCGGCTTGCGACCCCGGCAGGTCCACAGAGTAGAGTTCAGTCCCCGCCAACGCGTCTACGACAGAGAGTGTGCGGGTGACGACATTGCTGTCCGGCGCAAGAGTGGGCGCTGCTACGTACGCGGTGACTATGGCAAGTTTCTTCCCGCTAAAATCAAGTGCCAATCGAAACGCGGCGGGTGCTTCGGTTTCCCCCCGCGGGGCTGCCACAGCAGGTCTCGCGAATGAAGGGAGGCCAGATCCACAATCTGAACCTTGTAGGTTTGTGGATCCAACAGCGCGATCGTTTGCTGATCCCTGGATATCGAGAACAAATTGGCAAGCGATCCGCGAGGACTGGCGAATGTAATCCAGTCAAGGCTTTCGTGGAAGTTCGTGATGATCGACTGGTTATTGCTTGACCGCGTGTACAACATGAAAGGCACGCCCGGGACAAAAGACCTCGGGGATGATTGGCGAATCCGCAGACTATCTTGCCAAGAACAGCATCGGAACCGTCCGGGCCTCCAAGAAAGGAATACGTGGCGAAGTCGCGGTGATTGCGTGTAGAACTCTCCGTCCGTTCCCAAAATGGGATACTGGACGTGGTCAGATATTTCTGCATACTCGTGTAGAGAGCAGGTGGTTTGGCTCCGCAAAACGATCGCGCAAGTCTGATGCACTTGCGTTGCCTGATGGCGCGAAGACTTCTGTGCGGAGCTCGGTTCCGTCTGGGCTAAACGCCATCAACGCGACCTTATCCAGCGTGGACCATGCATATGGCGTCCCGTACTGGAATTCTGCGTGTTCCCACGGAACGGGACCGACGCCGGGAACGGGGACAACCTCGACCTCGCCGGCCTCGTTTACACGGACTGAATTCAGGCTTTCCAAATCCGTGGTCTCGCTGTGCTTGAGGGCGCCATCTGCGATGTTCCAAAGACTGATTTTTTCGCCCGGAACCAGACCAACGATCTTCTGACTGTCGGAGCTAAATCCCACCAGAATGTCTGATTGCATGCTTCGGCAGGCGTCGAGACCGATGTGGGCGACCGTCCTAACCTTCTGCAAGTCCCACACAATGGCTTCATCGTTGACCACGGCGGCTATGTAGTTTCCATCAGGAGAGAAGACCGGCTGCGAGGTGCATATCTGGCCTCTGGGTATGGTCAGAATTTGTTTCCCATCCCCCATTCGAAAGACCGGCGTGTTCTCCGAAACCCTTGAACCCAGGCTGGCCGAATAGAACAGATAGTCGCCACGCTGGGAAATTCCAAGGCGAGCCGTCTGCCGCACGATCCGATCGTAACTCGTGGGGATGGTGAGAGTTGTCGCACCGGTTTTCTATCGAATTCACGACAATCTCGCAGGCCCTGTTCGCATCACAGGCTAGACGCGCTATCAAGCCTGGTTCCTTCGCAAACGCGGCAGCGTATATGTCCCTGCCTTCCAAGTTGGACACGACTTTCCGCTCGCCGTTAAGTCCAAGAATAGTCAGACCTTCGGCTTCTACCACCAGGAATTCGGGAGGATCGCCGTTCCCATCCACCATGGCCCCGTATTCCAGATGGGCAATTGGCTTCTGATTATCGGTTTCAATTACCTCCCCCTGCTGCCCGGCAGGGAACCGCGGTTCTTGCACAAGCGTATATTTTCCGTCCGGCGCCAGAAGCGCTGCAATCCTGCGGACGCCATAGACGCCAACCTCCCTGATACTCGCAACGTTATCTGCCGTGATTGGGGCGAGAGCCGAGACTGGCAGGGGTGTCCCCAAGCCAACCGGGGGGAAAGCCGTTGCCGTTGCAGCCGGTGCCTGCGACGCGGGCGGTGAGGAGAGTGAGGGGAGTGAGGGAAACGCAGAAGCGCCCTCACCCGACGAGCTAGGCATGGTTGCACTCACGCCGCAGCCTGAAACCACGAGTCCTACCAGGGTGCCAAAGACCAATGGCAGGTGCCAGGCGTTGGAGAAATCCTTCACTTGAGCCTCCTTGTGCAGCGCAGGTACACAGCATTCCGTCGAGCGTCACGGAGCTTGGGTTAGGCGGATCGCCCTCATTGTACATCCATCGCTGCATGGAAGCCGGTGCCATCCGTTATGAAACGGAAGCTGGCTTTGGGGGCACACCGAGCCAGCTCTTCAACCCAGCGACATCTAGCCCAGCGTAACCGCTCTGGCGGCAATATTGGAGTGGCTGAATGCCAACGAACCGTAAGGAACCGGCAAGTCTACCTACTCCGGCCGCGGCTTGAGCACGCGTTGAGCCGCGCCGCCACTTCCTCGTAATCTCCAGCGCGGTCTGATTGTTATCTGCAGGGGCAGGGATACGGCTATTCAATGGGGCGCGGTATTTGTGGGGTTTCGGACCAGTAGAATTTGTGCTGGTACCCTCGGAGGATTCGAATGCGTCGCTTCCGGTGTGAACTAGTTAAGGGATCAAGGTTTTGCCAATATTCGAGGGCTTTGGTGTAGTCAGCAAGCCCACTCGAGTCGGCGCGCTGCTGCCGGTTGGTTGCATGGTCACCCGACTCGGATTGCGCGAAAAAGCACAGACAACCGTTGTCACACGACCTGCATGCCACCAAGGCCCGAGCAGAGGGTGTATACTGCCCTCCCAAAGGAGGGCTCACTCATGAAGCAAAGTCTGCGAATTACCCTATACGTCATCGCTGCCTGGTTGTTGATTCTCGGCGCACTGTTCTTGTTCGCGCCGACTATTGCGGAACAAATGATGTCGACAACCCTGCCTGACAAGGCCTTGAATATGCTTTACGGCCAAGTCATGCTGACATTCGCGTACGTGGCGTTTCTCGCGGCGCGCGGAGGGGATGCCCTGGTCAAGCTCTCGCGGGTTGTGCTTGTTCTCACGACTGGCCACGTTGTGGTGTTCGGTTACCAGCTAGCTACAGGCATGTCGTCCTTCGCACAAGCCGGGCCCCCGCTGATCATCAATGCCATCTTCACCGTTCTGCTGTTCCTGTTTCGCAGGGACTTGGCGAAGTAGATCAAGAAAAAGGACCGGCGGCCGCCGGTCCTTTTTCTTGATCCTGCCCTCTTGCCCCTAGGCCTCGGAGGTCTGTCGCCCTCTGCATGCCTATTGCCGGAGGTGCCTTTCTTGCGGTCTGTGGTTGCAGTTCGGAACTCACGGTGAAGAAGCTGTGCTCTCAGAGGACTGATCTACCCGTGGATCCGGCAGCAGACGGGCATAACCGAAGGCGGTCCGTGCCCGGGGCGCCACGCGTGAGAAACCGTTGTTGCCCTTCTGCGAGCGCCGAAACCACTTCCTTGCAATCTCCAGCGCGTTCTGATCGTTATCTGCACGGGCAGGGACACTGTTCTAACCCTTTGGCGCCAGAACACCATTGCGTTATTGAAGTGTCGCCCCTTTGGTTGTAGAATCCTCACTAGATTCAGCTTCCATTGATCTTTGACCACCCACAATCCGTTAGACCACCAATCGACGGCAGAACTCATTGTTGGGCCGCTGACATGAGGCGCGCTATGCAGGCAACGCGTGTCGTGCCTGAAACAGGTTTCTTGTTGAGATATTGTATGTGGAGAGTTCAATGACCGACCCTGCCCCACCCAGCATGGAGGGCCTTGTATGGCGACCGATAACCCGTGACGATCTTGCAGCGCTCGTCGCACTCGCGTCCGAATGCCACTTGGCAGATGGTGGTTTGGCCGCTATGAACGAGCCAGGCAGCCTTATGGGTCGCTACTTCCAGAGCGGGTCGGGCGAGGCAATCGGCGCATTTTCTGCAAATGACTTGCTTATCGCCTGCGCGAGCGTACACCTCGCCCACGACGCGGATAC
The DNA here is from genome assembly GCA_963746745.1 of uncultured Chloroflexia bacterium. GTDB lineage: Bacteria > Chloroflexota > Anaerolineae > Anaerolineales > Villigracilaceae > Fen-1038. The sequence continues at coordinate 958,998 of CAVVCL010000004.1, forward strand.
GGCGCGTGCCATTATTGTCGGCCAAGTTCAACCAGAACTGCGGCACAGGGGCATTGGCACCTACCTCCTAGGCTGGAGCCATGTGCAGGCTCAAGCGCTGTTGACTACTCCCGCCGTAGACAGGCGACTGCTTCAGGTAGCCACCGAATCACTTACGGAGTCAGCCAGCCACCTGTACCGGGCACACGGTTATGAGTCGGTGTTTGAAGAACTCGTGATGCGCCGGGACCTCCACTTGCCGCTGCCAGATAGCCCCATGCCACGCGATGTGCTAATCACGAGTTGGCAGCCAACTCTGGCTGACCTGTTCTTTCGAGCCTATGAGACCTCATTTCGTGAACGGCCAGGCTTCCCAAAGTTGAGCGGCGCTGAGTGGGTTTCCCGGACAGCGGACGACGATAACTTCAAGCCAGAGTGGTCGCTATTAGCGCAGGCGAGTGGCGAGCCGCTGGGCTTTCTCACTGCCGACAATGAACATCTAAGTGGCTTTGTGGTGCAGATTGGGGTTGTTCCGGGGCGGCGTCGGCGCGGGCTTGGCTCAGCACTTATGGTAGAGACGATGCGGCGGATGCAAGCGGCTGGTGCGGAATCGACACAACTGACCGTCAATGTCAACAACCCAGGGGCGATACAGGCCTATGTCAAACTTGGTTTCGCAACGATTGGCCGCCGGGCCCGCTACGAGCAAATCGCCGAATGACAAATCAATGGGGGCACGGTGTGGGCGCCAAGTCCTGAGAAGTCCCGCCTGGCTCCGGCTCAGGGGCAACTCCACAACCGCGTGATCTCCAGCGCGTTCTGATTGTGATCTGCCCTGGCAGCCGTGCAGGATCCTGCTATGGCAAGAGTCGGAAGCGGGGTTGACGGTTTGCGTTACTGGACTGCGGCCTGGCCGGGAAATTCCTGGAGCGCAGGAAAAGCCCGAATTGAAGGATTCAAAGCATCACCATGTATGACGGGAATTGCATGGTTTCAATCGCCTGCGATATCTAGTGCCCTTTCTTCAAGGGTTCTGCGGAAAGGATCCCGCCGGCACGAGTGTAGTAGAACTTATACGCATCGCCCTGCTTGACGATGGCCAGCATTCCCTCGTCAACATCTGAGAGAGTCTTGCCGCCCACGTGCAACTCAATCACTTGAACAACCTTATGCTCATCGTGCTGGCTGTCTGATCGGGCATAATCCTTTTCCAGCCGCTCCACCGCGCGTACGACACTTCGCCCTGCATGGACCTTAGAGTGTCGTCGGGCCTCTGCAGCAGCGATGAGCCGACGGCCCAAAGAACGTACAGCACAACGAAGCCACCGATGAGGAGCGCCGGGGCGGGCACGATTTGGAAAATCCCCGTCAATGGCAGCCCGGCCGAAGCAGTTGCCTTGATCATCCAAATGATGCCGGCGACCGGGATGACCAGCAGCAGCCCGATGACGATGATCCAGCGCCGAGCATCGGCACTTCGGCGGGCAGTCAGCCTTTCCTTTTGTCCGGCAGACAACTGTCCGTTTTGGTTATCGCTCAGGTCGGCATCGCTGAACTGAAGGAATTCTCTTAGTTTCGCGTCAGACATGATATTCTCCTCATGCATGCGGAAAGCACAACGTAGGCATTCCCTGGCATTTCAATTCTGGATTTCGAATATATCACAGGCGCCTTCCCCCAGAGTCGCAGGATCCTGATGGGTACGGCTCGATTAGCCCAAGTGGCGCCGCGTGATTTGTGACGGTTTTGCCGATCGGTTACAACGTTCCCGGCCCGTTCAAGCTACCAGCCCTCCTGCATCCCCCGGCCATGCCAGTTTCTTGTGATCTCAAACGCGGTTTGATTGTTATCTGCACGGGCAGGCGTTGAGGCTCGCCGCCCAGAGGAATCAGAGACGTTATTCTCATTTCGGCTGCGATGCGGGTCCAGCCGCCGCAACCCGGCGTACCCATAATGGACCGTGTATACAAATCTGGCCCTAGATTTGGAGCCGGGTAGGCGCTGGATCATCACGCAGATACAATAGATAGCTTGGGGGCCCGCTCCTGGTCATTATCCGGGCCGAGAAGGAAACAGCGTGATAAGCTGAAGCTCCGTTGGCCATCCGCTCGGAATGGCACTGACCCACACCGTCGGAAGCAGCTCGCCCCCATGCCAGTCGGCCTGCCCGGGAGAAGAACCTATGCATCACACATCGAAGATGAGCTTCACAGCCACCTGTGTCTTCGTGATCGCGTTGACCGGTTGCGGCTTGCCGCTCAACCCCGCGGCGAGCCCTTCGGCGAGCCCCACTGCTGCGCCGCCGCAGCCAAGCGCCGGTCCTGCTGACACGGCAGCCCCAACGGTTTCAAACGTCCGAGTCCTGATCCACGTTACGACGACTTCCGATTGGACCACCTTGCACCTGGTGAGCGGTGCCACGTGGGTAAACCCGACGAACGTGTCGTCCAGCCCGGAGGCGACGGCCGCTACAGTCCAGGGGGATCTTGTCAACCTGACGCAACCCCTGGCGCGGGCGCAAGCCGGTCAACAGGTCGAGATCAGCTTTGACGTGTTCTTTGCCGAATTGAGGCCGGCGGATCAGGTGACATTCCGAAATCCAGCGCGGCTACATCGGTTCCACGCAAGTTGAGCTTTCCACATATAGCGACGGGCAAGCTCGGATTCTAAAGACCTTCACCTGGAGCGCAACGAACCAGGCGAACGGAAACATCCTTCCGGTCCAGATTCTGGCGGCTGACATCGTGAGCCCGCCGGCCACGGCCGTGTCACCAACCACCGCGGCGCAAGCACCAAACGACTACGTCGTGATCGCCCAGCTGAATCTCTGGTTCCACGGCTCCGGCTGCCATGGCGGCTTCGAGGATTTCATTGGTTGCAGCGGCCGGCGTACGACGCCGCTGGAGCCGGCGCTCGGGCATACATACGACAGCGCAGATTCGGCCGTGCTCCAACAGCAGATCGCCTGGGCGGCAGACTACGGTGTGGATGCATTCTCGCTGGAGTGGACCACGCCGCGCGGCATCGGCACGTCGGGATCGCTCGAAGACAACATTGATGACGCGTTCTTGAAGGCGCCCAATTTGGGACGTATTCGCTGGTGCATCTTCTACGACACCATCTTGCGTATGACGCAGGACCCAGCCGTCAATGCCGACCTGAGCAGCGGGGTGAACTTCGATGATCCCAAGGTGTACAAAGCCTTTGTTTCGGACTTTGATCACTTTGCCACCAAGTATTTCGCTCAACCACAGTACCTTACGGTCGACGGGCGTCCCGTGATCTACTTGTATGCCGGCGTGGAACTTCCACGGCAACTATGCCGGCGCGCTCCAGGAGGCGCGGGCGAAGGTCCAGGCACGGGGTTACGACGTGTTCATCGTCGGCGACGTGCTGAGCGCTTTCCCGTTCAATCGCGCGCTTGCCTCGCAGTTCGATGCCAACACCAACTTCACTTTCCTGATCCAAAACCTGCGGGTCGGCCCGGACATGGGCGCGACCGCGCCGGTGATCGACACGTTTTTCCGGTCGTGGCGGCGGGACATCCAAGGTCTGAAAGTGGTTGGGCGAACAGACAACGTGATATTGGAGCCCGGGTGGGCGCCGCAGTTCGACAATCGGTTGTTTGATGCGGCGAATCCGATCTACGTTCCTGCCCTTAGCAAGGATCAGGTTACGGCCATGGCCCAGGTGGCGCGCGACAACGCCGAACCTGTCGGGACCTCGAATCAAAAGCTGATTTGGATCAACACATGGAACAATTGGCCCGAAACCACGACCATTGAACCAACCGCCGACTTGGGACCCAAGTATCCGGCTGGTAACTACCAATTCGACATGCTGGACGTTGTTCGAGAGGTCTTTGGCGCGGCAACGTTCGAGGGGGGTCCGCCGGCGCCCTAGAGGTCCGGCTCTCGCCACGTGACCGGACCGACGCATCTCCATCGTGCCTGTTCACGCAGAGGCCTGGAAAAAAACGCGGAGCGCACGGTGCCTATTCGGCGCGGATAACGCAGTGGCACGGTTTAGAGGCGGCACGCTCCCTGCCTTAAGCGCCAGAACTAGGTCCTTCTGATCTCCAGCCCGTCCTGATTGTTATCTGCAGGGCCAGGCGTGCGGCGACTATGGCTTGTGTGTGCGGGCCGGTCTACTTCCACCGGTATAGATGCACGGCGATATACATCGCGAGCAGGCCAAGCAGAAATCCGCCGGAGACCGAGAGCGACGTACGGAACGCCGCCGTCGAGTCAATGAGCCACGCGAGGTAGTTGACGATCACAAGGGCGATGACGACGCCGACGATGTAGATCCAGAGAGGCCGTTTCATACGTTCAATTCTAGCCCAGGCACAGCACGATCACTGATCCAACGGCATTAGCTGTATCTGCTTTGCGAGGGCGTAGGCGGTGGGGAGATCGCCGTTGTTCTCGACGAACACGCGGCCCACAACCAGTACGGAATTGTTCGGCGAGGGAATCTGCATCATTCCCTGCGGCACGGTTCCCTTCCAGCCGGGGCGGGTGATGAGATAGTTGCCAGCTTTCGTGCCGGTAGTGCGCTTGCCGACGTAGGCGAAATTGATGTTTGTCGATGGATTGGTGAGCTGCACGCTGTAGTAGCGACCGGCCATGTCTGGCACGTGCAGGACAAGGGCCTCTTTTGAGAGATCGAGCCAACCACAGACGTAGAGCGTGTCACGGTTGGTGCCATAACTCATCAATTTTGAGCTTCCGGGCGGCAGCGGCGCAAAGGGGTCTGCAAAAAGCTTCTGAGACTGTGTATACAGCGTATTGACCGGGATGGGGCCGTCGCCGAATCCTTGAGAGAGAGCCGCTCTCTTGTAGATGGACAGCATGAGGCGGGGCGACAAATAGGTGGCAAGCAGCCACATCGCGATGCAAACCGCGCCGAATATGAGCAAATGTCCGTATTCCATATGCATCATCATTCTATTTTGACGACAGGCGGCACCTTATACTCGCGGTTAAGAATCGCGGCACCGGGCATGTACACACGCAGCCAAAGTATGAAGTTGCGCGTCGGCGCAGGCAGCCAGTTTGACTCATGGCCTGCGGGAGCGGTCTTTTGAATGTAGATATCGACCGAGCCGTCAGGATTTGACACAAGACCCGAGCGGTCGCCGACGTTGTACCGATCGATCGGATTCGCTGCATACTTATTCTTCGCATCACCCATCGTCAGCGACCAGAAGGCGTCGTTGGGCGGAAGACCGTCCGCCGGAAATCGAAGGATGTAGTCGTGCGCTCCGGAAAGCGCGCGGCCCGCGCCGTCTGCGTTTGTCCACCAATACATCGCCTCTTGCGGCACGTTCACGGGGCCTGGCAATGTCCAAGCGTGCGCGGCCCGCAGGAACATGCCGTTGCCGGGCACGCCGCAGCCGAACATGGTGAACCAGCCATTGACCCGCGTGCCCTTGAGCCTCCCGTACACCAGGGCCGTGGCCAACGCCAGTCCGAATCCGACGAGGATGCCTTGCACCACGTCGCTTTGCACGGTCCTGGAACTCAAATTGGTAAAGAAGAATAGACGGATGATGAAAAAGACGCAGACCGCGCCGCTGAGCCCTACAAGATATGTATAGGTTCTGCTCATGTCATCTATTCTAACAACTTTCGGTCTCGACACACATCGTCGCAGGCGCGGGTGGGCCTCTTTCGGCCCCCAATCAATTTGGTGGACCCCGGTGAATTTGAAACCGGGCCTTCTCAAGGCGTCGAGCGGGCGCCCGGTGGCTCCGCCCCATCTCCTGGCGATCTCAAGCCTGTTTTGATTGTTATCTGCACGGGCGGGCTTTCGGCTACCGTGGCAACGAGACCTAGCGGACCGGGCCGGGGGCAGGGTCCGCGAATCGCCCTTCCGGCGGGCTTATGCTCTGCAAATCCTGAGGAATGGCGCAGAATTCTTCACGCCCCCGCCAAGGGGCTGCTAAAGTAGAATGGACTCGGAATCGAGGCCACAATGCCAGCCTACGCCAGGATGTCTGAGAAGATCAAGAAGGGCGAGTTTGACGACGAGGCGGGACCAAAGCCAACCGGCGTGCTGCAATTCTTCAATGCCATTGACAGATACGTGGGGATTCGTGCCCTGACAAATGGGCAGCGGGACGCTCTCTGGCAAGAGTACTTTAGCCGCCAATCGCGAAGGATTGTGCGACTTCGGACCAAGTATCCCGGAAAATAGTTGTCCCGCGACAACTCCCCGTTGACGCCAACACCAAGAATCACTCCCTGACGAGTCACGACCAGTCCTATTGCTGACCAGTCAAACCTGGCCTCCCCGGGATAACGCGGCCATATCTTGGTGATCTCCGAGCGCGTTCTGATTGTTATCTGCACGCCCAGGCGTGCGGCTCATGCAGCCATCACGGGCCCAACGATCAGCGGCGCCTTTCCATTTTCTGTGCCAATTGGGATAACACACTTTCGACGCCGTCGGGTGAGGCTTCACCTGCCTGTCCTGGTTACCGCCCAGGGTGCCTGCCTTGCCCCGCCGGGCAGGCCGAGGGGGCGCGGGAGTCTCCGCTGCGCTTCGACAAGTCCCTGGCCGGTCACACCAGATATGCGCCAATCTTCTGAGCGTCCCAAGGACCGACGTGCGCCTGGACGACCGTTTTGCTCGGCGAGTTTCTCATGTCCTGCAACGATCCGGCCTCACATTCGCATCACTTGGCTTGCCAATCAAGGGGATTCGATGTACGATGTTAGTGAATACTTTCACTTGTGATGCTCTTGCGTAAATAGGAGGGATAAGCAGTGGCGGGTTGGATGGATAGAGTGAGCATTTCGAGGTAAGGCCAGGAAGCACCTCGCCCATTGAGTGCGGGACCGCGAAGCGTATTTAGCCAGCGGAAATTTCAGCCAGCTTGGTTTTCATCTACAGAAAGGAAGATGGACAGGATGAAGCGCTTTGGGATGTTTCTCATTCTGCTGGTATGTGCGTCTCTGGCCTGCAGCAGCGTTCAGGTCAACCTGTTTGATACGCCCGCGCCGGGCCTAGCCACGCCGGCGATCCCCGGCGCGCCGCCGCCCGCGCAGCCGCCGGTGCAACTGCCGGTGATTCAGCTCCCCAATCTGTCAGGCGTGCAATTGGGGGACGAATTCCGGGATGAACACTGCGGGATTTCCTTCAGGAAAATTCCCAGTTGGGGATTTGATGCAACCACGGGATTCGGTCCGGAGATGACAGCCCCTGGCGCAGATATCCACACTGGTCCAATAATCATGGTCTTGTGCGGTGTGTTTGATTACGCAAGAACCAATGATGATCTGATTACGAAGATAACAGCGAATACTGATGCTTCCGGTACCCCCGAAGCAAACCCGATCATCTATTCAAACCAGCGAAATATAAGAGTAGGCGGAGTGAACGCGGTAAGTCTTGATACCCGGGCCCAAGACACGGCATCTGGCGGTATCGTGGCGGTGAAGGGGCGATACGTTGTTGCCATGATCACCCCGTATCGATCTTTGGGAATCGTGGGATTGGCACCTGATGATAAGTGGGAGGAAACGCGGCCCTATTTTGAGGCAGTGGTGAATTCTTTTTCCTTTTTTGAGCCGACAGTCACCCCAACGGCGAACCCCTAGGCTTCTTGTCCCTGTCGTCGTGTAATGTGAGGCACAGCTATAGGCCTGATGGACGTTGGACGATTCGCGCCTTCCTGATTGGGATGGGACGCCGCATGACATTTGAACCCGGGTCTTTAAGCCGGTAAGTTCACAACTGCCCTCCGACACCATGCTAATATCGTTGTCGAATGGGATTTGAATCCTCCTTCGCGGGATCTACTAGCCTGAAGACACATTGTCGTGGGCTTCAATCACACCCGCTCTGCGCCAGGTTTTGCAGATCGCCCATATTTATGATAAATGGTACATGGCAGGTGGAACAAGATCTGCAAAATATTCATACTTGGCGCAATAAGTGCAATGCTTAATCCTTTCCGACCTAAATCTCCAAAGGGCCGATCAGGCGCGATTGCCCAGCAGCCTTTATGCCGCCATAGAACCCCCGAGATGAGCGGCGAAGCCAGTCCAAATCAACTTAGGAGGAGTTAAATGAATTCTTTACCCGTCCAACCTGTTGCTCCAACACGTAAGAAAACCAACAAAATCTGGATTATTGTTATCGTCGTACTGATCCTATGTTGTCTGTGTTCGCTTATTGGCGGGGTCGGTGGTTATTTCTATTTTCAAAATAATCCCGCAGGGATAGGTGAGATATTCAATCCATTTGTCCAGCCTTCCCAACCAAATGAAGCGAAATCAGGAGAAGAGGTACGCTGTGAAACAGGCGGTTTTGCCTTCAAAACAATCCCGAATTATAGAACGCTGGAGGTGCTGACTTGTTCGAACTTTCCAACCGTTTCCTTGGAATCTAACGACATCGATTTCAGCGATCCCAACTTCGTCATAGGAGAGGGACCTGAAATTATCCTCGATGGGTGGGCTCTTACAAGTACCAGTGACCCTTCTTTTGAGAAGTTTGTAACAAGAGGTAATGACGACATGAGACTGAAGATACAATGCTGCCGTTTCAGGTAAGTCGCAGGTTGCTGTGGCGGGATTAATGGGGAGAGCTTACGATTATGATTACGACTTGCCTGGCGCTGGAGCGATGAAAGCTCGTGTTATCAACGTGGAGGTCAGCCCCAGGCAGTTCTTCTTTATCTTGTGCCGTTCCACTGTGGGCGAGTGGGACAAGACGCTGGCTGCCTTTGAGGCGGTCACCAATTCGGTAACATTTTTTGAGCCTGTACCGCCTCCAACCCAAACACCTTAGGTTTCTCGATCCAATAATTGACAAACCTATTGCTCATCGAAATGTATTTCAATAATGATTTCAAGCAGCCGCCAAGCGAGAACACGTCGCAGAAACCATCGACGCCAGAGACCGATTTACCCATAGGTGTGGAACGTGGTAGACCATTATCCACGCTCTGCGCGCCATAGACGGGCTCTGGTACGAACTCTTGATCAGCAGGTTCAGCGTTCACCTGCCTGTCCTGGTGATTGTCCAGGGTGCCTGCGGCACGCTGCAGGCAAGTCCCTGTTTGGCCCGGACGGACGCGCCCGGGTTCCAGTGATCTCCAGCGCGCTCTGATTGTCGTCAGCAGGGGCAGTGATACAGCCACTATGGCGCCTGCATGCCCCCGGCGTTGGGGCGAAGTCGGAAGCGGTAGGGCGCGAATCAAATCGTCGTGCCACAAACCCCCGCTGATTGCGCCTATCTTACGGGTTCCGCCAGGAACACGGGGATGATGCGCTTGGTCTTAGCTTTGGTACTCCTGATAGGCCGGGAAGGCTTTGACCGCCATGTTCCAGATCCGTTCTCTCTCCGCCGGATCCACCACCTCTCGAACGCGCATTGCATGGACTTGAGTCTCGTCGCGGATCTCGATGTCCGGGTTGGCCTTCAAATTGTGATACCACTGTGGGTGCGTCGGCGCCCCACCCTGGGATGCCACAAGGATGTAGTTGTTTCCGTCCGCCACTCTCATCAGTGGGGTTTTGCGGATCGCGCCACTGTTTCGCCCGCGATGAGTCACAATGATGACGGGCAGGCCCGTATCCCGCAGCGTCAACCCTGCGGTGCCCCCGCTGCCCTCGTAGAGCTTGACTTGTTCTGCCACCCATTGCCGTGGACTGGGCTTGTATTCGCTCATAGTCGCATCCCTTGCCTTTCTTTCCTTGGTATCCAATGCATCCGTCGGACCGGCCCAATGGCTGCCTATCAGCGGCCCCCCATCGAAATGCTCATCCACAAGACAACACTGCCATCTTCTTAGAAGGGGAGGCAGGCTCCGTCCTTACAAGTCAAATTCGTTTGGGAACGGAATGGCGCCTTTTTGCTCATCTCAAGTCGGGATCGGACCCCGCTGCTGCTGAGCTACACTAGGTCTGAACGGAGCCCGGCGCGGGCCAACGGGACCATGCGCCTGATTCTAGTCCAGCCAGTGTAAGTTTCGGAGTAGGATGTAGATTGTCGAATGGCACAGATACGAAATCAGGAAAACCAAATGAACAATCCACCCAATAGGAATCAGACAATTATTGATGAGTTTCGGTCCAACTCCGGCAAGGTTGGCGGCGTGTTCGCCGGCAGAACGTTGCTTCTCCTGCATTCGTCCGGCGCAAAGAGTGGGCGGGAACGCATCAATCCGGTGGCTTATATCGCGGACGGTGATCGCCTCGTGATCATTGCATCCAAAGGCGGCGCCCCAACCAACCCCGATTGGTACCACAACATCGTCGCTCACCCGCTGGTCACAGTGGAAGTCGGTACGGAACAATTTCAAGCTCAGGCTGCAATCGCAACGGAGCCGGAGCGGACCCGTTTATATAACCGAATGGCTGAGATGATGCCCGCCTTTGGGGACTACCAGCGGAAAACAACGCGTGTTATCCCGGTGATTGTCTTAACGCCTCTGAAGTGAGTGCTGTCCCGGAAGGATTGCCGCTGCCAGGTCAACTTCACTTGCCGCATGCAGGTCGACGGTGATAAGTAACCGCCAGCCAGAGGAGAACTACGTGAGTCGAGTAACACCTGACGTGACCGATTCACCTGTGCATTCGGCACGACGGAGCTAGAACTGCACGCTGTGGACGCTCTGCACGCCCAATCGCGGAACTCTGCATCAAGTCAATGGTGGTGCAAATCCAGGACGCGGGGCCTGTTTCCCTGGCACTGTACTGCGGAGCAGCAATCGGGCAGGGGCAAGCGATCGCTTCGATCGATCCTCGTCTACCAATAACACTCGTGAGTTTGATGCGCGGACCAAGCACTCGTCTTGAAGGACAGCAGCTCCCTCTATCAGCGATGTTGTTCTGCTCGGAGGGTGCTGCAAAGTGAGCAGCATCCATCAGCGTTGGCAAGACTTCGTTGAACCCTGGTATCTCGTCTATGCGTTGCTTGGATTGGTCATGGCCGGGCTGATTCCTGTCTTGCTGCCGCTGACCGTGAGCCGGGCCGGGAACGCAGCGCAGGTGGGGCTGGTCGTGGCCGCGGTCAGCCTGGGTGGGCTGACGTCTCCGCTCTGGGGCGGTCTGGCCGATCGCTACCGAGTGCACCGCTGGTTGCTGGTCGGTGGAATGATCACGACCTCGTTGGGATTGGCGGCATTTGCTCTGACGACACAGCCTGCCATCTGGGTGATGCTGGCCGTCATCCAGGGTTTCGGAGCGGCGGGTGCCGCAACGGTTGCCAATCTCTTTGTGGTCGAGGCCCATCCGAGATCGGAGTGGGATGAACGCATTGGCTGGCTGCAAACGGCCTATGGGGTAGGCCAGGTAAGCGGCTTGCTGCTGGCGGGTATCCTGGCCGGGTCCGATTTCCGCCTGGGTTTTCTGGTGGCCTCCGGTCTCTGTGCGATGGGATCCGTGCTGGGATGGTTGATGACGAAGACGCCACCGGCACCGCGCGAGGCGGAAACGGTTCTCATCCAACCGGCGAGGCACACGGAATGGGCATTTGGTTCTCCACAGCGGCATTTTCATTTCCCAACACTGAGTGGATTGAAAATTACAGTCTCGGCCCTGGGCTCCGCCTATAGCGTTTTTATGGTGTTCTGGCTGCTGTCGCTTGCGGGATCGGCGGCCGTGTTCTCCCAATACCCGATCCTGATGCAGAACGTTTACGGAGTGACGCCCCAAGCAGCCTCCGTTGCTTTTGCGATCATCGCCGGCCTGGGCTTGACCCTTTACGGCCCTGCCGGCAAATGGTCTGAACGATATGGAACGAGGCGTGTCTTGCGGGCATCGTTGGGGTTGCGCGTGATCGCCTTTGCGGCGCTATTATGGCTGGGCCTCGGTCCTGAAAGCGGCACCGTGGGCAACCTGGCGTTGTTCGCTTTTGCTTTTGTCGTCTGGGCGTGGTCACTGATGAGTGTAAGCGGCACCGCACTTGCCGCGCAGCTGTCGCCAGCCGGCGAGGGCCAGGGCATGGGCATCTTCAATGCAATGACCGCGATTGCAGGCGTGCTGGGGGCGGTGCTCGGCGGCTGGGTTGCCGGGCTGTGGGGCTATCGATCCAGCGTGCTTCTGGCCATACTTGGCACGGCACTCAGCTTGGGGCTCAGCTTCCTGGTGCCTAGGAAACACTCGTCAGCAAGACAGAAATAGAGAATGTCTCGTCGGCACCCGATCGCGAACATGAGCAGCTCTTCCGTTTTGCGATAGGCGGAACCAACCTTGAGCGCGCGGTTCGGGCAGGGGGGCACACCGGGCGTGGGCCCAGGCGGATCGAACCCCGCTGACCCCTGGCCGGCTGCCGCGCAGACCTCGCGGCTGCGTGTTCGTCCGGCTGGACGATCCCCGACGTTGAGGCAGTTATCTGCGCGGGCAGGGCTGCGGCATCACGCTGTCAGCTTGGACGTCAACACCGTCGCCTTATGCCCTGCCGATCTCGGCCTGACGTTGGGCTTCATAGAAGAGCCATAGTTTCTGCAGGCTTGCTTCTAGCCGTTGGTCCAGGGCATCCCCTCTTGCAGTAGTGACGTCGTCCGAATTGTCAAAAACGGCATACGGAACTCGAAACCCGCGGATGACGAACTGGTGCGGGTCCCCACCCGTGACCTCGGGCCAGTCCACCTCCCTGTAGAGACGTTCAAGCTTCGAATCTGGCAGGGAGTGTTCCAGGATACTGTCCGGTCTCTCGGGGTTGAACCGCTTGCGATTCTTGCGCAGAGACTCCTCCCAGCTGACATCGATGTAGAGCACTGCCATTTTCCTGAGCATTTGCAGGGGCAAATGGGCGAATGCCGATCGATACCCGCCATGCTCTCGCCCACGCGAGAATTCAACGATTGTGGTCAATCGGCTATCCTGCCTGGTAACGCCCCGCTGCCTTTTCTGGTACTCAAGCGCGATTCGCTCGATCAGCAGATCCCACAGGTATTGATGTAGGAAGTAGCCGTCCCGGTCCGTATGCAGTCGGGGGCGTCCCATCTTCTCGAGCAATTGGTCCTCTTCCATCCAGGCCCACAGCATCGGAAAGTCGTCGATCTCCTCGAACGGTCCAATGTGGAAGCGCCTCGCACGGTCCTTTTGGGGAACGCTTTTCAGATAGTCGATCACCTCACTCTTTCCAGCGGCAGGCCTTGCGATCAGCAGGAGGACGTCAAAGGTATTCTTTTTGCTCATTCCACTTCCCTCTTCAGGGGAGAGAATCCCGGCACATGACTGGCGTGATCTTGTTCACGCTTGGAGTCTTCCGAAGATGGCGAGGAAGATCAGGGTGCCAACGGATCACTTGCCGCATCACAGCGCATTCTATCAGTTGCCGGCAGGCAAGGGCCGCCGAGAGGGTGAACCGGTGACGTCATGCCGCTATGTTAGAATTTTTTGGAATCGATGCAACCAAGGAAGTTCCCATGACCAGACCCTATGAATACGACCTCGTCGTCATTGGCGCCGGCCCAGCCGGAGAGAAAGGCGCCGCGCAGGCCGCCTACTTTGGCAAAAAGGTGGTCGTCGTGGATCGCCAGCCCAGCGGCGTCGGCGGTGCCAGCCTCAACACGGGCACCCATTCGAAGGCCCTGCGCGAGACCGCCCTGTCCATTTCCGGCCTCCGTCAGCGCCGATTATATGGCATCGACTACTCTCTTGACCGGCACCTGGATATCAGCCGGATCATAAGGAGTGAGCAGGCGGTCGTGGAGACCGAGCGGGCGACCATCACCCGCAACCTGGAGCGCCACCACATCGGGACCGTTTGGGGCAGTGCCAGCCTTTCGGACCCGCATACGGTGCGCGTGGCACTCAAGGATGGCGGGACGCGTGACTTGTCGGCCGAGATCATTCTGATAGCCACTGGATCTTCACCGTTCCATCCCCCCGGGGTACCCTTTGACCATCCGCTTGACAATCCGCGCGTGCATGATTCGGACTCGATCCTCCGGCTCGACTATCTGCCGCGCAGCCTGGCGATCATCGGCGGCGGCGTGATCGGCTCGGAGTATGCCAGCGTCTTCTCCGCCCTGGGTGTGAAAGTGACCCTGATTGACGTACGCGACCGCATGCTGCCTTTCCTGGATGCCGAGATCGCCGGGCGCCTGCGCGGTAGTCTCGAACGGAACAAGCTGCGCTTTGTCTTCAATACGCGCGTCGAAAAAACAACCGCCAGTGAAAAGCGGGTACGCATCACGCTCAGTACCGGCCAGGTGCTTAACGTCGAGGAGACCCTCTTCGCGGCCGGGCGGCAGAGCAATGTGCAGGGGCTTGGGCTGGAGGCCCTGGGGGTAGCCCTCGGGCAGCGCGGCCTGGTGCTCGTCAATGAAGCGTACCAAACCTCCATTCCCAACATCTACGCGGCCGGGGATGTGATCGGCTTCCCTGCTCTGGCCTCCACCTCCATGGAGCAGGGCCGCGTCGCCATGGTGCACGCCTTCGACCTGCACTACAAAGAGCGCGTCTCGGCGGTGATGCCAGTGGCCGTCTACACGATCCCGGAGATCGCCATGGCTGGCCTGACCGAGGACGCATGCAGACAAAAGGGATTCCCGTGCGTGGTGGGGCGGGCATACTATGCTGACAACCGGCGCGGCCAACTCATTGGCGACACGCACGGGATGATCAAGCTGGTCTTCTCCGCGGCCGACAAGAAGCTGCTTGGCGTACACATTATCGGCGAGCTGGCCTCCGAGCTGATCCACTTAGGGGCGCAGGTCATGGCGGGGAACGGTACGATCGACGTCTTCATCGATGCGGTCTACAACTACCCTACGCTGTCGGACTTGTACAAGTACGCCGCCTATGATGGCCTGGGGAAATGGAACGAACTGCAGAAAGAACACTGATTCTTGCGGTTGCAGCGACTCTCCGTTTCACAAAGATCTGTTCCCAAGCAGCAACGAGGCGCGATACTTCGTCAGAAAACTTCTTGTGAGGAAGACGTGAGCCATGACAGCTGCATCGATCAGCGAAAAGCGAAGGTTGGGAAAGACGGACTTGATGGTCAGCCCCATCGGACTGGGGATGATGGAGTTCGGTGGCGGCGGCTTGATGGCCGCGGCATTCCCGGTGATCCCGCAGGCGGACAAGAATGCCACCGTGCAGGCCGCCCTCGACGGGGGGATCAACTGGTTCGACACGGCCGAGCTTTACGGAAATGGCGTGTCAGAAAGATCGCTGGCACTAGCCCTGCAGGCGGCCGGCAAGCGGGATCAGGATGTGATCGTGGCGACCAAGTGGTGGCCGCTGTTCCGTACGGCAGGGAGTATCCGACGCACGATCGATGCGCGCCTGCGATTCCTGCAGGGGTACAGCATCGGGCTCTACATGGTCCACCAGCCGTTCGGCCTGTCCTCGAAGGAGGCTGAAATGGAGGCGATGGCCGATCTTGTGGAGGCGGGCACGGTCCACTCGGTCGGCGTGAGCAATTTCAGTCCGGGGCAGATGCGTCGGGCGCACAAAACGCTGGCAAAGCGCGGGCTGCCGCTGGCGGCGAACCAGGTTAAGTACAGTCTGGTCGACCGGAGGATCGAGACCAACGGCGTCCTGGACACGGCGAAGGAACTGGGCATCACAATCATCGCGTACACTCCACTGGGCTTCGGGTTGCTGACTGGCAAGTATCATAAGAACCCTGAGCTGTTGGGGACGAAATCGTTCTACACGCGAGCACGCCTGCGGGGCCGCATCGAGAAAACCCGGCCGCTGGTGACGGTCCTGGAGGCAATCGGCGCGACGCACAACGCGACGCCGGGACAGGTGGCGCTGAACTGGGTGATCCATTCGCACGGAGATGTCGTCGTGACGATCCCCGGTGTAACGAATGCGTCGCAAGCCGGGCAGAATGCAGGGGCGATGGGGTTCAGGCTGTCAGATGACGAGATGGCGGCGTTGGATGAACGTTCAAGGTCCTTCCGATAGACGGATCCGAGATGCACAACCATCCACGCGCCCGGGCCGAGAGCCCGGACCGCCTACCCCATTGAAGAAGGCGCCGGCGGTTGCCCCACGACTGCCGGTCGCCCGGCGCCCATGTCACGTGCCGAGAATCATCGGGGGCCCCGCTCTGTTCGCGGCTGCAATAGGGACCGCACGCTTCAATAGTCCATGGTCGCAGTCACCCGCGCTTCCAGTCAACTCCAGCGCGTTCTGATCATCATCTGCGCAGGCGGCGTTTGGCAACCACAACGGGAACTAAAATAGGCCGGTCGTCAGAACGGACCGGAGCAGCCGGAGACCCGAAGCTGCACGGGAGGCAACCATGAAAATGGACTTTCGGAAGCCGCTGATGTCGATCGGATTGGGTGCACTGTGCGCCGCGGCGTTGGCTTGTGCCTCGCTGGCGCTCGTGCCGACTGCGACCGCCTCGCTCCCAACATCTACACCACCGTCAATGGTCACGCCTCAGTCACCGAATACGGCGACAGTCAGTGCCTCCGCGACGTCTGCGCCAACACAAGCGCCAACCGCCACAACAGAGTCGCTCGCGGCCACGGCAACGGTCGATCCAATGCTCGCGACCATGGCGGCCGGGTTGGGCTCCGCGGGCCTACTGATGATGAATCCCATCCCTCTATACTTCCACCCGGTTGGTGCCCCGCAGAAGAGCTGGCACGACGTCCCGATCATGCCGCAAGCCACGGCCGGGCAGGAATTCAATGGGAACACGTACAGCTACATTGCCGCGGCCACTCTCGACGAGGCGCGCCAGTTTTATGCAGGCAAAGCCGCCGCGCTGGGCCTGCCTAACGTGTCGGGCACAGGCTCCGGTGGCAGTGGAAGCGATGCCACCCACGACGTCACTTTGACCTCCTATGGCCTGACAATCGTGCTTACTTCGTACGACAATGACACCAGCCACGTGATCGTGGTCATCGCCAAGTTGCAGTAAGGCGCGGTCCGAAAGAGCCTCCGTCTGGCGGCCGCTCAGCTACCGCAGCGGCCGGCGCGGCCTCACGGATATAATCCGCAACGCATGCGCTCCCTGCCACCACTCATCCGCTGGACGCGCTCCTCGGCCGTCCTGCTCAGCGCGTTCTTCCTCAGCATCCTACTGATTGTGTACATCTGGTGGCCGCTTGCGGAGGAGGCAGTCTCCTACGTCGACTGGCAGGGACCGTGGTGGCTCTACATGGACTGGCTGCTGATCGGGCTCTTCCTGTTCATGTCGCTCGCCATCGTCGCCCGCGCCGATCTGCGCACCGACGGCCTCATCCTTTTCGTCGCCACCATCGGCGGGCTGGTGATCGAGGCCTGGGGAACGCAAACCAATCTGTGGTTCTACTACACCAGCGAGAGGCCGCCGCTGTGGATCATACCTGCGTGGCCCATCGCCACCCTGTCCATCGACCGGATCACGCGCCTGCTGGATTTCATGGTCGCGAGACTAACGCCAGGAACAGCTGACAACCAACGGCCGGGGAGTGGCTCCGCGCGGCATGAGGCGGCGAGGTTTCCGCATCCTCTACTGGATCGTGTTCGGCGGCTTCCTTGCTGTGCTGCTGCCGTTCGTGTGGCCGACCATGCACCAGACGGCCACCATCCTGGCGACGTTGCTTTGCCTGGTCATCGTCGCCGTTCCGACCGACCATCGCCGCGCGGTGCTGGTCTTCGCGGCCGGCGCAAGTCTCGGCTACTTCCTGGAACTGTGGGGCACAACCCGCGAGTGCTGGACGTACTATACGTTTCAGACGCCGCCCCTGTTTGCGGTGCTTGCCCACGGCATGGCAGCGGTGGCATTCTGGCGCGCGGGAGCATGGCTCACATTCATGGCCCGGGCCGCGCGTTCTGTCCTGGGAACCGTGCCCCGTCCCGGAAGTGAGCCAAACCGCCCCGCCGCTTCATCTCGCCCCGCTGGCACTACATCGGTGTAAGCGCTGAAGGTCGTGACTGAAAGGAACACAAATCGAATGCATGACTTGACCCATTCCACCGCCACGGAACTGGCAGATAGCATTCGCCAACACAGGGCGTCGTCACAGGAAGTGTTGGAGGCTCATCTGAGACAGATCGCCACGCACAACCCCTCCTTAAATGCCATCATCACGTTGGATGAAGTGCAGGCGCGTCGGCGGTCAAAGGAAGCCGATGAGGCGCTGGCTCGTGGAGAAATCTGGGGGCCGCTGCATGGCGTGCCGGTCACCATCAAAGATGTCTTTGAGACCACAGGGCTGCGTACGACCAGTAGTTTCAGGCCGTTGGCGACCTATGTCCCCAAGCAGGATGCCACGGTCGTGGCGCGACTTCGTGAGGCAGGGGCGATTATTGCTGGCAAGACCAATACTGCGGAGATGGCCGGCGATGAGCAAACCAACAGCCCATTGTTTGGTCGCACGAATAATCCATGGAACCTGGACCGCACTCCCGGCGGAAGCAGCGGCGGCAGCGCAGCAGCGGTTGCCAGCGGCATGTCGCCCCTGGACATCGGCAGCGACATTGGAGGATCTGTCCGCAACCCCGCCCACTTTTGCGGAATATTCAGTCTCAAGCCGAGCGATTACCGGGTGCCATTCACCGGTCACATTCCTCCGCCACCCGGAAGCAAAGGCAGGGGACTCTTGCGCTACTTTCTCACCCCAGGTCCGTTGGCTCGCTCCGTTGAGGACCTGAAGTTGGCCCTGACAATCATCGCGGGGCCTGATTCGCGGGAGTGGGAAGTGCCGCCCGTGCCATTGGCACCTGCCCCTGTGCGGGATTTGCGCGAACTTCGCTTCGCCTGGAGTGATGACTTTGGCATCCCAGTTTCAACGGAGATACGAACCGCCCTGGCGGACCTGGCAGCCGAGCTTGCCCGCTCAGGATGTCGCGTGGAACGCTGCGATCCACCTGAGTTTGATTTCTCTCAGGCGCTGCAAGTGTACGGGCAGCTAAAAGAGGCTGCATTGACAGTTCGATCATCTCCATTGCACTTGCCCCGGTTCGTGTGGTGGGCCCTGGCTGAACAGATTCCCCGCTCGAATCCCACCAGCCGTGGTTTGATGCGCGGTGCAGGTTCCAATTTGCAGGCCCACGCCAGGGCGCTTTCTCAACGCGACGTCTTCATTGCCAAGATGGATCATTTCCTGGCCGAGTGGGATGCCTGGTTGTGCCCTGTTGCTGCATTGCCGGCCTACCCACATCTCCAAGCCCGAAATCCTATTGAGCAGCTGCGTGCGACCGTGGACGTGGATGGTCAGAAAATACCGTATCTTCTAGCCACCAGCGTGTACACCGGTCTCTTCAATCTTACGGGCAATCCGGTCGTCGTTCTACCTCTGGCGCGCACAAAAGACGGACTGCCTGTCGGTGTGCAAGTCGTAGGCAAGCGCTGGGACGATATGGCCCTTCTTGCTGTCGCGGAGCAACTGACACAGGTGACCGGGGCATTCCAGCCTCCGCCAGGCATGTAATGGCCCGCCGGCTGCCTTTCTCTCCAGGTGCCGCCCGGCTTTCGCGTGCGGCCGGGCGCCCGCACGGGCGCGATCACACGGGCAGGCGCGTCTCCTTACCGGAACCACTTCATGCTGCGATGGAATCAAAGCGTATGATTCCATTCGTCGTCAGCGTTCCAATCGAGGCCAAGTGAAGCCTATCTGCCGGCAGAGGACCGGTACTTGGTCGTTCTGAATATGCGGGATGAAAGCGGTGTTGTTGCATCGGCAAAAGGACTAGACCTAATTATTTCTATCTGCCGCCTGGCAAGTTCTGATCCGGCCGGAAATTCGCGTGGGGCGATGATCAATACGACGTTTCATGGTAGTTAGTGGACTTAGGTGTACTATGCAACACGGTCGCATAGCTAATCTTAGGGATACGCTATGGAGGCCGCACAATGGTCAAACTGATCTACTTTATGCCTACTTCGCTGGATGGCTTTATCGCGGGTGAAACCGACAACATGGATTGGTCGGCGCCCGACGAGGAGGTATCCGCTTTCATCAACGCTCTTCATCGCCCCATCGGCACATATCTCTATGGACGCAAGAATTATGAGACGATGACGATTTGGGAAACGCCAGATGTCATTCCTGGTCGGACGCCGGCCATGATGGACTTCGGGCGGATCTGGCAAGCGGCCGATAAGATCGTCTATTCCAAATCGCTGGAGACCGTCTCTACACCGAAGACGCGTCTCGAGCGGGAATTCGAACCGCAGACGGTTCGCGACCTGAAGGCTCAATTGCCTCACGGTATTTCGGTGGCTGGTCCGAACCTAGCCGCGCAGGCGATCCGGGCCGGGCTCGTGGACGAGTATCATCTGCTCGTCGTACCGATCATGCTTGGCGGCGGCAAGCAGGTTTTACCCGGCAACGTTAGCGTAAAACTGGATCTCCTGGAAGAGCGCCATTTTGGAAATGGATGGGTCTATCTTCGCTATCGCACGCGGGCCTGATGGAGGCAGCTGTCAAAGAGTGGATTCGCGTCCTGGCGCACTGAGCGGTTCATTTTTCCAGGTTACCCAATTTCCCAATCGACCAATTCCCATCTCCATCCTTCTTTCGCGAAGCAGGGGCAAGGCATGCTCTCCAGGGTGCACTGATCGTTATCTGCGCTGGCAGGCATCGCCACTTCTCGCGCGGCGACCGCACCAAGCGTTCAGCAGCCTGATGCGATACAATACCCGCCCAAATCCAAACCTATGTCCAATCCTGCACAAACTCTGCCGACCGGCACCGTGACCTTCCTCTTCACCGACATCGAAGGCTCGACCCAACTCTGGGAAGGCCATCCAGAGGCGATGAAGGCCGCGCTGGCGAAACACGATTCCATCGTGAAGGAAGCCGTGCAAGCCAACGGCGGGCACGTGATCAAGACAACCGGGGATGGCATTCACGCGGTGTTTGAAAGCGCGGGTCATGGTGTCGCCGCCGCCCTGGCTGCGCAGTACGAGTTGAGCAAGAGTGCCTGGGAAGAGATCAAGCCGCGGGCCGTCCGCGTGCGCATGGGACTGCACACCGGCGAAGCCGAGCTGCGCGACGGAGATTATTACGGCAGTACCCTGAATCGCGCCGCACGCATCATGGCGGCGGGCCATGGTGGACAGGTGCTGCTCTCGAGTGTCACCGCCGAATTGGTGCAGCGGCAATTGCCCGCGGATGTGACATTGCTGGAACTGGGCGAGCATCATCTCAAGGGTTTGTTGCAGGCCGAGCACATCTTTCAGGTCAACGCGCCCGACCTGGCCCATGAATTTCCCGCCCTGAACTCGCTTACCGCGCCGACGCACAATCTGCCGCCGCAGCTGACCACTTTCATCGGCCGCGAACGCGAACTGCGCGAGACGCAGGAGAAACTGGAATCTTCCCGCCTGCTGACGCTCATCGGTCCCGGCGGCACGGGCAAGACCAGGCTCGCGCTGGAACTCGCGGCCACCCAATTGGATCGTTTCCAGGACGGGGTGTGGCTGGTGGAGCTGGCCCCGATTTCGGATCCGGCATTCATCGTGTCGACCATCGCGGGTGTCTTCCAGGTCCACGAAGCGCAGGGCACGCCCCTGATCAATTTGTTGATCGATTACCTGCGCTCGAAGGAAGTGCTGCTCGTTCTGGACAACTGTGAACATCTGGTCGAAGGCAGCGCGCACGTCGCCGATCAGTTGTTGCGATCCTGCACCGAACTGAAGATCATCGCCTCGAGCCGGGAGGCCTTGGCGGTCGACGGTGAAACGGTCTATCGGGTGCCGTCCCTGTCCCTGCCCGATCGAGCTTCGGACGATCTGTTGCGATACGAGGCCACGAAGTTGTTCATCGAACGGGCCATGAAGGCGGAACCGCGCTTCGAGGCGACGCCGGAGAATGCGGCTGCCATCATCCAGATCTGTCAAAGGCTGGACGGGATTCCTCTGGCAATCGAACTGGCGGCTGCCCGGGTGAAAGTCTTCACGCCGCAGCAGATCGCCGAGCGCCTTGACGATCGCTTCAAGTTATTGACGGGGGGCAGCCGCTCCGCGCTGCCTCGTCAACAGACGCTGCGGGCGTTGATCGATTGGAGCTACCAATCGTTGAACGAGGTGGAACAGCAGGCCCTGCGACGCCTGGCCGTCTTTTCGGGCGGCTGGACGATCGAGGGCGCCGAAGCGGTCGTCGGGGAAGACGAAGCGCTCGACGGCCTGTTGGGACTGGTCAACAAGTCGCTTGTCAATGTGGCCGAGCGATCGGGTGTGGCCCGCTATCGCTTCCTCGAGACGATCCGTCAGTACGCCATGGAAAAACTGCTTGAATCCGATGAGGCCGCCGTGACGCGCAATCGACACCTGGACTACGTCATGACATTGGTCGGGGATGTGGATGAAGGCATCATGGGCACTCGTCGTCTGAAGTGGCTCAACGAAATGGAAGTGGAACAAGACAACCTGCGCGCCGCGCTGGAATGGGCTTCTTCGCACGAACTCCCCAAGGCCATCCACCTGGCGTTGGTCTTGGGTCCTTTCTGGACCTCACGCGACTACAACACCGAAGCGGAGTCCTGGTGCCAGACGATCCTGAGCCGCAGCGAAGCGCTCAGTGACCTGAGAGGACCTCGCGCCCGACTGTACGCGGTGCTGGCCCAAGCCGCCATCTATATGGGCGACCACAATGTAGCACGCCCGGCCGCCGATGCCGGCCTGGCGCTGGCTGAACAGGCGGCCGACAAGGGCGCCTTGGTGCGCTTGTACGGGCTCGCCGGTTTGGCTAACATGTATCTGGGGGAATTCGCCGCTTCGAGAGAAGCCCTTAGGGTCGGAGAGGTGCTGGCGCGCGAGCGAGGCGAAACCGGTGAGCTTGCCATGATCCTGGTCCTTACCACTCAGGTCATCTTCTTTTCCGGCGGCGATATCAACGAAACCCGGAGATACGCCGCTGAAGCCGAAAACCTGGCAATCCACGGTGATTCGCAGTGGTCGGGCCTCATGCTCGAGTTTGCTTTCGCGCGGCTTTCGGGGCTGATGGGGAATATCGAGAAAGCGCGTGTGCTGTTCAAGCAAGCCGCCGACCATGCGCAGGAGTTGGGCACCATGCGCATAGTCTATTCGTGTCACAGCGAGCTGGCGCATATTCTGCGCAGGCATGGCGAGATCGACGAGGCGCTTGCACTCTACGCGGAAGTCCTTCCCAAATGGACAGGGCTGGGGCATCGCTCGGCTGCCGCGCATGAACTCGAGTGCATGGCGTTCATACTCGGCCAAAAGGACCGGCCCGAGCAGGCTCTCACGATGCTCGGGGCGGCGGAGGCGCTGCGCGAGACGATCGGTTCGCCGATGAGCGCGCTGGAACGCGCGGAACACGACCAGGCGCTTGCGGGACTGCGCACGCGCGTGGGCGATGCGACGCTCAGAGAGTTATGGGCTGCGGGTGGTGCGATGGACCTGGACCAGGCCGTTGGATTTGCCCTGGGAGCCGCCAAGACGCTAGCTTAGTTTGGGGGCGGCTTTGCTGGTGGGGCGCAAGAACGCCGCCTGACAGCGGCGTTTTCATTTCTTCCGTTTCGCGATTACTGAACTACGGGGTCGGGCTGACCTGGATCGTCGCGCCGACCCAGGTGAAGCACGCGCTTATCGCTGGCGGCGCCCGCAGACGACCACACAGGTTGTCCCTGCGAATCGGAGCCGGACTGTCGGACCGGACTGATCCACCAGCGCATCACGTGGGCCGTATTGTCATTCGGCCGGAAGGACGTCGGGACGATGTACTTCGTGTCGGTCACGAAGTCGACGATGCGATTGGCCTGCCCCGCGGTGATGTCCTCCACGGTGATCTGGTAGGCCTCGTTCTCTCGCAGTGTCCCGATCGAGGCCCATTGGAGAGTCACAACGTCATTCGCCAGCGTGAAGGCGGCGCCGTCGCTGGGCAAGAGCAAGTTGGGTGCGGGGTAGGGCGGAGGGATGGTCGGCGTCGGAGTTGGGCCGGGCGTCGCGGCGCGCGCACACAACGGCACGGTCAACTGCTGGCCGATGAACACGTTATCCGTCGCCAATCCGTTCCAGTCTTTGATGGATTGCATGGAGACTGCATAGTTGGCGGCGATGCTGGAAAGCGTATCGTTCTCCTGCACGGTCAACTGGACTTGCTGACAGGCGGCGCGTGTCGCATCCGCCGCCTGCGGAGTTCCTGTCGGAAGCGGCGCCGGCGTCGCCGTCGGGTACGGCACTTTGAGCTTCTGCCCTATCGTCAAGTTGTTGCAGGAAGCCGGCAGATTGTTCAGGATGATAAGGCTCTGCACACTAATGCCAAAAGTCACGGCGATACCGCCGCATGTGTCGCCTGCTGCAACCGTGTATTCAAACGGCGCCTGCTCCGTCGCGGAGGGCGCCAGTGTCGGCAGTTGCGTGTCGGTCGGACTGGGCGAAGGCAGGGCCGTTTCGGTGCCCGTGGGGACGGCCGTTGGATTCACGACCCGCTGAGTTGCCGCCAGACCCGCGTACACAACCGTCGCACCGACTGCCAAAAAGAGTACCAACAACCCCAGGGCGGCCGGCAGACTGAGAGTCACCTCCGGCATGCGGGCGGCTGAAAGGGGTGTTGCCACCTGCTTTCTTGGCTGACCGGGAGCAGAGGAGCGCGGGGCCCCGCCGGTTAGACCCGTGCCACACACGGGGCAACGGGTGGCCGTTTCCGAGAGGCGCGTCCCACAAGTGGGGCATACCTGCGTTCTTCCTGGCGGAGAATCCTGGGTCATAGCGGCGAAGATTATACTCTACACAATGTTGGGGGCCTGATTCGCAGCGCTGGGAACCGGCGATCACGCAGACCGCCGCTGCTTCTGCTAGCTTTGCTTGGCGTCGAGCGGTTGCGCAGGGGAGGGGGATGGCAGCGTCGTGACCAGCACTTTGTCGACCCGGCGACCGTCCATATCCATGACTTCGAAGCGCAACCCGTTCCACTCAAAGTGGTCAGCGGCCTGCGGGACACGGCCCAGGTTCATCATGACGAAGCCGCTGAGCAACTCGTATTCGGACTCGTGCGGGAGCTGCTCCACTTTGAAAATATCCTTGAAATCGTCCACGGGCAGCAACCCATCCAGCAGCCATGAGCCATCCTGGCGCCGGGTGGCCTGCTCCTCGACCTCGATGTCGCCGACGATCTCCTCGATGATGTCGTCCAGCGTGATGAGGCCCTGCAGGCTGCCGAATTCGTCGATCACCAGGAAAATCTCGGCCCGTTTCTGTTTGAAGACCTCCAGCGCCCGCGATGCGAACATGGTCTCGGGCACGTAGAACGCCGGCCTCAGTTTGTCCATCAGCTTGAAGCCGGGACTGGCGAGCCCGGGCGGCACGAGCAGGTTGCGCGCCTTGACGATTCCGACTACCGTGTCGAGGCTGCCCTGACAGACAGGAAAACGCGAGTACGGGCTTTCGCTGATCTTGCGGCGAATTTCATCCGACGAGTCGTTGATGTCGAGCCACGTGATTTCGGAGCGCGGCGTCATCAGGGAGTACACCCGCGAGTCGTTCAGTTTGAAGACGCCTTCCACCATGTCCTGCTCGGCTTCTTCGATCACGCCCGCCAGCGTCCCCTGGTCGATCATGAGCTGAATCTCTTCCTCGGTGACGGGCGGCTCCATGCTGGGTTTGACGCCGAACAGCTTGAGGGTCAGGTCGGTTGCCTCTCCCAGCAGCCAAACCAGCGGTCCCAGCAATTTTCCGAAGAAGGCCATCGGCCCGGCCATGGAGGCAGCCGCCCGCTCTGGGGCGTGCAGGGCCAGGCGCTTCGGGATCAGTTCGCCGACCAGCAGCGCCAGGAGCGTAATCAGAACGACGACTGTGCCAGTCGCCAGGGAATCGGCGTACGGACGTGTCAGACTCCAATTTCTGAGCGGCACGGCTAGAGACGCAGCGAAAGAGGCTTCACTGACCGCCCCCATGAGGATGTTAATGAGGGTGATGCCGATCTGGACCGCAGACAGGAAGTCATTCGGGTCGTTGGCAAGGACAAGAGCCGCGGCGGCGCGCTTGTTGCCGGCGTTGGATTGCTGCTGGAGGCGCGCCTTGCGCGACGAGATGACCGCTATTTCGGCAAGAACGAAGGCGCCGTTTAGAAGGAGTAGAAGGAGGAGTAGTACGATTTGCGATGGGATACTTGACATCAAACGTTGCGGCAGGGCGAACCCCGCGGCGCTATTATTCTACTCGAATCCCCCGACCCGCCCGCACGCGTCCGATCGGCCACATCTCCTGGCCAAGGTCCGCAGCGCGCCGCAGCAGTTGGTCCAGTTTAAACGCAGGCACGCCAAGCAGCAAACCGCCGCTGGTCTGCGGATCAAACAGGGTCATGCGCTTGAGTTCGTCGACAGAGGTTGCAAACTCAACTCTTTCTCCGCAATACCGCTGGTTGTCGAGCAGACCGCCGGCGAACGCGCCCATGTCGGCATACTTGAGAGCGCCCGCCAGGAGCGGAACCTGCGCGGACGATATTTCCAGCATGACGCCCGAGGCATCCGCCATTTCGAGGGCGTGCCCCAGCAAGCCGTAGCCCGTCACGTCGGTGGCGCCGGTCAACCTAAATTCAACCGCCACCTGACCGGCGATGCGGTTCAGCCGCGACATCCATCGAACCGCCTCGTCAACATCCTGTGGATCGGCCCGCTCCTGTTTTAGGGCCGTGGTGGTCAACCCAAATCCAAGCGGCTTGGTCAGAACCAACGCATCGCTGGCCTTCAGCCCCGCCTTGCTGAGCATCCTCTGCGGATCTGCAAAGCCAATCACCACCAGGCCGTACTTGGGTTCGCGATCCTTGACGGTATGCCCGCCCGCGATAACGACGCCGGCTTCGCGGGCCTTCTCAGCACCGCCGCGCACAATGTCGGCCGTGACGTGGAGCGGCAGGTCTTCCGGAAAGGCGGCGACATTGAGTGCCAGGAACGGTGTGCCGCCCATGGCATAGACATCCGAGAGGCTGTTGGCCGCGGCGATGGCGCCGTACGCATAGGCGTCATCGACGATCGGTGTGAAGAAATCGGTGGTGAGCACAAGGGCGCGTGCATCATCGAGACGCCAGACCGCTGCATCATCGGGCGCCGACAGTCCGACCAGCAGATCGGGATAGTCGGACGGATCAAAGACGTCGCGCACGGGGCGCAGAACCTGCGCCAGCGTTTCCGCGTTGAGCTTGGAAGCTCAACCCGCGCAGGCGGCGAGACTCGTCAGCCGAATCTCTTTGCCGCTGGGCTTCTTCTCGTTCATATGCTCCAAGGTTGTGTGGGGAGGATCATGAGAGCCGCATGTCGCGGACTGCGTCGGGCCGTGCTGCTTCGTCGTAGACCTGACCTGCCCTGCCCGGGCTTTCATTACCTCGTCGTTTTCTTGCCAGGGCACCCACTGCCCGGCATTATAACCGCTTGCTCCGCCTCATTTCGCATGATAGCATGATGCGATGCAAGCGGAGGGTGTGGTCACTGAACTGATGCTTGCGGACGGACTGCCGACCGCTCGGATAGCGTGCGCCTCGGGGCTGGTTCCTGCCCCCGGACAGTATGCCTTGGCTCATGACAGCAGCTCGTGGGCGCCGCTTGCCGCCGCGGTCTTTGCGGCCCGGGTGCTGGACGATGGATTTGTATGCGCGCCGCCCGTGCCCCTGGAATGGAGGCCCGGCAGCAGGCTGCAGATGCGCGGCCCCCTGGGAGCAGGGTTCACGCTTCCGGCAACCGCCCGCCGCGTTGCGCTTATCGCGGTTGAGAAGCAAGCCTCACGACTGCTTGCTCTGCTCGACCCCGCCGTTCGGCAGGGCGCTGCGCTCTCACTGGTCTGCGATGAGCCTCCAGCCGAATTGCCCCTCCAGGTGGAGGTGCAACCGTTACGGGCCGCGGCCGAAGTCTGCGGCTGGTCGGATTATGCGGCATTCGATCTCGAACGGGAATCGCTGCCGATGTTGACCACCATGCTGGGTGCTGACTCAGCCCGGAGGATCGCTGGATCGGCGCAAGTGCTCGTGCGCGTGCCGATGCCGTGCGGGGGATTGGCAGATTGCGGAGTGTGCACCGTCAGGACGCGCGCAGGACCAAGGTTGGCCTGCAAAGACGGGCCTGTGTTTGCACTGAAATCACTGATCTTGGAAATCTAGGAGGGCACGAACGATCTTCCCGGCGGCATGGCCGTCCCCAAAGGGATTGGCTGCATGTGCCATGCGCGCATAGGCGCCGGGGTCATCGAGCAGCAGTCCCGCCTGCTCGACAATGCGCTGCGGATCGGTTCCCACGAGCTTCAGGATGCCCGCCTCGATGCCCTCGGGTCTCTCCGTCGCCTCTCGAAGCACCAATACCGGTTTCCCGAACGTCGGCGCCTCTTCCTGGATGCCCCCCGAGTCCGTCAGGACAAGCGCCGCGTGCTTCATTAGATGAACAAGCTCAAGATAGTCGAGCGGGGGTAACAGGGTCACGTGCGGGACATCGCCCAGGATGCGGCGCGCGGGCTCCTGCACGTTGGGGTTCAGGTGGACCGGATACACGATCTCGACGTCGCCGCGCGCCGCGAGCGTTCGCAGCGCCCCGAATATGGACTCCAGCGGAGCGCCGAAGCTCTCCCTGCGGTGAGCAGTAACAAGCATCAGAGTCGCCTGGGATTGCCATCGGCAGTCCGTTCGCCGATTTTCAGGCGGGTGAGCAGCTCGGTCACGGCGGGCGGCTCCGGCTGCGCGGCCACGAAGAGCAGGGCATCGATGACGGGATTTCCCGTCACGACGATGATGCGGTCCTCAACACCCTCGTGGAGCAGGTTCTGCCGAGCCAGCTCGGTCGGAGCGAAATGCAGATCGGCGATCACGCCGGCCACGCGCCGATTGAGCTCCTCGGGGAAAGGCTGCCACTTGTCATGTGTGCGCAATCCGGCCTCGACATGCCCGACCCGAATGCGGAGGTAGTATGCGAGCAGGGCCGCGATGGCGACCGTGGTCGTATCGCCCTGGACCAGAATCCAATCGGGTGCGAAGTCGCGCAGCACCGGATGCAGCCCGCTGAAGATGGCGGCGCTGAGCTCGGGAAGCGACTGATCGTCGCGCATCAAGTCAAGGTCGTAGTCGGGCCGGATTTGGAACAGTTCCAACACCTGGTCCATCATCTGCCGGTGCTGCGCCGTTGTGCAGACGCGCGCTTCCACGCCCCGGGCTTCTGCAAGGGCACGGATGACCGGCGCCATCTTGACGGCCTCCGGTCTGGTCCCGATGATGGAGAGAACCTTCATTGGCTTACCGACAGGCGAGCAGCCATGCTGCGATCGTGCGCGGGGCGAGACCGGCGCAGGCGTTATTCATTCACAGCACCCAACCGCACTACGCGGAAGCCGGCAGCCCGCCAATCATCCCGGTTCCATGCGTTGACCGTATCGATGACAAGCCTCGCCCTGGTCGCGGACAGGACCGCGCCCGGCTGCAGGTTGACGAATTCGGTGTGCGGCACCAGCAGGATGAGGGCATCTGCGTCGGCGATCGCGGCCTGAAGGCTCTCAGCCATCTTGACGCCCGGAATGGCCGCATCCGGTTTGTTGGGTTCCCACACGCTGACCACCGCGCCCGCCGCCTGCAGCAGACGCGCGACTTCGGCTGCCGGACTCTCCCGCACATCGTCCACGTTGGGTTTGTAGGCCAGCCCGAGGGCCGCAATGTTCTTGCCCTTCAGGGTGCCCAGGGCGCGCTCAGTCAATTGCACGACAAACTGGGGCTGGGAATCGTTTACGCTGCGTGCGCTGGCGATCAGCCGTGTGAGCTCCGGAGCGGCCTCGACCAGGAACCACGGATCGACGCTGATGCAGTGCCCGCCGACGCCCGGGCCGGGGTTGAGGATGCGGACGCGGGGATGGCGATTGGCCAGGGCGATGGCCTCCCAGACGTCCACTCCAAAGTGCGCGGCAAGGCGGGAATACTCATTGGCGATGGCGATATTCGTATCGCGGTACGAGTTTTCCATCAGCTTGACCATTTCCGCGGTGGTCGAATCGGTCTCAACGATCTCGCCTTTGACAAAGATGGAGTACAGCGCGGCCGCTGCATGCGCCGATTCCGGCGTGAGGCCGCCAACGACGCGGTCATTGTCAGTCAATTCGCGAAGGATCTGACCGGGCAGCACACGCTCCGGAGAGTAGGCCAGGTGGAAGTCACGTCCCGGCTCAAGCCCGGACCGCGCCAGAATCGGCGCAATCAAATCCACGGTGGTGCGCGGAGGTGAGGTCAACTCAAGAAGGACCAGGTTTCCCTTGCGAAGCACCGGGACGATGGATTCGGCCGCCGAGATGACGGCGCGCATATCGGCCAGCTTGTAGGCCTGGCCCCGATATTCACCGGACTTGTCTTCCAGAAAGGGAGTGGGAACGGCAATCAGAAAGGCGTCGGCCTCAGCAGGCTGCGCGGCTACGGTGAATTTGCCCGAATCGCGTGCCGCGCGGTATACCTCGCGCAGGCCGAGTTCCTGGATGTGTATTTCGCCGTGTTTCAGCGTTTCGAGAATACGGGGATTGACGTCCACGCCCAAGACGGCCACGCCGTGCGCGGCCAGTGTCGAGGCTGTCGGCAGGCCGATGTATCCCAGACCGAGTACGCATACTTTCCGAATGCCCACTGGTTGCTCCCGCAAAGTCCCTCCTGGCGGCAGGCGCTTGCCGGCGCGGATTGCATCGACCGATGCGGCGGTTGCTCCGCTCGATCTTCCGGCTTCTTCGGTCGCGCTGGAGCGAGTCTTGGCCTGCAAAAAGCCGCCGGTGATTATACACTGCTGGCACTTCGGGCCCGCCGCTGCATGGATATTAAGTGAAAGCCGATTGGCGTATAATGAATTTGGCTTTCCTGATGGAGGCCTGATGCAGTTCTTGTTTGACCCCAACGTCGCGTACCTGCTGCTGATCGCCGGAATGCTGTTCTCACTGCTGGCGATCATGACGCCGGGCACGGGCATACCGGAAATCCTGGCCGTTTTTGCGATGCTGCTGGCGGGATACGCGGTATACCACCTGTCGTTTAACTGGTGGGCCCTGGCGATTCTGCTGCTGAGCATCGTACCGTTCGTATATTCGATCCGCGGGCCCCGGCGGGGAGCCTGGCTTATCGTCGCTATCACCGGTTTCACGATAGGCTCCGTGTTCTTCTTCCCGGCTGCAACCGGACTGATTTCAGTAAACCCGCTGCTGGCATCGGTGACGACGATCGTCTATTCGGCATTCTTGTGGGTCGCGGTGCGCAAAGTGGTGGAGGCGGCCCAGGTCCGGCCCGTGCATGAACTGGCAAATCTCATTGGCCAAACGGGCGAGGCGAAAACCGCGGTCAAGGAGGACGGTTCCGTGCAGGTTGCTGGAGAACTTTGGTCGGCGCGGAGCACGCGTTCGGTCGCGGCAGGCAGCCCGGTCAAGGTTATCGGCCGCGATGGTTTTGTGTTGATTGTGGAAAGAGCGACCAATTCTTGAATCAGATTTGGAAATTCTAAGGAGAGCTCATGCCGACGCTACAGTTAGTTTCGTGTTTGATCATCGCAGCCGTTCTGGTTGTGATTGTGTTCCTGGCCAACGCCATTCGCATTGTCCCGGAATACCAGCGGCTGGTTGTGTTCCGCCTGGGACGCGTGCTTGAAAGTTCAAAGGGCCCGGGGCTGGTCATCCTGATTCCGATCATCGACCGGGCCGTGCGGGTGGATTTGCGTGAGCAGGTGCGTGAAGTGCCGCACCAGACCTCGATCACCAAGGACAACGCGCCCATTTCGATCGACTTCCTGTGGTACTACAAGGTGCTGGAGCCGGCCGAGTCGGTTCTGCAAGTCGGAAACTTCGAGCTGGCCGCGGCCGGAATTGCCACGACCACGTTGCGCGCGGTCATCGGCGGCATCCCCCTGGACGACGTGCTCTCCGAGCGCGAACACATCAACACGATGCTGAGGACCCGGCTGGACGAAGTCACCGAGCGCTGGGGCGTGAAAGTGACCAACGTCGAGATCCGGGAGATCATTCCGCCGCGCGAGGTCCAGGAGGCCATGAACCGCCAGATGTCGGCGGAGCGTATCCGGCGGGCAGTCGTGACCGAGTTGACCGGTACGCGGGAGGCGGCCATCAACGTGGCGGATGGCGAGAAGCAGTCCAACATCCTGCGGGCCGAAGGCCAGAAACAGTCCGCGATCCTTTCAGCAGAGGGCGAACGGCAGGCCCAACAGCTGCGTGCCGAGGGCTTTGCCATTGCTCTGCAAAAGATCTTTGATACCGCCAAGGGCATCGACCAGAAAACCATGACGCTGCAGTACTTTGAGACGCTCAAGTCGATGGGCGCCGGCGCCTCGACGAAATACATCTTCCCGCTGGAGTTCACCAGCATGGTCGAGAAGATCCTGGGTGGCGACAAGAAGTAGAGAGGCAAGCCTTACCGAAACTCGAATTGAAACATGGATGGAAGTACAATGAGGGCCTCCCGCCAGGGAGGTCTTCATTTATGGACCTCATCCTGGGGTTGCAAAGAAAAAATGGAAATTGTGGGCGCCACAGTTCTGGACCTCAATGCTCTGAGCAAGCTGGAGCGCGCATGTTTTGGCAAGGATGCGTGGTCGTTCCTTGACCTGATTGCCGTGCTGACCTTCGTGGAAGTGGTGCGTCTCAAAGCAGTCGAGGCTGGACGAATGATCGGTTTCGTGGCCGGAGACCCGCGGCCGTCTGAAGGCCTGGCCTGGATCGCCACCATCGGCGTGGCGCCGGAGTTTCGCCGCCGCGGTATCGGGCGCGATCTGCTGCGCGCCTGCGAGCTGAAGCTAAAGCCGAGGCGGGTACGCCTCTCTGTGCGGGCCTCCAACGCGGGCGCGATCCGGCTGTACGAGGACGAGGGATACCAGCGGGTCGAAGTCTGGCAGAGCTATTACCGGGATGGGGAAGCCGCCATCGTGATGGAAAAGACCCGCCCGGACTAGTCAGCGATGATCGAACTGCAGCCTCCCGGTCTCCCGGAATTGGTTCAGAGTGCACAGGAGCTTGCCCAGTTGGTGGACGAACTGGGCCGGCGGACGCGCGTTGCCGTCGACACCGAATCCAACAGCCTGCATGCCTATCGTGAACGCGTCTGCCTGATCCAGTTTTCCACGCCGAGGGGCGACTTTGTGGTCGACCCGCTGGCGCTTGACGACTTGCAGCCTCTGGCTCCCCTGTTTGCCGATCCGCGCGTGGAAAAGATCTTCCATGCCGCGGAATACGACATTCTTTGCCTGCGCCGCGACTTTGGCTACACCTTTGCGAGCATATTCGATACGATGCAGGCGGGCCGCATCCTGGGCCGCAAGCAGGCGGGGCTGGACCGGTTGCTGGAGGATAAGTTCGGCATCACGCACAGCAAGCGCTTTCAGAAAGCGGACTGGGGTGTGCGGCCGCTCTCCAGGGATTTGCTGCTTTACGCGGCGTTGGACACGCACTATCTAATCCCGCTGCGCGAAATCCTGGCGTCCGAGCTGCAAGAAAAGGACCTCTGGCAGCTGGCTCAGGAGGACTTTGCGATGGCCTGCCGCGACTCTGCGCCAAAGCCTCGGCATGAGCCGGCGGCGTGGGGACGGTTCCGACACCGCCGCGATCTAACCGCTCGCGACTTCACGATTGCAAAGGCGCTTATGGAATGGAGAGAGCGAGAGTCCGCCCGGCTTGACCGGCCGCCATTCCGCGTCCTCGAAGACGAAAAGCTGATCGCCATCGCGAAGGCCATGCCGGCAACCCTGGAGGAGCTCAGGGCGGCTGGCTTTGGTGCGAAGCAGAGCCAGAACTGGGGCAACGACGTGCTGAGGGCCGTCGCAAAGGGCATGGAGGATCCGCTGGTGCCCAGGATTGCCCCGCCGTCCCCGGGACGCGCCTACCTGAAGCGTTTGGAAAAGCTGAAGCAATGGCGCAAGAAGACTGCGGCCGGCATGGATGTCGAATCGGATGTCGTGCTGCCGCGTTCCCTTCTGCTGGCGCTGGCGGAGCGCGGCGACCAGGCTGTGTCCGAAATCATGGTCTGTTCGCCGTGGCGGTGGCAGCGCTTCGGAGATCAGATCGTGGAGGTGCTTCGCGGAGCCAGCCCGCAGAAGCTGGATGCAGCGGTCCAGAGTTAGCTTGCACGAGGGCCGCTGCGGAAGGGCGCAGGCCGGGCCCACGACACGCGCGGCTGAGTATCTGACCAGAGTTGTCGGTTATAATTTTTCGCGCTCATGGAGAGGTGCCAGAGCGGTTGAATGGGACGGTCTCGAAAACCGTTGTGGCCCCCGTGGCCACCGTGGGTTCGAATCCCACCCTCTCCGCCAGTTCACGTATCACGGATGCATGCGCCTTGGGGGGCGCGGCCTGGCTAGACCCCCTCTAAGCGGATCCGTCCAAGACACCCGGCCCGCGCCGGAAGTCCTCAGGCACTGAATATGTCCAGTTTTTGGCAGCAAACGCTTCAAAGCATCACGCCCTGGCTCCTGGATCACGGCATCCGCATCGTCGCTGTCCTTGTTATTGCCTTCTTCCTGCGGCGATTTGGCGGCGTCTTCATCGAAAAGACGGTGAGGGCGCGTGGTCGTCTCCAGCCGTTTCCAGACGCCAGAGGCAGAGCGGAAACGCGAAGATACACTGATCCGTATCTTCGATGTATCCATGGTTGTGCTGATTTGGACGCTGGCTGCCCTTATGGTGCTCCAGGAAGCCGGCACAGACATTGCCCCACTGCTGGCGGCCGCCGGCGTGGCGGGGTTGGCCCTTGGCTTTGGCGGGCAGTATCTCATACGCGATCTCATCAGCGGGCTGTTCATCATTATGGAGAATCAATACCGCATCGGCGACGTGGTATGCATTGACGACGTGTGCGGTCTGGTCGAAGACATCAGTATGCGCATGACGACCCTCAGGGATCTTGATGGGGTGGTGCACCACGTGCCGCATGGGGCGGTGACAAAGGTGTCCAACTTTTCGAAGGACTTTGCCCGGGTCAACCTCAACGTGGGCATCTCGTATGGAGCGAACCTGGAACACGTGATCGCGGTGGTGAACAAAGTGGGGAAGGACTTGTCGGAGGATCCGACCTGGAAGGATTCCATCATGGAACCGCCCCAGTTCCAGAGGGTGGTGGATTTCGCTGACTCTGCGGTCATGATCAAGATCCTCGGGAAAACCCAGCCGCTGAAGCAATGGGACGTGACGGGCGAGCTGCGGAAGCGTATCAAGTTCGCCTTTGACGCCGAGGGTATAGAAATCCCATTCCCGCAAAGGGTTGTTCACCAGGCCACGGTCTGAGCTGGCTTGCACTCCGATTCGGGCAGCCTTGGCAGTCGGCTGCCCTTGTTCAGTGGTAAGATTCCTGAAATGCGGCTCAGTCTGTCATTGGCCCAAATCGCGACCAAGCTGGGGGACGTTGAGTCGAACCTGGGGAAGCACCTTGAGCTGATCCAGCAGGCAAAATCCCAGAAGTCGGACCTGATTGTCTTCCCAGAGCTGTCGCTGACCGGATACTCTCTGCAGGATCTGGTGCCGAGCGTAGTGTGCAAACCGGCCGACGACGATCCGATCTTCCGACCACTGCTCGAAGCCAGCCGGGATATCGATGTGGTCGTTGGCTTCGTCGAGGAAGACGAGCGTCACCGCTACTACGTGGCCTCGGCGTACCTGTCTGCCGGGCGCGTCCTGCATGTCCATCACAAGGTTTACCTGCCCACCTATGCCCTCTTTGACGAGGGCAGGTTCTTCACGCGGGGCGAATGCGGTCAGGGCCTTCGATACCCGCTTCGGCCGCGTCGGCATGTTGATCTGCGAGGATTTCTGGCACGTGTCGCCTCCGTACCTCCTCTGGCTTGACGGGGCGGACATCTTGCTGCTCTCTTCCGCTTCTCCCGGTCGCGGTCTGACGGCCCACGAAAAGCTCGAATCGGCGCGCTGGGTGGAAGGCGTAAATCAGGCATACTCCAACTTGTTCACCTCCTTCGTGGTCCACAGCAATCGGGTGGGCTACGAGGACGGCCTGAATTTCTGGGGGGGCGCAACCGTCTTCGAACCCGGTGGAGAGCGGATCGCGCACGGCCCGTACTTCGAGGAGGCCCTGGTGCCGGCGACCCTGGACCTCGCACAATTGCGACGCACGCGGGGCCGCCTGCCGCTGCTCCGGGACGAACGCGCAGACCTGGTCCAAGCAGAGCTGGCGCGTATCCTCTCAAAATGAACGTCGACCTCACCATCCACACCGGCCTGGCCCGCAAGATCCTCACGGGCTTCATCAAGTCCGAAATCACCCGGGCGGGTTTCGAGCGGGTGCTGGTGGGCCTTTCCGGCGGGTTGGATTCGGCGATTTCATGTGCACTCGCGGCGGAGTCCCTCGGTCCGAAGAACGTCCTGGCGCTGCGCTTGCCGTACAAGTCCTCGGCCCCTGATTCGTTGGAACATGCCCGGCTTGTGGCGGAGCATCTCGGCGTGCAACTCGAAACGATCGAGATCACCTCGCTGGTTGAGGGCTTGATCGAGCGTGATCCGAAGATGGGCAACGTGCGCAGAGGCAATTTGTTGGCGCGTGCCCGCATGATGGTGCTCTACGATCAATCCGAGGTGCAGCGGGGACTGGTGCTTGGAACCAGCAACAAGACGGAAATTCTGCTGGGCTACACAACGCTGTGGGGAGACATGGCATCCGCCCTTAACCCGCTCGGCGACCTGTACAAGACGCAGTTGCGGCAACTTGCCCGTGAGATGCTGCTCCCGCAGCCCCTGATCGAGAAGGCGCCGTCGGCCGACCTGTGGGTGGGCCAGACCGACGAGGCCGAGTTGGGGATGAAGTACGAGGACATGGATAAGTTGCTGTACCTTATGGTGGACAAGCGCTACAGCCCCGAGGAGTGTGTGGAGGCGGGGTTCGAGCAGGCGTTTGTAGACAAAGTCCTGCTGCGGATCCGGCGTAGCCAGTTCAAGCGCATCATGCCGCCGATCGCCAAGCTGAGCAATCGGACGGTCGGCTACGATTTCCTGTATTTGCGGGACTGGGGGACCTAGCGCCAATTCCGGACGCACGTCAAGGGCGAGCGGTGCATTCGGCCGCTCGTTTCATTGTGCCCCGGCGCTGCTGAGATGAAGCCGCGTTGATTCACCTGCCTCCAGCTCTGCGGCACCGCCAATTTACGCTGATGTGGGGT
Organism: uncultured Chloroflexia bacterium; assembly: GCA_963746745.1. Lineage (GTDB taxonomy): Bacteria > Chloroflexota > Anaerolineae > Anaerolineales > Villigracilaceae > Fen-1038. Next base: position 995,963 of record CAVVCL010000004.1, read on the forward strand.
GGCCTGATCATCTCGATGGTCGGCTCCCAGATGCAGCAGTGGGCGCTGTTCTGGCACATCAGCCAGCTGAGCAGGGCGCCCATTGCCGTGAGTATCGTCGGCGCCGTACGCTTCGCCGCCGTGCTGTGCTTTTCGCTCATTGGCGGACTGGTGGCGGACCGCTATAACCGGCGCTTCATCCTGTTTGTGACGCAGAGCGTTGCCCTGGTGACGGCCCTGGCCCTCGGGCTGTTGACCCTGGCGGGCGTAATCCGACTCTGGCACATCTATGTCTTGACCGCCATTCAGGCCACGGCCATGGCGTTCGATCTGCCGGCCCGGCAGGCTTTGGTCCCCAATCTTGTGCCGCGCGAGGACCTGCCCAACGCGTTTTCACTTCAAGCCATCGCTTTCAACACGGGCGCCATCGCAGGCCCCGCCCTGAGCGGTGTCATCATTGCCTACTGGGGCCAGGCTTGGGCATACCTGCTCAACAGCATTTCCTTCCTCGCCGTAATATTCGCCCTGGCGATCATGGGAGAGGTGGTGCAACAGCGGGCCTCGTCGCGCAAGGGCGTGCGGGCTGCGTTTGAGGACATTCGCGATGGGGTGGCCTTCATCCGCAGCCAGCCGCTGATCCTTTCCAGCATGATCCTGGATTTCTTCGCCACGTTTTTTGCCTCCGCGAACACCCTGCTGCCCTACTTCACGCAGTTCGTGCTGCACGTGGATGAGATCGCCTACGGATGGCTGGCGGCAGCCGGCTCGGTCGGCGCGGTCGTGGTGGGAGTGGTCGTCTCGCAGTTTGCGCGCATCCGCCGCCAGGGTCTCTTGCTGCTGGGTTCGGTCCTGATATTCGGTCTGGCGACCATCGTCTTTGGCTTGTCGCGAGTTTACGTCGTCATCTTCCTGGCGCTGGTGGTTACCGGAGCGGGCAACTCGGTGAGCACGATCATCCGCAACACGATCCGCAATATGGAAACACCGGATGCCCTGCGCGGCCGCATGACGGGGGTCAACCAGATCTTCTTCATGGGCGGCCCGCAGTTGGGCGAAATCGAAGCAGGAGCCGTCGCGCAGGGCTGGGGCGTCCCGTTTGCAATTCTCACCGGCGGCATCGGAACGATCCTGATTGTTCTGATGATTGCCGCGCGGTGGCCCATCCTGCTGCGATATGACGGGAGCGAGCCCTCCGGGGCGGGGGCGGCGGCCGACTAGGCGGCAGCCCTACAACTACTATACGGTGATCCCGCGCCGCGGCTGCCGGCGTTGACTCGTCTTGGGAATCTGGCTATACTAACGTACGAGGCAACCCTACAATGCGAGTGTTTACAACAAAGGGTTCGATCCGGTAGGCCGCAAAGGCACGCACAAGTCGCGCGTGCCTTTTTTGTTCTGTGCCCAACAAAGGAGACGGACGCATGGACTCTGGGATGATCGGCAAGATCGAGAAGGCCAAACGCTACGCGGAAGAGCCGCACCGCTTCCATATGAACAGTTTTGGGATCACGTTTCAGGGCGACAATAACAACCATGAGGTCGGGTTCGCGGACGGCAAGTTCCACTGTGATTGCGAATTCTTCGTGACGCACGAGCGCTGCGGTCACACCATGGCGCTCGAGATCCTTTTCAAGGATATGCTGCCTGCCGAAGTGCAGGCCTAAGAATCGCCTCAAGAGCGAACGGCCCTCCATAGTCTACGGAGGGCCGTTTTGTCTTAATAGCCGACCCGGCATAATGCGGGCCAGGCTGCCCTATTCGGGGTACTCGGGACTGCGCAAGGCAGCCGGCGCCGCACCGCCGCCGGTCTCTGACTCCGAGAAGAAACGCCAGATCAGCAAGCTGGCGGCGCCATACAGAAGGGTCGTGGCGACAAATAGGGGGGCGAATCCATAGCGCTGCTGCACCACACCCGAGATGAATGGGCCGACGGCCCAGCCGAGACTCCATGCCAGATTCAACGCGCTATTCACGAGGCCCTGGTGCTGCTCCGGGGTGCGTTCCATGCAGAAGGCTGAGTACAGCGGTGCCGACATGTTCATGAGGGCGGTGCGCATGAGATAACCAAGGGAGGAGAGCCAGAGATAAGGGGCGAAGCCCAGGATGAGCAGGAAGGCGAGGCTGGTCGATTGAGTAGCCACGACGGCCCGAATCTTGCCAGAGAGGGCGGTGGCGAGGCGCGGCGCGGCCAGGCTGCCCACGCCGATCAGAAGGGAGGAGATGCTGAAAAGCACGCCAAGCAGCGAATCGCTGATGTCGAAGCGGTCCTTGAAGAAGACGTTGATGTACGGAATGAGAATCGCCGCACCGAACCCGATCAGGATCTGGGGCGCCGTCATGCGGATGGTGGCCACCCACAGGGGCGATGAGAATCTGCGCGGCCGCGAGGAGCCAGGGACGGAAAACTCCGGCGCGACGCCGGCGAGGCCGTCGACAAGCGCAGGCGCGGCGCGGTGCGGCTCGTGCATCAGCCACATCGGCAGAATCGAGGTCGTTCCGAGCAGTACGCTCGCGATGAGGACCGCTTGATATGCAGTCGCCGTGTGCGCCTCGACATGCAGGAGCCCTCCGAAGAGCCCAGGCAGCTGGCCTGCGAAAAGCGCTCCCACGGCGCCGGCCATCGTCTGCAGTCCGAAGCTCAAGCTGAAGAGCAGGGTGCGGTTGTCGCGATCGGACAGGCGGGCCATCAGGGGCGCCTGGCTCACGATGAAGAGCATATTGGCCGCGCCGTATAGGAAGGCCGCACCGGCGATCAGGCGGGGATCGCCCAATGTGATCTGTGCAAGCATCATGACGCTGGACACGGCAATTCCCCCGATGATGGACGCCCTCCCGCCGATGCGGTCCGACAGCCGTCCCAGCGGAATTCCGAAGATCAGGGCGGCAGCCGACGGAAGCGAATTGACCAGGCCGAGGTACTCGCGGGTGAAACCGCTCTGCAGTATGTAGAAATTGAAGAACAGCTGCCATGCGCTGAAGATCACGCCGTCGAGGATGATCATCAGCAGGAACAGGCGTGCAGGCCGACCAAAGCCACGAATGGGGTCGATGTAGTGCAGTCTCAGGCTTCTGAGCATGATCTTAGGAGCGGGTGTGCGCCTCGTCGTGCGGCACCGTGGTAGTTATTACGTGCTTGCAGCCTGCCGGGTCCCATGGCGAGCCAACGGGCCGCCGGGATGAATGCCATCTGTGGCGACTCAGCCAAGGGCAAGCGTGTTGTGTGTTCACGGTAGATCTGCTGTGGCCCAGCGGCGCACAACGGCGCAGGTTTGATCCTGCGCCGTTGCCATGAAGCGTGCTTATCGTCGTGCCGTCAATCCAGCAGCGACGCCAATTGTCCCCGCGCTTGGGCGGGGGTTTCGAAAAGGATGCCGTGCATGCCCAGTTCATTGGCGCCTTCGACGTTCGCGCGTGAATCGTCGACCAAGGCGGCCTCGGCCGGCCTCACATCCAGTCGCTGGAGCGCCAGCTCATAGATCTCCCGGGCCGGTTTCATCAAACCCACCTCCGCTGAGATTACGATGGTGTCAAAGGCGTCTTCGAAATGTTGCCTGGAGATGTACTCTCGCAGATCCGGCCAGCCGTTGGAGATCAAGCCTGTCTTGCGGTCCGGCCGCAGGGAGCGGATGAACCTGAGCAGCTCCCGATCAACCACGTCCCCGGCGAAGAACTCTTCGTAAATCCGGTCGGCTTCTGCTGGCCGGCCTCCCAAGCCTGGCAATTACGGAGGCCCAGTGCTGGGCCGTGGTTAGCGTACCGACCGATGCGAGCCGCGAGGTCTCACTGGCAAACACAATGTGGTCCAGGTCTTCGTAGGTTGTGTTGAGCCTCTCCGCCAGGTGCTCGCGGGGGGCCTGGTACTCGGTGCGCAGGATCACGCCACCCAGGTCAAAGAAGACAGCGCGAACTTTCATCAACTGGGGTCCATGCAAGGCGACAGAATTGGTGCTCTCGAGGCGCGGCCTGCCGCACCGTCAGCCGATCCCGTGGTTTTTGGCGTCGACTGTGCGGAAGGGAGGTCCTTGCCGCGCGATGGCGGCCCTAGCGCTTGCGGCCGGCTGGCCTGCTCGATTTTCGAGCGCTCTTGCTGGTGGTCTTCTTGGTCGCCTTGCGAGGCTTTGCCTTCGGAGCCTTGCGTGCGGCTTTTTTGGCGGCGGGCTTGGCCTTGCGGACTGCCTTCTTGGCGGCAGGTTTGTGTCTGCGCCGGCTAGATGCGGCCTTCTTGGCGGGTGCGGCCTTCTTCGCAGGTGCGGCCTTCTTGGCGGGTGCGGGCGTTGCCCGAGTCGGCATCGGGGTCGACGGCATGGCCATACCCGGCATGGACGGGGCCGCGGGCGGCATCCCGGGCGCGCCGGGCATCATGGATGAGGCAGCAGGGGTCTTGATGGCCTCCTCCCAGCCCGGGGTAAACATCTCCAGCCTCTCACGCGAGATGGCATTGGCGCGGCCGCAGCGAGGGCAGCGCGCGTCATAGTGATGGAGGTTCTCGGCGTGCATTTTGCGCAGCGCGGCAACCTTTTCCTCCATGCTGAGCGTGAAAGGAGTCTGGTCGTAGAAGCAAGTTACATTCATCGAGTCCTCCTCTTTTCTATACAAATCGAGTATAGCCCATTTTGGTGGCAGGCATCCTCAATGCGCCTTCCTTTTGTGCATCTTTGCACTTAGCGTTCTGGGGCGGCCCGACGTGGTGGCTAGGGGCCGGCTCCCGACAGAATTCTTCCGGACTGCAGGTCGTCCAGGACAGCCTGCACGAGTCGCTGCTTGCCGGGGCTGAGCAAGACGGAGTCAACGTCCCCAACTCCCAGAGGCGAAGGCACGCTCATGCCCCCCTGATTGGCGACCAGCTCGGGCCAGGCCGCCTGAATGGCCTTGAGCTCGTCGGGTCGGATGTCCATCACCCAGCCAGCGGGCTTGGGGTCCGGAGGGGAGGCCCCAATGATCAGCGCGCCTGTTTGGCCAAGCGCTTCGAAGAGTTGCTTGACCGTTAACTTCGGGTCGGGATACAAGTACAGGGCGGTGATCTTCAGGCTGCCCACGGCGTAGTTTGCCCAGGCCCCCGAATTGCCTCGGGTCCTCATCTGCCGGAATGGCAACAAACTGAGGAAAGCTCAGTGCGCCGCCGTTTTGATCGGTGTACAGCCGGAAGCTGGTGCACAGGCCGCAGTAGTAGGCCATACCGTTGGCGAAGGCGGTTGCGGCCTGCTGGGCGCCGGCGTCATCCTTGGGCAGGATCATGCCGGCCCGGAAATCGTCGCTGATCATCGCAGCCGCGTAGCCTGCCACGAATGCGGGCGTATCGATTGCGCCCGTGGACGCCAGCACGCTCACGTTGCCTCCCGCATTAATCCCGGGGATATTGATTGCCAGGAATTGGGCCTGCGGGGCTGCCGCTGCCAGGGCCACGATACCGGGGTCAGGCGGCAAGGCGATCACGATCCGCAAGGCGGGCTCAAGATCCTCCGGGGAGAGAGTGTTGCGCACCTGAAAACGCATGGAGGACTGCTGAGCGAGCTCGTAGACGGTCTTTTGATAGGCGTCGGAGGCCGTGGGGTCCATGTCCGCTGGCACGACCAGGATCGCCAACGGCAGAGACGGCGTCGGAACGGCCGTGGGGGAAGGGATGGCCGTTTCGGTCGGGCTGGCCGTCGGTTCAGGCTGCCGCCCGATGACGCAGGCACTGAGGGAGGCCAGGAGGAGTAAGGAAATCTGCAGGTGGTTGAGGCGCAAGGACCGGCTCCAAGTCGAGAGTGGCGGAATTATAACGCCGCGCCTGCAGTGAAGCGACGGGGAAGACGCAGTTAAATAGACACTGCGGGGCAGAAGCCCCGCAGTGCATCTTCTTGGAACTACTCCGGTTAGTTGGCCGCGACCTTGATGGTCTTGGGCCGTGATGTCTCCGCCTTGGGCAGGCGCAGGGTCAGGATGCCATCGGCGATCCGCGCCTCCACCTTGTCGGTTTCCAGTGCCGTCGGCAGGCGCAATTCACGTCGGAACGCACCTCCCGGCAGTTCGCGGACCAGGTACTCAGTCTCGTCGACCGGGAAAGTACCCTCGATGCTAACCACATCGTCCAACACCTGGATCTTGAGATCCTCCGCCTTCAGTCCCGGCACGTAGGCGCTCAGGACATAGGCTTCGGCCTCGTCGAGGACATTGAGCCGCAGAGTACGGTGGCCAAGTCCACGACCGGCCTCATCAATCCAACGAGTGCCGTGTTGCCGGGGAAGTGCATACGCATAGAAAGTCATTGTTCATCTCCTGTATCATCGGTAAGTTTGATATGCCCTGATAATACGGGAGCCGCGTAAGAATACGATCAGCGCAACATCAATTCTTTGTATGAGAACTCCTGGAGCTTGAATAGCCATGACGGTATAATCCCGCCCCGTGTCTAATCGTGTCCTGGTGGTCTCGGTTCTTGTTGTGGCCGTGGGAACGGCGGCAATCTTCTTCTACAGAAATTACCGCCCGACCGGGGCACGGGCCGCGCGCGTGTTTTCCTGGTTGAGATCACCGGACCCCAACAGCGACATAGTGATCCCGGCCGGGGCCCGTTGCGGTGATGCACCGTTCATCTTTCCCACGACCGGCGCGGTCGGATTCATCTGGGGCGACTGGATGAGGCTCGGGCACCGCCATCAGGGGATTGACATCTTTGCGGGAACGCCAATCGACGTAACGCCGGTTATCGCAGCCTACCCGGGCTTCTTGACGCGTCTACCGGCCTGGAAATCAACCGTCATCGTTCGCGTGCCGAGCGATCCGCTTGAGCCTGGCCGGCAGATCTGGGTCTACTACACTCACATGGCGGACCCGAATGGCAACTCCTTCGTTTCGAGCGATTTCCCGCCGGGGACATCTGAGAAGCCAATCGATGCAGGGACAATACTTGGAAAGCAGGGTGACTATTCGGGAGATCCCAACAACCCGGTCGGCGTGCACCTGCATGTATCGATCGTGAAGGACAATGGCGGACAATTCATGAACGAGCTTGACATCAACAACACGTACGATCCGTCGCCGTACTTCGGACTGGCGCTGAACGCGAATCAGAATACCGATCAGATCCCCGTGTGCGGAGATCGCGCCGCGCCGTAGCCGCGTCCTCGCGGCGGCATGGGCGGCAAGTTAACTTCTTTTGGGGATGCTCACCACAAGGGTATCTTAACGAGAGCTGCCAGCAAGCTCAGGAACTCGCCGTGCACCTGCAGGACGACAAATCCCATTACAAGGCCGACTAACAGGCCGGCCACAATATCCGACACATAGTGCACGCCCATCGACACGCGAGCAACTGAAACCAGGGGCGCCCAGATCCACAGTGCAATGGCTGCCCAGACCGGCCCCAACCCCGCGGCAACGACGGCTATCAGAAATGCACGTGCCGCGTGCCCGGATGGAAAGGAGTGCGGGTCGGTGTTCCGATAGATGCTGCCCCATTCGCCCTCGGGCCGACGGCGCCGGATGATGAATTTCAGGCTCATCACCAAGGCAGCCAGGACCGAGATGGAGGCCAGCATCACGATTGCCCACTGCTTCCAGAAAGTGCCGGCCAGCCACCATAGGACAAGGAGTGCGACTCCCCAGGACCACGAATCGCCGGAGTGGGCCAGGACAGCGGCCGCGCTACGTAAAGGTCCCGGCTTGTCGGCTAGATGGAGCCTGGCCGAAAGCCGGGCGTCGAGTTGGAGCAAGGATGTGATTTGCATGCCGTGGGACGGGATGGGCACGGAACCCGCCCATCCTGGAGCGCCGTGCTAGCGCTTCCTGCCGCGCGGGGCGGGCTTTGCGGAGGCTTTGCTGGTGCCGCGCCCTTTGGATTTTGACGGTGCGCGTCGCGCAGCCTTCTTTGCCGAGGGCCGCTTTGAGGCTGACTTGCCCGATTTCCTGGGGGCCTTCTTCACGGCTGAGCGCGCAGCCCGCGGCTTTTTTCCGAGGTAAGCACGCAGAATCTCAAGCTGATGGGGCTTGTCGACGTCCATGCCCACCTCGGGATACGGGCAGATGATCGCGCGCCCCTTGATGCCAAGCTTGTTTGCCACCCGTTGAATCACGTCGTCGATCGTGAGCTGCCTCAAGAGGAACTTGAAGATTATGTCGAGACCGATCAACGAGGCCTGGGCCGCCGGATTCTTGCGGGCATCGAGGACTTTGTTCCAGAAGTCCGAGTTCTCGCTGACGATCGCGGTCCGCGCCATGTTCATGTCGCCACCGCATAGTTGCAGATCCTTCAGCCGCGTGTAGGTGCGATGGGACGTGGGGAAAACTGCTTCCATCGACTCGCGCTGGATCGCGTTGTAGTACAGGTCGTCGTGCGTTTGCAGACACGTTTTTACGACCCAATCCACCATGGGTCCGGTGATGGCAGGAATATCGGAGGATACGAAGAGGACGTGTTCTGCCCGCCGATTCAGCTCCAGCACTTTGGCTGTCCCGGCCTTCAAGTTCTCCAGCAGCCTGCCTTGATTGGAGAGGTAGTAGAGCGGTTTTGAGCATGTGAGTCCGCTCTTGTCCGTCAGCCCGACAATGACCACGTGGTCGATAGTCTTCGCGTTGCTCAGCGCATCGAGGACCCATTGGATCATCGGCTTGCCGGCAATGTCGATCAGGGCCTTCGATCCGCCATGCGAATACCGGTACAGCGGATCGTCGGGTTGCGGAATTCCTCCTGCAGCAATCACGGCATCCATGGTCATCCTCCTCTAAAACGCTGTAACGGTTGTTTCGGTGAAGCAGCCTGTGTCAGGCCCCGGGGCGAATTGCAAAGGCCACCGGCGTCTTTCCGCTAGTTGAGTTCCTGCAATTGGGGCTCGAAGCCCAGCTGATCGAGAAGCGCCGAGTATTCAGCCCCGGTTAGGGGGCGGCCCTTGCCTGAAACGGCAACCAGGGCGGCCTCCATCATGTTGGTACCGAAGGAGCGCCCTTCCAGTACAGGAGTGGTCGTGACCAGGTACTTTACGCCGCAACGCTTGAAGAGGGCGACGTCTTCGGCTGTGGTCGTGTTCGTAACGATCACCTTCCCGGTCATGTCATCGGGCATATGGCGCTTAATGTAGTGGCAGTCGCCGGCGATCACCGTGGCCCACCGGTAGTATTTCTCGTACTTCGGAATTCGCTGCTCCTGCTTTTCGCCGGTAGGATACACCCACTCGAACGGCAGCCGGCCAGCGACCGGCATCAAGATGCCTGCCAGCGTCTTCAACTGACCGGCTGTGTGCAGCGGAAAGGGCAGCCCCAGGCCAAACATGATGTCGCCAAAGACGCACTCGTAGCCCGCTTCTGTAAAACTGGTCGACATTCCCCAGCGATCGGCCCCGCTTACGACGAAGACCTTGCGGCCGCGTTCGGCGATGTACTCGCCGATCTTCGCCTGCAAGAAGGCCGCCGACTTGTTCTCGAGGGTGTTCTTAAGGCCGACGCCGTCCACGAGGGGCGTCAGTTTCACATAGCGGACCATCGGGCGCACGGAGTATAGCGGGTACCATTTGTTGTCGACCATCAGCCCAAGATCGGCGCCGCCCACGCCAAAGGCGTCCACTTTGCCGTCCAATTCCTTGTACTTCAGGGCGGCGGCCTCCATATCCCCATCGGTGCCAATGCGCTCAATGCTGACCTTTTGGCCCAGCATGCTGACTTCCACGGCTTTGTCGCGTTTGGAGGAACCGATGCTGATGCTCACCGCACGCTTCATTAATCACTCTCCCACGCAGGAATGCGCAAAAGTATACACCCAACCCGCGGGCCTTCGAACGAGCGCATCAGGCCGGAAGAACACGCACCCGCATGACATACTGGTTGACACCTCCAAAACGGTACTTGTAATCTTCGTCGCCGCGCATGAAGTCAAATTCGGTGCGACCATGCTCCGCAGCCCACTGAATCTGATGGGCGAGCAGCACCCAGCCAGGCGACATTTCCAGGAAATCGGCGCTCACCCCTGAGTTGTAACCCCACAGCTTGTTCCCGTAATCGAAGTTCAGTGCGGCCGCCGCGGGCTTGTCGGAGATATCGAGGAAGGCGAGCCAGAGGTAGCCGTTCTCGAAAGCCTGGCGTATCACGGCTCGCATGTGTTCCCGCATGGCCGGCTTGAGAAACTGCCTCTTACTGGCGTCGTGGGACATGAGTTCAAGAAAGGCCTCGCCTGCCGACTCCAGCTCCGCGGCGGATTCGACGAGGCGGAAGTGTGCAGGAGCAGCCCCTTCGGACGCCCGACGCATCTTGCGTCGGATCTCGTGGCGCTGCTTCTTGTCGAGAGCTGCCAGGAAGGCGTCGAACCCGCCATGGAGGGCGACGCGCGGCGTGGGTAAATAGATATCTTCCTCATATGACCAGCCGCGCCTGGCGGCCTCGGCTCTAAGTACGGGCAGGGTTGGGGACGAGTCTTGCACGTTGTACCAATCCAAGGGGAGACCCTTAAGCTCTGGGGCGGTGCCAAGAAAGTCAAGCAGCCCCGCCGCGAACGCCTGGAGGTCGGGGGCGCGAACAATCAGGTCGAGGTAGTCGGAGATCTCTATGCTGCCGACGAGCAGAATCGCCCGGCGTTGTTCGTGTCGGGCGACAAAAAGGGGTGCAACGCCGACCAACTTGCCGGCCTGTGAAGCTGAAACCAGACCAAGATCGGCTTGGTCCCACTCGCCGCCTCCGAGTGAGTCCCACCATTGGCTCAAGTATTCGTGGCGCGCGAACGGTGTGTCCGAAATCCCCGCTGCAGCCAATTCATTCCATGAGGATGCCGCGATTTCGGAGAAATGATGATGAAGTGTGAATTCCATTGGGATGAGGACGCTGAGGAAGGCGCCGGAATTTTACCAGTATAATGACGCGGGAAATCCCGAAATGGCCTTGGACATCACAATCTTGCCGCTGTCTCGAATCGGCGGACAGGACCAACCTTCACTGCCTGGCCTCATGGCGGCCGTACCGCCGCGCAAAGCCGCCCGGGGGCGCCAGCAGGATCGTTTGGTGGTCTATCTGCTGTTTGGAAGCGAGGCCGCCCTCTCGACCGGGGACTGCGTGCAGGCGGCCAGCCGCGCAGCCATCACATTCTACGAGACGCCGGGCACCCTGACCGCGGCGTTGCGAACCGCGGCGCGGTCCATCAACGAATATCTGTACTCCAGGAATCAAGCCAGGACGGCACCGGGTCAATACACGCTCGGGATGCTGGCACTGGCGGCGATACGAGAGTCGCAGGTGACGATGCTCTCGAGCGGGCCCATGCACGCATTTGTGATTGGCAAGCGGGGGATCGATCACATTTCCGACCCGCTTTCAGGGCGCGGCCTGGGCATGAGCGAAACCTTCCCGTATCATTTCTCCCAGCTCGAACTGCAATTCGATGACAGACTGATTCTTTGCTCCAGGCCGCCAGCATCTTGGGCCTCCGCGCTGAAAGACTCCAGCGTGACGTCGCTCGAGTTCGACCCAGCGACGACTGATGGCTGCGGCGCCGGACGATGTGAACGCGGTTCTGATCCAGGCAACGGAGGGGGACGGGGTAATCACGGTGCGCCGACCATCGACCGACGCGCGGGTGTCCGCGCAGAAAATTGCACCTGCGGTGCCGCGTCCCGAATCCGCTTCTGCCATTCACGAGCCCGGGGAAGGCTCACGGGACGTCGGAGAATCCGCGAGCGCGGCACCAGCCGGACAAACCGTGACGGCAGCCGATACTATGGCTGAATCTCAGGCAGACTTGGGTGGACCTTCCGCATACGGGATTGCACCGGAAGCCGAGCCAGAACCGCCGGAAGATGTGCCGCAACCCGATGCTTTCCCGAGCACGACGGCCAGCCTGAGCGCCGGAAAAGCGGCTGAACTCGGATCTCCTGATCGAAGCGCCGCTCGACGATCCGCGGCGCGCCGCCGCGAGGCAGCCCGTACTGTGATCAGCGCCGTGAACATGTCGCGGCAGGCGACGGAGAAGGTTGGCCACGGAATCGGCAGCTTCCTGCCTAGGTTGTTGCCCGTCTCCGGCCCGGTGTCGCCGTCGTTCTTGTCTCCTGCGATGATGTTCATCGCCGTGCTAGTGCCTCTGGTCGTCGTGACCGTCGCCAGCGCGGTCTACTTTCGCTATGGTCGCAGCGTCCAGTACGAGCAGTATCTTGTCCAGGCACAGGACGCCAAGGCGCAGGCTGTGGGCCTGACCGACCCATCTGCGCAGCGCGAAGCATGGCAGCGCGAACTCTTTTACCTGGATAGGGCAGAGTTGTACAACCAGACTGCGGATACGCAGGCCCTGCGCACCGAGGCCCAGGGGGCTTTGGATAAATTGCTGGGAATCGTCCGCCTGCAGTTTCAGCCCGTTTTGAGCAGCGGTCTGGGTGTACGGATCGGGCGGCTGGCAGCCAGCGACACGGCCCTGTACCTCCTCGATGCCGAACGGGGCGCGATCCTGCACATCGCCCTTTCAAGCAGCGGCTTTCAGCTTGACAATGCCTTCAATTGCTCACCGGGAACCTACGGCGACTACACCGTTGGCCCGATGGTCGACCTGGTGGCCTTGCCCGAGGTCAATGCGTTGAATGCCACCGTCATTGGCGCCGATGCGGCGGGCAATCTGCTGTACTGCGCGCCGGGTCAGGTGGCGCAAGCCGCTCCGCTGCCACCCCCTGACACGAATTGGGGCCGCCTTAAAGCCTTTACGCTCGACAGCGGCGACCTGTATGCCCTGGATTCGCAGGCACATGCCGTCTGGGTGTATGCCGGCAAGGACAGCACGTTTCTGGATCGGCCCTACTTTTTCTTCGGCGCCCAGATCCCGGAACTGGAAGACGCGATCGATCTGGCGGTCAGCGCCGACGACCTGTACGTTCTGCACCCCGATGGCCGGATCTCGACGTGTTCTTACAGCCGAAACGAAGCAGTGCCCACCCGCTGCGTGGATCCGGCGGCGCTCGTCAATCCTTTTCCGGCGTACCGGGAACTCGACATATTCTCGGAGGCGCACTTTACGCAAATGATGTTCTCTCCGGCGCCGGACTCCGCGCTGGCGCTATTGGATGCAGACGGCCAGGGTGTGTTCCGGTTCGCGCCCCGGTCCCTCGAACTTCAGAGCCAGTTGCGCCCGTTGCCCGGCCGCGCTAATCCGCTGCCGCAGGGCCAGGTGACCGCCATGGCCATCAGCCCGAGTCACGTGGTGTACTTCGTCCTTGGGGATCGACTTTACTTCGCTACAGAGGCGCCCTAACGCGCGGGTCCCCGATCGCGGGATCTATCGCGAGGTAACCACGGGGCCATTTTCCGCTTTGTAGAACGTTCCAGCGAGGTTGCGCGTATGTCACTCTGGGATTCCATCAAAGCGTTGCTTGGCCTTGGCGCCGGTTCTGCTGCCTCAGGCGCGGCGCCGGGCGCGTCGACTGCCCCTGCCGGTCTGCATGACAGCACGGATGAGCCTGCGCAGCTCACAAGCCCGAAGGTGCTTCTGCTGATCTGCAATCCGGTGATGAATAGCGCCACCGGACAGAGGCTGGCTGAGCAGATGGGCTGGTCCCGGCCCGACGGCTTGGTCAACCGTTTCATTGGCGACCTGCTGCAGGCGAGCGGCGGTTTGGCGCGCTACCAGATAGCGAGCCGCATTGAGTTGGACGACTTCCCGGCTTTATCTGACGGATTTCGGTACGAGCCGCAAGGGTACGCCGACGTGATGAGTCGCCGGCAAACTCCGCACGCACCGCAAGGCATCGACTATCAAGCGCTGCTCGACCGCTTTGATGTGCTGAATCGCATACAGAAACGGGAGATCGATGAGGTCTGGGTCATGGGCTTTCCCTACGCGGGCCTGTACAAGTCCGTGATGGGGGGTGCTGGCGCCTTCTGGTGCAATGCCCCGCCACTTCCCAATACCGCCACGTGCAAGCGCCGCTTCGTAATCATGGGATTTTCGTACGAACGTGAGCTCGGCGAAATGCTGCACTCATACAACCATCGCTGCGAGGCCATCCTGGCCCAGACGTTCCAGTGTTTGGACTTCCTGGCTTGGACGTACAGGCCCAATCGGGCCCCGTTGGTTGTCCGATCTGACCAGGTTCTCAATGCCTTCCAAAGATACCTGCTCTTCGATCAAATTGCGCCCGGCAGGGCGGCCATCGGCTCGGTGCATTACGCACCCAATGCGGCAAAGGACTATGACCTCGGGAATCCCCACCCCGTCGCCTCGGAGTGCTACGATTGGCTGCACTTTCCGGATTTTCAAGGCGACATCCGGATGGTTTCTGCTTCCGAGTGGGGCGGTGGTTCGGAGAGGAACTACCAGCGCTGGTGGCTGGATCATCTGCCGAAGACCGCGGGCCGCAGGAATGGCATTCACAACAATTGGTGGCAGTACGTTACAAACCTGGAAAACGTCCCGGGCTGAAGCCAAGAACGAAAAAGGCGCTCCATCGGGGCGCCTCACTTCTATTCTGTGAACAGCCAAATCTAGATGGCCCTGCCGACGATCAACGTGACGTCATCTTCCGAAGGACTGCCTCCGGTGAACGTGTTGACGCCCGACAGAATCCTCTGAATCAATTGCTCCGGTGGGAGCGCATGATTCTCGCGGATGAGCGTGGCGAGGCCGTCCAAGCCCAACTGCTCGCCTCTGGCATTCATCGCCTCGGTAACCCCATCGGTGTAGAGGACGAGCGTGTCTCCTTCGTTGAGCTGCACCTGCTCGCGCCGGACGCCGAAGCCCTCCATCAGCCCGATGGCCGGACCCGTGGGATGCAGCAAGGCCTCCTCGCCATTTGAAGCACGGTACAAGTAACCAGAGGTGTGACCGGCGTTGGCGTAGCTGAACGTGCGGGTGGCCGCCTCGAGTTTGCCAAAGAAGATCGTCACAAACGTGGTGAACTTGATGTTGTGAGCATACAAGTGGTTTATGCGTTCAAGAACATCCAGCGGCGAATCCGCAGACGGCGAGAGCGTATGAAAGGCCGTCTGCAGGCTGCTCATCAGCATGCCCGCCGAGACACCATGCCCGCTGACGTCTGCAAGCACGATGCCGTGATCGCCGTCCTGGAATTGAACAAAATCGAAGTAGTCGCCGCTTACAATCTGTGCCGGCCGGCTGAACGCCGCAACGGCCATGCCGGGGATGTTGGGCGCTTGTTGCGGAAGCAGACCGCGCTGCACCACCTGTGAGAGCTCGAGCTCGGACTCAAGCTGGCGGAGTTCCTCCTCAGTGAAATGGCCAAGGCAGACGGTGGACGTGTAGTCCATCTGCAGCAAGGCGGCATCAACCAACTCATGGCAGATTTCGCAGATGCCGAAGGTGCCGTCCTGGATTTTCTCAAGGGACTGGTCGATGACCTGGAGGTGTTCGCGCACGCAGGTATCATCGCCCGCGCAGCACTGACCGTGTTTCTTGGCTTCCGGAGTGGTCTCGATCCAGCGCGCCAAATTCCCGCGAGTTTCCGACAAGCCCCCTTCTATACTTTCGACCGATTCACCCTGCATGGCATGCCCCTTTCCGATCGCCGGCTATGGCGCACATTGTGGATATAAGAACATGCGTTCGATTTTAGCACCGCCGGGCCGTCCTGGCAAGTCTGGCTTCGTTGCCGATTGCTAGGCGCGCGAATATCAGGGAGCAGCACGTCACCGCGCCCTCCGCCTTGGCCAACTCGTCTGCATCCACCTGCAGCACACGGATCCCCTTGGCGTCGAGGCGGGCACCGGTCTTTGGAAACGCGGAGGGGTAGATCACCGCGTCTCCTACGAGCAGCGCATTTCCGGCGTACGGTTCTGACGCGTCGACTTCCACAAAATCTACGCCGGGGAAGGCTTGCTTGTCCACCCAGCCGGGATTGACCAGGAGGGTGGTCGGGCCAACCTGGGTGATCGCCGACTTCAGGTGCAGGCAGCCCGTGACCGCCACGCCATGCGCGGCATATCCATAGCGTCGGGCCAATTCCTGAACCTGCTCGATGGCGTTTGCGTCAGTGCGCTGCGAGAGGCCTATGTAGATATCCTTTCCGATACGCAGGATGTCGCCGCCGTCGATCCGGGCGGGGGCCACGATGCGTGCCAACTCACGGTATGGCTGCAGGGCCTCCTCGATCGAGCGGCTTTCGGGCCGGCGCGAGGCGGCGGCACTGCAAGTCATGATGGCACATTCGTCCAGGACCAGGGCGATGTCCTCTACAAACACGGAGTCCGGTAGCTCAGGCTCTTCCGGCAGTGAGAGCACCGCGAGGCCCAGAGTTTTCAGCGCGGCCTCATATTGTGCATGCTGAGCTCGGGCGCGTTCGACGTCGATGCGCGTTCTGGGCAGGAACGTCAGTTCACAGTTGCCAATGGATCGGCTGACCTGGCGGGTTATGGCAATGTACATGTGCACCTGTGTGAGAGGTCCGCGGCCTATGGGCGCGGCATCCAGACTTGATAGAGGCCGGAGCGGTGATCGGCACCATCGGAGTAGAAGCTCTCGACCTGCTCGAATCCGCTCGCCGCCGCAAGCTCGCCTAGTTCGGCCTCGTCGAACTGATGGACGTAGCGAAGCCCCACCGACCCGTGCCGCCAGTCGAGCAGGAAGTCGCCGGGATCTAGTTGAACCTCAGTGAGACCCGCTCCCGACCATGGCTGTACGCGGGCCCGCATGCGCTCGCTGCTGAGCAACTGCCAGTTGGACAGGAAAAACCTCCCGTCCGGCTCGAGCCATGACCTCGCCGTGCGGAGCAACTCCAGACGACGGATGCGGCCAGGGACATGATGCAGCACTGCAAAAGCAGTGATCACGTCCCATTGATTTGAAGGCACCGGTGCAGCGACGGCAGGAATAGCCCATTCGGGCCTCGGCTGCGCAGAGAGTCCGAGCAGATCTGCGAGCACGAAGCGAGTTGGCATGTCGCTGGGCTCCGCGCGAGCGGCATCGAGGAGTGAGGAACTGAAATCCACTCCTACATAGGGGCCGCGATGGCCGCGCCTGGTTCAGTGCGCGTGCGAGCTCGCCGTTTCCACAGCCGAGGTCGAGGACCGTTTCGTCTCCGCGCAGTGTTTCTATTAGACGTCGAACTCCGGGCTGCAGGCGCTGGCGCGTTTCGGAGAAATCGTGGCCGTGTTCGGCATAGAATCGCTGATTGATTTGCAGCAGGCGCTCGGTTGCGGCGGCCTCCATGCAGTCATTATAATGGGGAGAGTCTGGCATCGTTGGCCGGAGAAGATTGCATCCTGCATGAGATCTGAAAGACAGCAGACCTGGGTTGAGAATCACGCCATTCGGCCAGAGTGGCTTGCTTTGGCGCGTCGGGTCATGGGTGAGGTCCAGGAGGGCCGGCCCGTGATGGACGCGTTACGAAAGCACCCCCTCTCCGGGGGCGGGTACCTCGGCAAGTACGTACTTGTTACGGCGTATCACCAGATGGTACGCGGGGGTGAGCTGCAACCGGATGAAGGCCTGTTGGAACGCCTGCGCATGAAGCCGGTTCGTACCCTGTCCGGGGTGACCACGGTTACAGTCCTGACGAAACCCTACCCGTGTCCGGGCAAGTGCATCTTTTGCCCCACCGATATCCGCATGCCAAAGTCCTATCTCCCCGATGAGCCCGGTGCGATGCGAGGTTTGGAGCACGATTTCGATCCTTATGCACAGGTGAGATCACGAATGACGGCCCTGGTCAACCTGGGCCATCCGACCGACAAGATCGAGTTGCTGATCCTGGGCGGTACGTGGACATCCTACAAACGGGATTACCAGGCATGGTTCGTAAAACGATGCTTCGATGCCATGAACGAGGCATCCGCCACTCAAGACGAATCCGGCGACACAACCGCCTCCTCGGCGATTCAACTGGAACGGTCACACTCGCGCAACGAACATGCGGCCCATCGCAATGTGGGGCTGGTGATCGAAACGCGGCCCGACGAGATAACTCCGGAAGAGCTTCGCTGGCTGCGGCATCTGGGGGTCACCAAGGTGCAGATGGGCGCGCAGAGCCTGGACGACCGCGTGCTGGCCATGAACAACCGCGGACACGATGTCGAGTGCACGCGCCGCGCCACGGCGCTTCTGCGGGCGGCCGGTTTCAAAATCGTTCTGCACTGGATGCCAAACCTGCACGGTGCCACGCTGGATTCAGACCGGCAGGATTTTGGGCGACTTTGGAAAGGGCTGTGTCCAGACGAAATAAAGATCTATCCCAACCAACTCCTGGCGAACGCCGAACTGTATGAAATCTGGCTTCGAGGCGAGTTTCAGCCGTACACCACGGAGGAGCTGATCAGCCTGCTGGCCGATATCAAGCCCAGCATTCCGCGCTACTGCCGCGTCAACCGCGTGATCCGTGACATCCCTTCAACGAACGTGGTGGAGGGCAACCGCAGGACCAGTCTCCGGCAGGACGTGCACGCCGAACTGCGACGGCGAGGGGCGCGCTGCCAATGCGTGCGCTGCCGCGAAGTGCGCGGCAGGTCGGTCGTCCCAGGATCGCTCGTGCTGGATGACCTGGTCTACGCCGCCGATCACGCCGAGGAACATTTCCTATCATATGTAACGCCGGAGGATGGATTGGCTGGATTCCTGCGGCTGTCGCTGCCCGACCCGGATGCGCCGGCAACAGATATGACCGACCTGGAGGGGGCGGCCCTGATCCGGGAGGTGCACGTGTACGGCCAATCGCTGGAAGTGGGAGCCGAAAAGACGGGCGCGGCGCAGCACGCGGGCTTGGGGACCAAGCTGCTGCAACGTGCCGCCGAAATAGCGCGGGTCAACGGGTTCGCGCGGCTCGCCGTGATTTCTGCCGTGGGCACGCGGCCCTACTATCTGGAGCGCGGTTTCGACCGAGGCGAGCTCTACATGGTGCAGCAACTGCAGTCGAACCGCTCTTAATGTACAACATCTTCACGTGCCGGGCGCCACTGCCCGAATGTGTGTCGCATTGGGGAGTGCTTTCCTGAAAACCGTCCTCGACCTCTTCTGGCTCTTCCTCAAGATCAATTTGCTCAGCACGTCGGGGATCGCCTCCGTGGGTTTGCTGCACGAAGAAGCGGTGGGCACCCTATTGACGCAGGCGCAGTTTGTGCAGGCGGTGTCGTTCTCCAGCGTGCTGCCCGGGAGTGATGCCCTTCAATTGGCCATGTACACCGGATTTCACGTGGCTGGTTTTCCGGGAGCCGGCGCTGCACTGCTCGGATCGATCCTGCCGCCCACGGCGCTCATGCTGGGCGCCGTGTCCGTTCTGCATCGTCTCCGGCGGGAGGTGTGGGTGAGCCGCTTCGTGGAGGGATTGACGCCCGCCGTGGCGGTCTTGATGGTCTACGTCGCGGTCAAGCTGGTCACTGGACCGGCCGCCGGCACTTTCGAGTGGGTGGCACTCGGTCTCGGAGCTGCCAGCGCCGTCGCTTTTGGCTTCGACGTCGCGCCGCCATTGGTCCTGCTAACAGCTGGTGTGCTCGGGATCCTTCTGCTGCGATGAACGAAACGGGAGCGCCCGACGTGGGTTCATACGAGCGACCGCCCGGATCCGTGCGAGTGTGGGTCAAGCTGTTGTGGATGTTCCTGCGAATCAATCTTCTGACGTCCTCCGGCCCGGCTTCGGTGGGGCTGCTGTACAAGGATGCTGTTGGAAGCATCATGAGCAAGTCACATTTCGTCGAGGCAGTCGGCTTCTCGAATGTGCTGCCGGGGAGCGAAGCATTGAAGCTGGCCATGTTCGTCGGATTTGCCGCCGGCGGCCTGGGCGGAGCGCTGGTTGCGTTGCTCGGTTCCATCCTGCCGCCAACGGTCAGCATGCTGCTGGTCACGGTGGCCGTCCAAAGCTTTGCCGACGAGCCGTGGATGGACGGCTTCATTCGTGGGATGCTGCCTGCAGTTGCCATGCTGATCTTGTTTGCGGCCTGGAAGCTGTTCCGCTCCGGCTCTCCTGTCCGAAGAAGGCGAGTCGTCATAGGCATCCTGAGCTTGGGAGCGCTGATTCTAGGCGTGCCAACGCCGCTGGTGCTCGCGGGAGCCGGCGTACTCGGTGTGATAATCCATGGAACGGGTTGATATGAACAGCAAAATACTGATTTGCACAAACGGCTTTGAGGGAACGTGGCCCGCGATCGAGTATGGCGCCTGGGTAGCCGGGGCGATCGACGCGCCGGTCCTATTGCTTGCCATCTCCGAGGATGCCGCTGATAGCGCTTCCGGAGGTACGAGCCAACTTGATGAGATTGTTGGACGGGCAACCGATCTCCTCAAGCTTCAGGGGCTCGAATTCACTGTTGAGCAACAGATCGGGACAGCAGACGAACTCATCCCGCACGCAGCGGGACTTGGGGACTTCATCACGATCCTGGGGCCCCTAGGGCGGCCACTGCTCAAGCGCCTTCTGCTTGGGCGGTCCATCCGCAGCCTGCTCGAGGAGATACCCACGCCGGTCGTCTACGTGCCACGCGCCTGCCTGCCGCTGAAGAAGATGTTGGTATGTCTCGGCGGACTTGGGTACGAAATGACCGCGGAGCATCTGGGGGTGCGTCTCGGAGTCGCTGCGGGCGCGCAGGCCACGCTGCTGCATATTGCCCCGCCCGTCGATCTTGACTATCCAACCGCCCGGGCCGAGCGCGAGCATTGGCGGGACTTGATCAATACAGACACTCTGCCGGGGCGCAACATCCGGCGCGCCATGGAGCAAGCGCGCGCCGCAGGCCTAAGCGCGAGTCTCAAGATGCGACAGGGCAGCGTCGTCGACGAAATCGGGGCCGAGTTGAATGAGGGCTCCTATGATCTCATTTGCATGGGATCGGGCCACAGCGGCACGGGCTTACGGCACATGTATGAACCCAACGTGACCGATGAGATCGCGGAGCATGCAACCTGCCCCGTCCTGACCGCTCGATTCGCGCCCGCCTCCCAACCAGCGAGCTTGCCCGTGACGGAGGACTCAGCAAGCTAGGCGGGGGAGGCCGCACGAATGCCTTGGGCGATGCCGTTGAACTAACGGGGCGTGTATCGCTTCTCCCACTCGGCGATAGCTGCTCTTATAGCCGCCTGGACCTGTGGGTCGGGCACGTCTGCGACGCCCGCATACTGTTGCCTTCCGACGAAGACGATTACGCCGCCGTCGATGGACTCGGCCAGCCGTATGCCTGTTGCGGCGAGCGGCGTGCCGGCCAAACGCATCTGGAGAATGGCATCAAGTTGGGCCACGAGAACTCGTGGGGGCGCTGATCTCGCCAGGCACTGGCAATGGGCTCACCCCGGTAATCGCTCCCGCTGCAGGCGGAATGCCGGCTTCCATTCTGTTCTGTGGGCTTGGGAGAGGGGCTGATGGGCCTCTGCCCGAGTCGGCGGCCGCGGAGGCTGCGGCTGTTTCTGCCGCTGGTGCTGCTACCTCGACCCATGGCCGCATCAAGATTATCAACTCGATCAGCCGCTTGTGCTCTGCGGTCGTCAGGCCTCGTCGTGTCTACGCGGTGGCCATCCAAATCCAAGCGCGGCTGCCCCTGGTCGTCCCCGGCCAGTTCAAGCCAGGCACTGGGTTGGGTCCCGGCAAATCCAGGATCGGCGGCGGGCGCCGCCACCAGGTTTTCGCCAAGCGACTGCGCCTGACCTTCCAGCGGTTCTTCCATCTTGCGCCTGCGGTATCCCTGGCCGCGACCCTCGAATAGGCCGAAGAAATAGCCAAAGAACATGGCGCCGAGCGAAATGCCGACCAGTGCAATGACGCTGATTTCCATATGTCACACCCTCTGGCAGTTTGGGCAAATATGCGTGCCGCGCTGCCCCACAACGATTCGCTTGATCTGCGTGCCGCATGCCGGACACGGCTTCCCGGTACGATCGTACACGCGAAAATGATTCTGAAAGTCGCCCCCGCGATAGACCCAGTCGATGCTGGCGCCGTTCCGCCTGATCCCCTCGCGGAGGGTGCGGCGGATGGCCGCGTGCAGGCGTGCGGCCTGCGGCCTCGTGATGGCATCTGCATGGGCGAGAGGATGCAGCTTCGCCAGATGCAGGGCCTCATCCGTATAGATGTTGCCAAGCCCTGCGACGAAGGTTTGATCGAGGAGCAGCGGCTTCAGCTGGCGACGACGAGAGTGAAGCGCCTCGTAGAGTCGAGAGGCCGTAAAACTGCGCGCCAGCGGCTCCGGACCCAGCTTGCCTGTGATCTGGTGAATGTCCGTGGTGAGCCACACGCGGCCGAACTTGCGAGTATCGTTGAAAACGAGGCTCACGGCCGAATTGGCGTTGTGGCCGCGCCGCGTGGGTGGAGCAAGCCGGAGGATTAGACGATCGTGCTTTGACGGCTTCTGGCCGGACGGCTTCAACTCGAGATCCCCGCTCATGCGCAGGTGAATGAGCATATCGGCCGAAGATAGCTGGAGGTGGAGGAACTTCGCCCGCCGCGTGACCCCGCGGATGACCTGCCCGGTAATCTGCCGCTTGAACGCACCGACCGAGGGGAAGGCGATGGTTCGCGGCCATCGCACGTTGGCGCCAACAATCGTCCGCCCGATCAAATCAGGCCGCAGAGTTCGCGCGATGGTCTCCACTTCCGGGAGCTCAGGCATTGTTCGTCATAGGGAAAGAACCGCCAGCCACCTTGTCGATGTTCACTTCTTAGTGCAGAACCAGCATCCGGGAACCGGCGAGGTGGCTGCGATCAGCGTCTTCGCTTGTCGCGCCCTACTCGTTGAACATCTCGCCCACGCTGCGGCCCTCGTGCGCGCGACGGATGACTTCCCCGAGCAGAGAGCTCACGGAAAGGACGGTGAGCCGGCCTTCGAGAGTCTTCAGCTTGTCGGCGGAAATCGGCACGGAATCTGTCGTGATCATGCGCTTGATTGGCAGCGCCGCCAACTTCTGGGCGGCATCGGCAGACAAGATGGGGTGGACAAATGCCAGATAGACATCCAGCGCACCGTTCTCCTTGACCACTTTGATTGCCTGCATGATACTGCCGCCCGTATCGACTTCGTCGTCGACCACGAGAACATCGCTCCCGGTCACATCCCCGATCAACGAGAGCGCTTCGGCGCGGGCGTCATTGCCGGCGCGGCGCTTCTCTATGAACGCCACCGGCATTCCCAAA
This sequence comes from uncultured Chloroflexia bacterium, assembly GCA_963746745.1. Lineage (GTDB taxonomy): Bacteria > Chloroflexota > Anaerolineae > Anaerolineales > Villigracilaceae > Fen-1038. Next base: position 1,018,936 of record CAVVCL010000004.1, read on the forward strand.
TCGGCTGCGTAGTTGCGGGCTTTCTTGGCGAATCCAAGATCCGTGGCGACAACCACCGGCTTTCGCAAACTGGGGGCGAGGGTGGTTCTGATTTCATCGATGATCAGACGTGAGGCGGTCAGGACGTCTCCGGGGATCGAGAAGAAGCCCTGGATCTGGCCGGCGTGGGGGTCCAGCGTCATGTAGCGATCGGCGCCGGCCACTTCGATCATGTCGGCGACCAGGCGCCCCGTGATGGGAACGCGAGGCTGATCCTTCTTGTCAGAACGGCCGTAGCAGAGATAAGGAATCACGGCGGTAATGCGGGCGGCGGAGTCGAGGCGCAGGGTTTGGAGGGTAATCAGAAGCTCCATCAGGTTGCGATGCACCTGTGTAGCCGTCTGTTGAATGACGTAGACGTCCTGGCCACGCACGCTGTTCTTGAGTTGCACGAAGAGATTCTCGTTGGGAAACTCCACAAGCTCGCGTTCGCAAAGGGGGGAGCCAAGGTAATCCGATATCTTCCTGGAAAGTTCCGGCGATCCGCTGCCGGCAAAGAGCTTCACCTCGCCATAGACCTTCATCTCGTGCGGGTGCGAATGACTTGTCATTTCCCCTCCGATGCGGGCTGCCACTCCGTGCGCAGTATGCTCATGACGTGCAAGTCGACATATGTGCCATGCCGAAAGATCGCCTGGCGCAGCGTGCCCTCGAGAATGAAGCCGGCCTTTTCGTATGAGCGTCGGGCCCGCGTATTGGTGGCGAAAACGCGCAGGTAGATCCGATGGAGGTTCAGGGTGTTGAAGCCGTGTCGCAGCATGACCTGCACGGCTTCGGTTCCGTAGCCTTGGTCCCAGCGGGACTTGTCCCCGATGAATATGCCGAGCTCTGCGCTCCGGCTGGTCCACTCGAGGTTGAGCAGCCCCACATCGCCCACAAAGCGCCAATCCTTGGCGTCCTGAATCTCAATCGCCAGAGGACGCTTCTCGACCTCCAGCTTCATCATGCTGTCGTACCAATGCTCCTCCTCAGCCATCGAGAAGGGAACACAGTGCGAGAGCCCCTCGGTAACCTCGGGATCGTTGAGCCACGCCTGGAGTTGGGGCAAATCGGCGCGCTCTATGGCACGAAGTCGGATGCCATTTCCTTGGATTATTCGACCCTCCCGGCTTGCTGCCTCTTGCCGTTCGAACGCGTGGTTTGCCTGGTCGAGACCGCCCGTTTTCCAGTTCCGGCCAGCAGCAGGTCCACGGCCTCAGGCGGTGAGACAGTCCTCTTGAGCACCCGCCCCATGATGTCATTGTAGCGTTTTTCGGTGACCTGCGCGTGGACCTGGCCCATCACTGTCTGTTGCAGCAGCGCCTCCACCTCGGCGTAGAGGCGTGCGTGTTCGCGATCCGCCCAGCGCCCGCTGTTGCGCAGATAGCGCCAATGGTTCTGGATCTCTTCGACAAGTTCGGGAATCCCATCTCCCTTGATTGCAATGGTGCGCTGGACTGGGATGGTCCAGCCTTCGGCAACCATGGAGGTCGTTTGCTCGACGCGCATGCTTTCCCCATGATGCGACTCTACGCGGGTTGAGCTTTGGGCCAATTCCAGGATTGACTTGAGCGCCTTCTCGGCGTTCTCGACCCCTGGACGATCCGCCTTGTTCAGAACAAGAATGTCGGCGGCTTCCAGAATTCCGGCCTTGATGGCCTGGATGTCATCGCCCATGCCCGGGGCCTCGACCACGAGTGTTGTGTGCGCCAGGCGGGCGATGTCCACTTCGCCTTGTCCCGCGCCGACGGTCTCTATCAGGATGACGTCGTATCCTGCCGCGTCCAGGACCTGAACAACGCCCGCGGTCGCCCTCGCCAGGCCGCCCAACGAGCCGCGTGACGCCATGGAGCGAATGAACACGTGATCGTCGCCGGCCAGATCCCTCATACGCACGCGGTCACCCAGAACGGCACCCCCGGTGAAAGGGCTTGACGGATCGACCGCGGCGATGGCGACCGTCATGTCCTTCTGGCGGAAGTCCAGCGCGAGTCGATTGACCAGTGAGGACTTTCCGGTGCCGGGTGCGCCGGTGATGCCGACCAGGTGCGCCTTTCCGGCGCGCGGAAAGAGCAAACGCAGCGCTTGCTCGCCGTCGGCCGTATTGTTTTCAACCTGCGTCAGGAGTCGTGCAAGTGATAAGCGGTCGCCTTGCAGTACGCGATCAACGAGCGTCATGGATGCAAATCACTGCAAACGGGAGGGCTGGGCGCAGTCCGGGATGACGGGAACAAGGACTGCTGCCGGACAAACTTGCCGAGGCTGAGTTGGCTGCAGGATCAGTCGGCCTCCGCGCCTGCGATGCGACGGATATCCTCCACGATGTCCTGGGTCGAGGCACCCGGTCCATAAACACCGCGAATCCCAATTTCCTTGAGCCGGGGAATATCCTCATCCGGAACGATGCCGCCAATGAATACGTGGATGCCGTCCTGGCCATTCGCCTTGAGGAGTTCCATGATGCGGGGCGCGAGAGCCATGTGCGCACCTGACAGAATGGACAGGCCGACCACATCCACATCTTCCTGGAGCGCCGCCTGCGCAATCATCTCCGGCGTCTGCCGCAGACCCGTGTAGATGACTTCCATGCCAGCGTCGCGCAAAGCCCGCGCCACAACTTTTGCGCCCCGGTCATGTCCATCCAGGCCCGGCTTGGCTACCAGCACCCGGATCTTCTTCTCACTCATCAAGCCTCCACGGGAATTCGAGCAAATTATACTATGCAGGTTCCAATGTCCGCGACATCGGCAGACAGTCGAGCGCCATGCACACTCCCCCCAAAGCTCTGGGCCAGCCGCATGCCCTGCGCGCAACAGCGCCTGGAGACTCAAGGCTGCCAAGCCGCGCGTATTCTGGTCATTTCATGGATAGCAGGTAAGAATCGAAGTATGCTATACTTTTCGCGTGTGCTGCAAGGCACGCATGCGATCCGCAGCAAGTCGCTTACATGCGAAGATGGTCGCCTCGACCATGAATTCGACGAATACTGTTGAGCCGGGAAGGGGGCACGTGCCACAAGAGCGATGGCGGCAGTGGGGAGACGCATTGCGTCGTCACCAACTTCAAGGAATTGTTGGCTGGCTGCTCGAAGCAAGCGGTCCGCTTTCGCTGATCTCCGCCCAGCTCTTGTACATCGGAGGCCCGTTCTTGGGCGCAACGCGCCCATGAGTTGGCGCAGCTTCTCGAATCCGACGAACAGTTGTCCCAGTTTGCCCGCTATCTACAGTCCGACACATCAAAAATTCAACAGTCTTCTCAGGGAAATACCTGATGGACTTTCCGGGTTTGATCGTTGTTGTTCTGACGGCAGCCCTTCTCCCCATCTTCTATAAACTCGCGCGCAGGGGTTTCCCGAAGCTTCGGGCCATCCCGGCGTTGACGCGGTTGTACCGCGCGGTGGGCCTCAGCGTGGAAGACGGTACGCGCCTTCTGATCAGTCTGGGGAACACGAGCCTGCTTACCAAGTATGGCGCCTCGGCATTGGCCGGACTTGAGGTGCTGCGTGACGCAACGCGTCAGACCTCGGCAAGTGACCGCCCACCCGTGGCGGTTGCAGGTGAGGCCTCCCTGGCATTTCTGGCCCAAGACACGCTGCGCTCAGGCTTCCGCGCCGCGGGCGCCGCCGAGCTTTTTCAACCAGTCTCTGGCCGGCTGGCTGGCATGACGCCGTTCTCTTCCATGGCGGGCACCTTGCCGATCCTGAGCGATGAGCACGTTTCCGCGGCGGCATTGATCGGCCACTTTGGCGCCGAAGCAGCCGTATTGGCTGAGGCTGCTGTGCGCGATGGCGTCGTCCTCGTGGGTGCCAGCGACGATCCCGCCGCGCAGGCGGCATTGTTTGCTTCGGCGTCAGAGGCGCTGATTGGCGAGGACGTTTATGCGGGCGCGGCGTATCTCGGCGGCCAAGCGCCCCACATGGCCAGCCTGGCTGTCCAGGACATCCTGCGATGGCTGATCATCATTGGGATCCTGGCCGGCGCCGGTCTGAAGATCCTGGGGCTCATCTAGTGGAGGTTGCCGCAGTCATCTTCGCGATCGGGGTCGGCACCCTCATACTGGTCGGCTACTTCGTGCCACCCCTGGCGGCTCTGCAGAGCCTGTTCCTAAGCTGGGCCGTGATTCTCGCAGGGGCGGCCGCCGTGGTGGGGGTCTTCAATCTCGTGCTCGTGCATGCCAGCCGGATCAGCAATCAGGAAAAGGGTAGGGCATACAGCGCCATCCTGTTGATCTCCCTGCTCGGGACGTTCCTGTTCGGCCTGGCGATGGGCCCGGCCCATCCCATAATGCAGGATGTCATCAACGCGATCGTGGTGCCCATCGAATCCAGCCTGATGGCCTTGCTGGCGGTTTCGCTGCTGTATGCTTCTGTCCTCTTCTTGCAGCGCCGCACAGATTCCATGGGGATTGTGTTCCTTGTGACAGCCGCCGTGATCCTGCTTGCGTCCGCTACCCTGCCGTTCGGCCAATCTGCGTTCCTTAACGATTTCCTGCGACCGTGGATGCAGCATGTTCTGGCGCTGGGCGGGGCGCGGGGATTGTTGATCGGCATCGGGCTTGGCACGCTAACCACGGGGCTGCGCGTCCTGCTCGGGACGAACCGTCCGTATGGGACAAAGTAGTGGAAGAGACGATCATCTGCCCGGTCTGCGGCGCTACGAATCCGGCTGACGCTGCCCTATGTCAGAACTGCCAGTGGCCCTTGCGCACCCCGCAGGGCAGCACCCCGGGCGGGGCGGCAACCGGGCAAGGGGACATACCCGCGGCCCCAGACGAGTCAGCCGCACCAGCGATCCCGGACTGGCTGCGCGATCTGGGAAGGGACCCCCAACCAGTGCCGGCCCCAGATTTGGATAGCCCAGATCGCTTGCACGCTATCGGAAATCCTCCTCTGGATCAGCTGACGTCCGCTGCGTCAACACCAGATTTGCTGGCGGAGGAAAGGGCCGCTGACGTGCCGGATTGGATGGCACGGATCGCCGGGACAGCCCCGGACCTTGCCGAGACCGGCTCCGATTCGATTGCGCCCGCAGAGGGCACGGGCTCAGCGCAACCGGGGACAGCAGTCGGCGATGCGGCGGGCCTCCAGAACTCCGGGCCGGCATCGGGTGATCTGCCTCCCAATGACGATGGCGCCATTGGCGGAGATGAGATCTACGAGTGGCTGCGCCGCCTGGATGCGTCAGGCCCTGGTGGCGAGCAAGCTGCGCCGACGGAGCAGCCTGCGGGAGTTGGAACTTCAACGCCGGTGGCCGTGATCCCCGATTGGCTGGGCGATCAGATAACGGCTGGTGGCGACTCGGCGGGGGCTGCGTCAAATGACAAGGATGAGCCGTTGGCGGCAGCTCCGGTGCCCACGCCTGAAACGCCGCCCAGCCATGAGCACGAGGACGTTCCGGGTTCGGCAGCCATAGAGCCGCCACTGCCGAATTTGACCACAGCTGATCCAGACCGCGCCTCAGAGCCGCCCGCGAGCCTTGACGTTGATGCCGTCGTGGCGTCACTGCAAACGCCTGATTGGCTTCTGGACGTCATTCCGCCAACCAGCGTCCCTGAGGATCAAGCTCCTCCCGCGGGGCGCGAGGACGAACTGATTGCGCCTGCCGAATTGCCCGCGTGGGTCGAGGCGATGCGGCCGGTTGAATCAATTATGCAGCCCGTTCCGGCCGATGTTCCCGACCGGCCGCCCGAAGAACGCGGACCGCTGCTGGGTCTGCAGGGAGTCCTGACAGCGATCCCCGGCTCCGGGAAACCATCCAGCAAACCATCCGTGCGCGCAATGCGACTGGAGGTCACGGAGCAACAGCGGTCGCGCGCCGGTTTGCTCGAACGAATTGTGGCGGAAGAGACCAAGCCCGTGCCGCTGAAAGCGGACCTCTTGATGGGCTCACAGCGCACGCTTCGCTGGGCCATTAGCGCCATATTGCTCGTCGTCCTGGGCAGCGCGCTGATTGCCAACGCGTCCGTTTTTCCCCTGCCCAGCGGAGTCCCTAACGAGACCCTCAGCGCCATACGTGCAGTTGAAAACGTTCCAGTGGATGGCCGTGTTCTCGTCGTTTTCGACTACGAACCGGCAACGGTCGGGGAGATGGAGGCAAGCGCGGCATCCTTGATGGATCACCTGCTCCTGCTACGGCATCCGGTGCTGGCCGTAATCTCGACTTCTCCCACCGGATCGATTCTGGCGGATAGATTTATGTCGGGCGCCGTCGCTGCACGGGCCTATGAGAGTGGAACAGGATACGTAAACCTCGGCTATCTCCCCGGGGGGCTGGCGGGAGTCCGGGCATTTGCGGATGATCCACGCGGGGCTGTTCCGCTTGACGCCCAGGCCAGGCCGGCTTGGGACTCTCCCGCGCTCCAAAGTGTGAATGCTCTGGCGGACTTCAATGCCATCCTGGTCCTCACCGATGGGCTTGAGTCGGGGAGGGTCTGGATCGAACAGACCTCAAACAAGCGCGGAGATGCCGCCCTCATCGTGGTCTCGAGCGCCCAAGCGGGCCCGATGCTGTTGCCGTATGCGGCTTCCGGTCAGATAAGCGGATTGGTGGCGGGACTTAACGGTGCGGCCGGCACTGAGATGGCAAACGGAGGTTTGCCCGGCTATGTCCGGAAATACTGGGACGCCTACAGTCTCGGAATGTATCTTGCGGCCATCCTGATCGCGCTGGGCGGCGGGTGGTATGCGGTGTCCCGTCTTAGGGCACGCGGTATGGGACAGGGTACTTAGATGTCTGCTGATTTTGTAATCGGCGCGATCGCCTTCGTGTTCACATTAATGACCCTGAGCTACCTCGTGGCCGATAATCCCGCTTTTCGTGTTGCCATCCATATCTTTGTCGGCGTGGCTGCGGGATATGTCGCTGCCGTAGCCTGGTGGCAGGTCCTGTGGCCCGACCTTCTGCTTCCTCTTGCAAACGGACCCGCCGCCCGGCGGGCCGCTCTGGCGCTTCCCCTGCTGTTGACGGGCATGCTCTTGATGAAGGCTTGGCCGCCACTGACACGGCTGGGTGCGCCCGCGATGGGTCTGCTCGTCGGCGCTGCGGCAGCCGTCGCCGTTGGCGGCGCCGTTCAAGGCACGCTCTTGCCGCAAGCCTATGCGACCGTGGATGCGTTGGATGTGCGTAACGCCCGCACGCCCGACATGTTGGTGAACGGATTGCTCGTCCTGGTCGGGGTGGTCACCAGTTTGGCTTACTTCCACTTCTCAGCGCAAAGGCGGGCGGACGGCACGATCCACCGGTTTGCTCCGCTGGAGATCATAGCGCTGGTCGGCGGCATCTTCCTGGCCATCACGCTGGGCGTGTTGTTCGCGGGAGTCTATTCTGCGGCGCTGACGGCCCTGATTGAGCGCCTGCATTTCCTTGGAAGTTTTCTGGGACTGAAGTGATGAAAGAAAGAGTCGATATGGGCGGGGGCGCACCCTCGGAGACGTGGTTGCCCGTGGAGCTGAGACGAGTATGACAGCTGCGTGGATTGAAAGCGAATCCGTTCTGGCCGTTGACGTGGGCGGCGCCAACACACGCGCCGCGTTGTTCGACGTGGTTGAAGGCGAATACCGGTTTGTGGCGGCGGGAACTGCGCCTTCTACGGCGGAGGCGCCGTTCAAGGATATCGGTGAAGGTGTCCGCAATGCAATCACTGAACTCCAGGGTGTGACGGGCCGCCCTCTCTTGGATGCGCAGCGGCGACTGGTCACCCCGGCTCAGCCCGACGGTTCCGGTGTGGACGCGTTTGTAGCCACAGTCTCGGCCGGCCCGGCGCTCCGCACAGCCATCATCGGCCTGCTCGCCGAGATTTCCTTCGCAAGTGTCCGCCGGCTGGCAGAAACCACGTATAGCCGCATCGTCGATGTGGCCAACCTCGGTGACGAGCGCCAGCCGGATCAGCGCATAGACGCACTTCTCCGATTGCAGCCCGATGTCGTGCTGATCGCCGGCGGAACAGACGGCGGCGCTTCGCGTTCCGTTCAGAAGATGCTGGAGCCGATGGGGATTTCCAGTTACCTTCTGCCGCAGGAGAAACAGCCAGCGGTCCTTTTTGCCGGAAACGAAAAGTTGGATGGAGAGGTCAGGGGGCTTCTCAGCAATGTGACCTCCGCATTGCATTTCAGTCCAAACGTGCGTCCATCGTTGGAGACGGAGGACTTGGGGCCGGCAGCGCGTGAGTTGGCGGACCTATATCTTGGCGTGCGCCGACGGACGCTCAAGGGGATGGATCTTCTGGATGCATGGTCCGGCGGCCACGTGCTGCCAACGGCCTACGCTGAAGGCCGCATGCTGAGCTTTCTCAGCAACGTCTATGGTGGGTCCAGCGGAGCTGTGCTCAGTGTCGACATCGGCGCCTCCGCCGCCGTGGTGGCGGCCGGCTTTGGTGATAAGACGACATTGCGGGTCTACCCCCAGTTTGGACTCGGCGAGAGTCTTCCCGGACTCCTGCAGTACACCTCCCTTGAAGAGATTCTGCGCTGGAGCCCTCTTGAGGCGTCTGTCGGTCAATTGCGCGACTACCTGTTACAAAAATCGCTGTATCCGTCGAGTATCTCTGCGACGGAAGAAGACCAGTTGCTAGCACGGGCAGTGACCCGCCAGGCACTCTATCTCGCCGTGCAGCAGGCGCGACGCGACTTTCCGCGCTCGGCAAGGACCGCTCAAGCCGGGCTCTTGCCCAACTTTGAGCCCATCATTGCAAGCGGCGGCGCCCTCGCCGCGGCAGCCACGCCTGCGGACAGCTTGCTGCTGCTGTTGGACGCCATCCAGCCCGTGGGCATTTCCACGATCATTCTGGATCGCGGCAATCTCCTGCCGATGTTGGGCGCCGCGGCTGCCCGCAACAGCATCCTGCCGGTCCAGGTGCTGGAGTCCGGGGCATTTCAGAGCCTGGGCACCGTCGTGTCTGTATTGACGGCGGCCAACGATGGCGCCTCACTCGCGCGGGCTCGCCTCGTATATGAAAACGGAACGGAAGCGCGCTCAGAGATCAAATCGGGGATGTTGGATGTCCTTCCCTTGCCGCAGGGGCAGACGGCGAGGCTTGCGATCCAGCCGCGATTCGGTGTGGACGCGGGATTCGGTCCCGGGCGCTCCGGCGCGCTAACCGTAAGTGGGGGAACCATGGGCGTGGTCTTCGACGGCCGCGGACGGCCGCTCCAGCTGCCGCAAGATGATGTCCGCCGCCGCGAAATACTGCGGAAATGGCAGTTGGCGGTGGGAGGCTGATATGACGATGGCTGCGGTCCTTCACGTCATCCCGCTTGCCACGATCGTACGCGAACGCCGCTTGCCCGTCAAAGGAACCGTGCGCGTGCGCTTGGGCCACAAGGTCAGCCCCGGGGATATCGTGGCCGATGCCAGCTGGTCGCGGGAGCACATCTTCATTGATGTCGCCAGCACGCTTGGAATAACGCCGGCAGCCGCCGAAAAACTTGTCCGCTATAAGGCCGGCGACGGCATTCGAACCGGCGCCGTGATTGCCAAAGGCGGAGGGGTGCTGCCGAAAACGGTCACGGCCCCGCGCACGGGACGCGTTGTCGCCACAGGCGGCGGGCAAGTCCTCATTGAATCGGGGGAGTCACGGATGGAGTTGCGGGCCGGGTTGTCCGGCACCGTACGAGACGTGATCCCGGACCGCGGAGTGGTGATCCAAACGACCGGAGCCCTAGTGCAGGGTGTCTGGGGAAATGGTCGTATCGATACCGGTGTCATGATCAACCTGGCGGAGAAGCCCGATGCCGTGCTCACGCCTGCCCGTATGGACGTGAGCATGCGGGGCTCGATACTGGTTGGTGGACAGGTGCAGGATGTTGAGGTGCTGCAGGCTGGAACGGAGATCTCCGTACGCGGTCTCCTGATCGGGAGCATCTTCCCGTCGTTGCTGCCGGCAGCCAGGGACGTGCGCTATCCAATTGTCGTCACAGATGGCTTTGGCGCGATGCCCATGAACTCTGCGGCCCACCGCTTGCTGAGCACCAACTCGAAGCGCGAGGTTACGCTGAATGCCGAGGCGTACGATCGCAATTCAGGGAGTCGGCCCGAGGCGATCATTCCGCTGCCGGGCCAGGGGGCGCCGGTGCTGAGGGAAATGCAGGAACTGGCACCGGGACAGACCGTACGCATTCGCCGGCAGCCTGCGCCGGGTATGATTGGCACAATCGTGGACTTGCCCAGTGGCCTCGCCACCTATCCCAGCGGATTGAGCGCTCCAGGGGCAGAAGTACGCCTCGAAAACGGCCAACAACTGCTCATCCCACTGGTCAATTTGGAGGTTGTGGGATAATCTCCAAAATGGTATTACATAGTCTACCGGGAGTGCTACCGCACTATTATTCTTTTTCGGACAGGCCGGCCTGTGAGGAGAATATTCGATGAACTCAGACGATCTCTCGAACTTTGATGCACCACCACCGGAGGAAGCCAGCAACCGGACCTTCCTGATAGCAGCCGGCATCCTGGGCGGCGTTGTGCTTCTGGCCCTGGCGTGTTTGGCCGGGTACGTGCTGCTGTTTAGACCGTCCCAATTGGCCCAGCAGCAACAGGCTGCCACAGCCCAGGCTCTTCAAAACGCCCAGGTTGCCGACGCGCTGACTGCCACCTCCGAGGCCATGATCCAGCCGTCACCGACGGTGACGCCGCCTCCCACGGCTACCGCTGTCGTGGCCCAGGCCACCCCAATTCCGGCTACCAGCACGAGGGATCCCGCGACGGCTACTGTGGCCGCAGCATTAACGCAAGCCGCGCTGGTCCAGCTTACGACCTTCCCGACCGCCACGGCATTGCCCGGCACTGGCCTCGCCGATGAGTACGGTGCGCCCGGACTCGTGATCATGGGAATGGCGCTGATTGCGGTAATCTTCCTCGCCCGGCGGCTTAGAGCTGTGCCGTCGAAGTCGAAGTAGCACAGTAGATCAGGGCCCCGGGCAAGGCTCCGAACGTGCCACGCTAGAAGCACGATGGGGCGTCTCGCCCGATGGTGTTCTCAGGACAGGGTGAAGTTCGCCGGCTTAAGGGTCTGCTCGCGCACCGTGTAAGTCACCCCGAGGGCTTCTGAATCATTATTTCAGCCGGACTTGGCGGCCCACACAAATTCTCCTCAATTTCAAAGCGCACTTCCGAGAGGAAGTGCGCTTTTAGCGTCTCGATCCAAGGCGGTTTGGCGTGCGTCCCAGACGGCGAGAAGGCTAGGCGACGCTTTCCGCGATCTGCCGACCAAAACCGATCAAGCTCTTGATCATCTCCTGCGTACGGCCCTCTGCGTAGACGCGCAACACGGGTTCCGTGCCGGACGGTCGGATCAGTAGCCAGGATTCATCGGTCAGCACATACTTGACGCCGTCGCGTTGATTCACGTCCGCGACCGTCTGGCCGGCGATTTCTTTGGGGGCGTTCCTGGTCAGCATCTCCGTCATCTCCGCCTTCGCTATTGGACGACTGAGGCGGAGGTCCACGCGCTGATACACGACCGGTCCGACTTCGGCCAGCAGGTCTTCTACGAGTTCCACCAGCGGCTTGCCGGTGGCGGCGATCATTTCGATCAGCAACAATCCCATCAGCGGACCATCGCCCTCGGGAATATGCCCCTTGAACGAGATGCCGCCTGATTCTTCGCCGCCGATCAAGACATCGCCGTGCAGCATTTGGTCGGCGATGTGATTGAAGCCCACGGGTGTCTCAATCAGGCTGAGACCGTACTTCTTCGCCAGGCGGTCGACCATTCGCGTGGTTGAGACAGTCCGTACGACTGCGCCCTGCATGCCCCGCTGCTCGACGAGATACTTCAGCGAAAGGGCCATGATCTTGTGGGGATCGACGAATGCGCCGCGCTCGTCCATGGCTCCAATGCGATCCGCATCGCCGTCCGTCGCCAGGCCGAAATTTCCCATGCCGGAACTGATGGCAGAAGCCAGCGCGCCCAGGTTGTTGGCCAATGGCTCCGGATGAATTCCACCGAATCCCGGGTTCATTTCGGCGCGAACCTCTGAGATCTCGCAACCGGTCCCCTGCAGGAAGGACCTGATAACACCGCGCCCCGCGCCGTACATTAAATCGACGACAAGGCGCTGCGGACTGTCGGCTATCAAGTCGGTGTTGATCAGCGTTCTGAGATGATCGAAGTAGGGTGGCAATGGGTTGAACTTCTGGATCAGGTTGGCCTGCCGCGCCCGGTCGAAGTCCATCAGATTTGGCCCGCGGGCACGTTGCTCGTTGTCGCTGATGTAGACCTCGACGCGGTAGCACTGTTCCTGCAGGGCCGAGCCGCCAAAGGCCGCTTTGAGCTTGACGCCGTTGTACCGCGGCGCGTTGTGCGATGCCGTGATCATCACACCCGCGATGGCCTGGTTGTACTTGACCGCGAATGAGATCGCAGGCGTCGGCGCATCCGCCTGGGCCAGCAGGACAGTGAAGCCATTGGCCGCCAGGACGCGGGCCACCTCGCCCGCGAAGCGATCGGAAAGGAAGCGGGTGTCGAATCCCACCACGATCTTTCTGGGATCGGGCTCGGGACCGCCATTTCCAGACTTGTCCCAGTGCTCAGATGCGACCGCGTCCGCGATGGCCTGCGCGAGAATGCGCAGGTTGTCAAAAGTAAAGCTGTCCGAGATGACCGCGCGCCAACCGTCCGTGCCGAAGTGAATGGGCATGCATGCTCCAGGTAGTGGTATTTGGGGGCCGGGCAGGTCTCTTCAGGCGTCGCCGCTCGGGCCTGTGAGTCGAGCAAAGGCCCAAACTGATCAGGGCGTTGCCGAGGCGGCCAGCGTTGCAGGCGACTCCAGGGTAGGAGAAGGATTCGCCGTCGCTGAGGTATTGCTCAACCATCCAGCCATCCAGCGCGAATGCCGTTGGGACTGGCGACCACGTGCGACCACGTGTAGCCGCTCACGTCCTGCGTTTCAGGCAACAGTTCCACGTAGGTGAAGTTGTCCAGCGTGGTGATGCCCTTTCCACCCGGGGTTTCGCGCAACACGGCGCCGCCTCGGGGAGCGTGCACCAGAACATAGACCGGCGTCGGCTCAATCGTCAAAGTGACGGTGGGCGTCTCGGTTGGGACCCTTGTTGGCACGAACGTTGCAGGCTGCGGAGTGTCGAACGGCGTAACAACCGGAGTCTGCGTGTCGAGGGGGGGCGTCGGGGACGGGCCTATCTGCGGGCAGGCTTGCCGTGCTGAGTTCAATGCCTGGACCGGTGTTCGGCACGGCAGCCTGTACGTTGAACGGCAGAGACCAGCTTCCGCCGCTCATCAGCACGACCAGCACCGCAAGCAGGATGAAAGCGACGGCAACGCTAAATGCGAAGGACTCGGTGGTCGCAGGCATAATGCGCAACGCGACCAGTGTCAACAGTCCAAACATGGAAGCCCAACAGAAATGCACCACGAAGACCAGCAGGCCGTATGGCCAGATCTCGCTCATGCCGCTTCCCAGACCAAAGCCACCCGCCGCCAGGGGAAGGAAGAGCTCATATGCGATCAGGACACTCGGCAGGAACGGTTTGGCTTCCGACCGCACAAATGAGACCGTGAGTATGACGGCGCCCAGCGCCAGTACGAGAAGATCGGGCCACCACAGTCTGCTGTGGATGAAGGCCTCATTGAAAGCTCGGGGCCCGAGCCCGCGCGCGACGAGGCCGGCGAGCACTCCGGTTACGAACACAAAAAGGGCGCTTACCAGAAGCGCTGCAAAGGTCTCGAAAAAGAACCTGATCGACCCCGTGAGCGCGGCCACCAGCAAGCCGACCCAGGGGAGCAAGAGCGGCGCAACCAGGACTGCAAACAACAGGAGCGCCTGGGAATCCAGCAGCAGCCCAAGACCGGCTATGGCGCCGCACAGGGCCGCATATACAAACAACTCGTACGTGGGATAGGCCCGGTGCGACAACGAAGCGAGCAACGCGGCCCGACCCTCCGCGTCGCGGGGAATATTGAGCTGACTGCGTCGGCGTCGCCGGCCGCGTCGATCGGCGGCACGTCGGGGCGGGTCCGGTATTGGAGGGTGCGGAGAGGTATCTTGCAGGGTCATTTTCGCAGACTGGCCACGATGCGGAGTGGCTTGTCTACCAGCTCAAAGGCCGCGAAGATATCGGGGACCACGAGATCGGCGGCCATCAGGGTTTCGGCGGCGGCCCCCTCTGCAGACATCACGCAGATACCCACGGCTGCCGCCTTCAACATAAGGGCATCATTCGCGCCCTGACCGATGGCTACAACGGAGTCAGCTCCCAGGCTTTCCACGAAAGATCGTTTTTGCGCCTGTTCATTCCCGGGCGAAAGCCGAGTGGCGGTCAGATTCAGTTGTTGGTCGATGGTGGATTGGCGTCCGTGGGTGTCAGCCGTCAGCAGGTGGACGTTCAACCGATCCCGAAGCGCGGCTATCCGCTTGGACAATCCTTCGATAAGCACCCCGTCGATCGCAAGAGTGCCGTTGACGTCTGTAACGAGATGTTCCAGGCGGACCTGCGGGCGTCCGGGAATCGTGAGTTCGATCATTCGTGCAATTATACAGTCGAAAGCGGGTAGGAGAAGCACCCGCAGGGCCGCATCGCCGAGCCACTGTGCCGCGTGCGTCTGTAGGCGTCTGTGTGGCTCCAGCAGCTTGCAGAATCCCGCATCCTGTGCTAAACTACTCGTCATCGTAAGACCAACGCTGTTGACTCCGAGAAGTGGGCGCCCCCCACTTTTCTGCTTGTATACGGAATTGATGGAGAAGTCGGAATGCCTAAGAACGAATTCGCCCTGGCTTTCAATGAGGTCCTGGAAGAGAAACAACTCCCCAAGGACATAATCCTCGGCGCGATCGAGTCCGCCATGGTCTCGGCCTATCGTCGGGCGGCGAATGCTTCGACCGCCCAGCAGGTAGAAGCCAAAGTGGACACGGAAACCGGCAAGGTGACGATTTTTGCCGAAAAAGAAGTCGTCGAGGACGTCCAGGAGGAGAAGACGGAAGTCATCCTCGAGGAGGCCCGCAAGGTGAATCCCGAGGCCCAACTGGGGGATATGGTTCTCGTTGAATCCACTCCCGCCGACTTTGGGCGCGTCGCCGCGCAGACGGCTCGCCAGGTAATTCAGCAGCGCATTCGTGAGGCCGAACGGTCGGCGCAGATGGAGTACTTCGCGCGCCAGACAGGCGAAATTGTCTCGGGAATCGTGCAAACTACGAGTTTCCAGGCGGCGACCATCGGGCTGGACATGAAGGCGGAAGGGATATTGCCCGCCAACCAGAAGATTCCGAATGAACGATACCGCCTTCACGACCGAATCCGTGCCGTGGTGCTCGAGGTCAAGGACGGGTCGCGCGGCCCCCAAATCATCCTCTCGCGCGCCCACCGCAATTTCCTTCGCAGGCTGCTGGAGAATGAAGTCCCGGAGATCTATCATGGAATCGTCGAAATCCGTGCGATAGCGCGAGAGCCTGGCGCGCGGGCGAAGGTTGCAGTGATGGCCACGCAGCCGGGCGTCGACCCGGTGGGCGCCTGCGTTGGAATCAAGGGCGTGCGTATCCAGGCCATCGTCAGGGAGCTGCACGACGAGAAAATCGACATAATCCAGTGGGATCCTGATCCCGTGGTCTACATCTCAAAGGCGATCAGCCCGGCGCGCGTCAACGGGGTCTTTCTCTCCGAAGCCGACGGGGGTCACACTGCTACGGTGGTCGTCATGGAAGACCAGCTCAGCCTGGCGATCGGCCGCGATGGTCAGAACGCTCGTTTGGCCGCGAAACTGACCGGGTGGCGCATCGATATTAAGTCGGTAGTGGAATCCGCCGCGGATGCGCTGGCCAAGCTGCAAGGGAATGCCGATTTGGCGGCCGCACTGCCCGCGGCGGTTGAAAATATTCCGCAAGTGCAGGAAGTCCTCGCGAAGAAAGCGGAGAATCGGCCAGTCACGCCCGAGGAGTACTCCCTCATTGCGCAATTCGTTGACCGGGTTGAGCGGCGCACCATACAGATCAAGGAAGAGGCGGCCCGCATTGAAGAGGAACGCGTGGCGGCCGCGCGTGCTGAGATCCCGGAAGTTGCTTTCACTATGCGGCTGGAAGGACTGGGCCTGAAGGAGCACATTTTCAACATCCTGGTCGAAGCCGGATACGAGACGATCGGCGATCTGATGCTGGCCCTGAAACTGGACGAGAACACGGTCCTTGGAATCGCGGGCGTTGGGCCGAAAGCTGTCGAGAACATGCATGAACGCCTTGAGGCCACGGAGTTCCCGGAGATGCCACCGGAAGCAGTATCCGAGGCCGTTGCCGAAGTTCCAGCCGAAGTGGCAGGCGAGGCGCTGGTAGAGGGGACAGAGGCGGTGGTCGCCGAAGCGGTCCCGGCAGGCGAGGCAGCGATATCGGTCGAGGGCGTGAGCTTGCCGGCGGCCGACGAAGGCCTTCAGGTCGGGGCAGCGGGGCCGCGGGTCAGAGCGGCCGATGAGCCGGTCGAGGACGAAAACGCCAAAGATGGCGTCTCGTTGGACGAACTGTTCAAGCTGAAACCGGAAATCTTCCGATCAGGCGTGGCTACGGACGAAGAGACCGAGAAGAAGAAGGACAAGAAAAAGAAGAAGCAGACCGTGGAATTGGTGCTGGACGAGGAGCTCGGCGAGGTCGTCGGCCGAAAGAAGCACAAGCGCGGCGAGGATGAACTGGAAGTCGACGAATAGCCTCACACTGGGGCAGATCATGTCGAGACGGTTTGGAATTGGGGCTCGTGAGGCAGGTCTCGCCACATGAAGCATATTCCCCAGAGAACCTGTGTGGGCTGTCGCACGGTGATGGCGAAAAGGAAACTGGTGCGAATCGTGCGGACCGCCGACGGGGTGTTGATTGATCCTACAGGCAAGCGTGCGGGGCGCGGTGCTTACTTACATGACCGGCCCGCCTGCTGGCAAGTTGGGTTGCAAGGCGGCCTGGCACGCGCATTGAAAGTGGAACTGACAGCGGCAGATCGCGACCGGCTGGCGGCATTTGCCGCCACGTTGGCAGATGCCGCACCTGGCGAATAGCCATGTGAACGAATAAGTTTCGCTCACAGGCCATCGCCAGAACGCCTCGGTAACCCAGGCGGTTACCGTTGTGCAAGCCGAGAATTCGGAGGTGGCCCATGAGTGTTAGCATACAACTCCCGCCCAGCGTCGTAATCCGCGACCTGGCCCAGAAGATCGAAAAGAGCCCAATCGAGGTCATCAAGAAGCTGATGGCCAATGGCGTAATGGCGACCATAAACCAGTCCGTGGACTTCGACACGGCTGCCATCGTGGTCGCCGAGTACGGATTCGAGGCCGTCCCCGAGGTTCAAGAGCAGGCCGAGGCTCCTGAGACCGGCGAGATTCCCCTCTGGCGGCGCCAGATCGCCGATGAAGAGGCCGCCAAGCTGACGCCCCGTCCGCCGGTGGTCACAGTACTGGGGCACGTCGATCATGGAAAGACTTCCCTTTTGGATGCGCTGCGCCAGACGGATGTGGCCGGGGGTGAAGCGGGGGGCATCACGCAGCACATCGGGGCCTATCAGGTCGAGAGAAAAGGGCGCACGATAACCTTCCTCGATACGCCGGGTCACTCGGCGTTCACTGCCATGCGAGCGCGTGGCGCCCAGGGCGCCGACATCGTGGTGTTGGTCGTCGCGGCCGACGATGGCGTCATGCCGCAGACCCGCGAAGCCATAGCGCACGCCAAGGCGGCACGCGTACCGATGATCGTGGCGTTGAATAAGATTGATAAAGAGAACGCCAATCCTGACCGCGTGAAGAAGCAGTTGTCCGAGCTGGAACTGGTTTCTGACGACTGGGGCGGCAACACGATGGTGGTGCCCGTATCCGCCAAGAAGAAGGAGGGCATCGATGATTTGCTCGAGGCCATTCTGCTGGCCGCGGATAACACCGACATCCGGGCGAATCCGGCGGGAATCGTGATTGGCACCGTCATCGAAGCAGAGGTGGACAAGAGCCGCGGCACGATCGCCACTCTCCTGGTTCAAAATGGCACCCTGGAGGCAGGCGACATTGTCGTGGCGGGCAAAGCCTACGGCCGCATGAAGGCCATCACGGATTTCAAGGGTAACCCGGTCAAAGAAGCCGGTCCATCCATGCCGGTGGCGGTCATGGGCCTGAACGAGGTCCCGTCTGCAGGCGACGTCTTCCAGGTGGTTGACTCCGAACGCGAGGCGCGCGCGATTGTGGCAGACCGCGTGCAGGCGGACAAGACCAAGGCACAAACGAAGAAGAAGGTATCGCTCGAAGAGCTGTTCGCCAATGTCCAGGCCGGCGAGGCCAAAGAGCTCCAGCTCATTGTCAAGGCGGATGTGCAGGGCTCGCTCGAACCGCTTATGGTCGAGCTCCAGAAACTCGGCCAGGGTGAAATCGGCCTGAGGGTGCTGCACGCGGAGACGGGCAACATCGGGGAGAACGACGTGATGCTGGCGTCGGCGTCGAAAGCCATCATCGTGGGATTCAACGTACAGGCGGAAGTCGCTGCCCGGCGCCTGGCTGAATTGGAAGGCGTCTCCATCCGGCTCTACGAGATCATCTATCGCATGTCGGAGGATATCGAGAAAGCCCTTAAGGGCATGCTCGAGCCCGTTGACGTGGAAAAGGTAATTGGCCGGGCGACTGTGCTGGCGGTTTTTCCGGCCTCCAAGCTTGGGCGAGTCGCGGGCTGCCGTGTGACCGAGGGCGAGTTGCATCGCAATGCCAAGGTCCGGCTATTCCGCGGTACAGACCTGGTGTTTGAAGGGGAAATGGCTTCGCTGCGCCATGAAAAAGAGGACGTGCGCGAGATTCGCACGGGCTTTGAGTGCGGCGTGGGCTTCAAGAGTTTCCAGGATATCCAGGTGGGCGACCTGCTGGTCTGCTACACGGTGGAGAAGAGCTAGAATCGTCGAGCTGCCTTGACCGCAGCGGGCGAAATCAGCTCGGAAGTCCCATGCCATCCCAGGCGCGCCTCCAGCGCATTGCAGATCGGATTCGGCAGGAACTTGCAGAAATGCTGCTGCGCGATCTCAGCGATCCGCGTCTGAAATCCGTGTTCGTAACGGATGTGAGCCTGGATCGGGAGCTTTCGCACGCAGACGTTTACGTCTCCGCCTTGGAGGGTACCAGCCGGTCGCGCGAGGTCATCCAAGGCATGGTATCGGCCTCCGGATACATCCGCAAGCAACTGGCAAGCCGGGTCGAGTTGCGGGCCTTCCCGCGGCTTCGTTTCCACTGGGATCCCACGCCTGAGCACGCGGATCGCATCGAACGCATACTCGCAGACCTGCAGCACAAGGGCGACCGCGACTTGTAGCAGCCTGCAGGGAATTGGCGGGCGCTGAGGCAGTTCTGTGAACTTCTGGCGCCCTGCCGCAGCCACATCGCCAGGGGCGAACATGGTTTGACGAAGACTGGAGAGGCTACACTTGGAATGAACACTGAAATTGGCCGTGCAATTCAGGCCCGCTTGGCGGCAGGCCAGAATTTTCTGATCGCATCGCATGTTCGCCCGGACGGCGACGCGATTGGCGCGGTCTTGGGGCTGGGGCTGGCGCTGCAGGGGGCGGGAAGGCGCGTGCAGATGGTGCTCTCAGACGGCATTCCTTCATCCTTCCGGCATCTGGAAGGCGCGGCGGCAATCGCCACGGACTTTGAGCCCGGCTTCGACACCTTTGTCACCGTGGACTGCGCTGACTTCAAGCGGACGGGACAACTCTTGTCTGCGCTCAAGGCGCCGGATATCAACATCGATCATCACAAGACGAATGAAATGTTCGGCACGCTCAACCTGGTTGAGGGTGATGAGGTGGCGACTTCGGCGATACTGACCAAGTATCTGCCCCTGTGGGGCTATCCGATTACAGGACCCATTGCCGCCGCGTTGCTTACGGGCATCATCACGGACACCCTGGGTTTTAGGACGGCGAATGTCACGCCGGAGGCGATGCGGCAGGTGGCCACCTTGATGGAAACCGGCGTGGACATGCCGGAACTCTATATGCGGGGTCTCGTGCATCGGTCCTATGCCGCGGCCAGATATTGGGGCGGCGGTCTTTCGGGACTGGAGCGCAAGGACGGGATGGTGTTTGCGACGCTCACTTTGGACCAGCGAAAGGCTGCAGGCTACTCCGGCTCAGACGACGCGGACCTGATCAACGTCATCTCGGCGATTGACGGCTTCAAAGTGGGGCTGATCTTCGTAGAGCAGCCCAAGAACAGAGTCAAGATCTCATGGCGGGCCTTGGAGTCCGGCCTGGACGTTTCCGGGGTCGCCGCAAAATTCGGGGGGGAGGTCACGCGGCGGCGGCCGGCGCCGATGTAGAGGGACCCTTGCAAGAGGTCAAAGAAGCCGTCATCCGAAGCACTAAGGAAATGCTAAGGCTGTAGCCTCCAGTTCCCCAATATAATTGTCCGAGATGTCAGGCCAGACAAAGGTGGGATCGATGCAGGAGGAAAGTCGGCATGGAAACCGAAGAGGTTAAGAACGCCATTTCCGGCGTGCTTGTCGTCGACAAGCCGGTGGGGATGACGTCGCACGACGTAGTCCAGGCTATTCGAACGGGAACGGGTTTACGCCGGGCGGGCCACACAGGCACGCTGGATCCGCGCGCATCCGGCGTTTTGGTCATTCTTGTGGGCCCGGCTGTGCGACTCAGCGAATTCGTTTCAGCCAGTGACAAACGCTATCAGGCAATTATCCGCTTGGGATCGACAACCGACACGTATGACGCGGATGGCAAGCTTACGCCTTCGGATCAGCCGGTCAATGTGACCGAGGAGCAGTTTGAAAAGGCGCTGAGCAATTTCGTTGGTGAGATCGAGCAGACTCCGCCTCCATATTCTGCGGTGAAAGTGCAGGGGCGCAAAGCGTATGAATTGGCCCGTAAGGGCGAAGAAGTGGAGTTGGCACCCCGCAAGATAACAGTACACCACCTCGAGATTCTGGAATGGGCGCCGCCGGAAGCCGTCATCGATGTTCACTGCTCGTCCGGAACCTATGTCCGTTCGCTTGCAAATGACTTGGGCGCTGTCTTGGGATGCGGGGCGTACCTGGTCGGCTTGAGGCGGACAAAGAGCGGCCGTTTCTCGCTCCGTGATGCAACTCCGCTTAGAAAGCTCCAGGAGGCATTCCACGCAGGCAATTGGTATCAGTACCTGATTCCCGCGGCCGAGGCCCTCGCTGAGTGGCCCGCAGTTGAATTGAACCCTGATGACGTGGAGAACGTGCGTCATGGCCACCGAGTGCACGCCGCCCCTGGGGCGCAAGCCGGGATGGTAAGAGGCGTGAGCACGCAGGGGGAACTGGTGGCCCTGATGGATCTCGTCACGGGCGAGAGCGGCGAACCAGAGTGGCAGCCCAAGAAGGTGTTTTTCACCTAGACATCGCTCAAGTCAGCGTGGTTGTGGGGGCAGACGACGTGCAAATGCCCGGCCGAACAACTTTCTCGAATGCATCAGGCGAATTGAACGGCTCGTGTGTGTATCGATGATCCACGTCCATTCCATAGACGACACTCCATTGCGCAATAGTTGGCTGACCATCGGTGTCTTCGACGGAGTCCACCGCGGCCACCAGGAGGTCGTGCGCAGCCTAATCGCCGGTGCGAGGGAGGCGGATGCACCCGCCGTGGTGGTGACATTTTGGCCGCATCCTGCCATCGTCCTGGGCCGCGGCAGCGTCCGCTGTCTGACCACCGACGATGAACGCGCGGCGCTGTTAGGCTCGCTGGGAGTGGACGTCGTCGTGACCCAACGCTTCGATCCGACCCTGGCTGGCACGTCGGCGCGCGAATTCGTGGCGCGTCTCGAGGGCCGACTGCACTTCACGCAGCTCCTGATCGGGTATGACTTTGCACTCGGGAAGGATCGGGAGGGTGACGGCACGCGCCTTTCCGAAATCGGGCAGGCCATGGGATTCCGTGTGCAAGTCATTCCGGCATTGGGCGATGAAAGCGGCGTCATTTCCTCGACAGAGATCCGCAAGTTGGTCGCCACCGGCGACGTGGGGGAGGCTGCCAAACTTCTGGGCCATGGCTACGGCTTGCATGGTCCGGTAGTCCACGGTGACAGCCGCGGCCGCGAACTCGGCTTCCCCACCGCCAACATCGACTACCCCATCGAAAAGATCCTGCCTGCCAACGGTGTCTATGCGTGCAAGGCATGGGTAGACGGACGTCAATATGCAGCGGCGGTGAATGTCGGAATCCGCCCTCAGTTCCACATGGCCGCCGAGGCGCCGTTGGTTGAGGCGTACCTGCTGGACTTTGATCGGCAAGTATACGGCGCAGACATGCGCCTGGAATTTGTCGCCCGGTTGCGGGATGAACGTAAGTATGGCTCGGTGCCTGAATTGGTCGAGCAGATCGAGCGCGACGTCGCCCTTACCCGCGAGATACTGGCGGCATAGCCGTCGGGCCGCCCTTCATGGGCCGCTTCCGGGAGCGATGGGCTGATTCGATTGCACGTCGGAAGCACCCACGTATCTTGCCGGTCAATAAGGCGTCGCTGGGCACTGGCGGCTAGAGAAGTGGGCATGGATAGTCAGCTATAATTCCGCCGTCTTCAGAAGGCCTGGCCGTGCCCGATCGTCGCATATACCTCCTTTCGCCAAAAGAGTTCACTCCGGAGATCATCGCGGTCGCGTTTGCCAAAACCTCCCGCTCTCCCGAGACGTTCGACGCGATCGCTGCCGGGCTTACCGACGAGAAGTCCGCACAGTTTCATGAGAAATGGGTTGTGGGATACGGCCATGCCTCCGTGGCCGAGCACGCCGTCCTGCACGTCGCCTTCGAAAATGTCTCGCGTGTGGCGATCGAATGCATCGAATCCAATCGCCTGGCATCCTACACTGAAAAATCAACTCGCTACCAGAAGTGGGCACCGGACGACTTCCACACTCCTGCGGAGCTGGGTGGGCATGATTTGCTGGACGAGTACACTCGAGTTTGCCGCCTGCTGTTTCGGACCTACCTCGAGTTTTTGAATCCAGTACGCGACCTGGTCATGAGCCGGGCGACTCGCCGGGAAAACGAATCGGCCCAGGCGCTGGATCGACGCGTGCGCTCACAGTACGTGGATGTCTGTCGGTTCCTTCTGCCGGCGTCGGCACTCGCGAACGTGGGGATGACGGCCAATGCCCGCGTCCTGGAAAATACGATCCGCAAATTGCTTTCCCATAGATTACAGGAAGTCCGTTCCATTGGCGAGCAGCTCAAGGCCGTGGCACAAGCTGAAGTCCCCACTCTGGTGAAGTACGCACAGGCCGTGCCGTACCTGGAGGAGACTCGTGATCGAGTCTATGCGCCCGGTTTCTCTGGATCCGAGGGCCCTGGCTCAGATGATGCCAACGCGACCACGTGCGCGTTGATAGACTTTGACCCACAGGGTGAAGATAAGATTCTGGCGGCAGCTCTTTATCGGGTGGGCAAGCTCCCATACTCGCAATGTCTGCAGCGCGTCGAACGGATGCCAGCGGCGGAACGAGAGCGGTTGGCGACGGCGTTGCTTGGAAAGATGGGCTTGCACGATGTCCCTTGGCGCGAGCTGGAGCACTGCAGCTACACGTTTGACTTGATCATGGATCAGGGGGCGTATGCCGAGTTCAAGCGGCACCGCATGATGACCCAAACTCCGCAGAACCTGACCGCAGATCTGGGCTACAGCGTGCCGCGCCTAATTGTCGAGGCAGGGCTGGGGTCGAGTTACGAAGTGGCCATGCAGTCAGCCGGACGGCTGTTTCAGACGTTGCGTGAATACTCACCGCAGGTGGCACAATACGTTGTGCCTAACGGATTCCACCGGCGGGTTCTGGCGAGATTTAACCTTCGGGAGGCGTTTGCCTTCTGCGAACTGCGTACGGCGCCAAACGCGCATTTTTCGATTCGCATGGTCGCCAGCGCTGTGGCCGAGCAAATACGCGCTGTGCACCCGTTGCTGGCGAAGTACATGCGCCTTCCTGAAGAATCTCCTGGGGTCATCCGGGAGAAATACTTTGCCTCGCCTCAGACCGGCCCGGCAAGCTAGTCCTCGTCGTCGCCGGCAGTCAACCCGAACACGCTGTCAATCTGCGAGAGGATCTCGGGCGTCAACCGGGGTACGAGATCTGCCGCATCCAGGTTCTCATGCACCTGTGTAACCTTGCTGGCGCCCAGAATGGCGGTGCTGACGTTCGGATTCTTCAGAAGCCACGCGATCGAAAGTTGCGCAAGAGTGCAACCCAGGGCGCTGGCGATGGGTCTGAGGGCGCTGACCTTGTCGAGTTTGTCGGAGTCGGTCATCCGCGTGTGCAGCCAGTCGTAGCCCTTCAGCGTAGCCCTGCTCTCCGCTGGAATGCCTTTTTCGTATTTTCCCGTTAGCAGCCCGGATGCCAGCGGGCTCCACGTCGTGGAGCCGTAGCCGTAATCCTTGAATAGGCGCGCGTATTCGCCTTCGAACCGTTCCCGCTTGAAAAGATTGTACTGGGGCTGCTCGGTGACGGGCTTGTGCAGGTGATGCCGGTCGGCGATCTCGATGGCGGCGACGATGTCGGCCGCAGGCCACTCCGAAGTCCCCCAGTACAGCGCCTGCCCTCGCTCCAATATGTCGTGCATGGCCCAAACGGTTTCTTCGATCGGCGTGGTTGGATCGGGACGGTGACAAAAGATCAGATCCACATAGTCCAGGTGGAGGCGATCCAGAGAACCTCGTATACCCTCCAGCAGCCTTTTGCGATTTAGCGTGTTCTTTTCATTCACTCCTTCGTGGAGCCCCCAGTAGAACTTCGTGGATACCAGGTAGCTGCTGCGGCGCCAACCCAGCTGCTTGAGCGCCGCTCCCAATATCTCCTCGGCGCGGCCGCTGGCGTAGACTTCAGCGCTGTCAAAGAAGTTGACACCCCGTTCATAGGCGGCCGACATCAGTTCAACCGCCTTGTTGACGTCCAGTTGATTGCTGAAAGTGACCCAACTGCCGAGTGAAAGTTCGCTAACGCGAATCCCCGTCCTGCCGAGGTGACGATACTCCATGCTATCTCCCAAAGGCCCCATGCGTGATTTGATGCCGGATTTCGTCTTCAGGCGCCTGTCCGGCTCGGCACAAGCCCGCCTTGAATCGGATTATAACGCCCGTCCAGTATAATGATTTTGTGCGACGCACGGTCTCTCTTTGCATTCTGCTCACGGTTGCCTGCACGCCGGCAGTCGCGCGGGAGACGCCCACTCCGCCAGAACTAATTCCGTATTTCACTGCCACTGCGTCACCGACAGCACCACCGCCGGCAGGGCAGGTTGTTACACCAGCAGCACCGCTTCCCTCACCGACGCCAATTCTATATACGATATTGGCCGGCGACACCCTTGGTCAGGTGGCGGAGAAGTTCCATGTTCCGCTGGAGTTGCTCCTGGGCGAGAATCCGGGTCTTGATCCGAATGCGATGGAGATCGGGCACACCCTCCGGATCCCGGGGAATGCCGCCAGTTTGGCCGGTCAGGCAACGGCCACGCCGGAGCCGCTTCCGATCGACCAGATGGCCTGCCATCCCATTGCCGATGGCGGTCTTTGGTGCTTTGTGCTGCTCCGCAATGATTCAGGGAATATCATCGAGAACGTGACGGCACAAGTGACGCTGATCGACGCTCAGGGCGAATCGGTTGCGACCGCCCAGGCCACGCTGCCGCTTGATATCCTGCCGCCCACCGATTCCTTGCCCTTGGCCGTCTTCTTTCCGCCCGGCGAAGACCCGCGAGCGTGCCGCAAGTACAAATTCTGACAGCCATGCGCCTGCTCCCAACGGACAGCCGTTATCTGCAGGCATCACTGCACAATATGCTTGCGCAGGTATCGTGGTCTGGGCTTACGGCCCAGCTCAGCGGGGAGGTGTCGCTACCGGTCAATTCCCCAGATGCAAAATCGGTGTGGGTGGCCGCGGTCGCTTACGATCAAACAGGGAGCGTTGTCGGAGTCCGTCGGTGGGAGAGCACTTCGGGCCTGAAAGCCGGTGGCAGCATCCCGTTTTCATTCATGATATCGGCAGTGGCCCGGTATATCGCGCGCGTGGAGTACGTCGTGGAGGCACGGCCCTAGGCGCTGCACCCAGAAGCCCAACCGGTGCGCCGCCACGCTTGCGGCGGCCTGCGGGGGGCCGGTCAATCGTCGTGCGGCTTGATCACTTTAGGGGAGTCCTTGCCCCGCCGCTGGCGCATCGCAACGAAGAACCCGAGGACGAGCACCCCCGCGATCAGGCCGATGGCCAAGCAGGTGAATCCCAACACGAGGGTTAGTGTGATCGGGGGGCCGCTGCCGGCGGTTGTCGCCATGATGGCCACGATGGCGGGATCCCCCGCAATTCCGTAGATATGCATCTTCGACGTCAGATTCTCCGGGCACCGCGGGTTGCCCGTTATCCGCTCCGCGGCCTTGCGATCTTGGCGGCAATATAACACGAAGCTGCTTCACAGGCAGTGCTGGCAGTAAAAACGGCTCTGAATGGCCGCGCGGGCTCCTGATGTATAATCATTTTTGAATTGCCCCGCCTGGGGGTAGCGACGCCCAAGGCAAGCCTCGCGATTGAGTGGGTGGACCTTGAGGTCTCCGTACTGGGGCGCGTGTGACGGCCCGGAACCTGAGACAGGAATCCAATGGCATTACGCGGCAATCTGCGCGATTTCACAGTCACGCAACTGTTGAATCTCATCAACCTCGCACAGAAGACCGGCACGCTGATCCTCGAAGGGCCGTCGGAGCAGGCGTATGTCTCCTTCCGGGATGGGAAGCTCGCGTATGCGCGCATCGGCAGTGAGGATGGGGGACTCGCCCAGGTATTGCACCGGGCCCACAAGCTCAACTTCAGGCAATATCGGGCGCTCAGCGACAGGGCCGGCAAGGTCACGGACAAGGAACTGGGTTTGCTGCTGATCAGCGCTGGCTATGTTTCACAGGACGACATCCTGCACGATCTGCAGGCTCACTGTGCGAACGTGATTCGCCGGCTGTTTACGTGGGCGGAGGGTTTGTTCCGGTTCGACGGCGAGTTGTTGCCTCCCGAGGACCGCATCAACGTTCACCTGGACCTTGAAAGCCTGATCATCGAAGGCTCGCGCCAGGTGCGGGAGTGGGAACAATTGAAGGACGAGGTGCCAAGCCTTGATCTGGCGCTGAAATTTACGGACCGGCCCCTGACCAACCTGAGGCTAAGCTTGCAGGAATGGCGAGTGGTCAAGTACATTGAACCCAAGAATACCATGCGCCAAATCGCCCAGGCGGCGAAGATTGGCGATATTGAAATGCGTCGCATCGTATATGGTCTGCTTCAGGCGGGATTGATCCAAATGGTTCGTCCGGATTCCGCTCCGGCGCCTCTCAATCCGCGAATGTTTCCCACCCAGGACCGCGAAGAACAGCGCAGCCTCATCAACCGCTTGATCGGCAGGATCCAGAAGCTCTAGCTCCGGCGGAGCGAAGCGAGATTCGATGCAGACCGTCAAGATGGTTGTCACGGGGCCTTTCAGCGCCGGGAAGACGCAATTCATCCGATCCATCAGCGAGATCGACGTCGTTTCGACTGAGCGCAAGGTGAGTCATGCGGCGGAGCGGGCGGTCAAGGACACAACCACGATTGCCATGGACTTTGGTCGCATCACAGTGGATGATGACCTCGTCCTCTATCTTTTCGGAACCCCGGGACAGAAGCGCTTTGATTTCATGTGGGAGATCCTGTCGGAAGGAATGCTGGGCTTCATCGTGATGGTCAATTCGTCGCGTCCCGAAACCTTTCGAGAAGCCCGCTCCATTCTCGAGACCTTCCGCGCCTATGCTCCGACGCCCTACGTGGTAGCCGCCAACAAGCAGGATATCGACGACGCCTGGGAGCTCGACGATATGCGCCATGCGCTCAGGCTGGACGGAAGTGCCAAGATCCTGCCATGCATCGCTACCGACAAGAAGCGCGTGAAGGCCGTGCTTCTGGAGCTGCTCTACACAATTCTCGAAGATCTCGGATCCGACAAGTAGGCCGGTGCGCGCGCATCGGGATGTCTGCACGGGCGTACAAGCTCGAGGCCGTCGCCCGGACCCTGGCGGGCCCTGCACGGCGCACAAAGGCCTGCCGTGACGTTCCTGCAATGGTCGTCAGATCGGGGAATGATATATTGAGAAACTATCACATTTGGCGGGTTCCTGGCTTGCCACGGCGTTAAGATTCAGAAGCAGTCTCCCGGCTGAACGTCGGGCACAGTCGTCCTGGTTTGCCTGTGCTGAGCCGCCCGCGCACGGAATCGTTTTAAGCACATGTCGTCAATTTCTGAACATCACATTGATATCGCGGAAAGTTTCAGCCGCTGCTCCCATCGTCGGTTTCCCGGGCCTGTTGATCGACAAGTCGGAATACGTGCGGTGAACCAGACCAGTCGCGGGCCTGCACACGTCAGCCTGTCCGTGGAGGTGCGCGGCGTGGAGTTGGTACGATGTCCTCGGGCTTGATCTGGGCACTGGGCCTCGTTATCGCCGGAGTCGGCTTGGCCGCGCTGGTGTGGGGGACGCTGAAGCTGCTGCCGGCGGCAGCGGCGCAGGCGACCGTTGCGGCGGGGGCGGTCTCGACCTCATCTGACGAAGCCGTCGTGTTGATCGAGCCCGGTGGCCGCCTGGACTTCCTGAACCAGACGGCGCGTCAGTGGTTCTCGCTCCGAGACGATGACCCTCCGGACCTGGAACTGCTCCTGCGGGCCGTCAAGCCAGTTGACGACTTCCTGGCGCTTTGCGCCTCCCCGGGTAAAAAGGTACTCAATCTCCATGGCAGGCCAGTCGAGGCGGCATCCCACCGGATTCCGGGAGCTCATCCACAGATGCTCGTGTCTTTGCGCAGCATCGAGCCTTTGGCATCCTTTGCCTTGGATTCCGGGGCGCCTTCTGCGCCAAGCATGCTGCTCATCACCGAGTTTTCGAGAGCAGTTTCGTCGAGCCTCGATCTTGACACGGTCCTGGCCGCAGTCGCTGATTACGTGCTGAGGCTGGTCGCGGTGGACATCCTGGAAATCAGCACCCGGGATCCGTCCATCGGTGAGCTTGTGATTCGTCGGTTCGAGGAGACACCTGCAGCGGGCCCCGTGCTGGTGCGCGTTGCCCAGGGGCGCTTCGGATCACTGAATGTACCCGTGCTGGAGACCGGCAAGCCGCGGTTGGTGCCGGACGTACGCGCACTTCCCGAGGCGGACCAGGCTGGCCTTTCTTCCGGTCTGGCATCGTACATGGCCATCCCTATCTCGGCCGGTGAAGAATTGGTCGGCGTTCTGGAGGCGGGCCAGACTGCAGGTGCCCCGTTCAGCCAGGAACAATTTGACGTCTTGCAGGTACTCGCCGGGCAGAGTGGCGGCGCAATCAAGAATGCGATGCTCTACGGGCAGGAGCGGCGCCACGCGTCAGAACTCTCGGGCCTGGCCAATGTCGGGCAATCTGTTACGGCCATGCGGGAACCCCATGAGCTGTTTGAGCGGCTTGTGGAGAGCATTGCCCCGCTGTTCGATGTGCAGATTCTGGGCTTCCTCCTGTACGACGAGACAGAGCATGTGCTGCGTGGGCAGGCGCCGTTTCACGGCCTGCCGCCCAGCATCGTAGATGTCTACCGGACCACGATCGCGTCTGGGACCCCTGCCGAGGCGCATCTGCTCGACAAGCAACTGTTGCTGACCGCCAACGCCGCCGCGGATAGCACGTGGCGTGAACTGGGGCTGGGCGACGTTGCTGTGGCGGCCAGCATGCAAGATGCTGCCCTGGTGCCGCTACTCACGTCTGGCCGCATGCTGGGCTATCTGCAGGTCTCCAATCACCGCGACGGACCGCGCACCTTCTCTGATTCGGAGACCCGTCTCCTGCAAATCGCCGGCAACCAGGCGGCCTCGATCATTGACAGCACGCGGATGCTCTGGCGGAGCAATGATGAACTTCGCCGATCAGAGGCGATCCGAAAGGTCGCGGACCTGGGTGCGGCTTCGCCAACCCTGGATGCGGCGCTATCGCAAGCTTTGGAAGAACTTGTCCGGGTCTTCGGGGCGCGGCTTGCCGTGGTCCTGCTGCTGGATGAGATGCGGGGCCAACTGCGGGTGCACGCGGCCTCCGCGTTTGGGTTGACGGCCGAGCAAGCCGCGGCTCTGCCCAGTCTCGTGGTTGACCAGCCCGAATATGCCCGGACCGTTACTGCACGCCGCCAACCGTCGCTTCTGGGGCGCCTGAGCCTTGATACCGAATTGCTGCCGTTCTACCGGGGCTTCTTCGATGCACCCGGGGTCGAGTCGGCGGTTATTGTACCCATGGCCGCGCATGGAAAGCCCATCGGTGAATTGATCATGGGCAGCCAACGGACGGAGTTCTTTGACCAGGCGGACGTCGAACTGCTTTCGTCGGCAGCCACCCAATTGGCCTCCACGATCGAGCGCTTCCAACAAGCGACCGTGACGGACTCCTCATTGCGCCGGCGCGTGGATCGGCTGACTGCGATGGCGCGAGTGAGCCGCGAAATAGCGGGCTCACTTTCCCTCGATCATCTTCTTCAGGTCATTCACGACGAGGGCATTCAACTGGTCGGCGCCGATTGCGGCAGTATCATCCTTGCCGATGCCACCGAAGGTGTGGCTCGGCACCGGTATCGGTCGGTCGGCTGTCGTTCCGGCGACGAACTCTCGCAGGCGGAACAACGATCTATGGAGTTGGGGGAATCGCTTTCGATAGCGGATTTCCGGGAAGACAAATTCCCGCCTCCACATTCCGGCGTCAGGTCAGCTCTGCTCGTCCCCATGCGGGACGGCGGCCGGACCGTTGGATTGATAGAGCTGCACGCCTCCCGACCAGTGGCCTTTGACGCGGCCGCCCAGGAAACGGCCGAAACTTTGGCCGCTCAAGCAGCGGTCGCTCTGTCGAATTCCATCAGGGTCGAAGACGAGAGACGCCGCGCCGAAGGCCTGAAGCGGCGCGTTTCGACGCTCGAGAAGCTCTCGACTGCGACCGGCATCGTGGATCCGGAGCAACCGCTGGAGGCCCCGCTCGCCCGACTTGCAGAGGGGATACGCAATTCAACGCCTTTTCGCGTCGTGCTGATCAGCGTGTATGAACCAGAAACAGGCCTGCTTCGACGTGTAGCCGGCGCCGGGATCGCTGCCGAGGCGTTGGCGGAGCTGCGAGGGCGAAAGCAGCAGCTTTCCACTCTTAGGCAGCTCTTGAAGCCCGAATTCAAGATCGGCCGCTCTTACTACATTCCTGCGGATCAGACGCCGCTGCTGCCGCCAGATATTCACTATCTATATGCCAGCGAATACTCTGCACCAGACTCCGCGCAGAATGCCTGGAATCCTGACGACTTTCTGCTCCTGCCGCTTGAAGAAGCCGACGGCAGCCCGTTGGGTCTTATCAGCCTTGACGATCCCAGCAACGGACGGCGGCCGGATCAGGCCACGATCGAGTCGCTGGAGCTATTTGCCGGCCAGGCGGTGCAGGTCATCAACGTGTGGCAGCGCATGTCCGGATTGCACACTCAGAACGAGGCGTTGTCGTCCGCCCTGGAGCGCCAGCAACAGTTGCTGACCGTAAGCCAAAATGACCTCCCGATACTGCTGCACAAAGATCTAGAGCAAACCATGGCACTGCATGCCCAGGATCATCGCACGCAGCGCGTCCGGGCAGGCCTGCGGATCATCGAGTCAGTCGGTCGGCAACTCGACACCTCTTCTGCCCTGCTTACATTGGCGCGCGAGACTGTGGTGCAACTGGGGATGGCCGCGGCCATGATCGGGGAGAATAGTGTCGACGGACCTCGCCTCGTGCGCACTGTCGGCGCGGTGCCGGGCACCGTCAATGTGGAAGTCCTCTTTGGCCAGCGAAACCCGCTGCGCGCCGCTCTGCAAACCGGGACTCCCATCTTGATTCCCGACCTTGAGGAAAATGATGAGTGGCGTCACACGCCCCTGCTGAGCCCGCTGCGTGCGCGAGGCGTCGTGTGCCTGCCGCTCGTTGTTGAGGGCAAGACCGTGGCGGCCGTGCTTGCCGTCAGCCTCGAACCGCTCCCGGCATTCACGGATGAGGACCGAACCGTGTTCGAGCAGATCGCGCGGCAGGCATCGGTCGTCCTCCAAAACATATCCCTCCTGGCAGGAATACGCAGCCGGCTGCACGAGGTCAACGTCTTGTTGGACTTCAGTCGTCGGCTGACCGGCCTGGACTCGCTCGAGATCGTGGCGGCGCTGCTGGAGAGCGCTCGCAACGCAGTGGCGGCGGCCCATGCCGGGGTGGTCTTGATGTGGAACGAGCAGGAGGCCGTGCTCGCGCCGAGCACCTCCGCCGGCTACGCCGATGATCAGAGCATGCTTAGAGTCTCGTACCGACAGGGGGAGGCCTTGCCGGGGAAGGTCTTTGGCGCCGGGAGGCCTGAGCGCATGAACGAGGTCGATTTCCGAAGAGATTACGGGCTCACGCCTGAAGGCCTTGGCCTTTACCGGCAGGCCACCGGTGGCAAAGTGCCGGTTTCCAGCCTGCTGTTGCCGATCATGATCGAAGGGAAAGCCATCGGCTTGCTGGTCCTTGACAACTTCAACACGCCTGCTGCCTTCAGCGAGCAAGATGAGGCGCTGGTGGGTTCCCTGGCCCAGCAGGCAGCCCTGTCGCTTGAGAACGTCCGTCTGTTTACGGAAACCGAGCAGCTTGCTCAGCAGATGGAGCAGCGCGTCATCGAGCGCACGGCGGAGCTTGCTCGTGAGCAGCAGCATACCGAAAAGCTGCTGCGAAAAGAACAGGAAGATGCCAGCCGCTCGGCAGCCATCCTCGAATCCGTGGCGGATGGTGTCGTGGTTACCGGATCAGACAATCGCATCAGCTTCCTGAATGCCTCCGTTGAGCGCATCCTGACGGCCGAGGCGGCCGCGCTGCGGGGTCAACCACTTGGCGCCCTCGTTGAGCTCTTCGGCGCGGCGGGCTCGGAGTGGTTCGAGGCCGTTCACCGCTGGTCGGGTGCGCCGGGTTCTCACAAGTCCGGCGAATCGTACGCCGCGCGACTGGAACTGAGCAACGACCGCGTTGCCATGATCCACGTCGCGCCGGTGGTCCTGGGGACGGATTTCCTGGGGACCGTTTCTATCCTGCGCGATGTGACGCACGAGGTGGAAGTTGACCGCCTGAAATCCGAGTTTGTCGCGACGGCGAGCCACGAGCTCCGCACTCCCATAACGTCCATGAAGGGCTACGTCGAAATGCTGCAGATGGGAGCAGCCGGCGCGGTCAACGAGAATCAGTCGCACTTTCTCGAAATCGTCGCCAGGAACATCAATCGGCTGAATACCCTGGTCGACGGCATGTTGGATATTTCCCGCATCGAAACGGCGAAAGTGGCGCTCGCACAGGAACAACTGGATCTGCCACAGATAGTCGCGGACGCCATCGGCGAATTGCGGCGCAAATCCGGTGAAGACCACAAGACGATGGCCTTTTCGCTGCAGTCCGCCCCAGGCTTGCCGCATATTCGGGGTGATGCGGAGAGAATCCGGCAGATTGTGATGATCGTTCTCGATAATGCATATCACTATACGCCGGAGGGTGGATCGGTGCAGGCGGATATTCTGCGTGGTTCGAATCCGGACGAGCTGCAACTTGCCATCATGGACAATGGGGTGGGTATTCCGCTGCCCGATCAAGAAAGGGTCTTTGAGCGGTTCTACCGCGGGGAGGATCCATTGGTCCTCGCGACGCCCGGGGCGGGCCTGGGACTCTCGATCGCGAAGCAGCTTGTCGAAATGCACCACGGTCGCATCTCGCTAACAAGCGAGGGCATTGCTGGCAAGGGCAGCACGTTCACAGTCGCTCTGCCGGTCTACGAAGGATCCGCGTTATCATCGTCGTCGGGATCGTCCGGTCAGCCTTCGGCGCCAACAGAGGACACGCCGCCGGCTGCGTCCTGACCTCAGGACTGCGTGGGCATCATATGGCGAAAATACTGATTGCTGAAGATGAGCCCGACATCCGCGAGCTGGTAACGTTCATGCTGCGGTTTGCCGGTTACGAAGTTGTGGCGGCTACCAATGGTGAGGATGCCGTGCTGACGGCCGCCCGCGAACTCCCCGATCTCGTGTTGCTGGACGTTCGGATGCCGCGCATGACAGGCTATGATGCATGCCGCCTGATCAGAGCCAATCCCGATCTCAGAAATGTGCCCGTGGTCTTTCTCTCGGCGAAGGGCCAGGAGGCGGAAATCCGCTCCGGGATGGATGCGGGCGCCGAAGAGTACCTGCTCAAGCCGTTCTCCCCCGTTGAGCTTTCAAATCGCGTGCGGGCAATTCTGGCTCGCCACGGGAAGTGATCCGGCGGGATGATGGCAGCGCGGGACGTCGTTCTTGCGGGCGTTCCAAGGCGCCTGGCCCGCGCGGTGCCTTTTTCAGGTGACTTCCGACTTGCCTGGGCGCGCCCTCGGAACGCGGACCGCACCGCCCAATGGAGGTCGATCATCTGACTTGTGCTTGACCCGATGTAAAAGAGGGGTATATTAAGGTCCATAAGCAACGGGGAGCCTGGCGCACAGGCTGAGAGGAGCGTATATCGCTCGACCCGCATCACCTGATCCGGATCATGCCGGCGGAGGGAAAATCGCGCATCTGAAGACATCCTCCGCCTCCGGAGGATGTCGTTTTACATGCAAATCGTATTGGAGCGGCAGACTGCAGTAATAGCGGGATCGCGGGACGGCACAGCCGGGCCTTGCGCCCCTTGCAGGCAGAGGCGACAGCACTGATGGCTGCGAGGCGTGTTGTGATCTTTGCCAATGGGACCTTGCCGGACCGTGGCAAGGCGCGCCGGCTTCTGGATGGCAATGAGACCGTGATCTGTGCCGACGGTGGGACGCACCATGCCCTGGCGATCGGCCTGACGCCGGCGGCGGTCATCGGCGACCTCGATTCCCTCACACAGGCGGATCGCCTCAAGCTGGAGGGCGCTGGCGTTGACATCACACCGCATCCCCGAGACAAGGACGAGACCGATCTCGAACTCGCTCTGCGACAAGCGGTCGCATTGAAGCCTGCCGCCATCCTGATCATGGGTGCGCTTGGCAAGCGGCTGGACCAGACGCTGGGCAATATCGCTCTGCTTTCCGATCCCGAGCTCAGCCAAATCGACTGCAGGCTGGATGATGGATTCGAAGAAGCCGTGTTTTGCAGGTCGGTGTGCGAGATACGAGGTGCGCCGTCGGACCTGGTATCTCTAATCCCATGGGGCTCGATCGCCGAGGGCGTCCGCACGGATGGGCTCCGCTGGCGGCTGAATGGTGAGGACCTCCAGCCCCAAAAAACGCGAGGCATCAGCAACGAGATGCTGACTGCGTCTGCCACGATCCGAATAGACGCAGGCTTGCTGCTTATTGTTCACCGTCGCCTGTCCTGAACAGGATCCATAGAGCGAAAGGTCGATATGAGGCGCCTTCCATTCTTCTGTGTTCTGCTGCTGGCCGCCTGCGCACCAGTTGTTTCCGGACCAGAACCCCTGACGGTGTTAACGCATAACTCCTTTGCCGCCACAGATAGCGTGATTCACGACTTTGAGCAGGCGAACAATGCCAAGGTTAGTTTTATCAAGGGCGGCGACGCAGGAGCCGCCCTCAACAAGGCCATCCTGACGAAGAGTGCTCCCTTGGCGGATGTCTTCTACGGCGTCGACAACACGTTTCTCGCACGCGCCCTGAGCTCTGGAATCTATGAAGCCTACGATTCGCCCGCCCTGGCGACCGTACCTGCTGAGTTTCAGCTCGACACCACTCATCATGCGCTTCCGGTGGACTATGGCGATGTATGCATCAACTATGACAAATCGTACTTTGCCGAGCACCAGTTGGCGGTCCCTCAGAGCCTCGAGGATCTGGCGCAGCCCGCCTACGACGGCCTGCTGGTGACAGAGAATCCGGCCACCTCCTCGCCAGGCCTGGCGTTTCTGCTTGCGACCATAGAACACTACGGCGATCCTGCTTACCTGGACTACTGGAGTAAGCTGCGCCGCAACGGCCTCGTGGTTGTCGACGGATGGGAAACCGCCTACTACACCAACTTCAGCGGTTCATCCGGTAAGGGAGCCCAGCCCATGGTTGTGTCGTATGCGACGAGCCCTGCCGCCGAGGTGATGTTCGCCCAAACACCACTGCAGGATTCCCCCACGGCATCCATCGTCGGGCCGGATACATGTTTTCGACAGATCGAATTCGTCGGTATCCTCCAAGGTACGCGGCACCAGGCGCTGGCGCGGAAGTTTGTGGACTTCATGCTGAACGCCGAATTCCAGGGCGATATGCCGGCGCAGATGTTCGTTTATCCCGTGGTCCCCGGCATCGCGTTGCCGGACGCCTTCACGAAATACTCCCAGATTCCGGCGCAGCCGGCGGCCATGTCGCCCGACGAAATCGCCCGCAATCGCGACGCTTGGATCCAAGCCTGGACGAACGCGGTATTGCATTGAGATTTGGAAGCACGCCAGCGCATGGCACGCGCTTGGCACCGCCGGAAAACGCCACGGCACCTCCCCCAAACCCCTTCGCCTGGCTCCCTCGCGCGGCGCTTTGGCTTCTGCCGCTGTTGTTCCTGGCAGCTTTCTTCTTCGTACCATTCATCCGCGATTCTCGCATTTGGCCTCAGTCTCCAATCTCTCTCGGTTGCAAACCTTCGCCTGGTCCTGGACACATTTGGCTTCACTCTCTATCAGGCCACGCTTTCCACGATCCTGACGCTCGCCCTCGGGCTTCCTGCCGCTTTCCTGTTTGCACGCTATCGGTTCCCCGGGCGATCCCTGCTGTACGCTCTGACAGCCGTGCCCTTCATGCTGCCGACCGTCGTAGTCGCCGCCGGGTTTAGTGCGCTGCTTGGGCCCAGAGGCTGGGCAAATCTGGCCCTGATGGGGTCGTTTGGTCTTGCAACGCCGCCCATCTCATTCATCGGAACGCTGGGCGCCATTCTTCTGGCGCACGTCTTCTACAACACGACGATCGTCATCCGACTTGTGGGCGGCGCACTGGCCGGCCTCGACCCGAAGTGGGAACAGGCCGCGCGCTCGCTGGGAGCCGATTCCCGCAGGGTTTGGTGGAGGGTTGTCCTGCCTATGCTGCGTGCGCCTCTGCTGGCCGCCACGCTGCTGGTCTTCCTCTTCGATTTCACAAGCTTCGGTGTGATCCTGCTGTTGGGTGGACCCGCCTTTGCCACGGTGGAGGTCCAGATCTACACCGAGGCGCTGTACCTGCTAAATCTTCCAGTAGCCTCGCTGCTCGCCTTCGTTCAACTGCTGTTCACAATCGGTTTCTCGATTTTCTATACACGCCTCGCCGTTCGCGCACGTGTGCAAACTGCGCCGCGTGCGGCGGAATCCAATCGTCGCACGGCCGCCGGCCGCGGAGAGCGCTCATTCGTGATATTTGCAGCCGTTGCATTGACGCTTTTCTTTGTTCTTCCAATGCTTGCGCTGCCGCTGCGCTCCATCTCGCACTTGGACGCAAATCGCGGCGAGCGCGGTGTGGTGAAGGCGGGATTGACGACGGAGTACTACTCGGAGCTCTTTAGCAATGCGCGCAACTCTATTTTCTATGTCCCGCCGATAGAGGCGGCAGCGAACTCGTTGACCTACGCCGGCGCGACCGTGCTCTTGTCGCTCGCCTTGGGGTATCCTGCGGCTTCGGCTCTGGCGAAACCCGGGCGCCTGGAGAAGGTCCTGGATCCCATCTTGATTCTTCCCCTGGGCGCCTCGGCGGTGACCTTGGGGCTGGGGTTCATTGTGACGTTTGGACGCTGGCTGGTGCATCCGTGGATGGTGCCGCTTGCTCATACCCTGGTTGCATTGCCCTTTGTTGTCCGTACGCTGCAGCCGGCACTTGCTTCACTTCCGGAAGGGCTGCGTCAGGCCGCCGCTTCGCTGGGCGCGTCGCCCTTTCGGTCTTGGCAGGTAGTAGACTGGCCGATCGTGCGTCGCGCCATCGTCACGGCCGCGGGCTTCGCCTTCACGATCTCGCTGGGTGAATTCGGTGCCACCTCGCTGCTCACCCGACCGGAATATCCCACCATCCCGATTGCCATCTATCGATTCTTGTCGCAGCCCGGAGGGTCCAATTACGGCCAAGCCATGGCGATGGCAACCATGCTGATGGCTCTCACGACCGTAAGCATACTGGCGATAGAGAAGCTGCGGCTTCCCGGCGCAGCGGAGTTCTAGATGCTCGCCCTGCGCGGTATTCGCAAGAGTTACGGTGGACAGGAACTGCTTCGGGGGGTCTCGCTCGACATCCGCCGCAACGAGACGGTGTGTCTGCTCGGCGCTTCCGGCAGCGGCAAGTCCACGCTCTTGCAGATCATTGCAGGTCTTCAGGCGCCTGATTCAGGCACCGTGTCGTGGGGCAGGCAGAATCTTGCCTCGACGCCCGCCCACCTGCGGGATTTCGGCCTCGTCTTTCAGGACTATGCCCTCTTTCCCCATCTGGACGTCTTTGAGAATGTGGCCTTTGGACCGAAGATGAAGGGATGGCGGCCGAGACGCGATCCGGAGCCGGGTCGACGAGGTGCTGCAAATCGTGGATTTGGCGGGATTCGAGCACCGTGACGCGGCAACCCTGTCCGGCGGAGAGCAGCAGAGGGTCGCGCTGGCCCGCGCCCTCGCACCCCGTCCGCGATTGCTGATGTTTGACGAGCCTCTCGGTGCATTGGACCGCACGCTGCGGGACGATCTGATCCTGCAGCTCAGGGCCATACTTGGCAGAACCAGGATCCCGTCCCTGTACGTCACGCACGATCAGGAGGAAGCATTCCGGATCGCGGACCGGATCCTACTATTGCATGGAGGTCAGATCGTGCGGGCCGGCACCCCAAAGGAAGTCTGGGAACTGCCGGGCTCTGCGTGGGCGGCGCAGTTCCTGGGTCTCGGTAGTATTGTGCGCGGCATCGTGTTGCGCGGCAACCGGAGTGCCGAGACGGACTATGGCACAATGGCATTCAAATGCGGGCACGAACACCGACCGGGAGATCACATCCCACTCCTCGTACGGCCAGTGCCTGCGGAGGAAGGGAGCCCGATACACGGTACCGTGCGTGAAACCATCTTTCAGGACGACAAGTACAGGGTGCTGCTGGCTGGCGGTCTATACCTGGACTTGGAGGCGGCCCCTCGGATCGGCTCCAGGATTAGAGTGATCGTGAAAGCCGAGTGTCTTGGCACGCCGCCACAATCTTGATGGTCGATCCTCCGCTCCCAGCCAAATCCCAGATATCGGTACTGAAACTTGACCTGGCAGGCAAGGTGACCTGGCAATACGCCGGCACGCTTGTGACGCGCCGCCGCCACGCACTGAAGCTGCAGGCCTTCTTTGATCTGGACGCCGTGCCTGTGGCCGATGTTGTGTTCAGCAGAGGCGATCGCTTTGTGGAGACGTTCTTTGATGACCGCATGTACAACATCTTCCAGGTGTTCGACCACGGGGACGGCAAGTTGAAGGGATGGTACTGCAATCTCAGCCGTCCGGCAGTCATCAATTCGACCAGCGTCGCCTGGGTGGATCTTGCCCTGGATCTCTGGGTCTCGCCGGACGGACGCCAAGTCGTACTGGACCGCGAGCAGTTCGCGGCGCTGCCGATCGCAATGCCTGAGAGACAGCAAGGAGTCTCCGCGTTGGCAGAGCTTCAAAGCCGTTTTGGGCGATTGCTTCCCCGGTAGGTGAAGGCCGCCGCCGTGGCAGCGAGGTCAGGGAGTTATGCCCAGCATGCGGACGACTGGGTCACCATAGGTCCACGCGGCCCAGCTGGCAATCAAACAAAGACAGCACAGGACCAATACGATCACCAGAATGATGATCCACTTGTTGCTCTTGCGAGGCTGTTCAGTCATTGGAGACGGCGTTGACGGCATGTCCTGATTCATTGGCATTTCTCCTTCCAAGGCTTAGTGTTGCAAATGTATTGTTCCCGGTAACGGGATATCCCCACACTTTCGCGCAGTCTCATTGACACGGCGAGCAGGCTCAAACGGACTCCGTGCCCGGCCGGGGCCGCGCCCACCACCATAACAATCCCAGGATCGCGACAGCCGTCAGCACCACGATCACGACCGGCACAAGCACAGACGCCAATGAAACGGCTGTGGAGATTGCATCTTCGGCGATGCTTACAGGCACGTTGCCGACGCCCCCGGTTGTGGCGGTCACCAGCGGGCGGACCGCCGCGGATTTGGCCAGGTGAACTCCTCCGGCTACCAGCAATCCGCAGGCCAGCGCAACGGCCGGATTGATGCCGTGAACCACATTGGTGCCCGCTGCAAAGACGATCGCGCCGGCCACTGGCCGCACGAAGGTTTGGATCAGGTCATTGATATGGTTCACAAGCGGCAGCTTATCGGCCAGCATCTCCATGATCAGCAGGATGCCAAGCAGGATCAGGATCCAGGGGCTGGCGAGCGTGTCGTACGGCGGGCTCAAATGGATGAGACTGGTGTAGTGGGCGAGCACGCCGACCACCAGCAGGGGGATGTAGGCGTTCAACCCCGCGCTGGCCGACAGTCCAAAGGCCGAAAAAATGCCAAACAGGGCTTCTGTCATCTACGCTCCTGTCATGTCAACCCTGGGAAGCCGCCCCAGGTGTGCGTGAGACTCAGGCGAAACACGTCGATCCCCAGAATCAGAACGAATGCAAGCGTGAGCCCGGCGAGGGCAGGCAACCAGAGTTGGCTGAGATGCTCAAAGGCGTTGTCCTGCCTCATGATCATGATCCAGACGATACTGAAAACCAGGCAGAGAAGTGCCAGGACGCCCAGGCTGCTGAGCACGGCAACCGGGTAGAGGGCGGCAGGGCTTTCCGTCAGGATTGCCAGCGTCGATCAGGAGCAAGATGCCGGCGAGGACGCCGAAGCCCCGCCAGGTGAGTGCCGCCTGCGGAGTTGGGGTGCGCCAGACGCTCTGGTTATACATTGGGAAGAGAATGGCACCCATGGCCAGGCCCATTCCGCTTCCCGTGAAAACCCGGGTGACATTCGTGGTTACATAGAGATTGGGGATGCGGCCGAATGCCCCGGGGGAAACCGTTCTGAGCAGCGCCAGATAGGAATTGGAACCGTCGAAAGCAAAGGCTGCGAACAGGACCGCCAGGACGGCCAGGATGCCGCGGTTGGGGAACTGACTCTTCCTGGGGCTCACCAGTCCCTGAAAAATCAGGGCGATCGCGGCAGCATTGAATTCACCCGTGCAACGCGCACACAGCGGCAATTGCAGGCTGCCGATATGCAGGGAATGCGAGTCGATGCGATGACACACCGCATACCCGATTGCATCCAATTTCCCCATCAAGCCGGGAGGCGCCACATACAGCCAGGCGGAAAATGCGAGCACGGCCGCGACGGGCACAAACCACCTGGCCAGCCTTGACCAGGCTGAAAGGGACACGTTTTCCATTACCGAGGGATTATATGTGTGTTGCCCGGTCACCGCAAGCAAGGGAACTGGCCGGCATGCGGCAGAAGCAAGGGGGATGCCTATTAAAACCAGAATGCCGTCGCTTGCGACGGCATTCGTGGGCGCTGTGGCTTCCCGAATTAACTGAGGAGGGATGCCACAGCGCTGAGTTTGATGCTACTATCCATGTCGGACATCACCTCCTCCTTTCAATAGGATGGCAATCGGTTGTGATCCCCCAACGTGCTTAAAGTATCGCATATCTTGAATTGGATGTCAATGGGCCGATTTGGCGCTCCTGCAGCCCCCCGCTTTCATACATGATGATAGGCTTTGAGAGACTTCGCCAGCACCGGCCTGTTACCCTTGCGCCGGTTTGAAGGAGGTGAATGATGAAGCAACGATGGAGATGGGTGGTGCTGACGGCGCTCGTGCTCGGATGGCTGCTGGATTTCCTTTTTTGGAAGCAGCCAGCCGGAATTAACTTCGCCGTCTACGCCGCCCTGTGCATCGCGGGAGGCTTGGTGG
Organism: uncultured Chloroflexia bacterium; assembly: GCA_963746745.1. GTDB lineage: Bacteria > Chloroflexota > Anaerolineae > Anaerolineales > Villigracilaceae > Fen-1038. Next base: position 1,060,820 of record CAVVCL010000004.1, read on the forward strand.
TCATGCGGATGAGCGATCAACACATGGCCGCCGGTACGGCCGCGCTTGTCCCGCTGGTCCTTGTCGTCGCAGCGCTGACGTTTGTGCGCGCGGAGCCGCTTACGCATTTCCTGAGCATCATGCTTACGTTGTTCTTGATGGCTCTGCTTGCGGCCACTTTCTTGGGCGGACGCTGGTTCCACTATGGCGTGGTGGATTACGTGGTGGCTCTTTGGCGGCTGGCATGGAGCATGCTTACGCGGCCGCTCCGTTTCCTGGCCGAGATCAGAAGTCTGGAGTTCGCGGCGGAATGGCGCTGCCCGGGGGGCGGGATATTGGCCCGCGGTGAGAGGCCTCGCGATTGCCGTGCCCATCGTGGTCGTGTTCGCCGCCCTGCTCGCGTCGGCAGATGTCGTCTTTGGGCGGGAGCTGTCGGCGCTGCTCGAGGCGCTTCAGTTGCAGCGACTGCCGGAATACGTTTTTCGGCTGCTATACATTGCCGTCGCGGCTTACGCGCTTACAGGTGTCTTCCTGCATGCGGCGTCCCAGAGCGCGGACGACAAGCTTGCCATCGATGGGAAGAGGCTGGTCCCGCAATTCCTCGGCGCAACGGAGGCCAGCATCGTGCTTGGCAGTGTGGCGGCTCTGTTTTGCGCCTTTGTGGTGGTTCAAATCCAATACTTCTTTGGAGGGCAGGCCAACATCAATGTGGCCGGGTACACGTATGCTGAATATGCCCGCCGCGGCTACGGTGAACTCGTGGCGGTCGCAGTGTTCAGCCTCGTCATGATCATGGGCCTGGGTGCCGTTACCCGACGGGAGACTGCAACGACGCGACGTCTCTTTTCCACGTTGAGTGTCATCGTGGTGGCGTTCGTTGGCGTCATCCTGGTCTCCGCGTACCAGCGCCTGAGGCTCTACGAGCTGGCGTACGGATTCTCCCGACTGCGCACGTACGTGCACGTGTCCCTGATCTGGGTCGGGCTGCTTCTGGTTGCCGTCGTGTTACTGGAAATCCTGCAGCGCGAGCGGCACCTCATGGGGGTGATCCTTGTCGCCGCTCTGGGATTTGTCCTAAGCCTGGCGGCGCTAAACGTCGACGGCTTTATTGTGAAGCAGAATGTCGAACCGCGCGGTCCGCGGTCAGGGCCTGGATGTGCCGTACCTGGTTTCCCTTTCAACAAACTCGGTGCCAGCCCTGGAAGCGATCTTCGTGTCCCCATCCTATCCTGGTCTGACCCGCGATGCGGTGGGCGCCGTTCTGGCCTGTCGCCAGCGTGTGCACCCTCTCCGATCGAGCCCGGACTGGAGGTCGTTCACCTTGTCCGAATGGTGGGCACGGAATGCGATGGGTGCCGTGAATGCCCAACTCGATGGGTATCGCTTCACTGACTTGGAGCCGCCCGTTAGACTACTGACGCCGGGCAGCGTGCTCTACGAATGTGGGAGTCAACCCGATTGATTGCCGGATCGTCCGGCTCTACTCTCGCACGATAAACGGATTGAAGTTGGTGTTGCGGTCGTAGTAGTCTTCGGCCTCGGCGGCTTTCAGGGCATTGACTGCCGCGTACGTGACCGGGGTCATGAGCGCCTCGATCCCAACCTTGAAGAGATAGTTCGTAAGAGTCAGAGTAATGAAGAGGCTCCACGGGAAGACGCCGAACACGCTGGCAACCCCCACAAACACGAAGGTGTCCACCAGTTCGCCAAAGATCGTGCTGCCAATCGTCCGAGTCCACAGCCAACGGCCGTTGGTCAGGACTTTCATCTTCGCCAGAACAAAAGAATTCGTGAACTCGCCGCTCCAGTACCCGGCCAGGCTGCCCAACACGATGCCGCCGGAACTCATGCCGCCCAGGATGGCTGCATAGGCGGCATCCCCGGCATACTGCTGCCATGTCGCCTCGCCCGGCAGGCGGCTCACGAGGAAGAATACGAGGGCCGCTAACGCCAGGCAGAAAAAGCCGGTCCAAATCACGCGGCGAGACTGGCGATAGCCGTAGACTTCTGTCAGAATGTCGCCAAATACGTAGCTGATCGGGAACAAGACGGTCCCCGCGTCGAACGCCATCTTCACGCCCAGGATGCTAAATCCCAGATCCACGATCTTTGCAGAAGATGCCACGTTGCTGACGAGCAGCACCGTGACGAAGATCGCCATTATGAAGTCGAAGAACCGATACTGCTTCCGCAAAGGCTTCTCCTCAGGCCGCTTCATGCCGCGTACGAGTTCGCTGCAGGCGACCCGGATCCGGATTGCAGTTCCATGCGGGGATTCTACGCCGGAGGCACGTGACCGCGCGGCGCCCGGTGCAAGGCCGGCAAGACTCAGACAACGGCTGGCGCCGGCTGGCGCGTGCCCCCCACGCGCAGCAGGACCACGCTCGCAATCACCAAAAGGCTCCCGGCCAATTGGCTGACGGCAAGTTGTTCGTGGAATAGCAGGAAAGCCCAGATAGCAGTAAATGCCGGTTCCAAGGCCCCGATTATGTTCGCAACCGTGGCGGGCAAGTAGGCCAGACTGACGAGATACAGTCCGAAACCGCCGACCGTGGGGCCGACGCCGAGGACGAACAGGATGCCCCAGCCACTGAGGGATTTGCCGAGCCAGAGGAAATTGGAGAGCAGGCCCTGACCCGAGGCGGTGTTCACGAAGAGGTTGAACAAGAACAGGAAGAATATGGCGCTGCCAAAGCCGTACAACATCGTGGTCCAGGCGTCGATCGACTTGTTGGCCGAGGTCTTCCCCACCATGGTGTAGCAGGCGAAGAAGAACCCGGTCAGCAGTCCAAAAACGATGCCGGCTGCATTGACTTGCCAGGCAGCGGGGCTGGCGGCGCCCGACACCAGGACGATGCCGAGAATACTCATTGCGATGCCGGCCACCTTGATGCGGCTGATGTGTTCAGCCAGCACGAAGTGAGCCAGGACCGCGGTCATCGCCGGCGAACTGAAAGCCAGCACGGTTGCCACTGCGGCGCCGTTGAACTCGACCGAGAACGTCCACATCGAATTGAACAGCGCCAGGGTGAAGCCATAGAGCAGAAAGAACTTGAGGTTCGCGCGATCCAGGCCGAAGCGCCGCCGGCTGAAAACGGCGAAGAATGCAATCAATCCGAAAGCAACAAAGACATCCCGCCAGAAAGCCAGAACCAGCGAGGGCAAATGGTACACGCGGCTGAGGTAGCTGATCAGGATTCCCGTGAAGGACAGCAGGATTGTGGCTGCCACGCCGATCAGGTATCCCCGCGACGTGCTTCTGGAGGTCGGCTGCATATGATTCCTTAAGAGCAAAGCCCTGCGAATGCAGGGCTTTGGGCAGGTGCCCCCATGGAGATTCGAACTCCAGTTTAAGCCTTGAGAGGGCTTCGTCCTGGGCCCCTAGACGATGGGGGCTCGTACGCCATGACGTGAGCGGGCGAGATTGTATCATCGCGCAGGCGAGCCGTCAAATTGCGCCATGCCTTTGCCTGCGGACTGTGTGAACGCCCCGTGCCTCCGAAATCGACCATCCCATCTGTGCGGCACGCGGAATCAGAATGCGGGCCACTACCTCAGCCGCCTAGCGGGACCTCACGGAGTACACCGAGCCGTTTTGGTCAGTGTAGAGAGCGACCAGGTCCGCAATCGTGCTGAGCTCTTCTGGAGTCGCGTAGTTGGTCTTGTGGGCTTCGGCATTGAGCCATACGACGTAGCCGCCCGTTCCCGGCTTCGGCCATCCCGCATAGCGCTGCGCGAGTTCCGCCGCCCTGGCGGTGGACTGCAGTATGGGCACGGGTTCGACCAGCGTTCGCACCATGAGCCAGGTCGTGTCGCCGCCGTTGCTGTAGAGCGTTTCATCCTGCAAGTTGAGCCCGCGCAGGAATTCGGCCATGGAAGAGCGCTGAACATCGCCCTTGTTGATGGAGTTGTACGAGCTGACGTCGCCGCGAGCCATGGAGGCCCGTACGTACTCATTGCTCTTGCTCAATGGGTAGCTGGTCCAGATCACGAATAGAACGATGGCGATTCCGTAGAGCACTCTGCCGGGAACTCGGGACCTCGCTGCCTGGAGTAGCTGGGCGCCGACAACCGAAATGAGAACCAAGAGCGATGGCAGCGCAATGATATGAACCCGGTCAGTATTGATACCTTTTAGTTCATAGTAGCTGATATCAAGCACCAGCACAGAGAAATAGACCAGTAGGAAGACGACGTGTGGAATAACCAGCGGCTCGGCGATTGCGCGCAGGAAGTGCGGAATTCCGGTGGCCACTAATGCGAGCACGCACACCAGCACGATTGCGGCGAGTAGATAGGCGGCGCCAGCAGCCGAGATGATGCGGTAAGGAATGAACCAATACAGCACCTTTTCCGCCCCAGTGGTGAAGTTCAGGAACGGTACGGCGGGGAGCCTCGCTCCAAAGACCGTGCCATTCACTGGGGCATTGTGCAGATATCCCCAGGCGAATATCGGCGCAGCCGTGATCAGCCCAAAGACCAATGCCGCGGCGAAGGCCCGCCGCAACTCGCTCCTGTAGGCATATGCCGCCACGAGGCTTCCGGTGATGACAAGCGCCAAGCCGGCATAGCGCTGGAAGCAGCTCACGATCGTCAGAACGGCCGCGAACGCGGCGTATCTTCCTTGACCCGACCGCAGGTAAGCCGCCGCCAGCACGCAGAAGAAGAGCACCATGAGCATAAACAACGGATCGGAGGCGATGTTGGCGCTGATTTCGATCAGGGAGGTCGAGCTGAAGATGATGAAGCTGCCAAAATAGGCGAGTATTGGCTCGTTTCCAAATGCGCTGCGCAGGTAGGTCCCCGTGAACCAAATCAGCGCGCCAAATACCAGGACGTTGAGGATCCAACCGACAACGAAGACATCCTGCCTGAACAGGGCGCTGCCGCCGGCAAGGATCAGCGAGTAGAGTGGCGGGAACTGGGTCAATTCTGTCCCGGAGTAGTCGACGAGCCCGCGGCCGCGGAGGAGATTCTCTGCGGTTGACAGTATCATCGCGGAATCCGTTGAAACACCCGGGCCCATGCGTGAAGTGGCGGCCCAGACCACGCCCATCCCAGCCAGCGAGAGTGCAGCGAGATAGATGTGGAAGACGTTTCGGGGTTTGAAGGTCATACCATTTGTCGCCCCGTTGCTGAAGCCTGAGCTGCCAACATGTTCGAAGTATTGATGCGGGCGGCTATTCTACTACGTAGACCGCGAGTTCTCCGGGGCCGTGCACTCCAATCGTTAGGGTCATCTCGATGTCGGCGGTGCGCGAGGGGCCTGTGACCAACACCGTCGCCGCCGAGTCCGCCACATCCGGGGTCGCCAGCGCCTGCTCCAGTGTCCAGACGATCTGACGCGGGTGAACAATCGCAATGTGAGTCTTGGGAAGCAGCGACGCCGTCATCGGCCGACCGGCCCCGGTGGTAAGCACGAGCGTGCCCGTCTCGGCGATCGCGCACGTGCATCCTGTGATGCCGACAGCGACGCTTGCATTTGGACTTGGGATCACCCGAATGCCTGCGGCCTCGAGCGTTTGGCGGTCCAAGCCGTCGACATGATCCCATGCGAGGACTTCCACGGCAGAACGGTCACGCAAGAATCCAATTACTGCGTCGCGCAGGTCGTCACCCTGCAGTCGGTGGGCTTCCGCGCCTACTGCCCGGAGCTCGAGAACAAATCGATCGATTGCATCTTGGTTTCCCCGTTCGCCAGGAGAGCCCGGGGTGGCAGTTGCCGGCGCGGCCGAAGAAGGCCCGATCCGCGGCGGGGCAGCAGACAGCTCCGCATTGTTGCGTGTTGGCGCGGCTCCTCGGCGGCGACCTGCCCAGCTGGCACGAAAGGACTTCCGTGCCGGCCGAGGAAAGTCCTTGCTGAAGCCCCATCCCGTCAGCTTGGGGAGACGCATCCAGGTGGAACCCGGTGAGATGAGCCATCCACCGACGGCTGCAAGCCGTTGCGAGAATCCAAAGAGTCGTGGGGAGGCAGCAATGGCACCGTACGCGACCAGCCCGAAGCGACTGACAGCGGAGAGGCCAATGCCGGCGCGCTTTGGCGCAGCCGAGGGCTCGCCGGCGCGGACCCTCGTCAGGAGTTCTCGGAAGGTCGATGTTGACCGGACATGCGTCCTTGCAGGCACCGCATAGGGAAGACGCCTGCGCCAAATGGCCGAATTCCTGCAGGCCCAGCAAGCCTGGGGAGATGACTGAGCCGATCGGCCCCGGGTAGGGCGCAGGTTCGCCGTCCGCTCCGACATAGGCATGCCCGCCGATCTCGCGGAACACGGGACACGCGTTCAGGCAGGCCCCGCATCGAATGCAGTACAGAGCCTCCCTTAGGCCCGACCGGCCGATCCGGGAGCGACCGTTGTCGAGGATGATCACGTGCCTCTCCGCTGCCCCGTCGACCTCCCCATGGCGTCGAGGCGAATGGATCAGCTGCGTGTACACGCTGAGCTTCTGCCCGGTGGCCGAGCGCGGCAGGAGTGACAGCATGAGTGCCAGATCGTCGAGCGTCGGGACCAGTCTTTCCATGCCCATCAGCGCGATGTGGACAGGTGGAACGGTGGTGACCATGCGCCCGTTGCCCTCGTTGGTCACGATGCACAATGTGCCCGTGGCTGCCACGCCAAAGTTGACCCCTGATATCCCCACGTCTGCCGTGAGAAAGACATTTCTCAGGACTTTGCGCGCCGCCGCTGTGAGCGTCGGTATGTCGTCTGTGAAGTCCATCCCCAGCTTCTCATGAAAAAGCTCGCCGATTTGACGGCGCTGCAGATGGACTGCCGGCGTGATGATGTGCGCCGGCTTCTCTCCGCGCAGCTGGACAATATATTCCCCAAGATCGGTTTCAACGACCCGGTACCCGTGGTCCCCAAGGGCACGATTGAGTTCAATCTCCTCGGTGACCATGGATTTCGATTTGGCGAAGAGGAGCTCTGCATGCGAACCCTCGCGGGGTCCGATCGCGTCGCTTCCGGCCGCAGCCACTCGTGTTTGCGAGGTGCGCGCAATCTCAAGAACCGTTTCTATGGCTTGGCATGCGTCGGCGGCGTGGTGCACGTGGACCCCGTTCGCCTCAAGCCTGGCCGCGAAGGCCTGAACATAGTCGTCCAGGTGCGCGATCACTTCCGCACGCACGGCGTGGGCTCGCTCGCGTCGCGCCTGCCAGTCTGGAAGAGACGCAAAGGCAGCCGCCCGGCCGGTCGTACGGCGTTCGGCATTGGCATCCAACGCGGCTTGCAGGGGCTCGTCGGCGATCGCTTTGCGGATGCGTGTGCGGAACGGAGTGCTGCTCATGGGAGGCGGACGCGCTGCTTGGGCATCAAGAGTTGGCGAGGACTTCGGCGATATGTACGACCTTCTGGGGCCGCTTGTCGCGCTGCAGGCCGCCTTGAATGTGCATGAGGCACCCGGCGTCACTCACCACAAGCGTGGGGGATTGGGTCGCGTCGAGGTTCCTGATCTTGCGCTTGAGCATTTCGGCCGAGAGTTCGGGGTGCTCCACGGAGAAAATGCCTCCAAAGCCGCAGCAATCTTCGGCTTCTGGCAGGTCCCTAATCTCAGCTCCGCCGACCCTGTCCAGGAGCGCCCGGGGCTGTCGATCGATCCCGAGGCCGCGGTGCAAGTGACACGTGGGATGGTAGGCGAGCGGGCCGTCCCAATGGGCGTTGCAGTCTGTGATGCCCAGGATATCCACCAGGTATTCCGTGAACTCGAAGGTCCGCGCGCCCATTGCCTTGGCCCGCTGCAACCAGGACAGGTCATCCCCGAACAGCTCCTCATAGTTGTTGCGGATCATGTGGGTACAGGAGCCTGAGGGGATGACGATGTCGCCGGCGGCAGCTTCGAAGGTGCGGATAGTGTTTTCCGCGATGTGCTTCGCGCCGTTCCGAAGCCCGGCATTGAAGAGCGGTTGGCCGCAACAGGTCTGCCCCTGCGGGAAATCCACTTCGACGCCGGCCCGTTCCAGGACCTCCAGCATAGCTTCGCCTACCCGCGGGAAGAAAGTATCCACCAGGCAGGTGACAAACAGCTGCACTCTGCGCATCTATTGATTGTATATCAATGTGAAAATTCGACAGCCGTCGCGAGCGTTGTCGTGCCCCGACGGGTGCGGAAGGGAGCCCGCGGAGCGTATGGTATTATTCCGCGGCTATGACGGGCTTTCGCGTGGACTCACCGCAATCATTTGCACTGCCAAAACGCCTTGAGCGGCTCAGTGAACTTGCCTACAACCTGTGGTGGACGTGGAATCCGGAGGCCGTTCGCGTTCTGGGCAGGTTGGACTATTCTCTGTGGGAAAGGCTGGGCCACAATCCCATTCGCTTCCTGCGCGAGATCAAGGCCCGCCGCCTCGACCAGGCGGCACAGGATCCTGACTATTTGACCCTCTACGATACGGTCTTTTCGAGCTTCGACGCGTATCTTGCGCAATCGAATCTCTGGGCAAGCCGGGCGCATCCGGAACTGACAAACCGGCCGATCGCGTACTTCTCGATGGAGTTCGGACTCCATGAAATGCTGCCGATCTATTCGGGCGGTCTCGGCATCCTGGCGGGTGATCATCTGAAGGAAGCAAGCGATCTGGGTCTGCCATTGGTGGGCGTCACCCTGATGTATGCCGAAGGCTATTTCTCACAGTACGTCACCGAGGATGGTTGGCAGGAGTCCGTGAACCCCATGTTGAATTTCGCCGACCTTCCGGTCCTGCCGGTGATGGTCGACGGGAGTCAGCGCCTGACCATTGACGTCGAGTTTCCCGACCGCACCCTGGCGCTGCAGATCTGGGAAGTACGGGTTGGCCGCGTCCCGCTCTTCCTGCTGGACTCCAACGTGGAGTCGAATCCACTCCCCGACCGTGAGCTCACCGCCAGGTTGTATTGGTCAGATCTGGATCGCCGCATCCGGCAGGAGGTGCTGCTGGGCGTGGGCGGCGTGCGCGCGCTGCGGGCGCTTGGCTACAATCCCTCGGTCTGGCACATGAACGAGGGGCATGCCGCGTTTCTGACGCTGGAGCGTGCGCGCGAGCTCGTGAAGGCCGGGCGCGACTTTGAACAGGCCATGGCGCTCACACGGGAACACAACGTGTTCACGACCCACACGCCGGTGCCGGCTGGTAATGATGAGTTTCCCCTGTGGTTGATCGAGAAGCACCTGGCTGCGCTCTGGCCGGAGCTCAAGCTCGACCGCGAGGGGTTCTTCAACCTGGCGCGCCGGCGCTGGCCTGAAGGCGAGACATTCAGCATGGGGGTGCTCGCCCTGCGGAATTCGGGGGGGCGCAATGCCGTATCCGAACTCCATGGGCGCGTGGCCCGCCGGATGTGGAATTTTCTCTGGCCGGATACGCCGGAAGACGAGGTTCCGATTACGCATGTTACGAACGGCGTGCATACGGCCAACTGGATGGCGCGCCGCATGCGGATTCTCCTGGATGCATACTTGGGCCCCGATTGGTACGATCACCTGGATGATCCGGCGATTTGGGCGGGGCTGGACAAGATCCCCGACGACGAGCTATGGGCAATTCGGCTGCATCAGAAGCGCAAGCTGGCCTTTTACATGCGCGAACGCGTTCGCGGGCGCTGGTCGGACGGCGGCTACCACCCTGTGCAGGTTGTTTCTGCGGGCGTGCTCATCAATCCCTACACGCTCACGATCGGATTTGCCCGCCGCTTCGCGACCTACAAGCGGGCGGAGCTGGTCTTGTCCGACGTCGACCGCCTGCTGAAGATCATCAATCGTCCCAATTGGCCGGTGCAGATTATCTTTGCAGGGAAAGCCCATCCGGCTGATGATGCGGGCAAGCGCATCCTGCAGAATGTGTATCGCGTCGTGAAGCGGGCGGAGGCAGGCGGCCGTCTCGTGTTTCTCGAGGACTACGACATGAATCTTGCCCGCTATCTGGTGCAGGGCGTAGATGTCTGGCTAAATACGCCGCGTCGTCCCTTCGAGGCCAGTGGCACGTCGGGCATGAAGGCCGGGCTTAATGGTGTGCTGAACTTCTCCGTTCTGGACGGCTGGTGGCGCGAGGCCTTCAATGGGCGAAATGGATGGGCGATTGGAACAGATGCGGACCCTGGCTCGCCTGAAGCCCAGGACGCCGAGGATGCGGAGAGCTTGTACACTGTCCTTGAGCATGAGATCATTCCGCAGTACTATGAGCGCGACCCGAAGGAGATCTCGCATGCCTGGGTGGCGCGCATGAAGGACTCAATGAAGACCATTATTCCCCAGTTCAGCACCCGGCGTATGGTGAAGGAATACGTGAATCGCCTTTACGTACCGGCGCTCAAGTAGTCATGTTCGAGTTTCTAAGCTCGCCCTCTGCCTGGTTGGCGGCCCTCATGATCTTCGGGCTGCGCATAACCGACATGTCGCTGGATACTTTGCGCGTGCTGTTCGTCGTGCGGGGCAAACGACAGATTGCGTGGCTGCTCGGTTTTTGCCAATCGGCAGTATACGTGCTCGCCATCACTCAAGTGCTTTCGCACTTGGACAACCCGTTGACGGTTCTGGGCTACGCGGCCGGATTCGCGACAGGAAACGTGTTGGGGATGATTATCGAAGAGCAACTCGCCGTCGGCCACATTCAACTCCAGATCGTAAGCAAGGGGCGTGGAACTGCCCTGGCGAAGGCGCTGCGGGATGCCGGCTTCGGCGTGACCGAAATGTCAGCCCGCGGCAAAGATGGAACGGTCCGGCTCCTAAACACAAGCGTTTTGCGAAGGGATGTGGGCCGAGCCAAGCATATTGTGCACGACACAGATGAAGACGCATTCATTACCTCCGAGGACGTGCGGCCCGTGCGGCGCGGCTTCTGGCGGGCATGACCTTAATCCTCGTACGCACCATGGGGGCTTCCGGCCAGGGGCGCAACCTGGACACGACGTCGCAAGCATGCCATCCACGAGCCCGCCGGAAATAAGCGTCCAGGAGTTGTCCGAGCGGCTCCGCTCAGGCGATTCTTTTGTCCTGCTCGACGTGCGCGAAACATGGGAAGTGAAGAAGGCGGCAATTCAGGACGCACGTTTGGAAGTTCGGCCGCTCAGCGCACTGGCGAGAGAGGGCACTCAGGGTTTACCCCCGGCGGCTCAGTGGCCGGACGCGGAAATCTACGTCCTATGCCATCAAGGGATCCGCAGTGCAAGTGTAGCGGGCTGGCTTGTGTCGCAGGGATGGACGCGGATCTTCAGCGTTGCGGGGGGTATCGACGCCTACGCCACCCAGATTGATAGCTCGGTGGGTCTCTATTAAGAGAAAAAGGGCGGCCGTCGCCGCCCTTTTCGTCTACTTCTTGAAAGCGAATTTGCCGTTCTTGTAGAAAAGCAGGCCGTCCGCCAGTATCTCTGCGTCTTGGCGGACGTCGCAAATCATGTCCCAATGGATCGCTGACCGGTTCTGTGAACCTGTCTCCGGGTAGCCGGCGCCGAGCGCCATGTGAAAGGACCCGCCAATCTTCTCGTCGAACAGGATGTTGCCGGTGAAACGCGTGATATCCGTGTTCGTTCCGATCGCGAACTCACCGAGGTACCGGGAGCCCTGGTCTGTGTCCAGCATCTTCAACAGGTAGTCCAGGTTCTTGTCGGCCTTGGCTGACTCGACCCTTCCCTTGCTGAAGGTGAGTTCTGCTCCCTCCACCGCCACTCCGCCATAAATTGCCGGGTAGGTGAACTTCACCCAGCCGTTCACCGAGTCCTCCACGGGCCCGGTGAATATCTCGCCGTCCGGCATGTTGTATATCCCGATGGCGTTCTCAAACTTGCGGCCCTTGATCGAAAGCGTCAGGTCCACGTTGGGGCCCCGCAGCACGACGTGTTCCTTGTCCGACAGAAAATCGATGGCCTCCTGCTGCGCGGCCTCCGTGCTCTTCCAGTAGGCAATCGGATCGGCCTCGCCCGCATGGACGGCGCCGAACACGAAGTCCTCATACTCCTTGAGGCTCATGCCGGCCTCTTCGGCGTAGCCGTCCGTGGGGTACAGTGTGGTGACCCATTTGAATTTGCCTTTGGCCCCTCTGTCCATCTGCGCTTCGGTGATCGAGTGCAGCGCCTTTCCGCGCCGCTGTGCTTTAAGCGGATCCACGTTGTTGCTGGCGCGGGTGTTGGTCGCGGAATGAACGCGAATCCGCCCTTCAAATTGGTCATAGGCCAGCTTGTGGAATGTGGGCACGAAGTCCAGCTGCGTGTCCCTGGCGTAGGTGAGGTACAAGTCATCCTGGATGAAGGGCACCATGCCGGGGAAACCGATCGCCGGATGGGGAATGCCTCCTCTCTCGAGGATCTGGGAATACAATTCCCGGACGAGCGGTTCGGCAGCCGTCGTTGCCTCGATCAGGATTCGATCGCCGGGTGCAACCCGTGTGGAGTGCTCTACAAGGATTTTGGCGTAGCTCTGGACGCGCAGATCAGACACGAATTCCTCCGATGTGAGGCGCTTTTCTCGATTTTGGATACGAAGCGGGCGGGATTATAACATCGGCGGCTGGTGTATACTGCGAACCAGTCGGGTTGCCGCGGCGCGTGCAACGCGGCTTTGCCGACGCATGCTGCTGACGAGGACCGCAGCGTGATCCACCCGGGGCCACTCGCTTCCAACTCGAAATGAAACAACTACTTCAAAATCTCCGCAATGGTCGCGCCAGCGTCGAAGATGTGCCGGCGCCGGTCGCCCGCGCAGGGACTGCCCTGGTCAAGACCGCCGTCAGCCTGGTTTCGGCCGGCACAGAGCGAACGGTCGTCGAGTTCGCGCGCCAATCCCTCGTCGGGAAAGCCCGCCGTCGACCCGATCTGATGAAACAGGTCCTGGATCGTGCCCGTCAGGAGGGCTTGCTCGGCGCCGCCACGGCGGCGTTTCGCAGGCTGGATCAGCCGATGGCGCTTGGGTATTCGTCGGCCGGAACGATTGTCGCCCTCGGCTCCGGCATGGCAGGCTTCAAGATCGGTCAACGCGTCGCGTGTGCTGGCGGTGGCTTTGCCGTTCATGCGGAATATGCCGTGGTGCCGCGTAATCTGCTGGCCGCTCTGCCGAAGTCTGTCGACTTCGAATCGGCGGCGTTCGCCACCCTTGGCGCGATCGGGCATGCATGGATTCCGGCTGGCCCAGCCTCAAGTCGGCGAGGATGTCGCCGTGATCGGCCTTGGTCTGCTCGGGCTGCTGACCATCCAGATCGCGGCGGCTGCCGGCTGCCGTGTATTTGGCATCGATGTCGACGCAACGCGGGTGCGCCTGGCCTCCTCGCTTGGTTATGACGCGGTGGCCCGCCCGAAGGCTCCGGATGCGGGCCGGGCTTTCACGAGCAATCGCGGCTTCGACGTGGTTCTGATCTGCGCCGACTCGCCGTCGAATGATCCGGTCGAATTGGCCGCCACCATCGCCAGAGATCGAGCCCGGGTCGTGGCGCTCGGCGCGGTCGGACTGGAATTGCCTCGGCGGACCTACTACGAAAAAGAATTGTCGTTCATCAATTCGCGCTCTTATGGCCCCGGTCGTTACGATGCATCCTACGAAGAACGCGGGCACGACTATCCCATCGGTCAGGTGCGTTGGACGGAAGGTCGCAACCTGGAAGCCGTCGTCGGGCTCATGGCCGCAGGCGGCTTGCAGCCCAAGCCGTTGATTACTCATCGATTCCCGATTGAGAAGGCCGCGGCCGCCTACGAATTGATCACCAAGAAGGGAGGCGAGCGCGCCCTCGGGGTGCTGCTCACGTATGCTCCTGCTGAGGCTGAGCCCGAACGCAGAGTCGAGTTCCCTGTCGTTGCTCGCGAGAGATCGGACGTGCGCCTTGGGGTTCTCGGCGCAGGGCTTTTCGCTGAGGCCACTCTGTTGCCTGCCATCAAGAAAGCGGGTGGCGTGGATCTGATCGGCATTGCCTCCGAGGGTGGACTGCATGCCCAGCACGCCGCAAAGAAGTTCGGTTTTTCGTACGCAACATCGGCCGCTGACGAAATCTTGAATGATGCCAGGGTGAACACCGTGGCAATCCTGACGCGGCATGACTCCCACGCCGAGTTCGTCATTAGGGCGCTCAAGGCGGGCAAGAACGTGTTTGTCGAGAAGCCCCTTGCGACCAGCAAGGACGAATTGTCCCGCGTGAGCCGTCAGCTTCAGCGGACCGGCTCGCAGATGCTCACCGTCGGATTCAATCGGCGGTTTTCGCCTCTCGGGCAGATGCTGGCTGCGTTTTTGGCCGATCGCGTTGAGCCCCTGCATGCCCACTATCGGGTGAACGCCGGCTATCTGCCGCTCGATCACTGGACGCAGGACCCGGCTACTGGCGGGCGAATCATCGGCGAGGCCTGCCACTTCCTCGACTTCATAACGTTCCTTGTGGGCCGCCCTCCCGTCAGCACCAGTGCCGTTGGCTTGCCGGACGGGGGCAGGTACCGTGAAGACAACGTTTCCATGACCTTCAGTTTTCCCGACGGCTCCGTCGGCGTCGTCGACTACCTTGCCAACGGCGACAAATCCTTTCCCAAAGAACGTCTTGAAGTCTTCTGTGCCGGTAAGGTGGCCGTACTTGACGACTTCCGCTCACTCGAAACGGTCGACGGCGGAGCCCGCAAGAGGATACAGGCTGCGCAGGACAAGGGCTGGGTGAATGAGTGGAAGACCTTGGTGCGCCTCATACGCGCCGGCGGCGAACCACCGATTCCGTATGAACATCTCATCGGCGTGACCCAGTCAATGCTCGCCGCGGTGCAATCCCTGCGCAGCCAGGAACGGGTGACGATCTAGTCCGAATGCACGCCAACCCGCCCACTTCTACGGGCTTGGCCGCGCCTCACGCGCAAGTCGCCGGCTTGTGATGCCTGCGTGGCGCGGTGTTCGCCTCTCCCTGAAGACCGTACTGCAACTAGGGCTGGGCCCGCCGGCGCTGTATGCCATCTATCGCCTCGGACTGATCACAGGACACTACCGGCGGCTTGACGCCGCCATGAAGGAGCAAGCCGCCGATCTCGCGAAGGCTCTGCGCCCTGCGCTCGAGCTTCCGGAACGTGCCCAGGTCGCCCACACGCTGGGACGCGCGGCGAGGGATCGACTGCTCACCGAGGCCAATGCCGTGGTTGGAGGAAGCTTTCGGATCTTTGGCGGCAAGCGCGCCCCCATCCAGCTTACTTTTTCTGCTCCGCTCCAACATTGGACGGACTACGAGCGTCACGCAGTCCCGATCCCTCCCTTGATGAAGGCCCGCTTCGCGATCGAGTTCATCCCGACGCCTGAGCGACGAGTCCGCTGACATCAAGTTCGTCTGGGAGCCCGCACGGTTCGGCTGGGCCTACGCGCTGGGCCGGGCGTACACCGTTACCGGCCGTGAGAAATACGCGCAGGCCTTCTGGAAATACTTCGAGAAATTCGACAGCGGGAATCCCGCATACGTCGGGCCGCACTGGCTGAGCGGGCAGGAAGTAGGCATCCGCTTGATAGCCCTGATCTGGAGCGCCCAGGTTTTCGCGAGCGCGGCTGCCTCGACGCACAAGCGCAAGGAGCGATTGACGCTGTCCATTGCAATGCATGCCGCGCGCATCCCGCCGACCATGGTGTACGCCCGTTCGCAGGGCAACAACCACTTGGTGACCGAGGCGGCGGCGCTGTATACGGCCGGAGCCGTGCTCGATCACCGTCCGTGGCGCGAGCTGGGCTGGCGCTGGTTGAATCACGCGCTGCAAACGCAGATCAGTCCATTTGGCGAGTACATCCAGCACAGCACCAACTATCATCGGTTGATGCTTCAATCCGCCCTGTGGGTGGATGCGATCAGGCGTCGCCGAGGTGACAATTGGCCGCCCGCCACACGCGACGCACTGACGCGGGCCTCTCACTGGCTCTTCTCGATGTTGGACCCGTCCACTGGCAGGGCACCGAACCTGGGCGCCAATGATGGGTCGCTTATCCTGCCATTGAGTTCCGCCGAGTTCAATGACTTCCGTCCGGCGGTGCAGGCGGCGGCCCGCGCATTCCTCCGAACAGGCTTGCCAGCCGGGGATTGGGATGAAACCTCGGTGTGGCTTGGTCTTCCGCCGACTCCGCATACTGCAGACTCTGCCGCCTATGCCGCGGATCACCTGCGCAGCAGGAACTCCTGGGCGTATTTTCGGGCCTCATCTTTCAAGTCGCGGCTCTCCCATATGGATCAGTTGCACGTTGATCTGTGGTGGCGGGGACTCAATATCGCTCCGGATGCCGGCACGTATCTGTACAATGCGGACCCGCCCTGGGATAACCCGTTGGTCTCGACGAGCATCCACAACACGGTCACGGTGGATGCGCATGATCAGATGACGCGCGGCGGTCGATTCCTTACGCTGGATTGGCACCCCGCTCATACGCGGCCCTTGCTGGGCGCGGACCCTCCCGTGATAGGCCGCGTACTGGGCTCTTACTCGGGCTATCGGCACTTGGGCGTCCGTCATGAGCGACTTGTCAGCGTCGACGCTGGCGGGCGCTGGGAGGTCATCGATGATCTAATTTGCAGGCGGTCATCGCGCCACCGGTTTCGCTTGCACTGGTTGCTGCTGGACGGCGAATGGAAAATCAATCAGAGCGCTGACGGTGTGGGTCTGCGGCTGCGAACGCCCGCCGGATGGATACGGCTCAACGTCCGGTGCGTGAACTTTTCCCAACCTGCTTTCGAGGCCACGCTGATACGAGCCGGGCGAGTTCTCCATGGTGAAGGACAACCGCGGCCCTACGATGGCTGGTTCTCACCCACGTACGGGCACAAGGTGCCGGCGTTGTCGTTGGCAGTGAAGGCCACGTCAAACGTCAGTTGCCGATTTGTGACGGAGATCATCCTGCCTGATGGATGACAGCCTTGCGACGTCACGCCACTTGAGATTTGTATTCCCGCGGCGGCAGTCGCCTGTGTGTATCGGCACGGAAGTAGCATGTCTGCCCGCCGCGGACCGCCAGACGACGAAATGCACATCCTGATCATTCATCAAGCCTTTGCCTCGCTCGACGAGCCCGGAGGGACCCGGCACTTCGAGTTTGCGCGCTTGCTGGCTGCGCGGGGGCACCGTGTCACCGTCGTCGCCAGCGACGTTAGCTACATCACTGGCGCACACTCTCCGCTCTTCGCCGCCTCAAGGGCAGCGTCCGGGACTCCGCCAGGCGTCAGAATCCTGCGTGCAAGGGTGTATGCGGCGCACCACAAGTCGTTCGTTCACCGCATGTTGGCCTTCTTCTCCTTCATGATTTCGTCGTTCTGGATTGGCTTGCGACTGCGCGACGTGGATCTTCTCTGGGGAACGTCGCCGCCCATTTTTCAAGGTGTCACGGCGTGGCTCCTGGCCAGGCTCAAGGGCGCACGGTTCCTGTTCGAGGTCCGGGATCTCTGGCCGGAATTTGCGATTGCTGTGGGTGTGTTGCGCAATCCAGTGCTGATCGCGGCCTCCGAATGGCTTGAACGGCTGTTGTATCGGCAGGCGGACTGCGTGATGGTCAACAGCCCCGGCTTTGTGGAACACGTCCGGGGGCTCGGCGCGCGACGAGTTCGAGATGATTCCAAATGGAGCCGATCCCGCCATGTTTCATGCCGACGCGGATGGCTCGGATTTCCGTCGCACGCACGACTGGGGCGACAAATTCGTGGCGCTGTACGCCGGTGCGCACGGGATGTCCAACGACCTGGAGGTCCTCCTCAATGCGGCCGCTCTCTTGCAGGGTTCCGCCATCCAGATCGTGTTGATCGGCGATGGGAAGGATAAGCCCGGCCTCATCTCCCGCGCACGCGATCTGGGCCTCGCCAATATATCGTTCCTGCCGGCAGTCCCCAAAAGCGAAATGGCAGGGGTCTTGGCCGCCGCCGATGCCGGAATAGCGATCCTGCGGCCCATCGAGGCGTACAAGACCACCTATCCGAACAAGGTCTTTGACTATATGGCTGCGGGGCGGCCCGTCCTCTTGGCGATCGACGGTGTGATCCGGGAGGTGGTCGAGGCAGCAGGCTGCGGTCTATTCGTCAAGCCTGGTGATGCGGCCGCCCTCGCGCAGGCGGCTCGGACGCTCGCCTCCGATCGACCTCTTGCTCGCGCCATGGGCATGAAGGGCAAGGCATACCTTAATCGATATTTCAGCCGCGAGAAGATCGCGGAGGACTTGATTCAGGTCCTGGAAAGTATTTCATAGGAGGCCCACTGGTGATCGAGCCCGTTGATCTTTCAGAGAAATTCGCGTTGTTTTCGGAGTATTGGCACCCGAAGATCGTGGGCGAACTGAACGACAGCTATGTCAAGCTGGCAAAACTGAAGGGCGAATTCGTCTGGCACCGCCACGAGCAGGAAGATGAACTGTTCATGGTCGTGAAGGGCTCTCTTACGATCAAGCTCCGCGATCGCGTCGTGGTATTGGGCGAGGGCCAATTCGTGATCATACCCAGAGGCGTGGAACATCTGCCGGTCGCCGAAAGCGAAGCCCAGGTCCTCCTGCTCGAACCCAAAACCACGGTCAATACGGGGGATCAGCCAGGCGAAAAAACGGTTACCCCGGAGTGGATCTGATCCGCATGCCGGGCTCGCCCACGCCGCGCGAGCGCCCGTCTACATTTTTGCTAGAATGGATTTGATGTCGCCTGCTGGACGCTGAACGCCCAAAGGGCAATCTCGATCGCGCAACTGCTACCAGCGCGATGTCACAACAGGAGAGTGCATGCGCAAGCCACGGTTTGACAAGTACTACCGGTACGACGAACTCAGCCGACTTCTCAAGCAATATGCGACTGCCTATCCCGGCCTGCTCAAACTCCAGAGCATCGGCAAGAGCCACGAGGGCCGCGACGTCTGGCTGGTGGCGGTCACCAATTTCAAGACGGGAACCGATGCGGAAAAGCCCGCCATCTGGGTGGATGGCAACCTGCACGCCTCGGAAGTGGCGGCCTCATCGGCAGCCCTGTATGTCCTTCACACGCTGGTAAGCAAGTTTGGCAAGTCCGCGGAAGTCACACGTGCCTTGGACACGCGCGCCTTCTACATTGTGCCGCGGGTCAATCCTGACGGTGCGGAATGGGCCCTGGCCGATGTGCCGCGTGTGGTTCGCTCGAGCACGCGTCCCTATCCGTATGATGAAGAGCCGGTGGATGGCCTGCTGGCGGAGGACATCGATCATGACGGCCGCATCCTCTCCATGCGCATCCCTGATCCCAACGGCACATGGAAACGGCATCCCCGGGAACCGCGTCTGCTCATCCGGCGCGATCCGACGGAGGTTGGCGGCAAGTACTATCGCGTCCTTCCAGAAGGCAGGCTGCAAAACTACGACGGTGCATTGATCCGCGTGCAGGAACCGAAAGAGGGCCTGGACCTGAACCGTAATTTCCCCGTGGGTTGGCGCCAGGAGGCGGAACAGTCCGGTGCCGGGCCATACCCCGCCAGCGAGCCCGAGGCGCGGAACCTGGTCGATTTCATCGTCAAGCATCCGAACATCACCAGCGTCGTGGCGTTTCACACGTTCAGTGCGGTACTCTTGCGGCCTTATGACGATCGTCCCGACAGTGCCTTCCCCGCCGAAGATTTGTGGGTCTACGGCAAGATCGGCGACGAGGGTACGAGGGCGACCGGCTATCCCAACGTTGCCGTCTATCATGATTTCCTTTACCACCCAAAGAAGGTCACGACCGGCGCATTTGACACCTGGACATACGATCATCTGGGCATATTCGCCTGGACTGTCGAACTCTGGAGCCCCATGCAGCAGGCGGGTCTCAAGGGTTACAAATTCATCGATTGGTTCCGCGAGCACCCGGTCGCCGATGACCTCAAGCTTCTCCGGTGGAGCGACAAGAAGCTGGGCCCGGCGGGCTATGTGGACTGGTACCCCTATGATCATCCGCAACTTGGCAAGGTGGAGTTGGGCGGCTGGGACTTCCTGCACACGTGGACCAATCCGCCCGTCGAGTTCCTTGAAAAGGAGATCCGTCCCTTCCCCGATTGGCTCGTGTGGCAAGCCTTGATTTCTCCCCGGCTTGAGTTACGCGAGGCAAGCGTCAGCGCGCTGGGAGAACATGCCTTCCGGCTCCGAATGGTTGTGGAAAACACGGGTTGGCTTCCGAGCTATGTGACGAAGAAAGCCCTCGAAAAGAAGATCCGCGGCGTCGTATGCGAAATCGAACTGCCCGAATCCGCCCGTCTGGTTACCGGCAAACGACGAGAGGTCCTGGGACAGTTGGAGGGGCGCGCGTACAAGGCGGCCATGCTCGATCCGGAGACCGAGGGAACCGACGATCGGCTCAAGGTGGAGTGGATCGTACGCGCTCCCAAGGGTGGCAAGGTGAAGCTCACGGCTCGCCATGATCGGGCTGGAACGGTCGGAGCAACGCTCGTCTTGAAATGAGTTGTGCGACCTGCCCGGGTTCTCAGCGCGGAGGCCCGCTCCCAAAAGATGTGTTTCGGCTATAATTCGTGAGATTTGGCGCTATCTGCTCCCTTGGCGGGAATTCACTGTGCGCTGCATGCGCACGGATTCGTCTTGGCGCCGGCTGCGAAACCTGATCGTTTAGGGGACTATCGAGCGGAGGCCAAGGTGCTCTGGTGTCTTCTGCATAGTCGCTAAGGGCGCAAATCCTGGACCGGGAGTATTTTGCTTGCCTGCGAATAGACCAAATATGCCGCCGTCGACCCCGCTTCATCCCAGACCCCGCGCGCTGATTATCGGCGCCTCCAGCGGCATCGGGGCCGCCCTTGCCCAGTGTCTGGCTCGCGAAGGCTATGGCTTGGGGCTGGTTGCCCGACGCGGAAAACTGCTGACCGCTCTCTGCAAGGAGATCAATGAATCGTCGGGGGAGCGCCGGGCCAGACCCTATGTCCACGACGTGCAGAAGTTTAGCGAGGTTCCTGACTTGCTGCGCCGAATTGTCGCCGAGCTCGGCGGACTTGATCTGGTCGTCTATGCCGCAGGCGTGAACTTCCCTCCGGGGCCCCATGCCTACAATGTTGAAGGCGACCTTCAGATGCTGGAGGTCAATCTTGTCGGGGCGTTTGCGTGGCTGAATCCGATTGCTGCCATGTTCGAGGGAGCTCAGCGGGGTCAGATCGTTGGCATCTCATCCGTCGCGGGTGACCGCGGCCGTGTGGGAAACCCCGGCTACAACGCGTCGAAAGCCGGCCTCTCTTCGTATCTCGAGTTCCCTCCGCAACCGTCTGACGCGGTATGGGGTGAACGTGCTGACGGTCAAGGCGGGCTTCGTCCAGACCGACATGCTGAAGGCCGCTCAGAAGGTTATGTTCCCGATCAGTGCGGAGCAGGCGGCGGATGAGATCTATCGGGCCATCCGGCGCAGGCAGCAGCAGATCTACACGCCCTGGTTCTGGACCTGGATCATGCTGGTGATCCGCAACATACCTTCGTTTGTCTTTCGTCGATTGAGCTTCTAGGCTGGGACGCGTGCCTGGCTTGGACCGCCGTTTGTTGTGTGGCGTGCGTCCTGCACTTCACACCCCTTGATCATGGATGCTGTCATGCCTTTCCCCACCCTCGACACTACCTTCCGCTCGCTTGAGAACTTTGGCCATTCGCTCCGGGCCTCATCCTACGTTCTGAAACCCGTACGTGCAGAGGAGATCGCGGAGGCCTTCAGGCTGGCGCGCACTCAGGGCCTCAAGGTGACCGCGCGAGGAACGGGTCTAAGCTATAACGATGCATCCCTGAACGGCGGGGGCGTCGTGCTGGATCTGACGGGCATGAATCGGATCCTGGAATGGAATCCGGAGACCGGCGAGGTGCTCGCGGAACCCGGCGTCACTTTGCAGCAACTCTGGAAACACGTGGAACCGGACGGCTGGTGGCCCCCTGTCGTTTCCGGCACGATGCGTACCACGCTCGGGGGCTGCCTGGGCGCCAATGTTCACGGCAAGAACAACTTCAAGATGGGGCCCATCGGCGAGCACGTTATTGAATTCAAGGCGATATTACCGACCGGCGCCCAGGTGGTCTGCTCGACTAGGAAGAATGCAGACTTATTCCACGCGATGATCGGTAGTTTTGGAATGCTGGGCATCTTCACAGTGGTCAAGCTCCAGATGAAGCGCATCCATTCCGGCCTCATCGAAGTTTCTGCGCGGCCGGCGGCCAATTTGCATGAGCAGCTCGCCGATCTGCTCGAAAACGCCCCAACCGCGGACTACATTGTGGGTTGGCTCGACGGCACGGCCGGTGGACGGGCCCTTGGCAGAGGCCAGATCCACGCGGCGCGCAATCTCCAGGAGGGCGAGGATCCAGATCCGGCGCGGAGCATGCAGTTGAAGAACCAGGTACTGCCGCCGCGCATCTTCGGTGTCCTGCCCAAGTCCATGCTCCACTTTTTTATGGCGCCGTTCATGAACAACCTGGGCACTTCGGCGATCAATTTGGGGAAGTACCTTAGCAGCCTCCCCCGACATACCTTCCGGCAATCGCACGCGGCATTTCATTTCCTCTTTGACTACGTTCCGGACTGGGAGCGCGCCTACGGAAGAGGCGGATTGCTGCAGCATCAGTCCTTCCTGCCCGCGGCGACTGCCGAGGCTGCCTGGTCCGAGATGATTTCGCTTTCACAACGGCGGCATGTGCCGTCCTATCTGGGCGTCACCAAGCGCCACCGACCAGACGACTTCCTGCTCACCCATGCACTCGACGGCTTCTCCCTCGCCATGGACTTCAAAGTGACAGGGGCCAACCGCCTCGTATTGAGCCGCATGCTCGCGGATTTTGATCGGATCGTGCTTGAAGCGGGCGGGCGGTTCTATTTCGCAAAGAATAGTGAGACCCTCCCGGCGACTGCAGCGCGCTTCCTCGGGTCGAAGACCATCGCCGAATTCCGGAGACTCAAGAAGCGTTGCGATCCGAATGGGCTGCTTGAGTCGAATCTCTACCGGCGCGTTTTTGCGTGAGCTTCCTTCCGGGCCGCGGGACCGGTTGAATCGGTTCGGTTCGGGCCCTGCGAACCGCCTTCGACAGGGCGGACTACCTCTTTTATCGAAACCAAGTAAGGCATGGGCATGCAGCACTGGGACGTGCTCGATCTGGGGTTGATGGAATATGAGGCGGCCTGGCAGATCCAGGAGTCCTTTGCGCGCGAGATCGCGGCCGGGGAGCGACGGCCCACGTTGCTGCTGTTGGAACACCCACACGTTTATACATTTGGTCGGAAAGGTCGCCCCGAGAACCTACTCTGGACCGATGAGCAACTGAAAGCCAGAGGGGTGCAGGTGCACTGGGTAGACCGAGGCGGCGACGTGACGTATCACGGGCCGGGCCAGTTGGTGGGCTACCCCTTGATACCCTTGGGCAAGCTGACCCCACGCAATCCGCACAACGCAAGCGAGTCCACCGATTCGTTCCGAATCCCGGATGCCGACTATGTCGGCTACGTGCGCAAGCTTGAGCGGACAATCATTTCTGCATTGGCGCGCTTCGGCCTCGCCGGGGGCCAGATTCCGGGGCTGACGGGCGTTTGGATCCAAGCCGACGTCTACTCACGCTGCGTGCATTGCCGCCCCGAGGATCGCCATAAACCCGCCAAGATTGCCGCCATCGGCGTCAAGGTGGACGTCCAGGGTGTCTCGCGTCATGGATTCGCCTTGAACGTCAACACTGATATGAGTTACTGGGATGGAATTGTCGCCTGCGGCCTGGTTGATTCGCCCGTAACGAGCCTGAGCGATCTCCTGCCTGAGCCTCCGACCATGCAGGAGGTCAAGCGCGTCGTGAGCCGGGCATTTGGGGAAGTTTTCGATTGCGAACTGACGATCGGCGCAGGCGTCGCCGGACCTCGGAGGCCTCCGGGCAACGTCGATTGACTTTTCCCGGCGAAGCCTGTACACTTGCCTTGCGTTTTCATCGGCTCCCTGGAGGAGAATAATGGCTGCCTTGTTTCAATTTGTGATGCGTTCGGGCCCGACGCCGGGCGCGACCTATTCGCTGGAAGGCGATCAGCTGGTCATCGGCCGCGATGCTACCAGCGGCGTGGCGATTAGCGATGCGGAAGTATCCCGCAAGCATGCTCGTATGACCTTCCAGGGTGGCAAATACGTCCTTGAAGATCTGGGATCCACCAACGGGACATTTGTAAACGGTCAGCGCCTCACCGGCCCAACGGTCCTGAAGGCGGGCGATGTAGTCGCCCTCGGTGAACAGATCGTGCTCGTGTACGAGAGCCTTTCGAGGGACGCTGGAGCGACCATGATGTCGCACGGGGCACCTGCGCGGCCGGCTGCGACCGCGGTTCCTTCTCCGATGCAGGCCGCACCGATGCCCGCCGCGCCGATGCCTGCGCGGCAGGATCCATCGGCGGCGCCCGCGGATGCACCTGAGCAACCAAGGCGCAATCTGCTGATCTTCGGGGGCATCGGAGCCCTGGTGCTCATTTGCTTGTGTGTTGCGGCGCTCTACTACATCGACGCGAACTACCTGTGGTGCTCTGTTTCATTGAATATGATCCCCGGTTGCCCTTGAGCCGCAAAGTTGCCGCCCCCGCAAGGTGCCTTGCGGGGGCATTTTCCTTTAACGGCGCAGACACTCTGCCGCCCGGGCCATGCGGGGAAGCCTGGTTGTAATTTAACATCACATTGACTACAATCAGAATGGGATGAGAGTGCAGCCGTGTCACTGAATCAGCCCCCTCCTCTCCAAGCTGGGGCCCCAATATTAAGTTGGTGGTCGCGCTGACCATCGTGGCCATTGCCGCGGGGCTCTTCATCCAGTTCCACGGCATCCTTGGTCCGCTGCTCATGGCCTTCGTGCTGGCGTACCTCCTGCATCCGGTGGCGGGGTCGCTGCAGAAACTGTTGCACGTCTCCTGGCCCGTTGTCGTCTCCCTAATCTACATTATCTTGCTGCTGATCCTGGTGGGCATGCTGACTCTCGGTGGATTGGGACTGGTACAGCAGATCGAGAGTCTGATCTCCATCGTGCAGGCGAACCTGTCCTCCCTTCCGACCCTGATCACCAGTCTTGCAGGCCAGGTTTACCAGTTCGGTCCCTTCCAGATCGACTTCCGGCATGTGAATCTGGCGCAGTTGAGCAGCCAGCTGCTTGGCGTCATTCAACCGTTGCTCGGCGGAACCGGCAACCTCGTCGCTGCCCTCGCCAGCAGCGCAGCACAATTTCTCGGATGGGCGCTTTTCGTCCTGCTCATTTCGTATTTCGTTCTTTCGGAGAGCGGAGGTCTGCGCGGCCGGATGCTGCGCTTCGATATTCCCGGCTACTCCGAAGATACCCGCCGGATCGGCGTGGAACTCAGTCGGATTTGGAACGCGTTCCTGCGGGGGCAGATCGTGGTTTTCCTGCTGACTGCCTTCACGTACGTCGTTGTGATGAGCATTCTGGGGGTTCGCTATGCCCTCGGGATTGCGGTACTCGCCGGCCTGGCACGCTTTCTCCCATACGTCGGGCCCTTCATCACCTGGACTACGCTGGCGATGGTCGCCTACTTCCAGGCACACAACATGTTCGGTCTCAACCACACGAGCTATGCCATCCTGGCAGTAGCTCTGGCGCTGCTGATCGATCAGGTCTTTGACAACCTCGTCACACCGCGCATCATCGCCCAGGCTCTGCGAGTTCATCCCGCGGCCGTGCTCGTGGTTGCGATCATCGCGGCCAATTTGGTGGGTCTGCTGGGCGTGATCCTGGCGGCGCCCATGCTTGCGACGGCGGCTCTGATCTGGAACTACACGATGCGCAAGCTGCTGGATCTCGACCCATGGCCGGAGGAAGAGGCCCTCCCAGCTTCGCCGGCTCCGCCGCAAATGCTGATTTGGCTGCGCCGTTTCTGGCGGAATCTGCTCGGGCGCTTTGCCTAGCCGTATCCATCCGCGCGTGCCCGCTCAAGCCCTGAATTGAAGGAGAACGGAATGTCCAACAATCACAACGACCCGGAGACCGAGACAATTGCGGAAACGGAAAATTATGCCGTCTGGAAGGCCGAAGAGCCGGACGGTGAAACTACGTATCACTTGGAACTCAACAACGTGACCGTCCACTTCTTTCGCGAGGAGTGGGAAGAGTTCCTGCAGCTGGCTCGCACTCTGAAGTGAGCCGCGCGCTATCGGGGGGTGCTATCGCGCGAAGTCCAGGTTGCATCACGGATGTTCCCGGTATCGAGGTAGGGCAGGCGCAGGACGAGACCGCTCTGACCGGTTGCACGGTCATCCTTTGTCGGCGAGGCGCGGTCGCAGGCGTTGACGTGCGCGGCGGGGCTCCCGGCACACGGGAAACCGACCTGCTGAGTCCGGTCAATCTCGTTTCCCGCGTGCATGCCATCTTGCTGGCGGGCGGCTCGGCGTTTGGACTGGACGCGGCTGGCGGCGTGATGCGCTATCTCGAGGAGCGCAAGATCGGCTTCGACACCGGCACCGCGAAAGTTCCCATCGTGCCGGCCGCGATCCTGTACGATCTCAACGTCGGTGCGAAGGATGTCCGACCCGATGCGAGCATGGGCTACGAGGCCTGTCGTTTGGCGGCGCGCGGTCGCTGCGACGAGGGCAACGTGGGAGCCGGAACCGGCGCTTCTGTGGGGAAGCTGTTTGGAACGGCGCTTGCCATGAAGTCCGGTGTGGGCAGCGCCAGCATCAGGCTGGGTCGCCTCGTGATCGGGGCCATCGTTGCTGTCAACGCGTTCGGTGATGTCATCGATCCAGAAAATGGGGAGGTGCTGGCGGGCCTTCGGTCGGGCCGGGTCGGGGCCGTTCGCGGGTCGGCGGTGCGGGGTACTTTGCGGGCACCCTGGAGGCGTCATGAGGACCGCGCTGGGTCGAAACGTCTTACGATTGGCCCAGCATGCGAACACGGTCATTGGGGTAGTCGCGACGAACGGCAGGCTCGACAAGTCCCAGGCAACCAAGGTTGCCCAGATGGCCCATGACGGTGTGGCACGCGTCATCCGACCGGCTCACACCATGTTGGATGGCGACACTCTGTTCGCGGTGTCCACCGGGAGTGTCCAAACCGACGTTACAACCGTCGGAGCTTTTGCGGCGGAGGTGTTGGCAGCGGCGATTCTCCGTGCAGTCAGAGCTGCCGCCTCTGCGGGTGGTCTGCCCGGGCTAACTCACCCCTAGGTAGTTTTCCGCAATCAGCATAGATAAGCGACCCGCCTTTTTTGGCGGGTCGCTTTTGCTTGATCCATGTTCAGGCGCGCAGGGCGCGCCCGGGCATCCTAACGGCGGTAACGGCGTCCTTTGAGTTCGTCGTGCAGGATCAGGCTCAACACGATACTGACCACACTGACCACCACCCCTCCCAGAAATGCTGGCAGGAAGCCCTGGATCGCCATGTGGATGCCCACAAGCTGCCCAATCTGCGCCGTAAGCCAGAACAGGAAGGTGTTGATCAGGAGGGTAAAGAGCCCCAGGGTCAAAATGATGAGTGGACAGGTGAGAATCTGGAGCAGCGGACGCAGAAACGCATTGACTAGACCAAAAATGAGCGCCAGCCAGACGATCTCCATCAGGCTCCCACCCAGAGTAATGCCGGGGACGAAGCGAATGGCGAGAAAGATCGCGACGGCATTGATTATCCAACGCAAGATGAACCGTGTCATTGGCTAATTCTCCTTCTGAGCCTTCATACGTCAGCCAGGCCCGGACGTTGCAGGCGCCATCATCCATATCAGCGTGCGATAGGGTTCAAAACCGGCATTCTGAATGGCCTGCTCCAACTCGCCGGTCGGATACTCCACGGTCAGCCGGTGATGGTGCGGAAGGTCTCGGCGCGCAGCTTCCAGGGCCAGTTGGGGTCCCAACCCACCGCTCTCCCGGGGTGCGCCGATCCAGAGCGAGTTGATCGTCCGCACGGCGGGGACCCACGTTACGGTCGCCAACAGTTCACCGCGGCTCGACGCAGACCAGTGGCGGGGCTCGGTCTCCGTGAAGACTCGCCGTAGGGTGTTCCTGAAGCCTGGACCGAGGGAGCCCCAATTCCAGTGAGCGTACCAACCGAGATCATCCGGATGCGCCCGCTCCAGCCAGGCGGCCTGCTCCCCCCAGTGCCGTGACTCGGCCCGCCTCACGACAGTTATGGGATTGGCCTGAGGCGGGTTCTCGCCCGCAGGATTGCCAGACTCGAGATTCCTTCGCGGCGCCGGAGCGGGGGTGTTGAGCAAGGTGCTCTTCGAGCGGTAGGTCGTGCGCCGCGCACGCTCCACGAAACCAAGGTCCGAGTAGATCCGGATTGCAGTCTGGTTGTCGTCCCGGACTTGCAGCCAAATTTCCTTGGCACCTTTCTGCCTGGCACCATCCAGGGCGCTCTGTGTCAGCGTGCGTCCGATTCCACTTCGTCGACAATTAGGGTCGGTCGCTACGTTTGCAATCATGGCAAGCTTGCGGCCGCGATGCGTCTGGAAAACCAGGCTGGCGTTGCCGACGATCTTGCCGCCCTCTTCCCACACAAAACCTGCCAGCGGCATGGAGGCGCTGTCCATCAGCCTGCCCGCCCAGCTCAGAAAGTCGCGGTCGCTGCTGGCCTGCCTCATCTGCTGCAGATAGGACTGGCCCTCGTCGTCCATCGTGGACTTGAAGCACAGCTCGATCAGATCGGCGACCTGGGGTAAGTCTCGCAAGACGTTCAACGCGCGCAGTCTGCCACCCTTATCGACCCCGATCGGCAGCGTAATGGAGGCCATCGCCGCATTATAGTCCGCTTTGGATTGGATGCACGGCCGAACGTTGAAGCTGAGGTTCGGCCCGCGCGGCAAGGGCGGGTAAAATCACACCCAGGCTCCTGCTGTGAATCTGCCACCCCCCGCGCCCGTCTCTCTTCGAAGCCGCCTCCTCTTTCTGTTCGGACGGCTGGTGAAGCCCGTCTCTCTGGAGCGGCGTGCCGAGGTGCATGTCCAGCTGCGGGAGTCATCCCACCCTGATTTCGCATTTTTCATCATGGTGGTCCTTTCGTCCGTGATTGCCACCCTGGGGCTGGTGGCCAATTCCCCGGCCGTGATTATTGGCGCCATGCTGGTCGCGCCGCTGATGTCCCCGATCATTGGCCTCGGCTTGGCTTCCATGACCGGCGACGCGCGCTTGTTTCGCGATGCAACGGTGGCGCTGCTGCAAGGCGCCGCGCTGGCCGTCGTCATTTCTGCGCTGCTGGCGCTCGTGAATCGGGCTCTCCCCTTCGTCAGTCTCCAGGAGCTGCCCGTCGAAGTCCTGGCGCGAACCCACCCGAACCCCAACGACCTGCTCATAGCCCTGGCCGGCGGCATGGCGGCCTCTTATGCCTTGGCCCTGCCGCAGCTATCGGCCGCGCTGCCAGGTGTCGCCATTGCCACGGCTCTTATGCCTCCGCTGTGCACGATCGGAATCGGCATTGCGCTCGGGCGCGCAGATATCGCAGGCGGTGCGTTTCTGCTTTTCATAACCAATGCGATCACCATTGCCTTTGCGGGCATGCTCATCTTCTTCGTACTGGGTTTTGCCCCGCGAGCCAGGAACGGGAGCGGTCTGCCGCAGCAACTGGTCATTTCGGCCGTGCTTACTCTCGTCTTGCTCGTCCCCCTGTCAGTGTTGAGCGTCCGGTTTTTTCAGCAGGCAACGGCGAATCGCCAGATCAATCAAGTCGTCCTGGAAGAAGTAAACAAACTGGGGGCACAATTGGCCGATCTGCAGACGACGGAGAGCGGCGAGACCCTGGATCTGGTGATCAGCGTGCGGTCTCCCAGGGCATTGTCATATCAAGACGTGGTGGATTTGCAGCGCAACATGGCTGTCCGGTTGCAGCGGCCAGTCTCGATCATAGTCAATCAAGTCCTGGCAGCCCAGCTCGATCCATTGATTCCGCCCACGCAGACACCGACGCCAACCCCGGTGACGGTGACGCCGACGGTCACCGCCTCTCCCACGTCCACGCCCACGGCGACTGCGACGTCCACGCCCCAGCCGACCGCGACGCCTGCCACCGCCAGGCTGAGCGGCACCGGTGGGCGCGCCGTCGACCTGCTGCAGTCGCCTGGGGGCCCGGCCATCGGCAAGCTTAAGCCGGGGGCCGATATTCACGGTCCTGTACGGATCGGAAATCGAGGCGGGGCTCGTCTGGCTGCAGGTACGGGATCCAGACGGCCGGATCGGGTGGATCCCGCAGATTGACCTGAGCGTCGTCACCCTGACGCCCACTCCCACCCTCACAGCTACGGCTAATCCGTGACAGTCTAATGCGAATCTTACGTCGGGAAGATATTTCGCCGACGTCACTTTGTTATAATCTTCCCGTTGTCAGCCGGGCGGCTCGTTTTCCCCCGGCGGAGGAAGCACACCCATGATGCGATTTGACCGATTTACGGAACGGGCGCAGGAAGCCGCCCAACGGGCGGCTGAGATCATCCAGCGCTACGGGCACAACCAAATTGATACCGAGCACATCCTGCTGGCGCTCATCGAGCAGCCGGGGGGCGTGATTCCACAAATCCTGGAGAAGATGAACGTCAGCCCGGATTCGTTGGTGGAACGGATCGACGCGACGTTGCGGGCCAGCCCGAAAGCCAATATCTTCGGCGGCGGCGCCGGCCAGATATTCATCACGCCGCGCGTCAAGCGGATTGTCGACCTCGCCAACGAGGAGGCCAACCGGCTGAAAGACGAATACATCTCCACCGAGCACATTTTTCTGGCGATCCTTACCGAGCGCAACACGCCGGCGGCGCGCATTCTGGAAAGCGCCGGCCTGACGCGGGATCGTGTCTACGACGCCATACAGGACCTGCGGGGCGGGCAACGCGTCACAGACCCCCAGGCCGAGAGCCGCTACCGCACGCTCGAAAAGTACTCGCGTGACCTCACGCAGTTGGCGCGCGAGGGCAAGCTGGATCCCGTGATCGGGCGCGACATGGAGATCTTGCGTCTGATCCAGATCCTCTCGCGGCGCACGAAGAACAACCCGGTTCTGATCGGCGAAGCCGGTGTCGGAAAGACTGCCATCGTGGAGGGCCTCGCCCAGAAGATTGCGACCAACGACGTCCCTGAAATTCTCTCCGGTCGGCGGGTTGTAGCTCTGGACCTTGGCGCCATGATCGCCGGGTCGCGTTTCCGCGGCGAGTTCGAGGAGCGGCTCAAGGCCGTCATCGAAGAAATCCAGCGCGCCCAGGGTGAGATCATCATGATGATCGATGAGCTTCACACCGTCGTCGGGGCGGGGGCGGCGCAAGGCGCCATGGATGCCAGCAACATGCTCAAGCCGGCGCTGGCACGCGGGGAGCTGCAGGCCATTGGGGCGACCACGCTCGATGAATTCCACAAGTACATAGAGAAGGACGCTGCCTTGGAGCGCCGCTTTGCGCCCATCTACGTCGAAGAGCCGACGGTGGACGACACCATCAAGATGTTGCAGGGACTGCGTGATCGCTACGAGGCCCACCACAAGGTCCGCTTTGCGGACGCGGCCTTGGTCGCCGCAGCACGGCTTGCGGATCGCTACGTCACGGACCGCCGTCTCCCCGACAAAGCCATCGACTTGATGGACGAAGCCGCCGCCAAGCTGCGGGTGGCGTTGTACTCCATGCCTCCCAACCTCAAGGAAATGAAGGCCGAGCTGGATCACTTGCAGGCCGAGGAGGATGCTGCCTCCAATGCCCGCGATTACCAGCATGCCGCAGAGATCAAGGTCGAGCGGCTCCGCAAGGGAGAGGAGTATCGCGCCGAGCGGGACAAGTGGGAATCGGAGCACCAGCTTGATGAGGTCGTCGACGTGAACGACATCGCCGAGGTGGTTCATCAGTGGACCGGCATCCCGGTCAGCCAGATGATGGAGACGGAAGCCACCAAGCTGTTGCAGATGGAGGCACGCCTGCACGAGCGCATCATTGGGCAGCAGGAGGCCATTCATGCCATTTCGGATGCCATCCGCCGTGCGCGCTCGGGGTTGAAAGATCCCTCCCGGCCGATTGGCTCGTTCATATTCATCGGGCCGTCGGGCGTGGGCAAGACGGAGCTGGCCAAGGCTCTTGCCTGGTTCATGTTCGATGATGAAGAGGCGCTGGTGCGCGTCGACATGTCGGAGTATCGCGAGCAGCACACGGTCAGCCGGCTGTTTGGCGCCCCGCCTGGATATGTCGGCTACGAGGAAGGGGGGCAGCTAACCGAGGCCGTCCGGCGCCGCCCTTACCGCGTGATTCTCTTCGACGAGATAGAAAAGGCCCACCCCGAGGTCTGGAACGCCCTCCTGCAGATCCTGGATGACGGTCGCATGACCGATGGTCAGGGCAACGTCGTCGATTTCCGGAATACGATATTGATCATGACCTCGAACCTGGGCACGGAGTATGTGAAGAAAGGCGGCACACTGGGCTTCCTGCAGGCGCAGGCAGACGGCGAGGAGCGCGAGTCGCATGAGAAGATCGAGAAGGCCCTCAAGGGTACATTCCGCCCCGAATTTCTCAATCGTGTCGATGAGATCATCATGTTCTCACCGCTCGCCATCGAGGACATGGAACAGATTGTCGATCTACAGATGAAGGAAGTTCAGGACCGGCTCACCGAGTACAGCATCAGCGTGGAACTGACCGAGGCCGCCCGCAAATGGCTGGCCAAAGAAGGCTATGATCCTGCCTTTGGCGCCCGCCCGTTGCGCCGGGCCATTCAGAAGCACCTGGAGAGCCCACTTTCCGTCTCGCTGCTGGGCGGTGAGTACAAGGACGGCGCGACCGTGTTGGTCGACGTCGACGAGAAGAACAATAAGATCGCGTTTCACAAAGCCGAGGCGATGAAGCGGGCCAAGCAGCCCGCCGCTGCTGCCTGAAACACCACAACGCGGCTGGGAAGGCACGGATCGTGCTCTCCCAGCCGCATTTTTTGCGCCCGGTCCTCACCGCCGGCCTCCGGCATAAGCACACGGTCGCGGGGTACCTTCCCAGGCGGCAGGATGCCGGGCGTATCCATCTGATAAGCGGAAGAATTCATGCCAGAAGCCCGTCGCAAACTGTTCCCGTGGATAATTGGCGGCGCACTCACGGTGTTTCTGTGTTGCGTCTGTCTCGTTGTCGCGTTGTTGCTCGCAGGACTCGGCTACTACTTCTCCAATCGCGAACATACACCGGGCGGCACTACAACGTTCGCGCCCAATCCCACTCCCTTGGCCGAACTGGACCGTCGGCCCGCGGATTCTTCTGTCACGGCCAACGAGCACACTCTCCAGACTGTGGTTGTGCCGGACAGCGATCCTTATGACCTGGCCTGCCGCCTGCGGGCGACCTGCAATGTGGCGACTACTCTGCCGGGTCCATCAAAACCCTATCAGGTCGGCGATCAACGCCAGTTCTGGGTACAGAATTCCGATACCAGCGAGAACTTCCGGGTCAGCGCCACGCTGCGATTTGTCACGGCGCATTCCTACTTCTGGCTGGAGGATGGGGTCCAGGCCAGCGATGACGACATCGCGGCGCTCATGACCACGTTTGAGGACAAGATCTATCCCACGGACCGGCGCTTCTTTGGAAGCGAATGGTCGCCGGGCGTGGACAACGACCCCCACATCTACGTACTCTATGTCCGCGGCGTCGGTGCGTCGACGGCAGGCTACTATTCGACCCCCGACGAATTCAATCCATTGGTGCAGAAGTACTCCAACGGGGCGGAGCTGTTTGTCTTCAACGCGGACAGCGAGAAGCTGACCGACGAATACACGTACGGCACCCTGGCCCACGAATTTCAGCACATGATCCACTGGCATCTCGATCGGAATGAATCCTCCTGGCTCAACGAGGGTTTCTCGGAATTGGCCGCCTTCCTCAACGGGTATTCCGTGGGCGGGATGGACTACGCCTATGTACAACACCCCGATCTGCCTCTTCTGGATTGGACGAGCTTGACGGACAGCCCCGGAATCACGGGAGCGCACTATGGCCAAAGCTTCCTCTTTGTCACGTACTTCCTGGATCGCTTTGGTGATGAGGCCACGCAGGCTGTCGTCAAGGATCAGGAGAACAGCCTGACCAGCGTGGACGATGTGCTTCGTAAGCTGGGCATCACCGATCCGCAATCGGGACAGCCGATCACCGCCGATGATGTGGTGATGGATTGGATGGACGCGCTTTATCTCGGCGACAGCTCGATCGGCGACGGGCGGTATGCGTATCACAATTATCCCGGCGCGCCGCGCGCCGCCGCAACGCAGAAGGTCACAAATTGCCCGCTTTCGGAGCACAACGCCTCGGTCAATCAGTATGGGCCGGAGTACATAGACATCACCTGCCGCGGCGATCATGTCGTCAACTTCACCGGTTCGACGGTCGTGCCTGTCCTGCCCGCCGGTGCTCACTCCGGCCAGGACGCCTTCTGGTCGAACAAAGGCGACTCCTCGGACATGACCCTCACCCGCACTTTCGACTTCACGAGAGTGAGCGCGCCGATCGATTTCTCTTATTGGACGTGGTACGACCTTGAGAAGGGCTACGACTACGCCTACCTTGAGGCGTCGGTGGATGGCAAGCAATGGGATATCCTGAGGACCCCATCCTGTACGACGGCGGATCTATCGGGCAACTCGTACGGGTGTGGCTATACCGCCCAGAGCGGTGGGGGGCAGACTGCGCGCTGGATCTACGAAACGGTGGACCTCTCCGCCTACGCGGGCAAGACCGTGCAGCTCAGATTCGAGTACATCACGGACGCGGCCCTGAACGGCGAAGGCCTGCTCCTGGACGATCTCTCCATCCCGGCCGCAAACTACGCGACCGGCTTCGAGACGGATGATGGAGGCTGGGCAGCGAACGGTTTTGCCCGCATCGAAAACACCCTGCCGCAAACATTCCGCCTGTCGCTCATCGAGGAGGGGTTGGGAACAACCACGGTCCGAAGTATCCCGGTGAGCGCCGAGCAGACCGCCACGATTCCGATTTCAGTTGGCCCGGGCGGCAGCGCCGTCCTCGTCGTGACCGGCACGCAGCGGTTTACCCGCCTGCCCGCCAGTTATTCCATTGAAGTCCAATGATGGAGCGGCGCCGCCCCGCGCGGCCCGATAGTGAATAGATGACCTCCTCCAAAGTTCCATCCTCGCAGGTCCTTCGCCTGGGCGAATTGCTGGCGTATCAAGAAGGCTCGATTGTCAGCCGTCAGATGCTTAATGGCGAAGCCGGGAATCTGACGCTTTTTGCGTTCGATGCGGGCCAGCAATTGAGTGAACATACGACCGCCTTCGATGCCCTGGTCCAGGTCCTGGATGGCGAGGCCGGGATCACGATTGCAGGCCAGGCGTTCGTTCTGCAAGTCGGAGAGGCAATCCTCATGCCCGCAAACGTTCCGCACGCCGTGACGGCCCGGGTGCGCTTCAAGATGCTTCTCACAATGCTGCGGGTCTGAAACTGCGATCTGCCGGCGCCTGCGGCGGCGGGCCGTGTCTGGATCGCCGACGCGCCGACCACCAAAGGGAACTCAAGATGGCCGAATCAAAGAGCGGACAACATGGCGTTGCCCGCTCTTTGATTATGTTCCACGCGAGCGACTAGCGCGCGTAGTCTGAGATCAGTTGTTTGAAGCGCGGGTCCTGGCGTATGAAGTCCAGGTCCGGGTCGCGCAGGATCCAGTCCACGTATGTCTGTTTGTTCTGCAGCGCCACTCGGAGGAGTCGCAGCGCCTGGTCGGTGTCACCGCAGATGGCTGCCAGGCAAGCCCGGTTGTATTCGTTTTCGCTGTCGAATATGCTTTTCATCGCTTTGCCTACGTGTTTCTGGGCTAGTTCTTCCAGCCCCATCTTCCGGTAGTATCCTCCGAGAGCTGCGTGCGCCAGGCCGTGATCCGGATCAATTTCGATCACATGCTGCATGGCGTCGATGGCATCTTCCATTCGACCCTCCGAGGCGTACACCAGGGCCAGATGATGGTGGTAGAGCGCTTTGGATGGATCGTTGGCAATGGCCTGTTGGTACGCCATCAGGGCTTCCTTGTATTGACCGCCGGCCTTGTACAGGTTGCCCAGTGTGTCCCAGGCATGGGCGTTGCGGGGATTGAGCTCTACCACCCGCTTGAACTTGGCAAGGCCGCTCTCGATCTCCCGCAGTTCGTCCTCGTCGCGCTCCGGGGCAGCCATCACGCTTGTATCGGCGGCTGGCGCCGCGACCTCAAGCTGCGTTTGTGCGGCATCCGGTTCCGCCTGTTTTGGAGAGGCGGCAGCAAGCGTTTGCGCCGGGCGCTCCTGCACGACCAAATCGACCTGTGGAGGCGGGCTCGCGGGAGCCGCGGTCGAGGCAGCGGCAGATGCAGCGCCGGACTTGGACTCGGTCTGTTGGTTTCTCGCCTGCGGTCCGGAGCCATGCTCTTCGTCGGGCGGGACATCCACCTCCGCGGCGTACTCGAGGTCCTCCAGCGTCGGTTCTATCAGGTCCTGGGGCGCCTCTTCGGGAATGGGAAGCCATGTGGAGAGGTCGTCGCCATCCAGGTCTGCGAACGAGATTTCTGGCTCGGCTTCCATGGCCGAGGAGGTGTCTGGCTCGCCGGCAAAGGGTTCGCCCCACGTCGTCATAGTTTCGGCATCCGGCGGTCGCGAGGCGTCTTGCTGGTATCGTGACGGATTGGCCAGCGCCCACGTCGCGGTCGAAACATGCGTCGGATCGGCGGCAAGGCCCGGCTTGGCAACAGGTATCGCCTTTGCCACTCTGTCTTCGTGCACGGGGAGAATGGAGCCCATGTCGGGCGCTTCCGTCAGCTCGGCGGGCAACTCTTCGCGAGCCGGCTCCGACAGCCAACCCGGTTTGTCGTCGTCGTTGCCATTCTCCGGATCCAACTCGTCCGCCTGGCGATAGGCGACGACGGCATCCTGGTAGTCTCGTAAATGGCGGTAGACGTTGCCGAGCCGGTTCCAGGAGATCGCTTTCTCCTTGTTCTCTGTCAAGAGCTCGATGCTGCGGCGATACAGGTCGACCGCCTCGGAATATTTTCCCTGCTGAACGTAGGTGAGCGCCAGGTTGCTGTACGGCTGCCCAAAGCTGTCGTCGAGCTTGATGGCCCGGTGATAGGCATGCACCGCCTGCGCATACGCGCCGGAGAGGAAGTACAGGTTACCCAGTTCATTCCACAATTCGTGCTCGCTCATACCATCCTCCACTACGAGGCGTAGCTGGGCTTCTGTTCCTTGGCGTAGGTGCCCAACAGGCTGAAGCGGGACTGCAGTGACAGCGTGGCGTTGTCGGGATCGAGTGCATCGGCCCGCTGATAGGCAGCGATGGCGTTCTCATAGTCGTTCAAGCGTCGATACACGTTGCCCAGCCGATTCCACGAAACCGCCTTGTCCTTGTCGCTGGTGAAGAGCTCGATGCTGCGCTGGTAGAGCAGGATGGCTTCGACAAATCGCCCACGCTGCACGTAGGCCAGCGCCAGATTGCTGTACGGCCAGGCGAACCAGCGATCGAGCTCGATCGCCTTGCTGTAGGCGACAATGGCATCATCGAAGGCGCTCGTGTTGAAATAGACGTTGCCGAGCTCGTTCCAGACGTGGGCGTTCTTGGTGTCCATCTCGATCTGGAGCTCACCGGTCGGATCGAGTTTTGCCACCGGCTCCGGCGCGGGTGCGTCCTCGGTTTCCTCTTTGGTCTGCGGCGCGTACAGGTGCACTGGCTCGTCGCTGTCCTTGAGGTACTCGTCATAGGCGTTCTGGTCACTGGCGTCCTGCGGTTCGTCCTCTGCCACAGCAACGGGGGCCGCGGGCGCTGATTTGATCGGCCGCATCGGCTGCGTGTCGGCTGTCGAGGCCGGTGCCACCGCGAAGGGGTCGTCGTCGGACTCGGCGTCGGCGCTCATGACCACATCCGACGTCTCGGGGGCAGGCTCGCTCGTCTCGGGGCTGTCCATGGGGATCGCCCCCGTGTCCGCGTCTTGCTCGGCGGATGTCACAACCGGCTCCGACGTCTCGGGGGCAGGCTCGCTCGTCTCGGGGCTGTCCATGGGGATCGCCCCGGTGTCCGGGCCTTGCTCAGCGGACGTCACAACCGGCTCCGACGTATCGGTTGCAGTATCTGCTGCCGGGAGGGTCTCCGTGAATGTCTCCACCGTGTCCGGCACCACAACCGTGACTGTCTCTTCGGCGTCCACGGGGGTCTCGACTGGTGCCGGGGCTGCCTGGTCCTCAGGGCTGGCCGCGGTCGATGCGTCGCTGGTCACCTGCGTCTCGACCTGGACAACGGGCTCAGGCGCGGGCTGTGGAGCGGGCGTGTTTTCCGGCGCCTTCGCCGGCGCCGCATCCAGGTTGGCTGCCGCACTTGAGGCGGCTTCATCGGCGCGACTCTGGGCAATGATCAATTCGATCGGGCTGAAGTTCAGCTTTGTCGCCGGGGCGCCGCTCCCGTCCTGGGCGGATTGAACGACGGTCGGCCCTTCGGAAACTTCATCCAGGTCGTCACGGAAGCCGGCATTGTTCCTGTCGAGCTCGTCGGCCTGGTGGAATGCCTCCAGCGCCTCGGCATACTGATTCAGCTTGCGGTGCAGGTTGCCCAACCGGTTCCAGGCAACCGCCTTGTCCTTGTTTTCCTGCAGCAGGTCGATGCTCTTGCGGTAAAGCGGGATGGCCTGCTCGTGCTGCCCCTGGGCCACCAGCGTGAGGGCCAGGTTGTTGTAGGACCAGCCGAAGCCCGGATCCAATTCGATGGCCTTGTTGAAGGCGTGGATCGCCTCCTGGTGGTTCTGCATCTTGAATTGGATATTCCCCAGCTCGAACCAATTCTGGGCGTTGCCGGGATCGATATCGATCGCCTGCTGATAGGCGCTGGCGGCCGCGTCGTTGCGATCCTGCTTGTCGAACACGTTTCCAAGGCGGATCCACGGAACAATGAACCGCTTGTTGAACTCGATGTTCTTTTCCTGATACGCCACAACGGCGCTGAAGATCTTGCCCAACTCGTCCCAGAATTCATAGTTGCTCATATCGACCTCCGCGTGGATCCGACGGGTCTCTCTTACTTGTTGGCTGATACGTTGCTCAAGAGGCTGAAGCGCGCCCGGGTGACGAGGTCGCTGC
Source organism: uncultured Chloroflexia bacterium (assembly GCA_963746745.1). Lineage (GTDB taxonomy): Bacteria > Chloroflexota > Anaerolineae > Anaerolineales > Villigracilaceae > Fen-1038. Next base: position 1,099,685 of record CAVVCL010000004.1, read on the forward strand.
CCTCATCTGCCAGTTCCACCGCCTGATGGTACGAACGGATGGCGCTCTCGTAGTCATTGAGCTTGCGATGTGCGTTCCCCAGTGCATTCAACGCCTGGGCTTTTTCCTTGACGTCGTCCAGCAAATCCAGGCTTTGCTCGAAGAGAGCCACTGCTTCCTGGTACCTGCCCTGCGAGGCGAGGGCGCGGGCCAGATTCGTATATGCCGATCCGGTCTGGGGCTCCAGCTCGATTGCCTTCTGGAAGGCGCCAATGGCTTCGTCTGCAGAGCCGGTCTTTAGCATCACGGTGCCCAGCTTGATCAAGGTCTGCGCCTTCCGGGGCGGCTCGTTGGATGGGACTTCGTCTGCCCAGTCGCGGATGCCGCTGGTTTCGGGATCCAGCTCCGCGGCGTGCTGGTAGGCGGCGACAGCGCGGGCGTAATCCCCAACGCCTCGGTACGCGTTGCCCAGTCCGTTCCAGGAAAGCGCCTTGTCGCGGCTGGATTTCAAGAATTCGATGCTCTTCTCATAGAGCGGGATGGCTTCGGCGCACTGCCCCTTGGAGAGGTAAGTCAGGGCCAGGTTGCCGTAGGCTATGCCGTAGGTGGGCTGCAGCTCGATCGCCGCGTGGTAGGCCGCGATTGCTTCCTCGTAAGCCCCTTGACTGAAGAAGCCATTACCTTGCTGAGTCCAGGCGGCGGCGTCCATGGCTGGCGCTTCGGCAGCAGCAGAAGTCGATGCTTCGGGATTTTCGGCGGCCGGCGCTTCTGGTGCAGCTAACTTGGAAGTCAATGACTTTTCCACGGCGACCCCTTCCGTTTCGTCGCTCGTCGGGGTGACTCCGTCCTCGTGCTCGGGCTCCAGTATTTCGGTCTCGCTCATCGGGATGAAGATCCAGGCGGGCGCGTCCGACGGTTTCTCCTGCGTCGTGTCAGTGGACTTGGGGGCCGTGACGGCCTGCATGTTCTCAGCCGCGACCACGGGACTGGGTTCGTCAGCGGATTCCGGTTTCTCGGAGCCGGCTTCGGCGTTCAGGCTGGCAGGCACAGGCTCCGCGGTCACGACGGCTGGGACCGGCTCAACGGCTTCCTCAGACTGTTCGGCGTTGGGCGCTTCGTCCATGGAAGCGAGCTGGTCAGCCACCTGATACGCGGCGACCGCATTGTCATAGTCGTTGAGCAATCGGTAGGCGCTCGCCAACCGATTCCAGCAAGCTGCCTTGTCGGCGTCGCTTTCGAGCAGTTCGATGGCTCTAAGCAGCAGAGACACCGTCTCCTTGTTCTTGCCTTGTTGCATGTAGGCCAGGGCGAGGTTGCCGTAGGCCCATCCATTGCTGCGATCCAGCTCGATGGCTTTGGAAAATGCGGCAACTGCCTCGTGCCACGATTTCGGCCTTGAGCTGCGCCATGCCCATGTCGTTCCAGACCGCGCTGTTGCGTGCGTCGATCCCCACAGCCTGCTGATAAGCCTTGACGGCCTCGCGGTGTTGCTCCTGGGTCATGAACAGAGCTCCCAGGCGGATCCACGGCGTCACAAGCTGCTTGTTAAGTTCGATGGCCTTGCGGTAGCACTTCTCCGCTTCGTCTGAGCGGCCGAGGCTGCTGTAAACATCGCCCAGTCCGCACCAGGGTTGCGCAAACGCCGGGGTGTACTGGATGGCCTTGCGGTACGCAGCAATGGCGTCGTCCGAGTATCCAAGCTTGAAATGCACGTTCGCCAGGCCGTTCCATGCAATCGCGTCCCGGGAATTTCCCTGCAGCGCTTTGCGGAAGGCGATCATCGCCTCATCGTTGCGCTCAACCCTGGTGCATAGATTGCCCAGGTTGTTCCATACGAAAACGTGCTTTGGCGACAGTTGGATCGCCTGCTTGTAGGCATCAATGGCTTCGTCAATCGCGCCGGTGCTGCTCTTGATCAAGGCCATGGCATTGAAGCACTCGGCCTCGAACAGGTTGTCTCCGACTTTGGTTGCAATGCTCAGCGCTTCGCGCAGCTGCTCGTCGGCCTTCTCGAAATCGCCCTTGCGCCAGTTGAGGACGCCCATCGTCAGGAGCAGGTTGCCGCGTGCGGAGGCGTTCTCTGCGCCGGACGGCAGTTTCGTCAGCTGCGATTCCCGCAGGGAAAGCCCGGCGTCCGCATCTTCGGATGCCGCTGCCTTTGCCGCCGCGCCCTGCCAGTTCGAATCCAGCGTCTGTCGAACCACCTGTTCGGCCTGCGGGGATTCAACGAACTCGATGACGCGGTGGCGGTGCGCCCAGAAGTCCGGCGCGGCGTGTGCGAGCTTCGCGATTTCGCCCTGCGTCAGCCAGAACACGATCCGGATGCGCCGGTCCACGAAGTACTCCCGCTGCAGGCCCATGGCTGAATAGGCGCTGGCGTCGTCGCCGTTGCCCCAGCGCAGGCCGTCCACCACGAAGACCGAGTGGCGCGGGTTCTTGAGTTCCTTGAAGAACGGCGCCAAATCCTGCGGGCTTCGGCTGCGCACGCTTAGGTGCACACGCTTCTGGCCCATGTCGATCAGGCGATTGTCGAGCGCCTTTTCCACGTCTGCACGTACGTACTCGGAGCTGTACACGGCCAGCAGGATGCACGGCCGCTGCCATTTGACAGCCAGTTCGAGTTCCTCTCCCAGGATGGCAAGGCGCTCATCGAAGGAGGAATTCGTCGAGGGGATCTGCAGCGTGGGGCTAGTCATCGAGAAGTTTCCTCAGCACCGGGTGCACATCGCACCAGTTCTCGCCGTCGCGATATTCCAGCAGCGCCAGGAGTTGCAGCAATGGGCGCAGACGCTCGTTGTATTCCATGCGGTTGTTGTCCGCGACCTTCTTCAGCAGCTTAAGGTCATCCTTGTCCAGGATCCGTCGGTACTCGTTGCGGATCTCCGCGGCCGCCCACTCGACATCGGACACATCCAACTTGCCGGCTTTGCGCCTGCGGGCGCGCCCGATGGCCGTGCGCATGATGCGGGCCATCTCGCGGAACACGCCGCCGCTGTATGAAATCGCCAGCTCCAGGGCTGCCGGATCGGTCATGGCCGAGGCCATTCGGACGTGAACGAACTTGCTGAGCGTGTCGTATCCCTGTTTGTGATGGGTTTCGGGCTGCATTGGCGGATGCAGGTAGATATTCTGCAGGAAGACCGCCTGATCCCGGATCGAGTCGAATTCTTTGCTGTAGAAGAGGGCGCTCGACACGGTGTAGACGATGGCGCAGTTGGGCTGCATCATGATCTCGCGATGCCCCTGGAAGATATCGCGCGCCTTGTCCAGGTCGGGTTTATCCATGTCGTCGATCAGCACCAGGGGAATGCGGCGCTCGCGGCTGTAGATGGCGGTCGCAATGTGATTGATGATCGAGATCAAGCCGGTGATGTCGGTATCCACCACCTGGCGCAGCTCGACGCGTGTGGCCGGCTCCAGTTTCATCTTCATGCCGGCATTGGCAAAGAAAAGGTCAATTCCGGCGCTCATTTCCTTGCCGTCGTCCCGGCCCTCAAGCACGGTCGTGATGTGCTTCTCGATCTTGCCTTTCCAACCGTCCAGCTCTTTGAGCAGCTGTTCGGGGAGCTCGCCGCCCTTCTTGCGGTACTCACGGAACAGTCGACCGCCGATCGCCAGCAGGACATCGCGAAAGTCGATGTCGTTGATGTCGGCTTCTTCGCGAATGCTGAAATTGATCGGCCAGTATTTTTTCGTGATCCGCGGATTGCTCAGCAGGTGCAGCAACTCGGTCGACTTGCCGCAGCCCCTGTGGCCCGAGAAGAAGAACTTCGGAGGCCGGTAGAAGGGAGCCATCAGCGCGTCCGTCAGCTCCGCGATCGGGTTGGAGGGGCGGTTCACGTAGAAGGGATTGGGCTCGCCGTTCTTGCCGGGCTTGAGCGGCAGGTCCAGCTCAAAGTTGAGCCAGGCTCTGTCGTAATCTTTGGCGACGATGTAGTCAAAACCATTCATTGGGCCTCTGCACGTCTTTCAGGTCGTCCTCTGCCGGTATGGTCCTGATGGGCTAGTCTGCGGCGGCTGCCAGGCCTTCCCTGATCGCATACAGGGCAGCCTGGGTTCGATTGGATACGTGCAGCTTGTTCAGGATGTTGCTGACGTACTTGGCGATCGTGCGTTCGTGGACGACCAGATGATTGGCGATTTCCTGGTTGCTGAGGCCCCGGGCGATCAGGCGCAGGGCTTCGAGCTCACGCCGCGTCAGCGTCTGGTTCATCATGGCATCCTCGGCCGCCCGGTCGAATTCATGGATGACCTTCATGGCGATGGAGGGCTGCAATTGGGCCTGTCCCGTGGCCACATCGCGAATGGCCTGCAAGAGCTGCACGCGGGTCGTATCTTTGAGCATGTAGCCAAGGGCGCCGGCCTTGATGGCCTGGTAGACGCGATCGCTCTCTGCGAAGCTCGAGAGGACCAGGATCCGGGCTTCCGGGACGGCCAGTTTGAGTTTGGGGATCGTAATCAGGCCGTCCTGGCGGGGCATCACCATGTCAAGCAGGATGACGTCGGGGCGGGTCTTGCGGGCGATCTCCACCGCCTGGATGCCATCTTGCGCCTCTCCGACGACCTCGATGTCCGTCTGATAGGAGAGGATGGCGACGAGACCTTCGCGTACCACGTGCTGGTCTTCGACAACGAGAATGCGTATTTTCTTCATGGCCACATCCTGTCTGTTTCCCTGCTTGAGATACGGGTTCGTCATTTTCATCGATGCGTACGTGTTGTCTGACATGCCTAACGGGTGGCGATCGGTAGAGCGGCAAAGCGGGACGAATTCGCCTCGGCGTCCCTCAGCTGGGTCTCCTGGCTGCTCCAAAGTTCGGGGGCCCAGACCTCGAAGTAATCTCCCTGGCCGACCAGGACAACGTCTGCCTGCAGGCCGGCGAATTCTTTCAATTCCACGGGGATCGAGATCGTGGTCGGTCGCTCCCCGGGGAGCTTGACGGCCGTGGCCAGGAACAGTCGTAGCAGTTGCCTGGACAGCGGGTCGGCGATATTCAATGAAGCCGCATGCCTGTACATCTCCTTGAAGGCCTCGGCTGTCAGAATCTGCAGGTTGCGGTCAAATCCCTGTGTCATGTAGGCTCCGCCGGTTAGTTCCGCCTGGAAAGGTGCGGGGACTGTGAAGCGGCTCTTGGTGTCTAAGGTTCGAGCGAACTTTCCTAGAAACAACTTGTACTCCCGGCTACGTCACTCTGTCTCTGAACGTGCCGCTATTATAGGGATGGGCCCCTTGGTTGAGAACCGCATATTGCGCCTTTTCGCAGGATTCTTTGGCGCAACTTTCATGCACACGCGGCAGATTGGATGGTCATTTGTGACCACACCAGAACGCGCATGCGACGGCCCGCCTGGTGCCGGTCGACGGGCAAAGAGAAGGCATCCGCGCCATGGGCGGGTCGCGTTTCGGCGCGACTCGTGCTGTCGCTGTGAACAAAAAAAGACGCCCGCGCCACTTTGGCGCAGGCGTCCTTGGCCTTTTTTGGGCCTGGAGCCGTCTATCTTCTTTCGCGGGGTTCGGTCAGTCCTTCGCGCACAGCGTAGAGCGCAGCCTGGGTTCGACTGGCGAGCTGCAGTTTCTCGAGAACCGCGCTGACGTACTTTGCGACGGTCCTCGGATGAACATGCATCTCCTGGGCAATTTCCGAGTTGCTCATGCCTCGCGCAATCAGCCGCAGGCACTCTAATTCGCGTGGGGCCAGTGGGTCGGCCGTGTAATGGGCGTGCGACGGATGATCGATATCCTGGATCACGCGTACCGCGATCGAGGGCGGTATGGAGGCCTTGCCGGCGGCCACATCGCGTATCGCCTGCATCAACTGGGCACGCGTGGCGTCCTTGAGCAGGAAGCCCAGGGCTCCGGATTTGACTGCCTGGTACACGCGGTCATTCTCTGCATAGCCGGTCAACACCAGGATCCGGCAATCGGGGAGCAACTCTTTGAGTTTTGGGATGGTTTCGAGACCATCCTGCCGGGGCATCTGCAAATCGAGCAGCACCACGTCCGGCTTGGTCTTGCCCGCCAGGGTGACCGCCTGCAGCCCATCCAGGCCCTCGCCCACGACCTGCATGTCCGGCTGCAGCCGCAGCATCGTCACAATGCCGTCGCGGACTACATTTTCGTCATCCACGACGAGAATGCGTATCTTCTTCATGTGCCCCGCGGGTGTTTCGTGGGTTTGACGGCCGGGTCCTTTGGAACGGTAACCACGATCTTTGTCCCCTCGTCCGGCTTGGTAACGATCTTCAACGTGCCATTCATCTGCGCGGTTCGTTCGCGCATGTTCTGCAGGCCGAGACCGGCGCGGTCGACCTTCTTGAGATCGAATCCGACGCCGTCGTCGTGGATCTCAAGGATGACATTCTTGCGACCCTGCTTGAGGGTCACCAGCACCGATTTCGCCCGCGCGTGGCGCAGCACATTGTTGAGCGCCTCCTGGGCGATGTAGTACAGGGTCATCTCTTTATCGGTCGAAAGCGAGATCGCCTCCTCGGCCGTGAGCAGCCTCGCCTTGATATCCGCCCGGCCTTCCACCGCCGACAAACGGTGGTGCAGGACGGAGACCAGGCCGTCTTTCTCGATATCGATCTGCTGCATCTGATACAGGAACAGGCGCATCTCTTTCACGGCCTGCCGGGCATTCTCGCCGATGCGGGCAAACTCCTGCGCAGGATCCACGTTGGAGCCTGCCTCCAGGGCCGCCTGGGCGGCCTCGGTTGTGGTCACAAGACCGTACAGTTTTTGGCTGACCGAATCGTGCAAGTCCCGCATCAGTCGCTCGCGCTCGGTCATGGCGATGGCCAGCTTGCGCCGGCGGTCGCTGTCAATCAGGCTGGCCATGTGCTCCGAGATGGTCGTCAGACGCACGATCTCATCCTGGTTGAAGTCGGGCTTCTCCTTGCGCGCCAGGCACATGCAGCCCAGGAACTTGTTGTCGTCGCCGACGCGGGCGATCAGCGGCAGCATCAAAAGGCATTCCACGGGAAGGCTGCGCATGACGGCGGGAACGCGGTCGTCGTCTGCCGCCTCTTTCACCTGCAGGGGCGCGCCCCGGTTCATGACCGAATTGAAGAGCGGGGAGGAGGCCGGCACATAGGCCAACTCTTCGATCGCGGCCGAAGGCAGGCCCAGATGCGACATCAGCTGGAACCTGGGTTGATCCGGAGTCTGGTTCTTGTCATCCAGCAGGAAAATACCGACCACCTGGCTGCGAAATGGATAGATGATGTGATAGATGGATTCGAGCAGAAAATCGTCGAGGCTGAGCGTGTTGCTGGCGGCGCTGGAGATCGCGTTGATCAGCACGAACATCTCGTCACGCGCCCGCTGCCGAGCCTCCTCGGTGAGCTTGCGCTCGGTCATGTCGCGCCACAGCGTCAGCCAGCCAAAGGGATTGCGGCTTCGATCCGTCAACTGCGAAATGCGGATATTGAGGTATCGCCAGCCCTCCTCCGGCGGAATGCTCCGCTTCATCTCGACTTCCTGGTTGGATTCGAAGTTGATGCCGAGCTTGTCGAGATCACCGAGGACCGCGCTGATCGGTTGGCCGTAGACCTGCTGGCGGCTGAAACCGCTCAGCCGTTCGGCCGCTGCATTCATGTCCAGGATGGCATTGTTGGCATCCAGCACGATCCAACCCTCTTCCATGCGCTCGACGGCCGCGGCCCGATCCGTGGCTCCGATTTCCTCAGGGCGCAGATCGAAGAGCCCGTAGAACCAGGTCAGCGCGGCCAGCCCAAACGCGAACGGAAGGAGCTCCAGGCTGGGAAACGGATTCGCTCCGGCCAATTCGACCACAAGGATGAGCGGCGGCAGCACGGCTCCGAATACGGCAAACCCAAGCCAGCTGACGGCGCGGCGGCGGCGCTGCACAAGCGCGTCCGCCAGGAGCACAGCTCCTGTGGTCGCCAGCGCGAATATGTAGAGCGAGACGATTCGTTCCCAGGGGCCGCCCACAAACAGCACGGCAGGCGAGGCGCCCGCCTGAGATTCGACCCCCGCGCGGAGGCCCTGCCCCGACCAGTATAGGGCCTGCGTAAGCACGGGCATGATGGCGAGAAGCGCCGCGCTCCAGAGGTTGACCCAGCGACCTCGATTGGTGCGTGCAACCACCAACCAGAAGGCAAACGAGGCCGCCAGCAGCGCGCATAGATAGATCAGAGCGGCCGCGACGGCCCGGAACCCGCCGTAGGATGGGTCGACGTACAGCAAATAGCAGGCTGACCAGACAGCGATGGAGGCGCACAGCGCCACAAGGGCCACGGCGCCGGGAGCACTGCGCCGCCCTAGAGCTCCCAACCCCACGGCAACGACGAGTGCGATGTTGATCAGGAGTGCGAGTGTCTGAAAACTGATCATCGGGTGGCCTCATGCATCATACAACACATTGCGCGCCTCTGCCATATTTGGCACATGATCAGGTTCTACGCCGAGGTTCCCTCAAGCTGGCCTGCGTCCAGTAGCAGCCCCAGGTTGGCATCGCGCCGGACCGCGTCAGCCGTAAGCGCTTTCGACCCAATCGCCGCGCGGACAAGCTGCGTGACGCGCTCCGCGTTTCCAAGGATTCCCTCGCGCACGATGTCGAGATATGGGTCCGTCGGCGAGCCCGCCAGGCCGGCTGCTATTTCCAGCTGTTGGCGCGCCTCGTCCCTGCGATCCACCACGCTGTACAGCACGGCCAGTGCCACGTGATAACGGCTGACCCGCGGCGCCGCTTCGACCGCCTTCGTCAAGTACAGGATGGCCTCGTCGGGTTTGCCCATGGCCGCATGGATGTATGCCACGCGTTCCAGGCTCTCCGGGTTCGTCGAACCCTTCCCAATCGCTTTCTTCCCCGCCGCGGTGGCTTCCTGTTTGCGTCCCAGCATGCAGCATGCCGCGCTCAGATTGACCAGCAGCGATGTGCTCGTCGGAGCAAGTCGCAGGCCCGCCTCGAATTCCTCGAGCGCTTCGGAGTATCTGGCCGCATCATACCGCACGATGCCCAGCCCGTTAAGCAGTCGCGCATCCAGCTCCGGGAGGCCGTGGTCCGCGGTCAGGCCCAAGCCCGAATGCAGCGCCTGGGCCGCACGCTCGAGGTCCCCGGCCACCCAATACAAGTACCCGATGCTGTAGTGGAGCTCCGCACGCGCGGACAGCGACTCCGCCGCCTTTGGCAACCGCTCCAGTAGTTCCTGCCGCGCTCGAATGCCGGCCTCCGGACTGTCGAAGATTTCCACGGCTGTCTGTGTGTCCCAAAGCAGGACACCGGAGGGCAGCTTCATATTGGCCGGATTGCGCTGGCTGACGAATTCCACCACACGGTGGCGGAATGCCCAGAAGTCCGGCGCGTGGCGGGCCATGTTTGCTGCTTCGGCGGTGGTGAGCCAGAGCACCGCCTTGACGCGGTTCTCCACAAAGAGTTCGCGCTGCATGTTGAGCGCGTGATAGGCCCGCTTGCCCCCTTCGCCGCCGCCCCAATCCAGGTTGGAGATGAAAAAGACGGGCTTTCCGCCCGTTTGCCCGATCAGAGCCGGCACATCGGAGCGCTGCTCGTTGACCGCGATGCGCGCAATCTCCATGCCCTGCTTTTTGAGCCGGGTCTCAAGTGCCTGCTCTGCCTTTTCCTGGCCGAATTTGGATTTATTGACCGCCAGCAGCACGCTCGGTCGCCCCCATTGTGCTGCCAGCACAAGTTCGTTGAAGAGAATATCTATATTTTCCGCAAAGGACTTACCGTGCTGGGCCCCGGTTTCAGGCATCGCATTCGTTTTCGAAGATCCAACGGGCTTTGTCAATGCGGTGGGAATGAGTCCTTGACTCATTCCAGCCAGCACAGGAAGTAGATCTTCTTCAGCGGGAAGCGGCTCTTGGCCTCGTCACTCAGCTTGTCGTAGTACTTGACCCACAGATCAAAGAAATTCTCAAGATCAAGCAGCGTGGTCTTCTGGAAGGTGTCGGTGCCGATTTCCTCGGTGACCTCACAGGTGAAGCCGCCGGACGACACCAATAGCCCGTAGTCTCTCTGGTGGAGCACCGAAAGGAAGGACTTCATGCCTTCCATCGTGGTCGGCTGTCCCTTGTGCTTGATCTGAACCAGGATGCGCGGTCCGCTGGCCCCCAGCGGGTCGGTGTATGCCACCATGTCAATCTGGCCGTGGTCCTTCTCCGGCGGAGCGATCCAGGCGACGTGGTAACCCATGGCCTGCAGCAGCTCGGCAATCAGCGTTCGGAATTCGAGTCGCCGCGTTTCGAGCAAATAGTTCTGAACCTGCTCCCAGGCTTTTTCCTCCGCCTCTTCGACCACCAGGGCGGCAGCGGGCGCGCCCTCTTTTACCTGCTCGAACAGCCGCAGGGCTTCCTTGTACAACTCTTGGGCGTTGGGGAACTTACGACAGGCCTCGCGGCCCTCCGCTGTGATGTACCAGCGGCCCTTGTTGTTCTTCACGAGCCATCCGGCGTGCACCAACGGGATGGTCGACATCCGGACGATCTTTTCGTAGCGCGGAATGCCGCCGGGAACGGCGTAGCCTTTTTCGTATTCGGTGAGCTTCGCTACGTCGGGCAGGGCCGCCATGAGTTCCTTGGCGGCCATGCCTTCGGGCTTGTTCCAGAGAACTTCCAGAACGCTGCGAAGCAGTTCCCCGATGCGGCCCAGCGTGACGTCTGCCATCTAGGCGCGCCTCGCTGTGCCGCGGCCGAGCCCTGCGCGTTCGCAAGCGGCAGACTCTATTCGCAGACTGAGAGAGGCGGGGAAATGCCGCACGGGGAGCAAGCTAGGTTGTCTCCGCCTTGAGAACAGGTGGCCGCACATGCTAGCCTGACCGCGGGGGCAGCTGTTGTTGCAGGCGGGTCAGCCGGATGAATTCTCGGATGACTTCAGGAGGATGAGGCGAAGATCCGACGAGCACGAGGTACCCGGGCGCCCAGAAATCCTGGGGGCTCTTCGCTTTCTTGTCCTTGATACGGAATTCACGGAATTTTCCCAGGATGCCTTTGGAGGTCTCCTGGCGAATCATGTGGATGCAGCGGGTGGGTGGGGTGGCCGGGGACGCGCTCACGACCCATTGGAGATACTCCGGCTGCACATTGATGAAGTCCAGGCGCCAGCCGAAGACCTTGGAAATTTGCCGGATCGTGCTCTCGAGGAAGCCCGCGACCTTGCCGTTCAGAAAGTGATCGCTGGAGCGCGGGATCAAAAGGCAGGCGTAGGAGAGATCGTATTCGTGCGGCAGGACCGGTTCGAGGTGTACGCTGGCGTTGGGCAGGCGGTCACCATCCTTGGGCTGCCTTGTTCCGCGCCCGTTCCGGTCGTCTTTCCGGGCATCTGGGTTGGCCCCCATGACATCCTGCGCAGAGGACTTGTGGTTTGAAAAAGCCACTTCTCGAGTCTCTTCTTGGGCGCAATCCGACTTACTCTACGGCCTCATGGCTGGGTTAGACCGAAAAAGGGTCTTTAAGATGCACGCCCCTGGTGCGAATGTCCCAGCCGATCTTGGTGAACCTTTCCGGCGCCGGCATGGCAGCGGCCCGCCACGCAAGCGCTCCAAGGAGGATTCCTTGTCGACGGTCACCGACAAGGGTCAAACGTCGGCGTGGCTCGATGCCAAAACCAGCCGGCTACACTGTCGCCAGCCGGCCCACCCGCCTGTCAGAAATCCTATACGCATTATAACGCAATTCCGGCGAGCCGCGACGGCCCTACGTTGCAGGGACATGACGGCTGCGCCTAGCGTGCCTGCACCGTGATTTGGGCCAGCAACTTGCGGTAATCCGCCACGTTGGGCGGTTCCATTGCAATAATCTGGGTAATCACGTCCGCGGCGTCCTGCCGGTTACCCTGCTGCAGCAGAGCCTCGCCCAGCTCATCCAGCTCTGCGATCGCTTCCGGTGTCCGTCCCAGGCGCTGCAGCTGAGCTGCCAGGACCCTGCGGAAGAGGGGCGCGTTCCCGAGTTCCTGGGCAAGGTCCTTGAGGAAGGGCAGGGCCTCCTCGGATTTGCCGGCGCCTGCCAGGTGGGTCAGGTAATTGTCCAGCTCGACCGTGATCTGATCCGTCTGCCCCAGGCGGGTGTGCAGTTCCACGAGTTGCTTGCGCGCGTTCTGATCGTCAGGACGCAGGGTGCGGATTTGCTCGAAAACCCGCACCGCCTGTCGCCAGTCCAGCCGCTGCATGTCGATGTCCGCCATGTGCTGCAGGATGCGGACGCTCCAGGAGCGCCCGGCATCTGACGGTTGGATCGCCCGCAAAGCAGTGGTGTACGTCTTGCGGGCCATGTCAAGCTCGGCCATCCGATAATACAGATCCGCCAACTCCATGTAGGCATCTGCGGCCTCATCGATCTGACCCCGCCTCATGAGCAGATCGATCAGAGTCGAGCGGGCCGACATGTCCGTGGGCGCTAGCTGCAGGATTTGGCGCAGAATCTTGATGGCGTTGCCCAATTCGCCCCGCACGGTATAGGCACGCGCCACGACCGTGAGCTTGGCGATCGCCTCGGGCTGCCGATCCTCCTGGATCAGCAAATCGGCCATGAGGCGGTGGAGGGGCAGGTAAGCAGGTGCGTTCCTCAGGGCCTCGTAGGCCTGGTCCATGGCGGAACGCGGCTTCCCTTGGCGCACTAATTCCTGTACCCGGTTCATCCCCTCGATCACTCCGGTGCTCTGAGCCTCCAGCATGGCCTCCGCCAGAGGCGCAGGCTTGTCGTCCTCTTGGCGCAGCTGCATGCGGGCCTGCCGAACCTGGTCGCGCCAGTCTGCGCGCATGAGCAGGCCGCGCACGTTCTCGCAGAGCCGGCGGCAGGCCTCGGCGTCCTTCTGGCCCTGCTGCGCTTCGATCAACGGCTCATACATCTCCCGTATGTCATCGGCCTGATCTTGGTCCACAGTCATGGTATCGGCAAGCCCCAGCGCCTGCAGGTACTCCACCGAGGCCTCCTTGAAGGCTTCTCTCTTGAGCAGGATCTCGCCCTGCAGCAGCCGCGCCCCCAGTCCGTAGTCGCGGTGCTGCACGGCCTGCGCCAGATGGCGCAAGGCCGTCTCCTGCCGGTCGCCCTTGGATCGAAGATAGCCGAGGTCAAAATGAACGGCAGGGTGTTCGAAGCCGGCCTCGAGGGTGCGCTCCAGTTCGTCCGCCGCCGTGGCGTCGTCACCCTTGGTCTGCGAGTTGATTGCCTGACCCAGGTGCAGCACGACGTTGGATTGTTCAGCGTGTTGCATGGAGAGTCGACCCGTCCCCTTGACAATCGCGGCCAGGCCGCGACGCTCCTCACCCGCCTGCGTTGAGTCCGTGTAGTCGAAGAGAATCTCTGCGAGCTTCGTGACGGCTTTCTGCGAGGCCTCCGCCACCGGGTCGAGCGGTACCGCGGTCGTCGTCGTGGGTTCCTGGAGTTCCTTGATCTTGGCCATGCGCAAGGGGCCCGTACCGCCCTTGGTCCGCGTGGGCGGCGGAAGAAGCTGGCCCGTCTTGAGAAGCGAGGCGGCCCCGCGCGCCTCGGCGCTGTCCGGCATCACCTCAAGGGCCTTGGATACGACTGACTGCGCCTTGGCTGCATCGCCGGCGCGCTGCAGCAGGCTGGCCACGGCCAGGTACTCCGCGACAGCCTGCGGCTTGTGACCGAGGTGCTCGTGGGCCATGGCGAGACGGCTGTGGGCCAGCGGATGATCGCCACGCAAGGCCGTGACACGCGTCCAGTTCTCAATCGCCTTGTCCAAATCCCGTTGCTTGAGGAAGGTCTCGCCGGCCAACATGGAGGCCTCCACCGCGACGTTGATGTCACCGATTCGCTCGGAGATCTCGGCGACCTTTTCAAGGGCGGCGGGGTTATCGGGAGCCAGCCGGGCGACGCGTTTGTAGGTTCGCAGCGCCTCTTGAAATTCTCCAAGCTGGTAGAGTGCGAGTCCCAGGCTGTTCAGCGCGTTGGGCTGGTCCGGGGACTCCTCAAGCGCGCGGCGATAGCACACCGCGGCCGTGCGCCAGTCCTGGTCCCAAGCGGCGGAATGGCCGTCGTTCAGTGCTTTCTGATAGGCCTCGTTGTTGGGCGGCATGTGTTCAAGTAAGGGATAGTTGTCGGGGACTTGCCATCAAATCATAACATGAGACGGCCTGCTCTTGCGCCATCCGCGCCGCACCCTGCGCTTGCCGTCGGTGCGAGCAGCGTTCTTATGCGAAGCCATCCTCATTGCCGTCGTTGCGAGCGCCGCTCTACTGCAAAGCCATCGCCCTTGTCGCCGTTGCGAGCGGAGTACTTGCGCGAAGCAATCTCCTCCCATCCGTGGTGGGGATTGCTTCGTCGGGACGAGCACCCTCCTCGCAACGACCTAAATCTGCGGGCGTCCATTTCCTTGCCGTCGTTGCGAGCAGCGCTCTTGTGCGAAGCCATCCTCATTGCCGTCGTTGCGAGCACTGCTGTTCTGCAAAGCCATCGCCCTTGTCGCCGTTGCGAGCGGAGTACTTGCGCGAAGCAATCTCCTCCCGTCCGTGGTGGGGATTGCTTCGTCGGGCACAGCACCCTCCTCGCAACGACGTAACTCGGTGCGCGTCCGCCCCCATTGCCGTCGATGCGAACACTGCTCTTCTGCGAAGCCATCTCCCTCCTCGGTCTGCCGGGGATTGCTTCGTCGGGCACAGCACCCTCCTCGCAACGACGTGCAGAGGGCCGTGATAATCGGCGCGGTGGCGGCAGTCCTAGAGGGACTGTGCCAGGTCAAGCCATTCGGGATTCATGGCATTAACCAGGTCCAGCTTCTTCTGACGGGATCCGCCTTTGATCTGCTTTTCACGAGCGATCGCTGCCTTGATCGACTCCGTGGCCTCGTAGTACACCAGCTTCGTCGCGCGATACTTGCCCGCAAAACCGCTGCCGAGCCCCGCTTTATGTTCCCAGACGCGCTTGCGCAAATCGCTGGTGACGCCGGTATACAGCACCGAGTTGTATCGGTTCGTCATGATGTAAACGCAGCATTCCCGGATCATCGCGTTTCCCTACCGCTGTCCGTGCGAAGCCATGCCCATTGCCGTCGTTGCGAGCAGCGCTTTTCTGCGAAGCAATCCCCCTCATGGGTCTGCCGGGGATTGCTTCCTTTCCCTTCCAGGGCCTGCGGCAGGATGCTGCGCGCTCGTCGGGATCAGCACCCTCCTCGCAACGACCAATGGACTGCGTCATCCCGACGCGGGCGACGCCAGCACCTGCATTTCGCCCCAATTCTTGCCCCAGCGTGCCTCCGTGGAGAGCGGGATGTCCAGTTTGTAGGCAGAGCCCATTACCTGTTGCACAAGCTCCGATGTCTTCGGCAGCTCGGTTTCCGGAACTTCAAGGACCAATTCATCGTGCACTTGCAGCAGCATCCGGGCGTGCAGCCTCGCCTCCTGAATCGCGGAGGGGATGCGCAGCATGGCGAGCTTCATGATGTCGGCGGCCGTTCCCTGGATGGGCGCATTGATGGCCTCGCGCTCCTCACGGTTGCGCACTTGAACGTTGGCCTTCCCCTGCAACACGGGGAAATAGCGCCGCCGCCCCAGCAAAGTCTCCACGTACCCGTCCACGGCCGCCGACTTGCGGATTCCATCCAAGTACTTCTTGACGCCCGGGAACTGCGTGAAATAGGCCTGGACGAAGTTTTCCGCCTCGGCCAGGGTTAGACCGGTCGATTGCATCAGTCCGTAAGGCGACATGCCGTAGATCAGCCCGAAATTGATCGCCTTGGCGTGCCGGCGCATTTCCTTGCTTACCTCGGACAGCGGGACATTGTAGACCGCGGCCGCGGTGGTGGCATGGATGTCCTGCCCGGCGCGGAATGCCGCCAGCATGGCCTCGTCCTGCGCCATGTGTGCGACGATGCGCAGCTCGATCTGCGAATAGTCCGCAGACAGCAGCACGTGATCCGGCGCGGCAATGAATCCGTTGCGGACGCGCCGTCCCTCTTCGGTGCGGATGGGGATGTTCTGCAGGTTCGGATTCGAGGAGGACAGGCGCCCGGTGACGGCGCCGGTCTGGCTGTAGGACGTATGCACGCGTCCTGTGTGCGGATCGACAGCCGCGGGCAGCGCGTCGAGGTACGTTGATTTCAACTTGGCCAGCTCTCGATGCATGATGACCCAGTCGACGACCGGATGCTTGCCGCGCAGCGCTTCCAGCACGTCACTGGAAGTTGAGAAGTGGCCGCTGGCCGTCTTGCGACCGCGGTCGGGCGGGTCCAGGCGCAGGCGCTCGAACAGCACTTCGGAGAGCTGCTGCGTCGAGTTCAAGTTGAACGCCTTGCCGGTCGCCTCGAAGACATCTTTCTCGATCTGCCCCAGGCGACGCGTCAGCTCCTCAGACAAGCTCTTGAAGAGCGGCAGGTCCAGCAACACGCCGGTCATTTCCATTTCTGCCAGGACCGGGATCAACGGTGTCTCCACCGTGTCCATGAGCTTGGTACCGTGCACGCGCTCAAGTTCTTCCTGCATCAGGGGCATGAGCCGGAGGGTGGTCTCGGCGTCTGCTGCCGCGTAGACGGAGGCCGCCTCGATCGCGACCTCCGCCATGCTGATCTGGTGTTTCCCGGTGCCGATGAGCTGCTCGATGTGGGTCATCTCTTCGCCCAAGCGCTCGAAGGCCAGCGTCTTGAGTCCCAGGTGACGCGAACTGGGGTTCACCACGAACTCGGCGATCATGGTATCCAGGCCGAGCGGCGTCACGTTCAGTCCGTGGCGTGCCAGGATGATGTAGTCGTACTTGGCGTTGTGCGCGATTTTGGGGATCTTCGGATCGGTCATCGGTCCCCGCAGCGCGTCTGATGACCTGCTCCAGCGGCAGGTTTTGTCCGGCCAGATGGCCCAGCGGAATGTAATAGCCCTCGCCTGCTTTAATCGCCAGCGAAATGCCGACGATATCGGCTTGCATCTCATCCGTGGAGGTCGTCTCGGTGTCGAAGGAGATCACCTGCGCGGCTGCCAGCCCGTTTCGGAGCGCTTCGAGCTTCTCAGCTGTGTCCACGATCGTGACGTCGAGCGTCGACTCCGGCTGCGTGACGGCAATGGCCACCGGCTGATTGACGAACATCGACATCTGCGCAGAGTTGGATCTTCTCCCGGAGGGCGTGGGTTCTTCGCTGCCGGTCAATTTGTCGAGGGTACGGATAAGCGTGCGGAACTCCATCTGCTCGAAGAAGGCCTCGATGCGGGCGGCATCGAAGACGTGGGAGCGAGCCTGTTCCAGATCCAACTTGAGTTGCAGGTCGGTCCGGATGCGCGCCAGGTCGTAGCTCTTGTAGGCAGAATCCTTGCCGGCCTCGAGCTTGGTCTTCCAACGCTTTTCTACCTCATCCAGGTGCCCATAGATTCCGTCAAGCGTCTCGTACTTTTTGAGCAGGGCAACCGCGGTTTTCTCGCCCACGCCCGGCACACCCGGAATGTTGTCTGACTTGTCCCCGACGATGGCTTTGTAGTCCACCACCTGATCGGGACGGACGCCGAGCTTGCGCTCCACGTCTTGCTCCGTGATGAAGGTGGCGTCGTCGCCCGCCAGGTAGACCGCCGTGCGTGCATTGACCAGCTGCAGCAAGTCACGATCGCCGGTGATGATCTTCACGCCCATCCCTTGCTCGGCGGCAATGTGCGCGATCGATCCCAGCACGTCATCGGCCTCATAGCCTTCCATCTCAAGCCGCGGGATGTTGAAAGCATCCACCATCTCGCGAATGCGCTCGATCTGCGGCCGCAAGTCGTCCGGCATCTTGGCGCGTGTGGCCTTGTACTCGGGGAAGATCTCGTGGCGGAACGTCTTGCCGGTATCGAACGCGACGGCCAGGTACTCGGGCCGTTCCTGTTCCAGGATGCGGAGCAGTTCGCGTGCGAATCCGTAAATGCCGGCCGTCGGCTCGCCCTTGGAGTTCTGCCAGCGCGTCGAAGAGCCGCCGGCTGTCAGGGCGAAGTACATGCGGTAGGCCAGTGCGTGACCGTCAATCAGGTACAGGACAGGAGGCATGAGGAATTTGGATTTCGGGCGTCAGCCCAAGGGGCCGTTATCTGACTGCTTGCGCAGCTTCTGCACGAGGGTTAGCACGCCTTGTCCAACCAGCACCGCAATGAGCACGTACACCCACCAGGGAATGTTGTGGCCGAACACCAGGACATATAGGAAAGGCGCCACCGTCGAGCCCAGAAAGACCGCGCTCCACAGCGTCACCTCGTTCATGCGCTGGGTGGTGAGCGCGCGCAGCGTGCGGAACAACGAGAAGTACCATATGGGCGCACACGCCAGGTAGATGACGAGAAAGATAACCGGATCGACGCCGTACGTCTCGCGCGCCGTCTGCATTATGCTTTGAAGGCTTGATTGCAGGTATTGCCACATATCCGCTTGGGTCCCTTCTTGGAGGGGGAGTGCAGCAAGTATACAACGCGGGAGGTTGCCTCGCTGCCGCCTGCCATCCCCCTTGACGCTTAGAACAAACGTGCTATTATTCTACCATGCCCGGTCGAGAGGCTGAGAACTCCCAACAAAAAACTCACAATCATCCGTGGCCCCAAGGTTGCCCACTACTTTGTCGTAGACAATGCAGTATTCTGCGACGAGCGCCTTTCCTGGGAGGCGCGCGGCTTGATGGGATACCTGCTTTCCAAGCCCGACGACTGGAAGGTGCGACTGTACGATCTGGTGGCCCGCGGCCCGGCAGGCGTCCACAAGATCCAGCGCATCCTGCCGCGAACTGGAGGCTGCCGGCTACCTGCGCCGCGTGCGCTTCAAACGCTCCAACGGGGCCTTTGACTGGGAGACCACCGTCTATGAGGTCCCTATCCCGAGCCCAATGCCCGCCCGCCGCGCGAAATTCGCGCGCCCTGACGCGAGAATCCCGCGTGGCGACGCGAAATAATCGCGCGACGACGCGGTTTTTTCAGCCACTCTGTGAAGAACCAGGGGTCGTCCCATAAGGCGGTTTTCCGGCGATGGTTGCACCACGGATGGTTTATCCGTCGATGGCCGCCCGTCAGATATACCAAGTACTAAGCCACCAAGTACCCATCCACTAAAGACTGACCAACCAACCACTGACTAGGGCACTTCGTGCCGTGGAAATACTTGCTGGCTGGTGGCTGGGACTTTTCGTTGGCCCTGCTGGAAGAGCCAAACAATCGTGCGGGGAACGATCAAACCCGCTCCCAAAGGTCCCGGAGGAGCAGCGGAGAGATCAGAACTTCAGAGTTTCGAGAACTCGGTAGATCACAAGCGCGGGCCACACGATTGCCTTCAACACGCCGAGCGCTCCCATGGCCAGCGTCGTTGCATGCTGGATGTAATAAACCAGCGCGCCGATCAGGCCGAGACCATAGACGGCGTCGCCGCCCTGTCGATAAATATTCTTGATGATCGGCTTCGCGGGCTGTGGGGCGGGTGATTCGTTGGTCATCGGATTCTCCTTGACAATTCGACTAATGGAGCACACAACGCCTTGACTTACAAGTATATACGCTGGCGGTCGCCCTGAGTTTCGGAGATAGAGAAGCGCCGCTTCTCGCGGCGCCTATGGGTACTTTCAATTCGCACGCGACGCGTGCAATCAGCTTCGCCTGGGTTGATCGCTTCCCTGCCTGCGGCGAACCTGCTTGATGTAATCCTTAACCAGTTGTGACGGATGCGGCTGCGTCCCGCCCATGATCAAGTAACCAGGCGCCCAGAAATCGCCAGAGGGATTGTCCTTCTTTAGGGATGGAAACGCGGCGAAGAGTTTCTGTGACGTCTGCTGGCGCATGATGCGCATGACGTATCCAGGCGAGGTCGCGGGTGGAACGTTCGCGACCCACTGCAGATACTCTGGGCGAACGGCGAGAAATTCCAGCCGCCATCCGAAGGCAACGTGGATGATGGGCATCCAGGAGGAGACCTTGTCCGCCACATCTCCCGTGAGGAAATCGGTGGGGAAGCGTGGCAGCAACAAACAGGCGTATGTAAGATGATACACGCCCGCGTGCACGGGTTCGAGCGTGATTCGGCGAGCGTCGGCTCCCGGGCCGGCAAAACCGACCAGGCTGTGTGGAAGCGTCGCGTCGACGGCGATCCCCATGTCCGGCAGCGCGGGCTCGTCGGCAGGCGGCCGTGCCGGCGGGCGGTCCGCGACGGCGGCTTTGGAGACACGCGTCCGTTCGAGTTCGGCGCTCTCCGGCATGCTGGGTTCTACGGGCACCGGAGGTGCCTCCGGCTCCTCGGGCATGCTCGCCATGACAGGGGCAGGCGCCGCCTCACGCGGCTCCGGCGTGCCGGCCTCCATCGGGGTAACTTCGGGCTCTGATGGCTCGAGTCTGACACGCTTGCTTCGACAGGGGCTGGCGCCGCCTCAGGCGGCTCCGGCTCGCTTGCTTCAGCGGGCGCTGGCGGCGGCTCGGGTTCGCTGGGCTCGACCGGGGTCGGGGCCATCTCGGACCGCTCGACGCGTTGCGCGGCAGGTGCGGCTGGCTCGGGATCCGGTCGGGGGATGTCTTTCAGGATTTCAGCGATCGGCGGGACGGGGATTTCTTCCTCGGCCTCCGCCGGGGCTTCTGTCTTCGCGGGAGCGTGCGGCAGCACGGTGCTCCATCTCAAGGGTGCAGTGGACACGACAACTTGCTCCTCGTCTTCACTCTCTCTCTCGATCAGGCTGGCGAGCTTCCCGGCCTGCGCTCTAATGGTGCCGAATGGAGTCTCCGCATCGAAAACGAGCCCCAGGAGGACTCCTCTTCCGATACGCGTGGCGTACAGGATGTGCTCGGCGCGGGTGGCGTCGAGACGCGTGAAGCGCAGCAAGTCCCCGTCCGTTTCGCTGTCCCAATTTCGGATCATGACGGCAGCAACCTCCTCGGCGGCTTGCCGGGAAAGTTCGCCGGCGTACGCCCAGACCTTGTTGTTGCGCGCGATCAGGGCAGCCTGCGAGGAGCTCTCCAGGGTGAGACGCGTCAAATGCCGCGCCGCGGCATCGGCGTCGCTCAACCACGGCAATGGTCCGAGCGGGGATGTGGCGGGCTTTGTTGGAGGAGGTGGATCGCTGGGGCGGGCGAGCGTGCTCAATACTTCCGGCAGTTGGAACGGCTTCCGAATCAGCGTCCAGGGTCGGATGGAGTCAAACGCCGGGGGCGTATCATCGCCGGCAAGGATGAACAGCTTCATGTTCGGCATCACGGTCCGCAGCGCTTTGCCGATATCCTCGACCCATTGTTGGCCCAGGTCGAGGTCCAGAAAAGCCATCTGGCAGGACTCTTCCTCGGCACGGACAATGGCCGGGACCTTGTTACTGACTACAAATACGCGGTAGCTCTCGGTTTGTTCGAGCGCCGCGCGAATCGTTTCCCCGAAGCTTGAGCTGGGTGTAACCACCAGCAATGAGACTGCCATCGCACAGACAGTGTATCACCGCGAAATCCCCCAAACGGGCACCCCGACCTACTGTCATGCAACGGTTATTATCCCGCCCGCCGAACCGGACAGATCCGCTTGACAATCGCCGCTTCTGGACCGCCCTGCTTTTCTTGACTGGACAATCATGGGGGCAGCCAGGCGCCCTTGCGGCCCCAACCCGGCAGACCGGCCCTCTCAGAGAGGGTGTTTCATCGGCATGCCGGCCTTGCGCGGATACTTCGGAGGCGTCGCCGCCGCCTTCTCGACCAGCACGAGATAACGTTCTTCCGCAATGCCGGGCAGGCTGACCGGGATCACCTGCTTGAGATGCCCGCCCAGCAAGCCCATGGCTCTCTCCGCGGAGTGGGCCTCCAGCGGCCCGCTTTCGCCCTTCAGAGCCAGCACTGTTCCGCCGACCCGGACGAGCGGCAGCAGGTACTCCGCGAGCACGCGCATGTCGGCCACCGCCCTTGCCACCGCCCATTGGTAGCGTTCGCGGTGCTCGGGCATGCACCCGACGTCCTCGGCGCGGGCCTTGATCACCTCCACGTGGTCTAGCTTGAGCAGTCGCACAATGTGCTCGCAGAACATGGCTTTCTTGCCAACCAATTCGACCAGGGTCACTCGCATGGCCGGATACAGGATCTTCAACGGCAAGCCGGGGAATCCCGCGCCGGTCCCGACGTCCACCAGGCGATGCGGCGGTTGACCCTGCCATGCCAGCACGCAGGAGAACGAATCCAGGAAGTGCTTCGTGCGGACCGAGGCTGGGTCGCGCAGGGCGGTCAGATTGAACTTCCGATTCCAATCCAGGAGTTCGTCTTCGTAGAGCGTCAGCGCCTGAATCTGCTGAGCGGACAGAGGCACATGGAACAATTGCTGCGCGTGGCGCGCCAGTGTCTCCATGCGCGGCATTATAGCCGACAAGAAGAGACGTCCTCATCGGACGTCTCTTCTGCGCTCACTTCTTCTTCGCAGCCGCAGGCGGCTCGTCCGGCTCGGCCGCTCTCGGCTTCCGCATCCTGCGGACGATCCACCGCAGCAGCAGGAAGAGCAGGAACAGAGGCACGAAGATCGTTATCAGTACAGGCAGGCCCAGCAGCACGAAACGGATCATGAAGTCCACGAAATCCTGCAAGTAGAAGATCAGGCTCTGGATGGCGTCGCGTGCCACGCCCTGGGGCTTCCAGCCCCCGACTTCGAGGGGTTTGACGGTTTCTTCGGCGATGATGTTGACAGTGATGGCCGAGAGGGCCGCGGACTGCTCGGTGTATTTGATCTGCCCTTTGAGCACCTCGATGTCGCTCTCGATTTGCTGCAGCTGCGTATACACGGCCAGCACGTCTTCGGTCTTGGTGGCATTGTCCATGATCGCGAGCAGCTTCGTCTCCGCGGCCTGTTTGGCCTTGAGCCGGGACTGCAGGTCCACGTATTGATCCGTGACATCCTGTCCCGACTGGCTCTCGTTCTGGACATCGACCGTGTCACGCTTGATCTGGGCCAAAGCGTCGTCCAGTTTCTCCTGCGGGATGCGGATCACGATCTGGGCCTGCGGCGCCTGCGTGCCGTCCCTTGCCGTTGTCTGGTAGGTGTTGGCCGAGACCACGAATCCGCCCATGGCGCTCGCCATGTCCTGAATGGCTTGGACCCGGGCATCCACGTCCTTGACCACGATGGATAGGTCCGCATTCTTTATGACCAGCCGGTCTGCCGAGGCGGCCGGATTCGAGGTGGAAGGCTGTGCGAGGTCGCTCTGAGGCGCAAACGCCTCCGGTGCGGGCGCAGCACCCGCTGCCCGCGGCAATCCCGCAGGCGACTGGGCGAAAGGCATTTCCATCGTGGACGGTGCCTTGGCGGCACTTGCGCAGGCAGCAAGGCCCGCCAGTGCAACAAGCATGACAACAAATAGCGTGCGCTTCATTTTCTTCCTCCTCCGTGACACATGCAAAGGATATCTACATCTCAGACGAAGCACACTGGTAAAAGTTCCCTGCAATCCCCCTGACCTGCAGACTGGCCCTACCAGCCCTCGGCCAACCTCAAGGCGTGCCGCGGCGGGAGCCCCGCGCTTCGTATGCGCTGCTGCACCGAAGCGATGTCGTACTGCTTGCGCCGGGCCTCCCAGGTATTCCGCTGTGTATCGTAAATGGCGTAGGCGGAGCGTGGATCACGATCGCGTGGCTGGCCGACTGAACCTGGATTGAGAATGGCGCGCCGTGTCAGCTGGATGGGCTCCCCAATCCGATTCGGCCCTGCGCTGACGACGTCCCGCACTTCATCCAATTCGAAGAGGCTTTGGATGTGCGAATGCCCCACAAAGCACAGCGGTGTCTCGAAATGCGAGAAGTTCAGGCGCGCGGAAAGCGTGTTTAGGATGTACTCCCAGGTGGGATCGCGCGGGCTGCCGTGCGCCAGCGTCACGGATCCGTTCAGTTCCAGCATCGGGACCAGGTT
The DNA here is from genome assembly GCA_963746745.1 of uncultured Chloroflexia bacterium. Taxonomy (GTDB): domain Bacteria; phylum Chloroflexota; class Anaerolineae; order Anaerolineales; family Villigracilaceae; genus Fen-1038. The sequence goes on from CAVVCL010000004.1 coordinate 1,123,440, forward strand.
GCGCAGGAAGGTCAGGTTGTCCGGCGTCAGCACCGTCTCGGTCCAGTTAAGCGACGTGCGGGCGTCGCCGTTGAAGGCCTCCAGCTCCATGCGCCGCAGGATGGCGGCGTCATGGTTGCCCGAAATGCATCTGAGTTTGCGGAGTCCTCGCAGCCGTTCCACAACTTGATTCGGGTCGGGGCCATAGCCCACCAGGTCGCCGAGACACCACGTTTCGTCGACCGTCCCCGCGTCCCTCAGCACGGCCTGCAGGGCGGTGTCGTTGGCGTGAATGTCCGAGATGACCAGGATGCGCATGACTACTCCAGCAGTCGGGCGAGGCGTCCGATGATGATATCCGCCAGCTCCGACTTGGCTGCCAGTGGAAGCGACTCGGTGTGCTGCGCAGCATCGATCAGCATTATGCGGTTAGTGTCCGAGCCAAAGCCCGCGTCCGGCGCCGTGATGTCGTTGGCCACGATGAGATCCAGCTTCTTGGCCCGCAGCTTCTCGGAGGCGTTGCCGATCAGATCCTTCGACTCCGCCGCAAAGCCGATGACCACGCGCGGGCGGTGTTGCTTCGCGACGAGCTTCAAAATATCGTCCGTGGCTTCAAGTTCGAGCTGCGGCGTGCCGTCCCGCGTCTTCAGCTTATCGGACGCCGCGGTTTTGGGGCGAAAATCGGCTACCGCCGCAGCCATCACGAGGGCGTCGGCACCCGCGCTGGCGTCCAACACCGCATCCCGCATCTGGGCGGCCGTTTCCACGGCGACACGCCGCGCCCCGACGGGTGCGACCAATGCGGTCGGTGCACTGATCAGCGTGACATCCGCACCTGCATCGATGGCGGCCTGGGCAACGGCATAGCCTTGTTTTCCCGAGGAGCGGTTGGTAAGGACGCGCACGGGATCGAGGGGTTCTTGAGTTCCCCCGGCAGTGACGACCACGCGTTTGCCGGCAAGCCGGCCGCTTCGGCCGAGTACCAGGCGAACGTATCCAAGGATTTCTTCCGGCTCGAGCATCCGGCCCTTTCCAGAGAGTCCGGAGGCCAGATGTCCCTCGGCGGGCCCGGCGATGGTTGCACCGCGCTCCGTCAGCTTCGAGAGATTGTCGCGTGTGGCGGCGTGCTCCAGCATTCCGCCATCCATGGCCGGGGCAATCAGCACCGGACAGGCGGCCGCCAGGGCGGTGACGGTCAGAAGGTTATCAGCCTGGCCGTGAGCCAGCTTGGCGATTGTATTGGCCGTGCAGGGTGCGACGAGAAGAAGATCTGCCGCGCGCGCGAGGCCGATGTGCAGCACGTGCGCCTCGCCGCCCCACAGATCCGCGTCGGTGTAGGCGCGGCGCCCGCTTACGGACTGCAGCGTCAATGGCGTGATGAATTTCTCGGCGGACAGGCGTCAGAATGGCATCGACCAACGCTCCCATTTGGGTGAGTTGGGAGGCGAGGTCGGCCGATTTGAATGCGGCGATGGAGCCGGTAATGCCCAGCAGAATGCGCTTGTCGCGCAGGAGGCCCATTTATGAACATTATAATGCCGGGCCTTTTTTCCCCATGGGCGCCGCGGGATTGCACCGAAAGCGCAACGAAGGGTCCCCGCCCCTCGTCGTTGTCGTCGAAGATGCCCCACTCCTCGTCGTTGCGAGCGAAGCGAAGCAATCCCTACCTGAATGCCCGCGGAGATTGCCTAGTCAGGCAGCGCACCCTTCTCGCTACGACGAGCCAAAGCGCTCCTGGTCGTCGAGTGCACCGTTTTTCTGCGACGCAGTCTCCACCATGCTCGGAGACCGTCCGCCTCGCCAACTGCTACGGCTGGAACCGCACCTCAGCCGCCTGTCCCTCCGCGGCCGTGGAGAAGAACTCGACCGGAATGCGGATCAGATCACGATCCAGCGGATCGCCTCCATTGAATCGCGTAAGATACAGATAGGCGGTCTTGCCCGTCGTCTCGAAATTGCGGCTGGAGCTATCAGGATCGATCAACGTGGGATATAGATACAAGCGGGGATTTCCAGGCTGGGTGCTCCACGGCAGCGGCGCCTCGAACAGCATCGTGCGCCGATCCCAGTGGATCAAATCATCTGAAAAGGCGTACATGACCCCCCAGATGGTCTTGTTGCTAGAGAAATTATCCGTGGATATTCCCACCATCACGTACTTCTTCAGATAGGTATTGAATGTGACTCCTGGGTACAGTATCCCCAGATTGGGGTCCATGGCGGCGCAATGGTGCAGCGTTTCTGGATCGTCCGCGTGCTGGTACGGATCGTTCATCGCCACCGTAAAATCAGCGCCGTCCCAGGCGCGCCATGAAGACGGGTCGCCCAGATCCTTCGTACGCAACAGGCAAACCCGCTGGTCGTCGGACCTGTACTCGTCGATCTTCACGAACACGTAGTAGTAGTCGTCCTTCTTGATGATATTGCCGGGCTCCATTACGCCGTAGGGTCCGGCGCCATCTTCATACACATGCGGCAGACTGGCGACCAAGTTCGCCGGAGGCTCCGCCGCGTGCTGGAACGTCTTCCCGCCGTCCTTGGAGACCGCCAGCGTAATGATGTTGTACCAGCAGGCGAAGTTGTCGCCGGACGAGCACACGCCATGCTCCCAGCCGTGGAACTCATCGTGAATCAGGGCGTACACTGTCTTGCCGTCCTCGGTGTAGGTCGATGCGATCCATTCGTTGTCGCTGAATTTGGACGGGTCGGAGTCATGCGTGGATTGCATCACCGGCTGGCACTGGTGTTTGACGTCGTTGAGATCCGGGCCAAGATACCGTCGGTTGGTGATGTGGGCGGAGATGAGTTCGACATTTCCATCGGCATCCCGGAAGGCGCGTGCCGGCAGGTCCGGGATATCGAGATTCTCACACCGGTCCTTCGTCCAATCGTAGACGACCTCCGCCGGCCCGGTGGTTACCAGCGCCGGCGGGATGGCCGGAGTTGGCGTGGGTTCAACTTTGGCGGTGGGTGAGGGAGCCGCGGACGGTGCAGCCGACGGCGTAGGCGGGTGAGTGACGCCGGCCTCCCCAGGCGCGACACTGCCCGGGCTGCAGGCGCCCGCGATACTCAGGATGCATATGCTCGTCAGGAAGACGGGCAAACGAGCCAACTGAGACATGTTTGCCTCCGAAACCTCTAAAGTCCGTGCGGTGTCTCAAAGTTGGAGACGGCAGCGAACGCCGAGTTGTTTGCAAATGACGCGGCTCCACGCAAGACGTGATCCCACGGTTCCAGCGCCGGGGGGCTGTGCTCGCCGACCGCCTCAACCTTGGGCAGTATACCGCCCAGACGCCGGTCCTCGTTGTAGTCGTCAAACGTCCTTGGCTCTGTTCCAAGGGCAGATCCTGTGCACTTCTGGGCGAGCGAAGCGAAGCAATTTCCATGCCTACTGATGCAAGGATTGCCTGCTTTCAGCATGCTGCGCGATCGTCGGGAAACGTACCGTCTTCGCGACGACGGATCAGGCGCGATGGCGTTGGCGGAAGACCCCTGGCCCAGCTACCGCGTAAACGTCCCCATCAACTCGCCTTGAGCCACTATATGTCCCTGCATGGCCTTCAGCAATTCCTGTTTGCCGGCCCCCGCCCCGAGACTGAGCATGGTATCAACCGCGTAGAGTTTGAAGAAGTAATGATGTGTCCCCGAAGGTGGGCAAGGGGGGGAATAGCCCGTGCGGCGGGCTGAATTCATGCCTTGAAGTGTCCCATCCGCCAAGCGGGCGTCTCCCGGCACTGCCTCGGCTAGTCCCGCGCTGGAAGCCGGGATGTTGTAGATCACCCAGTGGACGAACGTGCCCCCGGGAGCATCGGGATCGTCCAGGACAAGCGCCATCGACTGCGTGGCCGCGGGCGCCCCGCTCCAGCTCAGCGGTGGAGAAATTCCCGCCCCCATGCAAGAATACTGTCGCGGGATCGCCCCGCCGTCATCAAACGCCGTACTTGAGATCGCCAGGGTCATGGATGCCTCCTGTGGCTCACTGGGTTGATTGAGCGGACGGCTGCAAGCCGCCAGCGCCAGGATGATCAGCGCCCCAGTGATTCTGATGGTTGAGCCCGCCCTAAAAAGTCTTGGCAAAATGGATCAGCCGGTCCGATTCTTCGTATCCCAGGGCTAGATCGAGCACGCAGACCCGCCTCGTTCGCCAGGTCCGTGTCAGAGGCCATTTCGGTAAGCCCTTGGCGGCGCGTCCACTCTTCTGCGGCCAGTACCAGTGCTCGACCGACGCCCTGGCCGCGCAAATCTTCGTCCACGTACCAACCTTCCAAGTATCCGACCGGGCTCGTCCAGCAGCCGTCGGCGAAGGGCCTTGTCCCTGCCTCGAGGAAGCCGCCGAGGTGGCCGTCCGGCCTTTCGAAAACGAATACCGGCCTGGCGGCGCTGGAAAGGATGATCTCCATGTCGGCGAGCATTGTGTCTTCATCGTAATCCGGCCAGAGCAGCCACCGCATTCTCATCCACTCAGGCTTATCGGCCGCAGTCGCTGTCCGAACTGTGGCCGCAATAACTTCATGTGTCATGTTCGGGTTTCTCCGGAAATGGTCCCAGGATGCAATCGCCTGATTATAGTCAATCGCCCCGGAGGGGCCCTGTGGAGGGCGCGTACGCTGAGGACATCATCTCGGGTTTAGAATCTGTGCGGGTAACGGTGTCGCCACGCAGACCCGGAGCGGCACGCATCAGGTCCGCGTCTTATATGTACAGGAAGGAGCGTGGTATGCAGGCCCTCCCCACTTGGAATATCGAGTCTCACTGCCGCTGCGTAATCGGCGGCGGTGCCGCGGCCCGACGCAGACAGGGGATGGATCCATGTCGCTCGTAAGCCAACGCCCCGGCGCGCTGCTGCGTTTTGGATTGCACCTTCCGACCTGGCTGTATCGCATGCACCTGGGCTGGATACTGGGGGAGAGGTTTCTGCTCCTTCGCCACGTCGGCCGGAAGAGCGGCAAGACCCGGCGCAATGTCCTGGAAGTTGTTTCCCACGACCGCGCGACCAATACATTTTTCGTTGTTTCGGGATGGGGTAACAAAGCGGACTGGTATCGAAATATCCACCGCCAGCCCGAGGTGCAGATCCGCGTAGCGGCGCGCACCATGCAGGCAACGGCCAGCGACGTTCCACTAGCCCAGGCAACCGACATTATGGAAGATTACACGCGGCGTTACCCGATGGCCTTCAAGGAGCTCACGCAGTTCTTCATGGACGAGCACCTCCAACCCGGCCGCGAAGCCAGCCAGCGCGTCGCCGAAAAGATGCCCATGGTGGCATTCCGGGTCCACGAAGAGAGTCGGGTCTCGGGCCCGCCTGGGAGGAACGAATGCGAAAATTGATAATGTGGAATATGACCACGCTCGACGGCCTCTTTGATGGGGCCAAGAGTTGGGATCTGGCATGGCACAACTACGTCTGGGGCGATGAGCTGGACCACTTCGTACTCAATCAACTGAAGACCGCGGGCATGCTGCTTTTTGGCCGTAGAACCTACGAGGGCATGGCCGCGTATTGGCCGACCGCCGAGGAGCCTGTTGCGGCACTTATGAACGGCTTGCCCAAGGTCGTGTTTTCGACGACGCTGGAGAAGACATTGTGGACGAACACGACCATTGTCAAGGAAAACGCTGTGCAGGCCGTCGCCGACCTCAAGCAACAGCCCGGAAAGGATCTCTTCATCTTCGGTAGCGCCAACCTGAGCTCGGTAATGACTGCCGCTGGATTGATCGACGAGTATCGCTTGGGCCTTAACCCGATTGTCCTGGGCGGCGGCACGCCGCTCTTCAAGCCCAGTCCGGCCGAGCTGAGAATGCGCCTCCTGGAGGCCCGGCCGTTCAAAACGGGGCTCGTACTGCTGCGGTATGAGCCGTTGAAACAATAGGCACTTTCTTGAGGCGATCGCTCTTGCCAGGACAAACAAGAAGCGGCCTGCATCAGCAGGCCGCTTGCTTATCGTCGCTTCTTGGATTTTGCCTTTGGCCGGGGCCGGCTGGACGCTTTCGGGGCTGCCTTCTTCGACGCCGCTTTCTTGGCGGGAGCCTTGGCCTTCGCGGACTTGCCGGCGCGAGTTTTCTTTTTCACCTCGAGGCTCTTGGGAACGAATCGATCGATCGTCCATCCCAGCGTGAGGCCGGCGACTTCTTCCCCCGACTTCACGTCGACGACGACATCGCCCTTCGTGCTGGCCCGCTTCCGCACCGCGGCGGCGTCCAGCCGTGTGGATTTCGCGGCCCCCTTGCTCAGGTGCACGGTTCCAACATGATGCGGTTTGCCGCCGCCCACGCCTGCCAGCCTGACCTTCTGCGGAAGGCTCCACACCCGTACGCCCTTGCCGTAACGTCCCTGAACCGGGAACTCGGAGTGGTCGAGCCGCTTGGCCTTCCCATCTGACGCCAGCAAGAACACGTGGCCCTCCGCCGGAAGAATCTCCATTCCCACGACTTCGTCCTTGTCGTCCAACTTCATGCCACTCACTCCGGCCGCCACCAGGCCCATCGGGCGCACTTCGTCCTCTGCAAATCGGATGCCCATGCCGCCGGCCGTGGCGAGCAGGATGCTCTTCTTCTTTCCATCCGTCAGCCCGACGGACACAAGCACGTCCCCTTCGTTGACTCGCACCAGCGTGAATGCCTGGGCGGAAGGCCCGGGCACGTCGCTGATCAGCGTCTTCTTGATCATGCCGTCGCGGGTCGCCGTAACGATGCAGGTCTCTGGGGGATAGTCTGAGCGGCGGGCGGGCAGCGCAAAGACGACCGCCAGCACGTCGGTCTCGGCTAGAGGCGACACCTTGTAGTACAGCGAGCCTCCCGAGAGTTTCTCTGCCTGCGGAATCAATTGCACAGCCACGGCCGCGGCCTTGCCCAGCTTCGAGACGAAATACATGGTGTCTGCCGTCGACACCTTGACCAACCAGCGCGGCGCGTCGTTGCCCGATGGACGCGGCGGCTTTTCGTCGGGCGTGCGTGCTACCGTCCCATCGGCGGTCACGCCCACCCACACGAATTTCTTGGCGGTGAGCTCGCCCGCGGTCAGCGCCTTGGCAGTCTTGCCGCCTTTCTTGACTCGAACGATCTCCGTGCGGCGGCGGTCTCCATAGGCGGCTTTGACCGCGCTCAGCTCATCTGAGGCGACGCCCCGCATGCGCTTGGGCGACTTCAGCAGGCTCTCGAGATCCTTGATGGTCGCAGTGACTTCCTTGTACTCGGTCTCGATCTTCTTGCGCTCCAGGGCCGCCAGCCGCCGCAGCTGCAGATCGAGGATCGCATTCGCCTGGATCTCGCTCAGCTTGAAGCGCTTCATCAAGCGCGAGCGCGCCGTGTCGCCGTCCGCCGCGTTGCGGATCAGGTTCACCACCTCATCCAGATTCTTGAGCGCCACCAGGTAGCCCTCGAGCACATGGGCGCGCTGCCTGGCCTTTTCCAGGTCGAACTCAGCCCGCCGCTTGATGACCGTCAGGCGGTGTTCAAGGTAGACGCGCAGGGCTTGCTTCAGGGTCAGCGTGCGCGGCTCGCCGTCGACCAGCGCCAACAGGTTGATGCCGAACGTGCTCTGCATGGGGGTGCGCTTGTACAACTGCCGCAGGACCAGTTCCGGCTCGGCATTCTTGGTCAGTTCGATAACGATGCGCATGCCCTGGCGATCGCTCTCGTCGCGCAGGTCAGACAGCCCTTCGAGATGACCCTCGCGGGCCAGCTCCGCAATGCGCTCGATCAGTGTGGATTTGTTGACCGTATAGGGCAGCTCGCTCACGATGATACGGCTCTTGCCCCGCTCCATCTCCTCCGTGTGCGCCTTGGCCTGCACCGTGATGCGTCCGCGCCCTGATCCGTAAGCGGCTTCCAGGCCGTCCTCGCCGGCTTCCTGGATGATGACCCCGCCCGTTGGGAAGTCCGGACCCTGCACGAATTCCATCAGCTGATCGACGTCGATGTCGTCCAGCTTTTCCCAGTGGTTGAGCATGTACACCAGGGCATCCACCACCTCGCTGAGGTTGTGGGGCGGGATGGAAGTCGCCATCCCCACGGCGATGCCGGTGGCGCCATTGACGAGCAGATTGGGTATGGCGGATGGCAGCACGCTTGGCTCGGTCAGCGTGTCGTCGAAGTTCGGTCCAAAATCGACCGTGTTCTTGCCCAGGTCCGACAGGATGTCCAGGGCCGGCGCCGTCAGGCGGGCCTCCGTGTAGCGCATCGCTGCCGGAGGATCGCCGTCCACCGAACCAAAGTTGCCTTGTCCGTCGACCAGCATGGTGCGCATTGAGAAGTCCTGCGCCATGCGCGCCATGGCCTCGTACACGGCCGCGTCGCCATGCGGATGGTACTTGCCGAGCACTTCGCCTACGATGCGGGCCGATTTCTTATACGCCGAGCCGGCGCGGATCCCCATGTCGTACATGGCATACAGGATTCGGCGCTGCACAGGTTTCAGTCCATCGCGGGCATCGGGAAGAGCGCGCGCCACGATGACGGACATGGCGTAGTCGAGATACGATTGCTGCATCTCGTGATCGATGTCTATTTTTCGGATCAGGCCAAGTTCCATGCGATTCCTTTTTGCACCTTTGCGGTACCTGAGATGAAGAGATATGCGCGTCGCGGACGTCAGTCCACACCAACGTGCCGAAATTCTGTTCTAAGGGCGGGCATATATTACGGTCAAGTGAGACTTTAGTCAAGACAACCACACGCGCGACGTCTCGAATTCGGGCACCGAGGGGCGCCTTCGCTCGAAGCGGGGTCGCGTCCAATCAATCGCGCGGCCGCTGCGGAACCTTCTTCTGTTAGATCGGTGATGCAGAAATCACAGGGCCGTGCCGAATCAGAGCGGGAGCGGAATTGTCGCGGCGGGCAGCCGCGTGCCGCCATGATAATATTGCGCCGACATGGCACCTATGGGTTCTTCGTTTTCCGGCCGTACGCGGATCCGCCGAATCGCAAGCGCAGTCTTCCCGGCCATCCTGTTTGCCTGCCTGATTCTGATTCGAATCCCTTCGCAGGTGAGCCACACGCTCTCGACGTATTCCCTGGTTTTGTTTCTCGCGGCGGGGCTGCTCTACTTTGCTGGCTTCCAGTTGCCGAAGGAATACCAGTGGGCGGCAACAGCAGGCCTTACGATGACGCTCTTTGCCCTGACGCTGTCTTTCTTGTGGAGCTCGGGGTACTCGAGCGACAAGGTCATTGCAGGGTTGCTGCCGTTCCGGGACGCGTTCGACTACTTCAATGGCGCCCACTGGATACTTGGCGGGCACTTCATCCTGAACATCAACGAAGGCGCCGCCTGGCGACCGCTGTACCCTGGCTTCCTGGCTGCACTGCTGTGGCTGACTCAAGGCAGTCTCCAGTGGGCACTGGCCGTCCAGGTGGCCGTCGCCGCAATATGCCTCAGCCTTGCAGCCATGCAGGTGCGCAGCCGGTGGGGCTCCGCAGCAGGTGCGCTATTCGCGGTCCTGCTCTCCTTCTATATTCAGCCTTTGATCGGCACCGCTTACACCGAGACGCTTGGCCTCAGCCTGGGCTGCCTTGGCTTTGTGGTGCTCTTCGAGGCGGTCCACGCACACCGGCTGACGATGCTGATGGCAGGCGTCGTCATCCTGATGTTGGCCATAAGTGTTCGGGCGGGCGCTTTCTTGATCTTTCCGGTGCTCGTCTTATGGGTAGGCTGGGAGTGGCGCGCGGGGCGGCGCTACTCGGTCCGAATTGCCGGACTGGCGCTGGCGACGGTTGCCGTCGCCTATGTCGTTGTCAATACCGCCTACAGCAGGTTGATGGTGGAGCCCGGCGGCTTCGCCTTCGGCAATTTTGCGTTCACGTTCTACGGCCAGGTCAACGGCGGGGCTGGCTATCACAAGGCATTTGAAGATTTGGGAGTGCGCAATCCTGCCGTGATCATGAGGGCGGCGGAACGGTTCTTCGTGGCTCACCCCGCCAGCTTCGCCGTCGGCGCGGCCAAGGCCTACCGCGACTTCTTTTCGCCGTTTTGGGGCGTGTTCAGTCTTGGATTCAGTCTGGGGGATGTGGCGTTATCGGTCGTCCTGACAATCTTGCTGCTCGTTGGACTGTATAGATTGGTACGCCAGGCCATCGGGCCCGTCGCCTCATTTCTGCTCGCGGCGTTCGTCGGAATCCTATTCTCCGTGCCGTTTTTACCGCCGATTGACGGGGGTATCCGCATATACGCCAGCACCATGCCATTTGTATACGCGGTCCCGGCGCTGGCAATGGCTGCGGTCTTGCCGCCTCTGCCCTCGGAATCCAACGGACCATCCTACTCGGTCCCGGCGGCAGCCTTCGCTGGCGTGCTGTGCTTCCTGATTGTTCTTGTTCCCGTTGCGATCCGATATCTGACCCCAAATCCCGCCGCGACAGCCCCCAGCTGCCCTGTGGGGCAGAATCCATTTGTGGCGGACGTCAGCGTGGGATCCTATGTGGATCTCGTGCCAGGCGGTGCCGGGAACTGCGGCAGACTGCCGGAGGTCTGCCTGGTCGACTTCGAGCGGCTCAGCGCGGGCAACGATCCATCGGACATCGCTGTCTTTGATCAGATCGCTTCGGCCGTCGACAGTTCGCCGGTGCGCGTATTCGCTGCCAACAACCTCATAGATGGCCATCCGCATCTATTCGTTGGCCCGGCGTCAGCCCTGACTGTTTCGGGCACCACTGCACTCGCGGGCTGCGCCACGGAAACCCAAATCAAGGGCCGGCCAAGTCTCTACGCCGTCCAATCTATCACGTCCATCCGCGCGGCTCCGTAGCTTCGCTCCGTCGTTGCGCGTTTGGCGGCTTCATGCGGCGCTTGCTCTGATTCCCTACTTCTTGTGATCGTCCAGAAGATACGGCACGTCCGTGATCACGATTCCTGTTTGGAAGGGCAGGGAGAGACGGAGCAGGACGGCCATCTGCGTGCGCATTAGATTCGACCACCAGCGCGGCCGGATGGACTGCGGCACAACCACGGTGATGACTTCATCACTGCCCCGCAGCGCCATCATGCTCTGGATGTACTCCAGCAGCGGCTCAAGGATCATGCCGTGCGGCGAATCCAGGACCACGAGCCGAACCCCTTCGCCCCACATCGGCCACAGCCGGCGCAGCTCCTCCGTCTCCGCCGGTTCCACCGACACATGCACCGCGGTGACGTCGCTCGACAGCGAGCGCGCGTAGCGCAGGGCCGTGAGCGAGCCTTGATGTATGCCAGTGACCGGCACGAGGATGCGATGCCGCATGACGGGCGGCGGCAGATGGTAGATTTGCTGATCGAAGGCGCCGCCCTCGGCATGCTGCGTGAGTACGGGTGACGCATGCGTGCTGGCAAACGTTGTGTGTGCGGACTTCATCTGAAGGTCCGACTTGGCGAATCGATTTGCGGGCATACTGCCTCCTCCGGCTACAGCCACGGCGAGTGGACTGGGGACCAGATGCGTGACGCCGAATAGCTCGAGCAAACTGGATAGTCCGATCATCAAGCGGAACCGGTACTCTTGCATCTTGAAAGCCTGCCACTTGACGATGGAAGCCATGCCGCCCTCCACGCGCGCTTTATCGTGGACGATGCGGTTGACCTGCCGCGGGTGTCGATAGCCGACCGGTGAGAGCAGGACAATGTGAGCGATCACGGCGAGGATGCTGAAAGAAACCAGGGCCATCCAGCCGCCCTCGCTCCACTTGCCGACCAGCTGTCCGACGAAGACCGTGAGTGACAATGCAGCCGAGAAGGTCGCCGCCGCGGCGCCCAGGGTGCGGGCGCGTCCCTCGGAATGCTGCAGGATGTGCTGGCGGATCGCCAGGCCCATCACCGTGATCGGCATGAACACGCCCACGCCATAGAACGGCACGGCCACCGTCGTGGATCCGCGGAAGAGCAGCATCAGGATGATGGAGATGAAGAAGGTGATGGTCACCGAGCGGGTGAAGGTGCCGCGCTTGTCGCGGTAGATGATTGCCTCGGGGATTTCCCCGATGGCCACATCACGCCATTCGGTGGCCTGCGCGTCCTGGAACGCCGTCATCGACGCAGCCGCCAGCAATGCCACAGCCAGAACCTGATAGGTCCAAAACAGCGTGGTCCCGCCGGGGATCTGCGAAAAGCCGATGAAGGCCAGGTTGCCGACCAACGTGCGGCCCAGCGTGCCGTCAAACACGTTGAAACGGATCGAGAAAAAAGTCAGGAAGAACGTGGTGATCCCGCCATAGAACAGGAACGAGCTTTGGACGAATTTGCCGATGCCGGCTTTGCCACTGTAGAACTCCCAGATCCGCTTCAATCTGGGCAGGTGCCGCTTGCCCCATTTCACCAGGGACACGTCCTCATCGATGACGAATTGGATGCCATTGGACATTGCCTCGAGTTCCGTCAACGCGACCATGCCCTTCATCGAAGCGGTTAGAAGATGCAGGATCGCTTGCGCCAGCGTCGCGGTCTGCGTATGCTCTGCGGCCACTGCCGGCACGCCTCGACCGCTCGCCACGATCAATCCCACCAGCATGCAAACGGTCAATAGTCCGAGCAGCGTGAGCAGGGCAAATACGACCCGGGACGATTCGCCGCGGCCTCGGATGGTCAGGTACCAGGTGATGGCAGCCAGCGCGGCTCCGATTGCGAAGTGCCAGAACCACTGGGCGCCGTACGCGTTAAGCACGGAGAGCAGTTGGTCCGCCCCCGAGAGCGCCGACACGACAATCGTCAGCACGTAGTCTTGGATCAGCGTGACCGCGACGATCAGGCTCAGTGTCGGCCACAGATACCGCATGGAGGCCGTGTAGGATCCGCCGCCCTCATTGAAGATGCCCAGGGAATACATGTAGAGAAAGCCAAAAACGAAGTTGGCGAACGCAATGACGGCGGCCGCGACGTAAGCCCATTTCTGGAGATTGTAGGGATGCAGGGCACTCATCAATTCGCCGGTCGCGTAGTAGTAGGACGTGAAGTAGTCGACCCCGAACAGCGCAAACGCGGCGAGCAAGCCGATTTGGCCGGCGCCGTGTTTCTTGGCGTGGTCTGGATTCTCACGCGGTGCCACTTTCACGGCTATTAGGACGAAAGCGGCAAGCAGGATCACGGAAAGCATGACGAAATTCTCCGATATGGACGACGGGTAGGGCGGCGTTTCAGGACAAGCTTGAATTGCAGAGCCAGATCAGCCCAACCTCGATCGGCACGGAAAGGACCAGCACGGTTGTGTCTGCAGCGCTTCCCCCGTGTTGGCTGAGCTGAATTTGCAGCCAGAGAAATCCCAGCAGGATGGCGATGGACCCCAGCCAGGGAAGCAACCCGGCGAGCCGATTTCTGCCCGGAACATGCGCTTGGTCGGCTTGCTCAAAGACGTACACCGGACGACTCAACCGGGCAGAAAGCACATCCGCCCACGTCTGCCGCGATTCATGCGGGCTGTTTCCGGTGCAGCATGCCAGCATGTCGTGGTCACTCAACAGGTATCGAAAGCCCGAGATCCATTCGAGATCACGCTCCACTCGGATCTCAACGTCCGTGCCGGCGTTTCGCACGAAGGCCCCCAGCAGAGCCAGTTGACGGCGGAGTTCAGTCTCCGTGGCCGGGTCCGGAGCAACGCCGATCAGCAGTACATGCGCCCCCCGGGCGCGGGCGACGCCGTGAATCCGACCAGCCAGCAGAGCTGCCTCTGTGACATCGGGCACCACGACAACCAATCTGGGCGCCAAACCTGCTTGGGCAGGAGCCGTCGTAGGTGCCACGGCCATGAGATTGCGTTCTTGCGTACGCATGGGTCTTGTTCATGTGTCTGCCTCCGGTTGCCAATGGTAGCGGGCCGGCATAAAACGGCGACAAAGAACATGACTGGTTCCATAAAGCACAAATAAAGAACGCCCCTGAAGAGGGGGCGTTTACCCGTGCCCGCACGTACCGCAGGCACCTTCGGTCACCGGATCTGCGCCGCCTACCGGAGCAGGCGCCGCCCGAAACGGCGGTTTACCTGGCCTTCGAATCTTCTTCTTCCACCTCGGTCAGGAAGCGGTAGCCAATCCCCGGTTCCGTAAGTATGTGCTGCGGATTGTCGGGGTCCAGTTCCAGTTTCTTGCGCAGTTGCCGCATGTAGACGCGCAAATACTCCGTGTGATCGGCGTCCTCGGGTCCCCACACGTGCGTCAATATGCTGTGGTGCGTCAGGACCCGGCCGCGATTGGCCACGAGGTATGCCAGCAGGTTGAATTCGGTTGCGGTCAGCTTCACGGGCTCGCCGTTCCGGGTGACGCTGTGCCATGCCAAATCGATCTCCAACGGGCCGGCTACCACCGTGCTGGGCTGCTCGCTTGATGCACCCGTGCCGTGTCTTAGAGCCACACGCACCCGGGCCAACAACTCCTGGATGCCAAACGGCTTCGTCAGGTAGTCGTCGGCGCCCTTGTCGAGAGCCGCAACCTTGTCCCGCTCGCTGTCCCGGACGGAGAGCACGATGATGGGACAGCGTGTCCATTCCCGCAGCCGCGAGCAGACCTCGATCCCGTCCATGTCCGGCAGACCCAGGTCAAGGATGATGAGATCCGGCTCACCGGCTGCCGCCAACGTGAGACCTTCTTCGCCGCGGCTCGCCGTGCTCACCTTGAAACCTTTTTCTGTGAGAATGGTCCGCAGCGCCCGCAGGATCTGGGGCTCATCGTCGATCACCAGGACGTGGGTCGCGGCCATCATGATGCCTCGCCTTCTTGCGGCAACATGGGTGCAGGCTCACCATCCATGCGCAGCGGCAAAGTGAAATTGAAGGCGAAACCGTCCTCCAGGTTCTCCGCCCAGATGGTGCCGCCATGCGCCTCGACGATCCCCTTGCAAATGGAGAGTCCCAGTCCGGTGCCCGTAACGCGATCTGCCGCCGTCATGCGATAGAACTTCTCAAAAATGCGGCCCAGATGCGCCTCGGGTACGGGCGGTCCCTGGTTGCTGACCTGCACCATGACGTGCGTATCGTCTTGCGCCTCGGCGCGCACACGAACGGCTGTGTCCGCAGGCGCGAATTTGATGCTGTTGCTGATCAGGTTGGTGAAGACCTGCTCCATCTGGATGAAATCCACCGGGACGAGCGGCAGGTCTTCCGGAATCTCGATAACGAGCTGATGGCCCTCCGCCAGGTGGCGCATGCGACCGGCCACGCGGTGCACGATCTCGGAAAGGACGTTCCATTTCCTTTCGGGGTGCAGTGCACCCGATTCGATCCGGGACATATCCAGCAGATTTCCGACCAGCATGTTGAGGTGATCCGATTCATCGTCGATTGCCGCCAGTAGCTCGGAACGCGCCGGCGACTCCCAGCTCACCTCGCCCGACCGCAGGCTCGACGCAGCCGCCTTGATTGTCGCCAGCGGTGTGCGCAGATCGTGCGAAACGGACGACAGCAGGGAAGACTTGAACCGATCGCTCTCTTCAAGGAGGCGGGCGCGGGCCTCCGCCTGCGCCAGCGTGGCACGTTCCAGCGCCAGGGCTCCCTGGCTCGCGAACGTGCTGACCAACCGTCTTTCCGGTGACGAGATTGCCGGCGCGGACCGCCACAGCCGAATCTCGCCCAGGATCCCTTTGACAGCCTGGATCGGGACCGCCAACTCAGGTGGACGCTGGGGTGGCGGTACATCCTTGGGAAGCTCCGCCCCGTCGCCCATGCTTGTCAGTGCGATCTCCAAATGCTCGCATGGGAAGGTCGCCGCCAGCTGTTCCGCAAGAATAGCCACGATCTCTCGGTCGTTGTGCAGCCCGGCCAGGGCCGTGCTCAGCTCGTACAGCCGAGTGGCTTCGCGTTCTCGGGCCGTTGCCGTCTGCGCGCTGACCTGGGCGCGTCCCACCAGCTGACTGATGACCACCGCAACAATGAGGAAGACCACCAGCACAACCAGATCGCTGGGTCGATGGACTGTGAAGGTATAGTACGGTCGGATGAAAAGGTAGTTGAAGCTCAGGAAGGCGATAAGGGCGGCGGTAATTCCCGGCCCCAGGCCCCACCTGGCTGTGCTGACCCCCACCGGAATCAGGAAAAGCAGGGCAACGACCGTGTTCTCCAGGACGTCGCGGACCGCATACAAGGCGGCCGCCAGTGCTCCAATGAGCACCAGCGGCAGCAGATACTGGAATACGCGGGCGTAGGCCGCTTGAAGGCGCATTCACGTGAGCATGGATTATACCGTTGGGGTGGAACGCGTCGTTGCCTGGTGCTGCGGGCCTCGTCTCAGTCCGCGGCGACGGTGGTCTCTTCCTCTTGCTTCTTGAACTGGCTCATGTACAGGTCGTAGTAGAAGCCGCGCTTGTCCATGAGCTCGGTGTGCCGCCCGCGTTCGACGATCTGACCGTCGTTCAAGACCAGGATCTGATCCGCATGGACGATGGTCGACAGGCGGTGGGCGATGACGATCGACGTGCGCCCCTGCAGCAGTTGATCGAATGCTTTCTGGATCAGTCGCTCCGTGCGCGTGTCGACCGAAGAGGTGGCCTCGTCCAGGATCAGGATGCGGGGATCCGCCAGCGCCGCCCGTGCAATGGCCAGCAGTTGTCGCTGACCCTGCGATAGTCCGGAGCCGCGTTCGCCCAGCACCGTTTCGTATTTCTCGGGCAGTCTGTCAATGAACGAATCCGCATTTGCCAGGCGGGTGGCCGCCCGCACCTCGTCATCCGTGGCGTCTGGACGGCCGAAGCGCACGTTCTCCATGACCGTCGTGCTGAACAGGAAGGTGTCTTGCAGGACAATGCCCACCTGCCGCCGGATGGATTCCGCGGTCACGTCGCGTACATCGATATCGTCAATGCGCACCGCGCCCGCCGTCACGTCGTAGAAGCGCGGCAGCAGGTTGATGATCGTGGTCTTGCCAGCGCCGGTCGGTCCAACGATCGCAATGGTTTGGCCAGGCTCGGCCTTGAACGAAACATCCTGGATGACCGGCACGCCGTCTTCGTAGTGGTGAGACACGTGGTCGAACTCAACTTTGCCGACGATGCGCGGCAGATCTTTCGCGCCCGGCTTGTCCTTGACTGCCGGCACCTCGTCGAGCAATCCGAAGATGCGCTCGGCGCCCGCGATCGCGTTCTGAATGTTTGTCCACAGCACGGCGATCTGCTGGATGGGCTGGTTGAAGCGCTGCACGTAAGCCAGGTATGTCACCACGAGGCCGAAAGTCACCGTGGTTCCAAGCAGGCTCTGCCCTTTGAGCATGTACCAACCGCCGACGCCCGTGACAACCGCCAGCGCCACGTAGCCCAGGGCTTCGAAGAGTCGGCGACAGCGCCGCGGTGAAACTGACCGCCCGGATGTTGGCGTCCCGGTTGGCGGCATTGACCTCCTTGAACTGCTCCATGTTCTCTTCGGCCCGGTTGAACGCCTGCACTTCGCGCACGGAGGAGAAACCCTCCTGCAGCTCGGCATTCACATTTCCGATCTCCTTGCGGCTGGTGCGAAAAGCCTTGCGCGCCTGGTCCGAGAAGTAGATCGTCGCAATGAACATCAGAGGCACCACTGCCAGGGCCAGGCCCGCGAATGCCAGGCTCGTGGTGAGCATGTTGTACGCCACCCAGACCAGCAGCAGGCTCCCGCTGAAAACGTTCACCAGGGCGAAGGAAATCGCCTGCTCGATTGCACTGGTGTCGTTCGTGATCCGGCTCATGAGATCGCCGGCCTCGTGTTCTGAGTAGTAGCTCAGGGAGAGCTGATGCAGCCGTTGGAAGACGTCCACGCGCAGTTCACGCAGTACATGTTGACCCGCCCACGCCATACTGTAGAAGGTCGATCCACTGAGCAGCGCCCCAAGCACAAACAACGCAATTACGACCAGGATCAGCCGCACCAGGCCGGCAATTCGATCCGCGACTGTCATCGCCGCAATGGCGGGGGAAACAAATCCACCGAGATGGTAGAGGCTCGCTATGATCCATCCCGTACCGCGCTGCGTGGCAGGCTCCGCGATGACCCAGCAGCTTGCAGACGAGTTGGCAGCCTGGGTCCCCGCAAAGGCGGACATCGAGCCGCTGAGTTGACCGGCGCCCAGGGGCACCAGGAAACAGTCTGTAGCCTGTCCGGTCAGCTCAGGTGTGGTGACCTGCGTCCAGGTTGCCACCACCACAAAGAGGACCGCCAAGATGAGAGCCAGCCAGAAGCGCCCAAAATACTGACCGAGACGACCAAGAGTGTTCCCCAGGCTGCGCGGCTTCAGCGTCTCCTGGTTCATTAGATTGCCGAAACGACCCGGACCGCCCATCATAGGCTACTTCTCCTCTGTCCCGTGCCCCTGCTCGTAAGCCAGGATCTGCGAGTTGTAGATCTCGGCGTACAGGGGCTCGTTCTCCATCAACTCCGCGTGCTTTCCTTGGGCAACCACCTCGCCCTTGTCGAGCACCAATATCTTGTCTGCCGACATCACCGTGCCGATGCGCTGGGCGATCACGAACGAGGTGCGCCCCTGCATCAAGTGATCCAGCGCGGCCTGGATGAGTCCTTCGGTGGTCAGGTCCACGCTGGATGTGGAATCGTCCAGGATCAGGATGCGTGGATCGAGCAGCAGGGCGCGTGCAATCGCCACGCGCTGCTTCTGACCGCCGCTCATTGTCGTGCCGCGTTCGCCCACGTGGGTCGTGTAGCCCTCGGGAAACGACATGATGAAGTCGTGTGCCTGCGCCGCCTTGGCCGCCGCGATCACGTCCTCGTCGCTGGCGTCCGGTCTTCCGAAGGCGATGTTTTCGCGGATCGTGCCGCTGAACAGCGTCGTCTCCTGGAGCACGATGCCGATCTGCTTTCGCAGCGAATCCAGCTTCAGGTCGCGCAGGTCGTATCCATCGATGGTGATCTTCCCCTCCGTGGGGTCGTAGAAGCGCGGCAGCAGATTGATGATCGTGCTCTTTCCGGAGCCCGTCGCGCCCAGCAAGGCAATCCGCTCACCCGCTTGCGCCACGAAGCTCACATCCTTCAGGACCGGTTCCCCGCCGCTGAAATAGCGGAAGGTCACATTCTCAAAGCGCACTTCGCCGCTCACGGCTGGCAGCGTGATGGCATCCGGCTTGTCTGTTACATCCGAGTGGGCGTCGAGGATTTCGAAGATGCGGTCGGCCGATGCCGCCGCTTGTCCGTACTGGGTAACGATGAAACCGAGCTGCGCCATCGGAAAGAACAGGTAGATCAGGTAAAGCGAAAACTCCTGCCAGTCGCCGAGGGTCAGCAGGCCGCTGATGATCTGCTTCCCGCCCACATAGAGAATGGCAGCCTGCCCCAGGTTCGCCACCAGGAATACCACCGGGAACAGGAAGGTGAAGAGTTGGGCCACGCGGATGGCCTGACCCATCAGATCGTCGGCGGATACACCGAACTTGGCTTGTTGTTGTTTCTCGCGCGTGAAGGCTTTGATGACCCGGATGCCCGCCAGGTTTTCCTGCAGCACCGTGTTCAGCGTGGATAGTTTGATCTGCAGCTGCTTGAACATGGGTTGCGCCCGGGCGCCAAAGATCCCAAACAGCGCCATGGCGATCGGCAGCAGCGGCATCGCCGTCCACGCCAGCGAAGTATTTGTCAGAAACAGGATCGTCACGGTGCCGAGCAGCAGCAGCACGGCGCCCACCAATTGCAGCAAGCCCTGTCCGATGAACAAGCGCACTTTTTCGACGTCGTCCGTGGCGCGGATCATCAACTGGCCCGTCTGGTTCCGGTCGTGGTACGAGAAAGACAGTCCCTGGATCTTGGCATACAGATCGTTGCGCAGATCGTAGGCCACGGTTTGGGAATTCTTCTCAGCCCAGAAGGCTTGCAGGAAGGCGAATACGCCTCGAATCACGGCGAAGATCAGCACGGCGATCACGGCCGCAATGAGTGCACGGGGCGCCGTGACCGTGTTTGTATTGAGCTGGGCCACGAGTTGGTCTTTGGTCCACGTGGCTGGGTAGCTGAGCCCGGCAAGAATCGTGGGTAGCGCGCCGCCCACGGCCTGCGCCGGAATCTGCTTTAGTGCCTTCAGCACCTGGTCGGCCACATATCCGCTTGTGACGGCGTCGATGATGCGGCCGATCAAGTTGGGTACGGCCAGTTGCGCCAGGGTGGCAATGATCAGGAAGACGTACGGCAGCGCCGCCTCGCGGCCGTAGCGCGTCAGATAGCGCACCGCCCGCGGCACCGAGCCACGCCCGGGGCCCCGCTTCGCGCCTGCCTTTGCCATCCGTCGAGTCATCGTAGTTTGCATGTGTTCTCTTTCGAAATTACCTGAGTATCCAAACCGGCCGCGTCAGCCGTCGCCTCGCGATTTTGACCTCGCAGCGGGCTGCCCAGCGCATCCGCATGTTGAATGGACGCCGCGCGATGAACTTCCAGGAGTCAGCCCTCATCCAGATGCCGCGCGGCCTCGGTCAGGGCGACCAATGCCGCGGATATTTTCTCCCGTTCATCTTCGTCCAGGTTGTCCTTCAGTCTGTCCATCCACTGATAACGCATGTTGATGCCCTTCTCAAGCAGCGATTTGCCTTTCCCCGAGAGTCCAATTTGCCGGACGCGTCGGTCACCCGCACCTTCGGTGCGGTCGATCAGGCCGGCCTGCACCAGGTTCTCGACATGCTGGCTGGCTGCCGCCGCGCTGATCTCGAACCGGTCGCGGATATCGGAGATGCCGCACGAGCCGCGATAGTACAGTTGCATCAGGATGCTGAATTGCGGCATGGATAGCCCCGAGGCTTTGGCATGGTGCGACCAGCCGTGCATCGATCGCTGCGTGGCGATATCCATCCAGGATCGCAAGGCTTGGTTAAAGGGGACAGTTTTGGTCATAGTTAAGCCTGCTTGTTAGTTAAGCGGGCTAAACTTTATGCGGCAGCGGGCGACTTGTCAATGCAGCCAGCGTAAGAGCAATATTAGAGTTATTGCGCAGCCGAGGCTGCCGGTGCCTGACGTCCCGAACGGCGGAATCCGCGGGGCGTGCAGTTCAGTGAGCGGTATTCCCCCCATCCACAAGCAGCAAGTGCCCGGTCATGAAGGAAGAGTCGTCCGAAGCCAGGAACAATACGGCTTTGGCGATCTCCTCTGGCTTGCCGTAGCGCCCCATGGGGATGTACGCGGCAGCTTCCTTGATGGACTGCTCGATCTCGGCCGGATTCGATCCCTCGAATTCGCCGCTCTCGAGCCAGCTTTCTACCAACGTGTCCCCGGGGCATACAGCATTCACCCGGATGTTGTCGCTCGCATGGTCCATGGCCATGGCCTTGGTCATCAGTCCCACGGCTCCCTTGCTGGCGATGTAGGCAAAGGCGTTCTGGTCTCCGACCACCGACCAGTCGGAGCCATTGTTCACGATCACGCCGCCGCCCTGCTTCTTCATCACAGGGATCACCAGCTTGCACATGCGCCACACCGCCGTGACGTTGATGGCGATGGTGTCATTCCAGACCTCGTCGGACGTGGTCTCGGCCGTGCCGCCCGTGACAATGCCTGCATTGTTGAAGAGGATGTCTATCCGGCCATACTCGCGTAGTGCCGCTTCCACGACACGTTTGCAGTCCTCCGGCAGAGTGTGATCGGCCGGGACGAACGTGCAGCGCGCCCCGCCTGACACGATCTGGGCTTCTAACTCCTTGCCCAGTTTTTCACGCCTGCCCGTGATCACGAGCGAGGCGCCTTCCGCTGCAAAGACCACAGCCGTGGCCTTGCCGATACCGGATGTCGCTCCCGGTGATGATTGCGACCTTGCCGTCCAGTCTTCCGCTCATGCTCGCAGTCCTCCGCATCCAGTACTTGTCGGCCACCCAAGCCTTGCGTTTTCTCCCCTCTCCATTTTCGCCGTCATCAACGTGGCATTCACCGTTTTGTGCCACGGTGGTTTCTCTTTGAGCGCAAGCAAGGCGCAAATGGGGAGGGGCCAGCCTGTCCCTGCCTGCACCGTGCCGCAGGCACAGGTGAGTGTTCTGCTCAGGGAGGGTGGGGCCTCCGCTGCCTCAGCCTCACACCGCCAGCAGCACGATGCCAATCAGCGCCGCGCCTATTCCTAGCCACTGCGTTCGCGACAAACGTTCTTTCAACACGATCCATGCCAGCAGCACCGTGGCGCCAGGGTACAGGGAGCTGATCACGGCCGAGACATCCAACCGCCCGATGTGACCCGCCAGGATGTAGAAGGCGTTTCCGCCCACATCCAGGATGCCATTCATGATGATGATCGGCCAGACTCCGCGGGGAGCCGCCAGGCCTTCGCCTCGTGACAGCATGAACAGACCGATGACGAGCCATCCGGCGGCACGCGAGGCCACCATCGGCCACCACGTGCTGTCACGCGCCGCGCTGTGGATCAAGACAAAGTAACAGCCGAAGCCGACGCCGGCCAGCAGCGGCAGCCGCAGACTTGAGATATGGGACAGGATGTCCTTGACGCCATCCTTGCTTTGGGAGACCAGCCAGACCGCGGCCAAGGCGAATGCGAATCCCACAAAAGTGAGCGGGCCCGGGAACCCTTCGGAAAATGAACCGACCACGACGGGCAGGATGGCCGTCATCAGCGCCGATACGGGCGCCGCGATGCTCATCGTTCCCGTCGCCATGGCGTGATAAAGCAGCACGAGACCCAGCGTCCCGAGCGCGCCCGCCAGCGCCGCCTGTGCCATCGATCCAAGGCCCGGCATCCGTTCGCCCACGGCGAGCGTCGCGGGCACCAGCAATAGCAGGCCGACCGTTTCCCCAAGCAGAACCGCGCGAAATGCGCCGGTCTTGCGGCTCACCAGTCCGCCGGTGAAATCGGCCGCCCCCCAGGAAAACGCTGAGGCAAGCCCAAGCAGGATCGGAATCAAAGTCTCAACCTTTTCGTAACCAGGACAGGAAATACGCGTCCCGCCAGCGGTCGGGGAAGTATCTGAAGAAACGCACCAGCATCGCGTCCGGACCTATGGCGTAACGAGTCTTCGGTCGCCTTGCCGTGAGCGCCTGTGCCACGGCCCTGATGACAGTATTCCGGGGGAATCCCATGTGGCTTGATGCGCGGCTTCATCGCCTCGATGGCGGGCGCATACCGCTCGCGCATCTCGGCCGGTGAATGTTGTATCAGGTGATCGATCATCTCCACGCCCTTGTTCCAGATGGGGGTATCGATCGCGCCCGGTTCGATCAGGCACACGTCGATTTTCCATGGATGCAGTTCGACACGCAGTGCATCCGAGAGCGCCTCCAGCGCGAACTTGCTCGTGGAATATGGGCTCAGGAACGGGGACGCGATCCAGCCGCTGATCGAGCTCATGTTGACGATCCGACCGCCGCCTCGCCGCAGCGAGGGCAGGAAAGCCTGCGTCACCGCGATCACCCCGAAGAAGTTGACCTCGAATATGCGTCGGTACTCATTAAGGTCCAGGTACTCAATGGGTCCACCGTACGGCGTGCCCGCATTGTTGACCAGGCCGCCAAGACCCTCGTCGCCAAGTGCCTGTTCCACGACCTGCTTCGCCGCCTCGATTGATTTTGCATCGGCCACATCCAGGAAGATCGGCACTAGGCGTTCGGATGCCTCCGCTCTCAGGGAAGCCGCATCCGCTTCCTTCCTCACGCCGGCAAACACCCGCCAGCCGGCCGCGTCCATGTGCAGCGCGCAGCCGCGTCCGATTCCGGTCGAGGCGCCGGTGATAACCACCGAGTGGAGGGCCGCCATCAGGCCGTTCCGGCGGCTTTCGCTCTTTCGAGCACTTTCTCGGCGTTCCTGACCAGGGGTTTGTCAATCATCTTGCCGTCCAGGGCGAAGGCACCCTTGCCATCTCGCTGGCTGGCGGCGAAGCCTTCGACGATTCGCCGGGCTTTTGCCACGGCCTCCGCGTCGGGCGTGAATGCCGTCTGCACCGGCTCCACCTGCGCGGGGTGGATGATCTGCTTGCCCGTATAGCCCAGCCCCGCGCCGAAGACGGCTTCGTCGCGCAGCGCATCCAGGTCCTTGAAATCGATTGTGACAATGTCTATTGCCTGCAGGCCATTGGCCGCCGCGGCAGTGAGCACCGCCTGCCGGGCATACAACAACTCGATCGCACCCGGTGTGCGGGTGGCCCCCACCGAGACGGCGAAGTCCTCGCCGCCGAAGATGAGGGCGTCCAGGCGCGGGTGCGATGCGATCTCTTTGAGGTTCATGATCCCTTTGGCGGTTTCAACATCGACCAGCAGCCGGATCGAATTCAGGGGCCAGCCTCGTTCCAGCTCCGCCGCTTCGATGAGGTCGCTGGCCCATTGGATCTGACTGGCTTCCTCGACCTTGGGGATCACGATCCCGTCGGGGTGCTGCGGTAGCACGGCTTGAATATCCTGCTGCTCCATGCCCGTGCCGACGGCATTGATGCGCGCCAGCTTCTCTGACGCCGCGAAGTCCAGTTCCTGCAGGGCCTTGGCGATGGATCTGCGGGCTTCCGCCTTCCGGGCGGGCGCGACCCCGTCCTCCATGTCCATGCAGATGCAGTCGACTTTCAGCGTCAGGGCTTTTTCGATCTTGTGCCGATCGTCCCCCGGCACATATAGTAGCGCGCGTTCGCGAGTGCATACGGTTGCCCTTTGGGTGCGCCCGGTCAGGCCCGGGCTGCCTGATTCACCTGACCCGCGTCAGCAGCGTTTTGACGGCCGGCGCTTCCGCGCCCTCAGGATGAATGTCGTACGCCGAGATGCTCAGGTGATCGTGGTCGATGATTTCGACTTCGGTTCTCCAGCCCCAGTCCGGTCCGCCGTCGGCCGAGGGATGCGAGCCCAGGACGGAGAAACCCTTGTCCTTGGGGCGCCCCACGCAGAACATGATCGCGGTGTTGTTGTGATAGCTGTCCACCCACGAGGCCTCATACTGGTCCAGCGTGGTGTTGTAGCCGAACATGAACATGCCGTGTTGCGGCTCGCCGTCGACCGCGGTCTGGTACAGGTACAGGGCGAAACGGCCATCCAGGATCAACTGGATACTGCCCTGTGCTTTGGCCTCCACGGGCGCGGCATCCGGATCGATCCAGGTCTGGGTCGTCCCGGCCCAGCCCCCAGCCAGTTGGGCTAGCAGGTGATGGGGGCTGCCTTCAATGGGTGATTTGTCGAAAGCCATGTTGCACCGGCGCTGATGATAACACTCCCCCGGGACGGCACAGCGGGCCCGCCGGTGTTTTCCGTTACAATCGGATACGGCAGCGACCTGATCTGAAAGGAGGACGGACGCATGAGACCGGTGTATGCAATCTCAGGGGGCGTATCGAAGTTCGCCAAAGCCAGACCGGACAAAACATTTCAAGCCGTCATCAAGGAAGCGTACGACTATGCCATTGCCGACCTGGGCATGGAGTTTCCCGCCTTCACGCGCGTCGTGGATGGTTCCGTGGCTTCGTACTTCTCCGACCATTTTGCCCGCCAATTGATGGCCGGCATCATGGCGCACGATTACCTGGGGTTGTGCCCCAAGCCCAGCCATCGCGTGGAAGGCGGCGGCGCCACCGGCGGGCTCTGCTTCCAGGAAGCCTGGAAATCCGTGGCCAGCGGCCACATGGACGTGTGCCTGGCGTATGGCTTCGAGACCATGTCACACGTGGAAACCTGGAAAGGCAATGAATTCATTGCCCTCGCCTCCGACGTGTCGTTCGACTACCCCGTCGGAGGTTTTTATTCCGGCTACTACGCCATGATGGTCACGCGTCATATGAAGGAATTCGGTACGACCGCCGAGCAGATGGCGCACGTCAGCGTGAAGAACTACATCAACGCTTTCCACAATCCCTATGCCCAGAAGAGCCAGCGCATCACCATCGAGGATGTCCGAAGCGCGCCGATGGTGGCATGGCCGCTGACCCGCCTCGATATCTGCGTGATGTCCGACGGCGCTGCCGCCGTGATCCTTGCCTCCGAGGAAGGGGTCAGGAAGCTGGAGGCCGCCGGCGCGAAGATCTCCCGTCCCCTCGTCAAGGTGGCAGGCATCGGCCGCGGCACCGATGCCATGCGCATGGCGGATCGCCCGCATCTGGACTACGACACCTTCATGCAGGACTACGCCACGGAACAGGAAAAATCCTCCGACGACACCCGCGGCTACTACAAGAAGCTGTGGGACAAGGGTACACGCTATCCCGGTGTGCACTCCTTTCGCGCCGGGCGCACGGCTGGCAACATGGCCTGGAAGCACGCCGGCGTAAGCGATCCTCTCGGAGAGCTGGACTTCGTCGAGTTGCACGACGCATACACCTCTTCCGAACTCCA
Organism: uncultured Chloroflexia bacterium; assembly: GCA_963746745.1. Taxonomy (GTDB): domain Bacteria; phylum Chloroflexota; class Anaerolineae; order Anaerolineales; family Villigracilaceae; genus Fen-1038. The sequence goes on from CAVVCL010000004.1 coordinate 1,149,551, forward strand.
GACCTATGAGGACCTTGGGCTGTGTCGCTATGGCGAGGGCGGCCCGTTCGCCGAGTCAGGCAAGGCGTTCTTGCCCGGGATAGACTACGGCCTCAAGCTCAAGGACAAACCGGCCTGCCCTGTGAATCCCTCGGGCGGGCTGATCGCCTGCGGCCATCCGGTGGGCGCCACCGGCCTGATGCAGGCCGTGTTCGCGGTCTGGCAGCTGCAGGGCAGCATCAAGAAGCATTTCCGCGATGACAAGCTCCAGGTCAAGGATGCCAAACGGGGTGCCATTCATTCGCATGCCGGCACGGGCACGTACGTGACAGTATCCGTGCTGGAAAGGGAGGGGTGAGCCATGGCTAAGCTTCCTTCACGCAGGGAAGAGAGTCTCGGCGGCTACGTCATCCACGGCGTGCCGTTCCCCGTCAGCACGGACGAGGAGGCGCTCGAGTTTCTCAAGAAGATGGCGCCAATCCAGATTGAGCAGGAATACAGGATTACCTACCTGCACTCCTATGGACAGGATAGCCCGTGGTTCGCCGGCCTATCCAACAAGCGTCTGCTCGCCAGCCGCGACCCGAAGAGCGGTTACACCTACGCCAACCCGCGCGGGCACGACATGTTCTCAGGTGAAGAAACCAAGTGGGTCGACATAACGGATGTGCCGGCCAAGGTGCACGCCTTCACGGTCTGCTACTTCGGTTCCGAGGAATTCCTGCCGGAGACCCCCTATGTCCTTGCATTGATCGAGTTCGAGGGCGTGAACACGCTTCTGCTGACGCGGCTGATGGGCGTGGATCCTGCGGCCCCGTCGCTGGATTGGATCGGCATGCCAGTCGCACCGCACTTTCTGCGCAACTCGAAGTTCAAGCCCACGGACGTCTATTTCAGTCCAGGCCATTCGTAGCGCGTCAGGCGCCTACCGGCTCTATCGTCGTCGTTGTCTGAGACCCCGAAGCGTCTTTCCTTCGGGGCGAGGGGCGCTCTGCCCCGAAGCAATCTCCTCCTATTCTAGGCGGCGCCCCTCGGCTATCGTCTTCGCCCGGTGCTCGTCCACGGCGAGGTCGATGACGTCCTTTAAGAAACAGAGCACGGCATGCTCTGCCACCTCGCGTCAGACACGGGCGACGGCTCGATCATGGCTTCGCGCGTCGGGTCGAATTGAAGAACGGGTAGGGATGATGATGCCACTACAAGAGCGGCTCCTGCTTGTGCGCATCCGGCTTGTTCTGTCCGGACCAGCCATATTTCTTCAAGTCAACCCGATCCTTGCTGAATACCACGCCCTCTGACTCGAGCAGCGATCGCTGCTTCTCCGCCCCCGGCCGCGCGCTGATTCTTCCTTGCGAGTTGATCACACGCTGCCAGGGCACGTCATCGGGGCACGCCGCCATGGCGCCGCCCACCCAGCGCGGCCCGAAGGCGCGGTAGGTCGAGGACTCCACGCCCTCCGGCGGTGACAGCATCAGCGCGCAGTTGCCCGTAGCTGGCCACCTTGCCCCTCGGGATCTTCCGGGCCAGATCCCAGACACGCCCATTGAATTCCTCGCGCTTCGGCGGAGAAGTGAATTTCACGCTGCATGCCTCCAAGGCTCAGGGACCTATTCCCCAGACCCTGGCCTCCGTGGCCTGCCCGGAACCCCCGCATTGATCCTCATTGTTTCCGCATCCGCCCGCGAATTCAGGCTGTGTGGACCTGGCCCATCCCCAAAATCGGTTGCCCCCGCCCTCGCATCGTCGTTTCCGCCGAGGGCCCTCGAAGAGGGAAGGTCCTGCGTTCTTCAGAAATCGTAGACCCGGAAGCAATCTCCTACTGCCACGGAGACCCGCCCGGCCGTAAGATTTTGCCGGCAACGACTTCATTCCTTTAGGATCGTCTCGATCGCAGCCTCTTCGGCCTTACTGAACTTGAGGTTGTGTAACGCTGCCACGTTGGCTTCCAACTGTTCCACGCTGCTGGCGCCAATCAGCGCCGAAGTCACTGCCGATCTCCTCAGCACCCACGCGATTGCCATCTCGGCCAGCGATTGGCCCCGCTCAAGCGCCATGGCGTGCAGTTTCTTGACCTTGGGAAGGTTCTTTTTCACCTCGTCAGGCGTCAACCAAACCCGCTCGGTCTTTGTCGCCCGCGCTCCTCCGGAATGCCCTTCAGATACCGGTCGCTCAGCTGGCCCTGTTGCAGAGGCGAGAAGACGATGCAACCAACACCATGTTCTGAAAGCAGTTCGAGCAAGCCCCCCTCGATCCAACGATCCAGCATGCTGTAGTTCGGCTGGTGGATGAGCAGAGGCGTGCCAAGTGCACGGAGGATCTGCAAGCACCGCCGCGTTTGCTCGACGTTGTAGTTGGAGATCCCGGCGTACAGGGCCTTTCCCTGTCGGACCGCCGTATCCAGGGCGCCCATCGTCTCTTCGAGTGGCGTGTCGGGGTCCGGCCGGTGGCTGTAGAAGATGTCCAGGTACTCCAGCCCCATGCGTTTCAGTGACTGATCCAGGCTGGCCAGCAGATACTTGCGCGAACCCCATTCGCCGTACGGGCCCGGCCACATGTCGTAGCCGGCCTTGTTCGAGATGACGAGTTCGTCCCGGTACGGGCGGAAATCCTGTTTGAACAGGATTCCAAACGTCTCTTCGGCTGACCCGGGCGGAGGTCCGTAGTTGTTTCCCAGGTCGAAGTGCGTGATACCCAGGTCGAACGCGCGGCGGGCGATGCGTCGTCCGTTTTCCAGGGAATCGACGCCCCCGAAGTTGTACCACCAGCCCAGTGAGATCGCCGGCAGCTTCAGCCCGCTTCGGCCCGTCCGGTTGTACAGCATCTTGTCGTAACGATTTTCGGCGGCCAGGTATGGCATGTCACCCTTCCATTTCGAAATGAATTATGCGATAGTCTTGCCCGATCTCAAGCAGCCGTTCGTCCGTCAGCTTGCGCTGGTCGATGCCAAGCAGTGGCCCGGCCAAACCGGATGCCGTGGTGATCTCCCGCAGCAGCCTCACGCGTCGCGGTGATGCAGAGACGTCAACCGCGTGCACGCTGGGACGCCCCGGGGAAGCCAGAGCTGCACTCGCGGCGAAGCCAGGATGTTGCGATACCAATCCGTCTTGGGGCCAAATCCGGCCGTGCTGTAGATCCCACCGTCTACCACGGCGTAATTCACGGGCGTGAGGTATTCCTTGCCGCTCTTCCGCCCCCGGTGCCGGATCACCATGATGCGGCCAAGGACGGCTGGCCAGCAATTGAGCATCCTTCCCAGGCCGATTTTCCACATGAAGACCATGAAATAATTCATCGTGTGGAAAAGGCCGCGCAGTGCGCGCATTTGCTTTTCCGTGTAAACCGGCGTATTCAGCATGCACCCCTCCCCGCATACGCGCTAGTCCCACTTCCATGCCTTCATCGCCTCGACGGCTTTGTAGTTGGTGAGGTCCAACTGGAGCGGCGTGATCGACACGTATCCTTCAGCCAGGGCGCCCACATCGGTGCCGGGTTCGTTGACGTCGGTGTGTCCCTCGCCGCCTATCCAGTAATAGGGGCGCCCACGCGGTCCAGGCGCTTGTCGAGCGCATCGCGATACACGCGCAGTCCCTGCCGCGTGATCATGTAGCCCTTGAGGTCGCTCTCCTTCAGATACGGCACATTGATATTGAGGATCACGCCGGCAGCTAGCCCGTCCTCGATGACCTTCTCGACCACGCGGCGTGCAACGATGGCCGCCGTGTCATAGTCGACCACGTCCTTGCTCAAGTTCCGGCCCATTCAGCGACACCGCAATGCCTTTTACATTGGAAATCTCGGCCTCCATCGCCGCCGTAACCGTGCCGGAGTATGTCACGTCATGGCTCAGATTTGGCGTGGGATTGATGCCGGAGACGACCACGTCGGCCTTCTCGACGACACCGAGTAAGGCCAGCGCCACGCAGTCGGATGGTGCCCCGTCCGAAGTAAAGGCAGTCGAGCCGTCGGCCAAAGTGGTCTCACGAACTCGCAGTGGATGGTCCAGCGTCTTCACGTGTCCTGAAACGGACCAGTTGCGATCCGGCGCGAAACCGTGACGCCGCCCAGTTTGCGCATTTCCTTGGCAAGCGCGAGCAATCCGGGCGCCCAGACGCCGTCGTCATTCGTCACAAGGATATGCATGGGGTCCTCTCCCAGTTCGCAGGCGCTGTGCCGCAATTCGGCTACGCCGGACTGGTCATAAATGACCGGTCACAAATGACCGGTGCCGGTCCCACCAGCCGCGGCCATTATAATCGGGGACCGCATTTCGTCAGACGGAGTGGAGGTTCACGCCGACGTCGGTGGCCTCGCCGCGGGTGCTACGCCTCCGCGCTCATTGTTTCTTTGAAATCACCAGCGCCGCCACAGGAGTTGGGTCCACCCCGTATGCCATGGCGAGATGAGTAGGCCACGTAATCCCCGAACAAAATCATGGTCCACATGTTTGCCAGAGGGCTGCGCCCGCCTGCATCCAGGAAGTCTGTGTTCAGGCCTTCCAGCATGTACGCCTTCTTGGTCAGGTCGAGACGCCGCCGATTGCGCGGATCGTCGGAGGGCGAGCGCACGAACAGGCTCATGTTGTGTGGCATAAGCACTTCCTCGGGATGCTGCGTTCCCGCCAATGCATTGTGATCCGCTTCCGGCAGGAACTCGAAGTCGCCACGGCTTTGGCGATTTCATTGATCTGTGTCTTGAGCGCGCGCGACCGGTGCCATGATGCCGGCGCCGAATATGGTCACCCAGCGTCCCATCAATTGCCCCGCATAGCGCTTGGCCGGGTTCTCCGCGGCGGGTACGTCGACACGCAGCTTGCTCTGCAGTTTGAGCATCGCCTGCTGCGCCTCGGCCAGCTCCGGGCTTGGGACCGGAGTTAGTTCAGCCTCGTGAACAGGGCCAGCAGCAACCCAAACGAGGATCCAATGGCCGCCCACGGCTGCCCCATGTTTGAAGATCCATGCGGTTGCATCGTTTGCGGCCGCGGTTTTAGCCAGCGCTCCGCCCGTCGTGATGGCAATGGATGTGCAGCCGTTCTCGAACACAATGCAAACGTGTCCAGGGTCTCTTCCGTGTTCCCCGAGTGGGACGAAGCGATCACCAGCGTCTCTGCGCCGTCCGCGAAAGCCGGGATAACCATAGTCCCGATTGACAACAACCGGGATCAAGCCTGCGAAACCGCCCACGCTGCCAGTAGGTCTCCGCCAATCGCAGAGCCCCCCATGCCCGTGATTATCACGCGTGTGAAATTTCGGATCCCATTTCGTGCAAGGGCAGCGACTGCCCGAGCTCCCACGCTTGTTGGAGCTGTGCAGGCAGCCCATCGACCTCCGCCAGCATATTCTGCGTATCAAGTTGTTTGAAACGCTTAAGTCATCGAGGTTCATCGGTTCCACATCCTCAGGCCCCGGCCGCCATGGAGCAGGCTCTGGCCCCGCATTCTGGCTACTGCGGAACAGCAGCCCGCATGAACTCTGCCAGGTCCTGCTTGAGTTTCGCGAGCGACGGCATGTGAATGTACATCATGTGCCCCGCTTCGTAGTACCCCATGCTGATGTTCTTGCGCACGGATTCGTGCAGGCCGAGGTGATTGATCGTGTAGTCCGTGGCCGAGTAGGGCGTGCCCAGATCGAACATGCCGCTGGCAACAAACACCTTTAGATATGGATTGCGCGTCATGGCGGCACGCAGCGTCTCGCCCACGTACACGAATTTTCCCTCGAACTCCGAGTAGGACCAGGGATGCACGAAGTCCGTTATGATTTCATAAGCCCGGTCGGCTTGAAAATTGAGCTCAGACCTTATGTAGTCGTAGAAAGCGGCCGCGTACGGCCCCGCCACGGTGGTCATCAGCGGGTCGTACTCCGGCTGCTCTGTTACGCCGAACTCGATCACGGCCGAGCAGCCGACTGTCCAGGCGGCCGATGGTCTGGCCACGGTCGCGCAGCAGTTCCTTAAAGAAATGCTGGTCGTTGATCCGCAGGTTGGAGCGTTCCACGAATTCGGTCGAAAGCCCCGTATAGTGGGCCACTCTTTCGATGATCTGTGAGCGCTCTGCTTTGGACAACGCGTCCCCCCTGAGGAGTGCCGTCGCGTAAGCCCCGAAGGCGAAGGCCTCCACTTCATTAAGAAAACTGCGCAGCGGTTTGCGGGTGCGCAGCTTGTTGTGGAACCAGGCGGTCGCAGCGTAGGCCGGCAGGAATACCACGAATGGCAGGTCGTTGTTGACATGGAAATCAATTGTGGAAAAATCCAGCGCAGCCGAGATGAGCATGATACCGTTCAGGTACATGCCATGTCGATCCTGCAAGTAACCCGCCAGTCCGGCGGCGCGCGTTGTCCCGTAGCTTTCGCCTATCAGGAACTTGGGTGAAAGCCAGCGACGGTAGCGGGTCGCGTACAGGCGGATGAAATCGCCAACCGAGGCGATGTCTTTTCCAAATCCATGCCACTCGCGCGGTTTTTCGCCTTCCACCGGGCGGCTGTAGCCGGTGCTTACCGGATCGATCAGCGCCAGATCGCTTTCAGCCAGCAGGGAGTAGTCGTTGTCCGCCAGCCTGAATGGCGGCGGAGGTAGCTCGCCCTCCTGCTGCAGCACAACCCGTCGAGGTCCGAGAAGGCCCAGATGCAGCCAAACCGACAACAACCCTGGCCCACCGTTGAAGCAGAAGGTGATCGGGCGGCTGGACTTGTCCTCGACGTCGTCTTTGGTGTAGGCCACGAAGAAGTCTGCGCCCGTGCCTTCTCGCCCTCAAACCCCTTCTCCCGATCGGCCGCTTCCTCCCGCAAAATCATCGTGCCCGCCAGGGCTGTGTATTTGACCTCGTGGCCCGCAATCGTGACGACGTGCTTGGTCTCCGCAAGATTATCGCTGGCCGCGACGGCTGCGCCGGTCGTCTCTCTGACCTCGCTGGTCTGCTTGATGACTTTGATCTCTGCCGATTTGGATGGCTTCTCGTCTTCGGGCATCTCTACCTCTGTGCTTCCTGGGTGGCCGCCAGTTTATAGATGTCGCGGCACGCCCAGCCTGACTCACGGGCAAGCTCGGCGGCGACCTTCGTCGGTGTCTGTCCTCCGGCGAGGCGTTTGTCAACCACAAGCCGGAGTTGTTCGACGGTCCATTCTGCTTGCGGCTCCGCTTGCTTCCCGTGAACTACCAGGACGAATTCGCCGCGAGGTTCTTGAAAGTGTTTCCTGGCCTCAGCCAGGGTCCCATGCCAGATCTCTTCGTGGAGCTTCGTAAGCTCGCGCGCCACGGCGGCTTGGCGGTCGCCCAGCACGGACTGCATATCTTCGAGCGCCCCTGGCAGGCGGTGGGGGGCCTCGATGTAGATCAATGTATATGGAAGGTCCGCCACCTTTTGCAGCGCCGCCAGCCGCTCGGATCGCTTGCGGGGCAGATATCCGAGATAGAGGAATGCATCCGTGGGCAGTCCGGAGCTCACCAGCGCGGCGACCGGAGCGGCGGGCCCCGGGATCGGGCTTACCGGGTACCCGGCCTGCAGCGCCGCCTTTACCAACTCGTATCCCGGATCGTTCAGCGTGGGAGTGCCGGCATCCGATACCAGAGCTACATTTCCGGCGCCCAAGTGCTCGAGTATCTGCGCCAGTCGGGAAAGCTTGTTGTGTTCGAAGTAGCTGATCAGGGGGGTGTGTATTTCGTAGTGCGAGAGCAATCTACGAGCTCAACCGTGTCTTCCGCGGCAATCAGCGAGGCCTCGCGGAGCGTTCGAAGAGCACGCGTGGAAATGTCCTCCAGGTTGCCGATCGGCGTCGCCACGAGGAAAAGCGTGCCCATGTTGGCATTGTATCATCGACATCCGGGCTGAATGATTCTGCGCCCAGCCGCAAAGAAAGACAGGCACCCTGGGTGCCTGTCTTGGTTCAAGCGCACGTGCTGTCCGGAGCGGTCACTGGCAGGCGCCGAGATCAACGTTGACCGTTTGGCAGCCTGCATCCGCCGGTTTGGCCGGCGCGGAGCAGGCGTGGTCGTAGTCGTAGTCCGTTCCTGACTGGCAAGCGCCGACGACTTTGCTCGTTGACGGGGTGGGCAGAGGGACGCACACTTGCATGTGGAACGTGGTCAGGTTTTTCCCGTGGCACGCGATCAGCTGTTGACCGCCGGGCTGCCCATACGGATCGCATATGTATCCGGCTTCCTGGGGGACAAAGCTGGCGCCCAGCGGAATGGTGAATTGGGTAACTGAGTAGCCTTTGTTGCAGAAGGCGCTGGGTTTGCCGATGGTCGGCAGAACGGGTTCTGGAACCACTGCCGGTGCGCACACCGGCGCAAAGGCGGACGTGGCCGTCACCGCGGCCGTTGGCGGAAGCGTGGCTGTCACCACAATGGCGGTGGCGGTGGGGGGTTGCCGCGTTGCCGTAGGTGTAGGCGCCGGCGCCAGCATCCTTGATCCAAATACACCTGCCGCCAGCAGGACCAGCAGCAGAAGTACGGCGCCGCCTCCAATGTACAGCCAGCGCCGACCTGCTCCCCCCGCCGTGCCCCCGGTCCCGGCCGCCTCGGGAGCCTTTGCTACCCTGGTCGCACCATCCTTGCCGCCGCGCCCAGCGCCGCCCTGAGCGGACGCCGCGTCGCTTAGTGCGTGGGCCAGTTCCGTGGCGGTCTGGTAGCGCAGGGAGCGGTCCTTCGCCATGGCGGTCTTGATGATTGTGTCCGTTTGTTTGGGAAGCGCGGGATTCATCTTGAGGATCTCGGGCACCGGAACCGTAATGTGCTTCACCGCCACGCCCATCGGCGTCGTAGCCTCGTAGGGCTGATGTCCGCTGAGCATCTGGAAGATGATCACGCCGAGACCGTAGATGTCACTGCGGTTGTCAACCGGCTCACCTTGGGCCTGCTCGGGGCTCATGTAGGCCGGCGTTCCAATGATGCCGCTGCCGGTCATGTTGGTGGTCGAATCCGTGATATTGGCGACACCGAAGTCCGAGATGAAGGCATCGCCGTTGTTGTCAAACAGGATGTTGTCGGGTTTCAGGTCTCGATGGACCAGGCCATTTCTGTGAGCGTACGCCAGGGCGCCGGAGAGTCTTTCAATGATGCGGGCTGCATCCTCCAGTGAGAATTTGCCCTTTTCGATCCACTGCGTCAGGGAACCCCCGGCATGTAACGCATCACAAAATAGGGCTCGCCATCTTCCTCGCCCACATCGTAGACCGGCACAATCGCTGGATGTTCCAGCGACGCAACGGTCTTGATCTCTCTCCGAAACCTATCGCGGAACTGCGGATCATGCATCAGTTCACGCGGCAGGACCTTGATAGCCACCTCGCGTTCGAAGCTCGGGTCGTACGCACGGTAGACGGTGGCCATGCCCCCGCGCCCAGCTCACCTCTGATTTCGTAGCGACCGATCCTGGTGGGTTCCATGTGGCCGAGTATAACGACATGCGCGGGCCGGTGCAAGACACTCACCGCGCATCTTGTGAATTGACGTACTTTCGCGGCGTTCGTCGCGGCAAGGCGCACCAGCAAGCCCGGCAGCACGTTAAGGCGGGCACGCGTGAGCAGCCGTCATCCGGGTTCGATGGTATATTTCCTGCCCACGCCCCGAGAGGTGTGCAATGCAGCTTATTAGCGTAAATGTCGGCGACCGGCGCACTCAGGAGAAGGGGGCTGACCTTGAGATCACGGGGATCTACAAGCAGCCGGCCACCGGGCCCGTGCAGATCTTGCCGCTGGGGCTCGCTGGAGACTTCATTGCGGACGCGGAGAACCATGGCGGGCCGGATCAGGCCATCTACATCTACGGCGCTGGCGACTACGCATGGTGGTCAGGGGCGCTGGGCCGGGAGTTGGCGCCGGGAACATTCGGCGACAACCTGACCATTTCCGATCTGGAGAGCGCACGCTTCAACATTGGCGACCGTCTGCGCATCGGCTCGACGCTGCTGGAGGTTACGGCACCGCGTATTCCTTGCTCAACGCTGGCCCGCCGTATGGGCGATTCGATGTTCGTCAAGAAGTATCGCCGCGCCCAAAGGCCCGGCCTGTATTGCCGCGTCGTGCAGGCCGGTGATGTCAGTTCCGGAGACGTAGTCTCCTATGAGCCGTACGCAGGCGACCCGGTTGGAATTCTCGATGTCTTCCGCCAGCACCTCGAGCGCTACAAGGATGCGGCAGAGCTGCGCCGTTTTCTTCGTGCGCCCATTGCTGCGCGGGAGAGAGTCAACATCGAAGATGATCTGCGGTCACTGACGGAATCCGGCTGACGTTCGTAGCAGTGGCCATTTCACCGCTCACGCGCCACCGTTCTTTCCGGGCCCGAATGCGTCCGCATCTTTAGGGACACGCATCCGCTCACGCCTGAATTCAGCCTCGGGCCCGCGCACCTCGGAGACGACTGCGGCTGGATTATGCACGCGTAACCGCCAACTGCCCCGCCCCAGGCCATTGGCACGCAGGATGGATGAACCACACAAGGGCGTTGGCTGCATGTAGTCGGCTTGGCGGTCGCCGCGGCCCTCGGCCGTTCGCAGACGGCGATCCTGCCCCGTCGAAAGACCTGGCAGCCATTCGGGTACAATTTTCCGCATGCGTTCAAGTCCTTCCCGACGCGATTTCCTGAAGCTGGGCGGCCTTAGTCTGGCCGGTCTGGCGTTCCAGAGGGTGAAGCCCGGCGTCATCAGCTTTGACGACGCGGATATCGTCCGCGTGGCGACCAACTCCTGGAGCGTCTACAGTTCCCCGTCGCTCGAGTCGACGATCAACAGCACGTGGTACCGCGACGATCTGATTCACGTCTACAAGCAGGTTACCGGCGACGCCTCCACGCCCGCACCCGACCAGACTCCCACTCCAAATCCCAATCCGATCTGGTACCGCGTTTGGGGCGGCTACAGTGGCGGGCGCGTTTGCAGCCCGTCAAGACAGTGCTCAACATTCCGCTTTCGTCAATCCCCGCAGACGCGGCCCTTCCGGCGGGCACGGGCATCCTTGCGGAGGTCACGGTGCCCTGGACCAGTCCGTGGCGCTACAGTAAAGCCGATGGTTGGCAGGCGCTCGAAGAGCCATTGTGGCGCCTTTATTATGGCTCCGTCCACTGGGTGAACTCCTGGAATCAGGGCCGCCCGTTTCCGGGTACGATGGCCCCTGGTACCGAATTTGGGATCACATTGCGAGTTTCCCATACTTCGTTCAGGCTATCCATCTGCGGCCGATCCCAGCCGACGCGTACACGGCCATAAGCCCCGACGTGCCGCCGGAAGAGAAGCGCATCGACGTCGACCTGACAAGGCAAACACTGGCTGCTTACGAGAACGACAACGTCGTTTTCAAGACCACCATCTCGTCGGGGATTCCCTCAAGCAAGACCAACACGCATGTCGGCAAGTTCAATATCATGGAGAAGTTGCCCTCAGAGCTCATGGGCGAGGCCAGGTTTTCCCAGACCGTGGATGGCTATTATCAGTTGCCGGGCGTACCGTGGACCTGCTACTTCACGGAGGACGGGCAGGCGTTCCACGGCACCTACTGGCACGATAATTTCGGAACGCCGATGAGCCATGGCTGCGTGAACATGCGTACCAGCGAGGCCTTGTGGCTGTTTCGGTGGGCCACGCCGGTGCACACGGCCGGCGCCTACGTCAACAACCACGGTCACGGCACCGCAGTAAACGTTCACTTCTAGTATGCCCACCTTGAGTTGGCCTGCCAAAGCGCCTCGTGAGCCTGTCCAGGCGGCTCTGCTCAAGGACTCGGTCATCTACCCGGGTGGCCGCGGCTATCCCTCAGACAACATTGAAAATCGGCTGATCCTTGGCGACAATCTTGGGGTCATGGCGGCGCTGATGCCGGAGTACGAGGCGCGCATCGATCTCATGTACGCGGATCCGCCCTTCTTCACGAACCGGAGATTTTCTGCGCGCATCGGCCGCGGGGAAGATTTCGCGGAAGCCCGATCAGTGGGCCATGGCCGAAGGCTATCCGGATTTCTGGGCTGACTTGGATGCGTACCTGGATTTCCTGTATCAGAGGCTTGTTCTTATGCATCGCCTGCTCAAGCCGGGCGGCTCCCTTTATCTTCACCTGGATTGGCATGCCAATTCCTATGCCCGTGTCCTGCTCGATGAGATCTTCGGCGCGCACAACCTGCTGAATGAAATCGTTTGGACGTACCACGGCCCGTCCCCGATCCGCAGCGCGTTCAATCGCAAGCACGATACCATTCTGGCATACGTCAAAGGCGAGGGACACACCTTCAATGCGGATGCCGTCCGCCAGGCCTACCACCCTGCCACGGTTCAGGCTTTCAAGGCATCGACCAAAGCAGGCTTCGGAAAGGTCCCGAATCTCGAGCGCGGCAAGGTGCCGGAAGACTGGTGGTATTTCCCCGTGGTCGCCAGGCTCCATAAGGAGCGTACCGGCTATCCGACCCAGAAGCCGGAAGCCTTGCTGGAACGCATCATTCTGGCTTCTTCAAACCCCGGCGAACTCGTGGCGGATTTCTTTTGTGGATCCGGAACGGCGCCTGTCGTCGCCGCAAGGTTGGGGCGTGGATTCATTGGCTGCGACAGTGCCTTCCGCGCCGTTCACGCCACCAGACGAAGACTGTGTTCTGCCGGCACGGCGCCTTTTTCGTTTGAGCGCGCGGCGTCCGTGGAATTTCCCCACGTGCCTCCGGGACGCAATTCAAGGCCAAAGCCTCGCCGACGGGGGTCAAGGTCGTCGCACGAAAGGATCTGGACTACTGGGAGGTCGACCCGGAGTGGGACGGCACGCTCTTTCGGAGCGCCGCGCAGGCTCAAAGGTCGAATGCAAGCGCGGAGATCCCGCTCGAGTTGCGAATCAAAACCGGGCGCAGGGTATGCGTCCGGCTGATCACCGTCACCGGCGAATTATTTCAAGAAGAACTAAACGTCGAGCCGGTATCCGACGCCGCGGATGGTCTTTAGGAATTTCGGCTTCAGGGGATCCAACTCGATGGCCCGCCGCAACCAGGAGATGTGCACGTCCAGCGTGCGGGTATCGCCGGTGTAGTTGGTCTCCCAGACCTTCTTGAACAGCGCGTCGCGTTCGACCACTTCACCGTGCTTGTCCATCAGTAGATGCAGCAGCGTGACCAGCCTGGGCGTCAGCTTGGAGTTCTTTCCTAGGCACTTGACGCGTCTCTGCTCGACATCCAGGCGCAGCGGTCCAACATGGACCACGTTCTTTCCATCCCCGGGCAACAGCGGCTTGATTCGGTTGGCGAGCTTCTGAGCTGTGAAGGGCAGCACCAGCACCGCGTCGGCTACTTCCTTGCTTACCCGGCCTTCTTTTGCCAGTACCAGCACAATGGGATATTTGCCGTTCTTGCTGCGTATGGACCTGCAAATCCGTGTGCCTGTGCTGCGCAGCGAGGCGGCGTTGACCACGACGAGGCTGGATTAAGTCGCTCGAGGGCGCGAGACCGCCGCGCCGCCGTTCTTAACGGCGTGTACTTCGAAGCCCTTCTTCTGTAGCTCGGCTGCAAAAGAAGGGACGTCTGCATGCCGGCCTTCGACAACCAGGAGCGAATCAGTCATCCAGCTTTGAATAAGTGCGGAATAAAGTCGGTTGTATCAGCGTCTTGGCCATCTTGCTCATTTTCATTTCACCCTTTGACCAGAGCACGATGCGATCCATGTAACCAAGCTGCCGCGTTCGGCGTGAAATGTTGGGATCGTATGATATCGTCGAATGAACCCGAAGGCCGGCTGCATTATACACCGAATCCATATGTGGATTCTATGCGCCCATCTGGGCCGTTAAGGTTGCGCTGTTTTACCATGGATTCCGCTGGCTGAGAGGGACACAGGTGTCCAGGCCCACACATGCGCGCCTTGCGCTGGAACGTTGTGCTTGCTCCTTCACAGCCTGGTGTGCGCATAGGAAGCGATTCCTCGTGCCGCTTGACGGTGGTATCTGAATCTGTTATATTAGTGAACCTCGATGCGGGGTGGAGCAGTGGCAGCTCGTCGGGCTCATAACCCGAAGGTCGCAGGTTCAAGTCCTGCCCCCGCTACCTGGAAAAAGAGCGGCGGCGCCAACAGGCCGCCGCCTTTTCGATGAACCTGAGGGTCTTCGGATTACCGAAGACTTGGTTCACTCCGGAACGGGTGTTTCAATAGCACCGCGTAGCTCCTGTAGATATTCGCAAGAATCGCGGCTAGAAGCCAAAACAGCGGTATAGGACGTCCAAGCCAGGTTCATCCAGTACATCGTATGCAGTCACGCTTGGACGTTCGGACATCGGAATAGAAGGTCCGGGGGGGAAATCTGGACTTGCGACACTGACCAGTAACTGTCCCTGGCATGTGCAAACTGGTCGTCAGTCTTGTCTACGACATATGTATCCAAACAAGGTAATTGATTAAACAGTGTTCAGTCCTAATTGCGCAATGAATCTTCAAAAAAACTGTTGATCTGTTTCATAAACTCAGCATCCAATTCGCTGACTTGAAAGCGATCCACGCTGCCAAAAAACGCATCCAGAGCACTATCCGGTATGTTTCCATCATAACGTTCAGAGAGTAGTTTGAATTCCCCATTCTTCTGATTGATGTACTGCATCGCAGCCGCGGATTTCATTAAATGGTCATGATCGTTTTGGTTCTCGGCGGTACGGCTTATATAGACAACATTGGGATTGGTAATGCGATTGCGTTGAGCGATGATGCTGGCGCCATCGTATGCGACAGCCTCATCCGCAGTCCCATGGATGATCATTACAGGAGTATTGGTTCTGTTGATTCCATCGACTGCCGTTACGGAGGCATCACTACCAAAACGCAGCGTCTGGTAAGCCCATTCAAATGGATATTCGACAAATGCGAGAACCCCAATCATACGATGGGACTGTTCATCAAACAACCCCATTGGCGAATTGAAGCCGGATAGACTTGCTACCGCGGAAATGTAATTAACGTCATTTAAGGCCGCTGTCACGGCATAACCTCCCCAACTATGCCCATATAGCATGATAGGTAAGTCTTTCAATGAGTTATCGCTTTGAATGTATGCTAACGCAGCCAGCAAATCAATTCGCGCTTGTGGAAGGCCTCTCGAACTTTTCCCCTGGCTCTCAAAACTCCCCGTGTAGTCAAATGAGAAAACACGCCAGCCATTATCGACGAAAAACAGTGCTTCAGCTAAGTATTCTTCGGCACTTGTCGCTCTTCCAGGCGCAATGACGACCAGCCCTTTATCGTTTCCTTCACCATAGATATGACCTTTCAAGGTGTTACTACCAGATTGGAAACTTACAGCTTTGCGACTATAGGCGTCTCTTATGTCGCTATATTGAAGATAGCCAGAATGGTTTGGTTTATCATAGCGCGGGAAATAGCTTTGGTACGTTGTTATAACGAAAATCATTGAACCAGCCGAAAAGAGTAGGATCAACGATATTAGACTTATGGGAATGAGTGTTCGAGTGCTCTTGTCTTGCATATCCGCATCTCCTGGTAAGTCCAAATATTGTCTTGTTCTCTTGTTGCGGGACATTGTCTCAGAAAGCCCACGCCCTGCTACCCGGTATAAGTCCTAGTTTGGCTTGTTCGCCTTCGGATGTCTTTTGTGGTTTGAGATAATGTTCAGTCTGAAGTTATGCTAACCCCATTGGTGTAGTGATGTGGTTACTTAAGTCACAGTGCGTTTCGTAACTATTGTCTTAAGAGTTCCTGGAACAACTCAATAGCCGGAAGGTCGCAGGTTCATGTACTGGCCCCGCTACCAGAAAGAAGACCGGAGGCTTCAAGCCTCCGGTCTTCGCTTTCAAAGTGTATCGCGCCCTTAGTTGATCGGGAGGGACGCTTGCGCACAAAGTGTCTTTCAGCGTACACGTGTTTCGCGGTCTTGATCCCGACTCTGATCGCGTTTTGCAATAACCGCCCGCTTGTCGTATGACTTCTTGCCGCGCGCCAGCGCGATCTCGATCTTGGCGCGGCCGTCTTTGATATAGACACGAGTTGGCACGATTGTCATGCCCTTCAGGCGCACCGCGTTCCAGAGTTCCCGGATCTGCTTCTTGTGAAGTAGCAGCCGCCGCTTCCGTTTTGGATCGTGGTTGAACCGGTTGGCCTGGGCATAGGGCGCGATGTGCGCCTCGACCAGCCAGGCATTCCGGCCGTTCTGGATATCCACGAAGGATTCAGCCAGGCTCACTTGCCCCGCGCGAATCGACTTGATCTCGCTGCCCATGAGCGCCAGGCCGGCTTCAAATGTCTCGATCAGGAAGTACTCGTAGCGGACCTTGCGATTCGTCGCCACGACCTTGACCTCTGCGTCCATGAGAATCATTCTAACATGCAGGTAAATCGAAGCCTTTCGCGCACTCTCTTTGCCCAAGTGGCTTGGCCACTACCTTCGACCGTAGTTCGGCTCCCGTATAATGGTTTTCGTGTCAGCCCTCAAAGACGAATTTCTCCTGGCTCCGGATATCGCGTATCTGAACCACGGCTCCTTTGGCGCTACCCCCGCGCCGGTGTTTCAGGAGTATCAGCGCTGGCAGCGCCAGCTTGAGCTTGAACCCACCGAGTTCCTCGGCCGCCGTCATGCCGATCTGATGCGGGCGGCCCGAACGGCGTTAGCCCGCTACCTTGGGGCGGCACCGGACGACATCGTCTACACCCAGAATGTGACCGTCGCCATCAACATCGTTGCCCGTTCCCTTAAGCTTGGGCCCGGAGACGAAGTCCTTACGTCCGACCACGAATATGGCGCCTGCGAGCGGCTCTGGCGCTTCCTGGCTGAACGCCAGGGTTTTGAGCTTATCAAACGTCCGGTGCCTGTGCCAGTGGCGTCCGTGGCCGAATTCGTTGATGACTTCTGGGAGGGCGTTACCCCACGAACGCGCCTCGTCTTTCTGAGTCACATTACGAGTCCGACTGCAATGCTGTTCCCGGTTTCTGAAATCTGCCGGCGGGCACGGGAAGCCGGCATTCTCACAATCATCGATGGAGCGCACGCGCCGGGCCAGATAACGCTGGACCTCCCGGAACTAGGCGCCGACTTCTACGGTGGCAACTTGCACAAGTGGCTGTGTGCCCCCAAAGGCGCGGGCTTCCTGTATGCCCGGCGGGAGGTCCAGGACCTGTTGGACCCGCTCGTCGTGTCCTGGGGATTCCAAGCCGACGCGCCGAGCCCGTCGCGATTCATTGATTACCATGAGTGGTGGGGCACCCGGGACATTGCTGCTTTTCTGTCTGTGCCTGCAGCCATTCAGTTTCAGGCAAAGCGTGGCTGGGATACGGTGCGCCTGGGGTGCCACGGCTTGCTGGACGTGGCATTGGATGGGATCGCTGAAATCACCGGGTTGCCCGGCTTGTATGTGGACAACTCGTGGTATGTTCAAATGGCGGTCGCCTCGCTGCCCGCCGAACTTGATCTCGCCGGGGCAGCATCCCGTTTGTTCGCTGAATTTCGCGTGGAAGCACCGCTGCTCGCATGGAACGGCCGCAAGCTTATCCGGGTTTCGGTGCAGGGCTACAATGGGCTTCCCGATATCGAGCGGCTCCTCTCGGCGCTAAGAATCCTGCTTTGAGTGCACTAGGGCCCTCTGGTTCCCGGCGCACTATTCATAACCGTCGACGCGTCGGCCATCTGGCCCCGGAGGTTTGAGATGAATTTGGCATTGGCCTTGGGGGGAGGGGGAGCGAAGGGCAATGCCCATATCGGCGTCTTGCGCGTGCTCGAGCGGGAGGGCTTTCGCATCGGCGCAATTGCGGGTACAAGCTTCGGCGGCATGGTGGCCTGCTTCTACGCGGCAGGTTTCACTCCCGACGAGATCGAGGCCGTGTTTTCGGAAGTCGATCAGTCCCGCTTGTACGGTCGTGTTCCCGAAGAGAATGCCTCCTTCCTCGGCTTGAGCCGTGTACGACACTGGCTCAATGACACCCTGGGAGAGCGCACCTTTGCGGACGCGCGCATGCCCTGTGCCGTCACCGCCGTCGATCTGCGCACCTCCAGAGAGATCGTCATCCGGGAGGGCCGGCTGCGGGATGCGATTCTTTGCACCATCGCCCTGCCCGGTATCTTTCCGTCATTTCTCAAGGAAGAGTTGGAGCTGGTGGACGGTGGATTGCTCAATCCCGTCCCCGTGCAGGTCGCCCGCTCGCTGGCTCCCTCCTTGCCCGTCGTAGCCGTTTCCCTGACCACGCCACTCGGCCAACCGCCGCGCGCCATCCCGATTCCGTTTCTCGACGGTCTGCCGGCGCCTGTGGCGAAGCAAATCAGTCGCCTGCGCGTGACTCAGGCCATGGAAATATTTATGCGCTCTCTCGACATCGGTGGACGCCAGATCGCCGAACTTCGTTTCAAGCTGGAGAAACCCGACGTGATCATCCGTCCCGCGGTGGCTGGAATCGGGGTCTTGGAAGAAGTTGACGTGCACGCAGTGGTGCGGCTCGGCGAGGCGGCCACCAGGGAGAAGTTGGCGGACTTGAAGACTGCCACGGCTTGGCCGGCACGTCTGCGGCGCTGGGCGGAAGGCGGCCGATCATGAAGCGCGATTTGCGTGCTTACGCTCGACAGACGAACGTGCAGCTGGGAGTTGCCGCCTTCGTGTTGCTTTACGGCGTCGGCATTGCACTGATCTATTTCATCTACGGTCCGGGCGCGGCGCTTGTGGGTTTGTTGTGCCTTCTCGGGGCGCTTGTGCCCGTGGCGCTGATCTTTCTCGCCCTGTATGCCATTGATTGGATCGTTCGTCGTGCAAATCCAAAATGAATCCGAGCTGATCTCGTTTCAGGGCTGGAGCCTGCGAACCCGTCGTGCAGCCTCGACCCCTTCCCGCTTGCTGCTGCTAATTCACGGCCGCACTGGCGACGAGAACTCAATGTGGGTCTTCGTTCACAAGTTTCCCTCCGACTACTGGATGATTGCCCCGCGTGCGCCCCAGACCGTAGCGCCGTCCGGCTTCTCCTGGCTGCCCTCCACTTCATACGCAGAGCGGCACACAGGCCTTGATGACTTTCGCATTCCGGCACAGGCACTGCTCACGCTGCTGGACGCCTACGCGTCCCCAAACGGACTTGACGACCGGCGATTCGACGTCATTGGTTTCAGCGAAGGAGCTGCCTTGGCGGCCACTCTTGCGCTGATCTGCCCGCAGCGCATCCGGCGCCTCGCACTACTGGCCGGTTTTGTCCCGCATGGTGCCGAGGAAGTCATTGCCCTCCGGCCTTTGGAGGGGATGCCGGTTTTCGTCGCGCACGGGACCTTGGACGAGTTGGTTGGTATTGATCGAGCGCGCCAGTCCGCGGCCCTGCTAGAGCGGCTCGGCGCTCACGTTTCGCTTTGCGAGGCCGAGATTGGCCACAAGGTGAGTGCGGGTTGCCTGCGCAGCCTGGAGACTTTCTTCGTTTAGTTGACGCTCCTCTTGTTTGCGTGTATGCTTATCCGGTTTGTCAGGCAACCAGAGCAATGGTGAAGAATGAATAGATACAGGCAGGTTTCCCGCCGCGATTTTCTCAAGCTCGCGGGCCTGGGCTTGGGCTCGCTGGCGCTGCGGCCTGCTCCATTTAATAGTGCCTTGCGGTTGCCGCAGTTTCCCCAGGGAGATTACCTGGGTCGCGTCGCGGTCACGCCCAATTTCTACTCGACCGAACTGAAGGCGCAGCCCGACGAGAATGCCCCGGTCTTGCGCAACGTCGTGCAGGACGAAGTACTCGTCTGGCTGCGTGATGTCATTGGCACAAATGTGGCGGGGCGGTCGAATAAGCGTTGGGCGCAGACGCCCGACGGATTCATCTATGCGGTGGATATGCAGCCCGTGCGCAACCTGCCGAACACGCCGCTAAACGCGATTCCGGATGGAAAGAAGGGCTTCTGGGCGGAGGTCACGGTCCCATACGTCGATTTGCTCTTGCAGGGCGCCGCTATTTCCCCGGGCGTCAAGTATGACCTGCAGACAAATCAGCCGATCCGGCTCTACTATGGCCAGGTCGTTTGGATTGACCAGGTCGGCGCGGGCCAGGACGGCACGATCCTGTATCGCGTAAACGAGGACACCGGCCACGGCTACGGCTATGGGGATCTGTTCTATGCAGAGGGTGCCGCCTTCCACGCCCTGACCGCGGACGACGTTGCGCCGATCAATCCGCATGCTGATCCCGCAAGCAAGAAGATCGTCGTGAATGCCACCCCGGGGCAGCAGACTCTGTCATGCTTCGAAGGCAATACAGAGGTCTACTTCTGCCGCGTGTCGACTGGCTATGGCGAGACGTATTCAACGCCCACCGGCGATCAATCGATATCGTGGAAGATATTCTCCATTCACATGGCAGCCAACACCGGCTCTGACAGCGGCTACGACACCATGGCTGTGCCTTGGCCGGTCTTCTTTAACCGGCCATCCGGTGCGGCCATCCACGGCACATTTTGGCACAATGATTTCGGAGTCCGCCGTTCGCATGGTTGTGTCAATGTGTCGCCGGAAGACGCCAAATGGATCTGGCGCTGGACGTCTCCCCCTGTCTCCTTGGATCAGAGCGAGTGGCGCGAAGATGATCCGGCGAAAGTCGGCGGCGCCTTCAGCACGGCCGTCACAGTGAATGAGACCAAGGTCAGCGCCTAGTTAGGCCTCAGCCGATGGATGCTTCGAAAATCACGCTGGGGCTGGCGTTTCTGGCTGGCTTGGCGTCCTTTTTGTCACCGTGCGTCTTTTCGCTTGTGCCAGCCTATGTCGGCTATTTGGGCGGCCGCGCCGCGGGTGGCGAGGCAACCGGTTCCAACCGGCTGGTGACGCTTTCTCACGGTCTGGCCTTCGTGCTGGGTTTCAGCGTGGTCTTTGTTCTGCTCGGAGTCGCCGCCTCGGCCGCGGGCGGGCTGCTCTTCGACCTGCGGACTTACCTTGCCAAGATCGGCGGCGTGGTTGTCATTATTTTCGGCTTGCACATGATTGGCGTCTACAGGATTCCCTTTCTTGAGTACGATGCGCGTGTGCATGCCGCGCCAGACACGAGGTGGGGATATTTGTCCTCGGCTTTGCTGGGCGTATTCTTCTCGGCAGGCTGGTCGCCCTGTGTCGGTCCCGTCCTGGGTGCCATCCTCACCCTTGCGATCAATGGCGGATCGGTTGCATCGGGCGCCAGGCTGCTCACCGCCTATTCCGCCGGGCTGGCCATCCCATTCCTGGCGGCCGCATTCGGAATCGGCTGGGTCACCGTGGCATTGCGCCGGTACGGCAAGGCGATGCACTATGTCGAGGTGGCCATGGGTGTCGTGATGGTCATCGTCGGCGTCTTACTGTTTGCGGGTGTTTTTGAATTGCTTGCCCGCTACGGCTTCTACGTAAACTTTGGATTGTGAGATATGACTGCTGCGGTTCTGCTTAACGTCACCCTGTATACCCGCGCGGATTGCAAGCTTTGCGACGAAGTCAAGAAGCACCTGAAGGAGCTGCAGGACCGCTTCCCTCATCGCCTGGCCGAGGTCGATATTGAATCCGACCCGGTGCTCAAGAGCACCTATGCCGAGCAGATCCCGGTGGTTGAGGTCGGTCCTTACAAGCTTCGCGCCCCCATAACGAAGGAGTCGCTCGCCATGACCCTGGGGGCTGCCAGCGATCGTCGGGGTCAGTTGGAGCAGTCCGGCGGCACAAACTTTGAGCAACGAGTCCGGAAGGGCGAGGTCGTCAGTCGCAGCGATCGCACCTATCTTTGGATCTCCAAGCACTATCTCGCCCTTCTCAATCTCATCGTCTTCTTATACGTGGGCCTGCCGTTCGGGGCGCCGATACTTATGAAGCTGGATGCAACCGCGGCCGCACGCGTGATCTACAAGATCTACAGTCCGCTTTGCCATCAATTCGGGTTTCGGTCGTTCTACCTGTTTGGGGAGCAGCCGTACTATCCGCTGCCGGAGGCCGGCCTCACCAACATCAAGACGTTTGATCAAATCACCGGCTATGCCAACCTGGAGGATCCGTTCAGCATCTCCAGGCTGTACGCTCGCGAGTATACGGGTGACCCCACGGTGGGGTTCAAGGTGGCCCTGTGCGAACGCGACGTTGCCATCTACGGCGCCATCGTTGTGTTTGGGCTCCTGTACGGCTTGACCGGGCGTCGACTGCCGCCGCTGCATTGGCTGCTTTGGTTTCTCCTCGCGTTGGGGCCCATTGGCCTGGACGGCTTCTCCCAGTTGTTCAGCCAGTTCAATTGGCCGTGGCTGCACCAACTTCTCCCATACCGCGAGAGCACGCCGGCGCTCAGGGTGCTGACGGGCTTCCTGTTTGGCTTCGGAACCGCATGGTTTGCCTACCCCAACATCGAAGAATCCATGCGGGAGACACGCCAGATCCTGCTCAAGAAATTCGCCGTGGTGGGCGCAGCGTAAGATCGGGGCTCACGGCCCGGATCCGTGCACGGCCGCTTGCGGCTCCCGGTTGGCAGCCCGGGCCCCTGCGGGAACCAACGAAATGTCATTTACCGAAAACAACGGTATCCGCTACTTCGCCTTCGATATCTTCCCGCGCCGTGTCACGCAGGCGGTCTTCACGCGACGTGGGGGCGTCAGCCCTGCGCCCTGGGGCACTCTGAACGTCGGCGGGACGGTCGGTGACGATCCCGCGCACGTCCAGGAGAACAGGTCGCGCTCATTCCACGCGGTCGGCCGCAGAGTGGAATCATCCTTCGACGTGTGGCAAGTGCACTCGGCGGATGCGGTGGTGGCCCACGCGCCGCGCTTGCCCGAGCAGCCGCACCAGAAGGCGGATATCATATTCACCGACAAGCCGGACGTCACGCTCTACATGCGTTTTGCAGACTGTGTGCCGATCTTCCTGTATGACCCGCACAATGGGGTGGTGGGACTCGCCCACGCCGGATGGCTCGGCACCGTCCGGGGCGCAACGCGCGCTGCCGTAGAATCCATGGTTAAGGCCTATG
This sequence comes from uncultured Chloroflexia bacterium, assembly GCA_963746745.1. Taxonomy (GTDB): domain Bacteria; phylum Chloroflexota; class Anaerolineae; order Anaerolineales; family Villigracilaceae; genus Fen-1038. The sequence continues at coordinate 1,172,389 of CAVVCL010000004.1, forward strand.
GTGTCAGGCCCGCCGACATCCTGGCGGGCATCGGACCATCCATCGGCCCCGATCATTATGAGGTCGGGCCGGATGTCGTTGCGCAGGTGGAGCAGGCCTTTGCCCGGGACAGCCAGCGGCTGATCGAGAGGCGCGATGGGCGCACGTATCTGGATCTGTGGACCGCGAACAAGATCCAACTCCAGCTTGCCGGCGTGGAGCAGATCGAGACGGCGGGGTTGTGCACGGCGTGTCACCTGGACGACTGGTTCTCGCACCGCGCCGAGAAGGGCAAGACCGGCCGCTTCGGCGCGTTGATCGCACTGCCATCGTGAACGCCGCGGGCGATGGGGTCGCGTGCGATGCTGTGCAGCGTGAGCTCGACTCGCAAGGAGCAGGGATGGCCAGCTTGACAGCAGAACAACAGGGCCTCATCCGGGAGCGCTTTCAAAGCACCCTGGAGGTGATCAGTCGGTCCGCCGGCAAGGCTGGTCGTTCGCCCGATTCGGTTCGAACTCGTCCTTGTCACCAAGACCCAACCCGTGGAAGTGGTGGAGGCTGCGTTCGAGATCGGGGCGCGCACCTTCGGGGAAAACTATGCCGAAGAGTCGATCCCGAAGATCGAGGCGTTGCGCCGTGAACAAGTCGAGTGGCACATGATCGGCCACGTCCAAAGCCGCAAGGCCGCCCTGGTTGCCGAGCATTTCGCGCTGGTGCATTCTGTCGATAGCCTGAAGCTGGCGAACCGACTTGACCGCGCCGCGGCCGAGCTGGGCCGCGATCTCCCCGTGCTGCTGGAATACAACGTCGGCGGCGAAAGCGGCAAGGGCGGCTGGACGGCGGCGGAAGAGTCGCAGTGGCCCGGTTTGCTGCCGGATGCCGAAGCGATCGTCGCGCTGCCGCGGCTGCAGGTTCGTGGATTGATGACCATGCCGCCGCTTTCCCCGGACCACGAGGCGTCCCGCGTTTACTTCAGCCGCCTGCGCCGACTGCGAGACTACCTGGCGAGGCGATTGCCGCAGGCGTCCTGGGATGAACTCTCCATGGGTACCAGCGCCGACTATCCCGTGGCCGTCGAGGAGGGTGCGACGCTGGTGCGCATCGGGCAGGCGATACTGGGCCCAAGGCCCGCAAAGGAGTCCGCGTGATATTTGCAATACTCGCCCAATTCATCGGGCTGTTGGGGAACGCCCTCATGATCCTGATATTCATCTGGGTCGTGCTGTCCTGGATCCTGCAGCCCTTTCATCCCGTCCGACAAGCACTGGATCGCCTCGTCGATCCGCTGCTCATGCCCATCCGCCGCGTGCTGCCGATGGCCGGCCCGCTGGATTTCAGCCCGTTGGTGCTGCTCATCCTGATCCAGTTGGTGACCAGTATCCTCACCGGCTTCCTCCGGTCGCTGTAAGGCTCGCATGCCTGCGCGCGGCAATCGCTTCCACGATGGACAGCAGGGTGCGGCCCTGGCCGTACGCGTGGTGCCACGCGCCGGACGAACTGAGATTGCCGGCGTGATGACCGACGGGACCGTGAAGATCCGCCTGACCGCTGCCCCCGTCGACGGCGAGGCCAACGAGCAGCTCGTGCGATTTCTTGCCGATACGCTGAAGGTGCCCAAGTCCCGGATCGAAATTGTGGCCGGCGAGACAGGACGAAACAAGCTGGTCGCCGTGCGCGGGATGGATGCGGCCGGCTTGCAGCGGAGAATCGCCTCGCTCCTGTCGTAGTGCCATCGCCATCCTGTCCGGGTGGTCACGAACCCGCGCCGTACAATCTCCGATAGACCGTGTAGATCTCGTAGATGCTGCGGATGTAGTCGCGGGATTCCTGGGCCCGGACCAACTCGAGGAACGCATCCGGATCATCGGGCGCCAGTTTTTTCCAGTCGCTGGCGTTTCCCGGCCCGCCGTTGTAGGCGGCCAACGCCGCGTATAGATCCCCGTCCAACGACTTGAGATTCGACCCCAGATAGTACGCGCCGAAGGTGACGCTGACCTTCGGACGATAGAGCTGCGCCTCGTCGTAGTTGACCGGCCAGCCGAGGGCGCGCGCGATCCCGGCCCCGGTCGCGGGGACGATCTGCATCAGTCCACGCGCGTTTGCGGTGGAGCTGACAAATCCCTCGAACAGGCTTTCCTGTCGCACAACGCTGAACAGGAAGAGCGGATCCAAACCGTTCTCCTTGGCCGCCGGAACGATCAGATCGCTGAAATAGAGGCCGTAGCGCAAGTGCGTGAAGTACGGCGGCGCCAGCAGGGAGGAGGCCTGGTCGACGAGGCCGGCCAGCGTCAAGACCTGCCGCGCGGCCGTGATGGCGGAGCGGTACAGGCCCAGGTCAAGCAGGTAGTTGGCAAGCTGGTACGTCAGGACCGGGTCGCCGCTGACCGCGGTTCTCAGGTCCTCGAATTCGAGGCGCGCCTCGTCGTACAGGCCCAGGTTCCACAGCTCGCGCCCGCGGATCAAGCGTGGATCGGACTCGAGGGAACCCAGGCCACGCAGGTCTGTATCCGCCGGCAGCTTGAACGTCAGTCGCATCCAGGAGTCGGCCACGTCCCGTTCGGCAACAAGATCGAATTCAAGATTGGTCGTAAGCGGGGAGGCGAAGGGCGCCTTGCCCATCAGCAGATCCGCGGCGCGCTGGCTGTAGTAGCCGCCGGGATCGGCGCTCTGGGCCAGTTGCCAGGCGTTCTGCGAGTCGATGGTGCTGCCGAGTTTCTCCTGCGCCTTGCCGACCCAGAGATAGGCGCGGGCCGAGTCTTCGGGCGTCAGGGCCAGGACCAGGCTGCGGTCAAAGAGCGGGAGCGCCGAGCGGTAGTCGGCCTGGCGGAACTGCATCAGCCCGGCAAACAGCGCGGCCGTGGGCGCCTGGTCATACGTCGGGTACTCGTCGCCGACGCGCTGCCAGGTCGTGGCGGCTTCGTCGAAGCGGCCGTCGCGTTCCAGTATGCGCGCGGCAGTCATCAGGGCATCAGGAGCATGCGCCGACGCCGGGGCGGCCTTGACGTAGTCGAGCATCGTCTGCGCGGCCTCCGGATACAGGTTCAGGTTGACCCACTGGATCGCGGATTTCTCATCCCAGGCATCGTCCCATTTCGAATGATTCGGATAATCCTGGATGAAGCTGCTGAAGGCGTCAACGGATTCCTGGTACTTCTGAAGCTGATCGAGGCACATCGCCCGGTAGTAGTGCGCGGTGCCGTCCTCGGTGGGGTTGTCGGCGATGTAGCGGTCGAAGGCCTCCAGGGCCTTGTCCGGCACGTCTGGCGAAGTAGTCGGTCAGACCGCGGTCGAGGTCGTTGACCGCAACCTTCGCGTCGAGCAGTTCCAGCAGCGAAAGATACGCGTAGTACGAGAGCGGATAGTTCTCCACCGCATGCTTGAAGCGTTCGTAGGCCGCCTCGGTCTTGTCCAGGGACAGCCAGGCCTTGCCGACCAGGTAATCCATCTGGGCGTGGGTGTAGTCGTTGGTCGTATTCGTGGAGATGGCGTCGTACATCGGGATGGCCGCCTCGGTGTTGCCGGCATCCGCAGTGGCCTGGGCGATCTTGATCGGCAGCGCCTGCGCGTCGTCCAGGTGCGAGGCCGACTGCGCGAACGTGTAGGCCTCGATGGCCCCGGCGTAATCCCCCGCCTTGGAGAGGGCGTCTCCGCGCAGCTGCGAGACATACGAATCGAGCACGCCCGGCCGGGCCGTGAGATAAGCCTGATAGGCGGCGGCCGCCTCCGGGAAGTGCTGCAGGGCGAACTGGCACTGCCCCTGCAGGAACCTGGCCGCGGGCGCATACGGGGAATCGGGATAGCCCGTCAAGAGCTGGTCGAGGGTGGCTATGGCATCGGTGTAGTGCCCGTCGGCATACTGGGTACGAGCAAGTCCCCAGAGGGCGGCGGCACCGATGGCGGGATCGGTTGTGTTGCCGGCCGCGGCCCGATATTCTGCGATGGCCGCGTCCATGTCGCCTTCGAAGAGGGCCGTATCGCCGCCGCTGACGCGCGCAATCGGCACGGGTGTCTCGGTGGGCGTGGGAACGGGTGAGGCGGCAACGGCTGCGGGACTGGAGGCACCGGTTGCCGTGGCTATGGCGCCGTTGGCCGCTGGAAGCTGGCCACAGGCTGCCAGGCTGACTTGTAGTCCCAAAGCGATGAGGCCGCGCAGTGTCGGTTTCATGGAGTTTTTATACTCGTAAGGCGAGGGGGCGTCAATCGGCCGAGCGGGGCCTCCAGCCCGCGTCGGCCATCCCGATCCCACGAGGGATTGGGGCGGCCGAGCGGAGTTGGCGGTGGTCCGGCGGACCCCCTCCCGCCCTCCCCCAAGGGGGGAGGTGGCCCTTGTACCGGTCCGTCGTCGGGTTGCCCTTGTCGACTCATGTCGCGCAAGGGCTCGCAGGGCTCGGCGGCTCGAAGCCGCCCGCGTCGGCGCAATCCAAGGAGGGGTGCCTGCTGCGATGCAGGGTGTAGATGACGCCATTTCTGATATCGCTCGTAAAGGGCGGAACTCAGGGCTGGGCCGGGGAAGGAGGGGGCTTTTTCTTCGCGGCGAAGGCGACGAATGAGGGCGTAGGTTTGCTGCATGAAGAGCAGGGCGGTGCGCGCCTGCCAGGTATCGGGGCATGCAGAACTGAGGCATATGCGCCGAGCGGAATCGATCTCGAAGCAACCTGCCTGCGCGAGATCGAAGGGATGAACCCGGCCGCGGGTGAGGAGGTCGCGAATGAGGAGTTTGTAGACGGTGAGGAGGCGACCGCTGAGGAACCAGCGCTTGTAGTAGCGGCGGCAGGTCCTTGCGGCCAGAAGTATCGGACGAAGCTTGTTCCAGGCCAACCCGTGCGAGAGTTTGTAAAAGATGGTGCTGAGGACTGCGCCGTGGATCGCGCACACGCTCGTCGGAGAATAGTGGAGCGATGAGGTTCCACTGGTCGTCGGTGAGGAAGGAGGAGGAGGAGTGCGTGCTCTCGTTGCACCATCAGCGGCGCTGCCCTTGTCCATTGTGCTGGAACGGGCTCGACAATGGAGCAGGGACGTCCGCCCTGCTTCGGTGCGTGGCTTGGGTCCTTGCAGATGGCCAATTCTTTGGGACTCAGCAGAAAACGAATGGCTTGCGGCTCCGTCCGTGGAATAGCCGCTAGATCGCACGTCCCGAACGATGCCGTAGAAGTGAGTGAATTGCCAGATAGGCAGGAATAGCGAGGCGAGGGCGACGTTCTCGATTTCGGCTTGAGGCGTGAGGCGCGCAAGCAGGAGCCGGTGCTCGAGGCCCATGATGCGAGTGGAGAGACGCGTGGAGGCCAGCAGGAGGGGCAGATCGTCCTGTGCGGCGGCCTTTGTGGCGATGGATGAAACGGAGGTTTTCAAGTGAGAGATGGCGGTACGACATCTGGGCTCGGCACCGGTCCTGCGTCGGGCCGGATGGGCGATGCCGCGTGAAGGCGGCTCGTCCGATATGCGCAACGGCAGGTCGGCCCTGACGCTTCCGCCCTCGTGGAGCGGAATGGGCGACCTCGGCCTGACGCCTGCTCGCCCGAGCGATACGGCCGACAAGAGAGCCAGACGATTGTTGGCGGCGGCGAGGGAGGAAGGATGAAAGACCGAGTGCATGCCGTGGGTGCGGGCGTTGGTGTTGTGGGGCTGGCCCCCACGCCTCTTGGCGTGGGGATCGGGACATCTTCCTAGCGGAGGGTTTGGTATTGTGTTTGGACATTTTGCAGCCTCTCGGGCGTAAGGGCGTGTGCTGGCGTGACCCGCGTGTAGCCTAATATGATTGTCGCGATATTTTCGTGCTGGGACCCGGCAAGGGAGAAAGTTGCCGCACAGAAAGTGTACAGAACCAATATTCGAAATGTCAAGGTGAAAGTTGTCCACTGCTTACACAAATTGAGTGATGACGTTTGGTAGGGGGGACCTAACCCCCGTCCCCTTCCCAAATGGGAAGGGGGGGCTGGCGGCCGCACCGAACGCGATACAATCGCCTCATGCCCGCGCCCGAGATCATCGGCAGGCTCGTCAGCAGGTTTGAGCAGAACCACGAGCAGTATCGCTCGCCGAAGTACAACGAGACGCAGGCGCGGCAAGAATTCATCGATCCATTCTTCAAGGCCCTCGGGTGGGACATCTACAACGAGCAGGGCCGTGCCCCAGACTACAAAGACGTCATTCTCGAGGATTCGCTGGAAGTGGAAGGCGCCACGAAGGCGCCTGACTACGCGTTCCGCATCGGCAGGGAGCGCAAATTCCTCGTCGAGGCCAAGAAGCCTGCTGTAAACCTTGAGATGGGCATCCACCCGGCATTCCAGGTGCGACGATACGCCTGGTCGGCAAAACTGCCGCTATCCATCCTGACAGACTTCGAGGAATTCGCGGTCTACGACTGCCGCATCCGGCCCGACAAGAAGGACAGGGCCTCGGCGGGGCGCGTGGGGCTGTACGGATACCGGGACTACGTCGACAAGTGGGATGAGATCGCCGGCGTCTTCTCAAAAGAGGCCGTTCTGAGCGGCTCGTTCGACAAGTATGCCGAGGGCGTCAAGGGCAAGCGCGGCACCGCAGAGGTAGACGAGGCGTTCCTGACGGACATCGAGGGGTGGCGTTCGCTGCTCGCGAAGAACCTCGCACTGCGGAACGAGCAGCTTGGCGTCCACGAACTGAACTACGCGGTGCAAGTGACGCTCGACCGCATCATCTTCCTGCGCATCTGCGAGGACCGGGGCATTGAGCCTTACGGGCAACTGCAACGTGCCGCCGAGCACGGCGAAGTCTACGCCGAGCTAAGGCGGCTGTTCCAACTGGCGGATGCACGCTACAACTCGGGGCTGTTTCATTTCAAGGACGAGAAAGGGCAGACGAGCCAGGCGGATGGTCTGACCCTGGGCTTGGCCGTCGACGACAAGACTCTGCAAGGCATCGTGAAGCACCTTTACGCCCCCGATTGCCCCTACGTCTTTTCGGTGATCCCCACCGAAATCCTCGGACAGGTATACGAGCAATTCCTGGGCAAGGTCATACGGCTGACGGCGGGACACCAGGCGAAGGTCGAAGAAAAGCCGGAAGTGCGCAAGGCCGGGGGCGTCTACTACACACCGACCTACATCGTGGACTACATCGTGAAGAACACGCTCGGCAAGATGCTGGAGGGCAAGACCCCATCCGAGGCAGCGCGGCTGAACGTGCTGGACCCGGCCTGCGGCTCAGGATCGTTCCTGCTGGGCGCGTATCAGTGCTTGATCGACTGGCACCTGCAGTGGTACAGCGAGCATGATCCTGAAAAGCATGCTGCGGGCAAGACGCCGGCAATCTTCATGTCAAAGGATGGCTGGCGTCTTACAACGGCGAAGAAGAAGGAGATCCTGCTCAACAACATCCACGGCGTGGACATCGACGCGCAGGCCGTGGAGGTCACCAAGCTGTCCCTGCTGCTCAAGGTGCTGGAAGGCGAGAACGACGAGACCATCGGCTCGCAACTGGCGCTGTTCAAGGAGCGCGTGCTGCCTGACCTCGGCGACAACATCAAGTGCGGCAACTCACTGATCGGCCTGGACTACTGGGAAGGGCGGATGATGGCGGACGAGGAAGAGCGCGCCCGAGTGAATGCCTTCGACTGGAAAGCCGAGTTTCCGGGGGTATTCGCGCAGGGCGGGTTCGATGTGGTGATTGGGAATCCGCCATACCGCATGCTCCAACCGCACAACACGGAACAGGGGGTGCTTGAATACCTGCGGCACAAGTATCTTGTTGCCGAGTTCAAAATGGAGCTGTTCCACATGTTTCTGCAACTGGGGATTTCCATTCTGAGCGAGCGGGGTTTTCACGGTTTTATTATCCCAGCAACCATCCTGAACAATGTCCATGCAGAAGCGTTGAGGCACTGGATTTTGGACAGGTGCCGAATACACATCATCGCGGTTGCGAACGAGAAGGTATTTTCTCAGGCCGATGTGCATACGCTCGTGCTCGTTGATCAACGGGAGCCTGCGATTGACAAGAGGGCCAACAGCGCGATTCTACGACCACGCGTCTCAACGAGAGCTTCGCTCTGGATGAGGCGAAGCAATATCAGAGCTCGAGACAAGAATACTTGTCTTCCCTGCCAGGCTACGTTTGGAACCTCCTCATCACAGATCGGAACGCGCAATTGATACGCAGGCTCAACACGGGGTTCCCTAGATTGTCAGATATTGGGGAGATCAATCGCGGGCTTATTACTGGAGATAGAGGGAAATACTTTTCGGCCAAGAAGCAGTCAGGGGAGTACATGCCGATACTTACGGGTTCAGATGTCAATAGATATACCTCGCAGACCCCGACCGAATATGTTCTTTTCAGGAGACCCAAGGGTGCGGGTGGCTCGTGGGATCCAGCCCTCCACCGTGCTCCCCACAAGCTTGTCGTTAGGCAAATTGGCACGCGACCAATGGCAAGCATCCTTAGGGCGCCAATTGCCGTAACCGGCAATTTGTTTACGATTCGCGCCGGCAGCCTAGAGCTGGAGCTCTACTTGCTAGGGGTTATCAACTCAAAACTGATCGAATTCTTCTGGACGACCATGTTTTCTGATTTCAAGACGTCCTTCCCGCAGGTAACAATCTTCAGCCTATCGCAAGTGCCTGTTCGATCACTAGATACCACGGACGCGGCGGACAAAGTCTCCCATGACAATATGATCTTCCTCGTCGAGCGCATGCTGGCGCTGCACAAGCAAAGTCCCAACACGCCGCAGGAGAAGGAGGCGTTGAAGCGCGAAATCGAGGCGACGGACAAGCAGATCGACGCGCTGGTGTATGAGCTGTACGGGCTGACGGAGGAAGAGGTCAAGATTGTGGAGGGATGTGAAAGCGGTCGTGAGCGCGGTGGAAAGCGCACCTGAGCCTGATATCGAACTCAGTGCCCAAGAAAGGCAGCTTCTGTCACGGGTGATCTTTGACGGCTCGTCTGAGCTTTCGGACCGGCGAGCGTGAAGCTTGCAGGTAGCTGCACGCCGCTTGGCGAAGTCCTTGCTTCGTCGCAGTGCTATCCCAAAGGTACGGGTGGAGCACTTTGCGATGGCGCGCTTCAGATCGGGACGAAGAAGTCGATCAGGAAGCAATTCGAGGAGCACGGCATCTGCGGTGATGCCATCTTTGAGCAGCCGGGCTTTCTGCCGATTTTGTACTATTGGATCTACGGTCCAAAACTTCCAACAAGGGTGGTATGCGGTGTCGAGCGGACGAAGCACAGATTACGGACGAACCCGCGAGCTCTCCGGAGACTTACGCGACCTAACCCCCGGCACCCTTCCCAGGGAAGGGGGCTCTATTCCGACGATGCCCAGGCGCGGGGAAGTTCTTGTAGCCATCATCAACAACAAGCTGGATTTCGCCATGTTGCGCGAAAGACTTTGGTATCGGATTCCCGTGAGCAGCGCCAACAAATGGATCAAAGATCGCTGGCCCTCAACTAATGGCTTTCTATCAAACCATGGCTTTCGGGCTCGAACAACACGCCGTGAACTATTTCGGCGACGTCACAGATATCGCGAAGTGTCGCGTCAAGAATTGTTCCCCGATGAGCCGCGGACGAGAAGTGCGCGGCGGTACCATCAGGTCTTCGTCCATTCGGTGCAGCAGCTATCCAAACCCATCTATAGCAGGCGCTATCGTAGGATCGTCTTCATCCCAACGACGTGGGAGAAGTTCCAGAGCGCCGCAGAGATAAACGACCTCTACGACGAGAGTTCCTTGGAAGACAGGCTCTGGGCGGAATTCAAGCGGCACAACATACCCGCAGAACGGCAGGAATTCGTCACCGCTCGAGGCCACGATTACGCGCTGGATTTTGCCCTCTATTGCACGAAGGGCGGCATCGATGTGGAAACAGACGGCGACTTCTGGCACGCCAATCCAGAGAAAGCAGAAGAAGACAATTTACCGCGACAACGACCTGGAAACACGCGGATGGCGTGTCCTCCGGTTCAGCGAGAAGCAGATTCAGGAACAGGCCGCGGATTACTGTGTCGCCACCGTGGCTGAAAGCATCAACAACCTGGGCGGGGTCGACGAAGGCAGAGTAATCCCGGAAGATCAATCTTGATCCAGGGTCCTATCAGCCGTCGCTTTTTGACTAGTTTTGGTCTGCCCTGCGGTGTAAGCGGCGCTCCTGCATCGAGGGGCTCCAGGTGCACCAATGGACGCCGCATAGGGGCTTCAATTCCAGTTCGTGCTCGCTCAGATCACAACCCTCCTGATGAACACGAGAATCGGACAAGTATGGCGGCAAAGTCCTGATGCAATAAGCTTGTGCGTATTGCATCGTCTGTCCATTGCTTCAGCATCTGACGTTTCTCGGGTCTAAGTGTGCCGCCTCGGCATACAAGACCGTGTTCAGTATGTCGCCGGCGAGACGGACGTCCTTCGAACAACTCGACGTAAAGTCTGAATAACTCTTCAAGTATTCGAAATACACGTTGCGAGCAGCCGATACTCCGTTCCTCCATTCGGATGACAATTCCGGATCGTCGGTAATCTACCCAGCCTGGGAAAGGAGATAATTCACCTTGCATGTAGAACAGACGAAATGTGAGAAGGAAGCTATCAAGCTTTTCGTCGTCGGGAAGGCCGAACTCAATTACCCATTCATCTCCTTCGCCCCGGGCAGCCTTGAAACCACGCCCGACGTCTTTGACGTGCTCACTGAAGTTGAATGACTTCAGTCGATTCGCTTTCTCGACAATCAGCATGAGAGTCTGTCTAGTTTCATCTTTTCATGATGCCGTCTCCACCCAACTAACGACTAGCCAGGCAGTTCTGCGCCTATTCTACAGGGCGTCATTGACTATCGAAATAGATATTTCGGATGACGAAGTCACGTGTTCAGAGTTCTCGATCCCATGATGTTTAGGCGACCAACTTCGCGGCAGGTGATGAAACCAGGTCAGAGGGGAGTTGGGCTAAAATCAATTCTGCACACCGCTGGACTCCTTCGACCCGCAGTCTTGGCAGGCGTGAGTTACCGGAGCCAAATGGCTTGCACCTCATATGCACTCGCCGATCTGAAGATGTCCCATGGGCGACTCACTAATCCTTGGCATTGACATCGGCACGTCTCATCTAGAAGCTGCAGCGTATGACTTTGGCTGGCAGCGCGGCCTGCAGTGCAGGGCGTGCGATGCAACCGATGGCTGGTGCTCCCACGGGGGAACGCGACCCGGATGCTCTGTGGCAGGGCGTAAAGGCAGTGATAGCGGAGATCGGGACTTGCGTCAGCCTGAGGCGAGTTGTGGCGATCGGGATCGGGGGCATGGCGGAGTCCGGCTGCCTCATCAACGCCGCAAATGAGCCGCTCACGCCGATGTATCTCTGGCACGACCGAGGTGGGACGCGCCAGGCAGCCGCAATGCGCAAGAAAGCGGGTCCGATCTTTGCGCAGATCAGTGGCCTTGCCCTCACAAATGTCCGATCTCTTGCCAAGTGGCGATGGCTCTCCGATTCAGGTGCACCTCGAGACGCGCGCTGGTGCGGCGCACCGGAGTGGATCGCCCTTTGTCTGACCGGCCGGTGGCTGACTGACTGGACGCTGGCCGTCCGAACCGGCGCGTTTGACGTGCTTCGGAGCGAGTACTCGCACGAGTTACTCCGCCTGGCGGATGCGCCGCTCGGTCTGTTCCCGCCGGCAGATGCCTCGCCGGCAGTGGCCGGAACGATCCTGCCGGAGATTGCACGCGATCTCGGGTTGTCCTCTGCTGTTCAAGTTGTCATAGCCGGGCACGATGATATCGTGGCGGCGTACGGGGCCGGCGGCCAACAAGGCGACCTGATCGACTCGGCAGGCACCGCGGAGTCACTGATCCGCATCGTTGGTTCACCGCCTTCGCCCGCGGAAACGGCCGGAGCCGGAATTGCGATGGCGCGTTACTACTCTCCTGGAAGTTGGGCGTTGGTCGGAGGGTCGGGTGCTACCGGCGCCCTTATGCAGCAGGTCGCCGAGATGCTCGGCTCGGAGCCGGGACAACTTGACCTCCAGGCGGCGCCTTCCGGGCAATATGCCCCAGGCGTGATCAGGGTGCGACTTTCGAAGCGAAGTCTTCCAGTGGTCCGAATTGCTCCGGGATCCACGTCCCCAGAGATCTGGAGCGCTCTCCTGGACGTTGTCTGTCGCCGTACGGCAAAAGCGGCAAGACGGCTGAAACGCCTCGCGGGGCCGCCAGCACGCGCGATCTTGATCGGCGGTGCGGCGCATAGCCGGGAACTGTCTGAACGCAAGTCCCGAGCGCTCTCGTTGCCCGTGGTCCGCATGCACGATGTGGATGCGACGACGCGCGGCGCCGCGGCCTTGGCTGCGCTCGCTTGCGGCCTGCAGGTGGGACCGTTTCCGATGGCTGAGGATTGACGAGGCCGCACCCCGGCAGCCTTGCAATTCAGAAGCACATCACGAGAACATTCGGGGGGACGGTGGGGCCTCCAAGGTTCTCCGGTGCGGAGCTTTCGCCGATACAATAACGCTATGAGGCGCACAAGCACACCGCAGATCATGCACCGGGCAGGGGAGCGAAGTAGGTGCATCCTGAAGAGGGAGCCTACCATCGGCGGTCGATCCGCATCAAGGGGTTTGATTACGCGGCGCCGGGTGCGTATTTCACCACAATCGTTACCCAGGGCGCGTGTGTCTGTTCGGAGAAATCGCGGATGGGCAAATGCGTTTGTCGCGTCAGGGAGAAATCGCCGATGAATGCTGGCGCCGCATTCCAGAGCATTTCTCACGCGCCGAATTAGGGGCGTTCGTGGTGATGCCAAACCACGTGCACGGCATCATCATTTTGCACGACCGTGCCACGATTCGGAACAGGCAGGGGCGACCCATTGGGTCGCCCCCGCAAAAGCGAGGGGACCCCAACCCGGTTCGATCTGCGCCATTGTGGGGGCATACAAAATGGCCGTGACCCGCAAGATTGGGCGGGAATTGGGCGTGACGCCGGTCGTCTGGCAGCGCAATTACTATGACCATGTCATCCGGGATGAAAGGGATCACAGTCGGATTCTGTCTCTACATTGAATGCAATCCGGTGAATTGGATGTCTGACGACGAGAATCCGCAGGCGGTGCGGAGCACGGCCCATTTTCTCGACAATCACGAGGTGCCATGATAGACTCGACCCTGTCGACGACCGCGTGGCGCGCAGCGCCACGCTTTCGCGCAGGGCGGCATCCAGCCGGCACTGCGCATCCCGTCGAAGATCCTGGGCGTTCTTGCCAGGGCGCCGATGACGGTGCGGGATCAGTCGCAACGACAAAGGTAGACATTGGATATTCTTCTTACCGGCTCGGTAGCGTACGACTACTTGATGACCTTCCCGGGTCTGTTCTCCGAGCAGATCCTGCCGGAGCGGCTGGCGTCTATCAGCCTTTCGTTCCTGGTCGACTCGATGTCGCGGGTCCGGGGCGGCGTCGCACCGAACATTGCCTATACACTCGCGATGCTGGGTGAACGGCCGCGCATCATGGCGACGGTGGGGGAGGACTTTGCAGACTACCGGGCATGGCTTGAGTCCAAAGGGGTCGATACATCGCTTGATGAAGGTGATCCCCGGCGAATTCACGGCCTCTTTCTTCGCCACGACGGACCAGAAGTCGGCGCAGATCGCCTCGTTCTACCCGGGGGCCATGGGGAAGTCTGCGACACAATCGCTGAAGGATCTGGACGGGAAGCCGGATCTGGTCGTGGTCTCTCCGAGCGCGCCGGATGCGATGATGAAGTTTCCGGCGGAATGCCGCGACCTTGGCATCCCGTATCTGTACGATCCCAGCCAGCAGGTGCTGCGATTGGAGGGCGAAGAACTGGCCCGCGACATGGAAGGCGCCCGGTTCTTGTTTTGCAACGACTATGAGTTCGGCTTGATCTCAAAGAAGACGGGCCGGGATTTGCAAGAAACGCTCAAGCACGTCCAGGTGCTGGTCGTGACGCGGGGCAAGGACGGCGCGAACCTGTACATGGATGGCAAGGAGATATTCATCCCCACCGTGCCCGAGCGCGAGATCGTGGATCCGACCGGTGTCGGGGATGCGTTTCGCGGCGGCTTCCTGGCTGGCTATAGCCACGGCTGGGACTGGAAGCTGTGCGGCGAGGTCGGTTCACTGGCGGCAGTCTACTGTCTCGAGAGCCGCGGTCCGCAGAACCACACGTTTACACGCGGCGGAATTCATCGAGCGCTTCAGGCGACACTTTGACGACAAAGGCCGCCTCGACGAGCTCCTGAAGGCGTAGATTCAGAACGATCATAGGAGAGGAATCATCATGGGCGACAACTACGATATCAAGGATATCAGCGAGGCCGAGGGCGGGCAGCGCAGGATCGATTGGGCGGAACGCGAGATGCCGGTGCTGCGCCAGATCCGCGAGCGCTTCAACAAGGAGAAGCCGCTGAAAGGCATCCGGCTGTCGGCATGCCTGCACGTGACGACCGAGACGGCGAACCTGGCGCGCACGCTGCACGACGGCGGCGCGGATGTGGTGCTGACGGCCTCCAATCCGCTGTCCACGCAGGACGACGTGGCGGCTGCGTTGGTCAACCGGTACGAGATACCGGTGTTCGCCATCAAGGGCGAGGACAACGTCACGTACTACAAGCACATCGGCGCGGCGCTCGATCACAAGCCGCAGATGACGATGGACGACGGCGCGGACCTCGTGTCCACCATCCACAAGGAACGTCGCGAACTGCTTCCCGATATCATCGGCGGCACGGAGGAGACGACCACCGGCGTCATCCGTCTGCGGGCCATGGCGGCAGACAAGATGCTGCAGTTCCCCGTGGTGGCCGTGAACGACGCCATGACGAAGCACTTTTTCGACAACCGCTATGGAACCGGGCAGTCGACGCTGGATGGAATCATCCGGGCGACGAACGTGCTGCTGGCGGGCAAGCGCTTCGTGGTTGCCGGCTTCGGCTGGTGCGGGCGCGGGCTCGCGTTGCGCGCGCATGGCATGGGCGCGCACGTCATCGTGACCGAGGTGGATCCACTGAAGGCGCTGGAAGCCATGATGGACGGCTACGAGGTCATGCCCATGGCGGAAGCGGCGAAGATCGGCGATATCTTCTGCACGCTGACCGGCGATATCAACGTAATCGAACTCGAGTCACTTTGAGGTCATGAAAGACGGCGCCATCGTCGCCAACTCCGGGCACTTCAACGTTGAGATCAACATCCCCGGCCTGGAGAAGATGTCCACGGGGAAGCCGAATCGGGTCCGGCCGTTTGTCGAGCAGTACACGACCAAGGATGGACGCAAGATCAACCTGCTGGGCGAGGGCCGCCTGATCAACCTCGCCGCCGCGGAAGGCCATCCGGCGTCCGTGATGGACATGTCCTTCGCCAACCAGGCGCTGGCCGCCGAGTTCCTGGTGCAGAATGCCGGAAAACTGGAGAAGCGGGTGTATTCTGTGCCGGCGGAGATCGACGCGGAGATCGCCCGACTCAAGCTGGAGGCCATGGCCGTCCAGATCGACAAGCTGACGGATCAGCAGCTGAAGTACCTGAATTCGTGGGAAGAGGGGACGTAGGATACGCTTCGGCATCCCGACCCGAAATGAAAAAGGCCCTCGCCGGCGTCCGGCGAGGGCCTTTGCGTTGGAACTATTGGCAGCTAACGCTCTTTTCCTTGGTCGCTGAGTTGCCCGCGCCATTGAAGGCCCGGATCCCGTACTTGATGCTGGGGCCGGGAACTGGAGGAAACACGGCTGGCGCGAGGCCAATCGTCGTATCGTCAGTGAAGCTCGTTGCGTTCGCACCCAGTGTGGCTAACAGAACATCGTCGCGGAATATCTGATAGCCTTCCTCGTTCGGCGCGATATCAGTCCACGTCAAAGTGACGTGGACGGCAAGCGTCAGCGTAGCGGGGATCGGCGAACAGGCGGCAGTAGCCTTGAAGTCGGTGGGTGCGGCTGGCTTCGACGGTGTCGGTGTGGCGGGCAACGCATACTCTGTGAGCCCGCTGATGTCGCCGGATACCGTCGCGTACTGGCCCCACAGCCAACACGTGCCGCCGGGATACTTGATGATCCAGTAGTTGGTGGCCGTGTTCTTGCCGATAACCTCAGAGGTTTGTCCTGGCTGCTGGGTATACAGCAGGTCGAAGGCGGTGCTCGGACCGGTGCGGCAATTGGTCGCGGCACTGACGGTGACCTGCGGAACGGTAGGCGTGCCCGTCGGAGTGATCGTCGGCGTTTCGGTCGGGGGTCCGGCCGTCGCAGTCGGCGCCTGCAACGTAAGGGCCTGGGCGGTGACAGTCGCCGCCAGATCGACCCCGGCGGTCGGAGTCTGTGTTGCCTGGCCGCCCGGCAAATTGCATGCCAGAATGGCCAGCACGACGGCGCAGGTGGCAAGTGGGATGCGTTTTGATTTCATGCTCTGGTCTCCTCTGCCCGCAATTCTATCTCATGTGAAGGACTACTTCTTTGCCGCGGCCTTACTGGAAACTCGCCTGCCCCAATCGAATATACTCACCCTCATCTGGCCCCAAGGAGCAGTCCCCATGAGTGATTTGGACAGCAGATCCTTCCAAACCCGCGCGGTCCACGCCGGAGAGCGCATGCAAGGCGGCGATCACAAGCCGGTTGTCACCTCGATCGCGCCGGCGGTCGGCTACGTCTACGACAGCATGGACGAGATGGACGCTGTATTTGCCGGAACGCGGCCGGGCTCCGTCTATCTGCGGTATTCCAGCCCGACGGTGGAGGCCTTCGAGGCGGCGGTGGCATCCCTGGAGGGCGCCGAGGCTGCCCAGGCGTACCCTTCCGGCATGGCTGCCATTCATGGCGCCCTTCTGGCTGCGGGCGTGAGATCCGGAAACACCGTCGTCGCTGCGTTGGACCTGTACGGAGCGACATTCACTCTTCTGCAGCGCCTGTTCTCCACTTTGGGTGTGCGGGTGCGCACCGTCGAAATCAGCCGACTTGACGAGGTCGAAAAGGCCATCAGGGAGAGCGGTGCGACTGCGCTGGTGGCCGAGACAATTTCGAATCCCTTGCTCAAGGTTGCGGATGTCCCGTCTTTGGCCGCACTCGCACATCGGCTCGGCGCCGCGTTCATCCTGGATAACACCTTTGCGTCGCCGTACCTGCTGAATCCGATCAAGCACGGGGTCGACTATGTGGTGCACAGCGCCACAAAATACATCTCGGGGCACGGAGACGTCCTGGCCGGCGTGGTGGCGTGCTCGGCGGAGAACAAGCTCAAGCTGAACGAGTTGAACAAGCTTGTTGGTGGTGTCCTGGGACCCTTTGAGGCGTGGCTGGCGCTGCGCGGTCTCAAAACCCTGCCCTTGCGCATGCGACAGCAGTGCGAAAACGCGCAGCGCATAGCCGAGTGGTTGAAGTCTCAAACGCAGGTATCAAAAGTGATCTATCCCGGCTTGGCGGATCATCCGCAGCATGAGCTGGCCGTCCGCCTGTTCGAGGGCAGGGGCTGCGGCGGCGTTCTCTCGTTCGAGCTGGCCAATGCCGACAAGGCCCGGGTCTATCGCTTCATGGAAGCCCTGCAGGTGTGCCTGCCGGCGACGACACTTGGTGATATCTACTCGCTCGTCCTCCATCCTGCCACATCGTCACATCGGTCCCTGACGGCGGAGGAGCGCGCCCGCGTGGGCATCTCCGATGGGCTCGTCCGGCTTTCGGCCGGCATCGAGGCTGCCGAAGATATCATCGAGGATCTTGGGCAGGCACTGGCCACCGCCGCTTGAACCTGCCGCGCCGCTCCGAAGGTATGCCTGGGTCCCCCTTCTCAGATACGCTCCAATCTGATAAATATCTGCCGCACGCCGACCCTTGTTTTAAGCCTCGGTCCCCTGGCCGGGGTTTTTTGTGCCCCGAGACTGTGCAATCATGCTGACTGAACGAACCGACCTCCGAAACATCGCCATCATTGCCCACGTGGATCACGGCAAGACCACGCTGGTGGATTTTCTGCTTCGCCAGGCCCACACTTTCCGTGACAATCAGCTGGTTGCAGAACGCGTAATGGATTCCAATGCGCTCGAACGCGAGCGCGGGATCACAATCCTCGCCAAGAACACGGCCATTTCGATCCTGGACCCGGTGACGAAGCAGCCGGTCAAAATCAACATTGTGGATACCCCCGGGCACGCGGACTTTGGCGGCGAGGTCGAGCGTGTGATGAACATGGTGGACGGCGTTCTGCTGCTGGTGGATGCCGCCGAGGGCCCGATGCCGCAAACCCGCTTTGTGCTCAAGAAGGCACTGGAGATGGGCCACAAAGCGGTGGTGGTAATCAATAAGGTGGACCGCAAGGACGCGGAGCCGTCGCGCGTCCTCAATGAGACCTTCGATCTCTTTATCGAGTTGGGTGCCTCTGAAGAGCAGGCGGACTTTCCGGTCATATACGCGCAGGCGACCACCGGCCAGGCAGGCCTGACTCCCGAGCTCGGGCCCGATTTGCAGCCGCTCTTCGACGTGATCCTGCGGCAGATCCCGGCGCCGCGGGTTGACCTGGACGCGCCCCTGCAAATGCTGGTAACGACGCTGGGTTACGACGATTATCGCGGCGTCACGGCTGTGGGTCGCGTCTTTGCCGGCAAGATCAAAGCCGGGCAAAAGCTGGCGCGCGCCTCACGACCGACGGACGCAATCTTCCGGAAGCGGCACAGTATCTCTACACTTTTCAGGGTCTGGCCAAGATCGAGATCGAGGAAGCCCGGGCAGGCGAGATCGTGTCCCTGGCCGGCTTGGAAGGAATTGCGATCGGCGAGACCCTTGCCGATCCGACCAGTCCCGTGGCCCTGCCGACGATAAAGGTCGAAGAGCCCACCGTCCGCATGACGTTCGGCGTAAACACCTCACCGTTCGCGGGCCGCGAGGCCAAATGGGGTACGTCGCGCAAGCTGCGAGAGCGGTTGTTCGACGAATTGCGCACGAATGTGGCGCTGCGCGTGGATGCAACCGAGACGGCGGAATCATTCCTGGTCTCAGGCCGCGGCGAATTGCACCTGGGTATCCTGATAGAAAACATGCGACGCGAGGGGTACGAATTCCAGGTCTCGCGGCCCGAAGTGATCTTTCACAAAGCCGTCGATGGCTCGCTGCTTGAGCCCTACGAAGAAGTGCACATCGAAACCAGCATGGAGACGGTCGGAGTGGTCGTGGAGATGCTCGGGGGACGGCGCGGACTGATGCTGGACATCCAGGACACCGGACAGAGCACCAGCCGCATGACGTTTCGCGCTCCGACGCGAGGATTGCTTGGATTTCGCTACCAATTCCTGACTGCCACCCGCGGCGCTGGCGCGATGCACACCGTCTTCAGTGGATACGACGAGCTGGCCGGACCCATGTCCGGGCGCAGTTCTGGCTCGATCGTGGCCATGGAGGCAGGAGACACCACGGCCTATGCCTTGAAATCCGCAGAGGAACGCGGGACGCTGTTCTGCGGACCAGGGCTGGCAGTCTATGAGGGAATGGTGGTAGGGGAGGCCAGCCGCGGCCGCGATATCCCGATCAACGTCTGCCGCAAGAAGCACCTCACCAACGTCCGCTCGTCACGCGGCGACATGGAAATTCGACTGACGCCACCCCGGCAAATGAGCCTGGACGAGGCGATCGAATATTTGGCTGACGACGAGCTACTGGAAGTGACTCCCGAGTCCTACCGCATCCGCAAGCGCATCTTGAACACCGACGAACGCGGAAAGCAGGACAAGAAGTCGAAGGAAGCCCTCGAAGAGGAGTAGGCGCAACGCGGGCTGCGCGACCAGCTCCGTGCCAGGCGGCTTGCCGGGAAAGCTCGCCTCAGTCTGTATCCCACAGCGCTTCTTTGAGCGCCGCAACCAGCACTCGGGGGTCAGGCCAATCTTCGCAGTACTGGTACCGGTAGGCGAGCCTGACGGTGCCGTGCTTGTCCACTACAAACTCACCAGGCAGTTGCCACGGATTATCCAGAATGGCGCGTTCAGTCCCCTGACGCGATTCAACAAGTTCTTTCCACGCGCTCACGTCGCACTGCAGATGTGCATCCGTGGCGTCGAAGACTATCTGCGACGGCTTGCCTTCAAGCAAATCATAGCCCTGATAGGCCTGGAATGCCGGATCGCAGAGCACCAGGCAGGGAATTTCGTGGCGTTTGGCATAGGCCGCGGCGCGCGCCGGCTCACCGTATCCAATGACCACCACTGTGGCACCGAGCTCCACGTACTGCGCGTACTCGGACTTGAGCCACGCGGCGCGCTCGCGTCCGCAGCTGCAGCCATAATGCCTCCAGAATAGCAGCAGCGCCGGACTGCCGTTCCACGCCTCGCCCAACCGCCGGGGAACGCCGGTGGAATCCAACAACTCAAAGTCAGGAGCCGGATCGCCGGACTGGAGTGGAATTCTGTCCCAGCGTGTCCGCGTCGGCCCCTTGACCCATTGTTCAAGCCATCGTGCTACGTCGTTCCCGGGATCGTTCTGTGAGGATGTGGACATGGACGTTCCGCGCGTTTCGCTCTACGGGCAATGGATATCCCACGTGACCTGAGCGCCGGCTCCGGCTTCATTGAAAGCCTCGACCGCATAGGTCACGCTTGAGCCGTACGTGAAATCGATCGTCTCGGTGTAGGTGGTGGTGCTTGCCGGCAGGTCGGCGATCTTCTTGCTGTCCCGGTAGACCCGATAGCCGTTTGCACCGGCAGTCGGAGGGGTCCAACCCAGGATGGTTGTCAAAGAGGAATTGTCGCAACTGTAGTTCCAGCTTCCCTTTCCCGGCTTGCCGGGCGGTTGCACGGCGACGGCTGGCGGCGTAATCTCAGGAAGCAGATCGAAACTGCCGCTCGGCGTCGCGTCCTGGACGGAAAGCCAGCAACTATCGCCGCTGGCAGGATCCTTGACGAGCCAATATCCGTCGGTCGTGTCTTTGGCGATCATATCTACGGACGTGCCCGTCGGATACGAGGCAATTTCCTTGAAGTCCGGTCCCGGACCGCTGCGGCATTTGGCGTCGGCAGTGTTGATGAACAGGGATGGCTTTGTCGTCGGGGTGACCGCCGCTGCGGTGGGCGAGGCTGTGACGGCGGCCGCCGCTGCCGTCGTCGGTGTTCCTCCGGCTTGAAACGTCGCGGCCACGATGGTCCCGGCCTGATCGAGCAGTGAAAGGGTTGGGGTGGTTTGCGCGCCGGGCAGGTTGCACGCAGCAAGCACCAGCACAATGCCCATGGATGCCAGACGCCACAGAATTCGCTTCATATACTCTCCGCCTCGAATACGTTGCTCATTGTCCGTCGCCCTCAAGCCAACTGGCCATGTACTCTGTCTTTTCCAAATCAAGCGCCTGTTTCGTAAGATGCAGCGGGAAGAACGTGTCGACCATCACGGCCAGTTCGTTGGTCTCCTTCTTGCCAATGGAGGCCTCCGTCATCCCCGGCTGCGGGCCGTGCGGCAAGCCATAGGGATGCAGACTGATGTCGTACTTGTCGATGCCCTTGCGCGACATGAAGTTGCCGTCGGCATAGTAGATGACCTCATCCGAGTTCACGTTGGAGTGACTGTACGGAGCCGGGATGGCCTCCGGGTGGTAGTCAAACAAGCGCGGCACGAACGAACAGACCACGAAATTATGCCCCTGAAAGGTCTGGTGGGCGGGCGGAGGTTGATGCACCCGGCCCGTAATGGGCTCGAAATCGGCGATGTTGAAGATCCACGGATAGAGATATCCGTCCCAACCGACCACGTCGAAAGGATGATGGTCGAGCTCATGACGGGTCAGCCGATCGCGAACCTTGATGCGCACTTCAAAGGAACCGCGCTCGGTATGGGTCTCCAGCGTCTCCGGAACCCGAATGTCGCGCTCCGAATAGGGCGCATGCTCAAGCATCTGGCCAAAATCGTTGCGGTAGCGCTCGGGGGGCTCGATCTGCGACGGATTCTCGATTGTGAAGAAGCGCCCCTCTTGTGTATCCAACTCCATTTGCCACGTGGTTCCAAACGGGATGACGATGTAGTCGCCCTCGTGAAACGGCAGGTTCCCGAACTGCGACTTGAGCACCCCCTGGCCCTCGTGCACCCACCAGGTCTCATACGCCTGCGCGTTGCGGTAGAAGTAATCCATGCTCCTGCTGGCACGGCATATGCCAAGCGTAACGTCGTTGTTGCCCAGCAGCGGGATTCGGGCAGAAACCGGGTCCGACCCCAGCGAGGCGGCCTCCGTCTTGAAAGCCCGGTGACGGATGGGGCCAAAATCGATGAATTCCGGCTTACGCGAACCGAGGTCCTCGGCCTGGACCACCCGCGGCGGCATGAAATGGTGATACAGCAGGGACTGGATGCTGGAAAATCCCTCCAGGCCCATCAGCTCTTCGCGGAACAGCTTGCCATCCGGCTTCCTGAATTGCGTATGTCGCTTGTGAGGTGTCTTGCCGAGGTGATGATAGAAGGGCATGTCCTCTCCTCAGTCCTGCTCCACCACAAACGGGCGCCTGCCGATAAGGGCATGGTGCGTTTCCTCGTCGAGCTCCTTGTAGATCGCATCCGGATCCGCCCTCAAAGCGTCGAAAACTTTGCTGGCAAAGGATCGCGCCGCCGCCGTCACGGTGATATTCAGAATGTCTTCGTCCGTCCAGCCGGCCGCCCGCAGCTTGTCAAAATCCTCCTGGGTGGTTGAGGGTGCATCTCGCACGACTTTTTGGGCGTAGTCCATCATCAGGACTTCCTTTTCCTCCAGCCCGGCATGATGAAAATCCTTGCCCATAGCCTCCAGTTGCTCGGCGCCCACTGAATTCTTCTGTAGGACGGATCCGTGCGCCAGCATGCAGAATGTGCAGCCCATTTCCTGGGCGGCCGCGAAGGTCGCCAGTTCGTAGTCCCGCAGACGCATCTTCTTTCGGATGGCTTTCACCAACCCCAGCCAGACCTCCCAAATTTCGGGGCGCAGGCTGAAGGAACGCGTGGTGTTGGAGGCTACTCCCAAGTTCTTGACGTCGTTTTCGTAGAACTCGCGCAGCTGGCCGTTGGCTTCGGCGTAGGGGACGGTTCGAATAAAGAAGCTCATTTCAACTCCCGCGCCGGACTTCTGGCGCTTAAGGTGAAACCTGCAGGGATTCGATCAGGCTATCCAAGTCGGACAACTTCGGCGTGAACGCGTCCGGGCCGGCTCCGCTCAGGAGGTCGCTGATGGCGCCGTAGTAGTTCTGGTAGGCACCGGGGTCCGTGCTGTCGTAACCAGGGAATGGTATGCCTCCGGGTGGCACGACCGAGTTCGGATCGCTATCCTGCGCCAGGAAGCCCGCATTGATGGGCAGCGTGGTGACAACGTAGTACTTCCCGTCGCTCGTCAGACCCTCGTAATGATAGAAGAGGTCGTGATTGTTGATCGTGGCGAAGTACTGCGCATATTCTGCAAGGACGCGCAGGCCCGTGCCGTTCTTGAAGTCGACGATCTTTGGGGCAGCCCCGATCGCCTGCTCTGCGTTGGCGAACGGCAGACGCGGCAGAACATCATTTGTTACTGGCGCAGACGGGTCAGCCAGTATCGCCTCAAGCCGGGGGACGCTTATCGCGGCGCCCGCGTTGACGGCTGCGTATTCCTGAGCGGGGTAAACCATGATCTGCGGCTCAAAGAACTTGTCGTGCAAAGCGTAGCCTTGAAGAGTCAACCGGGTGAATGCCGGCGCAATGCCCCAGGGCCCCTCACTCTCGTCGGTCCTGGCGGAGACATTTTCAGCAGTCGCTCCGCTTGCCAAGCCGGTCGGGATTACCAGGCTTACTCCATTGGACGCAAATGTGATTCCTGCCGCGGCCTCGGGGCTGGTCGTCGATGATGCCGGTGCGGTGAGCGCCTCGAGCGTTGAAGCCACGATCGTCGATACGGCCGGCGCCGATGGTCCTCCCGTCGAAAGCAGGCTGCACGCGATGGTGGAGGTGACGAGGGTCAGGATTGCGAGTATTCTCCGCATGTTTGCTCTCCGTTGAGGAATCATCTTAAGCGGGGGGCTACGCGGATCCAGTGCAGGGGGATAGCTACTGCATCGATCAAGAGAGGCAATGAGCACACATGCAGGCTGATGTGCTTCAGCTGCTTTTCTTGCCCACCGCGTTCTTCAGAACGCCAATTCGGCTGATTTCCAATTCGACCTCGTCGCCTGCCTGCAGCCACGGACCTTTGGCCTTGGTGAGTTCCAGGAGGCAGCCTGTTCCGACCGTGCCTGAGCCAATCACGTCGCCCGGCATCAAAGTAACCGATTGTGAGGCGCGTGCCAGGATCTCGCCAAAAGACCAATGGATGTCCTTGAAGTTGCCGCGTGATCGCTCGACGCCGTTTATGCGGCCAAGCATTTCCAGGTCATACACTCCAGGTCGGGCCGTGGCGACGTCTGCCAACTCGTCCGGTGTAACGATGCAGGGTCCAAGCGAAGAGGCGAAGTCCTTGCCCTTCGCCGGTCCGAGGCGTACCTTCATTTCCTCGCGTTGGACATCGCGCGCCGACCAATCATTGAAGATCGTGTAGCCAAAGATGTGGTCCGGCGCCTGTTCGGGAGTCAGGTCCCGTCCCGGTTTGCCGATCACGGCCGCAATCTCAAGTTCGTAGTCAAGTTCGTTCGTGTACGCCGGGCAGGGAATCTCGTCGTCGGGACCGTAGATATTGGCCGCATTTGTGAAGTAGAAAACCGGGAACTTGTACCATTCTTCCGGCACATCGCGTCCACGGTTGGCATTGGCGGCCTTGACATGGTTTTCGAATGCGTAGGCGTCGCGCAACGACGTGGGTCGCGCGAGAGGGGAGTGGAGCTGCACATCGGAGAGGGCGATCCGTTTGCCCTGAGGCGCTGCCCGTGCCCGTTCGAGGCCGCGATCGCCGGCCTCGATCAACTGCAACATGGAGGAGAACGGAATGGGGTAGACCGCATCCTCAACCAGCAAGCCAGGCTGGTGTGATTTGGCGAACGCCGAGTAGGTGATCAGTTTCATGAGAGGGAAAACCGCCTTCTTTACTCTGCCTGGCGTGGCCTCACAGATTGCCGCGCTCCGCCTGTTCCAGTTCCATCGCCTCGAACAGGGCTTTGAAGTTGCCCTTGCCGAAGCTCTGCGAGCCGTGCCGCTGGATTACCTCGATGAACATGGTCGGGCGATCCTGGATGGGTTTGGTGAAAATTTGCAGCAGGTAACCTTCGTCGTCCCTGTCCACCAGGATTCCCAGGTCATGAATCGCCTTAAGGTCCTCGCTGATCTTGCCCACGCGGTCGGGCAGCACGTCGTAGTAGGTCTCCGGCACGCGCAGGAATTCGACGCCATTGGAGCGCAGTTGATCAACCGTTTTAAGGATATCGCCCGTGATCATGGCCACGTGCTGCGCGCCAGGCGTCAGATAGTAGTCGAGATATTCCTCGATCTGGCTTTTCTTCTTGCCCTCGGCGGGCTCATTGATCGGGAATTTGACCCGGCCGTTTCCATTGGCCATCACCTTGGACATCAGGGCGGAGTACTCGGTGGAAATATCCTTATCGTCGAAATGCAAGAGCTGGCGGAAGCCCATGACCTCGTGATAGTACTTGACCCACTCGTTCATCTTTCCGAGCGGGACGTTCCCGACGATGTGATCGATGGCTGCGAGCCCGGTGGAGACGGCCTGCTTGTTCTTGATCGGCCGATAGGTGGGCGCAAAGACACCCTTGTAATCGCCGCGATCCACGAACACGTGCAGTGTTTCGCCGTAGGTGAAGATCGCGGCCGTGCGGAATCTGCCGAAGTCATCCTGTTCTTCGCGCGGCCCCCAAGCAGAGCGGCCACCCCGGCTGGTCGTCTCGCGCCAGGCCTTGTCGACGTCATCCACCTCGAGGGCAATGGATTTGACGCCGTCGCCGTGCACCAGGTGGTGGGCAGCTACCTCGCTGGTCGGCGTGTAGGCCGCGGAAACAACGAAACGGGCCTGACCGGATTCGAGCACGTACGAGGCAAATTCGCGATTGCCAGTCTCGAGACCGGAGTAGGCAACCGGCTTGAATCCATACGCCTTCCACCAGTAGTACATGGCATGGCGCGCGTTTCCGACGTAGAAGTGTACGTGGTCAATGGCCTTGATCTGGAGAAAATCCGCCTCTTCGGTAATCGGTCGCACGGCGGTGGCAGCCGTCGGCTTGGGTGCCAGCTTGGTCATGCTCTCTCCTTCCACATTCCCGCCCGGCGCGCCCTGACGGCACATCGGGCAGGCTCTCCATCTCGCTCTAAAGGTTAGGTGCGGCAATTCTACGCCAAAGGGAACTCCGCTGCAACCGACCGGGGCACTGCCAGCGGTCAGCGCCATTCGTCCCCCCGTCTTCGCAGGTGTGCCTTACGGGGCAGGTTGGACGACCAGGTGTTCCGCGATGAACTTGTCCCAGACCGGGTACTGTTTTGGATCCCAAATGCGCCGGAGATCCCGCAAGGCGTCCGGCGGCTTCCAGCCCTGGTGCAGGACGCGGTAGAGGGCAATGAAGGCCGTCGCCCGGTAGTTGGCACGGCAATGGACCAGGATCTTCTGGCCGGCGTGCCCGTCCATGACGTCCAGGAAGGCTTGCAGATCATCGCTGGTAGGAGCGTCCCATTGAACGGGAATGCCCGCGTATTCCATTCCCAGCTCTCTGACCACGGCGGCCTCATCGTGGGAATCCTGGCTTGGATCGAAGGTGGCAAGGTTGACTACAAGCTTCACCCCGGCCGCCGCGACGTCAGCCAATTGATCAGGCCGAGGCATGCCACTGCAAATCAACTCGTCAGAAAGGGCCAGGAAATTGTAGATTTCCTCGACCATTATTTCACTTTCACGGTCCTGCCGCCGCTCATCTCCTGCAGGTCCGCGGGCCGCAATTCGAAAATGGCCTTGGGAGTTCCTGCCGCCGCCCAAATAGTGGAATATTGCAGAAGATCCTCGTCGAGGTAGGTCTCCATGGGCTGTGTGTGGCCCAGGGGCGGTACGCCGCCGATGGCAAAGCCGGTCACGAGGCGCACAAAGTCCGGATCGGCCCGCCCAATGGGCTCGCCGGCATATTCACCGATGCGTTTCTCGTCGACCCGGTTGGCGCCGCTGGTGAGCACGAGGATCGGCTTGCCGCTCTCTCTCCCCTTAAAGATCAGTGACTTGGTAATTTGACCGAGGTCGCAACCGGCGCGGTCGGCGGCCTCCTGTGAGGTGCGCGTACTTTCAGCGAATTCAACGACATGGCAGTCAAATCCGCGGGCAGTCAGAAGGTCCTGGACGCGCTGAGCTGTTTGAGAGAGCGGCATGCGGCATACCCGATGTTAGAATTTCGCAGGAGTATAACGTACATTGCCGACGCACCGCGAAATCTACGCGGGCCATGCTGCCGACTACGAGCGTCTCGTTTCACGCGAGGACTACGACGGGAATATTCTCAGAGCAATTCGGCGCCTGGTCACACTGGATAGCCTCGACGTGGTGGACCTGGGCGCCGGAACGGGGCGCCTGGCCCGCCTCCTGGCTCCCCACGTTCACAGCGTGCTGGCCCTCGATGTCTCCGTACACATGCTGCAGCTTGCCCAGAGCAAACTGATAAGTCCGGCAGTGGGCCGCCCGATGGTCGCTGCGGGCGATCACAGCCGGATACCGTTGCAGGAGAAGAGCGTGGACCTGCTGGTATCCGGTTGGAGTGTGAGCTACGTCGCTATTTGGAATGGGGAGGCTTGGCGCCCAGCGCTCGAGGCATGGCTCGCCGAGGCCCGCCGTGTCCTGCGACCGGGCGGACACGTGATCCTGTTTGAGTCACTGGGCACAGGCAACGAGTCTCCGCGGCCCCTGCCGCATCTGGAAGACTTCTACAGCTGGTTGGACGAAAAGGGGTTTTCGAAAGAATGGATCCGGACGGATTATCGTTTCGAATCCACGGAGATCGCAGACGAGCTGGTGCTATTCTTCTTCGGGGAAGAAATCAGGCGCATGATACGAGGCGAAGACCCCATCACATTGCCTGAATGCACGGGCGTATCGTGGCGGCGCTTCTAGGACCCGGCGGCGACCAGGCACTGTCCGCCGCAGGTGGCAGCTTTGGGCGGGTCAGGCCGGCTGATTCCGGATAAACGTGCCGTTGCGCAGGTCTTGCAGCGCCTCTTCGATCTCAGCACGTGTGTTCATTACGAAGGGCCCGTAGGGGGCGATGGGCTCTTTGAAAGGCTGGCCTGCGATCAGCATGAACCGCACGGGGCTGTTCTCGGTTCGCACGTGGATCCGGTCCCCGGGGCCGAACTCGATCATGTTTACGGCCGCGATCGTTCGGTCTCCGAACACTGCTTCGCCCTCAAAAACATAGGCCAGGACGGTGTGGTCGGCAGGGGTCGGCTGCTCGAATTCGCTTGCCCGGCGCCAACTCTGCATCGAGGTATAGGGGGGCGGCCGCGATCTCGGTGACGGGTCCGCTGACACCCCGCGCCATGCCGGCCACGATCCGCAGCTTGACGCCGCCGTCCTCGCTGACCGGAATTTCGCTGGACGTGACCTCCTGATAGCGCGGCGAAATCATCTTTGATTTGCCGGGCAGGTTGACCCACAGCTGGAAGCCGTAGATGTTGCCGCTGGGACCGCGACGCGGCATTTCCTCGTGCAGGATCCCGCTTCCGCTGGTCATCCACTGAACGTCACCGGGTCCTATTAATCCGCTGTTGCCCAGGCTGTCCCGGTGATGCGTGGAGCCTTCGAGCATGTAGGTCACCGTCTCGATGCCGCGGTGCGGGTGCATCGGAAAGCCGCGGATCGGGCCCTCGATGGGATCGTTGAAGGCGAAGTGATCGAAGAGAAGAAAGGGATCGAATTCGTTGCTGGTGCGCGGCGCGATCGAACGTCGCAGGAGCACGCCCGCCCCTTCGATGACGTATTGAGGTTCGATCACGCGGGAAATTTCCCTGGTTTTGGTCATGCAGATTAGATGGGGCTGGAACTGAGGCTATTACCTTGCAGGGCCGCCGCCCGGGCAAACCGGGTTGGATCTCACTTGCCAGGCACGCCGCCGGCATCCCACCACTTCGAGAGGTGCGCTCCGGGCTCGTGCGGATAACCGGCGTAGTGCGATATGTCGTTGAAAAGAGTCAAGCGGGCGCGGTTGGGGTCCTTGAAGTCCAGTATGTTCAGGCACGCAGGCGCCTGATCCAGGCGATCGCGGTAGCCGCGTGCGTCAAAGCCCAGCAGACTGCTGATCAAGAGGCGCAGGGTCGCCTTGTGGGACACGACCATGACCTCTTCGTCGCGGTGACCGACCACAATCTCGCGAATCACGGGCAGGGATCGCGCCAGCACGCTGATCCCCGACTCGCCACCTTCAGGCGCGAAGGTGAAGGGATCGGCTTCCCAGGCCGCATACTCGTCCGGAAATCGGCTTTCCACTTCCGCACGCGGGAGACCCTCCCAGTGGCCGTGACTGATTTCGCGCAGTCCGTCGGAGGTGATGGGCTCGAGTCCGTGCGGTTTGGCCAGGATGGTTGCGGTCTCCATGGCGCGATCCAGGGTGCTGGAATAGATGCAAGCGATCTTCTCGCGGGCCATGCGCTTGGCCAGCAACTCCACCTGGTGCCGACCTTCGTCCGAGATGTACACATTGTCGGCGCCAGAGAATTTGTCTTCGGCGGTCAACGTCGTTGCACCGTGGCGAATGAGGAACAGGCGGGTCGTCATCAGGGTGTCACCAGCATTCCTGCCAGCAGCGCGGTTCTGGGCGCCAGGCTTGGAATGTGTATGAATTCGAGGTCTTTCTGATGGGCATTCGCTCCGAATGCGCCGAAGCCATCAAGCGTCGGGGCCAGTTGGGACGTAAAGTTGCCGTCGGAGCCGCCCCCGACGCGCGCCGCGCCCACTTCAAATCCAAGCTCCCGGGCAAGCTCCTGCGCCTTTTGGAGCAGCTTCATGGTGCCCTCAGAAGGTTCCATGGGCGGGCGATTGAGGCCGCCGCTGATTTCGTACTGCGTGCCCTCGAGGGCTTTGATGGACCGGATGGCAGCATCGATGCGGGCGGCCTCCTCGGGCTCCCAGACGCGCACGTCAACCTGAAGAATCGCAGCGTCTGGAACGACATTCGGGACGGTTCCACCCTGGATGACGTTGGGGCCAATCGTTGTGCCTTTCTCGAGATCTTGTAGTGCGATGAGCTCCTGAATCAGGTGTGCGGCGCTCACGATGGCGTTCCTGCCCTTTTCGGGCTCGACCCCCTGGTGCGCCGCCCTGCCGTGGATCGTGATCGTATAGTCGCCAACGCCCTTTCGGGCGATCTTCAAGTCTCCATTCATATATGGAGCCTCGAGCACCAGCACGGCCCGCGCGCCTCGCGCCAACTCCTCAATGAAGGGGCGGGAGGCCTCGGACCCGGTTTCTTCGTCCGCCGTCAACAGAAGGTCTATGGTGAACGCCGGCTTGCGCTTGAGAGCCTGAAGCGCGCGCAATGCCCACAACGCCTGTACTGCCCCGGCCTTCATGTCGTACGTGCCCGGGCCCAGGGCGCGGTCGCCTTCAATGCGCCAGGGTTTCTTCCAAGCCCCCACCGGGTAGACCGTGTCCATGTGGGCCAGCAAGACAATCCGCGCATCGCCCGACCCAGGGACGTGCGCATGCAGGATGTCGCCGCTCGGTCCCTCGTGGCGTTGTACCGTGCCGAATTCTGAGAACCGCGCCTGATTCACGTCCTGCACGCGCTTAATTCCCTGGGTGTCGCCGGAGGGCGACTCCAAACGAACGAGCTGCTCGATGTCCCTGAGGATGTCATCCGTGTGGGCTTGCAGGTAAGACAGCATTTCTTTCATCAACACTCCATGGCACCGTCAGCAGTCCGAGGGGCCGGGCACCCAATCGATGGCCGCGGCCCAAGCGTTTGCGTTCTCCATAATGATATCGCACACGGGATCTTTCACGTCGTAATAGGCCTCCACGTTGTCTGCAACGCACTTCGCGAGGTGCACTTTTACAAGACCATAGGCTGCGGCGGTCGCGCTGTGACCACGCAGGTAGTCCCTGAACAGCAGCGCATACCTCTGATTTGGTCGACCTTCAACGCGGACGTGTATGTTCACCGCCCTGTGAGCTGGCG
Source organism: uncultured Chloroflexia bacterium (assembly GCA_963746745.1). Classification (GTDB taxonomy): domain Bacteria; phylum Chloroflexota; class Anaerolineae; order Anaerolineales; family Villigracilaceae; genus Fen-1038. The sequence goes on from CAVVCL010000004.1 coordinate 1,203,361, forward strand.
GCGCCTTGAAAGAACCATTTCTGCCACGCGTCGGGAGATCGGTCCCAGCCGGACGGAATGTGATCGGTATTGATCTCGTGAAGGCGGAGGAAGCCTGTTTCGATCAAGGCTTGCTCGATGCCAGCCGCAAGCACCGAGACAGTGACTTGGATGTCGATGACGTCCTTGGCCTGCAGGCCCGGCACGGCGGTCGACCCGATATGGTCGACGCGCAGGGCGCGGCGGACCAAGTGCGCCACGGAGGCCAACGCCGATCGCGTGGAACTCCTCGGGCCATGTTTCGCGGTAATTTACGATCTGGATCACTTTCTGTATCCCGTCCCCGAATCCGGTCCGCCCCGCAGATCCGCATTCTTAATGAGGTGACGCCCGGCACGTTGGGGACGCTCTCAGTCTGGGAGAGGCGCGGACGCGCTGCAGAGCTATCATAACCGCGTGCCCCGCCGTTTGTATGGGGAACGCCGGGATATTCGCCGGCGTATGCGCGTATAATCCGACCGGGGATAGCCATGGGTCTTGTCTCCCGGGGTCCGGCCCCTGAAAGTTCAGCCGGCATCGCTTATGGGAGAATCGCATCCGGACATGAGACTGCCCAGCTTGACCGTATTCTTTCCCTGCTACAACGATGGCGGCACCATCGCCACGATGATCGTGCGCGCCATGCAGGTGGCCCCGACCGTGGCGGACGAGTTCGAGATCCTGGTGATCAACGATGGCAGCCGCGATGATTCGGCGCTTGTTCTTGAAGAGATGAGGCGACTATACCCGGAACACGTGAGGCTGATGCAGGAACCGCGCCCAAGTGGATACGGCGGCGTCCTGAGAAAAGGCTTCGGGTCGGCCCGTAAGGAGTGGATCTTTTACACGGACGGCGATGCGCAGTACGATCCTCGCGAACTGGCGCTGCTCGTGCAGGCACTGACTCCAGACACAGATATGGTCAATGGTTACAAGATCAAGCGTCGCGATCCGTTCCACCGGATCTGGGTCGGTCTGGCCTACCAGTACTTCGTCAAGTACGCCTTCGGTCTTGTGATTCGAGACGTGGATTGCGACTTTCGACTCATGCGACGCGCCATATTCGATGCGGTCAAACTGGAGTCACAGAGCGGAACGATCACCTTTGAGATGGTGAAGAAGATTCAAGACGCCGGATTCAAGATAGGCGAGGCCCCCGTGCATCATTACTATCGTCAATACGGTGTATCGCAGTTCTTCGATATACCGCGTGTGCTCCGAACACTCGTGGATCTTGTCCGCTGGTGGTGGCGATTGGTCGTGCGAAAAGAGCATCGCCCGGTGCCGCGCTAGCCCCGGAAGCTCCTGACCGCCTCGATCACGCTTTCCACCTGGCTGCTTGTCAGATGCGGTCCCATCGGCAGGCTGATAGCAGTTCGCGCAATTTCCTCGGTGATCGGGAAATCGCCACGCTCGATAGCCATGTCGGCATAGGCAGGCGACAAATGCGGCGGAATGGGATAGTGGATGAGGGTGCCGATGCCCTGGCTGAGAAGATGTCGTTGCAGGGCATCCCGTTCAGGGTGTCGGATAACGAACAGGTGCCAGACCGGGTCCGCCTTGTCCGCCACATGCGGCAGCACCACGCCAGCAACGCCCGCCAGTCCCTGCTCATAGAGGGAAACCAGATGCCTGCGACGCTGATTCCATTCTTCGAGGTGTCGCAACTTGACGCGCAGGAAGGCTGCCTGAAGCGGGTCAAGCCGGGAGTTGTAGCCTTTGATCTCATTGGCGTACTTCGTCCGCGACCCGTAGTTGCGCAGCAGCCTGACGCGGTCCGCCAGGTCATCATCGTTGGTGGTGACGGCGCCTGCATCGCCCAGCGCGCCTAAATTCTTGCTCGGGTAGAAACTCCAGCCAGCCGCGTCACCTAAGCCACCCACCCGATTGCCTTTGTGGCGGGCACCGTGCGCCTGCGCGGCGTCCTCGACCACTCTGAGGTCGTGCCGCGCGGCCACGGCCCGAATCGCATCCATTTCGGCGGGCTGCCCATATAGATGAACAGGCAAAATCGCCCGTGAGCGGCTGGTCAGGGCTGCTTCGATCTTCGCCGGATCCAAGTTGTACGTGGCCGCATCGGGCTCGACCGGGACGGGACGGGCGCCCGCATTGGACACAGCCAGCCAGGTCGCGATGTAGGTGTTCGCCGGCACGATGACTTCATCGCCGGGCCCGATGCCGTAGGCCCGCAAGATTAGGTGCAGCGCCTCGAGGCCGTTGCCGACGCTGATACAGTGCTTGACTCCGCAATATGCCGCAAATTCGGCCTCGAAGGCATCCACTTCCTCTCCCAAAATGTATATGCCAGAGGCCATGACGCGGCGGTAGGCCACATCCAACTCATCTTGTAGTTCCCGTGTGGCCGCCTGCAGATCAAGGAAGGGGACGCTCATTTGTGGTCAGCTCTTACCGCCCGGAGGAAGTCGGGGTATTCATCCAGATAGTCGTGGACATCGTAGAACTCCGAGGCGAGCACCAGACACACCGAGTCGGAGGAGAAATTCAGCAGCTCACGCCAGATCCGGGGCGGCACATGCAGGCCGCAGTCTGGGCGATCAAGTCGAAAAAGCTGCTCAGTGCTTCCGTCGTTCGTGGCGACGTCGAGGCTGCCGGACACGGCGATGATGAATTGATGGCAGGTCTTCAGGGCGTGCGCTGCGCGCTTCTCGCCCTGCGGGATGTCATAGAGATAGAAAACGCGCTTGATCTCGAAAGGCACGTGGCGCGCGGATTCGACAACGGTCAGGTTTCCCCGCGAGTCCGCAAACTTGGGCAACTGAATCATGCGGCAGGGTTGCAGGCTCTTTGATGGGAGGAGGGGATCCATGGTGGTCTCCGCGGGATGATCGGCGATCTACTGCGCGGCCGAGTCCACTCGGCTCAGAAGGTCGGATGCTCGGTATATGTAGAGAAAATCATGGCCGCTGATCCTGATGATCTTCTCGGGCGGGATTCCATCGAGGCCATCGTCCAGACCATTCCGCGTCTGGTTATAGTGGTCCACGACCGCATACTGTGATCCTCTAAGAATGTTAACCAGCTCCGGATCGGAAAGTACGAGGCTGTTCATCGGCACAGTGGTGCCGGGGAAATAGTACGAGAAGCAGCCGTACCCGTTGGCAGACATTACTGTCAAGTCCTTGGCATCCGGCTTCTGGGACAAGTAGGCTGCCGCCTGATCAAGGCCCACCCCGTAGCCGGTCACATCGAGAGTGGGATTCTGTCTGCCCGATTGGATGGCCTCCATAACTGGATTGTAGTACGAGATGAAGTATGGGTAAGCACTTAGTGAGCTGGCAAGTTGGAGAGCTAGAAATCCGCCGAAAATCGAGCCTGTGATCGCGCCATGGTCAAGTTTTGAGAAGCGTCGCCTCAGCAGGTCCCACCCGCGGGCGACGCCAAGGCCGGCAACCAATTCAATACACATGTAGCTCGTGAGAATGTAGTGGGGAGGTTTCGGCCCCCGTTGAACGCTGAACAGCAGCACGAACGCCGTCGCCAACGCGAGAGCGTCCAGTACGAGCAGTCTGTAGGTCATTTCGGTTCGACTTCCTTGGTAGAGGATCGCGAGGACGACTCCAACCGCGACGCCGAGCCAAGTGAGAGGGGTTGTCCGCCAAGCAAGATCCGAAATGTAGAGTCGCAAACCGCCCAGGACCGTGTCCAGACCAAACGCGCCGGGATTCAATCCCGGAACGACCGACAGGCGGGCTCCCTGGAACGTGTAGCTCAACGCATTGCCGTAGACCTCGTACAGCATCTTGCCAGGCGCGACCCACATCCCGGGCCAGAATAGGACGTAGCTGGCGGCTGTGATCATGAGCCAGATCCCCATGACCCTGGCCCTCTCCAGGAACGATCTCCACAACGATGGCCCCCGCGCCATCAGGATGTCAATAGCCAGCAGGAGCGCTATCAAGGCGAATAGCAGAAAACCCGAGGACTTCGTGAGCTGCGCCAGGGCGGCGCATATTCCGGACACGAGCAGGGCGGCAAACCGATGCCCTTGCCAGAGATGCACCAGCATGGCCAACAGCGAAATGAGAATGAACAAGCCGAGGAACGCTTCGTGGTTCAGAAGCCGCGAGTGACCAAGCACGAATGGGGAAACGGAGATGAACGACGTCGCCAAGAAGGCGCTGCCGGGGTCAAAGAGTCGTCTGAGCAGGCCGTAAACCAGCAATAGCAGGCAGAGAATTGCGAGCACCTGCAGGCCGCGGCTGACAATAAGAAGCTGCAGCGGATCCTTGCCGTGGGCCGGCAGAAACGCGTCGAACTTGCCGGGCTTCAAGTAGCCTTGCCCGAGGGTGCGGTACTCTGGAAAGTAGGTCAGCATGCCGGCGGCGACAATCCACATGGTGGTCACTGCCGGGTGATACTCGTAAATCGTGTTTGCGAATTGCCGCTGACCGAGGGCGTAGTAGAAATTCGCGCCCTGCCTAAGCCAAAAAGGCTCATCGACGGAGGTGAAGCTGCCCAAACCCGCGAACCGAGGCGCTGCACTGATGGCGAGCAGTGCAACGACCAGCAGGACGTCTTGCCATCTTTTCATTGGGAGGGGATTCGCGGTCGGCACGGCGACCGGCGAAATGGAATTCTACTATACAAGGACGCAGGTACGCGGGCGCTGTCCGCCGGAACGATCAGGAAGTGCAGCCGACGTCTGGCAGGCCACGATATAATTGTTGCTCGCCCTATGCCATGACAAAAGTACTTCTAGTTGGGCTCGGATCGATCGGCCGCCGACACCTGCGCAACCTGGTTGCCCTGGGCGAGCATGATCTCATACTCGTTCGGTCGCATCGAAGCACGCTGCCCGAGGAAGAGCTGGCGGGCTTTCCGACCGAAACCGATCTCTCGGAAGCTTTGAGGAAGCATCGCCCCGACGGCGTTGTGATCGCAAATCCGACTGCGCTGCATCTCGAGTCGGCCCTATTGGCGGCTGAGACAGGCTGTGCGATTCTTCTGGAGAAGCCCATATCGCACTCGCTCGAAGGTCTGGACCGTCTGCAGTCAACCGTCGAGCGCACCGGCTCCAGGATGCTGGTCGGATTCCAATTCCGGTTCCATCCGGCTCTGGTCCGTGCCGCGCAGTGGATTGCCGAGGGTGCGCTCGGGCGAATCATGTCGGCGAACGTCTACTATGGCGAGTATCTGCCGGCGTGGCATCCGTGGGAGGACTACCGCAAAGGTTATGCGGCCCGCGCAGACCTGGGAGGGGGTGTGCTCTTGACGCAATGTCACTCGCTGGACTATCTCCCCTGGCTGGCAGGCGAAGCCGAGGCGGCCTGGGGGTTCCTGGCAAAGACGAGCGACTTGGACGTCAATGTCGACGACACCGCCGAAATTGGCTTGCGCTGCGCCGGCGGGGTGCTGGCGGGCCTGCACCTTGATTTTGTCCAGCAGCCACCATCACATGATCTGCAAATTAGCGGCACGCGTGGCCTGCTGCGATGCGATCTCCTGTCCGGATTGGCCAGACTGTATCGTGCTGAGGACAAGGAATGGGCCGAATTTCCGGTTCCACAGAACTGGGAACGGAATGTGATGTTCCAAGACGAGATGAATCACTTTCTGGCTGTAGTGCGAGGCGACGCCGACCCGGCATGCACACTCGATGACGGTCTGCGGGTGATGAGAATTATCGCTGCCGTGCAGGAATCGCAGGTTTCCGGCCGCCGGGTCAGTTTGAAACAGTGACCTTGTCCCACAAGATCATCGTGGAGTTCTTTCGAACGAAGACGCTGGTGCCGGGGGCGATTAGCGCCGTCTCATAGGCTTTCAGATAAGGCTCCGCCTCCGCACTGGTGCCGGGCCAGATAGACACGATGACGTCGGGCTTCAGATCGCCAATCGTGTGCGCGTAGTCCCACTTCATGTGACCCGGCCGCATGTCGGGAATGTCCTCAATGCTCATTGGGGTGCGCACGCCCTCGTGGGCAATGTAAGGATCTGTCTTGCCCAGAATATCCAGCACCGGGTCGTCGGGCAGCAGGTAGGGGATCGTTCCCGCTCCCACGACGGCAATCGAAGCGCCTGGTTTTGTGGTTTCCGCAAGCGCCAGGGCGATGCCCAGATTGTGGTCGCTTCCGGCGACATAGTCCGGCCGCCGGGCAAGGTCCCAGCGCTCGATTGATTTCCAGTCACCCATCAATAGATTCAGATTAAGCAGAGCGATCGCAAACAGGCCGAGCCAGACCAGCCGCGAGCCGACCTGGGCCAAGGGCCGGGCGCCGATGGCCAAAACTGCCTTTTCTCGCAGCGCATCCACGGCGATCATCAGGCTTGCGAAGAACAACGGCATGGCGATCACAATGTAGCGGTTCGCGCCGCCGTGGTCTTCCCATGCATCCCCACCCACGTAGACGCTGTAGGCGATCTGCCCGAGCACGACCGCCAGGGGCAGCGTGACCTTCCAGTCCCGTCGAACGAAGAAGATGGCGAGCGGGAGGAAGAAGAGCACCCAGTTTGTGTAGTAAATGAACCAGAGGAGCGCATACAGTCCCCGCAATATGCGCAGGGAGAATGGCCAGCCGGTAACCTTGAGATAGTATGTATTCGGGAGCCAGTCGCCGTAGTACAGGTAACTCGCAATGAATTGGCCGCCCAGAAATACGATCAGCAGTCCCAATCCCCACAGCAGATGCTGGCGGCGGTGCTGCTTCTGGACAAGAAGCATCGCCCCAAGAATGACCAAATACGGCACTGCCATGTCGGACCGCAAGAGCGTGGAAACGGCCAACAGCACGTACAGCCACGGGCTGAAACGTTCGGTGCCATTTCTTAGGATGATCCAAATGCTCGCCGTGACGATGAGCGCCAGGGCGCTGACTTCCATGCCAAGCAGCCCGTACGAATTGAGGGGGGCGTAGAAGGCGGTGAAGGCTACCGCCCCCAGCATTGCCAGCAAGTCACTCGTCAAGTGCTCGACGATGCCGCGCACAAAGAAGAGATTGGCGGCCAGGAACGCTGCGCCGGTGATCTGCACCGCAAGGCTTACCTTGGCTGGCGGAAGGGGCAGCAGGTGCAGCGCGGCCATGTAGAAGACCCACAGGGGATTTGTAAACCCCTGGACGCGCTCGCCAATGTTCCAGACGAGACCATTGCCGTGGGCCAGGTTGTAGGCGTAGCGCATCGAGATCATGGCGTCGTCAAACAGCACGTAGTAGCGTGTGCCGTCCACAACGAAACTGGTTGCCAGGATGTAGCGCCAGGCATAGTACAAAAAGCCGGCCACAAGCATCCCAAAGAGCGTATTGCGGAGCAACTTGCGGTTCATGCGGCGCGGATTATAACAGTAGGGGTTTGGGCCGGCATGCGGCGCCCCTCAACCGGGCTCCACGGCCGCGCCCGACGCCAAAATTCAATTGGTGAATTTTGGAGTATAATGGCGGTCGCGGTCGTGCGAGCAGCGGCCCTGGCCCGCCGTTTCTCGGATGGGCTGAAGGGCGGCAGGTGCCCGACGGGCGCAAACACTTTCCAAGGGAGTATTTGATGGCAAAAGCGAAACTAATCAGCCCGTACGGGGGCGCGCTCGTCGACCTGGTCAAAACCGGGGAGGAACGGGATGAGATTCTGGGCCGAGCGCCGGCGCTGCCCTCGATCAAGATCACCATGCGGAACCTTTGTGATCTCGAGTTGCTGGCGACAGGCGCCTTTTCGCCGCTTGACCGATTCATGGGCAAGGCCGACTACGAGCGCGTGCTTCACGAGATGAGGCTGTCCGACGGCATCCTCTTTCCGCTGCCGATCACGCTCACGGCTGATCCGAAGGAACTCCCGACGGTCGGGGAGGATCTCGTTCTGCGGAACAGCAACAATGATGTGATGGGCGTCATGACCCTGGAGGAGGTCTTTCACTGGGATCCGGAGACGGAAGGTGCCCTGGCCTACGGGTCGACAGATGCCAAACATCCGATGGTCTCGGAGATGGCTCGTTGGGGCCAGGTCTGCATCAGCGGCGCGATCAAGGTGGTCAACCTGCCAAAGTACCATGACTTCGTGGACCTGCGCCGGACGCCGGCCCAGGTGCGCCTCATGCTGGAAGGCATGGGCAATGCCAATGTGGTCGCCTTTCAAACCCGCAATCCCTTGCACCGTATCCATGAGGAGCTGACCAAGCGGGCAGCCGCCCAGGTTGGCGGCTCTCTGATCATTCATCCTGTCGTCGGCATGACCAAGCCAGGCGATGTGGACCACTACACAAGGGTTCGCATCTACAAGGCGCTGGTCGACAACTACTACGACAAGAAGACCACCCTGCTGAGCCTGCTGCCGCTGGCCATGCGCCTGGCTGGCCCCAAGGAAGCCTTGCTGCACGCCATCGTGAGGCGCAATCACGGCGCCAACCACTTCATTGTCGGGCGTGACCATGCCGGCCCCGGAAAGGACTCGACCGGGAAGCCCTTCTACGGGCCATACGAAGCCCAGGAGCAGATGCAGAAGTACGAACACGAGTTGGGCGTCAAGATGGTTCCCTTCGAGGAGCTCGTTTATCTTCCAGATGAAGATCGCTATGTGGAGGGCCGCGACGTGCCGGCCGGCGCGCGCACCCTGAATATTTCCGGGACGCAGGTCCGCGAGGATTACCTCGCCAAAGGCAAACTGCTGCCCGTTTGGTTCACCCGGCCCGAGACGGCTACGATCCTGCGGGAGATGTATCCTCCGCGAGACAAGCAGGGCTTCTGTATCTGGTTCACGGGGTTGAGCGGCTCAGGCAAGTCGGCCACCACGCAGGTATTGACGTCGCTGTTGCTGGAGCACGGGCGCGAGGTTGCCATTTTGGATGGAGATGTGGTCCGGACACACCTGTCCAAAGGTCTTGGTTTCAGCAAAGAGGATCGCGATACGAACATCCTTCGCATCGGATTTGTGGCCGGCGAAATTGTTCATGCCGGCGGTGCCGTCATCTGCGCGGCCATCAGCCCCTACCGCAATGCACGCAACGAGGCTCGCCGCATGGTAGGTGACAACTTCATCATGGCCTACATGGACACCCCTGTCGAAGTCTGCGAGGAACGTGACGCCAAGGGCTTGTACGAAAAAGCCCGACATGCCGTAGCCGCGGGGCATCCCATGGGGTTCACCGGCGTGGACGATCCCTACGAACCCCCGGTGGATCCTGAGATCACTTTGAAAGGTTACGGGGCAACACCCGAAGAGAATGCGCGGGAGATCATCGGATACCTTCAGCAACAAGGCTTCGTGCACGCGGAGGCCTGAGAAATCCGGTCGACGCGGCTGACCCGCCCAGACAAGAAGAAACGTCCCATCACTTCGATGAAGACTCGTCTCAGCCTGCGCGTGGCCTCCTTCGTGCTTCTGGGCGTTCTGGCTGCTGCTGGCATCGGCTTGGTATTACAGGCCACGCCTGAAGGCTTGGGCCTCAGCGACGATTCCATCGCCTATATTGCCGGAGCGCGCAGCATGCTGGCGGGTCACGGGTATCGGGAAGCCTGGCTCGCCAGCAATGGGCCGGTTACGCATTTCCCCCCGGCCTATCCGTCCGCGCTGGCAGGCCTGAGTCTGGTTGGCCTTGACCCGCTGCGCGGGGCACGATTCTTGAATGCGCTTCTCTTTGGGCTGAATACCGCCCTGATGGGAGTCCTGGGCTGGCGAATGTCCCGGTCTCTCCTGCCGGGGCTGGCTCTTGCCACGCTTTTCGTGCTCAACGGTTCGCTGCTGCAAGTGCATGCCAGTGCCCTGAGCGAACCACTTTTCATCTTCTTCAGCCTGCTGGGGTTTTGGGTCTTCGACCTCTATTTTGAACGGGATACCCACTGGCTGTGGCTGGTCGTATGTGGCTCGATGGTGGGCCTCGCCTATTTGACCCGCTATGCCGCCTTGGGCCTCGCTCTGACTTTCCCGGCAGCCCTCATGATTCTCCAGGACTCCTGGCGAAAGCGATGGATCAGCACAGGCATATTCATTGGAAGCTACTTGCCTTGGGCCGCAGGATGGGCACTCCACAACGCCCTGGAAGGTGGCTCGGTGACGAACCGGGTCCTGGTTTGGCACCCGATCACGGCAAACAACTTTGATACTGCCTTACGGACAGTCTCGATGTTCTTGATGCCCGTTGAAACCTGGCGCCTCGAATGGTTCAAGATCCCCGGACTGTTCCTGACAATGATCATAGCCGTCTTGGCGGCTGTGCTTGTCTGGGTCGCTGCTATATCGATCCGCCGGCTGCGCCAGCCTGCACCGCCACACGGCCAGGTGGTTACTTTTACCAGCGCCGTCTTCGTTTGCTGCTACCTGGCATCCATCATTGCGGCCATGTCATTCTTTGATGCTTCAACCAAATTCAAGCTGCGCATCCTCGCACCGGTCTACGTGGCTGTTCTGATCTTACTTGTGGCCGTGGCGACGTGGTTGTGGCACAGGCGGCGGGAGCTTGTGATCCTCGCGGCCCTGGCAGTGCTGGGTATCTCAGCCTACGGACAATACGATGCCGTAACGACGCTGGCCAAGGGAGGTCAAGGCTACGCTTCATTCAAGTGGTACGATTCGAAGGCGATGGAGTTTCTGCGGGGATTGGATTCCGGCATCCGGATATACACGAACGAGCCAGGTGCCGTGTATCTATACACGGGTCGTGCCGCCTATGTGCTGCCCGATCGCGTGGACCCTGTGACTGCCGAGCAGCGACCCGGTTTTGAGCGGGGATTGCTCGAACTCCAGGCCGATGTCAACTCCGGTCATGCCGTACTGGCGTTGTTCAGCGGGGGCGACAGCTCGGTCTCGAACGCCGCGGCTCTTAGCAGCGGACTCTATCTCGCAGACAAGTCGGCCGGCGCGGAGATCTACACGGCATCCCCCTGAGAGGCCCCATGAAGATCCAGGATAAGTTCGACATCAGCGGTCGCATCGCTCTCGTCACCGGGGGAGGCGGCTTGCTTGGTTCCGAGTTTTGCCGGACGCTCGCGGAAGCGGGTGCCCAGGTGGCTATCGCAGACATCGCCCCCGAGGCGGCTCAGCGCGTGGCAGACGATCTGACCGGGCAGGGATATCAGGCGACGGCCTTTGAGTGTGATATCTCCGATTCCGAGTCGGTCGGCAAGTTAGTAAGAGATATCCTGGGTTCATTCGCAGGGCTCGATATCCTCGTAAACTGCGCGGCTCTCGACCCAAAATTCGACGCGGAGGCTGTCAAGCGTGGAATCACGCCCGGCAGCTTCGAGGATTATCCCCTGGACCAGTGGAACGCGGCCTTCGCGCGTCAACTTGACGGGGATGTTCCTGGTGACGCAGGCGAGTGCCAAGCCGATGCTGGAGCACGGGCGACGAGGCAGCATCATCAATATTTGTTCGACCTATGGCCTGAACGGCCCCGACCAGCGCATCTATGTGAAGGACGGCAAACGCGTCGCCTTCAAACCCGTCTATTACACGGTGACCAAGGCCGGCGTATTGGGGTTCACCAAGTACCTCGCTGCATACTACGCTGACACCGCCATCCGGGTCAATGCGCTGACCCCCGGGGGTGTCTTCAACGACCATGAGGAGTATTTCGTCCAGAACTACTCTGCGCACACGATCCTTGGACGCATGGCGCGCCCCGACGAGATGAACGGGGCTTTGCTCTTTCTGGCTTCGGATGCATCCTCCTACATGACGGGCGGAAACCTCGTGGTCGACGGCGGTTGGACTGCATGGTGAACTGGATACCCCGGACGCTCGCATCAATCGATCTCCGGCAAAGCTCCCATGACTGAAGTCCTGGCGGTCATCCCGGCGCGCGGCGGCTCCAAGGGGATTCCCCGCAAGAACATTCGATTGTTTGCGGGCTACCCCCTGCTGTCCTATTCGATCGCTGCCGGTCTGCAGGCGGAGAGCGTAACTCGCACGATCGTCTCGACAGACGACGAAGAAATTGCCGCGGTGGCTCGTGATTTTGGTGCGCAGGTTCCTTTCATGCGGCCGCCTGAATTGGCGCAGGACGACACCACAGACCTGCCGGTGTTCAAGCAGGCGCTTGCATGGCTGCGCGAGCACGAGGGTTACGTGCCCGATGTTGTGGTGCAGTTGCGACCAACGTCTCCGATCCGCCCACGCGGGTTGGTCGATAATGCGGTTCGCGCACTGACCGCGCATGCGGACGCCGACAGCGTGCGCGGCGTGGTCCCGGCCGGGCAAAACCCGCACAAAATGTGGCGTATCACGGGCAAATCCGGGGCAATGACCCCGCTGCTGAAGGTCGATGGTCTCGCCGAGCCATACAATGCCCCGCGCCAGAGTCTGCCCCAAGTCTATTGGCAGACAGGACACGTGGATGCCATTCGTGCTGAGACAATTATTGCCGGCGGCTCGATGACCGGCGCCACGATCTATCCTCTCATGATCGATCCGCGCTACACGGTGGATATTGACAATCCGGCAGACTGGTCCCGATACGAAGCGTTGGTGTACGGCGCCTCGCTGGAGATGGTGCTACCGGGCCAAGCCCGTCGACCGATGCCAGAGCGAATTGATTTGATCGTTACGGATTTCGACGGGGTCATCACGGATAACCGGGTGTGGGTGGATGAAGACGGCAAGGAATCGGTGGTCGCCTCGCGCAGCGACAGCATGCACATCCGAGAGCTGCGCGAGCGCGGGGTGGAAGTGGTCATCCTATCGTCCGAGCCTAATCCGGTCGTCCACGCGCGGGCCGGCAAGATGGGTGTCGTGGAGGTTGTGCAGGGAATTGACATCCGCGGCAAGGGCCAGGCCCTCGAGACATTGATTTCCGGCAAGAAGATTGCCTCCTCGAATGTGGTCTACATAGGCAATGATTTGAATGACCTGCCCTGCTTTGAAGTCGCCGGCTGGGCCGTGGCCGTCGCGGACGCCTACCCCGAAGTCCGGCGGGCCGCCGACTTTGTACTGAAAGCTGCAGGCGGCCATGGGGCGGTGCGGGAGTTATGCGACATGGTCCTCGCCGGAATGCGTGCCCGCGAGGTTTCCAAAATGGAGACTCCAAATGACGCGTGAAGTGAGATTTGGTGATCGGGTGATCGGCGACGGGTTCCCGACCTACGTCATTGCCGAGATCGGAATTAATCACAATGGCGAGCTGGATGTGGCCAAACGCATCGTGGACGAGGCGGTGCACGCCGGTGCGGACGCTGTCAAACTGCAGAAGCGCAGCCCCGCGCACTCCACGCCGCCTGAACAGCAGAAGCAGATGCGAGAAACACCCTGGGGGTACATTAGCTACCTTGAGTACAGGCACAAGGTCGAATTCAGCCAGGCCCAGTATCAGGAATTTGACGCGTACTGCAAGGAGAAGGGCATCGACTGGCTGGTTTCGGTGTGGGACGAGCCCTCCGTGGATTTCATGCAGGAATTCGAAACGCCCGGCTACAAATTCCCTCCGCCTCGTTGACCGACAGCAACCTGCTGCGATACGTTCGCAAGACAGGCAAGCCCGTCATCCTATCGACCGGCATGTCCACGATGGATCAGATCCGGGCTGCCGTCTCCACCGTTGGCACCGAGAACCTGATATTGATGCACTGCACCAGTACCTATCCGTGTGAGCCCGCGGAACTGAACCTGCGAATGGTGCAGACCCTGCGCGACGAATACCCTGCAACGCCGATTGGTTATTCAGGTCATGAAGTCGGATTGGTGCCGTCGGCGATTGCAGTCGCTTTGGGGGCATGCATGGTAGAGCGACACATGACGCTTGACCGTGCCATGTGGGGGAACGATCAGGCGGCCTCCGTCGAGCCTGGCGGCTTTGAGCGCCTGGTTAAGTATATTCGCGTAACCGAAGAGTCGCTCGGTGACGGCGTCAAGAGAGTGTACGACAGCGAAAAGCCCTCCATGCGGAAGCTGCGCCGGATCGCAGGAGAAGACTAGCGGCACTGGCGCATGAGCGCCCGGGCCTGCATACCTCCACGATGAGCACGGTGCAGGTAGTGCGGCGGACGTTGCGGCCGGCCGCCAGGACTCTGCAGGCGGTTGTCCGTTGGAAGCGGCTGTCCTTCCGTGACGCTCCTCCCATCTTTGGAAACGCCAAGCCCAAGAGTGGCTCTCACCTGCTCCTGCAGGTGTTGCAGGGACTCACTTGCGTTGTGCCGCTGGCCTACGTGCAAGCGGAGCCGATCCGGACGATTACCAAAGACGGCCGCCGCAAGGGTTCTGACGAGATTCTCGCCGAGCTGTCCGGCGTCCCGCGGGGCGTCGTAGGCTGGGGCTACCTTGACCCGACGCGCGAAAACATTGACTTTCTTTGCCGGCCCGGGAGGGTGAACTACTTTCTTTATCGCGATCCTCGCGATCTGCTTGTCTCCCAGGTTTTCTTCGCCACCGACATGTATGAAGATCACGGTATGCATGCGTACTACAATTCCCTGCCCAATTTCGCCGCGCGGCTCAACATCGCCATTACTGGAATCGACGAGGATGGCCTCAAGATGGCGAGCGTGAAGCAGCGTTACGAAGGCGTCCTTGCTTGGCGGCAAACTGCCCGTGTCCTGTGCCTGCGCTACGAAGACTTCCTGTCCCGCCCCGAAGCCACGTTCCATGTCATGTTGGACGAGGTGGAGAAAACGGGCTATCGCATCCCGATGGGCCGTTCGCAGGCATCGCGTATTCTCGCAAACGCGATCCAGCCGCAAAGAAGCCGCACGTTTCGTTCAGGCAAGGCTGGCGGATGGCGCGATCATTTCACTGCAGAGCACAAACGCTTGTTCCTGGACGTCGCAGGTGATCTGCTGGTCCGGTTGGGTTACGAACAGAGTGACAATTGGTGAGTGCCCTGTCTGTTCTAAAAAGGCGCGTTGGATAGCATGGGCGTAAGTGGCTTCCTTACCCAGCGCCTGCTGCGAGGCACGGTCCGCAAACTCAACAATTTTCGGATCGCACGCGCCGCCTGGCAGGTAGCCAGACTCTCGGTGGCCCCACGGGGCAGGCCGGTCGTGTTCTTCAAGGCCTCAACCGGGATTGATGATCTCTCCTGGAACAGCGGCTTTCATCTCCTTTCGTCATGGGCGCTTCGTCTGAAGGGCGTGCCCGTAGTGTATTTTGCCTGCAGACGCGGCATGAGTCGCTGTGTCCTCGGAACCGACCGTGACGATGTCCGGCGGAATCCGCCGTGCCGATCCTGCATCCATCAGTCCGAGGCTCTGTATGCTGGAGTCGCCGCGGCCGGACAAGGCGGCCGACGGGACGAACCGGCCCGATCCGAAGTCCAATGGTTCGGCTTTGATCGAGATCCGGAGCTTGCCAAGGCAATCCAGGGACTTGACCTTAAGGACTTGATGGCCTTCACGTGGAGCGGCGATTCGCGAGATGGGCGTCGTGTGGCCGCCAGCGATCGCGCGACACCGCAGCCTGACGGTCCCATGCCATTAGGAGCCCTTTGCCTTGCCTCCATGCGCTGGATCCTGCGGCGCCATACGCTGGCCGATGATGAACCCACGCGTTTCCTGTATCGCGAATACCTCCTGTCGGCCTGGAACGTGGCGCGGCACTTCACCCGGTTGCTCGACGAGACCAATCCGTCCGCGGTCGTGGTCTTTAACGGGCAGTATTTTCCCGAGGCCGTGGCTCGCTTTGTCGCAAAACGCCGTGGTCTGCGCGTGGTCACGCATGAGGTCGGGTTGCAGCCGGCTAGTGCGTTTTTCACAGAGGGGGAGGCCACGGCGTATCCGATCTCCATACCGCCCGCCTTCCAGTTGACCGAGTCCCAGGCGACCCGGCTCGATGCGTATCTCGAGCAGCGCTTCCAGGGCAAATTCACGATGGCCGGCATTCAATTCTGGCCGCGCATGCGGGGCTTGGGTGCAGGCTTCCTGGAAAACGCGGCGCGTTTCTCGCAGATCGTGCCCGTGTTTACTAACGTCGTCTTCGACACCAGCCAATCGCACGCCAACACGGTTTTTCCCGACATGTTTGCCTGGCTTGAACATGGTGCTCGCAGGTGATCAAGCTGCACCCCGAGACACTCTTCGTGATCCGGGCTCATCCGGATGAGACGCGGCTGCGCAAAGAGAGCCGCGAGACCGTGCAGGGGTGGGTGGCTGCCAATGGCAGTCGACAGGCTCGACAATGTGGTGTTCGTCCCTCCCACGGAATACCTCAGCTCGTACGAATTGAGCCAACGAGCCAAATTCGTGATGGTCTACAACTCCACCATCGGCTTGGAGGCCTCCATCATGGGCAAGCCGGTTCTCTGCGGCGGGCGGGCGCGCTACACTCAGCTTCCCATCGTCTTCTTCCCGCAGGATGCCGCGACGCAGCGACGAACGCTCGAGGACTTCCTGACAGCCGGAGCCATCCAGGTGCCTCCGGAGTTCCAACAAAATGCCCGGCGCTTCCTCTACTTTCAACTCTTCAGGGCATCGCTGCCGTTTGGCGAATTCATGCTCCCTTCGGTGCGAAAGACGCAGGCACAGCTGAGGCGCTTTGGATGGGATCGGCTCCAGCAGGCTGATTCGGTGAAGGCCGTTGTGAGCGGCCTTCTGGATGGCGGGGATTTTCTTCTGCCGGAGTAGGCAGCAGTGGCGGCAAAGCCGGTCAATGCCGCCGCGCATCAAGAGCGGTGTTCGAGTTGCCTCGACAAACTGGGAAGGGATCAGCATCGAGCGGGTCAATGTTTGCAAAATCGGTTCTGCGAAATTCCGTCTACCGCGCCGAGAAGTTCTTCCAGGCCACGCGCTTCGCCTCGACTCCGGAGCCCGATGCCGGCTGGCCCATACTCCTTGGCATTTCGTTCCCAAAGAGCGGGACGCATCTCTTGGACCAGATCCTGCTGGGCTTCTCGAGAGTGGCGCCATTTTCCCGCCGTCTGCACTCCTTCTACGCGGAGTACGAAGGGGAGAGCGGGCGTAGTCGCAGCCTCGCGCAGTCCCTCGCGTGGCTCGATTCGCTGCGGCCCCGAGACGTGGCGTCCGCACATCTGTTTGCGCGCCCGGAGTCGGTGAAGCGTGTTATCGGCTCCGACTTCGTGCCTACTTCATCTTCCGGGACCCAAGGGATGTAGTTGTCTCCCACGTCTTCTATGTGACGGACATCGCCCCGGAGCATGTTCACCACGAATACTTTGCCGCGCTGCCGGATTTTGAGGCGCGACTGAAGGCCAGTATCCTCGGTCGTCCCGGCTTGGAAATCGAGTTCCCCGACATAGCGGCCCGCTTTGCCCCATACGCCGCCTGGTTGGACCGCCCCGAAGTCCAAAAGCTTCACTTTGAGGATCTGGTCAATGATCGCCAGCGTACCCTTGGGCTGATACTGGATCACTTCCTTGCGCGCGTGCACCTGCCTGTACCTCGGGAGACAATCCTCCAGGCGCTGGAATCCTCGATCAACCCTGCGCGCTCTCCGACGTTCCGCTCCGGCAGAACCGGCGAGTGGCGCAAGTACTTCAGTCCAGAATCCAAGCAACTCTTCAAGTCAGTCGCCGGCGACCTCCTCCGCAAACTTGGGTATGAGGCCACGGATGCCTGGTAGGCCAAAAAGAAGCCGCCGCCGAGTGCAACTCGGCGGCGGCTTCGCAGGGTCTTCCATGCAGTAGACTACCCGGCGGCAAAATACTCGGTTAGTTGATCCAGGCGCAAAACACCGTCGAAGGCAAGCTCACCTTTTCGCAGTACGCCCTTCTGACCGTCAGGATCTCCCAGGCATGTCACGATGATATCGGCAGAACTCAGGTCCTCGTTCTCGGTGTACCCGTTCGTCGTGACAACAACGTGCAGGCCGGCCGCCTTGGCTGATAGTAGGCCGTTGCTCGAGTCCTCAATTACGATGGCCTGGTTGGGTTGCAGGGCCATCCTGGTGAGCGCCAAAGTGTAAATCTCCGGATCGGGCTTCTTCCTGCTCACGATATCGCCCGCCAGCACGAGTTCGAACCGGATGTCGGGCAGCAGCTTGCCGATGATGGCGTTGGCTGCCCGCTCGTTCGATGTAGTGCAAACAGCGAGGCGGAGATTTCTGCCGGTGGCCTCTCTCATCATGCGATGGATCCCCGGACGCAGCGGCAGTTTTCCCTGCTCGATCAGATCGACGAAGATCGCGGTCTTGCGTTCGTGCATTTGCCTGATGAGCGCATCGACCTCCAATTCCGGCACCGGCCTGCTAAAGCCTTTTGTTTGCCAGTGCCGTTTCATGCGTTCCTTGCCGCCGCCAATCTTCAAGAGCTCATGATAGTAATTGACGTCCCACTCGTCGGCAAAGCCGAATTCCTTGAACATCAAGTTGAACGCGACGCGGTGTCCGTCGCGCTCGGTGTCAACAATCACACCGTCCAAATCGAAGAAAACGGCCTCTACCATGCTCACGCCATATGCCCGGGGTTGTTAGCGAAGCGCCCGTACCCGTCGACCCGGTGCCGAGGCTACTTGGTCAGGAACTCGCGAATCACCTCAATGGCCATCCGGTTCTCTTCCTTCGTGCCAATCGTGACGCGGAACCAGCCGTCGCTGCCGAATTTTTCGCTGTCAGGCCGCAGAATCAGGCCCTTCTCTTCTGCGTACTTGACCACGTCCATGCCCTTCTTGCCGGTGGCCCCACAGTCGAAGAGGATGTAGTTGGCCTTGGAAGGGAAGACGACCAGTCCCGGTATGTCGCTAAGGGACTCGGTGATGAAGTCAACCTCGCTGTTGTTGTACTTCACTCGAAACTCGAGCGCCTTTGTGTCCTCCAGGGCTGCCAAGGCCGCCCACATCGGGATGGTGCCTACGTTCCAGGGCAGCAGCGCCGCCGAGATTTGGCCGATCACATCCTTGTCCCCGAGGGCATAGCCGAAGCGCAGGCCCGCCAACCCGTAGGCCTTCGAGAGCGTTCGTGTCACCAGAACGTTCTTGTACTTCTTGGTCAGCCCTACCTGCGACATGCCCAGCCCTGCATATTCTATGTAGGCCTCATCCACGATGAAGGGGATGCCTGTCTCCGCAATGCGGACGAAGTCCTTGGCGTCCATGAAATTGCCGGTCGGGTTGTTGGGGTTGGCGATCACGATGATCTTCGTTTTGTCGGTGATGGCTTTGAGAATCGCATCGGGATCGAAGTGCACGAACTTGTCGCGATACACCATGGGTACGGAGACCATCTTGCCGCCCAAGATCGTGCCGCGCAGCTTGTAGATCCCGAAACAAGGCGTGTGCTGGATCACTTCCTCGCCGGGGGCCACGAACACCCTGAAGATGTTGTCATAGACCTCGCTGGAGCCGTTTCCCAGCATGACGTTCTCGGGACCCTCCAGGCCGTTGATCTGGGCAATCTTCCCGCGTACCACCAGTCCCTGGTCTGGATACCGGTTGGCCATCCTGGCGTACTTGACGATTGTCTCCATCACCTTCTCGGACGGCGGGTTCGGATTCTCATTGGACATCATCCGATGCAGCTGGGGTTTTTTCCAGGCAAGTTCAATATGGCCCGAAATGTACATGGGTATTCCCTGCACCCACGGTACAAAGTACTCGTCGATCTTCTTCATTGTTTGCTCCTGTTATGTGGATAATCGAGCCGCGGAACGCCGCCGCATCCGGTGCGGTCGCTCAAGGCTCGTTTGCGCGTTTCGCTCTTCCTTGCTATGCCTTGCCGTTACTTCCGAGCATTTGAATCCAGAGCCCCACCGCCTTGCGGGTAGCGTCTCGAACGGCCACGTCCACCCTGCCGGGATCATATTCCTCCCGGTGGGCAGATATGTAGCCATAGGTGGCATCGATCAGCGTGTGCTTGAGCTCCGTCGACAGATTGAATTTCGCGCCGCCCATTGCTATCAGTCGCTTGATGTAGTCTGAGGGCAGGCCCGTCCCGCCGTGCACCACGAGGGGCGTCTTGACGCCGTTGCCGTTCAGCAACTGATTGATCTCGCCCAGGCGCTGAAAGTCTATCTTTGGATTCTTCGTCTTGTACACGCCATGCGCCGTGCCGATGGCTGGGGCAAAAACATCCACGCCCGTTTCTCGTACGAACTGCACCGCCTGCTCGGGGTTGGCCAGCTGCGCCTCGTCCTCGGCTACCCTGATCTGGTCTTCCACGCCGCCAACAGTGCCCAACTCTCCTTCCACGGAGATGTTACCCGCCTTGTGGCAGTACTCAACCACCTCCCTAGTCTGGGCGATGTTTTCCGAAAACGCCTGCTTGGACGCATCGATCATGATGTTGGTGTAGCCTGCATCCGCGCACGTCTTGCAGTACGACACCTCTGTGCAGTGGTCCAGATGCAGGCAAATCGGCACCGGCGCCGAGGCGGCGATGGCGCGGTAGACCGCAACCAGCACGTCGTGCCCCCAGAAATTTTGAAGGCTTCATGGATGTCTGAATGATCACCGGCGCCTTCAGCTCCACAGCAGCATCCACGACACCTTCGAGTTGTATCAGGTTCGTGACGTTGAAAGCGCCAACGGCATATTTGCCATTGGCAGCTTCAACCATGATCTCCCTCGCATTTACTATGGACATGCCTACTCCAGCAGTCCCGTGCACCGCCATCCCCCGGATCGTCCGCCCGGCATGGCGCCGCGGCATAGATCCGGGGATGGTCCGGCACAAAACCGGATCAGACTAAGCGCGAGCCGGTTCGGGATGGCGCATGTGCTCGGCTGCGAAAGCCTCCAGGCTGGAGAAGCC
This sequence comes from uncultured Chloroflexia bacterium, assembly GCA_963746745.1. Classification (GTDB taxonomy): domain Bacteria; phylum Chloroflexota; class Anaerolineae; order Anaerolineales; family Villigracilaceae; genus Fen-1038. The sequence goes on from CAVVCL010000004.1 coordinate 1,223,944, forward strand.
CTTGGTGAACAGGTCTACCGTGGCGACCGTGGCGGGGTGGGTATTGAACTGTTCGAGCGCCATGCCGTTCGGGTCGTACGCCTGGATGGCGTAAGGGATCTTCATCATCTTCTCCATGACCTCGGCCGGCACGTCATCCTTCTCGATCTCGGGCTCGAAATCAAGGTCGTCGCCGATCTGGAAGAACGGCTCGAGCACGTAGGGCGGGCAAGTGTAGACAATGTTGCCCCCGGCAATTTTCTGGATGTCCCAGTACTGGGGTTTCCCGGCCATTGTGGGGCCGGCGCGCATGGAGCACGCGAGGAGTTTGCTGGCGTAGGCGCCGTCCGTAAGCAACTTGTAGGCACGCCGAAAGACGGCTATGCCATACCAGTGCTTGTCCGCCCACGAAAGCTTGATGTTCTTGCGCTCGGCCTGCTGATCCAGGGCAGGGTTCTCCGTCAGGCGGCCGATCATCATGGTAATTACGGCGCGCCAGTTCTTCATGTCCGTCTTGTTTTTCGCGGCGATGGCGATGCCGTCCATGGCTGCATTGGCAGAGGCCATGATCTGCGGCAAGGTGAAACAGGTCGTCGTATTCGTGCTAATGCCCTTGGACGTCAGGATCCGCAGGACGTCAATGCCCTGCATGCTGGCCGGCACCTTGATCATGACGTTCGGGCTGATGGCCCGCAGCTCGTCGGCGTCCGTTACCATCTGGTCGACCTCGGTGAAAAGACGGGGGTCCAGCTGCCCTGATATCCAACCATAACGCCCGCCTGATGCCTCGTAGACCGGCATGAACATCTCGGCGCCGCGCTTGACGACCTCTTTGTAGGTCAGCCAAGCCAGCTTGTGATTATCGAGGCCCGGATTCGACTGGCTTTGCTTGGCAATCCAGTCGCCCCAGAACTTCGGGTCGCTCTGGACAGCCGTCCAGGATAGGGGTGGGTTCGTCGTGCAACCTCGGAAGAGGCTTTCCGCCGGCTTGTCGGCATTGTAGAGCCGGCCAAGCTGTTCCCGCAGCATGGCCTTCTTCGACGGTTCTGCGGCGTCCACCATCTTCTTGACCCACGGCTCAAAGACCAACGGTGAGGAGTCCCACCAGATCTCCATGTCCGGGTTGGTCTTGATCAAACGTTCTACAGCACTTTCGTTCATCGCGTTTCCTTTCTTTCTCGGCGTGTTGGCCGGTCCTAATTGCCTGGGGCTCGGTTCTTTGGGAGCCCCGCCAGCCGCGTTTCCCGACACCTGTCTGCGGAAGCATCCATTGTTGGCGGCGGTGGCTCGTGATGTTTTTTGTCTACGGGCTGGTAACCTCCTTAAGCCACTTCTCCCAGCGGGCGTCAACAAGATGCTGGCGGGCGCGGCCGAACCACAGGTCTGCATAGCCCTGGAAGTCCTCGTCCAGCTTTGAGATGCAGGATTGGGCGATCCCCCAGAGCGCCTCACGCAACTCCGACATTGGCCACATCAGCTTGAGACGGGCGAAGTCAGCCTGCGTGGCTTCCCCGAAGTAGGCCTGAAGCAGCAGCCGGGCCCGCTCGTCGCTCAACATGTGATGCTGGCTGAAATTGGCAAGATCAAAGAAGATGTCTCCCATGCCCGCGTATTCCCAATCAAGCAGCCGGATCTCCCCGATTTCCCCCGGAACGCCCTCCTCCAGCCAGTTGAGGTTAAGCAGATCGTTGTGGCAGGGCGTTGGTGAGTACGGCTTCCGCAGCAAGGTGCCTTCCACGTCCGCGACTTTCCGCATGATCCAGTCGAAGTCAAAAGGGAAGGCGCCCTGGTTGGCTCGCGAAAGGGCCGCAAGCATTTCGATGTTTCGGAACACGTTGAACTCGGCATCCAGCGCCGGACCTCTCACGTGGAAGAGGCGCAGTTTTTGGGCGACCCGGGTGAGGTTGTCGGGTAGCGCAATAACATCCGGAGGTAATTGCCGTCCCATGATATACCGCGTTAGCAGGTATCCCTCGGGCTCGATGTAGTAGAGCACCTCGGGCGCGATCCCAAGCAAACCTGCGGCAAGATTGGCCTGATGTTCCACGTCGCGACGAATGCCGAGCTTGTCGGTACCGGCCCCGGTTATTCTCAGGACGTATGATTTGCCGCCCGAATCAATCTTGTAGTTGAGATTGGTAATCCCGCCTGCAAGCGGCGTGGTGACCACGTCTGTGGACTTGGCCAGGAAAGGCACACGAGCAATTGCTTGATCCAGTGTAAGGCTCATGAGTATGGGTCCAGGATGCTGGTGGATGCCCGCCTTCGCATCCGGCTTCAGCGCACCCTAGCCGCTCGTCATCTGGAAACCTTCGATGGTGCCGTCGGCAAAGGTCACGAGGCACCCCCGCAGTATGCCCTCGCCGTACTCGCTGCCCGGGTTGATGCATGTCGTCCGACCGATCTTGATCATGCCCTGGGAACTCATGGATATGCCCGTGCAATCCCAACATCGGCTGATGTTTCTCGATCGCATCCCGCACTGCCTGGCTGCCCGCGCCGGCGAATACGATCTGGCCACCGCTGACGATCGGAGTCGGGGGGTCAGTGTTCCAGTCCAGCTTCGGGCAGGAGTCCAGCGTAGAGTCGAGTGGCGGAACGTGAAAATTGAAGATGCAGTGCCCGAAGTCCGTGACTTTGGAGCACATCTCTTCGATGATCTCGCCCAGCTTTTCGTCCGGAATCTCGCGCGGCGTTTTCCACGGTGTGGGATTGCTGAAGCCAACGCTGGCCATCGTGTGCGCGTCATCGACTTGCACTACTTGGCCTTCGCACCCAAAGAATGATTCCCGCCCCTCACCCTGGAGCACTTCCAGCACTTCCGGCTCGTCGTCATTGCCGCCGGTGACAAAACACCGAATACCCGTGCCTTTCAAGCGGGTCTCCGCCAGGTCCACCCAGGACGCCAGGCGCTCACGAGCCAGCTTGTGGAAGAGTGTGTTGACTTCCTCCGGCCTGTCGGCCAGTTGGGTGTACTCATCCTCGTCCATGATCTGACTGTAGAAGCCCAGCAGCCCGATCTTGTCCTGGAGTTCCTTGAGCTCGGCCTCGGTGGTCAGCTTATGCACCGTTCCCTGAAGAGTGGCCCGGTGGTGCCCGCCGCGCTCCCTGATGATCGGAATCATGAGCTTGCCGGAAATATCGCCCCCCATCACAATGACATTCACATCGTAGAACTTGCCGGCATTGATGAACTTCCGAAATGTCCGTTCTGAACCGTGGATATCAGTGGCAAAGAACAAACGGGTCAGCTTTTTCGTTTTCTTCCTGCCCAGGAAGGCCATCTCAACCTCCGTGTTCCGCTGCGTATGTTTCGGATCGGCTCACCGCGCTCACCTCTCGAGTGCCACAGTCAGCGAGTAAATGTCGCCGCGATTGTAGCAGTAGGTGAACTCGACGGGTGTTCCGTCCTCGGCATAGACCGTTCTTTCCTTGAAAAGGATCGGCGCCCCCTGCTTGATCTTCATGAGTTGTGCCACGCGCTTATCGGCCTCGCGCGCTTCCAATCGCTGGACGGCTCTTTTCACCCGGTATCCGCACTTCTCGAATAGCGTCCACAGGTGCTGCACCTCGAGGTTTTCGCTGGCGATACTGGCAAAGAGCTCGTGCGGCATATGCGCGTCGTGCACCGTGATCGGCACGTTGTTGGCATAGCGCAGTGTCTCCACCCGAATCACGCGGCTTCCGACAGCGATGTCGAGCGCCTCGGCCACCCTGGCCTTTGCTGCCACGATCTCGAGATTTAGCAATTTGGCCCGGACTTCGATGCCCTCATCTTCGGCCTTGTCGAAGAAACTCGTTAGTCGGGTGTGATCCCGCTGGAGGTGCGGGAAGGCGACAAAGGTTCCGACGCCGTGGCGCCGGTACAACAAGCCTTCATCGACCAGATCTTCGATGCTCTCGCGTATGGTCATCCGGCTCACACCGAATTTTCCGGCGAGCTCGTGCTCGGGCGGGAGCCTCTCGCCGCGCTTCAAAGCGCCGCCGGTGATTTCACCCCGCAGCGTCTCGCGGATTTGCACGTAGATGGGGATGCCCTCAGCCCGAACCAACTCAAGCATCGAGCACCAACTTTGTCAGATATCTAGACATATAGATATCTATATTATAGTCCCGTGGCTTGGCTTGTCAATGGCCTCGGGGCACGACCGCTCGGCCCGAAGCAGCGTCTGCGGAAGCCCGCCGCGGTCTGGGGTGACTCCTCAGGCAGTCACCCCAAGCGACAGACGAAATTGCCTAGGCGCGAATCCGCTCGCCTTTTGGATCCCACAGCGGCGACTTCACGACCACGGCGCCCACACGCTCTCCAAAGAATTCTGCTTCCAGCTCCGTGCCTGCTTTGGAGTACTCAATCGGCAGGTAGGCGTAGATGATGCTCTTATCGACAGAGTAGCCGTAGCCGCCTGCCGCCACCCAGCCAATGGTCTTGTCTCCGGCCCGGATCGGCTCTTTGCCGATGGCCTCCACGCGCCCGTCCGCCAGGGTAAGGCAGCACAGCTTCTGCTTGATGCCGGCGGTTTTCTGCTTTAGAAGCGCCTCGCGTCCCAGAAAGTCGCCTTTCTCGAACTTCACGGCGAAGCTTAACCCGGCCTCAAGAGGCGTGTAGTCGGGGGTGATTTCGCTGCTCCAGTAGCGATAGCCCTTCTCAAGGCGCAGCGTGTCAATCGCCTTGTAGCCTGCTGCCACGATGCCCTCAGGTTGACCCGCTTCCCACAACGTGTCCCAAAGCCTGAGACCATATTCCATCGGGACGTAGAACTCCCAGCCCAGCTCCCCAACGTACGTCACCCGCGATGCGAGGGCAGGGATGTCCCCGATCGTGATCCTGCGTGCGCTCATGTAGGGGAACGCCTCGTTTGAAAGATCGGCCTCCGTCACCTTCTGCAGAATAGTGCGGGCCTTGGGTCCCCACAGGCCGAGGCACGCATACGACGAGCTGACGTCTTCAATCGTGACCGATCCGTCAGCCGGCATATTCAGCGAAAGCCATGAGAGATCGTGCTGTCCGAACGCCGTGCCCGTCACAATGAAGAATCTGTCTTCGCCGAGCCGCGTGACCGTGAAATCGCACTCGATCCCGCCGTGCTTGTTCAAGCATTCCGTGTAAACGACGCTTCCGACAGGCTGGTTGATGTCGTTCGCGCAAACATAGTTTAGGAACGCCAGCGCACCTGGTCCGCGGACCTCAAGCTTATTGAACGACGTCTCGTCGAACAGGCCGGCGCTCTCGCGGGTCATCAGGTGTTCGTACCCTATCGCGCGGGACCAATTGTGGTGCAGCCAGCCTTTGGGCTCGTGGCCGTGCCGCGCCTTCTCTTCGTAGGGCTTGAACCAATTCGGACGCTCCCAACCCGTCTTCTCGCCAAAATAGCAACCCAAGTCCTGGAGTCGGGCGTAGGTAGGCGAAAGCCGCAGGCCTCGCCGGGAGAGGCGCTCCTCGCCGGGGAAGTGAATGTCATAGTACTGCGAGTACGTCTCGATCGTGCGCGCAACAGTGTAGTCCAGGCTGTTGTAGTTCGAACCGAAACGTCGGACATCCAGGTGCCACACGTCCCATTCGGGGTGCCCGTCGATGATCCATTCGGCCATGGTCTTGCCGATACCGCCGGCGCCCGCCAGGCCGTGCGCGCAGAACGCGCACGCAACCCAAAATCCCTTGACAGACGTTGGTCCGAGCAGGAATTCGCCGTCCGGTGTGAAACCCTCCGGACCATTCGAGCAGTTTGATGACCTCGGCGGTCTCCACCGCAGGCACGCGCTTGATGGAGTTCTCCATCAGCGGCGTGAACCGATCCCAATCCGGCGGCAGCAATTGGTACTTGAAATCCCGCGGGATACCGTCAAGACCGAAGGGTGCCGGGTTACGCTCATAGCCGCCGGTCACCAGTCCACCGACCTCTTCACGCCAGTAGACCAGCAGGTCGGGATCGCGCAGCGTCGGGAAGTCGTGTTTTACACCCTCGATGGGTTTGGTGATCAGGTACAGGTGCGCCATCGGGACCACCGGCAGGTTCAATCCCACCATTTTCCCGACCTCGCGGCCCCATTGACCTGAAGCATTGACCACGACCTCGGTTTCGATCGTGCCCTTGTCGGTCACCACGTCGTGGACGCGGCCATCCTTCATATTGATGCGCTCGACGTTCGTGTCTGTGAAGATGCGTGCGCCCCGGCTCTTGGCGCCGGCCGCGAGCGCATTTGTCAATCCCGTTGGGTCAATCACACCGTCGTTGGGGGTGAATGCCGCGCCGACCACCCCATCCATGTTCATAATCGGGAAGAGTTTGTGCGCTTCGGAGGGCGTAATCAAGTCCATGGGTACGCCGAACGAGCGCGCCAGGCCCACCAGGCGCCGCAGATCTTCCATCCGCTCGGCCGAGGACGCCAGACGCAGGCCGCCGACTTCCCGCCATGAAGTATCCTGTCCGGTCTCGTCCTTGAGCCGGCGGTACAGATCTGTGCTGTAGTGCATCATGCGTGTGAGATTGGCATCGGAGCGCATTTGCCCCACCAATCCCGCCGAGTGCCAGGTGGAGCCGCTGGTCAGCTCGTGCCGTTCCAGAATGATGACATCCTTCCACCCCATGAGCGTGAGATGATATGCAATGCTGCAGCCACCCACGCCACCTCCGATGATCACGACTTGAGCACGTGCAGGAAGTTCGGCCATTCTATTTTTTCTCCTTTAGTGATGGGCCCCGCCACTCCTCAGAAAGTTGTCCCTGCGCAATGGAACGATTGGCAGACACCAACGCGGGCTCCGTAATTCGCCGCGTCCTGGCTTCGCACTGATTAGAGCCTTTCCCCGCACTGCCTCGCCGCCGTGCCGCCAGGAATTCTCGTGCCCCGGCGTAGGTGCCTCCCGTTTGCATCTCGGCGAAGACCAGCCTTGCCGCTATTCTATGGTTGGCTAGGACTGCCAGACGGATCCCGGCCTTGCCATTTCAGCAACGATGTCAAAGGAGGAAACAATGCCCAAGGGGAATGCCCCCGGATCCTTGTTGTCGACGACGACCACCCGGTGGTGGTGGTGCTGGATCATCAGGTCTGCCGCTTCGCGCAGGCTGGCGTGAATGTCGACGGTAAGCGGACTGTGCATCACCTGGTCTACTGTAAGTTCATCTGTCAGACCATTTTGGAGCAGCGCCAGAAGGTCCCATTTGCTGACCAAACCCCGCGGGCTGCCCGCGGCATCGACCACCAGTACCGAACGCCAGCCCGCCTGTGTCATCGTGCGCGCCGCGGACGTGACCGGGGTTTTCTCACGGCACACCAGGATCGCATCCGACATGACGTCTGCCACCGTCTCCCGCCTGGCCTTTTCTTCTCGGGCAATGCCGGCCACAAAATCAGAGCTCGAGATGATCGCCACGGCCTTGCCGGCCTCGGTCACCAGGAGTTGGCTGACGTCCTTTTCGATCATGAGTTTGGCGGCCTTCGTCAGAGGCACGTCGGCCTCGACCGAGACGATCGGAGATGTCATCAGGTCACCGACCGTCAGGCCGCGCATCACTTCCAGGCTCTGCTTGTCGGCAGAGAGCCATTCGCCGGCCATCAGATCGAAATCCGAAAACATCCCAACGGGACGGCCGTCCCGATCGACCACCACCAACGCATGCACATGGTGCTGATAAAGCAGGACGGCGGCCTGCCCCAGCGCCGCACTCTGGCGGCATGTAATCAAGCCGCGATGCATCAGGTCACGGACAAGTTTTGTCATGATGCCTCCTGCCTCTCATTGGACCTCGTCGACGTCCTTGTACCACTTGACCCGGTCGCCTACGCGGGCCCGCAGGCGCCACGCCATCGACTTCGGTTCCTTCTCGAGGCGTGCCATGGCAGCGTTGACCTGAGCCTCGACGTGCGCCTTTTGCTCAGCCGTGAGCTGCTCGTAGCCCTGCGCAAGCATCCGCACCTTCTGGAGATTCATCGTCGTCGTTCGCCATAAGCCCCAATCGCCGGCACACAGCGCGGCCACACGCTGGATGTTGATCGTCTCGTGATCCGTATCCCCGAGTGGATGTTCCAGCATGAGCATAATCGTGTCGATGACATCTTTTTCATTGATCTGCACGATCTGCATCTTCTCCAGGAGCATCTCCGCCAGTGGGATGCTGGGTGCATCCACCTCGAGCCGCCCTTCCCACCGAATCATGTGGCAGAAGTCGAGCTTCTCGTAGAAGACGTCCACGTGCAGTCCGACTTCCGGGCGATCAAAGATCGCTCGTTCTCCGCCCGACACGATGAATACTTCCTTGTTATCCTGATAGCCCAGACGCTCCATCAGAGTGCGTATGGCGCTGGTCTGCCGCCCATAAGCCGCGAAATCCAGGTCGGTATACGCCCGGCCCATGGCCTCCTGCAGGTACCCGAACTTCGTGCAATGCAATTGAAAAGCCAGTGACCCGATCACCCGGAGGATGATCCCTTGCTCGTCACTGGCCTTAAGGATTCGCTTGAGTTCGCTCTCGAACTTGTCGCGCTCGGCACGACCTTGCTGACCCATCCCTACGGCGTCGTTTTCCATCCAGGCTCCCGAACCAGAATGTGGGTGTTGCTGTTTACAGTCGAGTCTCCGGCGAGAGCCCGTCCGCGCGCAACGGCGCCATTATAGTCCAGAAGCCTGAAACTTGCAAAATTCTTCAAATTCCTCTATAATGCGGCATTCAAGTCCTCATTTTCCGTCAACAATGTCATATCATCCGACGGTTCGATGAGCAAGCCACTTATCCCTGCGCAAAGGCGAGAGCGTATTCAGGAGTACCTTTCCGCGAAGAGGATTGCGCGCACCGTGGACTTGTGCGAGCTGCTGAATGCGTCGGAGGCCACTGTTCGCCGTGATCTGGAGTGGCTCGAGCAAGACGGATTGGTTGAAAGAACGCACGGCGGCGCCATCCTTAGCCAGCGCATGGCGCTCGAGCCTGGATATCAGCAGCGTGCCGCAAAGTTTCCGGAAGAGAAGCGTATGATCGGGGAGTTTGCGGCGTCGTTCATTCAAAAAGGGGACATCGTTTTCGTAAACAGCGGTACCACGACCACCCAGGTGCTGCTCCACGTCCGCAACGATCCGAGCATCAGTATCTTCACCAATAATCTGAACGCGGCTCTGGAGGTGGGGGATGCCGGATTCAAGTATTACGCCGTCGGAGGCGAGTTCCAGCCCGTTTCCAACTCGCTGGCCGGCAGATTCGCGATCGACAACCTCTCCCAGATCTATGCAGACAAATCCATTCTTGGCGTGGACGGCGTCAGTCTCAAGCATGGCTGCACCGTGCCGTCCAATGCCGAAGCCGAGGTCGTACGGCAGATGATCAAGCAGACCCGCGGGGAGATCATCGTTGTTGCCGATCACAGCAAATGGGGCGTGGTGTCCAATTTCCAGATCGTCCCCATCGACGAGATTGATCGACTCATCACGGATCCGGCCTTCGATCGCACCACGTTTCAGTCGCTCGAGGAGCGCGGCGTGCAGCTCCTGATTGCGGAGCCCGATCATGCAAACACCTGATCACCGGAGAGGCTGTCGGTCAGGTGTTTTTGTTTTGATGTATATGGGATGCGCGCATGCATTCTGAGCCCTGCCGGTTTGGACCGGCCGCAGCCATCATTTGCAGTGTGGCCGTTGGCGGCCAGCGCCCACTGAGGCGTAGATGCGGCGAACCGCGAGTCGTCGTGCCCCCATCGGGGGAGACCAAGGAGGTGGCGATGCCCGACCCGTAGGCATGTTGGCCTCAAGAGGTGATGAAGGCTCACAGGCACAAGTCGGATCCACACTCCATGTGAGATTGATTGCAGACCTATTTTCACCAAAGGAGCATCTAAATGGGAACCTCCGCAATGTCGAAACCGGAAGTCTTCACCCGGAAAGCCTCAGGGCTTGTTCGGGTGATGTCGCCCTATTCGGCGTTTGTCTACAATATCTTGACCATGGGCCTGATCTTCCCCTGGACCTACCTCTGGGCGCCTGGCGCGCTCCCGGGCGGCAAGTTGGTTTGGGGCATTCTCCTGGCGATGGTGATTGAGATCCCGATCGCCTACGTATACGTGTGGCTGTCCACTGCTCTCCCGCGCTCGGGCGGTGATTATGTGTTCCAGAGCCGCGTGTTCGGCGGCGGCGTCGCCTTCACCGTAGTGATGTCCGGCTACGTGATTTGGATTTTGCAGTGGGTGGCGCTCTCGGGATGGCTCGTGTCTTACCTCGGCTTCGCCCCTCTGTTCCTGGGCCTCGGCGCGACCCTTCCGTCAGCCGGTCTGTCTGCTCTGGGTGTTTGGTTCACGACGTCGACCGGCATCGTGATTGTCAGTATTCTCAACGCCCTGCTCTCGCTGTGGCTGCTGGTCAGCGGCTTCAAGAACTACGTACGCTTCCAGCACGTCATGTTCATCGGCACGCTGCTGTGCTTCGCAACCGTGTTCATTGTTCTCTTCACGACCCCCGCATCGCAGTTCGTGGAGCGGCTTAACGCCTTCGCCGTGGCGTCCGGTGGACAACCCAACTTCTACCAGACGGCAGTCGCCGCAGTCCAGAACGCCGGCATCGATCTCCATCCGCCATTCAGCCTGCTCGCGACCCTGTTGATTGCACCCATCGCCTGGACGTCCCTCCAGTGGGCAACCTACTCAGCCCAGCAGAATGGTGAGATCAAGGACGCCCGCAGCTTCCAGTCCCAGACCTTCATCATGGTTGGCTCCCTGATCGCGACGGGATTGCTGCTTGCCCTGCTGGCCGTCGGTTTGGAGCGCGTTGCCCCACCTGAGTTCCTGACCGTGGCAGGTGCCGGCTACTGGTCGGTCATCGCCGAGGCGAATATCAGTGGCTTCAATCTCTGGCCGCCGATCATCGCCGTGGCCCTGACCGCCAGTCCGCTGATTGTGCTGATCATTGGCCTTGGCTACCTGCTGAATGGTTTCCAGATCGTCTGCAACTGCTACATCGGCATGACCCGCGTCATGGTTGCCATGTCCCTCGACCGCCTGCTGCCGGAATGGTTCAGCAAGGTGGATGAGAAGCTGCACACGCCGGTCAACGCTCACTGGGCCTACTTCCTGGCGAGCGTTCCCGTCATCCTGGCGTATAACCTGGTGCCGGGATGGGTGGGTTTGACCCTCGGTGTGACATTCGGATGCGGCTACGTGTTCGTGATCACGTGTATCGGCGGCGCCTTGCTGCCGTACCGCGCCAAGGAGCTATACGAGGCCTCACCAGGGGCCAAGTACAAGCTGGGAAATATGCCGCTCATCACCGTGCTCGGTGTCGTCGGAGGCATCCTCGGAACGCTGATGGTCCTGGCATTTCTGTTTGCCCCGCAACTGGGCGTCCTCGGAACCTGGGACTTCACCGACTTCCCGAAGAACTTGTGGGCCCAGATTATCGCCTTTGGGCTCATCGTGATTTCGGCGGTCTGGTACGCCCTGGTTAAGAATGCGCAGAAGGCCAAGGGCATCAACGTCGATTTCGCCTTCAAGGAAATCCCGCCGGAGTGATTTGGGCGGAATAGCAAGCACGGGGCGGTCAGGGGACACAGGTCTCCTGACCGCCCACACAGTGGCATTATGCAACGTCATCATTGCTTCGATTGGTGGACGCCGGCGCTTCGGGCTCTTCCACCCTTAAGGAAAGTACGCTGCCTCCAAGGCATGAACTGCGGATGTCCGTAATAGAGGAAGTTGTCTCCAGTGTCCCGGATTGGTCCGGCAAGCAAACTTCCATTGAACGACTCTCCGGCGGCCTGACCAATGAGAACTTCAAGGTCGACGTGGATGGGCAGAGTTTCTTCGTCCGCGTCCCCGGGGAAAGCACGGAGTTGCTTGCAGTGGATCGGGACAACGAGATCTTCAACGCCCGCGCCGCTGCGCAGGCGGGAGTGGGGCCGCGTGTCCTCCATTACTTGCCGGAGTTCCATGCCATGGTGTTGGAATTCCTCGTCGGTCAGACGATGTCAAATGAGACTCTGTCGGCTGCCGGCATGCCTGCCCGGATCGCCGCCGTCCTCCAGAAGCTGCATTCCGGTCCCCGGTTCCTGACAGAGTTCAACATGTTTCGCCTCGTGGAGTATTACCTGGATGTGTGCGAGCGGGGCGGCTTTCGAATCCCTGAAGGATATGCTGGTCGGAAGTCAGCCATTGCCCGGATTGAGCATGCCATGACGACCCGGCCTGTGGAAACCGTGCCGTGTCATAACGATCTGCTGGCCGAGAATTACATGCAGGTCGGCGGCGCGCTGATGCTGATCGACTACGAGTACAGTGGTAACAACGATCCGAGCTTTGAACTGGGCAATACCTGCCAGGAGCTGCAGTACAGCGACCAGCAAATTCGGGAAGTCTGCAAGTCTTATTTTGGCACCGACGCAGCCGCGAAAACCGCGCGCCTTAAGCTCAACATGATCATGTCGGATGCGGGATGGTCGCTCTGGGCTGCCATTCAGGCGGAAATCAGCAAGATCGACTACGATTTCTGGGGCTGGGCCACCGAACGCTGGGATCGTGCTGCGGCAAAGCTGGACTCGGCCGAGTTCTCCCGGTGGCTCCAGGACGTACAAATCTAGCAATGCCGTTTGAATTCGTTGGGGGTCCCCCGGAGCATCGAGCCCGGGTCTTGGGTGACAAGCAGAAAGGGGCAGGGCAACAAATGAAAGACCAGGCACAAGTCGTCATCGTGGGGGGTGGGATCGTAGGCGCCAACATCGCCTACCATCTCGCCAAACTTGGGTGGACAGATGTAGTTCTGTTTGAAAAGGGGGAGATCGCCAGCGGCGAATCTTCGCACGCGGCCGGTCTCGTCACGCAGTTCGCGACCTCGCAAACCCTGATGCAATTCCGCAAGTACAGCATAGAGCTTTACAGCGGCCTGGGCTTGTTTGATCACGTCGGCAGTCTGCGCGTTGCCTCGAGCAAGGAGCAGTTCCTTGAGCTGCAACGCAGTGTGAGCCGCGCCAAGGCCATCGGCATGGATGTGGAGGTCATCTCTCCTGCCGAGGCGTTGCGCGTCATGCCGCAATTGAGCCCCGATAATCTCTACGGCGCCATCTACTTGCCGCGCGATGGTCACCTGGACCCGTATACCACCACGACCAGCATGGTCCAGTTTGCGAAGGAGATGGGCGTGGCGGTGCACACGAACGTCCGTGTCACCGGGATCGAGCTTTCCCCGAAGGGTGAGGTGCAGCGCGTCATTACCGATCACGGTTCGGTCAAGACCCAGATCGTTGTCAACGCAGCCGGCATGTGGGCGCCGCGTGTCGCTGCCATGGCGGGTCTTCTGTTGCCGACCACGCCCGTGGATCATCAGCACATCGCACTGAAGGCAGTTTCTGGCAGCGAATTTCCTCATCAGACGCCGTGCCTGCGCGACCCGGATAATCTGGTCTATATGCGCGAGGAGCAAGGCGGCCTCGTGATCGGAGGCTACGAGCCCAATCCGTTTGCCCGCTGGATCGATGGCACCCCGTGGGAACACGGCGGCACGGCACTGCCTCCGGACTACGATCGTTTTGAGCAACTGCTCGAAGGAGCGATACGGCGCATTCCATTTCTGGAGCGGGCAGGCATCATCACGCTTGTTTGCCATCCAGGGGCGTACACGCCAGATTGTCAGCCTTTGCTGGGGCCCATGGCGGGCGCCCGGGGGATGTGGATCGCGGCAGGCATGTCCCTCAACGGGTACGGCGGGGCCGGCGGCATCGGAAAGTTGATGGCAGAATGGATCGTGGAAGGCGAACCCTCGCAGGACGTCTACGCGTTCCGCGCCACACGCTTTGGCAATTACTATGGCAGCCCCTACTACGCGGCCGAGCGAACGCGCGAGGGCGTGAAGTACTACTATCGGTTGCGCTTCCCGAATGATGAAAACGAGTGGGCGCGGCCGCATCGGATCAGCCCGCTTCACTCCCGCCTGCAGGAGCTTGGTGCCGTGTTTGGCGAAAAGTTCGGCTGGGAGCGGGTCAACTTCTTCCAGCCGGGCAAAGCCTGGCGCCGCGTGGGGCGGACCAGCGCGAATGGGGCTGGAATCGTCCTCCGTACTTTGATCGTGTAGGTCAGGAGCACCTTGCCACGCGCGAGCGGGTCACGCTCTTCGACCTCACGTCCTTCGGCAAGATCGAAGTAAAGGGCCCGGGTGCGCTGCCCTTGTTGCAGCGCGTGGCCGACGGGGACATGAATAAGCCGGTTGGCAGTGCCACCTATACTCAGTTCCTGAACAGTCGCGGCGGCGTGGAAGCCGACCTGACAGTCACGCGGCTCGGCGAGGATTTGTTCCGCGTCGTCACGGGCTCGGCATTCATCGCCAACGATCTGGCCTGGCTGCGCATGCACCGGAAACCGGAGGACGGCGCGACGGCGATTCGCGACATCACCATGGATTGGGCCTGCCTCGCACTCTGGGGGCCCCAAGCCCGCCATGTGCTCGAGAAGGTCACGCAGGATGATGTTTCCAATGATGCCTTTCCGTATCTGCACGCCCGGGTGATTGACATCAACGGCACCGATGTATGGGCGCAGCGCGTCAGCTACGTCGGCGAGTTGGGTTGGGAACTCTACATCCCACAGAACCGCGCCGAGCTGATTTGGGATGCTTTGATGACGGCGGGCGCCGAGTTCGGAATCGAAGTCGGCGGCTACAAGGTTCTGGACTCGCTTCGCCTTGAGAAGGGTTATCGCTACTACACGGCCGACGTGACACCGCTGGAAACGCCGTACGAAGGCGGCCTCGGGTTCTGTGTCAGCCTAGACAAAGGCGACTTCATCGGTCGGGGGGCCCTCGTCGCCGCCAAACAGGCCGGTCTGACGCGAAAGCTAAGCACCCTGGTCCTTGACAAGGACGAGTTCACGCAGATCTACGGCGGAGAAGCCGTCTACCATGACGGCAAGGTGATTTCGCGAGTCCGAAGCGGCGGATTCGGGTACACTGTCAAGAAAAACATCCTGTACGCCTACTTGCCCGTCGATCTCGCAAAGAAGGGCACGCGAACTCGAGCTTGACCTGATTGAAGGCAGGCATGCAGGCGAGGTGACCGCCTCCGTTGTGTTCGACCCCAAGGGCGAGAGGCTTCGCGCGTAGCCGCGCAATGCCGGGGCGCCGCCATGGTCCGCAGGGGTCCGGGCATCGTGCAGTCAGCTCCACCCAATCCTTATTGTTGATCTGAAGGAGAAACCTGAATGTTGTCGCTCACTGCCGCCGAGATGTCGCATCTCAAGGATACGCTGGCCCAAAGACAACCGGGGCACGGATTGCCGCGCCCCTTGTACCACGATGAATTGGTCTACCGGACCGAGATGGAATTCATTTGGCGGGCCGGATGGCTGTTCGCAGGCCACTCCTGCCAGATCCCGAATCCGGGCGACTACTTCCTCTACGATGTCGATGGGGACTCTGTAATCATCGTACGCGACAGCGAGGGCCAGGTGAGAGGCCTCTTCAATGTCTGTCAGGCATCGAGGTTCGATCATCTGTGAGCAAGCGGAGGGGAATGTCAAACGTTTCATCTGCCCGTACCATCAGTGGACCTACGCCCTCGACGGCCACCTCCTGCTCTGGCGCGGCATGCAGGACGGATTGGACAAGTCCGAGCTTGGACTGCACCAGGTCCACGCACGTGAGGTGGAGGGGCTGATCTTCATCAGTCTGGCCCAGGAGCCGCCCGATTTTGAGCCTGCCTACGAAGCCATTGCTCCCGCCGCCCGTCCGCAGGGCCTGACACGAGCCAAAGTGGCCAAGATGATGGACTTCGATGTCCAGGCCAATTGGAAACTGGTGTGGGAGAACAATCGCGAGTGCTATCACTGCAATGTCAATCACCCCCAGTACACCAAGGCCAACTTCGATCACTACAATGCGGACGATACCATCGAGCGGGTGGCGGCGCAGATCGCGGCAGTGACTGCGCGCAGCGAAGAAAAGTGGGCCGCGCAGGGCCTTGCCGTGACCCGAATGGAAGCCGGCCTGACGGAGTTCCCGGATCCGGAGCACAATATCTGGTACTCGGCCAATCGCACAGCCCTTGTGGATGGTTTTGTCACCGAATCGCTCGATGGCAAGCAGTTAGCCCCGCTCATGGGCGACTACACGGATGCGGCAGACGTCGGCACATTGCGCATCCGCATGCTACCCAACTTCTGGAATCATTCCAGCTGTGACCACAGTGTGGCAGTACGCCTGACGCCGAATGGGCTCTACCATACGCAAATCCGGATGACGTGGCTGGTCGACGCCAAGGCGGTCGAAGGCAAGGACTACGATCTGGACAAGATGCTTCCTTTCTGGCTTTGGACGGCCGAGCAGGACTGGCAGATCTGCGTCAACCAACAGCGTGGCGTGAATTCGCATGCCTACACAGCGGGCCCTCTCTCCACCTTCAAGGAATACAACCTGGATCGCTTCCTGCGCTGGTATCTCATGCAGATGAACGCTGCCATTGGATAAACGCATCGGATGAGTTCCTCGCCTCCCGTCTACGTTGGCTTCGGCATGCTGACACCGGTGGTGATCCTCATCGTGGATCAACTGCCTGAGCACAACACCGGCGCCCTGACCAAGGAGGTAAGCGAGTTCATCTTTGACGACGCCGCCATCGTCGCCTGCCTGCTCCGGCAGTGGGATTTGCCCACTGCCATGATCGGGACCGCGGTGGGCGATGATCCGCGCGGACATATGCTCGCCCGGCAGTTGCAGGATTGGGGTGTTCAAGGCGAAGTTCGTTTCTCGAAGGTGATCAAGACGCCGGTTGAGGTGGACGTCTCCGACAGGAGCGGCGCGCGCACGTACTTCTGGCAGCGCAGACCCGAAGTCCTGGACACTTTGGACAGCGCCGACTTGTCGCCGCTGCGCGGCTCGCGCGTCCTTTACGTGGACTGGTACGACGGCGATCACATCGTGCGTGCCATGGATGAGGCTGCGCGGCTCGGCGTCCCTGTGTTCCTCAACTTCGAGCACGGTCACGCTGATCCGGAATTGTTGCAACGCTATGGCGGCCGCTCAACCATCTGCCAGGCCGTTACCGACGCTGCCCAGCTGGGGGACGAACCTCCATTGGAAGTGGCTCGCAAGCTTCAGCGAGTCGGAGTCAAGACCGCCTTGATCACTCTTGCCGGGGAGGGCTGCCTTGCCCTGGACGGCAAGGAAGTCGTCCGTGTCCACGCGCCCACGGTCGAGGCAATCGACGGTTGCGGAGCGGGGGCCACATTTTCCGCTGGTTTCATATATGGTCGTCTCCGCGGCTGGACTTTGGTGGATACTGCGCGCTTTGCTACGGCAGCCGCGTCGCTGAAGGTCACGAAAGTGGGCTATGAGATGTCTCCTGTTGAGGAGATCATCGCAACTGGCGCCACGCTTCAAGTGGAGCAATATTGGCTCTCCGATAACGATCAGACTGAGGACGTTCTTCCTTGACGACTTTTGCCACCCTCCTAACCCCCGACCAGGTCACCCGCGTTCACGAGGCATCGGTTGAGATCCTGCAGGACGTGGGACTGTTGGTGCGTCATCCGAAGGCGCGTTCGTTATTTGCCCGGCACGGCTGCCAGGTCGATGCCGAAACGCAGATCGTCAAGTTCCCTCCCGCGGTGGTGGAGCAATTTCGCAGCATGTTTCCGCCGACTTTCACTTTCCGTGGGCGCGATCCGCAGTATGACCGGACGATCCCACAGGACGGCCCGCTCGTCGTGACCGGCAGCTCCGCTCCGGATGTGATCGATCCGGTAACAGGCGTCGAGCGGCGCTCCCGCTCGGACGACATCGCCCGCATCGCACATCTGATCAATGCGCTGCCTGGATATGACGTGTTCTCGGTGTCCACACTCGCTGATGACGCAGCCCCAGATCAGTTTACGTTGGCCCGGCTCTATCCCGCGCTCAAGCACTGCCTCAAGCCCGTGCGCATCACGAGCCGTGATTTGGCGGATGCCGCGGCCGTCCTGCGGTTGGGCAGTCTCATTGCCGGCAGCGAGGCTGCGTACCGCGATCATCCGTTTATCACGCACCACTTCTGTCCGGTCGTTTCCCCTCTGACGATGGACATGTCCTCCACGGAGATGCTGATGTTCTATGTGGAGGGGAAGTGGCCGGTCTATCCGAGTATCGTGCCGAATGCCGGCCTCACCTCCCCGATGTCGATGGCCGGCACGCTGGCTCAGGGTAACGCCGAGTTCCTTGCCGCGGCCATCCTCATGCAAATGGTGGTGGCTGGCACGCCGCTAATCTATGCCACGCTACCGACTGTGGCGGACATGCGCACGGGCGCTTATGCCTCTGGCGGTATTGAGTGCGGCATGCTGCACATGGCGTTTGCGCAGATGGCGCGCTACTACGATGTGCCTGCCGGAGGCTACATTGGGCTGACCAATGCCAAGCTGAACGACGCCCAGTCCGGATTTGAGACTGGCATGTCAACTGTCGCCGGGGTTCTTGGGGGCGCGGACATGCTCAATATGGGTGGACTGTTGGATGCCCTGAAGGTGTTCGACTTCGGCAAGGCGGTCATCGACAGTGAGATCGCGCTTATGTTGAAGCGCCTGAAACGCGGCCTCGACTTCGAAGAGGCCGAACTCGCGCTCGACGTCGTGGCGGCAGTCGGGCCCGGCGGTTCTTACATGGTTCACCCACACACCGTCAAGCGCATGAAGCGTGCCGCCTTCCTGCCCTCCCTCGCCGATCGCAATGCGCGCACACAGTGGGAGGGGAAGGGCTCCCTGGATACGCACGCGCGTGCCATGCTGCGGGCCCGCGAAATACTCGCCAATTCCGGTCCTGAGGTGTTCACACCAGAAGTGGAAGAACGGATTCGGAAGGAGTTTCCGGGCTTGGTTTCGGGCGAGCTCGAGATGCCGGATGGTTGGACGGCACAGGCAGCCCAAATAAGAGGATATGCGATGAACTTGTACTTTGCCACGGACGTACACGGTTCCGAGATCTGTTGGAAGAAATTCATCAACGCCGGCAAATTCTACAAGGCCGATGTCATCATCCTTGGCGGGGATATGACGGGGAAGGCCATCGTCCCGATTGTCGCCCAGGGCGGCGGCAAGTACAAAGTCACGCTGCTCGATCAAGAAAACCTCCTGGAAACCCAGGAGGAGGTCGATCAGATGGTTGCCACCATCCGAAACCGCGGCTACTACCCGTACGTAACGGACCCCGACGAGGTCCAGCGGATTCAGGACGATCAAAGTGTCTCCGAGGACCTCTTCCTTAAGGAAGCCATGACTACGCTGCGACGCTGGATGGAGTACGCCGATTCCAAACTGCAGGGAACGGGCATGCGCTGTTTCGTTTGCCCGGGCAACGATGATGCCCCGGCCATTGACGAGGTCATCAAGGAATCTGCCCAGGTTGAGCTGGTCGAAGGCAAGGTGATCCAACTGGACGAGCACCACGAAATGATCAGCGCCGGCTGGTCGACGCCCACGCCATGGCATACTCCCCGCGAAGAATCCGAAGAGCAACTTCGCCAGCGCATTCAGGCGATGATCGACCAGTTGAAGGACGTCCGGAATTCCATCTTCAATCTGCATAACCCGCCCTACGGCAGCGGCCTGGACGATGCCCCCGAACTCACGTCCGACATGCGCCCTGCCTACGCGGGCCGTTCCCTGGTGCCTGTAGGCAGTCATGCCGTCTTGGAATTGATTGAGAAGTACCAACCGTTGCTCACATTGCACGGTCATATCCATGAGGGCAAAGGAACGCGGAGGTTCAACAAGACTCTTTGCATCAACCCCGGCAGCATGTACGAGCAGGGAATCCTGCACGGAGCCGTGGTTGAACTCAAACCCAACAAAGTGGGTAACTATCTTCTTACGACGGGCTGATCGAAGCCCATCCAGCTTATGGAACGCTGAAAGGAGGTGTTCATTTCATCTACCCGGTGCGTAGGAGTTTATCGGTGACTGAGTTCTTGATTCGTTCACCGATTCACCGCCCGCCGGACGGCGGAGGTGAATCCACATCCTGCGAAGGAGGTTCAGATGAGTAGTTCAAGCCTGTTCGTACGGAAGGCCAGTGGGCTGGTGCGGGCGTGGTCTGTCTTCGATGCCTTCATTTACGCCACGTTTTCCATCAACCTGATCACCCTCGGTTTGTTCATATTCTCATACTGCTGGTTCTTTGATGGCAACCTCGGGACCGCCGTGATCATTGGTGCTGTCTTTACGCTCTTTGAGGTTGTGCTCTACGCCAGCCTGATCTCCGCCATGCCTCGTGCTGGCGGCGATTACGTGTGGCAGAGCCGCATCTTGGGACGCGGCTTGGGCTTCCTGCTGACTGTTACCGGCTGGTGGTTCATACTCTGGCTTTGGGTGCCGCTCTACGGGCAGATATTGTCGTATGAGTTCCTCACGCCGCTGACGGCTCTTCTGGGGTTCTCGCAAACGGCACTTTGGTTCACCTCCACCCCAGGTCTCTTGGTGAGCATGCTGCTGGTGTGTTTGATCGTCTTCATCTACATCGGCGTCGGCATGAAATGGTACGCGCGTGTCCAGAAGTTCTCCTTCTGGGTGGGCATGCTGGGCCTGGCCATGGTGTTCATCCTGCTGCTGTTTGGGTCGAAGGAAAACTTCATCGCGGGCCTGAATGCCAATATCCCGGCGCTCTTCGGCGTGCCGCCCGGCGACTATTACGCACAGACGATGGCTGCCGGCGCGACGGCGGGAGTGGTCTTCGGGCCGCTGGCCAAGGTGGCATTCAGCGCCAGCTTCGCGCTGATCCCCATGATCGTCTTCTTCAACCTCTGGCCGAACTGGGGATCCACGCTCTACGGTGAAGTTCGTGGCGCCTCCGATTACAAACGCAATTTCTGGGGCATGGCGGCTGCCGTGATCGTGACCGCGGTGCTGGCCCTGATCTTCTTTGCGTTGATCAACAAGACCATGGGCTGGGACTTCTATCACAATGCCAATGGCGCGTTCATGAGCAAGTTCTTCGGTTACACGGATTCGGTGCCGATCCCTGTCTGGCCGTATCCGGTGCTGTTCGCCACCTTCCTGACGAGCAGCCGGTTCCTTCAGTTTCTCATTGTGCTCTTCGTCGGGTTCTGGTGGATCGGCTGGTCGGGCACCGTGTTTCTCTCGTCGACGCGTGTGATTTTCGCTGCCGCCTTCGACCGCATGCTCCCCGAGTGGGTCTCAACCATCGAGCCGAGGACCAAGACACCGATCAATGCGCTGCTGCTCATGGTCGTCCCGTCCGTGATCATCTCGTTCCTGTATGCCTACAACATCGTAGGCTTCCAGACCATTGTGCTCGACGCGACGCTTGTTATCGCAGTCACCTTCTTTGGCACGGCGCTGGCCGGCATCGTCTTCCCCTGGAAACAGAAGAAGATCTTCGAGGGATCTCCGATTTCGAAGATCCTTATGCCTGGTTGGCTCGGCTGGCTCGTCACGATCGCCTACAGCGTGGGCGCTCTGTACCTGATCTACACGATGTACAAGTACGCGGGTTTGGTCTTCGCCCAGTGGCCGGATCAGACTGGCCTGGCACGGTCCATGATTGTCGTGGTCGCCATACTGAGCGTTGTGAATGTGGTCTTGCTGCTGTGGGTGGCCTATTACCTGCTGCGCAAGATCGCGGCCGGCGAGGCGTTCCCGCTTGTGACCGTTGCGGCTACCGTATTCTTCGCCTTCCTGGACTGGCTGCTCATCGAGTGGTTGTGGGATCCCAATTACTATTACGGGATCGGATGGCAGAATGCCACGTCGATGCTGTTCATGATCATCATGTATTTGCTGGCAGCCGCCATCTACTTTGGCTTCAGCGCCTATCGCAGAGGCCAGGGCATCGACGTAGACAAGGTCTACCAGGAGATTCCCGTCGAGTAATGCAGGCTGCCTCGTCCTGGGCATTGGTGGGAATGGCCCGCCAATGCCCTTCAACGGTTTTGTGCAGTTTGGAGCAATCCCGCCCCACGGGTTCTGCATTTGACCGATGTGGGTGGAGATGCTAGAATCGGGCGGAGTCCCGGTAGGTGGGTGGATCATAGTCCGGGTCCTCAAGGCATCGCGCGCATGCAAAGGCAATATGCATTTCGCGGTTGCCCATTGAATGGAGGTGCAGGGAAGAGAATTGATCGAAGCACTTGCTTTTTGATAGCCCATAATATGTTCAAGGAGAATAGGAGAAATATGCGCACCAACAAATTCGTACTTCAGCTCTTTGCGGTGCTGGCCCTGGCGGCGCTTGTGGCGTCTTGCGCCCCGGCGGCGCCTGCGGCGCCCGCGGCCCCGGCCGCTGGCGGGTCTTCGATGGATCAACTCGTCGCGGCTGCCAAGGCCGAGGGCACGTTGACCACGATCGCTCTGCCTCACGACTGGTGCAATTACGGCGGCGCTCTTGACGAGTTCAAGAGCATGTACGGTCTGACCGTCAATGAGCTTAATCCGGATGGCGGCTCGGGCGACGAAGTGGAAGCCATTAGAGCCAACAAGGACAACAAGGGCCCTCAGGCTCCTGATGTCATCGACGTAGGCTTCTCCTTTGGCAAGTCATCCAAGGATGAAGGCCTCCTGATGCCGTATAAGGTTTCCACGTGGGACACCATTCCGGCTGAGGCCAAGGATGCCGACGGCTATTGGTACGGTGACTACTTCGGCGTGATGTCCTTCCTGGTGAACACGGACGTCCAGCCCAAGGTTCCGCAGGACTGGGGCGATTTGCTGGATCCGGCCTACAAGGGTCAGGTCGCGCTCTCTGGCGATCCTCGGACCTCCAATCAGGCCATTCAGGCTGTGTACGCTTCCGGTCTGGCAAACGGCGGCACGCTGGACAATGCTCAGCCGGGTCTCGACTTCTTTGCCAAGCTGAACGCCGCAGGAAACCTTGTCCCGTTGATCTCCAATAACGGCTTGGTCGCCAAGGGCGAGACACCTGTCCGCTTGACCTGGGACTACAACGGTCAGGCCGCCATCAATTCCTTCGCTGGAAATCCAAAGGCAACCCTGGTCGTCCCGAAGACCGGCCGCTTTGCCGGCGTGTACGTTCAGGCGATTAGCGCCTATGCTCCGCATCCCAATGCGGCCAAACTCTGGATGGAATACCTGTACTCCGACGCTGGCCAAACTCAGTGGATGAAGGGCTATTGCCATCCGATTCGTGAAGCTGACATGCGGGCGCGCGGCGTTGTGCCGGCGGATGTCGCTGCCAAGCTTCCCGATGTCACCGGCGCAGTCTTCCCGACGCTCGATCAGTTGACCGCTGCCAATACGCTCATCACCGGCAGTTGGGATTCTGTCGTTGGTGCCAACATCCAGGCGGGTCAATAATCGCCTTGGGTTGATTTAGAAAGGGTGAGACCCCGTCACGCGCGTGACGGGGTCTCACCACGTCAAGTCTTTCTGGGAGGGTGCGCGCGTATGACTCAAGCCGACCTAACCATGCGTAAGCCAAGAAAGCCCACATCCCGCCTTGCCGTGTGGCTCGGGGTGGTGCCGTTCTTTCTCTTTGCAATCCTGTTCCTCGTCCTGCCGTCTGGTCGCCTGTTCATTGGTAGTTTCAGCGACGACAGCGGCCGCTTCACCTTTGCGAATATCTTGGGCTTGTTCGAGCAGCCTTACATCATCAACGCGTACATTCTTAGTATCCAGATCAGTGCCGTCACAGCTATTGGTGGCGGTGTTTTTGGCTTCCTTCTGGCCTACGCGGTCACCCTCGGTGGCCTGCCCAAGGCTGTCCGAACCGGCCTGATTACGTTCTCCGGCGTGGCTGCCAACTTTGCCGGCGTGCCATTGGCATTTGCGTTTGTGGCTACCTTGGGACGCACGGGCTTTGTTACCGCAGTCATGAAGAATGTCTTTCACACGAATATCTACGACCACGGGTTCAATCTGTACAGTTTTGCCGGGCTGGCCATAACCTACATGTACTTCCAGTTCCCTTTGATGGTACTGATCATGGCTCCCGCCCTGGATGGTTTGAAACGCGAGTGGCGCGAGGCCGCTGAAAATCTGGGCGCCAGCAGCACGCAATACTGGCTGCGCGTCGCGTTTCCGATCCTGCTGCCGTCCATCCTGGGCTCCATGATCCTACTTTTTGGAAACGCCTTCGGCGCGTACGCCACGGCGTATGCTTTGACGGGGGGTGCGCTGCCAATCATCACCATCCAGATTGGGGCGCAGATGCGAGGCGACGTTCTGCATAATCCGGGCCTCGGCTATGCCATGGCCATGGGGATGGTCATCATCATGGCAATTTCGCTGGGTGGCTATTCGTGGCTTCAAAGTCGCACGGAAAGGTGGCTGCGATGACGGGCGCCCGTCGTTTTCCCTTGTGGAGTTGGCTGTGGATTTTCCTGGGAGCGGTGTATTTCATCCTGCCCCTCTACGCGACGCTGGATTTCTCCCTGCACATGCAGCGCGGCGTGATTGGTTTTGAGGCCTACAGGAGCGCTTTTGCCGACACCAGTATCTACGGGGGCTTCTGGGGCTCTTTCTCATATTCCCTGGTGTTGGCTGCGATCACGATCGTGATCAGCATCCTTCTGGTTGTGCCGACGGCCTACTGGATCCGCCTCCGCCTTCCGCAGGCTCGCCGCATCGTGGAGTTCATCACACTGATGCCGTTCGTGGTGCCTGCCATCATTCTCGTCTTCGGCATGATTCGGGTCTACAGTACGCCCTTCAATGTGCCTGGCACCTCGATCCAGCTGATTGGCTCGTTGACGCAGTCGCCCCTGGGAACGGGGGTTCTCATCGTTGCCGGCTACATGATCCTGGGCTTGCCGTACATGTATCGATCAGTTGATACGGGTATGCGGACGGTGGATGTGCGTACGCTCACGGAAGCCGCCCAGAGCCTCGGTGCCAACTGGTACACGATCATGGTCCGGGTGATCCTGCCTAATGTGCGGACGGCGCTGCTCAGCGGCGCGCTGCTGACGTTTGCCATCGTTCTGGGGGAGATCGTCTTGGCATCGTACCTGGGAGTCCCGACGTTTGGGCCCTACCTGTTCCTGCTCGGTCAGCACCGAGCCTATGAGCCGGCGGCCCTCACCTTTGTCGCATTCCTGCTTACCTGGCTCGCCATGGGCCTCATCCAGCTGATCACCGGTGGTCAGACTCAGGCCGCAGGCGCCCACTAACTCTTGCAAGGGAATGACCACATGACACACTTGGCACTAAACCAGATATCCAAGCAGTTCGGTTCAAATCCGGTGGTTTCTGACTTCAATCTGAATGTCGAACGGGGCGAGTTCGTTTCCTTCCTAGGGCCATCTGGATGCGGCAAGACCACGACCCTGCGCATGATCGCGGGCTTCGAGATTCCGTCGGCTGGTCACGTCTCGCTGGATACGGTGGATATCACGGACAAGCCGCCGAACCAACGAAATGTGGGCATGGTCTTTCAATCCTACGCGCTCTTCCCGAACATGACCGTGGCTCAAAACATCGGATTCGGTTTGCAGATTCGGCGAGAGAAGCCGGAGGCCATCAAGCAGCGTGTCGCCGAGATGCTGTCCTTGATCCACCTGGACGAACGCGGTGGCAGTTTCCCATATCAACTTTCGGGTGGTCAGCAGCAGCGTGTCGCCTTGGCGCGCGCCCTCGCCATTCACCCCGAAGTTCTGCTCTTGGACGAGCCCCTGTCTGCGCTGGATGCCAAGATTTCGCGTGGCGCTGCGCGCGGAGATCCGGGCCATCCAGAAGAAACTGGGAATTACCGCAATCTACGTGACCCACGATCAGGAAGAGGCTCTCTCCATTTCTGACCGCGTGGTAGTGATGTACAACGGCAGGGTGGAGCAGGTGGGGACGCCGTTTGAGATCTACAACTTCCCTGCCACCACATTTGTGGCCAATTTTGTGGGCATCCTCAATACCACGGAGGCCGAGGTCATCGATCCCAAGGCGCGCATGCTGCGCGTGGACGGCGTGAAGCTGCAGGCCGAGACCGGCCTGGACGACAGCAAGGCGGGCGACAAGGTCCGGATTGCCATCCGGCCCGAGCGCCTTAGCTTTGCCTCGACCGGCAAGAAGGCAAATCTGATTGACTGCACGATTGAGACCATCACCTTCCTGGGATCGATCGTGAGGGTGCAAGTTACCCTTGGATCCGAGCAGTTCTACATGGATACTTTCAACAATCCATTCCTCGAGTTGCCCCAGATCGGCGCGAAGACGCAAATTACCTGCTCGCGCGAAGCAGTGCTCGTACTGGGTCGTTGATTCCGGCTCAGAGCAAGGGGTGGCCAGAACGGCACCGCTTGGCGAGCCTCGCGCAGGAGGACTTTCAATGTTCCGGCGTTTTGCAAAACGCGAGAATGTGTTTGTCAAGCTGATCCGTCAACAGGCGGCCCTGACGCTCGAAGGCATGGAGGCGCTTAAGGAATATCTGGCAGCGCAGGACCCCGTGGCCTCCGCCCTGTTGAACACAAAGGAGAAAGAGGCCGACGAGGCGCGTCGCATCCTGATCGACGAGCTGAACAAGACTTTCGTGACGCCTTTTGATCGCGAGGACATATTCGCCCTGTCGCGCACCATTGATGATGTGTTGGACTACGGGTACAGCACTGTCAGCGAGATGGATATCCTCAAGGTTGAAACCACTTCTTTCATGCAGCGGATGGCCTCCTTGCTGCGGGACGCGGCCTACGAGATTCTCATGGCGGTGGAGCGCATCCAGGATCACCCGGGCGTGGCTAACGATCACGCCCAACGGGCCAAGGCCCTGGAGAATCGCGTCGAGGACGTCTATCGCGAGGCGATTGCGGACTTGTTCAGCGGGGCTGAGGACATCGAGCACGTCGTCAAGATGTTGAAGCTGCGCGAAGTCTACCGCCACCTGAGCAACGCCGCCGACCGTGGCGACGAAGCCGCCAACGTCATCGCAGATATTGTTGTTAAACTGACCTAGGCACGTCCCCATCTCATGACCCCCCTGCTGCTGGCCGCGATCGCGTTGGCCCTAGTTTTCGATTTCCTGAACGGCGTCCACGATTCCAGTAATGTCGTCGCCACGATGATCTCGTCTCGGGCACTGTCACCGCGGCTTGCCCTCGGGTCGACCGCCGTCGCCAATTTCGTGGGTCCGTTTGTCTTCGGCGTGGCAGTGGCAACTACGATCGGAGATGAGATCGTTGACCCTAGCCGGATTAGTGTGACCGTCACGCTGGCTGCCCTGCTGAGCGCCATCCTGTGGGATATTCTGACCTGGTACCTGGGTTTTCCCAGCAGCTCTTCGCATGCCCTGATCGGCGGGATATTTGGGGCCGTGGTCATGGGAGCAGGCTGGTCGGCCATACAGCTTCAAGGGTTCGAGAAAGTGTTATTCGCTCTGTTCGCGTCGCCGATCATCGGCTTCATAATGGGTTTCATCATATTGAGATCCACATTTGCCCTGAGCTGGAGCGCCTCTCCTGGCATCAACAAGTGGTTCAAGCACGCCCAGCTGGGCACGGGCCTGGTGCTGGCGCTCAGTCATGGCACCAATAATTCGCAGAAAACGATGGGCATTGTCACGCTGGTGCTGGTGTCGTCCGGCTATCTCAAGGTCTTTGCAGTCCCGACCTGGGTCATCCTGATGTGTGCCTCCATGATCGCCTTGGGTACGGCCCTGGGCGGGTGGCGGCTCATCCGGACGCTCGGCGGAAAGATCTACAAGATCCGGCCCGTGGATGGCTTTACCTCGCAGCTTGCCTCCGCCTCGGTAATCTTGGGCGCCTCGCTTCTGGGGGGGCCCGTCAGCACGACCCAGGTGGTCAGTTCCGCCATCATGGGAACCGGAACTGCGCAGAGAGCAAACAAAGTGCGCTGGAATGTTGCGCAGGAGATGGCGGTGGCATGGCTACTTACCATCCCTGCATCGGCGCTCGCCGCCGCGGGTCTGTATTGGATACTGACGCGCTTCATCCATTAGCGTCCGCTCACCCTGTCAGGATGCAGAACCTGCCCAAGAATCGAAGACAACTGCCGAGCGCGCATGGCCAAAGCAACGGCCCAACGGCGCCGGTGCCCATGCCATCAGGGAGTCCACTGAGACAAGCCGTATTTCCATGACGGCGACCTTGATTGTCGCGATCGCTCTGGCCCTGGTCTTCGCGTTCCTGAACGGCGTACATGATTCCAGCAACGTTGTGGCGACCATGATTTCATCCCGGGCATTCTCGCCCCGGGTCGCACTGGGAACGACGGCGCTGGCCAATTTCGTGGGACCCTTCATTTTCGGCGTCGCAGTGGCGGACACGATCGGAAATGAGATCGTGTCTTCGCAAGCCATAAGCACCACCGTGATCATTGCGGCGCTCCTGAGCGCCATCCTGTGGGACGTGGCAACGTGGTATCTGGGCTTTCCGAGCAGTTCATCGCATGCCCTCATTGGAGGGATTATTGGCGCGGTGTGGTTGGGCGCGGGGTGGAGGGCCATCGAGCTGCCGGGAATGGAAAAGGTACTTATCGCGTTGTTCACTTCGCCTCTCATCGGTTTTGTGGCGGGGTTTGCCCTGCTAAGGCTGATCCTGGCCTTGAGCCGTGATGCCTCGCCCCGGATCAACGGACTGTTCAAACGCAGCCAGATTCTCACCGGCATTGCTTTGGCCCTGAGCCATGGCACCAACAATTCCCAGAAGACCATGGGCATCATGGCTCTGGCGCTCGTGACGGGCGGATACCTCAAGGTCTTCACGATCCCGGTTTGGGTCATTCTCGTGTGCGCGACCATGATTGGTCTGGGCACGGCCGTTGGCGGGTGGCGGCTGATCCGGACACTGGGCGGCAAGATCTTTAAGATCACGGCCGCTGGATGGCTTCAACACGCAGCTAACCTCGGCTGCGGTGATCATCGGCGCGTCCCTGCTCGGCGGACCCGTGAGCACCACGCAGGTGGTCAGTTCCGCCATACTGGGTACCGGAGCGGCAGAGAGGGCCAACAAAGTCCGTTGGGGCGTGGCGCAGGAGATCGCGATTGCCTGGCTGCTGACGATCCCGGCTTCGGCGCTGGCGGCGGCTGGTATTTATTGGCTCTTGATACGCTTCATCCACTAGGATTTTGCAGACGGCGGAGGCGGTTCAAATGCTCCTAAACGGCACGACGATTGCCATATTGGTCGCGGAGGGGGTAGAGGACTTGGAATACTACGTGCCCCTCATGCGCCTTCAGGAAGAAGGTGCTCACGTCCTCACGGCTGCCCTCAACCCCGAGCCCTTACACGGCAAGAACGGACTGGCGATCAAACCTGACAGTCTGATCCAAGAACTGAGGCCAGACAAGCTGATCGGGCTGGTGATACCCGGTGGCTGGGCGCCGGACAAGCTCCGCCGGCACACAGGTCGTCATCGAACTGGTCAGACAAATTGACAGTGCCCGGAAGCCGATTGGCATCATATGCCACGGAGGTCTCGTTGCCATCTCGGCGGGTATCGTCAAGGGCCGGCGCGCCACTGGATCAGTGGGCATCAAAGACGATCTCATCAATGCGGGGGCGACCTGGGTGGACCAGCCGGCGTTTCGGGATGGCAACTTGATCTGGGGACGCGTTGTGGCAGACATCCCGGCGTTCTGCCGCGAGCTGATGGGCGCACTCACCGGAGCGGTCGGCCCGTAACAGACTTCCGCCTCAGGGCCAGTCCCGGCACCGGGCCGCGCTGGCCCGGTGTAATCCTCTCTTAATGAAAGAAACCGCCGCACGGGGCGTCTGAGGGGCATGATACAAGCCTCGGCCCGCGGCACCCTGCACGTACGGGAATCCCCAACCGCGTTCCGAGGCTCCATCCGCAGGATGCCCCAGTCTTCTTTCGAAAGGATGCTCCCATGGCAACATTCAAGAAGCCCTCTCAGACCGATCTGCGCAGCCAACTGACGGCCGAGCAATATCATGTTACCCAGGAGGAAGGCACCGAACCGGCGTTCCACAACGAGTACTGGAACAATAAACACGCCGGCATCTACGTGGACGTGGTCTCCGGGGAAGCCCTGTTCAGTTCCATGGACAAGTACGAACTCGGGCACCGGCTGGCCCAGCTTCACGAAGCCTCTCGAGCCTGAAAATGTCGTGACCCACACCGACTTCAAGTTGATCCTGCCCCGCACGGAGGTGCGGTCCAGGTCGGCCAACTCGCATCTTGGCCATGTCTTCAATGACGGCCCCGCACCCACGGGCATGCGCTTCTGCATGAATTCCGCTGCCCTGCGCTTCATCGCGGCCGAAGACCTCGAAAACGAGGGGTACGGCCAATACGCTTCCCTGTTCTCGAAAGACGGCACGGCGAAGGAATAGAACAGAGTGGTGCCCGGAGTCCCGTAGGCGACGGTCGAGGACGCATCGCCGCGGTCCTTTACGCAATCTTCATACTCACTTCACGGCTCCTTGATGGCGGCCGCCTAGACTCGAGCAGTACTGGGCGGCCGTCTTTGCCGTTACAATACCTGCGCCTCCGTGTCAATTGGCCCACGAAACGAACTCATGCCTAAGATTCTCGTGATCGACGACGAACCATCGATCGTCAAACTTGTCAGCGCCTATCTGAAGCCCGAGGGCTACGATGTGCACACGGCGAGCGATGGGCCGACCGGCCTGCAGGCGGCGCGCGCGTTCAAGCCCGATATAGTGATCCTGGATATCATGCTGCCCGGCATGGATGGTCTCGAACTGCTGCAGCGCCTTCGCCGTGAGTCCCAAGCCTACGTCATCCTGCTGACCGCCCGCACCGAGGAGACCGACAAGATCATTGGCCTGTCCGTGGGTGCGGACGACTATGTCACGAAGCCGTTCAGCCCGCGGGAGCTGACGGCGCGCGTCAAGGCCGCCCTGCGTCGCATGCAAGAGCCAGGCGGATCCGGCACGGATACGGCCGTCTTCGCGTTCCGGCACCTGCAATTGGACGCGGGGGCACGTAAAGTGACCGTCGACGAGGCGCCGGTCGAGCTGACCGCGATTGAATTCGATCTGCTGAGGGCGCTGGCCGAGAATCGCGGCCGGGTGCTGACGCGGGAGCAGCTGCTCGAGAAAGTCTGGGGAGGGGAGTACTTCGGCGAGATGCGCGTCGTCGACGTGCACCTCGGCCACGTACGCCAGAAGCTCGGCCGCGCCGACCTGATCGCCACCGTGCGCGGCGTGGGATACCGGTTCGAGGACGAGCCGGCGTGAGCGGGATGACGAACGATGGCTGATTACTTCCATCGCCATTTCGGTGCCAAGATCTTCCTGTCCTATCTGGCTGTGATCGTCATTGGTCTGGTCGTGCTGGCAGCCGCCGGCCAGGCCGCCTTGCCCGCCTCGTTCCGGCGCCACATGCTGGGCATGCTGGCCGGCGCGCCCGCCGCTCAGCCAGGCATGGGCATGGGCCCCGCGTTCGGCCGCCAGGCCGCGGGCAGTGCCGATCCGACTGCGGCCCTCTTCGCGGACTACCGCGCCAGTTTCAATGACGCGCTGCTGATCGCAGGCGGAGTCGCACTCTTCGCCGCCGTCGTACTCAGCCTGATCTTCAGTCGCAGCGTGATCGAACCGGTCCAGGCCATATCCGAGGCAGCCCAGCGCATCGCCGGCGGGCACTATGAAGAACGCGTGCCCGTGCGCGGCGCGGATGAACTCTCGCAACTCGCCGCGCGTTTCAACCAAATGGCGCAGAAGCTCGAGGAGGTGGAGTCCATGCGCCGGCGCCTGATCGCCGATGTGAGCCACGAGCTGCGCACGCCGCTTACAGCGATCCAGGGATCGATGGAAGGGTTGATGGACGGCGTCCTGCCCGCAACGGATGAAACCTATCAGGAGATCCACACCGAGGCCCAGCGCCTGAATCGTCTGGTTGACGATCTGCAGGAGCTGAGCCGCGTCGAAGCGCGTGCCTATGAGTTGCAGGTCGAGCCCGTTGAGGCGGCGGCCTTGATCGCGACCGTGTCGAAGCGACTCGGGCCGCAGGCCGCTTCCAGGAACGTTTCGCTGATCTCCGAGGTCCCGCCGAATCTTCCCACGATAGCGGGCGACCAGGACCGGCTCATCCAGGTGCTTACGAATCTGGTTGGCAACGCCCTGCAATACACTCCGCAAGGCGGCAGTGTCACCATCGCTGCCAGGCGGGTCGAGGGCGAAGTGCAAGTCTCGGTTCGCGATAGCGGCGTGGGTATTGCCGCGGAACATCTCGGTCACATCTTCGATCGCTTCTATCGAGTGGACAAGTCGCGCTCCCGGCAAACCGGCGGGGGCAGTGGCATCGGCTTGACGATCGCGCGCGCGCTGGTGGAAGCCCACGGGGGCCGCCTGTGGGCCGAAAGCGGCGGCGATGGCAAAGGCAGCACCTTCACGTTCACCGTCCCGGTCGCATAGTACCGACATCGCTTCTGCGTTGGGCCACGCCAACCTCGGCCTCAAAGGAGATGGAGCATGCGATTTGCCAAGTTCGGTGCCGTGATGTACGTTGTGTGGGGGCTGCTGCATCTTGAGGCGGCCTATGAGGGCTTCGCTCTGGGCACAAGCCTTCAGAGCGGGCTGGTTCAGGGCAAGATAAATCAGGGGGCGTGGGATCTGCTCTTCTTCGCACTCTTTGCCATTGCGGTTGCCGTTCACTACAATTGGAATAACAGCAGCCGCGGGTACTGGCTCAATCTGGTGGTCGTGAGCGCGGCAGATCTGGGATTTATCTTCTTCGTGCTGATCCCCGGTCACGTGGCCTTCTTCCCCGGAATCTTGGGACCCGTTTTCTGGATAGCGGGTTTGATCCTTACCACGATTGGGATTCGGATGGCTCCGGCGGCCTGAGGCTTCAGCCGGTTTGCGCGAAGCGGATGCACGCAGACGTTCGCCCGCCCGTGCGGGCTTGAGTATGTCGTCCGCCCGCAACGGAAAAACAAAGAGGAACAATTCCAGGGCTGGCGATGGCTTTCAGGGCGTGATGCCCTTGGGGCGGCGAGGGTTCTGGCGCCACCTGGATTCTCCACAGGTCGGCTCGGCATAATCACAGATAATATAGAACAAGTATTCTACTGTCAAGGGGATCGTAGTCCACCGGTTTGCAGGGGTTATAGAGTTGGTCGACGCCGCGGACAGGCCCGCGGGGTCGTGCCGAACTGCGGTTCGGAATGGGCGTAGGGTGGAGTGCCCTGAATGTGACTATGTCACATACAGAATGGCCGCAGGGGCCTAAACTATGTCCAGAGTTAGTAATCAAAAGGAGAAAAAAGATGAACCCGATTGTTTCATTCCTTGCGTCGCCCGCTGGCCGAATCACCCGTATCGTTGCCGGCATCGTATTGGTCCTCTGGGGTTGGCTCGGCTTGGGCGGTACGACCGGCCTGATCGTGGCCATTGTCGGTTTGGTTCCCCTGCTCGCTGGGATCTTTGACTTCTGCGTGTTCGCTCCGCTTTTTGGAGCGCCTCTCAGTGGCCCCAAAATTCGCGCCGGAAAATAGGTACGCAGAGAGCGCGTGGAGAACCGCCCCGGGCGGTCCTTCGCGCGGCCCGTTGTAAGGACTGAATTTGGGCCCCCGCCGCCAATTATGACCGTCGTGGGTGGCCATGGAGAACACAAGAATGGAAATGCTGATCGACTTTCCGGGGGGATCGAGGGTGGACGCACATTTCAACGGCCTTACGGTGCCGACTGATCAACCGCCGGGCGCCACTGCCGCGTCGCCTTTCGAAGTATTCCTGGCGTCCATCGGAACGTGTGCCGGAATCTACGTGCTGGGCTTTTGTCAGCAGAGGGGAGTGCCTGCCACGGACATTCGGATCATCGAGCGCGTCAACCACAGCCGCATGACGGGCATGGTCGAAACGATCGAGCTGGAGATCCAAGTCCCGCCGACTTTCCCGGAAAAATACCGGGACTCGCTGATCCGGTCCGCGAGCCTTTGCGCTGTGAAGAAGCACCTGGAGAAACCGCCGCGGTTCGAGATCACCACGAAAGTGGCGACCCCAGAGGCCGTTCAGTAGGAGATCAGCATGGCAAACATTCTGGACGACGACGTCCTGAAGCAGGTGAAGGAGGCCTTCGAGAAGCTGAAGGAGCCGGTTCAACTGCTGTATTTTGGAAACAAGAAAGATTGCGAGTACTGCGATGAGACCCGCCAACTGCTCGAAGAGGTGGCCGCCGCCGACGATCGGATTGGTCTGAGCGTTTACGACGCCGAGGCGGATAGAGAGGTGGCTGCGAAGTTCAATGTCAGCCGGGTGCCCGGCCTGGTGATCGCCGCGAAAGAAGGCGCGCAGGTCATGGACTTTGGCATCCAGTATTCCGGTATCCCATCGGGCCATGAGTTCGGCACGCTGATCAACGATATCCTGCTCGTATCCGGCAGGGATTCCGGTTTGGGCCAACAGACCCGCGAATTCCTAAAGAAGCTGGAGTCGCCTCTGCTCTTGCAGGTGTTCGTCACGCCCAGCTGCCCCTATTGCCCGCGGGCAGTCTTGATGGCGCATCAAATGGCCATGGAAAATCCGAAGATGATCCGGGCCGAGGGCGTGGAAGCGACAGAGTTTCCCGAGCTGGCGGCGCAATTCCACGTGAGCGGGGTGCCACAGACGGTGATCAATTCGGGTGCCAAGATGGTCGTGGGGGCAGTGCCGGAGCAGAACCTGTTGGCGGAGATCATGCGCTCGCTGCAGAACTGAGCAGGACACGGCGGCCTCTGGCTCGGCCTCCATGCGATATTGAAGGTTGCGTAAGAGAAAGAGAAAACTCAACCCGCCGGCAATAGCATTGCCGGCGGGTTTTCCAATTCGTTGGCTCCCATGCGGGTGGGGCTCACAACAAGGCAAGCCGGTGCCCGGTCGCCGTTGCCTGTCTCGCAGACCGGCGACGCACAAAGTATGCCCGCAGCGAACCGTTGAAGGGGGAGCCCGCGCCGCGCGGTCAGGCGCAGGCGGTCGAACGGCGGCGCATGGAAGACGAACTTCGCGAACTGTCGCTGACCGACGAGCTGACGGGGCTTCACAACCGGCGGGGTTTCGCCCTGCTGGCTGAACAAGCGGCGAATGTGGCCCAGCGAATGAGAAGGAAAATGGTCCTGTTCTTCTTCGACCTGGACAATCTGAAGACGATCAATGATGCCCACGGGCACCCAGAGGGCGATGCGGCCTTGCAGGAAGTCGCCACCATCTTGAAAACCACATTCCGTGAGGCGGATATTTGCGCCCGCTTTGGCGGCGATGAATTTGTTGTTCTGGCGCAGGACGCGTCGATGGAAAGCGCGGAGCTCCTGG
Source organism: uncultured Chloroflexia bacterium (assembly GCA_963746745.1). Lineage (GTDB taxonomy): Bacteria > Chloroflexota > Anaerolineae > Anaerolineales > Villigracilaceae > Fen-1038. The sequence goes on from CAVVCL010000004.1 coordinate 1,259,037, forward strand.
CCAAGCGCATCCGGGCCGAGCTGAAGGGGAGCGAGCTGCGGGCCAACCGGCCCTATGTACTTACCCTGAGCATGGGAATCGTGGGCTTTGACCCCGAGGCACCGCGCACAGTGGCCGAGATGATCGCAGACGCGGACGCCTTGATGTACCGGCAGAAGGCGAGCAAGAAGGCGGGAGGTTAGACCCTGAGCGGACTATCTGATCGACGATAGGCCCACCGTAGGTGCGCTGGCAATACCATGCTGGAAACACATTCTCTATAACGATGTCAGGAACCGAGCAGAAGGCGGCAGGCCGAGGCTGACCTGGGCGAACTGGAAAGAAGTGCTGTTATCCGAGGAATAGTTTAGAAAGGCGTATCAAGGGGGTGCATGACCGGACACGCCATTGCAAGCGCGGCGGGAATCGGGGATCTACTTGAGCAGGGCGGCAGCATCCGAGTGGATTACGATACCGCCCGGCTTGAGCAGTCTGGCCTCCTGGCGCTTGATCTCACTGGCCACCGCAAGGCGGTCACTCTGCTTTGGAAACTGGGCAGTGAACTCGGGGGAGCCGAACAGGCGGCTGTCCTGGAGCGCATCGAAAGCTTGATCGGGCAGGAAATTCAGGGCATCGGGTTGTCCGAGATCAACGCGATAATGCGTGAAATCCTCGCTCTCCAGATCGCCAAAGTCGAGTCCCACGGGGTCGGCTCCCAGGTGCAGGAGAATGCGGCAAAACCACGGCTCGAACAGGGGGGTGTACCCCTTGCGGGGCCGCCCGAGCAGCAGGCGGCCGAGGGGCGTATGGATGCGAAAACGGGATGGCGCCCGGCTGCTATTCGAGCCGCAGGCAATATCAAGAATCTTCCTGTCTTGCACCAGGGATAAAGTTCCGAAGGCGGTCGCGAGCCGGTGCCAGCATTTGGGCCAGGATGTCTTCCACGCCGCGTTCGGCCTCGATCTTCGGCATGAGAGCGTAGCGCGCATCGAGGGCGGGAATAAGATCCGCAAGCAGCGCCTGATCGCCTTGATCTCTTAGTGCGCCCCTGAGCTTAGCTATGAGCTGGGTTTGAGAATTTCCGGGCAACGTTCGCCTCCGGCCCAAGCGGATTCCAAATCATAACGGGAGGTTCTGATGGAGGGGAGAGTCAGTTCGCTGTGCCTGGGCGGCGGCCGGTGCAGCTTGAGGCTGTGCCTCGAGCAACAACTTGAGCAGCGCCAGGTCTTCCTTGAGCTGCTTCTGCATGTGCTTCTTCAGGTCTACCTCGCGCAGCTGAAGTGCGTTCACGGCCAAAGCCTCCATGGAAACACTTACGCGAGTGCTGCCGTCGGCAGGTTGGAGCTCGTAGACCGTATGTGACTCCAGTGGACCGGTCAGCGATCTGAACCCATATTGCCTGTCCGCCACGTATTCGGTGATCTGAAACGTACGGTGCATCCGCCGGCCCATTAGATGGCCGACCGTGCCAAAAGAGGCACCGACGCCCGCCTCGCCGTCCGAAATTTGGCCGGAAGCCAAAGTGCCATACTGCCATTCGAAGTCGTTCGCGGACGCGCTGACGAATTCGAAAACCTGCCTCAATGGCTTATAGATTTCTATGCTTGCTGCTACTTTGATCATTTGTCCCATTTCTTTACGTGAATGGCCCCGCTTGCTCGCGTGCCCGGAAAGGTCAGCGCCTGCCCTGGAGCCGATGTACGGACCCGGGCTGGCGAAAGAAACCGTCAGCCCCAAGTGGGGCTGACGGCAGCGGTCTTGTTCAAGGCCAGAAAGCGATCCTGGGCTTGCGGCAGGCAGGCTACAGCGCGCCCGCCGTCGTTCCAGGCTACATGGTCTTCGGTCTGGCGACGTTGACCTTGAGTTCACGATCTGCCAACGAGTAGCCATTGAACTGGCTGATGGCCTTGTCGGCCTCGGCCTGGTCGGTCATGGTGATGAACCCAAACCCCTTGGACTCGCCGGTGCCGCGCTCCTTGATCACCTCGACGGCGGTTACTTTCCCGGCCTGCTCGAACAGGGTCTTGAGCTCGGCTTCGGTGGTCGACTTCGATAGGTTACCTACATACAACCTGACGTCCATTACTGCACTGCTTTCTCCGGTTCAACCGGCAAAAAGAACGGCCGCCAGCCCATAACAGGCCAGCGGCTGAGGCACCGCATACAACCAGTTATCCACTTACTAACTGTTGGAGGCAGTATAACATACTTCGGCCACGCGTGCGGGCAGACAATCGTCCTGTCGCCCGGGCGGCTTTCCTTTGACGCGTGTGATATCCTTTGCCGGGGCGAAACGGCGCCCTTGGGAGAATGTAGACCCCAAAGATTGGAGCATATGAACTAGATCATGCGACGACGACTGGAAAGTATCGGGGGAAACCGCGTCGTGCTGGCTCTGTCCAGCGCCCGCCTAGGTGATGCCATCGGAAACAGCATATTGTTTGTGGTGCTGCCGCTATTTGTCGCAAAACTGCCGGCGCCCGCCGTGCCTTGGCCGGAGACGGTACGCGTCGGATTCCTAATCTCGGTCTTCGGGCTCGTGAACGCCTTCCTGGAACCGGTGGCCGGCGCCTTTATTGACCGGGTGGGGCGGACCAAACCGTTCATCCTGGCAGGGCTCGTCATGATGGCCGTGGCGACCCTGGGATTCCTGCTTGCCCGCCGCTACACGGATCTGCTCATCCTGAGATCGCTGCAGGGCATCGGCGTGGGGGTGACGGTCCCTGCCGCCCTGGCCTTAATGGTGACGGCCAGCAGAAAATCGACCCGCGGCGGCTCCATGGGGATCTACACCACCAGCCGCATGTTGGGCCTGGGCATCGGTCCGCTGATCGGCGGCCTGCTGTTCGACCGCTTTGGCTTCGACTCCGCCTTCGTCGTGGGCTCGCTTTTCATAATCGTTGCGATCGTCCTGGTGTACATGTGGGTGCAGGAAACCCCGGCTCCAAGGCCCATTGGAAGGCCTGCGGAATTCAAGATTATCGATCCGAAATTACTGAGCCCCGGGATTGTGGGTGTGGCCTTTGCCACCCTGGTCATGGCGGCGGACTTCTCGATGATGTCTGCGCTTGAAACCCAGTTCAACGCCAAATTGGGGATGGATGCGTTCCTGTTTGGACTGGCTTTCAGCGCCGTCATGCTCTCGCGTCTCTTTGTGCAGGTTCCCCTTGGACGCTACTCTGACCGATTTGGACGCAAGCCATTCATCATCGGGGGGCTGCTGCTGCTGGTACCGTCGACCGCCTTATTGGGATACGCGGGCTTCCTCAGCGGTGCTTATTCTGCTGCGGCTGGTGCAGGGAGTGGCGTCGGCCGCGGTGGCCGCTCCCGCGTTCGCCGTGGCAGGCGACCTGGCCCAAGCCGGTGGGGCCGGCCGCCAGATGAGTTTCGTCACGATGGGTTTCGGCTTGGGAGTGGCGGTGGGACCGCTGCTTGCCGGCGTCCTGGCGGTCTATTCGTTCACGCTGCCTTTTGTTCTGGCGGGCGCCCTTTCGCTCGTCGCGGCATGGGCGACGCAGCGCTTCGTCCCTGAGACGATGCCGCGCGTTGGACTGGCTGCGGAGAGCCCGCGGCCGGGCGGCAAGTAACCCCAGAATTGCATCGGGCCTCAGTAACTTCGCAATGGGCCAGCAGGGCGGCTCGCCGCATTCGGGCCGCGTATCCGCCGACAGGGCCAGGTGCTCAGGCCGTGTGGGACTCCGCCTGCTCCTGGATCAGTTTGGCAACCAGCGCGGTCCAGCCCGTCTGGTGGCTCGCCCCGAGGCCCATCCCATTGTCGCCATGGAAGTACTCGTGAAAGGGAATATAGTCGCGCCAGTGGGAATCATTTTGGAAGAGAACCCGGTCCCCGAAAACGGCGCGGCGGCCGTCGGCATCCCTGGCAAATATGCTAATGACCCGGTCGGAGAGATTCGCTGCGATGGCCTTCAAGCTGATCAGGTCCCCGCTGCCGGTCGGGAATTCGACGACGAAATCATCGCCATAGTAGTGGTGGAACCTCCCGAGCGCTTCGATAACCAGATAGTTTAGCGGCATCCATACCGGACCTCTCCAGTTGGAGTTGCCGCCGAAGAGGTTGCTCTGGGATTCGGCGGGCTCGTACGCAACCGTATGAACCTCACCGCCGATGCTCATCGAGTAGGGATGCTCCGCGTAAACCCGTGAGAGTGCCCTGACCCCGTGCGGCGACAGAAACTCAGATTCATCGAGCATGCGCCTCAGTACCCGCTTCATGCGATGTCCCCTCAAGATGGCCAGCAGGCGTCGCTCGCCCATCCCCGGCTCATGCCAGCGTGAGACCAGGCAAGCCAACTGCGGACGGTTCTCGAGAAACCAGAGCAGCCGCTCCTTGAATTCGGGAAGGCGGTCCAGCAGGCCCGGCTCGATGGTGGTGACGGCAAAGAGGGGGATGAGCCCGACCATCGAGCGAATGCGCATCTGCAGATTCTGACGCGGGTGATCCCCCGAGGCGTCGAAGTGCAAAACGTCGTAGAAGAACTCATCCTCGTCGTCCCACAAGGAGATGGATTCGCCGGCGATGTTATCCATTGCGTTGGCAATGTACAGGAAGTGCTCGAAGAATTTAAGGGCAATGTCCTCGTAGGCGGGATCGGTGGTCGCCAATTCGAGGGCGATCGTCAGCATATCCAGGCTGAACTTGCCCATCCAGCTTGTGCCGTCGGACTGCTCGACATGCCCGCCCGCCGGCAGCGGTTGGCTGCGGTCAAAGAGCCCGATGTTGTCGAGGCCGAGGAATCCGCCCTGGAACACGTTCATGCCGTCGGCATCCTTGCGGTTGACCCACCACGTAAAATTCAGAAGAAGCTTGTGGAACATGCGCTCCAGGAATTCCGTGTCGCCCGCGCCGCGCTGCTCCTGATCGATCTTGTACACCTGCCAGGCTGCCCACCCGAGGACGGGTGGGTTCACGCCGCCGAAGTCCCACTCGTAGCCAGGAACCTGCCCGTTGGGGTGCTGGTACCAGACGCGGCCCAGCAGCAGCAGTTGCTGCTTGGCGAACTCCGCGTCCAGCAGTGCCAGGGGGATGCACTGCAGCGCCAGATCCCAACTGGCGAACCATGGAAACTCCCACTTGTCGGGCATGGAAATGATGTCGACGGCGTTCAGATGGCGCCATTCGGAGTTGCGCCCGCGCAGGCGGGATGGCGGCGGCGCGGGCTGAGCGGGATCGCCATCGAGCCAGGTGGCCACGTTGTAATGATAGAACTGCTTGCCCCACAACAAGCCCGCGAAGGCCTGCCTCTGGATTAGCTTGAGATCGTCGCTCAGGGAGTTTGGTTGCAGAGCCGCGTAGAACTCGTCAGCTTCGGTCTGGCGCTGCTGGAAGATGCGTTCCCAGTCTGCGAACGGATCTCGCTTCGCGCGCTTGTCGACGGTAGCCGTCTTGGTGAGACGCAGCCGCACCTCATGCATTTCGCCGGGGGGGAGCGTTCGATCGTACAGTGCCGCTGCCTTGGTGCCCGTCTGCTGCGGGTTGACGGCATCCGCGCGGCCGTCCACGACATACGCATGAAACGCATCCTTCACGTAGGGAGAGGCGTTCAATGTCCCATTGAGCCGCCCCAAGTTGGTCTCATTCTCCGTAAAAAGGAGCGCATCCGCGTCCTGGCAGACCAACGCATACGGCCCCAGTTCGACATCCTGCGCGGCTATCGCTTTCGGGCTGCCTGGAGCCTTTGGCGTGTCGTTCACGAGGACAGGGCGCTGCGGCAGTCGGCCGGAGGCATCCGCGCCCCAACTCCACGTGTTGCGGAACCACAAGGTCGGAAGGATGACCAGGCGCTGTGCCTCAGGGCCGCGATTGATCGCGCGGATGCGAATCAGGATATCGTCGGGGGCGGCCTTGGCGTACTCAACAAACACGTCGAAATAGCGGTCCTCTTCAAATGCTCCGGTGTCGACCAGTTCGAACTCCGGATCGGATTTGCCGCGGTGGCTGTTGGCGGTCACAAGTTCTCCGTAGGGGAAAGCCCGCTGCGGATACTTGTAGAGCATCTTCATGTAGGAATGGGTCGGCGTGGAGTCCAGGTAGAAATAGTAGTCTTTGACATCCTCGCCGTGATTACCCTCCCCGTTGGTCAGTCCGAAAGGGCGCTCCTTGAGGATGCTGTCCCGGCCGTTCCAAAGCGCCACCGCAAAACAGAGCCGCCCCTTGTCGTCGCTGATGCCGCCAAGGCCGTCCTCGTTCCAGCGATAGGCTTTCGAGCGGGCGTGATCGTGCGGGAAGTAAATCCATGGTTGACTGTCGGCGCTGTAGTCCTCGCGGACGGTTCCCCAGGCGCGCTCTGCGAGGTAGGGCCCCCAATGTTTCCAGGCGGTTCCATCGGCGGCCAAACGCTGATACTCGGGATTCTTCTTCACGGCCTCTTCCTTGGACAATCTAGTGTGCGCGGCCGGTACGGGCTTCGCCGGAGGTGCGGCGCGCTTCTTGACGAGATGTGACCCACGTTATACACTGGAATCAAATAGGATAAATTCTATCCGCGTTGGGAAACGATTGAGCGGAGGCATCAATGTCAGAACCATTTGTGTCCAGGGGGTTTGTCGGCAAACGCCGCGCTGGTGAGAAATCCAACCGGCTACCACCGGGACAGTACCTGACCGATGATTTTCCGGTGCTGTCTGCCGGTCCGACTCCGCGGACACCGCCGGAGAAATGGACGTTCACAATCGACGGCCTCGTTAAGGAGGCGGTGAACTGGACGTGGGCGCAGTTTCTGGAGCTGCCGAGGCAGAGCTTCACGGTCGATATCTCATGCGTCACCAAATGGACCCATCTCGATATGCGGTGGGAGGGCGTAAGCCTGGATACGCTCCTGGAGCACGTCGAACTCGACCGCAAGGCCATGTATATTACGGCGTACAGCGACGGCGGTTACACCACCAATCTGCCGGTCACGGACATCGTGAACGGACAGAGCTTCATCGCGCTCAACTATGGCGACGGGCCGCTCGCTCCCGAGCACGGCGGACCGGCACGCATGGTGGTGCCGCACCTGTATTTCTGGAAGAGCGCGAAATGGATTCGGGGGATTCACTTCATGGACAAGGACAAGCAGGGCTTCTGGGAGTCGGCGGGCTACCACCGCCGCGGTGATCCGTGGAAGGAAGAGAGATACTGGAATGACTGACGTGTTTTCCTGCGACTTGCGCCCAGCTATCAACGGCATGGACTTGGGCGTGAGGTTGCGAAAATGAGGAAGACATTGGACTGGCAGATCGCGACCGTCACCGGCATTCGAAGCGAAACCCCGAACGTCAAGTCCTTCACGCTCTCGCTGCCGGATTGGACTCCGCACCGCGCTGGTCAGCATTATGACGTCCGTCTGACCGCCGTGGACGGCTACCAGGCCCAGCGGAGCTACTCCATCGCCTCCGAGCCGGAACGCCGTGGCGAAGTGGATCTGACCATCGAGCGCATACCGGACGGCGAGGTCTCGTCGTATATGCACGACGTCCTGATCGTGGGGGACCGGCTGGAGGTGCGCGGACCGATCGGCGGCTACTTCGTGTGGGAAGCCTCCATGCGGGAGCCGTTGCTGCTCATTGCGGGTGGCTCGGGCGTCGTGCCGCTGATGTCGATGATCCGCCATCGGCGGGCGGCGGGCGCCAGCAACCCCACGCGGCTGCTCTACAGCTCCCGTACCTTTGATGACATCATCTACCGCGACGAATTGGACGTCCTGCTGAAGGTGGAAAAGGACTTGCTGATTGCCCACACGCTGACGCGGCAGCAGCCTGCAGGGTGGCGTGGTTACGCGCGCCGCATCGACGGGGAGATGCTGGAAGAAGTGGCAAAACCACTGGGCCGCGCCGCCCAGGCTTTCATCTGCGGCCCAACTCTGCTGGTCGAATCCGCCGCCGACCTACTGGTGCGAATCGGTTTGAAGGCCGATCACATCCGTACTGAACGCTTTGGCCCAACAGGAGGCTGACATGCACGAGGCGAGCCCTGATATCGATCACCAGCTGATGTTGGATGCCAACTCTGCAGCGGGCGTGCTAACCGAGATCTTCGGCGTTGAGATGACGGCCGCGCCGACAGAATGTGCCTCCTGCGGCAACGAGGGAGCCGTCGGTACGTTGCTGGCCTTCTCGGAGGGTCCAGGTATCGTGCTGCGCTGCTCCGCTTGCGAAAATGTGGTGCTGCGTATTGTGCAAACTCCGGACGCGATCTTCCTGGATGCGCGCGGTGCCGTGTACTTGCGCTTGGCGCGGCCTGCTCCAAGCTGAGCACCGTCACCCGGTCTTCGACGACGCCCCCCGACAAAAGACAGAGCCTCGCCGCCGTGCGAGACCCTGTTCTTTGGTGATGTCCCGGCTCTTACGGCGCCGTCGGCGCCGCGTACATCCGGCGATGCAGAGTGCTCAGGGCACGGACCTGCTCGGCGGCATGGTACGACGATCTGACCAGCGGAGCGGCCTCGACCCACTTGAATCCGATCTCAGCGCCGTAGGCCTTGAGTTCCGCGAATTCCTCCATCGTGTAGTAGCGTGAAATCGGCAGGTGCTTCTTGCTGGGCTGCAGGTACTGGCCGATGGTTAGGATATCAACGCCCCAGGAGCGCTGATCGCGCATCACGGTCTTCAGCTCGTCCATGGTTTCTCCGAGTCCCACCATGATGCCGGACTTGGTCAGCACTTCGGAATCGAGTTGCTTGGCATGCGTTAGCGTCGCCGCGGCCCACTCGTAGCTGTCCTGTGGTTGCACCGCCTTGAATAACCGCGGCACGGTCTCCACGTTGTGATTCAAGATTTCGGGCCGCGCGTCCATGACGATCTTAACTGCCTCGAGCGATCCCTTGAAATCCGGGATGAGCACTTCGATCGAGCACCCCGGCCGGACCTGACGGATACGGCAAATCACCATGGCAAAGAGCGGCGCGCCGCCGTCGCGGCGGTCGTCACGGTTGACGGAGGTGATCACCGCGTGCTGGAGTTGCATCGAACCGACGGCCTGCGCGACGCGCTCGGCCTCGCCCCAGTCCAGCGGGCTGGGACGACCATGCTTGATATCGCAGAATCCGCACGTGCGCGTGCACACGTCGCCCAGCATCAGGAACGTGGCGGTGCCCGATCCCCAGCATTCGCCCATGTTCGGGCACATGGCTTCTTCGCAAACGGTGTGCAGCGACTTGGAGCGCATCAGCGTCTGAAGACGCTGATAGGTTTCCCCCGAGGGTGCACGAACCTTGATCCACTCCGGCCGACGCAGCGGTCCGGCGGCCTCGACTTGTGGTTTGAGACGATCCCTGGTCGGTGTATTTGTCATGGTCTTCTTTGGAGCCGCCGCGTGCTTACGCTTTTCGCACCCGCAGCCGCAGGCCGCGCACTTCGACGACTTCGACCTTGTCGCCGCGGCGGATCGAGGGGGAGCCCTCGGCAACCTCGGCTGTCCAGAGCTCCAATTCCACCTGCACCTGTCCCGACGGCTTGATATCGGATCGGGCCGTGCCAAACTTCCCCAGGATCGTGCCGGTGCCCGTTTGCAGGGGAAGGCCTTGGGCCCGCAGCGCGTAGGTCAGGATTCCCGCAAACATCAGGCCGATGGTAATGCCGACGCCAAATACCAGTGGAACGGAGACGCGTTCGAAGGCCGGCACACCGGGGGAATTGAAGAGGATCAGTGCTCCGGCGATGAAGGAGGCGACACCCGCGGCCGTGAGGGCGCCATGCGTTGGCGCCTTGATATCCAACAGGAAGAGCACGAACGCTGTGATGATGAAAACCAGGCCGAACCAATTGACCGGCAGAACGCCCAAGCCATAAATGGCGAGCGCCAGACACGTGATGCCAATAAAGCCCGGTACCCATGCGCCGGGATGTGTGAGCTCCACCTGCAGGGCCAGAACGCCCAATGCCAGGAGCACGAACACGATATTCGGATCGGTGAGGATCAAGAGCAACTGTTCAACCGGGCTCATGTCGACCGGCCGCGTGACCGCGCCTGCGGTGTGCAAGATTCGAGGACCCGCCGACATGCTGACGGAGAAGCCATCCAACTGCTTGATCAGGTCCTCGGTGTTTGGAGCGATCAAGTCGATCAGATGGGCGTCAAGCGCCTCGGTGGCTGTGACCGCTTTGGCATTGTCGATCATGTCCTGCGCCAATTGAGTCGCGGCCGGACCGCGGCGCTCGACCAGAGGCCGGATCTGGGCTTTCATGATCTCGCTGACCTTGGCTTTTTCGGTCGCGCTCAAGTCCTGACCGCTGGAGTCCACGGGACTGGAGGCACCGATGGCAGCTTCCGGGGCCATGGCGGCAACGTGCCCTGCCATGGTCACCAGGGCGCCGGCGCTGCCAGCCATCGCGCCGTTGGGCGCAACATAGATCACAACGGGAACCGTGCTCGCCCGGATGGCCTGGATGATGTTACTAAGGCTCCCCAGATCGCCGCCCGGGGTGTCCAGCTTAACGATCAAGACCTCCGCATCCTGCTGCTCAGCCGATTGGATGCCACGGCCGATATAGTCTGCCATCGGAGGCGTGATTGGGCCAGTTGCGTCGAGCACCAGGATGAGCGGCTGATTGCTCTGAGCCTTGACGGCCGATGCGAGAAAGAGAGTAGCCGCAGCCAAGATTAACAACACGCGTACGCGTTTCATTTTGTCCTCGGGAAGGATTATAACCCGGTGCAGATTGTCGGATTTAGGGCCGCTCCTGCCGCCGCGGAGGCCGCGCGGAGGAATTCAGATCTGGCCCTCGAGGTAGGCGCGGGTGCGCTCGTGCTGCGGGTGCTTGAATACTTCCGCGGCCGGCCCGGACTCGACCACCTCGCCCAGATACATATAGGCCACGTAGTCGGCCAACCGCTTGGCCTGCCGGAGAGTGTGTGTGACGATTATGGTCGTATAGTGTTTCTTCAATTCCAGGAGACGGCTTTCGATGTTCTGCGAAGAAAGCGGATCGAGCGCAGAAGTTGGTTCATCGCCGAGGATGATCTCGGGCTCGACAGCCAGGCCGCGTGCCAGGCAAAGCCTCTGCTGCTGTCCGATGGACAGGCTGGTGGCGGGGTCGTGCAGCCGCTTGCGTACCTCATCCCAAAGTCCCGCGATCTGCAGGTAGTATCTCACGGCGGCCTTGTATTCTTTGCGATCTTTCTTCATCCGGTGTACGTGCATGCCGTAGGCGACATTCTCATAGATCGACATCGGCAGAGGGGAAGGCCGCTGTGCGAGCAGCCCCACGCGTTTGCGGACCTCGGTCTCGTCCACATCGCCGGCGTATATGTTGTGGCCGTCCAGCAGGACTTCGCCGTTGATCGATGTGCCATCCGTGAGCTCAAGAAACCGGTTTAGGCTCTTGAGCAGGGTGCTTTTTCCGCAGCCGGAAGGACCCATGATGACCGTGATCTGGCGCCGCGGGATCTCCAGGTTGACATCCTTGAGGGCCTGCACCTTGCCGTAGTATGCGTTGAGATGCTTCACCTGCATGTGCGGGCCCTGATCAGGCATGGAGTCACCCTGGGCTCCTGGCGACTGGGTATGTGCGGTCGAACGGGTACCGGTTTGCATGGGAGCTCCCTTCACTTGACCGTGTACCGACTGAACCTGCCCGACATCCAACGTGATCCCAGGCTGATGATGAGCACGATAACGGTGAGAATCAGAGCCGAGGCATAACCGCGGCGCTGGACTTCCGGATACGGAGTGGACAGCTGGAAGAAGACGGCCAGGGGAAGAGACGCGGTGGGGCGCAGCAGGGAGGTGGGGAGGCGGTCGGTGTAACCAGCAGTGAACAGGACCGAAGCCGCGTCGCCTATGCCTCTGCCGAAGCCCAACAAGATGGCGGTCATAATGCCGGGAAGCATCTGGCGGGTCACCACGCGCAGCGCGACCTCGAGCCGGGTCGAGCCCAGCGCCAGGGCAGCCTGCTCCAGATCGACCGGCATGCGGCGAATGACCTCGTCCATAGCCCGTACCATGATTGGCAATTCCAGCAGCGCCAGAACGATGATGCCCGCCAGTAGCGAAGCGCGCAAGCCAACCGCCAGCATGAGCGTAAATCCAAACGCCCCGTAGACAATCGAGGGGATACCCCAAAGGACGTCAAGCGAAAGTCGAACATACTGTCCCCAGTCCGAATCGCCCAGGTAGGTCTCCAGGTACAAGGCAATTGGCAGGCTGAGGAGAAGGGCTGCCAGCGTGCCGCCGCCCGCAAGGTACAGCGAACCGACGATGGCGTTCAAGACTCCGCCGCCCTTACCCATGTAGTAGCCGCCCTGCGGCACCTGGCTGACCATTTCCCAACTCAGGGCCGGGAAACCGCGCGTGACCACGGTCCACAAGATGAGGCCCAGAACGCCCGTGACCAGCGCCAGCGAGGCCCGCATAGCGGCCTTGGCGATCTGCTCCGCCAAGCGGCGTCGTGACCAGCCTGTGCGTATCATGCCCACTGCCTGCCGAGCAGCCGCTGAAGAGCCAGCGTGGAGAGCACGTTGAAGGCCAGAATTACGATCAACAGTACGAGGGCGGCGCCGAGCAGGGCCGCATCGTACAGAGGCACGGACATCATGTCGCCGTAGTTGTTGGCGATGAGGGCCGGTAACGGGTACGCCGCATCGAACACCGAGCCGGGAACGTGTACGACATTTCCGACGACCATCAGCACGGCGATCGTCTCACCCAGTGCCCTGGAGGCGCCCAGCACAACCCCGGCGATTATTCCCGGCATTACTTTTGGCACGACGACGCCCCGAATGGTCTGCCAGCGGGTGGCCCCAACGGCGAGCGAGGCGTGCCTCAGATCGTCAGGCACCGTTTCCAGGATCTCGTAGACGACGGCGATGATGAATGGCGTCACCATGACCGCCAACACGATGCCCCCGGCGAGGACGCTGAATCCGGTGGGCTGATTTACGGCGAAGATCGGGATGGCGCTCAACCAGCGCTTCGAGAATGGGGCAAGCACATGTTCCACGAGAGGCACGATTGCGACCAGGCCCCACACGCCGTACACGACCGGGGGGATGGCTGCCAGAAGATCCAGGACCGGTTTGGCGAGCAGGCGGGTGGTGGCATGAGCGTATTCCGAGAGGTAGAGCGCCACAAGGATGCAGGGCAATACAGCCAGAAGCATGGCAACTGCTGTCACCCACGCCGTCCCTGCGATGAATGGCCAGAAGCCGAAGAGCCCCTGCTCTGGCTTCCACACCGCCCCGAATACCGTTTGACTGAGGGAACGCGTGGCAAGCACCGGCCAGGCGCGGAAAGCCAGACCCAGCGTTATGGCTGCCACAAGGATCATGGGTAGGAGCGCGAGGGCGGACAGCGCCCGGCGCGTGTTCCGATCCTGGGCCACGCGAGCGTTCAAATGTGGCGCGCCCCCAAGCCGGTCTTCACGCCGGACGAGCGGTCCGCTCGCGGATTTCATGTCGCGGTTCACGCCTACTTGATCTTGGCCAGCGATTCTGCCTGTTGAGCAGCCGAGAGCGGCACATAGCCGGCCTGATTCAGCAGCGCCTGGCCATCCGTCAGGATCCAATTAAGGAACGCCAGGACAACGCCCGTGGGCTTGCCCTTGGTGGCGAGATTCTCAAAGCGCGCGGGCGGTGACGGATACGTGCCGTCGGCAATCGCCTGGACAGCCTGCTCTTTGGTCCGGTAGTACTCGCCGGCGTCAACCATGCCATTTCCATCGATGTCGATGGGTGCCACGACGATCCCCTGAACGGGTTGGCCGCTTGACATGTCAAATGAGCTGCTCAGGTTGGCATAGCCGATGCCGAGCGGATCCTTGCCGACCGTGTCCACCAGTGCCGGCTCGCCGTTGACCCCGATGCCCAGGATGTCTCCCTGCGTTTTGCCGCCAGAGAAGAGCGCCCATTGATCGGCCGCGCCGGCCGAGTCCGCGCGGGTGTAGACATGGATTTCGTCCGTGACCTCGGGCTTTCCGACCACTTCACCCCATGTCTTGATTGCGCCAGTCACGAAGATTCCCTCAAAGACTTGCTGTGTTATGCCGCGCGCGACCAAGTCGGTTAGGACCGGGTTATTGGCGCTCACAATGGGGAAGACCGCGTCTTTCGCCACAGAAACCCAGACGGCACCCTGGGCTTCCTCTTCTGGTTTGATCGTGCGCGAGATCATGCCGATATCCACAGCGCCGGCCAGGGTGTCCGTCATGCCTTTGCCTGCTCCGCCGCCTTGGACATCGAATTGGACGTCCGGGTGGAGCTTCGTGAATTCACTGGCCCAGACTGTCATCATGGGATAGAGCGCAAACGCGCCCGATATGGTGATCGTTCCACGCAACGGCTCGGTCTGTCCCGCGCCGCTGCTCGAGGCCGCGGGTCCCCCGCAGGCGCCCAGCATTAGGGCGCAGGCGACCGTCGCTGAATACAGGACATAGCTTGGTCTGCGCATGATGTTCTCCTGACTGTGTGGGATTGACATGAAACCCTTTGTTCTCTGCGATGAAGATGCTGCTGCACGAAGTCCCATGGAAGCCCTCCTGTTTGCCGGATTGATCCACAAAACCCTCAGGGGACGCGCGCCGCTACGGCTGCCGGGCCTGCGCCTGGCGCGGCGGCTCGTGGTTCAGGTTATGGGAGCCGCGCTTCTGCACGTGGTTGACTCGCGCGGTCACGTCCGCGAGAGAGGTGCCGTCCAGGACGTCTGCAATGGCGTTGCGGACGTCGCCCATTACGAGACGCAAGCCACAAGTCTCTTCATCCGGGCAGCCGCACGGCTCGTAGGCCATTTGGCTGACGCACTTGACGGGTGCAAGCGGACCGTCGAGCACCCGCACGATCTGCCCAAGCGTGATCTCCCCCGGCGCCTTGGCCAGACGGTAGCCGCCGCCCACTCCCATCCTGCTATGGAGCAGCCCGGCGTTGCGGAGAGCCAGCAGGATCTGCTCAAGGAATTTGGCAGGCATTTGCTCGCGCTCGGCAATTTCCCGGATCTGCACAACTTGGACAGTGCCGTCGGGGCCGGGAGCTGCCAAAGCCATCATGGCCCGAAGACCGTACTCACCGCGTTTGGAAAGGCGCATATACTTCAAATCCTATTGATTTACTAGGACTTCGTGTCAAATATATCGCGCACAACGAATTCTGTCAAGATGTTTCGATGGGGCGGCAGAGAACGTGCCCGGGATCGGGCCCGGAGTTTGCCAGGCTACTTTGTCTTGGGCTGGTACTCGCAGAGCACTCTCACCGGGCATTTCGGGCAATCCGGCTTGCGCGGATGGCATATCTCCCGTCCCAGGCGGATCAGATTCAAATGGACCTGGTAATACGCCGAGGGTGGGAAGAGGGCTTCCAGGTGCCTGTGTGCCCGTTCGACCGTCATCTTAGGGGGGCGCAAGCCGATCCGTCCGGTGACGCGTTGGATGTGCGTGTCCACGGGAAATGCAGGGCGATCTAGTGAAAAGAGCAGCACGATCGCGGCCGTCTTCGGTCCGACGCCGTGGAACTTCATCAGCCAGCGGCGCGCCTCTTCGAGAGGTAGCTTTGCAAGGAAAGTCAGGTCGAGGCTGCCGCGCTCTTTCGTAATCTCGCGCAGCACCTGCTGGATTCGGGGGCCCTTCTGGTTCGCCAATCCGGCAACACGGATCGCTTCGATGACTTGCCGTTTAGGCGCGTCGCGGGCCGCTTCCCAACTCGGGAACCGGGACCGCAGCGAACGGAAGGCGCGGTCCCGGTTCAGGTCGTTCGTATTTTGAGAGAGGATGGTGGAAACCAGCTCGTCGATCGGCGGCAGGGGATTGCGCCACGTCGGCTTGCCGAAGGCCTCGCCCAGTTTTCGCTCTAGAGCATGGGCGCGCCGCTTGAGGTCCGGCATCTGGGTTAACGCGGGCGGGACCCTTCGATCCCGCTATTCGTCTGCGGCTATTCCGAGCCGATAGTGGCGCCCGTAGTAGTACCGCAAACCGTAGCGCATGCGCTGGACGTACTGCTTGTGCCGCGCAGCGGAGGACTTGAACCCCTTTAGCAAAGGCTCGATCCACTTCTCGGTCGCTTCGGGCGAAGCGCCCCTTTGCGCCATTTTTTCGAGCCTCTCGTGAATCCGTTTGATCAGGTCGGTTTGTGCCTTGATCGCCGACGCCGTCACGGCGCCGCCGCGACCGCTCACGAAGGTGAAGCCGCGGTATTTCGGCTCAGACAGCAGGTTCAGCGCCTTGATCCAGTCGGGCAGATCCGCATGCGCAAGGAAGGGCGGCTGATTCTTCGAGACCAGGTCCCCGATGAACACCACCTTCTGCTCCGGCAAGATGACCCACATGGCACCGGGAGTGGGTCCGGGATGATGTTCAAAGTGTACGGGCGCTTCGTCCCAGTGCAGGGACAACTGCGAGGTGAACGAGATTTCCGGTGCAGCCCAGCGCACCGTTCCGAGGCCGGCAATCGTTTCCCAGTCCGCTCCGGTCTCCGTACCCTGGGCCTTGAAAGTCGTTGAACGCGAGCGGAATATCTGGGCCGTCTTTTCGTGTGCGAGCACGGTGCACTCCATGGCCCGGGCGCCCAGAGTGCGGTCAGGGTGCGCATCCAGGATGGCAAGCACGCGTTCAGGCCCGCTGCTGAGACCCATCAGGGCGCCGCGCCATGACCTGACGTCTTCCGGCGAGGGTGGGGCATCAATCTGGATCAAGCCACGACCTTGCTGAACGACACCGAGTGTCGCTCCAAGATAGCCGTCCTCAATGTAAACATTATCGGCAATTGATTGCATGTGGAATCCCGCGCCGCTCCCGGCTGCTCCCGTGATCGGCAGATATCTCGACTGCCGGTTCTGCCCTTCCAGATGGCTCCGTGATCGACGTTATTTTACCCTCAAAGCCACGGGCACCCTGGCCGCGCCCAGTACGGGAATGCGGCTCGCCCACTTTGCGGGAAGCCGATCAAGCGGCGGAAGCCACCAGCCAGCCGGCGTGAAGCTACAGGTATTTCAGACCGGTGCCCGTGTTAAACAAAACGACGCGTTCATCCCGGCCAATCCAGCCCGTCGCCGCCAGATGCTTCAGGGCAGCCCATGTGGCTGCGCCTTCAGGTGCAGCCAGGACGCCCTCTGTTGTCGCCAGCTCTCTCTGAGCGTCGTCGATCTCGGAATCAGGGACGGCAATCGCCGTACCGCGGCTCTCACGGATAGTGCGCAGGATCATACGGCCGGCAAATGGAGAGGGAACCCGCAAGCCGGCTGCCCGCGTCTCGGCGTCTTTCCAGGCGTCTGGCTCATCCTTGCCATCCTGCAGTGCCCGGACAATCGGTGCGCATCCGGCGGCCTGGACGCTGACCATGCGAGGTCTCGCAGGCCCGACCCAACCCAAGGCCTCGAGCTCCCCAAAGGCCTTCCACATGCCGATCAGGCCGGTGCCTCCGCCCGTCGGATAGAGGATTGCATCGGGCAGGTCGCCATCGAATTGCTCGAACAATTCAAACCCCATCGTCTTCTTACCCTCGAGACGGTAGGGTTCTTTGAAGGTCGATAGATCGAAGCGGCGGTGTTTGCGGGAATCCTCGGCGGCGAGCTTGCCCGCATCACTGATCAGGCCGTCTACCAGGACGAGTTCCGCGCCCATGGACCGGATTTCAAGCTGGTTTGCCAGCGGTGCGTCCTTCGGCATGTAGACATAGGCGCGACGCCGGGCTCGAGCCGCATAGGCCGCCAAGGCAGCTCCCGCGTTGCCGGCAGTGGGAATGCTGAACTCCCGCACACCGAGCTCTACAGCCTTTGAAACGGCGACTGCCAATCCCCGGGCCTTGAAGGATCCGGTTGGGTTGCCGGATTCGTCCTTGATCGTCACATGTTTCAAACCGATGGTGTCGGCGAGTTCGCGTGGCGGGCAGCAGGGGCGTATCGCCTTCGCCCAGAGTCAGGCAGTTTTGCTCGTGGAGAACCGGGAGCAACTCCCCCCATCGCCAAATGCCACGCGGCCTGTTGCGAACGGCGGGCGGCGAGATGCAGGCGACGTGCCGTTGCGAGGTCGTAACGGGCCAGTAGAGGAGAGCTGCAAGCGCGGCAAACCGTCTGCACGCGCCGGAGGTCGTGGCGCTGCCCGCACTCCGAGCATTCGAGATGAGACAAAGTGCTTGCCATGTAGCGGAGTATACTGCTCCGCCTTCCAGAGGCGGGAACCATCGAATACAATAGGGCCATGTCGCTCGATCTGGCCCGCATCCAGGCCCTCTGTTTCGATGTAGACGGGACGCTGAGCGACAGCGATGACTACTACGTTGGCCGGATTGCGGCCAGACTGGAGCACCTGCCGTTCCTATCGGATCCCGTCCGGAGCGCGCGCCGGCTGGTGATGTGGATGGAATCGCCCGCCAACGCCGTGCTTGGGCTTGCAGACACTCTGGGTCTGGACGACGAGATCATTTCCATCATCGACTGGATGTATCGCCACCGCAAGCCCCCGAATCGAAGCCTGCCCGTGATCGCCGGCGTGCCCGACCTGTTGCCGCAACTCCACCGCCGATACCCCCTCGCGGTTGTCAGCGCGCGCGATCAGGAGAGCACCATGGCCTTCCTGGGGCATGCCGACTTGGTGCGCCATTTTGATGTGATTATCACGGCGCTAAGCGCCAAACACACCAAGCCGTATCCCGATCCGATCAGGCTGGCCGCGCAGAAGATGGGGGTGGGCCCCGAGGCGTGTTTGATGATCGGAGATACAACCGTGGACATTCGCGCAGGAACGGCTGCCGGTTCGCAGACAGTTGGCGTGCTGTGCGGCTACGGTGAGGAGGCCGAGCTGAGGCGGCAGGGTGCAGATATGATCCTGGCGACCACGCCGGACCTCCGCGCTGTGTTGGATCCCGCTGTGGTCTAGAAACGCGAACGCGCCGAGGCCTCGCAGCCTGTTCCCGAATCGATGGTTGTGACGGACCGTCCGCCTGACTCGACCCATCAATGGAGAAGCCCCCATGTCTTATGAATCGATTCTGACGGAAATCCGTGGCCGTGTTGGCATGGTTACGCTCAATCGCCCGGGCGCCCACAATGCGTTGAACAACCGACTTGTGCACGAATTGATGGATGCCCTGGAGGCTTTCGATGCCGACCCAGCGATCGGCGCCATAGTCGTTACGGGCAACGAGAAGACCTTCGCGGCCGGCGCCGACATTAAGGAGATGCTTGATAAGGACGGCGCGGGGATGCTCGAAAGCGATTTCATTGCCGCCTTTGGCCGCCTGCGGGACATCTCCAAGCCGGTCATAGCAGCCGTATCCGGTTGGGCCCTGGGCGGCGGTTGTGAGATTGCCCTGGCGTGCGACATGATTGTCGCGTCCGAGACGGCGAAGTTTGGGCAACCGGAAATCACCATCGGCGTTATACCCGGCGCTGGAGGGACCCAGCGTCTCCCGCGGGCGGTGGGGAAGAGCCTGGCGATGGAGATGATCCTTAACAATCGTATCCTGTCAGCCGGCGAAGCACTCCAGCACGGGATTGTGAACCGCGTGGTGCCTGTTGACCGCTGCCTGGAGGAGTCCGTCGCGCTTGCCGCTGAGATAGCTGCCCGCGCGCCGCTCGCCGTCCGGTCGGCGAAACAGCTGGTGAACCTGGCAAATGAAGGCTCCCTGAGTGAGGGGCTTGAGCAAGAAGGGCGCGCATTCCACGATGTCTTCGATACCGAGGATCGCAGAGAAGGTATGCTGGCGTTCGTCGAGAAGCGAGATCCTCACTGGGCGGCAAGATGAGTGTGATTGAGTCCGGCGCGTGAGCGGCCTATCGCCCGCGGATTTGAGAAGGCAGCTAGCCAAACTGGAGCTGTCCGATAGCGCCGTGATTGCGCATGCCTCCCTGAAGGCTTTCGGCGAAGTCCAGGGCGGTGCGGGGGCCCTGCTGCGGGCGAACTCTCGATTCGGTCGCATCGCTCATGATGCCAACATTCACATACAAGAGCATGATCACGCCCGGCGTGGGCCCGGCGAACAACGCCGTCGTCTATGGGGACGGCTCCGACCGAAATGCGGCGGCCGTTGCCTTCAGCCTGGACGAGCCGGCTGACAGGGCCATGGGGGCGATGGCCGAGGCTGTGCGCCGGCATCCCCTGGCCCGGCGAACGCTTCATCCGATCCAGTCCTTCGCGGGCATCCACGCAGAAAAGTACCTGGCGGCGCAAACCCTTCAGAATCCACTGGCGCCGATCGGCGCTCTTGCAGAAGCGGACGGCTGGGTGCTTCTGCTCGGCGTTGACCACACGGTGAACACCAGCATTCATTACGCCGAGCGCCTGGCGGGTCGTATTCATTTTGTCCGCTGGGCGTTATTGCCCGACCGCATCCTTGAGTGCCCCGGCTTTCCCGGTGACTCCGCCGGTTTTGATGCCCTCGCGCCGGACCTGGTAAACGAGACGCGACACGCGAGCGTCGGTAACGCCAGCGTTCAGGCGGTGCCGCTCAAGGCGTTGTTTCGCGTCGTCCAGGAGCGAATACGGGTCGATCCACTTGCGCTTTTGTGCGTGCGGCCCGATTGCCCCCGCTGCAACGCCGTCCGGGAATCCGTGAGGGCCGCGGCTGTAGTTGGCTAGAAGACAAGTGGGACGCTGTCCGGCGGCTTGCCAGACAAGTTGAGCCCTCTAGGCGCCGAAGATGGCCATCAAATCCACGCGGGCCTGCGGCGCGACCAGCTGCACATTGCGCTGAAT
The DNA here is from genome assembly GCA_963746745.1 of uncultured Chloroflexia bacterium. Taxonomy (GTDB): domain Bacteria; phylum Chloroflexota; class Anaerolineae; order Anaerolineales; family Villigracilaceae; genus Fen-1038. Next base: position 1,279,629 of record CAVVCL010000004.1, read on the forward strand.
CTTTTCCAAATGTCGTAGGACGTCGTCTTCCGCGATGCCCTCCGGTGCATACGCCGTGAAGGCTACGTTGTGCGTCCTGGGCGTGATCTGCGTGCGCTGATCCGGACCGTAGACTATGCTGGAGACGATACCTTCGCGGTCCGAGATCAGCATGTCTCCCGGCTTGGGCGATTGCGGCGAGCCGCGTAGAAGCAGATAGGTCTCGGTGCCGGCGGCGATGTCCAAGGTCAGGGGAAGACGAAGCGCATCCAGGTCGTGGCCGGCTGTCAGCAGCAGGGTGTCAAGTTCGGCTATGAACATGGCTTCGACTAGGGCGGCACCTGACGGCATCGGTTTGCCCTTCAAGACGATCGATTCCAACTGCAACTGGACGTGATAGGTCTTGTTGAAGCGGTGGTAGTAGTCCTGGTACGCATGTGCGACCGGCTGATCAAGAATTGACCGGCGGTCAGCGCCGGCGTAGCGCTGTTTAAGCTCTTGGGCGAGAGCCGACTTGGCGGCATCCAGTGCGGCATCATGGGATGGATTCGCGACGTCCAGCATGACGAGCACGCCCACATGCGCGCGGGGGTAGGCGGAACGCCACTGCTGCGAGACCTGAAAGTAAGACGGTGCTTCCATGGATTGGGGCTTCAATGCTGAGAGGGGGCTAGGTAGACGGCCAGCGCTCCAGCGTCAGGCCGCGTCGCGAAAACGCCTGCGGTGCACTAGTGGAACGTGATGTCCTCAACCCGCCAACTTTCCTCGCCCATCAGCTTCTGCAGCCGCGCCAACAACCCCGTGCACACGTGGGTGGTTGCAGCGGGAAAATCGAGCAGCACACCGCGCCCATCTTCGAAGATGTGGAAACTGAAGCGATCCGTGCCGTGAAAGGATATGAGCGTGCCGTGGATGGTCTTGATCCTGCGCCGGTCGCGCTCCCGATCGCCAGTTGAGCGCAGCAGGACCGTGATTTGTTTCGGGGGATGCTCTGGCGCCGGCGCGTCGGCAAGCGGCACGTACAGCGATGGCAAACTCGGCATCCGGGAGGGAAGATCGCGCGGCACTGCTGGCAGCGGGGATGCCGTTGACTGCGGAGTTGGATTGGAAGCGGCGGCTGCGTCCGAGACCGCCTCTTCATCTGGGAAGACGATGCGGGCCGGGGCGTCCGCAGCGGTCGGCGTTGAGGCCGCTCCTGCTGGTATTGCGCGATTCTCGACCGTGTCTGCGTTGCTCGAGGACATCTGCCATTGGACTTCCCAGTCGGCCGGGAAGTTCTCGGGCGGAGGAGGCGTATCGCTTTCCGGCTCGGCCCTTTGTGGAGGTTCTGATGATTCTCTGCGAACCAGGCGCAGTTTCAGGATCTGGGGAAGGAGTGGAGAGGCGTTTGTTGGAGGCAGCCTGCGGTTTGCTTGCCTTAGGACTCCCATCTCGCTCCTGCGTGGAGGACGACTTGGATGCGCCGCCATCCGCGGCCGCGGCCTCCACGTCCGTGCGAACCGTGTCAACAAGTATCTTGGGCGGTGTGTTGCTCGTGTCCACCTTTCCGTGCACGACGACGATCTGGTCAGGCACGAGTTGGGCACGTGCGTTCTCCCAGGCCCGCGGGAACAGGACTAACTCAATGGTGCCCTGGATGTCCTCGATGGTGACAAAGCCCATGGGTTTGCCGGTCTTGGTCGTGTAAGGCCGCACGACCGTGACGATGCCGGCCACACGCACCTTTTCACCATTCTGGGTCTCCAGAAGCTGACTGGAAAAATGGGTCACGACCTTGGCAAGCGTGGATTGGTAGGACGTCAACGGGTGGTCGGAAACATACAGGCCAATCAGCTCGCGCTCCCAGGCCAGCATCTCACGCTTGTCGACCTTGCTGACATCCGGCAGGCTCAACGTCTCCTCAACACCGGTCGCTGTCCCAAATAGGCTCAGCTGTCCGGACTCGAGGGCGCGGAAATGGTTCGAACTGATGGCCGTGATCCTTTCAAGCGAGGCCAACATCGCCGTCCGTTCGCCAAACGCGTCCAAGGCACCGACCTTGACGAGGCACTCCAGGCCTCGCTTGCCGACCGTGCGTAAATCCACTCTGCGGGCGAAATCATTGAGGTCCTTGAAAGCGCCGTTCTTCTGCCTTTCTGCGAGGACCTGCTCCATGGCAGTGTGCCCCAAATTCTTGATCGCGCCCAGTCCGAAGCGGATGCTGGGCTGCCCGTCCGTGTCCTCGATGTCAAAGTCCCATGCCGAGGCATTGATGTCCGGCGGCAAGACAGGTACACCGAGGCTGCGGGCGTCGCCGGCGTACAGGGCGACTTTGTCGGTCTGCCCCGCGGAGGCCGAGAGAAGGGCCGCCATGTATTCTGCAGGGTAGTTGGCTTTGAGATAAGCCGTCTGCACCGCAATGACGCCGTAGTCGGCCGCATGGCTCTTGTTGAAGCCATAGCGGGCGAATTCCTCCCAATCCGCGAAAATGTCCTGGGCGGTGGCACGGTCCATGCCGTGCTTGACGGCGCCCTCCACGAATTTTCGGCGGTGCTTCTGGATCTCCAGCTTCTTCTTCTTTGAGATCGCGCTGCGCAGCTCGTCCGACTCCGACGGCGAGTAGCCTGCCAAGTCCACGGCGGCCCGCATTAGCTGCTCCTGGTAGACGGGGATCCCAAAGGTCGCGTCAAAGATTGGCGCCAACGAGGGATGGCGGTGTTTCACGCTGGCTTCGCCGTGCATGCGGGCAATGTAATCTGGAATGAAGGGCATGGGGCCCGGGCGGTACAGGGCGACCATGGCAATGATGTGGTCGATCTTGGCCGGCTTCATCTGGACAAGGTAGCGGGTGATGCCGCCGCCTTCGACCTGAAAAACTCCGGCCGTCTGTCCGTTGCCAAGCAACTCGAAGGCCTTGGGATCGTCCAGCGGGATGTTGTTGAGGTGGAGCGTCACGCCGTGGCGTTTCTCGATCATCGCGCATGCGCGCTGCATCACTGTCAAGGTGATCAAGCCAAGGATATCGACCTTCAGCATGCCGAGCGAGTCCAGGATGCCCATCTCAAACTGCGTGACCGTCTTGACGGGCGTCTCCTCTGAGCCCGAGGTCGGGCGGTGCAGAGGCAGGTAATCCATGATCGGCCGATCCGAGATCACGACGCCAGCCGCGTGCGTGCCGGCGTTCCGCACGGTGCCCTCCATTTTGGCGGCGACATCAATCAATTCGTGTAGGTGCGGCTGGCTGTCGTAGGCCTCCTTGAATTCCGGGATTGCCAGCGCATCCTCCATTGTGGTGGCGTGTCCAGGGACAAATGGCACGAGCTTCGCCACCCGGTCGACCTCATTGAGCGGAATGTCCATCACGCGGCCGACGTCCCGCAGAGCCGCTTTGGTGCCCATCGTGCCGAAAGTGATGATCTGAGCGACCTTGTCGCTGCCGTATTTCTGCGTGCAGTACTCGAGCACGCGGCTGCGCAGGTCGTCCTGGAAATCCAGGTCAATATCCGGCATGCTGATGCGGCCGGGGTTCAGGAAGCGTTCGAAAAGCAGCTCGTGCAGCAGCGGGTCGACAAGAGTGATTTGTAGGACGTAGGCGATGATTGAGCCTGCGGCAGATCCGCGTGCGTTGTACCAAATGCGCTGCTCGCGCGCAAATCGGCACAAATCCGAGACGATCAGGAAATACGCATCGAAACCCATTTTGTGGACAACGCCGAGCTCATAGCCCAGTCTCTCTTGGACTTCGGGGCTGCTAGCCCGGTCCCCGTAGCGTTTGCGCGAGCCTTCGTCGCACAGGTGGCGAAGGTACGTCTCCGCCGTGTAGCCCTCCGGGACGGCGAACTCCGGCAGGTGATAGCCCTTGAAGGAAAGGTCGACGTTGCAGCGTTCTGCTATGAGCAGCGTGTTGCTGAGAGCCTCCGGGACCTCGGCGAAGAGTTGGCTCATCTCCAGCGGGGTTCGCAAGTAATAGGACTCATCCGTCATGCGCATGCGTGCCGGATCGGACAGCAAGGTCCCGGTTTGGATCGCCAGCAGGATATCCTGGAGGCGCGCATCCTCGGGATTGATGTAATGCACGTCGTTGGTTGCCACGAACTTGGCAGAATAGCGCGCGCCCAGCTGGACCAGGTTGCGATTCAGCTCGGTGATCTCTTTGATGTTGTGCTGTTGGAGCTCGACGTAAAAGCGATCCGGCCCGAAGACGTCGAAGTACCAGTTCATGCGCCGGACAGCCTCTTCAGGCTGCTGATCGACCAGTGCGCGCGGGATCTCTGCCGACATGCATCCGCTGGTGCAGATCAAGCCCTCGGAGTGTGCCGCCAGGAAATCGTGGTCGATCCGTGGATAGTAGTAGAACCCGTCCAGTTGCGCCGCAGAAGCGATCTGGAGCAGATTCTTGTAGCCCACTTCGTTTTCAGCAAGCAGCAACAGGTGAGAGGAAGACCGGTCCAGCTTGGGATCGCGGTCCTGCATCCCCCGGGCCGCCATATAGGCCTCCAGACCGATGATGGGCTTAATGCCGGCAGCATTGGCAGCCCTGTAGAAATCGATAACGCCAAACATGGTCCCGTGATCCGTGATCGCCACGGCGGGCATGCCCATCTCCTTAACGCGCTGAATCAGCTTCCTGATGTTGCTGAATCCGTCCAGCAGCGAGTACTCAGTATGTACGTGGAGATGGGCGAAACTCATGCTTGTGACCGAGCCATGGAGGTAAGTGCATTATAGCACCCGCCCCTGGCAGCCCATGATACGGCCGCCTTAAGAAACGCGACGGGGGCGTGGACAGCGGTGCGCCCGTGAATTTGGCAGGCACGCCGGGAATACGGATTCCGCCGTAAAGCATTCGCGCATCGCATGAACCGCGTTCACAGGGTCCCCATGCCGTTGGCCAGAGCATCCCGCGGCAGGCGGTCCCCGAAAATCGCATCCCGGAAATCCGCAATGATATAATCTCTCGTCCGAAAGGCCACTTATGCTTCAAAAATTCGTGAAAACAGTCGGTGGGAATCCTCACCGGCGTCAGATCCAAGAGCTTAGCCAAGAGATCGAGCAGATCAATGAGCTGGAGCCTGAGTATGAGAAGCTCCCAGACTCTGCTTTCCGTTCGATGACGGAGGATTTCAGGTCCAGACTGAGGGCGGCCGCCGGGCAGAACACAGACGAAAAGTCAATGCGGCGGGCCGAGCAGGAGATCCTCGAAGAGATCCTGCCGGAGGCCTTTGCGCTTGTCCGCGAGGCGGCCAAACGCACGATCGGATTGCGGCACTTCGATGTTCAATTGATCGGCGGAATTGTGCTTCACCGGGGGCGGATTGCCGAAATGAAGACGGGCGAAGGCAAGACGCTCGTGGCGACGCTGCCCTTGTACTTGAATGCGCTTGCAGGTCGCGGTACGCACCTGGTCACCGTGAACGACTACCTCGCCCGGCGCGACGCGCGTTGGATGGCGCCCATCTTTCTGAAACTCGGGCTGAGCGTGGGTGTCCTGCAGATGGCGGCCGCGACCGAGAACGGCAAGAAGGCCTTCATCGTCGATTTCGACAAAGAATCGCCGCACGAGGATCAACAGCATCTCCGTTTGGTCGATCGCGTGGAGGCATACTCCGCCGACGTAACCTACGGGACGAATTCAGAATTCGGCTTCGACTATCTGCGCGACAACATGACCATGCGCATGAGCGACCGCGTCCAACGAGGGCACTACTACGCCATCGTCGACGAGGTCGACAACGTGCTCATCGACGAGGCGCGCACGCCGCTGATCATCTCCGGTCCGGCGCAGGGCGACCTGGAGTGGTACGGCAAGATGGCGTTGGCCGTCAAGCAACTGAAGCCCGAAGACTATGAGGTCAGCGAGAAGGACCGCTCCGTGAATCTGACGGAAGTCGGACTTGCGCACGTGGAGTTGATCCTGGGGCAGCCCCTGATGGACCCGGACCGACCGGAGGATGTGACTCCCGAGCAAGCGCACCTGACCGGCTTCCTGGAACAGGCGCTGCGGGCCCAGACACTTTTTCATCGGAACAAGGACTACTTGGTCCAGGGCGGCAAAGTCGTGATTGTGGACGAGTTCACCGGGCGGCTGATGCCCGGTCGCCGGTGGTCGGATGGCTTGCACCAGGCCGTGGAGGCCAAAGAAGGCGTCCGCGTGGAGCCGGAGAACGTCACCTACGCCACCATCACGCTGCAGAACTACTTCCGGATGTACAAGAAGCTGGCCGGCATGACCGGTACGGCGCTCACGGAGGCCGAGGAGTTCAGCAAGATTTACGAACTCGAGGTCACTCCAATTCCGACCAATCTGGAATACCAGGCCTTCGGTGACAAGGCGCCCTTGGTGGAGATCAAGGCCAAGGACGAAGAGGACTACCAGTATTCATACTACGCTCGACGCGACGATGGGCGCGAGCCGATCTTCTTTCGCCGCAAGGACTACCCTGATGTAATCTATCGGACGGCCGAATCCAAGCTGCGTGCGTTGGCCGCCGAAATCCTGCGCTATCACGTCCTGGGCCGGCCTCTGCTGGTGGGCACCACCTCCGTTGAATCGTCGGACCGACTATCCAATCGCCTGCGCGCCGATGCCGTGAAGCGCTTGCTGCAGGTGGGTCTGGTGAGGCACGCGTTTGTGAAGGAGACGCATCGAGAGGAAGACGGGCGGCTGATTCCAGAACTGGAACCCTTCAACGTTCCGCTCGAGACGATCGCTCCGGACGCCTTGCGGAAATTCGCGGCGACTTTCGGATTGACAAGCATCAGCCTGGACGATGCTGCCAATCTGGGAATGTTGCTTGAAATCCTGAGGCTGCCCCAGGACGCTGCCGGCCGCCTGAAGGCTGTACTGCAAGGCGGAGTGCCCCATCAGGTGTTGAATGCCCGCCGGCACACCGAAGAATCGCAGATCATTGCCGGGGCGGGTGCATTCGGCGCCGTGACCATTGCCACGAATATGGCCGGTCGCGGCGTGGACATCAAGCTCGGCGGCGAGATTGCCGAGGAGATTATTACGGCTGTAAATCGCGTGCTGCGGCGTTCCGGGCACGAGGATGCCTTTGAAATGCCGATTGAAGAACGACGGCAGGCGCTCTTGAAAGTGGACCCCGAGCAATACGGGCTTTACGCCGAGGAAGTCAAGCTCTTCCTGCAGTACTTTGAGGACATGGAGCAGGTCAAGGCGCTGGGCGGTCTGCACGTCATCGGCTCCGAGCGCCATGAGGCCCGTCGAATCGATAATCAGCTGCGCGGCCGGTCAGCCCGCCAGGGCGACCCCGGATCATCGCGTTTCTACCTCTCGCTGGAAGACGATCTGATGCGGTTGTTCGGCGGCGAACAGGTCAGCGCGCTGATGCAGCGCTTGAAAGTCGATGACACGCTTCCGCTGGAGGCGCGTGTCGTGAGCGGCATCATCGAAAACTCGCAGACGCGCGTGGAGGGGGCGAACTTCGACGTACGAAAGCACCTGCTTGAATATGATGACGTCCTGAACCAGCAGCGTGAGCAGATCTACTCGCAGCGCGACCGCATCTTCACGAAGGAAGACCTGACCGAAGATGTGGCCTCCATGATTCAAACAGAGGCCGAAACCCGGGTCCAGGCGGCCCTGGCCGACGAGGAAGGCCCCTGGCGATTGATTGCATGGTTGGAGGGCGTGCAGCCTCCGTTCGAGTTGCGCGGACGGCTGGTGCCCACCTTTGGACTGTCGCTGATGCTGGAGGAGCTGCGCGGATCGAGCGACGTGCGCCGTGCCATCGCGGATCTGGTTGCCCGGGCCATCGAGACCGAACATGGGCATGCACGGCGCGCCATCGAGTCGTTGATCGATCGAACCGAAGAAGGCCTGGCGACGCAGATTGACGAACGCAAAGATGCGTTGGACGCTTTCTTTGAAAGCCAGCGGGACAGCGAGGAGCCTCTCCGACCTCCGAAGGCCGCCGAGGAACTCGGCGCCTTGATCCGCCTGCCGCTTCGGCTCTCGAACGAGCAAATGCGGTTGCTCACCGAGGATCCTGACGCGTTCAGGACCTGGCTCGGAAAGTACGTGGAAGAATATATCGTGGCCCTCAACGTCAGCCGAATCGTGGGGGCCATCGAGGTCCGGCTCGGCGAACCGTTGGGCACGAAAGTGGATGCCGCCAACTGGGATGCCGCAGCCGACAAGATCATGGCGGCGGCAGGCGATCTGATGCAGCGCCAACGCGAACGCCTCAAGGCGCAAGTGGAGCGGGACCTGGATGCGCTGTGGCAACGGGACCAGGGTGAAGATGACAACTCCCGATTGCGGATCTTGCTTTCGCTTTCCCAAGGGGCGCGGACGGCCTTTGATCAGCGGACGCACCGGCAGGTTCGCCAGCTCTTCAGTCGCTTCAACTACATCTATCATGCTGCCCAGGTTCTGGAAAACCGCACCGCGGAGGACGTCCTGGATGCGGTCATGGACCATCTCGAGCAGGCCGAAACGGCATTGCAGACCGCCTGGGGCCAGGGAGAGTATGACCGGCTCAGCCAAAACGCCACCCGGCTGGCAGATTTCGGTCCGGCCGCACGGGTTTTTGGGGCGGACCGGCAGAATGATTCGGCGGCCGAGCTTGCGGACGAAGACCGTGAGACGCTGATCCAGGCCATTGGGTCGTACGTTTTGAATGAAGTCAAGCGCCAGCTCCTGCTTTCGGCCATCACCGAGCTGTGGGTTGACTATCTGACGAAGGTGGAAGCCCTGCGGGTATCGATTGGCCTGGAGGCGTATGCACAACGCGACCCCCTGGTGCAGTACAAGGGCCAGGCCTCGCAGCTATTCCAACAACTTCTCTCGGATGTGCGAGCGGCAGTCATAGGAAGGGTGTTCGCCTACCAGCCCAGGCGAATGGAGATTACACCGAGCGAGACTCCCGAGGTCGCTCCGGTAGGCGAAGCCCCGGCGGCGCCAAGCCAGAAGAAGAAGCGCAGGCGGCATTGAGGCCCGTGCCGCTTTGCCATCGCGGCACTGTTGGCACCCGCTGTCATCCCAATCAGAGGACATGGCGGTCTTCGCGCGCCCATGCCGGGTCCGCCCGAAGCCACTTTAGAGGTGAGAGGTCCCACTCATGACTGGACGCGTTACCGCCACGCTGAGTCCCTACCGCCGCCTGCCCAAGATAGAGCTGCATCGCCACCTGGAGGGCTCGCTGCGACTCAACACCATGCTAGACATCGCACGTCAGCACAATGTTCCCATTCCCGACGACGTGCTGGGCCTGAGCGATCTTGTGCAGATGCAGGACAAGGACAATTTCTCATTTCGCACGTTTCTCTCCAAGTTCAATACGCTCCGCCTGTTCTATCGTTCACCCGAGGCCATCGATCGCATAACGCGCGAGGCGGTGCAAGACGCCGCGCAGGACAACATCCGCCACATGGAATTGCGGTTTACGCCTGTAGCCCTGAGCCGGGCTGAACGCTTTCCCCTCAACGAAGTCATGGACTGGGTCATAGCGGCCTCCCAATCGGCTGCCGCCGAATTCGGAATCACCGTGAAACTGATTGCCTCGGTGAATCGTCATGAAAGCCCTGAGCTGGCGGAGCAGGTCGCCTGGCTGGCGGCGGAGCGCAAGGATCGTTCCCTGGTAGGTCTGGATTTGGCGGGAAACGAGGCGGAGTTCAGCTCGGAGCCCTTCTACGGAGTATTCCGCGAGGCTCGCCAGGCCGGCCTGCGCGTCTGCATCCACGCGGGCGAGTGGGGACCGGCGTCGAACGTTCGGGAAGCGATCGAGCAGCTGGGCGCGGACCGGATTTCTCACGGTGTGCGCGTGCTTGAGGATGATGCCGTAACGCAGCTGGCGCGTGAGCGGGGCACGCCTTTCGAAGTCTGCGTGACGAGTAACTACCAATCGGGAGTGGTCGCCGAACCCGGTGCACATCCATTGCCCCGCATGCTGGCAGCGGGCTTGAACGTGACGATCAACACAGATGATCCCAGCGTCTCGCGGATTACCCTGAGCGGTGAGTATCAGGTGGTGTGTGGCGAGCTCGGCGTGCCAATGGAGGTGTTGAAGGGGCGCATCCTGGCGGCGGCGGAGGCCGCATTCCTACCCCAGGATCAGCGCGCCGACCTGCTTGACAAGCTGAAACCGGAGTTGCAGGCCGCGCAGTAGGTAGTCCGGCGTCGGCGACGCCCAGCCCGGGCTCGTCGTCCGCTGGCCTTCCGGGCCTCACTGTGAGTTGCAGTACAATTGCTTGAGGCACCACGAGATCCGCATTCAGCGGGGCTGGAGGACATCCTAGGCGCTCCTTTGTGTTCTTCGTTGACATGTGGTGTGAAGGGCGTGGTCGCGCAGGGTGCGGCAGGCGGCCTCACACAGCAGAGGAGGCAATATGGTTGATCCGTTCGGGGCACTCGATGTTCTAAAGGTGGGGGATGAGAGTTATGCATTCTTCCGGCTGGACGCGCTCGAAAAATCAAAACTGACGAGCCTGCCGCGGCTCCCGTTTTCCATCCGCATTCTTCTGGAGTTCCGCGCTTCGGCACGCCAATGATCGGCCGGAGAGCCAGGCGGATGTGAAGCGCATTGCCGCGTGGGAGCCCGGTGGGGAAAAGCCCGGCATCTCCTTTAGGCCATCTCGTGTCATCATGCAGGACTTCACCGGCGTGCCGGCGATTGTCGATCTGGCGGCCATGCGATCGGCGGTGGCGCGGCTTGGCGGCGATCCGCGCGCGATCAATCCACTGGTGCCGGTCGACCTGGTCATCGATCATTCCGTCCAGGTGGACTTCTTTGCCACACCGGACGCGCTGCGTCGGAACGCCGAAATTGAGTTCCAGCGCAATCGAGAGCGGTACGAGTTCCTCAAGTGGGGCCAGAAGGCGTTCAATGATTTCCGGGTCGTTCCTCCGGCGACCGGCATCGTGCACCAGGTGAACCTCGAGTACCTGGCTCAAGTTGTGCTGGCGCGGCCCGTTCCTGGGGGCGGTGAATTGGTCGACTTCATGGCCTTTCCGGATACGCTGGTGGGCACGGATTCTCATACAACGATGATCAACGGGCTGGGCGTCCTGGGTTGGGGCGTGGGAGGAATCGAAGCAGAAGCCGCCATGCTGGGCCAAGCCATGGACATGCTGCTGCCCGAGGTGATTGGATTCAAGCTGCGTGGGAAGCTGCGGGAAGGCGTGACCGCCACGGACCTGGTGCTCACCGTAACGCAGATGCTGAGGGCCAAGGGAGTGGTTAACAAGTTCGTGGAATTCTACGGGGCGGGTCTTGATTTTATGTCCTTGCCCGACCGCGCCACCATTGGGAACATGGCGCCGGAGTACGGGGCCACCGTGGGTTACTTCCCGGTCGACACCGAGACCCTGCGCTACCTGCGCACGACCGGTCGCCCGGCGGACGTGGTCGAACGCGTCGAGGCTTATTGCCGTGCACAGCAACTGTTCCGCGATGCAAGCACGCCCGAGCCGGAGTTCACGGACACACTGGAGCTTGACCTGACCTCGGTGGTGCCCTCGCTTGCTGGGCCCAAACGACCTCACGACCGCGTGGCGATGTCGGAAATGAAGGAGGCCTTCGCTCACACACTGACGGCGCCGATCGGGGAGCAAGGCTTCGCCCTCAAACCCGCGGCCCTCGCGGCCGAAGGCACGGTGGGCACGAACGGTGGCTCCAGCAAGATACGACACGGTTCCGTGGTCATCGCGGCAATCACCTCCTGCACCAACACCAGCAATCCCAGCGTGATGATCGCGGCGGGCTTGGTGGCGAAGAAAGCGGTGGAGCGGGGCCTGCGGGTGCCGCCCTATGTCAAAACCAGCCTGGCGCCCGGATCGCGGGTCGTGACGGACTATCTTACGCGCGCTGGCCTGATGGAGCCCTTGTCGGCCCTCGGGTTTAATCTGGTGGCCTACGGATGCACCACTTGCATTGGCAACAGCGGCCCCCTGCCGGGGGAGGTTGCAAAGGCAATTACGGCGGCCGACCTGGTTGCCGTGGCTGTCCTTTCCGGGAACCGGAATTTTGAGGGCCGTATCAACCCACTGGTGCGCGGCAGCTACCTGGCATCGCCGCCGTTGGTGGTTGCCTTTGCTCTTGCAGGACGAGTGGACATTGACCTGGATCGTGAGCCGCTCGGCGAAAGCCCTGATGGGTCTCCAGTTTTCCTGAAGGACGTTTGGCCGACACAGGCGGAGATCGCCGAGACGATGGGGCGCAGCGTGCTATCCGGGATGTTCACCGAGAGATATGCGGCGGTCTTCGAGGGCACGGACGCCTGGCGGGCCGTGGAGGTCACCGGCGGCGGTCTCTACGAATGGAACGCAGCCTCGAGTTACATCCATGAGCCGCCCTACTTCCAGGAGCTCACGCTTGAGCTGCCCGAAGTGAAGCCGATCGAGGGGGCGCGTGTCCTGGCGATGTTCGGAGATTCGGTAAACACCGACAACATCTCACCGGCAGGCAGCATCGCGGCGGAAAGCCCCGCCGGACGATTCCTGCAGGAGCGTGGCATCCAGCCGCGGGATTTCAATTCCTACGGCTCCCGGCGCGGTAACGACCTCGTGATGGCCCGCGGCACTTTTGCCAACATCCGCTTGAAGAACCTTCTGGTTGCGCCCAAGGAAGGCAATTGGACGAAGCATTTCCCAGACGGCGCCGAGCTGCCGATCTATGACGCGGCCATGCGCTATCAAGAGGAGGGCACGCCCTGCGTCATATTGGCCGGCAAGGAGTACGGTTCCGGGTCCAGTCGGGACTGGGCGGCGAAGGGCCCCAAGCTTCAAGGTGTGCGCGCCGTGATCGCTGAGTCATTCGAGCGTATCCACCGCTCCAATCTCGTCGGCATGGGAATCTTGCCGCTCGAATTCAAGCCGGGAGAAAATGCGACGTCCCATGGGCTGAGGGGTGATGAAGTTTTCGATATCGCGGGTTTGGAAGACAACATAGATCCGCGCGGCACGCTTACAGTCCGCGCCACGCGGCCCGGCGGCGAGACCGTCACGTTCGAGGTCACGGCTCTACTCAACACAGACGTTGAAATCGACTACTATCGCAACGGCGGCATTCTGGAAACCGTCCTGCGAAAGCTTGTGCGCGGCGGAAGTGCCGTGTCTTGATCAGCCGACTGCGTAACGGAGCGAGATCGAAAGCAGCAGTACGCAAACGGCGCAAAGCACCAGTGCCGCGGCCCACCAGCCGTTGAAACCTGCCAGCATTGCGGTAGCGCTGCATATTCCAAGCACTTGAACCAGCCGGCGTGTGGCCGTGGATGCCGCTCGATCAAATCGCCTCGCTTCCCCACCCTCGAGACCCAAGGCCGGCAGGATCAGCCCCGCCAGCATCAGCAACATACTCCCGACAGAAGCCAGCAGTACGACAGTCTCTCCGCTTAGCGGACCCAGCGGCAACATCAGCATCCCGCACGTGGCCTCGCGGGGAGGATAGCCCGCCATTCCCAGGACGTCGAACTTGATCGAGTATGAAGTAGCGCAGGTCGACGTCCTGCGAGTCAACCGTCCAGATCACTTCGCGGCTTGCGTGCGGCTCGACTGCAACGTGACCTTGCAGCCGCCTGTCGGCGGTCAGTCCGCTGACTTCAACATCGTAGTAAGGCTCAAGCGTCTTGTCGCCATGATTTACGAACAGGGCCGAAACGTCGCCTGTCTCCGACCGGGAAAGGAGCGATCGGGCAATGCAGGCTCGGAAAGTGGGCGTAGACCGCACCAGTCGCATAGTACGACAGGCCTTCATAGTCCCCCCAAGCGGAGGCCACGGCAACCAAAATCGCCAACAGTGCCCCGAGCAAGAAAAGCAGGTTTGCGATGACGCGGATGGGCCTTGTTGGCATGGTGGCGCGCGGCGTGACCGGCGACGTCGCACCGGCCGGGATGGCGGGGATCTAAAGGGGGTGGTGGTTTGAGGCCCCGTCCGGCTGGGCAGGCTGAAGCTGGGCGCTCGAGTAGACCTGAACCGTCAGGTCTCGCGGCGACGGCAGGAGGCTGGCCTGCATGGACCAAGGCCCGGTCCACGTGATGATCACCGGCACTACTTTGCCTCGAAGATCGTCGCCAGATTCGGCGAATACGAGCTTGTTGGTCGGCGTGCGCCCCTTCCAGCGCTCTCTGACCTTTTCTTCGAAGAGCACGTCCACCTTTTTCCCCAAGTAGTTCTGGTTGATTTGGCCGGCTATCCGTTCCTGCATTTCTTCCAAGCAGGCGGAACCGCTCCATCTTTTCGGCTTCCGGGACGTTGTCTTCCATGCGGCGCGTGGCCACCGTCCCCGCCCGTGAAGAGTAGCGAGCCAAGTGCGCCACGTCCAGTCGCAGGTCCTCGAGGACCCGGTAAGTCTCCATGAACTGCGCACGCGTCTCGCCCGGGAACCCGACGATGATGTCCGTGGCAATGGAGCACTCTGGCAGCACGGCGCGCAGGCGCTCCACCCGCAAGCGATAGTCTTTCTGCGTGTAGCCGCGCTTCATGTTGGCAAGCACGTCGTCGTGTCCGGCCTGGATCGGAATCTCGATGTGCGGCATGACCTTTGGCAGATCGGCCACCGTCTCCATCAGGCGCTCGGAGAAGTAATTGGGGTGGGAGGTCAGGAACCGAATCCGGTCTATCCCCTCGATCTCGTGCACAGCGTGAAGCAGTCCGGCCAGGTCGGGGCCGTCCGGGATATCCTTTCCGTAGCGGTCCACGATCTGACCCAGCAGCGTGACTTCTTTGACGCCCTGATTTGCAAGTGAGCGGACCTCTGCCACGATATCGCCAACTCGGCGGCTGCGCTCAGAGCCCCGCCGAAATGGGATGATGCAGAATGTGCAGGCATGCGAGCAGCCGTAGACGATCGGCACGTATGCCGTGACCGCCCTGCCTTGCTCGCGGAGCGGCAGAACCAGATCGCCGTCCATCACGGCGAACCGCCGGGTGGTTTCGTCGGACTCGGAGGCGAGGATCTGACCCTGGCTCAGGAACGATACGAGCGGACCAGGATCGGAGGGGGGAGAAAAGACGTCCACGAATGGGAGCTGCCGGCGAAGTTGCTCGGCGCCTCGCACGCCCACCAGGCAGCCCATCAAGTTGATGACCAGATTGGGGTTTTGATCCTTGAGAGGCCGCAGCGAGGTCACGCGTCCCAGAGCCTTGTCTTCCGCGGACTGCCGAACTACGCACGTATTGAGCACAATGACGTCCGCCTCATCCGGTTTCTCCGTAAAGGCGTAGCCCATGTGCTCCAGAGAGGCCCCGACGCGTTGGGAGTCGGCCACGTTCATCTGGCAACCCTCGGTCCAGATGTGATATTTCATAGGGCGGGAATTATACCAAGCGCAGGGGCCATGCGAGCCCCGGCGCACAGAGGCCTTTCCCGATCGATGCTCGCTGGGCCGTCTTGGTCGCCAGGCGCATGTTGGGGGGACCGGATTTCGACCTATGGTAAAATCCTCGCGCCTGGAGGGATGGCCGAGCGGCTTAAGGCGCATGTCTTGAAAACATGTTTGGGTCACACCAACGTGGGTTCGAATCCCACTCCCTCCGCCACCCAATCGAAGAACTTGTTGTTGCGTTGAAGTTGTGATCTCGCTGCTCGACTCGACGGTCACGGGTGGCGGATTACAGACTAAGCCAGGGGAGGTGCCAGAGTGGTTGAATGGGACCGCCTGCTAAGCGGTTGCTGGGGCGAAATCCTCAGCCGCAGGTTCGAATCCTGTCCTCCCCGCCAAAACCCAACGCGCCCGGTACCGGGCGCGTTGCTCTTGTAAGGGCCATCCTCTCCGAACCACGTAATCAGGGTTCGGCAGGCTGAGCGCGGCAGACCTGCATGCCCCCTAGCTGCTGACCATATCCTGGTACTCCCGATGGCGGCGGATGTACACCTCCATGAATTCGCACGCAGGGACGACCTGGTATTTCTTCTCGCGTGCGTAGTCCAGTCCGGCGCGGGCCAGGCGCGAGGCGAGTCCCTGGGCTTCCAGAGGTCGAGGCACGCCGGTGTGGGTGAAGATCATCTTGTTGTCACGCACAACGTATTCCAGTATGGCCAACAATCCCTCGGCCTCGATCTCAAAGCGCGTGTGAGCCACGTTGTGCGTCACGGTGAGTTTTTCGGCGTTGATCGGCAAAGTTCACCTCCGGCCTTTCTGTCTTCCGGCCATGGCAATGAATTCCATGATGAATTTCAGTGCTGCGAACACGGTCGCCTCGGAAGGATCCAGGGGCGGGGCAACCTCCACGACGTCCAATCCGCACAGGGGCATGTCTTGAAGCGATTGTATCAGGGTGATGACTTCACGTGACGTGAGGCCTCCGGCATCCGGAATCCCGGTCCCAGGTGCGAAGGCGGGATCCAGACAATCAATGTCCAGTGACACATGTATGGCGTCGCAGCTCGATAGACGGTCGCGGACGTCCTCGGCGACCGCCTTCATGCCCCGGCCGGCAACATCCGCGGCAGTGGCAACAAACAAGCCGCCGCTCTCGACCAGTCCGATCTCCTGGTCCTCCCACGAACGCAATCCGACCATGCATATGTTTTCTGGTTGAAGGCCGGCATCCAATCCCCTGCGCAGAACGCAGGCATGCGAGAGCCTGGAGCCGGCAAACTCGTCGCACAGATCCGGATGCGCGTCGAGCCACAGGACGCCGAGTTTCCTGCCGCTGAATCGGTCAAGTTGACCCTGAAAGACCGGTATGGTGATCGAATGATCGCCTCCCAGGATGATCGGGGTACTGGCAAGCGCCGCCACCCTGCGACGAATTGCATCGAAGTCACGGACTTGGTCGTTGACTTCCATGTCTCCAAGATCACAAATCCGGATGCCCTTTAGAGGTGTCCGATCCTCGCTGAAGGGAGTCGTGTGCGTGGACCAGAAGCGAATGCGCGGCGGCGCGAGCCGCGCGCCGCGACGCGCCGAGGCAGCGCCGTCGTACGGCACGCCGATAATTGTGAAATCGGCCTGCTCGGAAGAGAGGCCCGGCTCGTGCAGGTCGGCCCAAAGGCCGTGAGTTGGAACGGGGTCGTTCACGATTGCTCCGTCACTCTATTGAATTC
Organism: uncultured Chloroflexia bacterium; assembly: GCA_963746745.1. Lineage (GTDB taxonomy): Bacteria > Chloroflexota > Anaerolineae > Anaerolineales > Villigracilaceae > Fen-1038. Next base: position 1,296,597 of record CAVVCL010000004.1, read on the forward strand.
TAACTTGATTCGGTGTATAGTCGGCTGATTTTAGAAAGAGGAGATGAACATGAAGAGAGTTCTTGAAGTGGATCGGGATCGTTCTTGGTACGTTGCTGGGCATTGTTGTGCTGTTTGCCCTTGCAATGTACACAAAATCACGACTGGAATTCACCAAGAAGTATGCAGTGCAGGTGGAATTGGTCAATGTCCCCGTGGATGCGGTCTCGATTGAACGCGGCAAACACCTAGCTACGATCTTGTGTGAGGAATGCCACGGAGCCGACTTGGGCGGAGTTCAGGGCTTCTTTGACGGCGGTCCATTGGGCGGTGCGGACACGCCAAACCTGACAACCGGCAAGGGCGCCCTCGGCGCTCAGCTGACCGATGAGGACTTCGTCAGGGTCCTCAGGCACGGCGTCAAACCCGATGGCACGTCCGTCTTTCTTATGCCGTCTCAGGACTTCCGCAGCCTGAGCGACGCGGACCTTGGCGCGCTGATTGCCTACATCCGCACGGCGCCGCCAGTCGATCGGGAGATTGCGGAACCGCACATGCACTTCACTCCGCTGGGCAACGTCATGTATGGTATCGGAGTCTTTGGTCACCTGCTGCGCGCTGGGCAGATAGACCAGGCCAGCCCGCCACCGGCGGCCCCTGAACCCGGTGTAACGGCTGCCTATGGGGAATATCTGGTCAACATCAATGGCTGTCACGATTGTCATGGCGCGCAGCTCGCCGGCGGGAAACCAGGTGATCCGAATTCCCCGCTCGCCCCGAATCTGACGCCAGGGGGTGAGCTCAGTGCCTGGTCCGAGTCGCAGTTCATGAGCACGCTCCGCACGGGCGTCACGCCATCTGGGCTGCAGCTGCCGGACGAGTTCATGCCTTGGAAGTACAAGGGCCAGATGACAGATGATGAGCTGAAGGCCGTCTGGGCGTACCTGTCATCCTTGCCCTCGCTGCCGACCAGCACGGCACCCGCCGAGCAATAGCGCAGGGTGACCGTCGATTGATCAAAGACGAGAGCGCGAAAGCGCTCTCGTCCCTTTTCTTATTGTGCCCCGGCAGAAGCCCATTCGTGCTCCAAGCAGAACTGCCCGGACAGATGCTCAGTCATCCACGCGGTAGTAGCACAGTCCAGCCATGCCCGGGCCGGTGTGGACGGCGAGGACCGGCGTCAGTTCCCCGAATATCAATTCCACAACCTGCACCTTGGCCTCAACCAACTCCTTGACCTTCTGGGCTTCACCCAGCGCACCCGCGTGCAAGTAGCCGATACGAGCTTTGCCCTGCCCGATGGCGGCCGCCACCATGTCCGCCATGGCGGCGTATGCCTGCCGGCGGCTGTGTGTCCTGCCGAGCGGAACAATCACCCCGTCCTCCAGCCCGATCAAGGGTTTGATGTTCAGCATGCTGCCGAGCAGGCTCTCGGCCTTCCCGATGCGGCCGCCGAGGTACAGGTACCTCAGCGTGTCCGCCGTTTGGATCATGTGTGAAATCGGTACCAACTTCCGGACCATCGCGGTGATGGTCTGCAAGTCGGCCCCTGTCAGGGCGGCTCGCGCGGCCTGGATCGCCATCCATCCCTGGCAGAGTGCCGCGTTGCGGCTGTCGATCACCTCGACTTGCACCTCCGGGTGCGTTTCGTTCAGCATGGCTTTTGCCGTGCTCGCCAACTCGTAGGCGGCACTGATCTTCGAGCTCATGTGGATGCTGACGATGCCCTGTGCTCCCTGGGTTACGAGCTGCTCGTATGCCTCGAGGTAGTCGCCCGGCCCTGGCGCCGCTGTGGTGGGCGCGACGCGTTCGCCCGGGAGCCAGCGGAGGAATTCTTCGCGCCCGATTGTCAGCAGGTCGCGGCAGGATGTCTTTTCCGTGATGAAGATAGTAGGCTACTGTCTTGATGCCCAGGTTTTCTATCAGCTCCTCGGGTACGCCCGCCGTGCTATCCGTTACTACCGCGATCTTGTGCATGTCGTTCCTCCGGATTTCCTGATCTGATTCTATCTGCCTGTCGGCCTGCGCACAGCGGACACAGGTAATCAGGAATGCATGACCAAAGTCGCCGTTTCTTGCGGTGTATGCCCTACTGGGAACCCATGCGCGCTGCAAGAGATGGCAGCGCGGGACCCAATTCGATGCTGACCGGGATATGCCGTCCAGATCCTTCTTGAGGACTTTATGCTTGCTTTATGGAGCCTTTACACGGCCCCGCTATCCTTGGGAAGACAAACCGAAACAGCCGTTGCTTTTTCGGAGAAACCAAACAAAGGAGATCAAGCGATGAAGAAAACAATTGTAGTGACATTACTGGTAGTGGCAGCTTTGGCGGTGCTCAGCACGGGCATAGCCATGGCGCAGGCACCTCAGCCACCGACGCCCGGTACGGGGGCAGGCAATGGACGCGGCACCGGCCCGATGCGCTTTCAGGCCGCCAATGGCACGGAAGGACCGCTTCATGAGTACATGGTCGACGCTACGGCCAAGGCCCTCGGCATTTCGGCAGACGAGTTCGAATCCCGCCGTGCGGCCGGTGAGACTGCCTACCAGATAGCCGTTGCCCAGGGAATTTCAGCGGACAAGATCCCCACACTGCTGAACGATGCGCGCACGAGTGCGTTGGACGCCGCCGTGGCGGGTAATGCCATCACGCAGGAACAGGCGGACTGGATGAAGACTCGGGGCGCCGGCATGGGTGCGGGAAATTGCCTCGGAGCCGGACAGCAACAGGGCATGGGGCATGGGCGCGGCGCGCTTTCAGCAAGCCACTCCCACTCCTTAGGTTTACGCAGCGAATTAGCCCAACGTTCGCGAAGCCTGGAAGGCGGCAGCGCCTTCCAGGTTTTATTTTTGTTTAGGGTTCGCGACTGGCCCTACTGCAATCAAAGCCTACGAGCCGTTTGCAGAGGCGTTGCGCCCGCGACTGCGGCAAACAACGCGGCACGGTGCTAGCGCTTCGTGCCGAGCAGGGCCCCCATTAACCCGCGCGCGAAGCTCGCGACCTATCTGCTTGCCAACGGGGCTGTTGGCGGCTTTGAGCACGCGGTCAAACGTCGTGGGCTCGGGCTTTGTATGCTTGGGTTTGCCGGGAGCGCTTTCTGTAACACCTGGCGCGGGTACAGCTGCGTTGCGAACCTGAAGTTTCTCGTAAGCCGATTCTCGATCGAGCGTAGTTTCATATTTGCCGGCCACCGGCGAAGTACGTATGATCTGCTGACGCACGTCGTCCGGTATCGGGCCGATTTGGCTCGTGGGCGGCAGCATCAATGCCCGCTGAACGATGCCTGGCATCCCCTTTTCATCCAGCATCGAAACGAGCGCCTCGCCGACACCCAATTGCGTGATCACCTCGGCAACATCCAATTTTGGGTTTGTCCGAAAGGTTTGGGCCGCCGCCTTGACCGCTTTTTGATCGAGCGGAGTGAAGGCCCGCAGGGCATGTTGGACGCGATTGCCCAGTTGTCCAAGCACGGTCTGAGGGACATCCAGCGGATTCTGGGTGCTGAAGTACACGCCCACACCCTTCGAACGGATCAGGCGCACCACCTGCTCTATCTTTTCAAGCAGAGCCTTGGGCACGTCTGTAAACAACAGGTGGGCCTCATCGAAAAAGAAGACCAGCTTTGGCTTCTCCGGATCACCGACCTCCGGCAGCCGCTCGAACAGTTCCGAGAGCAGCCACAGCAGAAAGGCCGTGTAGGTCTTGGGCATCATCATCAGTTTGTCGGCGGCGAGGATATTGATCACGCCGCGGCCCTGGGCGTCGGTCGTCATCATGTCATTCAGGTCGAGAGCCGGCTCGCCAAAGAACTTGTCTCCGCCTTGCTCTTCAATGGTGATCAAACTGCGCTGGATCGCTCCAATCGTCGCGGCGCTGATGTTTCCGTACTGCGTTTGGTATTGCGCGGCATTGTTGCCAACATACTGCAGCATGGCCTGCAGGTCCTTGAGATCCAACAACAGCATGCCGCTATCATCCGCGATTTTGAATACCAGGCTCAGGACAGCGCCCTGTGTGTCGTTGAGATCGAAGAGCCGCGAGAGGATGAGCGGCCCCATTTCGGACACCGTGGCGCGCACCGGATGGCCCTGTTCGCCGAAGATGTCCCAGAAGGTCACCGGGTACCCTTGGAACGCGAAATCCTTGAGCTTGAGGAGTTCGGCGCGCTCTTTCACCTTCTTGTTGGAGTCGCTGCCCGGCTGGCTGATGCCGGCGAGATCACCTTTCACATCAGCCATGAAGACGGAGACGCCGGCCCGGCTCAGGCCCTCTGCCATCACCTGCAGGCTGACAGTTTTGCCTGTTCCCGTTGCGCCGGCGATCATCCCATGACGATTTGCCATTTGTGGCAAGAGAAAGAGGTCGGATTCGCCGTGCGCTACGAGAATGGGATTGGCCATGTGAGCTCCTGGATCGAGATGGGAAAGTCTGCTGATTGCCGGCCGACTGGGCCGCGACGACGGATTTGATAAATACTTCGGCAATTATATTATGAATGTCGAGCTTGGATTGCGTTGGGCGTTCTTTGCGCGTTGCCGGCAGCTGCGCGAATGGGGGAGCCTCCCGCCGTAGCCTGGACGGAAAAAAAGAAAATCGCTGCGAACCCCGGCCCCTGGGACCGCGGCTCGCAGCGACTTGTTCGATGCGCCCTGTATCCTAGTAGCGGACCACGCGCGGCAGCCTCTTCGCCTGGCGAATCCACTTGGCGACCACTTTGCGACCCGGCATCTTGTTGACCAGGTTCTTCTTCATGTTGACCTGCTCCATCTTCGCGTACAGCTTCGCTGGGTCGCGTTTGGCGAGCTCCACCACCGTGTCTACGCCGGCCTCTTCGAGGAGGTCCGAGTACTCACTGCCTACTCCCTTGACACGGTACAGATCTGCCAGGTTGACCCACTCAAGGATCAACTTGTGGCCGATCCCCGAGGCCTTGACGATTTCCTTGCGGTCCTTGACAGTGGCACCGCGCTTGAGCAGCGCGTCCGTTGATCGGATGCCAATCTTTGCAAGCTTGCGAGCGTATACGGATCCAATGCCTTCTATGTCAGCGATACCCATCTTATTCTCCTTTTTTCTATGAACCTTTATCTGTGTTGCCTACACATTCATGCAACGCGTCATCGCTCTTGCATGCACATTGTACAATGAATGTGGACGATATTCAATGGTAGACGCCCCATGTCCGGATGGTTCCATCGGTGCTGCCTGATACCAGGGTCGTCCCACCTGGATTGAATGCAACGCTTCGGACCGCGTCGGTGCTGGCATCTAAAGAAGCGAGCAATGCTCCTTGAGAGACTTGCGAAAGCCGGATAGTATGGTCTCCCGATCCTGAGGCAAGTAGCTCCCCGTTTGGACTGAATGACACGCTTTCTACCCAGCTGCTGTGTCCGTCGAGCACACCGAGCGTGCTGCCATCCGAGGCGTTACGTAGCCACACCCTGTTGTCATCCGATGCCGACGCCAGCACCTCTCCGTCGGCGCTGAACGACATACTCTCAATCCGCCCCGCATGCCCTTCGAGATTGCGCTCCAGAGTGCCGTCTGCAACTCGCCACAATTGCTCGGCTCCGTTACCAAGGCCAAGCGCAAGCGTCTGCCCATTCGGGCGGAAAGCCACACTGTCTACCGGGGACTTGTAGCCGGAGTCTTCAAAGGCATTGAGACTTCGGAGTAATCGACCACCTGGTAAGGTCCAGAGATGGGCCGCACCGTCGTCCGAGCCAGAGGCCAGGAGTAGGCCATCCGGGCTGAATGCCACGCTCAGCACCGGGCCGGAATGTCCTTCGAGGGTCAGCACCAGGCGGCGGTCCGCCACGCTCCACACGCGCACAGTCCGATCTTCCGAGGCCGAGGCGATCAAAGTTCCATCGGGGCTGAACGCAACACTGGACACCGCGCCGGTATGGCCCCGGAGCGTATCTAGCAGCGAGCCATCGGCAAGATTCCAAAGCCGCACCGTCCCATCGTCTGACGCGGAGGCCGCCAGTGCGGAATGGGGGTCGATGGCAACGGAGTTGACTGGGCTGTAGTAACCATCCTGGCTGGTGATCTGGCTGCCAGAGGTTGTGTCCCATACACGGACGGCGCCATCGCGGGAGCCCGTGGCGAGGATATCGCCTGCAGCGTTGAAGGCTACGCCGACGACCCGGTTCATGGAATTGCCGACTTGTCGGAGCAGGGTGCCATCTGCGGTGCGCCACAGGGTGGCGACGTCGCTCGCCGTTCCAGAGGCCAGGGTCTGGCTGTTGGAGCTGAACGCGAGGCTCAAAACGGGACCGGCGTGGGCGTGAAGACCACGCAGCAGCGATCCATCTGAGACGCGCCACAGGCGAACGGATTCATCTTCGGAGCCCGAGGCCAGTGTTTTTCCATCGGGGCTGAACGCCAAACTCAGGACCTTTCCCGCATGACCCACAAGCACATGCATGAGTGCCCCGTCGGAAACCCGCCATGAACGGATTGAGCCGTCGCTCGAACCCCATGCCAGCAGTTTGCCATCCGGGCTGAAGGCCGCGGACACGGCGCCATAGGTGAGTCCGGAGGTGAGAACTTGAGATGTGCCATCGCTTACGCGCCACCGGCGCACCGTCTTATCTGAGGCGGCGGAAAGCACACTGCGGCTGTCCGGACTGAACGCCACGGCTAACACCGAGTCGTTGTGGCCGACCAATGAACCCAACAGGGCGCCGTCCGAGACACGCCAAAGTTGTACCAGGCCGCTCTGGCTGCCGGAAACGATCAGCTTCTCAGTGGAGTTGAAAGACAAGCAGGAGACGTCCTCGCCCGCATCCAGGAAGCGCAATTGTTGTAGCGTTTGGGCGTCGAGGATGTAGATACCGATCGCGGTGGCGACCGCAATCTCGTCGGTCCTCGGCGCCCATCTGACATCATTGATCGCGCCGTTCCCCCAGCGGGCCAACTCGCGTACGCGCCCTGCGTTCGACGGTGTGATGGCCTCCGAAGTTAGAGGCATTGCCGTGCCGGCCAGGGCAACGACTGCTTCGTTGGTTGCCGTAGCAGAGGTCCCTTCGCCGAGGACGGGCACGGCCGTCAAATCGCACGACGTGGTCGCCACGGCCATGAAAGCTACTGTCAGTACAGTGAATATGCAGCGCACTTCGACCTCCGCTGTGCCCGCCACGGATGGTGGCTGGTGGGCGCCTCTAGCTAATGGTGGTCGGCGCCTTCGTCTTCCGGCCGGGTTCGCCGACGGACACCAGCCTGGCACGCTTTCGGCGTCGGCGCATCTTGGCGCGATTCCCACACTCGTCCATTGAGCACCAGCGCCGAAGGTGATTGCGGCTGCCGTCGATGAAGAGCCAATCGCACGCTTCACCCGCACACACCCGAATCCTGCTGGCATCCGCGGATGTCAGCAGGCCCACCGCACAGGCCGCCAGGGAACGAGGGATTTGTTCGAGAAGCGGATCATCATCCCAACCGACTGCGAATCCCCCTGCGGAAGGAACGATGCAGGCATGCTGCTGTGCCTCGCGCCACGCAGCATTCAGGAGGCCGACGTCCTCCGGGCGAGGCGCACTGCCCGTGGCCATCGCACGAAAGATGCGAAAGATCAACTCGCGCAGCCGGATGGTTCGCCGAAAGAGGACCCTCTGCGTATTCGGCCGCGGATCGATCCTTGCAAGGATCAAAGAAGCCTGGTGCGGCGTCACAAGGCCTGCGTGCTTGCTCCACAGGGCGACATCTCGGAAGTCGCGAAGATATTCGTGGCCGGCCGCGCGGCCATGGCCGTTCAGGGTATTCGCAAAATCCAAACACACGCTACCCGCGATCAGCCGATGCGTCTCAAACTCACGTGGCTTCATCGCGGGCGTGGCTCCGACTCATTCGGGCACACCCCCTATCATACACCGGTATAATGCAGTATACAAGTGTCCCGGCTCGCCAGTAGTTCTCTCCCGTGGACCCAGCCGGCAAGATGCCTAGCGCCAAGCATGCGGTGCAAGGAGGAGGTCATGAACAAGAGAGGTCGTAGCGTTGTGAGGACGGCAGCCATGGTTGCGTTGCTTTCGCTTGGCGCTTGTCGCGGCGCGCGCGCGTTGCGTTGCCGGCTGAACCGACTGCGATCGGGAGCCGATGCGATTCCGATGTGGCATCCTGCAATGTTGTCTCGGGATACGCTGGCAACAGCGTTGCGGATGGCGTCAGCGGTGCCATCGTCACTGGCGGGGGGCAGCGTGGCGCCCCGAACCGCGTAGGTGGAGACTACGGCACCGTGGCCGGTGGGCAGGGCAATCTGGCCGGAGAGGGCTCGACGGTGGCCGGCGGCTTGAACAACACCGCTGTCAACTTCCACGCGGCCGTCGGCGGCGGGGCGAACAACGCGGCGACGGCGCAGGAGGCCACGGTGGCCGGAGGCTTCAAAAACACCGCGAGCGGCCGGTTCGCAGTCGTGGGCGGCGGCTCCGCCAACGTGGCCGACGACATCCACACCACAGTGGCCGGAGGATCGGGCAACACGGCGACGTTTACGTTCGCGTCCGTTGGCGGTGGCACACAAAATGGAGCCGGCAGCACAGCGGCTGTCGTGGCCGGAGGCGACCACAACCTGGCGGCGGGCGCGTACAGCGCAGTCCTGGGGGGGCTCAACAACAACTCTAAGGGATATCTTGCCGCCATCGGCGGCGGCGGAGGAAACTCTGCCTCCGGATCGTATTCAGCCGTCACCGGGGGATTCGCCAATGCGGCCGCAGGCGACTATAGCTTCGCTGCAGGGCGCCAGGCAGAAGTGCAGAGCAACCATCCGGGTACCTTTCTTTTTGCTGATTCAATGGGCCTGCCGTTTCCGTCGCTCGCAGCAAACGAGTTCGCCGTCCGGGCAACCGGCGGCGTTCGCATTGTCACGTCGATAGATAGGACGGGTGTTCAGGTTGCCGGCGTGCGGCTCAGCGGCGGCAGCGGCTCCTGGGAGACGCTCAGCGATGTGAGTTTGAAATCAGGATTTGCCAGTGTGGACGGCCATAACGTCCTCCAGCAGCTAATGTCGGTACCCATTCGAAGCTGGTACTACAAGGGCCAGAACCCGTCTGTACGACACGTTGGGCCCACTGCACAGGACTTTGCCGCGGCCTTCCATCTTGGCCAGGATGATCACTACATCAGCACGGTGGATGCCGATGGAGTTGCGTTGGCGGCAATTCAGGAGTTGTATCGCATGGAGTTGAGCTCCGCCACGCAGTCATCTCAGTCGCGGCTTGACTCTCTGGAGCGTCGCCTCGCGCTGTCAGACTGGATGGCCGCGTTCTCATGCATCATTGCCCTCATTGCGCTCTCGGCAGCATTTGTCCAGGCTCGAGCGCTGGCTCGCATCCGCATGTAGGGCGCCCACCGGCACCGTAACCACTATTGCAAAGGAGTCTCCACTGACGGAGACTCCTTTGATTTTCGCACATGACGATCGGGCTTCTTTGCGAGCCCGCGCGGCTATAGGGTGGGCAGCAAATACTCGTAGGCGCTCAGTGCGGCTTTAGCTCCCTTCGCCGACCGCCACCAGCACCTGCTCCGCGTAGCCGTTGGTCACGTCGCCGGCAGCGAACACGCCCGGAACGTTCGTCCGATTGGCGCAATCCACGATGACGTGGCCGTCCTTGTCAAGTTCCACCAGGCCCTTCACCATCGCAGAGTTCGGCGTCAGCGCCTTTTCAACGAACATCGCGTCGGCTGTGTACTCGGTTTTCTTTCCCGAGGAATCTTTCAGAATCAGGGTGCGTGCGTATTCATCCCCCTTGACCTCCACGACGTCGCATCCCTGCAATATGGTGACGTTCTTGGCCGCTTTGAGTTTCTTGCCGAGCGGCTGCTCAAACGCGCCGTCATCCTGGCAAACCATGAATACGTGCTCGGCAACGGTGGCAAGCTCTCCTCCGGAGCGCAGCGCCAATTCTCCATTGCCAATGACGATGGCGGTCTTGTCTATGAAGAGCGGCGCGTAGCTGAGCGCCGAATAGCATAAGCCCTTCATCGTAAATTCCTTCTCGCCCGGCACCCCGAGGCGCACCTGCTTGGCGCCCGTGGCAATGATGATTGCGCGCGACTCAAGGGTCGCACCGCCTTTGGTCTTGATCTCGAAGCCCCCGTTCTTCCGGCCGATCTCCTTCACGTCGTCGAGTTGCCGCGCAAAATCGAGGTACTCCAGCTCGCTGCGGAACTTATTGACCACCTCGAGGCCGCGCACGACCTGATACTCCTGAATCCATGGCAGCGCCAGGCGGAAATTCGTCTTGCCGCCGAAATCTTTCGTCAGCACAAGGACATTCAGGCGTTTGCGAATCGCGTAAATGGCCGCCGTCAGGCCGGCCGGTCCACCGCCGACAATCACAAGGTCATACATGGTGTCTCCTTCCGGCATCAATACGCCGACTTGATCGTTTCGAGATCGACGTCGTGCTTGCCGTCATCTTCCGGCGGTTCAGCGATGAAGTGCTCTTCCATCATCATCCGGGTCAGGTCGCGTGAGCGCTTGATGATCTGCTTGGCGGTCTCAAACTCGGCCTCGTACGTGGTCGGCTTGAGGGCGAGCTCCTGTTCAACGGCCTTCATTGCCACGGCAGCCGCCTCGCGGGGAAGACTTCCCAATCATCCATGTCTGGGAGGATATGCTCGGCATCCAGGCGCTTGCCGACGTGATCGGCCAAGGCTTGCGCGGCAGCGAAACACATTTCGTCCGTAATGGTTCGGGCGCGGACGTCCAGTGTGCCGCGGAAGATGCCCGGAAATCCAAGCGAATTATTGACCTGGTTGGGGAAATCGGATCGGCCGGTGGCAACGACGGCCGCGCCCGCTTCCTTGGCCTCCCAGGGCCATATCTCCGGTACTGGATTGGCGCAGGCAAAGAGAACGCCGTCCTTGGCCATACCCTTGACCCACTCCGGCAGCAGAACCCCGGGTCCTGACTTGGATAGGGCGATCGTCACATCCGCGCCCTTCATGGCCGTGGGAATGTCGCCTTCGCGGCCCTCCGCGTTGGTAATGTTGCACAGCTTCCACTTATCCTTGTACTCGGCCTTGCGCATCTCAAGGTCCTTTCGATGCTTGCCGAGAATACCCTTGCTGTCGACCATCAGGCACCTGGAAGGATCGGCGCCCCAGCCGAAGATGAGCCGTGAGCAGGCCACATTCGACGCGCCGGAACCTACGAACGTGATTCTCACCTCGCTCATCTTCTTGCCAACCACTTTGAGGGCATTGATCAGGCCCGCCAGGGTGACTGTTGCGGTGCCCTGTTGGTCGTCATGCCAAACGGGTATATCGGCCTTCTCGCGCAGCGTGTCGAGAATATAGAAGCATTTGGGCTGGGCGATGTCCTCCAGGTTGATGCCTCCTGCACCGGGCTGCATCAACAGCACCGTGTTGATGATGGCATCCGGATCCTTGGTATCCAACATGATCGGAAAACCATCGACGCCGCCGAGATACTTGTACAGCAGGGCCTTGCCCTCCATCACGGGCAGGCCGGCCTTGGGCCCGATGTCGCCCAGGCCCAACACGCGGGTGCCGTCGCTGACTACCAGGACCGTGTTCCACTTGTTTGTGTAGTCGTAAACCAATTCAGGTTCGGCCTGGATGGCCTTGCAGGGTGCGGCCACGCCCGGTGTGTACCAGATCGCGAAGTCATTGAAGCTGTGGACTGTGCACTTGAGGGTGGTCTCGATCTTGCCCCGGTAGAACGGATGCAGCCTCATCGCATCCGCCGAAGGTTTCTTCGCCTTTGCGAGCAATTCATCGACGTTCATATTGTCCCTCTCTAGGTGGAAGGTTGACTAGCGGTTCGATCGAACCGCATCCCCGCCCATCCTGCGGATTGACTCGTCCCGCAGGACCAACATCACGGCGTGCAGGTCCAGGCCCCGTTTGCAGGCGCCCCGCGAGGCCTCCAGCACCGCGTCCGACCACAGGGTTCGTGTCTGAAGTGCCTCCTCGTCATCAAGCAGTACCAGCTGGATCAGGCTGGCCAATGGGATGTCCATCTCCGCGGGGATTGCCAGATCACAATCCTGGCAGGCATGGCACTTGTTTACATCCTGCCCCGTCCGGTCCTTGACGATGCGGCGGAGAGCCACGTTTAGAATTCGTCTGTCTTGACCTGCAGCGGCATCGTGAGCATGACCAGGTCATGTGCTTCCCCATCCGGGAAGAGGTATCCATCGCGCAGCATCGCCGCCGGTTTGAAACCCTGCCCCTCGAAGGCTTTTATGCAGTTGGCGTCGTCTGCCACAATTTCCGCCGTGAGAATTGCCAATCCATGTTTTCGCGCCAGGTCGATCAAAGTGCGAAGCATCTTGGTGCCGAGGCCGCGGCGGCGGAAGTCCTTGACGAGAAATAGCCTGATCTCGGCCATGTGGCGTTTCGGGCCGTCGCAGAAGTGCAGCGACGCGTTGCCCACCACGCGCTCCTTTACCAGGGCCAAAAGCGGAAGCACCCGGCTGTAGTCCAGATGCGCAGTCCAATCGTGGATTACTGTCGCCTCCTTCACCGGATCGCGAAAGAAGCGCAGGTCCTGCTCGCCGATCGCCCCGTAGAACTCCGTGAGGGCGGCTTCATCCTCCGCGACCATTGGTCGCACCAGAACGTACGTCCCATCGCGGAGCGTGACCATTTCCCGGAAACTCTTGATCTGATCAGGCAACATCGCTTGTCCCTTTCCGAGCCGGCGGTGGTTCCCTCCCCAGGGCCTACGCCGGCGCAGTGACTGTCTTTTTCGGCGCGGGCGGCGCGGGCATGACGAAATCGGGCGGGAGAACGCCACCTTCCGTGACGATGCGGGGAACGATCTCCTCCCATCCCACTGCCATGATGTGCAGGCCGTGCACGCCTTGTCCCTCGAACTTCTTGATCTTTTCGATCAATTCCAGGGCAATCTGTACGCCCTCTTCCTGCGCGTTGCCGGCCTGGTCCGCGGCCTGCATTCGATGCATCAGCTCATCGGGAATAACCACGCCCGGCACCGAATCATTCATGTAGGTGGCCATCTTCAGTGTCTTGAGCGGCGTGATTCCGATCAATATGTAAACCTTGTCCAGGAACTCCCCGCTTGGCCAATTCGTTGAGCCAGATCTCCATGTGTGCGACGTCGTAAACGAGATTGGTCTGGAAAAACTGGGCGCCGGCATTGACCTTTTTCTGCTCGCGCAGTGCCTGGAACTTGGGCTCGGACGCAAAAGGAGAGGCGGCCGCGCCAAGGAAGTAGCTCGGCGGGGTCTTGATCTGGCGGCCATCAAGGTAGCGTCCTTCATCGCGCATGCGGCGCAGCATCCAGAGCATCTGGACCGAGTCCACGTCGATGATGTCCATGCGACCTCGGGGGGCCGGGGCCATCTTCATGCTGTCTCCGGAGATGCAGAGGATGTTGCGGATGCCCAGGTCCGCCGCGCCCATCACTTCCGACTGCAAACCCACGCGTGTGCGGTCGCGGGCCGCAATCTGCATCACAGGCTCTGCGCCGTGTTCGATCGACAATACCGAGCACGCCCAGGAGGATGTACGCGGCGCCGCGGAGGGATTGTCAGTGAAATTCACAGCGGCGACGTACGGCTTGACGGTGTCGATGTTTCGGAGCATCTTGTCGATCTTGGCGGAGATGGGTGGCATGACCTCGGCGGTGACGACAAATTCGCCCGCCTTCAGACGCCGTTCCAGTTCCGAGACGGGCTCCTGGTACGCGGGTGCGTGGTACTGGTTGTCGCCCTGCCACCAATCCGGCTGGCGAACCGGCCGAAAGACCATGTCCCAGGTCTGCGCCCGCTTCGCCACATCCCGTGTTACCAAGCCGGATATGACCTTGCCGGTTCCGATCTTCCGCACCTGCCGAACGACGTCGCCCCAGGTTTCGCCGCCCACCTTGTCCCAATCCAGCGGGGGGAGGACCTCCAGAAGCATCTCCTCGCGATGCATGCGGAAGGCGCGATCGTAGATCTGGTACCAGATGCATGGACGGGTCTCGTCCACGTAGCAGTGCTCCTCGGTTGAGCCGCCGCAAGGACCGTTGCGCGAGCCCTTGGGGCACTCCATGGAGCAGATGAAGGCGGTCTCCTGCAGTAGGCAGTTGCCGCACATGCGACAACCGAACAGGGGCCCCTTGACCATGTACTCCACTCCCTGCAGCAGACGGTCGCCGAGGGGCTTATTCTCAAACGGAGAAAACGGCGGCTGCCAGCGACGACCAGGGGTAAATAAGGACATGGGACACCTCCTCAATTCGCCAGATACGCGTCGGCGTAAATGACCTTGTCGAGCAGGATTTGCGTGGTCTTCCAGATCGCGACCTGCTCCGGATCAGACATGTCAAAGTCTTCGGCGTGGGGTTGATCCCCTTCCCGCGTTCGGTCGGCAATCTTATTGTAGACCCGGGCCAGCGGATTGCCAGTGTCTTTTGTCTCTATCCAGCGGATGACATCATTCTGCTTCTCGTCGAACGGATTGGCGATCATCATCTGCAGACCGACGCCCATCAGCATGGCGCAGTACACGCGGTTGATCAGCGGCCTTTGTTCGTTCGGGACCGCATTCGAGACATTCGACAATCCGACCGAGATATTGGGCGCCGGGTCCCAGGCGTACTGCAGCGTGCGCACGGTCTCGATCAGGTGCGGGCAGTACTGCTGGCAGCCGCTGACAGTCAAGACCAAGGGGTCGATGATCAGGTTCTCCATCGGGAAGTCGATTTCCATCATGCGTGGAATCAAGGTCTCGACCGCGATGTTCACACGGGCGTCCGCTTCGACCGGTATGCCCTCACTGCGCATGGTCAGCGCGATGACCCGGGCGTTGTATTTCTTTGCAAGCAGCGGCACTTTCTCCAGGCGCTCAGGCTCGGCGGAGGTTGAGTTCAAGATGGGCTGGTTCTTCTTGATCGTCTTGAGCGCGGCCTCCATTCCATTCAGGTTGGTGGTATCAATGGAGAGCGGTACGTCGACGACAGACTCCACGGCTTCGACGACCCACGGAAAGACTTCTTCCCAGTCCTTCTTGCGCGGTCCCAGGTTGATGTCAACCGCCTTGGCGCCTGCCTCCACCTGTTTCACCGCCAGGTCCATGAAGAACTCACGATCCCTGGCGACCAGCGCCTCCTTGACTTTCTCCGAAATGATGTGGATGTTCTCGCCGATGATGTACATGTGCCCTCCAGGCCTCAACCAGCTGATTTCAAGATGGAACCCTCATGCCTCACGCCTCTTCCGGCTGCCGGGCACGAATGCCGGCTTCGAGTGCCGCCGCCACGCTCGGGAATCTCGCCATGTCGGTATGCGGCAGGAACAGGGCGGATGTGAAGGCCTCATAGAAGCTGTTGTCCGCCGAAAGTTCCACATATGTCATGCGTTTGGCGATCTCCGTGATGCGCTCGCGCCGACGCCAATCCAGGAGTGCGTAGTAGGCGCCTCTAACCGCCGTGTTTCCGAGAAACTCAAACCGCGACCAATCCATATCCGGCAGGAGCCCGATCTGAATCGCTTTCTCTACATTGATGTACTTGCCGAACGAACCTCCGATCAGTACCTTGTCGACGCTCTCCAACGGAATGCCCACGTCAGTGGAGAGGACGCTGAAACCTGCGAAGATCGCGGCTTTGGCCCGCAGCAAATTGTCGATATCGATGCGGGTCAGCACGATATCCAGACCGTTTTCGGTTTCATGGCCTCTGGCAACCACGTATTCGCCGCCGTGCGCGCCTTCCCGCACGCGGGGACTGCCCGTCGCGAGATTGACATTGCCGGCCTTGTCGACCAGCCCCGTCAGGAATAGTTCGGATAAGAGCGAGATCAATCCTGACCCGCACAGGCCCCGGGGTTTGCCGCCGCCGATCACGCGGTAGGTCGGTTCGTATGTATGCGTGTTAATCCAGACTTCCTCGATCGCCCCGGTCGTTGCCCGCATTCCATTCACCACGCCGGCGCCTTCAAAGGCCGGGCCGGCCGAACAGGCACACGTGACGAGCCAGTCGCGATTGCCAAGCACGGTTTCGCCATTGGTCCCCACGTCCAGGAACAGGGTCACGTTCTCGGCATCGTCGAGGCCGGATGAGAGCACGCCCGCTGTGATGTCCGCGCCCACGTAGCTCGCCACGCCTGGCAGGCAATCCACACTGGCCTCCGGATGGATTTCGAGCCCGACTTCCTTGGCCTGCATCAGGGGCAGGTGGTTAACGGATGTAATGAACGGTGACAACCGGATCGTGGCGGCAGGTATGCCCAGAAGCAAGTGCATCATTGTGCTGTTGCCGGCGACGCTCGCCTTGACAATGTCGTGCGACTGCGCCCTCAGGCGATTACAGGCCGTCACCACCAGTCCGTTGATCGTGTCGAGCACCTGGTGACGGAGTTCTTCTGCTCCGCCCTCCTTGCCCGAATATACGATTCTTGAGATGACATCTTCGCCCCGGGCAATTTGGCCGTTGTACTCGGATGCTTGAGCCCTGACTCGTCCACTCACCAGGTCGACCAGCCAAACGGTGACAGTTGTTGTACCGATATCAATGGCGGCTCCCCACAGCGGCGAATACTCATCGATGTGGCCCGGTTGCAGATCGATCAATCGCACCGTGCGCGCCGCTTCTCCCGATTGGGTCGCACCGGAGAGATCCGCCACAACCGTCACCCGCCAATCGCCTTCACGTAGGATCGCTCCGAGCGACCGCAGCAGGCCCAGGGATGCATTCATATTCTCGAAACCGTGCTGGAGTCTCAGTGCGGTTTGCAGCCGACCCCAGTCATCGGTTTGATCATCCATGCTCGGCGGCGTGAGTTCCAGGTGCAGTCGCCGCACGGTTTGGTGACGCACATAGTCATAGTCGGCCGGCACCAGGACGTCCGCCACGACTCTGTCCGTGGTGAGGCGCCGCTCGATCTTTTCCTGCGGCGGTACGTAGACGGCGGCATCGCCCTCGATCACGCTCTGGCACGCCAGCGCGTAGCCCTGCTCCACGTCGCCGGGCGAAAGCCGCAGGGTGCTTCGGCGCCGTACGCTGCCGCTCGTAACTTGCACGGCACAGCGCCCGCAACGACCTTGCCCGCCGCACGGCTGACCGAGATCGATGCCCGCCAGACGTGCGGCATCGGCTAGCACCGTGTTCGTTGCTACCTCGATGCTGGCGGCGCCGTCGTCCCGGGTGAACGTGACCTTGTGCTTCATGCTATTCGCATGCCGCTCGCGACGCTCTGCCTCTGCTCCTAGTTCAACGCTTGCTTCATGAAGGCCGGCAGGTCCACGGCTTCGCGCGGGCCAACCCGAACCTCCCAGTCTGGCAACTCTTCCTCAAGTTCTCCGGAGAGGACGGCGACGTGACCCGGCAGGACCAGCCGCTTTTTCGAGACCTTGCTTCCCACCTCAAAGCCTTTGATGGATTTTGCGATCCTCTCTGCGTCGAACTTGCCGGCTGCCCAGGCGGTCAATACGGACATGCCTTCCGCATCGCATACCACCAGCCACGCCGACAGACCCGAGCCCTCCACTTCGTTGGCCACAGAGAAGTACGTGATGCTGAAGTTGGTGGTTACCAGCACGGGGCTTTCGGGCTTGGGCGCATTGATCTCATACACGCCTGGCTGCACCTGGATCGGCTTCTGCGGATCCGTGTAGATGTTCTCCCGCAGCACAAGCAGAGGATAGACGAGCTCTGGCGCGAACGTGTCCAGTACCACGAAGCCCGCGTACTTGGTGATCGCCTGCGCTGCCCGGATCGCTTCGCGTTCCACTCCGGCGTCGGCGGCGAAAACGATCGATGGATACCCCAGTGGGCGAAAATTGGCCTTGATCGCCAGTCGACGTGCCTGCGTCGCGCGCGTCAGGGCCTCGCCCAGGTTCTTGCCGCCCAAATCCAAAACGAGGTCTTCCACACCCGCCGCTTGGGCTTGTTTTGTCAAATCGGCCAGCCCATCCAATGAGTCCGCCTTCAGCGTCAAAGCGGCGGTATGCTTCTTGGCCAAATCGGCCATGGCTGCGAGGTTCGATGCATCGGCGGCGTAGAGTAGTGGGTGCTCCCCCTTGAGCACGACCAGTGCCGCGTCCAGGGCTGCCGCGTCCGAACCAACCAGGATCAAAGGCCGTTGGCTGGCAGAGCGGACGGCCTTGACGGCCGCAGCCAGGTCGCCGTCGGCCTCGACCGCAAAGCCGTCAAGACTTAGGTCGATGCCGACGTAATTCACCACGTAGGCGTCGGCCGCAGCTGCTTTCTTTGAAATGTCAGGATCGCTGGCCTTGAGTCGCAGGAAAAGGCCCGGCTTGTTGTAGAAGGTCTTCTCGTGACGGAAAAGACAGACCTCATTCCCCGCCTTGACGTCGTGACCGTCCGCGCTGAGGGTGATGAGTCGAATGGGGGGCGCGGACGACTCAGCCAATTGCTTCTTGGATTCCTCCGTCACGTAGGGGCACGCAGAGAGCTGCACCTGCTTGGCGGCCAGCTTCATGGCAAAGGCCAGGCATGTGGGAAAGCTGCAGGCCTTGCAATTCGTCTGTGGAAGGAGCTTGTAGATCTGGATTCCTGTAAGTGCCATAGGGTTCTCCGTGATTTCGAAATCGGCTGGGGCGGCGTAAACCGGCGGCCGCGAACGGCGCGTTTGACCCGCTCGCGGTCACGCGGTCACGAGTTCGGCGATTGCCTCCTTGATGCGACGCAGGGACTCGGGGTGGCGCAGCACGAGAATGTCGGCGCCTGATTCGACCAGGGCCATGGCCGTCAGAGTCTCCCAATTGATTGCCCGGGCTTTCCAATCCCCCCATGCCTCGGGAACTCCCTCGCCCACCTTGGCTTCCTTGGTCTTCCAGGCCTCAAATCCGGGCGTAACGATCATGGGCTGCTGAGTCATGGCGTCTCCTTGTAGGCCGGCCAGACGCAGGCGCTCCATCACCGAGTACCCGTACTCCATGCCGTAGCCCAAGGCTCCTGTCGTCGGATCCATGATGATGCGGTCCTTGGGCATTCCCATGTCGCTCACCAGGATATTCAACTGCTTCGACAGATTGACGTCCATCGGCGTGGAGGCCTGTACCAGGTGGCCATTTGCCATGGCCGTGGCGACAATCGTGCGGTAGTTCTTGTCTTCGCAAATGCCGAGCACGATCTTCTCGCCTTTAGTGGCCTCGGAGACCGGAACCAACAATTCGTTGTCTTTGTCCGCCTGACCCGGCCCCCAAACGATCAAGGGCAGGCCCGTGGCGCCCAGAACGGCCTTGACGGCCTGTACCGCGCTCTCCGGCGTGTCATCCAGCGTCAGAGCCAGGACGATCAGGTCCGCCCCGGCGGCCTCGGCTTTCTTGGCCCAGTCCGCTGGATTATTCATCGCCTCGCCCCAGGCCTCAGTCAACAGGGGTGACCAATCTTCCGGCTTGTGCGACTTGATTTCGACTGCCAGGACGGGCGGGTTGGGACTTGGCGCCTCGAAGTTCATATACGGCAGCGTTTTCTGGCCGCCGATCATTATGGAACGGGTCCGGGTGCCCCCTTCAGCGGCCGGGGCTCCAAGAGTGACGACATTGATGCTGCCGGGCCACTTGTCTTTTGGAATTTCAATTGGCATGTTTCCTCCGGTTTTGATTTGCCTGCGCATCGGGCCCATCCACAGGCAACACGAATTCCAGGTGTTGATCGCCAGCTCTCGTTACAGGTTGCCCGCTTGCCTTCTGGCCTCATCCCGCCGGGCTATGAATTTCTCGATGGGGGACTTGCGAGCCGCCGCCGGATTCAAGTCCTTCAGCTCGCTGTCGTCCTTGGACGCCAGGTGGCGCAAAATGTGGACGTATGAGATGTAGGCTGCCGGATAGGTAATCCCGGCGGAATTGTGCATGACATAGGCTATCCGAGAGCCCTGGTCTCGCATGATTTGAGCTCCAACGGCCAGCGGCGTCTCAGGGGGAATCTCTGGAACTCCCTCGGTCATCACGTCTTCCGCCGCCAGAAGCTTCAGGTTCTCGCGTCCGTAGGCCCGGGCCAGTTCGTCGCGGCCCACGACGCCGATCGCCTGGCCTTCCGCATCGATAACACACATCGCCTCGACGTCGTGCTCCAGCAGGAAGCGCGCAATTTCGCCGACCAGCGATTCGGGCTTGCAGGTCGGCACGCCAACGGTCATTAGGTCGCGGACGAGGAGCGGCTTCGTCGTGGTCTTGCTATCTGCTGCCGTGGTTTCCCGCTGACTCGTGCTCATCGCTGGAGGCTGGGGCCCTTGCCACTAGAACATCGGCTCCATTGCCATCGCCGGGTGGTTGTGCGCCTCGAGCCATGCCAGCAGTTCATCCACTGAGGTGGCGTTCCTCTCGTCGGCAATCTTGTCAAGGAAGTCCGGATCCCCCTCGCGCTTGCAGACCGCCTTCAGCTCCTCGGACATGGTCTCCTTGAGCACGGACGACATCCAGACGATGCGCTTGAATCCACCATCGGCTGAAATGAATTTGGGGCTGATCAGGTAGAACTTGCCTACGCCCATTACTCCGGGCGTCTGCAGCCCGCCGCCGGCGATGCCCGCCAGCGTGGAGAAGGTCATTCCTGCGGGAGTCATGGAAGTGTCCTCGCGGCTCACAACCATCACACCATTGGCCTCGGGTATGAGCATGACAATGCACTCGAAGCAGCCGCAGGCCGTCATCGGATTTTCCATGATGGAGTACATGGAGACTTCATTGACCACGCCGTGCGATCCGATCTTGGCGTAGTCGTTCGTGCCTTCCCAGTAGCCCTTCTTCATGTCGATCGACTTGCCCAGCTTGATCGGCTGATTGGGTCCCGTTGGATTGATGCTGAAGGAGGCTTTGCAGTCAAGCCAGTTGTAGGCGCCGCACAAGCCGAGGCGCTCGGGCGAAACCACGCACACATGATTGGGCGCAAACGACTGACATAGGGTGCAGGAATAGAACTCGTCGACTTTGGTGTCGGTCAAGTCAGCCAGGCGCTTGTTGCGGAAATCGTACGAAAGCCGCGCCTTCTCGAGCCATTCCGCATGCAGCTTCGGATCCGTGATGATCGTGACTTGCACCTTGTCGACGATGGCGCCGAAATCTTCATGGAAGCGGGCATGCAGGATCTTGCCAAAGGATTCGAGTCCAAAGCCTTTGTCCGCCGCCGCGTTCGAAATGCGGATCCAGGCGATATCGCGTTGCCCAACATGCTGAATGCCGCTGGCCCCGTTTACGAAATAGTGAATCTGGCGCTCCAGGACGGGCTCGAAATCTTGTTGCATCTGCCGCCCTGCGACCTTGATTACAAAGCCAAGGTCCATCGAGCCCTGCGGTGCAACCTCGGCGAAATCGGGTCCGATGACCTCGATCTTGCCGTCGGTGACCTCTTCGAGCTTGGCCATCTGGAGGAACTCGAATGCCCGCGAGTGCTTGCCGCCGAATTCGACGCGCAGGTCGGCTTTCCTGACGACCTCGCCCTCGAAGGCGGAGCCGTAAGGCACGGGCACGTCCACGTTGGAGACCTTGACCTTTACGCCGCGCACCTCGATGCATTTCTGCACCAGCCGCTCGGCTTTTTCCAGGTCATCCTTGCCGTCAATCGCTGCAAACGGCATGGATACAACGTGTTCGTATGTTGTCACGCCGGTGGGGAGGATTTCCGGGATGATCGTATCTGCGATCACCGGGAATCCGAAGTTGATGGCGCCTGCGGCCGCCGCGTACTTCAAATCGTCGACCTCGCCCAACGCCAGTACGAACGCAAACACGCGTTCCTTGTTGTACAGGAGAATCTCACGTGACATGCCCGGCTTGAGGCCGCCAAACGTGAGGGCGGAGCGCGTTGCAAAACCAAGCGCATAGATCGCCGAGATCGTGTCCGTGCCAAAGGGGACGGTGTACGTGTCGTAGCCCAGCTCGACCCCCTCCTCGCGAAGCTGATCGATGATGCTGCGGCCGTTCACGTTGCCGCTCAAGAAGCACAGGATGTTTCGTTTCTGCAGTTCGCGTACGATCTTGACCGCCACTTCATTTGACTTGGCGCATCCCACGATGGCGGCGAAACCTGGCATGCGGCCATCGACGAGCTGAATCCCCCACGACCGCAGTTGGATGTCGTCAATCGGACCGTTCAGATGGCCGTCGGCGCTTTCGGTTGTCTCGGCTTCCGGACTGGTGAACGCCGTGCCGCCGGTGAGTTTGAGGCCGGGAGCTGGTTCCGGCTGCAGCCCATAGATGAAGCGCACGGCCTCGATTGTCTCGGCCGCCAGGAGCGTGGCCATGCCTGCGTCGAGGGTCTCGCCCAGGTACGGCGTCCAGTGACTGGCCGCCGGAATGGGATGCAGCATCTCGCGGGCCTGCTCCATCACGGGCTGGAGATCGCCGATCTTTTCGACCGCCCTGCCGGTCATGCCCAGAATGGTGGGCAGGTAGTATGCCGTGTTCGGGAAGGAGACCGACGTTTCCGGTCCCTTCTCTGCCAGGGCGTGGTCCAGCATGATCTCGGCTTCGGCTACGAGGGCGTTGGCACCCCGAATTGCGCGTGTGGCAATGTACCGTGACATGATGGTCTCCCAATTCTCAGTAGGCTAGTTCGTCTCAGGTGAGCCGCTCGGCCCTGCTCCTGGCGCAGACTTAGCGTGCAACGCCGTACATGGCCTCGCGTCGTTGCTCCACCGGCATGGCTTCCAGCTCCAGCATTTTGGCGTCACCGGAACCACCGAACTTGCGCGGATCGTACTCCGGCAAGCCCAGGGCGGCCCGTTTCTTGTCGATGTGTTCCAGCGAGCGACTGATCATTTCGTCCACGTCAGCAATGAACTCCAGCTTGCCTCCGTAGAGCTTCTCCCAGCCCTCGCTGATGTACTTGAGCACCACGTCGCTGTTTGTCACTCGATCAGGCATGCCACCAACCGGCGAGGAGCCGCCGAAGATGACGTACGCACCGGAGGCCACGCAGTACGTGGCAATGGACAGGGCTTTCTCGCTCATCCACTCCGGCGCCAGTCCAACCGCGGGAACTTGGTCGATATCGTCGCCGAGCCCACCCTCTTCCACCATCTGTGTCAGCACCGTCAGAATGCGGGTGTTGTCGACGCACGAACCCATGTGGAGAACCGGCGGGATCCCAATTGTCTCGCAGACCTCGCGCAGTCCCGGTCCGACCTGGTCGAGACCCGCCTCGCCCAGCATCAAGCCGAGCTTGGCCGATGCGAGGGCCCCGCAGCCGGTCTGCACCACCAGCACGTCCTGCTTCAGCAGTTCGCGGGTAACTTTGTTGTGTAGATAGTCCTGGCTGGAGCGGGGATTGTTGCAGCCCACGATGGCGGCCACGCCGCGAATGCGCCCCGCAATGATGGCGTCGTTGAGCGGTCGGAAGGATGCCCGGTAGGAGCCGCCTAGCATGTAGTTAATGTACTCGTGCGAGAAACCGGGGATCAAGTCTTCCTGAATGTGCGGAATGTGGGTCTTGGAATCGTCCCGGTTCTTGTAGTTGTCGATGGCCGTCTTGAGGATCTGTCGGGCAACCGTCAGAGCGTGATGTTCATCGAACTCGATGTGGGTGGCACCCTTGATCTTCACCTTCGGTGAGGTGGTAATGATCTTGGTGTGGAAATTCTCCGCAAGCCCGACCAGGGCCTGCATGATGCACTGCACGTCCACAACCATCGCCTCGACGGCTCCTGTCATGATCGCGAGTTCCTGGTGCAGGAAATTCCCGGCGGCGGGGATGCCCTGGCGCATGAGCGTCTCATTCGCGGTACAGCAAATTCCGGAGAGGCTGACGCCCGCCGCGCCCGCGGCCTTGGCGTATGCAATGATCTCGGGGTCCTGAGATGCCGCCACGATCATCTCGCTCAGGCTGGGTTCGTGACCGTGGAGAACGACGTTCACCATGTTCTCCTTGATCACCCCGAGGTTGGCGCGCCCGAGGATCGGTGCGGGTGTGCCAAAGAGAATGTCGGACACATCCGTGGCGATCATCGAGCCACCCCAGCCATCGGACACGGCGGTGCGCACGGCATGCTCGAGGATGTGCCCGGCGTCCTGGTCGTCGCCGATATGGGTGCGGTGCAGTGTCTCAACAATTTCCCGATCGACGCCGCGTGGAACCACGCCGTGTTCCCGCCATAGCGCCTGCCGCTTCGCAGGAGCCCGTCGGATTGCCACTACTTCGCCCCTCTGCTGGCCGAACTGCGAGATATACAGATCCGCCAGATCGTTTGCTATCTCTTCCGGCGAGCGATCCTCGATCGGAATGTCGTACTTGGAGGCGACGATGCGCAGTTTGGCGACGTCACGAATGCTGTAGCCTTCGGTCTCCGCGTTGGCCACCGCTTTGAGCAGGAATGCCATGTCGCGGCCGTGATCCGAATGCGCCGCAGCGCCGGCGGCGATCGCCCGCGCCAGGTTGCGCGCCTGGATGGTGTCCAGGGTGGCGCCGCACACACCCACCTCTCCGGATTTGGTGAGGCGGCACGGTCCCATGCCGCACTGCTTGCAGCACATGCCCGCAGCTCCGATATTGCATGGCACCATCTTGTCGGCGCGGGTGAAGGCGGACTCCCAGCCCATCTCCTCCGCGCGGGTCAGCATCTCTTGGGCTGCCGGGTCGCTGGAATACTCTGCAATCTCACGTTTCCTAGGCATCCTCTGTCTCCTTCTGAGCTACCTTATAAGTTCCCATGCCCGGGCAATGCCATAAAGGCCGGCCGTCATACTTCACACGCTGGACAAATGAGACTGTTTTCTTCGTGGTCTCATACACGGCTGAGTGCCGAAAGAAGGGCGCTGACTCGGAGCCCGTAGGTTGCCCGGTGGCGCCGACCTCGATGGGAATCGTCCACTCGCCCAGGTAACCGGCCTCATCCAGTTTCAGGGCCAGCTCCAGGTCGTTTATTTTGGTTTCGTCGTAGGTGACCTCTACTACTTGGAAAGCGCTGCTGGCATAGACATCCGTTACCCCCGGCAAGTCGAGCAGAATGCGCCGTACCTCAACGACATGGTGATCCGCGAACATCGCGGGCATGTCAAACCGTTTGGTTTGCATCAGCGAGCCTCCTGGAGAGCAAGGTTGGCGAGCGGCACCATCAAAGGACGTGGTCTTTTTGTTCCATTCTATTCACTTTGCCTGCACGTTTGCTGTGAGTAATGTCACGAGATTTAAGGATGAATGTCTAGCTAGGCACCCTTTTTTGTACGGAAAGGGCGAACCGGGCTCCGGAGCGGCCTGCCGACCCGCGGAATTGGCTACTCTCAGACCTGACAGCTATCATGGCACAAACCTGATGCATGGCGGGTGCACTCGATGCGCCCTTTGCAGTATGATGATGAAATGAAGATCGCGATTACCGGCAAAGGTGGCGTCGGCAAGACAACTCTTGCGGCGCTGCTGGCACAAAGCTACGCCAAATCTGGGCTTGCAGGTGCTGGCGGTTGACGTGGATCCATCCCCATGCCTGGCTGGCGCCTTGGGTTTTCCCCCCGAACTGCGTTCGCGCCTGCACCCCATTGCGGAGATGGACGCGCTGATAGAACAACGCACCGGTGCAAAACCCGGTACCGTCGGCGGTTTCTTCACGCTTAACCCTCGAGTGGACGACATCCCTGAGCGATTCAGCGTCGCGCATCGCGGCGTCCGACTGCTGGAAATGGGCGCCGTGGATGTCGGAGGCTCGGGCTGCATTTGTCCGGAATCTGCATTGCTCAAGACGCTCTTCACGCACCTGCTTTTTCGCAAGGACGAGATTCTGCTGCTCGACATGTATGCCGGGGTGGAGCACCTCGGCCGCGCCACGGTCGACTTTGTGGATGCGATGCTGATTGTCGCCGAACCGACCCGGCGCTCTCTGGGCACGGCCGCCCAGATCAAGAAACTTGCGAACGATATCGGGCTGACGCGCCTCTTCCTGGTCGGAAACAAGGTCAGGAGCGAAGAGGAAGTCGGCTTCTTGAAGAGCGAATCACCGGGGCTCGAACTGCTGGGCTACCTGCCGGTCGATCTGAAGGTGCAGGAGGCGGATCGACTGAACCTGCCCGTCTACGAGCACGTGCCCGCCCTTCGGGCGGCGGCTCAGGAAATCGTCGGCAGGATCAAGGTTGCGGTACCGGCGCCGGACGCACGCGGAGCCTGATTACATGACAGTCACGATTGCACTCGCGGGCAAAGGCGGGCGTGGGCAAGACTACCGTCGCGGCCATGGTCATCAAGTACCTGGCGCAGAATCAGACCGGCTCGATCCTCGCCATTGATGCCGATCCATCCAGCAACCTGAATATGGTTCTTGGACTGGATCTTGAATGGACGATCGGCGATGTCCGCGAGGACATGCTGGAACAGGTTCAGACGTCGCTTACCAACGGTGGCGCCGCGATGGGAGCTCTTCCCGGCGGTGTCAACAAGCGGGATTATCTCGAATACCACGTCCGGTCCTCGCTCGCCGAAGGTTCGCGTTTTGATCTGATCGCCATGGGACGCGGCGAGGGGCAGGGCTGCTATTGCGCGGTCAATCACAATCTACGCGAGGTCATAGACGGCATGAGCCGGCACTATGCCTACGTTGTGATCGACAACGAGGCCGGCATGGAGCATCTCAGTCGCCGCACAACACGCGACGTGCAACATCTGCTGATCGTCAGCGACCCGACCCGTCGGGGTCTGGTCGCCGCGCAGCGGATTTTGGACATTAGCAAGGAAATCGATATCCGGATCGAGAAGTCGTACTTGATCATCAACCGCGTTCGCGGTGAGTTGTCTCCCGAGCTGGCGTCGTTTGCGGAGACCGTGGAACTCCCGTTGGCAGCCAGGATCGCGGAGGACGACGAAATGGCGCAATTTGAAGCCGCTGGCAAGCCCTTGGTGGACGTCGGAGATTCAGCGCCTGCGTACCAGGCGGTAGCAGATCTCATGCACCGGATCTTGGCTGATTAGCTGGGGGCTCCAGTGCTCGGCGCGAGCCTTCCCATCAGGGTGCGGGCCGCTGCCAAGGTGGATCCTGCCCAAAGCAGGAGCCCGCAACGCACAAGAAACGAGAATCAAAAAGAGCGCCACCCGGAGCCGGGGGGCGCTCTTTTTGATTACCAGTCTAACCAAGTGCAGCAGGCCTGAACTTATACCCGTAGACAATCACGCCGCGCTCGTCACCGTCATTGCGCATCCTGCGCGTTACCATCTCGACCGGCATACCGATCTTCGCCGTGCTCTGGTCGAGATCAGTCAACTGGGCCGTAACCATCGGGCCTTCTTCGAGCTTGACCAATGCCACAGTGTAGGGGGCGTTTGCATCGTACCCGGTCGGGGCTTCGTAGATCGTGGTGAACGAATACACCTGGCCTTTTCCACTAAAGGCGTACGTATCCCTGGCTTCCTTGCCGCAATTCGGGCAAATATCCCTAGGGGGAAAGATCTTGTAGTCGCAGTGGTTGCATACCTCGCCCACGAGACCGTATCTCTGCTGCTTGAGTCTCCAGTGCCTGGCAATTTCCATTTCTCGTTCCTTTCCGCGGGCGTAATTCTATGCCGCCCACCTATCAGGAACTATCAGCCTTGTCACCTATCTATGTTGCAATGCGAGGGCCTTCTTAGGGCGCCGGGCAGAGCCCAGCACCCCGTGACGCTATTGGATGGCCGTTGTCTAGATCAGATGCTGCAAGGCTGCACTCCGGTTGCCTGTTTCGTAGGCTGGATCGCCCCGTGCAGGCATGGATGAATCAAGCCTGGGGCAGGCTTTCGAGAACATGGGATACCACTGTGGAAGCTGGCCCGCCCATGGACTGGATCAAGGCGTGCTTCGCTCCGCGGATTTGATTTGGCACCGGCGCGCCCCTGTAGTTGAAGAGCCGCCTCAACGGCCTGGTATACGCCGGTGGCACCACCGGGGAAGCCCCGCGCCTTCAAGCCTCCCATCGTCGCGGTCGGGATGCGGCCATGCAGGCCAATCGCATTCTCAGCCGCAAGTTTCCACCCCATGCCGCGCTCGGCAAATCCCACGGATTCGAGCGCCAGGGCGGCATATATGCTGTAGGAATCGTGGTATTCGAAGAAATCGATGTCCTCAAGCGTTAAGGAGGCACGTTCCAACGCTCTTGCAGTCGAGATACCGCAGCATTCGAAACTGAGGGCATCCTTTCGATCATGGACGGCCAGGGTGTCGACTGCCGAGGCCGAACCTGCCACTCGGACGGGTGCATTCTGGGGCTCCTGCTCAAGGAAGTCTCGGCGGGTGAGAAGAAGCGCGGCCGCACCATCCGCGTTTGGGGCCACGTCAAACTGGTTGAGGGGGTCGCTGCTGGCCGGAGCCTTGGCATACATGTCCAGCGTTATCGGTTTCCGGAACATGGCGTTTTGGTTGCCGGCTCCGTTGGCGTGGGCGTTTAGAGCGAAGCCGGAGAAGCCGTTGGGAGGGACGTCGTATTCGTGGAGATAACGGCGCATCAACAATGCCGCCTGCCCGGTGGGCGTCAAACCCTGCACGGCTTCGAAATCGCTGTCGCTCTCCGTTGACAGGGCGGCCTCCACGTCGGATCCGATGCGGTCGGTGAATTTCTCAACTCCCACCACAAGAGCCACGTCGATCATGCCGCTGGCCACTGCCAAATACCCTTGGCGAATTGCGGCGCCGCCGGACGCGCCGGCCGCCTCGACGGTAACCGCCTCGATCCCGCCAAGGCTCGCGTAATCAGCCAACAGGGTGCCGACATGGGCTTGGTTGGAGAGACTGGGCGCCAGCATGTTTCCCACGAATAGCGCCTGCGGCCGCAAACCGTTCGAGTCCCTTACCGCTGCCTCGATCGCGGCCAGAGCCAGATCCCGCAGGCTGATCTCCCAGTGTTCGCCGACCGGTGTCTGACCGACACCCGCAATGATTACGTCTGCCATTTTGGTGTTCCAGAAGGATGCGCTCGCCGGCCTGCCTTTGTGCGGCGGAGAGCCAAACTCAAAACCGCCGGGCTTGCCGCGTGACCGAGCCTACTTCATGGCCAGCTTGCCGCGGAACCTCACGTACATCGCATAGTCGATTTCTGTGCGCCGCGCAACGTAGTCAAGAGTCTTCGATGCCAGGCCCTGCCGTTCGGGGAGCGCCTCGGTCACAGATATGTCGAACGCATCGGAACCGGCGCCCGATCCGAAGGACACGAGCAAGATCCGGTCGCCTGGCTCCGCAAGGTCCAGCGTCGAAGTCAGTCCGATCAGCGCCGCGCCGGCATACGTGTTGCCAATCACCGGAACAAGCAAGCCGGGCTCGATCTGGCTCTTGGTGAACCCAAGTTGTGAGGCCACCCTCTGCGGAAATTTGGTGTTGGGCTGATGGAACACGGCCCACTTGTAGTCCTTGGCCGTGGTTCCGCATGCCTCCATCAGGCGGGTGGCAGCTTCGGTGCTGTGCTTGAAGTAGGCCGGCTCACCGGTGAAGCGCATGCCGTGCTCGGGGTACTTGGCTTCCGGGCGGCGCCAGAAATCCGGCGTGTCGGTGACATACGAATAGGAAGCATGGATGATGGCCAATGATTCGTCCGCGGGCCCCACGATGTAGGCCGCGCCGCCGGCACCGGCCGTATATTCCAGCGCGTCGCCGGGCTTCCCCTGGGCGGTGTCCATTCCGATCGCCATGGCGTAGCGACCCATGCCGGATCCCACCAGGGCCATCGCGGCAACGAGTGCCTCGGTACCGGCCTTGCAGGCGAACTCCCAGTCGGCGGCCTGGGTGCTGGGAACCGCACCGATCGCCTCGGCCACCAGCGTGGATGTCGGCTTCACGGCATACGGGTGCGAACTCAGATCCGACCCACACGGCGCGCAGGTCGTGCGGATCGATGCGGGCGCGGGCCATGGCATTGCGGGCCGCCTCGATCGACATCGTGGCCACGTCCTCGTCGAGCCCGGGAACGGCCTTTTCCCTGATGGGCAGTCCGCCTCGGCCGCCTGTCCAGACCCGGGCGACCTCTTTGGCGGCCAGCCGGTAGCGAGGTACGTAGGCACCATAGCCGACAATGCCCACAGCCCTGTCGGGTCTCAAGAGTACCTGACCGTGTGGAGAACTCTGAGCTTCCATTATTCTTCCTTCGTTAATAACCGCTGGCCCGGACTATGCCGGTCAACAGCACGCGCAGCAGCCGAAGTCCAAGTCTCCATGGGCCCGGCTCGCTGGGCCAACGTGGCGAAACCGCGCAGGCCTGCCTCGTTCCGCCTGGAGCCAGTCGGTGTCATCCCTGCGAGCCCTTGCCCGCGCGCTGGGCTGCTTTCAGAATCTCTTCGGCGCGGTCAATTCTTACAACCTTCTCCGCTACCATCTGCGCCGCCACCTTGTCGATCAAATCCCCCATCGCGCCCGCGGAGACCGCAACCTGACGGGCATGCAAAGTCATGTGACCGCGCTGAATGCCCTCGGTCGCGAGCGCTCGCAGCGCGGCCATGTTCTGCGCCAGTCCAACCGAAACGATCACCTGGGCCAACTCGGCAGCAGAATTCACGCCCATCAGCTTCAAGCAGGCTTGTGCCGTGGGATGCACCTTGGTGGCACCGCCCACTATGCCCACCGCCATAGGCATCTCCAGAGACCCGACCAGGTTGCCGGCAGCATCCTTGCCCCACGTCGAGAGAGACGTGTAGCTGCCTGAGCGGGCCGCGAACGCATGCGCACCTGCCTCTATCGCTCGCCAATCGTTGCCGGTGGCGATCACCACGGCGTCCACCCCGTTCATGATTCCCTTGTTGTGCGTCGCGGCGCGGTAGGGGTCGGCGACCGCAAATGCCCAGGCCTCGATGATGCCATCCCGTACCGACTCGCCCGAAAACTTGTCAAACGCCAGTAGGCTGATCGGTATGCTGCAGCTGGCCTTGGCGAGGCGCCGATCGGCTAGATTGGAAAGGATGCGCAGATGGACCTTGCCGCCGGTGATTGCTTCAATCCGCGGGGCGAGCCGCTCGCAGGCCGTATTCACGGCATTGGCGCCCATCGCATCCCGCACGTCATAGATAAGGTGAACGACCAGGAACGGTCCAATCGGAGAGCTTTCGATCACCCGCACCTGCAGATCTCTTGCGCCGCCCCCAAGTCGCTTCAGGACGGGATCCACGAGGTCGGCCTCTGCGATCAGTTCATCCCGGCTTTGGAGCAGGGCCTGGCGACGCTTCTGAACATCATCGAGTCCGAGGATCTGGATTTGCCCTATCATTTCAGGGCTCGAAGTCGTTGCCTGGAATCCGCCCCTGGCGAGCGCCAGTTTTGCCATGTAGCTTGCCCCCGCCACCACGGAAGGCTCCTCGATGGCCATAGGAACGAGGACGTCTCTTCCATTTACAACGAAGTTGAGCGCGATGCCCAATGGCAATGCAAAGACATCGATCACGTTCTCGATCATGTGATCGGCGTCTTCTACGCTGAGGCCGTCCGCTGCCGGGACGGCGGTGAAATATGCCGCACCTGCCCGGTCAGACAGGCGTGCGCGGCGCTGTTCCACCGTTTGGCGCTGAAAACCTGGCAAGCGCGAATTAGGTACTGATGTGCTCATGGACGCAGCCCTAGATTGTAGCGGCCCTGCCTGCCAAAAGCTATCAGCTTTTGTAAGCTATAATCCAAACTGAGGTCTCACAAACATGCTTTTGACTCGCGAACAGCTCCAGGAACGCCTAATCGCCCTTCATCAGGCCAGCCTGGAACTCGTCCGCGAGGTCTCCCTTGAGCAGCTCCTGGAGCGTATTGTTGCTACGGCCGTCGAGCAGGCCGAGGCCCGCTACGGTGCGTTGGGGGTCCTGGACGAGGATGGGGGCCTCAAGAAGTTCGTTACCGTCGGCATGCCCGATGACGAGATCCAGCGCATCGCCCACGAACCGATTGGGCGGGGATTAATTGGGGCCCTGATGAATGCCAGAGAGCCCGTGCGCGTCCCGGTGATCCGCGACGATCCGCGATCTGCCGGATTTCCCAAGAATCATCCCCACATGACGTCATTTCTCGGGGTCCCAATCCGGACCGGAGAAAAGCAGCTTGGCCAGATCTATCTCACGGACAAGCTCGGCGAGCTTGAATTTACTGCTGATGACGAGCGAATCATCCAGATGCTGGCTGGGTACGCCGCGGCCGCTATCCAAAATGCGCGCATCCTGGAGGAAGTACGGGTACGCGACGCGGCTCTGACGCGGCGAAGCGAAGACCTCGCTTTACTGAATGACATTGCATCCGTCCTGACGTCCTCGTTGGAAATAGCTGAGATCCTGAACAAGACGCTGGCCGTACTGATGCACTACATGAAGGTCGAAGCCGGGGCCATCTTCCTTCTGGAGGACGATGGCGAGACGTTGCGGATGGTACTGCACCGCGGCGAAGCGGCGGAGGCTTTCTGGAACCGCAGTCAATTCCGGATGGGGGAGGGCATCGTTGGGCAGGTCGCCAGTTCCGGCGAGGCCCACGTCAGCGCCGACCTGCGCACCAACTCGGCGGCCTTCGATCCCGCGGTCCTTGAAGCCGGGTTTCGCCAGATTGCCTACTTGCCGCTGAAAAGCGGCGAGGGCGTCCTCGGCGTCCTGAGCGTCGCAACCAAGAGCACGGAGCCGCTTGAGGAGCGTGGACTGAAGCTGCTGGGCGCGGTCGGGAATTGGGCCGGGCTCGCTTTGGAAAACGCCCGCCTGCACGAGAACGCGCAGCGCCTGGCCGTCCTCGTGGAGCGTGAGCGCATCGGGATGGACTTGCACGACGGCATTATCCAATCCGTCTACGGTGTAGGCCTGGCCCTGGAAAACGCCATGCACTCGATCGAAGAAGACCCGGCCCTGGCGCGGGCCCGCATCAAGGATGCCATCGGCGGCCTGAACCAGGCCATTCGCGATATTCGTGCGTATATCCTGGACCTCCGGCCGCGCCAAATGGGGGACGACGGTCTGATGAAGGGTTTGGGCCGGCTGGCAACGGAATATCGTGCCAACACATTCTCCGAGATCTCGATGAAGGGCCCGGAAACCGGTCTCGATCAGATTCCGCAGGTCAATGCACTGGTGCTTTTCCATATTTGTCAGGAGGCGCTTGGGAATGCCGCCAAGCACGCCGGCGCCAAACATGTGCAGGTTAACGTCTGGATGACGGATGAACGCGCAATTCTGGAAGTGCACGATGACGGTCGAGGTTTTGCGGTCGAGAAAATGAGCACAACGATCGGTCATGGTCTTTCGAACATGCAGAGCCGTGCCCATGCAGTCGGCGGTGATGTGGATATCACGTCCGGGGCGGGTGAGGGCACGACCGTTTTGGCATGGGTTCCACGCAGTGTCCGGCGCTAGTCGGTTGCCAATCCACATTCTTTAACGTTCACGCGCAATTCTATGCGTCTGGATGCCGCTATCACGGGCGGCATTCGCGTTCGGATTTGTTAACACAGCATTAGGCGGGGCGCTCGCCGCCGCCATCGAAATCCCCACAGGTGCCGCGCGCGGGCACGCAGCCGCTACTTCTGGCGGGGACAGATGTTCTACAAAGCAGCGGCGAAGCCATGCTTTGGTGCAGCATTCGTTAACGTGGCAACACCTTAAAAAAGAGGATGTTTTTAGCTTGTCGTAAGCCAAAAGTAGCAGGCCTTGGCATCTTGTCTGCTACAATCACTTCGGCATCTAGAGACAGGGACGGGACTTTTGCCCTCTCTCCGAATCCCGAGTGAGCACGCCACACAATCGAAATATGAACTTCGCACTCTTCACTGGCATCGCCCGCAGGACTGGAAGTCTCGTCCGCGCGCGAGCCTTGGCGTTGCCGCGAAGTTGCGTCGCGGAGTCCAACGAAGGGGCTTATTTTCGTGCGGAAGGTGGACCACCAATGCGTTTGAGGCGGGGAAGATGACAATGAACATCGACCAGGCTTGGCAGGCAGTCCTTTCGGAACTCCAGACGGAGATGCCCAAGGCGTCCTTTGATACCTGGGTGGGTGACACACGTGCTCTCTCGCTGGACAACGGTGCACTTACCGTTGGAACGCCGAATGCCTACGCCCGCGACTGGCTCGAGAGCCGCCTGGCCAGCACGGTCAGCCGCCTGCTCGTCGGAATTCTTAAATCCAACGTGGCCGTCAATTTTGTGGTTACGCAGGCCGAGGACGCGGGCACGGCCAATGCCGAGTTCCCTGCCGAAAGCATGGACGCCGTGCCGCGCATTCGCGGGCATCACGTCTCGCTGAATCCGCGTTATAGCTTCGAAAGTTTCGTGGTGGGATCGGGCAATCGCCTCGCACACGCCGCCTGTCAGGCCGTCGCCGAAAAACCTGCCAAAGCCTACAACCCCCTCTTCCTCTACGGCGGGGTCGGGCTCGGAAAGACTCACCTGCTTCACGCCATTGGCAGTTCCTGCTACGCGCGCGGCCTCAATGTGCTGTACGTTTCATCCGAAGAGTTCACGAACGAAATCATCAACGCCATACGCACGCATACGACGCAGGCGTTTCGGGATAAGTATCGCTCCGCCGACGTGCTGCTCGTCGACGATATCCAGTTCATCGCGGGCAAGGAGAGCACGCAGGAGGAGTTCTTCCACACTTTCAATACCCTGCACGGTCAGGACAAGCAGATCATCGTGTCCTCGGATCGGCCGCCCAGGGCGCTCGTCACGCTGGAAGAGCGAATGCGCTCGCGGTTCGAATGGGGACTCGCCGCCGATATCCAACCGCCTGACCTCGAGACCCGGCTTGCCATCTTGCGTGCCAAGGCTGAACGGGCCAACCGCTTGATTCCCGATGACATCCTCGAGACCGTCGCACGCCGTGTTCAGTCAAACATACGCGAGTTGGAAGGCGCCCTGAACCGCATACTGGCTTTCGCAGACTTAAGCGGGCAGCCGCTGACTCCCGAGCTTGTGGAGTCGGCACTCGCAGATCTGCTGCCGCAGCGCCAGACCGTGCTTCCCGAGAAGATCATTGAATTGGTGGCTCGCGAGTGGAAGACGACTATCGAGGCCATTCTAGGCCGCGATCGCTCCCATAAGATCGCAGAACCTCGTCAGGTCGCCATGTACTTGATGCGCAAGGAAACGGATGCCTCACTGCCCCAGATTGGGGAAGTGCTGGGTGGCCGTGACCACACCACCGTGATGTACGCCATCGACAAGATCGAGAATCAGATCGAGATCAAGGCCGAGCTCCGCAAGCGCGTCATCAACATCAAACAGCAGCTCTACGGGCAGAGCGCCGTAATGTGAAGGCGGTCCGCTCCCGCCTCAGTTGATCCCCGACTGCATGGTATAATCTCGCCGCCTCCGGAAGTATGTGAGCCAAGGAGGCACATCTAGCCTGGGATGGGCTTCAAGCATCCCTGAGCGGGTGAGCGTCTCGCAGCAGACCCGACCCCCGCTAAACCCTCACCCGTGACGCGCCAGGCTTGCCTGCGTGGCGGAGCACGGGAACAACAAAGGAGCCGCAATGGCCGGTATCTCTATGAAGGCCCTGCTTGAGAGCGGTGTGCACTTTGGGCACCGCACCAACAAGTGGAATCCTCGGATGAAGCCCTATATCTTCACCGAGCGCAACGGCATTCACATCATTGATTTGCAACAGACCGTGAGGCTGTTGAACATTGCCTACGCTCTGGTGCGTGACGTGGTCGCCGGCGGCGGCAACGTTCTGTTTGTGGGCACCAAGCGTCAGGCGCAGGAAACCATCCGCGATGAGGCTACCCGTGCGGGCATGCCTTACGTGACCGAACGCTGGCTGGGTGGTATGTTGACCAACTGGTCGACCATGTACGCCCGCATCCAGGAGCTGGAACGCCTGGAGCAGTTGCGCGACACCGGGGAAATCAGCCACCTGACCAAGAAAGAGGGACTGCTCATCCAACGGGAGATCGACCGCCTGGTTATCCGTCTCTCCGGCGTGCGGCAGATGAAGAAGGTCCCGAACCTGCTCTTCATCGTGGATGTGGACCGCGAGGACGCGGCCGTGCACGAAGCCAATGTCCTCAAGATACCGGTTGTGGCCATGGTGGATACCAACTGTGATCCGCGCGGCATTGACTACGTGATCCCGTCCAATGACGATGCGATCCGCGCCATCAAACTCCTGGTTGCCAAGATGGCCGACGCCGTCCTTGAGGGCAAGGCCATGCGCAAGGAAGAAGACGAGACCGAGCTCGGTGCGGCTGAGACCGACGTCAGTGCGGAGTCCGCTCGAGCGCATCAGCCCGTCAAGCCGGTCGATACCGACGAGGAGCCTGAAGAGGGGGCTTTGCTAGGCGAGGCCACCCTCGCCAAATTGAGCGCCTCGCGTGAGCCCGCCCCGGCCACTCATGAGCCCGTCGACGAGGCTCCAATCGAAACCGCCCAGGCGGTCGTTGAAGTACCTGCGGCCGCAGAAGCGGCTGCTGAAATGCCGGCGAGCGAGGAAAAACCCGCTGATGCGGCTGCCACGGACGCCCCGGCCGATGATGGCCAGGAACCGGCGGCCTCTTGATTCAGGACCAGAAGATGAAAATAACTGCTGACATGATCAAAGCGCTGCGCGCGGAAACCAACGCGGGCGTGTTGGATTGCCGCAAGGCATTGCAAGAATCCGACGGCGACTCTCAGAAGGCTGTCGAGTGGCTGCGCGAGAAGGGCATGCTGACCGCCGCCAACCGGGCCGATCGCGAGGCTTCGGCCGGCGTGATCGAGCTCTACACCCACGGCGGCGGCCGGGTCGGCGTGATGGTGGAAGTCAATTGCGAGACGGACTTCGTGGCGCGCTCCGAGCAATTCCGCAAGCTGGCCCACGAGCTCGCTCTGCAGATTGCGGCCAGTTCTCCCAAGTACATCAAGGCCGAGGATATCCCGGCCGCGGATTTGGAGCGTGAGACAGAGCGGGCCCGTGCGCGCGCCAAGGACGAAGGTAAGAGCGGCGCGGTCGTGGACAAGATCGTCGAAGGCTATCTGGAAAAGTACAGGGAGGAAGTCTGCCTTGTTCGGCAGACCTACATCCGCGACGATAGCATGACCGTCGACCAGCTCATCATGCAGAACGTTGCTGCGATCGGCGAGAATCTCGTTGTCCGCCGATTTCAGCGCTGGGAATTGGGCGAGGATACAGCATCGGCCTGATGCCAAGAGCCAACCCGGTGGTTGGCTCTCTTCTTAGGTAGCGTTGTTTGCACACCGCCCGCAGAGTGGCAGTGAAGGAGGCAGCATGCCAAAGCTCAAGTACAAACGGATCCTGCTCAAACTGAGTGGAGAGGCCCTCGGCGGCAAGTCGGGATACGGCATTGACGTCGAGCAGGCCGAGTTGATCGCCATTCGTGTGAAGAAGGTGTACGACATGGGGGTCCAGGTGGCCGTGGTGCTTGGCGCAGGCAACCTCTGGCGCGGAAAGCAGGGCCTCAAGCGCGGCATGGACCGTTCCACCGCAGACTACATGGGGATGCTCGGCACGGTCATGAATTCCATGGTGTTGATGGATGCTTTGGAGCGGGCAGGCGTCCCGACCCGCGTCATGTCTTCGATTGAGATGCGTGCCGTCGCCGAACCGTACATCCGGCGCCGCGCCATCCGGCACCTCGAGAAGGGCCGCGTCGTCATATTCGGCGCAGGCACCGGCAACCCCTTCTTTTCCACCGACACCGCCGCGGCACTGCGGGGATCCGAGATCGATGCCAATGTCGTGATCAAGGCGACCAAAGTCGACGGCGTATACGACGCAGATCCCGACACGCACCCCAACGCGAAGAAATTTGCCCGCCTTAGCTACATCGATCTGCTGAACCGCCGGCTCCAGGTGATGGACAGTACCGCCGTTTCCCTGTGCATGGAAAACCACATGCCGATCCTGGTCCTGAACTTGTGGGATGAGCGCGCCCTCCTCAAGGCGCTTCAGGGATTGAAAGTCGGCACGCTGATCACCGGCTAGAGCGCGATCGACCGGTCCTCATCCGGGCCTTCATCGTTCCGGTGGCACCTCTGCAGGCATTTTGCTCGTCGCTGTGGCATATTTTTTCGTTTTAGTGTATCCTTGCTTGGACAAATCTATTCGGAGGCCTCGGTGATCAAAGACCTTCTGAAAGACGCCGAGCATCGCATGCTCGGAGCCATCAAGAACCTCACGGACGATCTCGCAGCCATCCGCACGGGGCGGGCCAACCCGGCGCTGGTTGAACGACTGCAGGTCAACTACTACGACTCGCCCACGCCGCTCCTGCAGTTGGCAAGCATCAGCGTTCCCGAGCCCCGCTCGATCATGATCAAGCCCTTCGACGCGACAGTCCTGAAGGACATCGAAAAGGCCATCCTCGCCTCCGACCTGGGTCTGACACCAAATTCCGATGGCAAGGTGATTCACCTCAACCTGCCGCCCCTCACGGAGGAGCGCCGCCGGGACCTCGTGAAGCTTGTGCACACCCGTTTGGAGGATGCGCGTGTCGCCGTCCGCAATATCCGCCGGGATTCCCACAACGACATGCGCGACTTTGAGAAGGAAAAGCTCATCTCCGAGGATGATCTAAAAAGCGGCGAAGAAGACTTGCAGAAATTGACCGACCAGCTCATCGAGGATGTCGGCGAACTCGGGAAGAAGAAGGAATCCGAGATCATGGAGGTATAGGCGCTGCCGGACCGGCCGCCTCTATGCCGCTGCCATGTTTTGCCCGTAGGAATGTTGGTGTTTAATGTCTGATCGATCTCCGGCACTTCCCATCGAACGCCTGCCCCGTCATGTCGCCATGATCATGGATGGCAACGGTCGTTGGGCGTTGTCGCGCGGGTTGCCCCGCATTGCCGGGCATCGGGCCGGGACAGAGAATCTGCGCCGCATCATCCGCGCCTCGGTAGAATTCGGCATCAAGTACCTGACCATCTATGCGTTCTCCACCGAGAATTGGGGACGTCCGCCCGAGGAAGTCCGGGGCCTGCTGCACATCCTCGAGGACGTGATCGACCGCGAGCTCGCCGAGCTGGACGAAGAAGGCGTGCAGCTCAGGCACATCGGTCGGCTCGAGCGCCTAACGCCGAAGCTTCAAGAGAAGGTCTTGAGCGCCATCGAGCGCACCAAGGACAACGACCGGCTCATCTTGAACGTGGCCTTCAACTACGGCGGCCGTGACGAGATCGTGCAGGCCATCCAGCACATGATGAAGGATGGCATCCAGCCGGAGCAGGTCACCGACCAACTGGTCAGCCAGTACCTCTATACGGCGGGCGTTCCGGATCCCGACTTGATCATACGGACGTCGGGAGAACTGCGCGTCAGCAACTTCCTTATCTGGCAGGGCGCGTACGCGGAGCTGTACAGCACGCCGACGTACTGGCCGGACTTTGACAAGGATGAATATCGCCGCGTCCTCGAGACGTTCGGGCAGCGCGATCGTCGCTATGGAGGCGTCTCAGAGGTTGTAGCCAACAAACACCATGGTTAGGCGGACGGCGACCGCCCTGCTTCTGCTGGTCCTGATCCTGCCGGCGATCTTTTTTGGGGGACTGCCCTTCTTGATCTACCTGGGCGCCTTCGTGATCACCGCCACGTGGGAATACGTGCGGATGTTCACCGGCAAACAGTTCAGGCCATCCCTGCCGCTCTCATTGGGCGGCGTTTTTGTGATACTGGCGGCACGCGCCTATGCCCCCGCCGACGCGGGCGCCGTGTTGAGTGCTGTTGTCTTGGCGGCCCTGACGCTGCATCTCATCGACTTTGAGCGCGGTCGCGATCAGGCCGCCCTGGATTTTGCCATCACCATCGGCGGGATTGTCTATCTTGGCTGGGTGGCCGCCTACATGATGGATCTGCGTGCGCTGCCCTTCGGCGGTTGGTGGATCATGTTCGTGTTCCCGGTCGTCTGGCTCGCCGACAGCGGCGCCTACATGATTGGCGTCAAGTATGGCAAGCATAAGATGCTCCCTCGACTCAGCCCGCATAAGTCATGGGAGGGGTACTTCGCCGGCGTGGTCGGTGGAACGCTGTGCGGCTGTTTCTTCGCATTCGCCTACACGCGGTTTGGCCCGCTCCATGTCACTATCTGGCAGGGAGCCCTGCTGGCCTTCGCGCTGAGCACGCTCCCAACTCTCGGCGACGTCGGAGAGAGCCTGTTCAAGCGCTTCGCCGGGCTGAAAGACTCGGGCACGATCCTGCCGGGACATGGCGGCGCGTTCGACCGCATCGACTCGCTGATTTGGGCGGGCGTCATCGGCTATTTCTTCGTACGGTTCTGGCTCACATGACTGGAGGGACAATGTCACGCGCTGAACCCACCCGCAACCTCGCACTCGAGCTTGTGCGCGTAACCGAGGCGGGCGCACTTTCCGCAGGCCGCTTCATGGGCCGAGGGGACAAGGAAGCCGCGGACGCCGCGGCGGTGAGCGCCATGCGCTTCGTCCTGCAGACCGTCGGCATGGACGGCATCATCGTCATCGGGGAGGGGGAGAAGGACAACGCGCCCATGCTCTATAACGGCGAGCACGTCGGCAACGGATCCCCTCCCGCCATGGACGTGGCGGTCGATCCCATCGACGGTACGCGGCCGCTGGCCTTTGGCCGCACGAACTCCCTGGCTACCGTGGCGATCGCACCGCGCGGCGCTATGTTCAACCCCGGCCCGTTCGTCTACATGAACAAGCTGGCCGTAGGCCCCGAGGCCAAGGGCAAGATCAACATCGAGAAGTCGATCACCGAAAACCTGAAGGCCATCGCCAAAGCCAAGCAAAAAGACGTCGAGGATCTCACTACCATCATCCTCGACCGGCCCCGCCACACAGAGATGATCGCTGAGATTCGCAGTGTGGGTGCCCGCATCCGCATCCTCCCTGACGGTGATGTCGCCGCAGCCCTCATGACGGCCCAGCCGGACTCCGGCGTCGACGTCCTGATTGGGATTGGCGGCACTCCCGAGGGCGTGCTGGCTGCCTGCGCCTTGCGCGCCATGGGCGGCGAGA
Source organism: uncultured Chloroflexia bacterium (assembly GCA_963746745.1). Lineage (GTDB taxonomy): Bacteria > Chloroflexota > Anaerolineae > Anaerolineales > Villigracilaceae > Fen-1038. The sequence goes on from CAVVCL010000004.1 coordinate 1,337,339, forward strand.
TCCAGGGCAAGCTCTACGCCCGCGATGAGGCCGAGCTCAAGCGCGGTCGGGACGCGGGCTACGACTTCGATCGCATCTTGACGATGGATGACCTGGTCGCCTCCGAAGAGGTCTTCTTTGCCGCCACCGGCATCACGGACGGCGAGCTGCTCAACGGCGTGCGCTACTTCGGCCACGGTGCACGCACGGACTCGCTGGTGGTGCGCGGTGAGACCGGCACCGTGCGGCGCATCATCGCCACGCACAGCCTGGACAAGCTCGAGATGCTCAGCAAGGTCAAGTACTAGGTCGACCGCGGCCGCTTTTCTTGACGCCGTCTTGCCTTGCACGTATAATCCCTCGCGCATTCCTCGCTAGCTCAATTGGCAGAGCGGGCGGCTGTTAACCGCTAGGTTCGAGGTTCAAGTCCTCGGCGAGGAGCTTCCTAGGCGCAGAAATATCAACCCGTTGCAGCGTCTTGGACCGCTTGCAGATTAGATACTCGGTCTTGAAGGCACCTCCCCACAATGACCGGCGGGCCTGCGACCGTGTGCGCCTCATCCGGGCATTTGGGGGAGGCGGGTGGGGGCTCAAGTCCTCGGCCCCCGAAGGGGTAGGGGCAGGCCCTGATCCTCAGCCAGGAGCTTGAAAGCCCTTCGCGGGCGCATCGCACCGATAGATCGGGGGTTTCATACGGAGATAACCATCTTTATGGAGGTACCATGCTTTCTCTTGTATCGCGCATCCTGACCTATGCATTGTCCCTCTTATACGCCGTGACCGGCGCGGCCCTCTTTGTACTTCCCGACCAGATGGCGCCTGTGTTCGCCTGGAAGGTCACCCCCTTCATGGCGATGACCGTCGGCGGCTGGTGCTTGGGCAATGCCTGGCTCGCATGGATCACCGCGCGGCGCTGGGAGTGGCGGCTGGTGTACACCTCGCTGATCTATCTCTGGATCTTTGGCCTGATCGAGATTGCGGTCCTGATCGCCTTCCGCGCCAAGCTCAGAACTCGCGCATCCCGTCGCATGGGTTTATTTGGCAACGCTTTCAACTGATGCTCTTGCCGCGGTGATTGGCACTGCGGATTGGCTGCGTATCCGGCCTGCGCGTGGGGCGTTTGGCCGCCCGGCGATGAAAAGCGCGCGGGTCTTCGGCATCGCGTTCGTGATCTTTGTTGGCTTCCTCGGCATCTATGGGATGGTCGCTCCGAATGGTGCGGTGGGGACAAGTGGCGGCATCTTCCCCGAGGTGATGAGTGACTTCACGCTGCGCTCATTTGGAGCGTTCTATCTATCCCTGGCCCTTGGAGCGACAGTGCTGCTCGCCGAGCGCAACCTTGCCACGCAGCTGCATCACGGATTCGCCTCCTCCGGCCTTATCGTCGCGATCACGGCCGCGGCGTTTCTCAATCTGAAGCTATTCGACTTTGTAGCACGCCCGGGCGGATTGGCGTATTTTGGCGCCTACCTCGTGGTCGGCTTCATCCTCCTTGTTGCTTTCATTCGTTTCGGAACGGGGGCTCCAACGACTTCGGCGGCGCAGGCATCGGCAACCTCCAGTGCGTAAGGATCCACCACGGACGCCTGCGGTCTTTCAATGGCACACGATGAGACCCGGCGCGTTGCGGTTTAGTGAACTATCCGCGCAACCTGACAGTGAGCACGGGCGCCCAATGGACCGCCGCATCGTCGCAAACCGGCCCGGTTGGAGTTGCGCCGCCATAAGTCGGGCCGCGGGCCCGAATGCGTTTCTGTCTCACAAGGACCCGTAGACACCTGCCATCCTCGGGGAGGGCGGCGTGCAGGCTCGCAAGGGGTGGTTGTGTGAGAGGCCAATTCTGGAAATAGGTGCAGATGAGGATTTTTCGCTTTCTGATCGCGTTCGTTGGTCTGGTCCTGCTTGCACTGGCTATTGGCTTTGGGTTTCAGATTTCCATTGCTACCAGGCTCTGGCCCTGGCCGGACGGGCAACTCTCATACCTGTTTGTCGGCTCCATTCTGGCGGCGGTCAGTGCCAGTTCGCTCTGGATCGCATGGAGTGGGGAATTCGCTGCGCTCGCCGGCGGCTCTCTTAATGTCTTTGTGATCGCCGCTGCCTCCTCCATCTATCTCTTTCGACTTGGATTGCAGGCACAGCGCCCGAATGCCTTCCCATTTGCCATTGTTTCTTTGATCGCGGCGGTTGCCAGCCTCGTCGTATTGTTGTGGAGCGCGCGGCTGGCCTTCGCTGATTCGCGCGCTGCGCCCCGGCTTGCGAGAGTCTCCTTTGCGATCTTCCTGGCGGCCCTGGTTCTGGCTGGCCTCGGACTGCTTCTCGGATTACGGATCCTGCCCTGGGATGTGAACCCGGATTCATCCGTCCTCTTTGGATGCATCTTCCTCGGCAACGCGTCCTACTTCTTGTATGGGCTTCTTCGGCCCCTATGGCATAACGCACTCGGACAGCTGCTGAGCTTCCTGGTGTACGACGCGGTACTGCTCGAGCCGTTCTTCCAGTTGTTCGAGACCGTGAAACCTCGGTATCTTGCCAGTCTGGTCGTATATTTAGTGGTTCTGGTCTCCAGCGCTGCAATGGCTGTCTATTTGCTTTTCGTCAACCCGAAGACACGTTTTGGAGCCGCAGGAGAGTCCTGATCTTCCTGTGGCCAAACTTCTGTGGAAAAGACGACTAGGGGACAACCGGAATGCTTGATGGTCCCGCAGGCTGGTGCCGGCAGCCTCCATGCTCGCCGTATCCCGCGCGGGCGCACCGTAATGATCAGACTTGTGTGCCAATAGGAAGTGAACCTCCAACCGTTGGGTTCGAGGCTCACCTGTGCCTGCCGTTGTGCGCAGGCATCTCCAAGGCGAAGAGCTCTTGAGGTCACAGCTCTGCAGTCGACCGTTGCGCCTGGCGTGTGGCGTTGTAGTATGACGTCGGGGGCGAGACTGGATCTCCCGCTCCAATAAATGGGATTCTTCATGGAGGATCTATGGACGACGAATTGGAAGCGAACAAGAGCATCCTGCGCGAGTGGCATGAAATCGCCCTTGATCAGCGCAATCCCGAAGAAGCGGCTGCCAGGTATCTCGGACCGTACTATCGGCAGCACAATCCCGGCGCCGCAGATGGTGCCGAATCTTATATTGCGTTTATGAAACGGCTCGCGCAAACCTATCCGGATTTTCGCATGGAAACAAAAAGGATCATCGCGGAAGGCAATTACGTGGTCCTGCATAGTCACCTGATCCTCAAACCCGGCGACCGCGGTCTGGCGGTCGTGGATATCTTCCGTCTTGAAAACGGCAAGATCGTTGAACACTGGGATGTCGTGCAAGAAGTCCCCGAAACGTCTGCGAACAACAACACGATGTTTTAGCAGCAAGCTGTTATCCCGCAAGCGGCGTCTGCACGCTTTATTGGTAGCGTCGACTTTGGAGGTACAAATGTCCATTCCTGAGCAGAACCAACAACTTGCCGGAGCCTTCGGATTCAGCGAGGCGGACCTCGCGGTGAACCGTCAGGGCCGCATCGCCGAGAGCCAGAGCAAGAAGATCTCCTCCTCACGCAGGGCGCGCATGATCTCGATGATCTTCTACTTTGCGGCGATGCTGCTGTTCCTGCTGGCCGGCGTCGGCGTGGGCGTCTCGATGCTTTTCGACCGGGGCGACAACACGACGCGGATTGCCATCGTCGGTGCGATGGCGGTGGCCACGATCATCTTCGGCGGGGCGGCCATCAACTACTACCTGCGGACGCGTGACGTCCTGAGCGGCAGGCTCAGCTGGCGGGAGGGCACCGCCAAGATGCACACGCGCGCGTACCGCACCGCCTACGGGGATCTCGGCTACACGACGCTTGGCATCGGCTGGTTCGTCAAGCTGGACGGCCAGCGAATTCCGTGTGTTGAGCGCTGAAGAGTATGCCTGCTTCGAGGAAGGCCGGAAGTACCGCATCTACTACGTGCGGAACTACCCGATCGACGTGATCCTCGCGGCGGAGGCACTGTAGGAGCCGCGGGTGGCCGAGGGCGCAGGCTTCACCCTCTACTGCACGACGGAGCTGGTCCAGGTCGCGTTGGCGTGGCGCATCCAAGATCTATTACAGTTGCCCCGCTGGCCGGACTGCTCGAGAACGGAAGGGGAGGAGGGCAGGCACCGGGCTGGACTTGGGGCTCCATCCGCCAGGTCAACAGCCCCTTTCAATTTGAAGGCGCATAATGCCAGGCACGAGGCCGTGAGCTCATAAGTCGCCACACGACATCTGGGCGTCCAGTTCGGCGGCTCAAGGTCCTCACACGAGGCGTGGTATGGAATTGAAATCGCTCCTTGCCCTAGTCAGCCTTGCCGTCGTGTTCTCGGCCGTTCTGACCATCCTTGCACACTACCTTGTTCCGCCGCGCCCGTGGCTGATCTACGTCTTCAAGCCGTTCACCACTATCTTGATCCTGGCCGCCGCCTTGTTGCCAGGGACCTTGCTTGCCGAGCCGTACGCTCGCCTGATCGCCCTGGGCTTGCTCTTCTCCCTGTGTGGCGATATCTGGCTCATGTTGCCAGGCAATCGCTTTCTCTATGGGCTCATCAGTTTTCTGCTTGCCCACGTATGCTATATATTCGCCTTCCTGGCCGCCGGTCCGGCACACAGCTTTCCATGGATGGCGCTTCCACTTTCAGTAATCGGCGCGATCATCCTCGTGTATCTCTGGCCGGGCTTGTCGCCGTCCTTGAGGAGCGCGGTCAGCCTTTATCTTGGCGCCATTGTCCTGATGGCTGCTCTGGCCGCAAGCCGCTTCGTTGCCCGCCCTTCCGTCGGCACGATTTCCGCCGCAATCGGTGCCTTGCTGTTTATGGCATCAGATGCCATGCTGGCCATTGACCGCTTCCGCCGCCCCTTTCACCTGGCGCGTGCCGCTGTGCTCGGGAGCTACTTTGCCGGCCAGTTGATGATTGCCCTCTCCGTTGGGCTAATGGCCTATCCAGGTGCCTGAGGCTGGCTCAACCGAATGGACCATGGCTGTATAGTGCACAGTTCATCGAATGACGTGTGCCAGTAGGACTTGAGCCTCTAGCCGTTAGGTTCGAGGCGAGCAGCCACGCTAACATGAAACATCCGCCCCACGGAAGCAGGGCGGATGACTTTCTTATGTGCTTGCAGCAGGTTCCTCCGTTTCAGCGGGGCAAGAGGGGCGCCTGCTTGGTCAAGACGACGAGGCCTGTATCGCTATGGACATCCCAGGCCCCGGTTGCCGGCATTGCTCACCAATTCGACACCGCCTCCGCCTGGATGAACATGCGACCCCAGGTGCTCGTACCCAGGCTCTGATCCCCCCTGCCTTCTGCCGGCTCGGGGTTCGGGATGCAGGTCTCCAGCGAGAGGTTGGGATCGGACTGATTCAGGGAGTACACCTGCAGATTGGTTTTCGTGCGACCGGTGGAGATGTCCTGCATGCGGCCGTTGCCCATGAGCTTGTAGCGACGGATGGAAACGACGCTGTACGCACTCATACCGCCGTCGGTCCATAGCACGGAAATCCGATCGCCCACCTTGACGTCATAGAAAGCCCAGCCCTCCGGCGTGCCAACGTGGGCAAGAAAGATCGGTCCAAAACCGTATCCGGCATACGTAAGCGTTGCCTGCGTGATGCCCTGCCAGGCAGCCGTGCCAGGTGGATTGCCGAGTTGGGCGACCACCTGGGCACAAAACAACTCAGCTACGCAAACCGTCTGGCCCACCCGGCCGGGCACGTACGGCGCGCCTGCTGCCAGGCCAGGCGCGCCTGAAGTCTCGCCGGGTGCGGCCGATACCGGCGTGGCGCCGGCAAACACGTTCATGAAGCCTAGGGTCAATGCGGTGAGAACGATCCCGCGGAGGGACTTGGATACCATAGCGGTCTGCTCCCTGCTAATGGCATCCGCCCTCCAGCCAGAGGTGCGAGCGGGATAGGAGGTAAGACGACACCATACATCGTGTTCGGCAGCCTGGCTATCATGATCACATCCGAAAGCGCTCTTATTTAAGGTGTGACTTTAGACCCACGGCTTTGCGTCGCCGGCTTTCGCCGGGTTTGCGGTTGTCGAAACGAGATTGTTAAGGTCCGGGCCGAAAAGGAAACGAGCCTTGAAAGCGTGTCTGGCCCGCCGCATGTGCGCTCATCGCCAATGCACAAGAAGCGCATCTATTAACTTCGGCGGCTTGCCTGTCATGTCACTCGCCTGATCTTGCCCCCACGGCTTTGCGTCCCCGGCTTTCGCCGGGTTTGACTCTATCGGCTATTCTTACTTCTCCATCTTACATCCGTTTTGTGGTTTTTGCCTTTGCGCTTATGCAAGAAGGGTTTGCAAGTCTGAGAGCCCACGGCAAGGCGGGAGGGCGAGGTGCCGCAATTCTTGCATTGCAGCCGCGTTTCGACGCGTCGCGAGGCGCGCACACAGGTGGTATGGCACTTGTGCAACAACGAACGCGGGAGGGCGAAGCCACCCTGGGAAGGTCCTATGGTCGAGCGCCTGCGAGCTTGATGTAGTACGTGCCCCGGCGCCGGAATCAAGCACGCGCACCACGAGGCCGCGGGAAAGACCTCGGCAGAACGCGGTGTCTGGCTTGCCGTGTGGCTGCCGCGGCCATGCCTATCTGCAAGACAACCATGTCCGTTTCAGGGATGAGACTGCGGAGTGGACGCTGTCCGTACTTCCTTGGGAGTCTCATCCGATGAAAACAGTCGCGCCTGCAGTGAAGGCCGTGCGCAAGACCGCGCGTTCCAGATTACTGGGCTCCGATCGCGTGGCGCGGCTCTGGTGCTGCCGGAGCCCGGCGCAGAGAGCGAAAAGGGCCAATGAAGAATGTATCCTGACAGGACACGATCCGCCAACAGCCAGGTTGGCGGATCACCGCCAGACCGAAGAAGCGACAGTCCCGCAAGCGCTCTGCTCTTTCATGTCGCCGCGCCTCCCTCGGCTCCACCCAAACTGCCGCTGTCTGCGCCATCTCCATGGAGTCCCATTTCCGGCCTGGTCATTGACAAATAGAACAAGTGTGCTATATTGCCCTCGTGTCCGGCTCATTTCTCCAAATCTCGCCTACCCCAGAGTTGCCGAGCGGATCTTCGGTACCCATTCCCAGCGTCGTCTTCCCGCGGGAACCGAGGTTGGCGCGCGCCCTCGAAACTCGCGTGCTGTGCGCCGGCTGTCATCTTGCCGTGGCCTCCATTTGTTCCTCTTCGTATCGCGGAATCAATACCCGACCGTGCTCACGCCTCTCTCATGGCCTTGCGCCTCCGGATGCGCCGTCTTCAACATTTCTTGCCGGAGGGGAATTGAACCTCATTTGAACCGCGCGCACGTCTTGGGGTCGGCCAAGCCCGCTTTCATGCAAGGCGGCACCTGCCCTGAGCGTGCGCGTAGGGTCCAGCCGTCACTGCGCAGTCCTTGCCATGAGACCAGGGCCGTGCGGCCCGACGGCCAGCCCATCCACGCCGGCACCTTAACAATCGAATAGCTCGTGCCTCGGGCTTCGGGGCCGCAAAAAACGCGTTTGCACCGCAGCGTGATGCAACCAGCAATCGCCCCCGCGCGGCTGGGCGTACCAGGTGCGGCTGGCTTCCTGAACAAAGCAAAACCGCCGGCCGGATGGCTGGCGGTTGGCTGTGTGAGCTAACTGCTTCAGGTGGACTTTTCCTTCTTGTCCGCCGCGGCCGCCTCTTTGGCGGGTTTTGCGGCTTTGGCGTCGCCCTTCGCCTCGCTTTTCGCCTCGTCCTTGGCGCCTTCCTTCTTTGAAGAACTGGGCAGGTTGCTGGCTGAAGAGGGGCGGTGATCGGTCGAATAGAATCCGGAGCCCTTAAGATCTGATCCGGACGGGCGATATCACCCGCCTGAGTGCCTTCTTGCGGCACTCCGGGCAGATCTTGAGTGTGGGCTCGTTGAACCCCTGGTGGCGCTCAAACTGGACCCCACAGGATTCACATCGATAAGTGTAGACGGGCATCTCGTGCTCCTTGCATCGGAAACCACCAAAGCACAGCGAATTATAGCGCGGGCGGCTGCTTTGTGCATAGTCTTGGACGCCGCATGTTATAATTTTCTAACGTCTTTTGCCCGGATTCGCTCAAATTGGCCCTCGTCAAGGGGGCCGGACGGCGGCATGCGGGTAAAGCTCCGACCTGACCAGCGAGGGCGAATGCTGAAAATCGAAATCGTCTACTGTGCGGTCTGACACTACACCGACCGGGCCGTGGGCCTGGCAACCGAACTCCTCAAGCAGTATGAGGACAGCATCGAACGGATCTCGCTGACTCCGTCGGACGGGGGCCGGTTCGAGATCACGGTGAATGACAAGCTGGTCTACTCGAAACTCAAGACCGGCCGGCACGCCCAACCGGGTGAGATTCTCGGGCTCGTGCGCACCATCGTCGAAGGATAACCAATGACCAAGAAGGGTCGTGTTTTCTCCGGGGCCCGTCCTACGGGGCGCCAGCATCTCGGCAACTACTTGGGCGCCATCAAGAACTACGTCGCCCTCCAGGATGAGTACGACTGCGTCTACAGCATCGTCGATCTGCACACGTTGACAACTGTCGAGGACACGGAGAACCTGCGCCAGAACACCTACGAAATGGCGCTGGATTGGCTCGCCGCCGGCATTCGTCCCCAGGATTCCATCGTCTTCGTGCAGTCCCACGTCCCCGAGGTGACCGAGCTGCACACGATCCTGTCCATGGTCACCCCCTTGGGTAAGTTGACCGAGCTGCCCACCTTCAAGGACAAGATCCGCCAGCAGCCCGACAACGTCAACTACGGCCTGGTCGGCTATCCGGTGCTCATGACCGCAGACATCGTGCTGTATAAGAGCAACATCGTCCCGGTCGGCATTGATCAGGCGCCCCATATTGAATTTGCCCGCGAGATCGTCCGCTCCTTCCATCATCGCTACAAGACGCAGGTTCTCATCGAGCCCCAGATCAAGACCACCGAGGTCCCCAAGGTCCTTGGCATCGACGGCAAAGAGAAGATGAGCAAGAGCCTCAACAATCACATCGAGCTTGCCGCCACGCCGGCGGAAACGGAGAAGCGCGTCCTGGAGATGGTGACCGACCCGGCCCGGATCAAGCGCTCGGATCCCGGCAACCCGGATATCTGCAACGTCTTCACCATGCACAAGTCCTTCTCCCCGCAAGCCGATGTCGACATGGTCAACGTGGAGTGTCGGCGGGCTGGCATTGGCTGCGTGGACTGCAAAAAGCTTCTGGCCAAGAATCTCAATCATCACCTTGAGCCATTCCGCGCCCGGCGCCTCGAGATTGCTTCGAAACCGGTAGCCGTCCAGGAAGTGTTGGACGACGGCGCGGCGCGGGCGCAGAAGATCGCCCGCCAGACCATGAAGGAAGTCCGCGACGCCGTCGGACTGCCCTGACGAACCGTCCCGGTACGGCCTGATTTATCTGCGGGCCTTGAACTCCCAATCGATGCCCTCCTAGCTGGACCATGCGCGCACTCCTTCAACGCGTCAGCCGCGCAAGCGTAACCGTGCAGGGCAACACCATTTCCCGCATCGGCAAAGGCCTGCTGATCCTCCTGGGGATCGGACCCGGCGATGGGGAGGCGCAGGCTCGCTTCCTCGCTGAGAAAGCCGCCACCCTGCGGATCTTTGAGGACGACCAGGGCAAGATGAACTTGTCCGTTTTGGAGGTCGCGGGAGAGGCGATTGTCGTGTCGCAGTTCACGCTCTATGCCGAGACGGCAAAAGGTCGGCGACCTTCCTTCACCGCCGCGGCCCCGCCCGCGGATGCGGAGCCGCTCGTGGGCTGTTTCGTGGATCTGCTCCGTGCGCAGGGGGTGCCGACGCAGATCGGCGCATTTGGCGAGCACATGGAGGTTGAACTCGTGAACGACGGGCCGGTCACAGTGTGGCTGGAGCGCGAGGCCGAGCGCCCAAGACCGCAAGTTGCCTCTTGACTGAATTGTCCCTGGCTGTTATAGTTCCCGTTCGCAGGATGCAAGTACGTTTTCGTTGAAGGTGAAGGCGACGGCTCAAAGCGATCCAGCTCTGGGCCGCCTTTTTTTGACCACCGATGAACACATACGGCATCACTCAATCCAATTTGCCATAAGGAGGCAAAAAAATGTCAGAACGTGTAGTCGGTACGGTCAAGTGGTTCAATGGGGACAAAGGCTATGGCTTCCTCGCTCGCGAGGGTGGGCCGGATGTGTTTGTTCACTACTCCGCCATTGAAGGCGACGGTTTTCGCAATCTCCAGGAAGGCCAGAAGGTGGAATTCACCGTCGAAAAGGGCCCCAAGGGATTGCAGGCTGCCGCCGTCCGCATCGTATAAGCGGACTTAGACCAGACCAAAAAACGCCCCGTCATTGCGACGGGGCGTTTTCGATTCTAGTTGGCAGCCAGAGCTGCGAATCCATCTGGACTGCGAGCGCCCCCGCCCCAAGCATGGCATGGACTTCGCTCATGGACCCGACCCCACCCGCGCCGATCACCGGAACGCCGGCCTTCGCCGCTTGGTGAGACCAAATCCAACGCCAGCGGGAAGAGCGACGGTCCGTACAGTCGGCCGGATATGAACTGCCCATCGCGTTGGAGCGTACCCCTCGGCGCCGCGACGCTGACTGCCGAGGCCCCCCGTTCGATGGCCTGCGGACCGACCCGCAGGACCTGCTCGGCGGGCAGGCTCACGATCAGCGGAAGTTCCCCGCGACTCATGTCAATGCAGATCAGGATGATCTCGTCAGCCAGAAGCGGCGCGAACCCGAGCTCCAAGCCGGCCACGTTCTCAATGCCCTCGAGCTCACGGACCATTGCCTGTGTTTCTTCCGGCCGGTCAGCCATCAAGTGCACGATTACCGGAAGTGGGGAGGCTTGCCAGCGTTTGCCCTGCTCATGCACGACCGCGGCTAGGCCGGGATTTGGCAGGCCGGTATGCAGCAGAAACCCGCCCTGGTATTCGATGAGGGCCGGGCTGCGTGTCGCCGTTCGGGGACGCAGCGAGATCGGATTCGTGACGAAGGCGCCGAAGACGTCCCAAGGCACCGCTGCCCGCCTATCGGGCGCGAACCCGAGCGTGCCCGCAGCATTCATCACGGGGTGGGCATAGATCAAGTTCTTTTTTTGAAATCACGATCTTGGCCCGCGGCGTGCCTGGCAGCCCCAACGATCGGCATAGAAAAGCGCCCGAGTTCTATTCACGGCCTCGCAACTCACGCCGGACCGATCTGCGCTCGCCGGGTGTTGCAGGCGTTGCTGGCTATGCCGTTGCTGCAGCCAACCCCACGGCCTGGAGCATCTCTTCGTTGCTGGCGAACTTGAATTCTGGCAGATTCCGTTTCTGAGCTTCCGCTTGCTCGACGGCTTCCAGCTTCTCGAGCTCGTCCTTCGTGATGATCGGCCCTGGCACACTTTTCATCTTGTCGGCGACGGCAGTAAGATTCGGTTTCGCCATGGGGAGCGTCTGCAGGTACTCCGCCACTGCCTTGGCAGCATTGGTCCCATCCTTCCGGGCAAGGCCGACCAGGCCGTCGCTGGCCTTGCGCGACCAACCTCCCACGAATACGTCACTGATTACGGACTTCTTCTCCGGATCGTAGGCCTCATACGAATGCTCGTCGACCGGGAAACGCGGCGAGGGGTTCTTCACGAATTCGTTCGAGGCCACGGGCAGTCCAAAGGATTCATCCACGCGGTCGCCGATGGCGAATATGACGGTATCGACGTCCATCATGCGCTTATGGCCTGTGCCTCGCGGTCTGGGCACGCCGTCCTTCAGGACCAGGATATTGTCCTCGACCTCCATTTTGGTCATGACACCGTTCTCGCCGAGCATTTGAACCGGGGAGGTCAGGAACTCGAAGCGGAAGCGTGTATCGGCGAACTTGGGATCCGGTTTGTCCATCGAATCCAGCACCTTGTGGCGGCCCACATCCGTTGTCTCGTTGATGGCCTGCAAAGACGGCAGGACGCGCCTCAATTCCGCCTCGAAGGCGTTGATGTCAAGGTTGGCAATGATGTGCCGCATCTCGTCCTTGGTGAAGTTCACCTCGGCGGGGCCGCGTCGCACCACGGATATCACCTCGTCGGCCTTGATATCGCGGATCAGGAAGCGTGCAATGTCCACCATGACGTTGCCCGCCCCAATGATCGCGCATCGCTTCCCGAAGTGGAACTTCTGCGTACTGAAAGGGGGGAGTTTGTTGTAGTGGTAGACCACATCCTTGGCGTGATAAACCCCCCGCAAGTCCTCACCCGGCAAACCAAGCCATTTGGTGCCTTGCGCTCCGGCCGTGACAAGAATGGCCTGAAACCCGAGCTTCCTCAGGTCGTCCAGGCTAAGGTCGCCGTCGGCCCCGATCTTCACATTGCCGTAGTATGTGATACCGGGAGTACCCAGCACGTTGTCAAACTGCTTGCGTAGCCCCTTTTTCATGTTGTATTTTTCAGGATAGATTCCGTACTCGGCCAGCCCACCTGGCTTGATATCGCGGTTGAACAATACGACCTCGAACCCCGCCGACGCGAGTTCGCGTGCGCCAAAAAGGCCCGCGGGGCCGGCGCCGACGACCGCGATCAGATGCGTTGACTTTTCAGGCACTCTGCCTCCTGGATTCGTGAAGGGGATTGGGCGGGATGGACTTGGCGCCGCCGCGACATCACGGGTAGTTGTGTGCCGGCGGGCTTGCGGCGTGCCCCACGCCTTGCCGTACCACGTCGTTCGTATGCATCGTTGCAGGATTGCACGTGCCCCATTGTACACAAAACCATTGCCCACGGCTAATGTGATTGTTCACAATCATACGGGACGGCACGCTGCAGCGGGCTATGCTAAGATTGGACTCCGGTGCCGAAGGAGGATGTATGGGACTGCCGGACGACAAGCGCAGAAGGAACCCCGCGGATCGTTTTCGCACGATTCTGTCTGCTGACAAGGAGCCGGAGGGGGAGCCGGAAACCAAGAAGCCAGCAGTGGTGAACCTTCCGCGGCTGGCACAGGCCCGTCCAGAAGCTTCGGCCCCGTACGGATACTCAGAAAGCTCGGGGCAGGAACGGGATGCAACTTTGCACGGCGGCTTCTTTTCCGCGTTCTGGACGATTGCCTGCCTTGTGTCACTGGCAGCAAATGCGTTCCTGCTCATCTCCCTGTTTGCTCTTAGGCAGGACCTACGCTCGGCCGGCACGTCCGGGCCCAGCGGGGACGTTCTCGCAGGCGTGTACAGCGGTTTTGAGCACATCGATGCCGCCCACATCAAAACGACCGTCCCGATCCGCTCGGAGATTCCACTCAATGTGACGGTACCGCTGCAAACCACCACGCGCATTACGCTGGCGGAGGACACGGTGATTGACGGCGCACACGTCAAGATCGCGTCCGAACAATTCAACATCGATGCGCCTGCCAATGTCACTCTGCCGGCCGGCACCTCATTGAATGTTGCGCTTGATCTCCAGCTGCCCGTACAGACCACGGTCCCGATTGCGCTCGATGTCCCGTTGGACATCGTGGTCCAGGACACCGATCTGCATCCGGCCATCCTCGGCATGCAGCAGGCCATCAAGCCTGCGCTATGCCTGGCATCGCCCCAGGCTTTATCGATCACGGGCGAACGCATCTGTCGTTGATCCCCTGCGCGGCACAGGAAGCCGGCCATCAGTCATGTGCAAACGGCCGCGGCTGTTCCCCGCCGCTCGGCAGCGGCGATGCGGCTGCACGATCCGAGGCGGTATAATGCGGCGCTATGCCCAAGAACTACACTAAGACCACGCTGCCCAACGGCATGTCGGTGCTGTTGAAGGAAATCCACACGACCCCCTTGATCTCTCTGTGGGTCTGGTATCGCGTCGGTTCCCGGGACGAGGTGCCCCCGCTCACCGGCATTTCGCATCTGGTGGAGCACATGCAGTTCAAGGGGACGCCCAGGTTCCCCGCCGAGTTAATGGATAAAGCCGTGGCGCGCGAAGGCGGAACGCGAAACGCTTTTACCTACCTGGATTGGACCACCTACTTTGAGACCCTGCCGGCCAACAAGATCGATCTCGGACTACGGTTGGAAGCGGACCGAATGAGGCACAGCCTGTTCGATGCGAAGGAATTCGCCTCGGAGCGCACGGTGGTCATGTCCGAGCGCGAGGGGAATGAGAACGAGCCTATGTTCCAGCTCGGCGAAGCCGTGCAACATGCAGCCTTCCGTGTGCATCCATATCACCACGAAATTATCGGAGACATGGCGGATCTGCGGACCATGCGGCGCGACGACCTGTACAGGCACTACCGCGCGTACTACGTGCCCAATAACGCGGTATTGAGCGTGGCCGGCGATTTCAAGACTCGCGACCTGCTGCCTCGCATCCGTCGTTTCTTTGCCCGGATGCCGGCCGGCCCGATCCCGCCGCGCATTCGCCGTCCAGAGCCGGCTTCCACGGGTGAGATTCGCCTGACGGTTGAAGGGCCGGGACGGACTGCCTACATTCAAGCTGCCTACCGCTTTCCGCAAGCGGCGCACCCGGATTTCTTCGCCCTCTCGGTCTTGGACAGCCTCCTGACCGGGCCCAGCAATTTGAACATGTTTGGTGGGGGCGGCATATCGAACAAGACCTCGCGCTTGTACAGGGCCCTGGTAGACAAGCAATTCGCGGTCGGTTTCTCAGGGGGATCAAGCCCCACAGTCGAGCCTTATCTGTACTCCATTGCGCTGACCGTGCATCCCAAGCGCAAGCCTGATGAAGCCCTTGACGCTTTGGACGCCGAGATCTTGAAGCTCCAACAGCAGCTCGTATCGCCGGCGGAGATCCGACGCGCAATCAAGCAGGCTCGTGCCAACTTCGTTTATGGAAGCGAGAACATCACCAATCAGGCTTTCTGGCTTGGGTATGCGGAGATGTTCGCGACCTACGCCTGGTTCGAGTCCTATCTGGAAAACATGGCGCGCATCACGGCCCAGGATGTGAGGCGCGTGGCGAGGGAGTACTTGCGCCCACAGTCGCGCGTCGTGGGGACGTATGTCCCGCAGGGCAAGGGAGGCGCCGCTTGAAAGGCCAGGCAGGCAGTACACGCCCCCCGCACGACTCGCTTCCGGGTCCGCAGGACATCCATCGCGAGGTTCTGCCCAATGGCATCGTCGTGCTTGCTCGATCCAATTTCAACAGCCCCGCGATCGCTGTAGGTGGGTACCTTCGCTCCGGCAGCATTTTGGATCCGGACGCAAAGCTCGGGCTGGCGGACTTCACCGCCGCCGCGCTGATGCGCGGTACGTCGAGGCACTCCTTCGACGGTTTGTACAACCAACTGGAAGCAGTGGGTGCCAGCCTCGGCCTCGACTCCGGCATGGAAAGCACGGGCTTCCACGGACATGCGCTTTCCGAGGACCTGCCGATTCTGCTGGGTCTCCTGTCGGAAGCCGTGCGCGAGCCCACCTTTCCGAATGGCGAAGTGGAGAAGCTGCGCCATCATCTCCTCACCGGTCTGGCAATTCGCGCGGAGGACACGGCGGATATGGCGGACCTCACCTTCGACAAGATCCTCTACCGCGGACATCCTTACGGTCGGGAGGAAGACGGCACCCCAAGTACTATCAAGGCAATTGCCCGCGCAGATCTGGTTCGCTTTCATCGGCAAACCTACGGCCCGAAAGGCATGGTGATTGCCATCGTCGGGGCTGTCGATCCACGGCGCGCGGTGGAGACCGTGCAACGCGTCCTTGGCAACTGGCAGAACCCGCGGCAGACGCTACCACCAGTCCCTGGAGATCCACGGCGGCCAAGGGCAACGAACGCGCGCCATCATAGAATTGCCGGCAAGTCGCAGGCCGATATCATCATCGGCACGAACGGCCCGCGGCGTACGGATCCGCAGTATCTTGCCGCGGCGCTGGGCAACTCGATCCTCGGCCAGTTTGGCATGATGGGGCGCATCGGCAAGGCCGTCCGGGAGCAGTCCGGGCTGGCGTATTACGCCTATTCGCAACTGAACGCAGGACTTGGTCCCGGCTCCTGGTCTGTGAGCGCCGGCGTCAACCCGGGCAACGTGAAGAAAGCAATTGAAATCATTGTGGCCGAGTTGGAGCGGTTCGTTCGGGGCGGCGTAAGCCGCGACGAACTAAGCGATGCCCAGTCAAACTTCGTGGGCAGGTTGCCGCTTTCCCTCGAATCCAATGCCGGCGTTGCCGGCGCTCTCCTGAGCATCGAGCGCTATGGCTTGGGTCTCGACTACTACCAGCGCTATGCCAGCCTCGTGCAGGGTGTGCGTCGGCCGGCCGTTCTGGAGGCCGCGCGCAAGTACATCGATCCGAAGCGGTTGGTGATCGCGACCGCCGGGCCTTGATGCCGCGATCTCTTTTCGCACGATGCGCATAAGATCCGGAGTGGACTTGATAGAGATTTCGCGCATCGAGGAGGCCGTGCGGCGTCACGGCGACCGGTACCTCGATCGCATCTACACGCCCTCCGAACTCTCCCAGGCTCACCAGCAAGCTGAGTACTTGGCCGGGCGTTTTGCGGCCAAGGAGGCCGTCGCCAAGGCGCTCGGAACCGGGATCGGTGAGGTCGCATGGAAGGAGATCGAAATACTGGGCGATGACCAGCACGCACCCGTGTTGAACCTGTTCGGGGCCGCCCTGCTGCGATCACAGGAGCTTGGTCTCTCAGATTGGTCCGTCAGCATTACGCATAGCGGGGGCCAGGCGCTGGCATTCGCGGTCGCTGTCGGCGCCTAGACACCGTCCTTTCCTCGTCATCATCAATACCGATCCACAGGTGACCGGCGGGTGTAGGCGCGTAAGCCCGCACAATTAGCTGCCCGATACGCGAACGCCTCCGGCCAAGCATGCCTGGATGCACCAGGCAGAGATTTAGGCCGCGGCCATATTTTGTGCGATAGTGGTCCACGGCCTTTTCCAACCTGCTCTCAAACGGAGTTCGAATACCGTCGTCGTACCACAGGATGCCGGTGTGCACTCCGCGCTCCGTTCCAGCTGCTGCCAAGTTATCCCGAGAGCCCATCAAAGCCTGGCAGCGCGATCAACGAGGTCAATGCGTTCAAGCAGCTGGGACCTTGCGAGATTTGAGAACGAATGTGCTAATAATGGAAGAAGCCTCCATGATGTCAAGGGTGAGCCTCAAACCCCGCCCCGGAGGCATATGTCATTGACGCATGCCTTGAGTTTGGTATAATTCGCCTGCTTAATTGCCGACGTAGCTCAATCGGCAGAGCACCCGCCTTGTAAGCGGGCGGTTACGAGTTCGATTCTCGTCGTCGGCTCCAAGTGCTGGTCGGTTAGTCGGTTCGTCTCTTGCGGCGTCCGCCAAGGGACGAAGCGACGAGCAGACCAGGCTCGACGAGCGGAAGTGCGGGCGGTTACCCAAGTGGCCAAAGGGGACTGACTGTAAATCAGTTGTCAGAAGACTTCGGAGGTTCGAATCCTTCACCGCCCACAACCGGGATTGTCCGGGAACAGCAACCCCGGCCCATGTAGCTCAGTCGGTAGAGCACACCCTTGGTAAGGGTGTGGTCGTGGGTTCAATTCCCACCATGGGCTCCATTGCTGACTATGATGCGAGTGTAAAAGGAGAACGGGACAATGGCGAAGCAGAAGTATGAGAGGAAGAAGCCGCATCTGAATGTGGGGACGATGGGGCACATTGATCACGGGAAGACGACGCTGACGGCGGCGATCACGAAAGTGAGTCAGATGCTGGGGAATGCGGAGTACCGGGCGTACGACAGCATCGATAATGCGCCGGAGGAAAAGGCGCGTGGGATCACGATCAACATCGCGCACGTGGAGTATGAGACGGACAAGCGGCACTATGCGCACGTGGACATGCCGGGGCACCGGGACTACATCAAGAACATGATCACGGGAGCGGCGCAGGTGGACGGGGCGATTCTGGTGGTGGCGGCGCCGGACGGGCCGATGCCGCAGACGCACGAGCACGTACTGCTGGCGCGGCAGGTGGAAGTTCCGTCGATCGTGGTGTACCTGAACAAGACGGACATGATGGACGACCCGGAGCTGCTGGAGCTGGTGGAGTTGGAACTGCGGGAACTGCTGACGAAGCAGGGATTTCCGGGGGAGACGACCCCGATCGTACGGGGGAGTGCGAAGCAGGCGTTGGACAGCACCTCGACGGACCCGAATGCGCCGGAGTATGCGTCGATCCGGGAGTTGCTGCGGGTGATCGACGAGTACATACCGGAGCCGAAGCGGGATGTGGACAAGCCGTTCATGATGTCGGTGGAGGACGTGTTCTCGATCAAGGGGCGCGGGACGGTGGTGACGGGGCGAGTGGACCGTGGGAAGGTGAAGGTGGGGGAACCGGTGGAGATCATCGGGCTGCACGAGAAGAACTCGAGTTCGGTGGTGACGGGTGTGGAGATGTTCCACAAGTCACTGGATGAGGGGATCGCGGGAGACAACCTGGGGTTGCTGCTGCGAGGCATCGAGCGGACGGACGTGGAACGCGGGCAGGTGATCGCCAAGCCGGGGAGCATCACGCCGCACAAGAAGTTTCTGGCGCAGGTGTACGTGCTGAAGAAAGAGGAAGGCGGGCGGCACAAGGCCTTCTTCACGGGATATCGGCCGCAGTTCTACATCCGGACGATGGACGTGACGGGGGACATCACGCTGCCGGAAGGGGTGGAGATGGTGATGCCGGGGGACGACATCAATCTGACGGTGCAGTTGATTGTGCCGGTGGCATTGGAGCAGGGGTCGAAGTTTGCCATTCGCGAAGGCGGCCTGACGGTCGGCGCGGGTGTTGTCACCAAGATCCTGGAGTAGGTGAGACATGGCTTCCAAGAGAAAAGACGTCCGACCGGTGGTCACGCTGCAATGCAGCGAATGCAAGGAGCGGACCTATACGACGGAAAAGAATTGTCGCAACGATCCGAACCGGCTCGAACTGAAGAAGTACTGCCCGCGTTGCCGGCAGCACAGGATTCATCGAGAGACCAAGTGAGCCAACCGGCTCCGGGGAAGAGCACAGCGTGAGGTGTCCAGCGCGATTCTGACAGTCTGCGTTGTCGATCGGATGTGCTCATAGGCCAGTAGCTCAATTGGTAGAGCACTCGTCTCCAAAACGAGCGGTTGAGGGTTCGAGTCCTTCCTGGCCTGCAAGGCGACGCCGTCGTGAAGTGGCGGCGTTTTGGCCGTAAGCGAAAGCCAAGCCGGATGGGGCAGGGGCCGGCAGGTCTTGGCAGCAAGTTATGTACGCAAGGAGTATGGTCTTGGCCGACAGAACAAAGAAACCGAATGCCATCCAGCGCTACGTCAATGAGACCTCCGGAGAGTTGCGCAAGGTCTCATGGCCAACCTGGCCCGAGGCGCGGCAGCTGACGATTCTCGTCATCATAGTGATGGTGGTGATTGGACTGTTCCTCAGTGTCGTGGACTGGGGTGCGAACAATATTTTGAACCTGCTCCTCGGTATCTAGTGGAGCGGGACGGATCCGTGACCAAAGAGGAAGAGGATTTGATGGCCGAGCGCGATCCCGACGAGCGGGCCCAAGAGGCTCCGCTCCAGGAAAACCCTGAACTCCCCGCGGAGGTTGCTGCTGCCGAGGTGGATTCCGCGCGCGATGCCGTGGAGACCGGCGAGTTCGCTGTCGAGCAGGCTCCCGCGGTGAGCAAGAGTCCGCAAGCTGAACAGCCGGAGGCTGCTCCGGTCTTGCCTGAGGAAGCGGCCGCGGTCGTGGAACAGGCCGACGGCGCTGCTGAACTCGCGGAGATTTCGGCGGGTGCGGAAGTTAGCCAGCCGGCGGTTGCCGAAGCCGCCTCAGAACCGGCGGTCAGCGATGGTACGCTCGCCGAGACACCCCACGCGGCCAATCCGAGCGAGGTGGCGGTTGAGGCGACGGCACCCGAGGCACTCGCGGGCGAGCCGCAGACTGCCGCGGCCGGGGCATCTGCCCGCCGCGGAGACGCCGGGGCGGCTGCAGAGTCTCCGGTGAACCGGCCGGGGGCACTGCCGAGTGGTATGTGATTTATTGCTATTCGGGCTATGAAAACAAGGTGCGCCATAATCTGGAGCAGCGTATTGAGACTATGGGTATGAAGGACAAGATCTTCGATGTCGTCATCCCCACGCAGGAGGAGATCGAAGTCCGCGACGGCAAACGGCGGACAGTCGAGCGCCACATCTTCCCGGGCTACGTTCTCGTGAACATGGCTCTCTCCGAGGAATCCTGGTACGTCGTCCGCAATACGCCTGGCGTAACGGGTTTTGTTGGCATGGGGAATTTGCCGACCGCGCTGCGCCCTGAAGAGGTCGCTCAAATCGTCAAGCGCATGGAGGCCGACGCCCCGACCGTCAAGGTGTCATTCAAGCTCAACGAACGTGTTCGCATCGTCGACGGCCCGTTCAACGATTTTCGTGGCACCGTGGCCGACATCGATATGGAGCGCACGAAGGTACGGGTGATGGTGTCGTTCTTCGGGCGCGAGACGCCCGTCGAACTGGATTTCCTGCAGGTGGAAAAGGCCTGACAGGCAATTTCCCTGCAGACTGTCGAGAGTGGGAGGGCGACCCTAATCGCTCGTCAAAACCACAAGGAGTGAAGCAAGATGGCAAAAAAGCTCAAGGCAATCGTGCGACTGCAACTCGAGGCCGGCAAGGCGAACCCGGCTCCGCCGGTGGGGCCCGCGCTGGCTGGTCATGGCATCAACATCATGGCCTTCTGCAAGGAGTACAACGGCCGGACCTCGAACCGGCAAGGCGAGGTCATTCCGGCCGAGATCACGGTCTACACCGACGGCTCGTTCACTTTCGTATTGAAGACGTCTCCCGCCGCCGTACTTTTGCGCAAGGCGGCTGGCGTGGAGAAAGGTTCCGGCGTGCCGAATAAGGAGAAGGTTGGCACGGTCACACGCGGCCAGGTTCGGGAGATTGCCGAACTGAAGATGAAGGACCTGAATGCGATTGACATCGAGGGCGCCATGAAACAGGTGGAAGGCACGGCGCGCTCGATGGGCATCGTAGTGCAGGACTGAATTTGTGGGAGGGCCATCCGGCCCGCCAGGACCACGGAGGAAAAATGCCTAAACAGGGAAAGAACTACAGGGCCGCGTTGGCCAAAGTTGATCTGAACAAGCTCTACGCGCCGCAAGAAGGCGTTTCGCTGGCGCGGGAAACTGCCTACACCAAATTTGATGCGAGTGTCGAAGTCCACATGCGGACCGCGTTGGATCCCCGCCAGGCAGACCAGCAGCTGCGCGATGTGGTTGTGCTGCCTCACGGCTTGGGCAAGACCGTGCGTGTGCTCGTGTTTGCCTCCGGCGAGGGCGCTACCGCTGCCCGCGCGGCCGGTGCCGATATCGTGGCTGATGACGACGAGACGATGAAGAAGATCGAAGGCGGGATGACGGACTTCGATGTGGCCATCTCCACACCGGACATGATGGGCAAGGTGGGCCGCCTGGGACGCGTGCTCGGTCCCCGCGGTCTGATGCCGAATCCGAAAGCCGGAACGGTGGTGCCGCCCCAGGACGTGGATCGGGCGGTCAAAGAAGCCAAGGCCGGTCGCGTCGAATTTCGCCTTGACAAGTCCGCTAACATCCACGTGGTAATCGGCAAGGCGTCTTTTGAGGCGCAGAAGCTGTATGAGAACTTCGCTGCCTTGATGGATGCGATTACCAAGGCGCGCCCGTCAGGCGCCAAGGGCGCCTACATCAAACGCATTGTCGTCAATGCGACCATGGGGCCGGGGATCAAGATCGATCCGAATGCGGCCCTGTCTGCCGAGGCTACCGAGTAGACATACTCGTACCTATAGCAAGCCGCTTCGCCGATGACGGCGGGTGTTCCTCACCGGAGGAACTTAATTTCCTGCCCAGGTGGAGACTTGAAGCCAATGTCAGCCCCTGAAGGCTGCTTGCTCCACAAGTCTTTGCCTGTTGAAGTGGCAAAGACTTTTGATTGAAAGGAGGTGAGTACCCATTGGCTCTTACCAAACAGCACAAGCAGGAGATGCTGGCGACCTACGTGGATTGGTTGAAACGTAGCCAGTCCGTTATCCTCGTCGAATATATCGGGGCAAAGATGAAGGACATGGATTCGATCCGCGCCAAGATCCGGGAATCTGGCGGCGAATTCCATGTAGTCAAGAACACGTTGCTGCGCCGCGCCCTTGAACAACAGGGCATGACGGTTCCGAAGGAATTTCTGCTCCAATCGACGGCGATGTCGTTCGCATTCTCCGATCCAGCCGCGACCGCGAAAGCGCTGGCGGATGCCACGAAGACCCTGAAGTTCATGAAGGTCAAAGTGGGTTTCATGGCGGGCGAGATGCTGAATGCCGACCAGGTGAAATCCCTGGCTGAGCTGCCGCCGCTGCCTGTCGTCCGTGCCCAGTTGCTGGGCGTGTTGCAAGCGCCTGCCGGCAAGTTGCTCCGCACGATATCCGAGCCGGCTCGAGGCCTGGCCGCCGTTATCCGCGCATTCTCCGAGAAGGCGCCGGCCGCGGCATGACAAAGGTGTGGCTTTCATTGCCGCACCGCCATAAGAAAACATAAGAAACAGCAAGGAGTAGCAAGATAATGGCTGCAAATCTCGAACAGTTGGTACAGGAGCTGAGCACGCTTTCGGTGCTCGAAGCTGCCGAATTGGTGAAAGCGCTCGAAGAGAAGTGGGGCGTCTCTGCGGCGGCGCCGGTGGCCATGATGGCTGCGGGCGGCATGGGCGGCGGGGCAGCTGCCGAACCCGTTGAGGAGAAGACCGAATTCGACGTGATCATCAAGGAAACGGGCGCCAAGAAGATTGACGTCATCAAGGTGATCCGTCAGCTTACCAGCCTGGGCCTCGGTGAAGCGAAGACCATGGCTGAAACGGCCGGAGGCAAGGTTCTCACCGGGGTTGGCAAAGACGCTGCCAACGAGGCGAAGAAGAAGTTGGAAGAGGCCGGCGCACAGGTCGAGATCGCCTGAAGAGGTCGCCGTAATCAAAGAGGGACGACTCGCAAGAGCCGTCCCTCTTTTGATTCCACCGGTGGCCAGCTGCGAGGTGCTGCCCGGTCTGGGTCGCCTGTGCCCGCCAAAAGCGTATGCGGCCGTTCTAAATGATCTGACAGCACTAGTACCTTTGTCGGATGCCTTTTTGTTGACTGCCGAAGCCGAACGGCATACACTGCCATCATGGTGGTCTGACCACCAAACCAGATGGCAAAATGAGAGTACAACCGATTTCCTACAGATCACTGCCCGATGCCGCTGCCAGCAAGCTCGCAGCCTCCATTTTGGATGGCAGCTTGAGTCCCGGTATGCAACTTCCGCCGGAGCGCGACTTGATGAATCAGCTCGGGGTCAGCCGTTCCACTTTACGGGAGGCTCTGAAGCGGCTTGAGGAAAGCCGACTAGTCGAGTCACGACCACATGTTGGCTGGTTTGCCCGCGAGGTGCGCGAGTTCGAATATGGCACAGGCGAGGGAAATGGCTGGCTGGCAGGAGAACTCCGCGGCGCGGCCGGCGGCGAGCGAGCCGGCGACAGGACCATTGCGGGTGCCGATTGCCCCTGAGAAGCCGATTCACATCCCGAACCTCAGGAAGGATCGCCTGGGGACGTTTGAGTTCATTTCCTGGTGGGAGCGCGAAAAGGTGAAAGCTGCCAAGGTGATGGTGGTGGGCGCCGGCGCGCTGGGGAATGAAGTCATAAAGAACCTGGCCCTGATGGGCATTGGAAATCTTTTCATCGTTGACTTCGACAAGGTCGAGGCCGCGAATCTCAGCCGCTCCATCCTGTTCCGCGAGGGGGATGACAACCGCAGCAAGGCAGAGCTCGCCGCTGCGCGCGTCAAGTCCATCAATCCGGATGTGCATGTGCAATACATGAATGGCGACGTGACCACGCAGCTCGGCCTGGGCATTATCCGCCGCATGGATGTCATTGTCGGTTGCCTTGACAACCGGGAAGCGCGCCTCGCAGTGAATCGTTTCTGCTATTGGGTCAACAAGCCCTGGGTGGACGGCGCGATCCAGGAGCTTCTGGGCTTGGTGCGGGTCTTCGTGCCCGGCCAGGGCGCCTGCTATGAGTGCACGCTCACAGAACAGGCGCTGCGTGACCTCTCAATGAGGTACTCCTGCCCGCTGCTCGCCCGGCAGAACATCCTGCTCGGCAAGGTTCCGACGACACCGACGATCGCCTCGATCATCGGCGGTATGCAGTCGCAAGAGGCGCTGAAGCTGATCAACGACATGCCGGTCGAGGCTGGCAAAGTCACGCACTTCAATGGGATGGTCAATGAGATGCACACGACTGCCTACTCGCCGCGGGACGATTGCGAGAGCCACTGGACGTACGGCGAGATTACCGAGCTGCCGGCCCGGGCAGAGCGCACCACGCTGGCCGATCTTCTGCGGATCGCACGCGCCGACCTGGGGCCGGATGCGATGCTCGAACTCGATCAGGAGCTTATCACGTCACTCGAATGCCCGAACGATCACACCGTGGAGGAAGTGCTGCGCCCGCTGAGCGAGGTCACGTTCGAAGCTGCTCACTGCCCGACATGCGGAGTGCTGCGGGAATCCACACTGACGCACAACATCTCTGGGGAGGAGACTTTTCTTCACCGGACGCTGGCCAGCGTGGGAGTGCCCGCGCTTCACATTGTGAAAGCCCACAACGGCGTGCAGTATCGCTTCTACGAGCTGACCGGGGATCTGTCCGACACGCTGCATTTTCGCCATTTCGAAACGACGCAGCCGCGGATTCAGCAGCAGGCGCCGGGGGGGCGCGGGGGTATCCGCCTCAAGAGTCAAGTCAAGCTGAAGCCATCGACCGCACGCACGTCGAATGGCCGCGTGCGGCTGCGAAGCTAAGGCAGGCTTGATGATGGCTTCACGTGTGGCATCCGTTGGCATTGTTGGGAGCGGTCCCTCCACCAAGCAGTGGCACCTTGTGCGAAAGGTATTCCTCTTATTCCTGCTGTTAACGGCTGCCGCTCTCGGATTGTTCATCCTTTTCCGTCGGAATACCAACGTTTCGCCGTTCGTTTTCGGTGTGTTTGCGGACGCCAGCCTGGGGATTCTTTCCGGGTTCGGAAGCCGGCTCATTCTCCGGAAGCGGCACTGGCTGCTTCGCGCGCTTGCCGCAACATCGCTCTCCATCGTTGGTCTGGTTATCTTGGGATACCTCTCGGCTGCAAGACTTGGAGTCGGTCCGGTGGATCTCGGGTGGGTTCGCGTGTCGTTGCCCGATGGCCTTCTGTTCTTGTCGAAGCGTCGTGTGGAGCTGCCGGTGCCAATCAGCCCGGGCCGGATGGATTTGCAGGACGTTGCCCACCTAATGGTTGCCCTGGATGCGTCTTGGCTGGCATTGCGCGCTTGGAACAGAAAAGGGTCGGGGCTCTCGATGTCGCATGCCTCGGCCGCGGTGCCAAAGTTAGCGAGCGGCGAGGCGAAGCTCAGGATGTCGAGGCCGGGAAGCTCCGGGGCGCAGTTGTGGGTGGCGCCGGCAGAAAACTTCAGGGTCGAGCAGGCAAGTGTTTCCGCAGCCGGGGTCTCCCCGGTACCGCGACCCCGGCTGTCCAGGCGTCTGGAATCGGGGGCTGTCGGCCGGCACAGAAAGGTCGGGCGGCCCCTAGTCACTCCGGCGCGGCCCGTTCGCGGCGGAAGCCGGCGGCGGGGCGTTCTACGACATAGGCCGGATGTTCGGCTCGCCACGGTCGAAAAACACCGCTGTCCGTATTGTCTGGAGGACATCAAACAGAATGACCGGCGAGGAACCGTCGAGTGCCCTGTTTGTCACACGCTGCATCACAAAGACTGTTGGGATATCACTGGCACATGCCAGGTGCCGCACCTAAACACGTGAGCCCGGAGGAAACTCAATGACCGATTTGAATGTCACAATTGTGTTGCCGAGCGGCGGCGCCCGAGCAGCTGAAGTGCCGGCTGATGTACCGGTGAACGAATTGATGCCTGAGTTGATCAGTCTCCTTGAGTTGCCTACCGTCGGCCCGGACGGCCGCCCCATGACCTATCGGATGGACAGCAAGGGCCTTGGCCGCGAGCTCAAAGAGGGTGAAACTTTGTCGGCGGCCGGCGTGCCCGACAACGACCGCCTGATGATGACGGCAGACATCACCGCGGGTGCCGACGGAGGATCGGTGGCCGGGACCCCGCGCATGCGCCGCCTTAGAGGTGACTACGAACTGATGCAGGAGCTGGCATCGCGGGCGGACTTGATCAGCTTCAGGGCACAGTCGCCCCTGCCGAACCTCCCGCCGGAGAGGTACATCGTGTCGTTCAAGTGCAAGAGCATCACGAATGTTGATCGCGAGGGGAACCCGATCTACGGCGAACATCATCAGGTGGAGATCTACCTGCACAACCAATATCCGCAGCGCTGGCCCGGGATGAAATGGCTCACGCCCATCTGGCATCCCAACATCAACCACCTGAACGGTAGCGTATGCATTGACGCGGCTTGGTGGACGGCCAGCCGCTCGTTGGACAGGCTTGTGATCATGCTGGGCGAGATGCTTCAATACAAGAACTATCACGATGATCCCACCAAGCCGCCTTTTCCGTGGGATCCGGAGGCCGCCCGCTGGAGCCGCGAGTATCGCAAGCGGCATCCGAACATCTTTCCCGTGGACAAGCGTGAACTCCTCCGTCCCGAACGGGTGAGGTTGGATGCGGCTGCGCAGCAGGTGGAGCGTAAGAGGCCGAGTATCAGGCTTTCCAATGCGCAGCCTCTTGTAGGGCCTTCGGCGAAGCCCGCCCACCAACCTCCCGCCGCGCTCATCAAGCCGAAAAGGGTGACGACGAGCATCAAACCGAAAGGGGTGACGACAAGCATCAAACCGAAACGGCACGTGCGAATCAAGTAGCGATCGTCCCGGCTTTACGAAGCCGGTTTGCAGAAGATGATCCGTTCACTCATACATTGAAAGGAGCTAAGTCATGCCCGATATGCCTGTCACGTTGGTAATGCCCTCAGGTGGCACCCGCAATGCCGAGGTGCCGGATGACGTGCCGGTGAAGGAATTGCTTCCCGAGCTCACGACGTCGCTGGAGTTGCCTGTCACTGGTCCGGACGGACGCCCAATGTCCTACCGCCTCGACAGCAAGGCGCTTGGCCGCGAGCTTAAAGAGGAAGAAACGCTCTCGCAGGCGGGCATCCCGCAGAACGACCGGTTGATGATGACCGCTGACGTTACCGCGGGCTAGAGCACCTGCCATCCATGCCTCGCCTGCCCGTTTTCTTTGGGGCAGGCGAGGGAGAGAATCTTGCATGACCCAAATCAGAACCGTCCGCGTATCGCCGTCCGAGATGACCCAACCGATTACCACCCCGTTTCCTGCAGATAAGGCCCGCCGCTGGGACTCGCCCTACGATGACAGCGGTCTGGAGCCGCTTGTACCGATTTTTCTGACGCCGGCCGGCTATCAGCTGGTCTGTGACCACTCCGGCAGCGACCTCCAGAACGAGGTTGGAGGCGTCCTCGTCGGCCAATGGTGCCTGGATGACAATCATCGCCAGTTCATTATTGTGGAACACGCTCTTCCGGCACGGCATACGAGACACGGCAGCGCCTACCTGACGTTCACGCAAGACAGCTTGGTCGACATTCACAATCAGATCGACGCAGACTACAAGGGCCAGACGATCGTGGGCTGGTACCACACGCATCCCGGAATGGGCATATTCCTTTCCCACTACGACACGTGGCTGCACCGCAATTTTTTCCCTGAGCCGTGGCAGGTGGCTTTGGTTGTGGAACCTGTTTCGGCCTCAGGCGGTTTCTTTGTTCGACAGAGGCAAGGCCTTCTGGATCCCACACGGTATTTCGGTTTTTACGAGTTGGACGGTGCCGACGGTCCCAGTACGATGTATTGGACCAACCTCCATCGGCTCGAACACGATAAAGGAGAAGTTCCAAATGAATAGGCGGATGCGGACGTACTTCTACGCTGTGCTCGGGGGAATCGGCGGCTTGATCGGGTGGCAGGTCAGCAACTTGCTGGGTCTGTCGTTCGGCTCCAATCTGTACGCCAGCGAGGCTCTGGTCGGCGCCCTCGTGGGGCTGTGCGTGGGCTTGTTTATCGGCATCACGGAGGGCCTCATGACCCTCAACATCGTGCAGGCTGCCAAATCGGGCCTCTTGAGCGGCGCGCTCGGGCTGGTCGCCGGTGCGATCGGGTTGCCGCTTGGTGAGTTTTTCTTCCAAACGGTGGGCGCGGGGTATGTCGGCAGGGCCCTCGGCTGGGCGCTGTTCGGAATGCTCATCGGGCTGGCCGAGGGCGTCTTCGGCAAGAGCCAGATCTGGAAAGGCATGCTCGGAGGCCTCATCGGCGGCGCAATCGGGGGAGTATTGCTGGAGGTGATCCGGGGCATGCTCCAAGACCCGCTTAGCGGCAAAGCCTTCGGCCTTGTGTTGCTCGGGGCCTCGACGGGAGCGTTCATATCCTTTGTGGAGGTTGCGCTTGGCCGCGCCTGGCTGGAAGTCACGAGTGGGAAGCTCAAGGGCACCGAGTTCATGCTGGACAAGTTCATGCATGCCAAGGGCCCGGCGATTGCCATCGGCAGCTCACCGCTCAAGTCTGAAATCGTGCTGCCGGATCCCGACATAGCGCCCCAGCATGCGATGCTCACGGGCGACGGGCGGCAGTTCACGGTAAAGGACATCAGCCTTTCCGGCACTTACATCAATAACCGCAAGATCGAACAAGTGCGACTCGGAAACGGTCAACGAATCCGTATGGGAAATACGGAGCTCGTTTATCACGAAAAGAGGTAAGCATGCACAAGACCATTCGATGGATCCTGCCCTTTGCGCTCGCGATGGGTTCGGCCCTGTGGCTGCCGACAGCAGGGCTTGCCCAGACCAGCGGGCTCCAGATCAAGATTACCCAGGTTGACAACTCCCATTTTCCGCGGGTTACGGTTTACGTCTCCGTGACCGATGCGGCCGGCGAGCCCGTTGGCGTTGATCCCTCCACTATACAACTTGCCGAGAATGGCCAGGCAATGCAGCCAACCGACTTTGTAGGCGGCGGACAGGGTGGCGCGGGCCCCCTTGCCACCATGCTTGTCATGGATGTCTCCGGCAGCATGGACAAGAATGGCAAGATCGATGGGGCGAAGGCTGCGGCAAAGGCGTACGTGGATCAGATGCGTCCCGGCGACCAGGCTGGCTTGATGGTGTACAACACGAAGACAACGTACGTCCAACCGCTCACCCAGGATCATGCCGCCTTGAAAGGCGCGATCGATGCAATCCAGACAGGTGGCGACACAGCGATGTACGATGCACTGATCGCAGCTGAGCAGGCTCTCCAGGACGTACAGGGGCGCAAAGCCATTATTGCGGTGACAGACGGTCTGGACAACCGCAGCTCTCACACAAGCGACCAGGTCATCAATGCAATTGGGCCCAGCGGTCTCTCCATCTCCACGATCGGTTTGGGAGACGCCACCTCAAAGGCCCAGGTGGGACTGGACGAAGCAGGGCTAAAGTCCCTCGCGCAGCAGGCCGGGGGCGGCTACAGTTTCGCGGGCGATTCCGAATTTTTGAGTGCGCTCTTTCAGTCCTATGGACGCGCTCTCCAAAATGAATACGCGATCACATACGTGTCGCCATCGACATTGCGGGACGGGGTGAATTGCAGCCTCACCGTCTCGCTGGGGAGTTCGTCGGCAACCGCGCAGTCCAAATACAACCCTGGCGGTGTGTTGCCTGAAGTTCCAAGCCAATCATGGTTCCTGTTCGGCGCAATCTTCCTGGGACTGATCATCCTGCTGGTCGTGCCAGTTCTGATTGGCCTCGGGTCACGCGGGATGGGCGGAGGCAGGAAAAGGCCCCGCATCAAGCTCCAAGGCGCACCAGCGTCCGGACGCGCACCCGTGGCCGCTCGAGGCCGCGTCAAATTGAAGTGACGAAAAAACCAGGTTCCGATGCGGAACCTGGTTTTGCTTTCTGCGGGTAGAGATGACCGCTCAGGATGGCACGTCCATCTTGCGGATCACCATGACCACCTTGCCTCTGATCTCCAATGGATCAGCCTTGTTGATATAAATCGGCTTCATGGTCGGATTGGCCGGCTGCAGCCGGAACCGATCGCGTTCCTTGTAGAAATACTTCAGCGTGGTCTCGCTGCGGTCAGGCAGCCACACGGCCACCATATCGCCATTCTTGGCGTCCTGGGCGGGCTTCATGACCACTATGTCGCCATCGTTGACCATCGCGTCGATCATTGAGTTGCCGTGCACCTCGAGTGCAAAGAGGTCTTTGCCTTTTTCGCGAGCCGGCATCAACGAGGTGGCGATCTCCACGGATTCTTCCGGATCGAGGTAATTGAAATCCGATCCCGGCACCATGATGGGCTCACCGGCCTGGATTCGGCCCAGCACCGGCACGCGGAACATCTCGCCGATGGGGGATTGCCCCGTGATCCTCAGACCGCGAGAAATGTGGCGGTCGCGCTCGACATAGCCAGCCTTCTCGAGTTGATCCAGGTAGTAGTTGACCACGGAGGTGGAAGAGATCCCGCAACTCTCTCCGATCTCCCGAATCGATGGCGGATGCTTGTGCTTGCGCTGGTACTCTTGCACGAAGTCCAAGATGCGCTGGTGGCGCTCGCCTATGCCTTTACTCTTTCTTACCATGATGCGGCCTCCCGAGCCATAAGTCGCTCATTTGTGCTACGAATATTACCTGAACATCCGTTCCATGTCAAGGCCTGCGGTGGGCGACTGTTGTGCCCGGGCTGAAGGTGCACCATTGAGCCGGTCGGCGAGCGGTGAATTCGTCGGGCCCCCTCAGTAGCGTGGAGCTTTCAGCCTCGCCAGGTAAACGGCAGCCCCCGCACTTCCGGCGGGGGCTGCTCTGAAGTAAACGGGCGACGGCCTTCGAATGTCTAGGCGGACGGTTTTCTTGCCGTGATTCTGGCGCTGAATACGGTTCGCGCGATGGCTTCCTTCGGCCACGATGCCAGATCGACTTGGCTGCCCAGGTCGCGCACTGCCTCTTCGATCATCGCCTCATCGAAGTAGCTCGGCGCGATGGAGATATCCACGAGGCCCGCCTTCTGCATTGCCTGCCGATAGTCGACGACCTGTAGAGCGCCTGCGATGCAGCCGGCCCAGGCGCTCAAGCTTGCCTTGATCTCGTCAGGCAGCTGCCCGTCGGTCACAATGTCCGAGACCGCCAGTAGGGCGCCGGGTTTCATGACGCGGAAAATTTCGTCGAATACCTTGCCCTTCTCCGGCGCAAGGTTGATGACGCAATTCGAGATGACCACATCGACGGAGCTATCTTCGACCGGGAGCACCTCAAGAAATCCTTGCCGAAACTCCACGTTATCCAGCCCCATGCGTTCGGCGCTCGACCGCGCCCGCTCAATCATCTCCGGCGTCATGTCGACGCCAATTACATGACCCGTCTCACCGACCTTCTTCGCCGCGAAGAAGCAGTCCAAGCCCGCGCCCGAACCCAAATCGAGGACCGTCTGACCCGGCATCAGGCCGGCAAGGGTGATGGGGTCGCCGCAGCCGTAGCTGACGGGTGTCTCGCCCGCGGGCAGCGTGGCCAGCAAGTCTGCCGGATAGGGATTGGAATCAGGTGCGCAACAGGCGCCCGGCCCGCAGCACGACTCGGCTTGGTCGACGCGCTCGGCGTAGTGCTTGCGCACGTTTTCGTGGATCACATCGGGATTCGCTGTCATGGAGCCTCCTCATATAGATGACTTGTCGATGGGAATTGCCAAAAAAAAGGAAGTGCGTCTATGGGCGCAGCATTTCCAGCCTGACCGTAGCTTCTTCCTCAGGGGCGAACTTGAGCATGAGCTGCCCGCAGCAGGCCACTACTCGATTCTGATTCAGTGTGTAAAACGTTTGCTTGCCTTCCTCCCGCACCTTGACGAGGCCGGCTTCCCTGAGAACAGCCAGGTGATGCGAAACTGTTGGCTGCGTAACCTTCATTTTGTCAACAATCTCACTCACGGACAGCCAATCGCAACAACACAGACGCATAATTTTCTGGCGGGTGTCATCGGCGAGTGCTTTGGCAAAAACAACGACGTCTGGGGCGGTCATATAGATAACCTTCGATGCATATTATATAGATATCCATCTATTTGTCAAGAGGCGCGATGGGAGGCTGTCCCCGCGCGGGAATACCTCCAATCGACCGAAAGCCCTGGCACGCAAATCCACTCCAGGCCCCTCGTCTCGCGCAGTGGACGTATCAATCCACATCCCAGGGGGCAACGCCTCGATCGCCTGAAGCCTGCATCGATGACTGGATCGAATCAGCCATGTCTGGGAGTACGTCCGCTGTGGCGGCGAGTAATCCGAAGCACCCCGCTAGCATCATGTCGCCAAACGGAACCGCAAAGTACGGTCGTGGGCGCGGACGATCTTGCGATGCCCCGCTGACTCGACCGTGGAAGATGGACTGGCGTGGTCCCGTGACCGCCACGTCGTAATCCCCCGGGCCCCACTCGATTGGTTCGCCGTCGTACACAAGCGCTCCGTGCCCCATGTCGTTGAAGACGTCCTCGTGCCGCAGCGAGCCCTGCGCCAGCGCCCAGAGCAAGGACTTCGAGTCTCGCCAGGTCGATCTCGCCGGTATGGTGCTCGAATACACCATCGATGGTGTCGCCGGTCAGTCTGAAGGCAAGCGCGTGGAAATTCCCGACATTGACCACCAGGCGCCTCCGACGTTCTCGTACGACGGGATCGAACAGAGCGCCGAGGATGGCAGCGGGCGCGGAATCCATGATCACCATGGGGCAATCCAAAGTGCTGCCGCTCCGCGCGATGGCCTGAAGCCGCGACATGATTTGGGGGACCGCAGACGAGAGGTAGGCAAACGCCGACAGCGAATTCTTCTCGCGAATACGCCGGTCGAGGTAGTCGAACCGAAATTGCCGGTCGGAGACTCCCACCGGCGCGGCCCCGTGATCGAAGGCAGCCACCGCCACGGCATCCAGAGCATTCAACTCTGCTCCGAAACGCCTGAAGACTTCCGAGATCCCGTCGAAGTCAAAATCCTGGAGTTCGATCCGGACAATGTCGGATCGCAATGCCCGGGCTTCGTCTTCCGAAACGATGCGAATGCCGAGCGACGCCACTTTCTCGAGATCGTCATCCAGCGTCAGGGCGGCATCCGGCGTCGCAAAGGTGGCCAGGCCAGCGCGCGCATGCGCCGCCGCAGCCCATGCTGACGGGCCGCCTCCCATCTGGCTGCCAAGCAACACGATCGGGCTGCGGGCGGCAGTCGCGGACCTGATTTGACGATGGACCTGCATTGTCGGAGAGGGAAGTACGAGCTTGAAGCCGTTCTCCATATCCACCCGGGAGTCGAACAGGAAAACGTCCTGCGTCCCAGTGCCTATGTCCACAGTGAGTATCTTCATGAAAGCCCTGCGATATTGGTCTGGAGGGGCGTTCTGGCTTCGGTCGGTGTCCACGGGGCCTCACACATGAAGGCCGGCCGCGCGGCGAAGCATGTCCGCCTGCGCGCAACCATACCATGTTTGGCCTGCAGCGCTGAGTAAATGCGAAGCGCCCCGGGTTGGTCTTCTCGCCCGGGGCGCCATTGCAGAGAGTTATTGCCTCAGCTAGTGATCCGCTCCATAGTCCTCAGGGAGCCAGCAACACAGCACCAGTTCCCTCGCTGCCTTGACCTCATCCATGCGACCGAACTGCGTCGTGAGGGGCGCCTTGTGCAACAGCTCCGGCTCAGCCTTCGCCTCTGCTGCGATTTTCAACAAGGCGTCTGCAAACGCGTCCAGTGTGTCCTTGTTCTCGGTTTCGGTCGGCTCAATCATCAGCGCTTCATGCACGATCATTGGGAAGTAGTTTGTGGGCGGGTGGAAGCCATAATCCATGAGCCGCTTGGCGATGTCCAGCGCACGGACGTCGCTTCCCTCAAATCGACCCTCGGCGACGAATTCATGCATGCAAATGCGGTCGAAAGGCACGTGGTAGGTGTGACGCAGCCGGGCGAGCAGATAGTTCGCGTTCAACACAGCGTATTGCGAAATATCCTTGAGCCCCTCCGGGCCTTGCATGGCTATGTATGTGAAGGCCCTTACCATTCCGCCCCCAAAATGGCCATGGAAGGCCTTCATGCGGCCGATG
This sequence comes from uncultured Chloroflexia bacterium, assembly GCA_963746745.1. GTDB lineage: Bacteria > Chloroflexota > Anaerolineae > Anaerolineales > Villigracilaceae > Fen-1038. The sequence continues at coordinate 1,371,368 of CAVVCL010000004.1, forward strand.
GACTGCGGCGGCGTGACGAAACCGAAGAGCGGCGGCGTGTCGTCGTCTCCCGGCTCGATGATCTCGACGATCGGCGCGGGGAGGAACTCCGCCAGATGGGCCGCGACGCCTACGGGGCCGCAGCCTGGTCCGCCGCCCCCGTGTGGAACGGCGAACGTCTTGTGCAGGTTGAAGTGCATCAAGTCGAAGCCAAGTTCGGCAGGCCGGACAATTCCGAGCAGGGCGTTCAGGTTCGCGCCGTCGCCGTACATCAGCCCGCCGCAATCGTGGACGATTTTAGAGACTTCCTGGATATGCTCGTCGAATAGCCCCAGTGTGTTCGGATTCGTCAGCATCATCCCGAGAACCGTGTCATCGCAGGCGGCCTTCAGCGCGGCCAAGTCCACATTGCCGCCTGCGTCCGATGCAATCTGCACGATTTGCAGGCCCATCATCCCCGCAGAAGCAGGATTGGTCCCGTGGGCCGAATCGGGGATCAACATCTTGATCCGTTTGGCGTCTCCGCGCGCCCTGTGATAAGCCCGCATGATCAGCACGCCAGTGAATTCTCCGTGAGCGCCGGCGGCGGGCTGCAAGGTAACGGCATCGAAGCCGCTGATCTCTTTGAGCCACTGCTGCAGCTCGTACATCAATGCAAGATTTCCCTGAACCGTTTCGATGGGTTGCAATGGATGGGTGAAAAGGAAGCCCGGCAGCCTGCAAGTATCCTCGTCGATCTTCGGGTTGTACTTCATGGTGCATGAGCCCAGCGGATACAGGCCGCTGTCGACGCTGTAGTTGAACTTGCTGAGATGCATATAGTGCCGGACGACATCCACCTCTGCAAGTTCCGGCAGCGGCAGGTCGTCTCGCAGCATGTCGGCAGGCAGGGTTGCGCGCGGCACATCCGGCTCAGGATAGAGTACTCCTGTGCGGCCCGGCGAAGACAGTTCAAAAACCGTCGGCTCGACGATCTTGACCGCGGTGTCCACCGATGTCTCAGCCATGGGTCACCTCCGAAAGCACATCCACGAACGTGTCGATTTCTTCCTTGCTGTTCATCTCGGTCACCGCGATCAGCAGATGATCTTTCAGCGTCGGGTAGTCCTGGCCGAGGTCATAGCCGCCGAGAATCCCGTGTTCGAGCAAGTGGGCATTGACGTCGGCCGCCGGTCTGTCCACGCACAAAGCAAATTCATGGAAGAACGGAGCGTCGAAGCAGAGTCCCACGTTCTTAATCTTGCTCAATTGCTGGGCCGCGTAGTGAGCCTTGTGGTAGCACAGCTCCGCAACCTGTCGCATTCCGGTCTTGCCCAGCAGCGACATGTAGACGGCCGAAGCCAGGGCCAGCAGGGCTTGATTCGTGCAGATGTTGGATGTGGCACGCTCGCGTTTGATATGCTGCTCGCGTGCCGTGAGGGTCAGCACGTAGGCGCGCTGACCGCGATCGTCCACCGTTTCGCCGACCAACCTGCCGGCCATCTTGTGCACAAAGGACTTCCGGGTCGTGAAAAAGCCCAGCGTAGGTCCCCCAAACCACAGCGGAATGCCGAGCGGCTGACCGTCGCCGACTACGATGTCGGCTCCCATGGCAGCCGGGGTCTTAAGCAGCGCCAGCGCCGTTGGGTTGGCAACCACGCACAACAGGCCTCCCTGGGCATGAACTGCCGCGGCAAGGTCGGTGTAGTCGTAAATGCGACCGAAGAAGTCGGGGTATTGGACGATCACGAGCATGGTATTCTGATCTACCACCTGAGCCACGCCACCCGGCCCGCCCTCCAGGTCCGTCTCGGGCTCATCCCCGGCCACCTGGATGTCCATGCCCTGTGCATACGTACGAATGACGGCGCGGTACTGGGGATGCACGGCGGACGAAAGCACGAGCTTGCGGCGTTTGCCTCGAAACTGCGCGAAGGCCATGTTGACAGCTTCGGCCGCGGCCGTGGCACCATCGTAGTGGGAGTCGTTGGAGACTTCCATGCCCGTCAGCGCTGCGATCAAGGACTGGTATTCGAAGGCGGCCTGCAGCGTCCCCTGCGAGATCTCCGGCTGGTACGGGGTGTAGGCTGTGTAGAACTCGCCTCGCCGAAGCACGTGGTCGACGACCGACGGAATGTAGTGATTGTAGGCCCCCGCGCCCAGGAATGAGATCAGATCGCCACGAACGTGCTCGTTGCTGTCGGCTATCTCCGCGAGCTCCGCGGCGGCTTCCATCTCAGTCAGTGCGGACGGCAAATCCAGCTTGGGGAAGCGGACGCTTGCCGGGACGTCTTTGAAGAGCTCGTCCAGGGACTTGACGCCTATGGTTTCCAACATGGCGTCCCGTTCCTGCGGGCTGATCGGGATATATGTCATCGTGCCTCCTGCAGTTTTCGGCGCAGCGGGATCCTCAGGCGCGCATCACGGGTTTCGTTGGAGGAGCCCGGGAGCCGTTGGGGGTTGCGCAATCTAGTGTGACCGCTCTTCGCAGTACTTCTCGTAGGCACCGGCATCCATCATGTCGGCCGGCATTCCGCCCTCGATCTTGATCATCCAACCTGCGGCGTAGGGGTCGCCATTCAGTGTCTCAGGTTTCTCGGCCAGCGCCTTGTTTACCTCGGTCACCTTTCCACCCACCGGCGCGTAGATCTCCGCCGAGGCTTTCACCAACTCAACCGACGCGATCGCTTGACCCACCTTTACGGTTTCATCCGCCTCAACTTGGAGCTCGAGGAAGACCAAGTCGGACAACTGGGCCTGCGCATAATCGGTCAGCCCCATGGCTCCACTTGCAGGATCGAACCATTCATCAGATTTCGAGTATTTCAAGTTTTGGGGGATGTTCATTTGACCCTTTCCTTATCTCGCGGTTGCGGCTTTCCTCTTAAGCACAAGAGACGCATGGCTATTAGCCATGCGTCTCTGTAAATGGACCTGAGAGATTCGTCCGCTGCCCGGCAACGGCATCCGAGCTACGGATTTGCACCTTCGGTGTCTCGAGTGAGACTTTCCAGAGAAGCGAGGATCAGGGTCCTTTTGCCTGAGAGATTTCATCTGGCACACAATCCCAGACTTGCCCCTTCGGCGTCCTGGTTGTTGCCCCAGGATCTCTTCCCTGAACCCCTTGGGCTGTACTATGTTCGACCATTGTATGAGGCGGCCGCGGCGGCGTCAAGAGGACGAATTCGCGGGAATCCATCCAAACTCGATGCATGCAAGGGCCAAACGCGAAAAAGGCCCGGGCGCGCCCGGGCCTTTTTTAGCTGCAGAACGAGCCCTATACCCAGCCCTGCTTCTTGATGAAGTCGGTAACTACTGGAATCTGGAACATCTGCCCTTGGTAGGCAAGGTAGCCCCAGTAGAAGAAGACCAGCCAGAGCAGAGGCACGCAGATCGCCCCGATGCCGAAGGTCACAATTCCGAGAATCGTTGCGACGACGAAGAACACGACATTGATGGCAATGGATTGGACTGCGTGGTACTTGATGAACGGCCGATTCTTCTTCTCTTCCATCAACAACATGATGATGGGGATCAGCACGATTGGGTAGCCTAAGGCCGACCAAAGCTTGTCATCACTGGTCACATCTGCGGACATGGGTGCTTGCGACATAGGTTCATCCTCCTGGGGTGGTCCTGAATTTCAGTCATTCTACATCGGATACCGCCGAAAATCAATGCGGCGAAACGATCCAAAAGTACTCCTGTGCTAGAATGCACAGAATGACCCGCATCGTCTTCATGGGTTCGCCGGATTTCGCGGTCCCAGTCCTGCGGGCGCTCGCCAGCCATTATTCGATCGTGGGAGTGGTCACCAGGCCGGATCAGCCTTCCGGGCGTGGTCGGGCGCTCAAACCGCCGGCTGTCAAATTGGCTGCCCAGGAGCTGGGCCTTGATATCCAGCAGCCGCCCCGACTCTCTTCGGCAGACGCCCTTCAGCGACTCCAGGAATTCTCGCCTGATCTGGTTGTGGTTGCTGCCTTCGGACAGATCCTGAAGCCTGAGGTCCTGGGGTTGCCCACGCATGGGTGCATCAATGTGCATGCGTCCCTGTTACCGCGCTGGCGCGGCGCGGCTCCGATTCAGGCCGCGATCCTCAACGGCGATGCCGAGACCGGTATCACCATCATGAAGATGGACCAGGGGCTCGACACGGGTGGCATCCTCTCTCAAAGTCGCATACCGATCGAGGCCGACGACACTGCGGCGTCCCTTACAACCAAGCTCGCCAACCTCGGCTCGGAGTTGCTGCTGCAAACAATGCCGGCGTACTTGGCGGGCAGTTTGGAGATCGTGCCGCAGGACGAGCATCTGGCAACCCGGGCGCCGATGTTGAAAAAGCAGGACGGGCTTCTGGATTTTTCGTCGCCGGCTGACGAGTTGGAAAGGCGGGTGCGGGCCTTCAATCCCTGGCCAGGCGCCCACCTTACGTGGACCGGCGGTTCACTGAAAGTACTTCGAGCGCACGTGGAACCTGGGTTCGCGCCGGTTGCCAAGACACTGGAAGTGGGGCGGCTCCCAGCGGTGGGAACGGCCAGGGAGTTGCTCGTTCTGGATCAGGTCCAGCCAGCGGGAAAACGTAGCATGGATGGTCGCGACTTCCTAATCGGGGCACGCGGCTGGGCGGCCTAGCCGCCAGTCGGTTTACATGAATGCCGCGCCGCGTAGAGTTGGTTCCGTGAAGAAGATCGCTCTGGGAGCGGCGCTGCTGCTGTTGGTGCTGGTGGCCGTCTGGCTTGCCAGCTTCGTGCCGAACGCCGACTGGACCGGTACCTATGAGGCAGTGGGGCGTGGCGTGTTCCATGGGCGCTCGCCCTACGCCCAGCCACTTTTTGTTAATCCCCCTTGGGGCGCACTTCTCGTTGTGCCTTTTGCGGCTTTCTCGTCGGGAGTGGGGCGTGGGCTCCTGTTGGTGGCAAGCTTGGCGGCGTGGACCTACGCCGGATGGCGCCTGCATGCGCCACGAATTGCATTTGTTGCCATGCTGCTTTCGCCGACCGCCATTAGTTCGCTGCTCGCGGCCAACCTGGATGCGTTTGTGGTCCTGGGTCTCTTCTTGCCGCCGGCCGCTGGACTGTTCCTGCTGATGCTCAAACCGCAAATCGGTTTGGGCCCGGCCTTGTACGATCTTGTCGATCGGTGGCAGGATGGCCGCTTCCGAAGTGTGCTGCGCACGTTCGGGCCGATCATTATTGCGTACGTCCTCTCGGCGATCCTTTTTCCAGTCTGGGTGGACCGGATGCTTCACAAACCCGCTAATGTCTGGAATCGGACTTTGTTTCCTTACGGCCTTCCCGTGGGCTTCTTATTCCTTTGGCTTTCTCTGCGGACGCGAAATGCGTTCTGGGCGCTGGCGTCGTCGCCGTTCCTGGCTCCCTACGTCACGTTGCCGACGTATTTGGTGGTCCAAGTCGGGCTCTTGCATGAGGACGTGGAGCGCTACATACGCCGCGACGTCCTCCAGATCATCCTGTCGGCTCTTCTCTGGGTCGCAATGCTTACTTTCAAGTTGTAGGTGACCATGAATCGTAGCGAAACGCTTGCCGCCCTGCGCGGTCATCCGGAGGTCTCCGTTCTGATCGTAGGTGCCGGCATAAATGGCATTGGCACGTTTCGGGACCTGGCGCTAAACGCGGTGGATGTCCTGCTTGTCGATCGCGCGGACTTCTGTTCAGGCGCCAGCGCGGCATCCTCGCACATGGCGCATGGCGGCATTCGGTACCTCGAGAACGGCGAATTTCGCCTTGTGCGCGAAGCCGTCCAGGAACGGAATCGCCTCATCCGCAACGCGCCGCACTTGGTGCGCCCCCTCCCAACGACCATCCCCATCTTTAGGCGATTTTCGGGAATCTTCAATGCTCCGCTGAAGTTCCTGGGCTGGCTGGATCGGCCCTCGGAACGAGGCGCCTTGGTCATAAAGTTGGGTCTGCTGCTGTACGATGCCTACACGGGCAAGGAGCGCGTCGTCCCCAAACATCAGTTCCTGGATCGTCGAGAGTCGCTTGCCCGCTGGAATCAGCTCAATCCCGCGGTGACTCACACGGCGACTTATTTCGACGGGGCCATCCTGCAACCCGAGCGCCTGGCCCTCGAGCTGCTGATGGACGCCGAAGCCGAAAATCCAGCCGCCCGCGCTCTGAACTATGTGGCTGTCGCACGAGGCCCGGACGGGCAGGTCACTCTTCGCGATGAACTGACCGGCGAGGAGTTTGCCGTGCGACCGCGGCTCTTGATCAATGCCACCGGACCATGGATCGACCACACCAATCAGAGTCTCGGAGTGCAGTCGCATTTCATCGGCGGCACCAAGGGCTCACACCTGGTTCTTGATCATCCGGAGCTTCGAAGCGCGATCGGCGACCACGAGTTCTTCTTTGAGAACAAGGACGGACGCATCGTGCTCATATTCCCCTTATACGACCGCGTGCTCGTCGGCACCTCGGACATCGCGACGGACGCCCCGGATGAGGCGGTCTGCACCGAAGACGAAGTGGACTACTTTCTCGAAATGATCCGGCGCGTGTTTCCGGCAATTCAGGTGGGCCGTCAACATATTGTGTTCCGGTTCAGCGGTGTTCGACCACTTGCCGCAAGCAAGTCCAAGGCAACGGGCCAGATCACGCGGGATCATGAGATCCAGGTTTTGCCCGCGGGTGGTGCGGCATTGGCCTATCCGGTGTACTCGCTGGTGGGCGGCAAATGGACTTCGTTTCGCGCTTTCTCCGAGCAGGTGACCGACAAGGCCCTGGCGTTCCTGGGAATGCCGCGGCGCTCCGAGACGCGCGACCTGCCAATCGGGGGTGGTCGGGACTACCCTTCCAGCTCAGCGGATCGCGTCCGGGCCATCGAGGCTGTCGCCGCGACTTCGGGTGTTTCCTTGAACCGGGCGGAGGTCCTGTTCGATCGATACGGCACCCGGGCCATCCCAGTCGCTGATTTCCTGGGCGCTGGTCAGGACACGCCGCTTGGCTCCTTACCGGACTACAGCCGCCGCGAGATCGGCTTTCTTGGTCTGCACGAGAAAGTGGTGCACCTGGACGACCTGCTTCTGCGGAGGTCGATGCTGGCGATGCTCGGCCGTCTTGGCCGCGCCGCCGCTGATGAGACTGCCGATGCCCTCGCGGAGCACCTTGGATGGGACGGCGAGACCAAGGACAACGAGCTATCACGCTTGTTCCGCATCTTGCGGGAGCGCCACGGCCTGGTGCTCTAGCTCCGGCATCCGCACAGCGGGTGTGCTCTGGCGGCCACGACAGACCCACATGGTAGAATTTCCTTAATGAAATGCTCCGTTGTCATCCCCGTGTATCGCGGAGAGGCTACGCTGGAGTCGCTGGTTGAGCGACTGGCACAGGTCCTTCCCGGGGCGGCGGAGCAATTTGAAGTGCTGCTGGTTAACGATGGCAGCCCGGACGGCAGTTGGGGCGTCATCGGCCGTCTTGCGAAGCGCTACGACTGGCTGCGCGGCATCCTCCTTACACGCAACTATGGGCAGGAAAACGCGACCCTGTGCGGGATTCTCGAGTCCCGCTTTGAAGTCATCGCCACGATGGATGACGACCTGCAGCACGCGCCGGAGGAGCTTCCCAAGTTGCTCAGGAAGCTCTCGGAAGGCTACGACGTAGTCTACGGCGTGCCGCGAGTTCGAAGGCAGGCTTGGTGGAAGACGCTGCTTTCGAGCGCTGTCAAGCGCACTATCGCACTTAGTGTTGGCCTCCCGGCTGTCCGGGGCATGAGCTCGTTCAAGGCCTTTCGGGGCGAGGTGCGGCAGACTTACGGATCGATGGTCGGGCCGGATGTGGCCATCGACGTACTTCTCTCCTGGATATTCACCCGATTCGCGACCGTCGAAATCGAGGAGGCTCCCCGTACCGACGGCGCCTCGAACTACAGTCTGCCCAAACTCGTCAGGCTCGCCGTGCGCATCCTTACGAACTACACGACGATTCCGCTGCGGCTGGCAAGTCTATTAGGATTCTTCTTCACCCTGATCGGATTCCTGATCTTCTTGTATGTCCTTACCGTGTACTTCACGGAGGGATCGATACCGGGTTTCTCGTTCCTTGCCTCGGTCATCACGATCTTCAGCGGCGTGCAGCTTTTTGCCCTCGGGATCATTGGGGAGTACCTTGCCCGCGTCTTTGAACGGAGCTCTGGCAAGCCACGCTACGCGATACAGGAGAGGCTGGGTGGTGGGCGGTGATTGCCGTGATCCTTCAGCCGTCCTACATCCCCTGGCGGGGATACTTTGACCAGATTCGGCGCGCCGATCTGTTCATCTTCTACGATGACGTTCAATACGACAAACACGGCTGGCGGAATCGCAACCAGATCAAGACGGCGGCTGGCAAGCGCTGGCTGACGATTCCTGTACACTCGGCGGGCGCCACGCACGGCGTGCCCATTCGGGACGTGAGGATCGATTGGAGCAAGCCGTGGGCGGAGCAGCACCGCAAGTCCCTGACGACATCCTACTCTCGAGCCCCGTTCTTCAAAGAATACGTGCCGCTCTTGGACACATTTTACAGCCGCCGGGACGAATATCTTGCCGAGTTTACGATTGCCACGACCATGGCCCTGGCGGCGGCGCTCGGAATCCACGGCACGCGTTTCATGCGTACCTCGGAGCTTGAGGGGATTCAGGGCAGCCGGACTGCGCGTTTGGTTGAGATCTTGAAGCGGGTCGGTGCCGACCATTACATCAGCGGGCCATCCGCGCAGGACTATATCGAAACGGAGAAGTTCACAGACGCCGGCATTCAGCTGGAGTACATCGTATACAAGTATGCCGAATACCCGCAGCTCTATCCACCGTATGATCCCCAGGTGACGGTACTCGACCTCCTGTTCATGACCGGCGATCGGGCTCTTGAATCCTTTTTTCCACGAGAACTCAGATCGCAAGGCGCTTTAGGTGGAATCTCCATGAGCGCTTGCCGCTTTGTGGACGGCCGATCGCGCCGTGGCACGGCTCTTCCGATTGGGCGAGCAGCTAGGTGTGAGAAACGGGGTGGTGTATGAAGACCATCCTGGCCCCGCGGGCCTCGGCAATCATCTATGATCTCCTGACAAGCGCCGACATCGCCGGCCCGTTCCTGCTCCCGGCAAACATCTGTCCGATCGTGCCGATCACCTTCATCAAGGCCGGCGTTGGCTTTGAGTTCGTCGACATCTCGGCGGACTCGCTCGCCATCGATCTGGATCAAGTGGGTGACCGGCTTGAATCCGACGGTACCACGATAGGCGGCCTGCTCTACTCTCACACTTACGGCAACGCAGCCACCCCCCACGAGTTCTTCGTGCGCGCAAAAGCGCGCTGGCCGCAACTGCTCGTCATCGACGATCGTTGTCTGTGTCCTCCGCAACTGGATCCCGAAGTTGGGCAATCCGCGGACGTTACACTCTACAGTTCGGGCTACGCCAAAATCGCCGACCTGGGCTTTGGCGGCTACGCCTTTGTGAACGGCGGGCTGAACGTGCGGCACACGACGCTGCCGTTTCAGCGCCCGGATCTTTTGTCGCTGGAGGCTGACTATAAGGCGTGCCTCCGGAGCGGCGAACCCTTCGTCTACAGGGATTGCGACTGGTTGGAGACGGACTCAGAGCTGCCCGACGCTGGGGCGCTTACGCTGAGCGCCTGCGCAATGCTGCGGACGAGTCGCTTGCCCATCGGCGCTCGATCAACGCGGTGTACAATTCGTTGCTGCCTGGCGAGCTGCGGCTGCCGGATGGATTCCAGTTGTGGCGCTATAACCTGCGGCTGCCTGACAGCAAGAGGGCTTTGAAAGCGATCTTCGCAGCCGGGTTCTTTGCCAGCACTCACTATGCCTCGCTGGCAGGCATGCTGGGCCCGGGCACGGGCGCCAAGGCCGCAAAACTGGCAGACCACATCGTGAATCTCTTCAACAATTCGCACTTCACCATTGACATGGCCGAAAAGACCGCCCGAATTGTTCTGCGAGAATTCCTGACTCCCATGCCCGTTGACTTCAATCTGCCGCTGCCCGTCGGAAAGGAACGCGAGTATGTCTCGCAGGCGCTGGAAAGCGGCCATATTTCCGGCGACGGCCCGTTCACAAAGAAATGCCATGCCTTGCTCCAGGAAACGCTGGGGATTCCCCGCGTGCTCTTGACGACTTCCTGTACACATGCCCTTGACATGAGCGCCATCCTCCTGGGCATCGAACCGGGCGACGAAGTCATCATCCCAGATTTCACCTTTGTATCCACGGTGAATGCGTTTGTCTTCCGCGGGGCAAAGCCCGTTTTCGTGGACATTCGGCCTGACACCCTCAACCTGGACGAGTCCAGGCTTTCTGATGCGGTTACCGCGCGCACCAAGGCGATCGTTCCCGTCCATTATGCGGGCGTGGGCTGCGAGATGGATGTCATCATGGACATCGCCGGGGACCGCGGCATAGCGGTCGTGGAGGATAACGCCCACGGGCTTTTTGCACGTTACCGCGGCCGCTATCTTGGGACCTTCGGTGCGCTGGCTGCGCAGTCATTTCACGAAACCAAGAATTTCAGCTGTGGTGAGGGCGGCGCCCTGCTCATCAATGACGGGAACCTGGTCGACCGCGCCGAGATCGTACGCGAGAAGGGCACGAACCGGTCGCGTTTCTTCCGTGGCCAGGTGGATAAGTACACCTGGATCGATATCGGCTCCTCGTATCTTCCTTCGGACATTCTGGCTGCCTACCTCTACGGCCAGCTGGAGCAGCGCGAAAAGATCCAGAGTCACCGGCGCAATGTCTGGAATACCTATCAGGTGGGGCTGGAGGCCTGGGCTGCACAGCATGGGGTTCGACTGCCAGTCATCCCGGAACACTGTGAGCAGTCCTACCACATGTTCTATTTGCTGATGCCAAGCCTTGACATCCGCCAGAGGCTCATCGCGCATCTGCGAGAGCGGGGCATCCACGCCGTGTTCCATTATCTGCCGCTGCACCTATCCGACATGGGACGCGGCTTCGGGGGGCAGCCAGGGGAATGCCCTGTCACCGAACGCGTCAGCGATCAATTGGTCCGCCTGCCATTTCATAATCTGCTTACGGGCGACGATCAGGAGCAGGTGATCGAGGCGATCCTGGAGTTCGAATTCTAGCCGGCGTATCACCATGAATCCTTCACCTCGCCGGCCGGTTGCCGGCCGCCGGAATGCTCGCCTGGGCCGCAGACGCCCTTTGTCCGTCTCCATTGTCATCCCGCTGTACAACGAGGCCGAAGTCTTCGAGCAGACCTACCGCGCAATCCGCGGGGTGATCGATCCCCTGGGCCAGCAATTCACGATCTATTGCATCGATGACGGTTCAACCGACGGGACTTCGGCAGTTTTGCGGCGCCTCGCCCACGGCGACAAGAATATTCGGACCATTGAGCTGAGTCGCAATTTTGGCCATCAGGCCGCGTTGACCGCCGGCCTGGCGGCGGCACAAGGCGACGTCGTCATCACGATGGACGGCGATGGCCAGCATCCCCCGGATTTGATCCCTCAATTGCTGGACCTCGTGCAACAGGGATACGATGTTGTCCAGGCTCAGCGCGTGGATGCGGTGCAGAGCGGCCAGCTTAAGAAGTGGACCTCCGGCGCGTTCTACCGGTTTCTGAATTTCATCAGTGGCACGCGCGTCACGGCAGGGGCGGCCGATTACCGCGCCCTTTCCCGGCAGGCTGTCGATGCCTTGAACTCCATGCCCGAATTCCATCGGTTCTTGCGTGGGATGGTTTCCTGGATGGGCTATCCGAGCGCCGTGATCACCTACCGCGAGCCAAAGCGCGTCGCCGGAAAGTCCAAGTATTCCACGGCCAAGATGTTTCGGCTCGCCATGGACGCCATTTTCTCTTTCTCGCTGGCACCGCTCTACGTCGGGCTGACTCTGGGCGGCATCCTTCTCTGCCTGGCCGTTGCTGAAATGGCGTACGTCCTGTCATTCTGGGTCAGCGGCCGGACGTCGGGCCTGGCACCGGGCTGGAGCTCCCTGATGTTCGTCATTTTGATCGTTGGCGGAATGCTGATGGTGCTCCTGGGCTTCGTGGGCGTCTACGTAGGCTACATCTTTCAAGAGGTCAAGCGCCGTCCCGTTTACCTGGCCAAGCGGGATGAGGACGAGAGCCAGGCCTGAACAGCTGATTTCGTCCTGCAGCTGCGGTGGTTCAGCATGAGGGGAAACTTGCGGTAGGCCGCAGCCGCGCACGAGCGCCTGTTCCTTTTCATAACCCGCGGCACCGGGGATGGAGCGGCCTCCGCGCCAACGATTGGTGCTGCGGGATGCGCCTCTCGCAACCACGATTTCAAACCGGAGCGTAATGTCGGATCTTAGATGGCTGTGTCTTGGTGCTGGGGCCCTTGGCACGTACCTGGGGGGCTCGCTTGCACTCGCTGGGGAGGAAGTCGTCTTCCTGGAGCGTCCGGCCGCGGCCGCCGAGCTGCGGCACCGCGGCCTCCATCTGGACCTTGGGCGGCCGCAACCGGGGCGGCGCCGCCGACATTCAAACCATTGCCCCGTCCGCCCTCGTCGTTGCCAACTCCCTGGAGGCTGCCCTGCTCCACGGTCCCTTCGATGTGGCGATCTACGCCCTCAAGTCGTTCGACACTGCAAGCGCCCTCGAAAGCATGGCGCCATTCGTCGGCCAGGTGCCGCCCGTTTGTTGTTTTTCTAACGGTGTCGACAACGAGCTGGCAATCGCCCGGGTACTCGGAGCGGAGAAGGTCATCCCCGCAACAGTGACCACCGCCATTGGCCGCCGGGCACCCGGTGACATCGTCTTGGAGAGACTGCGCGGCGTCGGCCTGGCAAGCTCGCACCCGCTGTCAGCCTCCGTGGCCGAAGCGGCGAGTGCTGCCTTCCTGAATCCGCGGCTGTATGCGGACGCCGCGGCGATGAAATGGTCGAAGATGCTGACTAATCTTCTCGCCAATGCGACCTCTGCCATACTGGATATGACCGCGGCGGAGATCTTTGGGAACGCCGGCCTCTACCGTCTTGAAATCGGAATGCTGCGCGAGTGCCTTGACGTAATGCGCGCCCTGTATGTCCCTGTCGTCGACCTGCCCGGCGTGCCGGTGCGAGCCCTTGCATTCGCCATTCGTTTGCCCGCCTCACTCTCAAAACCCCTGCTGGCGCGGGCCGCGGGCGGTGGACGCGGCGGCAAGATGCCCTCGTTTCACATCGACTTGCATTCGGGGCGCGGCAAATCGGAAGTGGATTATCTCAATGGGGCCGTCGTGAGGGCTGGCGCGCAGCACGGCGTCGCCACCCCGATCAACGCCATGCTGACCGAGATCCTCATGGCGATGACGGTTGGCAAGCTGGACCCCAGAGAATATGCCCGGCAACCGCGCAAGCTCCTCGCCGCCCTGGATGCACGTGGCGAGATGCACTGAATGTAGCGTCCAGCCAACGGATAGCGTCGCTTACAGCTATTGTTGTCGGTATACGACTGCGTGGATTCCGTCGTCCGCCACAGCCACGGTGATACAATACCCGTCCTTCCTCTAGGTCCATGAACGAATCAACAGAGTTTCGGCTTGTTGTTCCACGCCCGGACGTGGAGATTCATCTTCCCGATGGGCGTGTCCTCTCGGGGCCGCGTTGTGCGCCGGTCGGGGATTTCCTGCATGCCATCGCGGTTCCCGTTCCGATCGTCGCGGCCGATGTGGACGGCGAATTGAGGGAGCTTAACTATCCAATCCTGATGGACTCGAATGTTCGGCCCATCACGATGTCGGATTCCGATGGAGCTTTGATCTATCGCCGTTCACTCAACTTCCTGCTCGAAATGGCATTTGCCGAACTCTTTCCCACGGCGCAACTGCGTATCGATCATTCGATCTCGTTCGGGGGGTACTACTGCGAGGTCGGAGGGCGCGGACCTCTGACGGCACCGGAACTGGCCGAACTCGAATCTCACATGCACCGGATGGTCGAGGCTGACCTGCCGTTTGCGAAGAAACAAGTCCCGCTGGCAGAGGCGGTCGCCTATTTTCGGACGATCGGGTATCGGGACAAAGTACGCCTGCTCAAGTTTCGACGCAAGGACTACCTCACGCTCTACAGTCTGGGCACCCGCATGGACTACCACCATGGCTACATGGTGCCGTCCACGGGCTACCTGAAGTGGTTCGAGCTCGCCGAGTCCAACGGAGGCTTCACCCTCCGCTTCCCGCGCCGGCATGCACCCACCAGCCTCGAACCCATCACGCCGTATCCGCAGTTGCTGGCCGCATTCCGTTTGTACGGCGACTGGCTTGAACGCCTGGGAATCGACAACGTGGGCGCCTTGAATGAGGCCATCCAGGTCGGTCGGGTTCACGAAGTGGTCCTGGTGTCAGAGGCCTTGCACGAGCAGAACATCGCCGACCTCGCCCGCCAGGTCGCCGCGAACCACTCTCAGATCGTGCTGATTGCGGGCCCCACGTCATCAGGCAAAACGACACTTTCTCGCCGCATCACAATTCAACTGCTCGCGTTGGGAGTCTCGCCATACACCCTGGAGCTCGACAACTACTTTGTGGCACGCGGCGATACCCCAAAGGGCGAAGATGGCCAGCCTGATTTCGAAGCCATAGAGGCACTCAATTTGCCACTCTTAGCCGAGCACCTGGGACTGTTGGTGGAAGGCAAGCAGGTCCGGCTCCCTCGCTATGACTTCGAATCGGGGACCTCCGGCGCCGGCGAGAGTGTGAGGCTCAAACCGGGCCAGCCGATCATCATGGAGGGCATCCACGGCCTCGATCCGCGACTGCTGCCGGACACGTTGGGTGTTCACGCTTTTCGGATCTATGCATCCGCGCTGACCCAGCTCAACCTGGATCGGCACAACCGGGTTTCGACCACGGACACTCGTCTCCTGCGCCGCATCGTGCGCGATGCACGCGAGCGCGGCTACTCTGCCCGCGATACGATATCGCGTTGGGAATCCGTTCGCCGGGGCGAAAAGAGCTACATCTTTCCCTACCAGGAGAAGGCAGACGTCATGTTCAATTCTGCCCTAGTTTACGAACTGTCGGCCATCAAACCGTTCGCCGAGCCTCTGCTGCGCCAGGTCCCCCATGGTGTGCCCGAGTACATTGAAGCCAAGCGACTGCTTGCCTTCCTGGAGTGGTTCCTGCCGATTGATGCGGCCGTGATCCCGCAGAACTCGATCGTCCGTGAATTTCTGGGCGGCTCGGTGCTGCGCGAATTCCGCGCCTGGCGAACCCACTAGACACCCCGCCCATCCGGCCGCGGACGTCGCCTCGCCGATGCCCGGTCGAGGCCGGCTTTTCCCTGCGATGTCCTTCCTGTCTATTCTGGTGCTGGCCCTGAGCATGGCGATGGATGCCTTCGCGGTCTCTCTGGCCGCCGGCGCCCTGCCCGAAATTCGGGGTTTCCGCCCCAACTTCCGGCTGGCCTTCCATTTTGGCCTATTCCAATCCATCATGCCCGTACTTGGCTGGCTTGCCGGGGCTTACATCGAGCCGTTCATCCGGGCATTCGATCACTGGATAGCGCTCGGGTTGCTGAGCTTCGTCGGCCTGCGCATGATCAACGCCGCCCGGCAGCCTGTGGATGTCCGCAAGCACGACCCTTCCCGAGGTTGGACGTTGGTGTTGCTATCGGTCGCGGTCAGCATCGATGCCCTCGCCGTGGGGCTCAGTCTGGGCGTGCTGGGCATCGCCGTGGGCTATCCTGCGCTGATCATCGGCGTGACGACCGCGGTCGTCTCGGTCGCTGGCCTGCGCTTGGGGCACGGCATTGGCTCGCGGCTGGGCAGGCCTTTCGAAGTCATCGGTGGTCTGTTGTTGATAGGCATCGGCGTGCGGATTGTCGTCCTCCATATAGCAGGCGCCTGACGAGGGCGCGCAGAAAATGGAATACTCTTTTCAGCGCTACTTGCTGGCAAAGCAGTCCGTTGACGACCGCGCTCTTAATCGCACCGTGCTCGATCCCATCATCGCCGCTTTGCCCCGGAGGCGGCTGCGCATCATCGAAATTGGAGCCGGCATGGGAAATATGTTGGCGCGCCTGCTTTCGTGGAACGTGATTGCCCAGGCTGATTACCTCCATGTGGATTCCATGCCCGAGAACATCCGCTTCGCGGCCGAGTGGATTCCCGAGTGGGCCTCTCAGGCGGGCATGCAGGTCGAGCGCTCGACGGAATCCGAATTTCGAATACATTCTGCGCAACGCGACGTCAAGGTAACGCTGCTCCAGGCGGAGGTCTTTGACTTCATCCGCTCAGGGCCGGAGCCGGCTGATCTGCTGGTCGCCCACGCGTTCATGGACCTGCTGCCACTGCCCGAGAGCCTGCCGCCGGTGCTCTCGCTGACCAAGGACCTCGCCTGGCTGACGCTCAACTTCGATGGGCTCACGGCGTTTGAGCCTGCCATCGATGATGCGCTGGATGAGCAGATCGTGCGACTGTATCATCGCAGCATGGACATCCGGCCCACCGGCGGCGATAGCCTCGCCGGGCGGCGCCTGCTCAGTGAACTGCCGCGGCTTGGCGCCCACATACTTGCCGCTGGCTCGTCGGATTGGGTGGTCTTGCCCGTGGATGGCAAGTACCCGGCGGACGAAGCGTACTTCCTCGAATTCATACTTCACTTCTTTGAAGAGTCCTTGTCCGGCAATCCCGAGCTCGACCCGCATGCCTTCGCAGATTGGCTGGCGAGGCGGCGATCTCAGATACAACGCGGGGAACTGGTATATCTTGCACACCAACTTGATCTCGCGGTCAGGGTGTGATCCCGCACAGGGCGGTTTTGGGACGGGGGCTCCAAGATGACAATGGGCTGCGCGGAGGACCAAGCGCGGGTATAATCTGAGAGGCTGGCGATCCAGTGGATCGCCAGTTTTAGTTGACGGTTTCACAGGACAATTGAGAATTGGGGGCGCGGAGTACGTGCCCAAATTGGTAGGAGCATAATGAAATTCGAGCAATTTGAACTCAATCCCCGTCTGATGGCGGGGATTAAGAAGGCTGGGTACGAGACGCCCACGCCGATCCAGGAGGCCACCATTCCTGCGGCGCTCCGTGGCCGTGATTTGATTGGCACCGCGCAGACGGGGACGGGAAAGACCGCCGCGTTCGTGCTGCCGATGCTGCACAAGCTGCTCGAGGGCCGCCGTGGCACAACGCAGGCCCTGATCGTGACCCCCACGCGCGAGCTTGCCGAACAGATTCATGAGGTCATCCGGCACCTGGCTGCCGGCACGGGCATCCGAAGCGCGACCATCTACGGCGGGGTGGGCGCGGGTCCGCAGATCAAGGCGCTTCGGGATGGGGTCGAGATTCTGGTCGCCTGTCCCGGCAGGCTGCTTGACCTAATGAGTCAGCGTGTCGCTCGCCTGGACCATGTGCAGATCCTCGTCCTGGACGAGGCCGACCGCATGTTCGACATGGGTTTCCTGCCCGATGTAAAGCGCATCATCGCCGCGGTGCCTGCGCAGCGCCAGACGATGCTGTTTTCCGCAACCATCCCGATGGCGGTTGAGCAGCTGGCGGCGCATTCGCTCAGGCAACCGCAGCGCATCGCCATGGGACTCTGCGCGCCCCGCTCGGACCGTGGCGCATGCCCTGTACCCCGTGCCTGCGCACCTTAAGAGTGCACTGCTTCTGCGGCTGCTGAAAGAGACGAAGACGGATTCCGTGCTGATCTTCACGCGCACCAAGTACCGCGCACAGAAGCTGGCACAGCAGTTGGAGCGCGCCGGATACAAGGTGACCAGCCTGCACAGCAACCGCACGCAGGGCCAGAGAGAATCGGCGCTCAAGGGCTTTCGGAGCGGCTTCCATCACATCATGGTCGCCACCGACATTGCGGCCCGCGGCCTGGATGTGGAAAGCATCTCGCATGTCATCAACTTCGACATGCCGGACACCGCGGATGCGTACATCCACCGCATCGGGCGTACCGGACGCGCGGAGCGGTCCGGCGACGCATTCACCCTGGTAACGCCTGATGACAACGACATGATCCGGTCGCTTGAGCGAATCATGGGCGAGCCCCTGTCCAAGCTGACGCTGCCGGACTTCGACTACTCCGTGGCTGCACCCCCTCGCAGGGAGCGCGAAGCCCGCGGGCGGCCCAGTCGTCCGGTCCGCGCCGCGCCGACACCAAAGAGCTACGGGCGCAACCGCCTGGCGCCGCGCCAGCGCAAGTAGCCTGCGCGCAACACAGCCTAGCTGAAACACCGCCTTCTCCGTTTCCTCGTGGAACGGAGTGGGCGATGCGAGCCTGATGCTCGCTCGCCCGATAGGCGGTTTTTTTTCATCCTGCGTATCGCACGGCGGATTGGCGTTTGGCCCGAAAACACGCGACGATGCGGAAACAATGGGGATCAATGGGGGGGCGTGCCAGTGCGCCACAAGCAAGCGGGCTTGGCAAGCGAGTACCGGGTCTTGACACCGGGCGACATGCCCTTGTGCCCCATGGGCCAAGGATCGGCGGTGCTCGCATGAAGTTCGCCCGCCTGATGGCACCGAGAAGAACGCTCGGCATGTGCGACCGACGCACGTAGCTCCAATTCCTCATGGGATTGGAATGGGCGATCTTCACTTGACACTCACTCTCCCGAGCGCCGGGGGAAGGCTCGGTTCCTCTTGGAGCCGGCATGGGCGATTCGAGGCTGTCCTGGGGTCTCGTGGCCCCAGGATGCCCGTGGCGCCTCGGTGCGCTTCCTCGTGGAAGCGACATAGGCGATGGTCGCCGGGGGCTCCCTCGCCTGAACGCCGCCTCGGGCGAAGGCTCGCTCGGCAAAACCACGGATCCGTGACCACGGACGCGAGGCTAAAGTCTACTAAGCACCACCGAGTGACGGGCAGGAGTTGCAGAACAGGCGCTGGCAGCCGGCTATGCTCTGCTGCTGGGTTGAACCCGCCTTGCGGGCTGTACTTCCAGGCTGGGGGCAGAGAATCTCGGCCCCGAACAACTGATCCCGAGTTGCCCGCATTGCTGTGCACGGGATGTACAGCGTGAAGAATCGTCCGGCTGCTGCCAGGATTACGGGCAAGTCCGTCCAAGCTGCGTACGGCTACTTTGACGTGTTTCAGAAATCGCGACCGAATTGCCGGCGCGGCACAAAAGGCGACTTGGATGGATTCGGCCGTGATGGCTGCGCCGCATTCCTGCCCGTGCAGATAACAATCAGAACGCGCTGGAGATCACGCGGAGATGGCGGGCCATTGCGGTGAGGGGGATAGCCGCCAGCCTCGATGCGTGCCAAGGCAGTTGCCGAGCTATCATTCCGGCGATGCGATGCAAGAGCCCCCACTGTAGAAGAGACGAGGGGCTTGAAGACGGAACTTGCCGATTAGGAGTCCCGCGGCTGGGCCTCTAGACGGCATGCATGGATGTACGGTGTCTGTGCAGGCCCCAATGTCGGGCCAAAGGACGACGTTTGTTCTGCTTTTCCGGCCATTCCTGTCGTGTCGCTGTAAGATTGTTGTAGTGGAAGGAGGATTCAAGATCCTCAACCCGATCTTGCTGATGACGACCGCTCCGTGACGACAGCCCACGATCTGAAGGAGTAAGCAGCCTCACCAGGCCATGCCCGGATGAATTTCCGTGTCATTCTTCATATTCATCCTTATCAACCAGCCAGCAACTCCCGGTCTGCTACTGGCTGGGCCAGATGATTGAATCATTTTGCTTTGCTTTTCGCACTCACTTGACGCCTTTGTCTCTGAAAAACGATCGATACGCCATATCGACTTCGAGGATGTGGTGCACCAGCCAATTGGCCAGGTAATCCAGCATGGCCTCTGGCCTGTGATCGACGCCGGCGGAGGTGGCCGAAGAGAAGGAGACGGTCTTTTGGCGAAAGTCGCGATGCTGTGCTTTTTGCTCTTCCAATCCGGGAAAGGCATAGGCTTCCATCAGCCTTTCTTCGGCCGTGAAGTGCGCCTGGGCGTAACCGGTCATTGTCTTGAGAATATCGGAAATCGTTTCAGTGTGCACACTTCCCCCTGCCTGTGCCGAGATCATGCAATTCAGCAGCTTGATCAATTGTTGATGCTGCTCATCGAACTCCCTGACGCCGACACTGAACTTTTCAGACCATTGCACTGGATCCATCCGCATTCTGGCGTTCGACCGGCCCTGCAGCATACCCGGCTCAAGACAAATCTTTGCGATCTCCGGATCAAAATGCGTACCCTCCAGGGCGCGGATGTGGTCAAGGACTTTTTGTTCGGGCCAGGCAAGGCGGTAAGGTCGGTCAGAAGTCAATGCATCCCACACATCGATCACGGCAAATAGCCGGGCTGCGAATGGGATCTGGTCGCCGCTCAAGCCACGTGGATACCCGGTACCATCCCATTTTTCGTGGTGGCCATAGGGGATATCCAGTGCAGGTCGCAGGTAGTGGATGGGAGAAAGCATTTCATAGGCAAGAGAAGGATGCTTTCTCATGATCACCCATTCTTCGTCAGTCAACGGCCCCGGCTTGAGCAATATTCCATCCGGGACGCCCATCTTTCCAATATCATGCAGTAATGCGCCCCGGCGGACATGAACCAGTTGCTCTTCGGGCAAGCCAAATTGACGTGCCAGCCTCACTGTCAGTTCTGTCACCCGTTGTGTATGACCCTCGGTTTCTTTGTCGCGCAAATCCAGCGCCCACGACCAACCCTGGATGGTGGCATCGTACGCCTGAGTTAGTTCCGCATTTGAATGTTGCAGGTCAGTGAACAAGGAAGAACTGTCAATTGCGATGGCAGCCTGGCTGGCAAGCGTATCAAGAAATCTCAGCCATTCTTCATTCGGTTCAGCTGCTGAACGAAGGAAGAGTTCCAGCACGCCTTTGACCTCTTCTTTTGCGATCAGGGGCACGGCGTAGTAACCAACAAACGGTTCCACTGACAGGGCCTTTGCCAGACGCGGATTGTCAGAGCGCGCGGCCAGATCCGGAACATGAATTGTCCGCCGCTCGAGCGCGGCACGACCCGCAAGGCCTTCTCCGAGTTGTATGGGCGTTGGATTTTCGAAAACTGGCGCACGAAAACCGCGGCCGGTCACAAATTCAAGCGCTTGGGAAGCCGGCTTGAAGCACCAGACATCGGCTGCATCCACGCTTAGTTGCTCTATCGCTTGCACGAGAAGAACCCCCAGGCTGAAGGCCATGTCGGAGTTGGCTATGATAGCCAGATCAATCTGACTCAGGGCGCTTAGCTGCTGCAAGCGACGCCCGGTTTGTTCACTCAGCAGCATACGCCGGATGGAGACTGCGGCGGAGTCTCCGATATTGTGGGCCAGGCGGATCTTTTCAGGCGTGAATGGCTCCCGCTCCTCATTGCGCGCTTCCCCCAACATGAGCAAGCCCAGTAAATCTGCCGAGGGTCGCGGAGGAATCGCTGCTCCGGAGCGGTATCACGCAGACAGATTGTGCATAGTCCAACAGGAGGCCCCGCTTTTCTTCGGTGCTGAGCCCCGGGTCACTGGCCCGCATGACCACTGGCCAATTCTGCTCCAAAATGCGTTGAGTGGCCGGCAAGGAAGCGACCGGATATCGATCACCGATCCCAAGGTCAAGGTCAAGGATCCGTATCGGATACGCGGCTCGCATGACGTATTTCCCGTCTTGCAGGAGGGCAATTCTGGCGAAGGTGGCGTGAATGCTCTCGGCTGCATGGCGATTCACGAGGTCCAGAATCTGTTCCAGATTATCTGCCTCCGCCAGGGAATGGGAAAGCTCAAACAGCATGGAGAGCTCTTCGTTGCTGGTCTTGAGTTCTTCTTCCGCCTGTTTGCGCGCAGTGATGTTGCGACCATAGAGGTTGACGTATGCTGGCTCGGCAACGGGATTGAAGATCATCGAGTAGATCTTCCCGTCGCACTCAATCTCAACAGTCTTGCTTTCCCTGCGCGCGAGCACTTCCGCCGCCAAATCACTCCAGAACGGGGGCGTGGCCTCACCGACCGCGCATCCCCACATACTCAGCAGCGCATCACTTGCTGCATTGGCATACAGCACGATGCCGGCCCCGCTCAATCGCAGTACGGGATTTGGGTTTTCTGAGGGAAATTTCGCCAGACTGACGGATTTCCTCATCAGCCCGCTTGCGATCGGTGATGTCATGGTAATTGATAACAACAGCGTTGACGCCGGGGTCATTAAGCAAGTTGGTTGCCACGGCCTCAACCCAAACCCAAGTGCCATCGCGCCGTCGGAGGCGGAATGAACCGCGCTCGGCGGATCCCCGGTTCCGCAATCAGCCTGGCAAGCGTGGCATGGATCCAAGCCAGATCATCGGGATGGATAATCTCGAACATGGGCCGGCCGAGAAACTCGTCCGGCGCGTATCCCAGGGTGCCCTCCACGGCCGGGCTTTCCCATAACAGGGCACCGTCGGCGGCCAAAAGTGAGATGTGATCGACGCCGTTCTCGATGAGCGAGCGGAAGCGTATCTCGCTGTTCTTCGAGGCCCGTTCCGCCTGCTTGCGCTCGGTGACATCCTGGGCTGAAGTGAGAATGCAAGCCTGGCCGTTTAGTTCGATAAGTTCGAGAGAGGCGAGCACGTCTCGCCTTTCGCCAGTCAACGTATCGAACTGCGCCTCGAAGTTGGTGACGGTGCCGTGTGCCCGCAGCGCCTCCGCTATGGAGGCGCGATATTCCGCGCTTATGCCTGCGTTGAGCTCCAGCACACTCCGGCCAATGACCTGGTCGCGCGCAGGCTGTCCGAGCAGTTTCAAAAAACTGTCGTTCACTTCCACGAAGCGCGCTTCGGCGAGCGTGGTCACACTGATCCCCACCGGGCTGGCGCGGAAGACCTCAGAGAAGCGCTTTTCGCTCTGGCGCAGCCCGCCCTCCGCCCGCCTGCGTTCGGTGACTACTGCGCCCATAAGCAAGCCGACAAGACAGTCGACAATCATCAGCAGCTGCAGTGCCCCTATATGTGCGACGTCAAATTGCAAGAACCACACTGCGATCATCACTCCGAAATTCACTATGGCGATTCCGGCCGTTACTCCCTTGAGGCCGTGATCGAGGGCGATCCAGATGAGCGGCAAGATAAGAAGATACGCGGGCCGAAACTCGATCGGGCCGCCACCGCCAAAGACCCAATAGAACACAAGCACGATGCTGAACGCCTGTCCAATCACAGAGAGCGTTGGACGTGGAGATGAGGTGCGTGCGGGCAAGTCGACTGGCTGTCCATCCGCAAAGCGTTTCAGCCACGGCATCACATGCAGGAGCAGAAAGGGTGTAACGGTCAGGACGCCGACAGTCTCACCAATCCACCAAACGGTAATCGCGCGGAGGACATCACCGCGCGTCTATATTGCCGCCCAGGGCGGAACTCAAGACGGCGAGTACCGCAAGAAGTGCTGAAACAAACACAGTGGTGACAACCAACCAGGTCACGTCTCGCGATTTTCGGAGCTGCCAATCGAAGCGAATTCGGTTGCGCAGGAACAAGGCGACAGCACCATAAATCGAAGACATGATGACTGCCCCTAACAAGAGCAAATAAGGGGGTTGAGGCATGCGATACACGAATAGACTGCTGGCGAGCAGGGCGACCATCACCGCGGGCGTGAACCAGACCCCGAGCACCAACAGCAGCGTGTAAGTGAGTCCAGCGGGCGGATACCAGGCGACAATCCCACGGAGTTCTTGAAATTGCCGCGAAAGAAGGTCGAGAATAAGGAACGAGCAGAGGTATGCGGCGACAATCAGGGCGGTGCGCAAAAGAGGACGCGGGCTGCGGCGCGGTTCAGCGACGTCTGGCAGCGAATCGAGGCTCTTGCGGATTGTGCGCCTTTTTGGAGGCATTGATCCCTCGTTTCTCACGATCCCTCCGTCCGTCCGTTCCCATGAGCAGGGCCGAAAGGGCCGCGGGCTGCGCGGCCGCGCCCAAGGCACACTTGCCGCTCTTTCGGCGCGGGGGCACCGGCTCCGGGTCTGCGGATTGCGGGCTTCCTTGGCCTGTTCATGTCTGAACCTTCCGGTGCGAGGTTCGATTGCTGGCGAAAAGGCCAGACGGGTGGTGGGCTGCGGGAGAGGCGATCAAAGAGGTGCCCGTTGCCGTTCTCAAGGTGGCTGCTCGCATGTGCGAATTGTCATAATTGACTTGATTGGCATACGGTTCAGGCATTCTCCCCCAACACTGCCTACTGGATCAGAACCGGCACCTTCATTATAGGACTTGTGCATGAAAAGTCAATCGCCCTGGTAAAACCCGCCTACCACTCCTGCGGCGTCGATGCAGCGCTTCTTGCCTGACGACCCAGCATATCCGCCCCCAGATCCAGTTGGGGTCCTATTCCTCGATATTCCTGTTGATGTAATTCATCTCTGTTTCGACGGTCGATGGTGCTTCGATTGCGTTGGCTCATCAATTCTGCCGGAACGCCTCCATTCCTCCTTTGGGTGCAATTGGGGCGCAAGTGCAGTGACACGCCTTGGAGGCCGTAAAGACCTTAGACGCATTTACCTGTAAGTTGGGAACCAGAGAGCCGCTTGTTCACGCCCTGGACCCTGTGGACATCGATGCGCGCAACGCTGGATCAGCCCCTAGGTAGTGGTTCACCGGTCAGTCCAGGGCGCTTCCTTCGCTTGATCTAGGGGATCTGGCGCCGCGGGGCCTGTGGTGTAATCGCTTATAATCCTGCCGCCATGAATTTCCTCATAACGGGCGCGGCCGGCTTCCTCGGTTCTTCGCTCGCTAATCACCTTGCCCGCGAGGGACAGCAGGTGCGGGGGCTAGACGACCTCTCCACAGGCGATCCGCAGGGTCTTGCTCCCGACGTACATTTCACGCGCGGCGACGTCAGCGACCGCCCGAGGCTGTGGACCCTGCTGCAGGAGGTGGACGTCGTCTATCACCTGGCGGCGCGCGTGGCCGTTCCCGAATCGATCCTGTATCCGCGCGACTACAACACGGTGAACGTCGGCGGAACGGTGGCGCTCATGGAGGCCATGCGCGACGTGGGCGTTCGCCGCGTTGTGCTGGCTTCGTCGGGGGCTGTCTACGGGGACCAGGGGGAGCAGCCGCTCACCGAGACCGCCACGCCCAATCCGCGTTCGCCTTACGCCGTATCCAAGCTGGCCGCCGAGTACTACGTTCGGACCATCGGCAGCCTGTGGGGCATCGAAACAGTCAGCCTGCGCATCTTCAATGCCTACGGCCCCGGTCAGCGTCTGCCGGCTTCCCACCCGCCTGTTGTACCGTACTTCCTGCGCCAGGCGCTTCGCAACGGTACGCTCGTCGTGCACGGCGACGGAACCCAGACGCGCGACTACGTCTACGTGGACGATGTCATCAGCGCCATGGTGGCGGCCTCGACTGCGCCCGGCGTGAGCGGTTTGGTTATCAACGTCGGGCTCCGGAGTTGAGACCAGCGTCGACCGACCTGATGAAGCTGGTCCTTGAGGTCACCGGCGGCAAACCCGAGGTCCTCTACAATTCACAGAATTCGGGCGGCGTCTCGCGCATGGCCGCAGATTCGCGGCTCGCCCGGCAGAAGCTCAACTTCAGCCCGTCGATCAAGCTCGAAGACGGCTTGCGCCTGACGCTTCAGCGCGATGTGCGGCTCAAGGCGAGATGAGGGGGACTTCCACTGGGAGCCGCGCTGCTGAGTTCCGAACTGTCCGCAAGCGCCCCCGATCGGCTTCGACCCTCGCTTACAAGTTCTATGACCGACCCACATTGAAGGTCGCGCGCGATCTGATCGGGTGTCGTGTCGTACGCGTTTCGAAAGGGCGGCGGCTTTCCGGGCTCATCACTGAGACCGAGGCCTATATCGGCGAAAAGGATCTCGCCTGCCATGCCAAGGCCGGCAGGACAAAACGAACGGAAGTCATGTACGGCCCGCCCGGTCATGCCTACGTGTACTTTACGTACGGGAATCATTGGATGCTGAATGTGGTCACCGAGCGCGAGGACTCTCCCGCCGCCGTGCTGATCCGGGCCATCCAACCCGTTGAGGGTGTCGAGTTGATTTCCAGGCGCAGGCACGGTCGCGACACGCACGGTCCCGGCAAATTGACGCAAGCCCTCGGTATTGCGAAGACTGAGAACGGCCATGATCTGACGCGAGCAAATTCCGGATTGTGGATTGAATCCGGCTGGCGGGTTCCCGATTCGCTCGTCACCCGGGGGCCGCGCGTGGGTTTGAATAAAGTACCCGAACCCTGGAGATCCAAGCCCTGGCGGTTCGTGGTCAAGGGCTGGCATGTCGAGACGGACGAGTAGGGAAGAGCCCGTATCACAGAGGAGGCATCATGGGTCTACTGGATGGCAAGACGGCACTGATCTTCGGTTTGGCAAACGAGCGCTCCATCGCCTGGGGTATTACGCAGGCCATGGACCGGGAAGGCGCGCAGATTGGCATCAGCTACGCCGGCGAGGCGCTAGAGCGCCGGGTCAGGCCACTGGCTGAGCAGATCCAGTGCAAGTGGGTGGAAGAGTGCGACGTCACCAAGGACGACCACATCGCGGCCATTGCCGAGACTGCCCGAAAGGATTTCGGGACGGTTGATGTATTGGTCCACTCGATCGCCTTCGCGGGACGCGATGAGCTTAGCGGACCCTACTACAACACGACCCGCGAGGGCTTCAAGACAGCCATGGACATCAGCGTGTTTTCGTTTGTGGCGCTTGCCAAGGCGTTCAAGCCGATCATCCGACCCGGCGGTTCGCTCATCTGCATGACGTATTACGGCTCGGTCAAGGTCGCCCCGCACTACAATGTCATGGGCGTGGCGAAGGCCGCACTCGAATCCAGCACGCGCTATCTGGCATACGATCTCGGGCCCGAGAAGATCCGGGTGAACGCGATTTCGGCGGGGCCGATCCGGACGCTGGCCGCCGCGGGAGTGGGCGGCTTCCGCGATATGTACAAGCAGTTCGCCGGCGTCTCGCCGCTGCGCGAGAACATCACGATTGAGGACGTGGGCAACGCGGCCGTCTTCCTGGCCTCCGATATGTCCAGCCGCATTACGGGCGAAGTGCTCTACGTTGACTCGGGCTTCAATGCGGTCGGAGTGCAAATGCCGATGGACCAGCCGGAGGGTGGGGCGTAGAGGAGCGACCACTCGATTTGCCCTGGCAGATCACTTGCGTGTAGGTGATGGTTCTGGATGCACTCCTCGCAGGGAGGCGCGGACACCCGTCTGAATCACGTCCGTGCTGTAGAGAGCGCGCCTAGGGCGTTCAGAGTGTCATAGTAGGGCAGGATGCTCGGGATGTAGTGACGCTCGTCCCTGGCATGCGGGCCGATGCCTGATTGACCCCACACAACCCCCTGGCCGTCCGGTGCAAAGCGCGCTGAAGTGCCGGCCAGTTTCTTGCCAATCCTGGCTTCGACACCCGACGCTTGTTTAATGGCGTCCAGCAGCGTCTGCAACGCCGGATTGTCCGGCGAGCACGCTATGCCGTTCTCCATGGAAAGCATGCGCACTTCGATGGCGTTCACCCCGCAATAGGTTTCGATTTCCGCCTGCATGGACTGCAGGTCATCCTGGGGGATGGGGCGGATCTCGACACCCAGCACGCCCTCCGCGGCCGTGATGTTGTAGACACCGGGTGTTCCCACGTTCAGAAACGGGAATCGCGCCGTCGAGACCCAGCCGTCGCCAGCCTGCCGCGTGAGGTGCCGTCCGAAGATTTCCTGCAGCGCGAGGCGTGCCGCAATCAGTCGTTCCGAAAGATCGCCGGCGGCCGAACGCACACCCGTGTGCCCCTTGACGCCGCGTGCCACCAGTTCGAATCGCATTATTCCCCGGTTCTCCGTGCAAATCTCGCCGAAGAGCTCGTCGCCCTTTTCTCCCGTCCGTTCGCCGGCGATAAGCAGCCCGGGCGTGAAGTTGTCATCGTCTCTGAGCAGCTTCAGGACATGCGGTGTTCCCATGGCCTCGGATTCGCCGTTCTCCTCGTTGCCGACCAACAGCAGGGAGATGGGAGGGGGAGTCTTCCCTGATCTCAACATGTCCTTCATCCAGACCAGATAGGTGGCAACAACCGTCTTCATGTCCGAGGCGCCGCGGCCCCATAGGTAGTCACCTTCGATGCGGGGCGAGAACTGGCCGTCATCCGGATCGGGTTCCACCACATCGAAGTGGCCCGAGAGGACGGTCCTGCCGGGCGCCGCCCCCGGGAAGCGTGCGAACACAGCGGGGTACTTGCCGTCGAAGTAGCGCACCTCCGCACCGCCGTCCTTCAGATAGTCGTACACGAGGCTTCCGGCGCGCCGCACTTCATCAAGGCGCTCGCTCGGGCAGGCGGTGACCGATGGGATGCGGATGAGTTGCTGGGCCAGGTCGATGATCTCGGCCGTTTTGTCAGCGTGGGTGACCTCGATGGTGGGTCTGGTCGTTGGATGGAATCGCACCGGCAAGTCAGGGCGGGCGAAGGATGGAACGGACGCATGCCGCAGGAATTCCCCGATCTTGGCGGAATCCATGGCTGGCAGACCGACGCCGGACGAGATCTCGTCCACGTCGCTGCTCACTTGCTGCTCGCGGGCATGTGCCAGGCCGCGCAGCAGCTCCACCGGCACTTCCGTCTCCGCACCCAACTCCTTGTGAAGCTGCGCCCGCATGCGCTCGGCCGTGTTTGAGGCGCCCGCGGCCATGTCGACTAGCGGGCCCAGCTCGCCTGACAATCCCAAGGCATCGCCCAGAGGGCGCAGTTCGTCGATGATCCAACTCAGGAAGAGGCGCATGGCGACCGGCTTGCCCGTAAGCGGATTTTGGATCTCAGCGCGCAGGCCGTCGCGCGCCGCCAACAACTCGTTGGCTCGCGCGCGTGCAATGTCCTCGCCGTCATAGCGAAAGGAGCGCGCAAACTCGGGGTCGCCATACAACCGTACCAGCAGCAGGTGCTTCAGCGTCAGGTTGGCGATGTCGACTTCCATCGGGTGGCAGCCATCATCTGTCCGGATTTCCACGCGCCCCATCGGAATGTTGATGCGCGCGCGGAGATTCTGTTGTTCGATCCTGCGGGCCATCTCCTCGGCGGGAACGCTCTCGCCGATCGAATACAGTCCGTGGGAGTACAGGTCTTGGAGTTGGTCGCCTGTCGTCGAGATGAGCCTCTCGACCGGTTCGGCAAACGATCGTGCCC
This sequence comes from uncultured Chloroflexia bacterium, assembly GCA_963746745.1. Classification (GTDB taxonomy): domain Bacteria; phylum Chloroflexota; class Anaerolineae; order Anaerolineales; family Villigracilaceae; genus Fen-1038. The sequence continues at coordinate 1,400,384 of CAVVCL010000004.1, forward strand.
GCACCGGAGTCCAGTTGTTGTTTCCGAAGCGAATCCCGCGTTCGACCAGATCATACGAAAGGCTCTTGTAGTCCTTGTAGGAGCGATACAAGTCCGGCAGATCGATTTCAGGCGGATTGGGAAACGTCAGATTACGCACCGAATCGTTTTCGGTGAGCGCGACGATGGAGCGCCCATTGCGCGTCTGAGCCTGCAGCGGCGTGGAGGCGGACGTGGCGATGAACAGCGCGGCAAACGCGCGCAGCAGGCGCGTGGCCGTGATATAGAACTCGGACTTGTACTGGTCCACGTGCCGGCTGCCCCGCGCCGCTGCCGACAGGTGCATGAAATCCCACGCGAACAAGGGATCGGGCAGCGACAGATTAACGTGGATGCCGGCTGTGGCCAGCCCTTCTCCGTAAAGGTCGACGCAGCGTTCCAGGTAGCGGCGCTTGGCAATTCCCCAGCTGCCCGGTATGGATTCGTGGCTGATCGACGGCAGGGAAAGCAGGTTGCCATGCCAGGCGTACAGGCGCTCCCCGAACTGCGTACCGGAGCGGGCCAGCGCGTTGAGCAGTACGGCTTCCATCAGTCGCGCTTCGTAGACGGCGCCGCGCGGACTGTAGTAGGGGCGGGTGGCGAACTCGACCATCCAGTGGAAGACCTCAAGCTGCGAGAAATCGCGCAGCCATGCCGGCAGCGTCTCGGACCGCAGATAGTCGACGAAGGACTGCTGCGCGGGTCCGGAACCGACCGTCAAAAGCGGGCGGAATTGCTCGTCCAGCAAGTTCCATTCAACTTCGAATCCATTCAGTCCGCCCGCCGGCTTGTCTTTGGCCGCGGCCTCCAGGGCAAGTTGGTATTTCTCGGCAAAGCGCTGCAGATCGAAGCTCATAGGCTATTCCCTCGGCGGGGTGCGGCCCGTTGGCCCCTATTCACGCCGGCTCCTCTGAATTCATAATCCGGATTGGATTTCACTTTCTTAGCGACTCCAATCCTTCGACCAGTCGCTCGAAGGCGCCGTTTGTGCGCTCCACCGGCGTCGCATACGAGAAACGGATCCAGTCACCGCCGAACGGTGAGAAGAACGCGCCCGGCACGATCGCCACGCCGAAGCCTTCGGCCAGGTACAGGCCGAGGGGCTCGCTGTCCGCCCAACCCTTGGCCTCCAGGAATTCGCCTACGTTGATGAACGAATAATAGCCCTTGCCGATCACGTACTGAAAGCCCCTGGCCTCCAGCAGCGACTTCAGCAGTTTGCGGCTGGCGTTGGTCGGCTCCACGATTGTGCGTGAGGCCTCGGCATAGCCCATTTCGTAGGCGGCCATGGCCACGGCCAGCGAGAAGTAGCTCGGCATGACCGAGTGCGAGGCGCGTGCCACGATGAACTTGACCACTTCCTCGGAGGCAATCAAATGGCAATTGCGGATGTTCGAGCCTCCCAGGCTCTTGGTGATGCCGTCCAGGAACATCAGGTGCTTGCGCTCCTCGACGGAGAACTGCTTCAAGAAAGCGTTCAAGTCCATCGGGGCTTCGTCGGTCACGTAGTGATACATCCAGTCGAACAGGACGAAAGGTATTCCTGACTCGAGGGCAGTCCGGGCCAGCGTGGCCTGGCGTTCGGGCGATACCGTCATGCCGGTCGGATTATCGGGATTGGTGATGATCAATCCGGCGATTTTGCGCCCGGACTGCGCCGCGAAGCTCACGCAGGCTTTGATCCCGTCGTCGGAATAAGCCCATCCATTGGCCGGCTCCCCCGGCGACCACAGCACGTTGGCGCCGATGCCGTAGGGACCCCAATTGTAGGAGATCCACGGCACACGCGAGACAGCGATCACGTCGCCCTCGCGACCGTGGCCGAGACTGAGCATGGCCTGGTACGCTTTGACCAGCGCGTCTCTGCCTCCGCAGGTGCCGATCACGTTGCCTGGGCCGTATCCGAGCGCCGGATCGAGATGCCAGTATTTCTCAACGACGGTCTGGCGGAAGGCCACCGTCCCAAACGGCATATCGTAAGCAGAGCCGTGCTCGATCTGCATTTGTGCGGCCTTCTCAAGGAGGGGACGCGGCACTCCGGTCAGTGATGCGCCGCCATCCCCCTGGGAGGCATCGAAGACCGGCGATCCAGGATTCTTCTCAAGGTACACCTTGAGCGACTTGTTGATCAGGAACATGCGGCTTGGTGGAATGGCCAGCATGTCCTTCAAATGGCCGCTTACGGGGACGAGGTTCGCCTCCGGAACGGCGTAAACGGGGATCGTGTTGGAAGGACTCATCGTTTTCCTCCTGGTATCAAGAAAAACGCCCCATTCGCATGGGGCGGTTCAGCTTCCATCTCCGTGCACATCCACGTCGGACTACCTCCACGGAACGCGATCCCATGACGAGCAAGGGGTTGTATTTCCCGGATTAGCATCAGCGTCCGTGCGGCAGTTGCGCATATTAGGCTGGAATATATCATCCAGACCGGACGCTGTCAAGTTTTGGCGCTGCCGAAGCATACATAGCGGCAGGTGGCACTGCCGGATCGCAGCGGGTCCCGGCATTACTTGCAGCGCCCCACGTTTACGGTGACGATGCTGGAAACTGCCGTGCTGCTGTACGCCTGCACCCCATAGGTCAGATCATGATGCCAATGGACGTAGGCGATGTCGGTGTACGAGGATGCGTGCGCGCCCAGTACGTCGAGCAGACGGCCATTTCTGAACACGCGCACGCGTGTCTGGTCTGGATCGGTGTTTCTCCAGTGCAGGACGACCGTCCACTTGGAACCCCCGTGTCCCCAGTCCTCGTCCGAGCTGTCTGAGGAAGAATCGCTTGTGCAGGAGGCGTGCAGGTTGCGCGGTTCGTCCAGCGTGTATGTGGAGACGACCGGGGTGGCTGGCGAGGGAAGATTGGTCGAGTCCCCGCTGAGGGCGACGTACTGTCCGGACAGCCAGCAGACCGTACCCGGATATCCTGGCGCATCGATGATCCAGTAGTTGTCGGCAACGTCTTTGCCGACTACGGTTGCCGTGACTCCCGGCCGCATTGTGATCACGAACCCATAACTGGTGCTGGGACCCGCGTAGCAGTTTGTCGCGACGCTGACGCTCAGGCTGGGCGGCACCGCAAATACCGCCGGGGTGGCCGTTGCGGTCAGCAGGGGAATGGGGGTTAGGGTGGCAGACGGCGCCTCCTGGGTGAAGGCTTGCACCGTCTGCGCCACACCGGTCGCTACCTGCTGTTGCAGCGAGCTCTGGGGGGTGGAGTTGCCCGCTGTCGGAATGCCCAAGTCAACCGATATGCCGCACGCCAGCCCGGCTAGAGCCAGAATGCCAAACAAGCCGAGAAATCTCCTCGTCGGCGCCATCTTCTAATCCTTTCGCGTGCATGTCTCTTTCCCAATCCGTACTATACCCCAATTGATGGACCCCGACGATGTATGCTTTGTGTAAATTTTGTGAGCCCGGCATGCGCCCCTGTGGCGAAGCGGGCTGCCCCCGAATTGCGCGGGAAGGGCAGGGGTGGGGGCGATCACCGCTCCATTGGTATAATTCCGCAGCCTTCCCTTGGAGTGCTCATGAAAACCCTCACCGGCGCACAGATACGTCAAAGCTTCATCGACTTCTTTGTCGAGCACGGTCACACAGCCGTGCCGTCCTCGTCGCTGGTGCCGGGCGGCGATGCCACGCTGCTGTTCACAAACTCAGGAATGGTCCAATTCAAGGACGTATTCCTTGGCAAGGACAAGCGCTCCTACACCCGCGCAGTCGACTCGCAGAAATGCCTGCGCGTCGCCGGCAAGCACAATGACCTCGACGAGGTTGGTCGCGACGACACGCATCACACCTTCTTCGAGATGCTCGGCAATTGGTCCTTCGGCGATTACTACAAGAAGGAAGCCATCGAGTGGGCGTACCAGTTGCTCACGCAAGTCTGGGGACTGGATAAGGCCAATATTTGGGCGACGTGCTTCGAGGGTGAACGCGGCATTCCATCGGACGAGGAGGCCGCGGAGCACTGGCGTGCTCAACCCGGCTTCAGCCAGGATCACGTGCTGTATTTCGGCCGCAAAGACAACTTCTGGGAAATGGCCGAGACGGGTCCCTGCGGCCCCTGTTCAGAAATTCACTACGACCGGGGCATGAAGTACTGCAACATGCAACACGTTGCGGGCCACGTCTGCAAAGTCAATGGCGATTGCACCCGCTTCCTGGAATTGTGGAACCTGGTCTTCATGCAGTACAACCGCCTGGGACCGGATACGCTGGAGCCGCTGCCTGCCACGCATGTGGACACCGGCATGGGCTTCGAGCGCATCGTCTCGGTTCTCCAGGATGTCGACTCGAACTACCGGACCGACCTCTTTACAAGATCATTGGAGGTCTTGCGCTCGCTCAGCGGTCAGACCGAAAAGCAGATGCTCGACGACTTCACACCCTACCGCGTTATCGCGGACCACGCCCGCTCCGCGGCGTTCCTCATCGCAGACGGTGTGGTCCCGGGCAACATCGGCCGCAATTATGTCTGCCGCATGATCATCCGTCGCGCGGCGCGCTTTGGCACCAAGATCGGTCTCAAAGAACCGTTCCTGGCCCAAGTCGCAGACGCGGTCATTGCGACCTACGGCTCCTTCTACCCTGAGTTGCAGAAGAGCCGCGGCGCGATCCTGGATAATCTCACACGCGAGGAAATTCGCTTTGAACGCACCATCGAATCCGGCATTGCCCAGCTCCAGAATCTCCTGGACCACCTCAAGAAACAGGCCGGTACCGTCCTGGATGGCCGCAGCGCCTTCGACCTCTATGCAACTTATGGACTTCCGTTCGAGATCGCGCGCGACATTGCCCGCGAGCAGGACCTTGAAGTGGACGAGGACGGCTTCCGGGCCTCGATGGACGCGCATCGCATCGCCTCCGGTGGCGGCAAGGCCATGGGCAAGATGGGCGGCGAGGATGCCGAGTTCTATGCGGGCATTCTCAAAGAGCTAGAACGCAAGGGCCGACTCGGCGAGCACGGCGTCGAATACGACCCGTACACGAGCCCTCGCCAACACGCCGAGCTGCTGGCCCTGGTTGTGAACGGGCAGTCCGTTGCGTCGGCATCCTTCGGCGATCTGGTCGAGGTCATTTTGCCGCGCACCGGCTTCTACATCGAATCGGGAGGACAGGTCTCAGACGAAGGCGTGATTCGCTCGCTTCGGACAGCCGAAAGCGGGGAGCCCGCCTGGGAAATTGAGATCACCTCGATGCGCCGGCCTTCGGCGGGCGTCATCGTGCACATCGGCGAGGTCATCGCGGGGCAGCCCAAAGTTGGAGACCAGGTGATCGCCCAGGTGGACATGCCGCGCCGTCACGACATCATGCGCAATCACACGGCCACGCATTTGCTGCACGCCGCTTTGCATACCGTCCTGGGCGAACATGCCCGTCAGGCGGGGTCGCTCGTGGCGCCAGACAGGCTGCGATTCGACTTCAATCACCCCGAGGCGATGACTCCCGAGCAGATCGCCCGCGTCGAAAAGATCGTCAACGACGCGGTGGCGGCGGACATGCAGGTGATGCCAAAGCTGAAGGCCCGCGAAGATGCCATTTCGGAAGGCGCCATGGCCCTCTTTGGTGAGAAGTACGGCGAGACCGTCCGTACGATCACGATCCGTTCCTCGGACGCTGAGGCGCCTGCGGTTGGTCCTCGAGGTGCCTCAACCCAGGCCGCAGAGCCGCGCCACACGGAGCCGGTGGAGGCGCGGGATCGTTACTCCTACGAGCTGTGCGGGGGCACGCATCTGGAGCGGACCTCGGATGTCGGCATGTTTCTCATTGTTGGCGAGAGCTCGGCGGCCGCCGGCGTGCGACGCATCGAAGCCGTCACCGGTCGCGGCGCCTATGCCCTCGTGGCGCGCAGATTCAGAACCCTGGATCAGACTGCCGCCGCCCTGAAATCATCCGTGGACGATGTGCCGCTCAAGGTGGAGAACCTGCACGTTGAGCTCAGTGAAGCCCGGCGGGATGCCAGCGAACTTCGCAGGCAGCAAGCATTTTCGAGTTTCTTTGATCGTCTGGGGCAAGTCCAGCTGGTGGGCGATGTTCACGTACTTGCCCTCGAGGTTCCCAACGCGGACGATGGCACCCTGCGGGCGTTGGGCGACAAGTTCCGCGAGAAATACCCCACAAACGGCACCGCGGTTTTGTGGTCGGGAACGAACGCGCGCGGCTTCGTGACAGAGGACTTGGTGAAGAGGGGGCTGAAGGCCGCAGATCTTATCAGTGCAGTTGGAGGTCGCGGCGGGGGCCGCCCAACGATGGCCCAAGGCAGTATCCCCGCCGGGACAATTGAAGATCAAGCTCTGGAGAGATCCAAGGAAGCGATTAGATCACGGCTCAAGTAGCCCCGCCATCTTCGATCCCGGGCATCCCACTGCTGGAGCGTTAGTACCCATTACCCGTGGCGCGGGACGGTCGTCCCCACTATCATTTACACTGACCAAGGAGAGAGATCATGTCGCGAATTTCGAGATATGTCCTGCTTTCGGCTGTTGTTCTGCTGGGGTTGGCCTGCAGCCTGATCTCAGCGCCCGTGTCCCAAGTCCAGAATTTCGCATCGACGGCGGAGGCTCTTGCCACGACCATTCCGTCGACGGCCGAGGCCTTTGCCACCGCGATGCCGTCGGGCATTCCAAACATACCGGACATTCCAGACGTCTCGGGGTACCTTAACCCGACGGGTGCGCCGGCCGCGGATTGGAACGGGATCCCGATCATGCCGCAGGCTACCGCCGGGCAGGAATTCAGCAGCAGCACGTACAGCTTCAAGATGCCGGCCATGGCCCAATCCGAGATCGAGGCCTATTACGACGGGCAGCTGAAGGATCTGGGTTGGACCTCGGAGTTCTCAGCCGCTGCCGGTTCGCAGGGCGGCGTGCTACTGTTCTCCAAAGACTCCCAGGTGCTGACGATTACTGTTGCCAAGTCAGATCCTGATCTGGTGGTGCTGCTCATCCTGGAATAACCTCGCTGCCGTCGCCGTATTGGGCGTCGAACAACTCCCGGAAGTTATAATGCGGGCGGATGAAAACGCAGATCATCAGCCTGGAGTTGCACGATGATCTAGTGTCCGTGCGCGACCGCATGAGCTGGGCCAAGGCCCCGCGCATTTTGCTGGTCTGGCCCCGGTTCGAGCGCATCACACTGCGCCCGCTGGATCTCCGCATCCTGCAGCAGCACGCGGAGTATCTCGGGGCCGACCTCGGTCTTGTCAGCCGCAGTGCCGCTGTCTGGCGCGTGGCGAAAGGTTTCGGCATCCCGGTCTTTCGGACCACGACGAAGGCCCAGCGTGACGCCTGGCCTTCACGACCCGGCGCCACGAAGGCGCGCCGTCGCGCACCCCCGAAATCGGCGGATGAACTCGCCGCGCTCCGGGCCAGCGCGCGAGAGGACGACGCCGGGTGGACAGCCGGGCCTGTGGCTCGGATCGGCTTCTTCCTCTTGGGCGTTCTGGCTGTCCTGGCCGTCGCGGCGGTCTTCGTTCCCCGGGCGACCATCGTGCTGGCGCCCGTGACCATGACGCAAGACATCTCGCTCCCGGCTGAAACCACCGAGGCAGAGCCATCCGCTATTGTTGCCGCCAGGCTCCCAGCTCAAGCCGCAACGGTCAACGTCAGTGCCACCAAATCCATGAAGATCTCGACACTTGCCTCGGTTCCGGTTGCCAAGGCCACAGGCATTGCGCACTTCCAGAATCTCACGTTGACACCGCTGATCATCCCGGCGGGCACCGTGATCTACAGCGTTTCGCCAAATGGGGCGCGTTATGCCACCCTTCAGAAACCCGACTCGACGGGCAGCCCAATGCTTTTGTGGAGACGCCGATCGAGGCGCTCGATGCCGGCCTGGCAGGCAATGCCGAAGCGAATACGATTGAGGGCATCGAAGGAAGCCTGGCGCTTTTCGCGTCCGTCACGAATCCGGAAGCCGTGAGCGGCGGTTCGGATCGCCAGGCCACGGTTGCATCTGAAGCCGACCGTACGCGTCTGCGAGGCGAGCTGCTCACGATCCTGGAGGCCGACGCCAGGGAAAAGCTGAAGAGCTCCGTCGCAGAGGGGGATCTCCTGCTGGCGGACACGCTGAGACTTGTCAGCGTTCAAGACGCGACCTACAATCCCGATTCAGGCCAGCCTGGCGACACGCTGAGTTTGACAATGGGTGCCGTTTACGGTGCTCAATACATCAGGGCAGACGACGCAAGGCGCTTCGCAGAGGCGGGCCTCAACTCATCCATGCCCGCGGGTTTTCGGCCTATCCCGGATACACTCGAGATTCATCTTGTCAGCACCGCGCAATCCGATGCGAATGGCAGCTCGCGTATTACGCTGGATCTTCGGCGAAGCATCGCGAGTGACATAGATCTCGTCCAAGCCGGCGCGCTGGTGCGCGGTCTTTCCACGGTCGCCGCGGCTGACCGCCTGTGGGCCCAACTCCCGCTTGCCCATCCGCCCGAAGTCAGGCTGGTACCCGAGTGGTGGCCGTGGCTGCCACTGATCCCATTTCGGATCACGGTGACCGCGCCGTGACACGCATCCTGGAACTCCCGGACCTGAGGCCCGCGGAGACGCGGCCACTCATTTGGCGGTTTGCAAGCACTGGCGTTTGGCCCGCCGGAAACGCAAAATGCGCGCCTTGGGCATAGATCACGGGGAGAAGCGGATCGGGATCGCCATCTCCGATGAAAGCGGTACCATCGCGCGCCCTTTGACAATCATCCGGCACGTGTCGAAAGCCGACGACGCTGATCGCGTCCTCGACCTCGCCCTGACAAACGGCGTAGGACTGATTGTCGTCGGGCAATCCACTAACGAGGCCGGGCTGCCCAACCTGTCCGGACTTAGGGCGCTGCGATTCGTGGAACTCTTGAGAACCAGGACCAAGTTGCCGATCCTGCTGTGGGACGAGTCCATGAGCAGTCAGGATGCGATGGCCGATCGTCTGGCGACCGGGGCATCTCGCAAGAAGCGCGCCGCTCCGGTGGACTTGCTAGCCGCAGCCATCATGCTGCAGACATATCTGGATTCCGCGGCGGCGTCGGGCACAATGTCCGTTTCGGGTTGATTCGATGCGCGCTCCGGTTCTTGTCCTGCTGGCCGTCGGCTGCCTGCTGGTCGCAGCGCTTCTCGGCGTGCCGGCCATGGCGCGACAAAACTACGGAGCCGCGTCTCCCACGCTGAGCCCAATCCAGGTCTGGCAGTATTCGGCCAGTCTACTGTGGGCCGATGGCCTCCTGACCAAACCGCTGGCTGCGGGCGCCCCCGAGGTGGATTTCCAGGTCCAGCAGGGGGAATCGGTGACTTCGATCTGCAACCGGCTGGCGCAGGCGGGGATCGCCCGCGACGCATGGATGATGCGGGACTACCTGATCTATTCTGGTCTCGACACCAGTGTCCAGGCCGGTCTCTATAGATTGGGCGCCGGGATGTCGGTGGTGGATCTGGCCCATCGTATGCAGGACGCGACTCCAGCAGACGTCAGGTTCGTGATTTTGCCCGGCTGGCGCATGGAAGAGATCGCTGCTTCGCTGCCCACCTCCGGCCTGGACATTACTCCCACCGAATTCATCGTCGCGGCCTCTGCGTCGCACCCGGGCTTTGGATTTCTTGCCGGCGCTGACACGGTCGAAGGATTCCTATATCCCGACTCATACGTCCTGCCCAGGACCATCGCCAGCAATGATCTGGTCGAGGCTTTGGTTCGGAATTTCCAGCTGCATTTGAGCGCAGACCTGCAAGAGGGCTTCCAGCGACAAGGCCTGAGTGTGTATCAAGCCGTGACGTTGGCGTCCATTGTGCAGCGTGAGGCCGTCAAGCCGGAAGAGGCGCCGATTATCGCGTCGGTCTATCTGAACCGGATTAATAGCCAGATGCGCCTGGATGCCGATCCGACGGTGCAGTACGCCATCGGATACAACCCGCTCCAAGCCACGTGGTGGACCAATCCGTTGAGCCTGGATGACCTGAAGTTCTCGTCCCCCTACAATACCTACGTAGTCGACGGGCTGCCTCCGGCGCCGATTTCCAACCCCGGAGCCGCGGCCCTCGAGGCGGTTGGGGCGCCGGCCGATACGCCGTACTTCTATTTCAATGCCCGCTGTGACGGCTCAGGCTACCACGACTTTGCGCAGACCTTTGACGAACAACTGGGCAATCTATGTCCCTAACCAGGGCGCGGGCGCGTCCCTCGTGCTGCGCTTCAGCTCGCCATCTCCGCGATGTCGATGTAGTCCGAGGTCACTGTCTCGCTCTTTGCCAGGCCCAGCACGGCGAGCAGCTCGCTGGTCAGCCTGGCCTTCAATTCCGCATCCTTGCGGCTCCAAGTCCGGGACTTGATCTCCACGAAGCGACCCAGCACGGGATCTTGCGTTGCATCCAGATTGATAAAGAACTCGGTGTCGCGGAACTTGATTAGCCAGCGTTCGCGATCCTTGGTTATGGCGATCTCGTTGGAGGGCCGGAAGTACTCGCGGTAGAACCGCAGGCTTTGCGTTGCGGGCGCAAAGAATCTTGTGCGTGACAGCAGGACATCGTGCTCGAACCTGCCTTCCCGCTTGCGGCCCAACAAAGTCAGACGCCGGCGGGTGTTGGTAACCCGGCCTTCCTCATCCAGGAAGTCGTCCTCGCGATAGCGCAGCCTCCCCTGCGACGCATCCTCGAACGTGAAGTAGGTGTCGTGCTGCCCATAATGCCGGTACCGCATCATCTCAATTTCCGGCCGGGTGATGCCCTCGCGAACCGGCCGCGCATCGTCGATCTTTACCTTCACCTGGACCTCGAAGGCCTCTTGCTCCAGGGATCCACCCAGTGCGATCAGCTTGGACAGGATGGATTGTTCGCGTTCCACCAGGAAGGAATCCATCCGGTGGGCAAGCGAGGCCGCCTCTTCGAGCAGCTCCTTCTCCTGAACGGTGAGTAGCCGGTGATCGCGCATGAGCCACTTGCCGTTCACCATCACGTCGCTGACGTCGGCAGCCTTGCCGGCATACACGATTTGTGCATAGACGTTGTCGGGCGATCGACGGAAGGAGGGCGAATTGTGAAGTACGGAGACGTCGATCAGTATCAGGTCCGCCCGGCGCCCGGCAGTTAGCGACCCAGTGAGGTGTCCAAGATGGAGCGCCTGGGCGCCCATTCGGGTCGCCATGGTCAGGGCTGTCGAGGCGGGCAGCGAGGTTGGATCGTTCGTGACCGCCTTGGCGACGAAGGCCGCGAGGCGCACCTCTTCCAACATATCCAGATCGTTGTTTGAGGCAGCGCCGTCCGTACCGATGCCAACGTTGAGGCCGGTTTCCAGCATCTTCGTCACCGGGGCGAAGCCGGAGGCCAATTTGAGATTGGAGGACGGATTGTGGGCTATCCCGCTGCCGGCGTGGAGGAATGTGCGCATCTCGCCCGCATCGATGTGAACGCAGTGGGCCGCGATCACCTTCGCCTCAAGGAGACCCTGCTTCTTCACGTAGGGGACGACCGGCATGCCCTGCTCGGCACGCATGTTGTCGACTTCATAGGCAGTTTCGGCAATGTGCGTATGGAGGGGCACATCGAATTCCAGTGCAATCTCTGCCGTGGCGCGCAGGATCTCCGCCGTACACGTGTAGGGCGCGTGTGGAGAAATGGCCGGCACAATCAGGGGGTGGTCTTTCCATCGTCGGATAAAATCCCGCGACTTGGCCAGCGAATCCTCGTAGGCCTCGGCATCCGGTGCCGGGTACTTCATCACGGTCTGGCCACACACCGCGCGCATGCCCGCCCGGGCTGCTGCCTTGGCTACGTCTTCCTCGAAATAGTACATGTCATTGAAGGTGGTCACGCCACTTCTGATCAGCTCGGCGCACGCAATCGAGGTGCCCAGTTCGACAAACTCCGGCGACACGTACTGGCGCTCCACCGGCATCATGTAGCCCATCAACCAGACGTCCAATCGCAGGTCATCTGCGAGACCGCGCAGCAGCACCATGGGAACATGCGTATGGGCGTTGATCAAACCGGGCATGAGGACTCTTCCGCCACAATCAACGATTTCGGTTGGCTGGTACTCGGAACGAAGGGCGGACTCGTGCCCGACTGCCACGATGCTGTCGCCCGTCACGGCGACGGCGCCGGGACTGTATTGATGAAGCTCATCGTCCATGGTCAGTACCTGGGCGTTGGTGAGCAGAAGATCGATCGTATTCATGTATTCTCCCGTCGTTCAGGCTGGCGCCAACACGCGAGGCGGAGGGCTTCCGATGCCCACGGGCATGTGCAGGATCGCGGCGATCGGCTCGGCGCCGCTCGGAATGCCGAGGCTTATCGGATTGGCATCAGCCGCCGAAGCTCAATAATACCTTGAGGGCCCTGAGATTCTGATCGAAATCAGGATCCGTATGAGTGCTCAGTTCCATGTCGACCGCTGCGCCCACAGACTGCTCTACGGCCCAGTCGGCCAGAGTTCCCGTGTAGTCGCATCCAATGTCAATCGGTGGGTAAGGATAGCCGGTGGCTCGCGCGAGTTCGGCGCCCAGTTGCTTCGAGGCGGCTTGCCAGGGGTTGCCTCCGGGAAAGATGCCCAAGGCTGCAGAATGGTAGCTGATCATGGCCTGAATTTGATGTCCTGCGATGAAGTTCATGACGGCGCGTGTTTCGGGCTCGGAACCGCCGTAGGCGCCTCCCGTCGTGGGGCGCTCGTTCCAACAGTTGGTGTGGTCCCAGTCGGGCGCCCAATTGCTGGTTGGGAAATTGCGGTTCAGGTCGACGCCGTTTGCATTTACCCGGGCATCCGGATTGCGACCGCGTGCCACCGCGTCCGGATTCATGTCAGGGATAACATATAGGACGGCACCGCTCGGAACCACCTCGGGATGGTCGCTGACGTAGACGAGCAACCGGTTTGCCAGATCCACCGTATTGCCCTCATAGCCGCCATGGATGCCGGCGACAATCAGGTACTGGGTTGGGCCCAAGCCGAACGTATAGACGCTGATCGGCGCGCCCAAGACAGAGTAGCCGATGACGACGGCCGCGGGGCCGCTCGCAAACACGAAGGGCGTCGGGCTCGAGTAGTCCGGAATCGGCGTGGCCAAGGGATTCGGAGTGACTGTGGGAAGGTTATAGGAGGTCGGCGCAGGAGTGGCCGACGGACGCGGAGTGCCTCCTGTATAAACGAATGGGGAGGAGGCGGCCTCCGCTGGTTGACGCGTGAAATAGGTGATCAAGACCGCGAGCAGGACGATCAAACCGAGGCCATTGAGCGTCCAAACCAGCGCTGACCAGCCGCCATGCCGCCGACCGCGACCTGGCGGCATCAGGATGCTTCCTGCATCGCGGTGCGAAGCCAATTCAAGGCCAGGTTCACTGCCCAGCGGGAAAGACTGCGCGGGGGACCGCCGTACGTGATCCTGTGGGTCTTTTCGCCGCGCGGAGTAATAAGCACCATCTCAGCGGCATGCTGATCTGCAAATGCCGCCACTCCAAGGGCAATATCTGCACCAGCGTCCAGTCGAGCAGCGCGCGCTGCGGCCATCAGTCCTGCGCCGGCAATCGTGGGCACCGAGACGCAGCGCGGGAGCCGCGTTCCGAGCATGCCGCCCAACCCGGACTCGATACCGATCAACGTCCAGCCTTTGCCCGCCACTGCATCCATGGCCGCTGTTTCCAGCCGATCTGCATCGGCACCGAAAACGGCATTTCCAAGCCGTTCCCGGACTTCCTTCTCGACTTCGGCGATGAGCGCCAGGGCTTGGGCTTCATCGCCTGCCTTGGCCGCGATGCGCACGTCGACAACGCCGGTGTGGGCGGCCAGTCCTACGGTGGGATTGGCAAGCCTCTCGAGATCGCCGATCTTCTCGTCAATCGTGCCCTCTCCCAAGCCGGCACAGTGGAGTATCTTCACCTTGATTATGTGCTTGAGGTCGTACTTCTGCTGCAGATAGGGAATAATCAATTCGTGAAGGATGTGTTCCATCTCGTTGGGAACGCCGGGCAGGGAGATGATCACGCTATGGCCGGTTTCCACGATGAACGACGGTGCCGTCCCGACTGGGTTCTTCACGGCAATCGCACCCTTTGGCACGACGGCCTGGCGTCTCTGGTTCTCGGCAGGCTTCCGACCATAACGCGAGATCGCCTGCACGACCTGCAGCCACAGCTCCTCACGAAACTCCGTTTCGACACCCAGTGCTTGCGCAACTGCCTGTCGTGTGGGGTCATCGACGGTGGGCCCCAACCCTCCTGTTGTGATGACGATGTCGTTTCGGCCAATGGATTCGCGTATGGCCGTTGCGATGCGGTCTGTATTGTCGCCAATCGTGACCGTCCGATACAAGTCGACCCCCAGGTCGCGGAGACTGAGCGCTATATGGCGCGTGTTCGTGTCGACAATTTCGCCGAGCAGGATCTCCGTGCCAATCGTGATGATTTCAGCAGTAGCCATGGACTAAGACTGGTAGCGGTGGAGCTGTTTATGATCTGAAAAACAGGCTTGGCCGAAAGGTGATCCGGCACCGGCGCGGGGGCGTTTGGGAAAAATGCGGCCCGTCGTCTGCAAAGGGCCCATCCAATCTGGACTATCAGGGATAGACCGGCTTGAACTCGCCGTTGACGATCTGGAATATCTCAATGTTGGGCTGGGCGCAATCGCCCGTGTCGGAGCAGTTCAGCGGACCGCTCAGCCCCTGCATGCCGTGCGTTCCGAACAGCGCGTCTCGCAACGCTTGCCGTGGAATGTAAAGCGTTCCGCCGGATTCCTTGCCGACCGCCTGTATGCCATCCAGCAGCATCGTAGCTGCGTCGTAGCCCTGGAGATGGTAGGAGGCGATGGGGGCTTCGCCGTAGCGTTGCTTATATTCGTCAACAAAGGCTTGGGATTCTTGCGTGTTGGCGGGCCCAGACAGGTACATCCCCTCCGACGCCGGCTGGGTTTGTTGTATGAAGTCAGCACTCAGCAATCCGTCAGAACTCATGAGGACCGCCTTGTCCAGTCCAGCGAGGCCGGCCCCGTTCGTAATGGCTGCCCCATCCACCGCATACACGGGAAAGAACAAGACCTCGGGATTATCGAGGGCGGCTGTTTGAAGGACCGCTGTTACGTCCTGGCCTGAGGTGATCTGGATCTGGCGGATGCATTCCCCGCCCAGCTGCTTCAGCGTGTCACAGGCCGTTTGTTGAAGCTCCTGCGCGTACGGCGTGCCATCGTGGATCGTGACCATTCTCTGAGTGCCCAGCACGTTGTAGGCAAACTCCGCAACCGCCTGACCTTGTGCCTTGTCATTGTAGATCGTGCGGAGAAAGCCCGCCTCGTGGGTCGACGGATTCGTCAACGAGGGGGCCGTGCTCGAGGGCGAAATAAGAACTGATCCGACACCCGAGAGAATCCGGCTGGCCATCACGGTGGCGCTCGAGCAGGTCGTGCCGATGACGCCCGCAATGGTGGGGTCCGCTGCCAGGAGGGTGGCACCCGCAGCACCGCCCTCGGCGCTGCACAGGTCGTCTTCCTTGATTAGGTCAATCTGGTGGCCGAGCACCTGCCCCTTGTGGCTGATGGCAATTTCCACGCCGCGCATGGCATCTATGCCGTAGGGGCTATCGGGCGTCGTAAGCGTTAGCAGGGCGCCGATTTTCAGCGGATCGCCGGCTGCCACCGCAATGCATCCGAGACGATCCGTGCAGGAATAGCCAGCCGCGACCCCGCCGCAGGCCGCGAGAGCCATGCCCCCCAGGGCAGTCACCGCGATCAGCGAGGTCCACTTCATGACCGCTCT
The DNA here is from genome assembly GCA_963746745.1 of uncultured Chloroflexia bacterium. Lineage (GTDB taxonomy): Bacteria > Chloroflexota > Anaerolineae > Anaerolineales > Villigracilaceae > Fen-1038. The sequence continues at coordinate 1,416,128 of CAVVCL010000004.1, forward strand.
CCCTCCGGTTCAAACGACATTGTACTCTTGAATAAGTCGCTGTTGCTCGAAGCGCGCCAGATCCAAGCTTGAAATGTCAAGCGTCCGATAAGCACCATCGATCACCAGTTCGGAGATCAACTTTCCGGCAATCGGGCCGTGCATGAAGCCGTGGCCCGAGAAGCCGGTAACCACAAGGTAGCCCTCGACGGATGTTGGCCCAATGATCGGATGGGCATCGGGAGTCACTTCGTAGAGGCCTGCGCCGTGCGAGGCCCGGCCAGCGCCTTCGAGCAAAGGCAGCCGGCGCCACGGCCGCCTCCAGGTTGACGACCTCGAATTCCTCGTCAACGCTCTGGTCAAAGCCTGGCTCCTGATCCGCATTGCTCATGCCGACAAGCAGCCCGGCCCCTTCCCGGTGAAAGTACAGGGACTGTGCAAAGTCGATGACAAACGGAAAGTCCGCCGGGATGTCTGGCAGAGGGGTGGTGGTGAACCACTGCCGCCGAATGGCAGTCACGGGCAGCGACACACCTGCAAGCGCACCAATCTGCGCAGACCATGGACCGGCCGCGTTGAGGAGCAGCGGGGCGTCAATGGAACCCTGATTCGTGTCCACGCCCTTTACCCGTCCGGCTCCGACGCGAATGCCGGTGACATCCACGCTCGTGAGCAGCTCGACGCCCATCCGGCGCGCTGCGTTGACATAACCGGCTACAACACTATTGGGGTCGACCAAGCCGTCGGTGGGATTGAACGTTCCAGCCATGGCATCCCCGAATGACATCGCCGGAATGCGCCTGCGCACATCGTCAGCGGAAAGCCAGCGGGTGTCTGCTCCAAGGCGACGCTGCATCTCGACATTTTTCCGGAAGGCGGCAAGGTCCTGCTCTTTGGTCAGGACAAACAGATAGCCGCACTTGCGATAGTCTATTGGTTGTCCGATTTCGTCCTCGAAGCGGGCAAGCATCCGCAGGCTTTCAATGGACAGCCGGACGTTGATCTCCGTGCCGAACTGGTGGCGTACTCCGCCAGCGCAACGTCCCGTCGCACCCTGGCCAAAGAACTGCTCACGTTCAAGCAAAACAATGTTCTTCATGCCGCGGGAGGCAAGATGGTATGCCGCGCTCGCCCCCATCACGCCGCCTCCGATGATGATCATTTCCGCACTTTTTACAGGGAGCATGGTCAATACCTCTGCTGTCGCAACGCTGCGCGGCGCTGTGGCGCCCGCAATCAAAACGCGATCTCTTGCCCTATTCCCAGTCTGCGCGCATTTTCGACTGCCAGGCCGGCGGCAACAGCGTCCTGCACTGCCACCCCGACCGACTTGAAATAGGTGATTTCTTCCGCCGACTCGCGGGCCGAGCGGCGCCCCAGGACAATCTCTCCCAACTCCGCGTGAATGTGACTCTTGCCGAACAAACCGGCCCTGATGGGTTGGATGAGATCGCCGGTCTCGGCCAGCGCCGCGTCCCTGGAATCGACAACCACGCGCGCCCGCTTGATCGTATCCGCGGGTATCTCCTGCATCTCAGGGGTGTAGGATCCAATCGCCGAGATGTGGACGCCTGCTTTCAGGTCGCCGTCGTGGAAGACAGGCGTCAGTGACGTGGTCGCCGTGCAGATCACATCTGCATCGCGGACTGCTTCCTGTGGAGTGGCCGCGACCCGTACGTCCTGCGGAATTCCGTGCTTGCCGGAAATCTGCGCGATCAAGTCGGCGGCACGCTTCGGATCAGCGTCGAAGATCCAGATGGTTTGGAATTGACGGACCGTGCATGCGGCCTCCAGCTGCGTACGGCCCTGTGCGCCCGCGCCGAAGATGGCAAGGTGCCGGCTGTCGGTCCTGGCAAGGATATCGACGGCTGCTGCGCCTGCCGCCCCGGTTCGGATGGATGTCAAGGAACTGCCTTCAAGCAAGGCGACTGCCGCGCCTGTATCGGGCTGGAGGACCAAGACGGCAGCCTGAATGTACGCCAGTCCCTTGGCTTGATTGCCCGGGAACAGAGAGACCACCTTTATCGCCAGGGCCTCCATGGCGGCGTCCTGCACGAACGCGGGCATGAACAGGGTCAAACCGTCATGCGGCGGCACCGAGAGCCGCGTACGGAAGGGAACCTGGGCGCGGCCATCCGAGAGCGCCGCGTAAGCACGTTTCGCTGCCTGGACGGCGTCTCGCATCGGCAGCGCCTGACGAACGTCAGCGGCGGTCAAGACCAGCATGATTTCTCCTGGAAAGTGGGCCCCGGAATCAAGAGCGCAGAGGCAACTATTGTACCTCTGCGCTCGTCTGGAACCTTTGTGGGGCGCCTACTGCATTCCCAGGTACGCCTTCTGGACCATCGGGTTCTTGTTCAGGTTTGCGGCGGTGTCTTGCAGAACGATCTCGCCTGTCTGAAGCACATACCCTCGCGAAGCTATTGTCAGCGCCATCAGGGCATTTTGCTCGACGAGCAAGATCGTCGTTCCCTCCTTGTTGATGCGCTGAATGGTATCGAAGATCGCCTCAACCAGCACTGGGGCCAAGCCCATGGAAGGCTCATCCATCAGCAAGATCCGAGGGTGAGCCATCAAAGCCCGGGCCGTAGCCAGCATCTGCTGCTCGCCACCTGAGAGCGTACCGGCGACCTGCGTACGTCGTTCCTTCAGCCTGGCGAACAAGGTGAAGATGCGGTCCAGATCGGTTGCCATCTCTTTCTTGTCACTGCGGCTGTAGGCGCCCATGTCCAGGTTTTCTGCGACGGTCAGCCGGGAAAATATCCTGCGGCCCTCGGGCACCATGGAGATGCCTTTGAATACGATCTCGTGCGGCTTGAAAGGTGCCAAATCCTCGCCCTCCAAGCGCACGGCGCCCTGACGGGGTTTCATAGCGCCTGTGATGGTTCGGAGGGTGGTTGATTTTCCGGCGCCGTTGGCGCCGATGAGCGTGACAATCTCGCCTTTTTCCACGGTCAGCGAGATCCCCTTGATGGCGTGAATACTGCCGTAGTATGAGTGGATGTTGTCGACTTCAAGCATCGCCATTCTAGTACCCTCCGGCTAAGCCGCCGCGGCGCTGGCTTTCTTCTGGCCCAGGCCGCTCGCGGCCCCGCGCCCAAGGTAGGCTTCGATCACCCGGGGATTTGCCTGAATTTGCGCGGGCGTGCCCTCTGCGATCTTCTCTCCGAAGTCCAAGACAGTGATCAACTCCGAAATGCCCATCACGACCCGCATCTGGTGTTCGATCAGCAGGATGGTAATGCCCAGTTCATCTCGAAGCCTGTGAATGAAATCGGTCATGCCTTGGGTTTCACTGGGGTTCATGCCTGCAGTGGGTTCGTCCAACAGGAGCAGGCGAGGCTTGCTGGCAAGGGCGCGGGCGATCTCGAGGCGTCGCTGATCCCCATAGGGCAAGTTCTTCGACATGAGGTCGCCTTTGCCCTGCAAATAGCAGAACTTCAAGAGGCGCCGTGCCTCCTCGACGGCATCCGCCTCTTCCTTCATTGTCCGCCGGTCACGAAGAATTCCGCCGATGAGGCCGGACTTAAGATGCGAGTGCATGCCGACCAGAATGTTCTCGACTGCGGTCATTTCCTTGAACAGCCGAATGTTCTGATAGGTGCGGGAGATGCCGAGCCGAGTGACGCGGTCAGGCGACAAGCCGGTGATGTTTCGGCCGTCCAGAAGAATGTCGCCTTCTTCCGGTGTATAGAAACCGGTGACGCAATTGAAGAAGGTTGTCTTGCCCGCCCCGTTTGGGCCGATCACACTGTGGATACTGTTTTCCTTGATCTCCAAATCGATGTGGCTCAGAGCATCCAGGCCGCCGAACCGCTTCGTAATCTTCTTGGCAACAAGAACGGCCATGGTATTATCTCCTGCCTTCGCCTTCTGTGGGCGAGACCTCAGGTGCGGGCTCCTCATGCAACTCCAATTCGCGTCTTGCCTCGGGAATGAGGCCTTCGGGCCGAACAAGCATCATGGCGACGAGCACCGCGCCGTAGACCAGGTACCGATAGTCAGCGAACTCGCGCAGGATCTCCGGCAGGCCTACCAAGGCGATGCCCCCGACGATTACGCCCGGGATGCTGCCCATTCCACCGATGATGATGAGAGACAGCACGTTCACGGAAACGAGGAACTGGAAGCTTTGCGGGTATGCCGAGGAGAGCTTAGCGGCGAAGAGCGTGCCTCCAAGACCTGCAAAGAATGCGCCGCTGGCGAAGGCAAGCAACTTGGTCGTGACATGGTTGATTCCCATGGCCTTTGCGACGTCTTCATCTTCACGCAGAGCCATCCAGGCGCGGCCAAGCTTCGAATCCTTGAGCCGGATGGCGATGAACGTGGCGATACCAATGAACGCCACGATCACGAAGTAGATGGTGGGCTGAGACCCGAAGTCGAAGGGCCCGATGATGGGGTGCGCGATCAATTGGATGCCCTCGGGACCACCCAGCCAGGGGCGGAGCCAATCCGATAGAACCAGGAGTCGCACGATCTCGCCAAACCCCAAAGTAACGATCGCCAGGTAGTCACCGCGCATCTTGAGCACGGGCAGACCCAGTATGACGCCCGAGACGACGGCCGCCAGCAGGGCAAACGGCAGAGCCTCCCAGTAGGTCAGGGGAGTGGCAATTCGTTCGGGCGAGGTCAGCACTCCGAGGGCGTACGCGCCAATGGCAAAAAAGGCTACGTATCCGAGGTCCAGCAGGCCGGCAAAACCAACCACGATGTTTAGACCCAAACCCATGAGGATGAAGATGCCGACTGTGTCCAGAACGTCGCTGAGGAAGAGGCCCAGGATCCGCGGAAGAAAGATCATCAGCAGGGCAATCAGGGCCAGAGTAGTCCAGCGTCGCCACGGGGGCTGCGGGGCCCTGTTGAGCGCCGCAGCGGCCCGGGTTTTCGAGTCGGTGTACCGCCAGTAGGCCAGGCCACCGACCAAGAACAAGAGGAATATGGCGCCGGGGATGTCAAGCCCGCCGGAGGCGAACATCCACGTCACCAGGGGACCGACGGGTCCCCAATTTCGGGCGATGGTGATGATCAGATCCCTGATCAGGCCGATGAGGGTAATGACAACCAAAGCCTGAATTAGGGCATGCCGCGGCCGCGGCGGAACGAGAAAGAGCAGGGCGGAGAGGCCGCCAAGCACGCTTGAAATCACCAGCAACACCAGAATCCCCGCGGCCAGACCCAAGTCGAAAGTCAGAATGGAGTACAGGGCCGGCGAAGCATTGATGAGCATGGCTCGCAAGTTCACGACCTCACCAATTCCCACGAGAGCGCCCAGCACCGCACCGCTGGCGGCTCCCGACACCAGGCCCGCCAGCACTACCAGACCCCGGCTGCCGGTGGCGCGTCTGGCCATGGTGAAGGCGAAGATTGCAATCGGGGCGAACGTGAGGATCTGTCCCATCGTGACCACGCCCTGGACGATGGCCCGGTCGTTGAATTCCTCCGACATTCCAACCAGGCATATCAACAGGCTTACCGCTCCGCCAAGCAAGCCACTACGGATGGCCTCGGCCCAAATCGAACGCTTGTCTCTCATGGCCGGCTCCTTTAGGCTTTCGCTTCGGTGATCGCTTCGCCGAGGATGCCCGAAGGGCGAAAGATCAGGATGAATACCAGGATGATGAATGCGATGGCGTCTTTGAGCTGCGAAGGAGTTGGGATGCCCAAGCCATCGAGGAACAAATTCGGACCCATCGATTCCAGCAGACCCAGGATCATGGCACCCAGGAACGCGCCGGCGACGTTGCCAATTCCGCCCAGGACGGCCGCAGTGAAAGCCTTAAGCGCGGGAATGAAGCCCATGAAAAACCAGGCAATTGGAAAAAGCAGGACGTAGAGAATCCCGGCAATCCCCGCCGAGGCGCCCCCCAAAGCAAAGGTGAAGACTATTACGTTGTCGACATCGATGCCCATCAGGGAGGCTGCCTCCCGGTCCTCAGAAACCGCCCGCATCGCCTTGCCAATCTTGGTACTCTGCACAATCCAATACAAGACGACCATCATGACGAACGCGCTAACGATCACGACGGCCTGGGTCTTGAAGAGCTGGATTCCCAGAAACGCCCATGAGCCTTTGAGACTCTGCAGCGTTGGGTAGGCTTGAAAACCGGCACCGTAGAGACCGCGGAACGTGTATTGCAGGAAGAAGGAAGCACCGATGGCCGTGATGAGGGGCACAAGCCGGGGTGCGTTGCGCAGGGGCCGATAGGCGATGCGCTCCAGAAGTATGGCCACGATGCCTGAAACGGCCGCGGCCACCACGGTAACCAGGAGCATGCCCAGGAGCGGATGCTGGTCCATGTACCCGGATTTCGTCAAAGAAATGGCGAGGAAGACGGCGGTGAATGGGCCACTCATGAAAACTTCGCTGTGAGCGAAGTTGATCATCTTGAGGATGCCGTAAACGAGAGTGTAGCCCATGGCGATCAAGGCATACACACCCCCCAACGCAAGGCCACGAATAGTAAGGTCGAGCCACACGCTCGGGGCGTATTTTCCTGAAAGGAGGGTCTTGATCGTGCCAACAACGACCACGACGGCGATGGCGACGCCGATGGCCCAGACCATGAGATCGAGAAGTGTCACACGCTGACGCCAATAGCGAAGCATCTGTGGCCTCCTGCGTTGAACGGTAAGGATTGAGAAGAGGGGCGAGGTGACCCTCGCCCCTCACTTTCAAGAGCTATTGACCTGGCTTCCAGATCAACTCGGGGGGATACGCACCCGCGTGGTACTCGTACACACCAATCGTGGGATTGGCGCAGTCACCCGTCGGGGTGCAAGAGAGCACACCCGTCAGGCCCTGGAAATCCTTCGTGGCGTACATGGCGTCACGCAATGCCTGGCGGCCGATGTGAAGCGTGCCGTCGGGATCCTGCACGGCCACCTTCTCGATAGCAGCCTTGATCATGTTGAAGGCATCGTAGGAGTGGGCGTGGAAGATGCTGATCGGATCTGTGCCGAATTTGGCCTTGTATTTGACGACGAAGGCATCGTAGGCAGCACCGGCAACGACCGGGCTGGAAACGCGGAAGCCCTCGACATAGTCACCGGCGCCCTTGGGCACGTCGGGGGAGAACAAGCCATCAGCACCCATCAAGTAGATCTTGCTGAAGGTCGCGTCGCTGCTGGTGCGGACCTGCTGAATGATCAGTGGGCCAGCCGGCTGGAAGATCGGGAGGTAGATCATTTCCGGCTGATCGGCAGCGATGTCGGCGAGGACCGACGACATATCGGTCTGGTTCGGATCGATGGCGCTTTGCTTGGTGCAGGTGCCACCCATCTTGGTGAAGTTCTCACAGAAGACCTGCTGCAGCTTGTCTGCATAGAGCGAGCCATCATTGATGGTCGCCGCTTTCGTGACCTTCAGTACATCGAATGCGTACTGAGCCGCTACCGCTCCCTGCACTTCATCGTTGTGGGCGGTGCGCAGGTAGCCCGGATAGTTGTTCGGGTTGCCGGCCTCGGTGAGGTCAGGCGCGGTGTTGGAGGGGGAGACGATCACAAAGCCAGCCTTGGACAGCAGCGGCACTGCCGCGCGGGCTGCGCTCGAGCAGGAGGTGCCGATTACAGCCAGGATGGTCGGATCGGCGGCGAGCTTGGTGCCAGCCGTCTGACCGGGGCCGGCGTCACAGCCCTCGTCTTCGCCGTCCAGCTTGACGTCATGACCCAGGATCTTGCCACCGGCGTCATCGACGGCGATTTCAATGCCGTTGCGTGAGTCGACGCCCAGGGTCTCATTCGGGCCAGAAACGACGAGCGCCCAGGCAATATGCACGGGATCGTTCGGGCCGATATCGACGCAGCCGATGGCGTCCGTGCAGGTGAATGCGGCGGGCGCTGGCGCGGCGGCTTGGGTCGCGGGCATCGCTTCTGTCGCGGCAGGCATTGCTTCGGTCGGAGCGGGGGCGGGCCCGCATGCAGCGAGCGCCATGCCTGCCGCCACGACCATCGTAATTACGAAGAACAAGCGTTTGGACATTCTTACTCCTCCGAAAGGCTAATGATACTCGGGGCCAGGCGGCGACATTTCTGTTGCCCTCCAGGCCAACTTCAAAACAGCTGACAAAGCTCGGGACGTGTCTCGCTCACCTCCTCTCGGCTGTGGTTATGGGAGAACCCGCCATAAGATATGCGACGAGCCGCGAAAGATCCACTCTTACATGGATGTGCTCGCGGCCCGGACAGTGTCTAATGCTGGGTTCTCGTGTCCACAAACGGTTCGGCCAATGATAAGGGCATTTCGGAGGACGGTCAAGAGTGTGTTTTGCGGCCACGACCGCTGCGGCATGACGCCCGTGCCGGCCCGGGCGGCCGGGGAGCTCTGCAGGGTATGGAAGGCAAACTGAGCGGCCAGCGCGGCTGGGGTTTCAAGGTCCGGGTGCCCGTCCTAGGCATCGCGGGCGGCCGGGCGCTAGGGATAGGTATGGCTCAGCCAGTCCAAGCCGTTCACCTGAATGCCGCCGACCCAGAGATCGAAGTGCAAGTGAGGCCCCGTTACGCGGCCGGTAGCGCCGATCTCGCCGATCAACTGACCTGCATCCACATGCTGGCCAACCGACACGTCGATGGATTGCTGGTGGAAATAGCCCGTGTAGACACCCCAACCGTGGTCGATGAAAGTCGCGTTGCCCCTCACGTTCAGCAAGCCGGCGAAGACGACGGTGCCCGGCGCTGCCGCGTAAATATCGAACGGGTGGTCATTCGAGCACACGCCGTAGTCCACGCCGGAATGGAAATAGTCGTAGCCACTGCCGTTGAATGAACGCCGGGTGCCGAAACCATCCCGAATGCAATACGGCAATCCAACGGGCAGCGTGAACTCAGAGGTCCACTGCCTGACATCGGTTACGGGTGCAGTGATGGAGAGGACTTCCTTATCCTCCGGGCCCGTGATCGCCGGATCGATCGTTTCCGCAGGCACTGATAACGGTTTCTTTTGGGAAGCCACCCGAATCGATCACGACCAACTGCTGGAAAGATTGGACGCGGCCGTCACTGGAGGCGGCGTCGAGCTGCAGAGGATAGACGCCAGGCTGCAGCATGGCATGAATGCCCTGCAGCGCCACCATGCGCCCGTCGCCCATGGGGAAGAAATGCAGCGGGTAGTCGACGAGCATGCCGCTGAGGGTGACGCCGTCTGCCGGGGTGACGATGATCTCGGCGGTTGAGCCTTGCGTGAGGGGCAAGGTCGGAATTTCCGCGCCCAGTAGATACGGCGGCAGGCCAGCCGCGATCTGCCCCGTTGAAGCCGCACCGGTTGTGTAAAGCACATCTGCAGGGAGGCCATCCCAGGTGCCATGCAGATCATTGATCGCTGCAAGAGTCCAGGGGTCCGAGCCGCTGCCTAGGGCGAGTTCCAACAGGGATTGACCCGGGGCGGGGGTCAGCCGCGCACTGAGGTCCGATGCGTTCTCCTGCTTTGGAACGATCATGGCGGCCCCGACGTAGAACTCAGTCGGACTTATGACATGATTTAGCCGGCGCAACAAGTCCGCCGGGATCTCGGTGCGGCGAGCCAGGCTGCGGAAAGAATCGCCAAAATTCACGACCTCTGTGTCGAGGATGCCATTGATGCCTTGGAGGCCCGGAATGATGAGATGTTGCCCCTGCGAGATCAGATTTGGATCGGTGATGCGGTTAGCCGCCATCAAGTCATTGATGGACACATTGAAGCGTTCGGCGATGGTCGACAGGTACTCATTCGGCTGAACGACGTAGATTGCGCCCACAGGCGCCGGTGTGGGGGCAGGGGTCTGGGCAGTTGCCAGGGACGTTGTCCAAGCAAGAGACAGGAGCAAGATTGGAAGGAATACCAAACGCTTAGGCATCGACGAATTGTACCTGGTCCCCGACTTCGTATTCCGCGATCATGGCCGGGTGGACTTCCAGAATGAAGCGTGCGGGTCGGGCCGGAAAATAGGCGGGTCGCCAAGCCCTGGCGACGGTCTTGTCCACGATGGTCATTGCGCTGCTTATCCAGAAGACGGCCAAATCAAAGGGCACGAAGAACATGTGAATGGCGGCGTCGATTCTCGAGTTCGCGGCTGCCAACCAACAACAGCCCCTGATCCTCAGGCAATTTGCGGCGGAACATGAGTCCGCGCAGGCGGCAGGCAAAGCTGTCACATACCAGAATCCGGGCTCGGCGCTGGGCATCGGAATCGAACTTCTCGACAAAGACGAAGGAACTCATCGGTATGTCGCGGTCACCAGAGGCGAGCCGACGGCAGGGCTCGGGGCGATGCGGCCGATCAGGTTGACGCCGCCCGCTCCGCAAGAACCCGATCCACGCTTTCGAGCAATTGCCGCGGGCTGAACGGCTTCACGATGTAGTCATCCACTTTTGCAATTTGCAGTCCCATGACCCTGTCGATGCTCTGTGCCCTCGCCGTAACAACGATCACAGGGATATTCTTCGTGCCTTGATCGGCCTTCATTTGCTGGTACACGTCCCAGCCGTCCATGTCCGGCATCATCAAATCAAGCAAAACGAGGTCGGGCTTGCGTTCGCGGACCGCCTGCAATCCTGCCTTTCCGCCACTTACGCCCTCTACAACATGGGAGCGCCGCTTGAGGATGAGGCGGATGAGATTGATCACTTCCGGGTCGTCCTCGATGCAGAGTATGCGTTTTGCGGAACGATCGTCGACCACGGGCCCTCACGCACAGGCAAAGAACGTGGGCGAGTTTACCATACTGGGGGCAGGCGGCAGAATCAGACGGATCCGCGCCAGACTCGGAGGCACCGCGCGTCTGCATATTCCGTCTGTCTGGGCATCGCCCGGCTTTATTAGAGAATCATATAAGTGCAGGGGGCTGGCGCTCTCGGGGCAGGCGCATTGGTATAATTCAACACCTGTAAATTTGGAGGATTTGTGAATTCAAACCGAACCCAATCGTTCATCATCTACTTCCTGTTGATTGTGGCGATTGGTGCCATGCTGTACGTGGGTTTCAGACAAGACACCGCAAGCCAACAGACGCTCACCATCAACGAGGTGGCAGCCGCCATTCAGAACGGTACGGTGGCTCGCGTGGTCATACAGAGCGACGACACCGTCCATATCGTGTACAAGTCGGGGAAAGAGGCCGAACTCGCATAAGGAGTCGACTGCGACGCTAGTCGACCAGTTGATCAGCCTGGGCGTCACACCGGAGGAGCTGGCTTCGCAAAACATCAAGATCGAGGTCAAACCGCCCTCGCAATGGGCCGGGATCTTCAGCAGCTTGCTCTACATCCTTCCGGTAATTTTCATGGCAGGCGTCCTGTGGTTCATCTTCCGTCAAGCCCAGGGCAGCAACAATGCCGCCATGGCATTTGGTAAGAGCAGGGCTCGAATGTTCAGCGGCGAGCATCCGACGGTGACCTTTGAGGACGTAGCCGGCGTCGAGGAGCCCAAGCAAGAACTCCAGGAGGTGGTCGAGTTCCTGAAGGAGCCTCAGAAATTCATCCAATTGGGCGCACGGATTCCAAAGGGGGTGTTGCTGGTCGGCCCTCCTGGAACGGGAAAGACACTGCTTGCCAAAGCCGTCTCAGGCGAGGCCGGCGTGCCCTTTTTCTCCATTTCGGGCTCCGAGTTTGTTGAAATGTTTGTTGGCGTCGGTGCCAGCCGGGTGCGCGATCTTTTCGATCAGGCCAAACGCCACTCGCCTTGTATCGTGTTCGTAGACGAAATTGACGCTGTGGGGCGGCAGAGGGGGGCCGGCCTGGGCGGCTCGCACGATGAGCGCGAGCAAACGCTTAACCAAATGCTGGTTGAGATGGACGGCTTCGACACCGACACCAACGTGATCATCGTCGCAGCGACAAACCGCCCCGATATTCTCGACCCAGCCCTGCTGCGGCCGGGGAGATTTGACAGGCGCGTGACACTGGACCGGCCGGATGTGAAGGGCCGGGAAGCCATCCTGAAAGTGCACGTGAAGGGAAAACCCCTGGACCCTGCCGTCAATCTGGGCTCGTTGGCTCGTGGGACGCCCGGTTTTGTGGGTGCAGACCTTGAGAATCTGGTGAATGAGGGCGCGATCCTGGCTGCGCGCCGGAACAAGAAATCCATCGGACAACCAGAGCTTGAGGAAGCGATCGAGCGCGTGGTGATGGGGCCGGAACGCAAATCGCGCCTGATCTCCGATGAGGAAAAACGGATCATTGCCTACCACGAGGCCGGGCACGCCGTGGTGGCCAACGCCATTCCGGAGGCCGACCCGGTCCAGAAGGTCTCCATCGTCGGCCGCGCACAGGCGGGCGGAGTGACCTGGTTCAGGCCCGATGAGGATCGTCTCCTGTACTCGCGGAAGAAGCTGCTCGCCAACCTGGCTTATGCCTTAGGTGGCCGCGTGGCAGAAGAACTGGTTTTCGATGACATCACCTCGGGCGCGTCAAACGATATCGAGCAGGTCACGCGGATGGCCAGGACCATGGTGACTCGCCTTGGCATGAGCGGTGAGATGGGCCCACTGATGTATGGCCAGAAGGAAGAGCTAATATTCCTGGGACGCGAGATTTCCGAGCAGCGCGACTACTCAGAGGCCGTGGCGGAGAAGATCGATGACGAGGTCCGCAAGATCGTCGAAGAATCCTACGGATTGGCGAAGCGATTGCTGACCCAGTATCGCGACGAGCTGGATGCGGTGGCGAAGAAGCTGCTGGAGGTGGAGACCATTTCACGTGAGGAGTTTGAGGCCGTCTTTCCTCCGCCCAATCCGAAGAAGAGCGGGACGCCTCAGCCGTCGATTGCAGTGGAAACCGCGCCGGCTCCGGCCGACTGAGCCTGCATACTGGCACCCCTTTCAAGAACGATTTAGATGACGAGGCCTCCACTGGGAGGCCTCGTTTATTGTTGTAGATGGAGCCCGTGGGCGGTCACGCCTCCAGGCCGAGCCCCTCTTGGTGTTGCCTGACCAGCTCGCGGCGGAGAATCTTGCCGACCGTGGACTTCGGCAGTTCGCGGCGAAACTCGATCCGACTGGGCACTTTGTAGGCTGCGATCCTTTGCCGGCACCAGTCGCGGAGCTCCTCTGCTCCGGACTCGGCCCCTGGCTTCAGGACGATCCATGCCTTGACGGACTCACCCTGAATGGGATCCGGAATGCCCGCCACGCCCACTTCAAGCACCTTTGGATGCGAGGCAAGAACCTCCTCGACCTCTCGAGGCCAAACTTGGAAACCACCCGGCTTGATCAGTTCTTTCTTGCGGTCAACGACATAGAAGTACCCGTCCGAATCCATGCGGACAATGTCGCCGGTGAAGAGCCACGTCTCGCCGTCCGTTAGGCGTCGTAAGACGCCCGCCGTTTCCTCAGGCATGTTGTGGTAGCGGCTCATGACCTGAGGGCCGCGCAGAACGAGCTCGCCCGTTTCGCCCGGCCCCATGACTCTGTTGCCATTCTCAGGATCAACGATGCGGCAATCAACGTCGGGCATGGGCATGCCGATCGAGCCGATCTTGTTGGTGCCCAGCAGCGGATTGCAGTGCGTGACCACCGGCGCTTCTGAAAGGCCGTAGCCCTCGCAAATCTTGCCGCCGCTGAGATTCTCAAAGCGTTCCTTTGTTTCGCGCAACAATGCCGTCGAACCGGAGATGCAGACCCGCAGCGACTGCAGGTCAACGCCACCGGTCGCCGCATCAGGGTGGTTGCAGAGGCCGATGTAGAGGCTCGGCACGCCGGGGAAAACTGTGGGTCGATATTGGTTTATTGTGTCTATGAGGTCCGCCAGATTGCGGGCATCCTGCACCAATGCCAGGCTCGCGCCCAGGGCCACGGCGAGGCTCATGCCTGCAATCATGCCGTAGGCGTGATATAGGGGGATCGCCATCAGAAAGACCTCGTGGGCTTCCTGAAGGGTGACGAGCCACTTTCGGAATTGTATGGTGTTGGCGACCACGCCGCGATGCGAGGCGACTGCGGCTTTTGACACGCCCGTTGTGCCGCCAGAGTATTGAAACAACGCAGTATCGTCGGGACCGACTTTGAGCCGAGGACGGCTGCCCGGGTCATACCGGGAAAGGAGGGCCTCCAGCCCGAAATCGGCATCGCCGAGCGTAGGATCGACCTGGGGGAGGGAGGTGGCCGCGCCGCCGCGGACGACCTTGGAGGGCTGCAGGCTGGTGGAACCGCCAGCCACGATGAGCGTCCTCAAAGGCGAACTGGCTTTTGCGGCCAGAGCTGTCTCATACAAGTCCTGCATGACAAACATGACATGGAGGCCGGCGTCTTCAATCTGGCGGACCATCTCGGAGCGCGTATAGAGCGGGTTTACGGCCACTACCACGCCCCCGGCTTTGAGGATGCCGTAGAAGGCCACAACGAACTCGGGAACGTTCGGCATGAAGATGCCGACGCGGTCCCCCTTTTCGATTCCCAGGTCCGCCAAGGCACCGGCGAGCCGATCCGAAGCATCATTGACTTCAGCATACGAAGCCGTCTTGCCCCGCAGAATCGTGCAGGCCCTGTCGGGGCAGCGGCGGGCCGATTCCTCGAGGAAAACGAAGAGTGCCTGAGCTGGATAGTCAATGCTTGCAGGTACGCCTGGATCGTAGTGGGCGAGCCAGGGCCGGTCGTGTTCCATGCGGTCTCTCTTCCTCAATTCATTTGTCCAGCAGTGCGTTGCGTCAAATCGCGCCCTGGACCGCGGGTTCCCAGTCAGCAATCTCCCTGCTTATGAGCGACTCCATCGCCCGTACAACGTTTTCGTCGGCAGCGTCAAACCACTTGATGGTTGGGTCAGTTTCCTTGAACCAATTGGCCTGCCGGCGCACGAAAAGGCGCGTCGCTCGCCTTACCGCAGCCTTGGCTTCCTCGATTTCCAATTTTCCGGTGAGGACCTTGATGCACTCGCGGTATCCGATGGCTGACAACGCGGGGAGGTCAGGCGAGAGGCCATGCGACAGCAGGCGTTGGGTTTCCGCCAACAGACCGGATGCAAACATGCTCTCGATGCGATCGTCAATCCTACTGTAGAGGACCGGCCGCGCAAGTCTGAGGCCGATTGTGACAAGATGGTAGGGAGGGAGGGCGCGGGAACGCTGATCTGAGAAGCGGCGACCTGTCGTCAGGATTACTTCGAGGGCTCTGATCGTTCTTCTGGCGTTGCGGTGGTCAATTATCCGTGCGGCTGCCGGATCCATTCGCCCGAGCACGCCGTGAAGCCAGACGCCGCCGCGTTGGCCAAGCATTCTCTCAAGCGCCACCCTTAGCCGATCGTCCGGCGGCGCGCCGGGCGGTTGCCAGCCGCGAGTGACGGCGCGGATGTACTGGCCTGTCCCGCCGACCAGCATCGGCAGGCGGCCCCGTGCAAGGATGCCTGAAATTGCCTCCCGGGCGAGCCTCTGAAAGGCAGCCAAGCTTACGGTGTCCTGTGGCTCCGCAATGTCGATCAAATGATGGGAGACCAGCGCTCTTTGCTCCCGGCTCGGCTTCGCCGTGCCGATGTCCATGCCGCGGTAGAACTGGCGCGAGCTCGGCGGAGACGATTTCGGCGTGGAGACGTTGTGCGAGGCGAATCGACATCTCTGTCTTGCCGACCGCGGTCGGGCCGACCAAGACTACCAAGGGAGGAAGGGGCTCTAAGGCCATGGATTGAGGCGGCAAACGGCGGCGGAGCATGCTCCGCCGCGCAAATCCCTATCCGGATATGGCGTTTTCAAAGTGTGTAATTTGAGCCTTACCTGCCACACTCTGAATGGCAATGACATCTATCTGCCAGTGTTCGATGCCGTGCTCTTGGGCGTAATACTGGGCACACGCGGTCATGTGTTCTTGCTTACGGGCAGTCACGGACGCCTCGGGCAGCCCTGCCGCTTCCGAGAGGCGCGCCTTCACCTCGACAAACACGCTGAACCCATCCTTCTGCACGACCAGGTCGATCTCGCCATAGGGAGTGCGGACGTTGCGGGCGACGACCTGATAGCCGCGCCCGGTCAGGTAGTCGCTGGCTTTTTGCTCCCCCCACTGGCCGACGCGCTGATTATGGCTCACGGCAGCCCGCCTTGCGCGCCAGAATCCACGCCGCGGTATATCGGCATGAAAGCCGGTCGAACTGGGTTCGTGAAGCGGGAGTCGGAAGGATGAGTCATGTGTGCAGTGCGACTTGGTGCGGGCCGCCACCAGCGAGTCGAGTGCGACCAGCGTCATCCTAAGGGTTGGGCGCGGTGCTGTCAAGCAGGCCGCGGGATTGGTGCAGCGCGAGCCGCCTGCCATCTGGCTGAGCCTCGCTGAGGCGCCCATCTAACAGGTTCGGCGGCGAGCGCCTGATCCCTATGATAGAATGCGGTTTCCAAAGCCTAACAATGGTCCGCATTGTATTACGCGACAAGCAATTTGATGTGAAGAGTGGGAGCACATTGCTCGCGGCTCTCCAGAAAGTCGGGATCCTGCCGGAATCCGTGATCGCAACGCGTGGCGGTGAGATGATCCTGGAGGATGAGATCTTACGAGACGGAGACCTTGTGCGGCTCGTGGAAGTGATCTCCGGCGGTTGAGTGCACGCATGAGCGAGGGCAGGCAACCAGCACCGAAGACCTCGGCACGAGAATCCAGCGGGTCGCGATGCGCGGCGGTGAGACAAGTCGATGAAGTGTAAGAAGTGCGGCGGGAAGGCTTCCGTGAACATGCGCCAACACAAGCTGGCGCTGTGCAAGGAGCACTTCCTGGAATGGCTTCCGGAGCAAACCGAACGCTTCATTCAGAAGTATTCCATGTTCAGCCATGACGACCGCATTCTGGTTGCCGTTTCCGGCGGCAAGGATTCGCTTTCCCTATGGGACCTGCTAATGCGGCTTGGTTACACAGCAGACGGCTTATACCTGGGTCTTGGCATCGACGGTGGAATAGGATACTCGGACGAGTCGCACCGTCTCGCGCAGAAGTTCGCAGATGAAAACGCCGTTCGGCTGCACGTTGTGGACATCGAAGCGGAGTACGGAGAACCCATTCCGGTGCTGGCGGAAATGAGCCACCGAGGTCAGGGCAAGCCATGCGCTGTCTGCGGTTTGACAAAACGCCATGAGATGAACAGAATGGCACGTGACCTGGGCTACGACGTCCTGGCTACGGGTCATAATCTTGATGACGAGGCGGCCGTTCTGTTCGGAAACACTCTGCAGTGGTCGGCCGAGTACCTAAGGCGGCAGGGCCCCGTGCTGCCCGGCGTGGCCGGCATGGCGAAAAAGGTCAAGCCGCTCTGCCGATTCTATGAACGCGAGATGGCTGCCTATGCTATTCTGCGCGGCATTGAATACATCTATGACGAGTGCCCGTATGCAAAGGGATCCACGTCGATCTACTACAAGGAAGTCCTAAACAAGATGGAGAACGAGCATCCGGGGACAAAGATGAATTTCTACCTGCGCTTCCTGGACGCCCGGCAGCGCGGGCTGTTTGCAGACCCAGGGGGCGCTGCGCCCGATCTGCACCCGTGCAACGAGTGCGGACAGCCGACGACGGCACCCGACCTGTGCTCGTTTTGCCGCATGCGGCGCAAGGTAGGCGCCGCGACGTAGGTCTGGTGGCGACTCTCTTGACCGCAGACCGAGCGGATGAGTCGTTCCAGGACCGAACACGTCCCGCGCCGGGGAATCAATGAGGCGTGGAGCAGAAGCCTAGCGCGCCCGCCAGGTCGTTCTGCAGATCCAAAGGCCGGGGCAATCCTCGACTTGGCAATAATCGGCACAAAGACAGCCGCCGCGGGTTTCGCGGCGGCTGTCTTTGTGAATGAAGTGGGCCGTCTGTACTCAGGCGGTTTCCAGGTAGCGCTCGATTTCGAAGTCTGTCACGCTGAGGCGGTACTCATCCCACTCCGCCCACTTGGCGCGTGTAAATGCCTCGTAAGTAACCTCGCCGAGAGCCGCCCGCAGAACGGCGTCCTTCTCCAAGTCCATGAGCGCGTCAGAGAGCGAACCGGGCAGCTCCTGCACCCCGAACTTCTTGCGGTCCTCGGGACCGAGATGATAAAGGTTGATGTTGTTGAGGGCCGCAGGTGGTGTCGCGTTCTTCTCGATACCGTCGAGGGCGGCCGCCAGCATGACCGTGAAGGCAAGATAAGGATTGGAGGACGGGTCCGGAAAACGCAGTTCTGCCCGAACTGCCTTGTCGCGACCCTCCGTGTAGCGCGGGATGCGAATCAGCGCCGAACAATTCTGCTGCGCCCAACCGATGTAGACGGGAGCCTCGTAGCCGGGCACCAGGCGTTTGTAGGAGTTGACCGTCGGAGCAACCACGGCCGCCAGGGCCCGGGCGTGTTCCAGTTGGCCGGCAATGAAAGAGTAGGCCATCTTGGAGAGGTGTACCTCGTCCTTGGCGTCGAAGAAGAGGTTCGTGCCCTTGCTGTCAAAGATGGACTGGTGGCAGTGCATGCCGGATCCATTGATCCCAAAGACAGGCTTTGGCATGAAGGAAGCCGTCAGACCCTGCTGATGCGCGATGGCCTTGACCGCATACTTCAGCGTGAGAATATTGTCTGCTGTGCGCAACGCACTTGCAAAGCGAAAATCGATTTCGTGCTGACCGCGCGCCACCTCGTGGTGGCCGACTTCGACCTCAAGCCCCATCGTATTGAGAGCATCCATAAGGGCCGTGCGGACATGGGCCGCCTGATCGTCGGACGAAAAGTCGAAGTAGCTCCCGTTGTCATGCGGCGTGGGATGCACGCCGTTGCCGTTGGAGCCCTTGAACAAGAAGAATTCGGGCTCGGGGCCGACGTTGAAAATCCAGCCACGCTGATCCAATTTCGCAAGCATGCGTTTGAGCGTGCCACGCGGATCACCCTCAAACGGTTCCCCGGCGGGCGTGAAGATGTCGCAGAAGACCCGGGCCCGACGGAGCTCCTCCGAGGTCCAGGTCAGGACGGCATAGGTCTCGGGATCGAGCCTAAGCATCATGTCGCTTTCCTGGATGCGCGCGAAGCCTTCGACGGAGGATCCATCGAACCAGACCCCGTCGTCCAGGGCGGCCTGGAGGCCGCCGACCGGCATGTCGACACTCTTCACGGCTCCGGTGACATCAGAGAACTGGAGAGAGATGAACTTGACATTGTCTTCCTTGACCTGCTTGACTAATTCGTGTGCATCCATGACTCCTCTTTTCTTCTCTCAACGTGTTGCAAGGCGGCGGTATTGCGTACGACGAGTAACCATCTGATTTAGTCGGCCGGGCCGGGTGCTATCTCCTCCTCAGTTGGAACCCGCGTCTGCCGGGAAAAATTGATGACCACAACGGATCCAATAATGATCATGGCCGAAAGGATGATGCGAGCATTGAGGACTTCGCTACCAAGCCATGCACCGACAAAAATAGCAACGACGGGATTTACATAGGCATAGGTCGAGACCAAAGACAGCGGCGCTTTCCGTATGAGCCACGTGTAGGATACAAACCCCACGAGCGAACCGAACAGCACCAAATAGGCCAGGCCGATGAGTGAGGCGGTGCTGACAGCCGAGATGTCCAAGGCCTGCCACTCGCCGGCGAAGCTTCCGACAACAAACAGACCGGCTGCACCGGCCAACATCTCAACACCCGTTCCCATCAGGGACAACTCCGGCATCTCGGCGTCCCGGCCGTAAACGGAGCCGATCGACCAGAGCAGGGCCGCACCCAGAAGCGCCAGGAATCCGAGCAAGTCCTTGCCGTCGGTGGAGCCCAGCCCGCGGCTGGAAGTCATCAGCAACGCGATGCCACCGAAGCCGATCAGCAGGCCCAACACGATCCTCCAGTCGGGTTTGATCCCACCCGGGCGGAAGGCATCGATCACGGCAATCCAAAGGGGAATGGAGGCAATCACCAGGGCGGCGATACCCGACGGCACGTGCTGTTCCGCCCAGCTGACGACCCCGTTTCCACCAAGCAGCAGCAACAATCCGACAATTGCAGCCGAGCGCCACTGCCGGCGTGTGGGGTTTGGATCGCCAGCCAGCCTTCGCCAAACGTACAAGATCAAACCCGAAACGAGGAAACGAGAGCCTGCCATCAGGAACGGAGGGATGGTTTCCACGGCGAACCGGATCGCCAGATAGGTTGAGCCCCAAACAATATACAGCGCCACTAAAGCGGTCCAGACCCTGGATT
Organism: uncultured Chloroflexia bacterium; assembly: GCA_963746745.1. Lineage (GTDB taxonomy): Bacteria > Chloroflexota > Anaerolineae > Anaerolineales > Villigracilaceae > Fen-1038. Next base: position 1,436,174 of record CAVVCL010000004.1, read on the forward strand.
TCATCGCCATCTCCTAGATTGTTGCTGCCTGCATTTCGGCGGCGGCCAACTCCCAGCCCAGCAAGGCCCGCTTGCGTGCCGCCCCATATCGGTACTCGCCGAAGTCTCCGAGCTTGCGGATGACGCGATGACACGGAATCACGACCGGGACCGGGTTGTGCGCCACCGCGTTGGCAACCGCGCGAACTGCCCTGGGGCTGCCGGCCCCCGCTGCCAGTTCTTCATACGTCACGGCGCTGCCAGACGGAATGCGCAGAAGCGCCTCCCAAACCTTTATCTGGAAATTTGTTCCTCGAAGCAGCACGGGTAGAAGCCGTCCGGTCCGCCGGCCGAGGGAGAAGACGGCGTCCACCAGCCCATCGGTGGCGGCGTGATCTTCAATGATAGTGGCCTCCTTCCAGTATGTGAACAACTCGTCCACGGCCTCGCCTTCCCGAGAGCGCACGAAACCAAGGTGGCAGATACCCCGATCCGTCACGCCGATCAAACAGGTGCCGAATGGCGACGGATAGAGACCGTAGCGAATTGTGAGCCCGGCGCCACGGCTCTTGTATTCGCCGGGTGTGACGGCCTCGGTGGTGATGAACAAATCATGCAGTCTTCCGGGGCTGGAGAGCCCAACCTCAATGGTCGTCTCCAATAGGCTGGCAGATCTATCCAACATCGCGCGTGCACGTTCACGTGTCATGAACTGAAGGAAGCGTTTTGGGCTGATTCCGGCCCAGTGAGTGAAAAGGCGCTGAAAGTGGAACTCACTCATGCCGACCGCTCCGGCAACCTCCTTCAGATCGGGCTGACGTTGGGCGTGCTCACCGACGTATAGCAACGCTTTTTCGACGAGGGCGTACTCGTGGCTCAATTGTGTGTAGTCGGGTATGGCGTAAGCGTTCATAGAGACCTCCTGAATTCGCAATGAACGCATTCTAGGAGGCATGGTCTGATCTGACGACCCGAATCTTGCGGAGTCCCGGCACGGAGGGGCCGTCGAACCGCCGACCGGCACCAGGAACCAGCATGTGCTGGTAGGGGAGTCCAGATCGTGGTGCTCAAGATCACGCTTCTCTCGCTTCGCCCAAAATAGCGGCATGATAAACAAAAAGACACGCCCGGGCGTGCCTTGTCGACGGTGTTGACCGTTGCTACAAGCAGCCCTTCCACCTGGCGCGGGCCAGTGCCCAAGGCGCGACCCGGTCACTGCGCCCACCTTGTCTCATGCGTCGCCGCGTGACTTTCGGTGGCCGGCATCGGAGTCATGCCTGACTCCAGTGCCAACTGCGCTCGTTCTGGAAGGGAGAAGGGAGCCTGTGATGGGCTCCAGAGGCATCCGCTGATCGATCCGATTTTCGGAGCGGAGCCTGCCTACCGCAAACCGGCAGGATCCGATCCTTAGCGCGTCCCTCGCGGGACGGAACCTCCACCTCGTGGTCTCAACTTTTCGCTGAGACCCAGCCGCTTGTTCTCCGTTATTCAGTTGTCAAATCGGGCGGAATTCTACCTGCGCGGTGATTTGCCGTCAAGGTGAGCCTACGGCCAGCCGTGCCCCAAATCCAGCCAGCGGATCCGCGGGCCGCGGGAGCGGCCAAGGGAAAAAGATACCCCGCTTGTGCCGTGTACTGCGGGGTTTTGAACCTGCTTTCGCAGGTGGGCCCCGACCTCGGAACGCAGCCTTGGCTCTAGCCTATCGCTTTGTTCCTGGGAGATTGAGGCCCCTAAATCAGGTGTTGGCTCAAAACGTGAACGCAGTATCGCGAGCACAGCAGGGCAAGAATCTTATACCATGATTCCATATGCCAAGGGGAGGGGAAGCTTAGACTACGGCTCTCTTAAAGACCATGAGAAGCGGTGCAGCTTTCCGCGTGGAGGAGACGCCCTGCGCAAGGCAGACTCCCGTGGGCCGACCGCCGCGGCAGGCAGCACGTCACCAGCAAACCTGGCGCGCAAACCGGGGGCCCAAACGTCTCAGTTCACTACGCCGAGAAGACGCGGGAACCAGTACCACAGCAAATCGGCGGCCGGCTTGCCATGGACCGAGGCAGACTTGTCTTGCAGGAGGGTCGGCGGGTAGTAGCCCCGGCTGATGACGCCAGACACGTAGGATCTGGAATTAATCGCGTTAAGCATCGCCTCGTAGACGTCGGCCTGGGCCTGCAAATCCAGCTCGGCCGAAGCGGGGTTATTGGGCTGATTGAGATCGGACCAATCCAGGCAGCCACCCTGGCCGTCATCAATGCAGCCGGTTTCGACGCCGGCAGCCGAAGGATAGGCCAGCGCGAGGTATACGGGCTTGCCCAAGAATGATGCCAGTGGTGCGATCTCGTTGTCCAGCAGTTGGCCTGCCTGATCGATCATGTCCGACTTGGAGACCGTCGGACCCGTTCCGAGCGACGCGGACCACATCAAGTAGATGCCATCGGTGCCGGAAACGAACTCCTGCCGAGGATTGCAGTCTGCCCGGAGTGTACGGCATCGCCCAGAACACCTTTCCGGGGAAGTGCTGCCGAACTTCGGCGATGACGGCCTGCCAGCGGTCTTCTGCATCGGCGGGTACGTTGGAGGCTGTGCCATCTGCAAGCGAACCATCGGGCAGGGCCGGATCAACCCAGTCACCCCCCAGGACGAGGGCCTGCGAGCCAGACTGTGCCGCCAAATCCGCGAAGTTGATCGCAAAGGCCCGGTAGTGGTCAAACCAGACCTGCCACCAGTTCGCATCGCGCGGCGCGGACTTCCAGAAGTCCGCAGCCGACGTTGCGAAGTGGGGAACGGCGAATATCCCGACGTTGAGATTCGCGGCGCGCGCCTGGCTGATCATGATGGCTGAATCAAGCCAAAAAGGATCCTGCTCCGGGGCCAGGCCGAACTCGAGGGGTGACACGTTGCTGACCGTCCATCCCGGGGTCATGAAGATCCAGTTTGCGCCGAGCGCCTGCACACTCTGAACGGTCTGGGCGTTGTAGTATGGCCAATTGGGCTGGTAGTTGGATTGCAGTTCCACGCCAGCGATAAATCCATCGGGTCTGGCACCAATCGAGGTGCCGACCAGCGTATTGGGTTCGGTGTTTTGCAGCCAGGCCCAGTCGTTGACCGTGTCCTTGATATCCTGCTCAGAAAGGCTCGTCTCCACCGTTCGCCCTTGCGCTCCCGGGCCGGCAGTGGAAAGGTCATCCGCGCTGTCGCACTGTCCATCCCGGCAATATCGATAGTGGAGGTTTCCCAACTTGTTGACCGGCCCATACAGCTTGTAGGCCCAACGGTTGTTGCCCATCGGCCACATCGGAAGGGGCTCCGTCCAGCCATACGGGTTGAGTTGAATGTAGATCAGGTCTTCCGCGGGTGTGTCGCGTGTGACAGTCACTTCGAATAGAACGGGTGCAGAGGTTCCGGAGCGCCAGGTGCTCACCTGATCCTGGATCGCAGCGTCCTGGGACGGCACGATCAGTTCGCGAATTCTGACGCTTCCGTCGGCGTTGTGCTCAGCGTTCCAGAAGCCGTCGCCGAGCGTGTACTTGTAGCGGACATAGGCGCCCGCGGGCAGACTAACGGTGGCGCGGTAGGTTCCATCCGGCTGAAGCTGCATGACAGGCATTCGGTCGGCAAGCGTGCTCACGCCGCCCTGGAGGTCGGCGAATGTGTTTCCCAGCTCCAGAAGATTGCCTGCAACCCGGACAGGCGCTCCCTGCACGTCGTTTGGTACGGTCACCGCGAAGGTGATCTGCACAAGCGGCTGGGCCTTCGCCTGGATTTCGACGACGGTGTTCATGCCGGCCGCGACAGTCGCGCCCTGCTGAAACGTTTCGAACGTGCCATCGATGGCGTAAGCCACCAGGTTGTGCGTTCCCGGAATCATGGCCGGCAATTCGAAGCGGCCGGCGGAGTCTGAGAAAGCCCGATAGCCCCCTGCTGTCACCATGATATTGGGCACCGGGGCACCCGTGTCGAGGTTCAAGACACGCCCCTGTATGCTGCCCGTCTGAGCCAAATGGGCGCCGTCACTCCAGCCAGCGACGAGATCGTGCACTTCGGCCGGGCCTGAAGCGAAGTAAAGCCTATATCGAACGCTGGTGCCCGAGGCCGTATCTTCAGGAACCTGCGCGGCGCCTAGTTTGACGTATCGATACTTGATAACTGACCGATACGGCAGTGCCAGAGTGGCCTTGTATGTCAGTCCATCCGTAGTTTCCATCGGATACAGCACTGGATTCAGCGCCAGCCCGGTTACTTCATCGAGGAGCGAGAGGGCCAGGCTTTCGCCGTCAGCCAACGGCTGAGGCAGGGCGGCTGTGAAAAGCGTCTGTGCCTTGGGCAGGCTTGGCTGCGTGGGCAGGAACGCGGCTGGCCTTGAAGTTGAAGACGCCGGGAGCGTCGGGACGTGCAGAAGTGAGAGGGTGCAGGCTGAATTACCCAGTGCAAGCAGGCAAAGGCAGGCAAGAAGCGCCTGCCTGGGTCGGTTTTTCATGCAGAGTCCTCCGCAGGCTTGTCCGTCACGGGCGCGGACATCCGCCCGGCGTATGCGATGTAGCTCAGGCCTATGCTGATGAAGTACAGGAGCACCATGGGCAGCATGACCAGGCCCATATTTACCGGGTCGACGGTGGGAGTAATAGCCGCTGCGACAATTGCGATCACAACGATTGCAATGCGCCATTGCTTGGCAAACGGTCCAGGCTTGACGAAACCGATGGCCGTAAGGACGTAGACCAAGAGCGGGAATTCGAAGGCGACACCGATCCAGAACATCAAACCCGTCACAAAAGAAAAGTACGACTGAGGCCTCAACTGCGCCTGGATCCCAAGAAAATTCAGCAGGAATGGCAAGGCGCTGGGTAAGAGTACGTAGTACGTGAAAGCCATCCCGGCAAGAAAGAAGAGGGCGGCAAACGGGATGCCAATCAATCCATACAACCGCTCGCGTGGGCGGAGTCCGGGGGCAGCGAAAAGCCAGAATTCGAAGGCCACGTACGGAAGAGCTATGGCAATGCCCGCGAGCAGGGCGACCTTCATGAAGACGCCGATGGATTCCGTCACCTCGATGGCTTTCAGCGCGTCCAAGCCGCCAACCGGAGCGGCAAGAAACTGGACCAACTGGTTGGTGAAGGTGAAGGCCACGGCGACACCCAGGACCACGCCAAGGACCGAACGCAGCAGGTGTCCGCGGAGGGCCTCGACCTGGTCCCAGAAGAGCTCCCGCGCCTGCGCGTTCTGAGTAAGGTCCACGATGACCTCGCTCAGCGGATGCTCTTCCGGATCCGTCCGCATGAAGAGGCTCGCAGACCGGAACGCCCTCAGCGGCAGGGCCACCAGCCACCAGAGGGCGCGACTTGGAAACGTGACGAAGCGCCAGAAGAAGGCGGGCAGCCTAAGCATGCGTTTCGTTGTCTATTGACGGATCGTCCGGAGGGGGGCCGGAAGGGAGGATCTTCGGTTCCAACGCGGGGGCCGCGGCCGGGTTCCCTGGTTTCGGCGGCTCCTGGTTGAGTTCGAGCGGCCGCTTCAATTCACGCTGAGTTTCTTTCAACTCATCCAGGGCGGCATCCCGCATGAGGCGATTGGGCAACGTTTGTATCTCGCGGGACGTCTGCTGAAACAGCTTCCATCCATCGGAAGTCACAACGGCCCGGAGCCATTTTCCGATCGTGCGTCCCGCCTTCTGCATGTCCCGGGGGCCAAGGACAATAATGGCAATGATGACGATGAAAACGAGCTCAGAGGGACCTATCCCAAGAATTTCCATTCACTCAGTCCGCGTGCGAAATCAGACGGACTTTCCCGCCATCGCCAGGTGCGCGTTCTCAAGCTGCTGACCGATTTCCCCTTGATGGTCGGCCAGGCTGCCGAGCACGCCGTTAATGAAGCGCGGGCTGCTGTCTGAGCCAAATAGCTTGGCGAGCTCGACGGCCTCGTTGATGGCGACCTTTAGAGGGGTTTGACGCTGCACGGCAAATTCCCAGCATGCCATGCGGAGGATATTGCGATCGACGGCGGCAATCTGGTCGAAGGGCCACTCGGGCGCGTGGATCGCAATGATGCGGTCGAGATCCCGCGCCAAAGGCAGGACACCGAACACGATCTGCCGGGCGAAGTCCACCATGTCGTCGGTGGGACTTGCCTCCTCCAGGCGGTGCTGCAAAACCTCACCGGGAGCATGACCGGCGACGTCGACTTCGTAGAGTACCTGAAGGGCGAGACCACGAGCCCGGGTTCGAGCCTTCATTCACCCTCAGGCATCCGTCGGCCCGTAATCTATGTCCTCAATGTGGACGTCGATCCGCGCGACGGGCGTTCCGACCATCTCCTGAATCGCCCGAGCGACCTGGTTCTGTACTTCGCGACCGACCTCCCGGATGTTGACGCTTCCCTGCAGCACCAGGTATATGTCCCCGCTGAGGAGTCCGTCTTCGATCAACATGCGGACACCATCGTCGGCACGGCGCCGAAACAGCCCGCGCACCGCGCCAGGCGCTCGCGCAAGATCCTTGACGCCCGGCACACTGAGAGCGGCCATGCGTGCAATGGTCGTCAGGACTTCCGGAGAAACCGTGGTCTTGCCGGGAGGACGCTGATTGTCTGACATACTAGCTCTCCACGTGATACGCCGCGACCGCGGCTACATCATGGCCATGCCGCCATCGACGCCCAGCACCTGACCGGTGATGAAAGCCGCCTCGTCCGAGGCAAGAAAGGCGGCGGCGTAGGCGACCTCGGCCGGCAATCCCTTTCGGCCGAGCGGCACCATTTTGACGGCCGCCTCAAGCGTTTCCTGATTCATGGCGCTGAGAATTTCCGTATCAATGAAGCCGGGTGCGATGGCGTTGACGGTGATGCCACGCGAGGCGACCTCGCGTGCCAGGGATTTGGTGAAGCCGATCTGGCCGGCCTTGGAGGAGGCATAGTTGGTCTGGCCGGCATTTCCCATTTGTCCGGCCACGGAGGCTATGTTGACGATGCGGCCATAGCGCTTGCGCATCATGTGCCTGACCGCGGCCTTTGAGCAATTGAAGGTGCCTTTCAGGTTCACTGCGAGAACGACGTCCCAGTCTGCTTCCGACATTGTCATGATCAAGCCGTCGCGGGTAATGCCGGCATTGTTGACGAGGATGTGCAAATCGCCGAACGTATCCACGACAGCCTTGACCAAGTCCTGCGCCTGGGCCGTGATTGACACGTCGGCCTGCACATGGGTGGCTTTGCCCCCCATGGCCTTGATCTCATCGCAGACCGCGCAGGCGCCTTCTTCGGACTTGTCGTTGATGACGACCGCCGCCCCCCGCCCGCGAATTCAAGCGAGATGGCGCGTCCGATGCCTCGGCCAGCCCCCGTGACCAAGGCCACGCGGTTTTGAAGTGACATTGATGCGCTCATCGCGTGCTCCTTCGCGGAGGATTATACATCAACGACTCGCGGCATCTCGAAGCCGCGGTGACCGCACCTCAGCGACCAGGTTGCGCTTTCGGTTCCTCCTGGCGAACTCTAATTCCTAACGCAAGTAGGGCCGCACCCAACGCCGTAACGATGCCGATGTAGAGAACGGCGTCCTGCCAAAATCTGACGGGATACAACCTTATGAGGGTATCGGAGTACGAGAAGAGCCAGGAATCCCCTGCAAAGAACAAGTGGTGAAAGTCAGCAAAGAATTGCCAGAATACCTCGCCCGATCCGCTTGCTCCGAGCGTGCCAATTGCCCCCATCGCCAGCGCCAGAAGCAGCGTGAGTCTTCCCCCGTTCGTCAAGCCACGAAGGAAATCCTTCCACCAGCCGCCCCTCCAAGCCCAGAGGGCGAAGACAAGCAGAGCAGCCAGGACGGCATACCAGCCGTCCAGGAATCCTCGCGTGACCCGTTTTACGTCGTGCATGTGGCTGAGTTCGCGGTCGGTGAAGAGGGGGCTACCGTCAGGAAACTTGAGGTTGCCCAGATACGAGATACCGGAGTCGTTGAGCAGGTAGTTGATGCCAGCGGTGCCCCAGCGCAGCCGCTCTGCGGTCGTGAAACCGTATTCGTCGGGAGGAAAGTCCGGCACGTGATACTCGATTTGCGGAAAGGCCGGAGTCAACAGGAGGCGGACTCCCAGCCCGAGGAGGCTGAACGGCACCAAGAGCGTGATCACCCACGATAGAGCGGACGTAATCCTTTTCATGTTGATGGCCCTGAACCTTTGGGCCGTGGGCTTCCATGAAATCGATAGCAGAGTTCCGGAGCAAGTTCTTCGACGTCAGTCATGGCTGGAGACTGTTCAATTGGCCACTCACTGCGAAATGGACCACCATATCGTCAACGATGCGTTCCACGGGTGCCCGGTCATCCGTGAAAACCTGGGTTGTCTCATATCCGGGTTGGAGGTTCCCAAAGGTTGTCGCCATCGTTGAGAGCAAGAGCGGATTCACATCGGGACGATTGGCAAACCTCACCAGATTCCCAGCAAAGTCCGCAGCGGAGGTCTTCTGTTTTGTGGCAAAAATCATCGTATTCAGCGTTCCGGGGATATCCATAACGTAAACCGACGGGAAGGCAGTGGCCATTGTTGTGGCCAGCGCGTTGATCAGACCGACGATCGCCCGGGACACTTCCAACGTTGATGGCCATGGCACCCTGGTCCGTCAGATGGTCCGCACAGATCCTGTAGAACTCCTGCGTGGTCATGTGCGGTGGAACGTAGGGGGGGCGATACGCATCGACGGCGATGATGTCATAGGCCTGTGGGCTCACCTCAAGATTCCAGCGGCCGTCTCCAATGTGAATAATGAGGTTGGGAAGGTCCTCGCCAAAATACCTCTTCCCGATCTCGATGATCTTCGGATCGAGTTCGAAACCGTCAATCGGGATCGGGCCATAGATCGCGGTTGCCTGGCGGGCCGTGGTTCCGGCCGCCAAACCCACGATTGCAATTCGCCGCACGCTGGATGGTGAGATGTCCGGATAGAAGAAGGGGGCCACCAGGAACTCAGGCCAGGGTCCACCGTAGTTCAGAGTGTCAGGGCTGTAGACCGAATGAATGCCCTCGCCTTCATTCAGACGAAGGAGCGTCAGTCCGTCTACCCGCTGCACCTGGATGTAGTTGTAGGCGGATTCGGTCTCGTAGATCTGCCCGGTGCTCTCTTTCAGCGCCTGACCGCCCGTGACGACCGCAAGCGCCGCCAAAACGGCGGGCATCCATAGATGGAGGAGCATCAATTTCGGACTGCCCGAAAGGCCAAGCCCGGCGAGGGCGACGAACAAAAGAAAGAGACTGAAGACCAAGAAGGTGCTGCGAGTTCCGATCGCCGGGATCGTGACCAGCACAGGCAGGAACGTCCCCAGAAAGGACCCAAGGGTGGACACGCCGTACACCGTGCCGGCGGCCCTGCCCGCGGTGTCGGTGCTGTCGGTGCTTAGGCGGATGGCAAATGGCGATATGGTACCCAACAGCGTGACGGGTACGCTGAACAAGACCAGAACGCCGGCGAACGAACCGAGCAGGACGGCGACTTGCAAGCCCTCGACTGCCTTGGCCGCAAGCCGGAGAACGGGCGCAGCAATGTATGGAACAACTCCGAGCGTAAAGGCGCCCCATGCAAGAACCCGATACATTGCCGAGCCCATCGGCCAGCGGTCGGCCCAGCGGCCTCCCAGGAAGTATCCAAGGGTCAGGTAAATCAGGATAAGGCCGATGATGCTGGCCCAGACGAGGTTGCTCGTTCCGAAGACGTTGCCCACAAGTCGTGAGGCAGTGAGTTCGGCAGCCAAGGTCGTCATGCCCGTCGTGAATACGGCGAAGTACAAATATCTTCTCATATGGTGTGGGCAGCCTGTGCGGAAAGGGATTATACCGTCCGGCCGCCATGTGGCCCCTTCCTTAAGTCGGCGAAGCGGGCAATGATCAGGGGCGGCCCGTGGCGCAGCCTATTGACCGCGCCCGCTGCTTCACCGTAGAATGTTCGAGTATGTTGCGCTTTACTCCGCATATGTCAGAATCCGACCTTCGGGACGCCCTTGTTGAATGCGGGCGGATCTGTTACGAACGCCGGCTGATGACGTCAAATGACGGCAATCTGTCGGTGCGGCTGGGGGATACGCATGTGCTCATCACGCCGGCGGGCGTTTCCAAGGGCCGAATGAGCCCCGCGTCCCTGTTACTGATTGAGTTGAGCGGAAAGGTCGTGGGCGCCAGCGAGCTAGGGAGGCCTTCGTCCGAAACGCCGATGCACCTGGAAGTTTACAAGAATCGCCCGGATGCCGGGGCCGTGATCCATGCCCACCCGGTATTTGCAACTGCGCTGACCGTGGCGGGACTACCCTTTCCGGATGATGTGCTGCCGGAGACGGCACTGGCGCTTGGTCACGTGCCGGTGACAGGTTACGCCACGCCGAGCACTCGACGGAGGATGCGGAGGCCATTCGGGGACTGATCCGGGAACACAAGGCCATCCTGCTCCGTCAGCATGGGACCCTAACGGTGGGCGCCGATCTTGACGAGGCGCTGATGCACCTGGAGCGCCTTGAACATGTGGCCGAGGTGTTTTGGCGCGCCCGCGCGCTGGGGCATGTAGATCGGCTCACACCGGCTGCCATGAAGCGGCTTGCCCAGACCAGGGATAGAGCATCAAGCGAGTGACTCCGGCATGCGAACCGTCTTCTGGGAAAGCGATCAGGTTCACATGATTGACCAACGCCGACTGCCGGCGTCCTTCGAGGTGCTAGTGTGCAAGACAGATACGGAAGTCGGCGACGCAATCAAGACCATGGCGGTGCGGGGGGCACCCGCGATTGGCGCCGCGGCGGCCTTTGGTCTGGCCCTGGCGGCATGCGCGTCAACGGCGCGGACCTGCGAAGAGTTAGTGCATGAGCTGGATGGGGCCGCCACTCGCTTGCGTTCTGCGCGCCCGACGGCTGTCAACCTCTCGTGGGCGCTCGATCGTGTGCTCAGGGAGACGCGCGGCATCGATGGAGATGTCGAGGCGATGCGCGGGGGCGCGCTCAGGGCGGCCCAGAGGATCGCCGATGAGGATGTCGAAATCAACAAGCGGATGGCGCGGCACGGCGCGGAACTCATCGCCAGCGGCGATACGATCATTCACCACTGCAACACGGGGGCGCTGGCCACCGTTGACTGGGGGACAGCCCTGGGCGTGATCCGCATGGCTCACGATCAAGGCAAGCAGGTGCACGTGCTCGTCGACGAGACCCGGCCGCGACTTCAGGGCGCGCGGCTGACGGCCTGGGAATTGGGCCAGTACGGGATTTCGTACGAGATCATCAGCGATGGAATGGCGGGCCACTTTCTCCAGACCGGCGCCGCTCAAAAGGTATTCTTCGGCGCTGACCGGGTTGCGGCAAATGGTGACGTGGCCAACAAAGTGGGCACATACATGCTTGCGTTGGCCGCCCATGACAACGGAGTCCCCGCCTACGCTGTCGTTCCGACCTCCACTATTGACCTGGCGCTGGCCGATGGCACGCAAATCCCAATTGAAGAGCGCGAGCCGGGCGAAGTACTCGAGATCCGGTTCAGGGGCGAAGAAGTCGCGCCGGCGGGCGCCCGGGCTAGGAACCCGGCGTTCGATATTACGCCGCACCGGCTTATCTCGGCGATCGTGACCGAGAATGGCATTGTGCGCCCACCGTTTAAGCCAAATCTCGCGAAAAGTGTCGTTGCTTGACGGCCCCGTTTCTCGCGGTATAATTAGGCCTTGCTCAACCGGCGCCTCCTTGGCAAGGAGGCGCGTTTTTCTGACAAGGGCGCCATATGACAACCGCAAAGAGGGACCCCGGGACGGTGGATGCAATGCAAACGCCTGATGAGGCGTCGGTAACACGCGCTTCGATTGAAACCGTGCAGGCCGGAACCGCACATCTGCGGGAGAGCGCGGCCCGCGAGGTCACGGCGGACCGCGTGGATCTGGCGGGCAGCGCCGCCCTGCAGGTTCGGGCTTCGCTCGTAGAAGCTCGGCAGTCCGCAGTGGGCGTCACAGAATCTAATGAGGTGTTCCTCAGACAGGCGGGTGCCGGCGTGGTTCTCGCCGAGACGGCCGTTGTTGACGGGTATACCGGTGTTGTCGCCGCAAATACAGTCGAATTGAACGGCGGCGCCGCCGGGATCGTGCTCGGCAGCCAGATTCGTGGGCAAAACATCAAGGCGCTGCTCGTCGTCGGGAGTCGCGTGCAAGGCGACATTCACACGACGTTCGACCAGCGGCAAGCCATCACTGCGGGATTGCTGGCTGGATTATTCGGGGGATTAATTCTCTCATTGACGCGCGTACTTTTCCGGCGTCGCTGAGGCCGGATATAGGAGCGTGGCGTATAGAATGCCGCCACACCATGGAGCGAAGGTAACCCTTCCGTACGGGGTGAGAGGCGCTCAAGGAGAACATGATGGACAGGGTAGTCTTGAAAGCAACGAAACGGACCGTGCGAGGCAAGCAAGTGAATGCGTTGCGTCGCGCGGGCAAACTCCCGGCTGTGATCTACGGTCACCGGACCGAGCCTGTGAGCATTTCCTTGGATGCACACACCGCGGGCCTGGCCCTCGCCAAGATCGGAACATCGAGCTTGATCACGGTGGATGTGGATGGGGAGGAGTATCCGGCGCTGGTCCGCGAGAGACAGCGTGACTATATCAAGGGCACGCTCAAGCATGTGGATTTCCTGGCCGTCTCGCTAACTGAGAAGATCCGCGCGGAAGTCCGAATCGAGTTGACCGGCGTGTCTCCAGCGGTCAAGGACTTGAATGCGGTGTTGGTCACGGGCCTGCACACGGTGTCGGTGGAGTGCTTGCCCACGGACCTGATCGATCGCGTGACGGTCGACATCGGGAGTCTTGTCGAAGTGGGCGATGGAATCCACGTGAAGGACCTCAGCATATCCGACAAAGTACGTGTGCTCGACGATCCGGATGAGATGATTGCGGTGACGACGTTTGCCAAGGTGGAAGCCGTTGAAGAGGCACCGGCCGCTGCCGAGGGCATCCTGGAAGCTGAAGCGGAAGAGGGCGAGCCCGAGTTGGCGGTGGAGCGAGGCAAGAAGGAAGAAGCGGGGGCAGCCGCCGAGGGCAAAAAGCCCGAGGACACCGAAAAAGAGAAGGACAAAAAGAAGTAACGCAGCTCCCAAAAAGTGTGGGCTCCCTGTTGAAAGTTACAGGGAGCCCTTTTTGTCTGGGTGGGCTGGAGTATGTTCCGGCCCGGTGAACTACATACCGAGCACAGTCAGAAAATCCACCGTCATTTGGGCCGTCGCCCCCCACAGCAGTTCACCATCGTAGGGATGGTAGGAAATGACACGCCCTTTCCTCCCGGGCATGTAGAATTCCCACCTGTTCCCCCGGTCGGCCAGCCATTCCAGGGGAATTGTAAAGACGCGTTCGACTTCGTCCTCGCCAAGACGGAATACGGTTGGCCACCGGATGACCCCGACCACAGGAGTCACGCGGAAATTCGTGATCGTGAGCATATCGGCTAGCCGTCCCAAGACCCGCACGCCGGCCGGGTCGATGCCAACCTCTTCCTGCGCCTCGCGAAGTGCCGTCTGCTCCGGGGATGTCTCACCCGCGTCACAGGCACCGCCCGGAAAAGAGACCTGCCCTTTGTGGCTTTCAACGCGGTCGGTGCGGCGAGTGTACAGAAGGTGCCAGCCGTCTGTGGCGACTACAAGCGGCACCAGGACCGCAGCGCACTTGAAGCGGGCGTCCGTTACGTGTTCGGTCTGGGCGTCGCCCCTGGAGGAAGACCGGGCGCCCGCCTCGGCAAGTCGCAGTCTCTCCGAGATGAGGCCCTCGCTTATTTCCATAGTCCAGGGGGAGCCGCGCGAGGGTGCAGGGAGCAAGGCTCCCTGTACGGCGCGTCACCTACTCCTTGCGCAGGGGGCTGCCGCAGAATGCACACTCCGCCGTGACATCGTCAAGCCATTCCACCTCGTCGGGCCGGACGGGTGCACCGCAGCCCGGGCAGTGCGTGGGCAGCGGGGGGCGGCTGGCTGAGGCTGGCAGGGCCGCGCCGGCGCCGAAGCCAGGTGAAAGGCTATCGAGGTAGTCCGTAAGTTGCTGAGCCTCGGTGGTCAAGCCGCGCTGTTGGAGTTCGGCGACAACGCGAGTTCCAAGACGAGCGAGTCTTCTGGGCCTGCCGCGGGTGGCCAACAAGCCGAAGCCCCGCTGCAGCAGTTCCATCGCCTGGGCCGTCTGGCCGGCGAGCAGGCGCGCTCGGCCTGCCTGGACGTAGAGCATCGGAGCGCGATGGCCACCGCGGGCCTCGGCCGCACGGGCCAGAAGTTCGAGATCGGCGGCAGCCTCCGGGTAGTTACCTGCTGACATGGATTGATTGGCGCGTACCAGTACAGGCGGGATGTCCCGGCCGAGCATTCGGCGTATGGGACGGAAAAAGCGTCGGCGCATAGCGTCTACTCCTTCGAATAGTCTCGCGAGCCCGGAAGCCGCGGCCGCGGCACCATGAACATCATGCTCACGGCTCAGGCGTCGATGCGGTTGGGTCCGGCTGCTCACCGTCGGCGCCGATTTCTCGCGCCAATTCTATGCCTCTTCGGTCGAGCATGGGCTCTATGCGACGGCCGAACACCAGGAAACCCGTATGTGCCACCATGCGATCCACGGGACGCAGGCGCGCAGGTTCCGGTTTGTAATAGCGCAGCAAGATCTCGCAGACTTCGACGAAGGCGAAGCCGTTGCGACGAAGGGCAGGCAGGAGATCCTCGATCTGGTTGAACGTGGGGACAATCGTGCCGAGAAAACCGCCGGGTTTCAGGGCGGCGCGAACCTGGCGGATGTAGTCCCACGGATTGGGAACATCGAGGAAGAATGCGTCTGCCCCTGTCTCATCGAAGCCCTGGCGGATATCCCGAAGCTTGAATTCCACGCGGTCTGTCAAGCCAACACGTTCAATATTCTTCCGTGCCAGATTTTGCATGTCCTCCCGGACCTCGTAGGTGGTGACATGACCGGCGGGCCCGACGGCAAACGCTGCCGCGATGGCCATTGAGCCGGAGCCAGTACCCGCCTCCACGACCTGCTTTCCGGGACCGATGCCCAAGGTCACCAGAATGAAACCGATGTCCTTTGGATACAGGATCTGTGTCGAGCGCGGCAGATCGACCAGAAGATCGGCCAGGGACGGCTGGATCAAGAAGAAAGGCGCTCCGAGGTGGCTGAAAACCTGCGATCCCCAGGGTTTGCCGATCAACTCATCATGCAGCAAAATGCCGCGGTGTGACTCGAACTTCGCACCCGCCTTGAGCGTGATGATGAAGTGCTTGTGGCGCAGGCCTACCAGTTCCGCCAGATCTCCCTCGGCGGCGATGGGAGCGGTCAGCTTCTCTAACATGGTAATCCGCTAGCTCCCGAGGCCAATCGGCGGCTGCGGGGCCGGCGCAGTGAGCGGCGGGTCGCCGGAAGGCGTTCTCGACGGCATACTGGCGGGGGAGCGAAGACGACGGTTTGCGGCCATCAGGGCAAATGGGGTCAGCAGATAGAGGGCGGCAAGGATCGAGGCACCAAGCACAACGGCGAGCATGCCAAGGTAGTTGGAAGCATTCGGACCCAAGGCCAGGTGCAAACCCCCAAATCCCAGGACGACGACCGCTGCATTCCACGTGCCATGAATGGCAATTGCGGCAAGATAGCCGCCCACCAAGGGCGCGACGCGTCGAGAACTTCGAAACGCCGCGATTCCATAGCCGGCCGCCGCGGCGGCCGCGATGTGCATGAGGGCGCTGCCGCCGCGAATTGCCAGTGTAAATCCCCAAGCCCCGCTGAGGTTGGAGGATGCCAACAGGCCCTCGACCAAACCAAAGCCTGCTCCGGTGAGGGCACCGGCGACAAAACCTTCGCCAGGCAAGGCCTGGCGAGTCAACACGAGCCAAACGCTGACGGACTTGGCTGTTTCCTCAATGATCGGGGCAACCCCGGCGAAGATGCCCAGCGCCAAGAAGAGAGCGGCAGGCCGATCCAGCCACGGTTGCACGACACGTGAGCACGTCTGACGGACCCGATGCCGAGGAAAGCCGGCTGGCGAAGTTCTGAAGAAGGGGCACTTGGCTGGGATTAAGCGCAAAGTAGACGCCAAGCGCGATTATGGCCAGGAGACCGAGCGCCGCCTCTGCCAGAAGCGCCAGACCGGTGCTCAACCACATGCCCGAGGCGAGCAGTCCCCATCGCCGCCGCTCGGAGCCGCCGCGTATTCCGCCGGCGGACAGCCGCACCCAGACGTAGACCGGCGCGCCAATTCCCACCAGCAGGAACACGGGCGCGGACCACTTCCAGGTGCTATCGGCAATGGCGGCTTGTGCGAGCCAGCAGGACGCCAGCCAAAGCACCAGGACCGCCAGCGTTTGCCACACGCCCGGCAGCTGTGGATCGCCCTCACCTACTTCCTTGCCCAGAAGAAACGCTAATCCGTGATAGATACCGGGGATCGAAAGGGCGCCAATCATGGCGAGAGAGCAGGCGAGCAGAAAGGCCTCGGCTGCATCCGGCGCGCCCGCGACCCGTACGCGATTCAAGGTGAAATCCATGACCCGGCATACCACAGCAGCGCCGGGATCAGAGCAAAGGCGAACAAGGCGGCGACACCGCCGCCCAGGACCAGAACGACGGATCTCCAGTCGCGACTGGGGGACGGCGTCACTGTTCCTCGATTGTCACGCTGATGATCTTGTCTCCGGGAGGCAAGTCCGCCGCGGTCTGCGGATCACGCGGGGTCAGACTCTCGACGACATCCATTCCAGCAACGACCTGGCCGAAGATCGTGTACACACCGTCCAGATGCGGTTCGGGCGCGTATGTGATGAAGAACTGGCTGCCGTTTGTGTCGGGGCCAGAGTTCGCCATGCCCACGACACCGGCTTTGTCGAAAAGCAAGTTGGCGCGTATTTCATTTTGGAAGAAGTAACCGGGCCCCCCACGGCCGGTCCCGCTCGGATCACCCGCCTGTGCCACAAAGCCCGGGATGACGCGGTGGAAGGTTACGCCGTCGAACCATCCCTGGCGAGCCAAGAAAACAAAGGAGTTGACCGCCAGCGGTGCCTGGTCCGCAAGGAGCTGAATGACGATGTCCCCTTTCTCCGTATGGAGCGTTGCCTTGTATTGCCGGGTGGAATCCACGTCGAAGGGCGGGCAGGTTCTGAATTGCCGGTTGCCGAGGGAAATCAGACTTATGGTGGATTCAATTCCGTCGTAGCTGAGCGCCGCCCGATCCTGCAACTGCCCATTAATAAATACCGTGGGCACGCCAGAGATGCCGGCCGAGATGGCAGCCTGATACAGATGCTTGGCGCGGGTTTCGACTGCCGGACTTGCGAAGTCGGTTTCAAACTTCGGCACATCCAACTTCAAGGCGGCCGCCTGTGACTTGATCCAGGTCTTGAACTGCGTGGGGGAGAGCGGGGTCCACTCAGCGTAGGCTGAATGCAAGGCGTCTCTGATATCCCAGAACTTGCCTTGTTCGCCGGCGGCAAGCGCCGCCTGCGCGGCGAGTTCGGATTTGTCCAACCCAGCCGCGCCCGAGGCCGGGATTCCGAACGGACGCATTACCACATGGAGATCGTCCGGATGCAAGGCGACGAGCTCGTCGAGAACACGACTGAAGAGTTCACATTGCCCGGACTGGAAGTCGCAATAGAAGAGGAGCGTAACGGGAGCGGACGCCGGTCCGCGGGCGAAGTCCTCCGTTGTGATCGCCGTCCACGGCGCGGCAGCCGGGGACGTCGGCACGGTGTTCACCACACTGCACCCGATTTCGGCAGTCGCGGTGGGCGGCGCGGCCGTCGGCGCCTCGGTGGCGACCGGCGGGGCACCGGAGGCGGAGCACGCGACCAGCAGCGCGCAGGCTGCGAGACCGAGCCCCCAAGCCAACACTCGCGTGGTCTTCATCCCCCTACTGCGCCACGGCCGCCTGCAGCTGCTCGAACGATGTCATCCAGGAGATGCGGTTAAGAAAGTCGGCGAGGGAACGGCTGTGGGTCCGCAGAGCCCGTACCGCAGGCCCGACAGGATCCTCGCCTGCAGCGCCCCCGGGGAGATCGGCGTAGGCGCCGTAGAACGCGAAATACGCCTGGTTTAGGCGGCGTATGAAGTACCCGTTCTTCACAAAGATGAGGCGGCGCTGCTCCATGTAGTGCTCTGCGTCGGCGATTCTACCCGAGGCAAGCATGGCGTCCACTACTACGCGAGTAGCATGCATCTCCGCCCGGAAATCAAAGACGGGCTGGTCGGCGTCCTTCGGATCCGGATACTTCACGAGAAGAGTCGAAAGGTCGGGCGGTATGGCTGAAGCCTGCCGTAGCGACGGGTAGTAGCGCCGGATGACCTTGCCGCCGACCTCGGTTCCAACAATATCGGCGGTCGTTTCATTCATCGTCCGCAGCTCAGGCGACTTATCGTATGAAAGACCCAGCGGCCGGAACTCCAGAAAGTTGTGGGTCCATTCGTGGGCGATAGTACTTGTGAGCCAATTGAGATCCGTGGTGCGCATGATCATGGTCGGATAGACTCCGACACCGCCGATGGGCACCACCAGCGCCGACACGTCCAAACTGCGCTCGACGCCGTTCTCCAAGGCCGCCTGCTTATCAACGGCGAGCCCGGGAGTTATGGAAATATTCTCGCTCTCCTGGATCTGATCGCGCGGGGAGACGATGAGCGCGTCGGGCACGGCGGTGGTGTGAAAGAGAACTGCAGGAATCGGCTGGCCGAGCAACGTGAGACCGTCGTCGCTCGCGACCTGGGCGATCTGAGCTTGCAGGACGCCTTCTGCCAGAGGTGCCAGCTCATTCTGGCGCCCTTCAAGATTCTGGATTTCGCCGTTAAGGTGCGCTGAGGCCGACCGCTTGTCTGAGACCCCAGGATCGGCATAGATTCTGCTGAGAGCGTCCTGGGCTTGCATGAGCTGCTGCGTAGCTTGGAGGTAGTCCGAGACCACAATCCTGCTGGCTTCGCGGTCCAGGTACCCCGGAATCCCCACGGAGGCCTGTTCGACTTTCACCCGCGCGGCATCGAGCATCCATGAGACGTAATCGAATTCGATCTGGCGGGTGAATGATTGTACCCGGTCCTCCTCGGTGAGTGCCACGGGGGAGCTGGATTGCAGCAGCGGCACACAGATTGCAATGAATACAGCGATCTCAAAGGCCCAGGCCAAACGATGCATGGGGCCAATCTTATCCAGCGATGGTTAGGGCAAACTAAGAGGGCTGAGTCACAATGCGGTCCCGGCAAGAGGGGCAAGTACCCGGAGGAAATCTTCGGCGCAGTTTGTGGGAAAGGCCGCCGTCTTGCCCAGAGTGCCAGCCTGGCCCGCAATCATCACGGGCACATCAGTGGCCGGCCCTAGCCTCGCGGCAAGGGCTCTGGCGCGGCGGCGGTTGTCAGGAACGTCGTAATCTCCGCCTCCGACGGAATGCGGCCGGACGACACCAACTGCTCGTTGACGACCAACCCCGGAGTCGAAAGCACGTGATATTCCGCGATTCTTGCGTAGTCGGTCACTTTCTCGACCGTTGCCTCGATGCCAAGCTGCGCGACGGCACGCTCCGTCACAGCGGCCAATCGCTGGCAATTCGGACAGCCCGAGCCCAAGATCTTGATGGTAAGCATGTGATCTCCTTTTGTATCTGTAGTGCCTGATTCGTCGTCGATTTCAATCCACGCAGGATGGCTGGGCCGCGAAGTCGGTCTGGCCCGGCGGGCCCGCTAGATTATCCAATTGAAAAGGTATCCGGTGATAACGATGGCTACGGCAATTACGCCGAAGAAGACCATCAGCAGCTGGGGCTTGAGCACGCGGCGAAGGATTATCGCCTCCGGCAGGCTCAATCCGACGACCGACATCATGAAGGCCAACGCCGTGCCCAGCGAGGCGCCCTTCTCGATGAAGGCGCCGACGATAGGAATCATACCCGCCGCATTGGAATAGAGGGGAATCCCCAACACGACCGCCAGTGGCACGGACCACCATGCCTGCTTGCCCATGATTCCGACCAAGGCATCCTGGGGTACGTAACCGTGAATGCCGGCTCCGATCGCGATTGCAACCACCACATATATCCAGACCTTGCCGAGGATCTCTTTGACAGAATCCCAGGATCTCTCGATACGATCTTGCCATGTGAGTTTCTCGACCGTTGAGCCCGCTGTTGCCCGGATCTTCCAGACAAACTCCTCCACGAAGCGCTCCATCTTGAGGCGACCGATAATATTGCCAGCCAGGATGGCAATCGCAAGACCCGTCAGAACGTAAAGCGCAGCGATTCTCCAGCCGAACATGGCAAAGAGCAGGGCAAGGGCGACCTCGTTAATGGTTGGGGCGGCGATTAGGAATGAGAACGTCACGCCCAGGGGGATGCCTGCTTCAACGAACCCGATAAAGAGGGGTACCGCTGAGCACGAGCAAAAAGGCGTGACAACCCCGAGGCCGGCAGCGATAACGTTGCCCAGGCCCTCGCGCTTGCCCCCGAGGAGGGCGCGTGTGCGCTCCGCGCTGAAAAAAGGTCCGGATCAGAGAAATCAGGAAGATCATTCCGGAAAGCAGCAGCAGGATCTTGGGAACGTCGGCAAGGAAGAAGACCAACGCTCCAGCGAAGCGCGAGTCTTCGGGGAGCCGGAGAGCCCCAAACACCAGCCAGTCCGCCACGGGCCCGTATAGGAGGTACGCAATAATCCACGATACGGTCCCGAGGCCGGCAACTAGAATAGTCTGGCGCGAAGTGGGTTTCAAGGAATGTAGTGGAAAGGTTGTCATTGGTTTCCTCGAGGGTTGCTCTTCCGGCACGGGCGGCGCGGGGCAACCGGACGTGGGCAACGGCGCTCAGGCTTGCCTCCAACGATGCCCGGGGAATTGGGGACTTTGTGGAGCCGGCGCCCACGAATGTGGCTAAAGAACTTCCATACCTGAAATCATATTCCGTCCTTTGAATATGATTTTATGCGACGTGGACGGACTCCGTCAGTGCCGAACGTCATGGACGCGGTATTACAGGTCGCGGACATCAAAAGACGGCGAGTGATGTCGCCGTCTCTTGGGTTTCGGTCGGTTCGGATTTGTCTACGCGCGCTTCAGGTACTCGTCGATGGCCAACGCGGCGTTTCGGCCACCAACCATCGCCGTCACCACGAGGTCAGGTCCGGTGACACAGTCGCCGCCGGAGAACACGCCCGGCCGGGAGGTTTGGCCTGTGTTCTTGTCGATGACGCCAATGAGCCCCCAATCGTGAGTCTCGAGGTCCGGGGTGGTTTTGCCGATGATTGGATCCGGCCAGTAACCCAGGGCGAGGATGGCAGTGTCGCAAGCGACGCTGAAATTGGAGTCGGGTACAGGGACGGGCCGCCGCCGACCGGAAGCGTCCGGTTCGCCAAGCACCATTTCGATGCATTCGACGGCAGCCAAGCAGCCGTCATCTCCGGCAATGAATTTGACTGGCTGGGTGAGGAAGCGGTATTTGGCGCCCTCTTCACGCGCCATGCGGCGGTCCTTCTTGCCGCCGGGCATTTCGTTCTCGGTGCGTCGATAAACGCAGGTGACCTCGGCGGCGCCGAGACGCAACGCGGTTCGAAGACAGTCGGAGGCCGTGTCGCCGCCACCGACGACTACCACGCGCTTGCCGATCTCGAGAGGTTGCTTCATGCTTTCAGGGAGCAGATCCCTGGCAACGTTGCCGCGGATAAGGAAATCCGTTGCGTCGTACACCCCGGGCAAGTCGGTTCCCGGTGTGCGTTCCATTTTTGCATCGATCTCCGATCCGACGCCGACGAAAACGGCGCTGAACCCATCTTCGAAAAGCTGGTCAATGGTCTTGTCCTTACCGACATAGAAGTTCGGGACGAACTTCGCGCCGGCACGTTCGAATTCATCCCACTTCTCAAACCAGACTGTCTTCGAAAGCTTGAAATTGGGGATGCCATACACCAGCAAGCCACCCGGGGCAGGCTTGGCTTCGAAGATCGTGACCTCGTGACCCTTCTGAAGCAGGACGTCGGCGCAGCCCAGGCTAGCGGGGCCCGCACCAATCAGGGCAACTCGTTTTCCGGAGGGGGCGCCTAGTGGAACGGCATAGCCGGCGCTGCGGCGTTCGAAGTCCAATGCAAAGGCTTCAAGCGCGCCCGTATGCACCGGCTCTTGACCCTTATTCTCCACGCAGGAACCCTGGCACAACTGCTCGTGAGGACACACGCGAGCACAAATCTCGGGCAGGGAGCTGGTCTGATGATACAGCCGCGCGGCTTCCAGGAAGTTGCCCTGCTCGATGTGCCACATTGCCGATGGTATGTCGTTGTGAGCAGGGCAGGCCAACATGCAGGGAGCTGGATCCGGGCAGTGCACACACCGGGCCGCCTCGCGCATGGCGCGCTCGGGGGTGAACTCGATGATCACGTCGTCAAAGTCGTGCGTACGATCGCACGCTGGGCGCAGGTCCAAGTCATAAAATGGCTTGTTCGCGCGTTCTTTACGGTCGATTGCCAGGAATTCGCTCGGAATCGCCTGCATGCTTCCTCCGATCCAGCGTCTCGGACGCCTGCAGTTATCATACCGAATCGTGCAGGGCGGACACAGGCTCTTATGTCATTGCTGGGGAAGACAATCATCACTAAAAGGAGCCGCCAGCTCGGATTTGCCGTTTCCTGGGCCAAGGCACGGACAATGAGCGGGTGCAAGAAGTCAACCCGAGCTCAGCCGAATGTCAGGCGGGAAGGCTCTCGCGAAACCGATGCGAGCCCTGAAAACCAGGCGCAGCGGGGTGTGATCCCACCAGGCAAATGTGCGTATCCGTAGTCGAAGCGGCCAGACATTGATAGGTGGTATATTTGACCCGACGCGCCGGTAGGAGATCGAGCCCCGGTCCCGATTTTGGAGCCCCTCAACCTGCCGGCCGGTTCGCGTCCTATTCAGAAGCTTTTCAGGCCGGCCGTGGCGCGCGAACGTACGCTCGTCGTGGCGTGGCTTGATGGAAGTTTGCAGCGAGACCAATCGAAACAGATGACTGAACCTGCGCAAGTCCGCGCTGGGCAAGGTCCTGTTGGCTGAAGAGGAATCACACGGATGAAGAACTTCCTGGCAAGAATTAGCGGGCGGAACCGCGTCTTGATCATTGCCGCCATCGTCGTCATCGTGGTCATAGTGCTTGTCATCAATGGGCGGGGAAAAGCGGCCTCCTCCGGCGCGTTCCAGACATCGCCCCTTCAATCAGGCGACCTGACGGCTTCAGTGGGTGCGAGCGGGACCGTGCGCGCCGCCCAAAGCGCTACACTCCCGTGGATGACGACGGGTACCATTGAGCATGTCAATGTGGGCGTGGGTGATCAAGTTCACGTGAATGAGGTGTTAGCGGACCTGGCGATGGATTCTGTGCCCCAGACGGTGATCCAAGCCCAGGCGAATCTGGTGACTGCCCAGAAGGCTTTGCAGGATGCTTCCTCGGCGACGGCCAGTGCGCAGGCAGCCATCGACCTCCAGGACGCGAAAGATGCGTACAAAAAAGCCTACGATTATCGCCTGTCGTTGAATGGCAAGCAGTGGATTGAAGAAGCGCGCATAAAGTACGTCGGTGGTCAACAGGTGCCCGAAATCACATGGCACCGGGGTTACGTCGATAAGCAGACCATTGCGGATGCTGACAATTCCCTGGCGCTAAAAAAGGCTGAACTTGACGACGCGCAGAGAACCTACGACCGCCTCCAGAACGGACCGAATCCCAACGACGTGGCGGCGGCGCAAGCAAACGTCGACGCGGCGCAAGTCCACGCTGGATACGGCGAAGATCATCGCGCCCATCGATGGCACCGTTACGCAGACTTGAGGCCATGGTCGGAGATCAGGTGGCCATGGGAGATCCAGCGTTCCGCGTGGATGATCTGTCCGGACTGCTGGTCGATGTGGACGTTTCGGAAGTCGATATCAACGGCGTAGAGACCGGTCAACCGGCGACACTTACCCTCGATGCCGTTGCCGGCAAGACGTATCACGCCACCGTGGAGCAAGTTTCGCAGGCCGGGGATAACACCTCAGGGGCAGTGAATTTCACGGTCACCGTCCGTATGACCGACGCGGATACCCAGGTGAAACCCGGGATGACCGCGGCGGTAAACATCATTGTGAAACAGGTCAGCAACAAGCTGTTGGTGCCCAATCGTGCGGTCCGTTTTGTGAATGCGCAGCGCGTGGTCTACGTCCTTAAAGGTGGCAAGCCGGTACAGGTCCAGGTGGTGTTGGGCGCTTCTTCGGATACCATGAGTGTACTGGCCAGCGGAGATCTGAAAGAGGGTGATCTCGTAATACTGAATCCGCCCAGTCAGGGCGGAGGGCCATTCGGCGGGCCCGGCGGCGGCGGATGAGCGACTGGGTCGTCGATGCCCGCCAACTTGTAAAAATCTACAAGATGGGCGAAGTGGAGGTCGAGGCCCTGCGCGGCGCCTCCGTTCGCATCCGGCGCGGTGAGGTGGTGGCCATCATGGGCCCGTCGGGATCGGGCAAGTCCACGTTGATGAATATCCTGGGCTGCCTCGATAGGCCCACGTCCGGGGAGTATTTCCTGGACGGGGCCTCGGTTGCCACGATGGACGACGACCAACTGGCCAATATCCGGAACCACAAAGTGGGCTTTGTCTTCCAATCCTTCAACCTGCTTGCTCGTCAGTCGGCTTTGTCGAATGTCGAACTCCCGCTGCGGTACGCGGGTCTCACCAACGGCAGCCGGCGCCAGCGCGCGCGTGCGGCGTTGGAAGCCGTGGGGCTCGCTGACCGCATCGACCATCGCCCTACCGAGCTTTCCGGTGGGCAGCAGCAACGCGTGGCCATTGCCCGGGCCATCGTGAACGACCCAGCCATCGTCATGGCGGATGAGCCGACGGGCAACCTGGACTCGAAGTCTGGCAAGGAGATCATGGCCAGCCTGCTCAAATTGAATGCCGAGCGCGGCACCACCCTTATCGTGGTCACCCATGATGCCGAAGTTGGGGGGCAGACCCAGCGCATCATTCATATTCGTGACGGCCTCGTCGCGGACGGACCGGCCGAATTCAGCATGAGCGTAGGACAGATCCTGCTGGAGGCACTGGAAAGCCTCAACTCGAACAAGCTGCGATCCGGGCTGACCGTGCTTGGCATCGTGATCGGCGTGGCGGCTGTCATCGCCATGTTGGCCGTGGGCAATGGCGCTCAAGCTTCCATCACCGGCTCGATCAACGACGTGGGCACGAACCTGTTGTTTGTCTTCAGCGGAGCCCGAGGCAACCCAAATGTTCACAACCCGCGGCCTGTCACCCTCCAGGATGCTGCGGCGTTGTTAGACCCCTACGCGGCTCCGGACGTGCAGGCCGTGGCTCCAGAACTGCAGGGCAATGGGACTGTCGTTTTTGGTGGAGAATCCAAGACCACAACCATTGCCGGGGTTACTCCCGCATATGGGCCTGTCCGCAACACAAGCCTGCTGGAGGGCTCGTTTATCACCGAGGACCAGGAACTGGGACGTGCGTCCGTGGTCATCATCGGCGTGGATGTTGCGGATGCGCTCTTCGGCCACCGCGATGGCCTGGTCGGTGAGACCGTGCGAATTGACGGGCAGCCATTTCGCATCATCGGAGTGCTTAGTCCGCAGGGTGGGAGCGCGTTTGGCTCGGCCGACAATCAGGTCATCGTACCTCTTTCCACCGCGCAGGCTCGACTGCTAAGAAGGACCGGAGAGGGGACGGTCGACGTAATCTACATCCAAGCGGTGGATTACCAGGCAGTGCCGGCTGCATCGGAGGAGGTGTCACAAATCCTGAGGACCAGACACCACACTCCCATTGGGCAGGATGATTTCACGGTTTTCACGCAGGAGAGCATCCTGACCACTGTCCAGAGCGTGACGGGCGTGCTTACGATCTTCCTGGGCGGCATTGCCGCCATTTCTCTGCTTGTCGGTGGCATCGGCATCATGAACATCATGCTGGTCTCTGTAACGGAACGGACGCGCGAAATTGGCCTGCGCAAGGCCCTGGGGGCCCGCCGGCGCGATATCCTGTTTCAATTTGTGGCCGAGTCTTCGCTGCTAAGTCTGATCGGAGGCGTGGTTGGTATCGCCTTTGGCTGGCTGATCTCCTTTGCTGTGGGGCGGATCGCGGCCGCCACCGGCAACGCTTTCACGCCCATCGTCGGCCTGAATGCGATCCTTCTGGCGACCCTGTTTTCTGCAGCGGTGGGCCTATTCTTCGGGATCTATCCGGCTAACCGTGCCGCTGGCCTGGAGCCGGTCGAAGCCCTGAGATATGAATAGGAAGGCGGCGGCAAACTGGATTTGGATGGCCGCCGCTGTTGTGCCGATGCTTTTGCAGGCCTGCGGCACGCGAGGGGCACCGGCACCGAATGCACCGACCGCCGGCATTCCGATGGTGACTGCAAGCGCCACCCAAATCCCGCCTCCAGCGACGCCAGTGGCCCTGCCAGTACCCTCGGCCACTCTGCCTTCGTTGGCTTCGCCTACGGTTGGGCCGGCGCGGGTCACGGTCACGGCCGTCGACGGCAACATCTTCATTCGGCGCGGGCCGGACCTGGCCTTCAATCCGGTCGCCGTTCTGACGAACGGGCAATCCGCGGTGGCGACGGCCAGAGACGTGCTGTCCCGCTGGCTGCAAATCCGGGTTCCCGGCGACACGCAAAAGACAGGATGGGTCACGCTTGTCACGGACTATACCTCGGTGACCGGTGACGTCCAGAGTCTGCCCGAAAGTCAGACTACTGTATGGCCGGAGCTTGCGTTTCTGCGAAATTGCACGCACGACCTCATGGTGGCCGACCCGGGCGGCGTCACCATTCCGGCCATCGACTACTTCCCCGACAACGAGGTGCGCATCAATCCAGGTGTCTACACTATTGTTGATGTGGACGTCGATAAGTACCCGCAGGTGCTAAAGGTCGACATCCGCGAGGGTTCTGCGATCGACATATTGATCGACGGGACAGGAGAAAAGAAGAAGTGCCCTCTCCCGTAGAACGCGCATGAACGCCATGCTAGAATAGGCACATGGCGGAATTCCGGATTCTCATCGCGGATGGACTGGAGGCGAATGGCCAGTCCATCCTTCGCGCCGCGGCGGCCATCGACGACCGCACCGGGATTAGCGCGGACGAATTGCCGGCAGCGGCGGAAGGCTGCGATGCGTTGATCGTCAGCGGTCGCACGAGAGTCTCAGCGGATGTCTTCGACGCCGCCGCGCGCCTCAAAGTGGTTGGACAAGCCGGCGCGGACGTCGAAAACGTTGATCTTGAAGCGGCCAAGCTCCATGGCGTGGTCGTGGTCAATGCACCCTGGGCTGCAACAGTCGCGATTGCCGAAATGGAGTTTGGCCTGCTCCTGGCACTGGCGCGCGACATTCCAGGGGCGGACGCGGCCATGAAACGCGGAGTAACCACGGCGGACGAAATGCCGGGCGTTGAACTCGCCGGCAAGACTCTGGGCATCATCGGTTACGACCGGAGCGGCGGGGAGGTTGGCCGGCGGGCGACCGCATTTGGAATGAGTGTGGTCGTCTATGATCCATTCATCCAGGAACACGAGATGCAGGCTGAGGGTGCCGAGACCGTGTCCCTGCAGGATCTCTTTGCGTGGTCCGATTTCATCTCACTGCACCTTCCTTTCGATGTGCATTCGCGGGACTTGATCGGGCCGATGGCGTTTTCGCAGATGAGAGCTGGTGTTCGGCTTGTCTGCGTGGCGGGGCAGGGGATGCTTGATGAGCAGGCGCTACTGAGCGCCCTGGAGTCGGGGAAGGTGGCGGGGGCCGCGCTTGACGTTTTTGCGAGTGCAGCGGCGGCATCCAGCGCACTGGTCAAACACCCGCGCGTGATTGCCACGCCGCAAATCGGCGCGCGCACCGTCGAGGCCCGGGCGCGGGCGTCAGAGGACATCGCGAATGAGGTTCTGGCGGCTTTGAGGGGTGAGCCGCTGCAGTGGAGAATTGCATAGCGCCCTCGGGCGATCAGTCACACGGAGAATCATGAGCGAAAAACTGAATCATCTAAAGGAATTGCTGGGAGAGGTTCAAGATCTGCATGGCGCAGCCAGTCTGTTGGACTGGGATCAGAACACGTATATGCCCGAAGGGGGAAGCGAAGCCCGCGGTCAGCAACTGGCGACGCTTGGAAAGATCGCCCATCAGAAGGCTACCTCCCCTGAAGTGGGAAGCCTGCTCCAAGACCTAAAGGCGGAGTTTGCCGAGGCGGGCCCAGACTCCGACGACGCCGCGCTGGTCCGAGTCGCTGCCCGGGACTACGACAAAGCCGTGCGCGTCCCGGCCGAATTCGTCGCCGAGCAGGCCATGGCAACATCCGCGGCCTTTCAGGCTTGGACGCAGGCAAGAGCCAAATCGGATTTCAGCATTTTCTTGCCGCACCTTCAAAAGGTGCTGGATCTTGCGAGACGGTACGTGAGCTTCTTCCCTCCGGCCGATCACCCCTACGACACTTTGTTGGACGACTACGAACCCGGGATGAAAACAGCCGACGTGCGAGCCATATTTGAATCGCTGCGTCCGAAGCAGGTGGCGCTCATCAAGGCCATCGCCGAACGGCCTCAGATCAACGACAAATTCCTGTCTCGAAAGTACAACGAGCAGAAGCTTTGGGAGTTCAGTGGGGGAATCACCCGAGGCTTTGGCTACGATTGGAGCCGAGGTCGCATGGACAAGGCGCCTCATCCATTTGAGACCTCTTTCAGCATTAACGATGTGAGGATCACGAACCGATTTGAGGCGCAGAAGCCGCTGGCCACGATTTTCAGCGCGATGCATGAAGCCGGCCACGCGATGTACGAGCAAGGCGTCAATTTGAGCTATGAGAGGACACCTCTGGCGCACGGCACGTCGCTGGCCGTTCACGAATCTCAGTCACGGATGTGGGAGAACCTGGTGGGCCGTTCGCTGGCTTTCTGGGAGCTTGAATACGGCAATCTGAAGAAGATCTTTCCAGCGCAGTTGGATGGCGTCGGCACGAAAGGCTTTCTTCCGGGCGATCAACAAAGTTGAGCCATCCTTCATCAGGGTCAACGCCGACGAGGCCACCTATAACCTGCACATCATGCTGCGGCTTGAGCTCGAAATCGCGATGGTGGAAGGGTCCGTTGCGCTCAAGGACCTTCCCGAAATCTGGAATTCCAAGATGAAGGACTACCTGGGCATCGTGCCGCCGACCGACGCCCAAGGTGTGCTCCAGGACGTTCACTGGTCCTTCGGTTCCATCGGCTATTTCTCCACGTACGCCCTGGGCAATCTAGTATCAGTGCAGATCTGGGAGAAGATGACGGAGGAGCTCGGTGATCTGGCGGCGCATGTTCGTCGCGGGAATTTTGGGATCCTGCTCGAGTGGCTCAGGAAAAACATCCACATACACGGTCGGAAGTACGATCCGCAGGATCTCGTGATGCGCGTGACCGGCTCCAAGATCTCTGCTGAGCCCTATGTTCGGTACCTGACGCAGAAGTACTCCGATATTTACGGCATCTAGTGGCTGGCGCCGGGTCTTTCAGTGTTGTCTGCCTCTTAACCGCCACACCTACCCCGGGGCTCCCAGAATGGGGGTCCAGACCCCGCCTGTGCCGGCATTAGCGAAATCCCGCGACCGCAACCGGGTCCAGTCTCTGGTCGTTGTCTTGCTTTGTGGGCTCCTATCCGGCTGTGCACTGCCGGGAACTGTTGGTGGGCCCACGCCGTTTCCGGCCGACTTCGTTTCGACGGCCGTTTATCTCACGGCTGCCTCCATTGATGCGGCGACGATGTCGGCTGCTGCTCCGTCAGTGACGCCGACGGCGACCGCGACGTTCCTGCCTCCGACGGCTGAGCCCACGCTCTCGCCCACCCCGGGACCGCCGGTTCCGCTGGGAGCCATACAGATCAGAGCGCCGGGACCTATGTCCAAACTGGTCTCGCCGATCCAGGTCAAGCTGATCGCGGGAGTGGGCGCCCACCACCAGTTGGAGATCGATTTACTTGGCGAGGACAGACGCATGCTCGGGCGCGTACTGACCTCCCCGCTGGAAGGGGATCCCGACGGCGACCTTGTGTCTCTGAAGATACCTTTTGAAATTGGGGCGGCTGCCGGAGAGACCGGATATATTCAGGTAAGCACGAAGGACGATCGCGGCCGCGTTGAGTGGTTGAGGACCGTGCCAGTGCTGCTACTATCCAGCGGTGAAAACCAGGTCAATCCACCGGGCGACACCGTCTACGAACGGATCGCGTTCGTAGACTTGCCGCCGGACTCGAGCTGCCGCGGGCGGTGTTCTGACGGTCAAAGGCGACATGTTGCCGTTTGGTCGGCAGCCAATCGTTCTGGATCTGGTCACGGCGGAAGGCAAGATTGTGAGCTCGCGGGTCGTGGCAGTCTCGGGCGTGAACTGGCAGCCGTTCAGCACAACGCTTCCTTTTAAGGTTGGCCAGCCAACCTCGGCGAGGCTTTTTGTCACCGAATCCGACGATTCACTCGACGGACCCGTCTATATCTATAGCCAGCCGATCACGCTCAATCCGTAATGCCACTCGGCTTCCCACAAGCAGGGGAGGGCAGTATAATCCTGCTGCTTTCGGGGCGTGGCTCAGTCCGGTAGAGCGCACGGTTCGGGTCCGTGAGGTCCCGAGTTCAAATCTCGGCGCCCCGACACGCACGACGAGGCCGCGAGCATGCTCGCGGCCTCGTCCTCTTTGGTAACAGGGTCGTCCGGACAGGGAAGCCCGCGGGGCCGGTCTTGACGAATCGGCAAACGGGGGAGTATAAGTCAGGGAATCGACATGGAAAATCTGAACCTGCAAGCCTTTGAGGAGTGCTCTTTGGACGCGGACGACCACTTAGCGCGCCCTATTTTGAGTCTCACATTCGACTTCGAAGTGCCTCTGTTCCGGGTGCAACTGGACTGCTCGCGGGTGGGGAGCCGCGGTCTTGGCCGCGCACCGTGAGCGCCCCCTAGAGATTGCTCACACCTACGGACACTGCCGCCTTCGATAGTCAACTCGAAGGCGGCCTTGTTTTGGAAGGAGACAGGCATGGCATTCATCAGCGAACTGAGGGGTCGACCTGTCACCGATGTTGACGGGAAGCGGATCGGGGTTCTGAAGGATGTGGTTGCGCGTCCCCTGACGGAGGCATCGCACCCCGTTGTCAGCGCGATCATCGTGCACGCCAGCGGCGAGGATCGCGCCATCCCGTTCCTGGATCTGGCGGCTCTGCTGTCTGCCGCGATTCCGCTGCGTCGGTCATTCGACGAAACCACGCGCTATGTGTTCCAGGATGCCGACATCCGACTGATTCGGGACGTGCTCGACAAGCAGATCCTGGACACGGATGGCGCCCGGGTGGTGCGCGTCAACGACATCGAATTGGTGCGGGTGAACGGGCACGTCATTGTCAGCAACGTGGATATCGGCATGCCCGGCATCCTCCGCCGGCTTGGGCTGGAGCGAATCGGCCGATGGGCTGCCCGACAGCTCAAATTGGATTTCGCCTCAGGCACCATCTCGTGGGACTTTGTGGAACCTCTCTTGCATGATCAGTCGATGCGCCTGAAAGTGCCGTCCAGCAAGCTGGCCAACCTGCATCCATCGGACCTGGCGGAAATCATCTCAGATCTGAACCAGGGCGAGCATGCGGAGCTGCTGCGAAAGCTCGATCTAAAGCAGCTGGCAGACACGCTGGAAGAGGTCGAACCGGATTTCCAGGCCAACCTGCTACAGCACTTCCCAGATGAGAAGGTAGCGGATGTGCTTGAGGAAATGGCGCCGGACGAAGCCACGGACCTCCTGGCGGCCATGCCTGCAGACAGGAGGCAGAGCCTGCTGCGCTTGATGCAGCGGGATGAGGCGGACGAGGTCCGCGAACTGCTGAAGTACGGCGAGGACACGGCCGGCGGCCTCATGACGACCGAATATATCTCTGTCGCACCGGAGCTCAGCGCCGCGCAGACCATTGAGCACCTGCGGAAGGTCGGCGAGGACGTCGAACTGCTGTACTACGTCTACGTCAAGGACGCGCAAGACCACCTGGCAGGCGTGTTCTCCCTCAGCGACCTGATCATGGCGCCGCCCGAGACGCCCATCAGCCAGTTCATGCACAAGCGCATGGTCACCGTTGACCTTCAAACCAAGCAGGACGAAATTGCCCAGATCATCTCCAAGTACAACCTGATCGCGGTGCCGGTGGTGGACGGCGATGATCGCATGTACGGAATCGTGACCGCTGACGATGCTCTGGACAAGATCATCCCGACCGCCTGGAAGAAGCGCCTGCCGCATTTCTTCGGAGCGCACGCGTGAAGATGGTTGTGCGGCAGCTGCGGGACAAGTGGGCTGCCAGTCGCTGGATACGGCGCGTCGTGCTGATCCTGTCGGTGTTTGGACCCGGCACGATTGCCGCGATGGCAGACAACGACGCCGGGGGCGTGGCAACGTACTCCATTGCCGGCGCAACGCTCGGCTATCCGGTCCTTTTCCTGCTCTTCATCGTTACACCGCTCCTGGCGATTACCCAGGAAATGGGCATGCGCCTGACGCTTGTGACGCGCCGGGGTCTTGCTGATCTCATTCGAGAGAAGCACGGCATTCGAGTGGCGGTCATGATTTTTGCGGGCCTATTCGTGGCAAACCTGGGCACGATCACGACCGAGTTTGCGGCAATCAAGACCGTGGGGGGAATCCTGCACCTGCCCACAGCGCCGTTCATCGTAGCGATCCTGATCGTTGCGATGTTATTCATCACGCAGGGCAACTATCGCGTGACGCAGAGCATCATGCTGGTGGTGTCGCTCTTCTATCTTACGTATGTAATCTCGGCCATCAAAGCCAATCCGGACTGGGGGCTGGCTTTCACGAATCTGTTCTTTCCGCACGGAGTCGAGTGGACAAGCCAGTATGCCCGCAGCTTTCTCATCATTGGCATGGGCGTTCTCGGCACCACCATCACCCCGTGGGGGCAATTCTTCATCAGCAGCTTTGCCTTTGACAAGAAGATCACGCAGGATACGCTGAAGTACTCCCAGATTGAAACGTACTGGGGAGCGTTCCTGACCGACTTCTTCTCGTTCTTCATGATTGTTGCCACGGCTGCCACGCTTTATTCGCGAGGGATCGTGCTGACGTCCGGGGAGCAGGCCGCGGAAGCCATACGCCCGTTTGCCGGGGATCTGGCGGGCACGCTGTTTGCCGTCGGCATCCTGGCGGCGGCTTTCATGGGCCTCGTGATCGTGCCACTCTCGACGGCGTATGCCTTCTCCGAATTCTTCGGGCTCTCAGGCAGCCTGGACAGCGGATACCAGGCCAGCAAGACGTTCTACGTGCTCTTCATGATCCAGCTGATCGCGGCTGCTCTTATCACGATGATCCCCGGCATCTCGCTGTTTCACTTCGCGATCGCAACGCAGACCCTGAATGCCATGATCCTGCCGCTGGTCTTCTACTATCTGATCAAGCTGACGAGCGACCGAAACTTGATGGGCCAGCACGTCAACAGTGGCTTCGAAAGAACCTTCACGTCGTGGGCATCCGTCCTGATCGTGGTCGCCAGCCTCGTGACCATCGGCGCGCTCGTTTTCCGGCTAGTTGGTCACGGCATACCCCGCAGGCCGGTCCAGCCGTGCGGCAATCGTGAACCGTGCTTGCCAGACCTCCCGTTTCGCCCTATACTTACCGCAATCTCAGGCCAAAGGAGTTTCGGGCATGCACAACGCGCGTGATGTTATCCGGCAGAAGGGCAGTCAGGTCTTCTCGGTGAAACCCGACACGAGCGTTCTGGACGCCCTGCGGGTCATGGCGGACAAGAACACCGGAGCCGTGATCGTCACGGAGGATGACAAAGTGACCGGCATCCTTTCGGAGCGGGACTGCGTTCGCAAGCTGGAGCTGGCCGGGCGAAGCGCCGCAACGACCCAGGTGCAGGACATCATGACCGGGGACGTCCTGTATGTTGAGGCCGGCCAATCGGTTGAAGAATGCATGGCCATCATGATCGAGAAGAACGTCCGGCATCTACCCGTGTACGAAAATGGCAAGCTTCTGGGTGTGATGTCGGTACGTGACGTGCTCAAGGAAGTCGTGGATTACCAGAAGTTCATGATCAGCCAGCTGGAACACTACATCTCGGGCTTCGGCCGGTAGGATAGAACAATCCGCCGCGGTCATCCAAGGCAGGTGCGGTGGAACTTCATAAATCTGTGACCGTCCGGCCGCAAGGTCAGGCTCTGCGAGCGCCTAGTGTCAGGCGCATTGGCGCAAACCTGGTGCCGCCGCGGCAGGAGGTGGTCGGGATTCTGGGGGTAATCGTATTTGCCATCCACAGTTGGTCCATACGCGGATTTCTGTATAGCCTGCCATCGTTCGTGCTGAAATACGACACCGGAGAGATCCTGGTCGTGTTCTGCTATCACATGGCCTTCGCCTTTCTTGAGAGCGTGTGCGTCCTGGCCGTGCTGCTGATCCTGGCCGCCGCGCTGCCGGCGGGATTGCTGCGCAAAGGCTTTGTCCCGAAGGGCTTTGTGCTGGTGCTGGCCGCTTCAGCAGCCGCGATCTACCTGCAACACAGCTATGTCTCTGGCACCTACATATTTGTGACCGGCCCGGCTTCCCGGTACCTGCCACAGATACTGGGCGGACTGATTCTGGCTGTCGCCCTCTATGTCTGGACGTCCCGATCCGCCCGGATGCGGCAGTCGCTCACTTTCCTGGTCGACCAGATTTCGATCATGCTCCTCATCTACATTCCGCTCGACGTCGTCGGTCTGATCGTCGTTGCATGGCGATTGGTGCGTTAGGCGGCAGCCGGCAGATGCGCCCGATTTCCCGCCGCGACTTTCTGAAGCTTATCTCGTTGTCTCCGGCCTTGCTTGGAGCAAGCTCATTTGTCCGACCGTTCAGGGCGGAGGCGCAAGCCCGCGCGCGCAACGTCATCATGCTCGTTTTCGACACCTGGTCGGCGCGTCACATGGCGCTTTACGGTTATCCGCGTCAGACAATGCCAAACCTGGAGCAATTTGCGAGGCGATGCACCGTTTACCACCGGCACTACTCCACCGGGACGTTCACCGTGCCCGGCACGGCTTCTTTGTTGACGGGTCTGCATCCCTGGTCGCACCGTGCGCTGGCCTTGAGCGGCGAAATCGCACAGCAACATCGCGACCACCAGATCTTCCGTCTTCTCTCCGGTTCTCACTCTACGCTCGCATTCACGCAAAATGAGTTCGCGGACCTGTTGCTAGCAGAGGCGGGCCCGGCTCTCGAGCGTCGCGTGCCAATCGGCAGCTTCAGCCTGCGCCAGAACCTCATCTACGGCGACGCGCTCTTCAGGAACGATGCGCAGGGTGCGCACGCCAGCTTCGAGTACGACATCTTCCAGCGCGACACGGGTGAGGATGCGTCTCTATTCGCGGGTCCCCTTAAAACGCTGCTGCAATGGCGCGCCGCGCGGGCGCTCAACCACGAGTACCTCACGTCATATCCCCATGGCCTGCCTGCCTCGCCAGACTTGTTCCGCCTCGAGGACGTAGTCGATGGTGTGATGGAGCTGCTTCGGAGTCTCCAGGAGCCGTCACTGGCCTATATTCATCTTTATCCGCCTCACGGAGACTATCGGCCAAAGGGGAAATTCAATCACATGTTTGAGGATGGCTGGACGGCGCCTCGCAAGCCGGTTCACCCCCTCGTCCGCGACGTCAAAGATTTCGACCGGCAGGATAGCCAACGCACCCGATATGACCAGTATCTGGCAAGTTGGGATGCGGAGCTGGCCCGTCTCTTTGAATATCTGGTTTCATCGGGCTTGTTGGACAGGAGCCACGTGATCATCACCTCCGACCACGGGGAACTCTTCGAGCGCGGTGTGGTGGGCCATTCCACTCCTCTGATCTACGAACCGATCGTCCATGTGCCACTCCTGATCTCTCAACCGGGGCAGACCGATCAAGTCGATGTGCGTACCACGACCAGCAGCGTCGACCTGCTTCCGACGATCGCGGGCCTCGCGGGGATCGCCGCGCCCGTGTGGGCGGAAGGCCAACCCTTGCCCGAGTTCGGGGGCGCTCCGGACGACAATCGGGCTATATATTCGTTGGATGCCAAAACCAACTCGGCATTCGCTCCATTGAGCCGGCTCTCAATTTCCATGCTAAGGAACGACTATCGGCTGACGTACTATGACTATCCCGACCAGCACTACCAAGGCTTCGAACTGTACAATGTCGGCGATGACCCCGATGAGTTGACTGACCTGTACCCGGAAGGCGGCTCTCCGGCAAATTCGCTCCGAGATGAAATGCTTGGAAAGCTTGCGGCTGTGAACCGCGACTACGCCCGCTAGTGGCAGCCGGGGTCGCCTCACGCACCGCGTGATCGGTGAGCACGGCGGCAAATCAGCTTGAAGCGGCGCGCGGGATATGGCGGAACGCACAAAACGAAACCGTGTGGAAGTATACTTAATGCATGAATGAGACGATGGCTGAACCCCAGTTGGGCACACTTCATCGGAATATTGAGCCCTACATACGCCTTGGTCGCTCCGGTCTTCTGCCGGCGCTGCAGGCCGCGCAGAAAGCCACCGGATGGCTTTCCGAACCCGTTGTGGCAGAAATTGCCAAAGCCCTGCACGTGCCACTCGCGGATGTCCATGGGGTGATCGAGTTCTACACGCTGCTGTACAACAAGCCCGTTGGAAAGCGAATCATACGAGTTTGCACCGACGTAGCCTGCGCTCTGAAGGACGCGGATGGGGTACTGAGCCACACGTGTGCGAATCATCAGTTGCAGCCCGGACAAACAAGCGCGGATGGCTCCCTGACGGTTGAGGCCAGTCCGTGCCTGGGGCTGTGCGAGCATGCACCGGCGGCGCTGGTCGATGACCAGGCGGAAACAAACATCCGCCTGTCTGCCAATTCCTACGAGCTGGGGCGACCGCCGTCGATTGTCGGGGGCTCGGTCCGGCTGCTCACGGCGAACTGCGGTCACGGGACTACTTCGTTCGTATCGCACGGGGAGTACGCAGCTTTCAGGAAAGCCATCGCGATGAAGCCGGAGCAAGTCGTGGCGGAAATCAAAGCCGCCGGCTTGGTGGGTCGTGGAGGCGCGGCCTTCCCGACAGGAATCAAGTGGGAAGGCGCGGCGGCGGCATCCGGATCGCCGAAGTATGTGGTCTGCAACGCCGACGAGTCCGAGCCCGGCACGTTCAAGGACCGCGTGCTGTTGCTTGACGATCCACACAGCCTGATCGAAGGGATGCTGATTGCCGGATACGCGATTGGCGCCGACATGGGGTACATCTACCTGCGCGGCGAATACCCGTATATCCAGGCGCCGCTTGAGAACGCGCTCGCTGAGGCAAGGGTCGCGGGGTTGTTGGGCGACAACCTGCTCGGCTCGGGCTTTTCATTCGATGTTGAGATCCGCGTGGGTGCGGGGGCTTACATTTGCGGAGAAGAGACGGCGCTTTTCGAGTCAATCGAGGGGAAGCGGGGTTTTCCGCGCATCAAGCCTCCATTTCCGACCACGTACGGGCTCTTTGGCAAGCCAACGGTCATCAACAACGTGGAGACCTTGTTCAACGTGCCGCTGATTCTCGCCGCGGGCGCAGCCGAATATCGCAAAATGGGGACGGAAAAGTCGCCCGGGTCGAAACTCTTCTGCGTGTCAGGAGACACCCAGCGGCCGGGCGTCTACGAAGTGCCGTTCGGAACGACACTTCGAGAACTTCTGGAAATGGCGGGCGGTGTCTCAGGCGGTAGGAAGCTCCAGGCGGTTCTCTTCGGAGGTGCAGCGGGAGCCTTTGCGACCCAAGAGAACCTCGACGTCAAGCTGACATTCGAGGACTTACGCTCGGCAGGACTGCCGCTCGGATCAGGTGTAGTCATGGTGTTCGACGAGACCCGCGATCTGCGAGACGTCCTGCGACGCCTTGGACATTTCTTTGCACATGAGTTCCTGCGGGAAGTGCTATCCATGCCAGATGGGTACCCAGCGACAAAAGGAAGTGCTTGAACGACTTGCCGCGGGCCGTGTCATGCAGGGCGACATGCAGCGCCTCCAGGATGTTGGCTGGACCATGACGGATGCGAGTTTGTGCGGGTTGGGGCAGACTGCCGCCGGTGCCGTGCTTTCCGCCATCAAATTGTGGCCTGATATGTTCGCGGTCGACACCCACCCGATCGCCCCCCGCTCATCGGCTGCCAGGAAGAGGGGGACGAAGAGCGCAGGCGCCCGGCATGCGAAGTCGGTCGCTGTCCCGCGGAAGGCAACGCGGCGCCCGAGCGCGCCGAAAAAGAGCCGGACGACAGGCAAGGCCCAGGGCAGCAAGTCCAACGCGAAGCGAAAATGATCGTCTGGCTTGACGAACGGAGCGCGAATGACTGAGAGCATCACACTATCGATAGACGGCCAACCCGTTGCAGTGGAGCAGGGCACGACATTGCTGCAGGCGGCACAGATGGCAGGCAAGGAGATTCCGACGATCTGCTACCACAAAGCCACGACGAGCAACGGCCTGTGCCGCTTGTGCGTGGTCGAAGTGGAAGGCCAGAGGCTCTTGCAGCCGGCGTGTGTCGTGAAGGCGGCACCCGACATGAAGGTGCACACCAGGAGCGAAAGGGTGATGCGGGCACGCAAGACCATTCTCGAGATGCTGGCCTCGACCATGGATTTGTCGGAGGCGCCGGAAATCCTTTCCATGATGAGGGATTATGGGGCCGGTGACCAACGATTTCCAGATGCGGAGCGGCGCCAGCAGGCCGTCAAGGATGACAATCCAATGTACATCCGCGACTATTCGAAGTGCCTGCTGTGTTGGCGGTGCGTCCAAGTCTGTGCGGA
Source organism: uncultured Chloroflexia bacterium (assembly GCA_963746745.1). GTDB lineage: Bacteria > Chloroflexota > Anaerolineae > Anaerolineales > Villigracilaceae > Fen-1038. The sequence goes on from CAVVCL010000004.1 coordinate 1,474,942, forward strand.
CGACGCCCAATACACTTTTGCCATAAACTTCAACGGGCGCGGCTTCGAAACGGAGATCGGCACATTCTTCGACAAGCCGATCCCCGAGACCACGTGCGTGCTGTGCGGTCAATGCGTAGGAGTGTGCCCGACCGGCGCCCTCAAGGCGAAGCGAGAGTTCTTGCTGGAGCAGGGAATCAGCCCCCAGGAAATCGCAGTGCTCACCAGCGGCACCAAGAATTGGAAGCGAAAGCGAATTTGACCGAAGCCTCCTCGGTGGGGAGGAGGAAATGGAGCAAGGAGACAGCAGGATGATCCAGGCCGAAAGCTTAGTCCACACCACATGCCCATATTGCGGCGTCGGGTGCCAAATCCACCTTCACATACGTGACGAGATGATCTACCGGGTCAGCGGGCTGTTCGACAGTCCCGTGAACCACGGCAACCTATGCGTAAAAGGGCGGTTCGGCACGGATTTTGTGCAGTCGCCTGATCGCCTCACACAACCACTTGTGCGGTCGAGTGGCCAATTGAAACCCGTGACATGGGAAACGGCCCTGTCCCACGCCGCCGAACGTCTCAGGGAAATCCGCGACCTAAACGGCCCGGACTCAATTGGTTTCCTGGTATCCGCCAAGTGCACGAATGAAGAAAATTACCTGCTACAGAAGATCGCTCGCGGTGTCATCGGCACTAACAACGTAGATCACTGCGCCCGTCTCTGACACAGCAGTTCCGTGGCCGGTCTGGCCGCGTGTCTGGGGTCGGGGGCGATGACCAATTCGATCGCCGACATACACGAAGCGGATGTGCTGCTCGTGACGGGCAGCAACACCACCGAGGCGCACCCGGTTATCAGCCTGGAAATGAAGGCGGCGGTGCGGAGGCACGGCGCCCGGCTGATCCTGATCGATCCCCGTGAAATCGAATTAGCGGAATTCGCCGCGCTGCACGTGCGTCCGCGTTCAGGAACCGACGTGGCGGTCTTGAACGCGATGGCTCACGTCTTGATCGAGGAGAATCTACTGGATCGGGCGTTCATCGAAGCGCGCACGGAGAACTTCGATGGGATCGTGGCCGCGGTCGCCGATTGCACGCCTGCTTGGGCCGAAGCGATATCGGGGGTGCCGGTCGCTACGATCGAGGAGGCTGCCCGGATATACGGCAAAGCAAAGAGCGCGGCCATCTTCTGGGCCATGGGCATCACGCAGTCATCGCACGGCGTGGACAATGTGCAGGCGCTGGCGAACCTGGCGTTGCTGACTGGCAATTTTGGACGGCCGGGTACGGGCGTCAATCCCCTGAGAGGCCAGAACAATGTGCAGGGCGCCTGCGACGTGGGCGGGTTGCCAAACGTGCTGCCAGGATACCAGGCGGTGACCAGCGCGGAGGTGCGTCAGAAATTCGAACAGGCCTGGCAGCCCTCCAGGCCGCTGCCTGAACGTCCCGGCCTGACGGTCACGGAGCTCATGAACGCAGCGCTGGATGGGCGCGTCAAGGCGCTGTACATCATGGGCGAGAATCCGCTGCTATCCGATCCAAATTTGAATCACGTGGGGGAGGCTTTCAAGGCTTTGGAGTTCCTGGTCGTGCAAGACATCTTCCTGAACGAGACTGCACAGCAAGCGGATGTGGTCTTACCGGGAGTCAGCTTCGCCGAGAAAGACGGCACATATACAAATACAGAGCGGCGCGTACAACGCATACGCCGGGCGCTGCCCATTCCGGGGGCGGCGAAGCGCGACCTGGAAATCATCTGCGAGATGGGCCGCCGACTGAACGGCATCAGTGAAAAACACGCCCTCAACGGGAAAGTCAGGCCGGTTGCCGACTGGGACTACCCCGACGCGGCTGCCGTGTGGGATGAGGTCGCTGCGCTGACGCCATCCATGGCCGGCATCTCCTATGCGCGCCTCGATGGCGATGGGCTGCAATGGCCATGTCCCACGGCGGAGCATCCCGGAACGCCGATCCTGCATCGTGAGAAATTCACTCGCGGGCTTGGACGCTTCGCGGTCGTTGAGTACCGTGAGCCCGCCGAAGGCCCGGATGATGAATATCCATTCCTGCTGAACACGGGTCGAATACTGCAGCACTGGCACGGAGGCACGATGAGCCGCCGGTCCGCCGGATTGAACGCCTTGGTGCCGGAGGGCGAGATACAGATCAACGACGCGGACGCCGTCCGCCTCGATATCGGAGATGGCGACATGGTTCGCGTGACTTCCCGCCGCGGCGAAGTCACTGGACGCGCGCGCCTGACAACGCGCATCCCGGGCGGCATGATATTCATGACGTTTCACTTTGCTGAAAGCCCCGCCAACGTGCTCACCGGGGATGCCGTGGATCCCGTTGCAAAGATCCCTGAGTACAAGATAAGTGCGGTCAGACTCGAGCGGGTATAATCCTCTCGCGAACCCGATTGCTTTGACAACAACGGAGGCCGCGCGGCCAGAGGCGGCGGCCTTGTCGCTCACACGGAAGCCTTAGTGGTTCGGGAAGTGAGTGTCCATGTCCATGTCTGCGCCAACAAAAACCCGCACGATCCAGCCGGATCGCGTCGTGACCACGACGTGTCCTTACTGCGGCGTGGGTTGTACGCTGGAATTGCACGTCAGAAACGACTTCATCTACAGCGTCACGTCGCCTTTTGACTCCCCGGTTAATCATGGAAATCTGTGCGTCAAGGGCCGCTTCGGGTATGACTACATATATCATCCCAAGCGTGTCACGACGCCCCTGATCCGGCGCGTAAGGCAGCAGCCTGGTACGCGAAGCCAGGCATTCGATCGTTCGGAGTGGCGCGAGGTCTCATGGGACGAAGCCTTGGACTACACGGCGGACCGGCTGGTCGAGATCTATCGGCGAGATGGTCCGGACGCGATGGCAGTTTACTGCTGCGCCAAGGCCACCAACGAGGACAACTATCTGCTTCAGAAGTTGTATCGGGCGCTCTTCCGAACAAACAACATCGATCACTGTACGCGGTTGTGCCACGCAGGAAGCGTCGTTGCCCTGCAGCAGGCCTTGGGCTCTTCCGCGATGAGCAATACCGCCTCGCAAGTCCTGCAAAATGATGTCTTCATTGTGACGGGCTCGAATACCAGCGAGAACCACCCGATTATCGCGTTGCAAATGAAGGAGGCCGTCCAGAAGCGCGGCGCGCACATGATTGTCGTGGATCCGCGCCGCATCGAGCTCGTGGATTTCGCGGACCTGTGGCTGCCGCTCAAGCCCGGTACCAACGTGCCCGTGTTCACGGCCATGGCCCAGGTGATTGTCGAAGAGAATCTGGTAAATCACGATTTCATCAACGATCGGACAGAAGGCTATACGGAGTTCCTGGCGACTTTGGAGAAGTTCACGCCCGAATTTGCCGAGGAAGTATCCGGCGTGCCGGCCGCGGACATCCGGAAGGCCGCCCGCATGTATGGCCGGGCGAAGAACGGCGCGATCTACTGGGGCATGGGGATCAGTCAGCTGTCACACGGCACGGCGAGCGCTCTGGCCCTGGTTCATCTGGCATTCCTCACGGGACATGTGGGGCGGGACGGCACGGGCCTGAATCCCCTGCGCGGGCAGAACAATGTGCAAGGTGCGAGCGACATGGGCGCCATGCCTTTCCACTACCCCGGCTACATGCGTGTCGATGACGATAGCAGCGCATCAAAGTGGGAGGGCGCCTGGCATGTCGAGAGCGGCGGCCTGTCCCGCAAGCTGGGATTGACGACCACCGAGATTCTCGGCGAGGCGCACGAAGGCGGCGTCCGCTCCCTGTACATCATGGGGGAGAATCCCATGATGTCGGAGCCGAATCTGAACGTTACGCGGGAGCACATGCGGCAACTCGAATTCCTGATTGCCCAGGATCTGTTCATCAACGAGTTGGGCGCCTTCGCGGACGTGTTTCTGCCGGCGACGCCATTCGCGGAAAAAGAAGGAACCTTCACAAATACGGACCGTCGAGTGCAGCGGGTGCGTGCGGCGCAACCTCCACGAGGAAACGCGCGCCCGGATTGGCAGATCATCTGCGACCTGGGCCGGCGTCTGGAAAAACGCCTGGGTCGTGCCACATCTGCCCGCTGGGAGTATGACTCGCCTGCCGAGATCTTTGCGGAGATGGCCTCAGTGGTGCCGGACTTCGCCGGGGTCACCTATGATCGTATTGACAAGGTGGGACTGCAGTACCCAGTTTGGGACGCCAAGCATCCGGGCACTCCGACCTTGTTCAAAGACTCTTTTCCGCGGGGTCGTGGCCACTTCACGCCACTTGAGTTCATACCGGTCATGGAACAGGCGGACGATGAGTTCCCGTTCATCCTTACGACGGGTCGCGTTTTGGAGCACTGGCACGGAGGGACAATGACCCGTCACTCCGCACTCAACGAGGCGTATCCGGAAGCACGCGTGGAGATCAACCCGCTGGATGCCGGGATGCACGGCATTGAGGATGGGATGGCAGTGCGGGTAACGTCACGCCGGGGAGAAGTCGTTCTGCGCGCCACTGTGACTGAAAAAACAACCGTTGGAGTTGTGTTCATCCCGTTCCACTTTGCGGAGGCCGCTGCGAACCTGCTCACTAATGATGCGCTTGATCCCGAGGCGAAGATCCCCGAGTACAAAGCATGCGCAGTGCAGGTATTTCCGGTCCGAGAAAGCGATCTGCCACATCCAGAGGTCGTTCTGAATCGCGGCCGGTATTAACAGTCACGGTGTAGATTTGGATCAAGCACGCTTTGCAAAGCCGTGCCCGTGTTGGGTGCTTGACGTCATGCGCGCTTGATGGCGCCGCTCGCCAGTGCCCTGCAATTGCTGACCCACGGGAGCAGGCCGGTGAAGGCGCTGAAGGCCAGATGGGGAACTGTCAGCACTTATTCGGGTCGTAGGCCCAGTCGAAATTCACGCCGACCGTGCCGGATTCATAGGCGCGCTCATCGACTGGCTGCAACTGCGCCTCGGTCCATTTTGATATGAGTGCGATCGGTTTTCGCCGGTAGAGGTGCTTGTAGAGTTGCGCCGCGCCCTTCTCGTCCCAGGCGTATTCCAATCGATCATAAATCGAAATGTCCAATGGCCGTGTGTAGCCGCGCAAGGCTTTGAACCCGTCAATGCTGAAGTAGACCTCGAAATAGCTCATTACTAATTCGCGCAGCGTCCGATAAACCGGCTCTCGATAGCGCAGCCAGGGATAGTTGGACTTGGCGATGGCGCCCCACGCACCGTGGCGTTTGAATACGGCGAGCACATGATCGTCGTCAAGATTCTTTCCCTTCTTGTCCTGCGCGGGCACGAGGTCGAGCAGCAGACCCGGATCGCCAATTCGTCGAAGCGCCAGGGCTGCAAGGAGCCCCCCGTCCAGGCAGTGGCACTGCCGATCCTTCATGACGTCCAACGGGCAGCGATCCCGATATTCGCCCACGTACGGCAGACTGTCGAGATACCGTTGTATGTCGTACGGCTTCTTGAATGATCGAAAGGTTGCCCTGAGTCGGGCCGGCAAGCGTGACTCAAATTCTGTGATCGTGCTCACTGGATCTCCATCTCGTAAACTCGATATCGCCGAAGAGGCCTCGCCCTGAGCTTCTTGATCGCATTGATCATCGGATAGTTATCTTCAAGGACATAGTTGATTTCCATCCACAGGTCGGGCGCGTACAGTCGCTCATACAGGCCGCGATATAGCAGGCTATCTACCGCCTTGCCCTGATACTCGGGTATCACGCCCAGCGCAAACATCCTGTACCGCCTGAGCCGGGGAATGCCGAGCAACAGCCTGAGCCAACCAAAAGGGAACATCGAGCCACGCAAATCCTTGAGGATGTGGTTCACGTCCGGGATGGCGATTGCAAAGCCCACGGGCCGGCCGTCACGGTCTTCTGCGAAGAGGACACCCTTGGGCTGAATCACCGCTCGCAGGTCGCGGGCCGTCGCTTGTACCTCGGCCGGCGTCACGGGCGAATAGCCCCAGTTGTCCATGATGCTGGCATTGGATAGCTGTTCGATGAGATTGACCTCGTCCTCGAAACGCCGCATGTCGAGAGCCCGAATGCGGATCCCATAGCGCTGCGATACAGCATCGGTGAGCTCCAGAACGCGGGGAGGGAGGTCATATCCATCGGCGGCGGACACCACCCAGCAAAGCAGGTCCTTCGCCTTTCGCAGGCCAAAATCCTCGAGGTACTCGTTGTAGAACGGGGGGTTGTAGGGGGCCATGATCACGGGAGAAGGCGTGAATCCCTCCACGACCATGCCCCACTCCTGCGAGACGAAAGTCCACGGACCACGCATCGCACGCATGCCGCGCTCAACGAGCCATTGCCGGGCGGCACCCAAGAGCAACCCGGCCGCCTCAGGCATTTCGGGAGCTTCGAAATACCCAAACAGGCCGACCGGTTGTTTCCAGTAATCCACCGCCAGTCTGTCTACGAAAGCGGCGATCCGGCCCACTGGCTCGCCTCCGTCCAAGAGCAGGAAAAGCTCTCGCTCGCAGTGCTCCAGCATGGGATTGCGCCGCGCATCGAACTGGGCGCGCTGCTCGTCGCGGAGGGGAGCCACCCAGACGGGATCGCGGCGGTAGACGCGGTAGGGAAGTTCAATGAATTGCTTAAGGTCGGCGGCAGTCCGCACCGAACGCAGATCCATATTGGCGCAATTGTATTTCGGAACTCTTGAATTGTGTCCTTAGGGACTATCAAAACAGCGCTCCATTGACGAATTGAGACCAAGCCTGTAAACTCACTCCGGTTAGCCTCGGGAGGAGAGCAGCAGATGAGCGACAGCCGTCGTCAAGGTGCCGCGACGTTCGCGGTATTCAAGAATCGCGCCTTTCTGCTTCTCTGGATCGGCCAGCTCATTTCGGGGATGGGCAGCGCCCTCACGACCCTGGCAGCCTCCATCCTCGTATACCGCATCACAAACTCGGCAGCCAGCGTCGGGCTGATGCTGATTGCCACCGCGGGCCCGACGATCTTTGTGGGCCTGCTGGCCGGCGTCTTCGTTGATCGCTACGATCGGAAGCGAATTCTGCAGGCCTCCGATTTGCTGCGGGCCATCGCCGTCTTCCTGATCCCATTCCTTGTGCCCGTCAGCATTGCCTGGTTGTACGTGATCGTGGCGCTGAGCAGTGCGATCACGCAGTTTTTCGATTCAGCGCTTGCCAGTGTGCTGCCGGAACTGGCCACGGACGAGGAACTGTCAGCGGCCAACTCCCTGATGGCCATCAGCTCGGTTGGCTCCACGACCGTGGGCTTCGCGGCCGCCGGCATTCTTGCCTCCGGAGCGAACACTCAACCTGGCGTTCTTTGCCAACGCGGCCACCTACGCCATCTCGGCCGCACTGGTCTTCATCACCCGGATTCCGCCGAGCCCTGCCGTCGAAGACACCAGCATCCGCGCAATCGGAAGGAATCTTCGATCAGGCTTGCAGACGGTGTTGGACACGCCCATCCTGCGGTCGCTGTTCGTGATTGTGGTGCCCATCTTTCTGATCTTCGGCCTGCAGAACACGCTCTTCCTGCCGTTTGCGATCAAGACGCTCGGAGGAACGGAGTTCGAGTTTGGGCTGCAGCAAGCGGCGGAAGCTGTGGGCATCGCCCTCGGCAGCCTGCTGATGGCGCGCCTGGCAGACCGCATCCGGGAGGGGCAGTGGCTGGTGCTCAGCTATCTATTTATGGCCCTGGCCGGGGTTGCTTATTCGTTCTCCCACACAATGGGGCTTGCCATCTTTCTGGTTGGAGTTTCCGGTTTCGTCAACGCGCCATCTTTCATCGGGCGTCAACTTGTGATCCAACGGGCGACGCCCAGGGAACTGCGCGGGCGGGTCAACAGCGCATTTTTCGTGGTCCGAGACGTGATGTTCGTCGTTGGCATGTCGATGGCGGGCCTGGCGGACTTCGTCAGCCTGCGATTGCTAATGTTGGTGAGTTCCCTGGGAATGCTGGTCGCCGGAGTGGCTGGCATGGTGATGCCGGGCTTGGGTCAGCCGGCGGCGGAGTGGAGGCGCCTGCTGAATTTGCTCATCGGCGTCGAGGCCGCGCCCAGACTGGGCGTGGGCATTGCCGCAAGCATCGGGGACATTACCCGTTTCATTGCCCATCGTCCGGAGCTGGCCGGGATGACTGAAAAGGACCGCAGGCGTTTCGCCGCTGAAACGCACGTCGCCGAGGCGCCCGGGGGCAAGATGGTGGTCTACAGGGGGGAAGTCAGCAACGCCGCCTATTTCATTCTCCGCGGCAGCGTGGGGGTTGGCTACATCAAGGACGATGAATACGTAATCCTGGCCATCCTCAAGGAAGGCGATTTCTTCGGTGAGGTCGCGGCGCTCACGGGCACGGTGCGAACGGCAAATGTGATTACCGAGGAAGAGAGCGAATTCCTGATCATCCCCTCGAAAGTGCTGCGAAGGCTGGCTGACCAGTACGCGAGCCTAAAGGACGTCTTCTATACGACCATCGCAGAGCGTCTAAGTGTGACCGACCTTCCGGTTGGCACTAAGCTGGACCAAGGCTTGCTGCGCGAATTGCGTTCCAACGCCCCCGAGTCGAAATAGCAGGAGTGCGCCATGAGTGATCCTATGGAGACAATCCAGGAGCTGCGGGCAAGGCTGGCGCAGTGTGAAGCCAACTCACAGCGCTCGGCCAAGGTCCAGGCGGCGTTGTACAAAGTGGCCGAGGCAGCCAGTTCCGCCGCCGACTTGCAGGAATTCTACAAATCGCTGCACGAGATCATCGCGGAACTAATGTACGCCGGCAACTTCTTCATTGCGACGCTCGATCAAGATTCTGGCATGCTATCTTGGCCATACCACATCGATGAGAAAGACGTGGTCGAAGAAGAACTGGACTCCCGAACTCTACCGCGAAGGCAAGACTGCGACCTCGTATGTTCTGCGTACCGGCCGGAGTCTTCATGCAGCAACGCAGTCCCAGGCGCTGATTCAAGCCGGAGAGATCGAAATCATCGGGACATTATCAGAGGATGCGGTATTCGTTCCGCTGAAAGCTGACGGAAAAACCCTGGGTGCCGTGGCGGTCCAGAGCTACACGAAGGGGCTTGGATACAGCGAAGAGGATGTGCAGCTGCTTGGCTTTGTTGGGCAGCACATTGCGACTGCCCTGACGAGGGCCCGGGCGATCGAGGAGACACGCCAACGCAATTCTGAGCTGGCCATTATTAACAGCGTGCAGGAGGGACTGGCCTCGAAGCTGGATATGCGGGCGATCTACAGCCTGGTCGGGAACAAGATCCACGAGGTATTTGCCGACGCCCAGGAGGTGGGGATCCTGACATACGACCCCGCAACTGACCTATTCGATCCGCGATACGCGATCGAAGAGGGGTCAGGCTTGAGATTCAACCGTGGAAACCGATCGGATTCCGCAAGCATGTGCTGGAGACCCGGCAGCCCATGGTGATTAACCGGGATGCAGAGCGGCTTTCTGCGGAATTCAAAAATCCCCTTATTGCGGGCGAGAGAGCAAAGTCGTACGCCTTCGTCCCGATGACCATCGGTGATCAAGTGACCGGCCTCATCGAACTGCAGCACATGGACCGCGAGGATGCCTTTAGCGATGCCGACGTGCGGCTTCTGCAGACTCTTGCAGGCAGCATGAGCGTGGCGCTGGAGAACGCGCGCCTCTTCGGGAGACTCAGCGGCTGTTCAAAGCGGAGCAGCAGCGCGCGGCGGAATTGGCCATCATCAGCAGCGTGCAGCAGGCCCTGGCGTCCAAGCTGCACTATCAAGCCATCGTGGACTTGGTGGGGGACAAGATCGGCAGCATCTTTGACGCACAGAGCGTTGGAATCGGAAGGTATGACCATGCGGCCGGCACGGTGGACTTTGGCTACTTCATCCAGAAGGGCCGGCGGGCGCATGCGGAGCCGACCCCCTTCGCCGGCATGTCGAAGTACATGATCGAAGCGCGGCGAACGCTGGTCCTGAATGAAAACGTCTCTGAGTGGATCGTGGAACACGGCGTGGCCTGGGTGGACGATGCCGCCATCCCGCGGTCCGCAGTGTATGTGCCACTGCTCCTAGGTGACACGGTGACGGGGGTAATAACGATCCAAAACCTGGATCGTGAGAACGCCTTCAGCGATTCCGATGTCCGGCTGCTGGAAACACTCGCCAGCAGCATGAGCGTGGCCCTCGAAAATCCGCGGTTGTTCGACGAAGTGCAGAAGCGCAATGGCGAGATCAGCGAGGCACTTGAACAGCAGACCGCTACCAGCGAAATCTTGCGCGTGATCGCGGGCTCGCCGACCGATATCCAGCCCGTACTGGATGCCGTGGCAGAAAGCGCGGCGCGCCTGTGCGAGTCCTACGATGCGGCGATCGCGCGCGTGGACGGCGGCGTGTTCAAGGTGGTTGCCCACTGGGGTCCTGTTCTCGTGCCGCAGGAGCAAATCGATCAGGGACTGCCTATCAACCGAGATACTGTGACTGGCCGCGCCATACTGGAGCAGCGGGCAATTCAGGTGGAAGACGTCCTGGCAGGTCGGCGCCTCGGAATACCCGCTAAGCCGGGAATCCAGTGCGATCAGCATGCAGAGAACGCTGCTGGCGACACCGCTGATGCGCGAAGGCAAGGCGATCGGTGCGATCTTTGTTCGCAGGCAGGAGGTCAACCCATTCACCGACAAACAGGCGAACCTGCTCAGGATATTTGCCGATCAGGCGGCCATTGCCATCGAGAACGTGCGGCTGTTCACGGAGATTCAGCGCCTGCTCAAGGAGACCGAGCAGCGCGCGGCCGAACTCCAAATAATCAACAGCGTACAAGAAGGGCTGGCGTCCAAGCTGGATATGCAGGCGATATATGACCTGGTGGGGGAAGAGATCCGGCAGGTGTTTGACGCGCAAGTCGCCGGCATTGACACTTACGATTCCGTGGCCGAAATGCTTACGGAGCGCTACTCGTTTGAAAAGGGCGACCGCACGGTGCTGCCCGCGCCCGTACCCTTATTCGGCTTCCGAAAACACGTGATCCAAACGCACCAGCCGATGGTTCTCAATCGGGAGATCGAGAAGGCTGGTCGACAATATGACAACCCAATTGTCAGGGGCCATGCCCAAGTCGGCCATATTCGTTCCGATGATTGCGGGTGGCCATGTGACTGGCATCATCAGCCTGCAGAACCTGGATCACGAAGATGCCTTCGGCGAGGCGGACGTGCGCCTGCTGCAAACGCTGGCAGGTTCCATGAGCGTGGCACTGGAGAATGCGCGTCTCTTTGATGAGGTACAGAAGAGAAATCAGGAAATCACGGAGGCGCTGGAGCAACAGACGGCCACTGGACAGATACTCTCCGCCATCGCCGCCTCTCCGACGGACATCAAACCGGTGTTGGATGCGGTTGCACAACACGCCGCCCGCCTGTGCGAAGCCAACGATGTACAGATCTACCGGGTGGACGGGGACGTATTGCGTCAGGTAACGCACCATGGTCCCCTGCCGGCACTGCAGGACGGTGAGGCCCTCCCACTGGTGCCGGGCCTCGTCACCGGACGAGCGGTGCTCGAGCGTCGCACGATCCACGTTGAGGACATGGGCCAGCTGTCTGAGTCTGAATACCCGGATAGCGTCCAGCTTCAGAAACGTCTCCGACACCGGACCGCCATCTCGACGCCTTTGTTGCGTGAAGGCAAGGCCATTGGGGCGATCGTAGTGCGCCGCAACGAGGCGCGACCATTCACAGAAAAGCAGATCGCCCTGCTGTCGACGTTCGCCGATCAGGCCGCAATTGCCATCGAGAACGTGCGACTATTCACGGAGACCCAGCGCCTGCTCAAGGAGACACAGCAGCGGGCCGCGGAACTGGCCGTGATCAACAGCGTGCAGAAGGGTCTGGCATCCAAGCTCGACATGCAGGCCATCTATGATCTTGTAGGGGACAAAATCCGTGACATATTTGAGACGGAAGTCGTATATATTGCGGTGAGGGAATCGGAGAAATCGAAGCGCGTCGATTTCCCCTACTATCTCGATCGCGGCAATCGGCTATCCGTTGAGCCGGTCACCGTTGGAGAGGGGATTACCTCCCGGGTGATCGAATCGAGGCGGCCGCTGGTGGCTGGCAGCATGGAACGACAGCTTGAGCTGGGCGGCATCTACGACGATGAGGAAAAGTCTCTGTCGTACCTGGGCGTGCCCATTTTCTTGGGCGACGCGGTGCTGGGGGTGGCCAGCGTCCAGAGCTATCAGGCCGATGCATTTGATGAAGCTGACGTCCGCCTGCTGTCCACTCTGGCGTCCAGCATGGGTGTGGCCCTTGAGAACGCACGCCTCTTCAACGAAACACAACGACTGCTCAAGGAGACCGAGCAGCGGGCGGCTGAGCTGGCTATCATCAATAGCGTTCAAGACGGGCTGGCCTCGAAGCTGGACATGCAGGCCATCTATGACCTGGTGGGCGACAAGATCCGAGACATATTCGGCAATGTGGACCTGGGCATCCGCATCTACGATGAGACGACCAATCTGCTCCACTTTCCATATACATACGAGGGAGGCAAACGAATAACGATTCCTGCTGAACCCCTCGGAGAGAGAGGGTTCACGGCACACGTGCTGCACAGCCGGGAGCCGCTGCTGATCAACGAGGGCATGATGGAGCGGATGGAGGAATTTGGCAGCAGCTTGCTTCCGGGCACCCTCGCAGAGAAGTCCGGACTCTACGTACCGCTGATCATTGGCCAGGAAGCCAAAGGGCTGATCAACCTGATCAATATGGAGCGCGAGCATGCTTTCGGTGAATCCGACGTGCGCCTGCTGACCACAGTTGCAAATTCGATGAGCGTGGCGCTCGAGAATGCGAGGCTCTTCGACGAGACGCAGCGGCTGCTCAAGGAAACGGAGCAGCGTGCCGCCGAACTGGCGATCATCAACAGCGTGCAACAGGCTCTCGCCTCGAAACTTGAGTACCAGGCTATCGTAGATGTGGTCGGCGAAAAGATCCGCAGCATATTCGATGCGCAGAGCATAGCGATTGGCTCCTACGATCACGCTGCCAGCACCGTGCACTACAGTTATGTCGTCCAGAAGGGCGGTCGGGTCGAGGATAAGCCGGCGCCGTTCGGCGGTTTGACACGGCACCTGATTGAAACAAGGAGGACGCTGGTAATCAACGACAACTTGGCGCAGCGGCTTGAGGACATCGGGTCAACTCCTTTTCCGGCCGAAATGGACGTTCCGAAGTCCGCCGTGTACGTGCCTCTGCTGGTGGGTGAATGCGTCACGGGAGTGATCAACCTTGCAAATCTTGACCGAGAAAACGCGTTCGCCGATTCCGACATAAGGCTGCTGCAGACGCTGGCTGGGAGCATGGGCGTCGCTCTTGAGAACGCACGCCTCTTCGACGAGACGCAACGGTTGCTCAAGGAAACCGAGCAGCGCGCGGCTGAGCTGGAGATCATCAACAGTGTACAGGAGGGCTTTGGCGTCCAAGCTGGACATGCAGGCCATCTACGACCTGGTCGGCGACAAGATCAGGAACCTGTTCGACTCCCAGGCCGTGACCATTGCATATCACGATCGCCGGACGAATCAGATCCACTTCCCGTACTACTTGCATCGCGGTCAACGCTTGGAGCAGTTGCCGATCGACTTTGGCGAAGGCCTGACGTCACACGTTCTGCGCACCAAGCAACCACTGCTCATCAACCAGGATGCCGAGAAGCGTTACGCGGAGCTCGGCGCCGTGTTTGTGACCGGGGACGATAATGCCAAGTCCTGGCTCGGTGTGCCGATCGTGAGCGGCCCAGAAGCTACGGGCGTGATCTTCCTGCAGAACTACGAACGCGAGCACGCCTACAGCGAAACCGACGTCAGGCTGCTGCAAACCCTGGCCGGCAGCATGGGAATTGCCCTCGACAACGCCCGGCTGTTCGAATCCGAGCGGCAGCGCGCTGCCGAACTGGGCGCCATCAATACCGTAAGCCAAGCCCTCGTGGCAGAATCTGATCTGGATCGGATGATCCAGTTGATCGGTGATCAGATGCGGGATACGTTTGCTGCAGACATCGTCTATGTGGCGCTTCTGGATCGGCAAACCAATCTGATCAAGTTCCCCTATTCGTTCGGACAGGAGCTCTCGCCTCTCGCACTGGGGGAGGGGCTTACAAGCAAGATCATCCAGACGGGCCAGCCGATCCTGATAAACCGGGACATTGCAAATCAAATCGCCGACTTGGGAACCCAACGGGTGGGCAGAGAGGCGTTGTCGTACCTGGGCGTGCCGATCATGGCCGGTGGTCAGGCCATCGGCGTGATCAGCGTGCAGTCCACGACCCGGGAAAACGCTTTTGGCGGCGACGAAGTGCGCTTGCTGGGCACGATCGCGGCGAACGCCGGCTCCGCCATCCGCACGGCGCAATTGCACGCCGAAACTGAGCACCGTGCGCAGGAGATGGCGACGCTGGCCGAAATCGGCAATGACATCGCCTCGACGAGAGAATTGGAGCCGGTGCTGGCGCGCATTGCCCAGCATGCAAAAGAGATCATGCGCGTGCAAGACATTACCATTACGCTGCGGGACCCCGACACGCTGGCGTACCGTACCGTCGTCGCTTTGGGACGCAATGAGCGCGAAATGAAGGCGCTCGTTGTGACGCCGGGCATGGGAATCCTGGGGAACATCCTGCAGAGCGCCGTCGCCGAATACGTCAATCATCCCGGCGGTGATCCGCGCACGATCCACGTTCCCGGCACGCCGGAAGAGGAGGACGTGCAACAATGCCTTATGGGGGCTCCCCTGGTCTCGCGCGGGGAGACGATTGGGGGAATCATGGTCTGGCGGGATCACGCAAACGGCCTGTTCACCCAAAGCGAGCTTGATTTTCTGGTGAGCGTGGCCAGGCAAACCACAATCGCGATTGAGAGCGCCCGACTGTATCTGGAGACCAAACGCCGCGCCAATGAGATGTCGGCGCTGGCGGAGGTGGCTCGGGAGCTCTCTGCGTCGCTTAACCCAGAGGTCGTGCTGGAAAAGGTCGCTCGACGCGCCAAGGAGCTGCTGGGGGCCGAGACGAGCGCGGTATTCCTGATGCAGCCCGATCAACAGACGATGCGGCCGGCCACAGTGTCCGGCAAGCTTGCCGAGGCCCTCAAAACGGATGTGATTGAAGTCGGCGAGGGGATTATCGGCGGCCTGGCGCGGGAAGGCAGGGCGGAGTTCATCAACGATACTCGCGCGACTCGCGCAGTGTCACTATCCCTGGCACCGCAGATGAGGGCGCTCTCGAGCGCCTGATGGCCACGCCACTTTTCCGGGGCGAAAAGGTAACCGGCATGATGGCGGTGTGGCGCACTTCGGATCCTTTCACCGAAACCGATTTGAACTTCCTGAATGGTCTGGCGCGTCAGGCAGCGATTGCGCTTGACAATGCGCGCCTGTTCGCCGAGGTGCAGGCCGAAAAGCAATTCTCGGAGGCCCTGGTCGAGAACAGCCCCGTTGCCATTGTCAGCTTCGACGAGGACGCCTCCGTGGTTGCATGGAATCCGGGCGCCGAGAAGCTGTTCGGTTACACGGCCGCAGAGGCCGTAGGCGCCAACCTGGACGACCTGGTGGCAAATGACGCCACTATCCGGGCCGAAGCCAGCGTCTATTCCGCGAAAGCCGGGGACGGCGAACGTATCCATGCGATTACAAAGCGCACGCGCAAGGACGGCACGTTTGTCGACGTCGAGCTGTCCGGTGTTCCCGTGGTGGTGGATGGAAAGCAAATGGGACACATCGGAATCTTCCACGACATTACCGAGCTTCAACGGGCGCGAGAAGAAGCCGTCGCCGCCAACGAGGCCAAGAGCGCCTTCCTGGCAACCATGAGTCATGAAATCCGCACGCCGATGAACGCGGTCATTGGCATGAGCGGCCTGCTGATGGATACGGATCTCGACAAGGAGCAGCGCGACTATGCCGAAACCATCCGCAACTCAGGCGACTCCCTGCTGGCGATCATCAACGATATCCTGGACTTCAGCAAGATCGAAGCGGGCAAGATGGAGCTTGAGAACCAACCGTTTGACTTGCGCGATTGTGTGGAGTCAGCCATGGATCTGGTGGCGGGCCGCGCGGTCGAGAAGAACATCGACCTGGCGTATATCATCGACGACGATGTTCCTGTAGGGATCAATGGCGACGTGACGCGTTTGCGCCAGATTCTGCTGAACCTGTTGAGCAATTCGGTGAAGTTCACGCAGAAGGGTGAAGTCGTACTCAACGTCAGGCGCGACAAGCGACCCGCATACCTGCGCGTAACCGTCAGGGACACGGGCATTGGCATATCCCCCGAGAGCATGAACCGTCTATTCTCGTCGTTCAGCCAGGCGGATTCTTCGACGACGAGGCGCTTTGGCGGCACGGGATTGGGGCTGGCCATCAGCAAGCGCCTGGCGGAAAT
Source organism: uncultured Chloroflexia bacterium (assembly GCA_963746745.1). GTDB lineage: Bacteria > Chloroflexota > Anaerolineae > Anaerolineales > Villigracilaceae > Fen-1038. The sequence goes on from CAVVCL010000004.1 coordinate 1,491,320, forward strand.
GATGGGCGGGGACATGTGGGTCGATTCCGCGGGCGTCGGCAAAGGCTCCACCTTCTCGTTCACGATGAAGGCCGAGGCCGCGACGGTCGCCGAGCGAAGGACGGCGCGTGAACTCAAGGGCGTCCAGCCGTCGCTGGAGGGAAAGCGCGTCTTGATCGTCGACGACAATGCTACGAACCGTCGTATCCTTATGCTGCAGACCGGCAAGTGGGGCATGGCTCCCAAGGACACGGAGTCTCCGGCCGAGGCGCTTCGGTGGGTGAAGTCAGGTCCGGAATATGATCTGGCGATCTTGGACGTCCAGATGCCCGAGATCGACGGCATTACGCTTGCTCGCAAGCTACATGAGCTGCGGGGTCCTCAGAGTCTCCCAATCATCCTTTTGACCTCCCTTGGTCGAAAGGAAACGAATGCAGAGGATCTGACGATCGCGGCCTTCCTGACGAAACCCCTCAAGCCGTCCGCGCTCTTTGATGCCCTGGCGGGAATCTTCGCCCGCAATGTGGTGATCGCGAAGGCCGAGCCCGCCAAGGCGGCGATCGACGCCGGCATGGCAAGGCGGCATCCTCTCCGCATATTGTTGGCGGAAGACAACGCCGTCAACCAGAAGCTGGCTTTGCGTCTTCTGGATCAGATGGGCTATCGCGCTGACGTTGCATCCAATGGATTGGAAGCTGTGGAATCCGTGCAGCGCCAATCCTACGACCTGGTCTTGATGGACGTTCAGATGCCCGAAATGGACGGGCTGGACGCCACCCGGGCAATCCGCAAGATCCAGAGTCTTCGCCAGCCGCGCGTGGTGGCCATGACCGCCAACGCCATGCAGGGCGACCGTGAGATGTGCATGGCCGCGGGCATGGACGACTATGTCAGCAAACCGATCCGGGTCCAGGAGCTCGTAGAGGCACTCTCTGCGCGCAAAGTCCTTGGGCGCGCCAGTCGACGTTCCACAGCCGGATGAATCTGCGACCCCGGCGCGAAAACAAACGAAGACGACGAAAAGGACCGTTGCGAAGCGCACTGCCAAGGGCAGTTCCAAGACGAGTCCCAAGGTTCGCAAGAAATAGAGAGTGTTTTGGAAAGCCTAGTGCACGCACCAGGAGCATGGAATGGCCAATAGAGAAATCGATCTCAAAGTCTTTGACGAGCTCAAGGAAATGTCGGGCGCGGACTTCATCAACGAACTGCTTGACACGTTCCTGGACGATGCGCCCAAGCTCATCGATCAACTCAAAACGGCGCTTGCCGCCATGGACACCGATTCTTTTCGGCGGGCAGCGCATTCCCTCAAGTCCAACGCGGCAACTTTTGGAGCACAGATATTGTCGGAGCGGGCGAAGGAGTTGGAAATGCTTGGCAAGGAAAGCCGGTTATCCGATGTCGAGGACCGACTGACCGCCCTCGACAAGTCCTTTCAAGCTGCGGCCGCTGAGTTGAAAGGGCTCAAGACCTGATGGAACGTCTTGCCGGGCATTTGCTGGTGGTGGACGACAATCGGGTCAACCGCCTTTTGCTGTCACGCGGACTGGAGCAACAAGGCCATGCGGTGGACACGGCCGAGAATGGCAGACAGGCCCTGGATATGCTCAGAGCATCACCATTTGATCTCCTGCTGCTGGATATCGAGATGCCGGAGCTGGATGGCTTTCAGGTGCTTGAGGCGCTCCTCAAAGATCCGGGCCTGCGCGACATCCCGGTGATCATGACCTCTGCGTCAGATGAGCTGGACAGCGTTGTGAAGTGCATCGAGATGGGAGCCGAGGACTACCTGACGAAACCGCTTAACCCCGTCCTGCTGCGGGCACGTGTCAATGCGAGCCTGGAGAAAAAGCGCCTTCGAGACCAGCAGCGGAAACTGTTTCGGACCTTTGCGACCCCCGAGGTGGCGGAGGAGCTTCTGAAAGGCGGCTTCGCCCTGGGAGGCAAGCATGTGGAAGCCACCGCCATGTTTGCGGACATCCGCTCGTTCACCACCCTGGCGGAAAGCCGGGATCCGGCGTTGATTATCGAGCTCCTGAACGACTACTTCACTTTGATGTTCGACGCCATCAGCAATCACGGCGGAACGCTTAACCAAATGATCGGCGACGGATTGATGGCGGTCTTCGGCGCGCCGGTTCCGCATCCGGACTGCCGCGAAAGGGCGGTCCGCGCAGCACTGGAGATGCTCGACAATCTGGCGGCATTCAATGAGCAGCAAAAATCCCTAGGGAAGCCGGACATTCGCATCGGCGTGGGAATTGCATCAGGCCTCATGATCGCAGGCTACACCGGCACGCAGCAGCGCGCGACGTATACGTGCGTGGGTGACACGGTCAACCTGGCAGCCCGAATTGAGGCGCACACCAAGGTCGCAGGGCAGCCCATCCTTATCGACGAGAACACAAGGCAGGGATTGCCGGCAAGCCTGGCGGTTGCCGACCTGGGCCCGGTCCAATTCAAGGGCAAGACGCAGCTGGTAAATATCTTCAGCGTGGCAGCCCAGGCAGCGGGCTAGGCCTGCAGGGGCCGGCGCAGGGGTTGTCGCCCGCCACGGCGGCCTCACTCGTACGCAAGTGTGTCACGGACTGTGAGGCTGGAGGCCCGATGAGCTGGCAACGCGCTCGCGCCCGCGCCCAGCAGAAGAATGCCCAGCAGCCAAACGAGGCTGCCAGTCACGCTGTAAACCGCCGGCATGGGGGCTGTCAGGATAGCGAGGCCAACGCCCGTTGTCAGAGCGACCGTAAGCGGTATGGAGAGGGCGATGCTGGCGAGCCAGCTGATCAGGCCGATCACCAGTCCCTCCACGATCACAATAATCTGGATGTCGGCATTCGAAGCACCAATGGCGCGCATTACGCCGATCTCACGGGTACGCTCCAGGACGTTGATGCTCATGGTTCCCATCAGTCCGAGGCCGCCCACGATGGCAATCAGAACCGCCATGACCAGGACAAAATAGACAAAGATATCCGTCTGCGAAGTCTGTTGCTGGCTGAACTCTGCGGCCAGCTGACTTCCGCTGACCTGGATATCGTGCGCGGCGAACAGGGCCTGCAACTGGTCATTAACGCCCTTCTGCATGGCGAGCGAGTGATCGTTGGTGATTACCCGCAGCGAATAGATCTCGCCCGGACGATCGATGAGGCGACTAATGTACTCGTAGTTGACATACAGCAGGGGTACGTCCGTGTTGCCCGTGATGGTATAGAAGCCGACGATCCGCCACGTCGTCTCGGTGCCGTCGATCTTAATGGTGAGCGGATCGCCGATCTGGAGATCAGGAAAGATATTCAGAAGGTGATTCCCGATCACTATGGCGTTCTCGTCGCCGGGAGCGAGCCACCTTCCCTTCGTGATGATGGGATCGATCAGGGTGGAGGTGGAAGGCGGTGCAAAGAACACGATCTGTCTTCCGGTTTCCTCGCCCTGTGTCACGAGGGTCCCGGGGTACTCCAACCAGCCTTCTACATCCTTCACACCCGGCACGCTGCGCGCCAAAACCGCGACCCTGTCGAATCGGTACCCTCGAGCGAAACTTAAGTTGATGTCCGCCAGGAAATAGCCCTGGATGTCGCGGATGACTTTGTCGAACGAGGCCCAAAGGTTAAAGACGCTTATGAAGATGCCGCCAGCGAGAACCAGCGTGAAGAGGGTGAGCAGCAAGCGCACCCGGCGCCGAAAGGCATTGCGGAGCGCCAACCGGACCGGTCTGGGTATGAGCAGTGTGAGCCTCGATACGCGTTCCTCCCTGCGTCTCGAACCGCCTCCAATACCGTAGTCGCTCAGCGCCTCCCGGACCGTGATGCGTACACTGCGGAAGAGGGGCCAGAGCGCTGCGAGAAGGGGCACGCCGAGCGCTACGATGGCCTGTTCAACGAGGGTGGAGTTGTAACCGCGATAGTTGGCAGGAAAGAAGTTCAGCCAGCCGGCCATGCCGTCGCCAATCGTCTTGGCGGCTGCGTTGGCCAGGGGCACGGCCAGAGCGAGCGCCGCCGCTCCGAACGCCAGAATCAGCGCGACGTACATGCCGAGGATTTGGCGGGTCTCCGCGCCGGTGGCTTTCATGATACCGATCTGGCGCACCTGCTGGGTCATGAGCGCCGTAATGGTGTTCACGATGAGAAAGCCGCTCAGCAGCACGGTCATCCAGCCCAGGACGGACAGGATCGAGAACATGCCCTGCGAAATGCTGTAGGCGAAGTGGTGACCCGGCTGGTATACCCGCACGTAATCCACAGTCGCGCCTGCCCGCTTGATCCGGTCGGCCACGTCTTGTGCCACTTCTGTGACGTGCGTGGCGTCCGTGGGGCGCTCCGTGACGCTAATAGCCAGCTCGTTGTAGTCGCGGCTGCCTCCGAGCCACTCCATGGTGTCAGGGTCTACGAATGCATTGACGGTCTGCGCCAGGTTGTACGGGAAGCCGGTGGCATCGTGCAGATATCCGGCCATGCGCAGGTCGCGCCGCTTGCCGTCGGTCAGTTCGATCTGCAGGATGTCGCCGGGCTTGTACCCCAGGGAGGCGCCAGCGGAATCAACCAGAACATCCTTGTTTGAGAGGGCCGGTATGTTGGCCGCGCCCTTGGCCGGCTTCAGCGTGTTCACGGAAAGGGCGTACGGATCTTTCACCGCGGTGAACTGAATGGCAATCTTCTTGGCCCCGGGACCAATCAGTTGGGTATTGAGAATGCTCCTGCCCTCGACGGCATCCACGCCCGGGATCTGGCGGGCGATCTTGACGCTGTCGTCGTTGAGGGGATGCGCAAAGACGAGGGCCTCGGATGGATTGACAGACAGGAAATCGCTTTCCATGCTCTCGTCCATGTACAGGCCCAGGTTGCTCGTGAAGCCGACGGCAAACGTGCCCACGGCGATCGTCAGAATGGTCAGGCCGGTGCGGACCTTGTTGCCCCAGAAATCCGCAAATACCTTCTTCCAGCGACTGCCGATCATTTCCGGGACCGCTTCCGGATATTCTCCTGCTCGTGCTCTTCTGCGGCTTTGAGCAGGGCCTCCCGCGTCGGCTCGGACTGCTTGAGCAGATCCGTCAGGGCCTGGTAATTGAGGGCAAGCACCTCCACCTGGCCGCCCTCATAGGCGCGAATGGATGCCTTGTTGCGGTGTTCATGGAAGAATTCGATCTCGCCGAAGTACTTGCCCGGACCCAACTGTAGGGCGACCACGTCCGATTGGCCGGCGCGCGGCAGCACGACCTCCACGATCCCCTTGGACACGATGTAGAAAGCCTCGCTATCCCGGCCCTCCGAGATGATCATGGCGCCGGGCTCGAACTCCATGGGCTTCAACATGCGCGTGGCCGTCAGGAGCTGGTTTGGTGTCAGCGTCGGGAGGGCGCGCGCAACATACTCGTTTACGATCTCGCCATCGGCGATGAGCGCCGTGCGGTTTGCCCGTCTTGCCAAGCCGCTATCATGCGTGACGATGATGATGGTCTTGCCCTGCTGGATCAGGCCGTTGAAGAGCTGGAACACGGACTCGGCTGTCCGTGAATCGAGGTTGCCAGTAGGCTCATCCGCGATTATGAGCGGGGGATCATTCGCCAGGGCCCGGGCGATGGCCACCCTCTGCTGCTGCCCGCCGGAGAGGGCAGACGGAAGCTTGTAGGCGTGGTCCGCAAGACCTACGAGATCGAGCAGGTGCTTGGCCCGGGGCTCCCGTTCACGGAGCGGGTACGACCGGCAGAAGTCCATCGGCAGCATGACGTTTTCGACAACCGAGATGATGGGCAGCAACTGGAAAAATTGGAAGACGACGCCTATATTCTTGCCGCGCCAGCGTGCCATAGCCCCTTCTGTCAGCGTGTGCACGGGGGTCTCGTTGACCCAGACCTCGCCGGAGGTAGGGCGGTCGATGCCGGTGATCATGTTGATCAGGGTGGTCTTGCCGCTGCCGGATTTTCCGATGACGCTGACGAATTCGCCCGCCTGGATGCGCAGGTCGACACCCCGGAGCGCGGGATAGTCGCCCACGGCGGTCTTGTAGGACTTGTGAACTCCCTGCAGCTCGATGAGTGGATGCTTGCCGTTGGACGGCGTGCCGGCCGTCGGTTCTTTGCCCAGAAATGGTAGTGTCGGCATCTAAGGCTCCTTGTCTTCAACCTACGCGTAAGCCAAACTGTCGCGGACGCTGATACGAGTGGCGCTGTTGGCAGGCAGGATCGAGGCGACTGCCGAGATCACGGCGATAAAGACGAACCACCAGCCCACGGCCTGCCAGTTGTAGCGGTAATCCAGGGTTGCGCCGAACATCGCCTGACCGAGCGCCCGCGCCAGCAGGGGGCTGGTTGCCAGTGAAACCGGCACGGCGATCAGCCAGCTTAAGAAACCCTGAAGCATGCCCTCCATCACGAAGATCCCGAGGATGGTCTGCGAGCGAGCCCCGACAGCCCGAAGGACGCCGATCTCCTTGGTCCTCTCGATGACGCCGATGGACAGCGCGCCCAGCAGTGCGATACCTCCCACCAAGGCCACGACCACCGACAGCGCCAGCATCATCCAGACGACTATGTTGAATTGGAAATCGTTTGTGGCACGCAGGTCCAGCTCTGTTTGACTTTGAACCACTTTCAGCCCACGATCTTCGTACAGCTGCTTCAGTTGCGCTGTCACGTTGGACGTAAATGCGGCATCGTGTGCCGCCGTCCGCATGTACAGCAGCGTGCCCTGGTTGTATTTCTTGGTGGCTTTGTACAAGCCTTCCAAGGGAGCATAGATGGTGTCGGAACTGAAGGCGCCGGCGAAAACCGGATCGTACAAGCCGACGACCTGCCACTGTCCCTTTCCCAGATCGCCGAGATCCAGCGTAACGAAATCGCCGACCTTCAGATTGTTCTTCTCGGCCACGTCCCGCGTGATGACGACTACCCGGCCGTCGCCCGGCAGGATCCAACGCCCGCCGACGATCAGCGGCTTGAAGAAGTCGCTTGCCGAGGGAATGCCCTCGATGCTCGTCCCGATGCCCGCCTCCTTGACCAATTGACCCTCGACGAACATGCTGGCAGACTGCACCAGATGCAATTCGGATTCTGCGACACCCGGTATGCCCTGAGCGAGGTCGGTCACCTTCTCAACCCGCTGGTTGGATCTGAATTGGATGAGCGTGTCGTATTGCCTGCGGGCGAAGAGATTGTCCAGCGTGGTGGATATCGATGAGTTGAGGCTCATCACCATGAGAAAGGCGCTGCCCGCGGTTACCAGGACGATTTCGGTCATGAGCAGCCGTCCCTTGCGGCGCAGCATGTTTCCCAATGCAGTCGCGTAGGGCGCGGACAGCAACCGCGCGCCGAGCCGCTCTATGGCACGGTCCACCGGATTGGAACGATAGGTGCCGCCGATGCCATAGCTGGCGATGGCTTGACGCACGGTGATGGCCGCCCCCTGAAGAATCGGCGGCAGGCCTGAGAGCAGCGGAGCCGCGATGCCGGCAAGAATCTGGAGCTTGATAGCGAGTGCGGAAACGTGGAACTGATTGAATTCGATGTTGAACAAGCCGAGGAAGTAGCGGGTCACACCGAAGGCCACCAGAGCCCCGAGCGGGAGGGCAATGATCAGCGCAAGCAAACCATAGACGAAGGCGCTCACAAGATAGATCCCGATGATAGTGCGGCTGCGGCCTCCGATGGCCTTGAGGATTCCGATCTGATTGGTTTGCTGGGTGATCAGATTGGAGAGCGTGTTATACACGAGCACAGCGCTCATAACGACGCAGATGACCGCCAGCATTTCCTGGACCAGGTTGAAACCATCCATGAAGGAACGACCCCAGTGCCGTTCCGGGTCCTGATACATGAAGGATGCGACGCGGATGTTCTGCTTGCCGAGCTTGTCTTTGATGGCGGTGGCCACCTCTTTGGCGTGGTCAGAGCTGTACGGCGTGACCCGCACGAACAGGCTGTTGAAGGTGCCTTCCGCGATGTTGAAACGCTGGAGGCCCTGACTGCTCATGAAGAAGAATGCCAGGTCTTGAAACTGCGGAGGGGGGACGAAGGGATGCCGGATAAGGCTTGTGATGGTCAGTGTCCGTTCAGTATTCCCGATCTTGAATGTCACGGGATCGCCGATGCCGATCTTGTTGTATTCGGCTGCCATGCGCTCGACGGCGAGGTCATCCTTGTTGGTCGGCCACGTTCCGGCCCGCAGTTGGACGAGCTCGTACGTTTGATTCTCGTAGTCTGCGCGCTCCTGGACAATGCCCTGGCGCCACTGGTCTTGCGGGTGCAGCTTGTAGAGAAAGCTGACGCTGTTGTATGGCTCCACCGCATCCACGCCGGCGATGCTTTCCAGGTTGAGCAGCGTGTCGCGATCGACAGGCGCGGCCAGAACGATGTTGATGTGGGGTGGCGCGACGCATTGGTGTGATCGGTCCATCTCGCTGCTCATCATGTCGGCCATGCCGAACATGGCGCCCACCGCGAAGACGCCGACGGCGATGCTGAGCACGGCAAGCAAAGTGCGAGTCTTGTTGTGCCAGAGATCGAACCAGATCTTGTTCCAGATAACGCCCATTTTCAGTTCGCGGTGTCTCTCACCCGATGTTCCTGCTCATGGGCTTCGGCGGCCTTACGCAGGGTGTCCAAGGTGACTTCCGATTGACCGAGCAACTCGTTCAGCTGGGCGTAGGTGAGCTCGAGAACCTCCACGGCGCAAGTCTGGCATGCCCGGATGGAGGCGCGTGCCCGGCGCTCGTGGAAGAACTCCATCTCGCCAAAGTACTTGCCCGGACCCAATTCCAGGGCTACAACATTCGACTGGTCGTGCCGCGGCAGGATCACCTCGACCGTACCCCTGGAAACGATGTAGAAGGCATCGCTGTTCCTGCCCTCACTGATGATCATGGCGCCGGCTTCATAGACGCGCGGCTTGAACTGGTGCGAAGCCGCCAACATCTGGTCAAACGTCAGCGTCGGCAGCGCCTTGGCGACATACTCATTCACAAGTTCACCATCCGCGATCAGTGCCGTGCGGTTGGAGCGCTTGGCCAAGCCGCTGTCGTGGGTCACGATGATGACCGTCTTACCCGATGCCACCTGCTCACGAAAGAGGGAGAACACCTTGTCGGCGGTCTTTGAATCCAGGTTGCCGGTTGGTTCGTCGGCGACAATCAGCGGCGGATCATTTGCCAGGGCGCGTGCCAGCGCGGCGCGTTGCTGTTGACCTCCGGAAATCATGCTGGGCAATTTATGCTGGTGCTCGGCGAGGCCCACGCTTTCCAGAAGCTCCTGGGCACGCGGGCGACGCACGCGAGGCGGGAACTTGCCCGCAAGGTCCATCGGCAGAATGACGTTCTGGAGCAGCGTCAGAGAGGGCAGCAACTGGAAGAACTGAAAAAGGATGCCAAGGTTGCTGCCGCGCCAGACCGCCATCTGATTTTCGCTCAGCCGGTGGACGGGCGTCCCATTCACCCAGACTTCCCCGGTAGTGGGCCGATCAATTCCGGTGATCATATTGATAAGCGTGCTCTTGCCGCTGCCGGATTTGCCGATTATGCTGACGAACTCCCCCGGGTTGATTTGCAGATCAATCGACTTGAGCGCGTGGAAGTCGCCCGCGGCGCTCTTGTAGTACTTGTCGACGGTGCGCAGGTCGACCATCAGGTCGCTGTCGCTGGTAATGCCGCTTGAATCTGGCTTCAGGGTGGGACCGTGGTGGAACATATGTCCTCTCGATCCGGATGCTGGCGAGGCGGCCTGCCCCTGGCGGGAAAGCTGCGTGGCGCGCCTGCTCTACTTCGCGAAGGTCACCTGCGCGGTCATCCCCCAGCGCATCGCCGGGTCACGCTGGTTCAGCACAATTGTGGCCGTGTACACGACGTCGCCCTGTCGCTCGGCATAGTTCTGGGCAATCGTCGAGACCCTGCCGGTGAACGTCCGACCCGGAATAGCGTCGAACGTTACGGTGACAGGCTCTCCTTCGGTGACGTTGACCACGTCGATTTCCGTGAGGTCCGTGGTCTTCACGACCCAGCCAGTGAGATCTCCAAGGGTCGCAACCGACTGAGCTGACGCCACGTGCTCACCCAGTTTCACCTCGAGGTTTGTCAAAGTGCCGGCGAAAGGTGCCCGCACTTCGGTGCCCGCCAGCGCAGCCCGCGCACCCGCGGTTGCCTCGGTTAGCGAAGCATCCTGCAGATCGTCGTACGTGGTCTGCGCCTGGAGCAGACGTGCCTTGGCGCTTTCGAGGTCAGATTCCAGGGCGAGCCAGTCAACGGCTTTGCGGTAATTCATCCAGGCGACGTCCACCTGCTTGTTGTATTCCTTGGCCATCCCGCCGTACTCGTCGGTGTCAAACCAGATTCGACGCGGCAAGCTGGGGAAGATGTGATGATTGGGCTTAAGCGCTTTGCGGCTCGTGCCGATGTACGGCTCGAAAGCTGCGCGCGCGGCGTCGAGATTCTTGAGCCAGGTCCGAGCCGCCTGCTCGGGAGTCAAACCCACGAAGATCTGAGGCACCGGATAGTCGTCGAGTGCCTTCTGGGCAACCCGAACCGCTTGATTGGCGTCGCCCAATTCCACAGCCGCGCTGACACGCGCTTGCTCCAGCGTGCGGGTCTGGGTGTTGTCCAGCAGAACGATCAGGTCGCCGGGATTGACGCTGTCACCCTCTTTGGCCGGAACCTCGCTGACGGACCCGTCCGCGGTGACTGACAGCGTGGCGAAGCGTACGGGCTCGAGCCGTCCCTCCACCGAGACAGCTGAGAGATCGGGCACCGGCGGCAGGGGCGTGGCGGTGGGGGATTGACCCCGGATCGCGCTGCAAGATGAAACGGCAATCAAGCCGGCCCCAAGGACGATCCGCAGGATCAAGCTTCTAGTCATCCGAGCCCCCGCGCCGCCGCAGGATTCGCGTCCATCCTACTTTTTGAAGTTTACCTGCGCCGTCATGCCCCAACGCATCGAGGGATTCTGATCGCTCAGGAGCACCTTGACCTCGTAGACGATATCTCCCTGTTTCTCTGCGTAGTTCTGAGCAATCGAAAGGACGTGTCCCTCCAGCGAGACCTCCGGCATGGCGTCCAGACTAAGCGTCACCGGCTGACCTTCGGTTATGTTGACGACGTCGATCTCCGTCAGGTCCGTCGTCTTAACAACCCAATTCGAAAGATCGGCGATCGTCACGACGGGCGTGCCGGAGGCTGCAAACTCACCGACCTTGAGGTCGAGATTCGTGATCGTGCCGGCGAAAGGCGAGCGCAGTTCCGCGCTGGCCAGCGCAGCGCGGATTCCCGCCGTGTCTTCCGAGAAAGAGGCGTCGTGGAGGCTGTCATAGTCCGTCTTGGCCTGTGCAAGCTCGGACTTGGCGTTTTCCAGCGTGGAGTCCTTCTCCAGCCACAGGACCGCCCGCCGGTATCTCTCCCACGCATCATCGAGCTCTTTCTTGAGGCGTTTTGGCGTGCTCCTCAAGACCGGATTGTCTTTCTCGGCATCGGTCAACTGGAGCTGTTTTTCGTCCAAATACTTGTAGGGCTCAAACGCATCGCGAGCGTCGTTGAGCGCCACCGTCGTAGAATCCACCGCTTCTGTGGGTGTCATCCCGGCGAAATAAGACGGCACGCTGAAAATATCCAGGTCATATTGCGCATCACGGACAGCTTCGTACGCAGAAGTCAGAGTCTTGAGGGCGTCCGCCTGGGCGGTCTCCAAAGTCTTGACCTGGCTGTTTTCGAGACGGGCAATGACCTGGCCCGCCTGCACCGAGTCGCCTTCCTTGAGCAGGACCTCGCTGACCAAGCCGCTGGAGTTCAGGGCAAGCTGCGCGAACCGGATTGGTTCCACTCGCCCTTCCGCCACCACCATGGACGGGGCCACCACTGTGGGGATGGCAGATGGCGTGGGCTGTGCGCCCGCGCCGGGGGTGCAGGCCTCCAGCGCAAGTGCAAGGAGCAGCAGCATGGCAATCTTCTGGCTTTTCATGGCATTCTTCCTCCCGTGCACGTGCCTACTGATGGCAACCAGGGGTCAATCTGGCGGGGCGACAGTCCGCTCCGCAGCCCAGACCCTGGCCAGCGCAACTTGCGGACTTGGTAGATAGGCGTCGATCCTGACTGGGCACAAACCAACATACGCACGCCAGCACCTTTGGTCGCGGCGGATCCATGTCCCCCGCGGCGGACCGTTGTGGGGGGCGCGCGGCCGCCTGCCCGCATAAACACTTGGGCGAGCCAAAGGACGCGTGCCGTGGGCCTCGCCAGGCGCGATTCCAAGCCTTCCGGTGCCGTTATATGACCGTGCAGATCGGCACGGCAAGTTACGAATGCATTGGAAGGAATGGCCGAATTTCCCGGAACGTGCCTGGGCCGGTGTTTCGAGCGCCACGGCAGCCGACTTGCCTGGCTCGTGCGCCGACATGCTCCCCCGCTAAGGGCTCAGTGGGGAGGGCCCTCAATCCAGCGCCGACCGTCGCGGGCCATCAGGGCATCGGACTCCGGTGGGCCCCAGGTTCCTGGCTCGTAGAGGCCGAGTTTGGGGAGCTGCTCCATCGCCCAGCTCTGGGTGATGGGATCTATCAGCCCCCAGGCGGCCTCGACCTCGTCCGCCCGCGTGAACAGGGATGCGTCGCCGGCCATGGCTTCCAGCAGGAGGCGCTCGTATGATTCCGGAATAGTCATACCGGGAAATGCCTCGGCGTAGTGGAACTCCATGTCAACGTCCCGGGTGTCCGCCACCGTATCGGGGACCTTGGCCTCGAAGCGCCAGTGAATTCCCTCGTCAGGCTGGAGGAACAATCGCAAGATATTGGGCGCCATGTTGCCGCCGGAACGGGGAAACAGCATCTGCGGCGGCTGCTTGAATTCAATGGCAATGTGGGATAGTTTCTTCTCCAGGCATTTGCCCGAGCGCAAGTAGAAGGGAACCCCTTGCCAGCGCCAGTTGTCGATTTGAAGGCGCACGGCGCCAAAAGTGGCGGTCGTGGAATCCGAGTTTATGCCGTCCTCTTGCAGGTATCCGTCGTATTGACCGCGGACGGTCTTGGAGGCCATGTCCTCTTCAGCCAGCGGCTGGACCGCACTGAGCACCTTGACCTTTTCATTGCGCAGCGCATCCGCGCTGAAAGAGGTAGGTGGTTCCATGGCAACCAGCGAAAGCAATTGCAGCAAGTGATTTTGGAACATGTCGCGGAGGACGCCGACCGTGTCGTAGTAGCCGCCCCTATGACCGACGCCCTCGACTTCGGCCACTGTGATCTGGACGTGATCGATGTAATTCCGATTCCACAGCGGCTCAAAGATCGTGTTGGCGAAGCGCGTCACCAGGATATTCTGCACGGTCTCTTTTCCGAGATAGTGATCGATGCGGTAGATCTGGTTCTCGTGCAGGGTCTGGTGCACGCGTTGATTCAGATTCAGCGCAGAGGCCAGGTCAATCCCAAACGGTTTTTCGATGACCACCCGGCGCCAGCCGCCCTGCTCCTCCAGCTGGTTCGTCTGCCCCAGCAGGTCGATGATGCTGGTGAAGATCCCGGGCGGGGTAGCCATGTAGTACAGGCGGTTGCCGGTTCCGTGATCGCTTTCACGCAAAACTGCGTCCAGATTCTGAAAATCTGCGATCACGTCATAGTGGCCCTCATGATACGAGATGTGGGGGGCAAATGAGCGCCATTCGTCGTCCGTGTACTTGAAACCTGCATATTCCTTCAGTCCGGCGGCAAGATGCGCCCGGAACGCCTCATCAGTGAAGGGTGTCTTGCTGTGGCCCACGATGGCGAAATTCGCCGGCATGCGCCCCTTTCGAAAGAGATTGAAGAGCGAGGGGATCAGCTTGCGCTGCGTCAGGTCGCCCGATGCGCCAAAGATCACGATGGTGGTCGTAATGTCAGAGCTCATGTGGTCAATGCTCCTGGTCGATGGAGAGGCCCGGTTGTGCCCGATGCACAAGTCGTGCCTGTCCCGCTAAGGCAGTACGGGCGCGCCTGTCACGGGCTGTGGCGTCATCACATTCTATTTTGCGCCGTCGATCTTCTTGACCGCGTGTCCCCCGAATTGGTTGCGCATGGCGGCCAGAGCGCGTGCGGCAAAGTTCTCGCGGTCGCGGCTGGCAAATCGCATTTGCAGCGCCAGCGTGATTACCGGAGCAGGGACGCCGTCGTTGATGGCTTCGATCGCTGTCCAGCGCCCTTCACCGGAATCAAACACCCACGGCTCGATATCCGCAAGGCTTGGATCTTCCTTCAGCGCCCGGGCAGTCAGGTCAAGCAGCCAGGATCGGACCACGCTCCCATAGCGCCATATCTCGGAAATCCCGGCCAAATCAAGATCGAACTCCTTTTTGGCGCGCATGATGTTCAGGCCCTCGGCCAGCGCTTCCATCATGCCGTACTCGATGCCGTTATGGACCATTTTGACAAAATGACCTGCGCCGTGGCCACCCACATATCCCCAGCCCAGGTCTTTACCAGGCGCAAGCGTCTCGAAGATCGGGCGCAGTCTTTCGACCACGGCCGCCTTGCCGCCTATCATCAGGCTATATCCTTCATCCAATCCCCAAATCCCGCCGCTCGTGCCACAGTCAACGAAGTCGATGCCTTTGGACTCGAACATGGCGGCATGCCGAATCGTGTCCTTGTAGTTGGAGTTGCCGCCGTCCACCACGGTGTCACCGGGCCTGAGAACATCCGAGACCTGCTCGGCGACTTTCTCCGTGACATCGCCGGAGGGCACCATCAGCCAGACGATGCGCGGCGACTTCAATTTGGCTGCCAGTTCGTCGAGCGTGTTGGCGCCTTCGGCCCCGTTCTTCACGGCGGCGTCGATGGACTCGGCGCGCGTGGCGTGGCCAATCACCCTGTGCCCGCCGCGGACCAAGCGCGTCGTCATATTCAAGCCCATCTTGCCCAAACCAATCATCGCCAATTCCATCTCTACTCCTTGCCTAATGTCGCAGGAAGCGCTGCCGCAGCGGCGCGATCAAGCATCCAGATAAGGCTTCCATCGGTGGGGTGGATGCGTTGGGCGGGAAGAGACGCCGGTCGGTGCTCCCCGTAAAGGACACTCGCCAGCGTGCTCGCCTTGGCGCCGCCGCTAACGAGAAACATGACTTTCTCCGCCGCGTTGATAACCAAAGGTGTGAGGGTGACGCGCCACGCCGGGCGATCTTGATAGTGGCCCTCGACTGCCAGGACGGCCTGAGAGGCTTCCACCGGCGATCCGGGAAAGAGCGAGGCGGTGTGCCCGTCGTCGCCCATGCCGAGCAACACCAAATCGAAACGCGGCCAGTCGAAGGGCGGCGCGGCGTGCTGTTTTAGGATGGCTGCGTAATCGGCAGCGGCAAGCTCGGGCTGAAGTTCCGAGCGCACGCGATGGATATTCTGTGCGGGGATTTGCACGCGGCCCAGGAAGCTATCGTATGCCTGCCTATAGTTGTTTTCCGGGTCGTCCGCTGGGACGCAGCGCTCGTCGCCCCAAAATACCTGAACCTGGCCCCAATTGACCTGCTGTCGATAGGGTGCGCGGGTCAAGAGGTCGTAGAGCTTTGCAGGTGTGCCGCCGCCGCTCAAGGCAACCCTGAAGCTGCCGTCCCCCGCGGCGGCATTCCCGTAGGCCTCGACGAATGCTGCCGCCGCGGCGCGGCTCAGTTGCTCGAGGTCCTCGAAAACCCTAATGTCCGCGTTCAGATTTGCCATGCCAAATGGGATTCCAACAGGTGCTCGGCGGAGTTGACGATGGTCTGGAGATTGCAGGCGCTCCTGGACTCATCATGGGGAGAAATTGCAGGTCCGAACGAGACGTGCGGCTCTATCTTCAGTCTCTTGCCCATCATCTGGTGCATGATCTGGATCATCAGAGCCAGACGTTGGTGGTCACGAGGCCGCCGCTGCAAGCGCGTGGCGGTCCAACTGTCGACCGGCAAGCCCATCGCTTCGATCACTTCGCTGTTAACAAGGCGTGTCAACGTCCGGACGTCCGCTGACATTTGGGCTCCGGCGAGATTATACGTCTCTTTGCCAATACGGCCTGCATAGAATAGAATTCCGCACGCTCTCTGAAGAGCACCGGATCCAGGACTTATGAGATTCTAAGCATGCGCGCCGTACGACTTCCCGTCCTTACAGAGTATCGCCGTCGGACGTTTCACCTTGGGTCCGCCCGACCTGTGTCTACGCCTTCCCAAGCCCTCCAATTCGTGAACCAACGCGGCTTCGTTTTCTTCTGGCCGATCAAGGGAATCGATCTGCCGAGCTTGTGGATGGCTGTGGCCGGCGACCGGCCTGTGCCAGACAAACACGACGATCCCGGCCATGTCACGTGGGGCTGGAAGGACGATGCGCTGCCCAAGCGGAGGTGGTACTACGCCAAGGTGCTTCGGCGGAAGGCGACCATGATCTCGCTGGAGGTCGCGCCCTTTTTCTACGCGCTCTCGGAAAACTATGGCTCTCCCGAAGAGGATCACTTGGTGGCCTACGAACAGGGACACCTGACGCTGGCCGCCAAGAATATCTATGAGGCGTTGCTGACAAGCGGCCCGCTGGATTCCATCTCCCTTCGCAAAGCAGGCCGCATGGCCGGCGCAAAGGAATCTGCCTGGAATCGGGCCCTGGAGGATCTCCAAAAGGATTTCAAGATTTTGCCGATCGGGGTTGCGGAGGCCGGCGCCTGGAAGTATGCGTTTGTGTACGAGATCGTGTCGCGGCACTTCCCCGGCCTGCCGGAGCGGGCCCGCGTGATAAGCGAGTCAACCGCGCGCGAGAGATTGCTGGAACTGTATTTTGATTCGGTCGGCGCGGCACAGCTAACCGACGTGACCAAACTATTCGGATGGGGTAAGGAGCTCAGCAATCGAACGGTGGCTCGCCTGATCCAACGTGGGAGACTGATTCCGGCACTCCACCCCCAAAAGTCCGGAGAATGGCTCGCGCTCCCGAAATTGTGTGGTCGAGAGCGCTAATTCCAGCATCCCCTCGCCCACGTAGGGAGTAGCAGCGTTGTTCAGGCGGCGGCTGCGTCGCCATGTATTTTCCCGTCGCTGTTTAGCAGATTCTTGGCAGCAATTCCCCGGTTGGCAGGTCAACCACGCGTGTGCCGCCAATGGACGTGCTGGCAACAACCATTTCGGGATGATCTTTGACGACCTGGCCGATGATCGTGGCGTCGCGGCCGTAGGGGTGGCTGCGCATGGCGTCGAGGCACTTGTCCGCCTGGTTCTCGGGAACAATCGCCACAAGCTTGCCCTCATTGGCGACAAAAAGCGGGTCGAGCCCGAGCATTTCGCAAGCGGCGGCGACCTGTTCGCGTACCGGCACCTTGGTTTCGTCAAACAGGATGCCTTGACCTGAAGACTGTGCGAGCTCATTTAGGACCGCGGCCAGACCGCCACGGGTGGCGTCTCGCAGACAGTGGATATCCGGGGCCTTAGCCAGCATGGCCTCGACGAGGCCGGCCAGAGGGGCAGTGTCGCTGAGCAGTTCAGTCTGAAAATCCAGACCCTCCCGGACGGACATGATGGCGATGCCGTGGTCGCCGAGTGTGCCGCTGACGATAACCACATCGCCGGGTTTGGCCCGGTCAGGAGCCGATGTTCACCCCCACCGGAATCAGGCCAATGCCTGACGTGTTGATGAAGACCCCGTCTCCGTGTCCCCGGTTGACAACCTTCGTATCGCCCGTCGCAATTTGCACGTTGGCTTCTTTGCAGGCGCGTGCCATGGAGGCGGAGATTCGACCGAGGGTTTCCATGGGGAGACCCTCCTCGAGAATGAAGCCCGCCGACAGGTACAGCGGCTTCGCACCGGTCATGGCAAGGTCGTTGATCGTGCCATTCACCGCCAGTTCTCCGATGCTGCCCCCGGGAAAAAACAACGGGCTGACCACGAAGGAATCTGTTGTGAACGCCACGCGACAGCCGTCGAGATCGATGCAAGCCGCATCCGCCATCTGTGCAAGCAGCGGGCCGTGGAACTCGGCAGCGAAGAGGTGATGGATCAAATCGTTCATCATCTTTCCGCCGGCGCCGTGGCCCATCACGATCGTGGGATAGTTCTGCAAGGGCAGGGGGCACGTCCAGCCGTCGAATGTCGGTACTTGCATATTGGATCCTCCCGGTAATCGCGGAATTATACTGCCCGCTTCTAATGCACTCGGAAACCGGGAAAGGTGTGCAACTTCGCCGGCTCGTATACGTAGAACTGCATGGGCTTGGCGAAAGCCTGAATCTGATATACACTGCGCACGGGTAGCAAATCAGGAGGATGTAATGACCAGACAGAACCGAAGTCAACTCGGGCTAGGCCTCTTGCTTGTCCTATTGGGAGTGTGGTTTTTCGCAGTCCGGCAAGTTCCCGCCCTAAGAGCCTGGACCGAAATCCAGTTCCAGTGGCCCTTCTATGTAGTGGGCACCGGCGCGGTGATCCTTCTGATTGGCCTGATCACGGGCGCGCCGGCGATGTCGATCCCCGCCTGCATCGTGGCTGGGATCGGCGCGATCTTGTACTATCAGCAACAAACGAATGATTGGGAATCGTGGTCGTTTCTCTGGACGTTGATCCCGGGATTCGTCGGTGTGGGCACGGTCTTGACCGCGCTGCTCGGGGAAGACACCCGGCACAATCTCGGTCACGGCATCAATCTCGTGGTGATCAGCGCGGTATTGTTCCTGATCTTTGCGGCTCTGTTCCAGCGCCTGAACATCATGGGCAGCTATGGGCCCGCGGTGCTCCTCATCTTGCTCGGCTTGTACGTCATGGGCCGGGGTCTGCTGCGCTCGCGGGGATCAGATGGAGGCCGAGATGCGACGCGGTGAGGTATTTTGGGGAGGCCTGCTCGTGATCCTCGGCATCCTGTTCTGGCTCCGGGAAGCGGGCGTCTTGAACGGCGACATCTTGGGCTGGTTCTGGCCATTTGTCGTGATCGCGGCAGGCATCTGGATTCTCCTGGGGAGCGGCACCTCGCGTCCGGGCGCGGGAGCCGCGGAGAGCTTCTCCATCCGGATGGACGGGGCCAAGGAAGCCAGCCTGCGGATCGATGCCGGGATGGGGCGGCTTGATATTCGTGGCGGAGCCCGTGAAGGCGATTTCCTGACGGGCACGCAGGCCGCAGGGATGAAGCAAACCGTCCAGCACGCGGGTGATCGCCTGGATGTCAGGATCGAGGCGGGGCCAAGTTTCGTTCCCTTCATCGGGCCAGAGAGTGGCGCCTGGGAGTATCAGTTGGCGTCGACCATTCCAACGGCCGTCTCCGTTCATGCGGGAGCGAGTCGACTGGATCTGGACTTCTCGGAAGTCCATGTAACGCGCTTCTCTTTTGAGGGCGGAGCAAGCAACCTGAATTTGACGCTGCCCGCCCATGTCGACAATACCCTGGTTGACATAGAGGCGGGAGCAGCCAGCATCGAAGTGCGCGTGCCGGATGGCGTCGCGCTCCGGCTGCGAGCCAAAAGCATCGGCTCGCTGAACGTCAATGAGAGCCGCTTTCCTCGGCCGCGACATGGACGTCTATCAGTCGGCCAACTACGACTCGTCGCCACACCGCGCAGACGTCACGATTGATGGTGGTGTCACCTCGGTACGTGTGATCTAGGAGACAACATGAAGAGATTTGATTGGCGTATTGGGATTGGCGCAGCCC
Source organism: uncultured Chloroflexia bacterium (assembly GCA_963746745.1). GTDB lineage: Bacteria > Chloroflexota > Anaerolineae > Anaerolineales > Villigracilaceae > Fen-1038. Next base: position 1,510,871 of record CAVVCL010000004.1, read on the forward strand.
TTGTCCTGCTGGGCGGCTTGCTGCTGCTCGAACGGGCCGGAGTCCTTCCCGGGGGCGTCGAGGTTTTCTGGGGGGCGGCCTTTCTCGTGGTGGCAGCCTATTTTCTTTATCGTTTTGCAACAGATAGCCGGACCGACTGGTGGGCGGCGATTCCCGGGTTTGCGCTACTGGGCCTGGCGGCTGAAAGCCTGCCGCCAGCTGTGCTCGGTAATTTGCACGGCATGTTCTTTCTGGCCGCCCTCGGTTTTGGATTCTTCGCCGTGTACTTGAGCGGCCGCGAACGCTGGTGGGCGATCATACCGGGTGGGGTTCTGATCACGTTGGGATTCGTCGCGGTGCTTACGACCCGATTTGGCATGCTCGATAATGGCAGCATTTTGTTGGCCGGAATCGGGGTGACCTTTCTGCTTGTGGCCGTGCTGGCAAACATGAAGTGGGCGTATGTACCAGGAGTCGTGTTGCTCGCGCTCGGCGGATTGATCGGGGCCGCGTTCCCGGGCGCCCTGGGTTTGCTTTGGCCCGCGGTGCTGGTGGCCGCGGGCTTGATCCTCATCTTCCGGTTTGCAAGAAAGACGTAGGAAGGGACAAGGCCTCGGCGACGCTTCCGGTGCTCGTCCGTATGCCATTGCCAGGGAACCGCATTTCCGGCTGTGGACCTCAGCCGGCTATCATGAAAGGAAACATATGTCCGAACTTGATTTACGCGTAAAGGAGTTTCTTGCCCTGAAGAAGATCGCTGTCGTTGGCGTTTCCGATCGTCGCGATACGGGCTGCAACGCGAACTATCGGAAGTTCAAGGCGGCGGGCTACACCGTTTATGCCGTCAACCCGCGCATCAATGCCTTCGACGGTGACCCGTGCTACCCCGACCTGAAATCTCTGCCGGCGAAACCCGATGGAGTGTTCATCCTGGCAAATCCGAAAGTGACCGAGCAAGTTGTGCAGGAGTGCGCTGACCTGGGCGTCGGCCACGTGTGGATGCATTGCATGATGGGTACCAAACCTGGTCTAGTGGCCAGCATGTCCAGCGTTTCGCCGCGCGCGGTCGAAATGTGCGCCGAGAACGGAATCGTGGTCATTCCGGGCTCGTGCCCCAACCAGTTCCTCAATCCGGACGTGGGCCATGACATCATGCGAAGACTGTGGCGGGCGCTTGGGTTCTTTAGTGTAAACTAGGCCGGTGGCTACCAGCGTCAACGCGAAAGAAATCCCGCAGGAATCGTCAGGGTTTCCCTGGTACGGGTGGCTTGGCGCCATCCTGGCCCTCGTCGGTTGGATCCTGAACTGGACATTGCCCGGCCTTCGAACAGATTGGGCTTTTTTCCCAATGTGGCTCGGATACTGCCTGGCGGTGGATGGCGCAGTCCGGTCGCGGACGGGTACGTCGTTGCTGACCCGCAGCGGTCGCGCGTACGTCGGACTATTCATGATCTCGGCCCCGATCTGGTGGATGTTCGAGGCCATCAATCTGCGCACGCAAAACTGGATCTATCTGGGAGCCGCGAACTTCACGCCCCTGCGATACGCATTTTTTACAACGTTGAGTTTCAGCACCGTCGTGCCCGCGGTCTTTGGGAGTGCAGAGCTCGTCGCAAGCTTCGGATTCCTGCGGAAGATCGGGCAAGGCCCTCGAATCGGGGTCGATCGACGAACCACCCTGGCCTTCTTCGGTGCGGGTTGGGCCATGCTGGCGCTGACAATGCTGTGGCCAGCCATGTTCTTCCCCTTTGCCTGGATTTTCCTCTACTTCATCTTTGAGCCGGTCAACGTCTGGTTGGGCAATCGCTCGCTTGCCGATTGGACCCGCCGTGGGGATTGGCGGCCCGTGTTGGCGCTCTGGCTCGGAGTCCTGCTCACTGCTTTCTTCTGGGAGATGTGGAACTTCCATTCCTATCCGAAGTGGGTGTATCACATCCCCTGGGGTGATTGGGTTCACGTTTTTGAGATGCCTCTCCTGGGCTACGGAGGATACCTGCCGTTTTCCCTCGAGCTGTTCGCCATGTATCACCTGATCCGCGGCTTCTTTGGCCGCGCGCAGCCTGACTATGTGCGACTTGTTTCCGAGTAGATTGGCAATTCAGGGCGCAACGTGGCGCGAGTCGATCCGCTGCGAACCCGGTAGCGCGTCCTGCGTTCTCGATGGCTTCGGCGCTCCGCGAAGCGCAAGAGGTCCATTCCCGGAGGCATGAAGTGCCGACAAACATCGAAATCAAGGCGCGCGCCCCGCAGTTCGATGCGTTGAAGGCCCGTGCGGAACAACTTAGCGATTTGCCGGCGCAGACGATCAACCAGACAGATACTTTTTTTTTCACGCCCAAAGGACGCCTGAAGTTGCGAGAATTCGGCGCTGGCGCCGCCCAGCTCATCTACTACGAGCGGCCGGATCAAGAAGGGCCCAAACGGTCAGAATACCATGTCAGCGAAACCCGCGAGCCCGCGAAGCTCAAGTCCCTGCTCAGCCTGGCCCTGGGCGTGCGCGGGACGGTGCGGAAAGTGCGGCGCCTCTACATGGTCGGCCAGACCCGCGTGCATTTGGACGACGTCCAGGACCTGGGCCATTTCATGGAGCTCGAGGTCGTGCTCAACCCGGGCGAGTCTGAAGAGCACGGCCAGGCCATAGCCCGTGACCTAATAACCGCGCTGGGTATCAAGGCGGGTGATCTGCTGGAGACCGCATATATTGACCTGCTGGAGCGGATGCCCTCGGCGTGATTTCCCAAGACTGTTGGAGAGAGCATGACATCGGTAAAGTCCGTCCATCATGTCGCGGTGGTCGTTTCGAACCTGGAAGAGTCGCTGGCATTCTGGCGCGACGCGCTTGGCATGGAAGTGCGCGAGGTGCAAGACGTGCCGGCTGAAGGTTCAAAGGTGGCCTTCCTTCCCGCGGGGGAATCACAGGTGGAACTGGTGCTTCCGACCAAGACCGACTCAGGAATCGCCCGGTACCTCGCCAAGCGCGGGCCCGGAATGCATCACGTATGTCTTGAAGTCGAGGACATTGAGGCCATGCTGACGCGCCTCAAGGCCGGCGGCATCCGCTTGATCCACGACGTGCCCCAACTGGGTGCGGATGGTCAACGGTATGCATTTGTACATCCGGAGGCCAGCGGGGGTGTGCTCGTTGAGCTGTATGAGACGTAGCGGTTTGCGCGATGTGGCCTGAGGACCAGGCGGGCCGGACAAGCAAAGTGTCAACCCTTCTCGAAGAGCTTCCAGCCGTTCTGCTGGAACGCTGTCAGCTCAATTCCAGCGGACCTATCGTCGTAGGGGTCTCAGGCGGGCCGGACAGCCTGTGCCTGATGCACGTGCTTCACGCACTCGGATACTCCATCGTGGTCGCTCACTTCAATCACAGGTTGCGACCCGAGGCGGAGCAGGAGGCCCGCGCCGTTGAGGCGGCGGCCGCACGCCTGGCACTGCCATTTGTGCTTGGTGGCGCAGACATCCGGGCAGACGCCCACCAGCGGGGCATTTCTGTTGAACAGGCGGCACGCGAGCGTCGCTACGCGTTCCTTTTTTCCGAGGCGCGTGCCGCGCGGTGCCCAGGCCGTGGCCGTCGGTCACACTGCCGATGATCAGGTTGAGACGTTGCTGATGCATTTGATTCGGGGAGCCGGCCTGCGCGGTCTCACTGGGATGGCGCATCGAACTGTCCTGCCCACGTTTGACCCGACTATTCCCGTTGTGCGGCCGCTACTCGGCGAATGGAGACAGTCCACGGTTGCCTATTGTGTGGAGCACGATCTGGCTGCCATGTATGACTCGAGCAACGAGTTGATGGACTACTTCCGTAATCGCGTGCGTCACGACTTGCTCTCGGTACTCGAGGGCTACAATCCGCGGGTTCGCGAGGCCTTGTGGCGGACGGCGGATAGCCTGGCATCCGATCGCGCGCTACTCGATGAGCACGTTGGTGGCCTGTGGGGCCGCGCCCTCATGGCCGAGACGCCGGATTACGTGGCGCTAAAGGCGGACCACCTGGCCGCGGCCTCGGCTACAGAACGCAAACACCTCATTCGGCTGGCTGTGCAGCACCTGGCGCCCGACCAGGAGACGCCGCGCGCACTCTTGGAGCGCGCGGCAAGCTTCGTTGCCTTCAAGTCCCGCCGCCAAGAGCTGGCGGGCGGGATGGTCATGGTCCGCGAGGCAGAGGTCGTGTACGTGGCCCGCGGGGACCGGGCTCTGCCGTCCGCCGGATGGCCGCAGATGCCGCCCCAGGAAGACACCCTCGAGATTGATGTGCCCGGACGCGTGGGGCTTGCCGCCGGCTGGCAGCTCACTTCAGAGCGCGCTGGTCTGGGACCCTCCGGGAAACAAAGCTCCCGGGAAGAAACAAACCTGTTTCGCGTGCGGCTGGACGCCGAGCGCCTGCCTGCGCGACTGCAATTGCGCGTGCGCCGGCGGGGCGACCGCTTTGAGCCTGTCGGATTGGGCGGTCACTCCCAGAAGCTGTCCGATCTGTTTGTGAACGCGAAATTGCCGGCTCGGGCTCGCGCTCGCTGGCCGGTCTTGTGCGACGGGGACACTATCGTGTGGATTCCGGGTTTCCGGCCTTCGAGCCGATACCGACTCCACGATGGGAGTCAGCACGCGATCAGTCTCGAGGTCTCAAGACTCGATCACGCAGTATGAGATTGTCGAGGGGGAGTACAGCGAGCTTGAGCTAGGCGGCGTCCGCCAACCGTCGAAGCTTCTGGTGAATTTCACGCCATTGGATCTTCGAGATGCCCATCTTTTGCCGCACTTTGTCCGGATCCCAGCCTGCCTGAAAATCGCGTAGAGCGCACGTCCAGCGACACATGTCAAACGACAGGTGTTTCTTGAGGCCAGCTTCTTCGCCGGTGTCTTCAAGCAAGTACTCCAGGCGCCTCGGAGACCAAGGAAACAACTGGTCCACGGGACGATACTGCTCCAAGTACTCTGTGTAGGCGGCGAGCCAATCTTCCGGCAACTCCAGTTTGCGTTCCTTGTATCGGTTCGCCGGACTTGCATACCGGATGAATACCAAAGGACCGGAGCGGTCTTCCAGATCAACATGATTGATGTGAATCCCCAGGCATTCGCTCTTCTTTATGCCTGTGGAAAGCAACAGTCCCAGGAGGACGTACGGGCGGGCGTCGGGCTTCTTGTCACGCCGGTGGCGGTCCGCCGCGGCCAGCACCGACTGAAACTCCGCATCACTCAGCACCTGTGGCAGTGGACTCACGGCTGATCGCTGAAGCACCTTTTCCGCGGGATCTATGGTCAGCACACCATACTTGCCAAGCCAACGGAAAAATGCCTTGGTGGAAGTGATTCGCCGGGACAGGGTCTTGGGGCTGCATGGCACATCCCGCTCGGACTCCATCCAATGGAAGAACCGGTTCAACTCAGCCGTGGTGACCGCACTGATCGTGCGATCTGAGGGCAAATACCGGGAGAGCAGACCCACATCTGAAAGGAACGCTTTCACGGTGTTGGGCGAGCGACCCTGATCATACAGGAACGACTCCCAAGCCTTTATGGCCGGCACCAACGGGGTATGCGGGGTGATTGGGCCTGATGACTTTGTTGGCATGCTACTGGACCATCCGGCGTCTGCAACGTCGGCGTCATAGTTCGTGTATCTCCATTGCGTATAGTCTAACGAAACTACGGGCTGTTGTCAACTAGTGCTGCAAGTCTTCGGGTCGAAAGCACGCTTGAAAGTCGTTGCCCAGAATCACGCTATAGGGTGCGGATGCGGCAGGATTAGGTTTGCTCACGACGGTTGCGCCGTCCAGACCCAAAACGCTAAGAAGCGCTGCGCGGGTTGCGGGGTCTTGCGAATCTGTGGTATCCACCAGCACCGAAGTCTGATAATTGTGCGAATCGGCAGCTGAAATGTGGGCGAAAAAGCCGGCGTAGTTCAGTCGGTCGGCAGCCAGCCCATCAATGCCGCTGGCCGAGGTGCCATTTTGGACATCGACAGAAACTCCCTGTCTGTGGACCGCCGTGTCCGAAAGTGACGTCGCCTGCATCAACAGCGGCTCGAGTTGATCCTGAACCGGCAGCAGCACGTCGGCGCCGGCGGGCGTTGTCCACTCGCTTACATAGGGCGGGCGGATGTAGTAGGAGCGGATGCTCGCATTGCTGAGCCTGGGTGCATACCCGGCAAGACTTAGAATGTCCGTCAATCCGAGATCCGTCGTGATGGCGCTGGAGAAGTCGGCATAAAGCTGGGGGATGCGGACCAGGTTGTCGGTGCGGACGGCCTTTCCGAAGATCGCCCGGAGAACGTCTTGCTGACGCCGGCCGCGGTCAAAATCGCTGGATTCGAGCCGCGAGCGGGCGTACCAGAGGGCCAGATCTCCATCCATGTGCACGATGCCGGGTTGCACGGTGTACAGCGCCCAATTGGCCTCCACGTTGGGGTCGGCGTTTGGGTCGGTCAGGCGCCAGTCCGTGTAGGGGCACGCGACGGGCACATCTACTCCACCCAACGTGTCCACTATGCGGCGGAATCCGTCAAATTCAACCATGGCCGTATGATCGACCCGAATTCCAAGATTGTAGGCAACCGTATCTCTCAGAAGCCCGGGCCCGCCGCCGGCGTAGCCGTCAATTACGCCGCTCTGATAGGCCGTGTTAATTCGCTGCATGCCCTCCCCAGGGATGTATGTCCACAAGTCCCGCGGGATGGAAATCATCGAGACCTGGCCCTGCTTTGGCCACAGCACGACCAATAGCATCGTGTCCGTGCGGAACGTGCCGCCGGGTCTTTTGTCGGATCCGATCAGCATGAAACTCAAGCTGTCGTCTGCTGACAATTGGGGGAAGGGCGGGGGAGCTTCGGCGTCGCCGGATGCCACCGGCGGGGCCGCGGCGGTCGGGAAAAGTGAATTCAAGTCGACCGTCGGCAGAGTTCCGACCGACGGCGTTCCGGCTGCAAAGAATGGCTCCAGCGTCGGCACCTGGATGAAGTACAGAGAAGGCGGCGCCGCCTGCCCAGACACGCGGCGGCTGAAACGGAGTCGGCGTCGGAGAAGCATTGGGCGCGGAGGTCACGAGAATCAGCCCGCCGTAGCCCCCCGCGGCAGACGGCCCGGTTCCCGGTGCTGCGCAGGCCCCCGCGGCGAGAAGGACAACAAGCGGAAGTACGAAGGCACGTCGCGCTTGAAAACGCCAAGGCGCCGCCCGGCGGCAGGGGGGGTGGTCTTTTCGCAATGATGTGCCTAGGGATAACGAGGGGCTTTTTCTACAAAAGGCGGCGGCACAGGCTTCGACCAATACCCCCACGGCCGCGGACGGTTGGGGTCACCAGGAATGCCCCAACGAAATGCAGCGGGACCGGGGACCCACAACCGCTCGCCGGCGTAGACGACCGACGTGGATTTGCAGTTCCCTCGCTGCAAATCCAGGATCGTGGTGCCAAACCGCAACGCGATTCGAAACAGCGTGTCGCCGCGCCTAACGACATAGGCGGGAATCCAACCTGGCAAAGGACCGCAGAATGGTGTCGCCATGGTCAAGAGCGCGGGCTCCACGGTTGTGGTTGCAGATCCGGCCGCTGTTGGAGAGGCCGTCTCAGAATTGGTCGGGGGCACCGGAGTGTGTGTCGAGGCGGCCGTCGGGGTGCGGCTGGCGGTCGCCGTTGCGGCCGCCGTCCTCGATGCCGTCGCCATGGGAGGACTTGGCGACGTTGTAAGTGCGCGGGCTGAGACTGTCAAGATGGGGGTTCCAGGCTGAATGGCTGAGGCGGTCGAGATGGGGGTTGTAGGCTGAATGTTTGGGATGGTTGGGTGGCGGCGCTTCTGTGAGAGAAAGGGCGAAGCTTCCGAGCACGAGCAAGACCGGCACGAATGCGTAGGCGAGTATGGTGGCGGCCCGCCGAAGCGCCAGCATCAGCCGGCCTCCATGCTGGGTCGCCAGTCGAGAGATTTGGCCACAGCCGGGAGCAGAACGTTGAAGGTAGCCCCCGTTCCCGGCTCACTCTCGACCCAAATGCGACCGTGCTGTGCCTCCGTCAAAGTCTTGGCGATCGAAAGTCCCACGCCGGTGTCGCCGACACCCTCGATGAGGACGTTATCGGCCCGGTACAGTCTCGTGAAGACGCGCGGCAGGTCTTCAGCCGGGATTCCACCGCCGCTGTCAGTGACCTGCACCATAATGAATTGCTGCCCGTCATCTGCCGTCGGCTGCACCTTGATAGTGATACTGCCGTCCATCGGCGTGGCCGCCCCGGCGTTTTGCAGCAGGTGGATGAGGATCTGCTGGAGGGCATCCCGGTCTGCGTTCACCGCCGGCGCCCGTTTCGGCAGGTCAAGGTGGATGGAGATCTTCTTTTCGCGTACCTGGCTGCTCGTATAGGCCAGCGCGTTATCCAGGATGAGATTGAGATCCATCGCCTCGGGCTTCAGATCGGCAAGCCCCACTTCGAGCGTGTTCAGCTGGATCATGTCGTCGATGAGGCCGCCCATGCGCTCTGTGGAGGCTTTGATGCGTTCTATGAACTTCCTTTGCAGGGCACCCAGGATGCCCACAGATTCGCCAAGCAGAAGGTCGGTATACCCTGTGATGGACGACATGGGCTGGCGCAGCTCCTGCGAAAGGGAAGCAAGGGTCTCGGCCTGTTCCTTTCTAGGATGCGCGGCGCTCATGGTCCTTTCGAGATCCAAGGCCTTCTGGTTCGCCTCAGCCAGCTGGTTTTGCAGGTGCGCCAGATCACGGAGTGAGTCGTTGACTTGGCCTTCCAAGTGTGACTCGGAAAGCTTGCGCTCCCGGCGTGCCGCTTCCAGCTCATTCCGCAGGCCCTCAATGACTGCTTCGGACTGGGGATCGGCCGTTCCAATTGACTCCGGGGCGGCAGGTTCCCCGCCAAGGGCCACGAGTTCCAGCTGCCTGGCTAGCTCCTGGTTGCGGCCCTCCAAATCCGCGATGCGGCTGCTCGCGCCCGCGAGTGCCTCGTCCGCGGTGTGATCCACGAGGCCGGAGCGGGGCTGGTCAGGCGTCGGCCCGAGGATCGGTGCCAATGCGTCGGCCATTTTTTGCAGGAAATTTTGATCTTCCGGCGTCCACGCCCTGTGTGAGTACGGCGATAGCAGGATCAGTCCAGTCGAAGTCTGACTCCCGGGCACGGCAATCGGGACGCTCAATAAGTCGCCGGGATTGGGCAGATCAAGAAGTCCACCCAAGGCGGTCAGATCGGCCGAGGTGCCCGAGGCGGAAAGACGCAGCGGCCGGGTGTGTTGAAATGCGTTCGCGAGTCGAGGCACGGCCGAACTGTCCACCCGTGCAGCGGGAAGAAATTCCTCGCGGATGAGATCGAATCCTGAAGATATGTTGATGTGACTCTTGTCCTCGCTCATCGAAGCCACGAATCCCAGGTCCGCAAGCAATGTGTGGGAGACGGCCCGTGCCACAGCCTGGAGCAGCGTGGGCCCATCGGGAGCGGCCGCGACGCCCAGCAATGCTGCCGCCGTCTTTCCGTCGGTACCATAGCGCCTTGTGCCGGCCGGCGACTGCTTCTGCGCGTCTGGGACGACCGAACCGATCCTGGGGGCGAGGCTGCGCTGCGAAAGCGTAAGCAGCAAAGGGAATGCGGCCATGTATGCCAAACGCAGGATGCCGGAATAGCTGCCGGGCTCAGGAACGAGCAAATGGACTGCGTGCCCCAGGAAGGCAAGGCCCATGAAGGCCAGACCGATCATGTAGCCCTCTGTTCGCCTGATAAGCAGCAGCCCCGCGCCGAGGGCAACCAAAGCCACCGAGTACAGCTGCCATAGGCCGTCAGGCAGGGTTCGATTGAAATCAAGGGCCGCTCCAACGCCTCTTCTCGTTGCCAGATTCAAGCCGAGCCCAAAGAGGGCAAGCATAGCCAACATGCCTGCTGCCGCGTCCGCCTCGCGGCTGGGCCTTGGGAAGGCCCAGAGCCAGATGACCGCAATCAGGTAGACCGCCGTGACGGCGCGATCCATCGGGGGCAGCAGCAAGGCCGGATTCAGGAGCCCCACCAGTGCAAAGGCAGCCAGGCAAAAGAGCAGGGCTACACCCCCGAGTACCCCAAGCAGGCCCAGCAAAGTTCGCCGCGCCAGCCGGAGTCCGGCTTTGTCGCCATTGCACGTAAGCAGGTTGAAGTGCGCCGGCAACCGAGAATGCCAGCACCAGTTCATAAATGAAATTCCCCTGCGGACTCGTCAGCAGTGAGAAAACCTGGCTGAAGAACGCGCTCATCCGCGACGATTATACTGCCAGTTACGGGGAGATAAGTGTAGGAAGTATTGCACCCAGCGGAGATTTCTTGACCATCGCACTTGATGCAGTCGTGGTGGTTGCGCCTGAGGGAAGATGCCGGGCCGATTGCGGGTGATCACCCGCCGCCCCGGGGACGCAACCCGCGGAATCCGGACTTTGCGGCCCGATTTTGCGCCTGGAACCGCCGCACACCACGTGTTGACCGCGCTCACGCCGTCCGCGGGGCCCTCTGATTGACTGCGAGCCGTATCCCTGCTACACTGCCCGAGATGGAAAAGGCAGGCAAGCCCAGCGACCGAAGATTGGCCCGGCTCGTGCGTTGGTTTGTCCCAGGACTCGGCATCAAACGCTGGGTGCTGTTGATCCTGGCGGGCGTGACGCTGCTGGGCGTCGGAACCGGGATCCTGCTGCTCGACTTCTACCGCACCGATACGAGCAATGCGGCCATCCTGGCGTTGCTGAGCTATGCGTCGCTGCAATTCCTGCCCCGATTGGCCAGGGTGCTGATTTTCGGCGCCCTTGGCGCCGGCGTCGTTGCGTACGGAATTTGGAGGCTGAATCGGGCGCTACTGCGTCCATTTGTGAGACCCGGAGAGGGCCTGCTGGACCAGCTGGCGAGCTTCCAACGGCTTGACCGGGGACCGCGGGTAGTTGCCATAGGCGGTGGCCACGGCATCTCAACTCTTCTGCGAGGCCTCAAGGAGCGCACGCGCAATCTGACCGCCGTGGTAACCGTCGCGGATGACGGGGGTTCGTCCGGGCGCCTGCGCGAGGGCCTCGGCATTCTGCCTCCCGGCGACATCCGGAACTGTCTGGCAGCCCTGTCGAACGATGAGGCACTGCTCACGCAGCTGTTCCAATATCGTTTCAGCGGAATGCCGGAGCTGGACGGACATTCATTCGGAAACCTCTTCATCACAGCGCTAAGCGATATCACTGGAAGTTTCGAACAGGCCATTGCGGAGTCTGGCAAGGCGCTTTCCGTGAGTGGGAGGGTGCTGCCATCCACGCTGCGCGCTGTGCGCCTGGTGGCCGACATGCGGATTCCGCAGCTCGTGAATGAGGTGAGGGTCGAGGGGGAAAGCAGCATTCCAGGCATGGCGGGAAGCGTGCGCCGCGTGTGGCTTGAACCGAACAATCCACCTGCATTTCCGCCGGTCTTGCAGGCGATTCTGAAGTCGGAGTTGATCGTGGTGGGTCCGGGCAGCCTGTTCACCAGCCTGCTGCCGAATCTCCTGGTCCCCGAAGTGCTGGCTGCGATTCGGGCCAGCCGGGCGGTCAAGATCTACGTCTGCAACGTGGCCACCCAGCCGGGCGAGACGGATTCGTATTCGTGCCAGGACCATGTCCATGCCCTGGAACAGCACATGGGCGGCCAGATCTTCGACGTGGTGCTGTGCAATGCCAGCTACCAAGGCGATCTGGCCCCCACGTCCCAGTGGGTCCGTGCGGACGGCCAGCGTCCTGCCGATCCGCGTCTTTACTCTGCGGACTTACTCGACAACGAGCATCCATGGCGCCACGACGCATCCAAGCTGGCCGCGGTGATCATGGACATCTTCGAGGAACGTACGGGGCCATTAAGCGATTAAGCTGGGTGACAAACGGCAGTAGCCAGCGGCCGCCATATGCGTTAGAATTCACAAAGTTGTATATCCTCGCGCCGCCGTCGAAATCGCAGCAGGTTGCGGACGGCGGCGTGATGCTGAACTCGAACAGGAGGTTATCGTGACAGTAAAGGTAGGTATCAATGGGTTCGGGCGCATCGGCCGTCAAGTACTAAAGGCCATCCGGGACTTCCATGGCAGCGAGCTGGAGGTCGTGGCCTTCAATGACGTCGGCGATTTGCCCACCATGGCGCATTTGCTCAAGTACGACTTCGAACTATGGCCGCTTTGGCGGCCAGGTGGAAGTCAAGGGCGATTCGCTCATGGTCGACGGCAAGACGATCAAGGCATTCAAAGAGACCGATCCCGCGGCCATTCCCTGGGGCAGTCTGGGCGTCGACATCGTGATCGAATTCGACGGGCTTGTTCACTCTCAAGGAAGACGGGGTGAACAAGAAGGGCAAGACCGTCAAGGGAGCGGTCAACCACATCACGAAAGGCGGGGCGAAGAAAGTCATCATCTCCGCCCCCGCCCAGGGCGAAGACATCACAATCGTCTTCGGGGTGAACGAGGAAAAATACGATCCCAAGAATTCACAACGTCGTCTCGAACGCCTCGTGCACGACCAATGGCTTGGGGCCGGCGGTCAAGGTCGCTTACGACAATTTCAAGATCGTGCGCGGCTTCATGACCACCATTCATGCCTACACCAACGATCAGAAGATCCTGGACGCGCCGCATTCCGACCTGCGCCGGGCCCGGGCCGCCGCGATGAGCATCATCCCAACCTCGACGGGCGCGGCCAAGGCGCTGAAACTGGTCATGCCCGAGATGGAAGGCAGGCTCGATGGGTATGCGCTGCGTGTGCCCACGTCGACAGTCTCCATCATCGATCTGACCGCCGAATTCGAGAAAGAGACCACAACGGAAGAGTTGCGCCAGGTGTATCGCGATGCCGCAAAAACGCCCCGCCTGAAGGGTATTTTGCAGGCAGTCGACGAACCGCTGGTCAGCATCGATTACAAGGGTGATTCGCATTCGTCTTCGGTCGATCTGCCGTTTACGCAGGTACTTGGCAAGGGTAAGAGCACCTTTGCAAAGATAGTTACCTGGTACGACAATGAATGGGGCTACTCTGTTCGAACGTCCGATCTGGCTGCCCTGATGGCAAAATCGCTCTAAGCGCGCCTCACGTCACCTTCCCCGCCGGGATCCAAGGCGGGGAAGGCTTAACTATTGGGGGCGGGAGATAAGGAATGAACAAGAAAACCGTCAAGGACATTGACATTACGGGCAAGCGCGTGCTGATGCGCGTGGATTTCAACGTGCCCATGCAGGACGGGAAGGTCACGGACGACAAGCGCATCCGGGCTTCGCTGCCCACCATTCAGTACGTGTTGGATCATGGCGCCTCACTGGTCCTGATGAGCCACCTGGGCCGTCCCAAGGGCGGGCCCGATCCGGTCTTCAGCCTGAAAGCGGCTTCACAGACGCTGGCGGCACTTCTCGGCAAGCCGGTGCAGATGGCGCCGGACTGCGTCGGGCCCGAGGTCGAGAAGATGGCGAAAGCTCTCAAGCCGGGCGAGGTATTGATGCTGGAGAATACCCGCTTCCACGCAGGCGAAGAGAAGAACGATCCAGTCCTCGCCAAGGGTATGGCCTCTCTGGGAGAGGTGTACGTGAATGACGCCTTCGGCTCTGCACACCGTGCCCATGCCTCGACCGAGGGCGTGGCTCGCTTTCTGCCGGCTGTATCAGGCTTTCTGATGGAGCAGGAGCTCGAATACCTGGGGCGCGCCACGGCGAATCCCGAGCATCCCTACATTGCCATACTTGGCGGAGCCAAGATCAGCGATAAGATTCCGGTGGTCGAAAATCTGCTTGCCAAGTGCGACCGGCTCATCATTGGCGGCGGCATGGCCAATACGTTCCTGGCCGCCAAGGGATTTGCGATGCAGGACAGCCTGGTCGAAGCAGCCTCCGTCGATACTGCGCGTTCCATCATGGCCAAGGCCGGCGGCAAGCTGCTCTTGCCGGTGGATGCCGTCGTTGCCGACAAGTTCGAGGCAGACGCGAACATGAAGGTTGTCGACGTGGACAAGGTCCCACCCGGTTGGCGCATCATGGACATTGGACCCAAGTCGATCGAGGCCTGCAAGGCGGCCTTGACCGGCGCGCGCTTGATCGTCTGGAACGGGCCGATGGGTGTCTTTGAGATGCCCAAGTTCGCGGAAGGCACCTTTGCCGTCGCCAAGCTGCTGGCCGCTTCCGGCGCCACGACCGTGATTGGCGGCGGGGACAGCGCCAGCGCAGTTAAGAAGGCCGGGCTCGCCAAGCAAATGACGCACGTCTCCACGGGGGGCGGAGCCTCCCTGGAGTTTCTCGAAGGCAAAGAACTGCCAGGCGTTGCCGCGCTTCAAGACAAGTAGGGCTGCCCGTCGAAGCGGAGCCCTGAAGCCAATGCCATGAGAGGACCAGGCTAAACATGCGAACGCCAGTCGTGGCTGCAAACTGGAAGATGAATATGACGGTCGAAGGCGCCCGGTCGCTGGTGTACGCCATGTCGGCCGGACTTCGAGAGATTTCTGGCGTGGAGAAGGTGTTATGCCCGCCCTTCACGGCGCTTCAGGCGGTGCAGGCCCTGCTGGCGGGCAGCGACCTGGGACTGGGCGCCCAGAACATGTATTGGGAGGAGAAGGGCGCCTTCACTGCCGAGATCTCGCCCGCCATGGTCAAGGAACTGTGCGGCTACGTGATCCTGGGGCATTCCGAGCGGCGGACTCTGTTTGGCGAAACCGATCAAACGGTGAACCGCAGAGTCCGGGCCGCCGAAAAGTTCGATATCACGCCGATCTTCTGCGTTGGAGAGACTCTGCAGGAATACGAGGCGGGAAAGACCTCGGATGTGGTCAGCCGTGAGATCAGCGTGGGCTTGGCGGGCTTGGGGGCTGATTTCGCCTCTCGCATCATTGTCGCCTATGAACCGATCTGGGCTATTGGAACGGGCAAGGCCTCGACAGTCGAGAACGCCAATGACGTTATCGGAACAGTGCTGCGTCCCGCCGTGGCAAAGCTGTTTGGCGCTCAGACCGCGGAGGCGATCCGGGTTCTGTATGGCGGCTCGGTAACCGTGTCGAATGCAGCAGAGTACTTTTCGGCAACGCAGATCGACGGGGCGTTGGTCGGTGGCGCCAGCTTGAAACCTGCGGACTTCGTGGCCATTACGCGGGCGGCCGCGCCGGGCTAGCCGCCGAAGCTCGCGACCGAGCTAAGAACCTGCACCGCAGGGCGCCAGCCTATCCTCGATTGGCCGCGCGGCTGTTCAAGAAGACGGTGAAATCCAGGTCACCCGGTGAAACCCCAAATCCAGTAAGGATCGCGGCGGCTTCGCTGCGATGTTGCGTGCCGTGGTTGACCACATGAAACAGGCAATGCCACACGGTGCGCTCCCGCAGCTCGCCCTTGTCCGCGCTGTAGCGGACGACGGCATTCAGGCCGTCGTCCCGAAGGCCGTTTAGGTAGCTCCTCATGGCGGCCTCCTCATCGAGCGCTCGGATCTCCACGGCATCCAGGGTTGGAAAATCCTTCTCGAGCAGATCATCGCGGAAAGCACCGTCTGCAAGCAGCGAGCGCCAGCCATACTCGGCGTCCAGGATGTGCACGAGCGTGCCTCGCAAACCGCCGAACGGAAAATTTCCGGGCGCCTCGAATTGTTCCTGAGTGAGTTGCCGCGCCGTCTTCAGCAATCGCCGGTTCGACCAGTAGTTGTATTCGAAGAGATCCTGTATTTCCGTAACCTGCATTTCGACTCTCCTCAACCCGTTGGGGCCGCGCGCACCGTACATCAGACGGGATCTGCCCGACCATCTCTCGCACCCAAAGTCTGCACCACGCCTGCCCCGCCTGGATGGGAAGATGCGCGCATAGCGAACCTAGTGCGGAAAACTTGTCCCCGAAAAGACCATAAGTAATTCCCCTTGGGTGCCACCCGGCGTCGAGGCGTCGGCAACATATCGTTTGGGGTAGGGGAAGTAGATCTGGTAGGCCTGGGCGCCGTATTTGTCGATGATCGCGCGCACGTCGGCATAGGTGCCGACGACTCCGATCCCCAGGCATGGCCCACGGTTACAGGCCCGTTCCCCAATCCAGTATCGGGCCTGAATCCACTTGGAGCGGGCCCCAAATTCGTATCCAAGAGACCGGTCGAGGTAGCCATGTTCTTCCAGATACTGTGGGTACAGGCTCGACAGGACGTTGCCATCAGCCAGAAAGCGTCCCGCGGCGGAGTACAGAGCGTCAAAGGTGTTGAGATAGCTTGCGCGATAGAGCTGCTCGTACTCGGCCAGCTCCACAGGCACGTTGACGCCACGGAATGCAGCCGACTGTGCATCCAATTCGCAAATGCCATCCTGGACGCCGTTTTGACTGAGCCACTGCCGGATGCGATACTCGTACTCGACCCCCGTCGGGACCAACGTGAATGCCACGTTCGGCGCGAATCCCGAATAGCCGTTCACCGTGGGGATGCCGAGTTTCATCGAAATCATCATGGCGTCAAGTTGATAGTAGCCGACCGGCAAATCGGTTGAGTCCGGATTGCTGATGAAGAATGCCTGGCAGTCGATGCGCGGCTCTTGATACCTGGCCAAAGACGCCAGCTGTTGGGACTTGTCAAGCCGATAAGGGGAGCCGTTTAGCTGCTCGACGATGAGGGCCATGCCCAGCAGCATCGCGCCTCCAGCGGCATACGGATTTGGGCGTGGGCCGAAGGCATGCAGCGACCGATACATTTCATTGAGGGCGTACACGACTGCCGTTACTGCCAGCATATCAAAGACGATCAAGTATCTGCCCAGCGCCCGCAGGGCGGAGGCGCCCGGCACAAATCGGTATATGGGGTACCAGAGAGAGAAGCCATGAACCTGGACGGTGAGACCGAGGACGACCAGGGCAGTCGTCGAGAGCAAGAACATCGTGCGGGCACGTCCGTTCGGAACGGGCACTGCACCCCTGAGCCGGGTAATGAGCTCTTTCAAATAGAATCCCGCAAAGAGCATGAGCACGATCACCGGCGAACCCATCTGGAGCTCCACGTTGCCGAATTTGAAACCTGCCCATCGCAGTATCGGCGACCAGACGTAGTTCTGAGCCGAGACGTTGATGATGTCCCTGGGGCTGGGGGCGAATTCGAGGACCAGGTCGAAGCTCCGTTTTGCGTCGGACAGCACGAGCGGTGCGTACGTTAAGACGAACGGCGCCAGCGACACAAGCCCTGCCAGCACGCAGACCAGCAGCTGCCACCTCTGGGAGATGACGAACTCCCCGACCTGAGCCAACGTGGCCCCCACGCCCTTGCGGAGTAGTGATGCGGCAAGCACGACGACGCCAAACAATCCCAAAGTGAAAAGGAAGAACCACGCCGGGTAGTAGCTCGTGAAGAACAGGGCGCCCAACAGAATGCTAAAAGCCGCCAGGCTGGCCCACGCGCTCCAGCGCCGTTTGTCGCCGAGGCGGGCATAGATAACGAGAAGCCCGATCAGGATGGGATACACGTCGAAGGCTGTGAGCTTGCCAATCTGGGCCTGCTGCTGGAGTGCATTCAGACAGGTGAGCAGGACCGCACCAAGAACGGCAAAGCCGGTGCTGAGGTTGAGCGCCCTCCGCAGAAGCACCAGCCAGGCCGTGTATCCGAGGACAGTCATGAAACCGAAGAGCAGCTGATAACTCGTGAAATAGTCGAATCCAAGGAGCCTGAAGGCAGCATAGGGAATCGCAAACAAGATCAGCCCGTCGGCATAGCCCAGGGCGAGCTTGTCAGGATAGAACATGTTCAGGAGAAGGGGAGGCTCGTTCCCCTTGAAGGCGTTGAGCCAGTGCTCGAGAGTAAAGATCACGAGACGCGTGTCACCGCGGTCACCCGGCAAGAAATTGAAATCCGGATAGAACCAATGATGGTTGATGACGAGGGCGAGAAGCAAACCCAGGACCGCGACGGCGATTCCAAGACGGCCAGCGGCTCGCCCTGGCGCTGATTTCATTGGTAATCCTCGAGCCGGTCCGAATGTCTCTTCTGCAACCGGCGATCGCATTCTTGACGAGCGTCCCCCGTGGGCCGCGGAAGCGTCACGGCGCCGTTCTCCAACGCGTGATGAGCATGTCTTACTCGAATTCGCACTCTGGCGTCGGCGTCGGCAACCGCCCATTTTGAGCGAACTTCCTTCCACACGGTTTCCTCGATGCCCAGCCAATCTGTCCATTCCTCTTCGACGAACTTCTGCATCTCGGCCGGCGAGTCCCAATAGTAGTGGAAAGGAAAAAGCTCCTGCTGCTCGCGCACCAGCAGGCCCTGGGCGGAGGCGGCGGCCATGGCCTCGTTGGCCGCGGCGTCATCCGCCAGGCCCTCCGGCAAGTCGCTTACTTGGCCCGCCTGCACGCGCCCGCGGCCCGACACCACCTCCACCGGCCAGTTGCCTGTCAGCGGTCGCAGGTCGATCAAAACGCCGCTGCGAACCAACACCCGGCAGATTTCGTGAAGGGCATGGACCATGCCCTCATGCTCAATTCATCAGAAGGACCAGGCCAGGACGGCCATATCAAACGTCCCGGTCCGAAACGGCAGCGCTGTGGAGGTGGCCTGGGCGAAGAGCACCGAGCTCTGGAGGTCCGACGGGCGTTCGATGAAGGCGACGCGTAGATCGTCGCGTGCCACGTCCACGCCGACCACTTGACGGGCGGCCCGTGCGTAGCGCCACGTAAGCCGTCCGTCGCCGGAGCCTACCTCGAGCACCCGCTGGCCCGCAAACTGCGCGTAGCGGTTCAAGTACGCAAGCTCTTTCTTCTCGGGGTCCTTGTCTACAGTCACTGCGCCCTACTTTGGCGGCAAAGAATTCGCGAACTTCACGCCGCGCCGGATCCAACCCTGCAGCGCCTCTTTGGAGGCGTAACCGCCCGGCTTCACAACGATCCAGCCGGTCATGGGCCGCCCCGTCATGTCAAATACCTTCACGTGCGGCTTCTTGAGGGCGGACTCATACTCGGCGGCCCCAAGGCGTACGATGAGGTCCTGGGCATGGACTCCGCAGGCCATGTTGCCATGGACCAGAAAACCGATGCCCCCGAACATCTTCTTTTCCTCGAGTCCAGGCGTGCGCCGCAATTCGAGGCGCATGCGCTTTGCCAAGTCTTCACTATATGCCATTAAGCCTCTGCACTCACGCCACGCGCAGCACCTTGGCGCCGCGGATCTTTCCCTGCTTCACCTCGAGCAGCGCCCGGTTGGCGTCCTTCAGGTCGAAGTCCTCGAATTCGGGCCTGATGCCGGCCTCTGCAGCCAGTTGAAGGAATTCCCTGACGTCCTTTCGGGTGACGTTGGCGACGCTCTTGATCTCCTTTTCCATCCATAACTGCGATGGGTAGTCCAGCTTCAATAGCTCCTGTTTGTCGATTTCTTCCTTTCGAATGGCGTTGATGACGAGGCGACCGCCGGGAGACAGGTGCTTCAACGCCTCGGAGATCGGCTTCCAGACTGGTGTGGCGTCAATGATCGCCATGAGCTCCGAGGGTGGGGCGGCGTCAATGGCTCCCGCCCAGGAGGCGCCGATCTGGAGCGCAAGTTCCCGCTCCTGCGCGTTTCGGCTGAAGACAAAAACGGCCGAACGCGGGTACTTGTGCAGGGCGGTCTTCAGCACCAGGTGGTTGGAGGCCCCAAAACCCATCAGCCCCAGGCTGCCGCCGTCCTGAAGATTCGCCAGGCGAAGCGCCCGGTAGCCAACGGCTCCGGCGCAGAGCAGCGGAGCCGCTTCAGAATCCGACAAGGATTCCGGAATGGGATACGCAAAATCCTGACCGACCTTCATGTACTGCGCGTAACCGCCGTCGGCGTCCCTGCCGGTCGCGCGGAATTGCTCGCACAGGTTCTCGTTTCCTGCGAGGCAGTGTTCGCATTCGCCGCAGGCCGAATTGATCCAGGCGACGCCCACTCGCTGTCCCCGACCTGGACCTGCCTCAATAACGCCGACGACCTGATGCCCTGGCACAACCGGAAGGTGGGGTGGAGGAGTGCGTCCCTCGATCTCGTCAAGTTCCGTGTGGCAGACGCCGCATGCGCTGACGCGGATGAGCACTTCACCCGGAGCCACTTTCGGCTCTGGCACTTCAGTCAAGGCCAGCGGCGTCTGATTCTCCGATAGCGGCGCCAGGGCCCGCAGAAGCATCGCTTTCATGGTCTAGAGCACGCCAGGGATGAACATCTTGGTGCGGCGCATGTAAGTACGGTAGTCCTTTCCGAAGACCCGCAGGCATTCACCTTCGTCGGCCCTGGCGCACAAGATCAGGCTGACCGTGGCCGCGGCGACCAATGCGACGCCCAACGCGGTGGGTGCCTTGAAGAAAATGCCCCAGGCCAGCAGAAGCAAAGAGCAGTATAGCGGATGGCGGATGTATCGGTAGACGCCGGCGCTTACGAGCTTGCTCGTCCGTTCGAAGGTTAGCAGCTCCGCCTCGGGCCGCGCACTTGGATCGGCGTGCCCGCGCTGGATCAGGGCATCCACACCCAATGCAAGCGGCACCAGAGCGGAGCACAGCAGGACCCAGGAGACGATCTGGTTCCAGGAAAGCCAATCGTGGAACCAAACCGGGAGGTTAACCAATGCCAGGGCCAGGATCGCTTCCCAGGCGAAGAACCGGTAGAAGCCGTGGGAGTGCGGCCGCAAGAGCGAGGCGCGCGAGACGTACGCCAGCACAAGCGAGCCCATGATAAAGACAGCAATGCGAAGTTCCAACGTCGACGCCCGGAGAAGCTAGCCCGTGCCGAACTGGCGGTCGCCGGCGTCGCCGAGGCCGGGGACGATGTAGCCACGTTCATTCAGGTGATCGTCGATTGCGGCGAGGTGAATGGGTACGTCAGGATGATGCTCTTGCATGTTCCGAACCCCTTCGGGCGCGCCGATGACTCCCACAAATTTGATGCGCTTCACGCCCCAACGCTTGAGGACGCTGGCTGTGGCCACGGCGGAGCCGCCGGTGGCCAGCATCGGATCCAGGATCAGGCACACGGACACGCGCGGCTCGATGGGCAGCTTGTTGTAGTATTCGACGGGCTTGAGGGTCTGTTCGTCCCGATACATTCCGATGTGCCAGACCTCCGAAGTGGGCATCAGCTCCCAAACGCCTTCGACCATCCCGAGACCGGCTCGCAGGATGGGCACCAGCCCGATCTTTTCCTGGAGATCCGACCCGGTGAACGCTGCCAGCGGCGTTTGCACCGGACGGGACGTAGTCGCCAGGTCCATGGTGGCCTCGTAGGCCAACAAGGCGGCGATTTCACGCACCAACTCGCGGAAGCGCTTCGGATCGGTCGTCTTGTCGCGGAGCCGGGTCAGTTTGTGTGCCACCAAGGGATGACTGGACGCAATAACATTCGACATGCTGGCCTCCGCGACAGTTACTTTATTATAGCCCGCGGGTGATGTTTGACCCGTGACTCCGGCACCCGGGCGAGTGTACACTGATTTAGGCGAGGTCAACGTGCGGCTCAGCGGCCTTCACATCCTGCTTACCTTCCGGTGCACTTTCGAGTGTGATCACTGTTTTGTCTGGGGGAGCCCTCGGCAAACAGGCGTCATGGGCATCGACGCCATTGACGTCGTTCTGGCGCAGGCCAGGGAAGCCGGCGTGGAGTGGATCTACTTCGAGGGCGGCGAGCCGTTCCTGTACTACGCGCAGCTTGTGCACGGCGTGCGCCGCGCAGCCGAAATGGGCTTCGAGGTCGGGATCGTATCCAACGCCTACTGGGCGGTGTCGGTCGCGGACGCGGTCGAAGCGTTACAGCCCTTCATTGGACGCATCCAGGATTTGACGGTCAGCAGCGACCTGTTTCACTGCGAGAAAGTCCTGGGAGAGGAACCGCAGAATGCGCTCGCAGCGGCGAAACTGCTGAATATGCCGACTGGCATGATCACGATTGCCCAACCGGGTGATGCCGCACCGGAGAGCCGCGGTCAACTCGAGGACGAGGCAGGGGTCTTGTTCCGCGGCCGGGCGGCTGAGGTGCTGGCGCCGACCAGGATGACTCAGGCGTGGGAGCAATTCACGACGTGCCCACACGAGGATTTGCGGGATCCCGGCCGTGTGCACGTCGACCCCTTTGGCAACCTGCACGTGTGCCAGGGCCTGACGATCGGCAATCTGTTCCAGCGACCACTCAAGGAAATTTGTGACGAATACGACGCACAGCGGCACCCGATTTGCAGCCTGCTGCTGGACGGTGGTCCTGCGGCCCTCGTCACGGAATACGGTCTGCCGCATCGTGAGTCCTACGCGGACGCGTGCCAATTGTGCTACGAGGCCCGGCGGGCACTGCGTCCGCGTTTCCCCGACCTGCTGGGGCCGGATCAAATGTACGGGGTGTTCGAATGAAAGGCAATGACTTTGTACGGCTGGCGCTCCGATCACCGCTCCACTTGCTGATGGGAGACACCATGCTGATCACGGTCACCGGCCGCAGGACGGGTCGCGAGATCACGACGCCGGTCAATTTCTACCGCGATGACGGTAATCTGTGGATCGTGTCTTTGCGATGCCGAAAGTGGTGGCGCAATATCCGGCCTGGCGGGCCGGTGCGCCTCCACCTGCATGGGAAAGATATCCCGGGGACAGCCGGGCTGATGCTGGATCCGCAGAGCGTGGCTTCTCGACTAGGGGATTATTTCCGGCACGTGCCCATGGCCGCCCGCGCCCTGCGTGTGCAAGTGCACAACGGCGAGCCGGACACGAAGGACCTGGAGCGCCTCGCCAGCGAGCGCGTCTTCATATCCGTGAGCCTGCCCAACTCGACGACGTGAGGCCAATGTGCGCCGCCTCAGGGCACGGGGGTCGTTTCTAATTCGCTGACGGCGCCGGCAGGTCGAACCGGGTGACTTGGCCCTGGTTGGTGACGGCGTAGAGGCGGTTCTGGTCATCCACGGCCAGACCAAACGCCACGCCCTTGTCCAGGGGAATGCGATTCAAGTAGCTCCCGTCGGCGTCGAATACTTGCACGTCCAGGAAGTCGCTCACGTATATGCGGCCGTACCCATCGACCGCGATTGCGCGCGGAGACGTGAACTTGCCCGGCTCAGTTCCGGGCGCGCCCTTCGCCTCACCGCCGAACTGGTCCACGTACGTGCCTTGCGGGTTGTACTTCAACACAAGATAGTGGAAGCCCCCGACGATGTACATATTGCCCAGTCCATCTGCGGCGACGTGGCTGTCAATATCGATATCGCCTGTGACTTTGGCAAAAGTATCCGGGATCTCCAGGTCGACAGTCCCGTCGGGTAGCAGCCGGACGATTGACTCCGAACCCGATATCGCATACAGCTTGCCGTCGCCGCCCATGGTAACGGACTCGTAGTGATGATCGCTGTCACCGAACTGGTCGAGCTCGTTTCCGGCGGCATCGTACACGAAGATCTTCAGATTGCGTGCCACGTAGATGCGCCCATCCCGACCGACGGTCATGCTGGTCACGTAGACCTTCGAGCCGTCGCCGTTAAGCGTGAAAGCAGATTGGAATTTGCCCGTGGAATCGAAGGTCTGGACGCGGCCGTCCTCGAAGTCTGCCACGCTGATGTTGCCGTTCGCGTCCACCCCGATGGAACGGGGGTCTTGAAACATGCCGGCTCCGATGCCCTCACCACCAAAACTAAGGCTCTGCTTGGCGAATCCGATGGGCAGCATGGAAGCGGTCAAGGACCCGCCTTTGAACAGGTACAATGCCCCCGCCACGAGTAGGACGACGGCCACGCCTACGACCGCCATAATTCCTCCGAGCGCGGTGCAGCCTCTGCCGGAACTTGCACTTTCGGTTGGCTGGCCCGCGTAGGCGGTTGAAGATACGGACACGGCGCTCGCGGGCTGCTGGAAGCCCGGTCGGGGTTGCCCCCAAGTGACGCCGGCCTGCCCCGGCGTGAGGCTCACCGCGTGGCCGGCGGCCATGGCCTTGATCGCAGCCACGGCATCGGCGTGCTCCATGCCGGTGATCTGGCTGTACATGGCAGCCGCCTCGTCCACGCGCCCCTCCTTCGCCAGCGCGATTGCCTGGGGGAGTTGCATGGCATTTCCGACGATCTTGTTCATGTCGAGGCCCTGCAGCCCGAAGTCGAAGATCTGTCCCAAGCTGGGGCCGGAACCTTTTGGCGGCGTGCGCAAAGATTCAGGGATGATGACGGTTGCACCGCAGTACGAGCACTTCATGGTAAGTGTGCCCGCCTCGGGTTCCAACGGAGCGCCACATTCAGGGCATCTGAACGCTCGCACGGACGGATTAGTGGTCATGCTGTTGCCTCCCTAACCGGAGAATTTTGGCAAGCATACTCTAATAACCACTTATTGCGAATGGGGAACGCCCTCGACATTGGACCCCGTAGTATGGCCCCGTGTGGGAGCTTAATCAGCCTGATACAGGTGATGCGTCAAGATGTAGTTGTAGACCGGTGGGAGCAAAAAGTAACGGAATGGAAGGCCTTTGAGGGCCCGTTCACGGATGCCGTGAGAGGCGATTTCGAGCAGCGGCGCATCAACGAACCGTACTTTGGAGGTCAGACCGGGGAGCTGCCGCTCCAGTGCCTCGAGATCAATGGCATCCACCGGCCTGCGCATGACGCCGATTCCGGCACAGAGCCCAATCAGGCTGGCCGGTTCGTGCCAGGACGGGAGGTCGTGCAGCGAGTCTCCGCCGAGCACAAGGATGAGTTCAGCACCACGATGGCTCGCTGCGAGCAGCCTCAGTGTGTCGGAAGTGTAGTGGGGGCCGGGGCGGTCCATGTCCACGGAAGACAACTCGAAGCCGGGCTGGTCGTGTACTTCCAGCTTGAGCATCGCCAACCGATCGTCGACGGGGCTGATGGACACGTTGCTCTTGTGAGGCGGGACGGCGGTCAGCACCCACAGGACCCGATCCAACCCCAGTTGTGCCTGAGCCTCCGCCGCCAGGATTAGATGTCCCAGGTGAGGGGGATCGAAGGTTCCCCCGAAAACGCCGATGCGCTCAGCCATCGGGCAGAGTATATCCGAACAGTCCGCTCTTCTGAGATGTGCGCCAGAGACAGTGACGATGATCGGGCGCTGACTTCGTTGCCCGGATTTGCGCGCTATAATTTGCGAATGCCCGCTCGATCACAACGCTCGCGCTACGACGAGCTTAAGACGCAGATCAATTTCCACAATTATCGTTATCACGTCCTCGACGCACCCGTCGTGAGCGACGCGGAATACGACGCTCGCCTGATCGAGCTGCGGAAGATCGAGGCGGAACATCCGGAGTGGGTCACTTCGGATTCACCCACTCAGCGGGCCGGTTCCGCGCCGGCAGACCGTTTTGAGAAGGTGCGCCACCCGGCGTCGGTGCTTTCGCTCGCCAACGCGTTTGGCGCCGCGGACGCGCGTGCCTGGTATGACCGGGTGCGAAAGCTGGATGCGCGCGTGGCTTCCGCGAGCTTTGTCGTCGAGCCCAAGATCGATGGATTATCCGTCGTGCTCCACTATCGGGACGGCGTCTTTTCGCAGGGTGCCACTCGCGGCGACGGGGAAGTCGGCGAGGATATTACAAGTAATCTGCGTACTCTGAAGTCGATCCCATTGCGCATACCCCTCACGCCGGCGAAGGGACTCCGTGTTCCGCCTGTCCTGGTCGTGCGCGGGGAGGCATTCATCCCCGTCAAGGACTTCGAAAACCTGAACAAGCAATTGGAGGAGGCGGGGCAGAGGACGTACGTAAATCCGCGCAACACGGCCGCGGGCTCATTGCGACAGCTGGATCCGGCGCTGACGGCTTCGCGCCCACTTACGCTTTTGGTCTATCAGGTGCTCTATTCGGAAGGGGCCGGGGTGCCGTCCTCGCAGTGGGAGCTGCTCGAGTATCTGCGCTCACTGGGCTTCCCGGTGACGGATGTTGCCAGGCGCTTCCACGACGTGGATTCTGCAATCGCGTATGCAGAGTCGTGGGACAAGCGGCGTGACGAATTGAGCTATGAGGCCGACGGGATGGTCATCAAGATCGATGACCTGCGGCTGGCGTCCAACCTTGGTTTTGTGGGCAAGGACCCGCGCGGGGCCATCGCCTTTAAGTTCCCGGCGCGTGAGGTGACGACACGGCTCACCGATATTCGCGTCAGCGTGGGCCGCACGGGCGTCCTGGTCCCGAACGCGGTGCTGGAGGCGGTGGAGATCGGCGGCGTCGTGGTCGAACATGCCACGCTTCACAATTTCGACTTCATCGCGGAGAAGGACATTCGCGTGGGAGATCGGGTGCTCCTGAAACGCGCCGGCGAGGTGATTCCGTATGTGATCGGTCCGGTTGTGGATGCACGCACGGGCCGCGAGAAGAAATATGTGCCACCCAAGAAGTGCCCCGACTGCGGACAGCCTGTGGAGCACTTCGAGGGGGAGGTGGCATGGTACTGTGTCAATGCCGCCTGCCCCGCGCAGGTGGCTCGCAACGTGGAGCACTTCGCAGCACGCGGCTCGATGGACATTGTCGGCTTGGGCGGCAAGATCGTTGAGAAGCTGATCGAGTCCGGGGCGGTCAAAGACATGGCTGATCTGTACGGCCTTGACCGCGAGGCGGTCTTGCAGGCACTGACCAAGAAGGACCGCAAGACCGACAAGGAGCCGCCGGGCAAGATGGCCGAGAACCTGTTGGCCTCGATCGAGGCGTCGAAAGCGCGTCCATTCAACCGCCTTATCACGGCCCTGGGAATCCGCGGGGTGGGGGAGGTCCTGGCCGCGGACCTGTCGCGGGCCTTTTCAGACTTGGATGCGCTGTCGGCGGCCTCTGCACAAGACCTGATGCAGATCGAGGGCGTCGGTCCAAACATCGCCGAGGCCGTTGTAGACTGGTTTGCACGACCCGCCAATCGCAAGATCCTCCGCAAATTGAAAGCGGCAGGAGTGTGGCCCAAGGGCGTATCCGAGCGGGCGGCGAACGGAAGGTCCGTTCAGCGGCCTGACCTTCGTGGTGACCGGCACACTGCCGGGATTCAGCCGCGAGGCGGCCAAAGCTTTCATTGAAGAGCATGGCGGCAAGGTTACTGACAGTGTAAGTCGTAAGACGGACTATTTGGTTCTGGGCGCCGAACCCGGCTCCAAACTACAGAAGGCCACCTCGCTGGGGGTCAAGACGCTCGACGAAGCCCAGTTGCGGAGATTGGGACAGAAGTAGCGACCATGTACTCACATGATCCATGAAATTCCGTTTTGCGATCGAAGCACGGGGTTGGATATGGATGCCCACTGTCTCGCAGAACTTGTCAGGAGAATAGATGAGATTTACCGGGGATGATGCCATTGCACGACGAGTCCAAGCGTTTGCCGCGCGCCTGGCCGCGGCCAAAGCGAACGACCAGTACTTCTACAATCAGCCCGTGCAGGAGCTGCACGGCGGAGCCAAGGTGCTCGTGGGGGGCCGCGAGATGGGGATGTATGCCTCCTACAGCTACCTGGGCCTGATCGGCCACCCGCGCATCAACGAGGCTGCCGTGCGTGCGGTGCGGAAATTCGGGACCGCCACGCATGGTGTCCGCTCGCTGGCCGGCACGCTGACGCTGCACGACGAGCTCGAGGCGACCATTGCCAGCTTCAAACATGCGAAGGCCGCCATTACATTCACCTCGGGCTACGTTACGAACCTGACCGTGATCTCCGCCATGGTGGGGCGCGGCGACTACGTCCTGTCCGACAAGCTGAATCACGCCTCCATCGTCGACGGGTGCCTGATGTCGGGTGCGGAGTTCCGCCGGTTCAAGCACAATGATATGCAGGACTTGGAGAACCGGCTGCAGCACGTGCCGGATGGCGCCGCCAAACTGGTCATTGCAGACGCCGTATTCTCCATGGACGGCGACGTAATCGACCTGCCACACGTCGCGGAGCTCTGTCAGCGCTATGGCGCCTATCTGATGCTGGACGAAGCGCACTCGCTGGGCGTCCTGGGCGCGACAGGCCGCGGCGTGGAGGAGCACTTCGGACTCGACAATGTTGTGGACCTCAAGATGGGCACGCTCAGCAAGACGATACCGTCGGTGGGGGGCTACGTGGCGGGAAGCCAGGACTTGATCGATTATCTGCGGCACGTCAGCCGGGCGTACATATTCTCTGCGGCCCTGGCGCCTGCCCAGGCCGCCGCTGCCAATGAGGCTTTCAAGGTGATCCTGGATGAGCCGGAGCGGCTGGTGAGGCTGAATCGAAATACCCGTCTCTTCATCGACGGCTTGAAATCTTCGGGCTTTGACACGCTCTCAACCAGCACAGCGATCGTACCGGTGCTGTGTGGCTCGGACGAACGCGCCTTTGCCATGACGCGTGAGGCGCAGCATCGTGACGTTTTCGTGCTGCCGGTGGTTTCCCCTGCGGTGCCTGAAGGACTGGCGCGGCTTAGAGCGACGATCACCGCCGCGCATGAACCTGCCGATATCGAGCACGCCATGGATATCATTGCCGCGGCGGGCAAGCAAATAGGCATTATCTAGGGTTTGTACCTAAGCGGCGCACCGTCCGCGCCGGCAGTCGTAAATTTCCGGGGGTCAAGAAGGGCAGTAGTGGGTGGCACCTGACTAATAGGATTCATACGCGATTCTGACCGTGCTGTCATGTGCGCGTCCTATAATGCCCAAAGTATTTGGAGGTACGAATGAAATGGTCCTGGAAAATTGCCCGACTTTTGGGCATTGACGTCTACGTACACGCTACTTTCCTGCTGATCGTCGGCTGGGTTGCATTCAGTTACTGGACACAGTTTCACACCGCGGGTGCTGTTGCCGGCGGCGTCATATTCATCCTGGCGCTGTTCGCTTGTGTGGTCCTTCACGAGTACGGCCATGCACTGATGGCTCGCCGCTTCGGCGTGAAGACGCGCGATATCACGCTTTACCCGATCGGTGGGGTGGCGCGCCTCGAACGGATTCCGGAAAAGCCGATAGAAGAGCTGTGGGTGGCCATTGCCGGTCCGGCGGTGAACGTGTTCATCGCCGCAGCGCTGGCGCTCTATGTCATCCCAACCACGGGTTTGGCCGGGATAACCAGCATCAGCATGATTTCCGGCGGATTCGCAGCCCGCTTGTTGGCGGTCAACGTGCTGTTGGTGGCCTTCAACCTATTGCCGGCCTTCCCAATGGATGGCGGGCGCGTGCTGCGGGCGCTGCTGGCCATGAGGATGGATCACCTGCGGGCCACGCAGGTGGCCGCCACGATCGGGCAAGCCATGGCGTTTGCCTTTGGGATCATCGGCTTGTTCTGGGATCCTTTCCTGCTGTTCATCGCGTTCTTCGTTTGGCTGGGCGCGGAGCAGGAAGCCAACATGGCACGCATCAAGCACTCACTCGGTGGGATTCCGGTCAGCCGCGCCATGCAGACGAACTTCAACGCACTATCCACCACCGATACGCTGGCGCATGCCGTGGAACTGATCCTGTCTGGCTCGCAGCATGACTTTCCCGTGATGGACGATGCACGCGTGGTTGGTATGCTGGAACGCGACACCCTGATCCGTGCACTGGCCACGACTGGTCAGAATGAATCGGTGGCGCGCGTCATGCGACCGGACGTACCGGAGGTCGATACGCACGAGATGATCGAAATCGGCGCTGGGGCGCCTGGAACAGAGCCACGCCAAGACGCTGCCGGTGACGCATGCCGGTCGCCTTGCGGGTCTGATCACCTCTGAAAACATTACCGAGCTGCTGATGATCCGGTCCGCCGTGCGCACCTTGCCCGGCGGAGCAAACTACGGCCGGGCCACGCCGGAGCCGCGCTCGTCGGCGCCACTCCTGTAATGAATCAGCCGCCTGCCTGGATGGCAAGCGGCCGGTCGCGCAGTTGAGCTTCCGGGCATCCGACCCGGGCAGGACGGCTCACATCCGTTTCCGGCGCTGCTCCGCAAGTCGGCGTTCGACTTCCTCGTTTGACAGTTTTTCGGCCTCCCGGGCGATCCACCAGGTGTTGCCCTGCGAGTCCTTCACGCCGGCTTCGCGCGTCCCCCAGAAGTGGTTCTTGGGCTCGGAGACCAACTCCGCATCCTGCGCCAGGGCGGCTTTGTACGCCGCGTCCACATCCTGCACCCAAACGTACAGCATGGCGCCATAGGCCTGATAGTGCTTGGATGTCCGGTCGATCATGACGATGGAGTCGCCAATGCGGGCCTCGGCATGCCAGACCTCGCCCTCGGGATTGCGGTGCTGTTCTCCGATCTCCGCCAGGAAGACAAGCTTGACGAACGCCACTTCCTTCTCCACGTCGTCAACCACCAGGAACGGAGAGACCGTGCTGTGGCCTTCGGGTGCGGCACCCGTCACTTCTTCTTTTCCTCGTCGCTGAGCGACCCGATCGCCCGCAGCAGCCCCAGGAGCAGCACGCCGATCTTCAAACCTTCCCCGGCGGTCAGTGCGGTGCTGCGGCTGTCCTGTTCGGCGCGTCGGTTGAGCAGCATGGCAGCCACCAAACCCGTCGCCGCGCCCAACACCACTCCCAAGAATATGGTCCTGCCTGAGTTCTTCACGCCAATCACATCCTTTCAGGTCCCTTGACGAGGCGGTCCCGGATGTATCGGGCGAGCGCGCGCACCCCCGACGAGGGGCGCCGTACCATGTCCGCACCCCGTCGCACCGTGCTTTCGATGCGGTGCACAATCTTCTGTGCGCGGCTGGAATAGGGCGGAATGATCCCGATCAGTCGCGAGAGCAAATAGATCAGCGCGACGAGCGCTGCCAACACGGCCACTTCGGCTACCATGGCCGGAACCACAAGCCACATGGTCGAGATCGCGGCCCAGCGCCCGACATCGCCGTTTCCGCCGAAAGTCGACACGCAAATCAATGCAATCACGCCCAGCATCGCGATCGTCGCGAGCAGCACGGGCAAAAGGATGTGCGTCCAGACCTGGCGCCGGTGCAACCGATACGAAGGATGGACCGCCTTGGACGAGTTCACTTGTGTCATTTCCGGTATTCTAACCCAGATTAGCGGAGCTCCCTGCGC
Organism: uncultured Chloroflexia bacterium; assembly: GCA_963746745.1. Classification (GTDB taxonomy): domain Bacteria; phylum Chloroflexota; class Anaerolineae; order Anaerolineales; family Villigracilaceae; genus Fen-1038. Next base: position 1,541,699 of record CAVVCL010000004.1, read on the forward strand.
GCCGGCAATGGGGCGCCGGCTTCAGCGTATTTTCCTTCCTGCCTGCCGCCTTCGAGTTAGACAGGGACCGATACGCGCAAGAGCAGCCGGGCATTTCATGCCCGGCTGCTCTTGTTGGACCGACCAGTTGTTACCGTGATTGACGACTTGCTACCGAAAATCCGCCTGCGGGTGCGCGGTCAACAGCGCACTTGCGGCGGCTAGCGTCGATTCCTGAGGAACGTGGGGATGTCCAGATCGACCGGGCCGGTGTAGGTGGGGGGCGGAGTCACGGACTTCGCGTCCGCGGCCTGCTTCGTTTCCGCATTGACGCTCACGCTCTCGGAGGAGCGCAGGAAGGGGCCGGAGGCGGGCTCGCTGCCCAGGAAACCCCGTTGGTTCTCCGCGCGGTTGGTGATGCGCTCCAGCGCGCGTCTCGGCACGCCAGTGCGCTCAAAGCCCGTCGCGATGACGGTCACGCGGACCTCATCGGCCATGTCGGGTTCGATGACCGCGCCGAAGATCATGTTAACGTCCGGATGCGCCGTCTCGCGAATGATGGCGGCTGCCTGATTGACCTCGAAGAGCGTGAGGTTTGTACCGCCGGTGACGTTGAAGAGCACGCCGCGGGCGCCGTCGATCGTGATGTCCAGCAATTGGCTGGAGATCGCCTGTTCCGCCGCGGTCTTGGCCCGGTCCTCGCCGGAACCGTGGCCCACGGCCATCAGCGCGGCCCCGCCTTCGGACATGATCGCGCGCACATCCGCGAAGTCCAGGTTGATCAAGCCGGGAACGGTAATCAGCTCGGAAATGCCCTGAATGCCCTGGCGCAGGACCTCGTCCGCGATACGGAAGGCCGAATCGAGACTGGATTTCTTGTCGGACAGCTGCAATAGCCGATCATTGGGGATCGAGATCAGCGTATGCGCGTGCTCTTTCATCTTGGTCACGCCGGCTTCCGCCGCCTGGGAGCGCCGTCCGCCCTCGAATGTGAAGGGTCGCGTGACAACCCCGATGGTCAGGGCGCCGCATTCCTTGGAGACCTGGGAGACCACAGGCGCCGCGCCGGTGCCTGTACCGCCGCCCATGCCCGCCGTGACGAAGACCATGTCGGCGCCCTTGAGCACGTTGTAGAGTTCGTCTGCCGATTCTTCGGCTGCCTTGCGGCCGACCTCGGGGTCACCACCCGCACCCAGTCCCTTGGTGAGCTTGTCACCGAGGCGCACGCGAATCGGCGCCTTGGAGAGGTTGAGGGCCTGTGCATCCGTATTGGCGGCAACGAATTCCACGCCCAGGATGCCTTCCTCGATCATGCGGTTGACTGCATTCTGGCCACCGCCGCCCACGCCGATCACCTTGATTCGGGCGAAAGTCTCAACAGGTTGATTTTTTCTGGTCGAGTCCATTTGTTCCTCCATGAGTCTGTAAAGTTCGCCGGCGCTATCCCAGTCCTGGAGAACCTTGAGTCATTCTAGCATCGGGTTCCCGGGGGCCGCACAGCATAAATGACCGCTTTTGATGCCAATTAAGGTATGAATCGTTTGAGCACATTTTTGACGTCATCCAGCTTCATTAATGGCGCTCCTTTCGTCCGCCGCGTCCTTTGCGGCTTGCCCGGATCGAGCTGGTTCTCGTGCATCGTGACTGCCCATTGCAGGAGACCCACGCTCGTGGAATAGGCCGGCGAGTTCAGCCGATCGACCAGACCCACCAGCTTCTCCGGCCTGGCGGTACGCACCGGCATTCCAAGTACTTCGCTCGCATTGCGGCGGATACCAGGCAGGGCGCTTGTGCCCCCGGTCAAGACCATGCCGGCCGGCAACAGGCCATCGTAGCCGGAACGCTTGACCTCCTGGAGAATCAGCCCGAAGATCTCGGCTGTACGAGCCTCGATGATGTGCGCCAGGTCCTGGCGGTTGATGCGCACCGGCTGTTCCTCGCCAAAGGGGCGCACGCTGAAATACTCCTCGGCTCCCACCTCGGCGCGCACGGCGTGGCCCTGCTGCTTCTTCATGTCTTCGGCCTGTGCGACGGGCAGCCGCAGGCCATGCGCGATGTCCTGGGTCAGGTGGTTGCCTCCCACTGCCAGCACCATGGTGTGCCATACGTCGCCCTCCACATAGATTGCCAGGTCGGTTGTCCCGCCGCCGATATCGCACACGGCGACGCCCATTTGTCTTTCCTGATCCGTGAGCACCACTTCGCCGGATGCAAGCGGATTCAGGACAAAGGCCTGGGGCTCGATTCCGGCGGAGGTGACGCAATGGCGCAGATTGTCGACGGTGGCGGCGCCGGCCGTGATGATGTGCGCCTCGGCCTCCAGGTGGTAGCCGTGCATGCCCACGGGCGACCGGATGCCATCCTGCCCATCGACACTGAACGTCCGCTGGACCACGTGAACGACCTCCCGGTCGTTGGGGATGGCGATGGTGCGCGCCTGATCGAGGGCGCGGGCCACGTCTGAAGCATCGATGATGCCCCCGGGAACCCCGACGGCACCCCGGCTGTTCACGGAGGAAACGTGCCCGCCTGCCAGGCTGACCAGCGCGGAGGCGATCTCCAGCCCCGAAGTTTGTTCGGCGCGTTGAACCGACCGGGTGATCGCCTGCGTGGCCTTGGTCAGGTCGACAATCACACCCTTGCGGATGCCGTCCGAAGGCTCGATACCCACCCCAATGATGCGCACGGGCTGGTCGCCTTCGATGCGCCCGACCAGCGTGCAGACTTTGGTTGTGCCGACGTCGATACCTACTACTATTTCGTCCATGCTATTGGATCATCCTGAAGTAGGGGGCCGTTGGAAATTGGACGTTGATGAATGCCGGCGCGAGCCCTTCTGAATCAAGCTTGCGCACCAGCGCTTGATAGACTTGCAGCCTCAATGACATTTCGCGTGCCCCGATTCCGAAATATGCCTGCCAACCGCGCGGATCCGTCCATCCCAGGCCGTAGTTTGGATCGAACAGGATGGTTGCTCCCGCCGGCGCCTGCGCGGCCAGTGCCTTGATCGAGCTGACCAGATCCGCCGAGAGATATGGCACCGGCGAAAAGGCGTCGGCACCGGCCGCGTTAGCCGGCTTTGGGGAGGCGTCTGCCTTCACCGTGATCAAACCGTCGGCTGTCCCACGGGGACGGAACGCGACTCCGCTGTCGTCAATCCAGGTGTAACCATCTCCCTGTTGCCAAACGATCGCGGGCTTGCGCTCCGTGACCGTCACGGACACCTCGTTGGGAAGACCCACGGACACGTGAGCGGAGGTGAGCTCGGGAAAATTGCTTCGCAAGCGGGTCTCCAGATCCCGTGGGGAGAGGGAAAAGATCCATTGCCCGTCGCTCCCCATGACGGCGCCGATTTCATCGGCGGTGATCCCCTGGTTGCCGACAACCCGCACCGGCGCGGCGCGGAATTGGGGCAGGTTCCAGGTCATGTATAGCGCCGTCCCGAGGCACAGGCTCAAGGCCAGCGCAACAAGCCGCCACTGAACCTGCTGGCTGCTAAAGCTGATGCTGGGCAGGCGCACTTCGATACCCGGCATCTTGATCGCCGGCTTCGGGCGCCGTCTGACCCGGCTGGGCGCGGCCCGCACAGGCCCGCTGGTCATCGGCAAGCGGCGCGCCGTGATGGGCGCCTGCGGACGGGTGGCGAGAATCGTAGATTCAGACATCCGCTTCTGCGCATGCTCCTGCCGCCGATTGCGGACCACGTCGGCCCGTCGCTGTTCTGACGCTTTGCTCACCCGCGACTCCGGAATGAATGACTTGTGCGGTCCCGCTCACTCTTGCGCTGCATGGCCAGCTCGATCAGCCGGTCCACCAGGGCGGCATATGGCATGCCGCTTGCGTCCCACAGCTTGGGGTACATGCTGATCTTCGTGAACCCTGGAATCGTATTGACCTCATTGAGGTAGAACGCGCCGGAATCGACGTCGAGCAGGAAATCCACCCGCGCCATGCCGGCGGCATCGATGGCTTTGAACGCCCTGACGGCCATGCTCTGGATCTGGGCGGCGAGTTCCGGCTCCAGGGGGGCGGGGATCAGCAGACCGGAAGTGCCGTCCACGTACTTTGCCTCGTAGGAATAGAACTCGCGGCTGGGAATGACTTCGCCGGGCACGGACGCCCGTGGATCATCGTTGCCGAGCACGCTGACTTCAATCTCGCGGGCCTGGGCAATGCCGTGTTCGATCAGCAGGCGGCGGTCATACAGCGCGGCCTCCATCAGGCCTTCCTGCAGGTCGGAACGCGTGTTGCACTTCGTGATTCCCACGGATGAGCCGAGGTTGGCCGGCTTGGTGAAGATCGGGTAGTCGCTCATGGCTTCGGCGCGGGTGATCACTGCATTGATGTTCTGTTCCACCTCGGAGCGCAGTGCCAGCAGGGAGTCAATGACCGGAATGCCGTGGGTCCGCATGACATCCTTGAAAAGGGCCTTGTCCATGCCCACCGAAGATCCGAGCACGCCCGCGCCCACGTAGCCTGCGGCCGCCATTTCGAACAGGCCCTGGATGGTGCCGTCTTCACCAAAAGTGCCGTGCAGAAGCGGGAAGAAAACGTCGATATCGGATAGCTTCACCAGAGTCTTTTCCCGCACGGCATAGAGGCCCGCCTGCGATGGATCGGGCAGCACGACAGCAGGTTCCAGTCCCGCTGTGGATCCGGCCTGAAGCTTCTGAAGAACGTCGTCACCCGTGAGCCATTGTCCGGTTGGGGCGATGCCGATCTGCCGCACGTCATACTTGTTGGGGTCCAGGACGGATAGCACGGAACCGGCAGACATCAGCGACACCTCATGCTCGCCCGAACGTCCACCGAAGATCAATCCGATTTGCAGCTTCTTCTTCATCATCATTGAATGCTCACCATGCGCCTCGGGCGGCCTATTCGCCGAACACCTCGATCTCGAGCTCCAGTTCCACGCCGAGACGATCCCGTACGGTCGTTCTGTACCAATTGAATCAAGGCCTCTACATCGGCGGCCGTGGCCTGACCGTGATTGACGAAGAAGTTACCGTGTACCGGGCTGACCTCCACGTTGCCGTGACGCCTCCCTTTGAGGCCGGCGGCCTCGATCAGCCGGCCCGCCTTGTCTCCGGCGGGATTCTTGAACATCGATCCCATGGAGGCTCCCGGCGGCTGGGTGGACTTCCGATGCTCGCCATATTCCGCCATTTTCGCCCTGACGGAGTCTTCGGTCGACGGCGCCAGTTTCATTTCTGCGGCCAGCACGACTCCCTGAGATTCTTTGCGCTTCAGCACGCTCGTGCGGTAGCCGTATCCAAGCGCATCAACCGTCCATCGTTCCCGACTGGAGGCCGTGATTACGTCCGCCCAGCTCTAGATTCCCTGCCATGTCTCCGCCGAAGGCGCCGGCGTTGCCGTACACCGCGCCGCCGATTGTTCCGGGCACGGTCGCGGCCCACTCCAGGCCGGAGAGGCCCTTCGGAGCACAGCGGTTGGCGAGGTTGCTGAAGACCACGCCGGATTCCGCCCAGACGGATGGCGGTTGTCCTTCACGAAAACGGACGGCTTTCGCCCGGTTCAGAACTGTCACGCCGCGCACGCCCTTGTCCCGGATGAGGACGTTCGAGCCGCCGCCGAGCATGGTCCAATCCTGCCCTCGCTGCCAGAGCCACGAAACGATCTCCGCCAGGGCATCAGATGAGGCCGCGGTGATCAGAATATCCGCCGGACCGCCAATGCGCGCCGACGTGAGAGGGGCGAGGGGGACATTCGCCTGCGCCGCCTCTCCGAAACGGGTGCGCGCCAGGTGCATCAGGGCATCGGTGCCCATGGCTCCCTGGCCGTTGCCGCCGCGTCGTGCCGAGGATTGCTCGCTCACACTGATCCCGATCTCTGCATCAGCCAATGACATGAAGAGGCTCAAGAGTCCCTTCTCAGGACTTCGATCAGCTTGCGGACCACGGTTTCCGTGTCCAAAGGTTGTTGAAGCCCCCGTAGGCCGCTACGTCTTCGCGCGCCGCGTGAAGTGCCTTGCTGGTCAGCGGCCTGTTCAAGTTCCTGGAGCATGGACTGCAATAGGGCCCGGCCGGCTGTGTCGCGGCTGGCCGAAAAGTCTGCGGCGGGAAACGCTTGCCCGTTACGTGCAACCATGACTCACCTCATTCCTTAAGGCCTGCCAGTACGTCCGCGCTGATTTGGTCTGCATCGCCAGCCGACAAAACGATTAGGACGTCGTTTGTCTTCAGATGATCAAGCAAGTAGCGTGTGACGGCGTCCAACGTCGGGATGAAGTGCGAGGTCTCGCGAGACATGGCCCGTACGATCTGCTCGGAGCTGAAGTCCTGCGCCGGTTCACGGGCCGCGTAGATCTCTGTCACGATGGTCTCATCGGCATCCCCGAAGGCGTCCACGAAGGCGCCGAACAGCGCCTGCGTGCGCGAATACGTGTGGGGCTGCCAAACTGCCCAAATACGCCTGCCCGGATACCGGGCACGAGCAGCGGCGAGGGTCGCACGGATTTCCGTAGGGTGATGCGCATAGTCGTCAATGACTAGGATGCCGCCGCGCTCGCCCTTGACCTCGAATCGCCGCCCAGTGCCTGTGAACTGGCCGAGGGCGGCCGCCGCGTCGAGGAGGACAGCTCCAGCAGGGCAACGATAGAAAGGGCCGCCAGCGCGTTTCCCACGTTGTGTTCGCCCGGCACCTGCAGGCTCACGCTGGTCCGCCGTTGTGCGCCGATGTTGGTCGCGGCCTCGAAATCGAATCCGCCACGATCGTTGGAATGGGATCCGCTGCGCACTCATCCACTGCGGGGCGTTGATCGCGGCGTCCTGCCGTGTGCTGTAGCCAACCGTCCGATGATTCTGGTCGGCCGCCTTTTGCATAAGCGAAAGGGAGCCAGGATTGTCCGCGCAGGCCACCAGGCTGCCTTCCGCGGGGAGCAGCCCAACGAAGCTTTCGAAGGCCACGAACATGTCCTCGAACGTGGGGTAGCAGTCCGGATGG
>CAVVCL010000005.1:0-134501 GCA_963746745.1 uncultured Chloroflexia bacterium
CCCGGACCCTGCAATCAACCATGTCATCGCCCGTCATCCACATCCGTGATCTCAGCAAGACCTACGTTGTGACCGAGCGCGAATCCGGCGTGATGGCCTCGCTGCGCAGCCTGGTCCACCGCACCAGCGAAGAGATCCCCGCGGTCGACCGCATCTCCTTCGACCTGGAGGCAGGCGAAGTCGTCGGCTTCCTCGGGCCGAACGGCGCCGGAAAAACGACCACGCTCAAGATGCTCTCCGGTCTGCTCCATCCGACCGCCGGAGAGGTCACCGTGCTGGGATACACCCCCTCGAAGCGCCTCGGCGACTTCCTGCGGCAGATCACGCTTGTCATGGGACAGCGCAATGAACTGGTCTGGGACATCCCCGCCCAGGATTCGTTCGAACTGAACCGCGCCATCTACCGCATCCCTCCCGCCGACTACAAACGCACGCTTGATGAACTGACGGATCTATTGGAGCTCGGGCCGCTGCTGCGCAAGCCCGTCCGCAATCTCTCACTGGGCGAGCGCATGAAGTGTGAGATCGCCGCGGCCCTGCTGCACCGCCCGCAGGTGGTCTTCCTCGACGAGCCGACCATCGGCCTGGATGTGACCATGCAAAGGCGCATCCGCAGTTTCGTCGCCGAATACAACCGTCGCTATGGGGCGACCGTATTGCTGACCAGCCACTACATGGCAGACGTCGAGGCGCTCTGCAGGCGCGTGGTGGTCATTCATCACGGCCGGCTGCTCTTCGATGGCGATCTGTCGCAACTGCTTCAGCAATTCACTTCGCACAAGACCATCGTGGTGCAGGTCGACAAACCGGACGCCGATCTGCATGGCTACGGCGAGGTGGTCTCCTACGAAGACGGCCACTACACGCTGCGCGTGCCGAAGATGGAGACCGCCCGCATCACCGGACGGCTGCTCGCCGATCTGCCTGTCATCGATCTGCTGGTCGAGGACCCTCCCATCGAGGAGGTCATCGAGAGAGTGTTCGCACAGGAGATGCAGTGAAGGCCCGCTCCGGCTCGCTGGTGGATCTTTACGTGCAGCAGTTCAAGACCACTTTTGCATCCATGGTCGCGTACCGCGCCTCGCTTCTGATCTGGATGATCGCTCACGTCCTGGAGCCGCTCATCTACCTGGTGGTGTGGACGACTGTCTCCCAAAGCGGTGGCGGAAGCGCCGGCGGCTACAGCACGGCGCAATTCGCCGGCTACTTCATCATGCTCATGCTGGTGAACCACGTCACCTATACATGGATCATGTATGAGTACGAGTATCGCGTGCGCGAGGGCATGCTTTCGCCTGCGTTGTTGAGACCGGTGCATCCCATTCATGCCGATATCGCCGACAACGTCTCCGCAAAGCTCGTGACAATACCATTCATGCTGCTGGTGGCGGCTGGGATGGCTGTGTTGTTTCACCCCGCCGCGGCGCCGCAATGGTGGGCGCTGGCCGCCGCCGTGCCTGCACTGATCCTGGCTTTCCTGCTGCGCTTCATGGTGGAGTGGAGCCTGGCCCTGGCCGCGTTCTGGACGACGCGCATCGGGGCCATCAACCAGACATACTTCGTGATGGTGCTCTTTCTTTCCGGGCAGATTGCACCGCTTACGCTTTTTCCGTACCCGCTGCAGGTCGTGGCGGCGATCCTGCCCTTCCGCTGGATGATCGGCTTTCCAGTCGAACTCCTGCTCGGCCGCCTGACGCCGCTGGAGGCGCTCACCGGCCTTGGGGTTCAGGCCCTGTGGGTGGCGCTGGCTTCCGTTCTAATGCGCGTTACCTGGAGGGCCGGCATTCGCATCTACTCGGCCGTCGGCGCATGAACTACCTGCGTTTGTTCGGGGTGTATTTCCGGGTCGGCGCCATGGGCGAGATGCAGTACCGGCTCAACTTCTTCGTGCAGCTTTTCCAGTCGATGCTGGAGCTGGGGACCGCCATCGCCGGACTGGCCGTGATCTTCACATACACCAATTCCCTGGGCGGCTGGCGGCCGGACGAAGTCCTGGCCCTGGTCGGCGTGTACACGCTCGTGGGCGGTCTGATCGGATTGGTCATCTATCCGGGCATGGAGCAGTTCATCTCATCCGTCCGGGATGGGACACTGGACTTCACTTTGGTCAAGCCGGTCGATGCCCAGCTGCTGATCAGTGTGCACTCGGTTGACATCTGGAAGCTGATCGATATCGGCTTGGGCATCGGCGTGCTGATCTTCGCGCTGGTCCGCCTGGGAGCGCAGGTAGGCCTCTCGGAGGCGGCACGCTTCGCCGGCATGCTGCTGACGGGCTCGGCCATCATCTACAGCTTCTGGCTGATACTGGCGACGTTGTCGTTCTGGTTCGTGCGGGTTGAAAACATCCTGGAGATCTTCCGCAGCATGTACGAAGCCGGGCGCTGGCCGGTGAGCCTGTACCCGGGCTGGCTGCGCTTCATCCTGAGCTTCATCGTGCCTGTGGCCTTCGTGACGACCGTGCCGGCGGAGGCGCTGACGGGGCGCCTGACGCCGGACACGCTGCTGCTGGCGGCCGTGCTGGCCGTCGTGCTATTCGTGGTGTCGCGCTTCTTCTGGAAGATCGGCCTACGCCAATACTCCGGCGCGTCGGCCTAGCACGCGGGGCGCGGCGCCGCCAAGCACGATTCGCGGGCCGCTTCGGTTCCTCATGGAACGGCCGAAACCCCACCGACCACTTCGCCGAAATGGGCGATGGTAGGGCAACAACCTACCACTTTGGTCGCTGGAAGCTCCCTCGCCAGAACGTACACCGATGCGGAAACAATGAGCAACTGTGTTGAATGTCAAGCGGGAATAGGATCTTTCCACGGTTGCATGTCACGGATCATGGCATTCAGGATAGTGAGCAGTTTGCGCATGCAGGCCACGAGGGCCACTTTCTTCTTTTTGCCGGAGGCGACGAGGCGTTGATAGAACATCCGAATGAGCGGATTGAAGCGGGAGGCAACCAGTGCTGCCATATAGAGCGCTTGCCGGACAGTGGCCCGTCCACCCTTGATCCGGCGGGCACCTCGGCGGTTCCCGCTGTCGTCGTTGAAGGGCGCTACGCCCACCAAGGCGGCAATCTGCTGGCGGTTCAACTGCCCCAGCTCGGGCAGGTCGGAGAGCAGTGTCAGGCTGGTGATGGGTCCCACGCCCTTGGCGCTGCGCAGAACGCGATCCTTGTCCCGAAAGCCCGGGGTCTCTTGCAGGTCGTTCTGGATTTGTGCGGTGAGCTGATCGATCTCTGCCTGCAGCCAAGCGATGTGCTCCTGCACCCCCGCTCGCAAGTTCAGGCGGGTGCTGAGCAAGTGGTTCTTCTCGATCACCAGCATTTCCAGCAACTGCCGGCGGCGACCCATCAGAGCGGAGAGCTTCTGTACGGCTTCATCCGGCAGGAGCGTGGGCTGCAAATGGGCGGCTTCGCCAAAGCGGGCCAGCAGGTGGGCATCCAGCTTGTCAGTCTTGGCCAGCAGGCCCAGCGACTTGGCGAACTCCCGCACCCTCCCCGGATGGACCAGCGCCACGCCGATCCGGCGGGCCGCCAACTCGCTCACCAACGGCCACTCCAACCCGCCCGTGGATTCGACCACCACCAGGACCGGCTGTATGCCAGCCAGCCGCTCCACGGTGGAATGGATGCCCGCTTCGTCGTTGCCAGCCTGCCAGAAGGCACCGGCCTCTCCCACGCCAATATCCAGGCGTTCTTTAGACACATCAATGCCCACGAAAGGATACGCATCCATCTTGATTCTGCCTCCACTTTGGATACAATGAAATCGCCCGATCTAGCAGAATTCGGTCTCGCAGACCACACAACTGTTCGGGCACACTTCATGACGGACACGGCGGCCGCGCTCATTGACGGTCTCTCACGACCTAGGAACAATCGGCCTGCCGTGTCCCTTTCAATATACTAGGATCAATGGGGGGTGGTCAGCGGCCCTTATCCATCCAAGAAGCCGGCCCAAAAAGCACGTGAAGGCGATTGCATGCGCATAGGCAAGTGGTTGTGCCGGGGATTGGGCGGGAGCATGGAGCCGCGATTGGAACTCAGACCGGGCGGGAGCATGGAACCGCGATTGGAACTCAGACCGGGCGGGAGCATGGCGCCGCGATTGGAACTCAGACCGGGCGCGAGCGTAGCACCGCGATTGAAACTCAGACCGGGCGCGAGCGCAGCACCGCGATCGGAACTCAGACAGGGCGGGAGCATGTAACCGCGGCTGGCACCTAGACCGGGCGGGAGCATGCAGCCGCGATTGGAACCTAGACCGGGCGGAAGCATGGCACCGCGGCTGGAAGTCAGACCGGGCGGCCGGTCCAGGGACCCACGCCTTCGATCCTCTCCACTGTGATGCGCGTGACGTAGCCCGGAGGGGGATCGTCCATGGGAGGAAACTTCACGCCCGGGCCAAGATAGGTGGCTGCCAGCCGTTGGAGCAGCTCGGGTGCGCCGCCTACCTGGATGCGAGCCTTGCCGTAGAGAACGGCGTATTCCGTGAGTCCCAGCGAGCTCTTGGTGTCTGCATCCAGCGAAATGGCTACGCGCGGATCCCGCTCGATGTTGCGGACCTTGCGATTCCTGGGCAGGTGCCCGGCGACGACCTCATCGCCTTCCAAGCCGATCCATACGACCGTGACCTGTGGGCTGCCATCGCGATTCAGCGTGACCATGTGGGCGGGACGCCCGGATTCGATCAGGGCTCTGAGTTCGGGTGGAATCTTCATGTGACGTCTCCCACGGTAGGGTGTGAGCGCAGCCTGGAATGGGCAAACGAAGAGGGCATGTTCAGGCTGCTCAGAATTGGCTCAATACGATCCAGTTGTGCGGCAACCATCGGGTGGATGTTTGCCATTCCTGCAGATGCGGAAAGGTGGTGCCCGCGGGATCCGCGCGTACCGTCAACAAATATGAATATGCCGGGAAGCTGGCCTGCTCGCGCAGGAATAGAAAGTTGATCCTGAAGAGAGCGGCGATGGGTCCGGGTCCTGCCAGCACCTCGTGGACTCCTTCGGTCAGCCAGTGTCTGTCGCTGAATGCATCCAACAGATAGCAGTCGCAGTAGTACGCCAGCGTGCCGATTTCGCCTTCCATGAGCACCGTCTTCCGTGCGACTGTGCCCTTCACAGACAACCCGACTTTCTGATACTGCTCCGCGGACGCCAGGTTCGTGTGAATGGGCACTTCCGTCACACGGAAATGATCCCTGGCAAGCAAAGTGTACATGCCCGCCACGGGCACCACAAAGGCCAGTACCACGACGGCGTGCGCGGCGAGCGTGCCCCAGCGGCGCCAGTCACGGCCGGAGACGGCGGTGCCCAGTGCCAGGCTGCCAAACAAGATCAGGACAGCAACCTCCGGGGCGTAGTACCAGTGAAAGGGCGGAACAGCCAGCGTGGAATAGGCGAGAAAGTGAGCGATGCCAACCGCGAGCAGCAGCCGTATGACGGCCGAGTCCCTCACCCGTCGAAAAAGGAGCGCAGGCAGAAAAGCAAGATATGCAAATGCCAGCAGGGTCTCCGCGGGGTACTTGCCGTAATAGATGGCGGGTCCATGGAGGAATGTCCCACCCTGCCACGCCGTCTGTGTCACGCGGATGATCAGCGAGTCCGGCACCAGCGAACCCAGACGGACCCATGAAAACAGGTACCAGGGGGCAACGGTGATGAGCAGGATACCCAGGAACTGCAGGCGCGTTTTGGCGGTGGGGACGACGAACATGAAGATCAGCGCAAACAGCAGCCCGTCGGCCCGCGTGATCGACAGCAGTCCCAGGACAAAAGCAAGCCAGAACCACTTGCGCGTGACCACACAATAGATGGAAAGGACCAGCAGGCACGAGAACAGAATGCTTTCCAGCCCGATGGTCGAGATGAGCAGGGGGTTGAAGACGAATGCCAGAGTCGCGAGCCTGCCAAAACGTTTCAGGCCGAAGAGGTGCAACGATATGCGGTCAAGCGCAATAGCCATGACGACGAAGCAGACCAGCGCCAGCCAGATGGGGCTCTCCACAATCGATCCGGCAAGGAGGCTTGTGAGGGCGAGCAGGATGACGTTCAGCGGGGAGGTGGCGGTATTGGCCACATGTCCGGGGAAGAAGCCCCACGTGCCGGACCTGAGCAGGTTCCTGACATAGTCCAGCGTGATGAAGGCGTCGTCGATGAGCGCATTTCTAAAGAGACGCAGATAGAAATACAGAAGGCACGCGAAGACCAGCAAGGTGACGAGATCGGCATGCCCCGAAGCGAAGCGAAGGGCGTCGTCGAACGGCTGCCCGCGGCGGGGCTCTGCGCGCGGGCGACTGGCGGCGGTCACGCCGGACCCAACCTGGCCCACTTCACCATACACTGTGCCAGGACCGTTGTGAGCCTGCGGCCAGTGGTCAGAATCGCTTGCTCAGGCACTGCGGCGCTCGGCTCAGTCTTACAAGCGTGCCGTGGGGCCTCCCGCCTGAACCTTGTCCGGAGCTCTGGAAGTCTAAGCATGATCCCGGGTTTCTTCGACGCGACGTACTTGATCCCATTCCCGTCGCAGGATGGCATACAAGTACTCGTCTCCCCAAGCGCCCTTGAACCACACGTTCTCGATCAACTGCGCTTCGCGCCGCATACCGACACGCTCGAGCAGCCTGGCTGACCTCGAGTTCCTGGCGTCACATACGGCCGCGATGCGGTGCAGGCCGCATTCAGCGAAGAGGAATCCCAGAAGGCTTTTGACGGCTTCGGTGGCGTAGCCTTGATTCTGAAATGGGCGCGAAAAAGTGAAGCCGATGAGTGCCTGCCGGTCATCGTGTGCGCTGACCTGGAAGGCACAGTCTCCTATGAGACCCGCTTGACTGTGACGCTCCACGGCCAGTTGATACCAGGCTCCCGGCGTTCCCGGCTGAGTGCGGGCCATTTCTTCCAGGAAATCGGCGGCCTGCTGCAGCGAATAGGGCGCTGTCCACGACTGATAGCGCGCAACCTCCGGGTCGGATCGATAGGCCGCAAAACCAGCCAGGTCAGATCCTTGAAATGGCCGCAGATTAAGGCGATTTGTTTTGAGCGTAATCATGTCGATCGAATCGCAGGGCCTGCCGGACGTAGTAGCCCAGCACCCTGGCATCCACATCCTGCACAGTCTTGAGGATCAGGTGCTGGGACTCTTTTCCGGCGCCGCGCAGCAAGCCGTACTTGTCCTCGAACCGCACGGCCCCGGGTGAAGCCCAGGGTGATCCCCCGCTGGTTGGGACTCATCCAGGCCAGAATGCGCTTCGCTTTCCACATCGGCAAGCCATAGGTGAAGACCAGTTTCGTATCCGGCGCCGCCACGCGCATGACGGCCCGCAGCTTCCTTACGATGCCCCGGTGCTCGTGCGGCACTTTGCTCTTGATGAATTCATCGACGGTCATCTGCATCACCCTGTTTCAGTGACTTCCACGCCACTGCGGAACGCGCGTCGGGATGCGCTCATCGCCGAGCCTGCGGCAGAGGTCCTTGAGTCCCGGCCGAGCGCCGCGCCACTCGAGATCGGGCAGCTTCTCCTTGAGCGGGACATCCTGGCGCAGCGTAGCCAGCTCTTTGTACAGGGCGGCTTCGTCCCGTCGCTGTGACAGGCTCTCCGCCAGGCGAGCACCGCGCCCGGGGCTGACGCTGGTGATACGCCATTTGCCCGCATCGTCCGGTATGGCCTCCAGATGCTTGAAGCGGGAGAGGACAAGCGCGGCCGATTTCGCGCCCCAACCGGGGATACCCGGGTAGCCGTCGGCCGAATCGCCGACGAGCGCCAGCCAATCCGGAATGGACTGCGGACGGACGCCGAACTTCTCGACGACGCCGCCCTCGTTCAGCACGATCTCGCGGCGCCGATCCCAGCACACCACGCGATCCCCATCCACCAACTGCGCCAGATCCTTGTCCACGGAGCACAGCACAATCTGAGACACGAGTTTGCTGTCCTGGTAGCGCTTGACCGCCGAGGCCAGTGCATCGTCGGCTTCGAACTTGACCATCGGCCAGACCACCACGCCCAACGCCGCAACAGCATCTTCGGCGAGCTGGAACTGCCCAAGCAGGTCCGGATCGACACCTTCGCCGGTCTTGTACCCGGCGTAGAGCTCATTGCGAAACAACTCGATGACGTGGTCGAACGCAACGGCCATGTGGGTGACGCCGGGGCTGGTCAGCAGCATCAGCAGGCTTCTGAGCAGGCCGAGGGTCGCGCCGACCTCGCGGCCGTCCGCGGACTTCTTTGGAGGCGCGCCGAAGTGATTGCGGAACAACTCGTAGGTGCCATCTACGAGATGGACCTTGATCCTCGCTGATCTAGGCATCGCGTGCCCTTGTATCTTTGGAATTCGGTGTTGCGCTTGAGGTGACCGGCGGCTGGGCCGGATCGTGCGAGTGCTTCTCGATGGCCTGTCTTATCTTCATCCGCAAGACCGTCGGGGCTTCGATCGCCGGGAAACTCCGGCGCCCGCCGCCCCGTGCGGCCACGGTCACCGTTCCGTAGTCAAGGAACGTGCCGAGCGGCCCCTGCCTGACCGCGACGCTCTCTACGCGGGGAAGAGGCACCTCAAGCGTGTGCTTGCGGACCAGACCCCTTCTGGCAAGGAGGCGTTTGTTTGTGATGGCAAATTCCGTGGTGACCATGACGACCAGTGCCTGCAGTGTGTGGATGAAGTACAACACGAAGAGCAGGGCTGTGGCGCCAAGCAGGAGCGGCCATAAGTAACCGGCGACGGCGAAGCGGCTATAGAATGCACCCAACAGCCACAGCACGGCCAGCAGGGCGAAGGCGAACGAGAGCGCCATCCGAATAAAAATGGCGGGCGTGATACGCGCCGCAAACCCGACCTTCTCGTCCCACTCCAGATTGTCGCTAACGAAGCCCACGATTGCATGCTCCCCGTTCGAAAGGACCAGTGGCGCGGCCGTGCGCACGCCCGTGTACGCGGCGCGCCACTGGTCGGTGCGGGCACAACTACCGCATGGGGCTCACAAGTTGGAAGTAGTTCCCATCCGGATCTGCCAGCGTCGCAAGCCAGCCGCCTCCCATTTCATAGGGGGCCTTCACGACCGCAGCGCCCAAGGCCTTGACCCGCTCGAACTCCTCCTTGACCTGCGACGTCTCGAAGTTCAGCATGATGCGACCGGCGTCCCTGGTCTTGCCCCCCATTTCGGAGTGATCCAGGACCGAGAAGTAGGAATCACCGACCTTCCATCCGTGAAACCCCTGAGCCTCGTCGGCCATATCTGCAGGGCGGCCAAAGACCGCGGCATAGAAATCCACCATAGCCTTGGTCTGTTTCGTTCCGATCATGATGGAATTTAGGTTCAACATTCTAAAGGTGTCCTTTCTGCATCCAAACCGGCACAACCTATCGGACGCTGCCTGTTACCATCTAAGCCAGGCACTCCCACGCGGTCCGATTTTAGCCGCTTCCAGGTCGACCGCGCGGGCGGCAGGCCGCCACCTCTATTTTAAGCTCGGATCGTAGCAGACCAGCTCCAGCAGATTGCCCTCGGGGTCTGGGAAGTAGAGCGACCGCACGTGCAACCAGGCATGCTCGGTGGCTTGCACCTTCAGCCCCAACTCCTCCAGTCGCCGCCGCTCGGAATCGTAGTCTTCCAGAGCAATGTTGAGGGCGACGTGATGCAGCGTGGTCCGATCCGGGCTCAAGTCGGCCGACTTGTCTTCCAGGAAGAGGCGATCGGCGGCATCGAAGAGGGCCAGATTCTGGGTGTGACCCTCGTAGCCCTCCGCAATCTTGAAGAACACGTAGCCATCGTCGCGACCGAGCACTTCGAGACCCAGCACTTCTTCGTAGAACTTCTGCATCGCCTCAAGGTCCGTGACGCGGATGGACACTTCGCCAAGTCCCTTGATGGTTCGACGCGTCGTATTCATGGCTCTCCTGTGCGCTGCGGCTAGCCGGGCGGCCGGGATCCTCCGTTCTGCGGCGATCCTATTTTCTGTGACTCAACCTGTGCTCATTGAACGCCGTAGCGAAGAAACACCACGCCTGCCGCGAACCTGCGCGTCTCCAGCAGCCTCAGCCTGATCGGCGATGACAGCGCCGGGAAGAACGGCGTGCCGCCGCCCAGTACCACCGGATTCACGAAGAGCCTATACTCGTCGATCAAGCCATGCCGGATGCACGTGGAGGCGATGTTGGCGCCGCCAATGTCCATGTCACCCCCCGGTTGCTCCTTCAGTCGCTGGATTTCGCCGACGATGTCGTCCCGGACCAGCCGGCTGTTCCAGCCAACCTGGGCGAGCGTCCTTGAAAAAACGATCTTGGGCATGGCCTTCCAGATGCCGGCGTACTCGACCTCGACCAGATGGCTACCCGGCTTCGTGTCTGCCGTGGGCCAGTATTCCGCCATGAGCTCGTACATCCGGCGTCCGTACACGGAGGCCCCCATGCCGCGCGCCTGCTCGTTGAAAAAGGTGTGCAGTTCCTCGTCGACGAGGACCCAATCGATGCTGTGATCCGTGGTCTCGACGAAGCCATCGAGTGAAACGGACATTGAGTAGATCAGTTTTCTCAAGGTTTGCTTGTTCCAGTTTACTGAACGGCGTGTGAAAAGACCACGGCCAGGACCATGCCCAGGATCCCGACCAAGAAGAGCAGTTGCCCGGTCCTGGCGTGCTGCACGACATATACGATCCCGCACGACGATGACGATGACAATCGCAGCCAGATAGCTCGCCATCCACCGTCTCCGCCAGCCGCGGGCGTGCTGCGGTGCCCTGGGATTCGGACTAAAGAGCTGACGGCCTTTGACTGCCGTCAGCCCTTTTTGCTACCGGGTCGTATCTGTCTATGACGTGTAAGCCTCTTCTCCAAACAGCCCGCTGTCCAAACCGGCAACCTCAACCTTTTGAGACACGCGTACCGGCGTGACCAGGTTTACCAGCCGCAGCAATACATATGTCATCACAAAGGAATAGGCAATTGCAATCGCAACGCCAAGGACCTGGACCAGGAATTGGTGAACGTTGCCCTCGATCAATCCGCTGAGTTGGTTGACGGCAACACCGGCGAAGACGCCGACCAGGATGGTGCCGAGGGCGCCGCCCACACCGTGGACTCCCCATACATCCAGGGCATCGTCCCAGCCCATTCTGCTGCGCAGCAGGATGGCGCCATAGCACACGAACGCGGTGATCAAGCCAATGACAGCCGCGGCCCACGGCTGCACATAACCGGCTGCCGGAGTGATCGTTGCCAGTCCAGCGACCGATCCGGTGAGGGCCCCGACCATATTTGGCTTGCCCTCACGGATCCAATCGATAATCATCCAGGTGACCATGGCGAGCGAGGCGGCAATATCCGTGTTGACGAAGGCAACCGCGGCCAAGCCATTAGCTCCGAGTGCGCTGCCGCCATTGAAGCCAAACCAACCAAACCACAGCAAGGCGGCTCCGAGGGCGACATACGTGACATTGTGCGGGGCGAGCTTCTCGCCCCTCTTGAACTTGCGTTTGCCAATGATAAGAATCGAGGCCAGCGCTGCGAAGCCGGCGCTGGTATGCACCACGACGCCCCCCGCAAAATCGGCGAAGCCCATTTGAGCCAGGAAACCACCGCCCCAAACCCAGTGGGCGATGGGTGCATACACAAAGATGCTCCACAGGACGAGGAAGATCAAGTAGCTCTTGAAGCTGACGCGGTCGGCAAAGGCGCCGGTGATCAGGGCGGGCGTGATGATCGCGAACATCTCCTGGAAAATGAAATACGCCGTCAGCGGAATAGCCAGCGTGGAGCCGGGAATCTGCAGGGTGGCGGCGTCCACGCCCCGCAAGGCGAAGTATTGGAGCGGGTTGCCGATAATGCCGCCGATGTCCTTGCCATACATCAGGCTGAATCCGCCAAAAACCCAGATGATCGTGACAATGCCCATCGAGATGAAGCTCTGCATCATGATGGTAAGGACGTTCTTGCGCCGGACCAGTCCGCCATAGAAGAAGGCCAGTCCCGGCGTCATGAGCATGACGAGCGCCGCGCTCACCAAAACCAGGGCCGTGGCGCCTGTATCGATGTTATTCATGTCCATTGCTCCTTATCGCCTTGGATAACTTCCGGAAAAGAAGACCGTACTTTCCACTCGATGAACTCTGCGCGTGTCGCGCCACCTCCTCGAGAACCAATGATGGCAACAAAAAAAGGAGGCGCTGGCCTGCCGAATTGGGCTATGACCAGCGCCTTGATCCCTCGCTATTACGGACCGAACGGTGTTCAGTCAACATTGCAATCATCGTCTATACATTTCGAAGGACTGCATGCTTTGAAAATCCAGACGAATTGTAGGCGTTCCGATAAAGATGTCAAGCCACGGTTTTCCGTCCGAGGCGACTGCTCATGCCGATCCATCGGTGTCTCCTCCAGTGTCCTTCCGGTCTGGAGCAGACTCAGTCCTTCCCCCTGCCCAGCGCCCTTTCGATGTCTTTCACTCGGTGATCGGCAGAGTGCCCGTCGAGGTCATACGGCCAGCGCTGTGCACGCTCTCGGCCGCTGAACCAATCTTCCGGTGCCTCCCGTAGGGCGGCCAAGAGATCCGCCTGCACCTGCCTGTGCCAGGCGAGGACCTCCCGCACGGGGCGTCGGCGTCGCCAGCGAAGATAGATGAGCCGATTGCCTTCGGTCTCCCCCAATCTGGCCTCAGCCGACCTGCGCTGCCCCTGCGCCGAGCGGGCGGCGTCGGCCTTCCAATGGGTGATGTGGACCAGGACGTCTTTCACGGTCCAGGGATCTTTGGTCTCGGGGCGGGGCACCGGCTTCTTCCACTGCGCGGGTGTAAGCCCTGCCACGAGGCGATCCAGCTTCGCGAATTCACTCCTGGCCCGTTTGATGACTTCAGCACGTGTGTGGCGCATGGGCTTTTTATCTCCTTTGGCCGCCTGAGTGGCTCCGAGTTTACCCCCAGGCTGCCCTCGCGAATCGACGTACCGGCTGCACGTCGAGCCGACACCTAGGTTGAGTGGGCCAGATTCTGGAGGACTTCCAGCGCGCGGTTGCCTTCATTCACGGGGACAAACAGTTGATCGTGGTGGTACGCGGCGACGATGTTGCAGCTGATGCCGGAGCGGGTCAATGCTTGCGAGACGGCGGCCGTCAGACCGACCGCTTCGAGGGCCGAATGGACGTTCAGCGTGATCCAGGCGCCCACGAACGAGTAGGACAAGCCCAAAGCATCGGCGCGGACCCTGGACAGGACGGCGGTAAGCCCCTCGCCCTCGCGGAACCATCCCAGCAGCTCGGAATTCGGGGGCATATCCTTGGCATCCAGACTGCAGAAGACGTACTCGCCTGGATTGAGGACGGGATCCATGCCGCGAATCAACTTCTTCAAGTCCGTTTCGCCGCCCATGCCTCTTTTTCCTAAGCCTTGCCGCTGCCCAGCGCCTGCTCGATGTCCCTCACCCGATGGAACGCGGAGTGACCCTCGAGGTGGTAAGGCCAGTCCGGGCCGCGCTCCCTGCCGCCGAACCAGGCTTGCGGCGCCTCCTTGAGGGCGGCCAGGATATCCACCTGAACCTGCCTGTGCCAGGCCAGGACCTCCTGTGGGGAACGGCTGCGCCAACGGAGATAGATGATGTGATTGAGGTCGTCCGGGCGCAAGCCGCGCTCATCGGCGGGCCTGCGCTGCTTTCGGATCGTCCGGACCATGTTGGACTTACGGTAGGTGACGTGGACGACGGCATCCTTGATGGTCCATGGGTCCTTCGTCTCAGGCCTTGGCAACGGGCGTTTCCACTCCGCGAGTGTGAGCTTGGAAATCAGCCCTTCCAGGCGCTTGAACTCGCGGATGGTTCGTTCGATGACCTCGGCGCGTGCGTGACGCATGCTTGCCCTATCCCTCGGTGCGTCCTGAAACCCAACCCGATGGAAGAACTCAGCCTTTGCCCGTTTTGAGCGCCTGCTGGATGTCGTTGACGCGGTGATCCGCCGAATGGCCGTCCAGATCGTATGGCCAGTTGTCCCGGCGGCTGGGCCGCGTGAACCATTCATCCGGCGCATCTTGCAGCGCCCTCAGCAGGTCTTCCTGCACGCGCCTGTGCCATTCCAGCACCTCGCGTGCGGAACGCCGGTGATAGCGTGAGTATACGCGGTGATTGAGTTCTGTGGGCTTGAGGCTGTGCTCCGCTGGCAAGCGCTTGCCGCGTGCTTCGCGGGCCACGGCCACCTTCCAATAGGCTATGTGCGCGAGGGCATCCTTCACCGTCCATGGCTCCTTGGACTCGGGACGCGGTACGCGCTGCCTCCATTGCGCGGCGGTGAGGCCGGCCACCAGGCGATCCAACTTCTTGAATTCACTGGTGGCGCGTTTGATCACTTCAGAACGTGTGTGACGCATGGCTCATGAATCCTTTCGCTGAAACAAGTTGCGGGGTATTCATAGCGAGGCGACCGCTCGTCGCGAGCAGGCCCATCCTACGACGATCCACGAACGGTTTTAGTCACGACCCAGTGGGTCTTTCCGAGCCTGCGCGTCCTCTTGAAGCCCTGACGCTCGAACATCGCCAGCGTCGCGTTGTATAGAAAGGATCCCGAGGTTTTTCGACCGTCCACGTCCTCGGGGTAACTTTCGACGGTTCCGCCTCCCAGCCGGGCGATTTCGGTCAGGGCGCCGGCCAGGGCCACGGCGGCAACGCCCTTGTGGCGATAGTCCCGGTCCACAAAAAAGCAGGTGATGCGCCAGTCCGGAAGTTCGGTCAGGCCCTTCT
Source organism: uncultured Chloroflexia bacterium (assembly GCA_963746745.1). Lineage (GTDB taxonomy): Bacteria > Chloroflexota > Anaerolineae > Anaerolineales > Villigracilaceae > Fen-1038. Next base: position 14,697 of record CAVVCL010000005.1, read on the forward strand.
CATAGTCCTTCTTGAGCTTGATGCCCGGGAGCTCGTCGGTTGGGCCAAACTGGCACCAGCCAATGGCAGTCGCTCCATCGTACACGAGGGCAGCATGGGCGCGCCCTTCACGCACGCGACGCTCTTTCACGCCGCGGTGCGGCGGGTGAGGCGTTGGCTCCTTGCCCTCAAGGTGAAAGCCCATGCACCAGCAGCCTCCCCAGATGCCATTGTGTTTTTCGACCAGACGCGCGAAATCCGGCCAGGTGGACTTGTTGAGGGGTTTGACGAGCAGTGTGGATGACAAAATGTCTCTTCGCGGAACTGTAAATCGGGCGCATTCATACCGAGAAGAACGCCTGGCACTGGCGGCGCAATGCCTGTCGGGCTGGGATTTTACAGCGCGTCCGCGGCAGGAGTGCAACGGGATGAGGATGCGGGCATGGGTGCCACGCCGCCGAAATCACTGACTCTTGCCGCGCCGCTCCTCTGCCGCCCTGTTCAGTTCGTCCAGTTGCCGCTTGAGTTTCTCCCGAGTTTGCCCTGCATCCATGGCCACCCGCTCCGCGTCTGCTTGTGCCTGTTCGGCTTCGGCCGCCAGTGATGGATCCTGCAGGCCGGCGCGCTGCCGGTTGCTCATCCTTCCTGCGACAGATCCCAACACCATGATCACCAGCCCAAGGAGTCCGAAGAAGACGAACCCGATGGCTCCGGCTATGAGGGGAGTTCCCTGACTGCCTGTCCAACCCTTGGTCTCCACAGCGCTGTACGGATTTGCGGGTCGTAGTAAATGACCTCTTGCTGATGTCCGATGGTCTGGGGATTCGGCTTGCTGTCGCAATTGTCTCCAGTGTAGGACCGCGCCTCGCCCTCCCTGGTGGTGTACTCATAGACGGGGCAATAGTTAGCAGTGCGATAGTTGGGATCAGGTACCCATTTGCCAACAGTCGCCGTAGCGGGCTCATAGGTGGAAAGAAGGCCTTGCTCGTGCGAGTAGCTTATCCCACCCACCGCGAGCGCCAGGACGCCAAGTCCGATGAAGAACGCACCTAACCAGACCGTGACTTTCATGAGAACCTCCCGATACCTCTAACTTGGAGCGCTCAACATTCTTTCTGGTCAATGTGACATAGGCCCCAGGCGCCTTCTCGGCCCAGCGCGTAGAGAATTCATCACAGCTCTGCCTTTCAACCGGCTCCCATAGAAAGTGCTACTCGCCCAGCTTGAGCGTCCTCAACAGGTCGCTCGCGAGGGCGTAGTGCTCCTCAAACGTGTCGGGCGGATCGTGGATGTCGATCATCAAGTTTGCACCATCGACATCGACGAAGATGAACAGATGCTTCAGGGCCGGGTCCATGCCGGAGTCGCCGCCGCCCAGCCATGTAGGGTCGTCCTTCAGCCAGAAGAGCGGATGCATCTCGGGAGTCAGGACAATCATTTGCGAGCCTGTGTAGCCCGCGATGCTCAGGACGGTCGGCACGCCAGCGATCTTGGCGCCCGGGATCGAGGAGAAGTAGGCGTACAGGTCCTTTGGCCAGGCGACATAGTGGCTCGGATCCGGCGTGGCCGCTTCCGGCGAGACCGCGTACTGCGGGTCAATGACCATGGCGCCGTCGATGCGCGCAATGCTGGTTCCCCGCCACTCCGACTCCGGGGCAGGGGGCTGACCCAGGTACACGAGTTCGATCAGATTGGGCTGAGCCTGCACCTGCCATTCGGGGCCATAGGTGAACGAAAGCGGCACGGAAAATTGGCCGTCCGCCGTGCTCGAGAAGGTCTTGGGCTCCGGCGTATCGGTTGCAACGGGCGCGCTGGCCTCCCCGCCGCCACCGCCTCCGCAGGCGGTCAGGCTCAAGAATATGGATACGAAAATAACATGGACCCAGGTCGGGCTCTTCATGCGCTCTCCTCCTTCATCGGTTGTAAGGGATTCCCCCGCTCCATCCGCAATAATGGGGCCTAGTATACCAAGCGTATCCATAGCGCGGAGAGCACGCGGCACCTGCGGTACCGGAAAGGAGTTCTGGCACCTGCGGGGCTCACCTGTGCCTGCGCTTGCAGGACCTTCGGCGGCAAGGCGCAGGCAATTCCAATTGGGCTCCGATTTTACCTTGGGCAGGCGAGCGACTTTGACCTTTCCGGCCCTTGGCTGCAGTTCCATTAACCCGCGGTCTTTCCAGTCTGATATTCTGAAAGGTTCTGGGATTTGGGCCGGACCCACTAAACCAATTGTTCCATCGAAACGCCTGACGATTACCTTACTCCAGCACTTCCGCTACTGCGTCAATTTCAAGCAACCAATCTGGATTGCCTAAGCCAGCGACAAACAGCACTGTTATCGCTGGCAGATTTGGGCTTGCTCCCCACTTTTGTTGAAAGACACCGAAACCTTCTTGCGGGTTTTGTCCTTGAAGAATATGGATGTTGAATTTCACAACGTCTTCAAGTCTTGCTCCGGCTTTGTCCAAGATCTTCTGAATGTTCGCCAGAACCTGCTCAGTTTGTTCTTTGAGGCTGCCCTTACCGACAATATTCCCGTTTTCATCAAGTGCATTTTGACCGCCAATATATATAGTCTTACGATTGCCCGCGACCGCGATGGCGTGCGAATAGCCTCTCGGTTTAGACATGTTTTCCGGATTGATGTAGTCGATCGGCATAATGTTGTCCCTTCCTTTTCAGTTGGCCTATGATTTGCCTTCAGCGGCGAGAGGCCTTGTGCCACGTGAGGTCATGGGGCGGGCCGTTCCGATGGCCTGCTGAAAGCTACCACGGCGCTACTTGCCAGCAGCAGTGCAGCGACCGGGGCCCAGATGGCGCGCTCGCCGGGGCTGGGTGTGATCAGGTTGAGGAAAAGACTCAGCGCTTCAAATACCACGACGATCCAAATGAGCCAGCGTGATACACCGTTCCATTTTGGCAGTATGAGCTCCGCCCGAGCGAGCACCACCGTCGCCATTGCTCCAAGAAGTGCTGCCTGGGTCAGAGCCCCAATACGCAGAGCAAGTGGAAACTGCCCCGGGAAGGCTCCGCCCATGGCAAATGCGCCCCAAGGCGCTCCGGCCGCCAGGGCAATTTGAAAGGCAATGACACCGAACGAGATGACCGCATACAAGATGGCTGCTGATCGTCGTAGAGTCACGTTTTTTCCTTACAAGCCTGCACGCTTTCGGACGATGGCTGCAAACGCTGCCGGCTATCGACGACCCGAGCCCTATTGAAATACGGTCCTTTATCTGTCCTCGACCAAGCGTATTCGAGTTCAATTCCTGTTCGGCTGAGTGTACCCCCACCTGCCTCCCCCAAATCGACGTCTTGGGGCACGAGGTCAGGATCATATACGTCGATTTGGGGGAGGTGTCCGACGGACGGAGGGGGTTGGTCTGCCATATCACTCCCCGCACAAGTTCAGACACGGTCACGCGGTCTATGCTCTCAGCATGGCGAAGGACGTCGCAGCCCTGAAGGCAGTCAGTCAAAACCTAATGCATGAAAACCTGAGCGTTACTGACGGGGTATACGGCGTGTTGTCTGTCACCGATGTAGGACAGCAGATCGCGGACTGGGCGATGATACGCGAAGGAGCTCAGGACACGATCTCGAGTTCGCGAATTTCGAAAGCTCGAAAGACGCCTGGATAGGGGGTTGTAAGAGTGACCTAATTCAGGGCAAAGTAGACCGCAGCTCCAATGCTTAGCACTGCAACGATGATAGAGGTTATCGTTGCAGTTTTGTTCCAAGAGGTGACCTTGTCGCCTTCGAGTTTCGCGAGCCTGGTGAGCATGGACGTCACCTGGGTTTCGATTGCTGTCATCCTGCCTGCCACCGAGATCAAGGTCGTAAGGGCGTCGCGGTTCTCAGCGATGAATGTTGTCATAGTGCCCAGAGAGGTCTTGGTTTCCGCGAGCTGGGATTTGGCGGTGTTCAAGTCGTGCTTGATCGGTTTCAAGAGGGCTTCGAGGCGCACGTCGAGGGCGGGCTCGGCGTATTCATAGACTTGGTGCTGCAAAGAATCAATCTTGCCTTGCAGTCCCTCGAGGGTCGTGAGAGTTCCCCGATCTGCATATCAGTGCTGCTGAGACCTGACTGGGCATCCTCCAGGGTCCGCAGGTATGTTTTCATGAAATCCGAAGACGGTGTTTCGTAAACGCCTCGAAGGAAACGGATGAGCGATTGATCTTTATCTTGGGGATCCGAGCTTGGCGGTTTCTCTGTCATCGCCTCTCCCTACGCATTCGAGGACCCTCAGGAGCGGGTTACGAGCACACTCGATGGTCGTTGAAACATGAATTGCTCCTTAAAGAATGCATCAAAGGTGGGCCCAGTAGGATTCGAACCTACGACCAAGCGATTATGAGTCGCCTGCGCTAACCACTGCGCCATGGGCCCTTGTGTGTCATGTGCCATGCGTCAGGTGTCACGTCGCGTGGCACCTGGCACTTGAAGCCTGTCCCTCATTTGGTATGAAGAGAGCGGGAGACGGGATTCGAACCCGCGAATATCAGCTTGGAAGGCTGACGCCTTACCACTTGGCGACTCCCGCAGCGTAGCGATTCTACCGTGACGAGGGGGCAGGGTCAAGCAAGCTTGACCGGCCCTCCCTTGTGCATTAGAATCCCTTGCCTATGCTCCTGTAGCTCAGCGGATTAGAGCGTTTGGTTGCGGACCAAAAGGTCGCGTGTTCGAATCGCGCCAGGAGCGCCACCGATTTTCCTAAGGATTAGCGATCGAGGGCTAGCAGAAATCTGGGGTACGCTGGATCCGGAGTTGCCTTTCGCTCGGCGAAGGGGAGCGCCATCGATTTTCTAAGTGCAGCGCCCACGAGAGGGAAACTGGATTGTAGGGAGCGCCTGGGATTTGCCCGAAGCGGTACGTACCGCTTCTTTTCTTGCTCCCACAAGCCGCCCGGGGCGGAAGTGAGTAGCCATGCCAAAGACAACAAAACCCCAAATCCTCCTGACCAACGATGACGGCATCCAATCGCCGGGCCTGTGGGCTGCGGCTGCCGCCCTGGCTTCCATCGGCCGCGTGACCGTCGCCGCGCCGCAGGAGCAATCCTCCGGAATGGGGCGCAGCCTGCCCAGCACGTCGAGCGGCATCATCGTCGAGCAGAAACTGCGCGTAAACGGCCAGGAATGGGTTGTGTACGCGGTCAACGGCTCCCCGGCGCAGGCCGTGCAGCACGGCGTGCTCGAGATCATGGCCAAGAAGCCCAACCTGGTGGTCTCGGGGATCAACTACGGCGAGAACGTCGGCCTCGGCACGACCATCTCCGGGACGGTGGGTGCGGCGATGGAGGCGGCCTCGCTCGGCATCCCGGCCCTGGCCATGTCACTGGAGGCGGCCCAGGAGTACCATCATTCGTATTCCCAGGAGATCGATTTCTCGGCTGCGGCGCATTTCACCGCTTTCTTCGGCCGCATCCTGCTGACCAAGAAGCTGCCGGAGGATGTGCACTTGCTAAAAGTCGATGTCCCTTCGGACGCCACACGCAAGACCGACTGGCTCGTCACGCGCGTGGCGCGTCAAGGCTACTATGAACCACTGCCTCCGCAGCGACAATCCTGGAACGTGGCCGCGCGTCTGGGCTACAAGGAGGTCGCGATACTGGACGGGGAGGACGATGACAGCGATGTGGTCGTGCTGCGCAAGCACCACAAGGTCGCGGTCACGCCCATCAGCCTGGACATGACCTCGCGCGTTGACCTGTCCGCCCTGGAGAAGAGCCTGCGGCACTAAATCATCCCGGTCCATGCCAACGAAAAAAGAACGGGAAGCGTGATGCTTCCCGTTCTCCTTTTGTAACGCGCCTCGGCGCCTGGAAACAGAACCGTCTAGGCGACGGCCTGGATGTGCGGATTGATCTTTGATACGAGCTTGTCCTTCGGCTGATAGCCCGTAACGCGTTCCTTGATCTCCCCGCCCTTGAACAGCATCAGCGTCGGGATGCCCATCACGCCGTACTTCATCAGGATATTCGGATTGGCGTCGGCGTCGAGCTTGACCACCTTCACCTTGCCGTCCCAGTCCTGCGCCAATTGCTTGACGATCGGCTCAACCATCCGGCACGGCTGGCACCACACCGCGGTAAAGTCCACCAGCACAGGGTCTGCGGCGTTCAATACTTCGCTCTGGAAGTCTGCTTCAGTCACATATTTCACTTCAGTCATTTTTCCTCCACCGAGCACATAGACGCCCTGTGTGCGGATTGTATTACCTTTCTGGCATTATTGTCGCATACGTCTGCCCTACAAACCTGAGACCAGTCGCAGGGCAGTTTCCCGCATGATACAATCCAAACCGCTTTTTCGAAGCCCGGGCGCGTAGCTCAACGGCAGAGCAGTGGCCTTTTAAGCCATTGGTTGAGAGTTCGAATCTCTCCGCGCTCACTATCCTGCCGCCTATCCTGGGCGGCTATTTCGTTCTTTTCGCGGTTCCGCGACCAAAGGCAGCGTGCATCCCTTCGACCATTGCGGCCAGCCGCGCACGACTTTCCGGGGCCAGCGACAGCGTCAACCCGAACGTTATCAGAATCACAGTGATGAAGAAGAAGACCGCTTCCTCAACCGGGAGCATGCCGAGCAGGATGCCGGTGGACTGATAAGGATCGATCGCCCAGATGCCGGCGGCGATGGCCTGGGCGTCGGCCAACGACAGATACAGGCCGAGCGGGATGATCACTGCCCACACCAGCTTGCGGTGATGCCATAGGATATCTGCACCAAAGGCGATCTGAATGATGATCGCAGGCAGCGCCCACGCCAGGATCAGCGAGAGATACACGCCCGGCCGCCAGCCGCTCAGCAACATGGCCAACGATGGCAGCCATATGAGGGCGCAGGCTATCGACGCCCAGACGCGCATCCGGGCAGAAGCCCCAAAACTCCCCTCCTGGCTTATGCCGCGTGCGACGAAGCTCCACCAGGCCCCGACCAGGATGGCCTCAAGCACAAAGAACGTGTACTCTTCGAGCGGCACGTAGCCGAGCAATACACCGGTGACCGCTCCTGAGCGATAGTGCCAAACTCCCGTTGCGACCAGGTAGTTGTCCCAGGGGGTCGTGTACAGGACGGCCAACAGCACTTGGATCGCAACCGCCCAGCGCAGCGCCCTCGGATCGTGGCGGACACCCGCGAACGCCGCATTTTCGCGACGATCGAGCAATAGCGAGACTAGCGCTGCGATTGGCACGACCAGAAAGATCAGCAGAAATCCGAAGTAGCTCATGCTCGCCTATGGCTTGCGCTTCGTCACTCGCATGAAGACGCCCGGGCGCGGTTCGAGCGTGGCACCCATGTGGGCGTCAATCAATTCCATGGTTATCCCGTCTTTGAACACCGCGTTCCCGGCGGCCGGGAGCGTAGTCATCATCCTCCAGGTGCACGTCGCGCCGGATCCACCATATCGACGTCATCTTCAAGCAGAGTTCCTATGTCTTCGGTCGGTAGGCTGGCTCGAACTTCAGACGGAACTCTGGCACTTTTCCGGTGTGCGTGATGTTCTCCCAGGCGATGCGCACCAAGCCCACGAATGGCGTCCATGGCTTGAACAGCCGATACTCTACAAACGGTCTTCGATTCGATTGGACCACGGTCACCAGTTTCTCCGCCGCCTTCTCCGGTGAACCCGCCAACAGCCGGAGCACAAATCCGTAGTTCTTCATCATTTCCCGGCCCCGTTGACCGGCGATGGTGGGTTTCTGCAGCATGTCCGTCAGCAGCATGCCCGGGCTGAATCCGATCAACCGCACCCCGCTTCCGGCGATCTCTTTGGCGAGCGTACGCGAGAAGGATGTCACCCACGCCTTGGTGGCGCCGTACAGGCCCGTGGGTGACGCCGCACGCAGGAATGAGCCATTACCATAGATATTGACCAGAGTCCCTGATTTGGCCTCCAGCATGTAGTTCAGCACGGCGCACGCGCCCCGTAGAGCGTCCCCAAATCGTTGGCCAGGAACATGTCCAGCGCTTTCTTTGGCGGAATGTCGAGCATTGTCCCGGCCACCGCCGAATAACCGGCATTGTTCACCCACACATCGATCCGGCTGTACTTGCGCACCGCTCGACGGGCCAGGGCATAGACTTGACGTTCGAGGCGCACGTCGGAGCGAACCGCCGTGACGGGTCCGAGCTTCTGCAGCGTCCTTTCAGCGCGTTTCAGGCTGGCTTCCGAACGACCGCTGATGACCACCGTGGCGCCTGCTTTGAGCATCGCCTCCGCAATGGCGTACCCGTATCCACGGCTTGAGCCGGTGATCACAACGACTTTGTCTTTCATGTTTGCCCACGCCTCCGGATCTGTGAAATCAAGCTGCCACGACGCACGCGGTCTCTGGCTTTAGGAACTGGCCGAAACGGTCGATCACCAGGCACATGCCATAGTTAAGGGCCACCACCCCTTGCTCCCGCACCGGGATTCGACCCACTTCGTCCAGTCCGGCGAGGCGCCCTCTGAGGGCATAATTGGCCAGCGCAGCGATGATGAAACCCGCTCGCCGGCTCTACGCCGAGGCCTGGCCCGGAATCGGACTTCTCGATCCCGACGGCCGATTGGCCATTGCCGCCGCATCGGAACTCTACCGCGGCATCCTGGATGTCATCGAACGGAACGACTACGACGTATTCAAGCGCCGGGCTGCGCTCGGCACACTGGGGAAGTTGGTTCGGATTCCCCCCTTTTTTTCAAACTGCGTCTTGGATTCTGAACTGCAGAACGCCCCCGGGTCGGCTCAGACTCGTTCTCTTGCCTGGCTCGGATCACCACCGATTTCGCCGGCGTCCAGCAATCGCATGAACTCCGCCGTGATTTCGGGGTCAAACTGTTTGGCGGCTTCCTGTCGTACGTAATCGCGCGCCAGCTTGGGATCCCAGCCCGGTCGATAAGGTCGCGTCGCCGTCAAGGCGTCGTATACATCGATCACCGCGAACAGGCGCGCCGCCAGGGGAATCTCCTTGCCCTTCAGCCCATATGGATAGCCGGTACCGTCCCATCTCTCGTGGTGGTAGCGCGGGATATCGAGGGATGTGGCCAGGTAGGGGATCGGGCTGAGCAGCTCGTAGGCATAGCGCGGATGCCGCCGGATTTCCTGCCACTCGTCTGCGGACAGCGGCCCCTTCTTGAGCAGGATGCTGTCGGGGATCGCCATCTTCCCGATATCGTGCAGCATCGCGCCGCGGCGCACGTTTACCAGCTCCTCGTTCCCCATTCCAAGCTGGCGCGCCAGCTTCACAGCGGCGACTGCCACTCGCTGCGTGTGGTCCTCCGTATCCCGGTCCCGCAGATCCAGAGCGCGCGCCCAACCTTCGATGGTCGTATCGTATGCCAGCGTGAGCTCAAAATGCGTGTGTTGAAGTTCCTTGAGCAGCGAAGCGTTCTCGATCGCGATGGCTGCCTGGCCGCCCAGCGCTTCCATGAAGCCTAGCCACTCGGCGTCCGCCTCGTGCGTGTGACGCTGGAAGATTTCCAGCACTCCGTGGACGCGCCCTTTTGCCATCAGGGGCACTCCATAGTAGCATCGGAAGCCTTCATCCCGCAGTTCAGGCTCGGCCGTTGAGCCGTTTTCGTCTTGGCGCAGGTCGGGGATCTGCAGCAATTCCCGTTTCTCGGCAACCAGGCCCCCAAGGCCCTGTCCAAGGCTGAGACGTCTTTTTTGGACCGCCGCCGACCGGAAACCGACGCCCGTTGCAAACTCGAGCACGTTTTCAGAATTCAGCACCAGGATGTCTGCCGCATCCACCTCAAGTTCGGAAGTGACTTGGCTCAGAACCACCGATAGCGCCAGGCGCAGATCCCGGCTTGCGGAGATGGTCTGTTCTATGGCGCGCAGCGAGGCCATGCGCCTCAATTGGGACTTTACGCTCTCTTCCGCCTTCCGCTGTCCCGTGGCATCCCGCACCACCATGATCACCCGGCCGTTCGATGATCGGACAAGCCGCGCTTCGAACCAGCGCCGTTCTCCCGCATGCTGTGAGACGTATTCGAACGATACAGGGCCATCGGCGGCCCGCAACTCATTCAGGCTGGCTCGCAAGCTGTCTGCAAATGCAGGCGGCAAGACGTCTTCCGCGCGACGACCGATGAACGCCTCCGGGGCTGCAAACAGCGTCGACAGCGCCTGGACGCCCTTGTAGTCCAGGATCGTGCTGTCCTCATCCAGGGTGAATAGCACGTCTGGAAACGCGTGCAGCATCGCGTCAAGCTGCAATTCGGCGGTCGGCAATTCCTGCATCAGCATAATGATTGTTTGTCCTTGCAAGAGCGGGACGCGGGGCGCGGCGATCCCTTCATCACCGCGCCCCCTGTTCCGCCGCGTCGTCCTGTGGGCAACGTCGGAAAAATCCGGCAGGCGTATTCCGTTCGGCCCTAACCTCCCAGGGTTTGGACCACCTGCTGCGCCAGGTCTGGCAATGATTGCGCGTTCAAGGAGACGATCAAGGCTGCATCGTCGGCGCTCAGTGAAAACGGCTTGCCCATATAGCCTTGCTTGAGGGCCCGTTCTGGGGAGCTAAGCAGCATTTTGCAGAAGCTTTGACTGACCACCGCGGCCGTGAAGAGGCTGCTAAGCCCTGCATGTGCGTTCTGCGGATTCATGGTCAGGGGCAGGTTTGTTAGTGTGACAGATGAGGTCAACATGGTTCACTCCACTATTGAATTTGGCGTTGGCCGTTGACGGGCAAACAACCAGAATGCGCCGACGGCAATTAGGACGTCTCCCAGGCTGAAAGCCGTCGGAAAATGGACCCAGGCCGGGATCAGAAACCGATCGGACAGGAACTCAAGCCGGGTATCCTCAGGCAGCAGCAGCACGTCTTTCTGCCCGAAGCGCCGACCAAGTACTGCCGACTCGGGGCTGCTGCCTCCCGGCAGGTGACTGGCTGTCTCAGGACTGATGGGCATCCATCCGCCATTGCTCGAGATCACCAGCAAATTCAGTACCAGACCAATCAACAGGATTGGCATTCCCGGCAGGCTGCGATTTAGCCAGACGAAAACCAGAAATCCGAGCAGCGAAAGCGGCAGGGTGGCCGAAGCAGGGAAGCCCTGTAGCTTCGATGAGGCTGGCAAGTAGGCAAGCACCAACTGCGGCAGCAGCGCCGCGGGTACCAGCCACAGTACTCTTAGTTCAGGAGCCCGATACGGTCGGTTCCGCCAGCGCGCCCAAGCCCATCCGGCCGCCAGCCCCAAGGAGTAGGGCTGAGAGCAGGATCACGGAAAATGGAGAGAGGGACTAGAACGCCTCCACCGCGAGAGGGGGCTCCGATGCCCACGACCAGCATGGCCACGGTCACGATTGCGACGAGCAGTTGCAGGTGCTGACGGTTGATTTGGCGGCTCAGAACGATGATGTCGGCAAGTTTCTTGTTCATGTCACACTCCTCTTGGATTAGGTTAGTGCATAGAATATACGCGCCCCCAGGCTCCAAAACAGGCTCCAAAAAAAGTGCGTCTGTGGCTTGTCGCTGCTCTGCCGACGCGCGGCCCGCGTCCGGGCGAGCCGGCCTCAGCCGACCAGCTTGCGGTACAGGTCTTGTGTCTCCTGCGATGGCGCCATTCCGAACAGCTCTTGCAGGTTCTGCTCGCAGTCCTGGTACGTTCGAATCAGGGAGGCATTGTCGCCAAGGCGGCGGTGAAGGTTCATCTTAAGGCGATAGACGGCCTCCGACGTGGGTTCGCGTTGCAGGATCCGTTCGCACACCTGCAGCGCTTTTGGCGATTGGCCCTCTCCGAAGTACAGTTCGGCCAGGCGCAGGGCCCCCGCGACGAACTCCTGATGCAGGCGTTCGCGCTCGGGCGCGACCCACAGCGCGCCCAGGTCTTCCAGGTATTCACCACCGGCAAGGTCGATCGCCTGCTGGTAAAGGCGGATTTGCTCCGCAGGAAGCGCGGCAGCCTTCGCCCGGGCCAGGTAGGCTTCAAATGCCTCCACGTCGTACTCGTGGTCGGCCGCCGGATTCAGGCGGTAGTACTCGTCCTCGTAGAGAATGGTTTCCTGCCCCACCGCCCGCCGCAGGCGGTACATCTCGTTCTTGAACCGTAACCGCAGCCGCGCCGGGTCGTCTATGTCCGGCCACAGCACGCTCCCCACTTGCTCCTTGGAAACCGGCTTGTTCATCGCCAGAAAATAGAAGAACAGCTCGCGTACGGCCTGCGTTTGCCAATCGCTGGCGGCCACCTGCTTTCCGTTGACCCATACCTGGCCTCGGCCGAAGGCATGGATTGTCAACGTCGGGCGCCGGCACCTCGATGGTGCGTGCCATCCGCCTTAGCTGGCGCCGGGTCGCCGGGAGTTGATCATCCAGCCGGTCGGCGCCGTCCAGCAGCCCCCGCATGAGCGCTCTGGCGGCCCGATCCCGTCGCAGTGGCTCGAGCCAGTCCATTGCCTGACGAGTCGAGACGACGGCCGAATGGCTGATTCGGTTGGGATTGGGCACTGCAGTCTTGATTTCTTCCAGGGCGCTGGCGACCTCACCCGTCTGGCTCAAAGCGGATGCCAGCCAGATGCTGCCCCACAAGCATTCCATCTCACGCCCGTCCTCGGCGAAACAGCGCTTTGCCTCGGTCAGCTGTTGCACGGCTTCCCCTGCCAGGTCCTCTTGCAGGGCCAGCCGGCCGCGCGCCAACTCCAAGTGCCCGTACTCGTACTTTGAGTTCTTTTCGTTTATGCTGCCGGACGCGTTCTCCAGGATCGCCCGGGCGCGCATGGGCTCTCTCTTCAGCAGCGCCAGGTTTGCCTCGGCGATCTGCAGGTAGTTGATCAGGAAACCATCCCCGAGCTGCTGCGCCAGAAAATCGGCGCTGCGATAGTTCTGAGCCGCGATTTCGAAGTCCTCGATTTCACTGTACAGGTCTCCCATGCTGACGGAGATCAGCGCTTCCATGCTTCTGTAGCCGGACCGCCTGGCGCACAGCAGGCCCTCCTCCAGGGCTTGTGCAGCACCTTCATACTCTCCCAGCTGGTACTTCAGAAAACCGTAGTTGTTCAGCAGGCTCGCCTGATAGAAGAGATTTCCGCTCTCTCGCCAGACCGCAAGTGCCTTTTCATACGAGGCTTCGGCCCTCCGGTATTCGCCCAGCGCTGCTCGCACCATGCCGGTTTCCATCAACAGCCGCGGGATCCGGAAGCTGTCTCCGAGCCGAACGCAGACATTCAGCGCTGCCTCAAGATCGTCGGCAGCCTCCAGGCTGCGTCCCTGATAATAGCGGCTGAGACCCCGAAGGCGCAGGGCCTCGGCGTAGGGAATCTGCAAATCATCGATCCCTTCCGTCAGGTTCATCGCAGCACTTGCGTCTTGGATCGCTTGCTCGTAACTGCCAAGCAGAGTATATGCGTGCCCCCGTCTAGTCCGTGCAACCGCCAGTGCCTCGCGGTCGTCCTGATGCAGCATCTTGGCGATTGCGGAATCCAGGAGGCTTATCGCCTCGTCGGCGTGGCCGCGGATTTGTTCGACTGCCCCGCGCAACGATAGCAGCCGCGGCCGTTGCTTGACGACGGAAGGAGCCAGGTTGTTGAGCCAGGTTTCAAGCGTCGGTACGGCCCTGAGCAACATTGTCGTTCCTGCGCGCTCGATTATGTCGGCCAGCGCTGCCTGATCGCCCAATTGCTTGTAGATCTGGTACGCTAACTCCCAGTCCTCCTGCTGTTCGCGCACGCCGGCCAGCCGCTGCAGCACCCGCTGTGATTTCCTGTGGATAATCACGCCGATAACTGAACCTGCAGGTAGTCCCGGAATAGGTGATGGTAGCGGAGCCACTGACCGTCCGTGCCCACCGGCAGAGCGTATAGATTCTTCTGCCGAATTATCTCCAACATCCGGGGCCAGTCGGGCGGTTCCGGGTATAAGGGTGCAAGCACTGCCTCGCACATGGATGCATCGAATTCTTCCAGCAGGGATGTGCGCAGCAGGAAAACCTGCACGTCCTTGGTTTGTTGCTCAAGGACTTGCTGACCCAGATAGTCAAATACGCTGGCGCCCACGCCGTGCCGCGCGGGAAATGGGTCCTGGCCGTCGCGCAGGCGCTCCAGGTCGGCAAACTGGATGGCGGCAATCCATCCCTCGGTGGCCTCGATCAGTTTGCCGGTGTCTTGATCCGAGAGTTCTACACGCTGATTCTGTGCAAAGAGGGCCCGGACTTCTTCCGGTTGGAACGTGAGATCGGAGAAGTCCAGACCGCCTACCTCGTCTCGAGCCACGAGCAGGGGTATATCGGGGATCTCCGGCAGCGTCCGCGAGACCAGCACGAGGTGGCAGCTCTCGTCCATCAACTGGACGAATCGGTTGATGAAGGCCTGGATGGATGGCACGCCGTCGAGGAACTGGAAATCATCCAGCACGAGCACGAAGTGTTCGGGAATCTCATCGTGGATTTCGTTGACCAGGGTGACCAGCAGAGATTCCCGGCCCTCCTCGAAGCTGGTCAGGCCGTTCAAGACCGAGCGCGCCCGCCCGCCGAAGTGCGGGAATCGCTCTGCGATTGCTGCGATCAGGTAGGAGATGAAGCGCTGGGGGTCGCTATCGAGTGCATCCAGCGCCAGCCAGCAAAAAGTAAGTTCGCTTTGATGCGCCAGGTCGATCAGCAGCGAAGTCTTGCCGTAGCCCGCGGGCGCCGACACGATGATCAGTCGTCGATCAAGCCGTCCGTACAGGATATCCAACAGCCGGGCACGGCTCAGCAGCTCGGGCCGCCGCGCCGGCATGATGACTTTCGTCTTGCTTATGGTTATGTCAGGTGCTGCCATTCCTCAACCCGTTCACGGGATTCTATTCTACTTGCCGCGCCGGCCGGGGGCATTGCGATCTCGATGCGACCTCAGAATTGGCGCAGGCTCGCTTGAATCTGTGCGTGAATGCCCGGGGCGGCGGCGATGATCGATTGCGGGGCGGTCAGATAGTCTGGCCCGTTCCGCGCGTTGGTGACGATGGCGCCGGCTTCTTCAGCGATCAATCCGCCCGCGGCGACGTCCCAGGCGCTGAGGGAAATTTCCCAAAAGCCGTCGAAGCGGCCCGCTGCCACCCAGCACGCGTCGAGGGCCGCTGATCCAAGCCGGCGCACACCTTGCGTCAGTTTCGCCAGGTGTACGAAGTTATCGAAATTGTCCCGTTCCGTGTCCCACGCGTCGTATGGAAAACCCGTCACCAGCAGGCTCTTGCGGAGCTCCGTGGTATCGGCAGCGTGGATCGATGCCCCATTGAGCCGCGCGCCCTTGCCCCGCTCGGCGCTGAACATCTCGTCGCGCATCGGGTCGTAGACTACCCCGAGGCGGACGCGGCCCTGGTACGCGCAGGCAATCGAAACGGAGAAGATGGGAATGCGATGGGCATAGTTCACGGTGCCATCCAATGGATCCACAAACCAGGAACGCTCCTGATCTCCTTCCGTGAGCCCCCGTTCCTCCGCCATGATCGTCCCGCCGGGCCAGCGCCTGCCGATCTCTTCCAGAAGAAAGTTCTCTGAGGCACGGTCCATCTCTGTCACTGGATCGATAACCCCCTTGTACTCGACCGTGTGAACCCGGTCGAACCCATCACGAAGCATGGCGCCCGCGCTGCGCGCCATCGATTCAATGTCTGCAAGCAATGGTTGCGGCTTTGCCTGCATTCCGAGTTGTTTGTCGTCTCTAATCATCTTCCCAGATTCTCTTTCCCAGGGCTGATAACACAAATTCCACGGCCAGGGCGGCGGTCCGGTTCTCCACATCGAGGATCGGATTGACCTCCACAATGTCCATGCCGATCAGTCTGCCGGTCGCACCCACCAATTCGCAGGCAACGTGCCCCTCGCGCTGGCTCAACCCGGCGGCGACCGGGGTGCCGACCCCAGGCGCGTAGAGCGGGTCGAGCGCGTCCATATCGAACGACAGATAGAGGCCATCCACGTCCTTCGATACTCTGGCGATTGCCTCTTCGACGGCTCCGCTCATCCCCAGGCGATCGATCTGCTCCATGCCCATGACTGTCACGCCGGCCGCTCGTAGATTCGCCTTCTCGCCCGCATCGAGGTCGCGGGCGCCAATCACGGCAACGTGTCGGGGATCCACCGCCGCGGCCGGCTCCTCCCAGAGGCGCGTGAGCCGCTTGTCGCCCAGACCGCATAGCGCGGCCAGCGGCATCCCGTGGATGTTACCGGACGGTGTTGTCTTGTCTGTGTTGAAGTCGGCATGCGCATCGATCCAGATGAGCGCAAGGTGCTTGTTCCTGGCCGCACCCCGCACCGATCCGAGGGACAGACTGTGGTCCCCGCCCAACACCAGCGGAAAATGGCCGTTCTGGACGGCTGTCGCAACCGCGCCAGCGGCACGTCGCGCCATGGGGACGATGCAATCGATGTACTTGAGCTTCGGGTCGTCGATGGAGCACGTCTCGGCGATCGGGACCTCGATGTTCCCCTTGTCCGCCACGGCTAGGCCCAGCATTTCCACCTTCTCCCGCAGGTGGGCATACCGAATGGCGCTCGGTCCCATGTCCACGCCCCGTCGATCCGCACCGAGGTCGATGGGCACGCCGATGATATCAATTTGCATTTCTGCTCCTGAAAGAGAAAGTTCTCCCCATTCTATCAAAGCTCCCCGTCGACCCCAGCCGCGACAATGTCTACATGAAGGCTACACACTTCTGTCAGCAGAAGTTCATCTGTGATCCATATACTGCACATCCAAAGGAGCCCGCCACTTCATGACTGAGAATGCTTCATCTCTCCCCGCGAGTCCCGCCCCCAAGCGATATCATCCGGCACTCGTTGCGTTGCATTGGTTGATATTCATATTGATCTTCGCCACTGCCTATTTCGTCCTGGTCGCTGGTGGCGAAGGCCGCCGCCAGGCCAGCCTGACCATAGCGGGCCTTCCGTCCATCGGGATCCACATGATCCTGGGACTTCTCGTCCTTGTCCTGCTGATCGTTCGACTTGTGGTCCGTCTGACGACCCGGCACCCTGACTGGGCCACGGCCGGCAACCGTTTCCTCGACCTCATGGGTGCGCTTACTCACTGGGGCTTGTATATCTTCACATTTGCGATAACGATCACCGGCCTGATCCTTGCTATCCAGACTAATCGCCTCAACCGTGTCTTCAACCCATCCAGCGCATTTGCAGGGGGCTTTGCGGCCCGGCAGTCACAAGCTGGGCAGGTACCGCCCGCTGGCGGTTTTCAGCCTGGACAATTGCCCCCTGCCGCCGGATCGCAGCCCGGTCAGCCTTCGCAATTGGGACAATTCCCGCGCGGGGGCGATCGACCGGGGGGCTTCGAGGGAGGCTTCCGAGAGGGCGGCGGATTCTCTCTCGGCGCTTTCCACGGCCTGAGCTGGGCGCTGTTGCTACTCCTGCTGGTAGTACACGTCGGTGCGGCCTTGTATCACCAATTTCTGCGCAAGGACGGTCTGTTCGGAAGAATGTGGTTCGGCAAGCGCTATGCGTGAAAGAACCGGGACGAGATCTGATCTCGTCCCGGTTCCTTTTTTCTTTTCGGTGTGCCTTTTTTGACCTAGAGCAGTTTCAGCAGATGCAAGACATATAGCAGGACGGCGACGACCAGGACAACCCCGCAGCCGCGGAAGATGATGTGCAGCAAGTGGCCGAACAACCGCAAGATGGCCCCTGCCAGCACCACCACCGCCAGCAAGATCAGCAGCCAGCCTACCAGACTCAGGTTGATCGACGACAGATCAAACGGCATAGCCCGAGTTCCCGTTCTCAGTCGACCTGATCATAACCCGTATTCACGGCATACACGCGCCCGCGTTTGATCACCGTGCGCGCGAGATTGGTCCCGAATCGATATCCCACGTGGCGGTAGTCCGGCGCGTCCAGAACCAGTAGATCGGCCAGCTTGCCCTCCTCCAGCGAACCGATGCTGTCGGCCCGGCGGATGGCGTGGGCCGCGTTGATCGTGGCCGCCGCGATGGCTTGTGCAGGTGTCAGACCCATGAAGCGGCAGGCCAGGGCGATCACGAACTGCATCGAACTCATTCCATGCGGTGCCTGGATTGCAGTCCGTAGCCAGGGCCAGCAGTCCGCCAGCTTCCAGGATTCTGCGCGCCGGCGTGTACTCGTGCTCTCCGAGGCCGAACGGCGTGCACGGCAGCGCCACGGCCACTGTCTCCGACTTGGCCAGCGCCGCAATGTCCGCACCCGAGGTCTTGACCAGGTGGTCGGCGGAAGCCGCCCCCAACTCGGCCGCCAGCGTGGCCCCGCCGAGGTTGTCGAATTCGTCCGCATGGATCTTAAGGGGGAAACCGAGTTCACGTGCCTTTGACAAGATCTCCCGTGATTGCGCCAAATTGAAAGCTCGATCCTCGCAGAACACGTCCACGAATGGCAGGGCACGTGCACTCGCGTGCGTCTGCCACCATTCGCGGACGCCGGGCAGCATCGTGCGGCACAACAGGTCCGTATAACCCTGCGGATCAGCGCTGAATTCTGGCGCGATCGCATGGGCGCCCAGGTAGGTGGGTGCCAGGTCGATCGGCAGTTCTGCGTCGAGTGCCAGCAGCGCCTCCAACAGCCGCAGTTCCGCCCCGGCTTCCAGGCCATAGCCCGTTTTTGCCTCGACGGTGGTTGTTCCGTGGGCGAACATGCGTTGCAGCCGCGGGCGGGTTTGGTCCATCAATGTCTGAATCGACGCTCCGCGCGTGAGTTTCAATGTTGACAGAATGCCGCCGCCGGCCGCCAGGATGTCGAGGTACTTCGCTCCCTCCAGCCGCATCTCGAATTCCATGGCGCGGTCGCCCACCCAGATCACATGCGTGTGCG
This sequence comes from uncultured Chloroflexia bacterium, assembly GCA_963746745.1. Classification (GTDB taxonomy): domain Bacteria; phylum Chloroflexota; class Anaerolineae; order Anaerolineales; family Villigracilaceae; genus Fen-1038. The sequence continues at coordinate 33,423 of CAVVCL010000005.1, forward strand.
GGTCGACCAGCCCGGGCATCACCACGCATCCGCTTGCATCCAGTTCCGGCTCCTGTCCGTATGCACCGCGCAGATCGCGCGTGGTCCCCACCGCCGCGATCTTCTCGCCGCGGATCAGCACGGCGCCATCCTCGATGATGCCCAGCGTGCCGAGCGCCTTGCCGCGCTGCGGACCGCCTGCGAGCGTCAGCAGCTGTGTCGCCGAGTGGATCAGCATGCCGGCGCCTTGGCGGTCGTTGCGAGGAGCGTGATCTTCCCGACGTGGCAATCTCCTCCGCCCCGCAGCCAATCTCTCTGACCATCGCTGTTTGCCGTCGTCATTTCTCCGCCGTGGCCCACATGTTCATCATCAACTCGAAGTATCCAAACTTCAGCTTCTTCATTTCAAAGCCGGCCTGCCCGAAGTGCCAGCCGATCAGCGGCAGCGTATAGGCAAACGCGTGCTCGTGGATCTCCTCGGCGCTGACCAGGTTGAGCTGCGCCATCAGGTGGAGCAAGCCGTCTGCCCAGGCGGCTGGCGTCGTCAGCACGACGATCCCACGGGGCCGCAACACACGGCGGCATTCTGTGAAAAGTGCGGCCATGCTGTCTGGATTGAGATGCTCGACGACGGCCAGCAGCGATACGGCATCGAAGTAATCGTTTTCAAAGGGCAGTCGCGGTTCACGATTGAGATCCAGTTCAAAGAACTCGATCTGGTTGCCTGTGACCGCCTCCTTTGGCATGGGAAGCTGATCGACTGCGAATTTCTCTTTGAACGCGGTATGCGCCAGGAAATACGGAAACGATCCGCAGCCGATGTCCAGGATGCGGCCGTCTCTCAGAGACGGCGGGATCAGGCGATTGGCGCGGTTGGTGCGCAGGCGCGCCAGAGTTGGTTCCAGCCACCCCTTGCCGCGCGTGTATTGGGTCGATTTCGGGGCCATCGATTCAATTCTGGGTGCGATGAATTGTCCGATTATATCAGCCGGTCGCGTGGGGGCGTCGCAGTCGCGCCACCAGCCACGGCAGGATCGTGATCTTGCGCTGCATCTCCGCCAGCGCCAGCAAGGCGAAGACGTTGAAGACCACCGCCGTCGCCGTGATCATCGGGAAACCCAGCTTGGCATAGATGAACGTCGAGAGCAGCGCCCCCAGGGACCGCCCAATTCCAAAGCCCATGGCGTTGAGTGCGATCGCGGTTGCCCTGGAGGATGGCACCACCTCGGTCATCATCGGCAGCTGGCTCACGACCAGGTACTCGAAGGAGATATAGAAAAGGAACAGACCAACCAGCGCGCCGACTTCCGTCCGGCCGATCCAGGGTAGCAGCAGAGATGCCAGGATGTTGCCCGCAAGACCCACGGCGACGGCTCGCGGCTTGCCAAGCCGATCTGTCACCGTGGCGACCAGACTTTCGCCTCCCAGCTCCGCCAAACCAATCACGGCGGAGGCGCCGGCCAGGGCGGCGATCTGCAGCCCGAACGAGTTTGCCAGCCAAACCCCGAAGTTCAGGTTGACCGCTTCATTTGCGGCGCTGGCCCACAACCCGATCAAGACACCCGCCACCGCAGGGATCGAGGTCAACACTTCGTGGACATTTCGCAGCGGCGACTCGGGCGCCGCGGTCGGCCCGTCGTGCGGGATCGTGCGCCACACGGCGACGAACATGAACACTCCCAGCGCCGCCAGCACCGGAAAAGGCGCGCTCCAGCCAAAGTGCGCGATCAAGAAGCCCATGGCGGGCACGCCCGCAATGAATGCAGCGGACCAGGCGAGTTCCGTGATCGCAACAGCCGTGCCGCGTTGCGTGTATGGGACGCGATCCCCGAAGTAAGCATGCACGGCCGGATCGAACAGGGATTTGCTGAGAATGGCCAGGACAAGCGCCGCTGAAAACGTGATCAGGTTTGGGCGGACGGCAACCGCACCAACCCCCAGCGTGAAGAGCACGACCCCGGCCAGCATTCCGACCTTGCGCCCCCGCACGTCTGCGATGGGTGCCAGGATCGGACCAAAGATGCCCACCGCGTTGCGGCCGGTCAGGGCCAGCGACATCGCCGTGACATTGACGCCCAGGCCCCCGGCGAACACCGTCAGGAACGGGTACACCATTCGGTGCATGGTGTTCAGGATCACCCGCAGCAGTGCTATGACGATGAGTTGGGTTCTGACTCTCATGGCTTCTCGCCGATCAGCGTTGGGCCCCGCCTGGTGCCCCCGCTCGTCCCACGTGCCGCTGAATTCTATCAGGGAGGCTCCGGTCCCCGCCTCGATCCCTCACCGGCGCAACGGGTCACGGGCACACAAAGGCTACACATTTCTTTAACCATTATCTTGCAATCCGGCCTTATCATGAAACCGTTCAACAAAGGAGATGTGGAATGAGCAAAACTTGGAAATGGATTCTCGGCATTTTGGCCGTGCTTGTTATTGTTGGGGTCGTGGTCGGTGCCGTCTTCATGTGGCGGAATTATGCGCCCATGGCCCTCGGCAGTCGCGTAACCCGCATGCGGCAATACGCGCAGCCGGCGCCTGGCACCCCCGCCGTGCAGCCGCGCCCGGCGCGCAGGTGGCCCCCAATAATCAGAAACGTCCGGGTACTCCGTACGGATTTGGCCGGGGTGACCGCGGTTTCTTTTACGGCCGCGGCGAAGGCATGCCCATGATGGGCAGTCGCGGTTTCCGGAATTTCGGCGGCATGATGCCGTTCGGCATCGGCTTCCTCATCCTGGGCGGGCTGCTGCACCTGATCATCCCGCTGGGGATACTGGTGCTGGTGGCGATCCTCTTCTATTGGCTGGGAAGGCGCGCTGGTGCCTCGTACGCCGCCAGAACGGCGCCATCCAACCCGACAACGCCTGAACCACCGCGACCCGGACGTCGCGTGGCGAAGAGCTAGCGACTCGGCAAACGCACAGTGAGTTCGTTAAAACGAGCAGGCCCGCCGGCCTGCTCGTTTTCTTTCCCGATCCCGGGCTATTTGCACAGGACTCTTCTCATCCTTTCATTGACGAATGGGACCAAGTAAGGAATAATCGGCTTCCACGTTCCCGGGAAGAACACAGGTTTCTTCCATGTCCATTGCGTCCTGCAGTGACCCGGGCTCTCGTTCGCTAAGAAGGAGTTGGGTTGTGACCAACGCCAGGAAACGCACCATTGGGTATGTGGCCGCTGTGATTTTGCTCGCTGCCGCGGCCACCGGCATCTTGGGATGGAGAAACCAGATTCAAAGGGCCCGCGCGTCGAATCCGATCGCGGCGCAAGCGACCTCGGTGGGGACCCAGGACGTTCCCATCATCATCGGTCCCATCCTCCGGTAGGCATCAAAGCATGATCGGCAATGCAACCTCCGGTGTGTGCGCGGTGAGAGTCCCGCTCCCCTTCCATTTTCGACGTGCCTTGGAATTCTGGAGGGGATTTGCTGGGGGGCCGGCGCGCGGGCTCGGGAAGCGCGGAACCTCGGCCGCAAAGACAGCGGTTATGATATCATCGTGTTAGAACATATATTCTAGCCTTAGTGCAGGAGGAAACGATGAGCCAACGAGTGCAGGTATACGTCGGGACCGCCAAAGGCGGCTTTGTCTTCGAGAGCGATCGCGGCCGCAAGAAATGGAAGCCCGGCGACATTCAGTTCAAGAGCTGGAACGTCATGCACATGCAGCTCGATCCTCGTGATCAGCGCCTGCATGCTGCGACCTCCCATTTCGTGTACGGCCCCACCACGCACTACTCGGACGACTTCGGCGCAACATGGACCCAGGCCAGGGAGGTTCCCGCGCTTCCGCGGCCCTCGAAGTCGGGGCGGCCGATGAGCACCGTCGATGAGATGTTTCGGTCCGAGAGCGGCGATGCTGTCCAGGATACTCCGGAGAAGATGATCCAGGTTTGGAACATCACCCCCGGTCGCCCCGGCGAACCTGGCGTGGTTTACGCCGGCGCACAGCCCGCCTCCCTCTTCATATCACGTGATCGCGGCGAAACCTGGTCCATAAACGAGCCTCTCTACGACCACCCGCATCGCGGCAAGTTCAACCCGGGTGCCGGCGGCCTTTGCCTGCATACGATCATTCTCGACCCGTCCAATCCGGACCGAATGTACATCGCCATCTCAGCCGGTGGCTGCTACCGAACGGACGACGGCGGGCAGACGTGGGCACCGCATAACAAGGGCATCCGCGCCAACTACAGTCCGGATCCCTATCCCGAATTCGGTCAGTGCGTACACAAGCTGGCCATGCATCCGTCGAACCCGGACGTGCTGTATCAACAGAGTCATGACGGCATGTACCGCACCGACAATGGTGCCAAGGAATGGATCGACATCGGAGAAGGCAAGCTCCCCACCCGCTGGGGCCTGCCCATCGTCGTGCATCCGACCGAGCCTCGCACAGTCTACATCGCGCCGGCGGAAAGTGATCAATACCGCATGAGCATCGACGGCCAGTTCACCGTCTGGCGCAGTAAGGATGCTGGCGAATCCTGGGAGCCCCTGCGCAAAGGTCTGCCCGAGAATGCCCGGCTTCTCGTCCTGCGCGATGCCATGGCCACCGATAGCTTTGAAGATGCAGGCATCTACGCGGGTACCAACACCGGTCAGCTTTTCTACAGCCGCGATTCAGGCGACACTTGGGAACTGATGGCAGACTTTCTTCCCCCAATCCATTCGGTCGAAGCGGCCGTCGTCGAAATGTAGGAGCGACCCTTTCGCACGAGGCGGCCTCGAGCCGCCAGCGTGCATCCTGGCGCCATGCGGCGCCAGGGCATCTTCGCCCGAAATCCTGCCTACCTCCTCAGCGCCCGATACTTGATCCGATGAGGGCTGATATCCTTCCCCAGCTTCTCCCGCATGTACGCTTCGTAGTCTGACCAGTTTCCCAAAAACAATCGCGCTTGCGAGTCGCCCTCGAACGCCAGGATGTGCGTGCAGATGCGGTCCAGGAACCAGCGGTCATGGCTCACCACGACGGCCGTCCCCGCAAACTCCTCGAGCGCCTCTTCCAGCGCCCGCAGCGTGTTGACGTCCAGATCGTTGGTCGGCTCATCCAGCAACAGCACGTTCGCCCCCTCGGTCAGCGTCTTGGCCAGATGCACGCGGTTGCGTTCGCCGCCTGAGAGCGTTCCCACCTTCTTCTGCTGGTCCGTGCCCATGAAGTTGAACGAGGCGCAGTAGGCCCTCGAATTCATTTTGCGCTTGCCGAGCGTGATCTCGTCCTCTCCGCCGCTGATCTCCTGCCACACGCTCTTCTCGCTATCCAGCGACCGCGCCTGGTCCGCGTACGCCAGCTTGACGGTCTCGCCGGTCTTGATACTGCCGCTGTCGGGCTGCTCCTGACCGGTGATCATCTTGAGCAGCGTCGTCTTGCCCGCGCCGTTCGGTCCGATCACCCCGATGATCGAGCCCGGCGGGATCTGCGCCGAGAACGCCTCCATCAGCAGATGGTCGTCGTACGCCTTCGTCACTTTGTCCAGTTCGAACACGATGTCCCCCAGCCGCGGCCCCGGTGGGATGTAGATTTCCAGGTCTTCCCGCCTGTCCTCCGTCTCCTGGCTCAACAACTTCTCGTAGGCCGTGACGCGCGCCTGTCCTTTGGCCTGCCGGGCCTTGGGTGACATGCGGATCCACTCCAGCTCCCGCTCCAGCGTCTTCTGCCGTTTGCTCTCGCTCTTTTCCTCCAGGGCGAGACGCTGCTGCTTCTGCTCCAGCCACGAGGAGTAGTTGCCTTTCCACGGAATGCCGTAGCCGCGGTCCAGCTCCAGGATCCATCCGGCGACGTTGTCGAGGAAATATCGGTCGTGCGTCACAGCGATGACGGTGCCCTTGTACTCCCGCAGATGATGTTCCAGCCACGCCACGGACTCGGCGTCCAGGTGGTTGGTCGGCTCGTCCAGCAGCAGGATATCGGGTTCGGTCAGCAGCAGACGGGTCAGCGCCACGCGCCTGCGCTCGCCTCCGGATAGCACCTTGACGAGCGCATCCGCCGGCGGACAGCGCAGCGCGTCCATCGCCAGGTCCAGGTGGCTGTCGAGGTTCCAGGCATCGTGCTTGTCGAGCTGCTCCTGCAGTTTGGCTTGCTCGGCAACAAGGGAGTCGAAGTCCGCATCCGCTTCGCCGAAAGCCGCATTGACCTCATCGTAGCGCTCGAGCATGTCGACGATCGGTTGCACGCCCTCGCGCACCACCTCGATCACGGTCTTGCTCTCATCCAGCTTCGGCTCCTGCTCAAGCAGCCCGACGGTGTACCCCTTGGACATGGCGATCTCGCCGACGTAGTCCTTGTCCACACCCGCCATGATGCGCAGCAGCGTCGACTTGCCCGCGCCGTTCAGGCCCAGCACCCCGATCTTGGCGCCGTAATAGAAGCCCAGCGAAATATCGCGCAGCACCTGCTTGTTGGGCGGATGAATGCGCCCAACTTTCACCATCGAGTAGATTACTTGCGTATCAGAAGGCATACGAGGGATTCTACTCCCCGCCGACCTCCGGGGTCTCCAGGACCTCGGAGGTCTAGGTCTGGAGGTCTTACCGACCTCGGAGGTCTACACTACGCCGCCCGCGACACCCCCTTCGCGGCCGTGCCCGTCTACCTCGTCCGGCGTGAACCACGGTAAAATCAGATGCTCCAAGGGCGCGAAGCTGCGCCGCCCCACTTACAACTACGATCAGCTCGTATTGCTCCCTTAGCGGTCGGTGGATCGGGAAAGCCCTAGCTACATCACACCGCCCGCCTCAGGAGGGCGCAATGCTGAGACCAAAGTCTCTCCCGCAAACAGGCCTCGTCTTTCTGTGTTGCGCGCTGTTGGCCGCCTGCGGCACGGCCAAGGGCGAACCCGTCTCTACGTCGGTCCCGACCTTGGCCCCACAGATCCAGTCGCAGCACATCGTGGATCTGGTGGATCAGCATCTCATTACCGCCAACATCACCGGCATCAGCATGGACGCGCTGGCGCTGCGAATTCAAAGCCTGTCCTCGCGGGCCCTGCAGGTGGAGATTCCCGCCGGCACGTTCTTCGTGGCCCGCAATCCACAAGTGCAGAATATGGTTGCCAGGCACCCCACCAGCGTCCTGATCCAGCCTTTAGAGAAGGTCGAACTCACGGTGGACGCGGCCTGCGCCAGCGTGCGGCGGGCTGAACCTGGCAGCACCGACACATTCGGCATTGTGCGGGCCTCTGAGGAACCCGACCTCGGCAAGATGATCGAGACGCTCAACAAGGCGGACGTGCCGTATCCCGTGGAACAGGCGGCTATCTGGATCGTGACCGATGATGCCTCGTACGATGATCTGGGGATGCTCGTCGGCGGTTCGCCCTACGGCTCCGCGCTGATCGGCGAGAACCAAGCGGTGCGGGCCATGCAGTTGGTCAGCGACGCTGGGTTGGACATCACCCGGCACGCGATCTGGAGCGAGGCGGACACGCTGCGATCCAAGGTGACCGATGCGGACCTGACCGCCTGGCTGGATGCGCAGATGGCGCAGGCCCCGACGTCGACGCAATCCGCAGCGGCGCCCTCGACCTCCGGCGACGACGGAGAACCGATCAGCCAATGGGCCATACGTGCCAAGGCGGACTATGAGTCGGTCCCGGGCTCGGCGGGGCAGGCGGCCGGCGCGCCCGACACCTCCGGCTGCGGGGATCAGCCAACCGCCTGGGCTACAGGCGACACCAATACGCGGGCCACGCTCACGCTTTGGTACACCCAGTCGGTCATTCCAAGCAGCATCGTGATTCACCAAACCTACAATCCCGGCGCGATCATTTCTGTCAAGGTCCGGGATCAGTTTGTCGATAAATGGTACGAGGTCTACGATGGCAAGGCGACGCTCGCGCCGGATTGTCCGCTCCCGTTGTTGATCCAAGTGACCGACGTGCCGGGAGTCGTGAGCATGGTCGAGATCAGTGTGGATCAGAGCCTTGCATGGACGCAGATTGACGCTGTCGAATTGATCGGTACCAGGCCGTAGTGTTGCAGCTATCACGGGCCGGCTCGCCGCGCATCGCAAGGAGGGGCTGAATGGACACAGTGAAGAGGAATCCCGGAACGCATACTAAACCTGTCGCCGCGTGGCGATCGGCGTGTTGGGCGGTCGCGGTCGTCCTGGCTTTGATTCTAGCCGGATGCGCTGCCCGGCGGAGTCCACAGCAGGCAGCCGAACTGTCAAGCCCCGAGGCCGGAAGCAACGTACCGGCTGCGACGGCCGGAAGCGTTCGACCGGCCGGGCAGCCCGCAGACTACCCGGTCCCGCATAAGAAGATGCTGGTGTTCAAGAAGGCGCTCAGCCAGACCCAGTATGAGGTCTTGAACGCCTCGGTTGCCATGCCCGGCTATGCTTCTGCGCCGATCATCCGGCAATACCAGCCGCCCCTCAGCATTCCGGCTGGCTCTGCCAGCGTGCCGGCCTACAATCCTGCCACGTCCGTGAGGGTGCCCGCGTTCGCCTACAGCCTGCCGGTCGTGGACTACGATCCGGTTGAATTCCCGCCGATGTACTTCCAGGGGCCCGGGATCCCGTATGCGAATCGGAACTATGTTCCGCCGATTTCAAATCCCTATTCGAACTTTACCTCACCCACCTTCAACAACCCGCCGACGTTGTACCAGCCCCCGACGTTCTATAACCCGCCTACGTTCTACCAGCCCCCGACCTTTTACAACCCACCGACCTTCTATAATCCACCCACGTTCTACAACCCGCCGTCCACCTGGCCGTAGCCTAGGGTAGACCTCGGAGGCCTTACCGACCTCGCACGTCTTTCCGACCTCCGACGTCTCACCTACCTCGCACGTCTTCCCGACCTCCGAGGTCTTACCGACCTCGGAGGTCTACACTACGCGGCCCGCCCTACCCACTTCGCGGCCTTGCCCGTCTGCTGTCCCAGGAACATGCGCAATTGCGATCCGTGCTCCTGCACATGTCTCAGATTGTAGAGCTGTAGCTCGGCGAAGGTCATCTCTCCCCATGGGAAACGGCACATCCGGCCGGCCTCTTCGTCTGACATCCCGCCAATGATCTTCTTGGACTTTTCCCGGCAGTATTCCAGGTAATTGAGCAATTCCTCGCGCGTGTACGTCCGCGGCAGGGACTCGCCGGCTTCCATCTCGGTCAGGTCAAAAGGCGCGGGCGGAGCAAAGCCCTCTTCTGTGCCAGTCACGTACAGGTCCAGCCAGAACAGCGCGTGATAGCCCAGGTACCAGAATTTGGCGAAACCGGCTGCCACCCATTGATCTGCCTGGTCACCCCAAAGGCTCTGCTCCCACAGTTCATCCGGGCAGTCGCGGATCGGCTCGCGCAGCATGTCGATCGCTGCTCCAAACTGGCGCCACAACATTTCATTCCCAATGATGCTCATTGCACGGTTTCTCCAGCGTCCTTGCCAGGGGCACCATGTTCCCATCCCTCCCTAAATTCCGTGCTCTCCGGCATTTGGGGATCGCGGAGCATCCTGTAAGGAGGGACCGAGGGTGGGGCCTTGCGTGCCACCCATTGATCGGCCTGGTCGCCCCACAGACTCTGCTCCCACAGTTCATCCGGGCAGTCGCGGATCGGCTCGCGCAGCATGTCGATCGCTGCTCCAAACTGGCGCCACAGCATATCAGCATCAATGATCGTCATTGTACGGATTCTATCGCAGGCGCGGCAGAAAGCCCACGGCTATTGCCGCTGCGGCGTTGGCTGTCAGCGCTGTGGCAGTGTGCTTCCCCGATGCATTTGAGGTATGATTGCGTCTGCCTGAAGGCCGTTGTCCAGCCCGGATATTCCCAATTTGGGTGGGTGTGTCGTCGAGTATCTGTTTTCGCCATCGAGGCCGTACGTTTCAGGAAGGTTTGTCAGACCGGCCACGCGGCTCGTCTGAGACCAGCCCAATCATCCCCCACAAGTCTTCTGATTTCCTCCTCCACCGCACCTGGTGGCAAGGTCTCAGCTTCTCCACTTGCCTGAGTTTGTTGCAGCCGCTATCGCCCACAAGGAGATGAAGAATGATACGCACAAGCACGGCCGACGCCTATGTGAATCCTGAAAAGCAGGACGCGGCTCAGATCGCGGAAAGTCATCCGATTGGGAAGTCGATCGTTCTGCACTTGCTACCCGGGCTGTTGGCCCTGGCGCTGTTCAGCGTGCTGGCCCGTCCGATCGAAGGGTTGGGGTATCCATCGGCGATGCCATGGCTTATTACCGTCTTGTGCCTGGAGATTCCTTTTGAACTGGGCTATATGCTCTATGAAGGTCGGCGGAGGAATGGCCGCCTGTCTCTCGATGGCGTCATCGCGTATCGCCAGCATCTAAAGGTTGGGCAGATCGTCCTCTGGGCGTCTCTCATTTTCGTCGCCGTGCTGGTTCTATATGTGTTGTCCGGACCTGTAACACAAGCGCTTCAGACAACAGCCTTCGGCTGGGTTCCTGGTTGGTTTGTCTTTGATACGGGCTTGGAAGGTGGCGGGTTCACCCGGTCCGCATTGTTGATCGTCAATCTTGCCAGCGTATTGGTTTTTGTCGTCGGCGTTCCAATCGTCGAAGAAATGTACTTCCGTGGCTATCTTCTGCCCCGGATTTCGTATCTCGGCATGTGGGCCGTCCTGGTGAATGCCCTCCTGTTTGCGCTTTATCATTTCACCACACCCTGGGTATTCGTCACGCGTGCGCTTATCACTTTGCCGTTGGCCTACGTGGCCTATCGAAAGCAGAACATCATTCCCGGCATTGTGGTGCATAGCATCGCCAACAGCGTCGACGTGGTGATGGGATTCCTGTACGTTGCTGGCATGTAGTTCTGATATCCATCGCGGGCAGGGCATCGGCTGTTCTTTCAGAATGATGGAGAGGCGGCTGGAAATCCCCCGTAGCGCCCGGCGACAGGACGGGGTCTTCCAGCCGCTGCGTTCAGGGCTCAGGTCGTATGCGAGGCCCATCCGCCTCCTTTCATCACCCAGGATCCCCAAACATACAGGCCGCCGCAGAGGCGGCCTTTGCTTCTACTCCGAGGCTCTCTCCCTCACTCGGACCGGCTGCAACTTCAGCGCCTCACACCCTGACGCCTACTTCTTCTTCTTGGCGCCCCGTCATGCAACCGCTGCCGCGTTGGCTGCCACCGCCGCGCGGATGAGCTGCTCAAAGGCCCCTACGTTGATCTTCCCCCCTTCGTGGGTGTCGATTGCGCGCCGGCGAGCGGCGGATTAGAGCGGAACACAACGGGCGCCGACCCTTCAATCCGGCCGGCGCGCGACGGCCCGCGCCCTTTCCCGGCAGGATGACAATTATCCGGGTTGAGAGGGACGATTGTTCGAGAAAAAAAGGGATGAACATCAGATGTGGGCCAATCCATTCTTCAATAAACTCCGGCCGTAAGAGTTTGTTCCGGGGAGGTCGGGCATGAAGAAGTGTCTCAGAGGGCTCTGCACAGCTGCCGTAATATTGTCCGGAATGGTGTTGCTGATCCTGGTAGCCGCCGTCGTGGCATATCCGCCCGAGTATGTGTACCGTACCATTGCCTGGCAAGAGTCTGGACGCGTTCGATTGGCAGAAGTTTCCTTTCCATCCGCTTAAGGCTGCGCCGAGCGCGTTCCACTTCGCCTCCGCGCCCGACCCCCGCGTGAAGACACTGTTCGAGGAGCTGTCCGGTGCGCAGGACTGGGACGTCTTCCTTGCGGCCAATCAGACCCAGGCATTTATCGTCATCCAGGATGGGTCCGTCCGGTACGAACAGTACTTCAACAACACCAAGCGGGACTCGATTGTGACCTCCTTTTCGGTCGCCAAGTCCTGGGTATCGGCACTGATCGGCACGGCAATTCAGGAGGGCTACATCAAAAGCGTCGACCAGCCCATCACGGATTACCTGCCCGAGCTCGCGGCGCGTGATGCCCGGTTCGATCAGATCACCATCCGTCACCTTCTTCTGATGGCCTCGGGTCTGGAGTACCAGGAGTTCCGGCCTCTCCTGCTCAACAGCGACGACATCCTGACCACCTATTATCCCGACCAGCGCAAGATTTCGCTCGCGAACCCGCAAATAATCGATCGGCCGGGAGAGTATTTCCACTACAACAAGTACCATCCGCAATTGCTCGGAATGATTCTTGAGCGCGCCACCGGCATGACCGTGACCCAGTACTTGCAGACCCGGCTCTGGGACAAGCTGGGCATGGAATTCGACGGCTCGTGGTCCACCGATAGCAAGGCAAGCGACTTCGAGAAGATGGAGACCGGCGTGAATACCCGCGCCATCGATTCCGCCAAGTTCGGCGCGCTCTTCCTCAATCGGGGGGAGTGGCACGGACAGCAGGTGATCGCGGCTGACTGGGTGGATGAATCCACCAGCCCCTTGCTGCCGCCCAACTATGGCGACTACTATGAAAGTTGGTTTGCGTCGCTCCCGGGGCGCGCCTACTACAAGTACATGTGGTGGGGCATGGCTCGCGAAAATGGCGATTACGATTTCTCCGCCGAAGGCGACAAGGGTCAATACATCTACGTGTCGCCGAGCAAACATCTGGTCATCGTCCGCCACGGCATCCAGTACGGCATCTCCACCGAGGAATGGATGGGACTGTTCTACGACTTCGCCAGCCGCTACTGATCGATCAGTCGTGCGCAGGAGTCAAGCCTGGGCGTCGGCGCCCGCCACCCATTGATCGGCCCGGTCACCCCACAGGCTCTGCTCCCACAGTTCATCCGGGCAGTCGCGTATTGGCTCGCTCAGCATGTCGATCGCTGCTCCGAACTGGCGCCACAGCATCTCGTTGCTAATGATTGTCATTGCATGGATTCTATCGCAGGCACGAATCTCAGGGCCATTGCGTTGAGAACGGGTTGTGCGTTCGTGACTTACGCGGCCATACGGCCATGAGAAGACAGAGCAGGATTAGAATGACCGCGTGGACACTGACTTCCAGGCTCGGCTGGCAGCCTTCAAGTGGCTATCTAATCAAGTCAGCTTGCATGGCGATGTCCTGCCACGGTCGCTCCTGGAGTCCGGCTTCGAGTTCCAGGGTCAGCGAATACCCCTTGTCGCCCCGCAAGGGATATTCAAGCCCCAAGTACTTGATCTTCCGCTTTCAATCACCACCGCTCCAAAGGGTCCCTACGATGACTACTTTGGGAAAGACAACTTTCTGATTTATCGCTACCGCGGCACTGATCCCAATCATCGTGACAACGTCGGCTTACGCAAGGTGTTCGAGATGAAGCGCCCCCTTGTCTATTTTCACGGCATTGAGCCAGGGAAGTACTTGGCCACTTGGCCTGTCTATATCATCGCCGATGACCAGGCTAACCTGGCCTTCCGAGTGGCGGTCGATGACGCGGTGCCCGCTTTTCAATACTCAGATGCGAGCACCTCACCTCAAATCGCCGAGGTCTCAGACGGAAGACATGCCTATTTGACCGGCACGATCAAGATTCGGCTGTATCAGCGCGCTTTTCGGGAACGCGTCATCGATGCCTACAATTCTCAATGTGCATTTTGCAGTCTGAAACATCGAGAGCTGCTGGATGCAGCGCACATCATTCCCGACACAGAAGCTGATAGCAGATCAACGATCGACAACGGACTTTCACTCTGTAAATTGCATCACGCCACCTTTGACGCCTTCATCCTCGGCGTAACGCCGGATTACATCATTCAGGTTCGTCAGGATGTTCTGGAAGAGGAAGACGGCCCAGTACTTCGGTATGCCCTGAAGGGGCTGCACAATGCCAGGCTCTTGTTGCCTTCTTCGAAGCGTAAGTGGCCCAGTCGGGATGCGCTGGAGTGGCGCTACAGCAAGTTTCGACTCGCGGCCTAAGCGCGGGCGGATGCCCGGAGAGCGTGTGAGGCTCGCAGATTGGGCCGAACGCTAGGCCAAACGGCGTAGAGGACTCTCAGACGGACGCACAAAACAGCGTACGTCCCCAGAACCAGGAGAGGCCAAATGGAAGCCAAACATCCAATCTTGATTTCCAAGGACACCAGGAAGGTCTACCACCTGCTCCGCCGGGAAGTCTTGGGCATCGACTACCGCTTGAGAATTCTCTTTCGTACGTACAAGTTCACGACCCGCGAGGACGGTTGACTTATTGAACGCAGAACCCTCCAGATTCTTCGTAACCTACCGGAATGACTTGCTGAATGCGATCGTGCACGCCATTGGTAAGTTGGTGGACCCAGCGAAGTCGCCCAACCAAAGCGACAATGCCAGCCTGCAACAACTGGTACGGAGCCCTGACCTTGGCAACGAGGCGAGCACTCACCGCCGATTTGACCGATTGCTTGGCCGACATAAAATCCAAGACAAGCCGCCTGAAGAATTGGCGGAACAAATGGGGCTCGCACTGGGACCTCGACGTTGTGCTCGGTCACGCCCCACAACCTGCCACATCGTTGGCAGAGATCGCCCAAGTCCTTGCGGGCTTGCAAGACTTCCTCAACACCCAGCTGAAAGTCGCAAGCAAGACATATGAGCTTTGAAGCTTCGATCAAGGCTACAACGTGGGATATAAATGGAGTTTGAAAAGCACTGCCAAGACCGCCAAGTGGAATATGCCTTTGATGCGACAAGGTCCACCGAGGAGTCCTTACGCCAAGGCTCGGAATTTGCAAGCTTAAAGATCGACTTGCCGACTGATTATCCAAACATATCCTTTGTTCCCGACGATACTGGCACGATTATTGATCTCGTAGAGCGAGCGAATTCTAAGCGCTGAGGCACGGGCCGCATCCTTCCGGTGTACCCTCAGGCGCAATCCTCCGTCCGGCCCCCGAATCACAAAGGCCCCGCCTCTCCGGCGGCCCAATAGTATCTACTCCCGACACCCATGAGGGGGCCGGGCTTACTTCTTCTTGGCCGCCCGTTGCGCGACCGCTGCGGTGTTGGCTGCCACCGCCGCGCGGATCAGCTGCTTGAACGCCGCTTCGTTGATCTTCTCCCCTTCGTGGAAGTCGATCGCACGCCGCACGTTCCCTCCAGGCTGGAATTGAAGAGCTTCTTCGGGTCTTTGATGGAGGCTCCGCGAAAGAAGGTGAGCTTCACGACCTCCTTGTACGATTCCCCTGTGCAGACGCCGCCGTCATGGGACCAGACCGGCGTCCCCGGCGATTTTGGCTTCTCCCATTTCCACTCCTCCTGGATGTCGGGGTCGGCATCGTGGATGAGCTCACGGACATGCGCGAGGGTCTTTCCTCTCCAATCCCCCAGCTCTTTAATCCGCTTGGTGATGTTCGCGGCAGCGGCCTTGCCATTCGGACTACTTGTCGGCTTCATCTTCTCTCCGATCCTTCGTTTCGCCAGCCGGCTCTGGACCGGTAAGGGGGAGTGGCGCGCCCGGCGCTGCCACAGGAAGGCCGCCGGTGAGGCGGCCTTTGCTTTTACTTCGAGTCTCTGTCTTGCACCGGCACCGGCTGCAACTTCAGCGCCTCCCAGCCAACCAGCCTGCGATTGGCTTCGTCATACACGCGCAGCCTCAGGCTTTTCAGGCTCGAGAGCAGCGTGACGGGTTTGACGTGAAATACCGGATTCTCCCGATAGGCTTTCGGCAGGTTGTAGCTGGGGATCTTCGCGCCCAGGTGATGGATGTGGTGGAATCCGATATTGCCGCTGAACCATTGCAGCACCCCCGGCAGTTTGTAGAAAGAGCTGCCCTGCAGGCTGGCCTTGAAGTAGTCCCAGTTCTCGCCGCGCTCCCAGTACACGCCTTCGTAGTTGTGCTGGACGTAGAACAACCACACACCCACGCCGGCGCCGAAGAACAGCACCAGCAGTTGGACGGTCAGGTACGCGCGCCAGCCGAAGGTCAGGACCATCCCCGTAATGATCGCCGCCAGCGCGGCATTCGTCCACCACACGCTGGCAATATCGCGTTTGCCTTTCAGGGGCGGGATGCGCTCGACGACCGCGAAGACCATCATCGGCCCGATCAGGAACATCGCGAACGGGTTGCGCATCACGCGGTAGGCGAACTTCTTCCACCACGGCGCTGCCAGATATTCCTGTACCGTCATTGTGTACACGTCGCCCGCGCCGCGTCGATCCAGGTCGCCGGCGGTCGCATGGTGGATGGCGTGGTAGTGTTTCCAGCGATAGTAGGGCGTGAACGTCAGGATGCCGGTCACGATCCCCAGCCAATCGTTCGCCCGCTGCGACTTGAAGAACGAGCCGTGGCCGCAATCGTGGAAGATGATGAACGTCCGCACCATGAAGCCGGCCGTCAGGATCGAAAGCGGCAGCGTCAGCCAGAACGACACCTCTGTGCTTCGCAGCGTCACGTAGAACAACACGAGATAGGGGACCAGTGAATTGACCGTCTGCCAGATGGCGCGCCGCAGGTCGGGACGCGCGTAGCGAGCTACGATCTGCTGCCAGGCTGCTTTTTGTTCTCCATAAGTTTGGTTTTCCATGGGGGACTCTCTCCGACCTCGATTGTACAACCGATATTGCCCTCCTGCGGGAGAGTTCGGCTCCTTGACAAATAGAACAAATGTGCTATATTTGAGTTATGTGTCTGGCGCGATTTGTCATCAGAATCAATTTTGCGGGGCCGCGCAGTACCTCTAACAGGACCCCAAGTCGGGCACGTTTCCAGTCGAATTGCGATGAGCAAAACGCGTCCACTGGTTGCACCCATTTCACACGCTGCATCCCTTCGCATGTACCGTCAACTTCCACCCGTGGATCCCAGAATCGTTCCTCGTTGTTTTCCCCGAGCATGCATTGCGCCCTCGCGCAAGGCGGCATTCGGGCGAGGCGGCTTCGGGCCGCCCATCGCCCATCCTTGTCGCCGAAGGCCCTGCAGCGTATTCTGCTGCAAGGGAAGATCCTGGCGATCGTTCCAGGGCCCCACGAGGCAAGGACAAGCCACCGGGCGCAGCCCTTGCCACGCAGGCAAGGGCCAAGTGAGCAAAGTGGTAGGCTCTTGCCCTACCATTGTCTGTCCTCGATCTTCATTCCCGCCTCGTGTCCTTTGTGTTGAGAATCCTCGGCAAACGGGGAATTGAACCTCATTTGAACCGCGTTCGCGCAAGGCGGCATTTGGGCGAGCGAGCATCAAGCGAGTATCGCCCATGTCGGTCCCCCGAGGGAGCGATCCAGCCGCCATTTCTCCCATGCGCACCCCGCACCAGGAAGGTGCGGGGCCCCCAACCATCGCCTCCACCGCGCGGCCGCACCTTAACAACCGAACACTCAAAGGGAAACCTCCCGGACCCGCTGGCCCGCACGAGCCGCAACATGCCAATCCCCATGCCGCATTCCTCAATCCATTGAGGAATCCCCCCGAATCCGGTATAAGGCTCCCATGTCCCAACCCATCCGCGTCACCCAGATAGAGACCCCTGCCGGCCTCATCGACCTCGGCCGCGGCGATCCGCAGCTTGCGCTCCTGCCTCTCGACGTCGTGCGCCGGGCCGCGCAGGATCGGCTCTCGCAAGACGACAACGCCTTCCTTCAGTACGGCGCAGAGCAGGGGGATGGCTATTTCAGGCGGACGCTCGCCAAATTCCTGAGTGATGGCTGCGGCTTCGACGTCGACCCGGAGAACTCTCTTCATCACCTCCGGCATCTCATCGGCCCTGGACTTGCTGTGTACCCTGTTCACAAAACCGGGCGACACCGTTTTCGTCGAGGAGCCGACCTACTTCCTGGCCCTCCGCATCTTCGCGGATCATGGCCTGCAGGTGGCCTCAGTCCCTACGGATGAATCCGGGCCTCGTGATCGACGCCTTGCGCGACGCACTTGCACGGCAGCGCCCCAAGTTCCTCTACCTCATCCCCGCGTTCCAGAATCCGTCCGGCCACACCCTCACCGAGGAACGTCGGCAGCAGCTGCTTGCCCTGGCCCGTGAAACGGACCTGTTGCTGGTGGCCGACGAGGTCTACCAGTTCCTCAACTACAACGTCGAGCCGCCGCGCTGTTTCGGCGCCTACTGCAATGAGCCAAACGTCATTTCGTTGAGCTCGTTCTCCAAGATACTCGCGCCCGGCCTGCGCCTGGGTTGGCTCCAGGCACATCCGACCATCCTCAAGCGACTGGCAGGCAGTGGGTTGCTCGACAGCGGCGGAGGCATGAATCCGTTCACCTCGGCCATCGTGAGGAGCGTCATCGAGAGCGGGGACCTCAAACAGAATATCGCCCGCCTGCGTGAGGTCTACGCGGGCCGCATCCAGGCGACCGACGCGGCCCTGCAAGAGTACTTACCGGAGGCGGAATACAGGCTGCCGGCTGGCGGCTATTTCTTCTGGCTGCGCCTCCCCGGCATCGACACACTCAAACTGCGTGAGCAGGCCGCGGCCCATCATGTGGATTTCCGCCCCGGCAGCTTGTTCACCAGCCATGGCGGATTACGCGAGTATCTGAGACTCGGTATTTCTTTCTACGACACCGACGAGATCATCGATGGAGTGAGGCGCCTCGCCGAGTGCCTGCAGCGGGCCGCTAATCCACAATCGGCAATGTGAAATCCCAATTCCTTAGGCTCTTCGGCAAGCGCCATTGACGCCGTAGCCCCAGGGCGCGTAGGCTCTTGCCCTACCATCGCCCATCCTTGTCGCCGAAGGCACTGCAGCGTATTCCGTTGCAAGGGAAGATCCTGGCGTTCGTCAGGGCGCATCCCTGTCGAGTCCTGGGGACCTTCCAGGCGCCACGAGGCGCAGGGAAATCTACGGATAATTCTTTCTGCCACGATCTCCGCGACATCCTTCACTTGCACCGTGCCGCCGTCCGCGGTCGCCGCATCGCTGAGCATCGTGATGCAGAATGGGCAGCCCACAGCCACGGTCGACGCTCCCGTTGCCTTGGCCTCCGCAAATCTGGCCTCGTTGACGCGCTCGCTGCCGGCCTCTTCTTCCTTCCACATCTGCGCGCCGCCGGCTCCGCAGCAGAATGACTTGGCGCCATGTCGCGGCATCTCGACGACTTCCACGCCTGCGGACTTCAAATCCTCGCGCGGCGCCTCGAACACGCCGTTCTGCCGCCCGAGGTAGCACGGATCGTGGAACGTGACCTTGTAGTTCTCGCCCGACGCCTGCATGCTGATCTTGCCCGCGCCGACCAGCTCGTTGATCAACTGCGTGTGGTGGATGACGGTGTAGTTGCCGCCAAATGCCGGGTACTCGTTCTTCAGCGTATTCAGGCAGTGCGGGCAGGTGGTCACGATGCGTTTGGGCTTGACCATGTTCAGGATTTCGACATTCGCCGACGCCAGCCCGAAGAAGATGTCCTCGCGTCCGGCCCGCCGCGCCGAATCACCGGTGCACTGCTCGTTCTGGCCGAGCACCGCGAAGTTCACGCCCGCGGCTTGCAGGATCTTGGCGAAAGCCTGGGCTGTCTTCTGGGCCCGGGCATCCGTGGCCGGCGCGCATCCGACCCACCACAAGATGTCGGGTTCGGGGTTGGTGTCGACGGTCGGTACGTTCAAGCCCTCGGCCCACTTCATGCGGTCAGCCTGTGAGACGTTCCACGGGTTGGAGTTGCGCTCCATGCCCTTGAAGGCGGCTTCCAACTGCTTCGGGAAGCTGCTCTCCATCATCGACAGGTTCCGGCGGATATCGAGGATGTCGCGCATCGGCTCGTTGCCCACCGGGCAGATGTCCACGCACGCCCCGCAGGATGTGCAGGCCCACACGGCCTCGTCGGAGATCAGCGTCTGGAGGGCCACATCGGTCGCGCCGCCCTGGTTCAGGTGATAGCGCTTGTTGATCTCCAGCGCCGCCGGGCTCAGCACCTTTCCGGTGTTGTAAGCCGGGCAGACCTCCTGGCAGCGGAAGCACATGATGCAGGCGTAGCTGTCCATGATCTGTTCCCAGCCCAGGTCGCGCATCTTGGCCGCGCCGAACTGTTCGATGGACTGATCGTCCAGATTGATGTAACTCATTTCCCCGATCGATCTCCGCTCCGGTTTCAAGGCGAAGTTGATCGGCGCGAAGAACAAGTGGATGTGCTTGGAGTAGGGGAAGTAGGGGAGGAAGGCCAGCACCGCGCCGAGCGACAGCCAGAACATGATGTGCTCGCCCACGATCATCCCGCCCGGCGCGGCGCCCGTCCACACGCTCGCCAACGCCGAGGCGATCGGCTGCCAGCTGTCGTGCAGGCCTTCGGCCGTCAGGTGGAACAACTCGCCCAGCAGCCTGGCGGAGTTATGCAGGAAGATGAATCCGGCCACGATGGCCGAGTCCCGGGCGATGCCCAATCTGGCCTTGGGGACCAGAAGCGTCGACTGGCGCGTGGTCAGCGTCGCGGGCCTGAGAATGAATCGGCGGATCTCCATCCCCACGATCCCGATCAGGATGGCGGCATCGGCGATGTCACCCAGCAGCCGATACACATTCCCGGCCGCACCGGTCTGATTCAAGATGCTGAAGCCCGTGTAGCCATAAACGAGGTCATTGACGTTGACGACCAGGAAGATGATGAAGCCCCAGCCGATCATGCCGTGCAGGATGCTCGGCCAGAGCCGCAGCTTGAAGACGGGCTGGAAGAGCCCAACCTTGGCGATCACGTCGCCAAGGCGCTTCCATGCCAGGCTCCACTGGACCTTCCCGTGGCCGCTTCCGATATTCTGCAGGATGCGTTGGACGCCCTGCCATGTTAGGTACAGCGACAGAAGTGTTGCGACAGCAAAGAGGATCTTTTCGACGATGGTAAGCATGCATTCCTCCGTTTACAGTGTTGCCGTGCGAGCTGCGCGTCCCAGGGACGGTGCACCTCGTTGAGCTCCATCATGATGCCGGGCGCAGCCAATCAATTCCGCCTCAGACTGGACCGTCCGGATGCTCAGCCGCGACCTTCCGTCAATCGTCATTGGCTGATGCCTGCCGTGACTCATAAGACCCACGGTGGCACAAAAAATGCGGAAGCCATTTGCCTCCGCTCGTCTTTACACTATCGAATGCCGCCATCGGAATGTGCCCTACTGGCTGATATCGTTGACGTAGTCCTTGGCGGGCGCGCACACATCGGTAAAGTGTGTCGACAGTGTGTCCCATGTCAGCGAATGGTCGGCCGTCCAGGCATCGTTGACCACCAGCGACAGACATCCCGGACCGGCGTTGTAATTGACGAGCGTGAGCTTCCACAGGTCTTCGTACGAGGCAACGGCGGCCGGATCTTGCCCGACGGTGTTGTGGATCACCTGGGCCGTCTGATCGCAGCTGGCCAGCAGCGTATGTGCGAACACGCCGACGCTGAAATCCGCCCGGCTCAAGTCGATGCCCAGAGCGCAGTTGTCGCAACTGGCGTTGACGCTCGAAACCAGTGCTTCACGCAGCAGTTTCTGCTGGTCAGCCTCTAAATGCAGATACCCCTTGCTGCAATCGTCGGCCGAGAGTACCAGCGGGCAGTAGGCGCTCGAAGAAGGACGGATTCCACAGCAGGGTGGTGTCGGCGCCGTTTTCGGTCAACTGCCCCAGGCCCGAGTCGGCACTGGCCTTGAACACTCCCGGCCAGAACTGACTCTCACGCGCAAAGAGATTCTTGAGCAGCTGGGCGGGCACGCCGGTGTCCGTCGAAGTGTCAACTATCAGGCTGTCGAACTGGTTCTGCCATTGGTCCACTGCGCTGCGCGCCGCCTCCTGCCCGCAGGAGTTGGCGCCGCCTTCCGGCAGCAGGCCTCCATCCGGACACGTGCTGGCATCCACGGCGCCTTGCAGTATGAGGTTGGCGGACAGGTAGTTGTAGGGAATGTCGCTGCTGAGATCGGCGGGATCCGTGGGGGTGCTCAGCCAGGCGGGCGGCCCACCTACCGGTGGGAACACGTCCCATGTGGCGGAACAGGATGCGTTGGGGACACCCCGCCATTAACTCGACAGCACGTCGACATAATACGAAGACTGGTCCGGATTGTTGACGTCGTCAAGCGCCACGCGGACCTGTGCGCCGAACACCTGGCTGCTATCGCCGTAGCTCGACCACGCCCAGAATTGCACGTTGGCGCCGTCCCCATCCGTGGGTGATAGCTCAAGCTTGCAGGTGGCGTCGCACTTGAAGGGTGTGCTGTCCACGGTGCCCTCGATGCCCAGGATGTGTTCGTTGGGGAGCGGCTCTTCGCCCTGGAGCACAAGAACAGGTGCGCTTTCGCAGATGCTCGTGCCAGCCCGCGACACGGGATCGCAGCCCTCCAGGGATATCGAGACTTGCGGCGCGGGCAGCGTCACGGTAATCTCGCGCTGCGATGGCTGGGTATCCACGAGGTAGAGGTAGTCGCCTTCGCAACGCTGCTTGCGTGCGGCTCCGTAGCAGGGAGGCTGCTCCGCGAAGTCGGAGGCCACGTTGGCATCACAGTTCTGATAGACGTCGTCCAACGTGGGCTGGCCTTCATGGTCTATGACGAGGGAGCACTCGACGGTGTTGTTGTCCCACGTGGCCATCCACCAGGTGTAGGCGGTGTAGTCCACCGTGATCGTTGCGATCCGGTCCGGACCCGGAGGGGCCTCGGGCTGCGCTGCCGCCGCTGGCTTGGCGGGCAATATCGCCTGCGCGCCCAATGCAAAGAGAAGCGCAGCGACAACGCTCGCGAAAGCCGTGCCGGATCGATTTGGCCTCATGGGACAGGGGTCAGCATCGGTGGGAGTCCGCCACTATTATAGTGGACTCCGTTTGTCTTGCAACTGCTGGTTGTATTGCAGCTACTTGCGTTTGGTGGCGCGCTTCCTGGCGGCGCCGCGTCCGGCTTTCTTCGCCGGCGGGGCCTTGGGCCTGGGAGCCGCCCGCTTCCGGGTCGAGGTCTGGGACTGCGCGACTTTGCTTTCGGCTTGCATCGCTTCGAGCGTGGTCAGATCTCGTTCAAGATTGCGGCGGCGCGCCAAAAAGCTGACGACATAGATGGCCATGAGCACGGCAAAGATCACATAGCCCGCGATCATGTAGGAGGAGGTATCGGGAGTGGCGTCTTGCAGGAGCATGGCGTAGTGCATCTCTCTTATCCTTTGTGGTGCGCACCCCTCGAGGTCGTGGCCCCGACAGGGTGTAAGCCGATTATCACTGCATGAGGCTGAGCTTGAGCTGTTCGACGCGGGCGGCCAACCGTCCCATCAGGATACGATTCCAGAAGAGGTCGATGAAGATTATTGTGAAGGCAAACAGCGCGAAGAAGAAGGCCACCTGCATGCCGGGCACCATGGCAAAGGTGCCTTGCGCACTGGGATCTCCGCTGCCGATCACGACAGGATGGATCGTGCGGAAGAGCCGAATTGCAAAAAACGTGATGGGAGCGCTGACCGCGCCGATGATGGTGTAGACGGCGCCGAAGCGGGCCCGGCGTCCCGGATCCTCTATGCCCTGACGCAGCATGAAGTAGGCGACATAGATCAGCTCGGTCACGGCGGCAGTCGTCAGCCGCGGGTCCCACGTCCACCAGGTGTTCCAGACGGGACGCGCCCAGATCGAGCCCAGCACGATCGTGATGAGGAAGAAGACCAGGCTGATTTCGATGGCCGCGATCTCGACGATATCCCACTTCTCGTCCCTCGTTGAAAGGTAGGCCACTCCGGCCACGCCGGCGGCAACAAAACCGAGCAGGGCGGTCCAGGCCGTGGCGATATGGAAATAGAAGACCCGCTGGACCTGTCCCATGACGGCCTCTTCCGGTGCGTAGACGAGGGCCAGATACGCCGCGACGACGAGCAAAACGATCGCAACGATATCAAGCACTCTCAGAGAGGTTGGTTTGGCTTCCATACGCGCTCCTTCAATGAAATCCCTGTCTATAAGACGGGCGAGCGAGTGTCAAGCACCCAGGTCTTTCGAGCTACTCCTCGACGACGTAGTCAAAAACCATGAATGCGATGGCCGTGAAGATCACATCATACACGATCAGAAGATTGACCCACGGGCGGATATTGATGAAATCCTCACCGGTCAGGAAGCCGCCGCTGGCCTTCACCGCCGCGATCAACACAGGGATCACGACCGGGAACAGCAGGATGGGCAGCAGCATGTCGCGGGTCCGCGATTGCACTGCCATGGTGGACAGCAACGTTCCCACCACAATATACCCGATCGATCCGAGCAACAGGATGAGCAGCAGGCCGGGCCTGAGGAGGTTCACGTTGTACAGAAAGGAGTACACCGGCAGGACGATGGCCTCCACTATCAGCATGAAGGTCAGGTTGCTGAAGACCTTCCCAAAGTAGATCGCGGAGCGATCAACCGGCGCCAGCAGCAGGCCATCCAGCGAGCCTTGATCCTTCTCGAGGCTCATCGAGCGATTCAGGCCGAGCGTGCCGGCGAAGGCAAAGGTGACCCAAAGGACGCCGGCGGTCACGGATTGGCGGGTTCGGATGTCCAATTCGAGGGCGAAATTGAAAATGAGGATGACAAGCAGAGAGAAAACCAGCATCGCCGAGAAGAGCTCGCGCGATCGAAACTCGGCAGCCAGGTCTTTCCACGTGATGGCGGCCACGGCGCGTCCAAAAGCCAGAATTGGGGATTCGCGCCTGGCTGGGACGGATGGACGGCGCGCCATGTCAGGCAGCCAGAGCCCGCTTGTAGAACGACAGCAAATTCCCTCTTCCCAGGCTCTTCCTGGTGACCGAGGCGACAATCCTGCCCCGCGAAAGAATGTCGAAGCGCGTTGCCAGCGCCTCAGAACGGGCGAGATCATGCGAAGTCATGAGCACCGTCCGCCCCTCGGCGGCAACCGAACGGAGCACGCCATCCAACATCGTCGAGGCGTCCTGATCGAGGCCGGTGTGCGGCTCGTCGAAAAGCATGACATCAGGATTGTGCAGCACGGCACGCCCGATGGCCAGCCTCTGCTGCATGCCCCGTGAGAATGTGCGGACCAAGTCATGGCGCCGTGCTTGGAGGCCGATCAGCTCCAGCACCTCGGTGGTGCGCGCGCCCACATGCGCTATCCCGTAGAGTCGGCCGTAGAAATGTAAATTCTCTTCGGCCGTCAAATCGCCGTAGAGCAGAGGCACATGAGAGACTACCCCGAGACGGGCCCGCACCGCTGCCGCCTGGTGAGGCAAGCGCTGTCCCGCGACGCTTACCTCGCCCATCGATGGATGGGACAGTGAGGCGAGAATACGCAGAAAAGTTGTCTTGCCGGCGCCGTTGGGCCCCAACAGCGCCACGAACTCCCCTGGCTTCACATCAAGATCAACCCCGTTCAAGACGGTCTTTAACCCAAAACGCTTGACCAGTCGGCGTACCTTGATCATCGTTGTGGCCACTGGTTGGGATATAGCCTTCGGGTGGCGCCTCAGTGGGGCCAGACGACGGCGCAGATGCCCGGGGCCGAGGCGCGGCGCGTTCCACGCTTGATGGAGGCCCGGGAGCAGGCCGCATGCACAATCGACGTTCTGCTCAGGACAGCTCCTTGAGGGTCTCTTTCAGCTCGTTGCGGCGTATTCTATAGGGCTTGTCCGCGATCTTGCCGGCTTGATGCAGATCATCCAGAGCCAGAATGGCATCCATGACCTCATCCGCCGTGGCGAATTCTGCTTCGGCGGGCGCAGCGGGCTGCCGCCTGCGCTCACGCACGTAGAGGAACAGACCGACGGCGATGAGCGCCGCGCCCAAGAATGCACCGCCGATCAGCCATCCTTGATGCGCGTCCAATCCTGCCGCGGTGCTGGATCTCGGTTGACCGCTGACCGAAAAAGCCAGCGTGTCGCCGGCCTTCAAGTCACTGGCAGAGAACTCTTCATAGTTGTTGCTCTGGATTACCTGAAGGCCCCGGGCCTCCAGTTGGCTGCCCTGGACTTTGATGCCCTCAGGGACCAACAAGATCAACGACGGCATGTCGATTGTAAGCGGCTGATTGATGTCGACCTTCTTGTCGTACGGCAGGTTGAAGAAAGCAACGATGGAGTATGGCTTATCGCTGGGTACAACTGCCACGCCCGGGTCCGCGGAAACGAAGGGTGCGCTGTCCTGTCCTGCTTCGTAGCCCTGATTCGTTGCCCCCGCTGGCAGCTTGATGAACGGAATCGTTGCATTGTCCGTGGAGATCACAACGGAGTTATTGCTCGCATTCGTGAAGGCGAAGATCTCGAGCACCTGGACCGTGCCGGCGGTGGTGAAGTCCGTGTAGAGGTGCACCTGGTCGAGCCTGAGCAGGCTTACATCCGTGCTGGCTTCATATAGTTTGAGGGGCGGCAACGCGACCTTGGTCGAATCGGCTGTTGCGGCCGCGAAGTCAGAGCGATAGGCAATGCCGCCGTAATCCACTTCGGCAAGGAAAATCCGATTCACAGGCATGCCGACGTCCTCAAACGAGTACGT
This sequence comes from uncultured Chloroflexia bacterium, assembly GCA_963746745.1. Classification (GTDB taxonomy): domain Bacteria; phylum Chloroflexota; class Anaerolineae; order Anaerolineales; family Villigracilaceae; genus Fen-1038. The sequence goes on from CAVVCL010000005.1 coordinate 59,600, forward strand.
GCCGTCTGGAGAGACGGTCCCGGAGAGGGAGAGGACCTCCTGGGGTCCCGAAGTCTGGTCCGGTGCATGGTCGTAGCCGTGCAGTGTGACCGTTAGATCCGCAGCCTGGCTGCCGCTTGGCAGCTCGACGTTCCCCGTCACTTCTCCCACTCCGCCAGCTACGGCTGTTCCGGGCGCGGCCACCGGCGTCGTGCTTTCGGAGGAGGTCGTCTCTGCGGGCGTCGCGCCTGTTGAGGGCGTTGAGGCCGACGCCACTTGGGGTGCGGCAGAGAACGTCAGACTTCTCAAGTACTCGGCCACCGCCTTGGCATCATCGTCTGAAAGGCCTTTTCCTAAAGGCCGCCTGGCTTGGGGTGCCGCTCTCCAGGGCAGCCACGAGGCCTTCTTCCGAAAGCGCCGCCATCTTTTTCTGGTCGGAGAATGCTGCCGGGCAATCCGGGCAGCCGTTCTGGACCAGTGCTTGCCCGCGTGCCAGGTCTCCGGATGGTACGTGGAGCGTGAGGGCGTAGGCTACGACGTCCCACCGCTGCTGGTCACTGAGCGATCCGGCGAATGGTGGCATAAACCTGTCCATGTTGCCTTGCGAGACCGTTTTGAACCAGTCGGCTGGTGCGGCCGCGCCAGCTACTTGAGCCAAACCGAGGCCGGGGACCGTGACAGGCAGTTGCATGCTCTGTGGACCATCGCCCAGCCCCGTGCCACCGTGACACGGCATGCATTTGTCGGCAAAAATGGCTGCGCCGTCTTGCAGGTCCGGTGCCGAGGCCGGGTATGCTGGGCCCAAGGTTGGCATGGGGCTTGGCGGGACGTAGTCCGGCGGGGGCGTAATGTCGGCTGCCAGCGTGAAACTGCAGCCAGCCAGAAGCATGGCGGAGAATACCAGAATCGCCGTGGAACGCAACTTCATCTTTGCCTCAATGCCTGAAAGATCTACGGTAGAGCCCTGCCGCAGTTTGGACAAAACTTGTCTGTGACCAGCACCGGCCTCCCACAGCGCGGGCAGAATCCGGCGGATTTTTCGTGGCGACCGGCGCGCCGCGCGGCCAGCATCAATTCAATCCGGTCGTCGTCGAGCGGAACCCCAGTGCGGGACGAATCGCTTCGCCTGGCCGCGGCCGCCTGCTCAATGCGAGAGCTTGCATCCGTAACCGGGCCCGATCGCGGCATAGGATCAGGTTCCAGGTCATCGAGCCTGCGAAGGATGTCGGCGCCGGTCTGGAGGAGCGCCGCGCGCTGTGGCGGGTAGTCTTCCTGCGGGATCTTGCCAAGTTTGAAATCAAAATCCAGCTCCTGCAGCGCGTTTATGACGCGATCGCGCTCCGCCATCAGCGAGGATGCCTCGCGGGACTCCTGGGAAATCACCTGCCGGCACGTCACCCATAAGCGGCGCGGCGAGGAATAACCCCACGCCCAGAAGCAGGGCGAATAGCAGCAGGATGGCTCCCAGGTCCATTTTCCCTCCTACTTCAGCAGCGGATCAATGATCGACTGGATTTGGTCCGCCGAAGCAAACGGTCCTATCTGCACGTACCTGAGGATCCCCGACTGATCCACGAAATAGGTTTCCGGGACACCCTGAATACGAAACATCTGTGAGATCGTGGTGCCCACATCCGGGCCATTGGGATACTGAATGCCGAATTTTTCCATGTAGGCCCGGGCCTCGGGTTCGGTATCCACATAGTCGATGCCCAGGAAGACCACCTTGCCGCTGCCCTGGTAGTTCGCCCAGGCAGACCGGAGGTCGGCGGCCTCTTGCTCGCATGGCTTGCACCATGACGCCCAGAAGTTGATTAGGAGCACCTTGCCGCGCAGGTCAGACAATTTCACCTGAGTTCGGCCGTCCATCTCGTAGCCGTTGAACAGAGCCAGGTTGAAATCGCGAATCTGGTCACCGGGTTGCGCCGTGCCCTTCTGCGAACGGTTGAGGGTGACGGCCAGGATCACGAGCAGTCCGATGAGAACTGCCCAGATCGCGATCTGGGCCCAAAGCGGAACCCCGCGCCTCTTGGTGGGCACACTTGTCGTGTCAAACATGCAACTCTCCAGAATTCCCCGCCGCGGATCCTATCGCAGCCACCGTGCTTCAGCAGCACCTGCAGAGACTCGGCGCGGCTACTTTCGTTTCTTCAATTCGTCCTCGAGGCGGGCAACATACTCGTCGGCGGGCGCATCGGCCATGGTCTGATCCAAGTCACCGTCCGAGGCGTGTGCCGGCTGCGTCCAGGTCCTCAGGGCCCGGAAGAGCAGGAATGCGCCCGCCAGGATAATGACGGGCGGCAGAACATAGACCAGCCAATTCAGCCCAGTACGCGGCGGCTCTGCGAGGACGCGGGCCCCGTACTGCTCGACGAAGTATTGTTTGATGCGGGCCTCGCTCCACCCCTCGCTGAGCTGCTGGCGAATCAGGTCGCGCCACTGGCGGCATGCTTCCGTCGGGCAGACATCCAGCGGAGTATTCTCGCAGACGGGGCAGTACAACTGATGGGCAATGTGGTTGACCTGGTCATCGCTCGGGATGACGGTCTGCGCCAGCGCGGGCAGCGGCGCCGCGGTACTCCATAGACCTCCGATCAGCGCGGCAAGAAGCAAGCCTGCGATGGCATATTGCTTTCTACCCTTCATTTCGGGTGCACCTTGATTGACCCATCATAACCTTAAGAGCTCGCGGACCTGGGATCAGTCGGCGGCGCTTGTCTCACTGCCCGGCGCATGCTCCGCCCGCCGAACGGTCCGGCGAACGGTCTCCGGGTCGCGGTCCGGCCAAGCGGCCACCAGGATGCCGAACAGAAACACGAAGGCGCCGATCCACATCCAATTGATCAAGGGATTGACGAAGATCTTGAAAGTTGCGCCGTTGGCGGTCGCCGGCTGCCAATCCACCAGGATCACATACAGGTCATCCTTCAATGTGGAACGATCTCCCGGAATGGTCATGTTCTGCTGCGAATCGGGATAGTAATCGATGCGGGGGTGCAGCTCGCCGAGGTAGTTGCCGCCTGTATCGTAGACCCCAACCACGGCACGCGTCACCTGCCGGCCGTCCGGCCCATTGAACTGTGCGATCGAATCGTATTTGACGCTGTAATCGCCCAGCCTGAGGGAACCGTCCACCGGAAGAGTGCCCTGGGTCTGAATCTGAAAGAACCCAATGCCCAAGATGCCGATGGCCATGAGCATCATGCTGATGTGGATGATGTAGCCGCCGTAGCGGCGACGATTTCGGCCTACCAGGGTCCAGAGCGCCACGGCGAAGTTCTCGTGCTGTGCCCGGCGGCGCGCCTGCGTGGCGCGCCAGAACTCCTGAAGCGTGACCAGCAGGACGAAGGTGATCAGAAAGAAGCCAACCAGGGCAAGGCCGTTGCGCGTGTAGGTGGCATAGATGCCGGCCGTGACCAGCACAGCGATCAGCGCCGGCTTCCAGAGTGCCCGACCCAGCGTCCGGATGGTGGAATGTCCCCAGGCAGAGAGCGGCGCAATGCCCATCAGAAGCATGAGGGTTGCAAAGAGGGGCGCCGTGGCTCGATTGTAGAAAGGCGGCCCGACGGTGACTTTCTGCCCGGTGATCAGTTCAGAGATCAAGGGGAAGATCACGCCCCAGAAGCAGACCACCAACACGCTCATGAAGAGCAGGTTGTTGAGCAGGAAGAGGGCTTCCCGCGAGAGAACTGACTTCATTTCGGTCTCGCTGCGCAAGGTGGGCCAGCGATAGATGACCAGGGCGATCGAAGTAATGAAGGTCACTCCGATGAATGCGAAGAAGGCGGGCCCGATGGCGCTCTGCGCAAAGGCATGCACCGACGAGAGCACCCCGGAGCGCGTCAGGAATGTGCCGAAAATTACGAGCGCATACGTGAGAATCACGAGAATCATGTTCCAGTGCTTCAGCAGGCCGCGCTTCTCCTGAATCATCACCGAGTGCAGAAAAGCCGTGCCGGTCAACCATGGCATGAGGGCCGCGATCTCAACAGGGTCCCAGCCCCAGAAGCCTCCCCAACCGAGCACGTCATACGCCCAGCGGCTGCCGAGCACCAAGCCAAAGGAGAGGAAGAGCCAGGCCCAGAGCGTCCAACGGCGTGTCAGCCGGATCCATCGATCATCGCTTCGGCCGGTTATGAGGGCAGCCATCGCAAAAGCGTACGGTATGACGAACGAGACAAAGCCCAGGTACAGCATTGGCGGGTGGATGATCATGCCCGGATGCCGCAGCAGCGGATTCAATCCGTTCCCGTCCGAAGGGAAGAATGCCATGGCACCTGCTGGAGCGAACATGCTGGTGAGCACCTGCCCGTCCACCGTCTGCCAGTAGCGGGCAAAGGGATTCTCGTAGAAGACGACGAGGCCGAGGAAGAAGGCCGTCGTGATGGCAGTGACAACGATCACCCAAGGGAGGAACTCCCGATCGCGGCTCCACTTCCGGAGGGTCACCAGGGAGGCGAAGGCCGACATCAGCCATGACCAAAACACCAGAGAGCCGGCCTGCCCGCCCCACCAAGCCGTTACCTTGAGATAGGTCGGCATGCTGCGACTGGTGACCTGGTAAACGAAAGAGACCTCAAAATGGTTTGTGACCAGCAAGTAGATCAAGCAGGCCGCGGCCAGAGTGATCAGAGGCCAGAGCAAGAGCATGGCGCGCCGGGCTGACTCGACCAGGCCGGCTGATTTGGTGCGATCTCCATAGATTGCCGCCGTCACGCTATAGAGCGCCACGAAGAAAGCTACGACTAAGATTCCATATCCAATTTCAGCGATCATGAGGGTCTCCTGCGCCAAGCTGTCATCAGGCGATGACGGCGGGGGCCGCGAGCCAAGCTTTCTCTACACTAAGACACAAACAACGGTCAGGCTTAATGATCATTGCGGTCGGGACGCCTTCTGGACTGCCCGTTGCCGCAGTCCGATCCGGCGATGGCCGGCGCGAGGATGAGAAAACCTGACGATACAAAGCGCCGTCAGGTCCGGTGTATCCAATGGCTTGATGGACTAAAACCGCAGAGCAACTTCAGCTCTCCAAGCTGCCGCCTTGCCCCACTCCACTAGGAAGATCCGGCGGCCTGGCTGGGCACCGCCTCTTGATACTTGGTGGGGCATTTGAGCAGCAGTTCGTCAGCATGGAAGCTACCGTCTGCAAGCACCTGGCCGGTCATAATGGCCTGGGCCTCGTCCTTTAGCAGATCGGGTTTCGGTCCCGAGTACACGACCTTCATCCGGTTGCGATTGGGGTCGATGACCGCGGCGTGCAGCACGGCCGCGAGGCCGCCTTCTGCCTCCACTTGCTGGTTATCGCCCGGCACGTGAGCGACCTCGAAAGTCAGGGTCAGCGACTGAGGATCATATTGAATGGTATCTCCGACGACGGCGCCCGAGACCCGCAGATTTTTCCCGACAACACTCTGGCCTTGGGCCTTGAGTTCATCGATGGTCATGAAGTACTCTGCATTGGCCTGCGTGGCGGAGACAATCAAGTAGACCACGGCTGCCAGGATCACAACCCCACCGATGATAAATTTGGAACGTCCCATCCACTGCCTCCAGTACCGGTCGAGACCTCTTTGCTAGATTTTCCTAGTTTATGATTAGAGCAGGCTGAGAAGCCTGCGAACGAATGTCATGAGACCGGCCTGAATTTGGTCTCCGCGTGATCCCGCGACGAAGCAGATTGGCCGACGCCCCTATTCCAGCGATATCAGCCCCGTACGGAGGGCGAATTTTACCAGTTCGGTGCGCGAGTGCATGTTGAGCCGGCTCATGATGCGTTCCCGGTGGCGGGCAATCGTCTTGGGGCTCAAGCCGAGCTGGCTTCCGATCTCCACGTTGCTCTCCCCGCGCGCCACTAGTTCGAGCACCTGGCGCTCCCGCGGACTGAGTACCTCCAGTCCTTCGGGCTGCGCAGGCCGGGCCTGCGGCAGTGCCTCGCGCGCAGTGGAAGCCTCTGCCAGGCGTTGGTAGTCCTCGATCAGCCAGCGGGCGAGAGCGGGCTGAAGGTAGACGTGGCCTTCGGCAACGGCATGGATGGCCGCGACCAGTTCGTCTGCGGCCGCCTGCTTGGTCAGGTAGCCCGAGGCGCCCGCCGCAAGCATCTGCATGAAGTACTGCTTGTCATCGTGTATGGTCAGCGCCAGCACCTGTGCTTCGGGGCAGGCCTTCTTCAGTTGACGCGTGGCCTCCAGTCCGTCGACTCCCGGCATGCCGATATCCATAAGAACGATGGCTGGTCTGGTCTCGACAGCCCGTTCGACAGCTTCGATCCCATTGCGAGCTTCGGCGACCACAAGGAACTCGCCCTGAGACTCAAGAAAGGACCTCAGACCCGTGCGGACGATGTCGTGGTCGTCCACCAGCAGTAACCGGATCGGTTCCATCTATGAGTAGCCCCTGAGGTAAGTACTTGGAAGATCCATCAAGTCTGGCCTCTGACGTCCGCGAAGGCATCCCGACTACCCTGGGCCTTGGGGGCGGCGCTGGGAGCCAAGCTTGGGCGAGCGCGGGACAAGATCGATTCGCCGTCTGCCAGCGAACTTGATCGCTGGCGTCGGCTGTTCACCTGCAAAAACAGGTCGCCTTCCAAGAAATCACCGGTGTCAATCGCAAGATCGAGGCGCCCAGCACGAAAACGCCGCAAGCGGCGGGCATTTTCGACGGGATGGTGTCTCTTGGGTATTCTATCCCAAGGAGTTGCCCAGGCAACATGACAAGTATCACTATGCGGAGTGACAAGTGTCTAAGGGTGGATTGCGCGGGCCACGCTTCGTGGCAAAATGGTGTAACTGGAGCCCCGTAACGCGCAATTCGTGACAAATGTCATGTGGTATTCACCCCATTCTCAGTCTTGTTTCATGTTACACTCACGTCCGGAATTTTGGAAAAATGCCGCCTTGGCGGCGAGGATTTGGCGAGACTGCCTTAGAAATACCTAATGTGGTGCGACATCATGATCACCTCTACTCCCTGAAAGGAGAATGCACCCATGTCGTTGAGGAAAATGCTTGTTCTTATTGGCGCATTGCTGCTAGGCGCCGTGATATTGGCGGCCTGCGGGGGAGGGCAAAGCACGTCAGCTCCCGCTGCGCCGGCGACGACGGCCGCGCCAGCCGCGCCCACATTGAACGTTCCGTTCAAGGACGAATTCCTGGCGTCCGGGCATGCCAACGCGACAGACGTACCCTTCACGCACTGGGATACGGCCAATCCCGCGGAGGTGCCGCCTGCCTGTGCGAGATGCCATACTTCGGCCGGCTACCAGGAGTTCGTGGCAACGGGCAAAGTCGCGGCCGCGATCAAGGCGCCTGCCGGCGCGTTCAATTGCGATACGTGCCACAACCCGGCCGCCATGGCGTTGACCTCGGTCACCTTCCCCTCGGGCAAGGTCGTTGAGACCTCCGAGGAAGGCGAAGCGCGCTGCATGACCTGCCATCAGGGTCGCGAGTCCAAGGTCAGCGTCGACAAGCAGATCAGCGACTTCAACGTTACAGACGTCGATGCCGTCGTGGCTCCGATGAAGGATGCAAGCGGCAATAACGTCGTCTTTGGTTTCCGCAACGTCCATTACTTCGCGGCAGGCGCCACGCTTTACGGTTCGCAGGCCGAAATGGGCTACGAGTACGATGGCAAGACATATGATCCGAAGTTCCGCCATGTGCCCGAGTTCGACACCTGCATTGCGTGCCATGACCAGCACGGCACCACGGTGCGCGTGGACAAGTGCGCCGAGTGCCACCAGGGCGTAAAGACCGTTGATGACCTGAAGAACAATCGCGAGAACGGCTCGTTGGTCGATTACAACGGCAACGGCGACACCAAAGAGGGCATCTACTACGAACTGAAGGGCCTGCAGGACACACTGCTTGGCTCCATCCAGATGTATGCCAAGGAAGTGGCGGGCACCGGTCTCGTCTACGATGCAACCACGTATCCGTACTGGTTCGCGGATGCCGATGGCGACGGCAATGCAGATCAGAAGGATGGCAGCCCGGTAGCTTACACGACCTGGACCGCACGCATGCTGAAGGCGGCTTACAACTACGGCGTGGTGGCTGGGGATCCCGGCGCGTTCGCGCACAATGCCAAGTACGACATCGAATTGATGTATGACTCGATCTCTGACCTCAACACCAAGCTTTCGACGCCCGTCGACATGTCGAAGATGGCGCGCGATGATGCGGGTCACTTTGCCGGCGATACCGAGCCGTTCCGACATTGGGACAGCACGGGTGAGGTTCCGGCGGCATGCGCGAAGTGCCACAGCGCGACCGGCCTGCCGGAATTCATCCATAACGCGGGCACCGAAGTTGTGACCAAGTCCGGCGTACAGATCACCGGTGTGGTTGGTCAGCCGCCGGCGAATGGCTTCATGTGCTCGACCTGCCACGACGAGGCCAACTGGCCGAACCGCTACGCGGTGACGAGTGTGGCGTTCCCGTCGGGCGTGTCCTTGACCTTCAGCACCGAGAAGGATGCGGACGGCAATCTTGTGCCGGTCGACTCCAACCTGTGCATCGAATGCCACCAGGGCCGCGAATCCACTCTAACCGTCAACAACTACCTGGCTGGCAAGCCGGACGACACGATCGACGCGAAGATCAGCTTCAAGAACGTCCATTACTTCGCCGCTGGCGCGACACTCTTCGGCGATGCCGCCCAGGTGGCATATCAATATGAAGGGCAAACATACGCCGGGCAGAACACGGTGCACCCGCTCAATAAGTGCACCGACTGCCATGATGTTCACCAGCTGACGGTCAAGGTCGATGCCTGCAAGGGCTGCCACACCAATGTAACGGGCGTCGCGGACCTGGACAAGATCCGGGCCACGACCGACACCACGGACTGGAATGGCAACGGCGACGTGACGGAGGGCATCTACTCCGAGATCGACGGCTTCCGACAGGCGCTATTCACCGCCATCCAGGCGTACGCCGAAAAGAACGGGACGCCCATCGTCTACGATGCGGCAACCTACCCATATTTCTTTGTGGACGCGGACAAGGACGGCAAACCCGATACCGGCGCCAATGGCCCGGTGGGCTACAACGCCTGGACCCCACGTCTGATGAAGGCGGCCTATAACTACCAGTATTCGATCAAGGACCCAGGCGCCTTTGCTCACAACCCACAGTACGTGATGCAGTTCCTGTACGACTCGACGAAGGATCTGGGAGGCGACGTCTCGAAGTTCACGAGACCATAGTCACCGGGCTCTTGAAGATAAATGATGATGGCGGGCGCAATCGCGCCCGCCATCGCGTTGCCGAGAGAACCCGTCTTGAAATCGGACAACTCCGTATGTTTTCCTATATAATTGGCGGACCGGTCTTACGCGTGTAGAAGCACCGGTCGCCAACCAGGTCGCAAGAGACAGGAGCGCGCGATGACTTTGTCGAAGGCCATACGATCTCGGCTCGGGCTGTTGGCCTTGGGCATGGGTCTCGTAGTGCTTTTGGCAATCGCACTTGCGATGCCAGCCGCGGCGGCCAGACCGGCCGCTTCCCCGGGGCAGGACAAACCCTCGAATGATTTCTGCCTGGGTTGTCACAGCCAGCAAGGGCTGAGCAAGACGCTGGGCAACAGCGAAGTACTCTCCCTGACAATCGCCCCGGAGGCTTTCAAGCATAGCGCTCACAACGATGCGAACATCCAGTGCGTGGATTGCCACACGGACATCACGAGCTTCCCCCATCCGGCGTTCCAGGCGGAATCGCGTCGAGCAGTCACGCTTCGACTGTACCAGTCGTGCAAGAACTGCCACGCTGAACAGTACAGCCTGACGCTGGACAGCGTACACCAGCAAGCGCTGGCAGCCGGGGACTTCAATGCAGCCGTCTGCACGGACTGCCATAATCCACATGTTCAGCAGCCGCTCACGGACCCGAAAACCGGTGCTCTGCTGCCTGATGCACGGCTCCAAATACCGGAGACCTGTGCTCGTTGCCACAGCGCCATCTACGACGTGTACAAAGGAAGCGTTCACGGCGCTGCCTTGACCAATGCAGGCAACCTGGATGTGCCGACATGCATTGACTGCCATGGGGTGCACAATATCCAGAGTCCGACCACGGCGCGCTTCCGCAACGATGTGCCGCAGCTGTGCGCCAAGTGCCATACGAATGCGACGCTCATGGCGCGGTACGGCATCTCGACGAACGTCCTCAATACGTATGTGGCCGACTTCCACGGGACGACGGTCACACTGTTTGAGCAGGTGTCGCCTGATACCCCGACCAACAAGCCCGTATGCACCGACTGCCACGGCGTGCATGATATTTCGAACGTCGACAATCCAACTACCGGCATCGCCATCAAGCAGAATCTTCTGGTCAAGTGTCAGCGCTGCCACCCGGGTGCGACCACGGCGAATTTCACCGATGCGTGGATGAGCCACTATGTGGCCAGCCCACAACACTTCCCGCTGGTCTACTACGTTGGGCTGTTCTACAAGATCTTCGTTCCGGCCGTGATCGGCGGGATGCTGATATTCGTCGTCAGTGATTTTGTCAGACGACGAATCGACAGCCGGAAAGGAGTGCAGCGCTAATGGCAAGGAAGACCGCCGCCCCGGCCCCGGTTCGTCGATACGTGCGCTTTTCAGTGGTGGACCGCGTCGAGCACCTGCTGGTGCTGCTGTCCTTCACAACGCTGGCCATCACCGGCTTGGTGCAGAAGTTTGCGTTGAATGCAGTTTCAGTATTTGTCATTACAGTGTGGGGAGGGGTGGAGGCGGTGCGCGCCACCCATCACGTCGCCGCCACAGTGCTGATGCTGGTGGTGATTGTCCACTTGGTTGAGGTTGGCTACAAGGCGTACGTCTTGCGGACGCCGTTTGCCATGCTCCCGGGTCTTCAAGATGTGAAAGACGCGTGGATGGCCTTCCGTTACAACATCGGCCTTGGCAAGTCGCGGCCGCAGATGGGGCGTTACAGTTTCGAGGAGAAGGCCGAGTACTGGGCGCTGGTGTGGGGCATCCTCATTATGGCGTTTACCGGGTTCATGATGTGGAATCCACTCGCCACGGTGAAGCTCTTTCCGGGAGACTTCATTCCGGCGGCAAAGACGGCGCACGGGGCAGAAGCCATTCTTGCCGTGCTGGCCATCATCGTGTGGCACCTGTACGGCGTCCAGCTGAAACGCTTCAACAAGTCCATCTGGACGGGTCAATTGACCGAAGAGGAGATGCTGCACGAGCATCCGCTGGAGCTGGCCGATATTAAGGCGGGGCTGGCTCAAGCCGCCGCCCCGGCAAAGGTGCTTAAGAGGCGGCGGCTGATTTACTACCCTGTCGCCGGCATCCTTGCTGCGGCAATGCTTTTCGGAGTGTATGGATTCATCAACGGTGAGCAGACGGCCATTACCACGGTGCCGCCCCAAGTTGCCACGGTGCCGATCTACGTTCCGCAAACACCAACGCCTCTACCGCCTACGCAGACGCCTGCGCCTTCTGCAACAGCCGGGCCCACGGCCGAGACGACGGCCGCTCCGGCCGGAGTCGTGACGTGGGCTGAGGTGGGACCCGTGTTTGCCGCCAAGTGCAGCATGTGCCACGGTGCGACGCTGGCGACGAACGGCCTGAGCTTCGCAACGTATGCCCAGGCGCTAAAAGGTGCGCAGGACGGGGCAGTCATCTTGCCGGGCGATGCGGCGAACAGCAAGCTGATTCAAATCCAGTCACAAGGCGGGCATCCGGGCCAGTTGACGGCTGAGGAGCTGGCCCTGGTGAGCGCCTGGATCAAGGCGGGCGCGGTCGAGCACTGAGTTTCTGCGGGGATGGCAAGGCGCGGCCAGTTTTCGGGGAGCGGCGCCACGAGGAGGTGGAGTGTGAAATTGTGGGCGGGAGTACGGAAGTTCCTGTTCCCGGCGCCGGGCTCGCCGGTGTGGATGTTGGTCTTGCCGTACAGCGTGCTGGGGGTCCTGACGGTGTTGCTTTTGGTGGGTGGCGTTTCCGCTTGGGAGTACAGCAATTCGCCGAAATTCTGCGGGACAACCTGCCATACGATGCCGCCGGAGAACGCCGCCTATCAACTCTCGCCGCACGCCAATGTGACTTGCGAGGAGTGCCATATCGGGCGGGCATCCATCGGGGACGAATTGGTGAGGAAGAGCCAGGGCATCAAAGAGACCTGGGACACAATCTTCCATCTCTATACGCTGCCCATCCACGCGCAAGCCTTGCGGCCGGCGCGTGAGACGTGTGAGAAATGTCATCAGCCGGAGACGTTCTCAGCCGACAGCATGGAGCAAATCGTGCAGTACGCGTCCGACCGGGACAACACGGCTACAACGACGTACCTGCTCTTGAAGACCGGCGGGGGTTCGAAACGCCAGGGGTTGGGCAAGGGCATCCACTGGCATATCGTCAATCAAGTGCAGTACTACGCGACGGACGACCTGAGCCAGAATATCCCATACGTGCGCGTGACGAACGATGACGGCTCAACGACGGAGTACGTGGATGTGCAGTCGGGGTTCGATCCCAACTCGATCCAGCCGGGTCAACTGAGGACCGTGGACTGCCTCACCTGCCACAACCGCGTGACGCACAACTTCATGCCTCCCGAAGAGTCGGTGAACCTGGCCATGAGCCGCGGGCTTATTGATCCATCGATCCCCGACATCCATCTGAAGGCCGTGGAGGTGTTGAGCACGAAGTACGACACGCGCGATCAAGCGGTGCGGGCCATCGACGGACTTGACCGGTACTACCAGAATTCGCTCTACAAGGGGCACGAGGACAAGATCCAGGCAGCGATCAAGACAATTCAGGGCATTTACGATCACACGGTCTTCCTGGATCAGAAGATCGATTGGACGACCTACCCGAACAACCTGGGCCACATCACTTCTCCGGGCTGCTTCCGCTGTCACGACGGCAAGCACCTGGATTCCAACCAGCAGGCCATACGCCTCGAGTGCAACCTATGCCACTCCATCCCGGTTGTGGCAGGCGCCCAAGACTTTGTCGCCAACATCGAGATCAGCCGGGGCCCCGAGCCTGAATCCCATCGGAACCCGAATTGGATCGGCCTCCACAACCAGTCGATCGATAGTTCTTGCGTGGCCTGTCACACGATGGCAGACCCCGGCGGAACAAGCAATACGTCCTTCTGCTCAAACAGCGCCTGCCACGGGACAGTCTTGACGTACGCTGGTTTTGATGCGCCCAAGCTGCGCGAGGTTCTGCAAGCGCAGGTGCCCACCCCGGCGCCGACGCCTGTCCCTCAGCCCGTGGTCGGGAATCCGACGTATGATGCCAACGTCGCGGCGGTCATCGGCCCGACATGCGGAGTCTGCCACAACCAGGATACGCTGGCCGGCGGCATGGACTTGACGACATACGCTGGAATGATGAAAGGCGGCAAGGACGGCGCGGTGATTGTTCCAGGAGATTCGGCGAGCAGCCTCCTGGTTCAAATCCAGAGCTCACAGCACTTCGCAAATCTTTCGCGCGCTGACCTTGAGCTGGTGAAGCAATGGATTGACGCCGGGGCGCCTGAGAAATAGGTCTGCGGACCATCGTGTGGGGCCGGGGTAGGCCCCTGCCCCTACCCACGGAGCAAATAGGCCGATCCTTATGGATCGGCCTGTTTTTGTTAGGTTGATGCGGGGGTGGGTGGTTAGGCTGGGACCGTCTCCCGTATGTCGGCTTTGACGGTCTCGGCCTCCTCCACGACGAATCGATGGTTTACCACGTTCAGGTAGCGAACTCCGAGAGAGAAACCCAGAAGTCCATAGGCGATCACACCCATGCCCGTGACGATCTCTATCAAGGACGGGGTATAGGAGGCATACGCCACGGCTTGGCCGGGAAGGTACGGCATGACGACGAGCAGGCCGGAGAGATTGGTGTCCCATCGGTACGCTACCACGCCGATGACAACCAGTGCCAATGCCAGCATCCTCCAGAACCGGTTGCGCCGCGTGTATGGGGTTAGCAGCAAGACCATCGGGACGAGAGAGCCCAGCAGCATCTCCAGTATCCAGAAGTTGAAAGAGAGCGGCCCGCCAGTAAACAAGGCGAAACCCTCCGTACGACCCGGGTCGTACGTGTAGTGCTGAACAAAGGCATCCCAGAAGCGGAAGTAGAGATACCCGACGAGCGCCCAAGCCACAAAGCGGGAAAGGCGTTCCAGGAGGAAGTCGTTCACTTTCGCCCTGGGTGTCAACCTGGCGGCAAGCATCGAAGCAAACAACGTAAGGGATATGCCTCCGATGATGGCGGAGAACATGAACAGGACGGTCATTTCGGGCTTGTACCAGATGGGCCGGGCCTTCAGGACGCCGTAGACGCCGCCTAGGGAGGACTGGTGCAGCATCGAAAGGCCCAGCCCGACGATGGCCAGGTAGGGCGCGTAATGATGCACGCTATTCATCTTCGCCGCCAAGGCAGGAAAGCGTTTCTTCAGCCAACTCAAGCTTGCAAAGATCGGCATGGACTCGAACACCAGTACCGTCAGGTACAGCATGACGCACATGGTGACTTCCCAGAGCAGCGAGTGGTCGTTCCAGTACACGAGAGCATGCCAGAATCGATCCGGACGGCCGATGTCAAGAAGGAGCGAGAGCATGGCCATCGTGTAGCCGATCAGCCCGACGAACGTGGCCGTGCGGGCGACCGGCTGATAGCGCTTGAGCCCGATGAGGTAGACAGCCGCGCACAAGGTGAAGGCACCAGCGCTCAAGGCGATCGAAGAAAGGTCGATTGTGATCCACAAACCCCAGGGCACCAAGTCCGAGAGGTTGGTGATCCACAGCCCCTTTGAGAAAACCAGGAAGCCGCCTGCCAGCGCCGCGAGGAGCACGAGGCCGAGACCAGCGAGCCAGAGCGTCCAGCGCGAAATTGTCGGCAGCGGCAACCGGATGCGTTTGAGATTACCGATCATCATGCCTCCATCTTCTGCGGATCGGCGGCGATGTAGTAGACACGCGGACCCGTCCCGAGATCCTCGCGCAGACGGTAGGTTACGTTGTCCTTGAGAAGCTTGCTGACCTGCGAGTCGGGGTTGTTCACATCACCGAAGACACGGGCGCCAGTGGGGCACACCACGACGCACGCCGGTGTCGCGTCGGCGTCAACTCCGGGTTCGAGCCCGAGTGCCAGGCCACGATCTATCCGCTGGTAGCAGAATGAGCATTTTTCGACGACGCCACGCGGTCGGCGCGCAACTTCCGGCTGCCCCCACTTGGGAACGGCCGGATTGGGGCCGTCGAAGGCTTGCCAGTTGAAGGATCTGGCCTGGTAGGGGCATGCCGCTTCGCAGTATCGACAGCCAATGCAACGGTCGTAGTCCATCATCACAATCCCGTCATCCCGGTAGTAGGATGCCTTGACCGGACAGACATCGACGCAGGGGGCGTCCTCACAGTTCATGCAAGGCCGCGGGAGGAAGACGCTCTTTCCCGCAACCTCGCCGGCCGGTGTGACGCGATTCCACTCGATTTCAGGGTTGATGTCATTGTGCGCCTGGCACGCGAGGGTGCAGTAGCCACAGCCGAGGCACTTGGACTGGTCGATGACCATCGCCCACTGGCGCGGCCCTGTGTTTGAATTTTCAGAGGCCTCGGCGCCATGAAGCACCCGCGTGGCCGTGGCAGCAGTGGCACCCACGGCGGCGAGTTTGAGAAAGTCGCGTCGGCCAAGTCTCTTAGTCATCATCGCCTCCGCGCTCGCGTTTTGCGAGTTTGCTGTACCACTTTTCGAGCCAGGGTGCCATCACCATACCCGCTGCCAGTCCGATCAGGGCCGCCAGGCCGGCGTACCCCAACGGGCTTACGGGGCTGGGATGGGGCGCAAGGCCAGCCTGTTGGATCTGCGCCGGCTGGGAAACAGTCATTGCGGCGGCCGGATTGGTACCCACTGCGGACGCCGCGCTGTGCATCTGGTCGGAATGGCACGCATTGCAGCTGTCCAGATTGGCTTTGAAAGAATGGTCCGGAATCGCATGCGCATCGGGCGGGGTCGTCTCGCTGTGATTCACGTGGCAGTTGATGCAAGTGACGCCCTGCTGCTGATGAATCGTGTACGGGAAGTTCATGCTCACGTCTTTGTGGCAGGTGACGCACAACTGAGAGGCGTCGGTGTATTGGGCGCTTCCATCCCGGGGTGTTACCACCTTGAGGGAGGCACTGTGCGGGTCGTGGCAGGTGGTGCAGTTCATGCCGCGCTGGTAGTGGGTGCTTCCCTGCCAATCCTGCCAATCAAATCGTGTGTCGCTGTGACAACGGGCACACAGATCGGGGGACCGATCGACCGGCATCGGCTCTTTGGGATGGCCGGCGACCATGGGGCCGTGGCAGGCTTCACACGCGACGCCGTCCTCCTGCCAGGTGCCGGTCGCTGGATCGTAGTTTGTGGCATGGCAGACAAGGCAGGCGCCCGGCTGTCCCTGGCTGTTCCAATCCTTAAGGAATGCCGGATCAGTGGCAGCCTGGCCATGCGCGCCGTCTTTCCATGCTGTCGCAAACTCCGTGTGGCAGGCGACACACGGCGGTGATTGCGGCGCCGGTTGGGTGGGGGCCACCGGGGTTGGATCTTGTGCCCGCGCGACGAGAAGGGTGGCGCCCGCCGCCGCCACCGCAAACAAAGCTGCAATCAGGAGTTGTTTGAAACGTCGAAGCATCATTGCATCTCCTCTGGGGCCCGACTAGGCTTGGGCCGGCAAAGGCGCCCGAAGCAGCACCGGGCAGCCTAGACATTTTTCGTTCAAGTAGCCGCTGGGGAGGCGAAGTGCCTGCCAGCAAGGCAGCGGCGACTTGTAGCCCAAACATGCTTTCCGCTGTGCCGGGGCACAGCCCTGGGTATTCCAGCACTGGGGCTTTTCGACTTTGAGCGGAATGCTATCCGCCTCCGTCTGCCAGTGGCGGTCGAGGCTGCGCAAGCCGGTTACTACAAGCACGGTGAGCAGAATCGGAACGGCCAAGCGGAGAGCCAGGCCAACGAGAACAGCGAGAGCCGCGGTTGAACTATTCATGATGTGCCTCCTACCGGTAGTATCCGATCCGCTGGCGCCTTTGAATCCATTCACCGATCAGCAGCAGTACGCCGACGGGCAAGACGAGCCGCACTAAAACCAAAGCGAACATGATCTCGAAGGTGTTCATTGCATTCTCCAGTTCCTGCCCCGCATCCAGTCTTGTAGGGGAGCGCTTGGGTCGCGGTAGGAACGCTTGAAGTGTACGCTCCGGCACCTGCGCCGTAAATTCGGCAGCGCCCCCAACTTTCAGGCGGGCCGGTGCTGTGCGCGCCCCCTGAGCGCGTACTGCTCTTGCCCCATGGCGCCGTTGCGCGGTGGGGTATTCGCCCCATAAATCAGAACCTCCCGCCGACTTGCTTGGCGGGAGGCATAGGCTTGGTGAGTGAATGTGAAGGGGGTTCTGGCGGCCCGCCCTGATTCTGAAAGGAGATTCTCGGGCACGGAAAATATGCCGAAAGGCTGCAAAGCGCGGCTGAAGGGCGCCTACCTGCCTGAGGGGGAGCCAGCCGAAAGTCCTCACGCAGCACAGGCTGGCGTGCCCAGCGCACTTGTCAGGGTTTGATGATCCCCTTGCGGATGGCGTATCTGACCAATTCCGACCTGGAGTGTAGATTCAATTTTCGCATGATGTTTTCGCGGTGACGGTCCACCGTTTTTGGGCTGATCACCAGCGACACGGCGATCTCCTCGGTACTGGTGCCTTCGGCGAGATACGTCAACACCTCGCGCTCCCGCTCTGTCAGGCCATCCAAAGTCGCCTTTTCCTCGGCGGGGTGATCCTGATTCAAGAAGTCAGTCACCAATAGCTTGGCCAGGGACGGGTACAAGTAGACCTCGCCCGAGAAGGCCGCTCTAATGGCCCTCAGCAACTCCTCAGGCGCAGCGCGCTTCGGTACGTATCCGGAAGCTCCGGCCTCCAACATCTTGAAGAAATATTCTTCATCCTCGTGGATGGTCAGCGCCACAACCGAGATGCTTGGAAAGCGCTTCTTGATTGCCCGTGTGGCTTCTATTCCTGAGAGATCGGGTAACCCGATATCCATCAGGATTACATCGGGGCGCACGGTCCCGGCCGCCTCTATTGCCTCCGCAGCGGTCCCGGCTTCCCCGACGATATCAACATCGTCTTCTGAGCCCAGGAGCATCTTCAAGCCAGAGCGAACGACGGCGTGGTCGTCAACCAGCAGCAGGCGCATTGTCACGGGGATCCTCGACTTCATCACGATAGGGCACAAAGGCTTCAATGACGGTGCCGTCACCGGGTGTTGATCGGACTGTGACTGCACCACCGAGAAGCGCGGCACGCTCCTGCATGCCGGCGAGCCCCAGCGGCGGCCGCACGGACGACTGGGTCCGGCGCAGCTTTTCCAAGTCAAAGCCGCATCCGTCGTCGCGTATCACCAGGTGCACGCCTTTCTCGGCAAAGTCAAGCCCGATGCTGGCCTTGTGAGCGTCGGCATGCCTGATTACATTATTGAGGGCTTCCTGGATGATGCGAAATGTTGCTATCTTCGCCGCGTCGCCAATGGGCTGCTCTTTCCCCTCGATATCCACAACGACTTTCAGTTGAGACCGTTCTTCGATCCTGGACGCATACCAGCGCAGGGCTGCAGGCAACCCCAGGTCATCCAGGTGCGAGGGGCGCAAGTCGGCCATGAGGCGCTGAAGCTCTTTGAGGGAGTCAGCGGTCAAGGCCTGCAGTTCATGCAAGGTCGATGCAGCTTGTTCCGGGTCCCGTATTAATCGGCCCTCCAAGCCCCGCAGGCCCAGGCCAATCGCGGTGAGCGCCTGCCCGGTTTCGTCGTGCAAGTCGCGCGCCATGCGCTGACGTTCAGATTCCTGGGCAGCGACAACGCGGCGAAAGAGTTCGCCGCGCAGGGCCTCACGTTGCTGCGATTCTCTCAGCCGTTCACTCTGCAAGTCTGAGATCCTCTGTTCAGTCTCGACCTGGAACGCCCGCAGGAAGCGGATGACGTAAACGGAGGCCGCGGCGGCCACCACGGCACGCAGGAACTGTACTGGAAAGCCAAATAGGCGCAGGAATAGGCCTTCATTGATGAAGTTAGACGGCGGCAGCGAGCTGGCGCGGGTGAAGCCCTGTCCCACGATGCCGTACCAGGCGAATGCAACGGCCGCCCACAAGGCATCCTGCCCGAAGCGCACGAGGCCCGCCTGCCGGAAGGCACGCTGCTGGGCAATCAAGCCGACGGAGGCGAGTATGCTGGCCGGAATAGCGAGAGAGTAGCGCGTCCACACATCCGTGGCGCCGTAGAGCGACGCCGGCGGAATGCTCGACTTGAGACTCATGAGGCCAAATACCCAAAGCGCCTCCAGTCCTAGCGGAATCATCAAGCTGACGCGTTGCGCGATTTCGTCCTTTGCCAGGAGGAATCCGCCGAACGCCGCCAGGGAAAGGAATGAGAACGCCAGGGTGGAAAGTCTGAGAATCTGCAGCCAGGATGCAACAGGGTGCCCGCTCCCCAGGCTGACAAACGTGTACATTTCGATCCACTCGTGCGCGGCATGCACGAGCCCAAAGCCTGCCAGCGGCCGCAAGGCCTTGCGGACGCGCTGGTCCGAGGACCGTCCCCCCTCGACCGCGACCAAGAGGCCCATGCTGAAGAAGGCAAGGCCGTAGAAGAAATAGACGGTCGCCGTGCTGAGGGTTTGCAGCGCCTATCCTTTCGCCTTGCCCCGCGGGGCGTAGGCCCCCCGTTTCAGTACGCTACTCGGGCTGCCTGAGCCTGGTCCCGCAGACGCGGCAGTATCGGTCATCCGGATGCGCGCGTGTGCCGCATTGATGGCAGTAGACCTCGTTACCGGGGCGCTCCCGCCGCTCCGACGCCCTGCGATGACGCCTTTCGCTGGCGAGAACGCGCCCGCGGCTTGATTGCCAGAAGTAGACAGATCCGCCGACGATCAGGGCCAGCCCGAGCATACCCAAGACATACGGAAGATAGTTGCTGAGCATGACCCGACCCGGCGTGGCAGCTCCGAGCGGCTGCGATGGTTGGAGATCCTGCCTGGAGGCCGTAAGGCTATCGGTGGTCTTCGAATAGCTGAGCTGGAGCGGCACTTGCTGCTGCGCAGCCACCGCACCGAAATCGTTTGTCAAGTAGGGCGTCCCATCCGCACTCTGACTGGATTGCATTGGGGGATCAGAGCTTACATTGGTGGCATCGAGAGGCATGCGCGCACTGATCGCAAGGTCAGTCACGGGGTAGTCGCCGGGCCATACGTAGGAGAACTGACGCACGTTCCCCTCTCCGGACAGCGGCTGATAATATTCAATGTGGTAGGTGGCAGCGGTCTGTATCTGGAGGGAGATCGTCTGCCAGCTGTCACCCAGGCTGGGACCCTGATAGTCGGTGTTAAGCAGGCTCCCGTCAACTGACTGCGAGGCGACTGCAACCAGGTTCGCTTCCTTTGGAAAGCGCAGAGAGATGCTGATTGGCAGCTTGGCGTCGGCCGGCAGCCTGAAATCGTAGATCACGAGCATGCTCGGCTGATCGTACTCGGGCCACAGCTGGATCTGAAGACTCGAGAGCGTAATTGGGGTCTGCGCGTGCGCGCGAATTGAAAAGAAGATCGTCCCCGTGAGTATGGCCAGTGCCAACCACTTCCGCATGCACGCCTCCACCCGCGAGTGTGAATCTTACCATGGCAGAGGGTCGACACAGCTTGCACCAACAGGGTGCCGACGCCCGGCGTTCAGCAGAAGTTCGTCGTGGCGCGTTCAGGCGGGGGCGTGCGCGAAGCCGAGCACGCGTGTGGAGGGTGCAGCGGTATATTCGGCGAGAGCTTCGACCAATTGCCAGCAGGCTTGATTCATGGGTGTCGGAACATGATGTCGAATTCCGGCGCGCGTCACGGCGCCGCAGATTGCGTCGATCTCCGTCGGTGCACCTCGCTGCACGTCCTGGAACATGGATGAATGATTGGAGGCAGTCCGGAGGGCCACGTCTTCCACCAACTTCACAGGGTCCCGGGCGACGAGCGGAACCCGCTCCGCCAACGCAACGGCCGCGGTTTCTCTTGCCAAAGCGCCCATCAAAGCTCTGGCGGATGGCCGCTCAAGCAGTTCCCCGTTTGGGACTCGCAAGAGGGCTGTCAAAGGATTGATCGCCGCATTGATGATCAGTTTGCTCCAAACCACCGAGCTTGGATCAGAGACTGTGTCGATCCTGAAGCCTGCCGATTCCAGTGCTTGACGCAATGGACCGACGTCTGGATGCGCCTCCAGCGAGATCTTGCCCTCGCCGCCCGGTTTCACAAGCCCCGGGCCGAGCAACGTCGCCCCCGTGGTTGTCGAACCCAGCAGCACACGATGCGAGCCAAGTCGGGCAGCCAGTATTTCTCGGTTGCCCAAGCCGTTCTGCAGAGTGACCGCCAGACCGTCCTGTGCCAGACACATTCCCAAATCATCAGCGGCCCGCCCGGTTTGCCATGACTTGACAAGCACCAGGGCGTACTGATGCCTTGGGCAATCTGCGGGGTCATCGGCGGCGGTCACGAAGAAACGTTGGTCTTTTCCGTGTGTATCGAGCAACCTGGCTCCACCCTCGCGAAGCGCCTGCACGCCGTCTGACCAGCGTCCCAACATCGTGACGCCGTGGCCAGCCCGCGCCAAGCGTGCAGCGAACAATGTCGCAAGCGCGCCGGTCCCGATGATCAGAATATTGTCGGAGGTGGACGATGCCGTTGGATTCATGCGCTGATTGCTCCCCGGAGGCAGATCAGCCTTCGAGGTCGCCCAAGAGCTGTTGCCACTCGGCCTCATCGATGTCCACTGAGTGCTGGAGTGCCGGGAAAGATCGGTCCTTGACGTCCTGGATGTACTCGCCGAAGGCCCGCTGCATTTCCCCGTGGAAATCAGCGTACTTCTTGACAAACTTCGGCGTGAATCGATCAAAGAGTCCGAGCAGGTCGTGCGTGACCAGGACTTGGCCGTCACAGCCAACACCGGCACCGATGCCAATCGTAGGGATGGACAACCGACGAGAGACGAGCTCAGCGAGGCGGGCAGGTACGGATTCCAGCACGATGCTGAAACAGCCCGCCTCCTCAAGAAGCAACGCGTCCTCCAG
Source organism: uncultured Chloroflexia bacterium (assembly GCA_963746745.1). Classification (GTDB taxonomy): domain Bacteria; phylum Chloroflexota; class Anaerolineae; order Anaerolineales; family Villigracilaceae; genus Fen-1038. Next base: position 81,648 of record CAVVCL010000005.1, read on the forward strand.
CAAGCGCCTGGCAGCACCAGCACTGCGGCCCTGCGGCCGGAAACCACCCAACTGGTTGACGGACTGCGGTGTGAGGCCGAGGTGTCCCATCACGGGGATGCCGGCACCCGTTATCGCCCGGATCGCATCCGCTCGCTCTCTTCCGCCTTCGAGCTTGACCGCCTCCATGCCGGCCTCCTGCAGAAAGCGTCCGGCATTCCGTACTGCGGATTCGGTGGAGGCCTGATATGACATGAACGGCATGTCGCCGATCAGCAATGCGAATTTGGCGCCTCGAGCCACGGCGCGCGAGTGATGGAGCATTTCGTCCATGGTCACGGGCAAGGTGTTTTGATAGCCCAGGACAACCATGCCCAAGGAGTCTCCGACCAGAATCGAATCAATGCCCGCCTGGTCCTCTGCCAGGGCGGTCGGGTAATCATAGGCAGTCAGCATCGTGATGACTTCGTGACGCTCCTTCTTCTGACGGAAGGTCGCCGTGGTCGTCTTCTTACGCGGTGGTGCGACGGGTTGAACTACGGTTGCACTGATTACAGGAGCAGTTGTTGACATGGTACCCTCCAATAAAGGTAGGGGCCGTTGGTGCGGTCTCCCCCGATCGCCGCGGGACAGCCTGACTCTGATTGCGCCGTCGTGCTCGGTGCCCGATAGACCTCGATGCACGCGGCCTGCATATTATTCCACAAAACGGTCTTTTCGCCTATAATGATTCAGACAGAAGCACTAGGCTGCGTTCGGCACCGGGTGGGTGGGAGTACTTGACCACAGCGAGGCGCCGCAGTTGAGGAGACCTGAATGCGCCGTATGTTTGGCTTTTTGATAGGAATCTTGATTGGTGCACTTGTCGGTTCAACCGTGGCCCTGTTGCTGGCACCGGATTCGGGTGAGAAGTTACGCGCCGAGTTGCGCCTTCGGGGTGATGGCTTGCTCGTCGACGTTCGTGAGGCAGCAGAATCCCGACGCACGGAGTTGAATGATCAACTCGAGGCTCTGCGTGCACCGCGCGAAGGCGGTGCCTGAAGCTCCGCCTACTGCCTGGAAGTCTCAGGACTTTGAGATGATCCGCCGGTAGAAGCGATCTGCCTCGCTCATGCAGCGAGTGTACTCGGCACGTTGTAATATGATCTCGTAATTCCGACTTGCTGCCCGATGGCGCAGGTTTTTGTTTGCGAGGGCTTCCACGATAGACTCGGCCAATCCCCGCACGTCCGTGGCGTCCGTTAGGAGGCCATTCTCACCGTCCGTAATCCATTCGCGAATGGACTCAAGATCTCCTGCGACCGGAAGGCAGCCGGAGGCCATTCCCTCAAGCAATGAGTTAGGTGTACCGTCATGCACGCTCGGTGACACGACGACCTGGGCACTCCTAAACAGGTCCGCCATTTCGGTGGCCGCCAACTGAGGCAGAAGCTTGACCGCCTCGTCGATGTGAAGCGCTTCAATCCATTTGAGCGCCTCACGGTTACCGGCAAGCGACGCACACAAGAATTGTGCATTCGGGAACGTCTTGAGGACCAGGGGAATTGCCTGAAAAAAGACGTCAGTTCGAACATAGGATCGGGCGCCGCGCGGATTGACCACGACGGGCACGTCCACCAAATCCGCAGGCGGGTGGAATAAATCGGTCCTCACACCGCCGTTACCGGGGAGGATGCACGTGGGCTTGGACGCGTCAAAGCCCCATTCTTTGGCAAGGCGGATATCGCGACGGCAGTCGGCATGCAGGGCCTGCGCGGCCTGCAACGTCCAGGATGCGTAGTGCCGCAGGAGGGGAGTAGATGGGGCGTGCAGGGTGAGGTCATTGCCCCAAATGGATACGAGCAGTGGAGTGCCATCGTAGGCGTCAGCGGCAAGCATCCCCTCATAAGGGATCCGCATGGCGTGGACCAGTTCCGGGCGAACGTGGGCCGCGACCTCTCGCAGTCGGCGCGACGCATGCGCAACGGTGAGGGGGCCAAAGAGATCCCGGATGGCTCTTTGCAGGCGAACGTAGCGGGTTAGACCCGGGTCCGAACCTCGAGATCTGGTTCGTATCTTGCTGTAGGCGACCGGCGTAAAGTCAAGACCCTTTAGTGGGAGATCCGGGGAGCAGTCGAAAGTTGAGGCCAGGTAGACCTCATCGCCGCGTTCCGCAAAGTACCGAATCCAATTCAGCGCAATGGGGGATCGGCCATCCGCCACAAACAGCAGGCGCATTCGGTCAATATACCAGAAGTTGCCCATGAAAGTCAGCCGTAGTATCATTGGTGGGCTCTGCCACGGGAACAGCGATGTTCGTGGGGAAGTCCGGCAGGCATTCTTCGCAGAAAGAGGACATGCATGAAACAAATCTGCGTCGTGGGAGTGGGGTACGTGGGCCTCGTTACCGGGGCTTGCTTTGCCGATCTCGGCAACAAAGTCGCCGCGCTCGACGTCGACGAGAAACGGATCGAGAACCTCAAGAACGGTATTATGCCGATCTACGAGCCGGGCTTGGATGAACTCGTCCGGCGCAACGTAGCAGCGGGCAGGCTCTCCTTCACCAGTTCTTACTCGGAGGCGCTGCAAGGTGCGGAGTTTGTTTTTATTGCCGTGGGGACACCCTCCGGCGCCAGCGGCGAAGCGGACCTGCAGTTTGTGGCATCGGCGGCGCGGTCCATCGCGCAGAACATGGCCGGCCCGCTCGTGATCATCAACAAGTCAACGGTACCCATCGGTACAGGGGACTGGGTGGCAGACATCGTGAAAGGTGCGCAGACCCGGGAAATTCCCTTTTCTGTCGTGTCCTGCCCGGAGTTCTTGCGGGAAGGATCGGCGATAGCAGACTTCACGAGCCCGCATCGCACGGTGATTGGGTCTTTACACCACGAGGCGGCGGAGAAGGTGGCGCAACTGCACCTGCCTCTGCGGGCGCCCATCGTAATCACCGACCTGCGGACGGCCGAGATGATCAAGTACGCGTCCAATGCCTTCCTGGCAACCAAGATTTCCTTCATGAATGAACTCGCGGATCTCTGCGATTGCGTTGGGGCAGATGTCAAAGAGGTAGCGGCGGGCATGGGGTACGACGCGCGGATCGGCAGGCACTTCCTGGATGCCGGACTGGGCTGGGGCGGTTCATGCTTTCCAAAGGACGTAAAAGCCCTGGCGTACATGGCCAAAGAAAAGGGCCTTACGCCGCGCATCCTGGATTCCGTTACCAAGGTCAACTACGACCGCAGGTCCGATGTTGTGGAACGCCTGTCCGAAATGCTTGGAGGGCTCACGGGCAAGACCATCGGTCTGCTGGGTCTGGCCTTCAAGCCCAATACCGACGACATGCGCGAGGCTCCATCGATTGATGTAGCACAGCAGCTCGTGCGGGCTGGCGCCAAAGTGCGCGGCTACGATCCCGTGGCCATGGACGTCGCGCGGCCGCTCTTGCCGGATGTCCAAATGTTCAAGGATCCCTACGAGATGGCGGCGGGATGCGATGGGCTTGTGGTCGTCACGGAATGGAATGAGTTCAAGCAGCTTGATCTGGATCAAGTCAGAGAGGCGCTCAAGCAGCCCGTCATCTTTGATGCGCGGAACATCTACGACCCCAAGCTGATGAAGGAAAAGGGATTCACGTATCGAGCGATAGGGCGCGGCTCGCCCGCGTCCTGAAAACGGATGTCTGAGCCGCCCGTCTGCGACTACGAGGATTCGGACTACCAGACCTCGTTTTGGGAACACGGGGGCCGCGAGTACGAGGACCGGGTTGAAGCCATCGCCCTGCGGCGGCTGTTACCAAGACGGGGCCACCTGATGCTCGAGGTCGGCGCCGGGGCCGGACGAAACACGGCGCGCTACGGGGGCTACGAACGTATCGTGCTGCTGGATTATTCGATGACCCAGCTGGAGCAGGCTCAGAACCGACTCGGCAAATCCAACAGGTATGTGTATGTGGCTGCAGATGCGTATCACCTGCCGTTCATAAATGGCTTGTTTGACGCGGCCACCATGATTCGTGTGCTGCATCACATGGCGGACGCCCCGAGCGCGCTGGCCCAGGTTCGAAACGTGCTCGGGCCCGACAGCACTTTCATTCTGGAGTTCGCCAACAAGCGAAATGCCAAGTCCATCCTGCGCTACTGGCTCGGGCGCCAGCCCTGGAATCCTTTCACCCCGGAGCCGGTGGAATTCGCAAGGCTCAACTTCGATTTTCACCCGATGGCGATACGCGGTTGGCTGTCTCGATTGGGTTTTAGGATCGACAAGACGCTGACGGTTTCGCATTTTCGGGCAGGTGTCCTCAAGCGGCTCGTTCCCGTTGGAATGCTGGTCTGGCTGGATTCGGTGCTTCAGTGGACCGGAGAGCTGTGGCAATTAACGCCCAGCGTGTTCACGCGTGCGCAACTCAGGGCCGGGGCATCGGAGCAGCCCCGGGTATCGGTGGAGCCAGTAGGCTACTTCAAATGCCCTTCATGCGGGCACACGCCTTTGATGGAGCGGGAGGGCTTTCTTGAATGCGGCAACTGCGGCAGACAATGGCCGGTAAAGGGAGACATTTTCGATTTTCGGCCGCCGCGGGAGGGGCTGACGCCCGTCCGCTAGACGCAGGCTACTGGGCGCCGGCGCGCGTGCGCCCCGCCCGACGCATTCCCAAACCAATGCAGTACTCCATCGTGATTCGCGCCTTCAACGAGGCCCAGCATATTGGGCGATTGCTCGAAGGCATTGCGCGACAGACCGTGGCGGACCCAGAAACCATCGTCGTGGACTCGGGCTCGACGGACGCGACCGTCGCCATCGCCGAACGGTACGGCGCCATGGTGGTCCACATCCCGTCGTCAGAGTTCAGTTTTGGTCGTTCATTGAATATTGGGGTGCGGGCTGCCTCAAATGAGATCGTTGTGGTCGCAAGCGCCCACGTCTATCCAGTGTATGCGGATTGGATCAGGCACCTTCTGCAGCCCTTCGAGGATCCGCGAGTGGCAGTCGTCTACGGCAAGCAACGCGGTGGCGAGACGACGCTCTTTTCCGAACGTCAGGTCTTCCGGCAATGGTTTCCCGAGGTGGACGCGGTGCCTCCATTGGGGCCGTTCTGCAACAATGCGAACGCTGCCATACGCCGCAGCCTGTGGGAAAAGCACGAATACGACGAAACGCTTACCGGACTAGAAGATGTGGCCTGGGCCAAATGGGCCCAGGAGCAAGGCCATCACGTTCGCTACGCTCCTGAGGCCGAGGTCGTCCACGTGCACAACGAACGACCGCGCCTTGTCTACAATCGCTACCGACGCGAAGCCATGGCTTTCAAGCGTATCTTTGCGGAAGCCCATTTCAGCGCCTATGATTTCCTGCGTCTTACAGTCGCGAACATCTGGAGTGACCTGCTCCAGGCCGCTCGCGAGAAACGGCCGTGGCGCTATCCCGTATCGATCTTCTGGTTCAGAATAGCCCAGTTCTGGGGAACCTACCAAGGGTACCGGCAATCAGGCCCCTTGACTCAACAACTGCGCGGAACCTTCTACTATCCGGGGGGCCCCGATCAACCAGCAGCCGCCAAACGGCAAATAGCCCCCATTCGCTACGACGAATAGTTCCCCGCTGTGCTTGATTGCCAGTCCATCGCCTAACCCCCCAGCGCCTCGTTAAGCCAATCCAAAAAGCCTCTTTCCTTGGGCTGAACTTCTGTGCCCAAGCTGACGGCCAGCTGTTCAAAGAGCGCCTTCTGTTCCGACGTCAGCTTGGCCGGTATCTCGACATTCACAATGACCAACTGGTCGCCCCGATGGTCCTTTCGTCGCAAGTGCGGAACTCCCTTGCCCTTCAGGCGCAAAACCTTGCCTGGCTGGGTAGCGGCCGGGATGCGCAGCTGCTCCTCGCCGTCAATCGTGGGCACCGCTACTTCCGCGCCAAGCGTGGCTTGCGCCAGATTGATATTCAGATTCAGGATGAGATCGTCTTCGCGCCGCCGAAAGAACTCGTGAGGTTTCACCTCGAGCAGCAGAAAGAGACTTCCGTTCGGCCCGCCAAGGGTTCCTGCCTCGCCCTCGCCCGCAAGCCGGATCTGCGTTCCGTTATCAACGCCCGGCGGGATCTCGACGCGCTTGTGAATCTTCCTTCGCTCGCGGCCTGCGCCGCGGCACGTTCGGCATGGAGAGGAAACAACCTCTCCGCGGCCACCACAATTTGGACAGGTGCTTGATTGGACCATCTGTCCCAGAATCGTCTGCCGCACCTGACGGACCTCGCCCTGACCGCCGCACGTCGGGCAGCGCGTAGGCGTGGTTCCAGGCTCCGCCCCTGAACCGCCGCAGCGCGAGCAAGTATCTTCCCGCTCGAAGTCGATTTCCTTCTCGACGCCAAAAACCGCTTCCTGGAACTCGAGGGCGACTCCCATCTGAAGATCCCGGCCGCGGCGAGGGGCGTTCCGTGTACTCCGTCCCGTCGAGAAACCAAATTGCCCGAAGAGCTCGCTGAATATGTCCCCAAAATCCACCGTGTAATCGTGGAAGCCGCCCATGTTTCCAAGGCCGGCTTTGCCAAAGCGGTCGTAGCGGGCGCGCTTCTCCGGATCCGCCAAAACGCCGTAGGCCTCATTGATTTCCTTGAATCTCTCCTCGGCATCCGGCTCCTTGCTGACGTCGGGGTGGTATTGACGCGCCAGTTTTCGAAAGGCGGTCTTGATTTCACCCTCACCCGCATTCCGGTCAATTCCGAGGATCTCGTAGTAGTCGCGTTCAGACATGATCTATGCTGCCGTGCACTGAGGCATCAAGCTCCATCGTGGAATTCCCGGAAGGGAAAGCAGCAGGTCCGGAGCCAACATGATAGGGCACGCGAGACCTCGAGCTCTCCACTTCAGGATCGCCAGCCTTGCGCCCCATGAGGCGTTTGATCGAGAACGCAGTATTGGCTGGATTCACAATTCCCTCATTGCGGGCCCCTTGGCCGACCAGTCGCTCGTGGTTCTTGTCGACTGCCACAACGGACGGCACCAAGCATTCCCCTTCCGATGACAGAATGACAACCGGCGTGCCGGCCCGCATTACCGCCGAGCCGGCGTTGGCCGTGCCCAGATCTATGCCAATACTCGTGCTCATGGGGCCTCGCCAGCGCGGAACTCGGTGGCAAGTTTCAATATCGCGCGGGCGGTGCGCGACAGCCAGGCTGCCGACTCGAGCTGCTATTCCGCTATCTTGACTTGGGCGGCCCTTAAGACTCGTTCACCGAGCATGTAGCCACTCTGGACCACCGCCACCACTCGGCCGCTCTCGACGCCGTGCACAGGCTCTTGCGAGATCGCTTCGTGGAAATTGGGGTCAAAGACGGCGCCTTCAACCTGCATGCGTTTGACGCCTTCAGCCTCCAGAATGGCCTGAAGCTTGCGTTGGATCAGTTCAATGCCACTGAACCAAGCATCCTCGGGCGGTCGATTCTGCAGGGCGCGCTCCAAGTCATCCACGACCGGCAGGATCCGGCGGATCAGATCACCCTTCATTGATGCCTGGTCTGCTTCGCGGTCGCGCTCCACCCTTTTCTTGAAATTCTGGAACTCGGCCATTGCGCGTTGCCAGCCGTCGAGGTTTTCGGCCGACCTCGCTTCTGCCTCTGCCAGCCGGTCCTGGATGTCGTTGGTCTCGTGGCGGCGGCTCTCAGGCTCCGCGGGCGTTTCGGTAATGGATGGAGCAGAAACGTCGGGGTCTTCGATGGGAAGGTCCTGTTCGCCGCCGGTGTGTTGAGCTTGGTGCTTGTGATGCCTGTTCTCTGTCATGTAATTCTGCCAATAGGAGCGAATCTGTCGAGGCCTAGGTTCCGGCAATCTGTTCCTGGACGAGGTCACTCAGTAAGCCGGCTACAAAACGCACAGTCGGTATGGTTCTCGAATAGGACATGCGCATGGGACCCAGGACACCCAGAGTACCGGTGGCCAGCCCGGGTACACCGTAGCGCGCCAGTACCATAGAGCACTCGCTCAGATCTTCCGAACCGCCTTCGCCCCCAATCAAGACCTGGAGCCCGCCCACAGCGCTGTTCAGGGTGGTCCGGGCCAGAAGGGCCTGCAATGTCGAGCGCTGCTCCAGCAGCTTGAGCGCGCGCCGCACACTGTCGGACTCTGCGAATTCGGGTTCGGCAAGCATGTTGGTGAAACCGTCCGTGTAGATCTCGCCCGAGACACCCTCGGCTGTGCGTCGCAACTCGCCAAGGATGAGCGTCAGTATGTCTTGTTCCAGCACATCGGGGCACGAAGGTACGGCGGCGATTTCGTCGAGGCTCAGGCCCGCAAGCGCCGTATTGAGTCGCGTCGCCGTCTGGCTCAGGCTCTCCTGGGATGCCGGCTCCGCAAGGGTCAGCAATTGCTGTGACACTTCGCCACCCACGAGGACAAGAACCATCAGGATTTGCCGGCCTTGCGTCGAAATCAACTCCACATGCTGAAACAGGGGCTTATCTGCTCGGGGTGCGGTGACCATTGAAGCGCCCTGCGACTGGTGCGCCAGAATGGAGGCTGCAAGATGCATCCACTGCTCCACATCGGGTCGCGCCTCCCGAAACTGGAGGGATATCTTGTTCTCCACCGCCTGAGGCAGTGCCGCCTGATTCATCATGGCGCTTACGAAGTAGCGATACCCCTCTTCGGTGGGGACGCGGCCCGCAGAGGTGTGCGGCTGGCGCAAGTAACCCAATTCCGTCAAGGCTGACATTTCGTTGCGGATCGTAGCCGAGGAAAGGTCGAGCCGGTAGCGGTCCACGAGCCGCTTCGAGCCGACGGGCTGCGCCGCGTCGATATAGTCGCGGATAATCACAAGCAGCAAGGTCTTCTGGCGTTCAGTAAGCTCAGACATGGTTCATCGCAAGTTGGCACTCTCGCTTGGAGAGTGCCATTGCTTGACCCAAAATCATATCATGCGTGGAACAGGAGCGTCAATAAGAAGAACGTAAGAAAGGGCCGCGATTTGCCACGCACGCCCATGGGCCCTGCACCGACCTTCGGGCGCTGTTCATTGCGTGCTGGCTGGAGGAGCGGCAGGTCGCCAGGTCGGGTCGAAATCAATGCCCGGATCCGTCGTGACACGGGTGCGTTGCCCGCCATTCAGGGATGCATAGAAGATATCGCGATTCTCATCCGGGCCCTTGGCCTCGAACACGACCCACATTCCATCAGGAGACACCTCCGGATGCTCGACAGGGAGCGGCCCAATGTCCAGTCTCGTGCCACTCGCGCTGTCGCGCATTTCGTAGAGGATGCTCATTATCCAGGGCAGGACTGGTCCTTCCGCGTTGCGCTCAGTGAACAAGACGGTCTTTCCATCGGGCGTCCAAGTGGGAGAGAAGTCCCAATACTGCTGACCGCCTCGCGAAATCGGCTGCTGACCCTGGCCCGCATCCGTCACGGTCCAGATCTGATATGTGTTGCCGCGTTTCTTGGCAAAGGCAATCTGATTCCCAAACGGCGACCACGCCGGCTGGCGAACCGCGGCGTAGTCGGCCGACGGCTCCGTGAGCCGCTTCACAGATTGATCCGTGAGATCCATTACGTAGATCAAGGGGCGGCCGTCGCGCAAGGACGTGAAGGCAAGGCGCTGGCCGTCCGGCGACCAGGCGGGCTCCGAGTCGCCGCCTGGAGCGGTAGGAAGTGCCACCAGATTCGAGCCGTCGGCGTTTACCATGTAGAGAGCCGTGTCCTCAGGCGGCCCCTCGGAGATGTCGAGGGGGCGTCCTTCGGGGGAAACATGACACGGCGAAACAAACACCAATCGCGCGCCGTCAGGCGACCACGATGGCTGACAGGCGCCGTCTGGGAGGTTTGTAATCGGGATGGCGGCCCCTCCGCTGAGATCGATCATATAGAGTTGGGGAATTCCCGAGCGGTCAGACGCAAATGCAATCTGGTGCAAAGTCTCTCCCGCCGGCGGGACGACTGATGACGCAACCGAACTCGCTTCAGGAGCCAGCGCGGCCGTCGGGGCGACCGTGCCGGAAGGGGTCGAAGATGCACGGAGCGTGGCAGTCGTGGTCGGACTCGCCGCGCCCCCCGGGGCCTCCTCCGGAGGCAGCACCAAGGCGGCAGGGACACGCGTTGAAGTCGGATTCAGTGGCCACGCCGGAATCATTGCCCGAAGGTTTTCCGGGATGACCTCTGGCAGCAATATGACAATTCCAGCAAGAGCAACAATGAATGCAAACAGGAAGAAGAGCCAGGCCGGGCTCCGTCTGCGGCTTTGTGGGGCCGGACCTGTCCTGTCCGCTGCGGCGTCCGAAACCGCGTTGGCGATTTTCAGCCCCGCAGCGGTTTCGGCTCCTTCTGCGGAAGGCATAAGGGCTGCCAGGGGCGCCGCGTCCGGCGGGGGCGCGACAGTGAATTCTCCGGTCGGGCGCTCGCCGCGCGCGGCGGCAGCCAGCAGCGCCCTCTTGAATTCCTGTGCAGTCTGAAAGCGGTCCGCCGGATCGACCGCCATGGCCTTCTCTATGGCGGCAGCCACACGACGCGAAACGCCGGGATTGCGCCGGCGCAGCGGGGTAAGCCGGACATTATCCATGGCGCGCGCCAGACCGTCCTCAGGAATAACTCCCGAAAGGGCTGCGTAGAGCGTCGCACCAAGTGAATAGATGTCCGTGCGCGGTTCGGTGCGGGCCCCTCCGTACTGCTCAGGTGGAGAATACCCAGGGGTCATGGCTCGGGCGCCGGTTGTCGTTGCCTGCGGGCCCTGCACCAGTTTCACGAGACCAAAGTCGACCAGGAATATGGAACCATCGGGCGAGATCCGGACGTTGCCCGGCTTCAGGTCTCGATGCAGGATTGGCGGCTTGCGCGTGTGCAGGTATGTGAGCGCATCGCACATGGCGGCACCGACCATGATTGCGTCGTCCTCTGTGACCGTCCCCAAGCGCTCCATGCGCTGGCGCAGGTCCTCTCCCTCGATGAAGTCCATCACGAGGTACTGCCCCTGGTCGCCCACGGAAAAGTGATCGGAAACCCGCGGCAGATTCGCGTGCCGCAAGCCGGCGAGGATCACGGCCTCCAGCCGAAACTGCCGCGAGTACTCTTCGGTGGTGAAGAGATTTTCCTTGACGGCTACGTCGACGCCCAAATTCTCGTCCACGGCGCGGTAAACCGAACCCATGCCACCCTGACCCAGGATTTCAACAATGCGATAGCGTTCGTGAAGAAGCGCGCCGCGCTCGAGCGTCATGCCAATCCGATCGTCTGGCTCACGTGTTGGTTTGGAGAGAAATCAGGAGAAGGAGACCAAGCCACTTTGCAGCGTGAACTCAGCCGATCCTCGGTCAACCATCACTTGTAGCGGCGGGATTATATCAGATTGACCCCGACCTACTTGCAACAGCCCGCAATTGCGCGGCTGCAGCAAGTACTGTAGACTCTGGCCATGGAACGTCCCGCAGGACGTCACTGGGATTGGACATCGGCTGTCCTTCTTTTTCTGCTTCTGCAGGTCGCGGCCGCACGACTTGTCACCACGGATTGGGCGCGGTTCTTGTACTTCGCTGAGGCGCTGGCAAGCCTTGGGTCGGTGCTGGGGCTTGCCCTGGGTGCCAGCAGCTTTGGCCGAAGGACGGTCGCGGGACTGGCCGCCGCCTACACGGTAATTGTCGTTCCGTGGCGCGTCGCTGGCGTCTTTACCGCGGAACACTTGCTGGAGCGCCTGGCCTTGGAAGGCGAGACGCTGCGTGTTTCCATGGGTCAATTCGTACGCCGGCAGCCCGTAGCGGATCCACTGCTGTTTCTTGCCTTTGTCTGCGTTGCATTTTGGCTCATCTCGCTGGCTGCTGGATACTGGTTGTCTCGGCACGGCAGCGTGCTGCCAGCAATCGTCTTGAGTGGGGCCACCATTATCTTGGTGCAGGCGTACGCAGACTATCAGCCGCGGGGATCCTGGTGGCTGGCCATCTATCTGCTGATTGCGATTGTGCTCGCGGGCAGGATCCACTATCTGAACAGCCGCACGGACTGGTCTCGCCGGAGAGTGTTCGTCAACGAGGAAGCGTGGCCCAATATCCTCGGAAGCCTGTTCCTTATGGCTGGAACAGCCATCATGATCGCCTGGCTGTTGCCCACCTCGCGTGCCAGCCTGCAGGGTGCAGTTGACACGTGGAACAGCGTTAGCGCTCCGGTTCGCGCAGAGACTTTCGAACGCCGTCATATCGCTGCACGGGCCTTACGGCCCGCCCGCCGGCAACTTCTACGGTGGGACTCTCGCACTGGGCGGGGAAGCAGCCTCGGGGGACGATATAGTACTTAGGGTTCAGGTATTGGCCCCACCAAATTCGAACGTTCGCTTCTACTGGCGCGGCCGCGCCTACGACGCCTATGCAAACGGACATTGGTCCGCTTCTCAGGATTCAAGCGTGCTTTTCAGACCAGACCAAGGCGACTTGAGCATCCCCAACCCCGAAGGCCGGCTGGAAACTCAGCTGGCTACAACGAGCGAGTTCGCGAAGCAGAGCCTGATCTATTCGCCCCAACCGATGGTTTGGGTTGACCGGAACGCCTACGTGGCCGCCGCGCCGATTGCGGAGAATGTCTACGATGCCGTATCCTGGGAGTCCCGGACGACGGTTACCGCGGGCGGCAACTACGTGGTCAGGGCCGAACTCACCAATCCAACGGTCGAGGAGTTGCGTTCAGCCGGAGAACAGTACCCTGCCTGGATTCAGGACCGCGATCTTGAGGTGCCTGCCGGCCTCCGCGAGGAATTTCGGACGCTGGCGGGGACAGCCGCGGTAGGTCAGGAGAATCCGTATGATGAGGCGGCTGCGATCACAAACTACCTGCGGTCCAACTTGCAATACTCCACGAGCGTCCCCGCGCCGCCCGGCGGTCAAGATCCCACATTGTGGGTTCTCCAAACCTACAAGAAGGGTTTTTGCAACTACTATGCCTCCGCGGAAGTCCTGATGCTTCGATCCTTGGGAATCCCCGCCCGCCTGGCGGTGGGATTCGCTCAGGGTGAGTTGGAAGGCGACACCTACGTTGTGCATCGGCGGGACGCGCATGCGTGGCCTGAGGTCTACTTTCCTGGAATTGGCTGGGTGGAGTTTGAGCCCACTGTCAGCCAAGACCCCCTCATCCGGCCCAGCGGTGTGTCTCAAACCAGTGCAATTCCGACAAACCCGCAACCAAGAGGGCCAACGGCCCGCGAGGAGGGGGCGTTTCCTGAGACCGGACAGGCGAACGGACCCGTTGGATTCATCTCATTCGTCCAGACTGCCATTGGTCGACTTCTTCTGGTGACCGTGCCTTTTCTTCTTTCGGGTGCGGTCCTGCTTGCGCTGATTTACGATCTCGGGTTTTGGCGCAGGCTGCCCGGTTACGTATTTCGGGCGTTTGAGGGCAATGGCAACTCTCATCCGGCCTGGGTAACGGCCTGGAAGCGCTGGCAGCAGATTGAGCCAATTGAGCGGGCCTTTGCCAGCATCAATTGGAGCCTGGTCCTTCTGCAGAGGCCCCAGCCGCTTGCGTCCACGCCCGCCGAACGAGCCAAGGCCCTCGCCGGGCTGGTGCCAACTGCGTCGGAGCAGATCTGGGCGCTGGAACGTGAGTTGGAATCCGGGCTATTCGCGCCTCGTGTTCCCGATTTGGCTCGGGCGCGGCGCGCCAGCTTTGTGATCCTGGTTCATAGCGTACGACGGCGCATTCAGTTGCTGCTAAGCACCGTCAACGGGCGCGATGTATACTCCTAGCCCCATTCGTCGTGCTTGCCCGGGAGGCTAAGATGCAATCACACACTCCGTCTCCTGCCACGTTGCACGGGCAGACGAGCGCCCTGGCTCTGCAAGCGGTGCAACTACGCGATGCTCTGAAAAAGTTGAAGCCACGCGATCTTCCCGCCGACGCGCTTCAGAACCTCGGTGCCCTGGCGGATATGCTCGGCGAGCTCAGCCGAGGCATCGAATCCATCGAGGCCGAGCACGGAAAGCTCATTGCGCTGACCGAAATCGGGGGCGTCGTGAATTCGTCGCTCGAGCTGGACGACGTTCTGCGCATCGTGATGGACAACATCGTGCGTCTGACCGGCGCCGAGCGTGGGTTCCTCATGCTTCGGGATGAAAACGGGGAGATGGTCACGCGCGTCAGCGCGTCACTGGTCACAAGAGGCGATCAAATCTGGCGACGCGGCGACCAGCCATACCGTCGTTCAACGCGTAATTGAATCTGGAGAGGCCATCGTCACCACGAACGCCCAGGAGGACAAGCGATTCAGCGGCCAGGCCAGTGTGGTTGCGCTCAATCTGCGATCGATTCTGTGCGTGCCATTGAAGGTCAAGAGCGATCTTACCGGCGTGATCTACGCCGACAACCGGATTCGAACGGGCATGTTTGGGGAGACGGAACGCGACCTGCTTACGGCATTTGCCAATCAAGCCGCCGTGGCGATTGAGAATGCGCGACTATTTACGTCGCTGCGGCACACGCTGGCGGAAGTAACCGATCTCAAGAACTTGATGGACAACGTGTTCTATTCGATTACCAGCGGCGTCATCACCACGGATTCGCAGGAGCAGATCTTGCTGGCCAACCGGGCTGCCGAAACCATCCTGGGCCTAACCTCCGCCGGCCTCGTTGGACACACCCTCGACGAGGTACTGGCCTCGGCCCTGGAATTAGTGAAACCGCATTTGCAGGAAGTCCGCCAGTCCGAGAAATCCATTGTGGACCTCGAGATAAGCCATTCTGACCCGGTTCGCGGCAACCTGGATTGGCGCCTCAATCTTGCGCCGCTCATGGATGCGTCCAAGAAGACGCATGGCATTGCAATGGTATTGGACGACTTGACTGAGCGCAAGAAACTGGAGGCACAGCGCAGGCTGCTACAGCGCATGGTGTCGCCGGCCGTGCTCGATCAGATCGACCCCAGTAGCCTGGAGATGGGCGGCAAGAAGCAGGCAGTCACCATCTTGTTCGCCGACGTCCGCGGTTTCACGGCCTACAGCGAAAAACACACACCTGAAGATCTCGTGGCTGTATCTAAATCGCTACCTGGCTGCGTGCGCCGACGCCGTGCTCGAGGAGGAAGGGACCGTCGATAAGTTCCTGGGCGATGCTATCATGGCCTGGTACAACGCCCCGCTCCCGCAGCCTGACCATACCTTGCGCGCAGTCCGCACAGCTGTAGCTATCCGGGAGAGCGTTGCCCGACTGCATGCTGAGCTGCCGCCCGAGGCACATCTCAGCTTCGGCGTCGGAATTCACTTTGGGGAGGCCGTACTTGGGTGGATGGGCAGCGAGAAACGCCTGGAATACACTGCAATCGGGGACAGCGTGAATACCACGAAGAGGATTCAGGAGAACTCGGCCAGGAACCAGATTTTGCTCAGCAAAGCCGCCTACGAACGCGTCGCTGGCGACGTAGAAGCCGAGCCATTCGCGCCTTTAATAGCGAAAGGCAAGTCCCAGCCGCTCGAGGTCTTCGAGGTTATTGGCCTGAAGTAGACGGCGTGGATACAAGGCGGGTTAGCAAGCTTCCGGGTCTCAAAGACCGCTCGAACATTGGGGGTGCACGGAGGCAGGCGCCCGCGGAGCTAGCTCTCTAAAACCCTTCCGACAAAGCGCAAAATCTGCCGCATCCCTTGCTTGAGGGGCGCGGTGTCTATGTACTCATGGAGCGTGTGGGCGCCTCCGCCAGTGGTCGCACCGAGGACAAGAGCGGGCAAGCCCTGGCTGAGCGGTATATTGGCATCTGTCGAGCCGGCCGTGAAAGTTGGCTGGATGCCTTGCTCCGACAGACATTCGCCGGCAAGTTTGACCAAGGGGTGATCCAGAGAAAGCTCTCCGGCCGGGCGTTCTCCAATCACTTCGATCTCCACGATTACGCCCGGTTTCTCGAGCGAACGTATTCTTGCCTCCACCTGTCTCAGGATCTCACGGAGGCCGTGCGCCGTTTCTGACCGCACGTCAAGCTCGAAGTGCGCATCCGACGCCACAACGTTGACGCCGCTGCCGCCATCAATCATGCCCACATTGAGCGTGGTGCGGGGGTGGCTTGGCAGGGGCAAAGATGTGAGTCGTGTAACAAGCTCAGCCAGCTCGTGCACGGCCGATGGCTTTCCATAGTCGGACCACGAATGGCCGCCCTCGGTGCTGACTTTTATACGATAGCGGCGAACACCAATTGCTCTGTGATAGACCTGTCCCAGCGCCGTTCCTTCGATTACCAGATAGGCGCGAGGACTGTCACCGAAGCGCGCAACAACTTCTTTCATTCCGCGGAGATCGCCAAGACCCTCTTCACAGACATTGGCGACCAGCCACACGTCGTCGGCCAGGGTCGTCTGGTGCTCCCGCCATGTCCAAATCAACCCAAACAGGGCGGCCACGCCGAGCGAGTTGTCCCCGATGCCCGCCGCCTGTATCCGGTCCGGCTGCCGCAGCAACTTTGCTTCGGATCCAGCAGGGAACACAGTGTCAAGGTGGGCCGAGACCACGAGGGGATGCGAGCCCGTACGGCCCGGGAGCCGCGCGTAGACGTTATCAAGCGCGTCCATCGATACATCCGCCAGTTCCTCGGCTGCCAGTAGATTTCGGACAAATTCCGCGCGCCTTCTTTCCTGGAACGTGGGAGCAGGAATTTGCTGAATTTGCACAGCGAGATCGAGTATGCGGCTTGTCAGAGTTGTCATTCTCGGATTGACGCGGGTCGGCCAATTCGTCTATACCTCCCTCACAAGATCGGTCAGCATATGTAGCCGCGCCTCGGCTAGGCCCGGTGCCACGCCCAGTGCATACAACGCACCCGTTCCTTCCACGGCCAGGGAGGCTGCCACATTGCCGTGCAGGGCTGCCTGAAGCGGATCATAAGTTTTCTTCAAGCCCGCCAGGAAACCCCCGCAATAGGCATCGCCTGCGCCCGTGGGGTCCGCCAGGCGGGCGGGGTAGGCAGGGATTTCCCACTTATGTTTGCCTTCCACGTCCAGGACGGCCTGACCCTTGCCGCCCCGTTTTGCCACGACGATCTCGCAGCCGAATTCGCCGACCGCGGAGAGCATCTCCCATAGGTCGTATGTCTTTCCCCAGAAGAGGGCGCGCAGTTCTTCCTCCGATGGTAGAAAGGCGCTTGCGCCAGCCAGAAGCGGACGCAGGGCCCCGAGAAAGTGGGGCGCCATATATGCCGGGGATGGATCCACGGTCAGGGTTGTTGCCGAACTGGCACGGAAGGCGCTCGAAAGTTGCATCTGGCTGGTGAGGTCCAATGGGCACAGATGCACAGCGCGGGCTTCGCGGTACCCGGCTGGGATTTCCATGGCCGATGGGGTAAGCGCATCGGGTTTCCGTGCCGTGGGCTGGGCTTCGGATGGCGGCTGATAGCCCAGCAGGGTCTTCGGGAATGCAAGTTCGCGGCGCGCAAATTGCGAAACGGGGGAACTGCGGACAGGACGCAAATTCGCGTCGTATGCGAAGAAGGCCCTGAGATCGACATTGTGCTCAAGCAGGGTCACACCGCTTGTATCAATGCCCTGCGCCTCCAGCTCTCTCAACCATCTGCGGGGAAAGTCCTCGCCCACGCGAGCCATGAGTCCCACCTGATTGTGCCACGCTCGCAATCCGCCGCAAGCGTAAAGTCCGCTGCCGCCAGGAACATCGAGCGATGGAAGGCCGACCGGCGGAAGGATGTACTCTCGGGCCATCCGCCCGGCGACGACGAAATCTACATCCACAGTTTCAGGTTTGGGCCTGGCCCTGCCTGCTCGGAAGGATGTGCCTGTCTCTCAACAGTTGAAACTAAGCGCACACGAGAGGGTCGGGTTGTGGCATGCAGGCTCTTATCCCAGTGATCCCTGGGCCCGGGAAGCCCGCTACGAGACTCCAAACTGGAGACGTAACACCGCATGTATGATGGCAATTGGCCCTCCACTGCCGAGACCTCATCCCCGGTATAATCGAAGAAATAGCTCACCGTAGTCCCTGGCGAACCCAATCCTGCCTCCGCCGTCGACGAAAGCGGAAGAATGGACTGGAGTAAGGGTTATATCAGGTGGCGTATGTCCCGGCGCAGAGATGTTCCATCCGCCGGGCCCCATCCCATCTGGGAGACCCTTTATCCCGGGCCACTGCATGCAGGTGCGTCGTTCGCGCCGTAATGCCCCGGGTGCGGACAGATCCACGGCATTATACTCGTCCAGAAGGAGAACGATTGCATGACAGACAACAAGGTCCGCGTCGCGATCATTGGAGTGGGCAACTGCGCCTCGGCGCTCGTGCAAGGCGTCCAGTTTTACAAGGACGCCGCGGAGGACGCAAAGGTGCCGGGCCTCATGCACGTAAACTTGGGCGGCTACCATGTACGGGATATCGAGTTCACCTTGGGAATTGATATCAACGTCACCAAAGTCGAGGAGGATCTTTCCGACGCGATCTTTGCCGCGCCCAACAATACGTATAAGTTCTGCGACGTGCCGGAATTGCACGTCCCCGTTGTCCGTGGTATGACGCACGACGGGCTGGGTAAGTATCTTTCCGAAGTCATCGAGAAGGCACCAGGTCCGACCGCGGACATAGCGAGCTTGTTGAAGGAGACGAAGACCGACGTCGTGGTCAACTTCCTCCCCGTGGGCTCGGAAGAGGCGACGAAGTGGTACGTGGAGCAGGTTCTGCAAGCCGGCTGCGCTTTTGTGAACGGGATCCCGGTCTTCATCGCATCACAAGAGTACTGGGCGAACCGGTTCCGCGAAGCCAACTTACCCCTGCTTGGCGACGACATCAAATCGCAAGTCGGAGCGACGATCTTGCATCGAGTGCTGACCACTCTTTTCGTGGATCGGGGCGTTCGAATTGACCGCACGTACCAGCTCAATTTCGGCGGAAACACCGATTTCTTGAATATGTTGGAACGCGAACGGCTTGAGAGTAAGAAAATCTCGAAGACGGGCGCGGTGACAAGTATGATCCCCTATGACTTGGGGGCCAACAATATACACGTCGGACCGTCTGATCACGTGCCGTGGCTGACAGACCGCAAGTGGTGCTACATCAGGATGGAGGGAACGACCTTTGGCGACGTCCCATTGAACCTGGAGGCTAAACTTGAGGTTTGGGACAGCCCCAACTCGGCGGGTGTCATGATCGATGCGATTCGCTGCGCCAAGATCGCGCTGGATCGCGGCCTGAGCGGCCCCCTAGTGGGGCCATCCTCCTATTTCTTCAAGACCCCGCCCAAACAATTCCGTGACGATGTCTGCCGGGAAATGGTAGAGGCCTTCATCAAAGGCGAATCGGACGAGTAGCCTTCTGACGCGGCACTCCAAGAATCGCCTTCCGGGCACTGTGTTCACGCCGGCTGGCGATTCCCTGTCTTCAGGACTTCCAAATCAATGACATCCGCAGGTCGTGGCACCCCGATCGTGCTTCTGCTCGCGTTCGCGCTGGCTGCCTGCGCGCCTGCCGCTCCACCTGCCGAAGCGAATCCGCAGCTAACTGAAGCTGTGGCCACGGCCTTCGCGTCCATCTTGGGTACGCAGGCCGCTTCGCGGCCGACGGCGACCGACACCCCGGCTCCGACGGCCACCGCTCAACAAACGCCCCCGGCCTTGCCGGCGGCTTTTGTCGCGAGCTCCCTCAATCCACTGGACGCGCCGCACACTTATGTTCAGGATCAATGCGAGTACATAAGAGACAAGTGGACTGCCACCAACTCCCCTCCTGGCACGATTGTGATGGTGGTAATGTTTCACTCAATCGAAAAAGGGGAAGCCACTGTAACGGATTCAAAGAACATCAGCTCGAGCGACTTCAAGCAGCTCATGAACAGCCTTCACGACATGGGTTTTCAAGCCATTAACACGGGGCAATTGGCGGACTTTCTGGAACATAATGCCAGCATTCCGCAAAGGTCCGTTCTACTCACGCAGGATGACAGACACGCCGCAGCAAATTTCAACGATTGGTTCCGGCCATATTGGGAAATGTGGCAGTGGCCTGTCGTAAACGGATGGATCAGCGCCTTTGGAGGTAGTGATCCAGTGCTGGCAGAGAATGTGGCCCTGGAGCAGGAGGGCTGGGTTGATCACCAAGCTCACGGCGTTGTCCACAACATTCCGATGGGGGATGGCTCATCGGATGAGTACTTGACCGGCGAGCTCCAGGGCTCCATCACGAACATCCAGGAGTACTTCAAGAAGACCCCCATCGCGATCATCTGGCCGGGAGGGGGTTTCGGAGTTCGGCCCGTTCAGTTTGCACGAAAATTCGGGTACCGGCTTGGATTCACGACAAACCCACGTGGGCCCGTCATGTTCGATTGGGTTCCGTTGGCGGATCAGCCTGATCCTCGGCGCCCCTACTTCATTCCGGAGGGCCCAGTCGATGATCCGCTCATGGTGCTGCCGCGGTATTGGGACGTAGACGCGCGTGCCCATCTGGATGACGTCCGTCGCATTGGCGAGGAGGCTGCGGCCTACGCAGAGCAGAATAAGCCGACGGAGCTGGCGTACTACGACATCGTGTGCGCCGCCACCTACGGCCCTATTCAATAAGTGGCAAGGCAGTTCCTTGTTGGACCGCCTTTGCAGGCTCGTGGCACCGCTTGTGGCCGTGGTGCTGTTGGCCGCGTGCCAGACTAACGGCGCGGCGGCGCCGGACGAAGCAGCGGCGTAGCCAAGCATCGCCCCTTCGCCCGCTGATGCGGAAACGGCGACTTCAATCCCAACGGCGTCCAGTACACCACCCAGGACGCCCCCGAGCCTGCCAGCGCGCTATCGATCGCCTTACTTGAACCCGCTCGATTCCGTGCATACGTATGTGGCAGACACCTGCGAGTATTTGCATGACAAGTGGAGCTCCGAGAACTCGCCGCCTGGCACGATCGTCATGGTTGTGATGGTGCGCTCCATCAATCAGGGAAAGGCAGAGGGCCAGGACGCGATCGGCGCTGCGGCGTTTGAAAAGACGATGGCGGAGCTGCACGAGCAGAAATTCGAGGCGAGCAACACGATGCAATTGGCAGGGTTCCTGGAAGACAATGCGAGAATTCCCGCCCGGTCCGTCGCCCTGGTTCAAGACGGAAGAAGATATTCGGAGAATTTCAACGGGCACTTTCGTGCTTACTGGGACGAGCGGGGTTGGCCCGTCATAAATGCCTGGGACATTCGTGGCAGCACAACAGAGGCTCTGTGGGAGGAACAATCTGCCATGGAGGCGCAGGGATGGGTGGATCATCAGGTCTATGGCCCAACAATGGATCCTGGGGGTCCACCGTTGAGCCAGCGGTCCCTGACCGCTCAGCTCCAAATGCCGCTGCCTGTTTTTCGGGAGCATTTTGGGAAGAGTCCCATAGCGGTAATCTGGCCGAGTGGGTTCGATCTAGGATCCGCAAGGACGGCTCGCGTCGCTGGGTTATCGGCTGGGCTTCACGTTGAACCCTCGCGGACCGATTATGTTCAACTGGGTACCGCTGGCAGACGCCGAGGACAAATTCCGGCCGTCCTTCTTCCCAGAAGGCTCCACTGGAGATCCGTTCATGACCCTGCCGCGCTACTGGCCCTATCAGGTGCACGATGCCATTGACGCTGTTCGCATAGCGGGCAAGGACGCGGCCGCGTACGCAGAACAGAATAAGGGCGTGGAATTGAGTTACTACGACATCGCGTGTGCGGGCGCGTACGGTCCGATTCCTTAGCCGGCGCAACTCTGCGCGCCTTCATTCCGTGGACGAATCCATGTCTGTCGCATCATGCATATTCTGCCGAATTGTGGAGGGTCGGGCCGATGCAGAGGTGGTCCACCGCGATCATCGGCTCGCGGCGTTTCGGGACACTCACCCGGTGGCACCGACGCATATACTCGTGGTGCCTGTCCGGCACGTTTCTTCACTGAATGAGCTAACCACATTGGACGAGTCGTTGCTTGGTGCGATGATCCAAGTGGCACACGAGCTTGCAGTCCGGGAGAAAGTGGATGGCCTCGGCTATCGTCTGGTCATCAACACGGGGCCTGACGCAGGCCAAAGCATCTCGCACGTGCATCTGCATCTGTTGGCAGGCAGGCGCATGAGTTGGCCGCCGGGCTAGAGCGAAGAGCTGAGGTTTGGTTCCGGGGATGGCGAACCGTAAGAGAGCTAACGCTTAAGCAAGCCGCCGCGCAGCTTGCCGCGCGGATTGCGCAGACGCAGGGCATACCACCCCAAACCAAGCCCTCCGAGCAATAACAAACCTCCAAGGAAACCGAGCAGCGGAGACGTGCTTTTGCTTCCGTCGGGACTCGCCGGCGCGGCGGCGGTCGTTTCCCTGCTTTGTGCGCCGAAATCAACGAATGCGCGATCCCCGGCCTTTACATCAAGTGTGTACGTCAAATTCATGGTCGGATTGTAGTTGTCGGGAATTGCCGCGCCGATGTTGTACTTGCCTTCCGGAACTTCGCCAAAGCATGTACCGGCGTAAGCTGTCGGATCAGGATTGATTACGGTTTCAAGAGTCTTGCTATACTTGCCGCTTGTTTCCGCCACACTGATGGCGCCTCCGGCGATGGCGGGCTCGTCCGCCTCGTGCAGCGCGTCGCCGTTGAGATCATCAAAGAGCAGGACGCAAATCTCTGTGGTGCCCGCAAATGGTGTCGGCGTAACAGTGGGAGGTCCCTGCGTGAAAGGTGGCCCCGGCGTTATGGTTGCGGCGCCCGCCGGGCCACCCGTGCCAACCAAGAGCTCTTGTCCCTCAATGATGTTGGTACAGTCAGAGTTGATATTCTGATTTAGCTCACGGAGCTGCTCCAGGCTGATTCCGTAGAGTAGCTGTATCCTTGTACAGGTGTCGCCCGCCTGGACCTTATACGTAATTCTTCCGTCGGGAAGGGGGGTGTTCGTGGCAAACTGCTGTTGCGGGGTCGCCGCTTGGGCACGCAGAGATCCCATGTACAGCACGGCAGTCATGGCCAAACCCGCCAGAATGATCAGACGCCCGAGTCGCATCTGAAGGATTATATCAGCGAAGAGAATCGCGCCTGTGCAGCGCGCAGAGGCTTTAACCGCCTGCCGGGCTGGCTACCAGATGGTATCTGTTTCTGATTTGCGGGAGAAAGTAGTCGTCGAAGAATCTGTCAACGCCGAAATCCGGCGTCCATCCCCAGTCGTGGCGCGCCAGCGAATCATCGACGTCTTCGGGCCATGAGTCCACGATTCCCTGACGCCGCGGGTTGGGTTCGAAACTGATTTTTGCGTTTGGGAAAGCGCGCAGTGCACGATCGCGAAAATCACCGGCTGTCATGGAAAAGGCGGCCACGTTATAGACGACGCGGCTCAAGTGCCCGCGAGGTGCATCGGTGAGCATCAACAGCGACTTGATGGCATCGGGCATTGCCATGAAGGAGATCCTCGTGTCCTCGCGTACGAAGCACACATAGGGAATACCCTGCGCGGCGGCGTGGAGCATTTCGGGGCCATAATCGCTTGTGCCTCCGCTCGGTAGCGTCTTGGCGGAAATCAGGCCCGGGAAGCGCAGGGCACGAAAATCAAGCATCACGGGCGGAACAGGATCCAGATGGTGCTGCCCGCAGTAGCGGCTGTAGTACATCCCAAGTTTCTCGCAATACAGTTTGTTGCATCCGTACATCGTGTGCGGGAAGTTGTAATCAGTCTCCTTTACCCTGCCCGACTCCTTCTTCTCCTCGCTGCTAAGCCCATAAGCCGCGATCGAACTGGGAAAGAGGAACTTCACAGGCTTTCGGTATTTCTCCGATCGGTAGGCCGCCAGCATCAGCAACTGCATTGTGCCCTCCACATTAATGCGGTGGGCCTCCTCCGTGGCGATCTCGGCCTTGGAGGACAGCGATGCAGCCAGATGGAAAATCAGGTCAAAGTCATAGTCGTAAAATGTCTTGATCTTATAGATCAGATCCCCTTGCACGTGCTCAAATACGGAATCCCTAATCGCTTCCGGGAGTGGGGCAAGATCCGCGGTAATCACGCGGAAGCCTCCCCGTTTGGCCAGTTCCTGGACCAGAGCCTGGCCGATTTCTCCACTGGCTCCGGTTACCAGGACGTATTTTTGCTGTTGCGAGTCCTTATGCGCCATTGCCCGCTCCTGTTATGCTAGAATGGAAAATGCATCCGTTCTTCCGGGGCCAAGGGCTCCGATCGTCGGCAGACCGGCGCGCCCGGGTTGCATACGCTCCAAAGCCAAGTCAGCAAACCTTCAACATGCACAGCCTATTCTACAGCAGCCAGTTGTTTCCTGCATGAATCCACGCATTGCCGCACTCCTCACCACCTTAGTGGTGGTGGCGGGCTGCAGTAGCGTCACCACGCTCCCTCCGGCGCCCGATGGGCCAACCGCTGGAGCGGCCCCCGTCTCGACAGCCACGACCGTCGTTTGGTTCCCTGTAACAGCGACTTCGTTCCCGCAACCACACGCGACGCCGCAACCCACCGCGGACAAAAGACCCGATGTCGGTCAAATCGTGCTTAGGGACGACTTCTCATCATCAGATGTCTGGAATACGGCGACAGGTGACACGGCATCTGTGGCGCTCAGTAAAGGGGGGCTTACGATTGCAGCTCAGCCGGGCATCGCCCCGGTGGCGAGCTTTCGTCAGGGGGCGCTATTCAGTGACATGTATGCGGAGGTCACAGCCCGCCCGAGCCTTTGCCGTGGTCCGGATGACTACGGCTTGCTCTTCCGTGCACCCAACCACGTGGCCTTCTACCGGTACGCCGTGGCGTGCGACGGAACGGCGACTGCCGAGCGGATCAACCTCGGCGCGCCCCGCGTGCTGCAGCCTCCGATTGCGAGTGCCGACGTGCCAGTCGGCGCACCCGGCGAAGTTCGGTTAGGGGTCTGGGCTGTCGGTCACGAATTCCGATTCTTCCTGAATGGACATTACCAGTTCACCGCCAGCGACGACAGCTATTCGGTGGGAGGCATCGGGGTATTTGCGCATGCAGCGGGCGACACTCCCGTGACCGTGACCTTTTCAGATCTTACTGTCTTCAACATAGAGGGTGGGTCGCCTGTGCCTTCGGCAACGCCGTAGGGACTTGACCGCGTCCACGTTGCCGTATGCGCCCCAATCGTCTCAACGACCTCAACTCCAAGCACTGGCTGAAGTTTCAGAAGTCCTGGTTCGTCCACAACCCTCCTGCGCGTCGCAAAGACGTGCTGACTCACCCCGCGAAATTTCCGGAGACGTTGGCGCAGGAATTCATTGAGTTTTTCACAAAGCCGGGCGAGGCAGTCCTGGACCCAATGGTGGGGACCGGTTCGACTCTAGTGGCTGCCTTACGCGCCGGCAGGCACTCTTACGGCGTGGAGCTAAACCCCAAATACGTCGAGCTGGCTCAGCGCATCGTCGCGGAAGAGCGAGCGGCCCTGGGTGACTCTGCTCTGGGCCTGAGCTCAGAGGTCATCCTTGGTGACGCTGCCTACATCGATGGACGGGGACTGCCAAAATTTAAGTACGTCCTGACCTCGCCGCCATACTGGGACATGCTGCACGCAAGGGGTGCCACGACCCAGAAAGGACGCCGAGCCTCGCCGGAGCTGGACGTGTTCTATTCCGATGATGCGCGTGACCTCGGCAACATCCACGACTACGAGAATTTTCTGGGCAAACTGGTGACAATCTACGCCGGTTTGAAAAGTCTGCTCGCCGAGAAGGCGTACCTTACGATCATCGTCAAGAATGTGAAGAAACGCGGGCGCGTTTATCCGCTGGCTTGGGACCTGGCACGCGAACTCGGGGTCATCTACAGCCTCAAAGACGAGAAGTTGTGGTGCCAGGACAACCAGCGGATTGCCCCCTATGGTCTCGGGTCAGCCTGGGTGAGCAACACCTTCCATCACTACTGCCTGCAGTTTAGGTACGAGACGTGAGCGCCGGCGCAGCCAGGGCTCGGCCCCTGCTGGCGGCAGTGGTGCTCTCGGTGCTGCTGATCGCCGGCGTGGCTCTCACAACGAATTCGCTTGACATCACCAGGTTTTCCTGGGATTTCCGATACTACATCCAGATGGCTGAGGAGCCCTTCGTTCCACCGCTCGCCAGTCCCTTTGCATACCGCTATGCCACGCCGCTCCTGGTGTACGCGCTCGTCAAGGGGTTGGGTATCTCGCTGACCGCCGGGTTTCGCGTCATCGCGTATGTCGGCGCCGTTTTGCAACTCCTCGGCGTCTTCCTGTTCACGCATTGGTTCACGCGTTCCGCCAAGGGAGCCTTGGTCGCGCTAGTAGTGACGGCTTTCTCGCTTTTCAACGTGAAGTTCCTGCTCTTCGACGTATACAGGCCTGATCACCTGGCGTACGCGCTCATCCTGCTCCTGACGTACCTTGCCTTCGAGAGAAGGTTCTGGCCACTCCTCATCTTGACTTTGCTGGCGGTCCAAGTCAGGGAATTCAACATGCTCCCGCTTCTGGCCTACCTCTTCGGCCTCTCAGGTAACTCACGGGATTCGATTGCGGTTCACCCGAGGCTCACGAGATCCCATCAGGTCTTGATCTCCGCGATCGGGCTTGCGGTTGCCGTGGGCCTCCCGCGCCTCCTTATTCCTGTAGCACAGGACTTTCAGTTTGTCTCCTTCACGAGAGACGGGCTGCTCCGTATGGTGCTTGCGCCATTCATCCCGGCGCGAGATGCGAACTTCATGTATTCCGTGATCGCGTACTTGCTGCCAAGCCTGATGATTGCGGGCCTGGCTGAGGCTGCTTCTGCCATACGGGTAATTAGTGTCCCCATCCGGCGGTACTTTGGCGCGTACAGCCTTCTGGTTCTGGTTTTCAGCTTTCTAGGCGGTACAGATTTCTACAGGTTCACTTCATACCTTTTTCTCCCGCAAGGCATATTCGTGGCACTGGTGGCAAAGCAGGCCAGGTTGCTCCCGGTGGCAATAACGTTGGGCGGTGTCTTTGTCTTCAACCGCCTCTGGCTTCCGTTTCCCATGTCGGACTTGGGTACCTACCTCGACTTCTATGGTGGATCCGGCACACGCTTTGGCTGGCCCAGCGTCCTGCGAATTATGGAATGCATTGGGTTCATTGCAGCCGCCGTGCTGACGAGAAGGCTGTCCCGTCCCGTTGGCTCGCAGACATCGCCCGCCGTCCCATGATCTCGGCCGAGGACGTGGTGCGCCTGGAGTGCTCCCCGGAGTTGATTAAGGCGGGCATTTCATTCTGCACGCGTGCCCTGCCGGCGCTTCGCGACGACCGGGGCAAGGCTTTTTTCGGGCGCCTGCGGCGAATCGTTGCCCACGTGGCTGTTGAGCTGGCGTTTCGGAGATACCTGGGGCAGCTTGGGATTCCATTCACGGCGGCTCGGCCAACGCGGTTCACTAGTATCCAACCGTATGATCTGAGCCTTGGCGCGAACCGCTGCAACATCATCACATATCTGATCTCTGATCCCGACCAGGTTGCCTCCCTGCATGTAGATCGTGCTTCGGCCTTGCGTGCACCTGCCCTGGTTGCCGCCGAGCGCTATTGGGCAGGCGGCCGCCAAGCTGCGGACGCACACCTATTTGCCTTGCTGGCGGGGTACACCAGTGACCCTGTTGACAAAGGGCGAAGTGTTTCCGGTGCGGCGCAAGGGACCTATCTCTTGCACGTACTCCCGACATACTGGGCGAATCCCCGGCCTTGGATTCCCATGTCACCCTTGGCGCTCAAGTCGGAGTCTGATCAGGCTCTTTGGCTCGAACTGGGCGGGCAGGACGAGGCTGCACAACCCATTTCGTGTGCCGTGGAGCTAAGACCGCGGACGCGCCTTGAGATTGATGACGGCTTCTATTCGTTGTCACACCTGCACACGAGGCTGCGACCAACCGGGGCAATCGGCGTGGGCAGTCCGGGGAAGCGCGAGATGCACTTGGCCCGCCCCCAAGACTGGGGTGACATCTGGATCGATGGCATGGACATCCTGCTACTGGGATGGATGCGCCACGGCGAGTTCCGCAAACGCGCGCGGGTGATCCCGGCAGGCAACCGCGTATTCCAGTTCAATCGGACCCGCAAGACGAACCTGGCAGTGCCCGTCACCGACCTCAAACCTCTCGAGCAATTGCTTGCGGGCGTACCCAAGAGTCCGGAGCAGGGCTAACCGAACGCCCGCCTACTCGGTTGCCCGCCGCTGCCAACGGTCCGACACGTGAGATCGTCAACTAAGAAACTGCTAATCGGCCTCTGATAGACTTTCTGCCATGTTCCGAATCCGTCCACGATACATTGCGCTCCTCTTGGCGGGCGCGTGCCTGGTGGCCGTACTCATCGTTCAGATACCCGCGATCCGGAGTCGCTTGAGCTGGCGCTACGAGGTCTGGAGTACCTACGTCAAGAACGTGGTCGACCCCGTCGGTCCAATGCCGACGCCCGTGCCTTCGACCCCGTTCTCCACGTTTACGCCTCTCGCGCCCAAGTCCACCGTTGCCACGAGGACGCCGCTGGCGGCGCTGCCAACGGCGACTGCGCTGCCGCTGCCCGCACAAGTATCGCTGCCGTCGCCGAAGTACGAGCGCCAAGGCATCAATAATTGCGGACCGGCCACACTGGCCATGGGCTTGCGCATGTATGGGTGGCAGGGGAACCAGGACGATATTGCGAAGATCATCAAGCCAGTGGAGCAGGATCGCAATGTGAATCCGGATGAGCTGCGCTACTTCGTTTTGAACGAGGCTGGCTGGCTGCGCGCGGAGTACCGCGTGGCGGGGGACGTCGAGGTTCTGAAACGGCTCCTGGCTGCCAATTACCCTGTCATTATCGAAGAGGCCTCCACCCTCGATCCCCAGGATGCGAATGGCCCGGGCGACGATCTTTGGGATGCGCACTATTTGCTGATCACCGGTTATGACGACGGAAGCCGCAACATTTACAGCCCAGGATCCACTGCGGGGACCCGACAAGAAGATCCCGTTCGACGCGCTCATGGCTGATTGGAAGCCATTCAACTATCTCTACATGGTCATTTACCTGCCGCAGGATGAGGCAGAGGTCCAGTCGATTCTTGGCCCAGACTGGGATCCGCTCCAGAACCGGCAGCGCGCGCTGACGCTCGCGCAGAACGCGGTGGCAGCCGACCCGCGGGATGCCTTCGCATGGTTCGACCTGGGTAGCACGCTGGTGTACTTTGAACGCTATCCGGAGGCTGCCGAGGCTTTTGACCGAGCATTCACGATCGGCCTGCCTCAACGAATGACGCGCTATCAGTTTTGGCCATTCGCCGCCTATTACAACGCGGACCACATAGACTATCTGCTTGAGCTGACCGAAAACACCTACAAACCGATAAATGGGTCCTACTCCGAGGAGGCACTGCTCTGGCATGGATACGGCCTGTTGCGGAAGGGCGATAGCGCAGGCGCGGCCGCGGACTGGAACAAAGCTCTGAAGGTTCACCCCCAGTATTGCGATGCCGAGAAAGCCATCAATGACTTTGTGCAGCCGACCTACAATCTCGCCGGCTGCAGTCCATAAGAAGACATGGCAGCCACGGGTCCAATTAATTGACTCGCCATGCTGGCTGTGGTATCATGGCGCGCAATCAAATAGCCCTGATCGGCGCTCTTATCCAGAGAGGCGGAGGGACCGGCCCTGTGATGCCTCGACAACCTGGATTGGTCAATTAGTCCGAACGGTCAGCGATTTCGATCACCTTGCTTCTGGGAGGATGCGATCTTGCTGGCAGGACCGTGTGGCCAAGCCAAGGTGCCAATTCCGTCAGAAGGATGTTCTGGAAGATGAGAGGGCAGCCGTGCGTCCCGCGCAAATTGCCCTTTCGAGACCGGAAGGGCAATTTCATTCTACGGAAGGACAAAAGGCGCTATGAGTACGACATTCATGACCTCCCCACAGTTGATGTTCACATCTGAATCGGTAACCGAAGGGCACCCCGACAAGATCTGCGATCAGATCTCCGACGCCGTGTTGGATGCCTGTCTCGAACAGGATCCGACGTCACGGGTTGCCTGCGAGACCGCCACGAAAACGGGCTACGTTATGTTGCTGGGCGAAATCACGACGCGCGCGATCATAAACTTCGACGATCTGGTACGGTCGACCATCCTCGACATCGGCTACGACAACTCTGCCAAGGGTCTGGATGGAAAGACCTGCGGTGTACTGGTGGCCATAGCAAAACAATCGGGCGATATTGCCATGGGCGTGGACAAGGCCCTTGAGGCAAAGATCGGGGAAATGTCGGAATCCGAGATTGAATCGATCGGCGCTGGCGATCAGGGCATGATGTTCGGTTACGCATGCAATGAGACGCCGCAGCTGATGCCCATGCCCATCTATTTGGCGCACAAACTCAGCCGGCGGTTGGCAGAGCTTAGGAAAGACGGCACATTGCCGTGGCTGCGGCCGGACGGCAAGAGCCAGGTCACGGTGGAGTATTCGCACGGCAAGCCCAGGCGCATCGACACCGTGCTAGTGAGCACGCAGCATTCGCCGGACATGTCCCAAGCAGATATCCGGGAGCAAGTGATGGAGCACGTCATCATGCCGTGCATGCCCGAGGGCATGGTCGACGACGAGATGAAAGTCTACGTCAACCCGACCGGTCGTTTTGTGATAGGCGGACCCCAGGGAGATGCCGGTGTCACCGGTCGCAAGATCATTGTCGATACCTATGGTGGCATGGGTCGCCACGGAGGGGGCGCCTTCAGCGGCAAGGATCCCACAAAGGTAGACCGGTCGGCGGCCTATGCAGCGCGGTATGCCGCAAAGAATGTGGTGGCCGCAGGCATTGCGGACAGGGTGGAGATCCAGGTAGCGTATGCCATTGGAGTTGCACGGCCGCTGTCCGTCAATGTGGAGACCTTCGGTACGGGAAGGATCGCGGACCCCTTGATTGCCGACATGATTGTCGAGCATTTCGATCTGCGGCCGGGGGCCATCATTCGCGATCTTGATCTCAGGAGGCCCATTTACCGCAAGACGGCGGCGTACGGCCACTTCGGGCGCGACGACATTGAATTCCCGTGGGAGAAAACCGACAAAGCCGCAGCTCTGAAACTGGCTGCGAAGTTGTAGGGCCCCTTGCGGGACTTGACACTGCATGGACAGGCGCCACCGGGAATCCGGTGGCGCCTGTGTCGCTTCGGGGTACTAGGGATGGTGAGCGTGATAGTGGTAGAGATTGCAGCGATGCAGCAAGTCATGATCGCCGAGGATTGCTTCCGGCGTGCCCGTGGCAATCACCCGGTGGTCCTCCGAGAAGACATGAATGATGGTCGCCACCTCTTCAGCCAGGCTCAGGTCGTGAGTCGCCGTAACTATGGTCTTCCCAAGTCGTTGCTGCTCCTGGACAAACTCCACGAGCCAGGATTGACTGCGCGGATCGAGACCAGCGGCGGGCTCGTCGAGCAGCCAGACCTCTGGCTGGAGAGTAAGCAGCGAGGCGAGGGCTACCCGGCGCTTTTCTCCGCCAGAAAGGTGGTGGGGAGCACGTTGACGCAGGCTCTCAATCCTGAGCGCCGCCAGGGCCGAGTCAACGCGCTCGCTGACCTCTGCCCGCGAGATTCCGAGTTGCAGCGGGGCAAAGGCAAGCTCGTCCAGCACCGACGCGGAGAAAAGTTGCACGTCTGAATCTTGGAACACCAGGCCAACTCGACGGCGGAATGCGAAATTGAATTCGTCCACCCGAAGGGCCGCTTCCGTCAGGGGCGCGCCCCACGCACTTACTGTGCCGGTGCTGGGGAAATAGAGGCCATCCAACACTTTCAGAAGGGTGCTCTTCCCGCTGCCATTGGCGCCCAAGACGACGACTGATTCACCAGGCCGGATCGTGAGGTTGACCCGCTCGAGTGCTGGTTGCCCACCCTCATAGGCAAATGTCACGTCGCAGATTTCGAAGACGTTCTCCGTGTTCCGCATCAGCTCTTCTGTCAGGTCCTCTACCGCCCCGCGATTATGGACACTCCGGCGATTCCCCAGATTGCAGCCAACCAAAACCAGTCCTTGTGCTGCATATGAAAGGGCTTCAGGCTGACCATCGTGCCGCGGAACCCGCGTGACTGCATGGCCAGATAGACTTCGCTGCTGAGATCGAGAGATTTGCCGAGCAGGGTGCCCGCGATGGAGGCCATAATCTGCTGACTGTCCCCAAGGGATAGTCTTCCCACGAGGCGGCTCTTGCGGGAGAGGAACATGTCGTTGGAGACTCGCAGCAGCAAATAGATGTACCGATACGTCATGCCCAGCATGAGAACGAACACGTCCGGCACGTGCAAGACGCTCAGCGCGTTGAGCACCACGTTCCAGGGAGTTGTCAGGACGAGCAGCAGCGTGAGCGAGAGCGATGTACTCACACGCAGCAAGAGGAAAAGGGCTGTCACCGCACCGGTGTGCGTGACGACGAGGCCCAGCGGCAAATTCACCAGCGCAGGCCCGGGCGTGAGAAACACGGCAGGCAACGCGATCAAACCAGTGAAGAAGGGAAGCGCGAGCCAAACCCGCCTGACCAGAGAATCGACCGGAATAGCCGAGGCCCAACCCAGGGCCAAGGCAAGCACGTAGATGAGGCCGATCACGGTCAAACTATGTGAGAGCCCCACGGCCACGAGTAATAAGAGAATGGACAGCAGCTTGGCCCGCGCATCCAGGCTTTGGAACAGCCCCGGCTTTGCGGCGAGCTCCTCGGCAAACAGACTTTGCTGCAGGGTCTCGGTAATCGCGTGCAGGGCCCGCTCGACGGTGCCGCTGCTTGTTCTGGAGCGGCTCAAGGCTGGGTCATTCCACGTTCGGACCTGCGGCCACTGCCCATGTTGCGGTTCAACGTGACCACGGGATGGTTCTATCGGTGATCATATTGCCCACTTGCCCGCGCCCGTGTCGACGTGATCAGGAGCGTGAAGAGCCAGACAAGCAGGGCGACGACCACAATTCCCAAAACAGCGGAGAGCACATAACCCAGACTGGCATTGCCTAATGCCGGCAGGTCGTAGCCAGCAAGCGGCGCTCCCCATAGGCCCGACAGGCGCTCCAGACCTGCGGGGATCGATTGCAGTCCCCTTTGTTTGAGTCCCTCGGCGCCCCATTCGCCCCAAGCCGTGCCGGGCGCAAGCAGTCCCAGGGGCGAGAGGATGATAAGGGCAACGAGGCCGGCCCACAACCAGCGGAGCTTTGAAAAGCTGGCTGCATCGATCGCCGCGGCCGGTTTCTCTGCTGCCTCAAGAACGGCGACGTTCGACCGCTGGAGATACGCGAGCACAAGGACGGTCAGCAGGGCCTCGACCACCGACGCGACCAAGGCATGTGGGATCACCATGGCAGGGATGGACACGGAAAGGGGATACGGAGCGTACAGTGGCGTGCCATCTGCCGCCCTGAAGAGCAACGGCTGAATACCAAACTCAACTCCGGCGAGGAGTGCCGCGACCGTAACACCAATCCAGCCTCCGAGTGCCGCGCCGACCAATCGGCGTCGGGAGCCAAGCGGTGCGTTCCTGGATACCGCACGGTAGACGGCGTAGGCAAGGTAGGGAATAACCACGGCCATGTTGAAAGAATTGGCGCCGATCGACAATATCCCGCCGTCACCGAAGAAGAAAGCCTGGATGATCAGGGCGATTGAGATGGCGATCGTGGCCGCCTCCGGGCCGAGGATGATCGCCGCGAGGGCCGCCCCCACTGCGTGACCCGTCGTCCCGCCGGGCAGCGGCACGTTGAACATCATGATCACGAATGAGAATGCCGCCATCAAAGCAATCAGCGGCACGTTTCGGGCAGTCATCGTCTGGCGAATTCTGCGGATGCCGACGGCCCAGAACGGGAGCACCAGCAGGAACATGATCAACGATGTGCTCGGACTCAGGTACCCATCCGGGATATGCATGGCCGTGGTGGCCAGCCACACAATCAGCGCGCCGTAGCAGACGGCCAGGATTCGGAATCTCAGGACTCGTCGACGACATGTTTTCCTCCTGGTTTCTTGGATCGTCGTCTGCGACAGTCCGGGCAAAGTCCGGAAAGGCTCACGTGGCTGTGATCCACGGAAAAGCCGGTGATAGCCTCCAGCCGGCGGTAGGCGCCCTCGAGCGCCGTCCGATTGATCTGGACCTGCGTTCCGCAGTCTCGGCAGACGAGGTGATTGTGGTTGCCCTCCGCCAGCTCGTATGCCATGTGGCCGTTGGCCCCGGTTGTCTGCCAGACCATACCGTTGGCGGCCAGGAATTCGAGCGTGCGGTAAACCGTTGACCGAGTAAGGGCCGGGGCGGACATACGGGCCTCGGCATAGACTTGCAGAGGCGACAAATGACCATGCGAGTGGCGCAGAACGTGCAGGATCGCCATCCGTTGCGCGGTCACCCGGAAACCAAGCGTTCGAAGCTGAGGGGCGTATTCGGAGGCACAACTCATTGGGACACCTATTGCAAATTATCGCAATAACTGCGGGTGGAAGTATATCATCCCTTGTGAGATTTCCAACTTTTTTGGGCAGCGCGGACGCTGTGGGTCGCGTTACGGCTCCCATCGAAATTGCGCAAGCGCGCGGACGAACATCTGATCGCCCTCGACTTGCAGGCCGATGGCCCAAGTGCGCCAATCGAGGCCGCCGTTTGCCTGCGTGCCCGGAACGTAGAGTGAGAAGAAATTGATTCCTGGAAATGGCCAAGTCGGCGCGTATGTGGCGCCGCCGACCTCAAGTTCATTGCACCCCAGAGAATACGGCTGCGTGAGCACATCCAGCAGATCCGGCGCCAATCGCTGGCGGAATGAACCCTGCATGTGGATGCCGCTTCCGGGCGCCGCTCCCCAGTCGACTACATAGTCAGACTGGAACAGGTGCATTGCGCGGTCCTGATCGTAGTTCACGATCGTTCCATTGCGCAGCACCTGGGCATCCATGCCATGCATCGGATCCACCAGTGACGCGAGCAGCGGGCCGTCGCTTGTTAGAAGGGCGGTCCTTAGGAGACCGATGATGGCGCGCGGCCGCGAATCCAGGCAGAAGTCGGCGCTCGGTTTCGCTGCGGAGGCTGTCTCGCGAGGAGCGGCCTCGCTTTGAGGTGATGCTGTAATTACGAACGCCCCAGGTGCAGTCACTGCGGGTGCTGCGGTGGCATCGACCAGGGTCCCCGCAACGAGTGGAGTAGGCTCTGGCCCCAGAATCCGGGGAACGGCCGCGGAGCAAGCGGCCGTCGCTGAAAGCACAACCCAAGCCGCCAGACGTAATCCAAAATCAGCAAACATTCTCACACTCCTTCCACGCCACGTAAGGCCGCGTGTTCGACTACCGGACTCGCCACCGGGTGCCCGTGGTCGTGCCGCATCCTTCGATTTGAAATCCCATCGTTGGCCTTGACAAGCTGCCGACGACGCATATAATACAGCCTAATATCATAAAGGCTTCGACGAGGACGAGTACGCGCCGAACGACGGAATAGAGAGCAGGCGGTTGGTGAAAGTCCTGCCCGTAACGACGGCGCCGAATGGACCTCCGAGCTGCTAGGCGAAAGGGCGCAAGCCCAAGTATCCGAAACGGGCGCTCCCGTTACAGGGCTAAGGTATCGGCTGATGCAGTGGGCCCGTACCGGAAGAGTGAGGCTGGCTCGTGTCCCTGATGCTTCATCAGGGACATTGCGTTAACGGCTCGTTGCGGCCGGCCTAAATTGGGTGGCACCACGGACCAAGGCGTTCGTCCCTTTCAGGGATGAATGCCTTTTTTGTTTTCGCCGTCGGTCGGGCCTGCCTGACATCCTGGAGGCAGCGTCGGAGGGCTGCCGCGGGGTGCCCAGGATCAGCGGGCCCCCGAGTATCGCTTCAGAAAGGAGCAAATGATGGAACTGCAGGGACCTTCTACCGAATCCCCGGTCGAGGAAGATCTTGAGAGCATCGCACGTCTGCAACCGCACATCAAGCAGGTCGCCGATACTGCTCTGCCGGCCCAACAGGTTCTCACGCAGCAGGGCCAAAGCCGCGGGAGCGACGACCCGGGGCCGGTTTTTGTTCCGTAGCACGCGCCCGCGTGGCGAACGTGTAGGCCCCTTGTTCGCAAGCAGTGGCGGCCGAATCGGCGCGTCGCCCCAATCTGCGGATTGAATCCGCCACATATATGAGAGGAGTAAATCATGTCTGATCAAACGAAGTACCTTCTGAACGAGACCGATCTGCCGCGAAATTGGTACAACATCGCAGCCGATAGTCCGGTGCCGCCCACGCCCGTGCTGCGGCCGGACACGCTTGAGCCGGTCACTCCGGACTTCCTATCCGTCCTGTTTCCGATGGAGCTAATTCTCCAGGAAGTCTCGACCGAGCGCTACATTCCCATCCCGGAGGAGGTTCGGGAGATCTACAAGCTGTACCGGCCCACGCCGCTCATCCGCGCCCGCCGCTTGGAAAAGGCATTGGGGACTCCGGCCCACATTTACTACAAGAATGAGAGCGTTTCTCCTACCGGGAGCCATAAGCCAAACACGGCAATTCCTCAGGCATTCTTCAACAAGGCTGCGGGGACCAAGGCACTGACGACGGAAACCGGCGCGGGCCAGTGGGGATCTGCCCTGTCCCTGGCCTGCAACTTCTTCGGGCTCGATCTGGAAGTCTACATGGTCAAGGTTTCGTACCAGCAGAAGCCCTACCGGCGCGTCATGATGGAAATATACGGGGCGCAGGTATTTGCGAGCCCCTCCGATCGCACAAACTATGGCCGTTCGGTGCTGGCGAAAGATGCAGGCAGCCCTGGGTCGCTAGGCATTGCCATTTCTGAGGCGGTCGAAGCGGCCGCGAGCTCGGGGGGCAAGAAGAAATACAGCCTCGGCTCCGTGCTAAATCATGTCCTGACACATCAGAGCATCATAGGCGAGGAGGCCCTGAAGCAAATGGACCTCGCCAACGAGTATCCTGACGTGGTGATTGGATGTGTTGGAGGCGGCTCCAACTTTGCCGGCATCGCCTATCCCTTCCTGCGTGAAAATCTCAAAAACGGCAGGCACACGCGGCTGCTCGCAGTTGAACCCTTGGCTACACCCTCGCTCACAAGAGGTGTGTACACGTTTGACTACGGGGACTCCGCCCGCATGGCACCTGTTGTCAAGATGTACACTCTCGGGCACAATTTCGTGCCACCTTCTATTCACGCTGGCGGACTCCGCTATCACGGCATGGCTCCCAGCATGTCTGCGTTCCACGACGCCGGTCTGATCGACGCGGTTGCGGTCCGGCAGATCGCTGCTTTTGAGGCGGCCGTGCAGTTCGCCAGGTCGGAAGGTATCGTGCCGGCACCTGAGTCGGCTCATGCCATCCGTGCAGCCATCGATGAGGCGTTGGATGCGAAAGTCAAGGGTGATAAGCGTGTGATCCTGTTCAACCTATCGGGACACGGCAATTTCGATATGGGTGCCTATAAGTCCTACCTGGGCGGCAAGCTGGAGGACTACGAGTATCCCGCTGAAGCAGTCCAGGCGGCGATGGAGGACCTTCCAAAGGTCACCCTAGCCGCGTAGCAACAGGCTTCCGGCGACATGTGTCGCCGGAAGCCTATGTCACTATTCCGCTACGTTCACGGCTGGCTTGCAGCCAGTACTTCGATGCCGTAATAATCGCGGTAGCAAACGTTTACCCAAAACTTGGGGTTGTCGTTGGGTTCATTGAGGGCCGCCCAGTTCTCCATGGGTTGAATGAAAACTTGATCTTTCCCCTGGGCGACTGCCTGGAGGATCTGAGTGTTTACGCGGTCCCAGTGGGCGGCATAGGCTGCATAGGTCGCTCGGCTGGCTGCCAGGCGGGTGTCCGACAGCGATGCCGAAACCATGCAAGCTGCCGCAGAAACAACAAGAACCCAAGCCTCGAGGCCTGCAGGCCATCGGGCGTTGGGCGCCCTCGGGGCAAAACCACGAGCCAAGACAAAGCCGGCGAGCATCGCGGTGGCGCCAATCAAGTAGGCCGGGATCATAAGCGTTCGATCGGGGGGTGCATCTGAAAGGCCGTAGGCAGCTGGAATGAAGCAAAGAAACGAAAAGGCCATGCCCACGCCCACAATCAGGGGAGCCAGCCAGCGTTTTGGTCGGGCGCCTGGCGCTTGCAGCGCCGCCGACGCGGCTACACCGACCGCTCCAAGCATTGCGGTCCATCTCTCCGGGGTGCTCATGATCTGACCAAGGAACGCCGCAAAACTCGTGGTAGATATTCTCAATATGCCCGGGAGGCCAGGCGGTGGGGGATAGAATGCCTGCCTAAAGGCATTGCCAGGCGCACTCATAACCAATAGCAGTGCGAGCCCCGCTCCGAGGGCCCCGGCCAACAGAAATCGGGCAGTCCGGCGGCTGGCTTCGGCGACCCCCGCGACCCAAGCGAGTGCGAACGCGAAGACCAGGCTGCTGACCTCGAGGGCTGTGAATGTCTCGTTGAGTCCGCCCATGAAGAATGCCAGCAGAAAAGCCACGACGAGCCAAAGTGCGTATCGACCGACTGGCCATGCATTCCGACTGAACCATAGAGCAAGATCTGCGTACACCGTGCCAAGGATAAGCGGCGGAACAATAGAGCGCATGCCCTGGCCCCAGTAAAGGGATTGGGGAACAGCGGGGCTGAGGGCCAGCGTTACATAAAGCAATGACAACCCCAGGATGAACGACCGTCCAATACTCCGCGGTCGCGAGCGGGCCGCGAGCATCACAAACGAACAGGTCAACACAACAAGCCAAATTATCAAGACAGCCGCAGGAACGAACGGCGTAACTCGCGGACCCAGAAGCCCGAAGACCGCATCCAGGGCGCTGGCAGAGTAGCGACCGGTCCAGTTGAGATACCAGTACCACACGGCCCTGGGTATCCCAAATCGCTCCGCGATGCCCGCGGAGCAGTAGTCATCGGCTATAAAGCGGCTGTAAGCACCCAGCTCGCCGTGCAGAACGAGCGTACTGAGGAAGGCGATGCCTATGGTGAATGGAGCCAAGATGCGCCAGCGTCGCAAGATTCATCCTCTCTGAAACCGCGTTCACTCAATTTCGACGAGCCGTCTGCGCGATGCGCGGATCTTGTCCGCACACGCGGTCTCCGGAATTGCACTGAGGTGCCTATCTCTCTACAGCTTCGCCAAATGCAATCACGACAATATGCTGATTAAGGAATCTTAGCGGAGATCCGCCCGCAACGAGAAGGCCTGTAGCGTCAGAAGGGACAATTTGGCCGAGCGTGTAACCACCCGCTACTGGAACCGATGGTCCGAGAATGTCTTTCACAGCTATGACCTCCGCGCCGGGGTTCGACTCGAATAGCAGCTGCCAAGCCACATCGGCGAGAACCAACCCAAATGAGGGCTTGACTGGGCCCAAGGCCAGCAAGGCCTTCTGAGCAGCTTCGGTGGCCGCTCGCAGACAAGCTGCCCGGCTGCCAACCAGAAGGTAAGCGTCCGCACCGTCGCGCAGAGGAGCGTTCATTCGGAAGCTCCCGTCGGCCTCCACGCGGATCGGTGCCCGAACCACCAGCTCCTCTCGATCGACAACTCCAAGGGGATACAGGCGGGCCAGGTAGCTGAGAGGGGGAAAAGCCCAATCACGGGCAGGTTGGCCAAAGAGTTCAGCGTAGGCCTCTGAAGCAGGACGCCCGTTCAGCGTTCGCAGCCAGAAACCGCGGGAGCGCGAAATCCGAAACTGACTCCCGATAGGATCCCAGCCATGCGCGTGGCCAATGCCCATGCGTACGTTTCCACTTAGGAAGGCCGCAGCCAGGCTGCCTGTCCCGGCCTGGTTGCCCGCCAATTGGAATGTTGTGCCGGTTTGCAGGTCTCCGCTGGAAAGACCACCAACCATCGGTGAAGCGTCGGGTGGGATTGAGTTGCAGAACTGCTCCGCGTCCCCGTTAAATCCGTCTGCAAAGAACAGCACTCCCCGGCCAGACGGGATTTCTGCCGCAAGCCGCTGCACGCCGCCCGCCGTTTCGCGACCGGACTGGGCATAAGCTGAGAACCAATTTGCCTGGGCCTCGAAGTCCCCCGCCAGCAGTGCCAAGACCACGGAATTCGGATGCTTGCCATTATTGGTCAACCCGGCTGGCGAGCTGAACCCGATCATGGGGGTATCGCCCAGAAGGCTCACGACCCCACTTAGAATATCCCGTGGCTGATACTTTGCCGAAGCCACTAGAATGGCGAGGCGCGGCACCGCGGGCCCCAAGGCCTTGAGCGCTTGACGTGCTGCTTGAAGCCCCGCTTCCCGGCCGTCCAGATCCTGGCCGATTCCAGTTGCCGCCGCGAATGACATGCTCAGGCCTCCGCCACGGGTACCGTGAAATGAAAAGTCGTTCCCTCGCGATGCTGGCTTTCGAACCAAATTCGTCCACCCTGCATTTCCACAAGGCTGCGCGTGATGTTAAGTCCGAGGCCGGCCCCTGGCGCGGCGCGCGCCTGGGGGTCTTCGGACCGGAAGAACTTCTGAAACACACGCGACTCGTCCTCGCGGCTGATGCCTATGCCATTGTCCTTCAACCATACGTGCACGACCTGCCTTGCGCCGTCCGGATCCCACTGGTTGGGGGCGGCCTCCGCGCCAATGAACAAGAGGCCACCTTCGGGCGTGTACTTGTTGGCATTGCTGATCAAATTCGTGAGAACCTGACCGAGCCGAGTCTGGTCGGCCCACACTCCCGGAAGCGTGTTCGGCAAAGCCAGTTGAATCGTCTGCGCTTTCTCCTCGAACTGCCTCCTGCTGGATCTCAGGCTTTCGTCAATGAGACCTGCCAGGTCTACGGCCTTGAAGTCGAGGCGCAGCTGCCCCGCCTCGATTTTCGAATTGTCGTTTAGGTCCGAGACAAGCGTAGACATGCGTTCGATATTGGTGCGGATCGTCTCAAGGAAGCTCGACTGTATTTCCGTGATAGGTCCGGTCGTCCCGGCAGCCAACAACTCCGCGTAGCCCTTGATCGAGGTCATGGGGTTCTTCAGTTCGTGCGCGACCAGGGAGACAAACTCGCTTTTTGCCGTATTTGCCCGCCGAAGCTCGTCATACAACTGGGCATTGGAAATAGCAATGGCTGCGTGATCGCTAAGGCGGCTGAGGAATGACAAGTCTTCCCGCGGACTGCCGGTTCCCTCGAGCACCAGCAGGCCGATGACCGAAGCCTCCCGGCGAACGGGTATCAGCGTTTGATAACCGGATCCCGGCAGCAGGCCGCCACCGCTGGCGGCCCCCAGGTCGACCTGCTGGGGTGCGCCGCTCTCCACAGCAGACTGAAATCCAGGGAGTCTTTGGGCAACCGATAGAGGAGTAGCGCCGTCGAGCGCCTGCCCATAGCCGGCCTGAGCCACTACGCGCAAGCCCGAGTCATCCAGCATACCGATCAAGCCCGCCTCGGCATCGGTTTGGCGCAACGCCCATTCGAGAGTGGTTCTCATGGCGCGCTCGGAGTCGAGGCTCGCGTTCAACTCGCGGTCGATGCGTTGCATTATCGATAGTTCCTCAACGCGGGCGGCGAGTTCCCGATCGGTGAGCGTATACAAGCGAACGTTTTCCACCGCCACAGCGGCTTGGCCCGCAAGGGCAGTGAGAAGCGCCTGGTCTTGCTCGATGAATGGCAAGCCATCGCGCCGATTTATTACTTCCAAGACGCCAATATTGCGGTCCTGCACTTGCAGCGCCGCAGCAAGAATGGTTTGAGCCGTGAAGCCGATGCCAGATGCGACAAGCGCATCCGCCCCATCCTGCCGGACGTGATTATCAATGACCGCCTTGCCGGTCGTGGCCGCCCGGCCCGCAATCCCAGTTCCGAGAGGATGCCGCTGTCCCACAACACCCGGGGGAATTTCGCCCGCGCTTGCCCGGACCGTGAGGCTGGATGGGGGATCATCCACGAGGTAAAGAATGCAGGCCTCGCAGTCCAGGACGCTGGCTGAGCCCTCGACTATGTTATGCAGAAGCGATTCCAGTTCCAGAGTCGAGGCAAGCTGACGGGCAATGTCATTAAGCTTGCCGAGCTGTCCCGCGCTCTCCTGAGACTCACGCAAAAGCCGCGCTTTAACGATTGCGCCGGCCGCCTGGTCTGCAATGGCCTGCAACAGGCCAAGATGAGCGGCGGTGTAGGTAATTGCAGGATCGCGGCTGCCGACACTCAGGGCACCGATCGATTCTGCGCCCGCCTTCAGCGGCGTCCCCATCCAGGAGAAAATACGATCCGAAGTGGGCGGGACCCCACGGCTACGGCACTCCGTGACATAGTCACTGGCGAGAATCGAATGCCCGTCCCGAATTACCGCGGGCGCCAATCCCAGGTCCGCAGGCAGCGCGGGGTTTTCGCTTGCCGGAAGCCGCTTGTTGTCTTCCACGGCAAAAGCCAGCTGGAAAGAACCCCGGTTTGGGTCGAATAGAGTCAAGTGAAGATCGGCAAGCGGAATGATCCGGGATGTCTGAGCGTAGATCAATTCGAGAACATCGTCGTATTCCAGAGTGATGTTCACGGCCTGCGCCAGTCGGGTAAGTGCACCGGTTTCCTGCAGACGGCGCTCGAGGTCAGCCCGATCCTGAACGCGCCGAATGACGCTCGATGCCCGATCTGCAATACTCTGCAAAAGCCCCAAATCGCGGGGTGTGTACGGCTCACCGGACAGACGCGGCCCCACGGCCAGCCAGCCTGCCAGTTTCTGCCTCCCGCCCAGGCGAACGATCAACCGCGTACCCAGAAGCGTGATTCGGGCATGGTCGGTTTGCAAGGCCGGTGGCAAGCCTGCATCATCTACAACCAGCGGAAGTGGTTCACCGTCGAGGTACTTCGCCAGCGCCCCCTTGGCGGCGAAGCGAACATCGCTACTTCGCCGATTGCCCTCGTCCGGTAGGGCAGTGAATTGTTCGCTAAAGGCATCGTAGACGAATATGTGGATTGGGTTCGCCGCAAGCGCGGCTCGGATCGTTTGCCTGAGCACGCTGCTCATGGTGGCAAGATCTGGTGCATCTGCCAGTTGTTTACCCAAGTTCTCGCTGACCGTGCTGGCTCGCGTGCCAAGGAAAAAGGTGTGATCTATGCGGTCTTGCAGGCGCCGTCGCATCGGCTCCAGCAGAACCGCGAGGACAAAGATGACGCCGCCAATCCAGAGGGGGCTAGTGGCTGGCATGGCGGCTCGGAAGAGCAGGCCGATGCCTGTGACGACAAGGCCATAGGCACCGACCACCATGACCGAGAGGGGCAGATAGGTCATGCTTTGGCGCCGCCAACCAAGGGGAATCATGAAGCGCCCGCGCGCAAGTGCGTACCACAGCGCCAGCGGCAGGATCAAGCTGGGCACGAGCCAAAGGGGCGTGAACGTGAGCGCATGAGGCGGCGCCAGCGCGAACCAACCGGCCAAGGGGCCTGCCGAGAGCAGAGTTGCTGCCAAGGAAGTGCGCCCTTGCGCCTTGACGATGGGTGATCGAGCCCACACCGCCCGGTACAGGCCGATTACGGCGTACGCGATGATCGTGAGCCCGACGTACGCGTACATCCATTGAAGGGCGGGGAGTTGCTGTGCAATAGGGCCGGCCGCGCCGGCCCAAACTACCAAGCCCAGTGCCACCAAGTAAGCTGCCCCGCGCGCATACCGACGTGGCAACGCGGAGGGCGAGCCGCCAGGGAAGGACACCGCCAAGTCGACCAATGCCGCAGCGCCAATTCCCGCTCCAACGATCCACGCGTAGGTCAGCGTGTGGGTGCTGAGGGAATTGAAAAATGTGCTGTACGAGATGCTAAGAGAGCCGCTAAACAAGGAAAAGGCTCGCCCCGCTGCCTGATGTGCGCGGAGGCCGGACACTGACAGGCTCATCGCCAGGCAGAGCAGGCTCGCGATTAGCGGAAGGACTATGTATGAGATGGTGTCCAGGGTTGGAAAGGCCGTGAGCGTGGCTTGAAAAGTGCGCCCTTGGCCGCCGGTTCTCCTAAGCCCAATTGAGATCTTGTCTCCGGGAAGAAATCCATCAGTAAGCCTCCGGAGGTCCCCGATCGTCCGGAGTGAACCTGAATTTGCAGAGAGTAGCTGGTCGCCGGCCTGGACGTCCTGCCTGAAGAGATCCCAAGCTGCTGAGTCGCCTGTGGGCGCTGCCCTGGTGACAACATACGACCGGTCGAAGAGGGCGCCCAGAAACGGTTGCCTGATCCACGTGATTGCCAGAAAAACGCTGGCGACGAGGATTCCGGCCCCAAGCAATTGGTAGCACAAAACCGCAATCTGCAGAGCCCGGTCCGCCGAGAAGCCGGTGACCCGGGAATGCAGGGCCGCGGCTGCACTTGGGGGAACGGTCCGGCCAGTCTCAGTCAATTGGTGTCCCTGCGCGCGTTGCTTATGGCAAAAATTATACCGAG
Organism: uncultured Chloroflexia bacterium; assembly: GCA_963746745.1. Classification (GTDB taxonomy): domain Bacteria; phylum Chloroflexota; class Anaerolineae; order Anaerolineales; family Villigracilaceae; genus Fen-1038. The sequence continues at coordinate 125,784 of CAVVCL010000005.1, forward strand.
GTTGGGGAGAGGGAGTGTGGTGCTTTCATGACAGTCAACCGGAGGGCGCCGCGGCAAATGCGGGACGGGCTGTCGCATGCCTTGTTGCCTCTCCAGTGCCGGTGCGGCGCAAGTGGCAAACGACTGGCGTCGACTGTCATGTGTCAAAGAACGACGCGACCGCATTCCCATACCGACACGTCGCAATTCTGCTGTGCCAAACCCGGTGCAGGTCACGCCCTCAGGCAAAGCGAGCCGGACCCAGTCTACGTCCGCACTGTGGATTGACCGGAAAGATTGGCGGACCGCTGCCGGGGGCGTTGACAAGACCAAAGATATCAGCTATTATATGAATATCTGTTCATATATTCAGTATTCCCATGACCATCACGGAAATCAAGGCGATTGAACTAGCCGACCTATTTAGCATGCTTAGCGACGCCAGCCGCGTCCGTATCATTTCAGCGCTGCTGGAAAAAGAGATGAACGTCGGGGTCCTTGCCGGGAAGCTCAAGATGAGCCAATCGGCGGTCTCGCACCAGCTCCGCGGTCTGCGGCAAATGCGGCTGATCCGCGGCCGCCGGCAGGGACGACAGGTCTTCTATGCTGTGGCGGACAATCATGTCGAGCAGCTCTTTCGCATGGGTCTGGATCACATCGAGCACGGATGAATCATGGCCACTGACGCGGGAATATCCGGGACTCACAGCCATTCTGGCGAGATCATGCAACGCACAGGCAGCCGCTTGGTGCTCGCTGCCGTCTTGACGCTTGGTTTCGTGCTGATCGAAGGACTGGCTGGCGCTCTCGCCAATAGCCTGGCGTTGCTGACGGACGCGGCCCACAATTTCACGGACGTAATTGCGCTCGGATTGAGTTGGTACGCCCTCCGTCTGACCGCACAGCCCTCCAACTCCCAGAAGACGTATGGCTATCATCGCGCCGGGATTCTGGCGGCACTGGTGAACTCGACCAGCCTTGTGCTGATTTCGGTCGCGGTATTCTACGAGGCATATCGTCGCCTGCTTTCTCCGCCTGAGGTGAAGTCCGAGATCTTGATTGGCGTTGCTCTCGTGGCCCTGGTGGTCAACCTGATTACTGCCAGGTTGGTGCGCCGTCCGGGGGAACGCGATCTCAACCTGCAGGCCGTCTTTCTGCATCTCATGAGCGACATAGCTTCGACGGCGGGCGCGTTGATCGCAGGGGTTCTCATCTACCTCACGCGGGCCAATTGGCTTGACCCTATCGTCAGTATGATGATTGGCTGCATCATCCTCTACACGGCCTGGGGAATCCTCCGCGAGACCGTGGACATTCTGTTGGAGTCTTCGCCTCGGGATATTGATATGCCAGCCATGGTCGAGGACCTGATGGGTGTCGAGGGCGTGCTGGCCGTCCACGATTTGCACGTTTGGAGCCTGACACGCGGCCTCCGCACAATGTCTGCGCACATCCTGACCGATGATATTCCGATGAGCGCAGGCGCGCGAATCCAGCGTGAAATTAATGGGCTTCTCAGTCGGCGATATAAGATCTCTCATGCCACGCTGCAGTTGGAGTGCGCCGGATGCGATCCCGACGCCCTGTATTGTGACATCGACGGCCCCGGGCGGTCTCCGCACGTCGCTGACTTGCGCCCACGACGCGGCCTGAAGCATAGGCGCTCGAACTCTGGATGACCTGCGATGACTTGGCTTGAGATATCTCTCGACGTCAACGGAGAGCTCGCGGAGGCAGTCGCGGACGTCTTGGCGCGGTTTGCGCCGAACAGCGTGGCAACTGAGCAGGGAGTAAGGTACGCGACCGCGGAGGATGAAGGCACCCCTGATGGCCCGGTAACCGTGCGTGCATATGTTCGCGTGGATGATAGGATGGAAGCGATCCGACACCAGATCGAAGAATCGCTACACTATCTTGGACTCATCCAGCCACTGCCGGTGCCGGCCTTTCGCCTTGTCGCTGACCAGAATTGGATGGAAGCCTGGAAGGAGCACTATCGGCCGATTGCGGTCGGGCACCGCCTGATGGTCGTCCCTGCGTGGCTGGATGGGGAGACAGAGGGACAAATCCCCATCAGAATCAACCCGGGAATGGCCTTTGGCACGGGCACCCATCCCAGCACCCAGCTGTGTCTCGAACTGCTCGAGACCGCTTATGGTGCAACGGCGCACCAAGATAGTAGACCCGCCACGCCCCAGCCATCTACTTTCATCGATGTTGGCTGTGGTTCAGGGATCCTTTCAATCGCAGCGCTTCGGCTCGGCGCGGCTTCGGCGCTCGGCGTCGATATCGACGCGGACGCCATCGAGAATGCGCGCGAAAACGCGGCGCTGAACGGCATCGGTATGGAGCTGGTGCTCGGCTTGGGTTCTGTGAAAGAGGTTCTGGATGGCAGCTTCCCCACCAGGTCCGCCTCCGTGGTCGCTGCAAACATACTGGCTCCTGTCATCGCGCGCCTATTTACAGAGGGTCTCGGCGGGCTGGTTGAAGAGGGCGGCTCAATCGTCCTGGGAGGCATCCTAGAAGATCAAGTTGAAGATGTCCTGGCGGCGGCACGGAAGGCTGGATTTGCGACCGCGGAGCGCCGTCAGGCTGGCGACTGGCTTGCCCTGCGAGTGCAACGCTGAGGTCGCGTGGTTGGGCCCCGCCGCGTGATTTCGTGAGCAAAGAAGGCCGATAAATCTGTGCTATCATTCGCGCGATGGAGCGCCGAAATCTCATCCTCTATCTACTCTTGAATGTATTCATATCGGCGTGTGTTACCTCTGCAATCCTCTACTGGTACGATCGTAATTATCGCTCGGTAAGCCTTCCCCAGGCGGGCCCGGTGACCTTACCGGCCAACGGCCCGACCGTGGCGGGCGCCTCCACGCTGCAACAGGGAACGGTGCAGATCGTCAGCGTAATAGGCGCGGGCGTCCTGAACGTTGAGGCAGTCGTTGTTCGTTACAACGGGGACGGCGAGCTGGATCTCACCGGCTGGCATCTCAAAGATGCTGCCGGTCACTCCTACACGTTTCCGCCTTTCAAGTTATTTCAAAATGGGGCCGTGCAGGTGCATACGGCGGATGGTAGCAACACGGCCGTCGACCTGTATTGGGGCGAGCGGCAGGCCGTGTGGCAATCGGGCCAGGCAGTCTTGCTCACCACCCCGGAGGGAGCGGCACAGGATAGCTATCCCGTGCCGTAGAGCGGTGCCAACCGTCGGCTTGCAGCGGGCGCGCGGACCATCACTATGAGCCAAGCAGTATATAGGAAGTACCGTCCCGGAAGTTGGCCTGAGGTTATCGGACAGGATCACGTCGTCCAAACCCTCAAGAACGCGATTGCCGCCGACCGCGTCGGTCACGCGTACCTATTCGCGGGGCCTCGCGGCACGGGCAAGACCACAGTTGCGCGCATCCTTGCCAAGGCGGTGAATTGCTTGCATCCCGATGCCGCCAGCCGCCCGTGCGATGTTTGCGAGAATTGCATGGCGGTGAATCAGAACCGCTTTCTGGACTTGATCGAGATGGACGCCGCTTCCAATACCGGGGTTGACGACGTTCGCGATCTGCGTGACAAGATAGGCTTCTCACCGTCGCAGGGAAGATTCAAGGTCTATATCATTGATGAAGTCCATATGCTGTCCACCGCGGCTTTCAATGCTCTGCTGAAAACGCTCGAGGAACCGCCGCCGCATGCCATCTTTGTTCTTGCCACAACTGAAATCCACAAGATTCCCGCAACCGTTCTCTCGCGTTGCCAGAGACATGAATTCCGTCGCGTAGCCGTTGGCGAGATCGTAACCAATCTTCAGAAGATCGTCGCAAGCGAGGGGTGGCAGGCGGACGAGGATGCGCTCACGCTCATTGCGCGTCAGGCGACAGGCTCGGTGCGCGACGCGCAGTCACTGCTGGACCAACTCTCGTCGGCCGGGACGAAGGTCACGCTGGATCTCGCTCAATCTGTCTTGGGAACGGCCACCAGCGAGGCAGTTCTCGAAATCATCGATGCCATTGACCAAAGGGAATCGGCGCGTGCCTTGGAGACATTGCGCCGCACCCTCGATGCCGGAACCGATCCTCGCACACTGGCGCGCCAGATTGTGGAGTATCTGCGCAGCCTGCTCCTCATCCAACTCGGCAGCGCCGCCGAGGTCGAGGCCTTGGAGACAATCCGGAAATCCATGGCGGCCCAGGCAGCGCGCCATTCGTCAGCCGAGGTCTTGAGAATGCTGAAACAGTTCAACGCGGCGGCGGCTGACACGCGTGGCGGCTGGCAACCGTCGCTTTCTCTCGAGCTGGCGATTGCCGATGCTTTGGAGGGGAGGTCGGAGTCGACCGCACGACACAATGCCTCGGGCGAACCGGAAACGGCTGCACGTCTTCCGATGACTACAATACCGGCTGCCGGGGTCGGGAACGGCGCCGCTCCAACCGGGCCCGGCAGCACCCGAGGCCGGGGCGCCGTGTCCCCAGCCGGCTCCCGCTCGGAGTCTCAGGCTTCCCGCGACGTGGCTCACGGCCAAGCGTCGACCGAAGCCGATGCGCCGCAATCGACTGGGCTGTCTGCAGCCTCGATCGGTCTGTCAGAGGTAGCCCGGGCTTGGAAAGACATCCGCCTGGCCCTGAAACCCTCGCATCCCGCTGTAGAGGCATTGTTGAACTCCTGCAAACCGGTGGAAGTGCAGGGGCAGGAACTGCTGCTCGGATTCCAGTCGGAAACCGTGCGCGCGCTCATGGACAAGCCTGAGAACATCAAGGCCGCACAGCAGGCGATTGCCGAGGTTCTCAGCGCAAACCTGAGCGTAAGGTGCATCGTAACAAATGCCCGCGGAAAGGTACCGCCCAGCCTTCCTCAAGATGGCATGGTGGCGACGGCCGTCGATCGGGGGGGAGAAATTGTGGACTTGCAGGAATAGCGGACGCCGAGTACCCGTCGTTGTGAAGCAAGATCCAGTTCCAGAGATAATGAGGTGTTTCCATGTCAAAAGGGTTTAGCCGACCAGCGGGCGGCGCTGGTGGCGGAATGATGCAGCAGATCCAGCGGCTGCAACAGCAATTGGCGGAGGCGCAGTCCAAGTTGGCCGAGGAATTGACTACGGCATCGGCGGGCGGCGGCGCAGTCAAGGTCACTATGACGGGCAACCAGAAGTGCACGTCGGTCGAGATTGCGGCCGAGCTCATGAAGGAGGGGGATCCGGAGTTACTCCAGGACTTGGTCCTGTCGGCGGTAAACATGGCGCTAGACCAGTCCCGTGACTTGGCGTCCGAGCGACTTGGGCCCCTGACCGGTGGACTCACGGCCTGAGCCTTCGGTCTGCCGCGCCGCAGGCGCAGACACGCCATCCCGACGATGATTCTCCCTGATCCTATCCAAAGGCTGATCAACGGGCTGGAACGATTACCCGGCGTCGGCCCGAAGTCCGCTTCAAGGCTGGCGTTCTTCCTACTAAGGGCGCCCGACGAAGTCTCGGAGACGCTTTCGGAAGCGCTGAGCGGAACTCAAGGCGAAGGTGGCATATTGCCAGGATTGTTTCAATATTACGGAGGCGGGCAGAGAGCGCTGCGAGATCTGCGAGGATCAGCAGCGCGAATCCGCCGTCCTGTGCGTGGTGGAAGAGGCTTTGGATGTCCTTGCCCTGGAACGGGTAGGTGCTTACCGTGGCAAGTACCACGTGCTCCATGGCGTACTGTCCCCGATTGAGGGGGTTGGTCCCGGGGACCTGAGAATTGAGCCGTTGCTACGGCGCGTATCGCAAGGGGCGGTGCAAGAGGTCATTGTGGCCACCAACCCAAGCATGGAAGGCGACGCCACGGCCCTCTACCTGCAGCAGCGGCTTCGCCCGCTAGGGGTCAAGATCACCAGGCTGGCGCGGGGCCTGCCGGTCGGGGGAGACCTGGAATACGCGGATCAGAACACGATCCTGCGGGCCCTATCCGGCCGGTCGGAGATGGAGTAGACTAGGGGGCACGTCGTGCCCCTGCAATGCGGGCGATATTTTAAGGTCGGATCTTGCGAATGGCATTGACAAGGGGGGCGATCGTTGTATAATTATCGTTTGCCAGTCCGGTTGAAGCTGATCTCGTCCCCCGACAGATCATTGATAACCGAATAAGGTCTCAAGTCAGAGACAAAAGCCAACGGGCTTTGAAGTCTGACGAGCCGATGCGCAAGGGGCATCGGTGTTTTCGTCTGTTGCAGGGCTTTGCAGGCGAAGAGGCAGTCGGGAGGGTGGGCTGCCCCAACAACAGCACCTTAACAACTGAATAGTGATAGGAAGCAACACAACCTGTCAATCCAGCAGAATCCGTGTAACTTTACACTCGCAAGAGTGGAAGTTTTGGCGGAGAGTTTGATCCTGGCTCAGGATGAACGCTGGCGGCGTGCCTAATACATGCAAGTCGAACGAGGTGCCTTTGTAGCAATACGAGGGTATCCTAGTGGCGAACGGGTGAGTAACGCGTTGGTGACCTGCCCCAAAGTGTGGGATAACAGTTCGAAAGGACTGCTAATACCGCATGCGGTCATCGGGTTCAGAAGCCGATGACCAAAGCAGCAATGCGCTTTGGGAGGGACCTGCGTCCCATCAGCTAGTTGGTAGGGTAACGGCCTACCAAGGCGACGACGGGTAGGGGACCTGAGAGGGTGACCCCCCACAATGGAACTGAAACACGGTCCATACACCTACGGGTGGCAGCAGTAGGGAATATTGCACAATGGGCGAAAGCCTGATGCAGCAACGCCGCGTGCACGATGAAGGTCCTCGGATCGTAAAGTGCTTTTCTGGGAGATGAGAAAGGACAGTATCCCAGGAATAAGTCTCGGCTAACTACGTGCCAGCAGCCGCGGTAAAACGTAGGAGGCAAGCGTTATCCGGATTCACTGGGCGTAAAGCGCGTGCAGGCGGTTTGGTTAGTTGGGCGTGAAATCTCCTGGCTTAACTTGGAGAGGTCGTCCAATACTACCCGACTAGAGAGCAGTAGAGGAAGATGGAATTCCCGGTGTAGTGGTGAAATGCGTAGATATCGGGAGGAACACCAGTGGCGAAGGCGGTCTTCTGGACTGTTTCTGACGCTCAGACGCGAAAGCTAGGGTAGTAAACGGGATTAGAGACCCCGGTAATCCTAGCCGTAAACGATGTGAACTTGGCGTCGGTAGCTTAAACACTATCGGTGCCGCAGCTAACGCGATAAGTTCACCGCCTGGGGACTACGATCGCAAGATTAAAACTCAAAGGAATTGACGGGGGCCCGCACAAGCAGCGGAGCGTGTGGTTTAATTCGATGCTACACGAAGAACCTTACCTGGGCTTGACATGCAAGTGGTAGGGATCCGAAAGGTGACCGACCCGCAAGGGAGCTTGCACAGGTGTTGCATGGCTGTCGTCAGCTCGTGTCGTGAGATGTTCGGTTAAGTCCGCTAACGAGCGCAACCCTCGCTGTATGTTACATGTGTCATACGGGACCGCCGGTATCAAGCCGGAGGAAGGTGGGGATGACGTCAAGTCAGCATGGCCTTTATGTCCAGGGCTACACACACGCTACAATGGGCAGTACAATGGGTCGCTAAGCCGCGAGGTGGAGCCAATCCCCAAAGCTGTCCTCAGTTCAGATCGCAGGCTGCAACCCGCCTGCGTGAAGTCGGAGTTGCTAGTAAATGCGCGTCAGCTATAGCGCATTGAATACGTTCTCGGGCCTTGTACACACCGCCCGTCACGTCATGGGAGCTGGTAACACCTGAAGCCGGTAGTCTAACCGCAAGGAGGACGCCGTCGAAGGTGGTGCTGGTGACTGGGACGAAGTCGTAACAAGGTAGGAGTACCGGAAGGTGCGCCTGGATCACCTCCTTTCTAGAGTAAGCGAGCCGGGTCCAACGACAGACCTGTGCTCTAAAGCAATACCCCTCACGGTGTAGGGCGCTGGTGAGAACGGCAAGTCTGCTTCCTGTCACTATTCAGTTGTCGAGGTGTCCACCCCGGGCTTGTAGCTCAGTTGGTTAGAGCACAGTCCTGATAAGACTGGGGTCACAGGTTCAAGTCCTGTCAAGCCCACTGACGCTGGCGGTGTCCTGGGGATGTAGCTCAGCGGGAGAGCAGCGCCTTTGCAAGGCGAAGGTCACGGGTTCAAATCCCGTCATCTCCACTGAGTGGGTCGGAAACGACCACGTTTAGGAGTGCAAAGAGATTTGTTGAGCGGTACGCAGACATAACGAAGACGGTGGCACTGCACCAGGGTTGGGCATTGGATCGACCCGGCGGTGTGTGCCGGGTCGTATTGCGCCTGACGCAAGGCAGTTTGAAGGGTGACCGATGCCCTGGATCGAGATCGAAGGCATCGCTCACCGGTCAACGGTGAACCAGTACCTTAACAACCGAATAGCATTTGATGTAGGCCGATAGCATTTCGAAAAGTATCAATTTCTCCGCATCACGTGGAGAAGCTACTAAGAGCTTACGGTGAATGCCTTGGCGCCAAGTGCCGATGAAGGACGTGGGACACTGCGATAAGCCTCGGGAAGCTGTGTACAAGCGTTGATCCGAGGATCTCCGAATGGGGAAACCCGCTCGAGCGCACCTCGAGCAGCCTCTTACTGAACACATAGGTTTGAGGCAGGGCACCCAGGGAACTGAAACATCTAAGTACCTGGATAAAAATAAACCATTTCCCTAGTAGTGGCGAGCGAACGGGAAACAGCTCAAACCGCCCTTGCTTGCAGGGACGGGGTTGTAGGGTCCGGCACATGGGAGTTACAAAA
>CAVVCL010000006.1:0-13349 GCA_963746745.1 uncultured Chloroflexia bacterium
CCCGCGAACCATTGTTATCTAATCCAGAGTTCGACGTTTCGAGGCGTATAGCGTGTACGGCGTGAATTTCCGCCTACGAGGTCGCCAAATCTACGGGTAAATCAGTCTCCTGCGAGTACGGTTTCTACTGCGTGTTCTCCCATCTGCAACTTATCTGCAACCGCATTGCAGGTGGAAGAGGAAGGGGACTCAAGCTTGCCGGTCTAGTCGTCGGTTTGTCCTGGGGCGCTATTCGTTGCGCTCTGTGCGCCACTGGCTCTGATAGATTACCCGATCACGAAATAGGGTCCAGGAGATGTATCTTTCGGCGATATCTCGAGCTGTCGCGCCTTTTGCTCAGTTACGTCCTCGCCTATAGTGTCGTCGAGCGTCGATCTCATCGTCGCCTGGAGTGCCGAGCCGATTGCGAATGGCATTGAAACGACGAAATGCACGGATGTCAGCGGGCCGGCCCTCAATCTTCGCCCTCCCTGGCCATCTGTTCAAACCGCGCTGTGGTGAGGCTTGGTCGGCGGCAGACGACGAGCCTCCTGTTGAGGAAGTCGGCCAGCTGCTTGGAATTCACCGCCCGACTGCGCGATGAAGTTCCGATCTTGCGGGCGCTCTATCCTGCCTCGTATTCTATCGGTCCAACTCTCCGTCGTAGCCGGCCAAAATCATTTCCAGCGGAGTGAAAAGGAAAAGGACTTCGCGGACGGGACCACGTTAGGCCACGCGGAGAAGAAGCCAGTTTAGCGTAGCTGCCCCAAACCGTTGCCGGCCAAATTCGCTTCGCTGACCCATTTAACGTGCTTGGATAGCATCGCCTCGCCATGAGCATTGAGCGATACATCTTCGAGGATCTGCACCCACGGCCCAGCGATTTGAAGCGCCCGATGATCCTCTCCGCGAACTGCAAAGCAGTTTTCTGAAATCATCTCCAAGACAAATTGGGGATGGAATCGCAGTCCTATAACGCCTGCCATAGGTCCGCGGCGTCTCGAAAGCTGACGATATTCTTGGTTGCGAGCGAAAGGAGCTCATTTTGGGCAGCCGGGTCTTTAGCATGGAATAGTGCTGATAGCTCTGGTGCAACCTCGACGCTTCTGGTGCAAACGATCTCGGTAGAACACGGAGGATATGAGGATGGCGGGCATCCTCGGCGAATTCCGCGGTGAGCATGGCGAGGTTCACCTGGTATGAGTACTTCCCGCACCTCTTCTGGCGTACGCGATGCCCAATTTGGGACGTGGTCCAAAGTAGATCCTGATCTCGATTTCCCCGATCGTTCCTTCGATTGCGAGCTCTCCTTGACTTGCCAAGGAGCAACCGGCCGCATCGTACAATCTTGATATCCGACATGTTCCGAGGTCATTCGACGTTCCGCGTGAAATTGATTTGCTGGGCGGGTAGGGTTGCATGCTCAGGGTTTGCGCAGGTCCCCGCCATGTAGTTCCCGGAGGCGCTTGCGGGCATGGTCCAGCTGGTGCGGGAGTTGTCTCGCTGTCCAACGCCAACAACTCCTGGTAAGAGCGAGCTGCTTGCGTCCATTGCCCTAGGTGATCTTCGGCCAAGGCCTTGTTGTGCCAAGCATACACATTGCGCGGGTCGAGCTCGACCGCCTTCCGAAGACATCCGATTGCCTCTTGGTCACGGCCCAACTGATCAAACTGGCCCCCTTCCCAATCCAAGCATTCTCGAAGCACGGATCAAGCTCTAGGGCCCTGTCAAAGCAGTGGACCGCCTCTTCGTACTTGGTCAGATTGTCGAGGCTGCGCCCCTTGTTTACCCAAGCATTCAGCAGGCGGGGGATCCAGGTGGATGGCCTTGTCAAGAGAGCGCACGGCCTCTTCGTGACGACCTAGATCCGTCAAGCTATTTCCCCTGTTGCTCAAGGCAACTGCGTACTGCGGATCAATTTCGAGGGCTTTGTCGAAGCAGGCTATGGACTGCTCGAGACGGCCGAGCTTGGCGAGGGTGATCCCCTTGTTGCTCAGGGAGCTTCGAGTAAGGATCGTGGCTCAGAGCCTCATCAAACGATCTGAGGGCATGCTCGTACTGCCCGAGGCTATCTAGGCTGTTGGCCTTGTTATTGTACGCAACTGCAAGGGCGGGGTCAATTAGAAGAGCCCGCTCGAAGCACTGGATGGCCTCTTCGTGTCGGTCAAGGCTTTGGAGGCTATTGCCTTTAGCGATCCATTCAGCAGCATGAAGCTCATTCGTTTGAGGAGGGGTTATGACCTGGCCAGTGTGCAGTCGGAGCAGGCCCTCCAGGTCCACCACGCACCTCAGCGAATGTTTGGTATCGTTTTTCCCGCGTCTTCTCCAAGCAGCGGGTCAGAACTGGGAAGAGAGACAACTCGATCGGCGGCACCGGCGCATTGCAATGCAGCAGGTACATCGCGTTCCAGAACTCACTGAGTGCCTCCGCTGAACCTTGTTTGTCCATGGTGGCAAAGAAGGGCAAACGACCGCGCGCCGCCATTTGGTAAAGGACGATGCCAAAGCTATAGATATCACTACGTTCATCGCAGCCGGCGGCGTTCTCGAATTGCTCCGGAGGCATATGGGTCGGTGTACCGAAGCCTTGGCCAAAGACCGTTTGGCCGGAAAGCAGGAGCGGTCGGCGATCAGGCCGTGCACCTGCTCGGGCGGACGCTGCCCGCCGACATGATCACGCCTGCTAGGCCAAAGTCTGCGACCTTCGCAGTGCCATCTCGGGTCACCATGATATTCGACGGCTTGAGGTCACGGTGGGCGCGCACACCCTTGGAATACGCGTATTCCATGCCCAAGCAGACCTGGATTGCCCAGCGCAGGCTTTCGGCCAAATCCGGTGGTCGCCATTGAAGATAACCATCAATCGAGTTCAGGCCGGTGTAATCGGGAGCGATGTACTCCATGCCGATGTACAGGCGGCCTGAAAGGCGCTCCACAAAGACGGCACGCACCAAGTAGGGGTGACGTCCGAGGGCGACCCAGACGCTGGCCTCTTTCTGAAAGCGGCTCCTGGTTCTCCCGATCTGCGAGGTATTCGTCACGAAATGTCTTCAAGGCGTACACCTCGTGCATCTCGCGCATGTAGACCAAGTACACTACGCCAAAGCCTCCCTGCCCAAGGATTCCATAGACCTCGTACTTTTGACCGATGAGGTCGCCTTTCTTGTAGGACACGTCGACTGGGAAGGACATCTCGGCGTTCGGCATTTTGCAGCAGTGGGATTATACGATGCTGAAGGAATACCGTGCGGCCAGTACTATCGCAATCGCGCAGCATTCCGCGGGAATAAACGATGACCGTGACCTTGACAAATTCATAAACCGTTTATACAATCCAGTCAAGACCCTAGAACGCATGTTCTAGTGGACTGCACCACGGAAAGTTCGTCCTGCCCGCGTGACACGCTCACCCTCTCGGCGCTCGCGGTCGCTGATCCGTCGCAGACACCGGATGCACTTGTCGGTGTGGTCGGGTGGCATTCGGGCGAGTGACCTTCCAGCGAACATCGCCCATGTCCGTACCAAGAGAAACCGAAACTTCCCCCGGCGTTCGGGCGAGTAAGCATCAGGCGAACATCGCCCATTCCGATCCCAAGAGGGATCGGAGCTTCGTGCGCCGGTCGAAGATACCGAGTGCTCTTCTCGGTGCGTTCGGGCGAGTGGGCGCCAAGCGAACATCGTCCATTCCGATCCCATGAGGGATCGGGGCTTCGTCCGCCGGTCGAAGATACCGAGTGCTCCCCTCAATGCGGCCGGGCGAGCGAGCCACAAGCTAGCATCGTCGAAGATCCCTGGCACCTGTCCAAGGACCCATCCTTGTGGGAGATGCTGGCGATGGTTCTAGGGCGCCACGAGGCGCAAGGGCGTGTCGCCCGGCCCGGGTCAGCCAGAGGCTAGGGGCACGCGGCCGTGACGTTCTTGCGGGCCGAGGCGCCGACCTCGTTGAAGGCTTCAACGCCGTACTTCATGTTGGCGGTGGGACCCGGCGTGCCGAGGTCAAACTCTCCCAGTCCAAAGACCCAGGGGGGATCATAGGCGTAACCATCCGAGTTCTCCGAGAGAGTGGCAACGGCGGTGCCCTCCTCATAGACCGTGTAGCCGTCCTCGTTCGTGGCCATATCATCCCAAGTGAGCTGGAGGTGAGCGTACACCACGTTCGGCCAACCGGAAGGGTCGCACGTCACGCTGGCGTGCAAATTTGCGGGCGCGGCGGGTTTGGCAGGAGTGGGTGTCGGCGGAACCTCATACTTCTGAAGCTTGGTCGTGTCGCCCGTCACGGAGGCATATTGTCCCCAAAGCCAGCAAGTTCCGCCCGGGTACTGGATGATCCAATAGCCGGTATCCGAGTTCTTACCGATCACGGCGGCAAGCATGCCCGGATGCATTTCATACACAAGATCGTAATACTTGCTTGGGCCTGAGCGGCAATTGGTTGCCGCGCTGACGCCGATTTGCGGCACACCCGGCGTGCCGGTTGGTGAAGCCGTGGGCGTTTCAGTCGGCGCCGACGGGGTGCCGGCCGGGATTGCCGGCGTACCTGTGACCTCAGTCAGCTGGGCGTCGGGCGCCTGGAGCGTGGCGGCCAAGACTGTGATGGTCAGTGCGAGATCGGGCTCCCCGCGGGGATTGGGGTTGGTTTGACAACGGACAGACTGCATGCCAACATCGCCGCCAGCGAAGCGTTCAGCGCGATCACAACGTGTCCCGCTTTCATGTGCACCCTCCCGGTGGAGAAATTCCCCTCGCCAATGCAACGTTGCCTCGCCTTAGCTGGCTGCGGTCAGCCCCTCCCCCGGCCGAGGCAGTCTCACTTCATCATTATTGCACAAACCGCGGCCGTGTTCAATTGGGTAATGGCGGACGCGGAGCAAGCCGAAGCCGGCGACCACGGGCGCCGGTGGCATGCCGCCCGACCGCAGGAGCCGTGGTCCCACCTGGCATGCGCGCTTGCGGTGGCACCAGGGCCCCGCCGTCCGGATGTGAGGACTTCGGCGGCGAAGGGCGCGCTGAAACGTGCTCCTAGAGCCAACAGGCGGGGCTGGAGGGCGCTTCACGCAAACAGCCTGCAACAAAAAACCCCTCTCCATTTTCGCAGAAAATGGGGAGGGGCCAGGGGTGGGGCCACATCACATTGGCTGGGGGCAGTGGATTTGAACCACTATTAGCTGATCCAGAGTTCGCCGTTTCGACGTCTATGGGGTCTATGGCGTGATTTTGCGCGCTATGCAGTGCCAAATCTACGGGTAAATCCGTCTACTGCGAGTACCACTTCTACAGCGTGTTCTCCCATCTGCAACTTATCTGCAACCGCGTTGCAGCTGGATGAGGAAAGGTGGTTCGTCCCTGCAACTCATTGTCCGCACCTTGCCAGCCTGGAGTCATTGCGCTGGCTTGTCGTACTTCCGGGCCAATTGCTTAAGTTGGTCTCGAAGCTTTGGGTCTGTCAGTCCCATTTGCTCGGCAACATAGTCAAACAAGACCTTGCCGAATGAAGTGGCAACATATCGAACGATCAGTTCTGCATGCTCATCAACAAGATCGACGAGGTTCCCTTCATCGAACTTGGTAAACTGAGTTTGGATAGCACCAAGATCGAGAAGACGTGCGATTGCATTAAGACGCGCGCCCACAGAAAACACCTCAGCCAGGTTTTGCATGGGCGGGGCTGGCAGACCGCTTGGGTCTTGAGCCATCGCAAGTGCGTACCAACTTGGATAGTCGAGCCGGTCGGCTGCATTTCGAATTGCAAGGTTGCGCTTGAGGTCAGTTCCTTTAGTGAATTGATGACGGTGTTAGTGACCGTGTTCCGGGCAACCTCCGGATTACCGTCTGGGTCATAGCGGTGAACACGAACGTTCGAAATGTCGAAACTGAGTTCCAAGTCATCAGATCGAAATAACAGCACTTCCTCTGGCAGCCGCGTTGAGTGTGCCAGTCCGACCTCATAAAACACATTCTGGTTGCGGATTGGGCGTTGATTGAGTTGGTCAAGCGCCGTGATATCTGCAACGAAGACGCGGCAATGTGCAATCTGATCGAGAATCTCCGTAAGGATGGAATCGCCAGCGCTCGTAAGATCTACGCGGTGTGGTTCGAGTGAAGTTCCATTGATTTGGATGCTTGAAAGAGCAGGCCTTAGCACAGCGCTCCAGCGAGCATCATAGCATGGCTCGAAGCTCATAGCCATGAACGCCCTGAAGTTTCGCGGAAACGCCGGAAATAGCGCAAAGAAGGTGTTGGGATACATCTTGATCGTCAGACGGGCCGACTATTGGCAGTATATCATGGGCAAGAATCGAGGCTTCGCGGCGAAGTTCGCCATCCCCCCACATTTTGCTTCCGATCTGTGGTCCGCGAGGGTGTTGCGTTTTGTAGTCATTCGTCGATTGAGTGAACTCCGGCAACGCGTGCCCTTGACAAATTCATAAATCGTTTATAGAATGCGGTCAAGGTACTAGAACGCCTGTTCTAGTGGACTGCACCACGGAATATTCGTCCTGCCCGCGTGCTGCGCCTCGCCCTCTCGGCGCTCGCGGTCACTGATCCGTGGTCGGGTGGCATCTTCCCCCGGCGTCTTCGTGCGTCGGCGGAATGCCGCCCGGTGTCAAGGCCCGGTTCTCCCCTGTTCGGTGCGCTTGTGGTCGGCGCACCAGGGCCCCGCCGCCCGGACGTGAGGAGGACGGCGGGAACGTGCGCCGCAAGTGCATTTAGCACCAACAGGGGAGTTAGTGGGGTGGCCTTGATACAAGGGCGGTCCGCCGGAAAATCGCACGGCCGGGGGAAGATGCTTTCTCTCGGAGCGAACCCCCCGCTGCTGATAGGGGGGTGGAGATTTGCAATGTTTACAGCTGACTGAGAGTGAGAATGCGCGTGGATAGCTTGCGTTACCGCGTGACACGGAGTATAAGAGCCGCGTGTAGGGTCGTACCATGGGGGAGTCAGTACCTTAACAACGTGGCAGGGCAACGAGTCGCCTTTCCTTTGCTCATCGAAAGGGTGCTGAGGAAATGGTGATAAGAGGCAAGAACGAAGGTTCGATCTACCGCAAGCCAAACGGCGCTTGGATGGCGCAAGTCTCGGTCCTGAATAGGCGCATCAGTCATTCGGCCAAGTCGCGGGCAGAGTGCCAAGCCTGGATTCGGCAAACGCTGGATCAGCTTGACCAGGGCATGACCTTTGAGGCGCGCAATCTGACCCTGAGTGACTATCTGCGCGAGTGGATCGGCGTCAAGAAGGCGTCAGTCCGGCAGAGGACAGCTTTCCAGTACGAGCGCCTGATCTCGCTGTACGTCGTGCCAATGCTCGGCAGGGTGCGCCTCAAGGATCTTGAGTCTGCGCCTCGTCAATCGGTTCTACGAGAGGCTTGCGGCCCAGGGCGTGGGTCCAGCGCACATTCGCTATGCTCATCGGGTGCTGCATGCGGCCCTCGAGCACGCTGCAAGAACGGGCCTGCTCGGCAGAAATCCGGCCCATGGCGCAACGCTTACCCAAGAAAGCATACCGGGAGATGGCAATTTTCAACGAGCAGCAGGTGACATCATTCCTGGTGGCGGCCAGCAGCTCGAAATTCCCGGCGTTGTTTCACCTGGCAGTAACGACTGGCATGCGATTCTCGGAGCTGCGCGGTTTATCCTGGTCGGATGTGGATTGGATCAAGGGCACGATCTCAGTCAAGCGGCAGATACAGCAAATGCCGCGCATCGGTCCAACCATCGGCGAGCCAAAGACACATTCGGGCATCCGGACAATTCGCCTTGGCGAAACGTCGCTTGACATGCTGCGCGAACAGCGGCAGCGAGTTGAGCGCCTGCAAGTCCAGGCCGGGGATGATTGGCAGGAGCGAGGCTTGATCTTCCCCAGCAGGAACGGCACGCCTTTCAATCCTGGCGCTGTGCAAGAGGAGTTCAGTCGCGTACTGGATGCGGCGGGTCTTCCACGGATCAGGTTTCACGATCTGCGGCATACCGCGGCCAGTCTCATGCTCAGTCATGGCGTGGCGGCGTTGGTTGTCTCGAAGATCCTCGGGCATTCAAGCCCAAGCATCACCCTGGGGATCTATGCTCACTCGACGTTGGATATGCAGGACCATGCCGCGAGCGTGATTGAGGAAATCGTGGCTCCGGTGGCCGTGAACATCGCGCAACTGCAACCAACTGCAACCGCGACTGATTTTCGCCCGGCATCAGTACCCCCACATATAGCCTTAACAAAGCAAAATACCGCTACAAGGGCGGTATTTGCTAGGCTGGGGGCAGTGGATTTGAACCACTATTAGCTGATCCAGAGTCAGTGGATCGGCCTCCGACCAGCGCTGGAGGGCACCATGCCGCAACCCTCAGCTCACTCGCCTGCGGCGGGATTCTCCAAACACAAGTGATAGCTTGCCATCCACGGTCGCGGCGCCAGCATCCCGATCTCGGGATAGATCACGAAATTGTGCCAGCCCGTCGGAGCATCCAGGACATGGTAGTCGTAACCGCTGCACGCCGGGACGACATCCGCGCCCCAGTTGCCTTGCGGTGAGAATACCTGCGCGGCCGATCCCAGGTTATCCCAACTTCCTGCGCTCCCCGCCTGGTATTGCCCTGAAATGGTCACCTGTAGCTGCTCATCGCCAAGGATCTCAAAGTTATCGATGTCATTGCACTGCCGCCCCGGGAAGCCGCCTCCGATAAGGTAGTGCGTGTCCGCCGAGTAGACGTACAGGTAGGAGAAGTAGTCCTCGAGGTGGTGCGTCAGCAGCGTGCGGGCGTTGGCGCCGGAAAGAGCGCTGAGCGTCATGTCCATCCGGACCGTGTGTCCGTAGCCGTAGTAGTGCGGCACCAACGTGTTGCACCAGCGCAACCTCATCCTTGAATTGCCGCGCACGGTGTACGTATTGTTCTCTGCATCGGCTTCCGCGATCGTGCCTTCCGGGTTCACCGTGATGGAGTAGCCGGGCGCCAGCCGGGCGCGCGTCGCTTCGGTTACGCCGGTCAGGTCGAAGCTGCGCGTCTGCAGTGGCTCCAGTGTGACCCCCGGCCAGGAGCCATTCAGATATGCCGGGCTGCCATCGGCCAGAACCGAGCCAAAAGCGAGCGTGCGGTTTTCCAGTGCCGCCTCGCCCACGTTCTGCACGGTCAAGTGCACGCGGCCGCCGCCGCTGGGCTCAAAGCTGAGATTGCTGATCGTCAGGTCAGGCAGCCGCGGGCAGATCGGGTTGTGCACGCGCGTACCCGACCGCTCGTATTCCTCAACCACCGCATCCAAAGGATCAATTCGCACGCACGCGTCGAAGGGGGCACTCAAGATCATGTCCGGATGCTCCAGCACGGTCTCCTGCCCCGCCTCCAGCACAAACTCCGGCCATGTATATATACCGATGGAGCTTCCGTCGCGGTTCTGCAGTTCGACAGCCAGGTCTCTCCAAGGCCAGGTCGCCGTCCCCGTATTGCGGACGTGGATTTGCACCTTGCCGGTCGCCTCATCCACGTCGAACTGCTGCATCTCGATCCACGGAAGCGGCTCCCAGCCTGGATCACCCGAACCCACCGGGCTGCCCGCGGCTGGATTGAATGCAAAGGCCAGTCGGCAGCGTCCGTCGTCTGAGAGGATTGCGCCCTCCTGCTGGCGGTCGAACTGGCCATAGTGATCCTCATAGATGACGGAGAAGCCCTCGCAGATCAGGTCGTCGCAGCCGGGATCTCCCGAATGGTCGCATCTGCCCGCATCCTGGTCGTTGATATGGAATCCAAATTGAAAGGTGCCGCCGGGGACCACATCCACGATCGTGCTGTTCGTCCCGCTGAAGCGCCACGTGGGATCTGCGGTCATCGCGCTCAGATCGTAGACTGTGTTGTGCTGAAGTCCACTGGGCATATCCAGCCCAGGACCCAGGTCGCCGCCGTGAAACGTGATCTGTTTCTCGTTCGCAAAGAAGTAACCGTAGGCAGGCCCCACGTCACCGAAGCGGTTTTCGTCGCTTCTATCGCCCCCCAGATCAAAAGTTTCCAGTGTCTGGAATACGATCTGGATTTCCCGTGTGCAGTTCTCCAGTGGTTGATCCAGCGCCACCTCGGACGGCTGCGATTCCGGCCCGTCCGGAAATCCGGCGCGGTATGCCGTCACGCCAAATGTGTACGTGGATCCGCACGGGGGGTTGAACCATTCGTAGGGCAGCCCGCTCTCGCGCGCCTCGGCCGGCTCCGTCCATTGCAGGTTGCCGTTCAGGTACACACGGAAGCCGTCGATGGCCGCCTCACCATCCGCGGGCAGGTAGTCCCAGTGCAGAGCGATCCGCCGATCGTCCAAACGGGCATTCACCGGCGCGGTCATGTCCCGATCGGGGACCAGCGGCACATCGCCTCGGGAAACCCTGTAGCTGAAGTCGAAACTGCCCTCGGCCCCGGTCGTGCCTGCCGGGTATAGGCTGCCATTCCACTGCTCGGGCGGAATCCTGAGCTCAACGCGGCCCAGCTCCAGCGCCTCCAGGCCGCCGAGTATGCCCACGCAGGACACCGTCAAAGGCAGCGGTTCCAGGCTGGTCCACAAAATGCTGGGCGCGTTCTCTCCTGCCAGGTGCGCGGCTGAATCCCAACTGCCGGCACCCAGCGACGCGAACAATTCATCTGTTGTCGGGTCACCATCCTCATCGGGATACCACTGCGGAGGGCTGCTGGCGAGCTGCACGTAGCAATGCAGGCTGTCGTAGGTCTCGCCGGTCTGCAGGGCGGGAACCTCCAGGCGCAGAATCAGCGGTTCGCCTTCTCCGCCGAACAATCCCCCCAACGGTCCAAAGAAGATCCCCTGGATGGTGCCGATTTCTGCTGGAGCCGCGGGCTCCACGACCGGTGGCTCGCCGCCCTCCGGCAACGGTTCAGCTTCTCCAGTCGGCGGCTCCGCAACCGGGGCCTCGCCGTCCGCAGACGGAGGCTCGGCGTGTCCCGCCGGCAACTCCTCATCGATGCCGCCCGCAGGCGCCTCATCCGCCGGTGACTCGCCGGAGGTCTCGCCCTCCCGGCTGACTTCTTCTTCCGCTCCGCGGGCCGCCTGCGCGGACGCTTGCACCGCGATGGTTGCCTGCCCTTCCACTCCGTTCGTCCCCACCGCGCGCACGACCAGCACATGGACACCCTCGACCGTCGGCATCCAGTCTGTGGCCAGCACCATCGTTGTAGGATGGGATTCCGGAGCCTCCTGCATTGCCATCAGTTCATCCCCGGACCACAACTCCAGCCGCAGCAAGCCGTCGACGGCATGACCGGTGGCGTGCACGGAGACACGCTCGCCGATCGGCACCTGCTCATGGTTGCGCGGGCTGTGGATCAGCACCAGCGGACGCGAGTTGAAAGCGCGCTTCTGCATGCTGGTGAAGTACACGACGCCCGCTGCCAGGCTCACCAGGATGCACAACACGGCCAGCACCCCGACGCCCGCTGCAATCTTCCAAAGGTGACGTTGCTTCGTCATCGCTTCCTCCCCCGCGCCCGCGGTCTTCAGCTCAATGTGACGGCGAACTCCGACCATACAGACCATGGGCCAAGGTTGCCGGCCCCGTCGGCAGCCCGCACGCGCCAGCGGTAGTACCAACCGCACTCCACTCCGATGCTGTTCTGCTTGCCTTGAATGCCGGTAAATACGCTCCCCGGAACATCCGTCCAGTTGTTATCCCCGCTGTGACGCTGCACCTGCACGCGGTATTCTGCAATTCCAGAATCGTCGTCGACCGGCAGCCATACCAGGTTCTGGGATGCTTTGCAGCTTATCGATAGGCCATTGGCCGGCACAGCGGGCTCCGGCGCGGGCGGCGCTTGCGTATCTTGCGGAACCGGCGTCTCGCATGATCCGCGCACGGCGACGTCAACGCTGCGCTTTTCTTCCGTGCCGTCCTGATGCCTCACTGTCAGCGTGTAGCGCTCGGGCTCGCACAGGCAGGCTTCGTAGGATCCCTCCAATGGCTGGGACCTGCCTCCAAAGATTAGGCCTTGCACGTTCGCGGCGCGCCAGCGGATGTTGCTGCAGCTGCCGGCATCGATCTCCGCGGGATCGGCCCAGAATTCGACCTTCGCTCCCGGAACTGGCGCCGGAGGTCCGGCGCGCAGCTCACCGGCGTAGGCCCTCCGCCCACCGGTGATGGGCATCCAAGCGGCGTCGGACCGCAGGAAACCGGGGTCGGGCCGCCGCCCACCGGCGATGGGCAGCCAACAACCGGCGTGGGCCCGCAGGAGACCGGAGTAGGGCCGCCGCCTACTGGCGATGGGCATCCAACCGGCGTGGGCCCGCAGGTGACCGGAGTTGGACCGCCGCCTACTGGCGATGGGCATCCAACTGGCGTGGGCCCGCAGGTGACCGGAGTCGGACCGCCACCGACCGGGGTTGGACAGCCACCCGCCGCTGCCGGAGACTCGCCTCCGAACGTGATCCTCGCCGTGTCCGGACTGCTTGCTATCCCGTCCATGCTGAAGGCGATCGCCTGTATTGTGTAGCTTCCCTGTGCCGGCGGTGTCCACAAGGTGTGGAAGGATGCAAGGTCTCCCTCCGCCGGTGGATTGTTAATGGCGGTCAACATGCCGCTATCGATCCAGATCTCGACGGCTCACTCCGCCCGGACCCGCCGCATGGCCCTCGATCTTAATTTCCTGGACCGCTGGGAAACTCAGGCCGTCGAGCGGCACATCGATCCACGCGGAAGCATCCCTGGACGCGGGCAAGTTGCACTCCCCCAGCACGAGGACAAGCGCCAAGAGCAGGCTCCAGATGATCGGTCTGCACGGGAATGAACGCATGAGAAACCTCCGGGGGGTCCGGGGGTTCCGACGGCCTCCGACATTTGCGGCCGTCGACTGGGTCGGCCTAGCGCCTGACACCGTGTCACAAGGCACACGGACAACCGCGCACCGTACACGTCGCCTCTCGCATCCCTGGAACGCTGCGGGCTGGAACTCACCGCCACGCATCTCCGTTCGCCGCGTGTCCTTCAGCGATCCACAACGAGGGGGCGCCACTCTGCTAGCCGGATTCCCCCTTGTGTATTATCTCACAAGTACACCTTTTTTTCAACATGACCCGTGCTGTTGGCCGCACTCTTACAGCACATGCACTTCACCCTTGCCCCCATTGTTCCGCATTGTTACACCGTCGCCACGCGTGTCGCCCCTGCCTGCCCCTCTTTCTCAGGGGGCGTCCAGGCAAGGGTGGCAATCTTCCATCCCGTGTCACCTGCGTGACACGCCTTACCCTCTTGCCCGAGGCGGCATCAAGCCGCCATCGCGATCGCGCCTCAGGGGGGGCCGGCGCTCGCGGTCACTGATCCGCCGCAGCACCGAGCTCGTTTCTCGGTGTGGTCGGGTGACTTTCGGGCGAGTGAGCCTCCGCCCGAGGCGGCTTCGAGC
>CAVVCL010000007.1:0-699526 GCA_963746745.1 uncultured Chloroflexia bacterium
ACGAACGAGTTACAGAACAATAACGAGAGCGAGGAGGGTGTTCACCTATCCCTGTCTGCCGAAGAGGAGAACATTCTGCAGAATTCTTTGGCCGCGTATCTGGCAGTAGCAACCCGTACCGTCTTCCAATCTTTATAAACGGTCGGGCAGGCAGCGGCAAATCAACCATACTGTTCTATCTATTTACGGAATATCTTGCTCGTTATGTGGGGGGCGAGTAAGGCAAGCAGCCCCCTGTATGGCTCGAAAGGCAGGCCCACTGTTTCTGACCTACAACCAGGAACTGCTGACGGTCGCTCGCGACAAGGTGCGACGCATGCTGAATATTCGGCTTTTGGGGGAATTTCAGGGAGATCAAATCCAGGGAGTCACCAGTAGCACGATGCGGCCCTTCCGGCAGTTCTGATGATCGTCGCCGCCAAAACAAAGACGACGGTAACATCCAGTATCTGGATGAGAGCCGACGAATAACATTTCACTATTTTCGCACCCTCTATACCCGGCAATCGTGTATCCGGAGTACGAAAGAAGTATTCCCTCTGACCATCGGTAATGTGATCCGCACTTTCATAAAGGGTTACACCCTCGCCGAGTATTTGAACTCCCAGGCTTATCTGGATATCCCGAACAAGGAGCAGACCGTACTGCCCGAAGACTACAATGCCATCTACGATCGGATCTGGAATTGGTATAGACGATACCAGGAAGAAAGCGGCAAATGGGACGATGAGGACCTTGTCAGGGCCGCACTCGACAGTGCCAGATTCCCCAGGAAGAGTATGCGGCTATCTTTTGCGACGAGTTCTCAGGATTTCACCAGATTGGAGCTGGACCTAATTCTTCGTGCATCGGTCTTCGCTCGGTACGAAATTCCTCAAGCCACCCAGGTCGAAAGTTTGCCGTTCGCTTTTGCGGGGGGGGGATCCATTGCAAACCCTCAATCCAACGGGGTTTCGATGGAGCGCGTTCCAGGCGATGTTCCACGACCGGATTATTCAAAGTCTGGATCCAAAGGGAAGATTCAATATCAGAATGAAGCACGTGGATGATCTGGACTACAACTACCGGTCAACACGCCCGATTGTGGAGCTGACAAATGCCATCCTGTTGCTACGAAACACCCTGTTTTTTTAGCAGGAGACAAGACCTCAGCTGTTTTGGGCAGGGACGAGGGCCTTCACCCCGCGGATGTTTCTCATGGATCGGCTGTCTTTGGATGCAGTACGCAAGAGTTTGAAAGACACGATTTTCATAATCCCCTGCGATGAGGGCGGGGAATCGGACTTTATAAAGATATCAGTAGGATTCTGGCCGAGCCGGTGGTTTCCCGGCGTTGGGCCGGTAGCGCCTGCCGAAGAACGTTCTGAGCGCCGTGGGTGCAAAAGGGTTGCAATTTCAGCGGGCGATTTTTATAAGTTCGGTGAAGCGTGCCCGCCGAAGATGCGGCGTGGAGGGCTCAAGCCCGGCGAAAGGATCGAGGGCAGAGCAATCCTTCAACAAATTGTATGTTGCGGCAACCCGTGCGACCCATACCTGTTCTTGCTGGAAACGGACGCAGGAAATGCGTCGTTATGGAAGCATCTCGATGAGACGTCACTGGTGGGCTACAGTGAGCAAGCGAAAGACGCGGATAGATGGACGGTTCGACCGGGCACGGATCTAGATCCCGAGGCGGAATACATGGTGCGGGGGCCTTCATGGGGGTCAGAGAGCGAAGTCGAGGATATGGTGGAGCGCGACACTGAGAAAGTCGCTGAAGAGTTCTTCAACCGTGGGAAGGCTGCGGAGAATCAGAACTGATGCGGCGCGGATTCAGCTACTTCAGCGAGCTTAATCGGTCGGATGAAGCTGAAATAAGCAAGGCCTACGAATACAGGTTCAGCAAGCAGTATGGCGAGGCAGGCAGGCTATTCCGGAAGTGGTCCGAACATGAGGATGATGTGGCTGTTTTTGGACGGGCAGCTGTGGACCGAGCTGCTAAGCCTGGAAGGCAGGATTCCGAAGACAGAGACCGTGTTGGCGTGGTTCATGGTAGCCCCGCCTGGAACGCCGGATGCTATCAAGTCCTTTACAGAGTTCCTTGCCACTTGCGTCCAGAGCAGTACGCTGCCCAGCCCCATTTCAAACCAATGGCAGGGCGGCATTGCCAGGTATTGTGAGCAGCTTAGTTCCTTGGCCGACGATGCGTTCTCCGAGCTACCAGCTCGGCACAGAATGGGTCTTGTGCTCGAAGAACTTCACCTTCAGGGCTACTCGCCTGCACTAGGTGCCGAGGCGCACTGTCGATACAATGCTGGTGATCTCCAGGACGCCATCAGATGTTGGGATGCAAGTGATGATACTTCCCATCAAAGATACTACCTCGCTCAGGCCCAGTTGAAGCCCTATCCTGCAGCATCCAGCCTGGCCAAGGCCGGCGAAAGCGATAAGATATACGCGAGCGGCAGGCCCACGGTGGAATAGGCAACCCGGGCAGTCCTCGGGCTCCTTAGTCTGGTGGCTCCCATACTGGAACAAATGAAGAGGTACTGGGATGCAAGTCTCGTCTACATTCGCATTCCGGACACAGCCCCGACTGTCGTCGTTCGTTTACTAAAGCGGATCAACCAATACAGTGCTGGGATGCTGTCAAGCCCGGACGAGGCCCGCAGGATCGTGGCGTTCTTGGCAAGCCATGAGCAGTGGGAGGAAATGCTTGTGTTCATCGGCAACATATTCAAGGCGATCGAAAATGATGACGCCAAGACTGAGCTCCGATGTGAGGCCATTCGGCGGATAGCCGCAAGCAAGACAGCAGACGGTATGATGAACTCAGCAATCAGAGAGGCTATACCGTGCTGTTGTCCGGCCTCTTATGCAAAATCAGGCGTGGGGCGGCCGCCTCAGCATGGAAATGGAGCTTGGACCGGCCGTCGAAAAGCTAGGCTTTGACATAAGCCTTCGCTTCTACGATGCACTGTAGCTGAGGAGGAGGCCACGTCGATCCCGGGATTTCTCTCGGGCCCGGTGGCTTGCAAGCGCCGAAGCCAAAATAGTAGTACTTCAGACTGAGATGGCGAGGACCAACGCACGCTGCAACTGCGCTCCGACAATGTGTGCCGCAAGCGAGACTGGGTGTACTCTGGAATTTGACAAGGCGCGGTACCGAGTAGGCACTGGGGCGGTGCAGGACATGGTGAGACATTTCAGTCCGGTTCGAGGGCTGCCGCCGGAGATCACGGTTCAGGAGCACGATGGGCGTGGCAATTCAGTGTGGAGGCGATCGAGTTTACGATCTACAGAGCCCAACAAATCGTTACCTTGCAGGATCGCAGCGTGAACAGTGTGAAATTCAATATACCATCGCAGGAAATAACCTCGGCTGATCTGGAAGTAGTCCAAGAAGACACGCCCGACGGTCGGATCTTCTCGATTTCGGTATGGCGATTGGGAGGAAGATTGCTTCGTGGCGGCAACGGAGCTGTCTTGGAGTTTGCTACCGATAAGCTTCAGGGGCCCTTCCGAATCGTAGGGTAGATTGAGAGCTGGGGAACCGTAACGGGAGGACAGCCGAGCCCAACGGCCGCTCATCTCGTCGGTACGGCCTGGCCCTCCTGGCCGGGCCTATCGTTTAGCACCCGACGCCTTGCTGTCCCGAGCCCTCGTGAGGGGGCTAGACTCCTCCCGGTTCACAAGCGTATCGAACGCCCAATACTTGTATCCGTCTCCAAGTTCCAGATAACGGTAGGTCTTGGAGTAGAACGGCTTGTCGTACCCGTACGCAGCGATGGCTTCCGCAAGAGCGTGGCAGAGCTCAGGCTCGCTCGTCCGCAGGATGTAGGCGTGCGCCATGTGGTCTGGATAGGTGGTCGTCGGCCTCCAGGCCACTGCCGCGAGCGGCCCCTTCAGTTCTTCTCTGAGGGCCGACCGTATTTCTGGCATTTTGGAAGCCTCGTCGAAGACCAATCACCCGGGGCGAGGGTTAGCGGGCGCAATCCCCGTGCTTGTCGACGCCGTATTGCGTCGGCCGCCGGAGCCACAAGGTTCCGGCATCTCACCGCTCAGCGACTGCCGGTCAATAGCTGGGATCCGGAACGTGTCTGCCCAGTTCTGACCGCAGGTATTTCACGATCCCGGAAACGTGAGCTTCTCTGGTAGTTGAGACAAGCCGCTGCCCGATGTCTATGGCCTTGAAGATGAATTGAAAACAAAGCTGGTCCACCATGGGCCACAGACCCGGATCCGCCGCGGACAGGTCATAAAAGCCATTGGTCGAAAAAGGCAGGTGGTCTGCGCTGCGGTCTCTGTAGTGGGGGTATTCTCCCGTCGGAGTCTTGCTTCCACGCCCTCAGGAATGGGGCAGGCGCGCCCCGTTCGAGCATGATTCGAGGCTCTCGGTATCGAACGCTAGCCAGATGCCCTTGGAGACATCGTCAAGAGAATACGTGTAATAGTGGCCGACAACCAGTCGGGGGATCTCGCCATGGGCGGTCAACGCCCACTGACTTCCATCAAGGCTGTTGACTTCGAGTATGGCGTCCGCCAGAAGGGCCAGATACTGGCGGCGGAGCCTCGCGTTCTCCAATGAGACCTTGGATCAAGGTCCTTACATCGCTTTCGCTTGCCAGACTGTTCATGGATACTTGTTCTGCCCAATGTTCCCAAACGGCACAATGACAAACTCCCGGGGCTCAGACGGGAGGATGCTCTCAAGTGCTTTCAAACGACCTAAATCACAGTCCATCCAAACCTTGCAGTCGCGGCGCGACCCCTCCGCTCAATAGGACGGTCATGCGGGTGCAAAGGAGGGGACCGACCGTCAAACCGTGTCCTCGGACGGGGGGATCCGGTGCCAGGCGCGGTCAGCGTGCCAAAGAGATAGGATTGCCGCCAGACGAGCGGTCTGGGTCACGGACTCGTCTCCATTCCTGGCTTTACTCTCCTGTAAGGCAAGCGGGATAAGAAACGCGTCCACGGGCCTGTTCGCAACGTCGATGATTTCGCCATTGTGCAGTTGATTACCGATCTTGGCCAAGGTTGCCGGCAGATCGTCAGCGATGAAGTTGTCTATGCCCTTCGGATGACCGGCCCGGTCGACAAAGCTATCGAAGAGGTCGAATAGATCGGTTCTCAGGGTTTCGAGATTGATGTACGCGGCAGCCAGTTCGCGCAAGTCGACCTGGCGCAATGTGTGGCGCGTCTTTGCCACGACCTTGTCGATCATGTCAACAATCGAGTGAGCGATAATGCCCTCCAGCGAGAGTTGATCCGCAAAGGCTCTCTCCTTGAGCCCTCGCGCGATGTCTCCGTCGAACAGAGTGCGGCGCTTCTTGCCCTGACTCAAGACATCACTGACCCGCTCCCGCGGTCTGAGGGCACCCCGGGTCTGCAGGTGAAAAAAGAATACGAAGATCGTCCTTAGAAGATACTCTTCCAGCCGTCTGATTTCACCAGATCCTTCCAACAGGCTGTCGAAAAATCGCCAGGTGGTGGTCAGGTACAAGTCGAAGTTGCCGCGATAGCAGAACACGTACTCAAATACGCTGACGGCGAGTTCGTCGACGATTGCAGGAACGCCTAGGCCAGTTACCCTGGCAAGCATGGATTTGTCGAGTTGGTCGATGGTTCCCCCGAGGATCGGATTATCAAGTAGATCCGTAATCATGCCGAAGGCGTGACCGCTCTCGTGGCCAAGGCGCCACCAGTCTTCGGGGTGCAGCATGTCCTGGTGAGGAAGGTTGATCACTTCGCCCGGCATCGTGAACGTGTCGTTGCGAAAGCCGAAGACCGTGAAGCCCCGCCAGTTATCACCGATGTCCGGGCTAATGCCGCTGATCAGGCCAAGCGGGATGGCACTGGATGCCCTCAGGATCCTGGGGATGCCCAGCCCCTGGAGATTTGAATAGGCTTGTGACGCATGCCCAAGTCCCAGCCGCGCGCCGGCCATCCGCTGATCAAGGCCGAAGAGATAGACGTTTTCCATGTCTTCCAACTGGCCGTATGTTGATCGGATCCCCTGTGTAATTATCACGGGCGCGATATGTCCAACTTGGCTGCAGGCTTTTCCCACTGCTGCCTCAACAAATGGAAACATGTCGTTGACGATGCTCTCGAGCCCTGGCGTGGCTGAGATCGCCTGAAGGCGTAGAACCATCTGCCTCAACTGGCTCGTCTGTCGCAGGGTTAGATTGTGGCGGTCGTGCTCCCAGATTTCGAAGGCGTCGATCTGTTGCTGCAATGCTTCCAGGTCAAGGCCAAGTAATTCTTGTCTCCCCAGGTACCGATCGCGAGGGGCCGACACGCTCCCATTCTCAGCGGCGAGGTCGCTGTCTGCAATGTGCATTCCGAGGTCGGTGTGCGTCGCAAGAACCTGGCCGGATAGCTCGTTCCCTAGTGCAGATACTATCGAGAGAATTCCGTTGATCTCGCTGATCCGATGTTCCAGTTCCGCATGGGACTGCACAATGAGGTCTCGTCTACCAAAGCTGGCGAACATAGTCAGACGGGGCTCGCCGGCTTCTGTCCGGGTCATGCGGTCAAGGTCTCGTCTTAGCCCGTAGGCCAGATGAGGGTGGCAGCTGATCGCAATTCTCCAATCGTCAGTAGTGCCTTCCACGGCTTCGAATTCCATCCTTCCCGGAGTTGCCGAAGACGCTTTTCTGCGCACGCAAGGGATCGTGTGACTTACCTGCAAATTCCCAATTTCTCGCCCCCGAGCAACCAGTCCGGCAACTCTCGACAACAAGGTCCGCATGTTTGAGCCGTGTTGCACGAAGATAGCCTCCGGCCATCCCAGTGTGCCAAGGAGGAGTTCGTTCTGGCGCCTGGCTGCAACTTTCACTGATCCCCCTCCGACCAGTTCCCTTGCAGCTTCGTCGATCCCAATTCCGTGCTCTGTCACTTCCGAATCATCGAATTTCAGCATCGTAATGGTTAAAGCCGGCGCGTCTGGGAACTTCCACCGGTCATCGGCGTGAGAATAGCAGACAACCTGCTGGTAATCCCAAATCTTCGGATGCGTGTAGAGAATTGGTGGATCCAGCTCGCCAAGGCTATCCAGCGCAACAAGCAAAACGATGTCGAATTCCGATAGTGCGTAGTAAATACTATGCTGGCTCCTCGAGAATTGGACGCTCAGCTCGCGACAGACTTGTTCTTCAGTGCCTGGCACGACCTGTAGGAAGACGATCAAGTAGGCGTTTGGGCCGAACTCGGTACTTGGGCTTTTCAGATTTCGCCATCATGTTTCGTTGCTGGGCCTCATGAGACCAGCGATCGGATATACAGTGCAATTAGGGCGAGCGCAACTACCGCAATCGTGACGCCAACCCATGGACTAATGCCCATGACCACCAGAATGATAATGGGGAGCAACATCGTGAGTGCCAGCGCCCATATGTTCGGGCTGTCATCCTTGTTGCTAGGCCCGAAGTAGTAATAGCCCTTTGGGGCGTTGCCTTGCGTTTCCCTGGATGTGCTGCGGTCCTTCTCGACTTCTCCTCCGAAGCCCACCGCTCTACGAAGTCGCTTGACCCTGTGGGCATAGATGTAGTTTTCGTGCCGACTCATGGGTACTCCTCAAGATTTACCTGAATACTACCGTATCCAGTGGTGGGGGCCAACAAAATCGAGTGGATAGCGCTCGCGTTCACAAGGCAGGCGTGCGGAGCGTACACATCGCGGTTGTCCTTGTTCACTCGTACGAAAATGTCGAAATTGCCCAATGCGCCCAAGAGATGCATGGTGAAATTGTCGCTGGCGGTGCTTTTCCACACTACCGTATCTCGGTCTGGCCGGACCCCTTCTCCGCAGAAGTCTCCGCCATCTTGGAGCGCTATTTCCTTGATTTCTTGGATGTTCGCACTTTGCATGTCTTGGATTGTAAGCTTGGCGGTTAGCCTTCCGGCCCAGCCAGGAAACATGACGAGCAAGAACAGCCCTCCAAGAGCGAAAGCCGCCGGCGTAACGGCATTGATGTGGAACTCCATGAATTTGAGCTGGCTAGGCAGCGCTTGCAGAAGCCCCATTGACCGCACCCGTCTGTACCGGACGACGAGGGCGATGAAAACCGGAACTAGCAGGAGGATCGAGATCATCGACCAGTCCCATGTTACGAGCTCCCATGTCGGCGCCAGCATTTCCACAAAGAAGTGGAAGTTCATGTTTCGTCCAAGTTCAGCGATTATTACTCTGGGGGGCCAAGAACCTTGGTGCAGGAACCAAAACTTGAGGATGAAGAAGTAAATGACGATAAGATCTATTGCCAGGTTGCGCTGCAAGATGACCTTGCCCTCGCGCCATGATCTGACTCTAAAGAAACCAAAGAATTGATCGTACGCACTGGGCGACACTTCCATGACAAACCCCCAGATCAGCAGGGCGTACGCCACCATAATGAAATTGTCGAATACGGGCAGCGTTTTGGTAATTGAGAATAGTCCGAATTGGATGCCTAAGAACGCCAGATATCCCTGCTGATACGTAATGTTGACGCACAAATAGATTGCGGCGAAGACCGCGGCGCGACTTGCCCAACTGTTAACCAACCATCGAAGTGGTTCCGAGTTGATGCCGGTGGACCGCGTCCGATCATGTTCCACCCTGGTTGCCCTCCACTTGGTTCGCGATATCGGCGGAAGTCACTGCGGGATCCGTCAATTATACAGCAGGCCGTACTCGGGCAAACGTCCTCGCCGTGAGTAGGGCGGGGCTTCAAAGCCGCATTTATCTACAGCTACTTTACAGCTACCGGAATGGAGAGCATGGAAAACATGCACATAATGCTCGATTTTGCCCCCAGATGTGGACTCCGTGGACACGATGAAGCCACATGTACGTATAGAACATCTGTTTTATGAACTCTTAATCAGTGGGTTCAGGGTTCAAGTCCCTGGTCGGTCACCTAAATACGGGGGTTTGATGCTCGAAAACCCCCACATATGATGGCAAAAGAGCCCTCGATGGTGCGAGGGCTCTCATTTTGACACCTACCTGACAGCTACCCGAATAAACGTGAAGCGATTGTTCCGCGCCCTCAGGGCTCTTGACCGCCGGACTTGAACAGGTAGGGGCAATGAAAAGTCCAGTCCGAGCGACGTTTCCGACAATGCTGGCGCCGTACCTAACCCTAGGAGCTACTCTGCCTCGTCAACGAGACCGCCGGTCTCGCCTGCTGTAAGGGCTTGCCGTGAAGGCTACTCGATTGAGATCACCACTTCTCGTAGTCTCCGGCATGCTTGCGGTATTCGAGATTTTGCACCTTGGACGATCCTGTCATGAGTCCATTCTGCAGCCACCGTGTGTAGCATAGGACCCGGCAGGCCTCTTCCAGGCTGGAGCACCACTGATATGCCTCCTCCAAGACTGCGCCGATCGAGAAGCAGCCGTGGCCGCGCAACATGATCAGCTTGTAGTCGCGCAGCCGGGCCGAAGCCAACTTGGCGACTTCCTTTGATCCCGTCGTCAACTCCGTCTGGATGATAGGAATCTTATGGAATACGTAGGAACCCTCGTTGTCGATCGGGATGATTTCATCCTGTTCGATCATGGACAGGGCAATGGCATGAGGCGGGTGCACATGCACGATTGCCAGCGCAGATGTATTCTTGTAAATCGCACGGTGGACGACCAATTCACTAGATGCCAGCATGACGCTGCTGTCCAGATCCTCTAGGCTGGTTTCGATGAGGTCTTGTTCCTCCAAATGGCCCAACATGGAGCCCGTTCGGGTGATAAGGACACGATCGCCCAGCCGCACGCTCATATTTCCACCATGCGAGGACGTAAGGCCTCTCAGGAAGAGATCGCGGCCAAAGATCTGGAATTGTTCAAGCATGGGTGGCCTCCTGCGGGTATTGGGCCGCTAATCCGTCGAGCCCTAGAGCCTGGAGCTTCGCGGCGGTGGGCACTCCCTGCTGTGTCCAGCCCCGGAACCGGTAGTACTCCTCCAGCATTTCATCCAGATGGACAACCTGACCACGGCTGCCGCCTTTCTCCAGAGGTTTGTTCAGAAAACGTGGAGGCAGCGTATCATCCATCCGTGTGAAGCCGGCGCGCAGGTTGTACAGCCGCTCGAGATTCCAGATGCGCTCGCCTGCCATGAGCATATCCTGTACTTCGTAGGGCACGCCCGTCGCGGCAGAGAGCAAGCGGGCGAAGAATTCGTCGCCAACGGCAAATGCGGCGAACTTGCACATGCCGATCGAGTCGATGACGGCGCCACTATGCTGCAGGACGATCTCCAGTCCGGCCTTGCCGCGATAAGAATGGCGATCAACCATCTTTGGAACTCCCAGCAACTCGGGCCCGAGCATGTTCCCTCGCAGGTGGCACGCGCCACGATTGGAGGTTGCGTAGAGCAATCCCTGCCCCTGCATGCCAGCGCGGATCATAGCCAGGTAGCTCCAGGCCTTTGACCTGCATTGCCAGTTCGGGGGCGCCGTATTTTTCCGCCAAGTGCCGCGAGCCTTCAGCCAGGTCATCGCCAAGGCCGCGACGGTAAGCTGTATCCTCGATCGCCTGTCGTAGCAAGTCGGCGCGGCCGAAGCGCAAGTCACCGTCCAGCAAGCCGCGTTCGGCCAATTCCATGGCACAGGATATCGTGGCCCCTATGGAAATCGTGTCCAGTCCGAGGCGGTTGCACAAGTAGTTGGCTTCAATGACGGCCGCGAAATCATCAATGCCCAAGTTCGAGCCCAAGGCATAGATAGTTTCGTATTCAGGGCCTTCGCCTTCTTGCTCCAAAGTGTGTGTCTTCCGCTTGCACGCTATGGGGCAGCCCCAGCAGGCGCCGCGCTTCACCAGATGCGTATCGCGGAACTCCTCGCCGGAAACGGCGGATGCTCCTTCAAACTCCCCCTCTTGAAAATTGCGGGTGGGAAGAACGCCGTACCAATTTGTAGAGATTCACGAGCACGGATGTGCCAAATTCCGGCAAACCCTGTGACGTCCGAGGGGAGGCATTCAACCATTTGCGCGTCTCGTAGTCCACAAACTTGAGCGTCTCCGCGTCGGCAATCGGCACAGGACCCCCACCGTGAGCGCAAATGGCCTTGACATTCTTGCTGCCCATTACGGCACCTGCGCCGCCCCGTCCGTAGGCATGGCCCTCGTCATCCATAATGGATGCGACAAGCGCGCGGTGCTCGCCGGCCGGTCCGATGCACACGATGGCTGCGTCTTTGCACTCCAGCCTAGATATGACGTCCGGTATATCTAAACCCCATAAATCCGCCGCGGGGTGGATCGCGCAGCCGGCCGCGCTCACGTCCAGCCAAACCGGCTCCGAGGCTGCGCCTTCAATAATCAAGGCGTCGAAACCTGCCCACTTCAATCGGACGCCGAACTGCGAGCCGCTATTGCAGTCGAACACTGTGTGTGTCAGCGGCGATAGCGTAGTCAGGCTCGAGCGCCCGCCCGTGGGCACATGGGTCCCGGTTAGGGGTCCGGTGCAAAAGGCCAGAAAATTGTCCGCCGACAGAGGATCGATATCCGGAGAGATTTCGGTGAAGAGAAAGTAAACTCCAAGGCCTCGCCCACCCAAGAACTGCTGGAGCAAAGCAGGCTCGAGAATTCTCAAAATGGATCCGATTCAGACTGAGATCAACTCGCAAGATCTTTCCACACCAACCATTCATGCGATCCTCTTTGATCAGACCAACGAGTATCCAACCACCTGCAAGAAGCGGCCGTACGCATCATCCCAGGCGGCCTTCTCTTTTGGCTCGTATAGCTCAGGACCAAACGACCTCCGGACGATGGAGCGCGCCTCGCCGGATGAGCTGATCTCGCCCAAGCCAACGGCCTGCATTAGGATATTTCCAATTGCGGTAGCCTCTATGGGGCCCGCCGCAATTGGCCGTTGCGTGGCATTCGCGGTGAATTGGTTCAATAAGCTGTTCCTAGACCCTCCCCCAACGATGTGAATGGCATCCAGGTGCCGGCCGCCGATCTCCTCCAAGCGTTCCAGAACCCAGCGATATTTGAGTGCCAAACTCTCCAAGGCGCAGCGCAGGATCGCGCCGTGGCTGTCTGGAGTCCGCTGGTTGGTCCGGTTGCAATAGGCCCTGATCTTTGTGGGCATCTCGCCCGGCTTTGAGAATAAGTCGTCATCGGGGTCGATGAAGGCAGCGAAAGCGTCCGCGCTGGAGGCGTGGCGCGTTAGCTCGTCGTAGGACATATCTTCGCCCTGGCGTGCCCACCGCGCCGGCACTCCTGGACGATCCACAAGCCGGTGAGGTTTCTGGATAGGCGCCAGGTATCGAACACGCCGCCTTCGTTGGTGAAGTTGTACGCAAGGGCTTGCGGGCTAAGCACCGCTTCCCGCACGTTAGTACCCATGATCGACCATGTTCCTGAGCTGATCCAAGCAAAGTCCGTGGTCTCCGCAGGTACGGCGGCAACGGCAGAGCCCGTATCGTGGCAGGCAGGCACAACGACTGCCACGGGTGCAATACCAAGCTCGTCAGCCACTTCTGGAACCAGTTTCGCGAGCAGTGTACCAGGTCTGATGATTTGATGAAAAATACGGGTCGGGATGCCCAGCTCCGCCATGAGGGTCCAAGCCCAATCTTCGGCTTGAGGATCATGGCATTGGGTAGTCGTCGCAATCGTGAACTCCGAGGCGACCCGCCTGGTGAGCCAGTAGTTGAACAAATCGGGCATCATCAGAAGCGTTTGGGCCATATCCAGTTGGGGGGACTTGTTCAAGACCATGGCCAGCAACTGATACAAAGTGTTGATCGGCATGAATTGGTTGCCAGTCATTCGGAAGATGCGTTCGCGTGGGATGCGACCGAACGCCTCGGCCAACATGCCTTCTGTCCGATCATCCCGATAGTGGTACGGGTTGTTAATCAAGCCGCCCAGTTGATCAAGTAGCCCGAAGTCTACGCCCCAAGTGTCAATGCCAATTCCCGTTAAATCGTGCCCGCTGTGCGCACCCAGCCCAATGGCGGTCTTGATCTCCGACCACAGCTGCAGGGCATCCCAGTGCAGGCCGTCAGGCAGACGAGCGGGCCTGTTGGTAAACCGATGTATCTCGGATAGCTCCAGTTGATCATCCCGCAGCGTCCCCAGGATCGCCCGCCCACTCTCGGCTCCAAGATCAATCGCGAGGAATGATGGACCCGCGCTCATGCGGTTTGCATCCTCCAGGGAGAGGGTCTCGGGAAGGCTGCCTTGCACTGATCATGAATCTGCTCCCTTCTAATTGGCCGCCTCCATAGTACCTAGAAGCAAGTCGAAAGCAACGCTGCGGGCGTGGAAAATCTCACGTGCCGGCACAAGGTGCCTCGCCATCGTTCTACGTTGTGTTCCTCCGAGATTGTATCGCCAACGCGGCGTTTGGATGTGCCTGCGCGAAGATGGTGTCCACAAGGGGAGTGGACCGCGATCGCCGGCCAGCCCCAGCCGGCTTCTGCGTGAGCAGCTACGTCCTGCCGCACCGGTAGTGACGAGGCACTCTTCTGGCCGGGCTCGGCGGGGGTCCCGGATCCTGAAACCACCAGTCCAAACCGCATTGCCGTGTCGGGGGACGCTTGTCGCATCTTCTGAGTTTCTCGCGGAGCGTGGCATATTAAAGTGAAATACTTCGGCCCCTTGACAGCTGTGACAAAACGCACTAATATGGTAACGTAATCCTGACAACGATACCATACGAGCACTCGGCATCGGGACATTTCATTGCCTACTCTACACGATGTAGCCAAGCGAGCAGGTGTTGCAGCAATCACCGTATCCCGGGTAATAAATAACTCGGGTTATATCAGCGAAGCAACTCGACAACGTGTCGAAACCACCGTCAAAGAAATAGGCTATGTTCCAAATTCACTACGCACGCGGCCTTCGTTCCAAGAGGACGAATACCCTGGCCTTGGTCGTCACAGATATTACGAATCCGTACTTCACGCTGGTGGCTAGAGGGGCTGAGGATGTTGCCGGTGATTCCAATTATGCGGTTGTTTACTGCAATACCGATAAGTCCGAAACCAAGGAAGAAAAATACGCCAACATTCTAGCGCAGAGGCGCGTGGATGGCGTGCTTCTGGTGCCCGCTTGCGGGAACAGCAAGACTATCAAATTCCTGGCTTCAAATGATATAGCTGTCGTGGTACTCGACCGTCGGGTTGCGGGGGTAACGACCGATTTTGTTCGATCCGATTCGGAGAACGCCGCCAATCGTTTGACAAGATTGCTGATCGGCTTGGGGCACCAACGGATTGCAATGATTACCGGCCCCAAGAAGGTTTCTACGGCAGTTGATCGCGTGACGGGATACCACCAGGCTCTCGTCGAAGCGGGCCTGGTTGAAAACGAACTTGTCTATTACGGGGAATTCAATCAGCAGAGTGCTTACGAATGTACCAGACAGGCCATGCAGGAGTCACCGCAGCCGACGGCCATATTTGGTGCCAACAACTTCATCATGCTTGGGATCATGAAAGCGTTGCGCGAATTGGACTTGAATGTCCCTGACGATGTGTCGGTTGTTGGTTTCGATGATTTTCCCGAAGCAATGCTTGTGAACCCCTTTTTTACCGCAGCGGTACAGCCCGCGTACGAAATGGGTCGATTGGCGACTGAGCTATTGCTGAAGCGCATCTCAGGTGGTCGTTCTGACAAATATCAAGAACTCATTCTACCTAGCGAAATCATAGAGCGTGGATCCACCGGACGAAGAAGGAGCAGCAATTGATACCTAGGCCACGTTTTTTTCGTCCATTTGTGGTAACGCTACCATACATTTTCATTATCTGTACTTTGGATCTGCCGGAATGAAGTAACAGAATGAGAGCCCATTCATAGCCGCAACAAATGCACTTCGTGCAGGAATGCAGATGTTCACTGCCTTGTCAATGAAAACGGCTTCTTACTCTAGGCTCAAGGAAATGCGATGAAACCTGCAACTGAGGCCACCCCCGTTGTGGAAATGCGGAACATCATGAAGAGCTTCGCTGCCGTCCGCGCGCTACGCGGGGTGGATCTGGTGCTGCATGACAGCGAAGTATTGGGGTTGGTAGGCGACAACGCCGCCGGCAAATCCACTCTGATGAAGATTTCAGCGGGGCCTACATCCCTGATGAAGGAGAGATCTTCATCAAGGGTGAGAAAGCACATATCGGTGATCCTTTGCAT
Organism: uncultured Chloroflexia bacterium; assembly: GCA_963746745.1. Classification (GTDB taxonomy): domain Bacteria; phylum Chloroflexota; class Anaerolineae; order Anaerolineales; family Villigracilaceae; genus Fen-1038. Next base: position 15,115 of record CAVVCL010000007.1, read on the forward strand.
GCGCGACAGCTGGGTATCGAAATGGTGTATCAGGACCTGGCCCTTGTCAACAAACTCAACGTGGCCGCCAACGTGTTCCTGGGCCGTGAAGTGATGTCACGACGACTGGGCCAGATCGGTGTGATGAACCGGCGTCACATGGAACAAGAGACGCAACGCCTTCTGGATCGTCTCAAGATTGACATCTCCTCCGTGCACTTGGACGTGGACAGTCTGTCTGGAGGTCAACGCCAGACCGTGGCCATTGCCCGCGCGACGGCTTTCGACGCCAAAGTCATCATCATGGACGAGCCCACCGCGGCCCTGAGTGTGGCGGCCATTGGCAAGGTGCTCGATTTGGTGCGGGAGCTCAAGGCGCAGGGCCGTTCGATCATCATCATTAGCCACCGTCTGGAAGATATCTACCAGGTAAGCGACCGAATGATCGTGCTGCGTCACGGGCGCAAAGTCTGTGACTACCCCGTCGCGGGTGACATCCACGAGTTCCATGAGCGGGTGGTGGCGTATATAGTTGGTGCCCGTAATGACTTTCCCGAGGTAGCAGTTGACTGATGGCGCCTGAAGGCAGGGATATGATCACGCTCTCTTCCGATCTGCCGGAGACAGTTGGGCTTGATGGATCGCCTCCTGGTTCTCCACGCGGGAAGCCTGGCGGCAACGCTCACCAGCGTCGAAACGGCGCCGGATGAAGTACTCAACTATGCTGCCGGACTTGTTACTTCTAACGAGAGAGGACGCACCGGTGTCCGGCCGAAAACTCAACAAAAGGAATGAACAACCATGCCCGAGATGACAACCGAACACATCAGTAAGGATGAATTCATCTGGGACCACGCAAATATCTGCAAAACGAGGTCTGGCTGTTGGTGCGCTCTTTCGCTACATCGCGATCGCTGCGTTGTTTATTGTTTTCTCAATCACGGCCAAGAATTTCTTCACCATGCGGAGTGTTCTCTCCCTGGCGCTGCAGACGAGCGCGATAACCATCATGGGTATCGGTGAGACCTTCGCGATTCTCACGGCCGGTATCGATCTCTCCATCGGATCGGTCGTTGCCCTTTCCGGCACGATCGCTGTCATGGCCGCCATTGCCGGAATCCCAATTTGGCTCAGCATGATCATTGGATTGCTCGTCGGTGGTTTCTGTGGTTTCCTAAATGGGCTGATGATTACCAAAATGAAGTTGCCTCCGTTTATTGCAACGCTTGGCATGCTGATGGTTGCCCGCGGGGTTGCTCTCACCATTACGAACGCCAACGCATGGCCGGCACCGGAAACTTTCGGCGAGTTGGGCAATGGCACCATCTTCGGGACCGGGCCACAATTTCCGGGCATATCCTACCCGGTGCTCGTCATGATCGCGGTGGCTATCATCTGTTCCTTCATCCTCAAGTACAACACAAGTCGGCAGGTACACCTATGCCGTGGGTTCAAATGAAGAGGCAGCGCGACGGGCCGGGATCAATGTCAATCGGGTCAAGAACATCACCTACATTGTTTCCGGCTTGCTTGCTGCCCTGGTCGGCATCATCCTGGCCTCACGGATGACCACGTCCCAACCCAACAGTGCAACTGGCTATGAGATGAACGCAATTGCTGCCGCCGTCATTGGCGGCACAAGCCTTATGGGCGGTGTAGGCACCGTAAGCGGAACAGTGATCGGATCTTTTATCATCGGAATACTGACAGTGGGCCTCACCATGCAAGGCGCGAATTACTTCATGCAAACGATCGTTATCGGCCTCGTGGTGATTGGCGCCGTGACGGTTGACCAGCTCAAAGGTCGCCAAAAGTGAGAAATGAAACATCGAGAAATGGCAAGTCTTATTTTGATTTGATCCAGTTCGGAGAGGAGGTGTCTACATCGCACGATAGACCACCGTTCAGAATACTATGACCTGTTCAATCAACTAACAAAAGGAGAAGATACACAATGAAAACGAAACTGTTCGCTTTGGCAAGCCTCATCATGGCCGTTTCTCTAGTCTTAGCAGGGTGTGCCACTCCGGCAACACCGCAGGTCATTGAGAAGACGGTCGAGGTTACGAAGGTCGTCGAAGTTACCGCTGTCCCGCAGCCCGCGACAGAAGAGGGCGGGGAGATTGCGGTCATCGTCAAGACCGGTAACTCCAGCTTCTGGCAGAATGTGCAGACGGGAGCCTTCGATGCCCAGACGGAACTTCAGGCCCAAACCCCGAAGCTCACAGTCACCTTCCTCGGTGCTCAGTCTGAGAGCAATATCAACGAGGAAATCAACATCGTCGAGAGCGCTATCGACCGCGGTGTCAAGGCCATCGTCCTTGCCCCCTCGGACGTAACGGCCCTCCGAGCCGTCGAGGATGCAAAGGCAGCCGGCATCCCGGTCATCATTATCGACTCGCTACTCGACGGTGACCCGTCCCAATATGTGTCGTTCCTCGCAACCGACAACAAGGCAGCGGGTGAGGCCTGCGCGAAGGCGTTGATCGATGCTCTCGCGGCAAAGGGAATCACCGACGGCAAAATCGCAAGTGATGTCCTACGTAGCTGGCGTCGGGTCCGAGATCGGGCGCGTCGGCGGATTCAAGGACTACATTAAGGCGAACTCGAAGTTCACCCTTTTGGACAACCCAATATTCCAACGCTGACATGCCCACCGCCCTCAACCAGACCACCAACGTGCTTCCGCCAACCCGGACCTGGTCGGTATCTTCGGCGCGAACGAACCGACCGCTATTGGCATGGGCAAAGCAATCCAGCAAGCTGGACTCTCAGGAAAGCTCGTTGCGATTGGTTTCGATGGCAACAGTGTCTTGGCTGACATGGTCAAGGACGGCACTCTCAACGCGATTGCTGTTCAGAGTTCCTACAACATGGGTTACTTGGGCGTCAAGAGTGCTTATGACGTTGCCTTCGCTGGGAAGACGATTGACCCCTACGTGGACACCGGATTCCTCATGGTGACCAAGGACAACATCGACTCTCAGGACGCGAAGAACGTGCTCTACTAGCCTAACCTGACAGGAGTTCAAGGCGGACGGTCCGCAAGCGCGGACCGTCCGCCCTCACAAGTAGTGAAACCCGTGAAGGGCTGTATTGTCATGGGCGACGCAAGAATGGGCCTGCGCTGGCGGGCGCATCATGAATGAAGGCAGTCGCCGGAATCCAGGATCGGGCACCGCGCCGGTATTCTTCCGATCAGGAACATGCCCGTGAGAAGAGTTGCGTTGCTCAACAATACGTGCGACCCCGCCGGATAAGAATGAGGAACTGCGGCGAGTGCAGGAGAGCATCGATGGATGTGTCAACAGAAAAGATAGATCCTGGTTTGGTGCCGCAAAGGGGGCTTTACACGGGCGCAAAGATGCCGGCAGTGGGATTGGGAACTTTCGGGTCTGATCGTTTTTCTGCTGGTCAAATCGCGGACGCGGTTCTGGGTGCCACGGAGATCGGCTATCGCCACTTTGATTGCGCAGCCGTCTATGGAAATGAGAAGGAAATCGGCGTATCGCTCCGGAAGGCGATGAGCCGTGGCATAAGACGCGAAGAACTGTGGATCACGTCGAAGTTGTGGAATGACAAACATAGTGAAGAGTCTGTGATCCCTGCCTGCAAGCAGACTCTTGAGCATCTGCAATTAAAGGTATCTTGATCTCTATCTGGTTCATTGGCCGTTTCCGAACCATCATGCCCCGGGTGTAGATGTAAATGCCCGTGACCCACACGCCATACCCTATATCCATTCGGACTTCATGAAAACGTGGCGGCAGATGGAACAGCTGGTGTACATGGGCCTGGTTCGACATATCGGAACTTCGAATATGACCATCCCAAAATTGAAGCTGTTGCTAGGGGATGCAAGGATTAAGCCGGCCGCGAATGAGATGGAATTACATCCGCATTTTCAGCAGCCCGAATTCTTTCAGTATTGCTTGGACAACGACGTGGTGCCGATTGGTTTTGCACCCATCGGTTCCCCTACCCGCCCGGATCGGGATACGGCCCCGGATGACACTGTCGACATTGAAGACCCCGTAATCACCAACATTGCCAAGAGATTGAATGTCCACCCGGCGGTAATATGTGTTAAATGGGCGGTGCAACGTGGACAGGTGCCAATTCCATTCTCAATCTACCCGAAGGAATATCTTAGCAATCTACAGGCGGCCACGGTTGATCCGTTGACTTTGGAGGAAATGCAGCAGATTGCGGGCATTGACAAGAATAACCGCCTGATCAAAGGGCAGGTCTTCTTGTGGGAGAGCGCAAAAGATTGGCGGGATCTGTGGGATCTGGACGGGGAAATTGAATCATAAGGGGACACAGTCTGCAATGAATGAGAGTTGGCTCCAATGGGTGAGACCGGCTACGCATGTGAATCCAAAGGATGATTGTAAGGAGGTTTGCATGTCTGCAATTCCAACCAAGATGACCGGCGCGATTCTGCCCGGAAATAGCACTGTTGAGCTCAAGCAGTTCGATGTCCCTGCGCCGGGTCATGGGGAGGTCCTTCTACGAACCAAAGCATCGACTATCTGCGGATCGGATATTCGTGCGATATACCACGAGCATCTTGGCAAAGGTCCCGAAGGCTATCAGCCCGGGATGATCGCTGGACATGAGCCTTGTGGACAGATTGTTGCGGAGGGACCCGGCTGCCGCCGTTTCAAGGAGGGTGACCGGGTCATTGTCTATCACATTTCGGGTTGCGGTGTGTGCAACGACTGCCGCCGCGGCTACATGATTTCTTGCACCAGCCCTTTTCGCCGGGCTTATGGTTGGCAGCGTGATGGGGGCATGGCCGACTACATTCTGGCTGAAGAAAAGGACTTGGTGCTTCTTCCCGATTCGCTTACCTTCGCTGACGGCGCCCAGGTTGCCTGCGGATTTGGCACAGTCTACGAGGGTCTAGAGAGAATTGGAATCAATGGCAATGATGCGGTTCTTGTGACGGGCCTTGGCCCGGTCGGCCTGGCGACGGCCATGTTGGCGAAGGCCTTAGGCGCGCAAACGATCATCGGCACTGACGTCGTTCCCGAACGCCTCGAACTCGCGACCAAACTCAAACTCTGCGATGAGGTGCTTGTCTCAGGTCCTGACAATGTTGCCCGAGTACGCGCTCTAACCGGTGGGGACGGTGTCGAAAAGGCCGTTGACTGTTCAGCCAACGATCAAGCGCGGTTAACCTGCATCCAGGCTACGCGGAAGTGGGGCAAGATTTGTTTTCTTGGGGAAGGCGGCTCTGTCAGCTTCCAGCCCTCGCCGGATATCATCCACGATCAGAAGACCATTTATGGCTCATGGGTCACCAACATCTGGCGCATGGAAGAGCTGGTCGAACGTATCGTTCGCTGGGGCATCCACCCCGAAGTCCTCATCACAAATCGCTTCACCCTCGACAAGGCTGCGGATGCCTATTCTCTCATGGCAAGTGGAAAATGTGGGAAGGTGGCAGTCGTCTTCGATGAGGAGGTCAAATAGTCGTGGCACGGCTGGAAACGATCCCTTATGGCGGCTGGATGAACTGCCTGAAAATGGCGGGTGACGGCATTGAACTGGTTATTACCCTCGACGTTGGCCCCCGAGTTATCCGCTTTGGTGGTCTTGGTCGTCGAAATCTCTTAAGGAATTTGACGATCAGATGGGCAAGACCTCCGGCACCGAGTGGGCCAGCTTTGGCGGTCACCGCCTTTGGCACGCGCCGGAGGTCTTTCCGCGTACCTATGCTCTCGATTTCGAACCCGTTGGACACACCTGGAAAGACGATGTTCTGACGCTGGTGCAGAAGACCGAACCTGAAACGGGGATTTAGAAGGAAATCGAGATCAGCATAAAGGACGGGACCGTTTACCTCACACACCGGCTAATTAATCGCAACCCATGGGCCATCGAAGTCGCGCCCGGGCCCTGAGCGTCATGGCCGCCGGTGGCAGGTTGCTGGTTCCACAGGAGGACTTTATTCCCCACCCTGATGTTCTCACACCTGCCCGCCCGCTGGTACTCTGGCACTTCACCCGGATGGACGATCCTCGTTTCGTATGGGGAGACCGTCTGATTCAGATGCGGGAAGACCCGCAGGTCAACTGCAAGCAGAAGTTCGGGGTTTACAACACTAAGGGATGGGCCGCCTACCAACTGGGGCGGGACCTGTTTCTCAAGGCCATCCCGCTTGTTCCGGGAGGAGCATATCCTGACATGGGCTGCAATTGTGAATTTTTCACTATGCCGGGTTTTCTCGAAGTCGAGAGCCTTGGCCCCATGGTCAAACTAGACCCCAACGGAGCAACTGAACATCTCGAAAAGTGGCGGATGATCCCCGACGTCGAGTTGCCCAACGAGGAAAAACCGCTCATTGCCGCTTTGAATCCATATCTAGAAGATTTCGGTCTAGCCCCGATCGAGATGTGAAATGGAAATGCTCACGGTGCACTTGACTTTCGAACCGAACTCTATGCACCCCAGCGGTTGATTTGATACATCTCACGAAGCCTCGAAAGGCTTGAATTGATCTCGGAGCAGCAGAGAATGAAAGCGCGGGAACTCGTTCAGGAAGTATTTATCAAGCGTTTTGGCCGTCCAGCAGAGTTGATCGTGCGTGCACCGGGCCGCGTCAATTTGATCGGCGAGCATACTGACTACAATGATGGCTTCGTGTTACCCATGGCCATTGACCGCGCAGTCTGGATTGCCCTAAGCCCACGTGGCGATCGACGGGTACTGATTTCTTCCCTGCAGATGGAAACAACTGGCGAGTTTTCTCTGGAAGATCTACAAAAAGGCGGCCGGGATTGGTACGAGTATTTGAAAGGTGTGGCCTGGGCTTTGGGCGAGGCGGGATATGAGTTGCAGGGGTGGGAAGGCGTGATGTCGGGCGAAGTGCCGGTTGGGGCAGGGCTGTCATCTTCAGCAGCAATTGAGATGGCGGCTGCCTGCGCATTTGCGCAGGTTTCCGGCTTCGACTGGGATCCGGTGTCCATGGCTCAGGCTGGGCGCAAGGCAGAGAACAGCTGGATAGGCGTCAGTACAGGCATTATGGATCAGATGGCCTCGGCTGCGTGCCGGGCAGGACACGCTCTGTTCCTGGATTGCCGTTCGTTGGCCTACGAGAACATACGTTTGCCCGACGGTGTGGCAGTGGTAGTCCTGGATACCGCGACCCGGCGTGGCAATGTCGACTCCGGCTACAACGAGCGCTTTGCGCAGTGCCAGACGGCCGCGCGTCACTTCGGTGTGAAGGCCTTGCGAGATGTAAGTCCGCAGGAGCTGCTGGAAAACGGCCAGGGCCTGGACAAGGTTGTCTATCGACGGGCTCGGCATATAGTCACTGAAAACCAGCGTGTGCTGGATGCTATCAAAGCGATGCGCGCCGGAAACGTGGTGGAATTGGGCCTATTATTGGATGCCAGTCACGCTAGTATGCGCGACGATTTCGAGATCAGCAATGAGGCCTTGAACATCATGGTAACTGTTGCGCGCCGTCAGTCGGGCTGTTACGGGGCGCGCATGACCGGGGCGGCTTCGGCGGTTGTGCCGTAGCGCTGGTGGATGCCGGCAAAGCCGAAGACTTTGCCGCAACCGTCGCGCGCGAATACCACGCCGAGAGCGGCCTACCTCCGAGTGTGTACGTCTGCCATGCCAGCCAGGGCGCAGAGGCAATGGTTTGATAGACGGTATCTGCCAGATCTAGAGGAAGCCGGGCAGCTCTATTTGCGGCAGCCAGCACGAACAGGACGACAAACCTCTCCGGCTTCTTGCATGGATCTCTTCTGCTTCCTGGATGTGCGTGTTGAGCTGCGCTCAAAACGGCATGTTACATACCGTGTTTTGTCCGTACTATTCGGCATTACGTCATGGACTTGTTTGCATGATTCTTCGGGAAACGAAGAGAGCGTCGGCTTCGATGATGACGGCATGCAGCACGATGTATTCAAAGCACGCAGCGCCGTCACTGCAGAGTACTCTGTGACAGCCTGCCCGGAGAAATGATGCTATAGTGCCGGTTGTATTTGCTTTGAGCGCGTGGTCCAGAGCAACCGATTGAAAGGAAAATCCATGACAACCGATCGGCAAAGCGAAAACACCTACCTCCCCCGAATAGGGATACGACCGGTAATCGATGGCCGGCGCAACGGAGTCCGCGAATCCCTGGAAGATACGACGATGGGATTGGCGCAATCGGTAGCCGCCTTGTTAAGTGCGAATCTTCGTCATCCAAATGGAAATCCGGTTGAGTGCGTGGTGGCCGACACATGTATTGGGGGTGTGGCCGAAGCGGCGCAGGCAGCCCGGCAATTCAGTCGTACGGGAGTGGGAGTTTCCATCACCGTAACACCATGTTGGTGCTACGGTTCGGAGACAATGGACATGGACCCTCTGATTCCAAAAGCAATCTGGGGATTCAATGGTACTGAACGTCCGGGCGCAGTCTATCTCGCGGCCGTGTTGGCTGCCCATAATCAAAAAGGTCTACCTGCATTCGGTATCTATGGGCGTGATGTGAAGGACGCAGGAGACCGCAATATCCCAGGGGATGTGCAAGAGAGACTCCTGCGCTTTGCCCGGAGTGGATTGGCAGTGGCTAGAATGCGTGGTCAGTCCTATTTATCAATCGGCGGCACATCCATGGGGATAGCGGGTTCGATTGTAGACCAGTCTTTCTTTGAAAGCTACTCTGGCATGCGGGTTGAGGCCATTGACATGAGCGAAATAACCCGTCGGATCGATGAAGGCATTTACGACCCGGAGGAGTTTTCTAGGGCTCTTGCGTGGACGAAGGCCAACTGCAAGGAAGGGAGCGAATTTAACCCGCCAGATAAGCAGCGTAGTCGGGCGCAAAGGGACACAGATTGGGAGACTGTGGTCAAGATGACCATGATTGTCCGGGACTTGATGATCGGTAATCCTCGTCTGGAAGACTTAGGCTATGCAGAGGAAGCGCTTGGACACAACGCAATCGTTGGTGGATTTCAGGGCCAGCGTCATTGGACCGATCATTTCCCGAATGGTGACTTTACGGAAGCGATACTTAATTCGTCATTCGATTGGAATGGTATTCGCGAAGCATTTGTTCTCGCAACGGAGAATGACAGCCTGAATGGAATTGCCATGTTGTTCGGCCACTTGCTTACCGGTACGCCGCAGATCTTTGCTGATGTGCGCACCTACTGGAGTCCTGCAGCCGTGGAGAGGGTGACCGGCACTAAACTCAGCGGGGAGGCCGAAAACGGCATTATCCACTTGATTAATTCAGGTGCAGCTCCACTGGATGGGACCGGGCAACAGGAGCTTGATGGTAGGCCTGTTATGAAACCTTTCTGGGAGATCACAACGGATGATGTCGAGAATTGTCTAAGAGCGACCATATGGTATCCAGCCATGACCGAATATTTCCGAGGCGGAGGTTTCTCTTCCACCTTTCTCACACGAGGGGGCATGCCTATTACGATGTACCGGCTCAATCTGGTGAAAGGCCTCGGCCCTGTTCTTCAACTTGCCGAAGGCTGGACGGTTGATCTGCCTCAAGAAGTAAGCGATCACATCATAGAGCGGACCAATCCTACGTGGCCGACGCACTGGTTCGTCCCCCGGTTGACTGGCAGCGGACCGTTCCAGGATGTGTATTCGGTCATGTCAAATTGGGGTGCGAATCACGGTGCGGTAAGCTATGGGCACATCGCTGGCGACCTCATCACCCTGGCATCGATGCTACGCATACCGGTGACTATGCACAACGTTTCGGATGCCGAAATCTTCCGTCCAAGTGCCTGGAGCGCTTTTGGTGCGATGGATCTCCAGGGAGCCGATTTCCGCGCCTGCGCAAACTTTGGCCCCCTGTATGGCAAATACTAAGTAGCTCCCCCGGGGCCGCCATATTATCGTGACTATGAAAGTTGCCCGCTTGCACGGTCCGTGGGACATTCGATTGCATGACGAGCCAATGCCGGCGATGACCTCCGGCGAAACATTAGTTCGCGTCTGCGGCGTGGGTATCTGCGGCTCCGATCTGCATTGGCTAACCGAGGGCGGAATCGGAGACGCTCAACTCGCCGCGCCGCTGGTCCTTGGTCACGAGTTCGCAGGCACGACTGATACAGGGAAGCGCGTGGCCGTGGATCCTGCCATCCCCTGCGGCCAGTGCGAGATGTGCAGGAAGGGAAACCAGAACCTGTGCGCCGAGGTTGTGTTTGCTGGACATGGCGGTCAGGACGGAGCACTGCGGGAGTTCATGACTTGGCCAACTCGATGTCTGTACCAGATCCCGGATTCCATGGACTTTGCTGAGGGTGCGATGTTGGAACCGCTTGGGGTCGCCCTGCATGCTGTGGATCTTGCGCGGATTCATGCGGGTGATACCGTGGGTGTTATTGGTTGTGGACCGATTGGACTCTTGATCATACAGCTCGCGCGCATGTCGGGCGCGATTTCCGTGATTGCCGTGGATCGGCTTGCTCATCGTGTCGAAGCGGCCCGAGGCTACGGCACCACGCACGCAATTCTCGCCGAAGGGCGCGATGAGATTGCACGGATCAGATCGGCGATAGGCGACCACTGCGGTGTTGACGTAGCATTCGAAGCCGCCGGGGAACAAGAGGCCGTTGACGCGGCTATCGAGTTGGCGGCACCCGGCGCTAGGGTCATCCTGGTGGGTATCCCGTCCAGTGACCGCACGTCCTTCGGTGCCTCCGTCGCTCGACGGAAGGGCCTGACCATCAAGTTGGTGCGACGGATGAAGAACTCGTATGCGAGGTCGATCCAACTGGTGCTGGGCGGTGCTGTTGAAGTCCGGTCGCTCGTGACGCACCGGTTTCCGCTCGAAAAGACCTCTGAGGCCTTTGCGGTCGCGGCAAGGCGCGAGGGGCTCAAGGTGTTGGTGGAACCCGGATAGGGGACAAGGAAACAGCAACGGGCCTCTCCAACGTTGTGGACTTTGGAGCAGAGCCAGGCCGAGCTTTCCACCCGGACGTGTCCGTTGGCCCTGAGAGAGACGATCATACTCAAGACACACCAGGATTGCGTAGCAACTCTAAGGCCACCGCTCGATTTGTAGTCGGAGCTGCTCAATCCAGTTGGTGGGCTGCTGGACCCTCTGCCCATCTGCGCGACCGTTGGAGGCCTTGCAGTCCGATGACATGATGCGGCTCGGTGGAAGCCCTCTACAGCAATCCTACAGCAATCACGGTGGAAAGAGTGGAAACAGTCGACAATGCACGACCTCCCAGCCCCGAATGTAGGACACCGAAGACTGCGTGTGTCTGCATATGCGGCGTAGACTTGTGCCTCGAGGACTCTTAATCAGTGGGTTCAGGGTTCAAGTCCCTGGTCGGTCACCTAAATACAGGGGTTTGATGCTTGAAATGCCCCACATTTGGCGGCAAAAGCGCCCTCCGGATCCGCGAGGGCGCTTTTTGTACTGCAAAAGTACTGCAATTTGAATCCGCGGCAGGTGGCAGCACCGACCTCGAGGTAACAACTATGGCACTTTGGATTGCCACGGCACAGTGGTGTATACTTGAACACGGTATATACTTGAAGACGAGGAAGAGAACGACGCGAGGCGCAGGCGTTCGTGCCTTGGTTTTCCACCTCGCTTTGCAACAAGTATCAGAAGAGCGATCTTGATTGGCACACATGAGCGTGCGCGTCCGAGGCAACGTTCGTCAAATAGCGTCGTTGAATCTCGGGTGAATTGACGTCCAATCTGAAGCAATAGAAGCCAGGGGCGGCGGGCCGTATGGAGCGGATCTGGTCGACGTGCTCGGCTGCGATGCTGATCGGTGAAGAGAAAGGCCCAAAGGTATCTTTTCTGACGGGGAACAATGAAGAAGTTTTCTAGGCAATTGCTGGACATAAGAATTAACTTCTTGCTTATTCCTGGGGCCACGATCTCTCCGCAGAGTTCTCTAACGTTTCAGGACGAGATTCGCAAAGCGGGTCTGGACTTCTCCGGGGTGAACATTCAGAACAACGCGATTATCGTTGCAAGAAGCGAGCCGTCGCCCCTGCAAATCACTGTTGGCATGGCTCCGCCTCCCCAGCCCCCGATTTGTCAGTTGGGGATAATGTCGCAGATGCCGAAAACGGGAATTGATGGCTTTTACAAGGACGCTGAGGCAGCCATTATTGCCTTCCAGTCAACATGGTCTTCCCCGGCCTGGCAAATCATAAAGTGCGACGCGGGAATTAGGGAATTGCATGAGACTGAGAGCGAACACGCCTTTAAGGAACTCTGGGAAAAGCGCCTCGGACAGTCCGCAAAATCGCTGAGCATATTTGGGAAACCCGTCCGTGGCGGAGGAGCTCAGGTTCGTATTGGATGCTCTACCCGGCGACGAAGATCCAATACAAATTGATGTAAAGATAGAGTTTTTTCTGAATGACGTGAAGAAGATCTTTGTTGAGACTACTTTTAGCTGGAACAAACCCAAGGAGCCAAGCCCCATCATCAACGTCACTGATCGCCTGATCGGAATGAACAAGTACGTTGAGGAAAGGGTCGAAGGATTTGATAAAAGGAGAATCCGATGGAAATGGATAACACCGTGAATATCGACCAACGTGACCGTGAAGTTGGATGGATTCAGCCACCGATTAGTAGGCTCGATTTGTCGTATTTCACACAGAAGATAATTGACGAGATCTATTCTGTAGTTGACGCGAAGGCGGAGACGAAGTCCGGCTCGGACCAAACGTGGTTTTGGAGCGACGAGTGGCAATCGGCTGAGCAGCAGGTTGATGAGTATATCCAAAATGGAAACGTTGAGCAGTTTGACACAATAGAGGACTTTCTTAGAACTCTGCGCGAATGAGCATGTATGAAGTTTCGGCGTACGCCCCAATTCAAGGAGGATTATGAGGGCTTGCTGGAATTTGACAGGCTAGTTGTAGATAGTGCATTTGGATCTGTGGCCGCAGCCTTACAGGGAAACGTGGAGCTTTATAGGCTCCATAAGATTTAGGCAATGCGGGGAATGGCAGGCATCTGGGAAGGACATGTGAAGCAGAACATCTGCTTCACATTTCATTATGAGTATTCCGATACGGGGAGAAGATCTGTTTCTTTCGAAGGATTGGAACGCACAAAATCTACGATAGCCCATAGATCATCGCAATCGCGGATGGTTCTGGCCCCCGGGGTTGGCCTGTATGCTTGCGCTGGCGGGCTTCCGGATCTGGTGCCTGAAAGCACTGGCTTTGGCTCAGGGAGCCAAGTGCTTCCACATGATGTCCCGCCCGACTCCGCCGCCCAATCGCTTTCCTAGCAGCAAGCCCTCGGCAGTTTTGGTCAGGCGTCCATAACGAACTCGTGACCTTTGGGAAAGCACGGCCCGCCTCCATCGGCATACGCTCTCAGGTATGTGGGCGTACGGGCAAGATCGTCCGCCAATTCGCTGCACGAGGAAGCGCATGCTGGAGATCCTCAGACCCCCCAGCCCGGCAATTGGGCAGCGTGTCATCTTGCGTGCGTGCGGATCGCAGCCGCTGAATAGTTGGCTTGCTGCTCTTTGATCTGCTTCATCTCTTGGCTTACGTCGATGGGTGTGGTGCTCTTTGCTACTCCACCCTTCTGATTCGCGATGGAAATGATCATGTTGGATTCGTGCGCCTGACGTACTCCGACATCGCCAATCGGAGCAGGGCAGAGAGGGCGATGTTGCGCTCGGCCGCCAGCTGTTCCAAGGCGTGCTTCAGTCTGTGGGGTGCCAGAAACTTGATGAGCACCTCGTTGTGATTTCTTCTGCTATTTGTTTGGGTCATGAACGGGACTTGCTCGGGACAGCAATAGTAGTTAAGCAGATGGGGGAGGGGTTGTCAACGCCCAATCGCCAATCGCGAGTCCTCGGCGCCTCAATTGGAGTGCGTCTGCGACCCAGTCGAGTTCACCAGATCTGCTGGGAGAAACTTAGCCTCCGAACCAGACCGTGAGTTACAGATACAGCGAACGACCTTCATGGGCGTGGGAGCGCGCCAGCGGGTTGCTATGCACGGAGCGGCGATGCGATGGACTGGCCTGCTAGCCATCGTGCACCGTCCGCGTGATAAAATGGCTGAGGCGCCTCGGCTGCTCTCATGACACTCATGCCAATGCTTTCTTCTTTGTGCACCTTGCCGGTATTCTTGTCGTGGAACTTCAGGAGTTACTTTCACATCACTCGTAGGCGTTGCCGTGCCGATCATTCCGATGGCCCTGGTTGCGCGGGGATCATATGTATCCGATGCGCAACAGCGCAGGGCACCGTTGAGATGGTCTGATGTTCGGTGCTCGGCGCCTTCGTGATCTTGCCATTGACTCAGATACGCTTGGCCCGAAGTCGGCCACGGATGATTTCCGCCAGGCGTTGTCGACGCTTCGCTATCGCATGGCAGGGCTGGGAGTCCCTATCACTCTCAACGAAAGGCATTTGGTGCACTTCAAGGGTAAGCATCGTGGCGAGCGGGCGTTCATCATCGGCAACGGCCCCAGTCTAAACAAGTGCGACCTGACATTGCTGAAGGGGGAGACAACATTTGGTGTGAATGCCATCTATCTAAACCATGCTAGGATGGGCTTTTATCCGACCTACTATGTGGTTGAGGATGAATTCGTGGCGGAAGACCGCGCCGAGGAGATCAATCGACTTGTGGGGCCCACGAAGTTCTTCGGGAACTATCTCAAGTACTGCATTCAGAGCAGCTCCGACGTGGTCTGGATCAATCTTCGAATGAACTACGGACCGTATCCAAGGTTCCCGCACTTCAGCCGGAACGCCGCACGCATGGTCTGGGTGGGTGGCACCGTGGCCTACGTGTGCTTGCAGCTCGCATACTACATGGGTGTGGCCGAAATCTATCTGATTGGGTTTGACCACTCCTACAGGATACCAGGCGACGCGAAGGTCGAGGGAAGTGGGATTCTCTCGGTCAAACGACCCGAATCACTTCAGCCCGGATTATTTTGGGAAGGGATATCGCTGGCATGATCCTATGGTGGAACGCATGGAGCTTGCCTTCCGGCGAGGCAGAGAAATCTTCGAGGCGCACGGACGAAGGATCCTCAACGCAACGGTTGGCGGGCACTTGGATGTGTTTGAACGGGTGGAGTATGACGACCTTTTTTGAGGCCCTCTAGGCAATCGCCCCCGTCGGCGAGCTCACGTCCGGCGACTGAAGGCTCGTCGGGCAGATACGACGCTGGACCGACGCGACTGAGCAGCCTTGCCATGAGAGCAGGAACGCCGGTCGGCAGTGTCGGGCCGCCAAAATGGCGGCTACCCATGCGGGATATTGCGCACCGAGTGCTGGCAGAAAGATGCAAAATCGCTGGTGACGGCGTTCCGGTAAAGGAATGTGATTGCGTGTCCAATTCATACACCGCCCTCGACTTCCCAAGGAGGTAGACAATGTTGAAAGGCATTCCGTCAATCATCTCTCCGGATCTGCTTAAGACGCTCATGGAGATGGGTCACGGCGACGAGATCGTTCTTGCCGACGGGAATTTCCCGGCCGCGAGCGTCGCTCGGCGGCTACTGAGAAGCGATGGCAACAGGGGCAACGAGCTTCTTGAAGCCATCATGCCTCTCTTCCCGCTGGACGCGTTCGTGGAGCGGCCGGCGGCTGTGATGGCCGTCGTGCCGGGGGATCCGACCCGCCCGACAATCTGGGACAGGTATCGGGAGACCATCCAACGGTACGAGAAATTGGCGGACTTTGAATATGTCGAGCGGTTTGCGTTTTATCAACGTGCCAGACAGGCGTATGCAGTGATCGCAACCAGCGAAACCGCCCCGTATGGCAATCTCATTCTCACGAAGGGTCTGGTGAAGGAGTAGATTAGGGGAGTGCCCGCGAACCTCGTACGGCAGAAGGTGTACGCGAACTTATACTTCACGGCAGTACGCCCATCGTGCTGCGCTGCATCGGACCGCGGCACCAGCTCAATCACGCGTGGCGAGAGGCTGGCCCGGAGTTCGCCTGGGGTGCCTGGTGGCGTGCTAATGACGCGAGTCCCGTGGTAGGCAACTGGACCTCATTGCTCCACAAGAGAACAAAGCAAGTGTCCGCGCATTCTGTGTGAGGATGCAGACACCCGTGACCTGACGGTCGTCGATGATTTGGTCACTGGCACTGTCCGGTGCTGCCGAGGGTCAGAACGAGCCAGCATCCATGATCCTGTGCAGCTCCATGTATTCACGCCCAGCGATGGCCAAAATCCTTCCTCCGAAATGAAGGCTCGTCAGAGTCTTGGATGGGAGCCCCATCCCTACGATCTATTCATCGGGCTCGATTCTGGTGCGTCAAGATGAGTTGTGAAACGCTCGCGTTCGGTTCCGAAAAGAGGGCCTGGCGAAACAGGCCCCGATCATTTCTGTCGTTTCCTTGGTCTAGGCCCGGCGCGTTCCGTGGGCCGTGCCACTCTACCCGAGGGTGCCCCCTGGAAGAGACGCGACGGGCGTCGCTTCAGCGATCGTCACTAGTCGTTCGTCGTGGTGCATCGGTGGTCGCCGTCCGATCCTAAGTTCTGCTACTGCCGGTTCTTGCGGCGCTCATTGAGCACATCAAACAGTACCGCAATGATCAGAATCAGGCCGGTGATGAAGTTCTGCCAATAGACATCCACGCCTAGAAGATTTAGGGCGTTGGCAAGCACGCCCATGAATAGCGCCCCAAGGAAGGCGCCAAATACCGAACCTTCGCCGCCGTTCAGACTGGCCCCCCCGATGATCGCAGCCGTGATCACGCGGAATTCCACGCCCGTCCCGATGGTCACTGAGCTCGTGCCAAACCGGGCGGTGGTAAGTATGCCGGCCACGCCTGCCAGTAAGGCCACGATGCAGTAGTTGACGATCTTCACGAAGTCAACGTTAATGCCAGACAAACGGGCTGCTTTTTCGTTCCCGCCAATGTAGTAGTTCTGGCGGAAGAACCGCGAATTCCGCATCAAGACATCGCCGATGATAACAATTGCCAGCATGACAAAGATCGGATACTGAAAACCCAGGACACTCCCCTGGCCGATCACATAAAACGAGCGAGGCAGGTTGAGCACGGCGTGGCCCTGGGCAATTACCAGAAGTAGCCCCCGGATCGTAATGCTCATACCAAGAGTTGTAATGAACGCGTTGATGTTCATCTTGGCCACCAGCAACCCGTTGATCAGGCCTACGGCAAGCGGGGCCAGCAAGCCGATCAGGATGGCGGGAACCGTGGGAATGCCCGTGTGCAGTGACAGGCCTGTGACGACGCCGGTAAAACCCAGAATGGAACCGACGGATAGGTCCAATCCGCCCGAGATCAGGAGTACCATCATCCCGACGGCGATCGTTGCCTCGACGGATAGGGCGAGCAGGATCGCCTGCAGGTTACCCAAATCCAGGAATACTGGAGATGCGAAGGCCATCGCAGCTCCCATGACAATCAGGACGACGCTAAGCGTGAATTCGCGAAAAGCCACGAGTTGCTTTAACCACTGCAGGATCAACGCGCCGCGATTGGGCGTGCCTACCGAAGCTCGATTGGCCATAACCCGCTAATTCTCCTTGCCATTTGGACTTGGCTTGTATTCAATTCCAGCCGAAAGAGCCATGATTTTGTTCTTCGCTGAAATCCGAGCGCTGGACCTCACCTGACAGTTGTCCGTCGTGTATCACCAGGATTTGGTCGCACATTCCTATGAGTTCCGGTAAGTCGGAAGAGATCATGATGACTCCCGTTCCGCCAGACGCGAAATCGCGCAGCTTCTGGTAGATGTCAGCGCGGGCACCGACGTCAACCCCCCGAGTTGGTTCGTCGAAGATGATTACCTTTGGATTGATTCCCATCCACATGGCGATCAGGCACTTTTGCTGGTTGCCACCGGAAAGATTGTTGAGCTTCTTGGAGATAGACGGGGTTGCGATGAAGTTGCTGACGACGGCCTCGTGGACGAACCGGTCAATGCGTCGGCCGTCCAAAAAGCCGCTCCGCGCCGCAAATTTGCGCAACGAAGGAGCGACGATGTTCTCACGGATTGACATTCCAAGAAAGAGGCCCTGACCTTTTCGATCTTCGGTCAGGTAGGCAATCCCGCTCTCAATCGAACTGAGCGGAGTTGGAGAACGTACCTCTTTTCCGTCCAGGAAGATAGTCCCAGAATCAAGGGGTCGATTCCAAAGATCGAGCGGCCGATTTGCGTCCGCCCGGCACCGATCAGACCGGCGAACCCAATTATTTCCCCGCGCCTCAAGCCGAACGTGATATCCCGGAAGAAGCTGTCCCGTGTGAGGTCGTCGACACGGAAATATTCCTCGCGGCTCGCCTTGCCGGAAGAGCCGTAAAGGTTGCGGATCTCCCGGCCAACCATCATGCTGACCAAATCTGACTTTGTCACCTCGCCAATGACCTTCTTGCTGACGTACTTCCCATCGCGGATGACCATCACTTGGTCCGCAATTTGGAAGACTTCGGACAGTTTGTGGGTGATGTAGATGAAAGACATGCCCTCCCGCTGCAACTTCCGGATATTGGTGAAGAGATATGCAGTCTCTGACTTCGTCAGCGCTGAGGTTGGCTCATCCAGGATCAGGACCTTCGGATTGGAGGATATGGCCTTGAGAACCTCGAGGATCTGCTGCTGACCCATGGGTAGGTAATTGACCAGCTGCCGCGGATCCAGGTCAAGTTCGAAGCGCTGAAGGAAGGCAGTCGTATCATTGTAGAGCGCGCCCATTGGATATTCCCAATGGGGCCAGTCGGCTGCCGGTTGGCGAAAAGGTTCTCGGCGACAGAGAGGTTGCCAACCAGCGAGAGCTCCTGGAAGACCATGCTGATACCACGCTGGATTGCATAGTTTGGTGATGAAAACTCAACGGGCTCCCCGCCCAGGAGAATTTGGCCTTCGTCCGGTCTGTAGACACCCCCTAGAATTTGGCTAAGAGTGCTTTTTCCTGCCCCATTTTCGCCGACCAGCGCCAGGATCTCTCCCTTCATTAGGGCGAAGGAGACGCTGTCGACGGCCTTGACCCCCGGGAATTCCTTCGATACGTTGTCAGTTCTAAGGATTTCTTCCATAGTCCTCCGGCACAGGATTGGGGATGCAGGCACGGCTGCATCCCCAATCGCCAGAAAGCTAAATGCTCCTAGGGCACGTAGAGCTTGTTGGCGTCCAGGTAGTACTGGAAGTTGCTCTTGTCGATGTAATTCGCATTCATCAAGAGCTGGAATGGGCCGGTGTTAGCCTTGGCAGCTTTGTTGTCTACCGTGAGTGGGGCTTGGTTATGGTTGTAGTTGTACAACACCTGCAAGCCCCAGAATGACATGGCGGCATCATCCTGGGCGACGGAAGCGGTGAGAGTGCCATCTGAGATCGCCTGCAATACGTCCGAGTTGCGGTCCATGGCAACGGTCTGAACCTTGCCGACCAACCGGCTTCCTTCACTGCGGTCGTGGCGCCCATGCCAGCAGTCGAGTCCGTGCCGACGAAAGCGGCCAGGTCCGGATACTTCTGCAAAATAGCCTTGGCAGTCGAGACGGCGATGGCAATGTCGGCCTTGGTGTCGCCGACTGAACAACCTCGATACCCGGATATGCTTTGAAAGCATCCCGGAAGCCCTGCTCGCGCTCGTCGAACATCTGCGTGCCGGCAAGCTCAGGATGGCTACCTTTCCCTTGCCACCGATGGCCTCAGCCACGTGCTGGCCGCCGATGAGCCCCAGTTGTTCTTGGGAAGAACCGATGAAGGCGAGGCGTTTCGAACTCGGCGAGTCGCCGGAAATGGTAAGGACCGGAATACCGGCGTCCATGGCCTTGTCGATCCCAGGTTGAAGCACCGGGTCCCAGGCAAACACCGCAATACCAGCGGGTTTTCTGGCAATGGCCTGATCAAGAGCAGCGGCCTCCGCATTGGCGTCTATTCCGCCGGGCCCACGTACTCCGCCTTGACACCCAGGGCGTTACCAGCCCATTTCCACCCGTATTTCAGGGCATTGAAGTATTCGAGATTGCGATGGCAGAAACCAAGATGTAGAGCTCGTCCGATTTCGGCGCTGCAACAGCAGGGGCCGCGGCGGCTGGCGCGGCTGGCGCTTGAGCAGCTGGCGGGGAGGCTGCCAGCATGGCAACCGCGAGCGTCAAACCGAGACTTGCACAATCCTGTGTTTCATTCTTCTCTCCTGATTGATTGTGAGATCCGATCCAGAACCTATCGCTCCAGATCCGAAAATGCGCTGGATCGGAAATTTGAACGGGTCAGCGGGAAACGCGTTCCCACCGCCCGCGACATCCTCTTTCATCAAGTCGCTAACTTCCGCTTTGGTGACAATGGGTAATCGAACATCAAGGTCTGTTTCAACCTCGTCGCCGCATCCCCAACCACACTCCTTTCTCAAGGCCCTCGGCCTCGAACCCTCTGGTGAGCAGACCGTAGTAGAAACCCCCGTTCCAAGTATCCCCACCCCCAAGGCGATCTAAGAGCACCATGCCGCGTACAGCAAGGGACCTTAAAAATGCATCTGCTCGTCCATTGCCGCCGATTCCCAGCGGTGTTGTCGAACGTATCGGGATAGCGGATTGTGACGGCGACGATCTTTGTCTTGAACATCTTGCGCACGTTTGTAATAAATGAGCGCAGATCCTCATCCGTAATCGTCCCATCTCCCCCTTGTCGATCTGCTCGGGCGACCACTGCCCTCAACCCAGGCCATAAATCGATGCCATGTCTTCGATGGTTGTGATCAAGATGTCGACGTGCTCGGTCATCAGCGGGGTCATGATCGACCGACACTGATCTCGGGACCACAGCGTACCGCGGTAATTGAAGTCCAGGCCCACCGCGAAGCCTGCGGGTTTCATCGAAACTGCTTCTTCGAAGGCCTCCAAAAAGGTGATTCCTGTCGTACTTGCTGTGGTAGGACAGCCCAAAGCTGATGCCGGATACGTGCAGGATCTGGCAATCGCGGAGCGCCGATTTCCAGTCCACGTCTCCTGCCCCGAGCCGGCTCGCAGCCGAGTACATGCGCTGGTATCAACCGGTACTCTTGCGCGGCGTCTTGCCGAGCTCATATAGAAACCGCCCGATCGGTTCGGTGTTCGGAGCCTACACGACGTAATCGGTGTTGACGCCCATGCTGCGCGCCGAATTGCGGACCAGCCAGCCGTACGGATTGTCCGGGACTCGGGTGATATAGGCGGATGGAATTCCAAGCCGCGCCAGATTGCGGCCAGCGTGTATTCGCTGCCGGCGAGCGAGATATTCACTGCTCCTGTCCGTTCAAGGCGCTGGATATCGCTGGGAGTATCGCGAACCAGAGATCTACCGAAAGTTACAACCGCCGGTCCCTTGCCAGCGAAAGCGGACAGGTTGTCGCTAGTGATGTCATAGTGAGGTTGATTGGTCATCATGCTTGGATCCATCCTGTTTTGGGTACTGACCGGACTGCCAGGCAGCGACTTCACATTAGCCCAGGGGGAGATGAAATCGGCACCGGCTGGCAGTGACGGCGACTTGCGCAAATTGGCTGTTAGTCAACTGGGCCGCCTAGGACTCAAGAATCCCAATGGCAGGACGATCTAATCAGGTCACACCCAAGCTCCTTGACATACGCAACCCTGATCCGACTACCAACTCTCAGTTGGGCGGTCAGGCCCCCGTCCACGAACAATTGCGTGCCCGTAATGAAGCTTGCCTCGTCACTTGCAAGGAACGCGGCGGCATAACCCATTTCCTCCGGGATCCCAATGCGCTTCATGAGAGCGCGTCGCTCCACCTCTTTGCGCTGGGCCGCCGGGTCCGCATAGCTGTCAAAGATGCTCTGGATCAGTGGTGTGTAGACCCAACCCGGGGCGATGGCGTTGACACGGATTGTGGGGGCGAGATCGATCGCCATAGCGTGCGTCAGCGCGTAGACCCCACCCTTCGAGGTCGGGCAGGGCGCTACGCCGTTGACCGTCTGGAAGGCATGTACCGAGGAGATATTCACGATCGCGCCCTTGCCCTGTTTCTCGGATTCCTCGCGGAACAGCCAAGATGAAGAACAGTAGATTTGCCCTTTCAAATTCACGTTCAGCGCCCGGTCCCAGTCCGCCAGGGTTGCATCGGTGAAGGACTTGTAGACGCCCACGCCTGCGTTGTTTACCAGAATATCAATCCGGTCATAGACCTCCATGGAGTGTTCGGTCATCGCCCCTGCACCTCCGCCTCATTGGAAACATCGCACTTGACGAAGATGGTGTCGCCTCCAGGGAGCTTTAACACCTTTTGCTGTTTTCTCGCCGTTTTCTTCATCCCAATCGACGATCACGACCTTGGCACCCTCTGCACGAAGATCTTGGCAATGCCCCATCCGATTCCCTTGGCTGCAACCGCGACGATCGCCACTTTTCCTTCGAGTTTCATGATCAGCCTCCGCAATTTGACTGATGATACATACCATCTTGGACAACAGAAGGTATCCGATGTGCCTTGCTAGGAGACCGCGTATCCGTCCAAGCCCGTGAAATGGCAGGGTAGTGGATGCCTACCACTGTTCGCGGTCGGCGGAGAAGGAAAATCGGGCCTGTCGGTCCGACGGCCACGTTGTCCTCAATGCGCATGCCTCCGAAGTCTGGGATGTACACTCCGGGCTCGACGCTCGATACCATCCCTTCTTCCAGCGTCCCGACAACTCCGGGCGCCAGGAACGGAATGAACTCGTGATATCGCAGTCCCACACCATGCCCGGTAATGTGTACGAAGTACTTGCCGAGGCCAACAGCGTCCAGCACTCGGCGAGCGGCCTTGTCTGGGGCGTCAAACGCATTGCCGGCCCGCATTTCCAGGGTGGCGGCCCGCTGGGCCTCGAACAGATGGTTGTATGTTTCTTTCTGGCGCTCGTCGGGCTTGCCGCCCACCACACCCATGTACGTCAGATCAGAGAAATAGCCGTCGACCATCGTGGCTAGCTCGATCATGACCAGATCGCCTTTCTTGAGACGATAGCCAGTCGAGGGCACAAGCAACGTCCCTTTAAACGTGCCCGCGACGCCGCCGCCTACCTCGGCTTCGGACCGCACCAACCGCGCGCCCTTATGCCCCGGCCCATCGGCACGGATCTTGTATTCCACCATCGCCCCGATTTGTGCCTCCGTCATTCCCGGCTCCAATTTGCCGAGTGTGTCGAGCAGCCCCATCTCAGCAATCTCGTTCGCGATTCGAAGCTTGCTCAGTTCATAGGAGGTCTTGATCGCCCGGGTGTTCTGCAGGAAGTCCGTAGCGTCAATCTGAGTGGATTCAGCGAAGACGGCATCCAACAATGCCCGCCATGGGCCGGATGGGACGACCGGTTCTGCCATACGGTAGGTCGGTGCGATCACCTCAAAACTCAGTTCCACGCCGACCTTCTTGCCTTTCAGTCCCAGGCGGTCACGCGCTGCGGACAGGAGGCGCTTGTAGTTCTCGTAGAGATCACCATCTTTCAGCAAACCCCAGCCGAACGGCATCACGTCGGCCCATTCTGGCTTGGCATATTCTGTTTCCACCTCCGGCAGGAACAACAGCGGCTTGCCTTCACGGGCAAGTACGGCAACCGAGAAGCCATGATGTGGCCAGTAGTCGGTGAGATAGACCACATTCTCGGAGAGCCGGCACACCAGGGCGTCCAAGCCCGCTTCAGTCATCTTCTTTTGCAGTCGGTCGAATTCGAGCACGTTCATTCTTGGGCATTCTAGGACCTCCTTGAGAACCGCAATGATCTACATCCTGCCAAATTCGGCCAGGATTTGTTCCACGGTCTTGCCTTCACGAATTCTGGCTCGTGTCTTCTCTTCTTTTTCTGCTTGCGCGCGAGCCTTTGCGAGAATGTCTGCGCCGTTCTCCTGAGGAATCACCACAACGCCGATCTCGTCAGCCAATATCAGGTCGCCCGGATTTACAATCACGCCGGCGCACTGGATCGGCACATTGATCTCGATGGGCTCCATGCGGCCCGAATACGGAGAATGCGTGGATCGGGGAACGATTGCTTTGGCAAAAACGAAGAATCCCAGATCGCGCGCAACTCGTCGGTGTCCCGCATCGCGCCGTCAATGACGGCGCCGACGACCCCTTTCATCTGGCACAGGCCGGACATCAGACCCCCCCAGATCGAAGTCTCGGTTTCGCCCGCGGCATCCACAACGATGACGTCTCCGGCTTCAGCAACCCCCAGGGCGTCCAGGCAATCCACTTGGTTGCCGGGCTCAAGTCTCACCGTCAGCGTGGGACCGACAAAACGGCTCGTTGGGGTCAGAGGCCGCAGGTCGCTGCGCATCACGCCCGCGCGCTGCCTGCGAAGTTGGCCACCACGCAGGAGGGGCTACACATCTTGAGGAGATCCCGGAAGCCCTGGAGGACGTACAGGATCCGCTTGGGTCTTTCTCTTGTTGATGATTTTTCGCATCGATTTGCCTTCTTCCTTCGCTCTGGCTGATGTCCGAGTCAATTCGAGGAATAACCCATCTTGGCCGAGATGTTTTGCGCCGTCCTTGTGGCGCTCTCTACCATATCGCGATTCTGTTCGATCGGCTCCAGTCGGTTCGCGGGTCCCGAGACGCTTAGCGCTGCTATGGCGTCACCCTTCATGTCGAAGATTGGCGCCGCAACGCAGCACACCCCGCGTTCATGCTCCCCGTGGTCGAACGCAAATCCTTGCCGGTGGATCAATGCCAGCTCCGAGCAAGAGACGTCCGACGGACGCAATGGTGTTCTCAGTGTACCGGCGGAGCTTTCGTCCCTGAAAGTGCTGCTTGACGATGTCGGGAGCTACATACGCCAGCAATGCCTTGCCGACGCCCGTGCAATACGCCGGGGAACGGCCGCCCACGCGGGAACCCATCAATCCGATTGGTTGGAGGCTTTCAAGTTTCTCGATGTAAACGACTTCCATCTGGTCAAGAATTGCCAGGTGCACGGTTTCCCTTGTTTCGTTGCGCAGCCGGTCCAGTTGGGGCAATGCCGCGTGCGACGCACCTCGTTCCCCTTGTAGTAGGCGCTCGCGAGTTCCAAGCAAGACAAGCCCAGCGTATATTGGTTTGTCTGCACGTACGCGTTCGACGTAGCGGTGATGTGCTAGTGTTGACAGTTGGCGGAACGTCGTGCTGGTGCTTAGCTCAATCTCACGGCTGAGCGTTTGCAGGGAGCGCGGCTTGCCATCCGAAAGAAGAGCGAGGATGCGAAACGCCCGATCAAGAACTCGGATGCTGTAGCGGTCTGTGTCCTGGGGAGTGGGCGGAGCGTTTCTTTTCATGCGATTACGTCAAAGACCGACACCTCACTGCTGCTGTACATGGCTTTGAGTTTCGGCTTGAGTTGCTCGTGACCTGCTGAAGACCGCCACTTTGCGGCATTTTCTGTACTATCGAACCGGATCACCATCTGGTATTGAAGCGTCTCACCCGGCGCTGCGAAGCAGATCGAACTCGTTCGAAACCCGGCATCGTTGCCATCGCCGGGCGATACTCTTCCTCGAAGAGCTTCACGAAATCGGCCGTCTTGTTCGGAAGTACGTGGAAGGTCACATGCCGCTCAATCATTTCGATATCCTATGCAGTTCTGCCCTTGTCTACTTGCAGTCGGAAACCGCGTGCGCGCTCCGTGATTGCATTGAAGTCCCCCTCGCTCAAGAGCTTCTGATTCACAAGTTCCCCACCTACTCCTACAAAGGCCACGCCGGCGCGGATGAAGTCAGCAGTATTCTCCATGTTCACCCCTCCGACCGCAGATAGCCGGATCTGGGGCAGCGGGCCCTTGAGCGCCTTGACGTAGCCGGGGCCGCCGGCACTTGCCGGAAAAAGCTTGACCGCATCGGCGCCTGCCTCCCAAGCGGACAGAATTTCCGTCGGGGTGTAGGCGCCCGGCACCACCGGGATCGAATAGCGCTTGCAGACTTCAATGGTCTCCGCTTTGAAGGTGGGACAGACCACGAACTGTGCGCCCGCAAGGATGGCCGCGCGGGCAGTGGCGCCGTCCAGCACGGATCCGACCCCGAACAAGACCTCTGTTCCGAACCGCGAGGTGGCTGCCCGCACCACGTCCAGTGCCCCTGGTGTGGTCATCGTGACCTCGATGGCATCGACGCCTCCCGCCAAGACGGCAGTTGCAGCCTCCAGGAGTTGATCCGAGCTCTTGGCGCGCATGATTGCAACGATACCGCTCTGCAAAATCCGTTCCATTGATCCACTCGTGCGCATTTGATCTCCTTACTTCATGGCCCGATTACGGCCTCTGTTTCACCTGAACCTGGGCAGGACCTCGCGGATGAAGAGCTTGACCCCGTCGGTCTTTGGGTAATCGGCGAACCTTAGCATGAAATGGCTGAAGCCGATTTCCGCATAGTTTTGGATTTCGGCCGCAATTTCGTCCGGCGTGCCAACCATGGGCTGATAAGGCGCGAAAAGGCTCGCCTGCTTCATAACTTCCGCTGGTGCGTGAGTCGGCGCCAACGCCACGCAGTCGCAGATATACGTCTTGACGATCGACTCGTAATCCCGGCCGACCGCCCGACAATGATCCTGCAGTACCGCAAGCCGGCTCCTGCAGAACTCCAAATCAGCATCGTAGATGTTGCTCCAATCGGCGTACTTGGCCACGATCTTTAGTGTCCGCTTGGGTCCGAAGCCGCCGATTAGCAAGGGCGGCACCGGATCAGGCCGCGGCGAGCAGTAAGCATTTTCGATGGAATAGTACTTTCCGTGGAAGGTGGGCAAGTCCTCGGTCCACATCTTG
The DNA here is from genome assembly GCA_963746745.1 of uncultured Chloroflexia bacterium. Lineage (GTDB taxonomy): Bacteria > Chloroflexota > Anaerolineae > Anaerolineales > Villigracilaceae > Fen-1038. The sequence continues at coordinate 41,783 of CAVVCL010000007.1, forward strand.
CGAATGATCTGGGCTGTCTCCTCGAGTTGGTCCAGGCGTACCTTGGCCCGCTGAAAGTTGTAGCCGTAGGCCTGCGATTCATCCTCTTTCCAGCCGGCACCGATGCCCAGGATCAAACGACCTCCGGAAAGCAGCTGCAGGACCGCCGCCTCCTTGGCCACCAGGGCGGGGGACCGGTTGACCTGGCATAGCACCGTCGGGCCAAACCGCAGTTTTGGGTCAGCGCGCCATCAGGAAGGTCAGTATTGTCCAGGGTTCGTGCGTGTCGGCAGACTGATCCAGCTCGGCGACCCATGGAAAGAAGTGATCGCCGGCCCATGTGGTGTCAAAGTGCCCGTGGATGACATCCATGAAGTTGAATATCTGATCCCGGAATCGGATGGCCCGGGCGCGCCTGTCTGCCGATAGATCCTCGTTGAAATCCGGGATGCGCCAGCCAAATTCAAGTGTTCTGGTCAATGTTCCCTCCCTGGGAAGTCGACTGGGGCAAGTGCCCCAAAAACTCGCAACCCATGTCGCGGTTCACAGTGTTCAGCATGGGCCAAAACAAAATGCGGCCCGTCGAATTGCGATTCGACAAGCCGCATGGCGCAATCGGATATGGAAGAGGCTCAATCCGCGGAGGTTCATGGTCGCAAGAGCGCCCGACCATATCTAGGTCTTTTCATCTGTTGAAATCCCAGCCCATACAGTGAAATTATAGCAAATCGACTCGCGAAAGTCAATATCCTATCTGGGACGATGGCACCGTCTGTGCGGTACAATCCCGTTCTGGCTCTTTGCACGCACGGCATATTGCGTGCGCGACCCTCGCTGTTGGGCCGGCCGCACGCAATTGGAGCTCAAGACTTGTTTGGGGAAAGGGGATGGGGCTCGTCGATGCCCAGTGCGCGTAGCGAATTCCTTTCCGGCGTCAAAGCGCTCTTGCCAATCCTGCTGGGAGTTGTCCCATTTGGTCTGATCTCCGGAATCGCCGTGGTGGCAACTCACATACCACCCGCCAGCGGGCTGGTCATGTCCCTCTTGGTCTTTTCGGGCGCAGCTCTGATTGTGGCTTTGCAGCTAATCAATACCGGCGCACCTGCCCTCGTCGTCTTGTTCAGCGCTCTGGTCATCAATTTGCGCTTCATGATCTATAGCGCCTCGCTGGCGCCTTTGCTTCGACGCCTCTCTGGTTCAAGGAAGGGCCTTCTGGCATATTTGCTCAGCGATCAGGCGTATGCTGCATCGATTACGCATATGTCCGCGCATGCCGCTTCGCCAGTGGCATGGCTGCACTATCTGGGCTCGGGCCTGACCATGTGGGCGGCTTGGCAAATCAGCGTCGGGATCGGGCTGTTCATTGGCGCCCGGCTTCCGGCCACCTGGTCCCTGGAGTTCACGATCCCATTGACCTTTCTCGCATTGGCCGCACCGGCGATCAAAGACCGTTACACCGGGGCGGCGGCTTTGGTCGCTGGTGTCGGCGCGGTCCTGGCAACGAATGCCCCCTTCAAGACCGGGTTGGTGATCGCCGCCCTCGCCGGAATCCTAATTGGCAGCGTTTGGGAATGGAGATCAGCGTGACCGTCTGGCTGATCATGCTCGGGCTGGCCCTGGGTACCTTCCTGATCCGTCTGTCCTTCATCGCCGTCTTTGGCAATCGCGAAATTCATCCCCTTCTCGCGCGGTCGCTGCGCTTTGTACCTGCTTCAGTCCTGTCGGCGCTGGTGGTCCCTCAGATCCTTACGCGCCAGAATTCCCTGCGCATCTCACTCGCCAACCCCCAACTGATCGCCGGCCTTTTCGCGGCCTTGGTGGCTTGGCGAACCAGGAATGTGGTTCTGACGATCCTCGGCGGCATGATCGTGCTGTGGACGCTTCAGGCCCTCTTTCCGGGATTTTGAAGTCGGTCTCACCGAAAACGTGGTAGGACCTCCTTGATGAATAGTTCAACACCCTCGGCTGCTGGGTAATCAGCGAACCGCAGCACAAGGTGCGTGAACCCGAGGTCGGCGTAGGCCTGGAGCTGCTGGGCGATCTCATTGGGTGTGCCGACCATTGGCTGATACCGCGAAAAGAAGCTGGATTGCATCAGGGCCTTGGCCCGCTCGTGCGTGGGCGCCAGCGCCACACAATCACAGATATAGGTCTTGACGATCGTATCGTAGTCGCGGCCAACGACCCCACAGTGCTCTCGCAGAGTTTCAAGCCTACTTCTGCAAAAGTCAATGTCAAAATCGTTGATTTTGCACCAATCAGCGTATTTCGCGACAATTCTCAGCGTGCGTTTGGGGCCGAATCCTTCCAATCAACAGCGGCGGGAGTGGATCCGGACACGGAGAGCAGTAGGCGCCATTGATTGAATAGTACTTCCCGCTGAAAGTGGGCGTATCTTCCGTCCACATCTCACGGATGATCTGCACCGAATTTCTTCTAGCTGATCGAGACGCACCTTGTCTGGCGGAAAATCGTACCCATCCGCGCCGTACTCCTTTTCTTCCCAGCCCGCCCCGACGCCCAGGATAAGGCGCCCGGAGGAGAGCAGTTGCAGCACCGCGGCCATTTTCGCCACCAGAGCAGGAGATCGATAGGCCTGGTTGAGAACGCTGGGGCAGAACTTCATCTTTGAGTAAGTGGCCTTCAGGACGGTGACAAGCGTCCAGGGTTCGAGCGTCTCCAGCGACTGGTCCATGTCGGTGGGCCACGGGAAGAAGTTGGTAGCCAGCCCAAGCCGTGTCGAAATGGCCATGGATGATGTCGAGGTAGTTGAATATCTGATCGCGGAACTTTCTGGCTCGATTGGAAGCGTTGTCTTGCTGTGCCTCTGGGAAATCCGGAACGCGCCATCCGAATGTAGTTGCTGCCGTCATTCTTCCCTCCTGCGATACTGGCTCGGTTCACCATCGTGTGCGAGCGTCCGTTTCGCGGAACAGTTGGGGTACCGCTTGCCCTCCAATCGTCCCTGCGGGAGGCGCCTTTTGATTTCACACATCATTTGCCGCAATTGGCGAAGAGGCGTCCCTTCGATGTCTTCCCAACGCTGGATCGCCCGTGACCAAACTAGGGTCCTGCTAAATTCTACTTGATTTCTCCAAGGCTTCTGCTACAATGTAAGTACAGGATTAATTGATAACGATATTCTATTCTCTTCTGCTCGGTCTGTGCCCGAGGAGTGAATGGTCCCGCAACGCACTCGACCAGATAACATTGCCATGGATCTTCGGAGCAATATTCCCTCTCCGCGCAACTGATCGATTTGATCAAGGGCAGGATCGAAGCGAAGATATGGTTACCCGGAACCAAGATCCCGCCGGAGCCGGAATTGTGCAAGTCCTATGGGGTCAGCCGTTCCGTGGTGCGCCAAGCCTTCCACGAACTCGGAATTTCGGGACTGCTCATTGCCCGCAAGGGTAAGGGCACGTATGTAGCCGAGCCCAAGATCAATGAAGGCCTTGCCCAGAAGCTGACAGGGTTCTTTCAAGATATGGTCGAGAGCGGCGGAGGCCGGCTACCCAGTGCTCCATCAACGCGTCGTTCCCTGCCTGGAGGCTGTGGCCAGGGATCTCCAAATTCCCGTCGGTTCGAGGGTGATCGACCTCAAGCGCTTGCGCTTTGTTGAAGACATCCCGATTCAATTGGTGAACACCTTCATCCCGTACAAGCTGTGCCCAGGGCTAGCAGCCATGGATCTGGCCAACCGGTCGCTGTACGAATACCTCGAGACTGAGTGCGGCTTGTTGATTGTTCGAGGCAGACGGCTGATCGAAGCTGTGGCCGCCACGGAACTGGAGGCGCGATTACTACACGTGGTGTCGGGAGCGCCCTTGGTGATGTTGAACAGCATAAGTTACCTAGAGGGTGGCCGCCCTGTCGAGTATTACCATGCTGTCCATCGAGGGGACCGATCGCGCTTTGAGATCCAGTTGGTACGATCCCACGATCCAGAGAGAGCATTGGATGTGGCCAATCTTCCCCGGGGCAGCACCCACGCCTGAGAATGCAGGCCCCTTGCAGGCGTCTCGTGCGATATCTGGACTATGCCATCGGCTATCGTGCGCTCCTGCCGGCCGCGTGAGCCCTGAGTGGAACCCACTCGATACGCTGGGCCTTGACCCTTCAGAAGGGTGGGAATCTGCTGGAAAGAAGGTCTGTCAGCATGGAGTCCATGACCGCCGTCGTGATTTGATCCGGAAGCCTTAGGAAGGCCGCGTCGACCCTGGCAGTTCGCCTCAGAAGTCCATTCAAGTTGCATCAGGACTGACATGACCGACCATAATTCGTGGCTTACGATAGATCTGAATCGATCTTGAAATACTGAAGAACGAAGGAGGAATGAATGGCTTCTCGCGTAGGTGTGGTGGGTCTCGGTTTCTTTGGCCAAATCCTGCTGAACGTGCTGAGGGAAACGCCCGGTGTGGAGGTGGTTGCCGTTCACGACCGGTTTCCGGATAAGGCGCATCAAGTAGAGTTGCAGCAGGCGCGGGTCTTCAACAAGCTGGAAGACATGTTCGGCCAGCAGGAGATGGATGCCGTCGTAATTGCTGAAATCCCTGCCTACCATCTTCGTGCGACCCAGTTGGCAGCTGCAAAGCGCATCCACGTTTTTTGTGAAAAGCCCATGGCCAATACTCTTTCCGACTGTGACAAGATGATCGAGGCCTGTGCCACCAACAACGTCAAGTTGATGATTGGATTCGAGCCCGCTTAGCCAAAGCCATGGCGCATGCCCGGGATCGGCTGAGCGGTTGGGACGCCCGTATTGGGCGATGTATACTTATCCCCTGTGGAAAGTAGATAATTCAGGATGGAAGTTCGACGAGAAAGGCACCAAAGGCATTGTGGTCGAGAACATGGTGCATGCCTTTGATGTCATGAGGTACTTCTTTGGGGACTTTCGCAGTCTCTATGCGGAAGGGGATACCTTCGTATATCCCAACACGAAATTGCCCGATTCCGCCATTCTTGTTGCCAGGTTTAGGAATGGGGCAATCGGTGGCATCGGGGGCGGGTGTACCTCGGAGCAACACGTGACCCACAGTACCTGGACATGCACTTTGAACATGGGATTGTTCAGCTATCCGGCAAGCTGGACCAGCCCTATAAAATGCGGATACTATGGCGCGACGAGCCGCTGCCCGAACAACATTTCTTCAAGGTAGCGACGGGGTCCGTGAGGAAGTCAGCCACTTCATCCATTGCGTTCAGGGTGATCAGCAGCCCATATCAACAGGTACCGACGGCAAGAAGGCACTCGAAATTGCCCTTGCGACAATAGACTCCATTCGTAAGCACACAGTCATCACGTTTGAGTGAAACTTGGTCTTGGTTGACCCGGGTCCCCGTTCCACTTCCCCAAGTCAAACAAAGGCCCCGTCAGATCAAAGCATCTGGCGGGGCTTTGTTTGCTGCGATTAGCACAGGGTCAGTGCGTTCGATCGAATGATCGCGTTTGACACGCGTCGCTGAACCTTTCTCGTAGACAACGGCGACCAGATCAGTCTCGATGATCTCGGATGGCTTCATGAAGACGGCTGTCCCATTCTTGATGGCGGTTTGGATTCCCGCCGGAGGAAAGCTTGTGAACGGCTCCAGTGCGCAGTTGTAGGTTCGCCCGTACCAGGGATGGCCGCTGTGACCGCCGCAGACCTCCCAGATCCACAGGTACTTGAACAACTTCGCATCCCAGGCCATCGCCAATTCAACGTCCAGCTTCTCGTTGGTAACACTGAACCAGCCTTCCTTCAACTCCTTCATGAAGGCTACGTCCAGAGTATTTGCCGTGCGTGGCAGGACCTTCGTAATATCGTCCAGCTTGCCCGTCCTCAGATTCGGGACCATCGGAAAATCGTAGTCGCCGCCGGGCTTCACAGGCCATTAGGGTTTGGATTGATCGCCATCGCCTCGATCTTCTTTGCTGTGGTACGAATAACGCAGTTCTCGTCAAGGAAAGGCGTGCCTAGTGCTGGATGGTGACCCCACATGATCGCGAATTCAGCGTCGGCTTCATTTCTGAGCCGCTCCTTGATGAAAAGTGCCGGCTTGCCCTGCTCCAGGGACATCGTCCTTTCCAGGGTCAGCGGCGACCGATACGTCCGGGTCCACCGCGCAGCGACACCCGCTGCGGCGTATCCTCCACGATCGAAGCCTCGAATGGCAGCAGGGAGACTTCGCCATGCAGGCCCTGAAAGACGCCTTGGTACGGCTCTGTTGCCCAGCCGGCGGCCGGCAAAACCTCCTGCCAGCCCCCGTAGTAATAGTCATCGAAATCGCCCTCTGCCATTGCGTTCGTCCCCACGAATGGCTTGCGCATCTCTACCGGGGACTGCCACATGAAGTCCAGATCTCGGGGCTTGTAAGTGAATTCAAAGATGTCGGCGCCTTTGTCCAAAAGCACTCCAACCCGGATCGCATCGTTCTCCAGGTACGCGATTCGCATGCCCCGGTATGTGTAGTCCAGAGTGATACTGCAGCCCGTTTTTCTTCCGTACGTGTACATTATGTGGTCCTTGCGTGAGTTCTCAGAAGTCGGAATGTCCTGAGTACGGCGCACGAATCCCGCCGACCTCCGAGTAGAGCCTGCCTAGTCGCCGGTCTGCTCCGGAGAGCGCCGGAATAGTCTGCCCAGTCCTTGGCCTATGCTACCGCGCCACATATCCACCCCCACGGCGAGGATGATGACAAGTCCGAGGGTCACATCCTGCCAGGCGAGCTGCACCGCGTGCAAATTCAGCCCATTTTGCACAACGGCCACTGTGAGCACGCCCACAAGCGACGACAGGATGTTGGCATAGCCACCGAAAAGGCTGGCGCCGCCGATTACCGCCGCCGCAATTCCTCCCAAGGCCAGCTCCGACCCATAAGCCGCCGATCCTAAGTCCAGCCACGCAGTCTCCAATATGCCCGCGATGGCCGCCGTCACGCCAGCAATGATAAAGGCCAGTAAACGCACACAATTGACGGAAATGCCGCTCAGTCGGGCAGCCAATTCGTTACCGCCCAGTGCGTAGATCGAGCGCCCTGGAATGGTATTCCGAAGGAAGATCGCTGCACTGCCATACAGAATGACCACATAATCGAACGGCAGGGGAATCCCGAGGAATCTCCCGTAGAAAATCGGTTCGAGCTGGGGCGACACCGAGAAGATCGTGATGCCCCCGGTGAGGCCGAAGGCAAGTCCGCGGTAGATGTTCATCGTCGCCAACGTGACAATGAAGGATGGAATTCTCCCGTATGAACTCAAGTAGCCGTTGAAGAAACCCAACGCAGCGCCCATCAACAGCATCAGGAGAATGCCAACGGGAAGAGGTACGCCCATCTTTCTTACGAGGTGGGCCAGCGTGCAGCATACCAGGGCCACGGTGGCCCCGGGGGAAAGATCGATACCCCCCGTCAGGATCACCGACGTTGCCCCAATGGCTACGATCGCAACCAGCGATACTTGGAGTGTAACATTGCTGAGGTTCTGCGGATGCACGAACCGCGGCGTGACCAAAGCGACGAACACGCTTATCAGTAGCAGAGCAAAAATGGGACCGGCAATTGTGCTTTGAAGGAATTTCTTCATCACTACCATGGGATCTCCTCCTTCGATCGAACTGCTACGATAAGGCTTCGGGATCCAGGCCAACGCCTGAAGCGTGAGCGATGAGCTCGACCTCGGATAGTCCTTTACCGTCGGTTATCTGTAGGATCTGACCATCCCGAACCACCGCCACACGGTCGCTCATCGCGAGCAGCTCCGGAAAATCGGAACTGATCAGTAGAATGCTTATTCCGTTGGCCGTCAGCTCGTTGAGGACCTTGTAGATCTCGTGCTTGGCGCCGATGTCAATCCCCTGCGTCGGCTCGTCCATGATCAGCAACCGCGCCTCCGAGAAAAGCCATCGGGCGATGATCACCTTCTGCTGGTTGCCGCCCGATAAGTACTTCACCGATCGTTCCATCGCGGTGGGGGAGATGTTCATTCTCTTGACATAGGTCAACCCGATCTCGTGTTCCCGGGAAAGACTCAGCCAGGGGCCCCGAAGCAGCGCATCGAGTCTGGAGATCGTGATGTTCTGTGGACCTTCGAAGTTGAGGAAACTGCCATCCGTTTTTCGGTTTTCGGGGATCAGTCCAACTCCGCCTTTGATTGCCTCCGACGGTGAGCGAAACCGTACCTCTTTGCCGTCCATGCAAATCTGGCCGCCGGCAATTCGATCCAAGCCATAGATCGCGCGGGCGATCTCCGTCCTACCTGATCCGAGCATACCTCCGAGACCGAATACCTCGCCGACGTTCACGGCAAAGCTCACATCACGTACACCGTTATCGGTGGAGAGATGGTCCACCTCAATACAAGTACGATCTTGGGCATTGTGCTCTTTGGGATAGTGCTGCCCGATTTCGAAACCGACCATCATGCGGACCACGTCGCCTATCTTTAGCTCGGAAACCGGGGCGGTTGTCACCCGGCGTCCATCTTTCAGTACGGTCACCCGGTCGGCAATCTCAAACACCTCATCCAGACGATGCGATATGTAGAGGATGGCCTTGCCTTGAGCCGTCAAGCGCCGGATCAGTTCCATCAGGTGTTTCGTTTCGGTCAGCCCCAGGGCGGCCGTCGGCTCGTCCATGATAAGCAAGGATAAATCAATTGAGATGGCTTTGGCAATCTCAACCATCTGCTGTTCCGCTGTGGAAAGGGTGCTCACGATCGCGTCGGGGTCAAGCGTCAACGAAAGCTCTTCCAGCACTTTCCGCGTGTCCTCACGCATCGAGGGCCAATGGATCATGCCCGTTGTTTTGTGTGTCCGATAATTGCCGAGAAAGATGTTTTCTGCTACCGAAAGAGTTGGCACCAGAGAAAATTCCTGGTAGATCGTTGCAATCCCGTGAGCACGTGCTTCGGTCGGATTATGGAAGACGACAGAGTCGCCCCGGTAGAGAAGCTCGCCCTGGTCCCGCGGATGGACACTCACGATGCACTTGACAAGCGTTGATTTACCCGAACCGTTTTCACCGACCAAGGCGTGGACTTCGCCGGGAAATACTTCAAGCGAGACATCGTCCAACGCTTGAACCCCCGGAAACGCCTTGCAGATCCCACGCGCAATCCAGAGCGCCGAAGTTGCTGCATTCATGGGCGGTTAACCCTCCCGACGTGATAAGCAAGCCCTGGCTCACCATAGCAACTGAACCAGGGCTTGCCGTTGAGTTAGTTGTCTAGGCTCTCCCTACTATGGGCAGGTGTAGGTCTTTGCAGGTGCAGGGGAGAGGGTTTCGGGATGGCACAGGAACCTGGCGACATCGGCCGTATAGGTCTGAATGGCAGGGGTCTCGAGGTAGCCACCGGGGTACTTGCCGTTGAGCACATCCATGGTCACCTGCATGGTGATCTTGCCCATGGTGAACGGAACGGTGTTGGAGGTGCCTTGCCACTCACCGGCTGCGATTTGCTCCATGCCGGTGGTGTCGCCGTCATTGCCATAGACCTCGACGTCCGAGCGGTTGAGCCCCTTCAAAGCCTTTGCGGCTCCGATGGCTTCAAAGTCGTTGGCGGCCACAATCAGGTTGATCTCCGGATGCGCCTGCATCATGTCCAGAGTAGCCTTGTTGGCCGTATCGGCGTCCAGGTGGTCGGCAAGCTGGCAACGATCTTCATGTCCGGGAAGGGTTTGAAAGCATCCAGGAACCCACCGATGCGCTCGGTGGAGTGGTAGCCGGCCTGGCCTTCGAGAACACCGACGTTCGCCACACCGTTGAACTTCTTAGCAATGTAGTCACCCAGGGCATGGGTCGCCTTGCGCTGGGCATAGCCGACGACGGCGCTGATGGGGGCAGGGAAGTTGGCGATATCCGAGTTGAAGATGACCACGGGGATGCCGGCGTTGTCGAGTTGCTTGACCAGCGGCCCAGCGGCATTCTCATCGTGAGTGGAAAGGATCACGGCGTCGAAGCCCTGCGTAGCGACATCCTGCAGTTGCTTCATCTGTCCGGCGATATCAAAGTCACCGCTGGGAGAGAATGTAACCATTTCCACGCCCAATGCCTCTGCTTGCGCCTTGGCTCCTGCTTCAATTGCGCCATAATAGGGGTTGATGACGGGAGGCATATAGGCGATGCGGGCTTTGTTACCCGGCTTGTAAGCGATTGTGCCGGTGAACTGCGCAGCACTGTCCGCCAAGGGCACTGGTTGCACAAGTGCGCCCTCAGGTAGCGCGTAGGCACCAGCGCCCGTGGCACCGGCTTCTGGGCACGTGTAGGTCTTTGCAGGTGCGGGGGAGAGGGTTTCGGGATGGCACAGGAACCTGGCGACATCGGCCGTATAGGTCTGAATGGCAGGGGTCTCGAGGTAGCCACCGGGGTACTTGCCGTTGAGCACATCCATGGTCACCTGCATGGTGATCTTGCCCATGGTGAACGGAACGGTGTTGGAGGTGCCTTGCCACTCACCGGCTGCGATTTGCTCCATGCCGGTGGTGTCGCCGTCATTGCCATCGACCTCGACGTCCGAGCGGTTGAGCCCCTTCAAAGCCTTTGCGGCTCCGATGGCTTCAAAGTCGTTGGCGGCCACAATCAGGTTGATCTCCGGATGCGCCTGCATCATGTCCAGAGTAGCCTTGTTGGCCGTATCGGCGTCCCAGGTGGTCGGCAAGCTGGCAACGATCTTCATGTCCGGGAAGGGTTTGAAAGCATCCAGGAACCCACCGATGCGCTCGGTGGAGTGGTAGCCGGCCTGGCCTTCGAGAACACCGACGTTCGCCACACCGTTGAACTTCTTAGCAATGTAGTCACCCAGGGCATGGGTCGCCTTGCGCTGGGCATAGCCGACGACGGCGCTGATGGGGGCAGGGAAGTTGGCGATATCCGAGTTGAAGATGACCACGGGGATGCCGGCGTTGTCGAGTTGCTTGACCAGCGGCCCAGCGGCATTCTCATCGTGAGTGGAAAGGATCACGGCGTCGAAGCCCTGCGTAGCGACATCCTGCAGTTGCTTCATCTGTCCGGCGATATCAAAGTCACCGCTGGGAGAGAATGTAACCATTTCCACGCCCAATGCCTCTGCTTGCGCCTTGGCTCCTGCTTCAATTGCGCCATAATAGGGGTTGATGACGGGAGGCATATAGGCGATGCGGGCTTTGTTACCCGGCTTGTAAGCGATTGTGCCGGTGAACTGCGCAGCACTGTCCGCCAAGGGCACTGGTTGCACAAGTGCACCCTCAGGTAGCGCGTAGGCACCAGCCTCAGGTACCGCGGCGGATGCCTGCGTGGGCTCGGCGACTGATGCCGATGTCGGTACGACGCCTTCTGAGGTGGCAGCTGGAGCACATGCCGCCGCCAAGAAGGACAGGGCTAGGCAAAAATGTATGGCAAGTCTCTTCATGTCAATACTCCTTTTCGACGACCGTCATTGCGAGCTCAATTCGAAATCATCCGAAAGCAGGTTCTCTCTCAGGTCAATAGTCTTTTTCCACGGCGCCTCCCCATGCAGGATTTGTGCATGAACTAGTCGTAAAGCCTGAAATTGTGTTGAAGGGGTCGGCACGCATTCTTGCGACCCCGGGCGCGCCTGTCTGCCGATAGATCCTCGTTGAAATCCGGGATGCGCCAGCCAAATTCAAGTGTTCTGGTCAATGTTCCCTCCGTGGGAAGTCGACTGGGGCAAGTACTCCAAAAACATGCAACCCATGTCGCGGTTCACAGTGTTCAGCATGGGCCAAAACAAAATGCGGCCCGTCGAATTGCAATTCGACAAGCCGCATGGCGCAACCGGATATGGAAGAGGCTCAATCCGCGGAGGTTCATGGTCGCAAGGGCGCCCGACCACATCTAGGTCTTTTCATCTGTTGAAATCCCAGCCCATACAGTGAAATTATAGCAAATCGACTTGCAAAAGTCAATATCCTGCATAGGTTACGGACATTCTAGACATTTGGCCTTGGGAGAGCAAGAAACCGCGGGGTGTTTGCTGGCGCAGGGCGGAATGGACGGGCTCGGCGCGGTAGAGCCAGAGGTGGTCGGCGAGCTTGTGGAGGAATTCGTGTGGCTGGCAAATGGAATCTTGATGGACTTCGAGGAACTCTTCGGAGAGGGTACGCTGGCAGCGCTCGACACAGCCGTTGATGCATGGGCAGCGCGGATAGATCCAGCTGTGGGGGATGTGCTGGATGCGGAGATAGGCGTCGAATTCGCCCTCAAACTCCGCCCCATTGTCGGTCTGCACCTCCTGGATCGGCAAGGGATGCCAAGCCCGCAGCTTTTCTAGGAAGTCGCTAGCGTTGCGGCTGTTCAGGCGCGCATAGGGCAGCGAGAGCGCCCACTTGCCTTTGACATCGATGGCAGAGTTGGACTACGGCCTGCCTGCGCCAGTGCCGCAGGCACAGGTGAGCCGATCCAGCTCACGAACCATCGTGTCCAGCTACCAGTGGCCCCAATAGTGGGGGTGTGGCGCATAGCGCACCCGCGCTCGCGGCAGACGTGGTTTCCCCGCATTTTGGGCGCATTTGGAGTTCAGATTATGGCAGACCTGCGCGCTTCTCTGGAAGAATAGCTGGTGCCGTTTGATGATCTTGCCGATGGTCGAGACCGCCGGCGAGCGGATCCCCAACTTCTGGCAGTGCCAGTCCAACAAGGGCTTGATCTTCTCCCTCCCCACGGGGATGCTCTTCCCGCGGCTGCTGGATGAAACTCAACACCTGCGGATCGGTGGTCATGCGCCGCACCCGCTGGGGACGCGTCGAGCGGGCCACCAGCGCTACCAGGTGCTGCCCCGATGCAGCCAGCCTCTTCTTCCACACATGGATCGTCTTACGATTGGCACCTAAGTACTTCTGGGTCTCGGCTTCCCCATGCTCTGCGTAGAATTGGATGATCTTCCAGAGTTCCTGAGCCACCTCGTCGGCGGTAAACTTGCGCAGGCTGGCCAGCATCTGCATGCTCGTCTGGTCGCCCCGCATTCTACCGGGGACCGAGAAGCCCACCATCCGCACGCCGGTCTTAGCCCAGCGCTGCCTGCGTATCTCACTCCATGCGCGTCTAAGATGTATCGTCGCTCACACATGGTGCCCGGCGCCTCTTGGCCGTGGCTTCACGAGAGCTGTCCCGATAGATCAAGCGACGTTTTGGCACCTTCAGCGAAACGTGGCAGGTCGGCGGCAGCATGCGAACGGACCAGCTCTTCACTCGCGGCGCGTGGGGGCCAAGCTGGGAATGTACCACCACAGCGAGCGCGGCTACTCAGCGGCGCTCGACCGCCTGATCACGAGTTGTTATCTTGATACAGCAATCCTACAGCAATCACGGTGGAAAGAGTGGAAAGGGTGGAGTGGAGGTGGGCTCGGAGCCCCAAAATGTGGCACGCCATGGACAAGGCCGATCCAGATTTATGCTATGGACTTGGGACTCGAAGGCTCTTAATCAGTGGGTTCAGGGTTCAAGTCCCTGGTCGGTCACCTAGAGAGGGGGTTCTGAGGTTTGAACCGTGCTCCCAAAGGGAGCACAGGCGCCTGCACGACCAATAGGCACCTCTTGTTATTACCGTTTCGCAAACAGACGGCCAACTAAGGCCCTGTCGCGCCTGCTCGGCAGAATGCGGCGGTCCTTTTTTTGGAGCAGGCCGTGAGCTGCCCGCATTGAAGCTAGCACTCGGCATCGCTGGATCTCTTCCGGCCAGATCAAATCCCACTCAAGCATCCCACAACGGATACGGATCTGATTCCCAGGCTGTGGTAAGGCATTCACTTAGTTGTGATTAACGCCTTTCCGGGCGACGACAAACTTGGTTTCCACCACAATTTCGGGCATCCAGCCCGTGTGAGCAGGTGCGACTTTGGCATGCCCGAAACATGGCAGCGGGGGGGCCCGCATGAGGCGATGGATACTTCCAGTGTCCCTGGTTGCAAAATTCGGACGAGTCCTGCCGATCTCATGATATTTATCACATTAGATCGGTCGTAAATCGTGCTGTCCTCTTATCCCTCGCTGGCTTGTCCAGACCAATAGGCAGTAACGTCATACGCCGGGCGTGACATCTGTCACTTGATGTCCCAAAAAATGTAGTATATTCTGTTATCGATAACGGGAACGATAACAATGAACGTCCAGACGGGACGGCCAACCATCCGCCAAGTTGCTGCTGCTGCTGGCGTTTCCACGCAGACTGTGTCGCGCGTCATCAACGATCGACCCGATGTCTCGCATGAGACGCGGCGCAGGGTCCAAAGGATCATTGATGACCTTGGATACCAACCCAGCGCCCTGGCGCGAAGTCTAATTCAGCAGCGGAGCTACACACTAGGTGTGGTGACCGCCGGACTGCGTCACATCGGCCCATCCAGGACTCTTGGCGGCATCACCGCGACTGCAGCGGATGCGGGGTATGCCCTCCTGCTCGAGGAGCTGCCTCGCTACGACACCGACGAGATTGTGCCCATGTTCCAATCGCTTCGATCCCGGCACGTGGACGGAGTCATCTGGGCCGTTCCCGAGGTGGGTGACAATCGCCGTTGGATCAACCGGCTGCCGGCGCAATTCGATACTTCCAATTGTCTATCTGGCCATGGAGCCACGCCAGAATGTCTCTCAAGTCTCGATCAACAACTATCTCGGTGCCCGGCTCGCCATGGGCCATTTGCTGGCGCAGGGTTTCCGCCATATTGCACACCTCGCTGGCCCGCTCGACTGGTGGGAGGCCCGACAGCGCATGGCGGCCTGGAAGGACGCGCTGCTGGAATCTGGGCTGGATGCTCGGGACGAATATTGGTTGGAAGGCACATGGTCATCAGCAAGCGGGGACGAGGCCATCGAGAAACTCTTCAAGCAATACCCGAAAATGGACGCCATCTTTGTTGCAAACGACCAGATGGCGCTGAGCGTATTGCATGCCGCCTCGCTGCATGGGCGGCGTGTTCCCGAAGACTTGGGAGTAGTCGGATTTGACAATATCCCGGAGTCCGCCTTCTTTATCCCGCCGCTAACTACGATCCAGCAAGATCAATACAATGTCGGTAGGGTGGCCGTCGAAGAGATTACAAGGATTATCGAGTCGGCCTGGCAGGGATTGGAGCCGATTGAGCCCAAGTCCATCATGTTGTCTCCGACATTGGTCGTCAGGCAGAGTTCATTGCTACAGGTGCATGACACCGAAGGAGGTGAAGCAGAGAGCATACATAGAGGATCGGACATGGGAATGCGCCCCGACAAGCACGGGCCTGCGCGACGGGCGCTTCCGGGTGAGGCAGAATTCGCTTCCTACTTCGTAGCGAGGCTGTGCTCGCCAGATCGCACAAATCCAAGACCCAGTTTCCCCAAAACAAGGAGAACGAAATGTCGAAGAGAATGCTTTACAAACTCGTTGGCGTGCTCATGCTCACGGGCATTGTGCTCTCAGCATGCGGCGCTCCGGCTGCGCCTCAGGCGGCGGCTCCGGCTGCCGGGAAGACCTTTGGCGAGGCCGCTTGCGCGCCCAATTGCACGTATAAAGATATGGTCATGTGCTTCCCTCAGCTTGGAGCTGAAAGCGACTGGCGCACGGCGGATACCGCCTCGTTCAAGTCGGAAGCAGAGAAGGATGGCTTCCAGTTGGTGTTCTCCGATGCCCAGCAGAAGCAGGAAAACCAGATCTCAGCCGTACGCGCCTGCATCCAGCAGGGTGTAAGCGTAATCGCGCTGCCCCCAGTGGTTGAGGACGGTTGGGATGCTGCGTTGACCGAAGCCCACAATGCCGGCATCCCCGTCATCATTGTGGACCGGAGCGTCAGCGCCGACAAGTCGCTGTATGTCTCCCACATTGGCTCCGACATGGAATTGGAAGGCAAGCGCGCGGCTGCAGAGTTCAACAAACTCCTGCCCGATGGCGGTGCAATCCTCGAGGTGTCCGGAACCACTGGCTCTGGCGCAGCAGTCGGCCGCGCAAAAGGCTTCCGCGAGGACCTGAATCCCAACATCAAGATCCTGGATTCCCAGACCGGTAACTTCACCCGTGCGGAAGCGCTTCCGGTAGTGCAAGCGTTCCTGCAGAAGTACAAGGCCGGCACTGACTTCCAGGGCATCTTGTTCCACAATGACGATATGGGTCTCGGCGGCATCGAAGCCTTGAAGGCAGCCGGCGTCAAGCCCGGCGATCTCAAGATCGTGTCCGTGGACGGCACGCGCGGTGGCTTCCAGGCCATGGTCGATGGCTGGTTCCAGGCTGATGTGGAATGCAACCCACTGCTGGGTCCGCAAGTCGCCGAAATGTCTCTGAAGATCATGAATGGCCAGGCGGTTGACGCGAATGTTCTCACCAACGAGACCGTCTACTATCCGGATAACGCGGCCGAATTGCTGCCGACTCGTCAATACTAGACACGGCCGACGCATGCGCTCTGCGCACAACTGCGCGGACTAAAATGGCTGACCGAGAAGCGGCGTTTGGTAGCTGCCGCTTCTCGGTCAGGGGGCGCAGTGAGGAAGGCGCCGGAGGGTAGGTTGCTCTCATGACAGACACGCCGACCATCGTGCGGCTGCGGGGAATCACAAAGTCCTTTCCCGGGGTGACCGCCCTCGAGAACGTCGATTTCTCATTGAACAAGGGCGAGATTCACGCCTTGATGGGGGAAAACGGGGCTGGCAAGTCCACACTGATCAAGGTCCTGACGGGAGTTGAACAACCTGACCAGGGCACCATTGAATTGGACGGGAATCCAATCGTGGTGCGGTCCACTCATCACTCCCAGGAACTTGGAATCAGTACCGTGTACCAGGAGGTCAACCTCTGCACGAATATCTCCGTTGCCGAGAATATCATGCTGGGGCACGAGCCGCATCGTTTCGGAAGTATTGACTGGCGCAAAATGAATGAGCAGGCCCGACAGGCGATCGATCGCCTGAGCATCGAAGTTGATGTCAGCCAGCCTCTCGGTCACTATTCCGTCGCGATCCAGCAGATGGTCGCCATCACCCGCGCGCTCGACGTACTGTCCTCGAAGGTATTGATACTGGATGAGCCCACATCCAGTCTGGATATGAATGAAACAAACATGCTCTTCGACGTGATGCGCAAGCTCAAGAGCGAGGGCATTGGCATTATCTTCATCACGCATTTTATAGATCAGGTTTACCAGGTGGCGGACCGCATCACTGTTCTTCGCAACGGCAGGCTCGTTGGAACATTCGAAGCGGCCTCGCTGCCGCGTGTCGAGCTGGTTGCCAAGATGCTGGGTCGCAGCCTGACGGAGTTGGAGGCGATCTCAAGGGAGAGGTCCCAGGATGAGCAGAAGTCAAGAGAATGCCTGGTGGAGGCAAGGAAGCTGGGGTTGAAAGGCTCGTTGGAGCCAATGGACCTGCAGTTGTACGACAGCGACATACTTGGCATCGTGGGATTGTTGGGTTCGGGCCGCACGGAGATGGCGGATCTGATTTTCGGAATTGATGTACCCGATACTGGTTCGTTGGAAGTCGGCGGCCAGGCGGTCAAGCGCTTTTCTCCGCTCGAATCCCTGAAACGCGGCATCGCCCTTTGTCCCGAAGACCGTAAGAGGCAGGGAGTGGTCGGGGACCTTACGGTACGCGAAAACATCGTTCTGGCGTTGCAGGCACGCTACGGATGGTTCAAGTTCCTAGGCACACAGGAACAATACCGGATCTGCGACGAGTACATCAAGCTACTGGGGATCACGACGCCCTCTCCGGATCAACTGGTGAGAAACTTGAGCGGTGGGAATCAGCAGAAGGTCATCCTTGCGCGCTGGCTTGCGACAAATCCAAAGGTCCTGATCCTGGACGAACCCACGCGAGGGATAGACGTAGGGGCAAAAGCTGAGATCCAGAAGCTCGTCATGGTGTTGGCAGGGGAAGGCAAATCCTGCGTGTTCATCTCCTCCGAGATGGAGGAAGTCCTCCGCATCAGCCATCGCATCGCGGTCCTGCGCGATCGCAGGAAGGTTGCGGAGTATTCCGGGAACGTGGACGATCAGACCCTGATTCAAACCATGGCAGGGGAACTATGAAGCAGACGTTTTGGCGGCGATTCCGTAGCAGTCAGTTATTCTGGCCGGTCGTGGCCTGGGTCATGATCCTCGTGTTCGATGCCATCGTGGAGCCGCGCTTCTTTCAACTCGGCATTCTCGACGATCCAGTATACGGCAAGCACTTGTACGGCAACCTCATCGACATTTTCAACAACGGCGCGCCGCTCATTCTGGTGGCCATTGGAATGACGATGGTAATTGCCACAGGCGGTGTGGATCTCTCCGTTGGGGCCGTGATCGCCATCTCGGCCGCGATGGGCGCCGTGTTGATCAATCCAGCTTTGGGGAACGAGCTGATCTCGAACCAGATTCTGACCCGGAACGCGACGAATACCCCTTAGTGCTCATCATTCTGGCCGACCTGGCCGCCGGGACGCTGTGCGGACTATGGAACGGAATACTTGTGGCGAAGGCAAGAATCCAGCCCATGGTGGCCACGCTGATACTAATGGTCGCAGGTCGCGGAATTGCCCAACTAATCACCAACGGGCAAATCATGACGATCTACTACACCCCCTATTTTTGGTTTGGGAACGGCTTCATCCTGGGCCTGCCGGTCTCGATCTATATCGTGGCGCTGGTCCTGGCGACTGCCTGGGTGCTGGTGCGAAAGACCGCCATTGGACTATTCATTGAGTCGGTCGGAATCAATGCCAAGGCAAGCTTCTACAGCGGCATCAATGAACAGAACGTCAAGCTTCTGGCATACACCTTCTGCGGTTTCTGCGGGGCGATTGCCGGCCTGATACTCAGCTCCTACGTTCACAGCGCGGACGGCAACAACAATGGCTTGAACTACGAGCTGGATGCCATCCTGGCGGTTGTGATGGGCGGGACCTTGATGACCGGGCGGACGGTTCTCCCTGTTTGCCAGTGCGATCGGTGCGGTCGTGATCTGGACTTTTACGGTGACAGTCTACAGCCTGGGTGTGCCGGCCAATGCCCTATTGGCGGCGAAAGCAGTCCTGGTCATGGGCGTCATCCTGCTCTATTCCGACTATGCCCAACAAGTCATGAATCGGCTGTTCGAGCGGAGAGGTTCTCAGCATGGCACAGCGAGCTAAGATCCTGCTTCTGCGATACGGTTCGTTGCTGCTCACATTCGCAGTCTTCGTCTTGGTGTTCGTTGTCGGCAGCCGGTTGTATCCGGCCATGCAGAAGCCTCAGGTGTTCTGGAATCTCTTCATTAATGACAGCAGCCTGTTGCTGGTTTCCATCGGGATGACGATGGTGATCCTCAGCGGTGGGGGGGGGATTGACCTGTCGGTGGGAGGGATGATCGCTCTGGTAAGCACAGCCTCCGCCGCATTGCTGCGGGCTGGGGCGAGTCCGTACTTCGTGATTCCACTGATGATTGCCCTGGGCATTGCATTTGGAGGTCTCATGGGCTGGATCATTCAGGCCCTGAAAGTGCAGCCCTTTATCGCGACGCTGATGGGCCTGTTCTTCACGCGTGGCGTGGCCTACATCATCAGTCTAACCTCGATAACGATCACGGATCCCGCATATAAGATGATGGCATTGACGCCCATCTACCTTCCGTTCATATCCAAAGCGTATATCTACCCGACGACGCTGGTCGCTCCGATCATGCTGCTGGTGGCGATTTACCTGAGCTTTTTCACACGCTTTGGCCGCACGATCTATGCCATGGGCAATAACGAACAATCCGCCCTCCTGATGGGTCTGTCGGTCCCGCGCACCAAGATTGCGGTATATGCGTTCAGTGGCCTTTGCTCGGCTCTGGCAGGAATTGTCTTCAGCGCATCATTGCTCGCAGGCTATGGGCAGTTTGCCACGGGGATGGAGCTGGACTCCATTGCCGCGGTGGTAATAGGAGGAACGTCACTAAGCGGTGGCATCGGCAATGTCATTGGCACCTTGTTTGGGGTCATGATCCATGGGACAATCGTGTCCGTTCTGCAATTCAATGGCACCCTCAGCTCATGGTGGACCAGGATAGGCGTGGGTGTGTTGACATTGATCGCCATCGGAAGTCAAAGCCTGTTCAGCGCGAGCGCGAAGCGCTCCTGATCAACAGGCCTCGAGAATGATCGGGCGGCGGCGGAGACCGGACGGCGAAGCGGTCACCCGAAGGCGCGAGCGACAGTGGCCAAGCCTTTAGATGGAATAGCAATTGGGGATTGTAGGGCCGCCTCGTTGTGAACTAGGTGCGAATGGATTCGTTTTTCGCTACGTGGCTGGTCATCGGCTCCGCCACTAAGACCGGCGCGGGGGGTGGATCATGAAGATGGCGCCTCCTCGATATGCTTCTGGCACAAGAGCTCTTCGCACGCTCTCGAGGATTTGCTGCGGAAGATCCTGGCAAAGCATTCGAGATGGGCTGGGTGGATCGCTGGAAGTATCTGGCGGGCTGGTATCGGCTGAGTTCAAAGAACGGTCTTCTGGGAGAGGCAATCGTGATTGATTTCAAAGAGTACGAAGTCTGGTTTGTCACCGGCAGCCAGCACCTCTACGGGGCAGATGCGCTGCGCAAGGTTGCGGAGAATTCTCAAGCCATAGTCCGAGGATTGTCGGAGAAGGGACGCCTGCCGGTCCGCATCGTCTTCAAGCCCGTCGTGACGACGCCGGAGGCCATCTATGGCCTTTGCGTCGAGGCCAACAGCCAGCCTGCGTGCGTGGGTCTGATTGTCTGGATGCACACTTTCTCTCCGGCCAAGATGTGGATCGCCGGCCTCAAGGCGCTGCAGAAGCCTCTGGTTCACCTGCACACGCAGTTCAGCGCCGAACTTCCATGGTCCACCATCGACATGGATTTCATGAATCTCAACCAGTCGGCACACGGCGATCGCGAATTCGGATTCATGGCAAGCCGTATGCATCTGAATCGCAAGATCATTGTGGGTTTCTGGCAGGACCCGGATGTCCTATCCCAGTTGGGCGTCTGGATGCGTGCCGCCAGCGCATGGCACGACATGCAAGGTGCACGGATCGCCCGTTTCGGCGACAACATGCGCGACGTGGCGGTGACAGAGGGTGACAAAGTTGCCGCACAACTTCGCTTCGGCTATTCGGTGTACGGATACGGAGTTGGGGATCTGGTTGACGCCGTTCGGGACGTCTCGGAGTCAGCCATTGATCATCTGGTGGCTGAGTATGCCGAGCAATACAGGATTTCCGAATGCCTGCGCCCGAAGGGGGATCAGCACTCCTCGCTTCGCGAGGCGGCTCGTATTGAGCTGGGCATGACGAGTTTTCTTGAAGCTGGCGCGTTCAAGGCGTTCACGACCACGTTCGAAGATTTGCACGGTTTGGCCCAGTTGCCAGGACTTGCAGTGCAGCGACTAATGGGCCGCGGTTACGGGTTCGGGGCCGAGGGAGACTGGAAGACCGCCGCCCTGGTCAGGGCGATGAAGGTGATGGGCACCGGCCTCGAGGGCGGCACCTCCTTCATGGAAGACTACACCTACGACCTCAGCGGCACTCCCGCGCGTGTACTGGGCGCACACATGCTGGAGGTCTGCGAGACCATTGCGGCGGCGAAGCCGTCTTTGGAGATCCATCCTCTTTCCATCGGGGGCAAGGCGGATCCTCCGCGTCTGGTATTTGATGTCAAGCCGGGACCGGCCGTGAACGCCTGCGTGCTGGACATGGGGAATCGGTTTCGGTTGCTTGTCAATTCGGTCGAGGTCGTGGAGCCGGATGAGCCTCTAGCGCGATTGCCTGTGGCCCGCGCAGTCTGGATTCCCAGGCCGGATCTCAAGACCGCAGCCGGAGCATGGATCCTGGCGGGCGGAGCCCATCACACCGGATTCAGCCAGGTGGTGACCCCCGAGCACTTGGAGGACTTCGCGCGGATCGCGGACATCGAGATGGTGCGCATCGATGAAGAGACCAACATGAGATCTCTCCAGAAGGAATTGCGCTGGAATGAGGTCTACTACTTCTTGACGAGCGCTGCCGGGCGTTGAGATCAGCAGCTCAGTAAGCCAGGTCACCTAACAGGAGTAATCAGGGCTTGCCGGCTGCAGGAGAATTGAGCATCGATGAGCGAACTGAAAGTTAAGCTTGGACGGATCCAGGAACTGCTTGAGCGCCGGTCGCTGGATGCCTTGGTGCTGAGGCGCGCCGCCAATTTTGCGTGGCTGACCTGCGGGGCCGCATCCCACGTCAACGTGGCGGACAGCTATGGCGCGGCCACGCTTCTCGTTAATCGGCAAGGCCGCTACGTCCTCTGCGACAACATCGAGGCTCCGCGGCTCCAGCGGGAGGAGCGCCTTGCGGACCAGGGCTGGGAATTTCGGGTGTCTCCGTGGTACGAGCAAGATGGAGGGATCCAGGAACTCACTCAAGGGTCGCGGCTGGGTGCGGACTTTGCATACCCGGGCGCAGAAGACCTCTCTGACGACCTTGTACCACTGCGGGCGGCCCTGACCCCGGAAGAGGGAGAACGATTTCGACGATTGGGCCAGGCATGTGCGGACAGCATGCAAGCCGCGATTTTGAGCGTTCGTCCCGGGCAAACTGAACTGCGGATTGCCTCGGTGCTTGCCGAAGAGGCGCTGGCACGCGGCGTTGAGCCAATCGTTGATTTGGTGGGAGCCGACGAGCGCATATCGTCGTTTCGACACCCTTTGCCAACGTCGAGACAATTGAGCCGTTATGCCATGCTCATCTTGTGCGGCCGGCAGCATGGCCTTGTGTGCTCGATCACCCGTATAGTCCATTTCGGCGCCGTTCCTGACGATTTGCGCCGAAAAACCGAAGCCGTTGCACTCGTGGATGCACACTTCATTGCGGCGACCCGCCCAGGCGCAACGCTGCAAGGAATATTTGCCGAGGGCCAGGAAGCATACCGGGTGGCAGGCTTCGAAGGGGAGTGGAAGTTGCACCATCAGGGTGGGCTCGCTGGGTACGCCCCTCGCGAGATCGTTGCCACGCCGCACGTCAGTTCTCAGGTGCTTGCCGGACAGGCATATGCCTGGAACCCATCGATCACGGGCACGAAGTCGGAAGATACCATTCTGGTCGGCGACGAAACAAATGAGCTCCTGACATCGATTGCCGATTGGCCGTCTATCGGGATCCAGGTGAATGGTCGCAAGTGGGAGCGCCCCGCAATCCTGGAGGTTGTGTGAAGGTCGTCCGCCTGCATGGGATCGGCGACGTTCGTCTTCATGACGAGCCCAAGCCGGAGGCCGGGCCGGGTGAGGTCTTGGTGCGCGTACGGGCCGTGGGCATCTGCGGATCGGACCTCCATTGGCTCACGGAAGGTGGCATAGGAGACGCCCAACTCGACCAGCCACTAGTCCTCGGGCACGAGTTCGCCGGCACGACAGAGGCCGGAGATCGAGTTGCAGCGGATCCGGCGATTTCGTGTGGTCGGTGCGAGATGTGCCGGCGCGGGCATCCGAACCTGTGTCTCCACGTCGTCTTTGCCGGTCACGGCTCTCAAGATGGCGCGCTCCGCGAGTTCGTGGCATGGCCGAGCCACAACCTGCACCGCCTACCCGATGCCATGGACTTCGCCGACGGTGCCATGCTGGAACCCCTCGGCGTAGCTTTGCACGCAGTGGACCTGGGTGGGATACGCGTCGGCAGCACAGTAGGCGTTTTTGGCTGTGGACCGATCGGGCTTCTGATTGTACAGTTGGCGCGTTCATCCGGCGCGGCTTCGATAGTCGCTACGGACAGGCTTGCACATCGGGTCGAAGCTGCTCGAACCTTGGGGGCCGAGCACGCGTTCATGGCCGGCGGGCAGGACGAGCTTGACCGCATTCTCTCGTCGACGGGTGGCCGGGGCGTTGACGTTGCTTTTGAGGTCGCGGGCGACCAGGACGCGGTCGCGACAGCTTTCGCCGCCGTTGCGCCGGGCGGCCGCGTGATCCTGGTAGGCATCCCCGCCGATGACCAGACATCCTTCACCGCGTCCGTTGCCCGACGCAAAGGGCTGACCATAAAGCTGGTGCGGAGGATGAAGAACACGTATCCGCGTTCGATCGAATTGGTGGCCGGCGGCGCGATCGATGTCCGCTCGCTGGTGACGCACCGCTTTCCGCTCGAGCAGTCGGCCCAGGCTATGGCGGCCGCGCAACGTCGCGAGGGGCTCAAGGTGCTGATCGAACCTGGCTAGGAGGCAACCATGGGAGTCAGCAAGTACTCGGTGGGCGTGGACTTCGGCACCGAATCGGGACGGGCGGTGCTGGTGGACGTGTCGGATGGCCGCGAGGTCGCAACCTCGGTCTACCCATACCAGAATGGTGTGATCGACGAATCACTTCCGATACCGGGCGTCGAAATGCCGCTGCCTCCCGACTGGGCTCTGCAGGATCCGGAAGACTACATTAGAACTTTCCAACACGCGATCCCGGAGGTTCTCAGGCAGTCCGGGATCAACCCTGCCGATGTAATAGGTGTCGGCATTGACTTCACGGCCTGCACGATGCTTCCCACGACGAAGGACGGTACACCGCTTTGCATGCTGCCGAAATTCAGAGCGGAGCCACACGCTTGGGTCAAACTCTGGAAGCATCATGCGGCGCAGCCCGAGGCCGAGCGGATCAACGACACAGCGCGGCGGATGGGGGAGGACTGGCTGGATCGCTACGGCGGCAAGATTTCGTCAGAGTGGTTCTTTGCCAAAGCGCTCCAAATCCTGGATGAAGCACCCCCTGTGTATCAGGCCGCCGACCGCCTGATCGAGGCAGCGGACTGGGTTGTGTGGCAGCTCACCGGCAGGGAGACGCGCAATTCATGCACTGCCGGCTACAAGGCGATATGGTCCAAGCGCGACGGTTTCCCTCGTGACGAATTCTTTGCCGCACTGGATCCCCGCTTTGAGCATGTGGTGGATAGCAAGATGAGCCGGGACATCTTTCCTGTCGGCGGGCGTGCAGGCGGACTGACGGCGCAGGCCGCGGCCTGGACAGGCCTGGAACCAGGTACCGCGGTGGCGATTGCGAACGTCGATGCTCATGTGGCAGTGCCGGCGGCGACGGTGACCGGCGCAGGGAGCATGGTGATGATCATGGGTACTTCCATCTGCCACATGGTGCTCGGGTCGGAAGAGCAAGCCGTGCCCGGGATGTGCGGCTACGTCGAGGACGGCATCATCCCCGGATACTTCGGATATGAGGCAGGGCAATCCTGTGTTGGCGATCATTTTGCGTGGTTTGTGGATAACTGCGCTCCCGCAGCGTACGAGCGAGAGGCCCGCGACCAGGGGAAGGATCTCTACCAGTTGCTGGAGGAGAAGGCGTCGAGGCTGGCGCCCGGGGAATCGGGCTTGCTGGCGCTGGATTGGTGGAATGGCAACCGCAGCGTGCTTGTGGATGTGGACCTCACCGGACTCCTCATCGGGGCCACGCTTGCCACGCGGCCAGAGGAAATATACCGGGCGCTCATAGAGGCGACAGCTTTCGGAACCCGTGTTATCGTCGAGACCTTTGAAGCGAACGGGGTGCCCATCCATGAGCTGGTCGCCTGTGGCGGCCTCCCGGAGAAGAGTCCACTCTTGATGCAGATCTACTCTGACGTGACGGGCAGGCCCTTCAAGGTAAGTGCCTCGAATCAGACTCCCGCGCTGGGCTCGGCCATGTTTGGTGCGGTGGCTGCTGGCAAGTCTTCAGGCGGCTACGACGACATCTTTGAGGCCGCCAAGCAAATGGCGCGCCTGAAGGACAAAGTCTACTATCCCGATCCGCAGAGCGCAGCCATATATGATCAGCTCTTTTCTGAGTACCGGAGCTTGCATGACTACTTTGGCCGCGGGGCGAACGACGTCATGAAAAGATTGAAGGAACTGCGCGGCGCAAGTGATGCTGAAGAAGTCGCCAATTCTGGCGTCGTGAGGGACGTGGCAGCGGGCAGCCCTAGAAGAAAGGTCATCCATCCCATGCTCGAAACTCTTCGAACCGAGATTACTGCATTGAACCAGGACCTGGCGAGCTACGGCTTGGTCGCCTGGACGAGCGGCAACGTTTCCGGACGCGACCCGCAGTCCGGATTGATCGTAATCAAACCATCTGGCGTCCGCTACGAGGCGCTTAGTCCAGAAATGATGGTGGTGCTCGACCTCGACGGCAAGGTTGTGGAAGGGAAACTCAAACCTTCCTCTGACACGCTGGCCCACCTCTACATCTATCGACACCGGCCGGGCGTAGGTGGCGTGGTCCACACGCATTCGTGTTTTGCCACAGCTTGGGCTGCGGCCGGCAGGGCAATTCCGCCGATTCTTACTGCCATATGTGACGAATTTGGCGGCCCGATCCCGTCGGGCGCTACGCCAAAATCGGGGGCGACGAGATTGGGCGGGAGGTGGTCCGCTCGATTGGAGAGAGCTCTGCAATACTGATGAAGAACCACGGTGTGTTCGCCATCGGTGGCAATCCCGAGCAGGCTGTCAAGGCGGCAGTTATGGTGGAGGACGCGCGAGGACTGCCTACTATGCCTATCCAACTGGGAACGCCAGAAGAGATTCCGGCCGAAGAAGTTGCCCGAGCCCATCGCCGGTATGTGGAGCAATACGGCCAGTAGCGCCGTCGCCATGTGATTTTGGCATGTAGGCGTGGTCTGATTGTGCTTGGCAGGTGCGTGGGCCAAGGAGCTTGGCGCATTATTCGGCATCACTGATACCAGACAAATGTCTCCGCATTCCAACAGGTCTACTTCCAAGGCCCGAGCGCGGTCATGTCACAACCGTGCATTGGCCCGCCAATTGCGGCGTCGGCGGCTAAGCAGCAGTTCGGCCGGCAATGTTCATTCCGGGCTGGCGAACAGCATTTCTGATCACTCCCCCAGCGTGTGCACTATTCGATGCGTGTGACGAAGAAGCCATCTTGGCCGCCACCGATGCGCACGACGGTCTGCGTAGAAAGCAGTCGTCCCTCCGGAGTATGGGAGGGACAAGCGCAATGGCGACTGGAGCCGCGGGTAGTTAGTGGATGAATGGCCTTAATACGTCGCGGGACAAGTAGAAGCCCCGCTTGACCAGATCTTCACTGCCTTCAAACACGCGATCTTCGTGTTCAATGCTGATCACATGGTCGTAGCCGGCGGCGGTCAGCGCTGCGATGAATTTCGCCCAGTTGACGTCGCCTAAGCCAGGCAGACGCGGTACTTGCCAACCCATCCCCTGAGAAAGTGCGCCGTGATTGTACAGACCCTCGCGGTCAATGTGTAGATCCTTTGCATGGACGTGGAAGATCTTGCCCGCAAACTCCCGTACCACACGCTCATAATCGATCATCTGTAGAATCAAGTGCGAGGGGTCCAGATTCAGGCCAAAATTGTCGTCCGGTATGATCTCCCACATCTTGCGCCAGATGGCAGGTGTGCTGGCAAGGTTGTCGCCGCCGGGCCACTCGTCGTATGAGAAAAGCATGGGGCAGTTCTCGATGGCAATCTTTACACCATGCTCTTTGGCGAATCGCACGATAGGCGGCCACACCGTCGCGTACTCCTGCAGATTGTCGGGTACCGTCTTGTTCTTGTCCTTCCCGACGAAGGTACCAACCACGGGCACCTCAAGAAGTGCCGCGGCCTCGATGACCTCCTGAAGGTGCGCGATTACCGTGCGGCGGTGTTCAGGATCGGGATGGAGAGGGTTTGGATAATAAGCCAAGGCGGAGATTTCCAGATCATGACCGTTTAGCATCTGACGGATTTCTTTTGCCTTGGATCGATCCAGGGTGCTGGTATCGATGTGGGTCACGCCGGCATAGCGTCGGGCGGCCTTCTCCAGCGGCCAGCAGGCGATCTCGATAGCCTGAAATCCATTTTCGGCACCCCAGCGGGCGAGCTGCTCCAGACTGCTTCCGGGAAACGCTGCCGTCAAGAAACCGAGTTTCACTCGTGCCTCCTCATCTCACCACGGTCCAGGTCTTGTCAGTCGCACTTGGTTGGCGCGCTTGGCTCTACGTGCGTTTCTCTCTGAGCGTGCCCATTTCCTTGCGGGTATCCAGCAACACCTGCGTGTAGAACTTGTTATATGTGCAGCAGCCAGTCGGTTTCTGTCGAATCAAGAGCTCCAGGCAGTGGTCGTCCGCCGTGCAGAAGTTGATTTCCTTCTGCCGCCCTTCGCGCAGTTTCAGGGGGAGCAGAGGATCGGCAAGCGACTGCCTGCCCAAGCCGATCATGTCGGTGTAGCCCTTCGCGATATTCTGCGCGCCGTAGGTCAGAAGAGCGCTGTCTTCCGGGGCAACGGCCTGGAGTTTGCTGGCGCCCTTGTTGAAAACGGAGTAGTTGGATCCAATGATCACTGTCTGCGCCTTGACGTTCTCCTTGAGCACCTTCGCGAAATACTGGTGCAGGTACGCGAAGTAGGGATGCTCCTTATCAGCCTGCGTGAGGCTAATCGTGATCGACGGACTGCCCGCCGATTGAATGAAGTACTGCGCGCCGCGCTCCTCCAGGCCCTTGACCAGATCGAGAGGTTCGGTAAGGTCGAGAACGGGTGTGTCGGGCCCGGCCGTGCCAAATCCACCGGGGAAGCCCTCCCACATCGAGATCTTGGAGCCGATCAAGAAGTTCTTGTCGGGCACGGCCTTCTGGATCCGCTCATACAGGTCGAACGCGAATTGACGGCGGTTTTCCCATTTACCGCCGTACTTCCATTTGCGCGTGTTATACGGCCGCAGGATCTGGGAACCCAGATAGCCGTGACAGAATTTCATGTCGATTCCGTCGGCGCCCAAATCGTAGGTAATTTTGGCGGCGAGGACGAAGTCGTCCATAACCTTCTCGAATTCATCCTCCGTGAAGACCTCTGCATCAAAGCCGGGCAGCGGCCTCACAGACAGCCGCTTGGAAAAGTCGGGATTACTGAGCTCGCCTGAATGTGTGAGTTGATAGATGAAGATTGTGCGCGGGTTGATTTCGCGTAAGCGCTTGACGAATTTCGTCAGCGCCGCGAGGTTTTGGGGCATGATGAAGAGTTGGTTTACCCGCGAGCGGTTCTTGTCGGTGATCGTGATCGCTTCGAGGCTAACCATGCCGGCTTCGCCCTTGAACAGGTTCTCGTAGCGCTGGTACGTAAGGTCTGTGGGATTGCCCTCGGCATCCCCGTCCGTGCACTCCATCGGCTGAATGAAGAATCGGTTCGCGCACGTCCGGGTGCCGATCTTGATTGGTGTAAGCAGAATTTCCTTCGGGTCCATCTCTTGTTGCCTCCTGTCATGTGTCAACGAATTGCGGTTCGGGCGCGGGCTGCCTCCAGCGATTCGCATAGCTCAAGAGTCACGCCGTTTGGATCGAGGCACAACAGGACCCTCACGCCGAGGTTGTCGAGATCGCACGTGGAAAGAGTAATCTCGACGCCGGCATCTCTGAGCATCGTCTCGTGTGCTGCGACGTCCTCCACTTGGAATGCAATGTGCCTGAGCCCAATTTCGTCATCCGGGCGTGTCTTTCCATCAGTCTTAACGCGGTAGTCGAACAATTCGAGACGCGAGCCGCTTGGCAGGGCGAAGTACGTGATGTCGAAGCTGCCGCAGTCGATCGTTTGGATGTGCCTGAGCCCTAGAATCCGCCCGTAGAAATCGTACGATTTCTGCGCATCGCCTATATTGATCGAGACATGGTCAATCGTGCCCAGTTTCAACGCGCGACCTCCGAAAAGTGAGCGGGCAGCCTCTGATATCCAGGGCTGCCTGCAGCCGGTTTCAGAGCACTTCCCGCTTGGTGATCTCCGGAGAGACGAAGATCTTGAACAGGTTGGGGTCCTTGCGGAGTTCATGCAGCGCCCAATCCAGATCTTCCAGGGGCACCTTCATGGAAAATAGCGGCTTGGGATCAATGCGGCCGCTGGACAGCAGGGTGATGGCGTCGGGCCAATCCCCGCCCACGCCTGCGCACGAGCCCGTGATCTTCTTCTCACCCAGCACGAACTCAAAGGGGCGGATCTTCATTGTGTCCTGTTCCCCAGCAATCCCGAAGGCCGACATCGTGCCGCCCCGGCGGAGCATCGCGAACGCCTGCTCATAGGTTTTCACGGTTCCGACAGCCTCCAAGACATAGTCGGCGCCGCGGCCATCCGTAAGCTTCATGACCTCCTCCACGGGGTCGGCCACATCCTCGATATGAATGGCGTAGTCCGCGCCCATGTCCTTGGCAATCTGCAGGCGCTTGCGATTGTCGCCAAATACGATTACAGGCGCGCAAGCCTTGAGTTTGGCGAGGCGGGCGTGCAGTACGCCTAATCCGCAGCCAATGATCGCCACACTGCTGCCGAGGCGCGGGTCCATGGCTTTTGCCGCGTGGATGACGCACGAAACCGGCTCGATAAACGCGCCTTCCTCGAAGCTCAGGTTGTCGGGTAGCTTGTGCAGGTTCGCGATAGGTGCCTTCACGTACTCTGCGAAGGAGCCATCGGTGTGAATACCGAGTTGAGTGAATGAGTTGCACAGCAGCTGCTGGCCGCGGATGCAGTAGAAGCACGTGCCGCAACTCATGTTGATGTCGGCAGTGACGCGATCACCTTCTTTGAGGCCTCTCGAATTCTTGCCGATCTTGGCGATCACCCCGGAGAACTCGTGTCCCGGGATCATTGGCAGCTTGTCGGCGGAGTACCAGCCGTTGTAAATGCTCCAGTCCGTCCCGCAGATCCCTGTGTTCTTGACCTTTATCAGTGCTTCGTCGCCGGCAATCTGCGGGACGGGCACGTCCTTCACTTTGATGGTGCCGATCTTCTCAAACACCGCTGCCTTCATCATATCTGCCATCGTATCTGCTCCTGGGGCTGATGTGCCTGATCAATTAAACAAGACGTCATGGCGGCCCTCATAGGGCTTTTCGATCAACAACGGCTTCAAGAACGCAATCGTTTTGGTTATTCCGTCATTGCGGCTCATGGTGACGTCCTCGTGCTCATAGGACATGACGTAGTCATAGCCAATCAAGGAAAGCTCCGTAATGACCTTCTTCCAAGGCACGGAGCCCCAGCCGGGGATTCGGAACCGGAACCCGCGACCGAGTCGTTGCCAGTCTCCCTGCGGGATTAAGCCCGAGCGCCGCACGTTGTGGGCCACGATCTCCCCATCCTTTGCGTGGACATGGAAGATGCGCGGGCCCAACGCATCAATGAAGTTTTCCACGTCGATGCCAAGGTAGATCAAGTTGGCGGGATCAAAGTTGAAGCCGAATTCTTTGCGCCCTCCCAGCAATTCGACCGCCCGCAACGCCGTCTCGACGTTGTACACCAGCTCATTGGGGTGCGGCTCATGGGCGAACTTGACGCCGTATTCGGCGAATTTGTCCAGGATCTTGCCCCAGCGTTCGACGAACTCACCCTCCATCTCGGACCAGCCCTTCGAGTAGGGCCACGGGAAGAACCTGCCGAAATTCTCGCACCCTATGAAACCGGTGACAACCGGTACCTCAAGCGCATTTGCGGCTTGGGCGGTTTTGATCATGCGTTCGGTGCCAAATTTGATCTTTTCCTCTTTTGTCCCCGGACAGATCGCATCCGTGTCTTTTCCGTACGGACCAAGGACGATCTGGCCTTCAGGGTGATTTGCCAGCGCGGAAATGATCAAGCCATATGAGCTGACCAGCTTCTTCAAGGCGGCCGCGTTGCCGCCTTTCACGATTGCCTCAATGTCCAGGTGCTGGTTCCCTGAAAAGGCAGGCATTTCCACTGCCTCGTAGCCCAGTTTGGACGCCAGCTTGAGGACCTCTTCGATTTGCATTTCCAGGAAAGTAGCTGTGAACAGACCGATCTTCATTTTTTCTTATCCCTTTCGGAAGCGATTATCCGGGTCGCGCCTGCGTACGGTCCTGACGAGTGAGCCTCCTTCCGACGGCAACGAGCGCCGTAGTCCCGGGGATGAATCTTCGTATCAGACGTGCAGATGCAACAGTAAATTGTGGGGGGCTAGGAACCAGTAATCACATTCGCCCAGATGCTGGCATGACGGCGCAGAAAGCTTCGAAGACCTAAATCCGCCGGCCACCTGAAGTTCGGTACAAATGATCGCCTGCTGTAATCCTGTAATTACAAGTCATTATATTTTGGATTGTGCACAGTGTCAATGACGGGTTTGCTATTTCGCCGGCCTGCCCGAAGGCGGATTTCTCTTGCGGTACGTCCCGGGGCTAGAGTTCAGCTTCCTGCAGCAGTTCGCCTATGTGTGCCAGATCTTCGGTGGCAGTTTCGAAGACGCTTAGGAGTTTTTCGTACTTGGCGTGGTTGTCCCCGTCCGGCTCGACGATTTCGACCGTTTTATGGACGCTATCAATCTGGTCGAAGGTCTTCCACAGTCCACACCCCACGGCTGCGATGTGCGGCTGCCCCTCAGCGCGCCCGCGTCTTGATCGATATTCGATTTCTTGATCCGGGTATTGAATACGTCGGCGAAAATTCCGAGATATAAGCGGCTTTTGGCCCCGCCGCCAACAAACAGAATTTCATCCTCCAGCCGCGTGTATTTACGCAACAGGTCCAGCCTGAGGCGCAAATTCATGGCAATTCCCTCCAAGGCTGCCCGAATCAGATCCGGTCTGTCGTGCTTGAGATCCAGGCCGATGTAGGCACCGCGGATATGCACATTGGGGTCCTGCGAGGTGCCCCCCGCAAGACTGGGATTGAAGAGCAATTTGTTTGAGCCGACGGGAGCCTTGGCGGCCTCGTCGTCCATGAGGGCATAAACGTCTTTCCCCTCTGCCTCGGCCTGCGAGACCAAGTCGCTACAGACCTTGTCCTTCACCCACGCAAACGACGTCCCCGCTGAGAATATGCTGACCGCGGATGTAAACATCCTGGGGATCACATGCGCAAAGACGAAGGGCCTGTATTTCCTGTCGAGGACCGGCTCCCCGGACGAAACCGCGATCCAGGCAGCCGAGCCCAGGGATGTATACGCACGACCGTCGCGGATATTGCCTGCCCCTAATGCCATGCAGGAGTTGTCGACCCCCCCGCAGACGACTTTGACCCCCGGCCCCAGCCCCATCTCGTCTGCCACCTCTGGAGAGATTTCCCCCAGGACTGCCGTCGAGGCGACGATTTCCGGCCACAATTCCCGTGGGATGCCGCTGGCCTCGACAAACCCGGCATGATATTGCCAGTTCCTGAGATCGTAGATGCCGGTGCCTGAGGCATAAGAAAAGTCCGTTGCGATTTGTCCGGTCAGCCTGAAGTTGATGTAGTCTTTTGTCCCCAGAATCTTGTGCACGTTCTTGTACATTCCAGGCTCGTTGTTCCGGTACCACATGACCTTGAAGATGGTGTACAACGCCGCCGGAAATCCATTGCCTGTGATGGCATACCAATCCGACTGATCCACCGTTCGGAAGAAATCCTCCGCTTCCGCCTGGGCACGCGAGTCTGACCATATCGGCGTAGCCTCTCGAAGCAAGTTGCCACCCTTGTCGACTGGAACGGCGCCCAGACTGTGACCGGAGATAGCCAGCGAGATCACATCTTTCTTGTTCACGCCGCTTGTTTTCATCAATTGGCGCGAACTCTCAATGATCGCGGTCCACCAGTCCGCGGGACGCTGCTCGTGCCACCCCACCTCGGGATATTGCGTGGGGTAGGGCACAAAGGCGCTTGCCAGGCATCGGCCTTGGACGTCATACAGGGATGCCTTATTGCCTCCGGTGCCAAGATCAAAAGAAATGATCTTCTTATCCATGGCGGGAGAGTGGGCTATTTCCGTGGGTCACCTATGCCCCAATCACCGTTCCTGGGATGGAGGCCTCTTCCATGATGGCAATCCCGCTCTTCAGATTTACGCCAAAGCGCCGGGCGCCAGCGCGATACATGTCGGCAAGCGTACTCAGGTTGCGAATCCCGCCGGAGGCCTTGATCTGGATGCGGTCTCCAACCCAGGACTTGATCGGCGGACATCCTCGACCGTCGTGCCTCGGCTGGCCCAACCGGTGCCGGTCTTGACATAAGCCGCGCCGGCATCTGCGCACATTCTGCAGGCGGTTCTGGCTTCATCGGAGGTCAAGAGCATGATTTCTATGATTACCTTCAGCGGAATGGGGTACACGGCGGCGACGACTTCCCGGACGTCCTCCTCAACTCGCCCCGTTCTCGCCGGAGCGCAATAGGCCAACGTTCATGACCATGTCAATTTCGGCGCACCCGGCGGCTACAAGTTCTCTTGCCTGGTAGACCTTGACCGAGGTGGAATCCGATCCGGAGGGGAAGCTGACGTTTCCTACCAAGCGGATCGTCGCCTCGAGATCTTCAGGAGCTCCCGGGTGTACGGAACAAAGCACTGCAGCACAGACACCTGGCCGAAGCCGTACTTGTCGGCCGCCTCGACCATGCTCTCAATGTCCGATTTGTTCGAGTCCGCCCGCACACAGGACAAATCAATCATGCGTGCGATGTCAGTTGCTGTCAAAACCATCCCGATGAAACCTCATGTCTGGGAGATCGAAATGCCTTAGGGCCCGGCAATGCATCTGGCCGGCGGGGCTTGCCATATTGGGCACCCGCCGGGCGGCCGAAAGTGGTTCTCCCCACCTAGAGCATTTCTTCAAGCAGCTCAACCGAATCGCGGATGCACTTTCCGCAGGTTGAGGTGAAGAGGCCCAGGGCGCGAACCTTGTCCCTCTCCTCGGGGATACTCAGATCGTGTTCAATCAGGTCTCTGCAGTAGATCGATCGATTTCTTTCCTGGAACTTCTCGGCCAACTCAGCGACCAGTCGATATGTGGTTTCTGTGTTGGATCCGTATTTCGTGCCGTCTGTGATTACCTTGCCGTGTTTCAGGCCGATTACCATAAAGGCGCCCGTGAGTGCCCCGCACACCTCGCAAAGCCTTCCCATGCCGGATCCGAATCCGGTCGCAATTCGCAGGGCCGCCTCCTCGGGGAGGCCGAAATCCTGCGAGAAAGAGGCAAGTACGGCTTGGGCGCAACCGTAACCGTGTTCGTGGTATTTGCCAGCCAATTCCGTCTTCGCGCTCATGATGTCACATCCAGTCTCGGCGATTACTTGGCTCTCACGCTCGAAGCTGCCTCATTCAAGCGGTCGAACAAGGCTGGAGTGAGATCGAAATGCAGCACCTGCGAGACAACCTGCGTCCACCCATGGACAAAGTAGATCCAGCCGTCCTCAACTTTGATCTGTCGGGTTTCTACCTGTGCAAGTGCCTGATGCAAGAAGTCCAGCTCTCCGCGATAGTTGAACTCCCACGCGATGCTGTTCATAGGGAACTTGCCGTCCCAGGTAATGGGCGATCCTGGCGTATCCTTGCCCATGCCTGTTGCATTTATGATGACACTATAGGGTGGGAACCTCTCCATGATCTTGTCGTTGGCCGACGGATCACTGTTGTGTATGTATTCGATTTCGATGTCGGTTTTCAGGCCGCGGACCATTTCCTGCGCATGATCGAGGCGACCCTGAGATCGGTTGACAAAGCTGAAATCTTGCCGGCCGATCGTTCTTGTCCGTCTTGTTGATCAGGTGCAGCAAGGTGGCAATTGCAGAGCCGCCCGCGCCAAAGCTGAGTACGTCGGCCCCGGTCCTCCCAAAGTAGCCTTTCTCAACGATCGCATCCAGGCTGGCACCGGAAGTGATGGGGTCCTTGGCATGCCCCTCCAGCTTTCCTTTACGCTTTGAGATGCTTGAGACTTCGCCCGTGATCTTGGCGTAAGGATCCAGGTAGTCGAACATATCCCGGGCGGCGTTCAACAGGTCGATCTTGTGGGTCGTGACGAGAGCGCCGAGCGAAAGCGGATCGTACTTGATCTGAGCCACCCTCTGCCGGTACACTTCCGGCTCGTCATGGATCTTGCAGTCCATTCCCTCCAGAATCACTTCCGGGCGTCCGAGCACCTTCATCCAGAGCGGAAAGACTTTGTTTATGGAGGACTTGCCTGTGGTCACCCCAATGAAATAGAAGGTCGGTACTGCTTTCTTGATGACCTCATAGTGCTCTGTGGTAGTGTCAATCGTTGTGTCCATCCCTGTACCTCGCTCAGTCTGCATCTGGCCTGGCTGCTCTGATAACTTGCACAAAATCGGCGGCGCGCTTGGTGATTTCTTCGAACTTACCCTCTTTCGCCAGTTGCGGCGGGCAAAGCTCGCTACCTGCGCCGACTGCAACCACACCGGCCTTGAACCAGTCCGCCGCGTTTGCGGCGCTCACCCCGCCGGTCGGCATCATGGGAATGTATGGAAACGGACCCTTCAGGGCCCTCACGTATGCGGGCCCCCCTAAGGATCCCGGGAAGACCTTGACGACATCAACGCCGAGGTTGTAGGCCTGCAAAACCTCGGTGGG
This sequence comes from uncultured Chloroflexia bacterium, assembly GCA_963746745.1. GTDB lineage: Bacteria > Chloroflexota > Anaerolineae > Anaerolineales > Villigracilaceae > Fen-1038. The sequence continues at coordinate 77,961 of CAVVCL010000007.1, forward strand.
CGTGAGGGCGCCCGCCATGGTCAGCAACCCGGTCGCTATCATGCTCCTAACCAGTGTCGGATCGCAAACAGGGCTGACAAGGAAATTGGCGCCGGCTTGCTGTGCCGAGGTTCCCTGCTCTGGTTTTGTTAACGTCCCCATCCCGATCAAAATGCGGTCGCCGAATTGCCGGCCAAGCGCCCGCACCACCTCTTCCGCGCCCGGCGTGGTGTACGTGATCTCAATGCCTGAGACCCCGCCGGCAACGAGCGCCTCCACCATCTTCACGGTCAGTTCTGCCGACGGGCCGCGTATCACGGCCAGCAGCCCCAATGTCTTCACCTGCTCCAGTGCGTCTGTCTTGTTCAAGTGGCCTCCATGTGTGCTTCGATGCCCAATGTCTTCTATGCAATCCTGTGATCCGGCTGTTCGTCCTTCAGAACGGCGAGGCAATCCCGTAGTGCCAGCCAGCCCATGTTGCTGGTGGCTCCGTCGGTTTGCGCCCCCAGGTGCGGCGTGGCGATGACCTGGGCCATGGCCAGCAGCGGGTTCGTCGTGTCCGGAGGCTCGGCTGCAAATGCATCCAGACCCGCTCCCCGCAGGTGACCGGACGTCAAGGCGCTCAGCAACGCGTCTTCATTGACGAGCTCGCCGCGAGCTGTGTTGATGAGGAATGATCCCGCCTTCATTTCCCGGAGAAAGGCTCCGTTGATCATGCCGCGGGTCTCGGGCAGGAGAGGCAGATGCAAACTGAGAAAATCTGCCTGGGCTCGTACTGCCTCCAACGCGGCGAGCTCGACGCCCAGGTCTCCGATTGCGGCAGTATCGACGAGCGGATCGTATGCCATCACAGCACAGTCAAACCCCTTCAACCGCCGCGCGACCTGCTTGCCGATTGCCCCCAGCCCCAACAGGCCGACTCGCTTGCCTTCTAGGCTCAACCCCGGGTAGCGGGGCCATTTGCCGCCGCGCACCGCCGCGACTGCCTCGGGGATTTGTCTTGCCAGAGCCAGCATCAATCCAATGGTTAGTTCTGCTACCGACACTGCGTTCGCGCCGGGAGTGTTCGTGACCACGATCCCTTTGGCTTTCGCTGCCTCCAAGTCCACGTTGTCGACACCAACGCCGTAGCGGGAGATAACCCTCAGCCGGTCGGCCGCGGCCAAGGCAGTGGCATTGATCTCATCCAAGCCGGCGATGTAGCCGTCGACTCCCGGGAGCAGTCGCGCAACTTCGGCCGCTGCAAGCGGCTTCCCAGTCGGGTTGTAGGTCACCTCGCCGATTTGGGCCTCGAGGTCGGATTTCAGGCGGCTGTCATTCTTGCCGTAGGAGGTCGGGGTAACCAGCAGGCGGCATTTCTTGAGGTCCATGGTCACTCCGGCCTTTTCCAGCGCGGGTTATCGACTATCTCGGGTCCATCGGGCCCATCGACCACCAATTTGCGGAAGCCCTGTTGCTCGATGGTGCCGTAGTCATGGCCCGCGTTGGCCGGGTAGGCAAAGAAGGTCACCAAGTCTTCCTGGCTTCCCGAGCAGACCGATCGATGTGCCCACCGGGGCAGCACGTAGAGTACCTTCCCTGGTGACAAGGGCTCCACGCAGGCATCGCCCTCTGGCGTTTCCATGACCATGTAGCCTTCACCATGCAGGCAATAGTAGATCTCAGAGGTTTCGAGAATCGTGTGAAAGTGGCCCTTGGTCATGAAGAACTCACGGCCGACTTTGCCAGGGTGCACGATGGATACTCCCATCATCAGCTCGCCCTCTATTTCGGGTCGCCTGATCTCGTAAACCTCGTAGATCAGCTGGTCCGTGGTGGCAAGCATCGCATCGTAGGCGCTCTGGTCGGTGAATTGCCCACGCAACGCGGACAGCCGTCTTTCAATATGATTGTCCGCCCTCGACGGCACAACGTCCGGCGTGGGTAGGGTGAATGTGAAAGGCAAATCCATGATTCTGTTTACTCCAATTCTTCTTAGTTGATCCCGGCCAGGCGGCGACCGATGTTGCCGCCCAGCATTTGCATCTGCGCCTCATCGCTGAATCCTCTGGCTTGCAGGTGCTCGCGTATCTCACGCGGCAGGCCAGCCAGTCCGGGGCCGGCACCCGTCGAACGATAGAGTTCAACGTCGGCCATGTCAGTTGCAAGCGCCAGACGGTCAGAGAATCCCGCGCTCACCATTTCTTCGATCAGAGGCCACAGGTTCTCGGCCGGCTCGTACTTGGATCTGTAGAATGTGTCATATTCGAGGAGCACGCCCAGACTGGCAAGTGCTTTGTGAAGTCCCGGATCTGGTCGCTTGTCCATGTGGCACAGCACAAGCTGCTGCGGTGAGAGACCCCGATCCGTCAGATAGATGCAGATCTTTTCAGCCAAGGCACCTTTCTCGGTGTGGATCTCGATGAGGGCCTCCGATTTCAAGGCGGCCAAGCTTGCTCCTTCCAGTGCCGCGCCCGGACAGTCCACCCACATGGCTTCGAGGGCGATTTTCATGAAACCTGCCTGCACTGTCGTCGCTGTTTTCAGAGTTTCTACAAGCCCCTCATGCAATTCAGCAAGCAGGAACTCGGCTATCTTTTCGGGAGCGGCGCTCCAAAGCCAGTAACTGGGCGAGTAGTATTTCCGGCGGTGAAAGCCGGTGCACGCGATCAAGGTGACCCCAGACTCTTGAGAAAGCTGGAGCAGTCTGTTCCCGTTGCGTCCGCAGCCGGGGGGCTGGCAGTCTAGCAACGCGTGGCCGCCCGCCCGGCGGTATTCCCTCAGTTCCTGCAGAATCAGGTCGTACTGGTCGAGGACGGGCGCGTCGGGCTCTGCACCCGGTACCGGGCTGATCCAGACGTGATTGTGCGCGTCGGTAACACCGAGTTCCTCGTAGGAGATCGTGCCCTTGACCGACATCACGTCACGAGCTGCCACCCTGGGCGGCGGGGCGGTGGGAAATGAAGTCACGGCTGCAACACGACCTTAAGCGACGCCCGGTCCTCGGCGGCGGCAAAGGCTTCAACCGCCTGCCGCAGCGGGAAACGCTGGCTCACAAGATCCGAAAGATCAACCACGCCGTCATTGACGATCTTGGATGCCTGCCAGCAATCGGCAGTGCTGCAAGCCGTCGTTCCGGTAATCAAGAGCTCCTTGTAGTGAATGAGATTGGAATCAATATTGACCGTGGGGCGGTCTTTGGGAAGACCGCCAAAGAAACTGATTCTGCCGCCAATGGCTGCGAGGCCTGGGGCCGCTTCCTGTGCCGCATGCGCAGGTGCGGCGACCACGATCACATCCGCTCCGCGACCGTCGGTCATGTCGCTCAGCACGGCAGCCAGGTCGTCTGTAGCAGGATTCACGACCTTGTCCGCTCCCATCTTCAGTGCCTGTGCAGCTCTGCTTGCAATCGGTTCGCTGACGATAATGCGACCGACGCCCCGCGCCCGGGCCAGCTTGGTGTGCATCACGCCGATGGGCCCGGCCCCCATGACTAAGACCGTCTCTCCCGGTTTCATCTGCAAAGCATTCTGGCCCCTTACGACGCAAGCGAATGGTTCCATAAGTGCGGCGACTGCCGGGTCAACGGATTCGTCGACCGGTATTACATTTCCCTGTTGAACGGACCTTGCAGGAATGCGGACGTATTCTGCAAAACCACCATCTGTCGTGACACCAAGCGCCTCGTAGTTTGCGCACAGGTTGTTCCTGCCGCTGATGCATTCCAGGCAGTGGCCGCAGCCTGCGTTCGGCGCGCAGAAGAACTCGCTGACCCACCGAATAATCTCCCGCACTCGAGGCTGCCTGCGTGATCGTCCCGACTATCTCGTGTCCGGGAATGCGGATGGTGCCTGGCGGATACATCCGATGATTCCCGTGGAAGATCCTCAGATCGGTGCCGCAGATGCTGGCACTAAGGACCTTGACAAGAATGTCGGCTCGCCCAATCTCGGGTATCGGCACATCTTCCACGCGGAGATCGTTCGGACCATGGTATACGGCTGCTAGCATGGCTCCTCGGTGGACGTCCTACTTCGCGCCCAGGATTTCACTGAGATAAACGGGGCGTTCTTCCAGGAAGGATTTTGTTCCTGCAAGGACACCGGCGACAGCCCAGCGCCCCTCATCGCCGCCGACGCGTGGGACCGTCCCCTCCTGAATGCACTCGACAAAGTGCTGTAATTCATTGATGTATCCCCACTCAAATCGCTGCGGCCACGTCCTGGAGATCGGCGTGATCAATCCCTGGTCGCGATCTGTGCAGACCACGATGGCTTGGCCCTCGAGCGAACCAATCTGCATGATCCCTTTCTCCCCGATGATTTCAACCCGCGCGTCGTACCCGTATCCGCAGGGACAGACACCTGAGATCAGCCCCAGGCCCCCGCTTTCAAACCGGAGATTCACGAGCGCGTTGTCGTAGAAGTTCTCCGTGTCGACCCCGTTGGCTGCCCCCTTGAAATTGGCGACTTCGGTGTAGACGCGGTCATAATTCGAGCCCATCAGCCAACGCGTTGCGTCCCAATCGTGGCTGTTGACCTCCGCCAGCATGCCGTTCGACGTACGCAGGTCGCGGGCCCACGCCGGCGGCAGGCCCGGTCCATGTGTGTTTGACTTGATCATCATCGGTTGGCCAATCTCGCCGGCCTCGATGCGTTGCGCCGCCGCCATAAATTCCGGATCGAACCGGCGCATGAAGCCCAGCTGAAGAAGCACGCCTTCTTTCTGCACTGCATCGATAATGGCGTCGCACTCGATGAGGTTGAGCGCCATCGGCTTTTCAAGGAACACGTGCTTCTTGTGCGCAGCGGCCATGGCCGTCAGCGTCAGGTGCGTTGGGGTGGGTGTAGTAATGACCACGGCATCGAAGTCAACTTTGTCCAGAGCCGCCTCAAACTCCTGGAAAGTCTTATCGATACCAAATTCTGCAGCGGTCTCTTCCCGTACCTGTTCCACCTGGTCGACGATCGCCACGATTCTGGCGGCGGCGACATGGCGGACAATGGCCCGCGAGTGGTTCTTTCCCACCCGGCCGCCACCGATCATGCATATTCGAACTGGTTCCTGCATTAAGACTCCTCAGACATCCGTTGATGCGGGCTTATACATTGTGTGCTCCGGCGCAAAGTATCGATCCAGCATGCCTTCGAGCGTGACATATCGTCCGATGATCGGGGCATACAACTCGTGGTTGTCCTGGGAGGGCTGAAGGGCTTTGCCGTCCCGGACGGCGCAGTCTTGAGCGTGGGCCGGGAGGTCGGCGATGAATCCTGTTGCCTTCCCTGCGATCATCGCAGCCCCCCAGGTACCGAACTCGGTTCCGGACAGCCTCTGGTACGGTATGTTGAGGACGTCTGCCTTGATCTGGCTCCACGCTATGCTGCGGGCTCCTCCCCCGACAGCACGGGCCTCGGTGAATTTCACATCGGGCAATAGCTCCCGAAGAATCATCAGATAATACGCGTACTCATACGCAACGGATTCCAGGATCGCCCGCGCGAAGTGCCGCTTGCGTATGGGACCACGAAATGCCGACCCAAGCCCCCCTCATGTCTGGGCTCGCCGGGCAAATCCGTCCGCCAAGATGTGGTGAAAACAACAGTCCATTGGAACCCGGACGTACCCCCTCGGCCAGTGAGATCATCCGCGCGTACGTATCCTCGCCTGCCGGGAGAGTCTTGCCCTGCGTTGAATTGAAGAATTGGTCACGAAACCATCGAACGGCGAGCCCCCCGCCTCCAATATATGCAAGGGGATTCCAAAGCCCTGGAACTACCGATCGCATGGTTAACAGGGCGCGGTTCCTGGTGTCCGCAACATAACTTGCCGTGCATCCAGCCAAGACGGAGGCAGTGCCAGCCACGTCGAAAAGCATCCCGGCTTGCACGACTCCCGCCCCCAGGGCGTTGGCGGCAGTGTCGCCCGCGCCAGCTGCAATGGGGGTCCCAGGCGCAAGGCCAAAATCCACCGCGGCACGCTCGCGTGCCTCTCCAACTATTTCGCAAGGATCGACGATTCTCGGGAGCTTCGTCTGGTCCATGCCGAATTGCGCGCAAAGCTCGGGGGACCAGGTTCCGCTTCTGGCGTCGGAGAAACCCGAGAAGTGAATGTAGGTGTGATCGATGAAAGCCTCATCTGCCCTGATGCCCGCGAGCTTTCCCGCTACGTACGCCCCAGGCATCACGAACTTCGCCGTACGGCGGAACTGATCGGGTTGTTCGTTCTTCCACCACAGCATCTTGGGACCGTGATCACAGGTCGGAGGACAGCCGGTGAGTTCGGTGATTCGATCTCCCGCCGCTCTATCCATTGACTCGATGTAGCGTTGGCAGCGCATGTCGAGCCACGAATCGAATCTGGCGACGGGTTTGTATTCTTCATCGATCAACCCCACGCCGGCCATCTGGGAGTCGAACGCAATGCCCGCAATCTCCTTAGGCTCGATCCCGCTGGACTGCACGACTTGGCGCACGGTCCGGGCTGCCGACGTGTAGAAATCTTCGCAGTCCTGCTCCACCACGCCCGGCTCCGGGTGCAGCAGTGGAACGTCGACCGCGGCTTGGGCAATCAGTGTCCCATCAAACTGATACAGCGCGGCCTTGGTCGCGCTTGTTCCAAGATCCACGCCGATCAGGTACTTTCGTGGCATTCTTTACTCCAAATGCGCGGTTGCCAGTTGCCGTCCGGACACCCATTCCCCGGATGCCATGCCTGGATCGAGCGCACATGCAAAGAAGAGGGCTTACCCCGAAGGCGCAAGTCTTCCGTCGGCTTCTCTGGTTCGAAGCAACTCGACTTCGAATCGGGATCGGTCGCCGCGATGCAGCGCGTGGTAGTACTCGACCGTTTGCCCTGAGTCAGAGAAGCTGATGCTGTCAAGCATCAGCAGAGGTGCACCGCGTTCGATTCCCAGGAGGGCTGCCTCGGACTCGTTCGCAAGAACCGCCTCGACGAATCGACGGCCTCTGGCAATGAACACGCCGCATTCCGACTGCATGAACTCATAAAGTGATCGGTTGGTCAGATCCACGGTGGCCAGGGCAGGGCAGAGCTTCCGCGGGACGTAGCTGGTCACCAATTGGATTGGATCGTCGTTTACGGATCGAAGGCGCAGCAGGTCAACCACATCCTCGCCTGGGGGTATCTCCAGAAACTGTGCAACCTTCTCGCTTGCAGGGACGAGCTTCTGATGCAGGACCTTCGTCGTCGGCTTCAGCCCGCGCTCCAACATGTCGTCGTAAAAGCCGGTCAGCTTCTGCACCAAACCTTCGCTGATCTTCGGCGGGGAGATGAATGTTCCCTTGCCTTTGCGCCGGTTCACGACGCCGCCGAGCTCCAATTCCCTGAGCGCCTGCCTGACCACAGTGCGGCTGACGCGATACTGCTCGCATAGCTCTTGCTCACCAGGGATTTGATCGCCCGGGGACCAGGAGCCGACTTGGATCTTCTCTCTTAGAATGTCGATCAGCTGAATATAGTACGGCAGATGACTGGTGAAATCTATTTGCGCATCCACGGAATTCGCTCCCCGGCGGTAAGTCAGGTTGCTTGTAATCCTGTTATTACAATTGATTATATGCACCTCGGGCATCCGTGTCAATAGAACTCTGCGCATCCAAAGATGGCCTCGGCGGGGCCGATCAATCGGCTGTGTCTCCGGAACAGCACGCCTCCCATCTGGGGGGCATATCGCCAATAGACCTTCAGTTGGGCCCAGACCCAAACCCTTGAATTTCCAGAAGGAAGCCGTATAATAATGTTATCCTGTAATGACAGGCGGATCTGGGGATGGGCTTGGGCCTTAGGCCCACCCGCTCCACAGGCGCCTCGAGCAATCGGTGAATGTGCTTCCGGGTAGTTCAGTTCACACCACTATATTCAGGAGGTCAAGATGAAGGTCGGAATAGACAGCTACTGCTACCATCGTTTCTTCGGCGAAGTGTACCCAGACCAACAGAAGCCTGCCAAAGACTGGAGCGTTGAGGATTTCCTCAAGCGGGCGAAGGACCTGAAAGTGGATGGGGTCTCGCTTGAATCCTGTTTCCTGCCCGCCAAAGCTGACGAGGCGTGGTTCCGGGGACTTAAGGCCCAGTTGGATGACTATGGCTTGGATCGGGTATATGCCTGGGGTCACCCGGATGGACTCGAGCGCGGACAGAATTGGACGGCGTACGAGGAGATGGTGACCAGCGTCCCGAAGGCGAAGGCGATCGGCGCGGATGTGATGCGAGTGGTCGGGAGCAGCCTGATGTTCCGACATGAACCGCATGGTCCGCAGATCAAGGCCTTGGCTGAGATGTTCAAGAAGGCGGTAAAGGTCGCCGAGGACGCCGGGGTCAAGATGGCCGTCGAGAATCATATTGATTTCACCGGGGATGAGATTCTGCAACTGCTCACTGAGGTCAACTCTCCAAACTTCGGATTGAATTTTGACACCGGCAACTTCCTGCGCCTGCTCGATGATCCTATCCAGTCAATGGAGAAGCTGGCTCCCTACGTCATGGCGACCCATGTCAAGGACCTCCTGCCGGACAAGACGGCCCGACCGACCGACTGGTATTTCTTTGCCGGTGTACCGGTTGGGGATGGCCTGATTGACAACGAGACGCTGGCAAAGCTGCTCCACAAGGCGAACTTCAAGGGATTCTTGGCTGTGGAGATCGACCATCCGCACTCCGATTGGGCTGGTAAAGAGGACGAAATGGTCGGGCTGAGCATCCAAGGACTGCGGAAGATTACCGCCTCACTGAATTAAGGGGCGACGCAACCTGCACAAATCCAGGAAGTCTGTGGACGTCCTGGACCACCAAGAAAGCGAGGATGCCTTGAAGAGGGTCAACGTTGCCATAATCGGCACGGGGTTCATGGGCAAGGCCCATAGCAATGCTTGGACATCGGTTTCGAAATTCTTTAGCCTGGGCCTGTCTCCCGTACTAAAAGTCGCCTGTGATTCACGGCCGGAGAGAGGCGAGTTTGCGGAAAGATGGGGCTGGGAAGAAGCTTGTGACAACTGGCAGGAAGTAGTGCAGCGCAAGGATATCGACATCATCGATGTCTGCACACCCACCTTTCTCCATAAGGACATCGTGATTGCCGCCGCCAGAAACGGCAAGCAGATCTTCTGTGAGAAGCCGATCGCCCTGAATTACGCTGAAGCCAAGGAGATGTATGAGGCCGCGGAGAAGGCAGGCGTCCTCCACTACCTAAATCACAACTATCGTCGCACCCCTGCCATCACGTTTGCCAAGCAGCTCATCGATGAGGGCAAGATCGGGCAGATCTTCCATTGGCGCGGCGCATATCTTCAGGACTGGATCACCGACCCAAACTTTCCATTGACCTGGCATCTGCAGAAGAAATTTGCAGGTGCGGGTCCGCACTTTGACCTGAATTCACATAGTGTTGATCTGGCGCGCTACCTGGTCGGAGAAGTGAAGGCGGTATCGGCGATGCTGAAGACTTTCGTCACCGAAAGGCCGCTGCCTGGAGCGGATGCCGGCACATTTAAGTCCGGCTCCGCCGCCAACGGCAAGGGGGCCGTCACCGTTGATGACGCCGCGTTCATGCTGGCTGAGTTCGAGAACGGGGCCCTTGGTTCCTTCGACGCGAGTCGCTTCGCCAGCGGCCGGAAGAACTACAACTACTTCGAGATCTACGGCAGCAAGGGGAGCCTCACGTTCAATCTCGAACGCATGAACGAGCTCGAATACCTCGATTTGTCGGACCCGGCCGACGAGCAGGGTTTCCGGACCATCCTGGTGACGAATTCCACCCATCCGTATATCGGTGCCTGGTGGCCGCCTGGGCATATTATCGGCTACGAACATGAGTTCACCCATGCCGTGGCGGATTTCCTGACCGCCATGGAAAAGGGAAACAAGATCGAGCCCAATCTCGGAGATGGCATGAAGGGAATGCAGATCCTTGAGGCGGCCATAAAGTCTTCGACAACCGGACAGAAGGTCTCCGTCTCGGAAATCCAGTGAACGGCCCCTCTTCGCTTGGTGACCTCTTGACGATGTTGTGATCTCGCACGGGGGCGATGTCGTCTCCGTGCGAGTTTTTGCGCCCCCACGCGAGGCGCAAGAAAGGTCTGGTGCGGCCATGAAGGCAAGACTCGTTCCGGTCTATTTCAAGACTGCCGAAGATCCAGGATTCGCGGCCCAAGTGAGCCGGCTTAAGACCCTCCTCGCGGAGGACGCCGAGATACTGCCTCCCGTCAGATTGGGGGCGCGCCTGCCCGACACGGATGCTGTGATATTCCCACAGATGCTGGGAGAAGCCTTTGGGCAGCTGGAGAAATTCAAGAAGCTCCCGCAGCCGATACTGGTCGTCACATCTGAGTTTGGCACTGTCTCCATGTGGGATTGGGAGATCAACAGCTTCCTCAGTGCCAGGGGCCTTAAGGTCATCGGACCCACCAGCGTGGAGAAAACGAGGCAGGTTTGCAGGGCCCTCGGTTTGAGACGCCAGTTGAAAAGCTCACGGCTGCTGGTGTTCCAGGATCATCCGGCCAGCGGCGGGGGCAAACAAGATGAGATTTTCAAGCGTTTCTACTGGTGGGAACCGCAGTGTACCGAGGCGCTCGAGAAGACCTATGGCGTCAAGGTGGTGAAGAAGAGCTTCAAGAAGTTGGGAGAGCAGGCGCATGCCATCACGGACGAGGTGGCTCGACACGAATGGAGTGTCAGAAAAGCCGCGACCCCGGTGGGCCGTATGACGGAGCGCGCACTGTTGAGCGCCGTCAAGCTCTACATGGTAGTGAAAGAGGAATTGGATCAGGATCCCAGCGTGCTGGCCGTGGGCATAAATTGCCTGAATGAGTCCATGTTTTCGGATACAACCCCCTGTCTTGCGTGGAACTTCCTCTATGAAGATCAGCGCATGGTCTGGGGCTGCGAGGCCGACTTGGTGTCGATGCTCACAAAGATCCTCATCGGCAAGACGCTCCAAGTTCCCTTCATGATGACGAACCTTTATCCGTTCGAAATGGGTGATGCCGCGCTCAAGCACGAGCACATCCCGCATTTTCCAGCAGTGGACGGGCCTCCTGAGAATTACATCCTTGCGGCCCACTGTGGCTACCTGGGCGTTGTCCCGCAATCGTTCTCGACCCAGTGGAAGCTTAAGACCAAGGTCCTGGCGATTGTGGATGAGAATGCCACCGCTATCGATGGCCGCCTGGCTGAGGGGCCGATTACCCTCGTGAAGCTCATGCCGCCTTTCGATCGCTGGTCAATTGTGGAGGGGGATTTGCCCAAGTACGCTCAGTTCAAGAACTCGGACTGTCTAAACGGGGCCGTAATTCGAGTCCCGAATGGCAAGCGCCTCGTGGCAGATCTAGTTTCTCATCACTACATTCTTACCACGGGCCACAATGCCGATGACCTTGCTGCAGTCTCCAAGGTATTTGATCTGGAGTGCGTTACCAGCTAGGTCCAGGCTTTTCTGGGAGACGGCATGCTCTCCGGATTTCGTGTAAGCGATACGTACTTGTGACGCCGGCGGACATAATTACGACATTGTGACACATAACATATTGACAACCCGAGACTTTTGTCTATAATGATGTCATGATGTAATTACCTGTGCCCACCAGGCGACTTCTTACCAGTTGCGTGGGCTTAACCGTCTACCATCCCCATCATCCCGCAACACGAACGCCGCGAACGAACATTATTGGTTCCTGAGAACGGTCTCTTGAGGACAATGGCTGCGCTGCAGCCGGAGGAAAGAGCGCCAGAACCTTTGATGAGCAGTGCGCGCGGTGGACTTCAAGGACGAGAAAGAGCTGGCAATCCTGATGCCAGGCCTGCTTGGTTGCGGCGTGTGGAGTCTCAGCCGCAGCGCCTGTCTATCACGCAAGCGGAGCGCAGGCTGATCGACTTGGTCCGCAGAGACGGCGAACTGACGAAGTCTGATCTCGTGGCCTCCACCGATTTTTCTCGTACCAAGATTTCCGGTTGCATCGACTCGCTCCTGAGTAAGCGCATCATCGCGGTGAATAACTCTACCGAATACTCGGGCGGTCGGCGTGCGAAGTCGTTCCGGCTTAACGAGAAGCTTGGCCTGGTGGCTGGTGTGCAGATCGGAGCCACCAGCATTGATCTCGGCATCGCCGACTATTCCGGCCGGGTCTTGGCGCGCTATGAGGAACCGGCCTCCGTCCGGGACGGACCAATCCTATCGCTGGGCAAGGCTTGCTCGCTCCTTGATAAGCTGCTCAAGGAAGGCAGTTTGGGCAACGGCGTGATAGACGGCATCGGGCTGGGAGTCCCCGGCCCTGTGGATTTCTCAGCTGGCACCGTAGTATCACCACCGATCATGCCAGGCTGGGACGGCTATCCGATCATAGATACCGTGCAGCAGTGGTTCCCTTCCGCCAATGTCGTGGTGGACAATGATGTCAACGTGATGGCGCTCGGCGAGGTCAGGCTCGGGGCCGCCAAAGGCATTGAGAATCTGATTTTCGTCAAGATTGGCACCGGAATTGGCGCCGGGATCATTTGTCAGGGGAGGATCTACCGAGGCTCCAATGGGTGCGCTGGAGATATCGGTCATATCTGTGTCGACAAAGACGGGCCGGTCTGCCACTGTGGAAACAGGGGTTGCCTGGAGAGAATCGCCGCCGGGCCGGCCATTGCCGAACGGGCGCTTTCCGCCGCCCTCGCCGGAAATAGCCGGACTCTTCTGGATGCCTTTCACCAGAACGGAGACGTCTTGCGCGCAGAAGACGTTGGGCTCGCTGCCCGGCAGGGTGATGCCGTGGCCTTGGGCGTGATTCGCGAGAGTGGGCAACTTATCGGCGAGGTGCTCGCGGGACTTGTGAACTTCTTCAACCCCGACATGATTGTAATTGGGGGTAGGGTCAGCAATCTGGGCGATCTGCTCCTGTCCTCCATTCGCCAGGCAGTCTTCAGTCGTTCTTTGCCCCTCGCCACTCGTAATTTGCAGATTGTCTTTTCTGGCATTGGCGCCGAATCGGGCATGTTCGGCGGCGTCAACCTCGCCTTGAACTATTTATTCAACGTAGAGTCCGTCACGCGAGCTGATGTGCGTGGGGGCGGAAAGTAGCGGAGCGGCAGTGAGATTCGGCGTCAATACTTTCGTGTGGGTTTCTCCGCTTACGACGGCCGCCGTCCGGGACTTGGCGCCAAAGGTGAAGCGGATGGGTTTTGACATCCTTGAGCTATCCGTCGAGAACCCCGCCTTGATTGATGTCGAGGCGGTCAAGCAGGCATTGTCGGATGCGGGCCTCGACGCGATCGTCTGCGGCGCGTGGGGGCCGGATAGAAATATCTCCAGTGCGGATCCGGATATTGCCGCTGCGTCCAAGACCTATATCCGCTGGCTCATCGACGCTGCCGCCGCCCTTGGATCGCAGACTGTCTGTGGGCCTATGTATTCTGCCGTCGGGAAGCCGCATCTTGAACCGGAAGATGCCAGAAAATTGGAATGGAGTCGCGCTGTCGAGGGCGTGAGAGAGATGGCGGCCTACGCCATGCCTGCTGGAGTGCGCCTGGCTCTGGAGCCCCTTAACCGATTTGAGAACGACATGATCAACGTCGTCTCCCAGGGGCTGGATTTTGTTGACCGGGTCGGAATGCCGAATGTGGGCTTGCATCTGGATACGTTCCACATGCATCTCGAAGAGAAGAATAGCGCAGATGCAATCCGGGCGGCGTCAGACAGAGTCTTCCATGTACACGCCTGTGAAAACGACAGAGGCGTACCGGGGACGGGACAGGTGCACTGGCAGGAAGTCGGGGCGGCCCTCAAGGAAGTGCAATATGCGGGGCCGGTTGTGATCGAGTCCTTCACGGCTCAGGTGAAGGAGATTGCCAAGGCGGTCTGCATCTGGCGCGAAATCGCCCCCAGTCAGGATGCCATCGCGTCGCAGGGGCTGCACTTCTTGAAGGCTCTCCTGGGATGACGCAAGACGGAAAGGATGATGCCGCTATGAGTTTGCAGCAGGAGCGTGGTGCCACGGGAGAGGCGTCGGGGCGAGTGCCTCTGCTCGAGGTCAAGCACATAACGAAGCGCTTTCCGGGCGTGGTCGCGCTGGACGACGTCAGTCTCGGGTTCTTGGCCGGAGAGGTCCATGCGGTTGTAGGCGAGAACGGAGCGGGCAAGTCCACTTTGATGAAAATCATGGCAGGCGCCTACGTCCCGGACGCGGGTGCAATCTACCTCGAGGGCAAGAAGGTGTCGTTTGCCCACCCGGTGGAGGCGCAGTCGGGTGGCATCAGCATCATCTATCAGGAATTCAACCTGCTCCCGGAACGCAGCGTTGCCCACAACATCTTCCTCGGGCGGGAGCCGTCCAGATTCGGCGTCATCGACATCGCCAAATTGAACGAGCAAGCCGCCGCTGTTCTAGGCGAGATCGGCTTGAAGAAGGTCATCTCGCCGACGGCCGTCGTTAGCAGCCTCTCCGTGGCCGAGCAACAGCTCGTAGAGATCGCCAAGGCCATTTCCTTCAATGCCAAAGTCCTCATCATGGATGAACCAACGGCGGCGCTGACCTACACCGAAGTGAAGCTCCTGGATGACCTGATCAAGCGTCTCAAGAAACGCGGCATGGCGATCATTTTCATCTCGCACCGCTTGATCGAAGTCTTTGACATTGCTGAAAGGATCACGGTACTCAAGGATGGCAAGTTCGTAACGACGGTCAAGAAGGATGAAGTCAAGCCGGCTGACGTAATCTTTCTAATGGTCGGGCGGACTCTCGACCACTATTTCCCGCCGCTCGGCAAGCGGGAGGATTTCGGCGAGGTGGTGCTGAGGGTGAAAGAGGCCTCCAACGATTTTCTCCAGGATATTAGCTTCGAACTGCGGCGTGGAGAAGTGCTTGGGGTTGCCGGATTGCAAGGATCGGGGCGCACCGAGCTTGCTCAGGCACTCTTCGGCGTGGTGCCATTCAAGTCGGGGGTCATGGAGTTGCATGGCAAAGCCAATGCCGTCAGGAGTCCAAACCGGGCCATAAAGAACAGAATGGGATTTGTGACCGAGGACCGCAAGAGTGAAGGGATTGCCCCGCGGCAGCCGATCCGCGACAACATGCTTCTGACCGTGCGATCGATCCAATCGGTGTTTGGAATGATTTTCAAGGACGGCATCGGCACATCCCGCCAACTGGTGCCCACGCTGGGGAAGAGGGTTGACATACGCACCGATTCATTCGATCGCCAGGCCCAGGACCTAAGCGGCGGCAATCAGCAGAAGGTTGTCCTGGCCAAGTGGCTGGCCTCGGATGCGAACGTTTTCATATTCGATGAGCCCACCCGCGGAATTGACGTGGAATCCAAGGCGAGCATCCACGACATGATCCGCGACCTGACCAGGCAAGGAGTTGCGGTTCTCATGATTTCGTCAGAACTGCCGGAGATCGTCGGAATGAGCGACCGCATTCTGGTGATGTGCGACCGGCGCCTCGTTGGCGAACTGCCCGCAAAATCCCGGGAGCAGGAGATCATGCTTATGGCCTCGGGGCATGCGAACGGGGAAGGCTCCACCCATGCCACGACAACCGGAGGACGACAAGCCTGATGACTACCTCTACACGTGCAAGTCGGCTCCCCCGGGTTCTCCGCTCTATCCGAATCCCCCCGGTCTACATCTTCCTGATCGTCGTGTTCCTGCTTGGAGGGGTCCTCGACCAGACGCTATCCGACGGCCAAATTTTCACCAACCCCGCCATCATGCTGAACATTGTTGTGCGGTCTGTCGCGCTGGGGATAGTTTCCGTCGGCCAAACCCTCGTCATCATTGGCGCGTCGCTCGACCTGTCCGTGGCCTACACGATCAGCATTACTGCCGTGATGTCATCGTACATCATGCAGGGCAACCCTGCCAATGTGCCCGTGGCTATCGCGGCGGTCTTCGGTATCGGAGCAGTGATTGGCCTCGTGAACGGGCTGATTGTCACAAAGTTGCAGGTCAATCCCTTCATTGCCACTCTGGGCACCAGCTTGATCATTGCTGGCGTGATCAATGCCACTTTTTCCAACTATACGGGGAGTGTA
Source organism: uncultured Chloroflexia bacterium (assembly GCA_963746745.1). Classification (GTDB taxonomy): domain Bacteria; phylum Chloroflexota; class Anaerolineae; order Anaerolineales; family Villigracilaceae; genus Fen-1038. The sequence goes on from CAVVCL010000007.1 coordinate 93,947, forward strand.
CCGCCCGAGTTTCAGTATTTTGGATACGGGACGATCGGTCCCGTGCCGGTCTCGATCCTGGTGCTCATGCTGATCGTCATCGCGGGCTGGCTTCTGCTGACACGTACCAGGTTCGGCTCGCACCTTTATGCCGTCGGCGGCAACGCCGAAGTTGCCAGGCTTTCCGGTTTGCGGACCGATCGGGTCTTGATTGGTGCGCACGTTCTGTGCAGCCTTACGGCAGTGTTAACGGGTCTCTTTCTGGTCAGCCAGATGCAGTCCGGAGCCCCGTGGGTCGGCCCGAACGGCGTCTACGATCTGAACTCCATCGCGACCACCGTGGTTGGCGGAACCGCGCTGGCGGGCGGCAAGGGCGGCGTGTGGGGGACGCTCGCCGGCGTTCTCATCTTTGGCGTGCTCGATACCACTTTCAACCAGCTTGGCGTGAATCCTTATCTGAAGATCGTATTGCAGGGTGCGATAGTGGTATTGGCCGTGGCGAGCTACACCTTCCGCTCGAACAAAGACGCGGCCTAAGGAAGCAATCCTATGACATCAACCGCTGTGGGCGTTCCGGGTGGACTGAACCGAGGCCTTCAATCCCTGTGGGCTTTGGTTAAGCGGATACCGCCCGTTTACTATATTTTCTTTGCAGTATTCATTTCCCTGGGGCTGCTCAATCACACCGGCTACCAGACGACGAATGGCATCATGACCTTCCTGCGCCGCTCCTCTCCACTTGGCGTGCTTGCCATCGGGGAGATGATGGTCCTGGCTCTGGGAGGCTTTGATCTCTCAATCGGTTCGATTGTTACCATGGTGGTCCTGGTCAGCTCGCTCCTGCTCAACAATGATCCGGCCAAGGCCTATTCCACGATTGGGATCATGCTGGGGCTCGGAGCGCTCGTCGGCTTGACCAACGGCCTCGTCGTCAGCTACTGGCGCGTGCCATCCTTCATCGTGACGCTGGGCATGATGTTGATGGTGCGGGGCGGCGCCCTTTATTGGGTTGGAGGGGCGCCGAGAGGCTACCTGACGGACAACTGGCGCGCCTTCGGCCGAAACTACTTTGAGAATGTTCCCCTGGTTGGCAAGTTTCCGATCGCGCTGTTGGTCCTGCTTGTCATTGCCGGAATCTCGTATTTCTTGTTCCACCGCAGTAATTTTGGGAAGCAGATCCTTGCCATCGGGGATAACGTCCGGGCCAGCCAGCTTTCCGGCGTTCGCGTGCGTTTGATCCGCATCATTACTTTCACGCTGTGCTCCGTCTTTGCGGTTATCGGCGGAGTGATGATCGGTGGATACGGTGGTGTCAACGTTACGATTGGCGAAGGTTTGGAGCTGCAGACGATCGCGGCCTGCGTGGTTGGCGGCGTCATACTTCTCGGCGGCAAGGGCTCTGTGCCGGACTCCATCTTTGGGGCCTTCACGATGCAAGCGATCGTGGATCTGCTCAATCTGTTGGGTCTGCCCAAACCGTACAAGGACGCTGTTCAGGGAATAATCATCATCGCCGCCGTGGCATACAGCGCCCTGCAAACGCGCAGGAAGCGCTAGGTTCGGTCGGAGGGCGGTGTTGAGATTTATGGGAAATTCGTCGGATGATGAGGACAAGGAGGTGATCTATCCGCATCAGGAACAAGGCAGAGAAAGCCGAAAACAATTGCACCATCAATCAAGCACACTTGTAAAGGAGAGTTGAAAGAAATGAACAAAATTTTGATCGCGCTCGTGGCGCTCACGATGCTTCTCTCGGCCTGCGCGCCCGCCGCACCTGCGGCTCAGGCTCCTGCCGCTGGAGCTCCCGCGGCCGCACCGGCCGAGGCCGGCAGCCCCGGCCTTCAGATGGACAGCGCAAAAGTGGCGGCACAGTTCTTCACGGACGCCGACTACCAGAAGTCGCTGGACTTCATGAAGCAGGCGCCCCTGAATCCGAACGATCCGATCTACCTGCAGTATCTTGAGGCGAACCCGACCAATATCTCCAAATTCCCGCAGTATGCCTCGTTCGCCGCGAAGCAGCCGCCGTACAACATCTGCTTCTCCAATGCTGGCGTCAACAACCCGTGGCGCGTGGTTGGCTACGTCGACATGCGTGAGCAGGTGGAGGAACTCCGCGCCCAGGGTTTGGTGAAGAACTTCTATCATCTCGATGCCCAGGGCAACGATGCCAAGCAGATCGCCGACATCCAGGACATCATCAACACCCCTGGAAAGTGCGACATCCTGATCGTGGCCTCGAATACCAGCGACGCCCTGACCCCCATTGTTGAGAAGGCTTGCGCGGTCATGCCCGTCGTCCAGTTCGACCGCTTTGCCCAGACCGACTGCCCGGTGGTTTCCGAGCGAACGATCGGTGGCTATGCCTTCGGCATTACTGGCGCCCAGTTCATTGTCGACAGCCTGCCCGACGGTGGCAATGTTCTCGCCTTCCGCATCCTGCCCGGCGTCGACGTACTTGAGCAGCGTTGGGGTGCCGCCCGCAAGATCTTCGAGGCGAACCCCAAGTTCAACGTCATCGGTGTGGAATTCGTTGGCTATGACAGCTTCAAGGCCAATACCGTAGTCAGCGACTACCTCGCGAAGTTCGGCCACATCGATGCGGTCTGGATGGATGCCGGCGGCACCGCCGTCACCATTCTCGAAGCCTTCAAGGATGCTGGCGCCCCCTATCCCAAGGCCATGGTTGGTGAGGATCAGGAAGACTACCTCCAATACTGGAAGGCCAATAACTTGAACGCCATCGCTCCGTCCTTCCCGACCTTCCAATGGCGCACCGCCGTCCTGGCCTCCGTAATGTTCCTGCAGGGCAAGGATGTCCAGCACCACTGGACCATGCCCCAGCCCGAAATCACGGGCGCCAATCTCGACAAGTACATCAATTCGGCCATGCCTCCTCTGCACTATGCTCTTTGCGGATGCGAGGACATGACCAACTACCCGGCGGCTTGGGAGAATGTCGACATCAACAAGTACAAGGACGTTCCCTAGGACCAAGGCGTAGACGGCTTGACAATCGGGCCCGCTCGAGTTTCGGGCGGGCCCGATTTCATCTTGCGGACTTCCATGACAGGAGCAGGAAACCCATGATCGAAATCGGCTTCCATACGGATGCCTTCAATAGCAGTTACTGGAATTTTGAGCAATGTCTCCAGTGGGCCCAGAAGAATGACGTTCATTGGATAGAATGCGGCATGGTTGATGGCGTGAGCTGGATCCACGGTCTGGGTTATCAGCCGCACGTCGCCAGTTGGGAAGATCCCATGATGTGGCGTGAAAAAGCGGCCAAGTACGGCGTCCGCTTCTCCCAGATCGACGCCGCCTTTCCACTGTCCCTGCCGGAAGGTGCCACCCTCGGTGTGGAGTACGCCAATCGGACGATTCGCTGGGCATATCTTGCCGGCTGTGATCATATCGATACCACGGACGATCGCTTTGCTCCCAAGGGCGTCACAGACGATCAGGCTCTTGAAACCATGAAGAGATCGTACGGCCAGATCATGGAGGTGGCGGAACGCTACAAGACGATCATCGATATCGAGCCGCACGGGTACTACACGACCAAGCCCCAGTTCATGGAAAAGATGCTGGCCTTTGTCGACAGCCCGTATCTCCGCATGAACATGGATACCGGCAACACGTTCATCGCCGGTCAGGATCCGGTCGCCTTCCTGCGGAAGTTCGGCAACAAAGTCAGCCATGTCCACGTCAAGGACGTAAGCCAATCGCTGGCTGCGTCTCTCCGCGGGGAACTGACCGGAATTGCCGTGAGCCAGTGCGCCATTGGCGAGGGCGTCAATAAAGACAATATTGCGAAATGCTTCGATATCCTCGTGGATCTTAATTACAACGGCGTTGTTAGTCTGGAGTGTGAGGGACAGGGCGGTCCGATGATTGAAAAGAGCCTCGCTTTCGTGCGCCCTCTGGTGGATGCTGCCAACAAGCGCATGGCGGCCAAATAGCTGGACGGATTCCAGCCTCTGCACAGGAACGGAGGGAATAATGGCAAAAGTAATGCTTGGCGTGAATATGGAATTCGTTCGTCACCATGACAAGCCGTTCGAATGGGGCGTAGCCAAGGCTGCGGAAATCGGCTACGAGTACATTGAACCCATGGTCCACTGGGGTCGCGAACTCCTCAGCGAAGCCCGCTATTTCCACAGCGTGTCCATGTACGACGATCCACGTTGGGCCAGGGATTTGTGCGAGAAACACAATATCAAGATGTCGGGGCTCTCCAGCCACACGCCGCTCTGCAAGCCGGAGATTAGCGTCGAGTACTTGAAGCAGGCGATTTGTTGGGCCTCCGATGCCGGGGCACCCGTGGTCAATACAGATGAAGGTCCCAAGCCAGACTGGACCACCAAGGAGCTGGATTATCAGCTTATGACATATACGCTCACTGAAGCCTCCATGGTCGCCGAGCGATACGGCATCAAGATCGGCCTGGAGCCCCATCAACAATACAGCAAGTCGCAGGAAGGACTCGACAGCATCTATGACCTTGTGAAGTCGCCCGCCATCGGTATCAACTATGACACAGGCAACAGCTTTCTCGCGGGCACCACGGATACCTACGACTGGCTGGCACACGTGAAGGACCGCCTGATCCACCTGCATGCGAAAGACATCAGCTTCTCTCAGAGCGGTGAAGAGCGCGGCAAGGTGACCGGGACGCCGGTCGGCTGTGCCTGCGGCGACGGCGTGGTGGATTGGAAGCGCGTGATCGACATCGTCAAGACGTGCCCAACCGACATCGTCTTCAGCGTCGAGTGTGGCACCGTTCCGGATGCCGAACGGAGCTTTGAGTACCTGAGCAAGCTGATCTAGGGCCGTGCGGCGCTGCGCCGCACTCAATCTCTTTCGTACGCGTGCATCCTCGCCTGGAGACCCGCGGATTCGGAGGAGCGTAGTCCGGATGCTTCAGCACGAGCCGCCAACTCAGCCCGTCAGCCGAAGCGCGCGGGGCTGATACCCAACAAGAAAGGGCGGTTCGTTCCGGAACCGCCCTAAACCTGCCCGACGTGGGCTCCTCGACAATTGGGATGCGCCCTTATTAGTCGTTCCAGTCCGGGACGCTACTTAGTCTGTCGGTGGATTCAATCCTCTTGCTGGGCTATGCCGCGCAAACATCCGACACTCGCCGACGGATCATGCATGGATCGTCCGCGCCTCTAGGCGCTACGCCGCCCCGACTTCACTTTCCAGGTCCGTGATCTGCTTCAACAAGTCCAGCGTCTCCTGCGCCTCCGGCTCACTCAGGAGGCTGAGCGCAAAACCCACATGGATGATGCAGTAGTCCCCGGCCTTGGCCTCAGGAACATAGTCAAGGCATGCCTCGCGGAAGATACCGCCAAAGTCCACCTTCGCCATTCTGAGGCCGGCCTTCTCGTAGATCTCTACAATCTTTCCAGGAACACCTAAGCACATATCAACCTCTCAGGGGGCAGCTAGGATTGCTGCCTCTTTCATGCGGCCGCCTCGCGGACGGCCTGTTTGGACAGCCACTTGATCCAGTTCTCCAGACCTTCGTGAGTTCGGCACGAAACGGGAAATACTTGAAGACCCGGATTCAGGCTCTCGACCCCGCGTCGGAAATAGTCCATATCAAATTCCACGTACGGCAGGAGATCCACTTTGTTGATTATGAGTGCATCGACGCCGCGGTACATGCCCGGATACTTGTACGGTTTGTCGTCGCCTTCCGGCACCGAAGCAATCAAGACCGATTTGTGCGTCCCCAGGCGAAATTCCGCCGGGCACACCAGATTGCCGACGTTCTCAACAATCAGCAAGTCAAGCTCAGTCAGTTCCAGCTGCTCCAGCGCGCCGCGCAGCATGACCGCGTCCAGGTGGCATTCACCGCCGGTGTTGATCTGCACCGAAGCCTGCGCCCCGGCGGCCGCGGCGCGATCGGCATCCAGGGACGTGGCGATGTCGCCGTCCACGACGGCCACGCGCAGTCTCCCCTGCAGACGGGGCAGCGTCTGTTCGATCAGGGACGTTTTGCCTGCACCAGGCGAGGCCATCAAGTTGACAGAAAACACGCCCGCCGCGTCAATGCGCCGCCTGTTTTCCTCGGCCAGGCGGTCATTTGCATTCAGGATGTTTTCGACGACCGGAATCCTCTTGGTCATTTGGTAACCTGCTCGTCTACGTCGATGGCTTCCAGTGAGAACTCCTCACCCGCCAGGATCCTGGCTCCGGCGCTTCCGCACTCAGGACAAGCCAGTTCCTCTCCCGTGGGATGATACTTTGCGAGGCACGACAGGCACTGCAGTTCGGCCGGTATGCGGCGGAAATGGAGTTTGGCTCCCTCCGCAGGGGTTCCTTTTGCCAGGATGTCCCAGTAAAACTGCACCGATTCATCGACATTCGTGGAAAGTTCGCCCATGACCAGATGTATGTCTGTAATCCGCTCCGCGCCGGCCGCCTGTGCGCGTCGCAGTGCGATCTCCAAGACGGCTTGCGTGACGGGCAGTTCGTGCATACCATGCTTCCAAGTTTAGTCCGCGATTATCGTCTTCAAGCCTATCACAAAAACAGGCAGTGCACCCTCTGCCTTCAGCACAGAGTCGTTTGGCGCGGCTCTTAGCCCAACCACAACGCAGATTCCCATATCCACATCCTTCTGCCATCCTCGCGCTTCATTTTGCCGGCACAAGTGCCCGCGAAATGTCGGACGGCTGCACGCCGGGGGACTCGATTGAGCGACTGGCGTAGAAGAGTTCTGCAGCCTTCGTGACGCTTGCTGTGTCCGCTGCCACGCCGTTCAAGGCGCGTTCCAAGGCAGGCAATTCGGACGCGGGGTAGAAGAAGAAATCGCCGGAGATGTGCACATCTCGAAGCTGCCCATCCGCGTTGACCGCGGTGATCCGGAGCAGGCCGCCGGGCGTCTTGAGCATATTCTGCATGACATAGACCCCCTCGCGAAATCTTAACCGACTCGGGGCGAGCGCGGCGCTGATCGTTCGCGTGCAGCCACTCGGACGTATGCATGGCTGCCACCAATTCATCCGCTTTGCGCACCAGTGCTTGATCGGGCTCATGGAGGATCCTCATGGGCCCAAGCAGAGCCTCGTAGCGGCCGACGAGATCGCTGGCCAGCGCCTCGGTTGCCGGAGCCGTCCCGGTCTCGCGTTTCATGGTACTGAGATTCTCCTCCAAGGTCTTGTAGACTTTGTCGCGGAACTTCTCGTCTGGAACGCGTAGCGTTTTTGCCATGGTCTGGTGGTCGAAGTCCATGATGAAGTTGCCGACCAGGACGAGCATTCCGTCGATTTCCGCCGCACCGTTACCCGAAACTTTGCGCCCGTTCGCGACAATGTCATTAACCGGCTTGTACTCCGCCGCAACACCAAAGGCCCGATAAGTCTCAACGACCGGCGCCAGATAGCGACGGTAGAACTCTGCCTTGTTGGAGGGCACCGAGGGGCGGTCGGCGCGCAGAACGAGCTGGTAGAACAGTTGCTCCCCGTCAAGGTAGACCGCGCCTCCGCCAACCTCGCGGCGGAAGACCGGGATGTGATTTGCAGATGCGTATTCCAGATCGATTTCCTGCTCGGCGTCCTGATGATAGCCAATGCAGACGTACGGTGTAGATGGCCTCAGGATGAACAGCGCCTCCTGTCCAAGGTGGGCGGCCGCATGATACAAGCCCTGGCTATGCTGCCAGGAGACCTTATCTAGGAAGAAGCAATCCATTAAATCTCCCTTACCGCTTGTGGATTCGTCGCAGGTCCGATGTCAAGGTACCGGCCTGATAGGCTACCGTCGCTGCCTTGATGCTCTTCTCGGCAGGCAGGATGATCTCCAGGCCCTGTGCTTTGGCGAATTCATACGCTGGTTCGCCCATTCCGCCCGAAATCAGCGTCTGACAGTCTGCAATCGGGGAGAACATTGCAGCACCCATCCCGTGGCCGGAGTGCTCGTGAGTCTCATGTGCCTCGCCTTCGTCATGATGGGGCTTCTCGCGCTTCTCATAGCGAGTCTCGCCCGAATCCTCCAGGGTAGCCACCAGGAAGAACCGCGCCCGCCCCATGTGCGGGCTGATCGTCTCGCTATCATCGGTCGGGAAGGCGATCTTTTTCATCATTTGCTCCTTTCCCGCCAGATTCCACTTACGCAAAATCACGGCTGCCCGGGCGACCACCTTCGGCATCGCTTCCGCGGCCGCCGGACTCAAGTCAACGCCCGTGGAGATGTCGGCGGGCTGCACACCGATCAAGTGCAAGTGCTCAGGAAGATGGCCGCGGAACTTCGCCAGTCCCAGGACCTCCTGAAATGTCACTTGATGATCCGAGACCTTGATTCCGCTGTACAGCGGGATCTCGTCGCGGCTCAGTTCAAGCAGAGACCCAGGTGCCTTGGATGCATCGATGGCATCCAGGACCAGCAAGTGGCTTGCCTCTTCCACCCACGGCAACAGATTCAGCCCCAGCACACCGCCATCTAGGAATTCGACCTCTGGGCTCAAAGTCCCGGGCCTCAAGTGGAAATGAAGCTCCGTGGCTTTCATGGCCTGCACCCCCAAGCCCTCGTCCTTGTTGAGCGTATTTCCCAGACCCAGGACGATCTTTCTCGATGCACCGCTATAGACTCATTTGATCTCCACGCCGACGACCGCTTGCTTCCCCTCTCCATTCCCTCCCGCAACCGGGAGGGAATGGAGCCATCGGCTGGCGGCTACGTCAGGCAAACGTTCAGACCGGTCCCAACCTCACCCACGTCTTTTCCATCTGCATCGACCATATGGATCGCGCACGCCATGCAGGGATCAAATGAATGTATGGTGCGCAGGATTTCCAGCGGCCATTCGGGCTTGGCGAGAGGAGTGCCGACGAGAGACTCCTCATAGGCGCCTGCTTGCCCCTTCTGGTCGCGCGGGGATCCGTTCCATGTGGTGGGAACCACCATCTGATAATTGGAGATCTTCCCGTTGTCTATGACAACCCAGTGCCCCAGAGCTCCCCGCGGCGCCTCCATGTAGCCGAATCCCTCGGCGTGCGCTGGCCAGCTGGTCGGCTCCCAGCGGTCGCCGTTGAATGTCCTGGTGTCACCGGCTTTGATCGTGTCGATCAATTCGTTGTACGTCTGCAACATGAAGTCCGCGAAAACCTTGGTCTCGATCGCACGCGCCGCTGTGCGTCCCAACGTGGAGAAGACCGCCGTGATCGGCGCATTGAGCTTGCCGAGAATCGAGTCCACGAGCTCTTTTGTCTGCTCGTGCCCAGAGGCATACATGACCAGGACGCGGGCCAGAGGTCCGACCTCCATCGGCATCTCGGCCCAACGGGGGGCCTTGAGCCACGAGTACTTCTGCTCCACCTCCAATTGCTCATACGGAGGCTTGGGGCCCGTGTAGTTGAAATTGGTCTCTCCTTGCCAGGGATGAAGGCCTGCCTGATCGCCGACGCTCTGCTTGTACCATGAATGAGCGATGAACTCGCGCATATTCTGGAAATCGCGCGGGTCCGGTTCTCGAATGTTGCCGAGATCCCGATTGGTGATGACGGCGCGCGGCACGAGGAACTTCGAGGTATCGCCGTTGTCCGTGTCGGGGTACTCGCCCCAGGTAAGGAAATTGCCCAGCCCTTCACCGAGTCCGGCATAATCCAGATAGTATGGTGCAATTGCCAGGAGATCCGGCAAATAGACCTGATCCACGAATTCCAGCATCCGGTCGATGCTGTCCTTGATGATGGACAGGCGGTTGGCATTGAGGGCCGTATCGGAATTGAGATCTATCGGCATCGGGACGCCGCCTACCACGAAATTTGGATGCGGATTCTTTCCGCCGAATATCGTGTGGATCTTCGTGAAGGTCCTCTGCGCGTCCAGTGCCTCGAGGTAGTGCGCCACTGCCAGCAGGTCAATCTCCGGCGGAAGTTTGTAGGCGGGGTGACCCCAATAGGCATTCGCGAAGATCGAGAGCTGGCCGCTTTCGGCGATCCCCTGGACTTTGGATTGAATGTCCGCGAAGTACGCCGGCGACGCATTCTTCCAGGGGGAGATGCTCTGCTGAATGCTCGCGGTTTGCTCGGGATCGGCCTTCAGCGCCGCGACGACGTCCACCCAATCCAGGGCGTGCAGGTGATAGAAGTGCATCACGTGGTCATGCACGTACTGTTGGGCGATCATCAAGTTGCGCATCAAATTGGCCGCCTTGGGAATACGTATATTCAGCGCATCTTCCACCGAGCGGATGGAGGCAAACGAATGCACCGTCGTGCACACGCCGCAGGCACGCTGTGTGAAAGCCCACGCCTCGCGCGGGTCACGGTCCTTCAGAATGATCTCGATGCCCCGCACCATTGTGCCGGAGGAATATGCTTTGGTGATCGTGTTGGTGGCATCCAGCTCGGCCTCAATCCGCAGGTGGCCCTCAATGCGGGTGATCGGATCAACAACTAATCTCTTTGGCATGCCTTCCTCCTACTGATTCCGCAACCACTTCAAGGCCTCTTCCTCTGTCTTGAAGCATTGCACGTCATGCGTGTAGTAGCTGTCGGGGACCTCGAGTATCTTGGGCTCGATCGGCGCGCCGAAGATGGCTGCTGTCGGCATCATGGGGCGGAAGTGCTTGATGTGTCGACTGCACTCCTCTCCGCTCGATCCCGTGAGGTCAATCAGCAGCTTACCGCGATAGTCAAGCATGAAGGATGCCAGCGACTGGATATCCTCGGGGGAGAAGTCGCCCGTGTGCTGACAGCGAACAATGCCCTTTTCAACCGGCGTAATTGCGAATGAGGATTTCATCTAAACCTCCTGGTCCACCATGGCATCCGCCACCATCTGCGCCAATCCGGTGATCTTCCAATCGAGCTTGAAGTGATCGACGGCATCGGTGAATTGCAGGCGGCAGTTGGAGCAGGCCATGGTAACCGTCTGGGCGCCCACTTTGTTTACTTGATCGATCTTCAACTCGAAGGCGGCGTAACGCACGGGGTCGGCGGCCTTGATGGCTATCACGCCACCACCGCCTCCGCAGCAAATGGCCTCCTCGCGATTTGGAGTCATTTCCTTGAAGGACTTGGGTGCCAGGACATTCAGAATATCGCGCGGTTCTTGAATGTAGCCTCCGAGGCGCTGGATCTTGCAGGCGTCATGGAAGGTGATTGTCCCACTGCCATTCCCATCGAAGTAGCCCGGCTTGACCTTGAGGCGACCGGAGCCCACCAGCTCGCCCAGGACGCCGGTGATGTGCGTGATCTCAAAGTTGTTTACTTCGGGAAGCAGGTTGGCCGCCATCCAGCGCAGGGCCTCGTAGGCATGGCCGCACTCCGTGACGATGATGCGTTTGACGCCGAGCTCTTTGGCGCCGTCCAGAACGCGCTGCAGGAAGAGCTTGGTGTGCTCCTCGCTGCCCTCGTAGAACCCAAAGTTAACGACCTCGCGCGCCTTGCTGCTGACCGTCCATTTTTCCCCCGCCTTGTTCAAAATCTTGGCGATCGCCGCGACGTTCGTTGGGAATTTCATCACCTCGATCGACGAGAAAACCACCAGGGAGTCCGCGCCCTTCAACGTCGCGCGGAATCTCGACCTCCCATTCATCCGCAACCCACTCCAGACGCTCATCCCAGACGGTTGCAGTCATTCCCAGCGGGCTGCCTTCCTCGACTTGCTTGTTGACCGCCGTCATCAGGTCAGCCGGCACCTTCCCCGCGGCCGCCAACCCGGATCGGACCCCGTGGAGCAGGGGTCCCAGGTCGATGCCCATGGGGCAGACCATTGAGCATTTGTTGCACCCGGTGCAAGCGTAGTAGTTGAGCTCGCTCCAATGATCCAGATCGGCCTCGTTGATCGGCTTCTCGATGCCAAACAGGAGCTTCAATTTCCCGGATAGCGTGAACCGCTGCTCGTAGGCACGGCGCAGCATTTCCAGCTTCCAGACCGGGGCGTACTCGGGATTGCCCGTGCCCTGATAGAAATGGCAGGCCTCTGCGCACATCCCACAGCGGGTGCAGGCCTCCAGTTGGGAGGCCACCCAGCCGCCAGTCTCGCGTACGAAAACGTCCATCGCTTCTTGGGTTTGCATAATCGAGCCTCCTACGGATTGACCGCCCGCCTGCCGAACTCCGAACCGTGAATAGTCCGAGAGAAAAAGTAGAACATGAAGTGGCTGATCCGGCTGAACGGGATCCAGATCAGCAGCAGGTCCACGGTCAACATGTGCAGGCTGAAACTCACCTCATAGCGAGGGAAGAGGTGATGCGTCAGGATGTAGCCGGTCACCATCGGCAGAAAAACAACTGCCCAGTTGGCCCATTCCGTCGGCCCGGTGATCAGTTTCATAACCGGATTGACGATCCTATGGATCAACAGGCCGATCATGGCCACGATCCCCACGGCCGCCAGCCAATCCACGATTGGCAGGGGCAGGGTCGGCCATCCGAAGCCGAGCAGGCTTTTCCACACCAGCATGTGAGCTGTGCCCAGGATCAATACCGTGAAGAGGGCCAGGTGAAACAGCCCGCCGGCCAGATAGATGACAGGATTCCTGTCGAACGTCCGCTTAATCCACGGGATAAAAGGCCATATCAAAATGGCCTTCAAGTAGGTCTTCACGACGCCGGCCGCCTTGCTGCCCTTGTCGCGACTGCGATCCTTCGTCCAGCCCAGCATCAGCACCCGCACCAGCCGGTAGAACATACCGGCAACGAAGACCAGCAGGCAGGTATAGAACAGGGGGCCGCGTGCAAACTCGAGTAGATTGTTCCAGTTCATCGGATCCTCCTACTCCTTCTTCTGCTCGGCCGCGTGGGCGGCACTCTTCTTCTGGGACTGGTTTGCCGCTCCTACTCCAAGTCCGGCAACGATACCCACCGCCGCCGCTGCACCAACTGCGGTCACCGCAGGGCGCTCAAGAGGCGCCGATTGGCCCTGGTAAAACCCGCCGCCGTCCCAGAAGTTGGGTTGTGAACAGCCTAAGCACGGATGTCCGGACTGGACCGGGAACGAAAGCCCCTCGTCCCAACGGATCGAGGCACACGCGTTGTAGGTAGTTGGTCCTTTGCAACCCAACTTGTACAGGCACCAACCCTGGCGGGCGCCTTCGTCGTCGAACGAGCCGGCAAATTTGCCCGCCTCGTAGAACGGTCGCCGGAGGCAGCGATCATGCACTGTGTTTCCATAGAAGGGCATGGGTCGGTGAAGACCGTCCAGCTCCGGAAGCGTGCCAAAGATCGCGAACTGTGCGATTGTGCCTGTGGTGGCCTCGGGAATTGCCGGGCAGCCCGGAATGTTCACGACTGGTTTGTCAGTGATCATCTCCCAGACCCCCTTGGCTCCTGTTGGATTTGGTTTGGCCTTCGGAATGCCGCCAAAGGAGGCGCAATTCCCGGTCGCGATGATGGCAGCCGCGCCCGCGGCCGCTTCCTTCAGAAGATCTATCGCGGTCTTGCCGCCGACCGTGCAATACACGCCGTCGTCCCCAAACGGAATGCTTCCCTCCACCACCAGTATGTATTGCCCGGCGTACTTCTTCATGGCATCTTGCTTGGCTTGCTCAACTTGGAAACCTGCGGCTGCCGAAAGCGTCTCGTGATATTCGATGGTCAGGGTATTGAGGACCAGGTTGACCAGCGTGGGAGAGTCCGAGCGTGAGATGGCTTCGGTGCAGCCCGCGCAGTCCTGGAATTCCAGCCAGATAACCGGCAGGCGCGGCTTGGTCTCAAGCGCAGCGCCAATGGCACGGCGAGCGCTGTAACCCCGTGCCATTTTGGAAGGCAGTCCGCTGGCCCTCACCGGCGGAGCGATATGGAGCCCCATCGCCGTAGCCAGCAGGCCGCTCAGCTTGATGAAATCGCGGCGCGAAACGCCTTGCTTCTTCAAGCTCTGGGCAATTGTTTCGTCGGGCATGTTCCTCCTCCTCAAACAATACTCTTCAATCGTCAGGGCAGATACGCCCTCACGTTGTGCCGCCTCGCTAAGCGCAGGAGATATTGTCGGCTTCCATTTTCTTCTGATATGCAGCGAGACCTTCAGCACCCGTGGCGAGGCCGCCTTTCTCGCCTTCCCAATTGGATGGCTTGATTTCGGCAATCCAGCCATCCCCGTATGGGTCACGTGTGGCAAGATTGGGATCGGTTGCCAAAGCATCGTTGCCGCGCAACAGCACACCGGTCACTGGGGCTGGTATGGGCCCTACGAATTTGCTGCTCTCTACCGTCGCAAGGCTCTTGCCCTGTTTGACCTCCTGTCCGATCGCCTTGGTCTTGATGGTCACAGCCGCCAGTGTTCCACCGGCTAGTTTCGCTGCCACCGAGGTCATGCCGACGCGCACCACGCCGTCTGCCGCCGGTTTGGCCCACACGTGCTTCTCGATCAGGTAGTACAGGTCATCAGGCAGATTGCATCCACGGATAACCGACATCTATTCCTCCACTGTTTTTCTTGAAACTCAGAACGTCAGAGTCTTGGCGTCGTCCGCCATCTGCCACATCGATGCACCGCCGACCAGCTTGATTCCATCGATCAGGTCTTCGGGCTGGAGATCGTTCAACTCCAGCGAGGCCGTGCAGGCCGAGAACTTGACGCCCGCTTCCATGGCATCCTTCAGGAAATCGCCGACGGCTTTGCCACCCTTCTTGGGATACACATTCTCCGCCACTCCTTTCTTGAGCAGCAGCGTTCCGTCCATGGTGAAGAACATGCTGACCTCGTAATCCATGGCGGCTGCCAGGCTCGCGTAGAAGAACGGTGTCGCGCACCGGTGAGGCGTATCCGGGCCGCTTGTCATCACGATCAATACTTTGTCTTCCATAATGGTTTTCCTCTTTCGGTCGATCGCGTAACCGCCCCTGCCGGAGTTCTCCGGCCAGACGGCCCTAGAAGGCCAGAGAGACGGAATCGTGGCTGGCAAACTCGATAAACGTTGCGGCGCCGCCGATCTCGACTGCTTCGATCAAGTCCTCTTTCTTGATACCCATCACATCCATTGTCATCTGGCAGCCAATCATCCGAACCTTCATCTCCACCGCCATATCCAACAATTCACTCAGCTTTGCCACCTTGGCTTTCTTCATCCATCCGTTCATCATGCTGGTTGCGATCGCGGTCATCCCAGGCAGAACGCCAATGATGTTCGGGACGGAGATACCCTTCACGGGTTGCGGCATGGCCGGATTTCCGATCGGCGCGACCTGCAATTTGTCCGCCCTGCCTTTCTTCAATATCTCGAGACCGTAAAAGGTGAAGAAGATAGCAGCCTCCATGTCCATGGCTGCCGCTGCGGTTGCCAAGATCAGTGGCGGATACGCCGCGTCCAAGCTGCCGTGCGAGGCAATCAGTGCGAGACGTTTTGCGGTCATATTCAGAGTCCTTTCCATTTGTGCCCCGCTGGGTCGCTGTAGGGCCCTGGGGTTGCTTTGCTCTACTCGTTCCACCGCCAAGGATTGACTCACCCGGGTCACTCCCTGTCTGCATACTTCACGTCTTCGGCAGGATACGGCGGAAATCAGAGAGCCTGCCGGTCTCGGTAGGCTCCCCTTACTTCTTCTTGATATAGAAGGTGAATGTTCCACCTTCACTTTCATGTGCGAGCAATTCGTGGCCCGTCTTTGATGCCCAGGCTTCCACATCCGGGAGGGAGCCGGGATCCGTCGCAACCATCTTGAGGACCTGGCCTGTCTGCAGGGCGTCGACCGCCTTCTTGGTCTTCAAGATCGGCATCGGGCAGGCCAGCCCTTTGCAATCGAGTTCCTGATCAAACTTGTACGACATCTGACCTCCTTATGCGGGTACGAGCGGTTCTTCGAGCACACTCATCTCAGCGATCTGCCGCAGGCGACTCATCAAATCAGCCCGCTCGGAACTGATTTGCTCGAATGTTCCAGCCACATCTTGCAGCCACTTCGTGAGTTGGGAAATGCTGCGGTCATCCAACGTGGGCACGGTGCCCGCGGCCTGCTCCAGCACGGCCTCGTCAATCGAATACGTTTGGGCCAGCAACCGGATGCGGCGCTTTTCATCCTCGGGCGATGGCGCCTTGGCGTGCATTTGGCCGGCAATTAGCATGGCGATCAACGCGCCATTCACCTCGATCGGCGCACGCGCGTACTGCAAGCCCGCATGGCACGACACAAACTCCGGCGCCGCGTATCTCTGCTCGGCCAGCTTTTTCCAGGAGGCAGTACAGGCCTGGCGACCCTTCTCACTGCCCAGGATCAATTTGCAGAATTCACACAGGTTGCTGACACGGGTCAGAGGCTGTCCGGCCGGGCTGGTCGTCACGGCGCCGATGCCGGCGATCTCGGCGAAAACATCCTGCACCGGCTGCATGCAGTGAAGGGGGAGCACGTCTGTCGAGACCGCTGTGTCTCTGCTCCCGAGACGCCCGGCGCGCGAGAGCAGGTCACTCACCTCGGTCGCCGAGAACCGCCAGTGCCGGCCCATCTTGACGCCGCTGAGGCGCCCATCTTTCAGCATCCTATAGACGGTGGTCCGGTCGATGTGGAGGATTTCTTGGACTTGCTTGGCAGAGAGGAGGGTTTCCATCGGAGTTCGTACGTTTGCAACAGCTTGCAATGACTTGCTATAGCATTCTCATCCGTCCCTTCCCAGTCCGGCAGTGCGTTTTGTCAATCCAAACGGAGACAAATGTCACATCTGTTTCGCACGGGCAGGCATTCTCCTCTTCCGAGCCCGCGTCCTGTCGGTGCTTGAACCATCTTCGCGTTCCGGCGCCGTTCCTCGCCGCGATGAGAACCGTTCTCGGCTGCCTCAGTGGGCCGGTCAGGTAACTCGTTGACAGCTTCTGGTCCATCCCGACGCCTTCAGGCTATACTTTGGCACCGCCTCGCGGAGCCCGCAGCTTGCCAGCAGGCTCACACCGCGGATGCCTTGCCCGACGGAGATCACATGCTTCGAGCTCCCCAGAACACGCCGCACAGCTCCGATCCACTAGCCGCGCGCACAAAGTGGCTCGTACTGGTCGCCGTCGGTGTCGGTACCTTTATGTCGGCCCTCGACGGCAGCGTGGTCAACACACTGTTGCCTGTCATCCAGGGATACTTTCACAGTGATGTGGCGACCGTCGAATGGGTGGTCACGGTCTATCTTCTTGTGGTGAGCGGGCTGCTTTTGAGTTTCGGCCGCCTTGGTGATCTCAGGGGCAACAAGATCGTGTACGTGTGGGGATTCTTGATCTTTGTCGTGGGCTCGGCGCTTTCGGGTCTGGCTCCGACTACAAGTTATCTGATTGGGTCTCGGGCCTTCCAGGCCCTCGGAGCCACCATGCTGTTCGCGAATTCACCCGCCATTCTGACCAAGGCCTTCCCGGCCGCGCAGCGCGGTCAGGCCCTCGGATTGCAGGGCACCATGACCTACCTTGGGCTCAGCACGGGCCCGTTCCTTGGCGGATGGCTGGCCGACACCTTCAGCTGGCACGCCGCTTTCTTCATCAACGTGCCCATCGGGCTGCTGGCCACTTGGCTGAGCTGGAAGGTCATTCCGACCGACAACCACGCTGGACACGAGGAACGATTTGATCTGATCGGCGCGTTCACTTTCACATTGGGGCTCGTCGCTCTCTTGTTTGCTTTGAACCAGGGGGAAAGCTGGGGATGGTTGTCTGCGCCGACATTAGGCCTGCTTTCTGGATCCATTCTCATCCTCGCACTGTTTGTATGGATCGAGCGCCGCGCCCCGTCTCCGATGCTGGATCTCAGCCTCTTCCGCAGCCGCGTCTTCAACCTGGCTGCCATCACCCCTGTGCTCAACTACATTTGCGTGTACAGTGCCCTCTTTCTAATGCCCTTCTATCTCATTCAGGGGCGCGGCTTGGGAGCTGCGCAGGCTGGACTGATACTCACAGCCGAACCGCTGGTCATGGCGCTGATGGCTCCCGTGGCGGGCACACTTTCCGACCGGATGGGATCGCAAATACCAACCACGCTGGGCATGCTGGTACTTGCGTTAGGCCTGTATATCCTGACCTTCCTGACTCAGTCATCGCCCTTGGGCCATGCGGTCGTGGGTCTGGCCGTGAGCGGCTTGGGTATTGGGCTGTTCGTCGCTCCGAACAACAGCGCGCTAATGGGTGCTGCGCCACGGAACCGTCAAGGTATCGCCGCAGGTGTGTTGGCCTTGGCTCGCAATGTGGGCATGGTACTGGGGATTGGACTGAGCGGGGCCATCTTCACAACTTTCCTCGGCCATGGCGACCCTAACGCGCCTGGCGTTCTTGTTCCCGCCATCAGGGCAGGCTTCTTGTTTGTCTCCGGCGTGGCTCTGCTGGCTGCCCTGGTTTCCTACGCCCGCGGGGATGATCGTCCCGATGCAGCCGCCCGACGGGGCGTCGCCCAGTAGCCGTCGGCGCGCCGCACTTCTGTGCCAATGGAGCCGGCTGCAATTCGTCTTCTCAACAGCTGGCTCGCTTCGCCGCCGCATTGCTTCGTCGTGCCCCTGGGCAGACGTTGACATTTGAATATTTGTTCTATATGATGGAAGCGTGCTGTCACCACTCCTGGTCGTTCCCGACTTGGCCCGCACGCCATCGATGCCTGCCAAAGTGGTCCGTCGTCACGCATTTCGGCGCACCTGTTTCGTTCCTCTTCGTCCCGCGAAACGGATAATGGTGCCGCATCGGTTGGACTCGATTGTGCCTTCCGTCTATCCGTTGCGGCGAAGGCCCCACCGATGGATGCTTCTGCAGGTTTGCCCCCACATCTTGCGGTTCGGGGTGCTGCCGGCGCCCCCAAGTGCCGGATTCTGGATCTCGGCCGAAATTCCCCGCTAAACGCCGGCTCGGAGCAGATATCCTGCCATGAAGATCCGGAGAGGTCCCGGGCAGCGGGAGCAAACCGCTCAACCCGTAAGTCCTGTTGACCAGCCCTTATTTTGCTCTTACAATGCTACAGCCTATGCACTTGGCCGCCCAGTTTGCCGGTTTCTTCCGTCCCGATCACGATCCTCCGTTCAGTCGCCTCCGCGCGCCTGATTGGCTTTAGATAACGGTCTACCCTTGGATCGGAGGATTTACCCATGCCTACCCCTATCGTTTCCAGGCGAGCTCCTGCCTACGCAGACATCCCGGATGAGAAGTGGAATGACTGGCGCTGGCAGCTAAGCCACCGCCTCAACTCCGTTGACGAAATCCACCAGATTGTTCCGCTGACGCCATCTGAGCGTAAGGCGCTGCTCACTAGTGGCCTGTTCCGCGTCGATATCACGCCCTATTTCATCTCCCTCATCGACCCCGCGGATCCGGCCGACCCGGTTCGCAAGCAGATCATCCCAACCGACGCGGAAATCTCGCCGTTCACAGGCATGATGGAAGACTCGCTCGCCGAGGACCGTCACTCGCCGGTGCCCGGGCTCGTGCACCGCTACCCGGATCGTGTTCTTATGCTTGTTACAACGCAGTGCGCCTCCTACTGCCGCTACTGCACGCGGTCCCGCATCGTTGGGGATCCGGGCCAAACGTTCAGCCGCAAAGAGTTTGAGATGCAGCTGGACTACCTGAGGCGCACTCCGCAGGTGCGGGATGTGCTGCTCTCCGGTGGCGATCCCTTGGTCCTCGCACCGAAGATTTTGGAGGAGATCCTGACGCGTCTGCGGGAGATTCCGCATATCGAAATCGTTCGCATCGGCTCGCGAGTGCCTGTATTCATGCCAATGCGTATCACCAGCGAATTGTGCGAAATGCTTGCCCGTTTCCATCCGCTTTGGCTCAACATTCATGTGAACCACCCCAATGAAATTACGCAGGAACTTGCGGACGCCTGCGATCGCATGTCGCGTGCCGGCATTCCGCTTGGAAATCAGTCCGTCCTGCTGGCAGGCGTGAACGATTGCGTTCACATTCAGCGCGAGCTCGTGCAGAAACTGACCCGCATCCGCGTGCGCCCCTATTATCTCTATCAGTGCGATCTGGTCGAGGGCGCCGGTCACTTTCGCACGCCGGTTGCCAAAGGGATTGAGATCATCGAAGGCCTGCGCGGGCATACGTCTGGCTACGCCGTGCCGCAGTTCATTGTGGATGCCCCGGGCGGCGGCGGCAAGATCCCTCTGATGCCGAACTATCTGCTGTCCGAATCGGACCACAAGGTCATCGTACGCAACTACGAAGGGTATGTGACAACGTACGAGGAGCCAACGGAGTACGCCCCTCACGACCCCAAGACCTGCAAGTTCTGCCAGAATAAGCGCCCGGAGCCTGGACAAGAGGGCCTCACTGGTTTGCTGGATGGTCAGGATATGTTCATCAAGCCGCTTGGATTCGACGATATCCATGACCGGCATGGCATTCAACATCGGCTGAAAGACGAGAAGAAGTGGCTGCCCTTGGGCATCGGCTCCGGAGAGCCGAATCCAAAGTAGCGGACCGACTAAAATCCGCCCGGGCAACTGTCTGAGCAAGGAGAGGATGATGCGAAACCGAACTGTGGCATTGAAAACCTACCGTCACGCGATCCTGGCTTTGGTATTGGCCGCGGCTTTGCTTGCGGCTTGTGCACCGGGTGCTTCGCCCCAGCAAGTTCAGATGCAGGTCGAGACCGGGGTGGCCCAGACCGTGGAAGCGCAAAACGTCATGGCAACCGCGGTGGCGCTAACGGTCACGGCGATGGCGCCCACCGCTACACCCACCTCCATGCCGACTGAGATCCCACTCAGCATGCCCACGCTCACGCCCGTGGTTCCCACGGCCACGGTATTCGCAGCTTTACCATCTACCGGCAGTGGTGGTGGTGGCAGCTCGGGAAGTAAGGTGGCCGATTACGCCTGCAGCTTTGCCGAGGTCAAGCCGCTCGTCAACGTCTTCAAGCCAACCGACTACATCGACATCGTCTGGATCATCACCAACACCGGTACGAAGACGTGGCCCAGTGCGCTTGACCTCGACTTTGTGAGCGGCACGCGGTTCAGCCCCTACGTCGGCGAAGAACTGCCTCCTCTCAAGGTCGGGGAGCGGGTCACGATTTCCTTCGAGGGAAACGCCCCGTCCGAGCCCGGCTACTACGAGATGAAATTCAAGGTGCAGGGAGGGCTTTGCTTCCCGTTCATCGACATTCAGGTCGTCAAGCCGCCGGGATCAGACCCGTAGGCGTGGCGGTCTGCTCAGGCAGAGGCAGGGAGGCGCACACGAAGATGCACAGACGACTGGTGGTCCTGATAAGCATGCTCGGCATTTTTGTGAGCAGCTGTGATACATCAGTCCTGCTGCCATCCTCCGCGGACGGGCCCACCTTGGTCCCCGGGATGGTGGAGACCATTGTCGTCGCAACGGCGCGTGCTGCGGAGAACTCGGACCGCGCAGTTCATCCCGCCCACCAACACTCCAACGTGGACTCCGCTTCCGACTCATACGCCGAGTCTGACGCCGACGCCAAGTCCGACTTTCATCTTCATCATCGGCAAAACTAAGACGCCGACAAGTACTCCTGCTCCGGTCTCGGCCGCCGGTTCAACCGATACGCCGTCGCCGTCGGACTCCTTGGATGGTTGCGTTCTGCTCTCGCAGACTCCGGACGACGGCAGCCATTACGCATCCAAGGCCAATTTCAACACTGCCTGGAAGGTCAAGAATACGGGTTCCTCTACCTGGTACTCGGATGATGTGGATTTCACCTATGTGAGCGGCACCAAGCTGCACAAGAAACAGCTGTATCATCTTCTCGCCGATATTCCGTCGGGCGAATATGTCACTTTCAACGTTGCGATGACGGCTCCGAAGGCCGATGGTACGTATGATACCGTGTGGTCTCTCCGCCGCGGCCAGTCATACTTCTGCCACGTGGATCTGACGATACGCGTGCCATGAACTAGGGCAACGCGTTCCGGACCAGCCGATGGCGTGCCGACGCCCTCAGGAGGGCCAAGTGACTGACAGCGCTCGTGATTGCTGTTCATCGTAGCGATCAGCTGTAATTTTCTTCGAGCCCTGCGTGGGACCAACGCACCTGTTTCGGCTCCAGCGACAGCCGCGAGGGGAATATTGGGCGATCTAACCTGGGACCGCCGTGCGGGCTGCAATGATCGTCAGCGCCCCTCACGTGGCTGCTCGCCGGGCGTCCAGTTGTTTGGAACAGATATCGGCGGTATGGGCGGCGCAAACCCGAGTCCCATCCACCTGCGGGAAGGCCCTTCCAGAGAGCGCCTGTAAGATAGCACACGGCTCATGTTATCCTTAAGGGGCGACCTGTTCCGGAAGGGTCAGCCCGGGGTAAACGGACGCCGCAGTTCCCGTCCTTCAGGGAGGTGGACATGAGATCACAATATCGCGTTGCTCTCTTGCTGGGCTTGGCCTCGCTGGCAGTGAGCGGCTGCGTGATATCCTTTGTGATCCCGTCCTCCCCCGGATTGCCACGGGCAGTTCCCGGGATCATCAATACCATTGTTGCCGCAACCGCTGGCGCTGCTCAGACGCAGACAGCGCAGCTGCTGCCGCCCTCGCTCACCCCAACCTGGACTCCGCTGCCCACTCACACACCGAGTCTCACTCCCTCCCCGACTCCAACTTTCATATTCATCATCGGTGGTGGGCAAGCCCACGTGAATTCGCCCACTCCCAGCGGCGTTATCATCTGGACGAACACCCCTTTGCCATCAGACCGGCTGGACGGTTGCACCCTCCTGTCGCAGACCCCGGCGGACGGTAGCCACTTCGCTGCCAGGGCGAGTTTCACTGTTGCCTGGAAGGTGGAGAACACGGGATCTGCCGTTTGGCGGAAGAATACCGTGGAGTTCGCATACTTCAGCGGCACCAGGATGTACACGAAGCAAGTGCACGCTCTGCCAGCCGATATTCCACGTTGGGAGTATGTAACGCTGAAGGTGCCGATGACCGCGCCGAAGAACGCAGGCACCTATCACACCGTTTGGTCGCTTCGGCGCGGCGAGGTTGCATACCCAAATCCCGGAACGGACACCTTTTGTCACGTGGAGCTGACGATACGGGTGCCATGAATGGGCCCGTTCGGGGTAGCTTTTTTTCTAAGCGGGGTATGGCGTCGGAAGCCATGAAGAAGATCCTGCCGCTGTTGCTCGGCACGGTCGGTGTCATCCTGATGACAAGCTGTGATCTGTTGGGGCAGTCCTCTCCCACCAATACCGCCGTGCCCGCCTTGACAGCTCTCCCTGCGACGCCAACCGCGGGCCCCCTTTCTACGCAGGCCGCGGTGCTCGCGACGGGCACGCCGGCACCCAGCCTGACGCCGACCGCCACGAGCGGTGTGAGTGCATCACCGACGGTCACGCTGACGCCCTTCTTGGGTGCCGCCGCCGGAGATTTGGACTGCAAGCTACTCTCACAGTCGGTGCGCAATGGTGCGCACTTTGCTCCGACAGAGCGCTTCAGCATAGGCTGGAAAGTGAGGAATAGCGGAACGCTCACTTGGGATGCAGGCAGCGTCTACTTCGCGTACTTTAGCGGCAGCAGGATGGACCGCGAGGATCTGTATGCGTTGCCGGAAACCGTGGACCCAGGCAACACTGTGGCGCTTAGCGCCAGCATGGCTGCTCCGAAGCGGCCCGGCGGCTACACAACGACGTGGGCGCTCCGACGCGGCGACAATCGATTCTGCCGTGTAAGCCTGACCATTAACGTGCCCTGAGCCGGACCGGCGCCCCTAAGACTGGAAGTGCCTAGAGGCGGCCGCGGTCGGCTGCCTCTGCTCTGCTACGAGGATGGCGGCAGTGGTTCTCCAGTCTCTTGTTGCGCGGGCTTCGTGCGCAATGCAAAGAATCCCACTGCTACAGGAACTGCCAGGAGAAAGAGCGAGAGACACAGTAGAACATAGCCGAGGGTTCCCGGCATCGGTGCGCTTCCTTCCACGCCGTTGAGGGTCGTCTGGAATGGGATCTGCATTGCGCCAAGTATGCCGAAGATACAGGCGAACAAGCTCGCGCAACCGCACACGACCGCGGTCACTCCTGTCGCGATTATGCCCAAAGTCCTGTTGTTCATGTGCAAGTCTCCCTAGAGTTCACGCTGAATAGAATGAGCCTCATCCTCTAGCTTCTAAGGACGGCCCCGAGATCTTGTCCAAGGCGCCCCACGATCCTTTTGCGAATTGCTGCCGCCTCCTCGTCTGTCATTGTATGGTCAACGGCCTGGTACGTGAGGCTGTAGGCCAACGATTTCCTACTCATCTCGATTTGCTCTCCCCGATATAGGTCGAATAGTCGCACGTTTGTCAATTGGGCCCCCCCGGCCTCACGAATCAGGGCCTCCACTCGCCCGGCCGGGACACTCGCATCAACGATGACCGCGATGTCTTCCAAGACTGGCGGGTACTCTGGAACAGCGTTTACTTCGTGGTCGACGGCGCGTTCGCGCAGTAGATCAATATCAATTTCCGCGACGAGAACCGGGGCGCTCCCAAAGTCATATCGCTGCTGGACCGCCGGATGCAGCTCGCCGAACGCTCCCGCCACCTCGCCCTGGAGTTTGATTTCGGCCGCCTTGCCTGGATGGAGGTATCCAGCCGAGCCGACCGGCACGAAGGAGACTTCCCCGACGTGCAGCCCGTTTATCAGCTCCTCGATTACACCCTTGAGATCGAAGAAATCAAATGCGCGAACGTCGTCACGATCCCAGGCGGGCGCGAGCCTGGAGCCGGTCATAGCCAGCGCCAGTCGCCGCGATTCCGTCGGGAGGTCGTCGCCGTGCGGCTCGAAAACCGGTCCGATTTCGAAAAATGCCAGGCTGTCCTTGGCTCGAATATTGTGCTCCACGTCGTCCAGCACGGATGCCAGCACGCTGCGCCTCAGAACGCTCTTGTCGGGAGCCGCAGGATTGGCAATTCGAACATGCTGACCGGTGATTCCCAGTCGCTCCTCGCGCTCGCTCGACGTCAGGCGGTAGCTGACCACTTCATCGAATCCGAGGGCGACCAACAAGTCCCGTAGACCTTCTTCCCACTCATGAACGGGGTTGCCCATCTGTGGCGGGAGCGGATCCGCCATGTTGGTCGACGGAATGCGATCGTATCCCACCAAACGCGCGATTTCCTCCATGACATCAGCCAGACCGATGATTCCCTCCCCGATATCCAGGCGATGGGCTGGGCCGGTGACCACGATTCTCAATTCCTCAGCGGCGGCAGGCGCGCCTCTCTTTGGGCTCTTGGCTTTGCCAGCTTTCTTGCCTCTGGACTCGGTGACTTTGCACTTGAATTCCAGCGCTGTCAGAAGACGCACAATTTCCCGAGTGGTAAGGTCGATTCCAAGCAGACGTTTGACGTCGCCGGTTGTGAACGACACCGTCGGAACCTTGGGCTTGGCTGCGTATTTGTCTACCAGCCCCGGAGCAATATCGCCCCCCGACCACTTCGCCATCAGCTGTAGACCACGCCGCACGCCGGTCTCCGCCAACGCCGGATGCACGCCCCGTGAGAATCGAAAGGAGGCCTCCGACGGCAGATTGTGTTCCTTGGCGGTGCGGCGGATGTTTATATAGTCCCAGGCCGCCCCTTCCAACAACACAGCACGAGTGTCCACCGTGACCTCGGATTCCGCTCCGCCCATCACGCCGGCAATGCTCAGCGGTCCGACCTCATCGCAAACCAGCACGTTGAGAGGCGAGAGTTTGCGCTCGACACCGTCGAGTGTCGTTAACATCTCTCCGTTCTTTGCTGTTCTGGTCAGAATCTTGATTCGCGATGTGCCTGCCCGGGTCTTGAGCACATCGTAGTCGAACGCGTGCAGCGGCTGGCCCATTTCAAGCATGGCATAGTTGGTGGCATCAACTATGCCGTTGATCGGGCGCATCCCCGCGAGTTTCAACCGGCGTTGGATCTCATAAGGGCTCGGCTCGATGCGAACGCCGCGGATCAGTCCCAGCACGAACCTCGGATTAAGTTGTGCGTCTTGGATCTCCACACTTGCCAGGCTCTTGATCGAGACCCCACGGGTAGCGTACTTCGGACTCGGTTGACGCAGCTTGCGCCCCGTCAACGCTGCCAGTTCCCGCGCCACACCCAGGACGCTTGCGTCCCGCGCCATATTTGGCAACACGTCGATCTCCAATACAGCATCGCCCATATAATCGACCAAGGCCACGCCAACCGGCGCGCTCCGTTCGAGCAGAATGATGCCCTCGTGGTCCTGAGATATGCCGAGTTCTTTTTCCGAGCAAACCATGGAGTAAGACTCGACGCCGCGAATTTTGGCGCGCTTGAGGGTCATGAGCTGCAAGGTCTCGGCATGACCATCGTAGAGCACAGCGCCTTCCTTGGCGTAGGCAACCTTCAGGGGGTCGGGTAGTCTTCCCCGCCCCTTGAGGCCAAAGATGTTGGGCGCTCCGGTCAAAACGGTATGCGCCCGCTCGCCGTCGAAGAGATCCAGCAGCGTAAGCCGATCCGCGTTGGGGTGAGGCAGCACTTCGCGCACCTCGGCAACCACGATCTTGCCCCTATCCCATGAAATACCGCTGGTTTTGAACTCCTGGGGCGCGCCCTCCTCGCGTTCCGGCATGGGCAAGCCACAGTACGTGATTTCGCTCACTTCCAGTCCGGCCAGTGTGAGCCGACGGGCGATATCCTCAACCGCCAGGCCCTCGAGATCGACAAAGTCGCGCAGCCATGACAAAGGAATCTTCATGCCAGCCTCTTAGAATTGTTCCAGGAAACGGATGTCGTTCCCCCAGAAGTATCGAATGTCCTCGATGCGATGGCGCAGCATCAATTGCCTCTCCGGCCCCATGCCAAAGGCGAAGCCCGTGAACCGTCGGGGGTCGTAGCCACCATTCTGCAGCACAGTGGGGTGAACCATCCCTGAGCCCAGGATTTCCAGCCAGCCGGAACGCTTGCATACGGGACAGCCTGTTCCGCCGCACACGAAGCACTCGACGTCCATCTCCGCCGAAGGCTCCGTAAATGGGAAGTAGGAGGCCCGAAAACGCACGCGGGCTGCCTGCCCGAACATCCGGCGGGCAAAGTTGGTCAGCGTGCCTTTTAGATCGCTGAAGGTGATGTGCTCGCCGACCGCCAGCCCTTCCACCTGGTTAAACTGGATCTCTGAGCGCGCCGTGATTTGCTCATGCCGAAAACACATGCCTGGAAGTGCGATCCTTATCGGCGGGGGGTTCTTTGGATTGATTGCCGAGAACTCGCGCATGGCTCGAATCTGGCCTGGCGAGGTGTGTGTGCGCAACAATATGGGATTGTCGCCGCGACCGGTGGTTTCCACATACAACGAGTCCTGCATCTCCCGCGCCGGGTGATGTGGCGGGAAGTTCAGCAACTGAAAATTCAGTTCGTCTGTTTCCACCTCGCGGGACGTGTAGACTTGAAAACCCATATCCGCCAGAATAGCCAGCACGCGACGTAATTGCTGCGTGGATGGATGCAGGCGTCCTCGTCGCCGGGGTCGGCCGGGCAGGGTCACATCCACCCCGGTCTCGGCCAGGGACTGTTTCATGGACTCCTGCTGCACCTCGCGGAGCCGACTGGCCATCGCCCCCTCAAGGGCAGCCTTGACGCGATTCGCGGCCTGTCCCACCGCTGGCCGCTCGTCCTTCGAGAGCTGCCCCAGGCCCGCAAACACCCTCATAAGTTCCGAATTGCGCCCCAGATTGCTTACGCGCCAGGCTTCCAGCGCCGCCTCGTCCGCGGCAGCGGCCAGGCTCTGTAGGGAGCGTTCCTGAATCTCGGCAAGTCGATCCAGCATCGTGTGCCTCCACTCGACCGCCTTCGCGGCCGATCCTCGGCGGCAATGGCTTCCGGGCCGACTGCCGCCTGAAAAATGAAACCTCCCGTCCGATAAATGGGACGGGAGGGAGTTCCCGCGGTACCACCCATATTAGCCGAAAGCGGCTCACTTGTCGCTGACGCACATCAGCTCCTCCTGTAACGCGGAGGTCGCGGTCTGAATTACTGGGAGAGGCCCGGCCTCTCCGTTCGTCCACACGGCTCAGAAGTGAACTTCCGCTGCCATTCACCGTGCCGGAATTTCAATCGCGGTTCCGGCTTCCCTGTCGGTTTCCGGCGGCGTACTTTTCTCCGTCGATGCCTTTGATGCTTGCAGTAGGGCTATTATCTTCCAAAGTGAGCCACTGTCAAGTGCTGGTGCCTCGCGTCGCTAACCGACAGGTATAATCTCGCGCGTGAAATCGCGCGCCGGCTCGATGGCCACGTTCATCGCTTTGATCTTGGTGCTGTTGATACCCCGGCTCGCAGGGATCAATTTGTTTGCCACCGTCGACGAGCCCTACTGGCTGACGGCAGGGTCCGATTTCTACTACGCGTTGGGGCAGCGCGATTTCGCCCACACCGTCTACGATTACCATCCGGCTGTCACCACCATGTGGATCGTGGCGGCAGCCGTGCTGCTCTACTTTCCGCAATACAGGGGCATGGGCCAGGGATATTTCGACGTCTACAAGGACAGCTTGGAGACCTTCTTGCTCTCCCACGGCCGCACGCCGCTGGGCTTGATGGTCGCTGCCCGGATAATTCAGACGCTCCTGGTGGTTCTGCTCCTGCTCGCGGTCTTCTGGTTTCTGAGGCGGCTGCTGGGCGTCGCCGTTGCGTTTCTCGGGACGCTGCTGGTCTCGTTTGACCCCTTCTTCTTGGGGCACTCGCGTCTGCTGAACCACGAGGGGCTCATGGCCCTGCTCGTCACGGTCTCTCTGCTAAGCCTGCTGGCTTATTGTTTCGTCGATCGGAAGTGGACATATCTGATTCTCTCGGGCGCGGCGGCGGGCTGCGCGCAGTTGACGAAATCGTCGGCCATCCTGCTGCTGCCCGTGATCGGCCTCCTGTTCATGCAGGACTGGTGGACGCATCGCCACGACAACCCCCCGCCGCGACTTCGGGCGGGCATTTCGCAGTTGGTTGCCTGGCTGGCGACCCTCGCCATCGTTTATGTGATTTTGTGGCCTGGAATGTGGGTGGCCCCGGGCAAGATGTTGTACGAGGTCTTTGGGAACGCGTTTAGCTATGCCACGGAAGGTTCTCGTCTGTCGGCTGCTCCTGCCACTCCGCCGATCGCGTTTCATCCGCGACTTGGTGATGTCGCCCTGTACGTGCAATCGATCCTTTGGCGGACGACCCCGGTCGTTTGGCTGGGCGCCATGCTGGCGCTTGTACCGTTGTTTCGCGAGCGCCGCGATCGCAGGGTGGTTCTGCTGACGTTAAGCCTCCTGGGCGGACTCTTCATTCTTCTTTTTGGACTGGCCAGCGGCCGGAATTCCGCGCACTACGTGCTGACCGCCTATGTAGCCCTGGATATTCTGGCTGCAGCCGGGCTCGTGTCGGCCTCTGAGCTGCTCGTCGTGCCGCAATGGAAGACAGGCAGCCGGGCGCTTTCCTTGCTTATCCTTGGCGCTGCCGTTGCGATTCAGGCAGCCAGCGCCGCAGCGTTCTATCCCTACTACTACACGTATTACAGTCCGATCATGGAGGCGCAGCAGCCGGGAGTGCAGGATCCGAACTTCGGATACGGGGAGGGGCTCGACCTGGCGGCAGCTTATCTCAAGCAAATGCCTTCCGCGGCTGATTCAACAGTGATGGCATTCTATGGGCGCGGCCCCTTCTCGTATTTCTATCCTGGCACGACCGAGCCGCTCAAGACAGTTTACGCGGATGCAGAAAATGTTCCACAATTGGTGCAGATCTTGAAGAAATCCGACTATCTGGTCATCTACTACGCCCTTGAGAAGGGACGCGATTCTCCGCCCAACGTGATGCGGGCTCTTCGCGATATTCCGCCTCAGAAGAGCATCTGGCTGAGTGGAATCGAGTACGTGCGGATATATTCGCTCGCGTCCTTGCCGCCGGATTTCTATGATCAGCTGCAGCCCGACTCAACGAATTGAGGGCGGTCGTCGCGTTTACGCGCCAACCAGCGATCGGTGGCTCAGCGCGCAATGGCGCATGCTGTGCGCACAGCGTGCGGACTAGGCTATGGGGTCGCCGTGGCGAGCGTGGTCTTGGTTGGGTACTGAGTGTAGGTCGGGATCGGCGTGCGGGTCGGGGGCAGCGTCGGCGTCGGAGTGTCGGTTGGCAGAAACGCGGGATCGCCGTGCCACGGCAGGAACCGCGTTATGGTCTTGGCATTCTCGGAGCCCTTGATTTCGCAGCGCTGCAAAACGAACAGATTCCCTTTTCCTTGATCGGCCGTGAAGCCGGTTGCACCCATGCCGGCGATGTACCCCGCGAAGTGAACGTAGTCTACGGCAGCGTCGCTGTTGTCACCAAATGGGTAGGCGAAAGTGCAGAATCGGCAGGCCCAGCAGCGACGTCAGCCGTTGGCGAGATACCAACGATTTCTGAACGCAGGGCTGCCGAATCCAACGCCAGGAAATTAACGGGATGGCTGAGGCTGTGGCTGCCTACCTCCCAGCCGGCCGCGGCCATCTCTTTGATGTTATCCACCGTCAGATAGCCAGGCGTTCCAATGTAGTCATACGGCACATACAAGACCCCCGTGAAACCATACTTCTGCATGATCGGGAAAGCATTCGTGTAGTTGTCCTCGTTCGCGTCATCGAAAGTCAGGATCAGCGGGTGCGGCGGCAGCGAGGCGCCCTCAGTAATCGCCTGTACGAGTTGAGTCGTCGAAATGGTAGTGTAGTCCCAACCGCGCAGTAGCCGGAGCTCAGAATCGAAGCTGTCTGGCGCCACGTAGTAGCGGCTGCCTATCGGCGAAATAGCGATGTGGTGATACATCAGGATAGGCACTTGGACATTTCCGGGGCCCTGAGCCACCCAGGTCGCCGTCGGAGTGGCTGAGGGCGCGGGAGTGGGCGTGATTGAAGGTGTTTGACTTGGGGCGGATGTGAAACTGGGGGTGAGCGGTGCGGGTATCGCGGTCGCCGTGGGAGTGTTGGGAGTGGCAAACGCGTTCGCACAGCCCCACGAGAGAGCGGGGATAAGCAGCACTATGTGACGCAGTTTCATTTGGCGGTGTACTACCTGAAAATGACGAAGGTCCGATTGTACTCGGATTAACGCCTGCGCCGCAGAGTCGGAGTTCGATGTTTGCGCCCCACGGCCTGAAGCCCTAGCGATTGAGTTCCCAAATGATCCGCAAACCGTCCAGCGTCAGCGAGGGAGCCAGGATGTCGATGACAGTGGTTTCGCGCGCCACAATCTCCGCCTGTCCGCCCGTGGCGACGACTTTCATCTCATCACCCAGTTCCGCCCTGAAGCGTTTCACCATGCCCTCGGCCATGCTTACGTATCCGAAGAGCAGACCTGACTGCATGGCATGCACTGTGTTGCGACCGATCACGGAGGGCGGGCGCTGCAAGTCGATCTGCTGCAACTTTGCGGCATGCGTGAACAGAGCGTCGGCAGCCAGGCCAATGCCTGCCGTGATTGCGCCGCCCAGGTAATCGCCCTCTTTTGTAAGTGCATTGAACGTGGTCGCGGTTCCGAAGTCCACGATGCATGCCGGACCGCCGTACAGACGCAAGGTCGCGACGGCGTCCGCCACCCGGTCGGCGCCGACCGCCCTTGGGTCCTCATACCGAATGCGAATGCCTGTCTTTACTCCGGTGTCTACGAGCAGGGGGTCCCGCCCCAAGTACTCGCGACACGCCCGCACCACCCGCTGCGTCAGGTGCGGCACTACAGATGCCAGGCACACGCCATCGAGGGCGGCCACGGCGTGGCGCGCATGCTCAAGAAGGCCAAGGAACTGCAGGCCGTACTCGTCGGGCATGCGGGCATGATCGGTTGCCAACCGCCAATGAGGGCCGAGCTTATCCGCCTCGTAGAGACCGAGCGTCAGGTTGGTATTGCCGACATCAATCGTGAGTAACATTGGGGACTCCGCTGGATTGCTGTGCGCTGGAGGCAAACAGAGCTTCAGGCCGCAAAGTGGCGCAAAGGATGACAAATAGAAAGAGAGGAAAGATCTGGAGCAACAGGCGGTCTGTGGAGTAGGAGAGATGCCAGGCCAGATCATAGGGTGTGATCAAGAAGGCGGCGTAGTAGCCGAGCAGCTGCACCAGCAGGATCGCGCCACATGCCAGCAAGCCAGCTCGCTCGGCCGCTGGGATCGTCGTGTGAAGCACGACGTAATACAGCAGAAGGATCGGGATGATGCCAACGGACAACGCACCGGCCCCCCAGCTTCCAAAGTGCAGGATTTCGCGCCCGAAGTACTGGAGGATGGCCAGGTGACGCGAGACGTCCAATGCGTTCTGGGCCAATCGGGCAGCCCCACCGGAAAGCATGTCGCCCGGGAGGCGCTATGTGGATCTTGAAATAGAGCACCGCTGCCAAAGGAACGGCAAGGCCCGCGCAGTACGAGACCAAAGCTCTCCCAGCGGCGTGCCGTCGGATGACCATCACCAGTGCAACAGCGGCACCGACCACCAGAACGGCGCCTTCGTTCTTCGTCCAGGCGGCCAGGCCAGCGGCAAGCCCGGCAAGGGCCAGCAGGCCAGGGCTCTCGCGGCGCTTGGCAAGATACAGCAGGCTTCCGGTGGCGAGGATATAGAATGCCAATGGTACGTCCGCCATCTGCCGGGCCCCTTCGTTGACGAACACCGGGATGCCCCAAAGCATGATCAGAGCGAAGGCAGCCTGAGCAGTCCCCCCGACTATAGCCACCGATGCGACGAGCAGTCCCGCACAACTCACTGCAAACAGAGCGCTTTGAAGCATGGGCACGCCGGGGCTGTCCCGTCCAAGTTCCTGCCAGCCGGACGCGACGTTCATGGCGAGCAATAGGGGGTAGTCTGCGTGGAAGAGCGGATCCATCCGGGGCGAGAAAGAGTCGAGCCAATGTGCCTGGTCAAGGTAAACAAATCTCGCGGCACGGTTGTACATCATCCACGCGTCCCAGTCGCCCTGTCGCCTGCGCAGCAGGTAGTTAGCAGTG
Organism: uncultured Chloroflexia bacterium; assembly: GCA_963746745.1. Taxonomy (GTDB): domain Bacteria; phylum Chloroflexota; class Anaerolineae; order Anaerolineales; family Villigracilaceae; genus Fen-1038. The sequence goes on from CAVVCL010000007.1 coordinate 126,704, forward strand.
CTCAAGAGCGAGACCAGCAACACAACTCCTGCTATCGGCATCAGCACACGACTTGGGCCCCCAAGATGGACCCGGAACCTGGAACGGGGCATCCGCGGTCCCAGCCGCTGCCCCCGCCGGAGCGTCACGAGCACGAGAAGCAGAAGAATCGCCAGTTCGACCCAAATGAACCAATCTTGCCCTGCGAAGAGCAGCAGGTAGCCAAAATACAGCAGCCCGCGCATTCCCAGGCCCATCCCGGTGCCAAGGAAACTCTTGAGTAGCAAAGCCTGTGGTGTGCGTTCCGGCCACAGTGCATGTACGAGCAGGAAACCACTGACGATGGGAACAACGAAGACAGCCGGTGCCAGGATGCTCATGAGCCGACCCGGTGCAGCAGGTACAGGCCGCCCCTGAGGGGTGTAACGTCGAATGTGCCAGAATGGTGCGCGCTCCACTCCTCAAAGGCGCCGCGAACTCAGGTTGCCGATATTCCAGTCTTGGTCCGTGCCCTTGACCAGGATAATTGGGGCCATGGCGTATTGTGAAAGGATGTATTCGCCTTCGTCGTTGGCTGCATCGTATGTGATGCCTTGGATTGCCGAATCGGAGATGTAGCCGACGAAGCCGCGTTGGAAAGGGAGCAACGCCTTCAGGGGCTGAAAGCGTCGTTCCCAATCCGCGACTGGATCATCTGTGACGCTGCCCAGATCTTGCGTGGCAACAAGATTCCGGATGCTGGCGACGAGGCTTGCAACAACGATAACAACGAGCAAGCCTCGCCCCAGCCAGACGGTCTTCATGCCGGGCTTTCTGCAACTTTCACCTTATCGATAAGTTCGGCGACCAGATCGAAACGGCTGAACTGCGGCATGATATACACTCCCTTTGCCCACGGCCGGATCTGTTCAATTAATTCTACCGCGATGCGCACGCCCTCCGCGGCGGCGTCCTCGCCGGACTGCTCGAGCCGCCTCAAAATCCCTTCTGGAATTGAAATACCCGGGACCTCGTGATTAAGGAATTTGGCGTGCCGCAAACTCACCAGCGGCAGGACTCCGACCAGTATGGGCTTGTCCAGCATGCCGTAGCTGTCCTCGTATCTCGTCAGCACGGCGGCGCCCTCCTGGGCGTCATAGATAGGCTGTGTCAAGAAGAAATCCGCGCCGGCCTGTAACTTCCTTTCGAATTCTTTGCCTCCCGCTCTGGCTCCGGCGCACTCAGGTTGAGCGCCGCGCCGACAAAGAAGTTCGTCGGTTGCCCAATGCTGGCCCCCGAATGATCGACTCCCGTATTGAACCCCTGCTTAATCAGTCGAATCAGGCCCGACGGGACCAAGTCATAGTTGTCCATGGCCTCGGGGTAGTCGCCGATTGCCGTCGGATCCCCCATCACGACCAGCACGTTCCGGATTCCTAGAGCATGGGCCGCCAGGAGATCCCCCTGCACGCGCAGCAGGTTTCGGCCCCGCGTCGGGAAGTGGAGCGTGGTCTCCACGTTCACGCGACGCTGAACGATGTCGCAAACTGCCCAAGCGGACATGCGCATGCGCGCCATGGGACTATCTGCCACGTTGATCACGTCCGCTCCAGCCTCCGCAAGCAGGGATGCGCCCGCCAGTAGTTTGTGTGTGGAGAGGCCGCGCGGCGGATCCATTTCAACTGCGAGCGCAAAGTGGCCGCGAGCAATCTTGCGGGCGAACTCGGTCGGACCTTCCGTCGGAGCTTCCAGCGTTTCCTCGTCCGTTGCTGCCGGCAGAGCCGGCGCCCCCGCGGACGGATGAGAATCGAGGGCGCGTCGCATGGCCGCAATGTGCTGGGGCGTGGTACCACAGCAACCTCCGACAATTCCGGCGCCAGAGTCGCGGAACGAGACCGCATATTCTGCAAAATAGTCCGGATCAGCCGGGTACATTATCCGGCCGCCGACCTGTTCCGGCCATCCTGCATTGGGCTTCACCCAGAACCTGCCCGTGGGCACCGCCTGGCGCATGAGTCTCAGAATGCGCAGCAACTGGGCGGGGCCGCCTGAGCAGTTGACCCCGATCACGTCTGCGCCTGCCGCCTGGAGCGCACGCGCGACCGCCGTGGGCTCATCGCCAAGCACGGTCCGGTCGTCGCGCGTGAAGGTCATGGAGCCTACCAAAGGGAGCGCGCAGACTTGCCTGGCGGCTTTGATGGCTTCCTGCATTTCGTAGAGGTCACTAATGGTTTCAAGGACGATCAGATCCGCGCCTGCTTCGCACAGGGCTTCGATCTGTTCAGCAAATGCGGCGCGTGCCTGTTCTGCCTGGACGCGGCCAAAGGGCGCGATCCGTACACCCAAGGGACCAACGTCCCCGGCTATGAGTACACCCTTGGAGAACGGTCCGGCCGCCTGTCTGGCAAGCTCCACGCCGGCCCAATTCATGTCGGCCACCTGGCGCTCGAGTCCGTGCCTTGACAGCTTGAACCGGTTTGCGCCGAAGGTGTTGCTGAGCAGTAGGTTTGCGCCCGCGTCCACATACTCGCGGTGGATCTGCCCAACAGCCTCTGGCTGGGAAACATTGAGTTCATCAAAGCAGGTGTCGAAGCCCACACCGTGGCTGTGCAGCATCGTACCCATGGCGCCGTCCGCCAGGAGCACGCCCTCGGATAGTCGTTTCAGCAATTCGTTCATCTCTTCACCACTATGGCTTCTTGATGACCGCCAGTATCGCACCTTCCCGTGCGACGGAATGTATCACTGGCGCGTCGGGATACGACTGGACCTCCAGGTTGAAGCGATTGAGCGCAACCACGAAGTCGTAATGCTCCACGCGGGCTGCTTCATACGTCGAATAGATCTTGAGATCAGGTCGCACGTACACTTGCAGCAGGTGGGTCGGCCCCTCTACCCAAACGGTGGCGTTGGCCGGCGCCGTCCGGTTAAGAAAGCCAGTCGCCTCGCGGAAAGACGTCCCCCAGTAGTCCAGCTCGAATCTCTGGCTCGCGCCCTGCTCGCCGCCTACGAAGCTGTTGTAATAGATGTACTCATATGGATGCAATCGGGCGCCGGCCACCAGGCCGGGGAGCACAACCAGTGCGATCAGGGCCACCTGCAGTTGAGGATGCCGGATTTGGTCAATGGCAAAGCCTGCCACTATGAATACGGGCGGCAGGATGAACATGACCTGTCGGAAATTATCATACATGGCGAAGCGCGCGGCGACGATTCCCAGGACAGGCAAGATGAACCATGCCAGTGTAAGAGATGCAAGGCCTTGCGAACCGCGATTTCCCCGGGTCGCCTGGATGATTCCCAGAAGCAACCCCGCACCAAACAATGGCCAGACAGGTTCCGTCAGCTGAATGCCAAGCAGCATGGGCAGGTAATTCCAAGGCAGCCCGGTGCTGAGGTACGTTCTTCCGTCAAAAAGCACCTGGCCCTTCCACGGATACCGGGCCATCACCCCTGCGCTCTCAACCAGATGCCCAAGAGGGTTTGGCCACAGGTAGGGCCACGTGGCGTACATCGCCGCCATGGCGATGAAGGCATAGATGATCAGCATGGGCCATGCCTTGTGCCCGAGCCTGTAAAAGGCGTATGCGCAGACCAGCAAACCGGCCAGTGGACCGAGAATTCGTATCGACGTCGTCACGCCGAGCAGGACAGCCGGCGCCGCCACACGCATCACGAATCCCAAGACGCCGTGCACCTGGCGCCACAGCAGAACCAAGCCGACGGCCGTACCGGCGACGAAGACCGCCCGGCCACGAAGGTAGAGGACGAAGAACCGCTGCACGTAGAGATTTGGGTCCGCCGTCCGGATATCCTTCGCAGCCCAGGCCAGAAAATTGGACTGCCCTTTGGCCGCGGCCACCACCAGATGCTGAATGGAGGAGTAGACAAGCGGGGTGGTCGCCAGGATGCCTACGACCATGATCGCCCAGATGATGCTCAAGATGGGCAATCGCCTTCTGCCTATTCGAACCTGGTAATCCAGCGAAGGCGTAGTGGCGGAGTCTACGAGATGAAAGCCTGTCACCAGGCATAACATGAAAAAAGTAAGAAATGGCAGGTCCTTCGGGCTTATGAAGGCATGGCCCCAGATCAGCGGCTGAGATCCGAAAAGCAACGTTGCCCCGAGCGCCGCGCCTCGGCTGAGCCAGCGTTGGCTGAGTCGGTGGAATGCCCAAAGACCAGCCATGAATGTGAGGAAATAGACCAGATGCCGAATATCCGAGGGGATCCACGGCATGACGAGGCCCAGCAGGCGCGCCGCGACGGCGACCAGCATCACGTAGGCTGGTCCATAGTTGTCGTACGTGTTACCGGTTAGAGGAATGGTGCCCTTCTGCCACCATGACGAGTACGCCTGAAGAGCGCGATCGGCGTACTTGAAGAATTGCTGCTCGTCCCATGACTCGCCGTACTGCCGGGCGATGGCAAGTCCGAAAATGACAACAGCCGCCGCAATCAGCCAGCTCCATACCCGGACGCGCTCCACATTCCACTGCTGCAAGCCTCGTACCATCACATGCCTCGAGCAAGGCCTCTAGGCACGCGACCGCGACCCTGGCCCGCAATGTATCTCGGTAGTTGGCAGAAGCCCCTCCCAGGTCTCATTGTTCACACCCCGCGCCTTCGAGGGGCCTTCGGAGCACGGCAAACTCGGCACCCATTCTGCCGACCCTGTGGATCACGGGAGCGGATGAGCACGATTGACCGGTCCAGCCTGCGCGAATGAGGATCGCGATGTAATCGTAGCTTGTTTGCTCGTCATGCCTGCCGTTGAAGATGTCAACAACGTGCCGGGCGTAGGGTTTCATGAGATCCTGAGCATTGTAAGCCAGCACGGTGGTGCGCCCGCGGGCGATGGAGTTGATGTACTCCGTCATCTCTTTGGCAGACGTGCCCCAGTAGTCCATTTCGAACCGTCCGTAGGCGCCGGGCGTCCACCCAACGAGCGCATTGTAGTAGACATATTCATATGGGTGCAGTGCTGCCCCGGCGATCACGCCTGGCAGGCAAATGATGCCCGTAATCGCTGCCTTGAACGCGAGGGGCCCGAGGCGCGCCAGCACTCTGTCGAGAACCAGGCCGGCTGCAAGGAAGAGTGGTGGAAGAATGAAGTACAGTTGCCTTCCATTGTCGTAAAGTGTGCTGTCCGTAGCAACGACCCAGAGCACCGGTAAGACAAACCAGAAGAGTATTAGAGGCAACGGTCCGCGCAATTTGCTGCGGTCAAACTGCGCTGCTGCAAGAAAGATCCCCCAGATGCCGAGGATCAGCGCAGGCTCCGTAAGTTGAATTCCAAGCAGCGTGGGCCAGTACAGGCGGGGAAGCGCGTTTGCCGTATAGAGCGCTCCATTGAAAAGCACCCGACCGCCGCCTGGAAAGTCGGTCATCGTGCCGGAACTGAACAGGTAGTTTTGGAGTGGGCTACCCCAGAGGTAAGGCCAGCTCAGGTAGGTGATGGCTCCGGCGATGATGAAGCACGCCGTTGCAGGTCCGATGATTTGCCAGCGCTTTCTATATGCCCCGTACGCCAGGACTATCAACCCGGCCATGGGGCCTATCACGCGCAGCGAGCTCGTCATACCCAGCAAGATACCCACCAGCACCGTTCGGGCAATGAAACCGCGGCGGGCCGGCCCTTTATCCACGATTTCCAAGCCTGCGTAGATTGTGGCCGTGAAAAACGCCAGGAAGGCCACGTCCTTGGGATTGATGAATGCATGACCCCAGAGAATTGGTTGCGAAACCAGAAGGAGAGTGGTCCCAACGGAGGCTGCCTCGCTTAGCCAACGTCGGCAAAGAAGGTAGAAGGCGAGTGCTCCACCCAGGAATGTCAAGAAGTACACGAAATGCCGCGCCGTGCTTAGAGTCCAGCCGGGCGCAAGCCTCAGCAGGTATGGCGCCAGTAGAGAGACTGCCGTCACATACCCCGGGCCGTTCTGTGGCAGCGTGTCGTTCGAGGCGGGCAAATCGGCTGGGTGTAGCAGAAAAGTGTAGGCGTGGAGCGTGTACTCACTGTATCGGTACAACGTGGCTTCATCCCAGCTTTGGCCGTAGTCAGGTACGGTGATGACGCCAATCACTAGGGCGATGGCGAGCACCAGGACGATGCCAACAGGCTTCTGGTTTAGGAAGGCGCTCATCAGACGTGTCTTGGGAGGCCAGGCAAGCCGCACCGACTTGGCCCGCTACTTCATCAACTGTTCTACTCTTAATTCACCGATGCTGTAGTACTTGGCCTGTTTGTGATGCACGATGATCGCCGCCGTGGATTGCTCGGGGATGAGTTGATAGGCGGACGACAGGCTCATGCCCAGTTCCTGTGTGGCGGCAGGCAGCAACCGAAAGACCTTCGCATGATCTTCCAGATTGGGTATCGCAGGGTAGCCCCACGAGTAACGCTTGCCCTGGGTCGGACCGATGCCCAGCTCGCGTCGGATGTGCCCGTGGACGTAGTCGGCGGTCGCCTCGGCGGTTTGGACAGCCAGGCCGTGCGCAAAATAGGCCTCTGAGTACTCGCCACGCGCCTGAAGCGTTTCAATGCGCTCGGTCGCCGCCGCTCCGACTGTCACCACCTGAAGCGCGACGACATCCAGTTTGCCCGAGCCGGCCGAGGCGAAGTAGTCGGCCAGGCAAAGATGATCTGCATATGGCTGCCGAGGGCAGGAGAAGCGCGTCAATTCGTCCGGGGAGGCCGAGTTCACCGTGGCCGGATCAAAGAGCACAAGATCATCTCCATCAGACTGGCACGGGAAAAAACCGTATGCTGCCTGAGGTCGCAGCCACCTCTCGCGGAGGGCGATGCGGGTCATGTCCTCGAGCCGCGAGTTCAAAGTCATGGCGCAGCGTCTCCCACTCTTGCCCATGAGCGTTCTTGGCGCCCCACGACAGGCGATAGAGCTCATTCACGCTCAGGTGTTTGAGCACCAACTCCAGCGGCATGTCCTCAATGACACGCTGTCCCCAGCGGAGTGGGTGTGCAATGGGCTCCGGCTCGATGCCCGAGACTTGGGCACCTTCATTCCGACGCGCCGGCGCGGCGGCAGCCCGGCCCATTTCAGAATCGGCTTCCGCGCGCACGCGGGCCAGAAGGTCCGCGCGCTTTTCCTTGACGATCAGCTGATCCATCGTCTCGAGTCCTTCAAAAGCGTCCTTGCAATAGAACACGCCGGGCTCATGCGGCGAACCATCCTCCGTGAACAATATGCGGCGGCCGAATCGCCGGTTAATGGCCGCGCCTCCGATAAGAACGGGGATCTCCAACTTTCGTCTGTGCAATTCATTGACGATCAGGGGCATCTGCTTCGACGTTGACACGAGTAGCGCAGACAGACCGATGGCAGTGGCGTGTTCCTCGACTGCCCGCGTGATGATGGTTTCGGCCGGCACCTGCTTGCCAAGATCAACCACATCGTAGCCGTTATTGGAAAGGATCGTCTTCACCAGGTTCTTGCCGATATCATGGACATCGCCGTACACCGTGGCAATCACGACCATGCCCTTGCTGAGCCCTTCTTTCTTCTCGAGGTAGCGCTCCAAATGCCCCACTGCCTTTTTCATTACCTCGGCGGACTGCAGCACGAACGGCAGGATAAGCTCGCCCGCGCCGAATTTGTCTCCTACCTCCTTCATGGCGGGTAACAAGACCGTGTTCAGGGTGTTGACAGCGGCTTCGTGCCTGCTCGGCATTTCATTTCTATTCACGATCGTATCGATGTCGGCTTCTATGCCTTCCTTGTGGCGATGCAGGATGGACCAGTGCAGGCGCTCTTCCGGCGTCATGTCCTCCGTTGGATTTGCGGCGCCAGCCTCCTCTTCGGGTGAGACCGTATCGAAGTGTTCGATATAGCGCTGCAGGGCATCCGGGCGTCGATTGAAGATCAAGTCCTCCGCCAACTGCCGCTCATTGGGCTCGATTTCCGCATATGGTTTCACTTGTGCAGGGTTGACAATCGCCATGTCCAGACCGGCCTGGATGCAGTGATAGAGCATGACCGAATTCAGGACCGGCCTCGCCTGAGGAGCCAACCCGAACGATAGATTGCTAACGCCAAGCGAGGCCAGCACGCCTGGAAGCGCCTGCTTTATCGATCGAATCCCCTCCATGGTTTCAATTGCGGAGTCCGCGAATTCAGGATCTCCGGTGGCCAGAGTAAAGGTTAGGGCGTCAAAGACGAGGTCCTCGGCTCGCAACCCGTGTTCGTGCGTGGCGATCTCAAAGACCCGCTTCGCGACTTCGACTTTCTTGTCTCTGGTCTTGGCCATACCGCCCTCGTCGATGGTCAGGACGATGACGGCCGCGTTGTGTTCCTTCGCCAGCGTGAAGATCTGATCGGCTTTCTGGCGGCCCGACTCCAGATGCGTCGAGTTGATCAGGCAGCGACCGGGGGCGGTCTTCAGCGCGGCCTCCAGCACATTCAGCTCCGTGGTGTCGATTACCAGGGGCACATCAACGCCCAGCTCCAGCTTCTTGACGACATTGCGCATCAGGTCGACTTCGTCAGGACGCTCGGTCACGGCGCAGGAGATATCCAGCGCATGAGCGCCGCCTGCAACTTGGCCGCGAGCCAGCTCCAGAATTCCGTCGTAGTCCTCGGCGAGCAGCATCCTCTTGAACTTCCGGGAGCCCTGGGCATTGCAGCGTTCGCCCAACAACGTGGGGGGAGGGTCCTGGCGCATGGAAATGGCCGACATGGCCGAGGCCAGCTTGGCTTCGGATCGTTGAGGTCTCGCAGGATGCGGATGCACGGCCAGTCGCTCCACAAGCAGCTTCAGATGCGCGGGCGTGGTCCCGCAGCACCCGCCGACCACGGAGATGTGATTCTTCTCAACGAATTCAGTGAGCGCCGCGGCAAAAGGCTCCGGCTCCAGTGGATAGACCGCCTGGCCATCCACATTGAGCGGCAGACCCGCATTCGGAATGCAGGATACCGGCAGCGTGGCACTCTCTCCCAGGATTCGGATGGGCTCGCGCATGTGTTCTGGACCGGTGGAGCAGTTGAGACCAATTACGTCGATGCCCAGGCCCTCCAGGATGGCCAGCGCTGCGTTGATATCGGTGCCAAGCAACATCCGGCCCGTTGTATCGAGCGTGACTTGTGCCTGGATCGGAAGATATGTCCCGCTCTCTGAGAACGCCAGGTGGCAGCCGGTGATGGCCGCTTTGACCTCGAGGACGTCCTGGGAAGTCTCGATCAGAAGAAGATCCACTCCGCCTCGGATCAGCCCGAGCGCTTGCTCGCGAAAGACTTCGGCGAGTTCATCAAATGTCACGTTGGAGAGCTCAGGGTCGTTGGCGCTTGGCAATTTTCCGGAGGGGCCAATCGAGCCTGCCACAAACCGCTCCTGCCGCGAGCCCGCTGACGGACCGTCCGAAATCGGCCTTTCCGAGTACTCGTCCGCCAGTCGCCGCGCCAGGGCGGCGGCCGCGCGGTTGATCTCAAGGATTTGATCCTGCAGTCCGTATTCTTTCAAGGTGATTCGATTGGCGCGAAATGTGTCGGTCTCGATCACGTCGACGCCCACATCCAGGAACGAGCGGTGGACGCTCTCCACGACTTTGGGATCCGAGATTACCAGGTAGTCGTTGCAGCCGTTGTACTTCTCACCGCCAAAATCTTCGGCCGTGAGGTTCAGGGCCTGCAGGCTTGTACCCATGGCGCCATCGTAGACTAGAACCTTCTGTTCCATGGCGTCCAGGTAGCGACGATTTGTGTATTTCCTGTGCATGCATATCCTTAGTGCAAATGGTGGCAGATATCGCGCCGCTCCGGCGCGGGATCGGCCCGCGGCGCCGTGCTCACAGATCCTTCGGCAGCGTCTGCCGGCCAGCCATTGCCATTCTTCCGGCCGCAATCATCTTTCGCGCCCGATCCTTGTTGGCTTCCGTCCAGTGCGATCTTGGGCGGCGTGGCGTGAAGCGCGTGACATAACGCTCCGCATCCAATGTCTTCACCAGGCCGTCGATCCACCCGTAGCAGATTGCTTCCTCAAGCGCCTCAACGTAGTCGAGAGAGGCCTTGCCCGTCGCCTTCTTGTAATGAATCAACCAGATCTCATTCCTCCTGGCGTGGTTCTTTCGCAGCCAGTTCCGAAACTCCAGCCGTGTCTGAGCAAAAAAGGTTTCACCGATTTCCATCGTCACGTCCGCATTGGGCACGATGCTACCATGCGCTGTTGCCGAGGACGCCCCGAGCATGAAACGCAATAGCAAATCGCCTCTCCAATACGAGAGGCGACGAACTGACTTTGTCATCTCTCATCTCCCAGACCGAGGTCTGCCGAAATTGGCACCTGCTCCTGGAGCGGTTGCCGAGGCTTCGTAGGGTCGGTCCCTCAGCCTCTCTGGATGAGTCCAGCTATCGAATTGAGGCCGGAGTGTAACACAACGGTAGGGGAGTGTCAAACGACGGTGCGCACACGTGTTATACTGCGCCACAAGTTAGGAAATACTTAGCCGTAATGAAGCCCGTCCAACCGCTCACTTCATTCGACAAAATAAAACTGCTCGCCGATTCTCGCCGGTTGGAGATCTTGCGCCTGCTGATGGGCAAGTCGCTGACGCTTACGCAACTCGCCCAGCAGCTCGGTCAATCGCCTGCTTGGATCCGTCATCACGTGAAGAGCCTGGAGCGGGCAGGCTTGGTTTCGCTTGCCGAGATTCGGACGACGGGTCGGGTGACGGAGAAGTACTACGAGGCAAAGGCGGGGGCCTTGCTGCTGGAGGAACTCATCCTGCCGAAGACACCGGCGCACACGATCGTCTTTTCAGGGAGCCACGACCTGGCGCTGCAGGCGGCGGCCGACCATCTGGCCAAGGGGCATTCGTTGTTGCCCATTTACGTTGGCTCGCTGAGGGGCCTTGTCTATCTGCGGCAGGGACTTTGCCACGTGTCAGGATGTCATCTCTTGGACGATGCCGGCCGGTACAACATCTCCTATGTGCATCATTTGTTTCCCGAGGGAGGGATCACGGTATTCACTCTGGCTCACCGGACTCAGGGCCTCATGCTCGCGCCTGGCAATCCCAAGTCAATTACGGGCCTGTCCTCGTTGGCGCGGCCAGGAATCCGCCTCGTTCTGAGGAACGCCGGATCGGGTACGCGACTATGGCTCGATCGTGAGCTGGCAAACCAGGGCATTGCTTCCGATCTTGTGCACACCACTGGCGAGGAAATTGCCACGCACACGGATGCAGCGACGATGGTTCGTCTGGGAAAAGCCGATGTTGCCATAGGGCTTCAGGGCGCCGCACGCCTCTCCGGCCTCGATTTCCTGCCGCTGTTTGAAGAGCGCTATGACTTGGTGGCTCCGCTTGCCAAGCTGAGGGAACTGTCTCCGCTGTTGGACTACATCCAGACCGCGGAGTTCCGACAGAGCCTCCATTCCATGGCGGGCTATGACACCGCGCACAGCGGTGACCAAATTCCAATGTAGCAAGGAGTTGAATCATGAAACAACGTCTTCTCCCCGTTCTGATTGTTGCCCTGCTGGGCGCGTGTCTCGCGTGGGCCTGCGGGCCGGCGGCGACCGCCGTACCCGCCGTGCCGCCCACGGAGGCGCCAACGGCTGTGCCGGCCGCGGCCGCCACCATGGCTCCCACGACCGCGCCAGCGCCTGCCAACCCGGATCTAATCCTGGCTACCACCACGTCAACTCAAGACTCGGGACTTCTGGACGTCCTGGTTCCCCTGTTCGAGCAGGAAACCGGCTACAAATTGAAAGTGGTGGCCGTCGGTACTGGCGCTGCCCTGCAAATGGGACAGGAAGGTAACGCCGACGTCCTGCTCGTGCACGCACCGAGTTCCGAGAAGACCTACATGGATGGCGGTTTCGGCAAGGAGCGCTTCCTCATCATGCATAACGATTTCATTGTTGTTGGGCCCGCCGCGGACCCGGCTGGAATCAAGGGAGATGCGAGCGCGGCGGATGCATTCAAGAAGATCGCCGAGTCGCAGGCGCCCTTCATCTCGCGTGGCGACAATTCGGGCACCAATACAAAGGAACTGGCCCTGTGGAAGAGTGCGGGCATTGACGTGAGCCAGAAACCGGCCTGGTACACGGAATCGGGCCAGGGCATGGGTGCCACCCTGACTATTGCCTCTGAGAAGAACGCGTACACACTTACGGACCGCGCCACCTACCTGGCGAACAAGGCGAATCTGCAGCTCGATCTCCTGGTGGAAAAGGACAACAGCCTCCTGAACGTATATCACGTCATCACAGTCAACCCCGAAAAGTGGCCCAAGATAAACTACGATGGTGCGATTGCCTTCGCCAAGTGGTTGACTGAGCCCACAACTCAGCAGGTCATCGGCAGTTTTGGGGTGGAGAAGTTTGGGCAGCCCCTGTTCATTCCCGATGCTGATAAAACGGATGCGGACCTCGGCCTCTAGGAATCGTATTGACCCGATGTGCGCGGCCGCACCCAGTTGCGCCATCGGCCGCTTCTTGGGGACTTTGATTTCATGTTCCTGGACCCTGAAGTCCTACAGATCACAAGTCTTTCCCTAAAGATCTCGGCGCTGGCAACCGCCATCAGTCTGTTGGTCGGACTGCCGCTCGGCACGCTCCTGGGGCTGGGACGATTTCCGGGCCGGGCGTTCCTGCTGAGCCTGATGAATACTGGCATGGGGCTGCCGCCTGTCGTGGTTGGTCTTGCTGTTGCCATGTCCCTGTGGCGTTCGGGACCTCTCGGCGATTTCCATCTGATCTATACACCTGCGGCCATTGTCATAGCGCAGGTAATCATTGCTTTCCCGGTCGCTACCGGCCTGACCGCCGCCGCCTTGCAGGCGTTGGATCCCGGGTTGCGGCTGCAGATTCTCGGCTTGGGTGCCTCGCGCTTGCAGTTGAACTGGCTGCTCTGGCGCGAGGCGCGCTTGCCCCTGCTCGCCGCTCTCATGGCCGCGTTTGGATCCGTGATCTCAGAGGTGGGCGCCTCGATGATGGTCGGAGGCAACATACGATTTCAAACACGGGTGTTGACCACGGCCATCGTGCTTGAGACGAGCAAAGGCGAGTTTTCCGCAGCGATCAGCTTGGGAGTGCTGCTGCTGGTCATAACGTTTCTCGTCAACCTGGCTCTGACATGGCTCCAGCAGCGGGGCGCGAGGCGGTGAGTTTGCTGCTGCAGGTTCGTGATCTCCGTGTGCGCCGCGGCGCGCAGACCGTTCTGCAGATCGATTCACTGGATTTGCCGCGCGGCGAGGTGTTGGCACTGGTCGGCCCGAACGGTGCCGGCAAAACCACGCTCCTCCTGGCGCTCGCCGGCCTCCTCGGGCGGCAGCAAGGCGCCATTCTCTTTCTGGGCCGACCACTGGGGGAGTGGAATCTTCTGGAGTATCGCCGCAGGATGTCCCTGGTTTTTCAGGTGCCGTTGCTGCTCGACATGAGCGTCGCGGCCAACGTCGCGCTCGGCCTAAGATTCCGCGGCGTTCCGAGGGATATCATCAAACAGCGGGTCCATACCTGGCTTGCGCGTCTTGGCATCGATGCCCTCGCCAGCCGGCGCGCGGCCGAACTCTCGGGCGGGGAGGCGCAAAGGGTCAGCCTCGCCAGGGCGTTTGTGCTCGAACCAGACCTGTTGCTCTTGGACGAGCCGTTTCCGGCCCTGGATCCACCAAGCCGCCTTCGGCTACTCAATGACTTGGGTGCGCTTCTTAGCGCTGAGCATATGACGGCCATCTTTGTCACGCATGACTTGCGGGAGGCCGCGCGGCTGAGCGATCGAATAGGCGTGATTCTCGAGGGCAGGCTGCGCCAGATCGGCGCGGCCAGCAGCATCAAGGCCCACCCGGCGGACGAGCAGGTGGGCGCTTTCTTGCGCACCATGCCGCGCTGACCCTATTTAACGGCTTGCCCCGCGATCGCTCGCGGGGTAGCCAAGACCAACTCAGAGGGAGGAGAGAGAGTTCTGACAAGCAGGGCTTCGTAGAAGCCCGCTTAGTCACCTAGATTGGCCGGTGGTCTGGATTTGTTCCGCACCAAACGCAACCAGGCTTGTCCATTCCGTTGCAAGCGAGAGCATTGGAGCACCGTCGGGCGACCACCCTTGCGGGCTGGTCCGGCAAAAACTCCGCCGGATAAACGAGTTCCGCTTCCAGCGCGATCTCGTGCCCAACGTGTTCGCAGTATTCCAACTTGCTTACTTCCCAGTTGCGAAAGGCCACCGAACCTCCGGATTGCACCACCAGTCTACGAGATGTCTCAGCCGCCTGCCAGTGACACGCGTCACAATTGCGCGTGACAAAACGCCCTGTGTTACGACAAAAGAGACCAGCTTGGTTCCCCCGTAACTAGGGTGCGCGCTCGAGACGATACAGGGACCCGTTTCGATCCGCAAGATAGATTTCCCCACCTGGATCCTGGCCGAATGCGGTAATGCTCTTGCCAGTTTCGAACAGCAATGCCGATGTCCATCCGTGGCTGTCCGATGAATTCTGCCTCGTTTAGCAGCCCCCAGATCTTCCCGGAGCAATAGTCTCCGTACAAGTAGACACCTTGCCATTCCCGCATTTGCCCGCGGTAGACATATCCGCCAATTACGGCGCAGCTGCCGTCGGCATGGCTGTACTCTGCCACGGGGTACGTCAGGTGCACAGATGCCGGCGGATTTCCAAGAAAGCGATGGCTTGCCTCTCGGTAGTTCCAGCCGAAGTTGGTGCCGCCTGCGGCGCCCGCGGGCAGGAAGTCCACCTCCTCCCAGGCGTCTTGTCCCACATCGGCAATGTACAGATCGCCCGTGGCTTTATCAAATGATAGGCGCCAAGGGTTGCGCAGACCGTAGGCCCAAATCTCCGGGCGCCCCTCGCCATGCAGGAAAGGATTGTCGGCAGGGACCGCATACGGATCTCCGTGATTCACGTCGAGACGCAGTATCTTGCCGAGCAGGGTGTTCGTATTCTGGCCATTGCCGAAGGGGTCGTTCGCTCCGCCGCCGTCTCCGATGCCCGCGTAGAGGTAACCGTCCGGACCGAAGGCGAGTACGCCACCGTTGTGATTTGGAAACGGATCGTCGACACTTGTCAGGATCAATAGGGATGAGGCGTCCGCGCGCTCAGGGTTGTCAGACACGTGAAACCGCGCGATCACATCGTGCTTCTGCTTGTCCGTGTAGCTCACGAAGAACAATCCGTTCTCGGAATAACGAGGATGGAATGCCAGGCCCAGGAGACCCTGCTCGTTCCCCTGGCTTTCCACGCGATCGGTAATTTCAAGGAAGGGTGTTGCCAACAGCTCCCCATCCTGGAATATTCGGATGCGCCCGGGCTGCTCAACGATGAACATGCGTCCAGTACCGTCATTTGCGAATTGAATATCCGTGGGGGAGTCCAGCCCCGCTGCCACCTGCGCCCAGGAGAACCGGGTCGGATCTGGGAATGACGCCGTCTTGGCGGGCGCGGTCGCAGAAGCCGTGGCAGTCGGCTTTGTGGGGGTCGGCCGGGAGGCAGAGTCAAGTGCGCTTGTGGTGGGGCTGGGGTGAGCTGAGATGGGGCTGCGCGTGGGAATGCCCGTCGCCGGCACGCAACCCACAGAAATCAGGGCCAGAGCCATCAAGGCGGCCAAGCCTTGATGCCATCTCATTCTCAACGTGCCTGGTTGGGCGGACCTTACCAAGGCGATGACGGAGCGGCCGCAACGGGCAGTCGGCGTTGGTTCAAGGTTTCTTGTCTTGGATCTCCACGGACTCAGCGTCGACTACTTCATCATCTTCGGGGCCCTGCGGTTTGGAAATCAACGCACGAACATGTTCCTGCACAATCTCCGGAGGGCACAGTTCGATAAAGAGGTAGTTGGTCAGCCACAGGACGGCGGCATCGTCCAACTCGCCCACGATGGGTAGCGCGATATCCGGAATCAGATCGAAGGGCGAGATCAGATACAGCAAGCCCACGACCGGGATGATCTTTAGCCACGGACTTACGCGCCGGTCCCGGACAAGCCGCACGATGAGTTTCACGCGGAGGATAAGATCCCTGAGAAGGCCGCCTTGCGGCGGGACCATTATGTCCTTCTTGTCAGCCATGTCATCTTCCTGTCAGGATGCACTGGTTTCATTATACACGCCTACCCTTTTGGGCCTTGCGTTACCCCTTACGTGGACGCACGTCTGGGCACAAGTGCATCTAATTGATCCGCCGGGGTACCCCCGGAATGGGACGAGCCGGAGCACCCCGCTCGCCGGAGGTTCTCCGCAAAACCGCCGCGATGCGACGTCCAATACGCTTGGCTCGGTGCAGTTAAGCAGTATCCGGAGCGGCCACACTTCGAAATCACGTCACGGCGGCAATCTCATTGCTGACTGACAGAGTGGGCCGCAGACGGCATGCCCGCCGCGGGCAACAGACCCCCTGAATGTGCTTCACGCCGTTAGAATTGCGATATGCCATACTTGGTCGATGGTCACAACTTGATTCCAAAGGCCGGCTTGCGTCTGGATGCCTTGGACGATGAAATGGATCTAGTGTCAATCCTGCAGGAGTTCAGCCGCAAGTCTCGGGCCGCGGTCGAAGTCTACTTTGACGGAGCACCCGTTGGGCAAGCGGGCATGAGGCGTTTGGGCGTCGTCACAGCGCATTTCAGTGAAGTCGGGACGACCGCAGATTCTGCCCTTGAGGCTCGGCTGCATCGGCTCGGCGGGGACGCGAAGAATTGGACCGTTGTGAGCTCGGATGGCGCAGTCCAGGCTGCAGCCAGGCACGCCCGTGCAAAGATTTTGTCGGCCCAGGATTTCGCGAGACTGCTAGCCGAGAGCGCCCGCGGCGGTACCCGTCGTGGCCCGCGCGATGCCTTCCAGTCAGACGACCAACTCACGGACGAGGAAGTCCAACACTGGCTCGATGAGTTTAGTCGGCGGCCCTAGTAGCGCCGACGGCCTTGTGTTTGACTTCACTAATTCAAATCTAATGAAATTCAGACAAATCAGATGTATATTGTGGGCGAGACACCTGCCCTCCCTTTTATTGGTATCCAAGGTGTCAACCACCGTAATCACAGTCCGCATGCCCCCCCCATGTCGACTGACGGTGGTGTCCCTCCCCCCTCAAGGTTGCTGGGCGCATCAATTGATGCGCCCAGCAACCGTTTAATACCCTGCACAGGCCAACTGGCGATCAACAACTCCTGGGCAGTTACAATCGGATCATGGCAACCGGGTACGCGTTCGAACTCGCCGTGCATCATGCTTACCCTGACCATCCCGAGAGCCCTGCCAGACTCGCCCTCCTGCAGCCGAGACTCTCTTCATTGGCGGCTCAAGTCTTGCCTTTCGGGCCCGCCACCCGCGCTGAGATTGGTCTCGTGCACGATGTCGCCCTCATTCGGGCCATCGAAGATGTATGCCTGCGCGGGGGGGCGATCATTGATCAGGCACCCACCTTTGTCACAGGGGCCTCCTTCGAAGATGCGCTTCGGGCGGCCGGGGCCACGCTGGCGTGTCTGCGTGCTGTAATCCGCGGCGACGTCCAGAATGCATTCTCGATCGTACGACCACCGGGCCACCACGCCGAGCCGGATCGTTCCATGGGATTCTGCATCTTCAACAACGTGGCCATCGCGGCTCGCGTCGCTCTTGCTGAGGGTCTGTCGCGCATCGCCATTGTTGACTACGACGCACACCACGGCAACGGCACGCAAGCTGTGTTTCTAGACGATGTACGCGTGGCGTACCTGTCCACCCATCAGTGGGGCATCTATCCGGGCACCGGTTGGTATGACGGACGCGCCGCAAGCACGCGGCCGAATTGTGAATGTACCGCTGCCGGCCCTTGCCGGTGATCAAGCTTATGAGCAGATCGCGCTTACGATCATCGAACCCTTCTTACACAAGATTCGCCCACAATTGATTCTCGTTTCAGCCGGCTTTGATGCCCATTGGCGTGACCCCTTGACGGCACTGGGCCTTTCGACGGCCGGATTCCATGCCTTGTCGACCACACTCGTGCGCCTTGCCGACCAGCTCTGCGGCGGCAGGATCTTGTTTGTCCTGGAAGGCGGCTATGATCCGATGAATGTCGCTCATGGTGCAGCCGCGGTATTTGCTGCGTTGGAGCGGCGGACCCTGGACGCCGTAGCGGATGCGTCGTCGCGTCCGGAACCCGACGTAGGCCCACGCTTGGCGGCCATCAGGGCGTTGCACGGTTATTAAGGGCCTGCACCGATGGCGGTGTCGTCGGAAAATGCCCGCGAATCGCCTCAGGCCAGGCTGCCGATTACGCGCTCCACTTCATCCAGGATTTCCCCCGATTTGACCAGATCCTTCATGGCGTTATGGTCGGGATAGAGCGGCCTGTCGACGTTTAGATGTTGCACGTGACGCCGCACGACTTGGCGTGCCGATTGCGTGCCCCTGCCAGGGGAAAATTCGCGAAAGTCCAGCGCCTGCGCGCCTGCCATGAATTCGATGCCAAGCACCCCATAGGCGTTGTCCAGGATCTGTGCATTCTTGATGGCAGTGTTCATCCCCATGGAGACAAAATCCTCCTGGTCCGCTGCGGCCGGGATCGATTGCACCGAGGCCGGAGCCGAAAGAATGCGTTGCTCCACGATCAGGTGGTCGGCGGTGTACTGGCTGAGCATCAATCCAGAGTAGAAACCGGGCTCGTGAGCCAGAAAATCCGGCAGCCCCTGGGATAGAGCCGGATTCGTCAGCCGGTTTAGCCGGCGCTCTGACAGCACCGAGACCATGGTAATGGCCGCGCCGGCCATATCCATGGGAAGTGACACCGGTGAGCCCTGGAAGTTCGCGCCCGTCAGCGTGGCGTTCAGCTCCGGGACGAAGATCGGGTTATCTCCCACTCCGTTAAGCTCGATCTCAACCTGAGACCGTGCATAAGCGATTGCGTCCCGGGCCGCACCGATCACCTGCGGCGTGGAACGCATGGAATACGCGTCCTGGACCTTCGTCTTCATCTTGCCGGTGCTCAGGTCTGAACCCTCGATGATTCGCATGATATTTTCCGCCGACGCGATGGCTCCTTGGAACCCCCGCAATTCGTGAAGTTTCCGGCTGTACGGCTTCAGGTTGCCGAGCAGTGCCTCGATGCTCATGGCGGCCGCGATTTCGGCCTGCTTGATCCAGCGCTGCATATCGTGAATGTGCAGCGCCGACATCGCGGTGAGAACATTGGAGCCGTTGATGGCGGCCAAACCATCGCGGGCCTGCAGACCTGGGGGCTCAATACCGGCCCGCCGCAGCGCCTCATGCCCCGCCAGCCGCTCGCCCTCGTAGAAGGCCTCGCCTTCGCCCAGCAGCAGCAGGGCGGCCTGTGCCATCGGCGCAAGGTCTCCGCTGGCCCCCACGGAGCCCTTCTGGCTCACGACTGGCGTTACGCCGCGGTTCAGCATCTCGATCAGCGCCAGGGTGATTTCGGGCCTGCATCCTGAGTTGCCGTGAGCATGTACGTTTGCCCTGCCCGCCAGCGCGCCCCGGACGTATTCGGGCGGCATCGGGTCGCCGATGCCTGCCGCGTGATTGTAGATGAGATACCGCTGAAACAAAGGCACCTGCTCGTCCGTCAAAATCTTTTCCGAGAATTCGCCAATGCCGGTGTTCGTGCCGTACATGGTCTCCCTGGCGGCCAGTTTTGACTCCAGCATTGCGCGACAGACCTTGATCCGCTCAAGAGCCTCTGGGGCCAGGGTGACCTTTTCGCCGCCGCGTGCGATCGCAACCAACTTGTCGATCGTCAACGAAGATCCGTCAAGCACGATGGTCATGGATGCACCTTTCCCTGCCAATCTAGCAGGGCTTCGCCCCACGCAATGTGGTGGCTGCCCGGACATCATGAGGGCGTGGTTGCGGCCGCATCGCCCGTAACGGCGAGCAACGCTCCCGGGATAAATACTAGCGCCTGTGGTACGAGCATCAGTCGCGTTTCGGCGACTAGGGCGGCCACAAAGTGTACCCCTATCCAAATGGGCACGACGACCCAAAAAAAGATGCGGAGCGGCGCCGACCACCATCGGTAGCCGAGCAAAGCCACCAGCGGAACAACGCCAAGGGTGACGAGCAATTGCTCCCATGTCACGGTTCGCCTGATGTTCAGCCAAAGCAGCTCAAGCCCGGGGTAATAGCCATCGGCGGTCAGGAATTCCTGTTTTCCATAGTACACGCGCAGTCCGAAAAACACCACGGCGTAGATCGCGAGCCCTGCAGCCGCGGCGATGAGTGCGCGGCGCCGTCCGGCGTCCGGCGCGCGGTCGCAGTAGAAAGCCGCTGCCAGCATAATCGGTATGAGCACGCTGGTTTCACGATTGAAAGCCGCGGGAACCATCAGCAAGGCGACAGCAGTAATTCGTCTCTCCAGGATGAGCCAACCTGCCCCCAGGTAAAAGGCGACATCAAAGAACACGTTGAACGATAGATCGCTGTTGTAGAGCGAGGCAGA
Organism: uncultured Chloroflexia bacterium; assembly: GCA_963746745.1. Taxonomy (GTDB): domain Bacteria; phylum Chloroflexota; class Anaerolineae; order Anaerolineales; family Villigracilaceae; genus Fen-1038. Next base: position 147,052 of record CAVVCL010000007.1, read on the forward strand.
CATGCTCCAGGTCAGGATCGTCAGCCCTAGCAGAATCGATGCCAGGCTTAACCCAATTCTCCGGTAGTAAAGGCAGGCCGCTGCAAGGATCAGCGCGCACTGCACAAATCGCAGCGAAATGAAGCCCAGCGAACTCAGGTTCCGCGAATCCGATCTTTGCGAATAGCGCCATCGCCGGCTGAAGAACGAGGTCTCCCAGAATGCGATACTGCCACGGATTCCCTGCTGTGCCCTGCAGCATCTGCTGGTGCACTTTCTCCTGTTGGATCCGGATGAATCGCATGCCGAGTCCGTCAACCTGGGCGTAAACTGCGCCCATGCTGAGCAGGGCTACCGAGATCGACAAAAGCATCCAGGCAGGTGGCGTGCGGATTTGATGGGACCTCATAAGGCAACTCCAGCAGCAGGCAACGCGGGCCTTTCCGAAGAAGCACCAGCCGCCGGTTCCAATAGTCTTGGGCGGCACGTTGTCTCGGATTGTATCAGCGGCCGCATGGGCCCCGCGGACGGTGCCTAAATCCAGCGGCTGCAATGCGGCCGGTTGAAGTAGAATCCCTGCCCATGAAAAAAGAATTCATTCCAAAGTCAGCAATGAGCATTCATGCCCATCCGGATGATCAAGATTTCACAGTGGCGGGCACGCTGGCCAAATGGGCCAGGGCCGGATGCGCGATCGTGTCGGTGATCGTCACCAGCGGGGATTCAGGATCCAATGACCCTTCCAAAGGAGCGTCCTACAAGGCGGAGTTGGCGCGGCTCCGCGAGGCGGAGCAGGAAGCGGCAAACAAAGTCCTCGGAGTCCAACGCACGGTATTTCTGCGGCAACCTGACGGCGAGTTGGTGGCAAGCATTGAGCTGCGCAGGGAGTTGACGCGTGTCATCCGCCAATACCGGCCCGAGGTTGTGGTCATCGGTGATCCAGCGGCCCTGTTCTACGGGAACGAATACGTCAACCATCCGGACCACCGGGCCGCTGCCGAGGCTGCCATGTATGCCGCCTTTCCGTCCGCGGGCAGCCGTATGATGTTTGCCGAATTGTTGGATGAAGGACTCCTGCCCCACGACGTGAAGCGGCTCTATATTCATGGAAATGACAAGCCCGACACTTGGGTTGATATCGGTGAGACCTTGGAAACCAAGATCGCCGCTCTGATGAAGCATGCAAGCCAGAGCGATACAGATGGTGCGGAGCAAATGCTTCGGGACTGGGCGGCCGAAGAGGCCCACGGCAAACCCATGCGCTTCGCCGAGGCGTTTCGTGTCATGATCTTGAAAGGGGATGAGGACTTGCCTGGGGAGTAGGCTAGGCGCCCGCTTTCCAATGCCGGCGCAGTGCTTGGATGAGCTCGCCTCGCCGAGGCAGTACTTAGTGCACCGTCTTCAGATCTTCGGTGGTGCGTACTTGAAGCGAAAACCTTCGATCTCTACGTATGGCTGGAAGTCGCCGTAGCTGACCGCCCGCACGCGACGGGCGATCTCGGCCTTCGTCATATCCACCGTAATCTTGAACAGCTCATTGAACTCCGTGCGGGTGAAAGGCCGCCGTTGCCACGTTTCTTGCGAAATGGGCAAGTCCTTGCCAGCCGCCATGAGCGCGGCGATCTCAAAGAACAGCGCAATTTGATTTTCGTACGTGCGCTTCAGAAGAGAGGCCACGTCGTCTCCCGGGTGGATCGGGAAGCGTTTGACCGCAATGATCGATCCCGTATCGACCTTGGGCGCCATGTGGTGACACGTGACGCCGTATTCGCTCGCATTGTCATAGAGCGCGAAGTTGTTGCAACCGATGCCCGGATACTCCGGAGATGCCGGATGAAAATTGACCGCGGCCCGAGTGGCACGGCTGAGCAACTCGGATGGCACAACCCAGCGGGACAGGTAGGAGATGATGTAATCTCCTTCCCAGGAGCGCACGTCCTTGGGCAGCGGCTCTCCCCACCGGCCAAGGCAATAAGTTACGCGGGAAAACGCCTCCCGGCAATAGTCAAGCGCTCGGCCGCAGTCGGCATCGTCGGCTTTTCCTAGAAACAGGATCGAAAACTTCGATTGGGTCATCGGCAATGGAGTGGATTTTGGATCCGGGCCCGCGGTGGGATTGTATCCTGTCTCCGCAGCGTCGATTGATGTTGCGGCCTTTGGCGCGCACCAAGAATGGAGGCAAAGAAAAAGGCCTCGCCGACCGTCACGATAACGCAGGCCAACGACGCCGCCGTGGAACGTCCAAGCAAGCCGCGCCTAGGTGGTTATGTACTCCCGCAGGCTGTGTTCAACAGCGTAAGCGGCCGCCTCTGCCCGATTGTTCACGCCCAATTTTGAGAGTATGCTCGAAACGTAGTTGCGCACCGTTCCTTCACCTAGGAACAGGGATTTGGCGATCTCGCGGTTCGTCTTGCCCTCGGAAACAAGCAGAAGCACATGCTTCTCCTGTTGACTAAGGTGGGCGAAAGCCGAAGCTTCTTCTTCCTTGACCGCTCGCCGCACCTCTTGAAATACCCGTTGCGTGACGGCGGGATCGAGGAGCGCCTCCCCCCGGCTTACGGCCTCAAGCGCCTTTATAAGATCGCTGCTGCCGATTTGTTTCAGGATGTATCCCGAGGCGCCTGCCCTGATCGCAGAGAACAGCATCTCATCCTCGGCGTACGAGGTCAGCATGATCACCCGGGTGCCAGGATACTTGTTTACAATTTCTTCACAGGCTTCGATTCCGGATGTGCCCGGCAGTCGAATGTCCATCAGCACAACTTCCGGCTTGAGCGCTGCGACTTGCTCCATGGCCTCCCGGGCCGAACCCGCCTCGCCGACGACCTCGAACTGGGGATGCCGCTCCAGCAAAGATTTCAGGCCCAAACGGACTACTTCGTGATCATCGACCAAAAGTATTCTCTGCTTCGCCATGGGGGGAATTTTCCTCAAACTTATCCGCAAAGAGTATAGCCGAGGCCTCAGGGCCTGACAAGGGCGGCCCTTAAATGGAAAGACGACCCATTTCGGGTCGTCTTTCAGCGAGACTACTACTTGGCCTTCACGGTTATCGTCCTCGGCTTGACTTCCTCCGCTTTGGGCAGGGTCACAGTCAGCACCCCGTCCGCAAAGTCCGCCTTGGCCTTGTCAGAGACCACCATCGTGGGCAGGGAGATCGTGCGCTCGAAGAGGCCGTAGCGCTGCTCCCGGATGTGATAGGCCTTTTCCTTTGTTTCGGTCTGCGCTTTGGTCTCGCCCTTGATGGTCAGCATCTCGCCCGTGATATTGATCTGGACATCGTCGGCCTTCAGGCCCGGCAGGGCCGCCTTGATGACGACGTCGTTCTCCGTCTCATACATGTCGACAAGCGGAGCCCCAGCGCCGTGCCAGCCGTCGGCCTGGCCAAATGGACGAGTCACTGCCTCGTCGAAGAGCCGATCCATGGCATCGCGTAGGGTCATCATCTCGCGCACGGGCTGCCAGCGAATAAGATTGGACATTTCGACCTCCTTCTTGTAGGTACTGCATTTGCTTTCTGCCGCTTAATATACGGTGCCTACGTCAGAAAGATGTAGGCGCTGTATTCACTTTTTGTAAGAACGGCTGCGGCTATTTTTTACCTCGCCCCCCCACCTGCGCACCCTCTCCCTGATCTCTGCGAAAATCCACAAAACGGTAACCGACCCCGCGCTCCGTCAAGATGTATTTGGGATCAGATGGGTCCTTCTCCAGCTTCTGCCGAAGGTAGTTGACATAGAGCCGGACATAGTGGGGCTCGTCGCGGTACTCATATCCCCAGACTTTCTGCAGCAGTTGGTCGTGGGACACCACCCAGCCTGCGTTCTGGACCAGATGGTAGAGCAATCGGTACTCCGTGGGTCGCAGCTTGACAAGTTTGCCCTCCAGCCAGATTTCACGGCGATCGAAGTCGATTCTTCAGGCGGTCGTCCACCTCGATCAAGCCATGCATGGATCCCGTCGCGCCTTCCGTTCGCCGCAAGACGGCCTTGGCGCGGCTGACAAGTTCGCGTGGGCTGAACGGCTTGGTAATGTAGTCGTCGGCGCCGAGCTCGAGGCCGCGGACACGGTCGTCTTCTTCGCCCTTGGCCGTCAGCATAATGACCGGCACACTGCTGACCTGGCGGATCATTTCCAGCACCTCGAAGCCGTCGATGTCCGGCATCATCACGTCCAACAGCACCAGATCCGGCGTATCGCGTAGCTTGTCGATTGCTTCCTTGCCGTTGTGGGCTTCCACCACCTGATAGCCGTCTTGCTCAAGGTTCATGCGGATGAAACGGACCATCCGCTCTTCGTCGTCGACAACCAGGATCCGCCGCCGGGTCAAGTCCTCAGCCATTTCACTCCCTCACAAAGCCGATGATCTTCTCTTCCTCGGCACTCTCGATGATCTCGATCAGATTCATTTTGTCGATGGGCCAAACTACCTTGACACAGTTGTGCTCAAGGTATTGCAGGTCTTTCCCGTCCCTCTGGCGGGGATTGCTCACGGTCAGGACGGTGTCGCTCGGTTTCGGCAACTCGTCAACCTCCCCAAGCACCGGGACACCGCCGCTCGGGTGAAGAACAATTGTGTATGCCATCTTTTGTGCTTCCTTTCGTGCTGCCCTTTAGTTGGCCTGTAGTCGGAACTGTATCTTGAGCTTGCCGAGGACAATCACGTCGCCATTGACCAGCGCCTCCTCCTGGAGGGTCCCAATGCGCTTTCCATTCAAGTACGTACCGTTTGCCGAGTCGAGGTCGATCAGAACGACTTGGTTGCCTTGGCGGCGGATTTTCGCATGCAGTCGCGAGACGCCACTGCCATACCCTTGATACGGGGAAAGGTCGATGTCGGGCGCACTTGGCTGGTGTTCGGTACTTCTGCCCATAATGAATTCGTCGCGGCCAGCCAGCGGAATGGCCGCACCGCTCTCGGGGAAATGGAGCATTGCCCAAGTGCCAGGTGCCGTCTCCCCGCTATTGGTTGGGCTACCTGCTTGGGACGGCCCCGTCCTCGACGTGGACTTGATTCCCTGCACTCCAGACACGCCTGCCGGGTCCAACAGGGAACCACATTCCCTGCAGAACGCCGCACCGACCAGGTTCGAGCCGGAGCAGTTGGAACACCGAATCATGCTGGAGGCTCCGGTGACGGTAGCAGCAGAGCACGCGTGCCGTACTTGATTTCCTTGCCACCGACATCGCTGAGGGACTGAGTCCGCTCCAAATTCTGGGCTTCCAGCAGGGCGGTCTTCGCCAGCCGGTGTTTCCCCTGGGCTTCCAATTGTCCTGCCAGATTCGTCAGATGTCGCGTTGCAGACTGAAATTCGCCGGCTTGGGCCTCGTGTCGGGCCCGCTCCTGGAGCCGGTACAACGCGAGGGTTGAAAGCGCGGCCATCATCGAATTGGGTGGCGACCCCGTGGCCGAGTCCTCAGAGACCGGCACGGACATGCGAAGTTGCGTAGCTCCCAGCGGCGTGGGGCGTTTCCTGATGACCGCTTCCAGCATACCATCCAGAATGGTTGCTTCCTCCGTCCTCGTGGCCGGTGGCTGAATCGTGAATTCGAAGAGGACCCGTAAGGGCGCGCCCTTTTCGATCGGGCCCAAGTGAACCTCTTCCTCAAGTCTGAGCGGCCCGCCTTCGGGCTGAATTCGGAAGCCATACGTTAGTTCCACGCCCTCGCTGGCCTGAGGCTTCAATACGACATCGTCGATGAGGGTCTTCGTAAGCGCCTCGAATTTCTTAACCAGCAAGTCCTCGATCTGCTGCGGGTGCAAAATATACGTGCTGTTGCCGCCCGTCCTGCCCACGAGTTCGTCGACGAAGGCGTCGTTCCAATCACTTCCGATTCCGAAGCCGCTGATGGTAATGTCCATGCGGGCAGCGCTCGTTGCCAGCTTCAGGCAGGCAAGTTCGTCGCCGTACGTATGGCCATCCGTCAGCAGGATCAGGTGATTGCCGTGATTCGGGTCGTAACCGCGACGCAGTTCGGCGATTCCTGCCTCAAGGCCGTGCAGTATTTCCGTCGCGCCTGCCGGCTGGATCGCTTGAATACTGCTCTGGGTTTGTTTTGGGTCACGGCGGTATCCCGCGGATAGCAGCACCTCGGCGCGATCGCTGAACACCACCAGGCTGAACAGGTCTTCCGGACGAAGCATCTCGACGATTCGGATAGCCGCCGCCTTGGCGACATCCATCTTTTCGCCGTTCATGGATGTGGATCGGTCCAGAACAAGGCACAGATTCAGGGGCACGTCTGCTTCGTGGAACCTTGGGTTCGTCGGCCCCACCTCAACCAAAGCATAGATTAACTGCGCTTCGTCAAGGCGGCTCAGATTCTGTCGGCTGTAGGTTACCGTGCAAGTCAGCGGAGCCGGGCTGGCTTGTTCTTCCGGCAGCGTCGCGTCGTACTGCGACCGCCGTTCCGGATTGGATAGGACTTCGTAAGCGCGCTGGGCCTCGAGAAAGAGCTCGGTTTCGCCGGGCTTCAGATTCTTGTCTGGATGAAACCGCCTCGCAGCCGTGTAATACGCGCGCTTGATAGTGGAATCCGAAGCGTCACGCTTCACCCCCAGGATCGCGTAGTAGTCCCCTGGCCCTGCCGACATCCCTATCCGACCATTTGAACCAGCACTACAGTTATGTTGTCAGGTCCGCCCGCCGCATTGGCCGCCTCGACCAGGTCCTGGCAAGCCCTTTGCAGGCTCGGGGCCGCGGACAGGGACTCTCGTATCGTCGATTCTGTAAGCACGCCCCACAATCCATCCGTGCATAGCATCAGCGTGCTGTGTCGCGGGAAGGGAAGGGTAAACACGTCGACTTCCATGTTGTCCCCTTGCCCGAGCGCCCGGATCAGAACGTTGCGGTGCGGAAAACTTGCTGCCTCCTCTTTGTTTAGATGGCCGAGTTCCTCGAGCCGCCTGACCAGGGAGTGATCCTCTGTGAGTTGCTCCAATTGGCCGTCCGAATGAACCAGATACGCGCGGCTGTCGCCCACGTGTCCCACGGTAATCTGTTGGCCAAGCACTAGCGCCGCCGTCATGGTCGTCCCGCTTCCAGGCGCCGCTTGCTGCACGGCCCGGTGCGCGTTTTCGACGGCCTCTACCATGATTTCCTGAAGCGATTCCTCCGGCGGCTGTGTGGGGATGGCAAAGAGATAAGAATGGAACTTGCGGATGATCTGGCCGGCGGCCACGCGCATGGCCGCGTTGCTGGCGACCTCACCGAACTCATGGCCGCCCATACCGTCTGCGACGACATAGAGACCGAATGGCACATTCAGCGATTTTCCAGCCAGCGTTGTGGTTATCGCCAGAACGCTATCCTCATTATGATCCCGTTGCTTCCCAACGGACTGCCCGGTGGCAGCAATCAGCTGCTGCATCTCGTACGGAATCTCCTGTGGGCCGAGGGCGGTGTCGATCTCCCGTGAGGACAGCGGGGCCGTCGTCGGTCGTTGCCCGTTGCTTCCCGCAGCCTTGCCGAACAACCGTCGGATATAGTCAAGCATCTGGTCTCCTCACTCAGGCGAGCAAAGCGTAGATCTGGTGGTCGGTCGAGCCAACGTAGACAACGTCGTCGAAGACCACGGCAGACCCGGTGATCGGTGCCCGCGTTTCGAATTTCCATCGGAGGCGCCCCGTGTGATATTCAAGGCAATACACTTTGCCATCCACAGAGCCAAAGTAGACGGAATCTCGGTAGACCGTGGGTGAGCTGCTGATCTGATGATCAGTTTTGAATCGCCAGGCGGCCTTCCCCGACTGGAGTTCCACACAATAGAGGAACCCATCGGCGGCGCCGACGATGCAGTAGTTGTCGATAATGGCGGGCGATGAGACGGACCCCTTTCCAAGTCGGAATCGCCAGATGACCCAGCCTTCACGCGCTTCCAGACAGTACAGCGTACCGTCCAATGATGTGAAGAACACGGCCTGCTCTGACGCGGCCGGGGACGAGGTGATGGCACGCTTGGCAAGGAAGCGCCATCGCAGAACGCCTCGATAATCCACGGCAAAGAATTCGCCGGTCTCGTTTCCGACGAATACCAGCTCGTGGACCACCAGGGGTGTCGAGCGTATCTTCTCGCCTGTGTCGAACACCCACACGCTGCGGCTGGTATTGACGTTTACCGCATGGAGCCCATGGTCATCCGAGCCGATGAAGACGTGCCCCTCCGCGATCCGCGGCGATGAATGTATGGGACCCCCGGTGGGGTAGGTCCAAACCACCTTCCCCGACCGCATGCTGACCACGTGCAGCAGCCGGTCCTGGGAGCCGAAGAAGACGTTGTCTTCGTACACAGCGGGCCGCGACACGATGCCCCCATCGGCTGCATATTTCCAGCGAAATTTGCCATCGGCTGCGTCGATGGCGTACAGATTGTTGTCATAGCAGCCCACGTAGACGGTCCCCTGGCTCACTGTCGGGGTGCCCCGCACTTCATCTTCGCACTTAAAGGACCAGATTGGCTTAACCGCGCCGGCTGATGCAATAGCTGGCGTACGGATCTTTGACAGCGCCCCTGTCTTGCGTGCCACCCCCAAGAGGGCTTCCTTCATGCTTTCGGCGTCTGGAAACCGGTCCTCTGGGTTGTAGGAAAGCGCAGTCGTGATTACGACCTCCAGCTCCGGCGAAACTCGGGAATTGATGCGGCGAACGGGGCGCTCGCCAAAGGAGAAAGGAGGCTCCAGGCGCGGATCCCGCCGCGTGACTGCATGGTGGAGCGTGGCGCCTAACGCGTACAGATCTGCCGAGGGCGTTGCGTCCCCGCGGTATTGCTCTGGGGGTGAGTAGCCCTCGGTTCCGATCATGGTGCCCCGCTGTCCGACCAGGAATGTGCGCGCGATGCCGAAGTCGACGAGTTTCACGTTGCCGTCGGTGTCAATCATGATGTTGGAGGGCTTCATGTCGCGGAAAATGATCGGATCAGGCTTGTGCTGATGCAGGAATGACAGCACGTCACAGAGCTGAATCGCCCAAGTCAGGACTTGATCCTCCTGCAGATATCCGCTCGTGTCATTGATGATGGCTTCCAGGTCTTTGCCGTGAATGAATTCCAGCACCAGGTACGAGCGGTCTTCGTGTGTGAAATAGTCGTAGATTCGGGGAATGGCCGGATGGCTGAGCGTCGCCAGCAGATTGGCTTCGCGTTCGAAGTTCTGCACAATGGTCGGTCGTACAAGGGCGTCCGCCGACGAGTTGATCATTTCCTTGACGGCGACCAGCTTGGTGACGTTTGGAAAATGCAGATCGCGTGCGCGGTACACTGACCCCATTCCGCCCACACCAATCGTTTCCTGAATGTAGTAGCGCTCGGCCAGCGCGATTCCGGGCCCTAATTGACGCCGTGAATCGACTGATCCTCCGCTCAAAGGTTGGGTAGTATTCTCTTCGCTCAGCTGACCTCTATTGCTGGTAGATTATAGTGTGCGTTCGCGGGATTGGCAACACGACCGTCCACCGGGAGGCTGCCACCGGTTCTCGGCACTTCGCTTGCGAAGAAATGCTTTCTGCGGCACAATGGTTGTGGGTGAAGATCCTTGCCGTCAGCGACCAGGTCGTAGAGCGCCTGTATGAACTCATTCCGCAGGGGCATTTTCGTGATGTCAGTCTGATTGTTGGGTGTGGCGATCTTCCGTATGATTACCTGGAGCACATGATCTCGGCTATGAACGTTGACCTCTTCTACGTGCCAGGCAACCATGACCCTGCATATGATTCGCGTTTGAGCGGGGCACGGGTACAGGGGGGTACGAATCTCGACTTGAAAGCCGTCCGGTTTAGAGGGCTTTCCGTGGCGGGATTTGGAGGCAGCGTCCGCTATCGACCAGATGCTCCGAACCAGTACTCTCAGGTGCATGCCTTCATGCGCGTAGCCATGCTTGTCCCCGCACTGCTTCTGAATCGCTTGCGCTTTGGAAACCGTCTGGACATACTGATCACGCATTCGCCACCGTATGGAATTAATGATGATGAGTCGGCCGCGCATCGAGGGCTCAAGGCGATTAACTGGCTGCTGCAGTGGGCGCGGCCGCGCTTCCACTTGCATGGCCACATGCACGACCTGCGCCGCAACTTGGGGCCTGACATGAAGCATCTGGGCCCAACGTCGATTGTCAATGTTTTCCCGTATCGGGTGATTGAGTTCTAACATGTCGATGGATTTTGCCCATCGCGCCGAATCGGACTTCACGCGTGCCCGTTTCAAGTCTTTCTTGAACCGGGTGCGATCAGTGATTTCTGGGCGCCCAACCCAGCTCTTGTCTTATGACGAAGTCAAGGCCAGCCTGCGCCTCGCAGGTCCCGTCTACCGCGGAATTCAGACTGTCAGGATCTCTCAAATTGTAGGCAGCCTTAATCGCTATCAGCAGTTTGACCGCGCCTTCTTGCCCACGGAAAATCACATCGCCCCGCGTTGGGAGAGCATCGACTTGGCGTTTTACAAGGACGTCGGTCTCCCTCCTGTGCTCCTGTATAAAGTCGGACAGGTGTACTTCGTTGTCGACGGGCACCACCGAGTCTCGGTTGCCCGGGAGCAGGGTCAGGAATTCATTGAGGCCGAGGTGCGTGAGTGTGCCACCAAGGTAAACATCACTCCCGATCTGAAACCTGAGGACTTGGTGATCCTTGGCGAGAAGGTCCAGTTCCTCGAGCGCACCCATCTTGACCACCTGCGGCCGGATTCCCGCGTCCGTCTGACGATCCCGGGAGGCTTCGATCGCATGACGAAGCACATCGCCGTCCACCGCTATTTCATGGGCCTTGACCTGAAGCGCGATATCTCCGACGAAGAAGCCGTCACAGACTGGTACGACGCGGTGTACATGCCCATCGTCGATGTAATCAGAGAAAGCCAGATTTTGTCGGAGTTCCCCGGCAGAACAGAGGCTGATCTTTATCTCTGGGTCTTGGATAATCAGCAACATCTTGCCGAGGCAGGAGCCCAGGCGCTTGATGAGCCGGAGAAGGCCGCCCGGGAGTTCATTGATACGCACGATGAATGAAGCGGCTAGGAAGCATTACGGCCGCCTGCCGCGGCGACGAGCCAGATCTCACTGGAGGCGCCGGCTGTGAGTCGCTCGAACTCTTGGCGGAGTCTACGCGGCGGCTGTCACGCCGCTCAAAGTCGATGGCAGCCCGGATTTGGATGCCTTCCCAGACCTCTTGGCCTTTTTGGCATCGCGTGGCTGCCACGGCGCATTGATTCTGGGCACCACTGGTGAGGGACCGTCGTTTTCACCGTCCGAGCGGGAAGGCTTGTGGCGTTCGGCGCTCCGCGTACGCGAACGGCATCCTGACTTTCGCCTGCTGGCCGGCACCGGTACGCCGAGCCTCAGCGAGAGCATTGACTTAACGCGCCTGGCGTTCGAACTGGGTTTCGACGGCGTGGTTACTCTGCCACCCTTCTACTTCCGCAACGCCACCGATGCCGGTTTGTTTGAGTGGTTTCGGCGCCTGATTACCACCGCCGTGCCCCACGACGGCATTGTGCTGGGCTACCACTTTCCAGCCGTGGCAGGCATCGGTTTCTCCATGGACCTCCTTGCCCGCCTTTCCGATGCATTTCCGGCCCAGTTTGCAGGAATCAAAGACTCTTCCCACGACAAGGAGTTCGCCCGCGGCCTCGGGGAGCGGTTTGCCGGCCAGTTGGCCGTCTTCACCGGCACGGATTCTCTGTTCTGCTGGGCTCTCCAGAATCACGCCGCAGGCTGCATCACCGCCGCGGCCAATCTCATCTCGCCCGCTTTGCGCGAGCTCTATGATCTGGGCGGACTAGGCGAGCAGGCGGCAGCCGTTCAGGATCGAGTTTCCGGGGATAGGCGCATCCTGGAGGGATATCCGCCGTTTCCCCCGAGCCTGAAGATGCTATTGCATCGGCTCCACGGTCTGCCGGATTGGCCGGTTCGCCCGCCATTGCAAGACCTTCCCAAAGCGACGGCGGATCAGCTCGTGGGTGCATTCCACGCGTAATGCAGTTACGCGCAGGCAGCTCCTGCGAGACCGGTTACCGCTTCTGGTCGGCATCGGTTCGCGCAGCCCCACCGGGCGCTCCCATCGCACCGAGGCGGCCTCGTTGCGCGCGGCCGGTATAATGTCGAGATGTCCATGCACTGGCGCCTCATTCTTGATTCTCCATCGCCCGGGGCTTGGAACATGGCTGTCGATGAGGCCTTGCTTGAGCACACCCGCCAGGGTGAATCGTTGCCCACGCTGCGGCTCTATGCTTGGAATCCTGACTGTCTCTCTCTGGGATATGCGCAGCCTTATCAGGACGTGGATACCACTAGGCTGCGCGAGCACGGCTGGGGCCTTGTTCGCCGACCTACGGGTGGGCGCGCGATCTTGCATGCAGATGAGCTGACCTATTCGGTTGCCGCCGCGGCCTCTGAACAGCGGGTCGCTGGAACTCTGTTGGAAAGCTACAACCGCCTGGCGCTGGCACTGCTGCACGCCGTTCATTCCATGGGTGTGCCCGCGGAAATGAAGGCGGGCGGTGCGGCCGCAAACAAGGCTCCGAACCCGGTTTGTTTCGAGGCACCGTCCGCGTATGAGATCACTGTCGCCGGCAGGAAACTCATTGGATCGGCTCAGGCGAGGCGCCGAGAGGGAGTCCTGCAGCACGGATCGCTGCCGCTGGGAGGCCGCCTGGAGCGAATTACGGATGCCCTGGTGTATCCCGATGAGCGGGCGCGGGAGCGGGCCGCTGAACGGCTCCTGGCACGCGCCACCTCTCTGGAATCACTGCTGCACCGTGCTGTGAGTTGGGATGAGGCGGCCGCCGCGGTGGTAGGGGGCTTTGAGCAAGCGCTGGACATCCGGTTTGACCGCGGTTCGCTCTCGGATTCTGAACGACGGCGTGCCCGCGCGCTCGAGGTGGAGAAATACGGTTGCGCCGAGTGGACACGCGGCGATAGAGAGGCCCGTACAAGAACACCGGCGGGGGAAGTACCACACCAGGCAATTGCTTGATTGGGTGCGAAATTGGATATTAAGGCAAGAGTTTCTCTGGCATTTCGCGAAAGATTCGGACATCCCTGTGCGGCCATTGCCAGAGCGCCGGGCAGGGTTAACCTCCTGGGCGAACACGTAGACTACAACGACGGCTTCGTCCTCCCAGCCGCCATTGACCGGTCCACATACGTGGCGTTTGCTCCCGCTCTCAGCGATCAAAGCACGCTTTGGGCGATGGACTTCGATGCGCGCACAACTTTCGATCCACATAGCTTGCAGACCAAGTCCGCGGTGGATGGCACCGACCTGCCCTCGTGGGCCCGCTATCCAGCCGGCGTTGCCTGGTCGCTGTTGGGCGAAGAGCATCCGGTCCCGGCTATCGACGCGGTGTTTGCATCGGAAGTCCCACGCGGCGCTGGCCTGAGTTCCTCGGCGTCAGTGGAACTCGCATTTGCCGCCGCGTGGCAATGGGGGGCGGGCTGGTCCTTGTCGCCGATGGAACTGGCTCTGCTCTGCCAGCGGGCCGAGAACAGGTACGTCGGGGTCAACTGCGGCATTATGGACCAGGCTACCTCTGCGTGTGGTGAGCAGGGACGATTGCTGCTCCTGGATTGCCGATCCTTGGAGTACCGGACGCTTCCGTTGCCTGCGGGCGTGGTCGTAGTCGTGGCCGACAGCGGCGTGCGTCACGCATTGACAACCAGCGCCTACAACGACAGGCGCGCCGCGTGCGAAGAAGCTGTGCGGCTACTCAGGGAAGACCTGCCTCAGATCGTCGCGTTACGCGACGTGGATGTGCGCACATTCGACCGCCTGGCCCACAAGCTTCCGGGCGAGGTGGAGATGAGAGCGCGTCACGTGGTTGAGGAGATAGATCGTACCGGACGCGCCGTGCCTCTCCTTGAGGCCGGTGACGCACCCGCCTTTGGCCAACTCATGAATGCCTGCCATGTCAGCCTGCGGGACCTCTACGAAGTCTCGTGTCCCGAGTTGGATACGCTCGTCAGCATCGCCCAGTCGCTGGAAGGCTGCTATGGCGCGCGGCTAACCGGCGCCGGCTTCGGCGGCTGTACTGTGAATCTGGTTGAAGGCCGCCGGGCCGATGATTTTGCAGAGCGCCTGGGGCAGGCGTACGAAGCTCAGAGCCATCGCAGGGCGGACATATACGTATGTGCCCCTTCGGCTGGCGCCAGCGTCCTTCAGGCCGTTGCAGCAGGCTAGACGCGTGCGGCTAACCTGTCTTGCTTGGCGCAGCCGAGTGCACTTGCCAGCTGTGCGGGAACCCTCGTGCATCATTACTCCGAATGGAGAGCCACAGGTCCGCGGGTGCCGGAAGACTGCGCTCCGCGCCGTCATGGCGAGTGGACCGGAATGCCTCTCCGCTGCACCGCCGCCTTCCAGAAAGTTGTCATGAAGGACTGGGCCAATTCCTTCCTGGCGGGCGTTCGAGCTGAGCTCCCGCTCCTCATTGGCGTTTTTCCCTTTGGGTTGATCTACGGCGCATCCGCCCTGGGAGCTGGCCTTTCGCCGGCTGCCTCCCAAATGATGTCATCCGTAGTATTTGCGGGGTCGGCGCAGTTCATCACCGTGCAACTTTGGGCCGGAGGGGTGCCGGGACTGGTCATCATTCTCACCATTGTGGTCGTGAATCTGCGACATGTCCTTTACAGTGCCTCCGTCGCGCCCTACGTTCAGCACCTACCGATGAAGTGGAGAGGCCTACTCGCATACCTCCTCACGGATGAAGCCTACGCCGCCACGATCGTCCACTACGAGACCAGCGGTATAACACCTGCCGGTCACTGGTTCTTTCTGGGAGCCGGTGGCTCGCTCTGGGCCACATGGCAGTTGAGTACGGCTCTGGGGATATTGTTGGGGACCACGATTCCGGCAGCCTGGCCACTGGAATTCGCTATTCCGTTGACTTTTATCGCCTTGGTGATTCCGACGCTCACGGATCGAGCCGCGGCGCTGGCGGCGGTTTCGGCGGGTCTGTTGGCGGTGCTGGCCAGCGGCTTGCCTTACCAATCTGGTTTGATACTGGCGGCACTCGTCGGTATCGGTGCCGGCATGATCGTGGAGCGCAGCGAATGAATATCTGGGTGGTGATGGCGGTGGGCGGCTTGGCGACGTTCGCCATGCGCCTGTCCTTCATCTACCTCTTGGGGCGCCTCGCTGTGCCGCAGACATTGCGGCGTGCGCTGCGCTTTGTCCCGCCGGCGGTCTTGAGTGCCATCATCCTGCCTGCGCTCGTTGCTCCCGGCGGCATGCTGGACTTTAGCCTCGCAAATGAACGTATGCTCGCGGGGGCCGCGGCCATGCTGGTGGCCTGGCGCACGCGGAGCGTCCTCGCGACAATTCTTGCCGGTATGCTCGTGCTGGCAGTGCTTCAACTGGCGGCCTAGCCCGCGGCCCTGGGGCCCGCGGGGCCGCTCCATCCTGTGCAAGCCTCAACGGTTTCCGTGACCTTCTCCGTGCACGTGACCGTGCGATACTTCCTCTTTGCTGGCCGGGCGTACACCTGAAATGGTCACCTCGAAATGCAATTGCTTTCCGGCCAAAGGATGATTCATATTCAAGCGGATCGCCTGCTCGTTGACCGACGCGATGGAGCCAACAGCAGGTTGCCCTGAACGATCCATCAACTCGATGTGCGTGCCGATTTCAAGGGGCACGTCGGGAGGGAAAGCCTCACGCGGGACTTCCATGAAGGCTTCGGGATTCTCCTCCCCGTAGCCGTCCTTGGCGTTGAGCGTAATCGACTTTCTGTCCCCTACCCTCATGTCGTAGAGCTGCTGCTCAAGGGCCGGCAGGATCTGCCCCATTCCTTGGATGAATTGTAGTGGCGCGTCCGGCTTCGATGCGTCGACCGTCTGGCCATCGACCCGCAACGTGTAGTCCATCGAGACTACTTGCCCATCATCGACCTTGTTTGAAGGACGCATGCATTCTCCCGTCATGAATTCTGGCGGACCCCCGCCTTCTGGGTGCTTATGCGGGCATTCCGTTGACAAACACTGTGTCCCATAGTACCATCCGCGCCGGTATTCTTACGCCGAGGTAGCTCAGTGGTAGAGCAGGGGACTCATAAGCCCTTGGTCGCGAGTTCCAAATCTCGCCCTCGGCACTTAAAAGTCAGATAGAGGTTCTTCCTATATATATGGTGGTCTCCACACACAGGAGGTCACCATGTGTGCTTTAAAAACGCAAGACCAGGGGACTATCGTACTTTCTCAAGACGATTACTTGCCAATTGTAGTCGAGTCTTTTCTCGTCGATCGGAGGGCGCAAGGGCTCTCTCCCGCGACCATCATCTTCTACCGCAAGAAACTCAAGTACTTCCAGGACTACTGCGAGGCACAAGCCGTCACACAGATCTCGCCGGGCGTCAGCCCGAACTTGCTCTCCGCCCCCCCGGTCTCAGTGTACGCATGGTGCGTGCGCACCGGGATCCCGGGTTGAAGGCGCAGCCACACACTATCGACGGTCCAAGCACTGCGCCGGGTTCGACTGGCCGCCTTGAGTGCCGAACTCAGATCGATCCAGTTCGCTGAGATTGTCCACTACGATCGTGCCGGCGTGATGAGCGGCAAAACTCAGATCTGCGCTGGACTTATTGACCCCGTGAACGAGTAGACTGGCCGCCGGCACTCCGCCCGCAATGGCCGTCGATATTTCGACTTCACCGGTGCAGTCTACCCACAGCCCCTGCTTATGTGCCCAATCGGCAATGGTCGCACACAGGAATGCTTTGCCGGCGTACGTGACAATTGACTGACCCGGATAATGGGCCTTCAGTGCTGCTTTGTATCGCGCCACGAGCCCATCCATCGTCTCGCGGTCGTAGATATAAAGCGGAGTCCCGAACTTGCGGGCCAGCGCCGCCAGTTCCTGTCCGCCGATGCTTAGCGCGTTGTTTTCGATTTGACAGTATCGGGAAACAGCGCCAGGCGATTTGGTTTTTGCATGAGTGTGCAGCGAGAGATGCCTGGATCCCGGCGGCGCAGCGCGGGCCGTGGCGGCTAGTTGCCAAAAAACAGCTCCCACCATACCTTCCAGTTGGGCATTGGGGTCGGGACGGGAGTTGCGGACTCGAGTTGTTCCGGCGTGGCCCCTGGAACTCCGACCGGTACAACCGCCTGATCCCCCTCTTGCACATAGTGGGCCTCACTGCGTGCCCAATCATCCACGATCTGGTCCGATCCGGCGAAGGCAACCTGCGTTTGCAGCACGAGCTGCGTCTGCATGGCCTGCGTCGCCTGCGCACTCACGATCCCGGCCTGCTTCTTCAGAAGATTGAGCTCCTCCAGACGGGCGTTGAAATCCATGACGATCAGCACCAACAGAAGGATCCCTGCGAAGGCAGCCGCGCGTCGTGCATTAATGGGCCAGCAATTCATGCCGGTATCTTACCCGTTGTTCAGATGGTTGGCAAGAAGTGCCGGCTCTGGTACAATACCACGCTCAATTCGGCCGCATGCTGTTGTACCCTTCACGTGCGGCACATTGCAAAGAAAGGGCTTGATCATCATGAAGGTACTTCTAATCAAGGATGTTTACAAGCTTGGCCGCGCGGGGGATGTCAAGAAGGTAGCCGATGGTTACGGCCGCAACTTCCTGCTGACGAAGGGTCTGGCTGTACTGGCCACCGCCGGGACGCTCAAGACGGCTGACAAGATTCGCTCACAGGCCGAGATCCGCCGGACGGCGCTCAACAGCGAGCTTAAGGGTCTCTCGGATAGCGTCAATGGGATCACCCTGACATTCGCAGCGAAGGCTGGCGAAACGGGTAAGCTCTACGGTTCGATTACGACGCAGGATGTGGCCGCCGCCATCCAGGAGCAGACCCGCTACGAAGTCAAACGGCATCAGATCGACATGCAGCCTATCCGTGAGTTGGGCGAGTTCAAGGCCCACGTCCGCCTGACTGTCGACCTCGTTCCCGAGGTCAAGATCATTGTCCACCGCGAGGGTCAGGCCGTCGAGGAAATCGGCACGGATGCCGCGCCGGCGGGAGCCGCACCGACGACAAGTCGCAACGAAACGGACCAGATGGAGCCGGAAAGCGCGCCAGAAGGCGTGCCGGAAAGCGAAGTTTCCTCCGAAGAAGCTTGAAAAACGGGCGCCTGCCGCGCCGCGCTCGCCAGGTTAGCGAAGGCCCATGGAAGATTCCATCGGCGCAGTGCTCCGGCGCAGCCGTGAGCAGCGCCGTCTTACTATTTCGCAAGTCTCCGAGATCACCCGGGTTCGCCCACACTTTCTGCAGGCGCTTGAGGACGATGATCTCTCGGCGATTCCCTCCGCGGCGCAGGCTCGTGGCTTTCTCCGAATCTACGCCGAGTTCCTTGGCCTTGAAATTGCGAAGCTTATTCCCGCGTTGGAACCTCCGGAGTCGGCGGCAGCGCCAATTGCATCCGAGGCTGCAGAAGTCGCGCGAGGCAAAGGCGCCTCCTCTGCTCTGGGCGGTCAGCTAGCGCGCCTGCGCCAACGACTGTCCCAGCCGCCACGTTCCCGCCCTTCGCCACAAAACGCCCCTGCCTCAGATTCCTCGTCCGAGGATGGCGAGTTTCATGCCGGTGACGATGGCTCGGCTTCCGGACCCACAGAGCTTGGTCCGTTGCCTCCTGCACGCCCAACGTCCACTGTAGCTGTAGAGTCCTCTGACCTGCCCAAAACGCCGGTGCGGGCCGAAGGCGACGAGCCCGAGCTGCCCTCGGGCCCACCGGAGGCTGCAATGCCTCGCCCTGAGGCTGCGTCCTCCCCATCCAAAGCCCCGGGTGTTACGGGGGACGTACCCGGCGCGACGCCAGCTCTTCACGGCGCCGGCATATCGACTCGACTGCGTTGGGTGTCCTCGTTCCTCTCCAGACTGTTCTCGCGGCCCTCCAAGGATCTCACGGCATCCGCTCCGGCCGAGGATAGTGCGTCTTCCTTTTTTGTCGAAGAGTCAGACAGCGGCTCCCGACCCACCGCCCCCGGGGATGGAGATGAGCAGTTCGCGGAAGACGCTGAAGGAACTGCACAGCCCTCCGATGAGATCTTCGCCGAAATCGGCCGGCAACTCAGGGAACGGCGTGAGATGCTCAGCTTGACGCAGGAAGAAATCGAGCGCCACACGCACGTTAAGGCCGAATTCCTTGAAGGACTCGAGCTGGGCGCCTTGGATGAGTTGCCCTCACTCGTGCACACACGCGGCATCCTTGCCAACTACGCCGCGTTCCTCGATCTGGATGTGGATACCGTCTTATTGCGCTTTGCCGATGGTCTTCAGGCGCGCCATCGCGAGCACAGGCCTCAGTGGCAGCCCCCGCGGACAAGGCCCTCGATCGCGGTTCACACCAGTCTGCCGCCGGTGCGCAGCTTCATTGCCAGCGATTTGATCTTCGGAGTGGGCGTTGCAATCGTGCTCCTGCTCTTCGCGGTCTGGGGCATCAGCCGGGTGATGACCATACGGACATCGACCCAGGCTCGCGCAACCTCACCGTCCATCTCCGATATACTTGCCGGCACGTCGGTGGCAACCGTGGCGCAGGAGGTTACGCTCATTGCAGCACAGGATACTCCGCTGGCGCCCACAGCCGACACCGCTGCTGGCGTCGATGTCGCCACGCTGGATCCTAATGTAGCGGTACAAATTACCTTGACCACGTCGGAGCAGACTTACATGCGAATCACGGTCGATGGCAAAGTGGCTTTCGAAGGGCGTGCCGAGCCTGGGAAGGACTATACCTACCAGGGAGCGCGGCAAATCGAGGTGTTGGTCGGCAATGCATCCGCTTTGCGAGTCACCTACAACGGGCGCGATGCGGGCCTGATGGGAAGCTTTGGCCAGGTAGTCGACCGCATCTACACCGTCCAGGGTGTATTCACGCCGACCGCCACACTGCCGCCTACGCCGACTCCCAGCCCGAATTTGACCGCCACGCCCTCAGTCACGCCGACAACGACGCCGTCGGCGACCGCCACGCAGGCCTCGGGAGGATAGTCTTGCCTGAAAGCACCTTCCATCTGGTCTCGCTTGGTTGCGCCAAGAATGATGTCGACTCCGACTCCATGGCACAGTTGCTCACGCGCGACGGCTACCGTTCTGTTGCGGATCCGGCAGGGGCTGACGTTCTGATCGTGAATACCTGCGGTTTCATTGGCCCCGCCAAAGCGGAATCACTGGAGGCCTTGCGCGGCTTGGCAGCAGGCAAAAGGCCGGATCAATTGCTTATTGCGGCCGGGTGCCTCACTCAGCGTTATGGCGCCGAGGTGGCGCGGCAAGTGGTGGGCATAGATGGCATCTTGGGAACGCGCCGTTGGATGGACATCGTCTCATTGGTTCACGAGCTGCGTCAGGGCCGCGGCCCCGCGCCGCGCTACCACCTTCCGAGCGACGCGCTGACCGTTGGCACGGACGAGGCCGACGTGCTTCGGGCCAGCACGGCGGGCGCGTCTGCGTATCTCAAGATTGCAGATGGCTGCCGCCGCCCGTGCGCCTTCTGTGCGATTCCACTCATCAAGGGCACGGCCGTGAGCCGCCCGCTCGACCGCGTACTTGAGGAAGCCCGCGCGTTGCGGCGCGCCGGTGTCCGCGAGCTCATCCTGATCGCACAGGACACGACCGACTACGGCCACGATCTCGGAATACGCGATGGTTTGGCTGTCTTGCTCGAGAGCCTGGCCGCCGCCGTGCCTGATATGGATTGGATCCGCGTCATGTATGCCTTTCCCGGCTATGTGACGGATCGCTTGATTGAAGTGATGGCCGCGCATCGCCAGATCGTGCCGTATCTCGATATGCCGCTTCAGCATGCCCACCCCATGACCCTTCGGCGCATGCGGCGCCCTGCCAATGTCGAATGGGTGCACCGGACGCTTGCGAAAGTCCGGTCCGCCATGCCCACCGTGGCGCTGCGTACCACGTTCATAGTGGGCTATCCGGGCGAGTCCGAGCACGAGTTTCAGGCGCTGCTTGATTTCTGTACGGAAATCCGCTTTGACCGGGTGGGCGCGTTCCAGTTCTCCTTTGAACCGGGCACTGCCTCTGAAGCCCTCGGCGATCCGGTTCCTGCCGAGGTCAAGCAGGAGCGCTTTGAGCGGCTCATGGAAATGCAGCAGGCCATTTCACTGCAGATCAATCAGTCATGTGTGGGGCATCGCTTGGACGTCTTGATCGAAGGTCGCGACCGGAACGTCTCGATCGGTCGCTCGTATCGCGACGCGCCCGAGATCGATGGTCTTGTGTTCGTGGAGGGCGATGCACCGATCGGCGCCCTTGTGCCCACTCGTGTAACTGGTGCCATGCCATATGACTTGTCCGCCGTGCCGGCCGATCCCGTTCCGTCAGGTATCAACAAACAGCTCTTGAAATTGGATACTACGGTCAACACGCCCCCGTCCGTGACTGCCTGAGTTCGCCGAGGGGACATCCCGCCTAGGGGGCTCGTGCAACACAAGCAAGGCCGGCGCCATTCGTGATGCGCCGGCCTTATGTTGTTCCCGCCATTCGCATTTGGTCTTGAATTACCCTCTGCGGAGGCGCACCAGCGCCGCTCTCATGAAGCCCTGGCAAATCCGGTAGCCAACAGGATAAGCGCCGCAAGCACCAGACTTGCGCGCAGCAGGTTGGCCTCCCGCCGCTGAAGCTTCTCCAGGTCCGCGGCCGCTGTCTTGTCTTTTCGCAGCAGGACCCGGCGCATGGTCGGAAGTACATCCCAGGTGTGCACGGCGCTCAGCGCGATCAAGGTCGCCACCAGTGCGTGCTTCGAGAGGATCGCCAGAGACCACTGTCCGCTCGTCGAAAGGAATCCGTTGTAGTGGGGGTTCACGCTCATCTGGAAAAGACCGGTGACAATCAACACGCTTACGCTGAACCACGTGATCGGCTCGAAGCGTTTCTGAATACGGTCCAGCAGTATCAGATGTTCGCCCGCATCCAGGGCGCGGGATGCAGCGGGCATGACCAGCACGGTGATCGAGACCAGGCTGCCGATCCACGTGACTGTCGCAAGCAGGTGGATCCAGAACGTGAGCGCCAGGGCCCAAGAAGGAATAGGCATATTCTAGGGAGTGGGGGCAGGCGTGTCGGTCGGCTGCTCCGGAGGCCCCTGCGTCGGGGGCTCTTCCGTCGGCGGGTAGCAGGTCTGATGCGCTTGGTTGGAATTCTTGGCCGCCGTCGCGTCCAGGTTCCCAAGGCCTTCGGCCTCGATGTATGCGTCGGACGCAGGACACGCCTGGCTTTGCGCCCACAACTGGTCGCCGTAGCGCATGAGGGCCAGTTGCAGGCGTTGGTTGGCATTCATGCTGCCGTCCCACATGGCGGGCCATCCGCTCGCCACATTCCTGAACAAGGACACGGTCTGGCTCCAGTTCACCCCAAAGTAGCTGGCTGCCTGGATATACGCCCGCGCTCCCTCACGCAAACCACTGGCTGTGTTGTCCAGCGGGGCAAACCGCTCGGCCAGGGTTAACTCGTAGATACCGCCCTCGAGATCGCCCTGTTTCTGAATTAGCGTCACGCCGTAGTTTCGCAAGGCGAAATAGTACATGCCGTCAACTTGCGAGGCATTGAAGTCGGGCGCGTCCTTGCGCAGCTGATCCAGCGTCGTCAGCGCGTTGCCCCAATCGCTGGTCGCAATGAGTTGCTGGGCCGTGGCGAACAGGCTTTGCACACCCCGCATATCCGGCGTCGGCGTTGGTGGGCTCGTTGGCGTCGGCGTCGGAATCGTGAGCTGCACTAGCACCTTTGCAAGTTCAGTTTGAGCGCCCGGGAAATCGGGATTGTGCTGGATGATGAACTGAAGTCGTTCCTTGGCCGCCTCGTAACGGCCGAATTGCTCGTCAACCAGCGTGTACTGGAATTGTTCCATGAGCTGCTGCGAGATGATCGCAGACTGTGCGCTCTTCCGCTCCGAAATTCCGCTCGTGTAGCCGCCCAGGCCGCCCAGCGCAAGTAGAACTAGGAGGCCCAAGACTCCCAGCACGATGGAGCGCCAACGCCGCCGCTTCTTGACCGCTTTCAGAGGCTGCGTCTGGTCAGGCTTGAACGGCGCAGGGGACTCAATGTTATTGGTCGGATCAGACATGGGCGCAATTATACCGCCCCGCTACGGCCGACTTCCCGGACCTCCATTGGCCTCGATCCGGCCTGCGGGCACCGCCCAACCTGTCATTGGGATTTTGGCTGGTTGTAATGCGGCGAACCAGTCTGAGAGCGCAGTCTAGAGATTCATTAGCAGCCGCAGTTCTCGCCAGATGAACGGTAACGAGGCCGCGCCACCTGTCGCCAACCCGGCCAGCGTTGCAACGACGCCGGCGCCTCCGAGAGCCCACATCGTTGCGCCCCCAACGATGCCCGCGGCCGCGGCGCTTGCAAGTGCCCTGATGAGCGTGCCCCGCATTTGCAGAAGCCCTGGGAAGCGGCGATCCTGGAGCGTCAAGAGGATGAGTGCCTGTGTTGTGAAAGTCAATGCAGCGGCCAGCGGAATTCCTGCCAAGCCGATCCATCCGGAAAGCACCATCGACAGCACAATGAAGGCCGAGACCTGTATGGCAGCGGCAATCAATGGTGTCCGCGTGTCCAGGTTCGCGTAGTAGGAGCGCACAGCCACCTCGAGCCACGTATCGCCGACCAGGCCCGCCAGGAATGCCCATGTACATACAGTCAACAGGCCGAGCCGGTGCGAATCGTAACCAAAGAAGCTCTGTGCCAATGGCCGCACACTCATTCCCAATAATATGGCCGCGGGTAGGCTGAGGGCCAGCATGATCTTCAATGCACGATTTACGGTTTGCACGAAGTCTTTTGTTCGGCCTTGATCGATGAAGGTCGCCAGGGAAGGCAGGATAGCCACGGCGATGGCAGAACCAATGATGGTCTCGGGAACTTGCTGTATGGTCCAGCCCAGGTTGAGGGCTCCCACGCCGACCGTGTCGAATCGCGAAGCGAAGTTGTCCCGTGCCACGAAATATGCCTGGATGCAGCCCATCGTCAACACGCGCGGCCCAAGCAGGATCAGCACCCTCTGAATATCTGCGCTCTTGAAATCGATCGCCGGTCGCCAATGGAACTGATAGCGGATCAGGCCGGGTACCTGGATCAGCAGGTGCAGGCAAGCGCCGATGATGACTCCGTAAACCATTCCATACAAGCCCATCCCGAAGGCCGGCAGCGCGATCGGCCCCAGGTGGATGCTTGCGTTCGGACTCAGGACCGTCACGCCGAATATCTGCCCCAGGTTGTAGAAGAGCGGTGCCAGCGCCGGGAGCAAGAAATGCTGGTTGGCGTGCAGTCCGGCCATCACCAGACCACTGATGGAGAAGATCAGGATCGCAGCTAGATCCAGGCGCATCAGGGAGGCGGTCAACACCTGGTTTTCTGGCGAGAATCCCGGCGCAATCACGTGGCTGACAAACGGCTGGGCCAGCGCGATGATCACAAGGGAAGCTGCCCCAGTGACGATGAACGCCAGGTTGATCACCCGCGAGAACAGGTCCCAGGCGCCGCTGCCTCCCTCGCGATCGATTGTCTCCCTGAGGATGGGAACCAGCGCCACGCCCAGCGCGCCACCCGAAAGGAGTGCCGAAAGATAGTCGGGGAGATTATTGGCCGCGCCGAAGATCCCCATGCCTTCCAACCCCACGATCTTGTTGAAAAGCAGGGTCTTTCCGAACGCAAGTACTTTGTCTGCCGCAAAGAAGAAGCTCAGCAGCAGCGACGTGCGCGTGAGGAAGGAGAGGCGCCGCATGCGCTACAACATGCCCTTGTATTGTCCCCCGTCCACGACGAGCATCATGCCAGTGATGTACGACGCGGCCGGAGATAGCAGAAAGGCGGCTGCCTTGGCGAACTCCTCAGGGCGACCAACCCGTCCGAATACGCTCTTCTGCCCGGTTCTGGCCATCTCATCCTCAAGCGATGTTCCGTTGCGCTGCGCACGGTCGGCTGCCAGCTGCCGGATGCGCTCCGTGTCGGTATTGGCGGGCAGTATCGAATTGCAGCGGATGCCATCCGGGCCCAGCTCCAGGGCAAGACTCTTGGTCAACCCGACGGTGGCGAGCCGGATGCTGTTCGACTGGACGAGGTTGGCCATCGGTTCCTTGACCACGTACGATGTCATCGTGAGGACACTTGGCGCCTCCGAGTTCCGGAGGTGGGGCAATGCGGCCCGGATCAGGCGCACGTGACTCATAAAGTACATGTCCACGGCGTTCTGCCAGCTCGCGTCGTCAAACAACTCGAAAGGCCCCGGAGGCATTCCCCCCGAATTGGTCACCAACAGGTCAAGGCCGCCCATGGCCTCCACAGCCTGCTCGACAAGTCTGTCTGGGATCGAGGCCTTGCTGACGTCTCCCGGGAAACCGGCCACCTGCTGACCGCCATGCTCCGATATCTTCTTTGCGGCGGCCGCAACCCTGGCTTCGTCGCGCCCATTGATGGCCACGCGGCAGCCCTCCGTCGACAGCACAAGCCCCAAGGCGTAGCCCAGGCCACGTGACGAGCCTGCCAGGAGCGCCCGTTTGTTTTTCAGTCCAAGATCCACCTTTACCTCCGACTTTGGTCACAGCTCTGGTGCCGGAATTGTATCGTAGCCAAAACATCCTCTGGCATTTACCAGAGGACGTTTTGGCCCTTCGAATCTCCTCGGGGTATGGAGCCCGTCTACCGCCGGCGCTACCACCTGCCGGGTTCACAAGGCTTGCGCCCGCCTATCCACGGGCAGCAGCGTGGCGTAAACCATGTCAGCGACCGGAGTCTGCATGCCGAGTTCCCGACCCTTGCGGCAGATCACCCCGATGATGGATTCCAGCTCTGTGCGCCGTCCTGCCTCGACGTCCAGCTGCATGGATGCCTTGATATGTGGCCCTGCATTATCCATGAAGGCCAGCGAAGACTCGACCGTGTCGTGCGGCAGTCGGACCTTCAGAGCCAGCGCCACGGCCTCAGCTTCTTGCATCAGCCGCCTTATCTGCTGCCGTGTCTCAGGCACCGACCTGAATTCACCTATGGGCAGCCTTGTCAACGAACCGAATCCGCTGGCCGCGGCAATGAATATGAACTTGGTCCACAGCACTCCGAGGATATTCTCTGACACATCGATCGTCACGCCGGTATCATTGAAGGCCTCATGCACCGACCGCACGCGGGTCGTAATCTCCCCGGAGAGCTCCCCGACCGCCACGCGGCGGAACTCGGAAATGTGTCGGATCACCCCGGGAGCCTCCACAGCCGACGAAATCCACGTCGCGCCCGGCGATCATGTGCTCCATACCCGCAATGTTGCCGATCCTCTCAGAGGCATCCACCCCGTTTTGCAGGCTAAGGATCGTGGTTTGCTGGCCGATCATCGGAAGTGCCTGTTGCGCCGCTGCCTCCGTGTCATATGTTTTCGTGCAGAAGAGGATGAGTTCCACGGGCCCGACTTCAGCGGGCTGATCTGTGGCCCGCACAGGCTCCACCCGGAAATCACCGGACGTGCTCTTCACCTCCAGACCTCGATTCTGCATGGCTCGCAGGTGGGCACCGCGTGCAATGAACGTGACATCATGGTTTCTTTGTGCCAGCACCGCGCCGTAGTAACCCCCGATGCCGCCGGCTCCAAGGACCGCGATTCTCATGAGGTTCCTCTTCTTCCCGGGGTGGTTGGCCCCCTCTCCTCGGCGGGGGACCGATTTAGGCTGCTTGCTAGATGATCTCGACGTGTTGGTCCACAACCATACCATCGGGCCAATTGCCGCTAACCCACTTCGCCACAGTGCTCAGGGCGGATTGCAGGTAGGCATTCTCATTTCCAACCATCGCGCAGCTGATGATCGCCTCCTGCCAGCTGTCGTTGAGCCCCATCTCGGCGGCAGAGACGTTGAACTCCCGGTGCAGGCGGGCCACCAGGGGCCTAAGCCTATGGCGTTTTTCTTTTAATGAAGAGCATGCCGGTAGGTGAAGGTGAATCGTAAGCAAGCCCACCATGGTCATTACCATGTCGCGGCCCGTCCCTTGGGCCTCGCGTCGCCGGCCAGGGACGCCCGATTTACTAATCCCGACTTCCGCTATACAATGCCTGCCTATGCCTGACGCCGAAGTCGCCTATAACCTGGCCCTCGACTATCTCTACTCCTTCGTGGATTATAGTCTGAAGCATTCGTCCGAGCTCGCCCGGGCGGACTTCAATCTGGACCGTATGCGCCTGCTCATGGCAGAGCTTGGCAGTCCGCAGCTTCGCTATCCCATCCTCCATGTTGCGGGCACAAAAGGCAAAGGCTCCGTCTGCGCATTCGTTGCCAGCGGCCTGCAGGCGCGCGCGCTACCGGGTGGGGCTCTACACGTCTCCCCACCTCTTGGACTATTGCGAACGGATTCAAATTGATGGTCAGCCGGTCTCGCATGAGCAACTCGTGAGTTTGGTGGAGGCGGTCAAGCCGGCGGTGGCCCGCATCCCAAAGTTGACCACCTTCGAAATCACAACCGCCCTCGGACTGCTGCACTTCGCGAATCAGCAGGTTGATGTGGCGGTCATCGAAGTTGGCCTGGGTGGACGTTTGGACGCCACCAATGTTGTGTTGCCAAGAATTTCCGTCATCACTTCGCTTTCCTATGACCACATGGCGGTCTTGGGGGATACGCTGGCGAAGATCGCAGCCGAAAAAGCTGGCATTATCAAGGATCACGTTCCCGTGATCTCGGCTCCACAGAAAGACGAGGCGCTTGACGTTCTGGTGCGCATCGCCCGCGAGCGCAGTGCGCCTTTCACCTTGGTGGGGCGCGACATTACCTTCAGCCCTCTTGAGCACTCCCTCGACGGGCAGACGCTCAGCGTCCAAGACGCAGTTCAGGCGCTCACGATCAGCATTCCGCTGCTCGGAGCGCATCAGGTTCAGAACGTTGCCATCGCGGTCGCCGCCCTTTGGGCTCTGCGGGATCATGGCCTGCATATTCCGGACTCCGCGATTGTGTCTGGATTGGGTCGGGTGGAATGGCCGGCCCGTTTCCAGGTGGTCCGCCGCGAGCCGCCGGTGATCTTGGATTCGGCCCATAATCAGGATTCGTTCTCGCGCCTGCGCCAGGCCCTGGACGACTACTTCCCGGGCCGACCCGTCTATCTGGTGTTTGGCGCTTCCGAGGACAAGAATATTCCTGGAATGTTCGAAGAGATCAAGCCCAGGGTCCGCACTGCCTTCTTGACCAGGGCGGACCATCCACGCGCACTGCCGCCGGAGCGCATCGCTGAATTGGCGGAGCGCGCCGGTATTCCATATGAGGTGATCCAGCCCGTCGACGCTGCCTTCTCCACCGCCCTGGCTCGCGCGGAGAAAGATGGTAGCATTGTCGTGTCCGCTGGCTCCATGTTTGTTACCGCTGAAGCCCTGGCGCTTTGGCGGAATACGACGTCCTGAAATCTGCCCGAGGGAGGGCTGTGATAGACTCCTTCGTTCTGTGTCGCCCAGGCCGCATTGATTGATTGAATGAACCACGCCGTCGAGTGGAACGAACAGGAAGATAAGTTTGCCCCGACGCTCTCGCAGCGAACCGAGGAGCTTTATCGCGTCCCAAACCTGGAGACTGACGCAGACGGGCTCGTAACGGCGGCTGTCCTCCCGCTTCGCGACCTTGTGGTGTTTCCCCGCATGCTCGCCCCGATATTTGTGGGTCGCGAGGCATCTTTGCTCGCCATCCAGGAGGCACAGGCCGCTAATCACCCTGTCATCGGATTGGTCCAGAAAGACGCCGAATTGGAGGACCCGCAGCCGGCCGACTTTCTCGACGTCGGTATTGAAATGGCGGTGGGCCGGCTTCTGGCGATGCCGGATAGCTCTTCCAGCGCGCTTGTGCAGGGACGTCGCCGCCTCGAAATTGTGGAATTCGTTGAGAACCCTGGGATTCTCAGCGTGCGTGGCCGGCCCGTGATCGAGTCACCCAATGCCGATCGGCAGACGCAAGCTCTGATGCGGTCAGCTCTCGATCTCTTCGACCGCTGTGTTCAATTGGATCGGTCGATCCCCGAAGAAGCGCACATGTTTGCCATGAACATCTCTGAACCTGGCTGGCTGGCGGACATGATCGCGACCTCGCTCTCTTTGAACCTCGAAGCGCGCCAGCGGCTCTTGACGCTCCTCGAGCCCCGTGGGCGCCTCCAAGCCATCAACAAGATTCTTGCGCAGGAGTTGGACGTCTTGGAGCTGCAGGACGAGATTCACTCGCGCGTGCGGAACGAAGTCGACAAGAGCCAGCGTGAGTTCTACCTTCGCGAGCAGATGCGGCAGATTCAGAACGAGTTGGGCGAGGGGGATGTCTTCACACGGGACGCCGCCGAGCTGAAACGGCGCATACAGGCCGCCAACCTGCCGGACGAACCTAGGACTGTCGCACTCAAGGAACTCGAACGACTTAATCAGATGCCGCCGATGGCCCCCGAAGTGGGAACCATCCGCACGTACATCGAGTGGATTCTGGACTTGCCCTGGACCGCCATTACGCCGGACAACCTGGAGGTCAAGCACGCCGCCCGGGTCCTCGAGCGCGACCACTACGGCCTCAAGAAGGCCAAGGAACGCATTCTGGAGTACATTGCCGTTCGATCGCTCAAGCCCAAAAAAGAGCGCCAGCCCATTCTCTGTTTTGTGGGGCCTCCGGGCACGGGCAAGACCTCCCTGGGTCGCTCGATCGCTCAGGCGTTGGGCCGCAAGTTCGTGCGGGTGTCTCTCGGCGGCATCCGCGACGAGGCCGAGATCCGCGGCCACCGTCGCACCTACATCGGCGCCCTTCCTGGCCGCGTATTGCAGACGATGAAGCGCGCCGGGACCGTGAATCCGCTCTTCATGTTGGACGAGATCGACAAGCTGTATTCGGACTTTCGTGGCGATCCGGCCTCGGCCATGCTGGAGGTCCTTGATCCCGAGCAGAACAACGCCTTCAGCGACCACTATCTTGAGATTCCCTTCGACCTGTCGAAGGTCATGTTCATTACCACAGCCAATTACCTTGGACCCATCCCGCCGGCGCTTCTGGACCGTATGGAGGTCATCGAATTTCCAGGCTACATCGAAGAGGAGAAACTCGAGATCGCCAACCGGTTCCTGATCCCCCGGCAGGTGGAGGAGAACGGCGTCTCGGATATCTCCCTGCCGTTCGAAACGCCTGCGCTGCAGCGCATCATCCGCGAGTACACCTTCGAAGCCGGCGTTCGAAATCTGGAGCGGGAGATCGGGCGCATCATAAGGAAGGTCGCCCGCCTCAAGGCGGAGGGAAAGAAGTATCCGTCGGCCATTTCTGCCGGTCTCATCGAGAAATTCCTCGATCCGCCGCAGTACATTCCGGCGGAAATGGAGAAGGCCGACGAGGTGGGTGTGGCCCAATCCCTGGCGTGGACCGAAAATGGCGGTGAAATAATGGCCGTGGAAGTCGCCGTCCTTGACGGAAAGGGTTCGCTGCAGATGACCGGCCAGCTTGGTGAGGTCATGCAGGAATTGGCTCAGGCCGGCCTGACCTATGTCAAGTCGCGGGCCGGCTCTCTGGGCATCGACACGGACGTCTTCGAGCGGATGGATATCCACCTTCATATTCCCGAGGGTGCCATCCCCAAGGACGGTCCATCGGCTGGCATCACGATCACGACGGCCATGATTTCCGCACTTACCGGCAGGCCTGTGTACCGTCAGATCGGGATGACCGGCGAGATTACGCTCGCGCGGCCGCGTGCTCCCGATCGGAGGAGTTCGCGAAAAAGTCCTGGCGGCGCACCGCGCGGGTCTCAAGACGGTTTTGATGCCCGAAAAGAATCTGAAGGATTTGCGGGACATCCCCAGGACGGTTCGCTCCGAATTGAAGATTGTTCCCGTAACGCACATGGATCAGGTGCTCGAGGCGGCTCTTGCCCCTGACGCCCTGATTGAGCCGCCCCGGCCGCGCAAACGCAGCGATGAGCCGGCGGAGCAGCAGCCCGAGCCTTCCCCCGAGCAAGACTAGCGCTTGCGTGGGGCGGGGGCGCGGGTCTCAGCATCCCGGAGGAGAAGACCCCGATGACTTCAGCCCGTTTGGCCCAGCTTCAGACTTCTGATCGCGCAGGCCGGCCTCGATGCCGTTGCTCTCAATCCCGGTCCGACATTCACCTACCTGACAGGCGTCCACTTCCACTTGATGGAGCGGCCGGTGGTCCTTCTGGTTCCGCGGACAGGCGTGCCCGTTCTGGTCCTGCCGGAGTTCGAGGCCGGGAAGACCAGCCTCTTTCCTTACGAGGTCGCCTCTTTTGCCTATGACGAGGATCCCGCGGGTTGGGACGCGGTCTTTCGCAAGGCCGTCGCGTCGCTGAAATCTTGATGGGCGTAAGATCGGCGTCGAGCCTCGCCAGATGCGTTTACTTGAATTCCGGCATGTGCGCGTCGGTGCTCCTGAAGCCGAGTTTCCGGATGCATCCGAGCCCTTGGCCAGCCTTCGACTCCGCAAGGATGAAAACGAGGTCGGTGCCATGCGACGCGCCGTCGCCATCGCGCAAGATGCCCTCAAGACCGCGCTTCTGGGCTTCAAAGTCGGAGTTACCGAGCGCGAATTCGCCGCCGCCTTGACCGTTGAATTGCTCCGCCACGGTTCCGATTCAGAGTTGCCCTTTCCGCCAATTGTTGCTTCCGGGCCCAATTCGGCCAATCCCCACGGGACGCCTTCAGACCGCAAGATCCAGCGCGGCGACCTTCTCATCGTCGATTGGGGCGCCGCCGCGAATGGCTACGTGTCAGACCTTACGCGCACGTTTGCGGTTGGGGAGGTTGACGCGGAGCTGAAGAAGATCGCGGCCA
The DNA here is from genome assembly GCA_963746745.1 of uncultured Chloroflexia bacterium. Taxonomy (GTDB): domain Bacteria; phylum Chloroflexota; class Anaerolineae; order Anaerolineales; family Villigracilaceae; genus Fen-1038. Next base: position 178,740 of record CAVVCL010000007.1, read on the forward strand.
CGGTGCTCGCTGCCAATCAGGCTGGCCGCGATGCAGGGAGGCCCGGCGTCCCTTGCGCAAATGTCGACAAGGCGGCCCGTTCAGTCATCGACAGCGCCGGCTACGGCGAATTCTTCACCCACCGGACGGGCCATGGCATTGGCATGGAGGGTCATGAAGAGCCCTACATGCGCGGCGATAACATGCACATGCTGTATCCCGGCATGGCCTACACGGTCGAACCCGGAATTTATCTGCCCGGCCGCGGCGGCGTGCGGATCGAGGACGATGTCGTCGTGACCAAGACCGGCGTCGAAGTCTTGAGCGACATGCCGCGCGAGCTCAAAGTCCTCGAATGAGCGCGCCCGGAGCCGTGTGATCCTGATTGCCTAGCCGGCAACTCCTGCACCGGGTTTTCGAAGACTTCTCACCGCCCACGCAACAAAATAGACGTTGAGTCCGAATGCTCCTCCTCCCACGAGCAGGTTGAGTACGCTGTTTCCATTCGGGGCTGATTCGGCAAGCTGGTCGACCACGTTGAGCAGTATGGCTGCGCCGTACATTATTGTCGGGACAAAGGCCCAGGCCAGGATCGCGCCATTTGGAAGGCCCTTTTTCGACTGGACTAGATAGACGAGTGGTGCGAGCAGCATCATAGATGAGTAGGCGTGCGAATGCCATGACACCAGGCCCGTCGCCGCCAGTGTACCCAACACCGCGATCACAAAGTCAGGCTTCCCGAAGTCGATCCGGCGTCTCCAAACATACGCACTTGCCAGGAGCGTGACCGCAGTGCCCAGGGCAATCGTCGCCCAGCCGATGTCTGCGGGCAGGAAGGTGTTCAGGAAGATGCCTATCATCCGCCAGTTCATCATGACTTGTGGGCCTATGGCGACGGGTAGTCCGCGTGCAAAGGCAACCCAGAGTGCAAGGAGACTTGCGTATCCCCTGGTTCCCATCAATGCGAACGAGATTCCCAGCAGGGCGGTCAGGGCTGCCCCAAATCCCGCAATCGTCTTGAAGGCGCGCTGCCAGACCAAAGCCGGGAGGATCAAGATCAGTATTTGCGGCTTCACCAGCAAGAGGCTCAACCACAGCCCTGCTCGCCAGGGTCTCCCCGAGATGGAGGCTCGCAAGAACTCGCCCACGCCAATAGTCAGCCACACATTTACCTGCCCATAGAAGAAGTTCAGGAACACGGGCAGGGACAGGGAAAGCAGCATTAGCAGTCGGGTCGGCATGGGGGCTTTGGTGGTGGCCTGTGCAAAGAACCGCAGATACAAGACGTACATCGTCAGATTCAGCAGTGTCCAGAGCCAGAAACCGGCAGCAGGATCTATGAGTGCAAACAGCTGGAATGGCACGATGAATACGGGCAGGTAGGGTGTTGGAACGACCGCGAAATTCGATCCATCGCCCGCTTCAGGGAAAGTGGTCTTCTGCACCGCGCCCATCACGTCCAGATCGTAGACCTTGGCATACCCATACTTGTTGGCGATCTGTCCCGCGCTTCTGAAGCTGCAGTAGTCGATCGCCATGTGACCGCAGGTGTTTTGCCAGTGTATATCCATGCCAAACAGGACCAGATAGAATCCGACGACAGCCGCCAGGCCGAGATTCTGCCAGTATTGTGAGCCCATGTTCTGATGGGGACGTTTCGCTTGTCTTGTCATGGCTTGGATCTGCACCTCCCTTGGGACATACCCATCCTATTCTAAGGCGATGGCAGCGGCCGCCTTCATTTCAAAATCATCAGGCGCGGTTAGCCTCCTTCCCCGGGCGTTGGAGCGGAAAAAGAACCGTATTCCTCGTCCATTCGGAAACGGGGCCTTTCTGCCTGCGTGGTCACTGCGCCGAAATCCTCAGCGCATAGTATATTTGACCTTCGCAGGACATATCCTTGGTACGGGGGCACGCGAATAGATGAATCGTTCATTGCGCTGGCTTGGCGCCGCGCTGTTTCTCTGGGGGGTGGGGGAGAGCATGTTTCTGCTCTTCCAGCCAATCTACCTTCAGCAGCTGGGTGCCAGCCCGATAGAGATCGGCGTGATTCTCGGCGGGTTCGGCGCTGCCATGACCCTGACTCACATCCCCGCCGGCCATTTGTCGGATCGCCTCGGGCGGCGTCCCATGTTGCTGGCGGCCTGGTCGGTCGGATTGATCGCCACCCTGGTGATGGCTTTCTCATTCAACAAAACCATTTTCGTCGTGGGCCTGCTGCTATATGGCTTTACGGCATTCGTAGCCTCCCCCCTGGACAGCTACACAACAGCCGCCCGCGGTAAGTGGTCGGTTGCGCGCGCCATCACGTTCGTCTCCATGACCTTCAATGCCGGCGCGGTCATCGGCCCCATAGTCGGCGGTCGTATTGCGGACCACTACGGCTTCCGCTCCGTCTATTTCGTCGCCGCGATCCTCTTCGCTCTCTCGACGGTGGCAATCCAATTCATCTCCGGGCAGCCGCGCGATCATCATGATCCTGCAAATCCACCTGGGGCCTTGATGCGCAACACTCGCTATCTCGGTTTCCTGGCTGTCTTCTTCTTCGTGGCCTTTGCCGCCTACGTTCCTCAGCCGCTCTCTCCCAACTACCTCCAGAACCAACAGGGATTTTCATTGAGTGTGATCGGAGACTTGATCGCCATTGCCTACCTCGGCAACACGATCTTGAATCTTCTCCTCGGACAACTGGAGGCCCGCCTGGGATTTGTTCTGGGTCAGCTTGGCGTGGCTGCCTTCGCCGCGATTTTGTGGCGCGGCTTTGGGTTTGGATGGTTCGCCGTCGCCTATTTCTTGTTGGGCGGCTTTCGAGCGCTGCGCGGCCTTGGGGTGGCGCAGGTGCGTGCCTTCGTCCATGAATCGCAGATGGGGTTGGCCTACGGCGCCGCCGAAACGGTGGGATCCGTCAGCGCCTTGCTCGCGCCGCCCCTGGCCGGATTCCTGTATTCACGCGATCCGGTCCTCATGTATCCAGTTGGTCTCGCACTAATCGGCCTGGGTGTACTCATCACCCTGGCATTCGTTCCCCGCAGCGGCGTGCTCCCGCCGGAGCACATCGAGTTTGCGCCAGATCACTGACCTCGCCGCGATGGCGGTCCTTGCCGTCGAGTTGCGCGAGGTCTCGGTCAGCCGGAGAGTAGATGCTGGAAATCGTTCCGTTTGTCCTGGGTCCAGTGCAGACCAATGCCTATCTAATTGCCGATGCTCTTACCGGCGAGGCCGCGGTCATTGATCCTGCTTGGGATGGTCAAGTGATCCTGGGGGAGGCCCGACAGCGGGGCTGGCGCATCGCGCACCTCTGGTACACGCATGCGCACTTTGATCACATTGGGGGCGCCGCGGCGATCGCCGATGGCCTCAACCCGTTGCCGCTCGTCGCGCTGCACCCGGCGGACCATGTGCTCTGGCGGATGGAGGGCGGCGCCTCCGCCTTCGGATTCAAGATCGATCCAGGGCCTGAACCGACGATCGATCTTTACCAAGGGCAGCAGCTGCGGCTTGGAGGCGTTGATCTGGAAGTCCGCGAGACGCCGGGCCATACCATGGGGCACTGCGTCTTCTACGTCGCCGCTTCCGGTGTCTGCTTCTGCGGAGATCTCATCTTCCGCGGCGGTGTCGGACGTACCGATCTGCCTGGCGGCGATTGGGATCAACTGGTTCACAGCATCCGGAGTCAGATATTCACGCTGCCGGATGCTACGCGTCTGCTTTCCGGTCATGGCGGCGAGACGACCGTCGGTCTGGAGAAGCGATCCAACCCCTTTGTTGGAGAGGACGTCGGCGAAATCGCCTAGGATTCGAGGACGGCTGCATCCTGGTCTGGAGACAACAAGACGGGCTTTCACGACGTTTCGGGAAAGCCCGTCTGATTCGCTCAGGCTACCGCAGAGGATAGCGAGCCGCCAGAGTCGCGTCTCCTCGCGCTGCGGCCTCAGGCCATCTTCTTCTTCATTGAGAATTTAAGGGCCGCCTTGTAGACCATCTGGAGTTTGCTGGCAACGTTCTTGGCCTCGGCGCCGCCTTGCTGGGCCTGCGCATCGACTTGTGCCATCAAACCATTGAGGGCCTCCATGAAGGCATCATTGACCATGCTTTCGTTGGCTGCCAGCATCTTTTCGATCTGCGCGTCGTCGGTCGCGTCGAGCAGCTTCTCGATCAGCGCGACCTCCGGTGGGGGCGCCGAAGCCGCCTGCAAGACCTCGCTGATCCTTTGCAGTCGCCCAAGCCGGTCGTACTCGTTCTTCTCTGAGGCTTCCCGGTGTGATTTCTGCACGAGGTCCACTGCCTCCTGCGTGAAGGCCTCCAGGTTGTCACGGGTGGCCTGGGCTACGTCGGGCTCTGCCATGATCTTGTCGAGCAGGTCCTGAGCTCTCTTGCTGCGGGCCTCGACCTGCTTGTCCACCTCGTTCACATACTCCAGCATCTTCTCGCGCAATTGCTCGAGTTTCTTCTTTTTGTCGCCGGTCGCTTTGTCGATCTTCTCAGTCAGGTTTTGGAAGAATACGTAGTCCATGCCGTTGCGGGCCAGCGAGACATACGCTTTCACGCGTCCGTCGTTCGGCGCCTGCATCACCAGATCCAGCAGCTTTTCGCGTGTCAAGCCTGGCCCGGCCTCCTGCAAAGCCTTCGAGGCGGCTTCGAGCTCGCTCACCGATTCCTGCAGCCGGCGGCCGACCTCGGTCTCGGCCAGCAGTTGTGTCTGGACCTCCGAGAGTTGTTTTGCCAGCGCTTCCTGCCCGCCCCCCAGACCCGCCTGCAGCAGGCGGCTGAACAGTACGAAGAATTGCTCGTCGACCAGGGCGGTGTTGTCCTTGATCAGCTGGCTGCGTACGTCCGGCGCGCTGGCTGCCAGCAGCTTGTCGATCAGGTTCAGGCGTTCCTGCTGCGCCTTGATCATGTCCGGCGTGATCCCATCCTTGCCCAGGATCGTCTCGATCATGGACTCATACGTGAGGTTCGCCACGGGCTTGAACAGGTACGCCTTGCGCTTTGCGGCGGGAAGCCGGTTTGTCACCTGCGTAATCATCGGACCGACCAGCTTCTCCTGCTCGGGCATCGGCATGCCAAGCTCGGAAGGGAAGTAGGTCAGCAGCAGTTCCTTGTCGGCGTCATGGTAGACGATGGGCGTGGCCAGGCGCCCCTCAAAACCGCAGTGCGGGCAGTGCGCCATGTTGGATGCGCCCCCCAGCAGGCGCTGTTTGGCGCCAGGGTCGGCGGTCACGTCAAAGAGCTGTTCCACATTTGCGGTGATTGGTTGTTTGCAGCGCGGGCAGGCGATTTGGGTTTGAGGCATGCTAACGATCCCTGATCCTTCTTCTTGATTCGGCTTGTGATGCTCCGGTTGGACCGACGCGGTGCGGCGTCAGCTCAATAGTTGCTCGAGGCGGTCCACGTAACCTTGCATGATGGCAAACGTCTCTTCCACCGGCTTGGGACTGGCGAGATCGACGCCGGCGCGCTTGAGCACATCCAGCGGGTAGGCCGAGCCGCCCGACTTGAGGAATCCGAGGTAGTCCTCGGCGGCATGCGGCTCGCCGCGCAGGATTCGTGCGGACAGCGCGTGCGCCCCTGAAATTCCGGTCGCATACTGGAAGACGTAGTAGTCCGAGAACAGATGGCTGAACGTGGACCACACCATCCCTACGCGCGGCCGGTCGATCTTGACTTCGGGTCCGAAGGCCTCGCCGAACAGATCTGCCATCAGGTCGATCATCGTATCAGCCGTCAAGGCCTCGCCTTTTTCGATGCGCTCGTGCGTCTCCAACTCGAAGCGGGCCAGCGTCGGCATCTGGAAGAAATAGCGGAAGAAGTTGCTCATGGCCTCTTCGATCAAAGCGGCCTGCAGGGCTCGATCCTTGCTGGTTGCCAGTAGATGGTCCCGCACCATGGCCTGGTGGAAATTGGAGGCCACCTCGGCCACGAACAGCGAGTAGTCGGCGTAGACCAGCGGCTGGTTCTTCCACGTGAGATAGGAATGCATCGAGTGGCCCAGCTCGTGCGCCAGCGTGCTCAGGCTGGCCACCTCGTCGGTGAAGCTCATCATAATGAAGGGATATGTGCCCGGGACGCCGAAGGAGAACGCGCCGTTCATCTTGCCCTTGTTCGGAGCGGAATCGACCCAGCGCTCCTGCAGGCAGCCCCTGCGAATGGTTTCTGTGTACTCCCGGCCCAAGGGTGCCAGTCCCTCGGTGATCATGGTCACAGACTGCTCAAAGGACAGCTTGGGCTGCCGTTTCGTCAGGGGGGCCCACATGTCGTAGTACGCCAGGTCGCGCTGGCCCAGCGCCTTGCGCCGGAGGGCGAAGTAGCGGTGCCAGATCGGCAGGTGGCGCTTGAAGGTGCTGATCAGGTTGTGGAACACCTCCACCGGAACATCATTCTCGAACAGTGAGGCGGCCAGCGACGACTCGTGCTTGCGGGCGCGCGTCTGGAACACATTGGCCTTCATGGAAGTGATCAGGTTGCTAGCCAGCGTGTTCTTGTACTCCACGTGGCGATCCATGTAATGATTCCAGGCGGTCTTGCGGGCAGAGCGATCGGATGTCATCAGGATCTGGTGGACCGAGCTTTGGGTCACGGCCAGCTTGCGTCCCGAGCTGGTCTCCGCCGGAGCGAACTTGAAGTCGGCATTGGTCAGCATGCTGGCCGTATTCGAAGGCCCGCTGAACGGATCCGCCAGCAAACCCATCAGTTCCTCGATCTCGCCGGAGCGCACGTGTGCCTGTTTCCGGAATAGATCGTCAAAGCTGTGGCCGTAGATCGCCAGCTTCGGATCCTGCTGCATCCACTCGCGCAGACGCGCGTGACCGAGCGCCAGCAATTCGGGGGCAACATAGGCGGCCGCGGCGGCCACCTGTCCGTACATGCCGGCCGCCGAGCCTTGCATGGCCGCGGCCTGCTGATCCGTTGTGTCCACTGCCTGCGCGAAGGTGGCGTACATGTAGACGCGCTGGGCGCGTAGAACCAGTTGCTCCACGGCATGCAGGGCCTCGACCACCGTCGCGGCGCCATCGCCCAGCCGGCCCTGGAAGTTCTTGATTGAATCCATATCAGCGAGGATCGCCTTGAGTTCCGCCTCCCAGGCGGCGTGATTAGCGAAAACGCTTTCGGCGTTCCAGGTTCGTTTCTTCTCGACTTTGTTACGCGGCGGATAGACTGCCATGTGTGCCTATGTTCTCCTGTCCGTCTGGTTGGGAGGAATCAGGTTTGATACCCGGCCCTGCCGCGGCCAAGGCGGCCGCATCACTCCGCTCAATCAATGCTTGCGCCTTGAAGCCCTAGATTTTACCACCCGCCTCCCAGCCTAGCGCGGCAGCGTGAAACAGAGCCGCGCGCCCTTTGCCGGCTTGGGGTCGGCCCAAATGCGCCCGCCGTGCGCTTCCACGATGGCACGCGCCAGGTAAAGTCCCAAGCCGGCGCCCTTGGTCTGTTTGAGGGCGTTTGAGGCCCGGTAGAAGCGCTCGAAGATGTGCGGCATGTCGCGCGCGTCGATGCCCGGTCCTTCATCGCTGACGCAGACCGTGACGTGCCGCGGCGACGTCGAGCCGCTGATGCGGACTTCGCCGCGTGAGGCGTACTTGAGGGCGTTCGATACCAGGTTGGACAGCACCTGCTCGAGCCGCATCTCGTCTCCCATGATCAACGGGAACTTCGCCGGGAAGTCTGTGACGATCTTGTGCTTCCTGGTCTGTGCACCCAGCCGCGCAGCTACGTTTTTTGCCATCTCCGGCAGCGACACGTCCGCTCGAGTGAGGCTCAACCCGCCCGCCTGCAGCCGCGAGGCATCCAGCAAGTCGTCGATCATCTTCGAGAGCCGGTCGGCCTCATCCTCGATGACAGCCAGGCTTTCCTTGACCACCTTGCGGTCCCACTTGGCATCGTCCCGGCGCAGGGTGGACGCGTAGCCCTTGATCAGCGTGACCGGAGTGCGCAGCTCGTGGCTGACGATTGAAATGAAGGTGGACTTGATCTCCTCGGCCGTGCGGAAGTGCGTGATGTCGCGGACGGTCACAACGATATTGCGGACTTTGCCGTCGTCGGAAAGCAGCGGCGCATACGTAATACCCACGGGTACAGGCGGAGGCAGCGCGCGCTCCAGATCGCCTTCCACATACAGGGGTTCGTTCGGCGACAGCACGTGGCCATTCCCCAGGGCTTCCTCCAACGTGGCGCCCTGTGGTTCATGCGCCCAGCGCACGACCTCATCGTGCGCTTTTCCAACGATCTCGTCGCGTGGCTTGCCTATCAGCTTCTCAAAAGCGGTGTTGGAACGCTCGACGGAGTAGTCGGGCTTGAGGATCAGGATCCCGTCCGCGGCCGAATCGAGCAGAGCGTCCAAGCGCTGCTTCTCGTAGTTGACCTGGCCATAGAGCTGCGCGTTGAAAACCGCCACGGCGGCTTGATCGGCAAACGATTGAAGCAGCCCGCGGTCGTTGGACGTAAACACGCCGGGGTAGTTTCTGAAAATGAAGATCACTCCGATGACCTGCTCGTGCGCGGAGAGGGGCAGGCCCGTTCCGTTGAGCAGGCCCATGCTGGCCGTGTAGGTCAGGTCGAGCAGCATCCGGTTCAGCTCCTGCACGTCCAGCTCCCGGACCTTTCCCTCGGCGAGGAGAGGCTCAAGGTAGCTGAGGAAAGCCGGCGGGATCTTGTGCGCCGCGGCCACGCGCCAACCATCCGCCTCTTTGAGGGCAATTAACCCGGCTTGCCCGGCCAGCATCTCGATCGATACCCGCAGGATGCGCCGAAGCAGCTTCTCAAGATCCAGCTCCTGCGTCAGCAGGCGGGCAATCTCGAGCAGGTAATCGCGTTGGCGGACTCGGAAATCGGGGAGCATGATTGGCTTTCGCGGGCGGGATGGGCGTATTCTATCACCCGCATATCGACAGAGTTCTCCCTGCCAGGGCCGTCGGCGGCAGGAGGTCGGACTGAGGGAAATCACCGGAAATCATCCTGGAACGGAGGGCGGATGCGGGACATTTCATCGAGTGGATCACGCGCGGGGATGATGACGGTCTTGGAGCGCAGGGTCCATTCGAGCTTGTCGAGTTCGACGACGAGCGAGTTGGCCAGGACGATGTCGTCGTGGATGAGTTCGCCGTTCTCATCGCGGGAGTTTTCGGGGACGCCCCAGCGCATGGTGCGGCGGGGGCCGATGAGCACCTCGGACTGGCAGGCGGCGTACTGCCGGTCGGTCTCGGGGGAGGGATCGCAGTCGCGAAAGCGGCCCGTTTCGATGATGGCGAGGAATCGGTACCCGATCTCGGACTTGGTGGTCGCATTGAACTTGACGGGAATGAGGCGCGTGTGGGAAATGCTTTGTCAAGCATGGCCCAGAGACCTTCACCGACACCGGTCGCGTCGATGACGATCTTTTCGGGGCGCCAATGGTCACAGAGCGCTTTGATCTGGCCGAAGACGTGGAGATGATTGGCGCCGGTCCACTGGCGGGTGTGGACGACACGATAGGTGGGGGCTTGAAGCGTTTCGAGCGTGGAGAGGTCGATGTCCACAACACGGAGCGTGACGGAGTCACGGCCGGGGTTGTGGAGGGCCTTTTCGATGTCGTGCAGGCGGTTTTCGTCCTGGCCGGCGACGTCGAGGAGGAAGGCGTTGGGCCCGGTCCTCGGCCCATCCCCAAATGCAGAAGACGAATTTGGGGAGGGAAAAGCTGTCGGAGGGATGTCCCCGCGCATGAGGAGGCGGCGGGCGGCGCTGAACATGCCGGCCTGCGAGTCAATCTCCTGACAGAGGTACTGCGAGAGGACGATGGGGTGATTGGCTCCGAGGCGTCGTATTTCAGATTCGAGGAATTTGGCGTACGGCGGATGGACGCGCGCGACCGCGGGGCCGTCGACCACGAAGACGCGGTTGCGGCCATCCTGCTCCTGCTGCTGCCGGCACCAGCGTTCTTCGCGGGCGAGCAGCGTGTCCCTGGTCCAGGCGGTGCCGCTGAAGAGACGCGTGGCGTTGGTGGCGGCCGCCATGGGGGCGAAGCGCTTGTCGTAGACGGCAGGCAACACATCCTGCGCTTCGTTGATGACGAGCAACGGCCAGGCCGTGGCGCCCACGACGCTGGAACGCGGGCTGGCGGAGTAGAAGAGTACGCGGGCATCGCGGATACTGTAGATGTGACGCATGCGCCGGCGCCACTCCTTCTGCAGGACGAGGTTGCGTGAGAGGCGGGTGTCGAGGCGCTGCATGGATTGGCCGGTTTGCGGCTTGAAGGTGGGCGCGGCGGCGATGATGGAAGCATCGCGATGCGCGAGGATGGTGAGGAGGTACTGGTAGAGGGCGGTGAGGGTCTCATCCTTGCCGCTCTGGCGGGCGAATTTCCAGACGAAGGTGTCGCCATCCTTATTGAGGATGGACTGGATGACCGCGTCGGCGGCCTCGATCTGATAGGGGCGCAGGGCGACGTGACCGAAGTAGTCGGTGAAGTAGTCGATCCGGGAGACGAGGGTTTTGAGGACGGTGGCGAGTTCAGTCATGGGCGGTATGGGGGCTATTCGGAAGTTGGGAGGACCTCACCCCGTCCCCTCTGCCCCTGCCAGAACGGACCTGAAAGATCGCAGGCCAGGCAGGATCTTCGACGGAATGGGCGATGTGGGCTTGCCCTGGCGCCTCGTGGCGCCAGGATGCACGATGGCGGCTCGAAGCCGCCTCGTGTAAAGGCCCGCTCGCGCGACGCATGCACCAGACGAACGACGAGGAACGATTCCAGTTTGTAGGAATGAGAAGGCACGATGTCTGATAGCCGGTGCGACGCATGGAAGCGGTGGAAGCAGTGAAATACAAATGGTCATGTGGACCCCACCCCTGCCCCTCCCCTAAAGGGGAGGGGAAATATTCGGAAAAAGAGAATGCTGGCGGGGAAGGCACCCGCCGCATTCTCTTTTTCCGGGAATCGCGGGGACAGAAGGTCGCGAGGATGCACAACGGCGGCACGACCCTACGCTTTGGCTCGGGGCAGGCGCCGCCGCGTGCGAAGGCCCGCTCGCCTACATGTCATGGGCTTTGCGGAAGGATTCGACGGCCTGCCAGAAGGAGGTGAGCAGTTCCTGGTTGTTGCCGACGAGCAGGGTGTGCGTGCGCATGGCATTGGCAAGCCGCTGCGATCCGACGAAGAGGGAGTTGAGCAGCTTGACCTTGCGGTCTTCGTCATCGCAGGCCTCGATCATGGTGAGGATGCGGTCGAGGGTGGAGCGCAGCATGTGGATCTCGTGCAGGGATTCGAGGGGCGGCATCTCGCCCAATGAAGCCTGCTCCTCTTTGGTGTAGTGCCGGGCATACAGGCCGTGCTTGAGGGCGTTGGTGTTTCGTTTCTTGGGAGCCATGATGGATTGAGGGTGTCCGATCGAGGTTTGTTGGTCGGCGAGGCACAGTGTGCAGCGCTTACAGTGCCGTCCGCCTAGAGGTGCCCGCGTTGTGACGGAGGGAAACGCTGGATGAGGTGGCGTCCGGCTCAAGCAGGCGCCTACGTACATAACGGTCCAAATCGTCTGAGCGGACGCGGACGAGGCGGCCCATGCGGACGGTGGGGAGGTCGCCGCGAACTCATGAGCAGGTAGGCGTAACTGCGGCTGACGTGGAGGCTGAGGGCGACCTGGCGGCTATCTAGTAGTGCATCTTGCATGAGGTTGTTCCCGGGTCGGATTGGGTGTGAGGTCGAGCGATGGGGAGATTCTATAGAACACCCGTTCTATTGTCAAGGTGAGGGGATTCCACTGGTTACATGGGTTATAGAGTTTTAGAGACGTCTGGCGTAAGGTGTTTCGGTGGGGCCCGGGGGGCTGTGAATCTAGCGGTTAGAAATGCAACTCCTATTCGAGTATGAATCTCACGGGCTGTTGAACAGGCGGTGCGCGTCGGGGGGACTACTATGTATGTAGTTCCTTCCTCTGCACCCAGAAGGCTTCATCGGGTTTTATGACCAAGACATCTATGGGGCCGCCTACGGTCTTGGGGCGGGGCTGGAATTTAATGGCGTCAGTGGTCGAGCGGACAGCAAAAACGCAGAAGTCTATCGCGTCTTGGAGCGTGAAGAACTGGTAGGGTATTTGGAAGTATGGCAGTGGCTGGCCAAGTTTCCCATCCGGCGTCATCAAGCCAACCGGTTGTATGAGACACGTGAAAATGTCCGCTTCGCCACCCAAGTACCTCCCTGTTGGCCAGGCGGGTTTGAACGATCTACGGTGTTGTGGGCAACCCAAACATGCCAAACTTGCTGATCCTTTTCGCCGGTGTCGGTGGTCTTGTAACCGGCGACGTGGAACTGAGTATCTGGTGTCGGTTCAAAGGCTGTGACGAAGGCTAATAGCCTCTGAGCAACGTCCTGTACGTCGACATTTGACCCTTGCAGTTGCTCGCTGATGAAATACTCGATGTAGCCGCCAATGGGCACACCTTTGATCTCGGCGGCCCCGAAAGTTGAGATTCCTATGTTGTTTGGAGCCAAGAAAATCTTGTAGTTGGAATCCGACTGACCTACCGCAACTTGAACAACTGTGGCCTGATTTGGATGCTGTTCGGTGTTCAAGGTGAGCCTGCTATCGCTGGCCATGACGATACCCTCACGTATATACATGGTAATGACGAAAGACATTGAGACCTCCGAGAAGGCCAATTAGGCGTGAGCTTCGAACCTAGCGGTTTGAGGTGTCGCTCCTATACGAGTACATTTTGGTGTGATTAATTGCCAATTGACATACCCGGAAGGTCAAGGCCGGGATAAATCCGTAGCATTTTGCCAATGCGTTCCTGAACATCTTGCCTAGCGGTCATGTCTTGAATCCATGCCTTAAGGCCGGCCAAGTATATCATCGCAGAATATGTCAGTTTGCAGCTGCAATACGTTGTCTACTTGATTACAGTGAACCTGGCCGCTGAGAGGTGGTTCGATGAAGTGGAAGCGGTCTAGTGCTTGTCTAGCTCGTTGGCCAAGGATTTCGTCCTGACCCTCATGCAGAAGGGCGCATCGAAGAGCGTAACAATCGGAGGGGGGCAGGAAGACATGTGGTGTGTGGGATGGACCTATCTGCGTTGTATATTTGGGCAATATGTCCCTCTCAAACCACCGCTCGTAGCGGGGCTGGCTATGCTCATTTGGAGTCTCGGAGATATCCACAGATATCCGGAGTTCGAGAGGGCAATGAAAAGCGAGCTGTACCAATTCTTGTTTACGAGCGAGGACTCTTAGGGCTTTCACGAGATTGTGCATATGCGCCTGTTTGATTCCGCGATATCACGGTAGATGGGGAGTTTAATCGGCGAGGTGTGTCTTGTATTGTGCTAGCTCAGCCTCGCTTATCTTGTCAGGGTCTACCAACTGATAGTGTCTCTCGGAGGCAATCTTGACACCGTCTCAGTCGGAGTGGGAATCATGGACGGTTTGGGCTCAGGGGTGGCGTCTACGTATGCGGGAGACGGTGCCGATGACCATTGGCACCCTACTTGGCGGCCGCTACCTCAATTGACCACTGTCCCACGGCCTTAACCTCCAGATATTCGAGCAGACCTTTCCACGATCACTGTGCCTTGATACGGGTCTGTGGTGTTGACAATTGAGCCCAAGCTGTTGGTGCCCGCCTCGTAGGCCACTATGCCAAAATAGCGGCTGTCCGAATTCCCGGTCACGTTTGCGGTGTCTGGCGTTGCGCCCGTCAGGACGATAACGTCGTCGCCGTTGCCCTGAATGGCTCCCGGGACGGTAAGCTGCCTTGCCTGTGAGAGTGGGACGATTTGTATCGTCCAGGCGTCGTTCGCCTTGATCTCAAGCCGAGTGGCATACTGTCCATCAAAGTTGAACGGGGTAATGGCATTGTACGGATCAGTGGCATTAACAAGTGATGATAGGCCGTTTCCCCCTTGGTCGTACGGAACAATTCCGAAATACCGGCTACTGGCATTGCCCTCGACAATCATCAGTCCGGGTATTTGCGGCCAAGCAGAGACGTCCTGAATAGAGTCGCCGCTCCCTGAGAGTTTGACAGGAGCCGCATCCGGCATACTCGGTTCCGTGGGCATTGGCGGCTGTAGAGTTGGGCCAAGATTGGTAGTAGGTTGGACAGCCTCCGTTTGGGGCAACTGAACGCCAGCGAGAGCTGTCTTGACAGCGGCGGTTTGGATGCTTGAGACATCGAGGGATGGGGCTACTGCGGTGCTTCCGCAAGCGAGGGATATTCAGGACGAACACTGCCCCAGTGCCGAAGATAAGGCGCCGTCGATTCGGGTAAGGTTCTCGCATTGCCTTTCCCCTTTCTATTTCTTCTCGCGGCGTTTGCCTAGGCGTTCTTGCAGAGCTTTCTCTCGTTTCACCACTTCGTTAACATAGTCGGCGAGTTCAATTACTAGCTCCTTGGGGTCGTAGTTCCGCATTCAAAAAGCCCCCGAAAGCTCCTCGCCCTCTACGAGGGCCCTCCGGCGAGGACTTGCCTGCGCAGAACAGCAGGCACAGGTGAACCTCGAACCTAGCGGTTAGAGGGTCGGCTCCGCTCCGGCGTCGCTTTAGCGGTGCCCTCTTTCTCCGCCAGCTGGAAGCGCAAGGGCATGAAGTCCCCAATGGAACCGGGTACATACTCAGTATAGGGCCGATGGGGGCACAGTTCAATAGGCAGTTGTGTGAGGCCGAGGGAGCCTGCTTGGCATATGAAGCGCACGGCGCCTCGAAAGAGGCGCCGTGTTTTGTTTGCAGCGAGTGCCGGCCCTGTGGCCGGCTCGACGTGGCCTAGGACGGCGACTTCCTTTTCCGCCAAGGTGATGGCCTGCTCCAGTATCTGCAGACCCTCGTCGATTTCCTTCGTGTTGATGCTGAGCGCCGGTGAGATGCGAATAGTGCTCTGCCCGCAGCCCAGCGTGAGCAGTCCGCGTTCGAAGGCCAACTCCATCACCCGATCGCTGAGCTCTTTGGCAGGCTCCTTGGTCGCACGGTCCTTGACGAATTCCACGCCGATCATCAGCCCCTTGCCGCGCACGTCGCCTATGCTGGGGTGGCGCATCTGAATCTCCTCGAGCGCATCCAATGTGTACTGGCCAACCCCGGCGGCGTTCTCCAGGTAGCCGTGTTCGATCAGGTCCATGGTCGCCAGGGCGGCGGCGCAGGCGACGGGGTTGCCGCCAAAGGTGTTGCCGTGCGCCCCACGTTCCCAATCCATGATGGATTGACGCGCCAGGCAGGCTCCCAGCGGCATGCCGGAGGCGATGCCCTTGGCGATGGTCACCACGTCGGGTTCAACGCCATAGTGCTCGATGGCCCACCACTTGCCGGTGCGTCCCATGCCGCACTGGACCTCATCCACGATCAGCAGAATCCCGTGCCGGTCGCACAGCTTGCGAAGCGCAGGATAGAACCCCGGCGGCGGGACAATATAGCCTCCTTCGCCCTGGATCGTCTCAACCAGCACTCCGGCTACCTCGTCGGGGGGCAGGATGGGGCCAAGGATCTGCTCTTCGATATAGCGCACGACGGTTTCGCCATAGTCCTCGCCGGGCTTCTGTGCCAGGATAGGCCGGTAGGGGTTGGGGTAGGGCGCGTGTACCACGCCCGGCATCAGCGGGCCAAAGCCGGAATGATAGGCCGGCTTGCTGGCGGTAAATGTTACGGCTCCCATGGTCCGGCCGTGGAAGGCACCCGTGAAGCCGATGAAACTGGCACGGCCGGTGTGGTAGCGGGCCAGCTTGATGGCCGTCTCGACCGCCTCCGTCCCCGAGTTGGTCATGAAAGTCACCCCGGCCTCGTCGAAAGGAGCGACCTGGTTGAGCTTTTCGGCCAGTTCGACCATGGTGGCGTGGTAGAAGTCCGACGAGATGTGAATGAACTGCGCGGCCTGCTCCTGGATGGCCTTCACGACCTTGGGATGGGCGTGTCCGGTCGACGTGACGGCGATGCCGGCCATGAAGTCCAGGAAGCGGTTCCCGTCGACGTCCCAGACCTCCGAGCCCTTGCCATGGTCCATCACGAACGGATAGCCACGCGGATACGAAGGCGAAACGACAGACGAGTTCGCGCTTTATCAGGGCCCGGGCCTTCGGCCCCGGCAATTCAAGTGGTTCCATTCGGACTCCTGTTTAGATGTTCATTGAGACTTGTGCCAGCGCCAACGCTCCCAACAGGGGGGCGTCGTCACCCAGATCGGCCGTGGCGATCTTGAGATTTTCCAAGTAGCGCGGGTGGAAGACGCGCTCTTTGAGGCTGGCCTCAAAGGGCTCGAAGAGCAGAGGCCCAACGGTCGAGACGCCTCCGCCGAAGATCACGATCGATGGATCGAACGCGTGCAGGAAATTTGCCACGCCGATGCCAAGATATTGACCCGCACGCCGGTAAGCCGCGATCGCCAGGGCGTCGCCAGCCTGCGCGGCTTCGGCCACGAGGCGGGCAGTTAACGCGGGATCTGATTTCATGCTGGATTTCGTTCCCCGCGCCAGTTCCTGGAGAACGTACTTCACGATTGCAGGGCCTGACGAGAAGGCCTCCAAGTGGCCCCGGAAGCCGCATGAGCACACCGGACCGTCCGGGTCCAGGATCGTATGCCCCAGTTCTGCCGCCAGCCCGTGGAAGCCTTGCAGCAGGTGATTATCCGCGATCACGCCGCCGCCCACGCCGGTGCTGATGGTCAGGTAGAGCACATCCGCGTGGCCGCGGGCCGCCCCGAACTTCCACTCGCCGAGCGCCCCCAAATTGGCGTCATTGTCCAGGAACGCCGGCACGTGGAAATCCTCGGCCAGCTTGGGCGCCAACGGAAAATCGTGCCATTCGGGAATGTTGGGGGTCACGAGCACGCGGCCCGTGTGCGGGTCCAGCGGACCAGGGGACGACATCCCGATCGCCTGCACCTTGCCCTGCTTGGGCCAGACCGATTGGATGGCGAGGCGCAGCCGGTCGTACGCGCCGGGCTCGTCCGCCCGCGTGTCGACGCGTTGGTGTGCGATTGGCTTCGGATTGTCCGATTCATATAGGGCCGCCCGCAAGTGCGTCCCCCCGATGTCCGCTGCGATGAGCATGCCCATGGGCACGATTATACCGTTTCGAAGCTGTCCTTCAACAGGCCCCTGGGTCGCGCCTCGGCACCCATCAACCTCCGCCTTGTCGAAATATAATGAGTCGGTGGCCACGACACGTGTATCTCGAGTCATCCTGATCGCGTCGATCCTTCTGGGCGCGATTCTCGTTCCTCCGGTCCTGGCTGGCTATCGTGATATCCAGATAGCGGAGGCAGCCTCCGCGGCGGGACAGTTTTCAAGCGCCGCTCGATTGTACGTTTTGGCCTCCCGGCTGCTCCCGTGGCGCACCGACCTGCGGCAGCCGGCGGGAATCGCCGCCTACGCCGCGGGCGATTTTCCGGAGGCCATTGGTCTGCTGAAGGCGGCGGCCACGGAAGATGCCCTTTCGTCTCAGGGTTGGGAGGACTTGGGGTCCGCCTACTGGACGACGGGCGATCCCGCTTCGGCGATTGCCAGTTGGAGCGCCGGGTCTCGGGCGCATCCCGCCGACGCCCGGCTGCTGGATAGGCTGGCGGCAGCGTACGATCAGCAATCGGATTACGCCTCCGAGCAGTTGGCGCTTCAGAGGCGCTTGCAGCTGGGCGAAGAGGCAGCCACGCACTACCGCCTTGGCCTGCTCCTTATGCTTTCGGATCCTTCGGCGGCATCGCCGCACTTTCAGGCCGCCGCGAGACTGGATGCCGCCTACACTCCCGCCGCGGACACGCTGCTCGCCGCGTTGAAGTCGTCATCAGAGAGTCGGATGCCCCTCGGGGCCTCGTGGTCCTGGGCCGCGCCCTCGGCTTGGTGCAGGAATGGCCGCTGGCTGCGCGCGAGTTCGGACGCGCCGTCGAGCTGGATCGTCGCAATCCCGAAGCCTTGGCCTGGCTTGGCGAAGCGCGGCAGCACGTTGGTCAGGATGGCCGACCGGATTTGGATCGAGCCCTGCTGGTAGATCCCCGGGATGCCACGGTGCGCGCTCTGCGGGGCCTCTACTTCCGGCGCCAGGGTCAGAATGCGCAGGCGCTGAACGAATACAAGGCAGCCGCGCGGGCGGAGCCAACCAATCCCGCGTTTCAGAGTGCGCTCGGGGAAGCCTACGCAGCCGCCGGAGATCTGGTCGCCGCACTGCAAGCCTATCAGACTGCCACCACGCTCTCACCAGCCAATGCGACCTACTGGCGCCTGCTCGCGCTTTTCTGCGCCGACAACGGCGTGCAGGTCGCCGAAATTGGCCTGCCTGCGGCGCAAAAGGCCGCTTTGCTTGCACCCAAAGATGCCGCCGTGCTCGATGCGCTGGGTTGGTCATACGCGCAGGCCGGGTATTACGAGCAGGGTCGCAAGACCCTGCAGCGCGCCATCGACGCCTCCGCCACGCTTGCGGAGCCGCATCTCCATCTCGCGCTGATCTACCTCCGGCTGGGGCAGAATCCTCAGGCCCTCGATCAGCTGAAGCTCGCCGTGCAAGCGGATCCATCCGGACCGACGGCTCAGTCCGCGCAGCAACTCCTGGACCAGTACTTCCCGTCTTCTCAATAGACGCGGGCCCGGATTTCGGCGCGCAGACCGCTCGGGGCCGCGCCGAAAATCCACATGATAAAATGCCGACGTCAAGCCGGAGGCGTTGCGGTCTTCGTCTTGGCTCACTGAGTTGCGCCGTCAGGCACCGTCCCGTCCTACGATGAAGATCTTCCTGGATACCGTTGGCTGCCGCCTCAATCAGGCTGAAATAGAGAGCATGGCCGGGGAATTTCGGGCTGCCGGCCATGAGATCGTGGCGGGGGCCGAAGGCGCGGACCTGGCCGTCGTGAATACATGTGCCGTGACTGCCTCGGCCGCCTCGACTCCCGCGGCAAGATCCGCCACCTGGCGCGGACGGGCGCCGATCACATCGTGGTGACCGGCTGCTGGGTCTCGCTCCAGCCGGTGGAGGCAGCAGCTCTGCCAGGCGTCGCGCGCGTCATTACCAATCCGCGCAAAGATCAGCTCGTTTCTGACCTGCTGAAAGGGCAGCCCCAGATTTTCGATGCCGAGCCGCTTGCCCGCGTGCCTCTGCCGGGCCTTCGGCGGCGCACGCGTCTCTTCGTCAAAGTGCAGGATGGGTGCAACAACCGTTGCACGTTTTGCATCACGACGGTTGCGCGCGGTCGGGCGCGCAGTCGCCCGATCGACGATATTTGTCGCGATATCGAGTCCGCGTTGGCAGGGGGAACGCAGGAGATCGTCCTGACCGGCGTGCATCTCGGTTCCTGGGGGAAGGATCTGGGTTCCGACTTGAAGCAGCTTGTCCGCTCCATCCTGCGCCGGACAGCCGTGCCGCGTCTGCGACTGTCCTCGCTCGAGCCGTGGGATCTCGACCGCGAGTTCTTCACTCTCTGGGCGGACCCGCGTCTTTGCCCTCATTTGCATCTGCCTCTGCAGAGCGGCTGCGCTTCCACGTTGCGGCGGATGGCCCGCCGTACAACGCCGGCCTCGTTCAAGAGACTCGTGGCTGCCGCTCGCGAGCTCATTCCCAACGTAGCCATCACCACGGACCTCATCGCCGGCTTCCCTGGCGAAACCGATGCGGAGTTTCAGGAATCGTTGGCGTTTGTGAGCGAGATGAACTTTTCCGGTGGTCACGCTTTCACTTACTCGCCGCGCCCTGGCACAGCCGCTGCGGGCTTCGCGGAGCAAGTCCCTCTGGGAACGCGGCATGGCCGTACAGCGCGCTACTTGAGGTTGTTCGCGGAAGCCGCGCAGCGCCACGGCCAGCGATTCATTGGGCAAACCAGGGCCGTTCTTTGGGAGTCGGCGACGCGGCGGGGTGGCAGCGGTTGGGAAATGACCGGCCATACGGAGGACTATGCCCGGGTCAAAGCGTCCGACGCGCGGCCTCGCTGGAATGAGATCAATCCCGTAAAGATCACGGGCCTGACAGGAGAATTCCTTCACGGCATCATTGTCAAATAGGGAAGAGTGTCACTTCTGGCAGCGGGTTCCGGACTGTATAATGATTGTGTCCTAGTTCACAGACCAATGAAGGAGCCAATATGACAGTCCAACCGGAAAAGACAATGACCGCGCAGCTCATTGATGGCAAAAAGATTGCCCAGAAGGTGCGCGACGAAGTCGCCGCCCAGGTCGCCAAACGAACTCAGGCTGGAAAAGTCAAGCCGACCCTGGCAACCGTCCTCGTTGGTGATCGTGTCGATTCCCAGGCATACGTCAGATCCAAGGGCAAAGCCTGCGAGGAATTGGGCATGGGCTCGGTCGGCCATCAGTTGCCGGCCGAGACGAGCCAGGAAGAGCTGGAAAAGCTCATCACCAAGCTGAACGCGGATAAGTCTGTCAACGGCATACTCGTGCAATTGCCGCTGCCCTCTCACTTGAATGAGGAACGCGTCCTGCAATTGATCAGCATCGAAAAAGACGTCGACGGCTTCTCACCCATCAATATTGGTCGGCTGGCCCAGAAGGGCCGCGAGCCGCTGTTCGTGCCGTGCACGCCATACGGCTGCATCTATCTCCTGGAGCAGGCTGGTGTCAAGATTGAAGGGGCCAACGCCGTCGTGTTGGGCCGTTCCAATATCGTGGGCATGCCTGCAGCCCTGCTGCTGATCGGCAAGAATGCCACGGTGACCGTGTGCCATTCACGCACGCGGGACATCCCCGCCGTAGTCCGGCAGGCCGACATTCTGATTGCGGCCATCGGCAAGATGGAATTCGTGCGTGGCGATTGGATCAAGCCCGGTGCTGCGGTCATCGACGTGGGCATCAACTCCAAACCGGATGCCACCAAGAAGAGTGGTCATCGCCTGGTTGGCGACGTCAACTTCGAGGAGGCCAAGGACGTGGCCGGCTTCATCACGCCCGTGCCCGGCGGCGTCGGCCCGATGACCATTGCGATGTTGATGCGGAATACACTCCGCGCCGCGGAGATTCAGGATCCGTAGGTTTGGCGAAAGCGAATCACAAGCCCCGCCCCGTTGCAAGTTCGGGGCGGGGCTTTTTCTTTGTTGCATTTTGTCTACCTTGGCCCCCAGAGGCGTGGCACTTTGCCGGGACGGCCTCGCTGAGCCACTTGGGCGCCTGGCTCCGCCTGAACGGCAAGTATAATGACTCGTCCCGAACAGCCTGAGAACGTATTCTCTTCAAGGCATCTTCTGAACTCCTCAACGCGGCTTGATCGGCTTCCGCCGTGGTGGCAGCTCGCGGACTTCTTCATGACAGCGCGCATCACTCGATTCGAAGCCATTATCCGGAACCGAGGCGCCGCCCGCGGCCGACAGTCCCTTCGCGGCCCTGCGTCATCGCAACTTCCAGCTCTACTTTGGCGGTCAGCTTGTATCCAATGCCGGAACCTGGATGCAGGTCATCGCTCAAGGCTGGCTGGTCTACCAGCTCACCCACTCCGATCTGAGCCTGGGAATTGTCGGCTTCGCAGCGGCGGTGCCGTCGCTGCTGGTGACTCCGTGGGGCGGTGTTGTCGTTGATCGCGTACCCAAACGCGCTCTTCTGATCCTTACCCAAGCGGGGGCCATGCTGCTGGCCTTCATCCTTGCCGTGCTGACGTTTACGGGCCTCGTCCAGGAATGGCACATCGTGATTCTTGCAGCGGGCCTGGGCTTTGTGAATGCTTTCGATGCGCCGGCCCGACAAGCCTTTGTGGTGGAGATGGTCGGCCGCTCCGACCTTCCCAACGGCATCGCCCTGAACTCTTTGATGTTCAACAGCGCGCGGGTCGTGGGTCCCGCCGTTGGAGGTCTGCTTCTGGCGGCCGTTGGCCCCGCCTGGTGCTTCACCATCAATGGCTGCTCGTTCTTGGCCGTGATCATCAGTCTGGCGGCCATGACGCTCGAACCGCACCGATCAATCAGACTCGCCGAGTCCACGTGGAGGCAGCTTATCAACGGGGTACGCTACGTGGCCAGCGAGACTGACCTGGGCGGATTGTTGCTGCTATCGCTGTGCTTCAGTATCTTCTCGGTCTCGTACGCGACAATCCTTCCTGCGTTCGTCGAACGGGTACTACTGCGAGGGGCGGCCGCGTACGGCTGGGTGACCGCCGCCACAGGCGTTGGCGCAGTAGCGGGAGCGTTCCTGATCGCGAACCAGCGCGGGCTTAGATGGCGCGGTCGGTGGCTGGTGGCAGCCAGCATCGGTTATCCGCTTGTACTGGGTGTCTTCGGCTTTACAGGCTATCTACCGGCCAGCCTGGCCCTGGCCTTCGGCCTGGGGTTTGGTTTCATGACCGAGTTCACCATTATCAATACGCTCTTGCAGACCAGGGTCGAAGATGCGCTGCGCGGTCGGGTGATGGCTCTATACACGCTGACTTTCTTCGGATTCGCTCCATTCGGAAATCTTGCCATCGGCGCGCTGTCCAATTGGATCGGGCTGAGCGCCGCCATAGGGCTCTTTGCGCTGATAAGCTTGCTGTTGGCGATCGCCGTCCTGCGCAAGGTTCCTCAAATCCGCGAGCTGCCTTAGAACCGGACTCCTTCAGCGCCCAAGTCGCCCAGCGTGCCGCCGGGGATCCGCTCCGACCCCACGTCAGAGCTTGGAGCCTTCCTGATCGCGCCCCTTCGTGCGCAATCTTCGGATTGGGCACTCAGAGGTTTTCGATGGCCACGGGCTCCAGTTTGTCGGCGGTATCAAACTTGAAGACTCTTGAATAGAAGTACAACTCCGCTTCAAGGGAGCGCTTCATGTTTTCGGCCTTGCGGAAACCATGCTGCTCTCCCTCGAACAGCAGATAGGCGACGGGCAAGCCCTTGAGGCGCAAGGCTTCGAACATCATCTCGGACTGGCTCGGAGGCACGACCCTGTCCTCACTCCCCTGAAACAAGATCAATGGTGCCGACAGGTTAGCCGTGAAGTGGATCGGGGACCGCTCGAAATACAGATCCTTTCTCTCGGGATACGGTCCAACGAGTGAGCTCAAGTACCGCGAACTCGAACTTGTGTGTGTCCACAGCGAAGCGCTCAAGCTCCGCCAGGCCATAGTAGCTGGCGCCCGCCGCGAAGACGTCGTTGCGAAACACCAGGCATGCCAGAGTCGTGTAGCCTCCGGCGCTTCCCCCTCGGATAGCGAGACGTTCACCGTCTGCGAGGCCGGCCTCAACCAAGTGACTCGCCGCATTGCAGCAGTCGTCGACGTCCACGATGCCCCATTGACCGTTCAGGCGGCGCCGATATTCACGGCCGTACCCAGTGGAGCCTCCATAATTCACGTCAACCGCGGCAAAGCCCCGCGACGTCCAGAATTGGATCGCATAGCGGAGCGCCGTACCGGCCGCGGACGTCGGTCCTCCGTGACACATCACCAACAGCGGGGGCCGTTCGCCGGGAGCTGCGGCAAAGTCCTTATTGCGGGGCGGGTAATATATGGCGTGGGCCTCTCGGTCGTTGGTGGTGCGGAAGGTGATGGGCTCCGCGACGGACAAGTATCCCGGGTCAACGTCGGGATCAAATGCACGCTGGATCATCTGTGGAGCGTCGTGCTCAGCTTCAAGTTGAAACAGCGCAGGCGGATCTGTGGGGGAGCCGCCGATGAAGAATGCGCGGCCCTCGCCGCCCCTTACAGAGCCAACATCGGTGTACCGCGATGCAACCGGGGAAAGTGTTCCCGCGCGGGTGTCCAGCCACGCCAAGTGGTCAAGACCGTCTTGGGAATATGAGCAGAGCATCCTGGACGCCGAGGCGAATGCGAACGTGGACATCCCGAATTGCCACTGGGGCGTGCCGAATTCGGCCTCCATTGGACAGAGGGCTTCCACGCGCCCATTCTGCCAGCGGTATAGATTCCACCAGCCGGTGTGCTCAGCGACGAAGTGCAAAATGCCATCGGGCGACCATTCGGGTTGGAAAATGGACTCAGTCTGGCTGCCCGCTATCAGACGAGCCGACCCGGGTGCGCCGTCCGGCCCCAGTTCGGCGAGCCACAACTCGCATCCATCCCACGGCATGTTGGGATGGTTCCACGTAAGATATGCCAGTTGACTCCCGTCCGGGCTCAATCGAGGCGAAGAATAGAAGTTGTTGCCGCCCACGAGCACCGTTCCGTTGTCGCCGCCATCGATGGAGACCCCAACAATCGTGTTAACTGCCTCGCCGTGGCCCGTGTGATCCTCCCGGATGCAGACAAGACGGTTCCGATGCCGGTCGGCTATGAGATCGGCATACCTGTAGCCGTCGCCCGGGGTAAGAACGTGTGGCCGGTCGCCAGGATCTTGTCGATAAAGATGCTGGTCCTCAAAGTTGGCGAAGTAGATTGTCCCATCAGCGACGGTGTATGCCCCGCCTCCATATTCGTGGACAGTTGTGCGGACGTAGTATTCCGGCGGCGTGCATTCAACTATCTTGCCATCGTTGCTCCTGCGCATTACGGTGTAGCGGCCGCCTTCCAGTGGATGGCTCTCGATCCAGTAGACGTCCTCACCGTCGATTTCCACTTCCATAAGAGAGATCACCTTCCTGGCGATCAGGTCGGTGGTTATCGGGGACTTCCAAGATCCATAGGGTGCGGTGATGGGCATTACGGCGCTCCTAGCTTTGATATTGATCTAACGAAACGGGGGCCAAGGAATCTCGGTTGGCCCCGAAAATCCGTGCTTCTCCTGGACAAAAATCCTGCCGTGGGACGGTGCAGCACAACCGGATTCGTCGTGGATCACGACGCTGGCGGTATTGGTGGCGATTGGCTCGAACAGCATGGTCCCGCCCTCGCAGCGCCATACCTCAACAATGTAGTGCTGCATGCTGGCATCTTCCTCATCCCCAGGACGCAGCGGGATCTCGAGCCAATGGACGTCCACTGCTGCGCCCTGCCTGGTCACGCGCGTGACGGCGGTCGGCGGATAGAACGGTGTCACGGGTAGGGAGGCCGCTCCGGGATAGACGATGGGGAGGAGTTCTCCAGTTTCCGTCGACGTGCAGAAAACTCACGTTGACCCAGCACCTGTTGGTGCCCTCAACATACACCCAGTGCCAATTGCCGCCATCGGTTCGGCCGATCAGCACGATGTTGGCGCCACCGCGCAATGCGTAAAGATAGAGGTAATCAGGGCCGGGTCCGTAACGACAACTCAAGAGGTCCGCGGTAACAGATGCTTGTATGCGTTCAACGGTTGCCTGCGGCGTGGGTATGAGCTCATCGGTCGCCGTAGGGACAGGTGTTCCGGCAGGAGGCGCCGTGGTCGTCAGGGGCCGGTCGGCGGCCCTCGGTGTATCAATCGCCATCGGAGTCGAAAGCTCGGAGACGGCGCAAGAAGTCAGCAGGCATGCTGTGAGAACCAAACTGGCTGGCGGCCTGAGGGCGACCGCATGCACGACGGATGCCCTGCTAAACCGCGTGTCACTCATGTGCGATGCAATCTTACACCATTGCTTTGAGTCGGCTGCACGAACAGTTGGGGGAGGCAACATGGGGGGCATCCACGCAATGCGCCGCCGATTGTGAGGTGCGTTACAAGCGTTGACAGGATGCAGATTTCTTGCTAGACTAGCGAAAAGTTGTCAGACAACTAGTCATTTCAGATGTCAAGCCTCCTAATAAAGAATGCCTACGTAGCAACCATGGATGACCCGCAGCGCGAGTTCCGCGATGGCGGACTCTTCGCGCGGGACGGTTTCATCGAGCAGGTTGGGCCGACTGCGGAATTGCCCGCTTCGGCGGACGAGGTGCTTGACTTGCGCGGTCACGTGGTGCTGCCCGGGCTGGTCAATACGCACCACCACTTCTACCAAACGCTGACGAGGGTTGTCCCTGCCGCGCAAAACGCGAATCTCTTCGGCTGGCTGAAGACTCTCTATCCAATCTGGGCGCGAATGACGCCCGAACACATATTCGCGTCCACACAGACAGCTCTGGCCGAACTGGCACATTCTGGATGCACGACGGCCTCGGATCATCTCTACCTCTTTCCCAACGGTTCGCGGCTGGATGACGAAATCGATGCCGCCGCAGAGGTCGGGCTACGTCTGCACGCATCACGTGGTTCCATGAGCCTGGGAGAATCCAAGGGCGGACTGCCACCAGATTCTGTGGTTGATAGTGAAGAGTCGATCCTCAAAGATTCCCAGCGGCTCATCCAGCGCTATCACGATTCGAAACCAGGCGCACGTGTCCGGATTGTGCTTGCCCCCTGCTCTCCCTTCAGCGTGACGGGCGAGCTTATGCGGCAGTCGGCCAAACTTGCCCGCGAGTACGGAGTTCAGCTCCACACACATCTGGCAGAAACCGAGGACGAGCAAGAGTTCTGCATGGAGCGCTTTGGTCATCGTCCCGTAGGCTACATGCAGGAGCTTGGCTGGGTGGGGCCGGACGTATGGTTTGCACACGCCGTGTGGGTCAACACAGACGAGGTCCGGGTGTTTGCCCAGCACAAGTGCGGTGTGGCTCATTGCCCCACATCGAACATGCGGCTCGCCTCCGGAATTGCACCCATCGTTGCGTTCCGCCGCGCCGGCATCAAAGTAGGCTTGGGGGTCGACGGCTCGGCCTCCAATGACGGCTCGCATCTGCTTGGGGAGGTGCGGCTGGCGATGCTCCTGGCTCGAGTGAATGAGGGGATCACCGGCTTCTCCCTGTCGCGCGATCCCGATCGCCGGTTGATGACGGCTCGCGAGGCTCTCTGGCTGGCAACCCGCGGTGGCGCGGACGTGCTGGGTCGACCAGACATCGGCAGCCTGGAACCCGGCAAGTGCGCCGACTTCATAGCCTTTGATCTTTCCCACCTGGACTACGCGGGCGCCGGCGCTGATCCTGTGGCCGCCGTGGTTTTCTGCCAGCCGAGAGCCGTGGATTACAGTGCGGTCGGAGGCCGGTTGGTTATCAGGGATGGATCTTTGGTGACAATCGATGA
The DNA here is from genome assembly GCA_963746745.1 of uncultured Chloroflexia bacterium. Classification (GTDB taxonomy): domain Bacteria; phylum Chloroflexota; class Anaerolineae; order Anaerolineales; family Villigracilaceae; genus Fen-1038. The sequence continues at coordinate 205,544 of CAVVCL010000007.1, forward strand.
GCAGCGGATGATCGAGAGGCATAATGCCGCCGCGCGGACGCTGCTGGACCCGTAGACAGTCCTTGCACACTCGCCAACGCCCGGCGCCAAAATCAACATGGGGCGATGGCCCAGGGAACTTGATGGAGATTTGATGACAGATTTGGTGCAACTGAGGCGGTCGCTGGTAGACGTAGCCATGGGCCGCAAGGCCGCGGACCTGGTTGTGCGTAACGGTCGGTGGGTGTGCGTGCAGTCAGGCGAAGTGATACCTCATACGGATGTGGCCATCAAGAATGGCCACTTTGCCTACGTGGGGCCGGACGCCCGACACTGCATCACGACGGCCACGCGAGGTAGTGAACGCCAACGGCCGGTATCTTGTGCCCGGCTTGCTGGATGCGCATATGCACGTGGAGTCCAGCATGGTGACGGTCACGGAATTTGTGCGCGCCGTGATGCCACACGGCACGACCGGCATTTTTATCGATCCCCATGAGATCGCAAACGTCTTCGGTCTACGGGGAGTGAGGCTCATGGTGGACGAGGCGGCCAAGCAGCCGATCCATGTATGGGTTGAAATGCCAGCATGCGTACCGTCTGCGCCGGGCCTTGAAACACCGGGGTCTTCCATCGGACCTGCGGAGGTCGCCGAAGCCATGACCTGGCCAGGCATCATTGGGCTGGGGGAGATGATGGATTTTCCAGGCGTGTGCCGAGGCGATGTGAAGCCCATCACAGAAATCGCGGAGACTCACGCGGCTTCCAAGACAGTCGGCGGGCACTATGCTTCTCCAGACCTGGGCCTGGATTTTCATGGCTATGCGGCAGGCGGCGCCGAAGACGATCACGAGGGAACACGCCTTCAAGACGCGATTGCCCGTGCCCGGCAGGGAATCAAGCCCATGCTGCGCTACGGCTCGGCGTGGCACGATGTTGCCGCACAAGTCGGCGCGATCACGCAGCGGCATCTGGATTCACGACACTTCATTCTCTGCACGGATGACTCGCATGCCCAGACACTGGCCCAGGACGGACACATGGACCGCGTCATAAGACACGCCATCTCCGAGGGCATCCCGCCAATGACGGCGATTCAGATGGCGACCATCAACACCGCGGAGCACTTTGGTCTGGGACGCGATCTCAGGCATGATCGCTCCCGGCAGGTCGGCAGATCTGGTGCTAGTCCGGGATCTGAAGAGATTTTCCGCCGACCTGGTTATTGCCAAGGGTCAGGTGGTTGCAAAGGGTGGGCGGTCCAGAGTATCAACACCTATCTTCAGGTACCCGAGGTGGGCGCAGAAGTCGGTGCATCTGAAGCGCCCGTTGAAGCCGCAGGACTTTGTCCTCAAGTCGGGGCGATCGAATACCAGGCTGAAGGCCAACGTCATTGGCGTGATTGAGAATCAAGCGCCGACGCGGCACTTGCGAGTAGCAGTGCAGGCGGAAGACGGCGTGGTGAGTGCGGACATTCGTCGGGATCTCGCGAAAGTGGCTGTGATCCGAAGACATGCGGGCATGAGCGGTATCGCCCTGGGCCTGGTGAGCGGTTTTGGGTTCAATGCCAGGTGTGCTGTGGCCTCGACCGTTGCCCATGATTGCCATCATCTGATCGTGGTGGGAACCGATGATGAGGACATGGCCATAGCCGGCAACACCTTGGCGCGCAGAGGCGGAGGTCAGGTCGTTGTCAAAGACGGGCGCATTATCGGACTGGTCGAGTTGCCAATCGCGGGCCTGATGTCAAACGAGAGGGTTAGTGTGGTGGCCCGGAAGGCGGAAACGGTGTTGGCTGGATTCCGCGCCTGCGGTTGCCGGCTGAACAACCCGAACATGCAGCTTTCACTGCTGGCTCTGGCAGTCATCCCGGAGTTGAGGATAACCGACAGGGGACTGGTGGACGTCACGAAGTTTGAATTTATCCCTGTTTTCGAGAGAGCCTGAAAATGGCGAACTTTCCTTTCCAGCGCCTGCAATCCGACCTGGCGCAGCTGATATCGAGAACGAATGCCGGCGAGCGCCTGCCGTCGGAGCCCGATCTTGCGCGAAGACTGGGGGTCTCCCGGGCCACGCTAAGGGAGGCCATGCGCACATTCGAAGTGCAAGGCCTGATCCGACGTCGGCAGGGTTCGGGCACATTCGTGGTTGGAAAAGTACCTGTGATTGAAGCCGGGCTCGAAGTGCTCGAGAGCCTGGAGACCATGGCCGAGCGACTTGGATTGGAGGTGACAGTCGGAGATTTGCAGATAGAAAAGCTGGGCGCGGACAACGAGGCCGCCTCGGCGCTTGAGGTGGAACCAGGGACTCCGTTAACCCGCGTCCGGCGGGTCATGCGAGAAGAGAGTCGACCGGTCGCCTACTTGGTGGACACCCTGCGCGCCGAAACATTGGAGGCGGAGGAGCTTGCATCCGATTTTCGAGGCTCCGTACTGGACTTCCTGCTCCGGCGTGGCGACCCACTGAGGGTGTCAAAAGCCGCGATCTCTGCCATCGCCGCGCCCGCGCCCGTGGCCAAGGCCCTGCAAATCCAGCGGGGAGACGTACTCCTGGCGTTCGTCTCGAAGCTGTATCATGCCGACGGGAGCATACTTGACCATTCATCGAGCTACTTCATTCCAGGCTATTTTCATTTTCACGTGGTGCGCCGCGTGCAAGCGTGAGGCCACGGTTTGTGAAACATGACGAATCATTCGGGAAGACAGACAAGTCAAAATACGAGACAGGAGGTTCAAAATGCGCAGTTTTGCAGGTCGTGACATTTTGTCACTAAAGGATTTCGAACGGAACGAGTTCTTTCAAGTGCTCGAGGTGGCCCGGAAAATGGAGCCCATTGCGCGAGAGCGCAAGAACGTGGACATGCTGAGAGAAAAGACTCTTGTGACCGCGTTCTACCAGCCCTCGACCCGCACGCGGCTTGCGCACGAAGCGGCGATGCACCGGCTGGGCGGACACGTTACCGGCTTCTCCGATGCCAAGATGACCCGGGCTGGCGATTTCTACCAGGAGTCGATCAAAGACACGGTCAAGATGCTTGAGTACTACGGCGACGTGATCGTCATGCGTCACTTCCAACAGGGGGCGCCACACGAAGCCGCCCGGTGGGCGAGCATTCCGATCATCAATGGCGGCGACGGCTGGGGAGAGCACCCCACGCAGATCCTGACGGATCTTTACACGGTGCTGCGCGAGAAGGGCCGCATTGACGGCCTCAAATGGCTTGCCGTTGGCGACATGCGGATGCGGACCATGCACTCCCTGGCCTACGCGCTGACCCAATTCGATTGTCCGATCACGTTTGTTTCGCCGCCCGAGATGTCCTTGACCGATGAGTTCAAGACGGAGCTGAAGGCGTACAGCCTTGACTACAAGGAAGTCGACCACGTGGAGAAGGCCATCTCCGATGCCGACGTGATCCTGGTCGAGCCGGTGGTGCAACCCGACTACACCAAATCGCGGGATGAAAGGTCGGGCAAGGATGTGGGCATGACGCCGGCAAATTACCGGATCACGCGCGAACTGCTTGAGAACAAGGCAAAATCGGATGCCATCCTGCTGCACTCGCTGCCCCGCATGGATGAGATCCCACCCGATGTCGATATCACGCGCTGGTCCCGATACTGGCAGGAGGCCTTCAACGGCGTCGTAATCCGGATGGCGCTGCTGGCCCTCGTTCTGGGCGCCATGGAATAGGAGTTCAGCAATGCAAACAAATCTTCACGGCCGTGACCTGATTGGCGATCTGGATTTCAGCAGGGAAGAAGTCGAGACCGTCATGGACGTCGCTTTCGACCTGAAACGCAAGCGGGCGCTCGGAGAGCCGCACGCCTACTTGCGCGACAAGGTCCTGGCGATGCTCTTCTTTTTCAGCAGCACCCGCACGCGCGGATCTTTTGAAGCCGGTATTGCGCAACTCGGGGGCCACGGGGCTTTCATAGAGAGCAAGACGACCCAGATTGCCCATGGGGATACGCCCAAGGAAATCGGGGAGATCTTTGGCCGCTATTTCGACGGGATCGCCATCCGGCACGTCGACTGGAACATCGGCAACAAGTATCTCAACGATGTGGCCAAGTATTCGCGGGTCCCGGTGCTGAACATGCAGTGCGAAATCTACCATCCGTTTCAATGCCTGGCAGACCTCATGACGATCATTGAAAAGAAGGGCCGCGATCTTCGCAAGCGGAAGATGGTCGTTTCCTGGGCGTATGCCGCGTCGTATCAGAAGCCCATCTCGGTTCCGCAATCCCTCATCCTGCAAATGCCCCGCTTCGGGCTTGACGTCACGCTGGTGCACCCACCGGAATTCAAGCTGATGCCAGACATCATGGATGCGGCGCAGCAGCAGGCCAAGAAGTTCCATACCGGTTTTGAAGTGATATCCGACGCCGATGGAATGGAGAAGGCCTTCTCCCAAGCGGACGTGATCTATGCCAAGTCGTGGGGCGCCATGCAGACAACCGACGACGCCGCGGAAGGCGCAAAGATCACCGCCAAGTACAAGAACTGGATCACCGACGCCAAGAAGATGCGCGCCGCCAAGGAGGACGCCATCTACATGCACCCATTGCCGGCCGACCGGGACGTGGAAGTCACGAGCGAAGTAATGGATGGACCCCAGTCCGTGGTTTTTGATCAGGCCGAAAACCGCCTGCACGCGCAGAAGGCCGTCATGGCCTTGACGATGTCATAGATTTAATGGAGAAAACAGGCCATGCCTAACAAAGTCGCGGTCATCGCCATCGGTGGCAACTCGCTTATTCGAGATGCCGCGCACCAGTCGGTGGAAGACCAGTATCTAGCTGCCAAAGAAACATGCATTCACATCGCGGACATGATCGATGCCGGGTACGATGTGATTATCGGGCATGGAAACGGACCCCAAGTGGGTTTCATCCTGCGCCGTTCTGAGATCGCTGCCAAAGCGGAGGGCATGCACGAAGTGCCGTTGGACGTGTGTGGCGCGGATACCCAGGGAGCGATCGGCTACGCGTTGCAGCAAAACCTGCAGAACGAGCTGAGGCGGCGGGGGAAAGCGCGCAGCGTGGCGACGGTGGTCACGCAAGTTCTGGTGGACGCAGCGGATCCGGCATTCAAGGCGCCATCCAAGCCGATCGGCAGCTTCATGGAATCGGCGGAGGCCAAGCGGCGGGAGAAGGATATGGGCTGGAACGTTGTCGAGGATGCGGGCCGCGGGTGGCGTCGTGTGGTGGCCTCACCGCTTCCGAAAGAGATCGTCGAGATCAGCGCCATCCGCGCACTGATCGCAGCCGGCATTATCGTGATCTCAACCGGCGGGGGAGGTATTCCCGTGGTGCGGAATGACGCCGGCGACCTCGAGGGCGTCGCGGCTGTGATTGACAAGGATTTTGGATCGAGCTTGCTTGCGAACGACGTGGGCGCCGAGCTCTTCGTCATATCCACGGCTGTGGAGAAGGTGGCGCTGAACTTCGGCAAGGCAGATCAGAAGTGGATCGACAAGATGACGCTGGCCGAGGCCAAGTCGTATTTGGCAGAAGGCGGTCACTTTGCCAAGGGTTCGATGGCGCCGAAGATCCAGGCCATCATCCGCTTCCTGGAGGCGGGAGGCAAGCGCGCCATAATTACCAACCCCGTAAATATCGGCCGGGCATTAAAGGGCGAAACAGGCACGTTGGTCACCGCGTAGGTTACGGACCGACGCTCTCGTGTGCATCTGCTGTGGTGTCTGGGCCCAAACGAGCCCAGACACCAGTCCAGAAGCGAAGAGGTCTTGAAATTGCGCGAGCGAGTTCGCGAGGCTTTTCCATCCGGCTGCTCTGCTTCTACTCGTGGCCATATTGGCGTATGGCCTACTGCTGCCGCAGATGGGATTCTATTGGGACGAGCTGCCCATGTCGTGGATACGATACGAGCTCGGTCCCGAGGCCATGACGCGATACTTTTCGACGAACCGGCCTGTGTGGGGGATGCTGTACCAGGTCACGACGCATTTTCTACCGCAAGTTCCAATTTATTGGGAGGTGTTCGGGCTGTTGTGGCGATGGCTGGCCGCGGTTTTGGTGTGGGGCATCGCGCGCAACCTCTGGCGCGGCCACGACGGGTTTGCGGCTGACGACTGCGCTCTGCTTCCTGGTGTATCCCGGATTCAATCAGCAGTGGACATCTTATCTATACAGTCACTTCCTGATCGTCCTGTGTTTCTTGCTGCTCTCGTTCCTATGTACGATCTGGTCGCTCAAACACAAGCGCTGGTACTGGCTGCTCACGGTGGCCGGTTTGATGCTATCGGCCCTCAACCTCTGGATGATGGAGTACTTCTTCGTCCTGGAGCTATGGCGCCCGTTCCTGATCTTCGGAGCAACGTACGAGACGCAGACGCAAGATCCGCTGTGGAGGCGCCTGCGGCGTGTCCTCGTGCTGTGGAGCCCGTACCTGGCCGTGTTCCTGGGCAACGTCGCCTGGCGCCTGTTCGTCTTCAACAATCAGATCTATCAACCCACTCTGATTCCGGCGCTGCGCGCCAATCCGTTGCGAACCGTAATCGGGCTTTTCGGGACCATTGCCGTCCAGCTGTACGTGGTAAGCGCAGCAGCGTGGGGGCAGATCTTCGCATTGCCAAATCCATCCGTGGATGGCCCGCGCACGACCGTGTTCTACATCGTAGTCGTGATCGCGACGGCCTTGTTGGTCAGTCTATTCTTCCTGGCAAAGAGGCGGGATGGGGTGGGCAAGCCGCAAGGAGGTTGGCGCATGGTCGGCCTGGGGCTGGCGGCAATGATTGCGGCCGGCGGCCCATTTTGGCTGACCGGGCTTGAAGTCACGACCGCATACCCCGCGAACCGATTTACCCTACCTTTCATGCTCGGGGTAAGCATTCTCGTGGCTGCGGTGCTGCAGTTGATCCCGCCGAGGGCCGGCCTCTGGGTGCTGGTCGGGATCGTGAGCCTGGGTGCCGGCAGGCAGGCGCTGTGGGCCGACTCGTTTCAACACGATTGGTCGACCCAAAAGGCGCTGTTCTGGCAGATGGCGTGGCGTGCGCCGTCCATAACGCCCCATACGACCGTCCTCCTGAACGAGGGAGCGTTACCCTATTATGCGGATAACTCGTTGACGGCACCGCTCAACTGGATCTACGATCCCGAAAACCGATCTGGCGCAATGGAATATGCCCTCTTCTATCCCACGTCGCGCGTGGGCGGCACGTTGCAGACGCTGGAGCCCGGCCAGGCAATCACGTATGACTTCATATCTGAGGTTTTCACCGGCAACACATCGCAAACGCTGGCTTTCTATTATGAGCCTCCGGGCTGCCTTCGCCTGCTCGACCCACTCTTCGATCCTCAGAATCATTTCATAGCGGAGGCCAGCCTAATGCGGGACGCCGCGCGCCTCTCCTCCAGCGAGTGGATCGAGCAGCAGCCGACGGCGCGAATGCCCGCGATCTACGGCCCGGAGCCCCCGCATCTGTGGTGCTACTACTTCGAGCGGGCTGGTCTGGCTGCGCAAAGCGGCGATTGGGATACCGTGGTGCATTTGGGGGACAGCGCCTTCCGCCTGGACGACTACCCAAACGACCCCACCGAAAGGTTCGTCTTCATCGAGGGGTACGCACACGCGGGGCAGTGGCCGAGGGCGCTTGAGCAGTCCGTCGCAGCCTACAAAGTCTCAAGGCCCTACGTGGGGCCGATGCTGTGCGCCCTGTGGGGCCGAATCCAGGGAGACACCCCAGAGTCTGCCCAAAAGGCCCTTGCGGTCACCCAAGTCAAGAGCATGTTCGCGTGCACTAGTGAATAAAGTACTTGCCTTCCGGCACCTTCGTACCCTAGAATGTGACAAACAGCACTACCATGTTAGAATCTTGCCGGAGACAGGCCTGAAAGGAGGCGGTCGGCTACACATTGGGTTAGCAGGGGTTGCACGCACTGTGTCAAACTAAAAAAAGGAGTAGAAGGCAATGCGCAACACTTTCTTGAAGGTCGCGGTTTTCACGATGTTATTTGCGGTGGCGCTCTCGGCATGCGGCCCCGCCCCGACGACTGCAGCACCGCCCGCGCCGCCAACCCAAGCTCCGGTGGCGGCAGCTCCAACCGAGGCTCCGGCGGCGGCAGCTCCAACCGAGGCGCCTGCGCCGTTTACATTTGGTATGCTTTTGGTCGGCGCCCATAATGACCAGGGCTGGAGCCAGGCGCACTATGATGCGGGACTCTATGTTGAGCAGCAGATCCCCAATTCGAAGATGGTGTACCTTGAGAATGTCTACTCTGGATCTCCAGCTTACCCAGGGCAGACGGCATCTCAACTGGCTGAGCAGCTTGTCGCCCAGGGCGCCAAGCTCGTCATCTTCAACTCAGATGACATGAAGGACGAGGCGTTGAAATTCGCCAATGCCCACACGGACATCTACGTGATCGGCCCCTCCGACGACTGGACCTGGAAGGATGGCAAGAGCTATCAAGACTTACCCAACCAGGTTGACATCATGGGCCGCATGGAGTACATGAAGATGATTGGCGGCTGTGCGGCCGCTCTGACCACGCAGACCGGAAAAATCGGGTACCTTGGCCCTCTGATCAATGACGAGACGCGACGTTTGTCATCGTCGGCCTATCTCGGGGCGAAGTACTGCTGGACCAATATTCTCAAGAACGATCCGGCCAAGTTGTCGTTCAAAGTAACCTGGATCGGCTTCTGGTTCAACATCCCCGGCGTGACCTCTGACCCAACCCAGGTCGCCGACGACTTCTTCAACAGCGGCTATGACGTCGTCATGTCCGGTATCGACACGACGGAAGCGCTGGTCGAGGCCAAGAAGATGCAAAGCTCCGGCAAACAGGCCTGGGCCGTGGCATATGACTACAAGACCAACTGCAGCGTGGCCCCCGACATTTGTCTGGGCGTGCCATACTTCAACTGGGGCCCCGCCTACGTTCAGGCAATCAACAACGCCATCAACGGAACGTGGAAAGAGGACTTCCAGTGGAACGGCCCGGATTGGACGAATATCAACAACCCGGACACCAGCGCGGTGGGTTTCAACAAGGGTGACGGCCTGAGCGCCGACGCCTCCACCAAGCTCGACGGCTTCATTTCCGAGCTGGCTGGCGGTCTCAACCTGTGGACCGGCCCCATCAATCTCCAAGATGGATCGTCGTATCTTGCAGATGGCACGGCAGCCACGGATCCTCAAATCTGGTACCTGCCACAATTGCTTGAAGGCATGGAAGGCCAGAGCGTTTCCCAGTAAGCGCCTTGCGGGCGGGGGAAGGACAACCTTCCCCCGCCACTTTTTGAAAACGGATTCCGCCCCAGGACACATCCATGAACGTTGAACTGCGGCATGTGCAGAAGCATTTTGGCCGGGTACATGCGAACGACGACATTGAACTGAACATACCTGCTGGGACAATCCAGGGGATTCTGGGGGAAAACGGTGCGGGCAAGAGCACTCTTATGAAGGTTCTTTCGGGATTCATCCAGGCTGACAGCGGAGAGATCCTCCTGGATGACAAGGTTGTCTTTATCAAGGCGCCTGCAGATGCGATCCGATACGGGATCGGCATGCTGCACCAGGACCCGCTGGATTTTCCTCCGCTGCACCTAGTTGACAACTTCCTGCTCGGACGCGGCGGCGGTCTCTTCCTGGACCGCGGCACGGTGGCCCATGATATCCGCGAGCTGGCGCAGCAATTTGATTTCTCTCTTGACCCGGAGGCGTACGTCGATTCACTGACCGTTGGCGAGCGTCAACAGTTGGAGATTTTGAGGCTTCTGTGGCTCGGCGCCCGGGTTCTGATCCTGGACGAGCCGACCACGGGGATAAGCGCCAGCCAGAAGGACAAGCTGTTTGCGGCCCTGCGCAAACTCGCGAAGCAGGGCATGACGGTCATCTTTGTTTCCCATAAACTTGAGGACGTTGAGGCGCTTTGCCACCGCGTCGTGGTGCTTCGCGCCGGGAAACTGGTCGGGGAGGCTTCGGCGCCTTTCAACGCGCACAAACTTGTGGAGATGATGTTTGGAAAGGACATTTCCTTGGGGGCACGCAGCAGCGTGAAGCCGGGGGAACCCGTGCTGCAGTTGCGCGACATCACCATTGAAGGGGTTCGACTTAATCTTTCCAAAATAGACCTGGACGTGCACGCCGGTGAGGTGATCGGCCTTGCGGGGATGGAGGGGAGCGGCCAGGGACCTTTCATCCGCGCCTGTGCCGGCCTGATCCATCCCGTTAATGGCCGGGTCTTGGTGAGGGGGCAGGACCTAACGGGGAAGTCATATCACGCATTCAAGCGCAATGGCGTCTCGTTCCTGCCTGCATCGCGGATGGAGGAAGGTCTTGTCCCCGGGCTGACCTTGACCGAACACTTCATGTTGGCCGAGGAAGCCGAAGGCCCGTTCGTGGATCGCGTCCGGGGAAACAAGCTTGCCCAGGAGCGCATCGCCGCGTTCAACATTCATGGAGCCCCCGGGAGTACGGTCGAATCACTGTCCGGTGGCAATCAACAGCGGGCTCTATTGGCACTCTTGAGAACGCCGCTTTCCCTGATCCTGCTGGAGCATCCCACCAGGGGACTGGATGTCGAGTTTGCCATCTACATCTGGAGCAAGCTCAAGGAACGCTGCCGGCAAAGAAGTTCGATCTTATTTGCTTCATCCGACCTGGACGAGGTCTTGCAATATAGCGATCGCGTCCTCGTATTCTTTAGCGGCAAGGTGAGCCCGCTGCTGGACGCCGCCTCACTCACGACGGATCGACTTGGCGAATTGATTGGGGGCATGGGGTGGCCAGCTCCAATTTCGGATGAAAAATCATGAAAAAGACCACGTGGCAAAACATTGAATTCCAGGTAGGCGCGCTGGTGATGTCGCTGTTGATCACCACGCTGATCCTGATTGCCGCCGGAGCGCCACCGCTGAAGGCTTACGGAAGCATTCTGAACGGGGCATTTGGTTCGTCGAGCAATGTGGTGACGGTGCTCATTACGTGGTCGCCGCTGTTGTTAACGACTGCCGGGGTCCTGGTGACGTTTGCCGCAGGCTTGTGGAACATCGGAGTGGAAGGGCAGATGGTGTTGGGCGCCATCTTTGCGACATGGATGTTGCGCCTGCTGCAGGACACGGGAATGTCCCCGGCTCTTATCATCCTCTTGGGGATTCTCTGGGGCGTCGTCGGCGGTGCTCTTTGGGCAGGTTTGGCTGGCGCCTTGAAGACCTTTGGCGGGGTAAACGAAATCTTTGGCGGCCTCGGGCTCAATTTTGTTGCCACCGCCCTGACGATCTACCTGGTCTTCGGACCTTGGAAGCGCCCGGGCGTCGGTTCAATGTCCGGTACCCAGCCGTTTGACGAGAAACTGTGGCTGCCCACGCTCCCGCACACCGGGCTCAGCCCCTTGGCCTTGGGGCTATCCATTCTGGCGGTCGTGGCTGTCTATTTTCTGCTGCGTGGAACATACTTCGGCTTGCGATTGAAGGCCGTCGGAAAGAACATGAAGGCCGCCTTCCTCCTGGGTGTGCCGACGTGGCAATACAGCATGTTCTCCTTCCTGCTGTGCGGGGCATTGACCGGGCTGGCAGGGGCCATTCAAGTCATGGCTGTCTATCACCGCTTGCTGCCCAACATATCCAATGGATACGGTTTTCTGGGCTTGCTCGTGGCCATGTTGATCAACTACCAGGCGGTGTGGGTCATCCCGATCGCGCTTTTCTTCGCCGCGCTCAACGTGGGAAGCGTGCAACTGCAGATTGTCTATAAGATGGACTCGTCTTTTGCGGGTGTGCTGCAAGATCTGCTGGTCCTATTTGTCCTGCTGGGGCAGGGTATGCGCCAGCGCTTCATGAGGAAGGCCTAGGAGTTGCCATGCAGGCTAATACAGTGCTGGGATTGGCCGGAGTTGTGGCGGTCGCGGCGCCCGTCTTGTTTGCGGTGATCGGTGAGACCATTACCGAACGGGCCGGCATCATCAACCTGTCCTTGAATGGAACCGTGCTTCTCTCTGCCATGGGCGGCTTTGCCGCAGCCTACTTGACCGGGAGTTTGGCATTGGGCTTCCTGATGGGAATGCTGATCGGCGCGCTTGTGGCATTTATCGTGGCGTTTAGCAGTATTACGCTTCACCAGTCACAAGTAGCCGTTGGATTTGTCCTAGCGCTGGCGGCACGAGACCTGGCCTACTTCCTGGGCGTGCCCTATATGAATCAGTCCGGTCCAACGCTGCCAACCTGGTCCATTCCCTTCCTTAAAGATATCCCCGTCGTCGGTCCTTTGTTTTTCAGGCTGGATGTGATTACGTATCTGAGCTACGTCATCATCTTCGCGGCGTGGTTCTGGATGTTTCGCACGGGGCCCGGCCTGGTGTTGCAGGGCATAGGCGAGCGGCCGGCCGCGGCTTTTGTGCGCGGCGCCAATGTCAATCGATTGCGCTACATCTATACGGTTGTTGGCGGCGCAATTGGGGGGCTGGCCGGGCCGGCCTTCACACTTAATGTCAAAGCCGGGTGGATGGGAACGCAAACCGGGCTGGATGGGGTGGGTTGGATTGCATTGGCCATTACGATATTTGGAGGGTGGAACCCGCTCCGTGCCGCCTTCGGCGCCTATCTGTTCTCGCTGCTTCAGTGGTTGGGACTTGTCCTTCAGCCCAGCCTATCCGGCATTCCATCCCAAGTGCTGCAAGTGGCGCCTTTCCCATTGATGATCCTGACGCTGCTGCTCGTCAACATTGGCAATGCGGAATGGGTCGAGAGGGAAATGGCAGCTCTGCCGGATCCGACCCGTCGGCTGGCTGCCAGGATTCTGCGTGGACTGAGCACTTCGCCCCCGGCTGGACTTGGTATTCCGTTTGAATCGGAATAGGCGTTCAGGCGCAGTCGATGCCTACATTGCTGCGCCTCTCCCGGTCCAAGCGCCCATCTGGGCGGCGCCGGTACCACGCTCGTCACAGCATTCGCGATTGCCCGAGTGTTCTTGGCGGGGGCGGCTGGCCGCGCAGATGGGAGCGGCGCTGCGGGCGGAACGGTCGACCAGATCCTAGACAAATATCACATAGTACGTGTGACAAGTTGTCTGACAACTTTGGCCTTCCGCCCGTATAATTGACTCCATTGATGCGGATGCTTCCGATGACAACCAACGCAGTGTCAAAGCGAATGGCCGGGGAGTCGGATTGAGGGGCCCCTGCAGGCATTTGTGCCGTTGGGTGCGGTTGTCCGGCGCCCGCCGCGCCTTGCCAGATCCGCGGCTCTGCGCGGTCCCTTCGAATTTGAATAGCCTCGAGCGGTGCCCAGTATGCTGCGTTGCTCCGCCAATGGGGAGCGCATTGTCGGCCAACCGCCAGCCATCTTCGTGCCTGAACGGCAAATATCCGGGGTTGGCTCGCAAAGAAGCCGAACTGGCTGCAAGTCCGATCGTCTCAGGTATTCCAGGGTTGGTGGACAAGAAATGTTATGCCTGCCAAGCGTGAAATGAGCCGCCCAGGGGCGCTCCATCGCCCGACGATTGATTGGGGGGCGATCGTACTTCACGTACTTCTGCCACTGGCGGGAATATTGCTTGCCCTCGGGTTCGGCGCCATCATGCTGGTCATCCTGAAGGCCGATCCCGTTGCGGCGTACGGCGCCTTGGTAAATGGTGCGGCTGGCAGTGTCTCGGGGATCACCCAGTCGTTGGTCAAGGCCACTCCCTTGTTGCTGGTGGGCTTGGGAATCTGCATCGCCTTCCGCGCGAACATGATCAATATTGGCGGGGAGGGGCAGATCATATTGGGCGCCATCACGGCGACCTGGTTTCCCTTGACATTCAACACCTGGCCCGGCTGGTTGCTTATCCCGGCCACCCTGATTGTGGGATTCCTTGCCGGCGCGGCATGGGGTTTTGTTCCGGGCATTCTGAAAGCCCGGCTGCAGGTGAATGAAATACTAAGCACGATCATGATGAACTCGATTGCGCAGCAGCTCATGTATCTGCTGCTTCGCGGACCGCTCATGGATCCGGCGGGCGTGGCGGCCGGAACCTTTCTCGCCCAGTCCGCCAGGCTGCCCCTGCAGGTCTGGCTGCCCCGTTTGATCCCGCAGACTTTGTTGCACGCAGGAGCGATCCTGGCAGTGTTGTTGGCCCTGATGGTGTATTTCTTCTTGTGGCGCACGACTATTGGCTATCGCATTCGCGCCGTCGGCTTGAATTCGGATGCCTCACGCTATGCCGGAATCAACGTCCCCTTCTACCAGGCGCTTTCGATGACCCTGGCCGGCGGCTTCGCCGGCATTGCAGGCGCGATCGAGGTGATTGGCGTGCAGCATCGTCTCTTGGACGGCATCACCAGCGGCTACGGTTTCACTGGAATCGTGGCCGCCTTGTTGGGCAGCCTGCATCCACTTGGTCTCATCCCCGCCTCAATCCTTTTCGGTGGGTTGTTGGTGGGCGGGAATCAAATGCAGCGAGCAGTCCAAGTCCCGTCCTCCCTCATCATGGGGATACTCGGCTTGGTGGTGCTCTTTGTGTCCGGATCAGCGCTCTGGTCACGTCGTTGGGAGGCCCGGCGCAGACTGGGTTCCGATGGCGAAGAGGATCAAGCATGAACCAGGTGATCTCTTCCGGCGTGCTGGCCGGTATTCTCGTTTCGATGATCCGCCTGGCAACGCCGTTCCTGTACGCCGCCATTGGAGAGACCTTCGCACAAACCTCCGGCGTAGTGAACCTGGGGGTGGAAGGGATCATGCTGTTGAGCGCCTACGGCGCCTTCTACGTCGCCCTGCAGACGGGAAACCTGTGGATCGCCATGCTGGTCGCGATGGCCATTGGATTGTCGATGGGCCTGCTCATGTCCTTCATCAGCGTGACCCTCAAAGCGGAACAGGGAATTAGTGGCATCGGGTTGTACATGTTCGGACTTGGCATGTCCAGCCTGCTCTTCAAGACGACCATTGGGACTGTCAAGACGATCGACGGATTCCAGCCAGTCAAAATCCCCGTGCTGGGGGATCTTCCCTTCGTGGGTCCCATTCTCTTTCAGCACAGCATCCCCGTATATGGCGCGTTTCTGCTCGTCCCGATTGCCTGGTGGGTGCTCTCGAAGACGACACTCGGGCTCAAGATTCGGTCCGTTGGCCAAAATCCTGCGGCCGCGGATTCAGTAGGGATCAACGTGGATCGGATTCGCTACTTCAGCGTTTGCCTGGGATCGGTCCTGGCGGGCATAGCAGGCGCGTCCCTGTCCATTGCGCTCGTCAATCTGTTTCAAGACAACCTCACGGCGGGACAAGGATTCATCGCTGTGGCCCTGGTGTATTTTGGCGGCTGGAGTCCCTGGGGCGTCATGGGAGGTGCCTTGCTCTTCAGTGGAGTCAACTCCATCCAACTGTGGATGCAGGTGCTGGGGGTCAAGATCCCGTCCGACGTTGCGGTAATGCTCCCCTATCTGTTGACAATCGCCGCGTTGACGGTCGCCGTCAATCGGGCACGCCAACCGGCAGCGCTCAACAAGCCGTTTGAAAGAGGCGAGAGTTGAGCCAATCCGGAGAGGAGGTGATCAGCCGGAAACCCTAAAATCGATGTGCCTCTGCGGCAACTGGCGCGCTTGCGTCAGTCATCAGCAAAACGAAGGTTCAATGGTTCATCTACAGGAGGAAGAAAATGAAACACAAGAGTTTGTTGTTCGTCGGGTTACTCGTGATCGGCCTGCTGCTCGCAGCCTGCGGCCCCGCCGCGACGGCCCCTGCAGCGCCCGCAACTTCAGCGCCTGCTGCAACCCAAGCGCCAGCCGCGGCGCCGACGGCGGCGCCAGCCCCCACGGCAATGCCCAAGACGTTCCGCATCGCCGTCATCATGCCCAGCGCCACAAACGACGCGGCATTCAGTCAGTCCATGTGGACGGCTCTGCAATCGGTGCAAAGTGACATGGGCGGCCCGTCGGGCCTTGAGATTGCCTACACAGACAATCTCTTCAGCGTGCCGGACGCCGCGGCTGCGATCAGGGACTATGCGAGCAAGGGGTATGACATTGTGATTGCCCACGGTTCGCAGTACGGCTCCTCCGTGCAGGATATTGCCCCAGACTTCCCGACCACAACGTTTGCATGGGGCACGGACGTGAACACGTTCGGTATGCCGAATGTGCATGCATACACTGCTGCGGCGGAACAGGGCGGCTACGTGAACGGGGTCATGGCGGCCAAGCTGACGAAGAGCAAGATCATCGGCGTTACCGGCCCTGTCGAAGTGGGCGACGCCAAGACGTACATTGACGGCTTCACTCAGGGAGTGGCTTCGGTTGATGCGACCATTCAAGTCAACAAGACCTGGACCGGCTCGTTCTCCGATGTCGCACTCATGACGGCTGCGGCGAAAACTCACATTGCAGCTGGCGCGGATATCCTGACGGGCTCATCCCAATCGGTAGTCGGTTCGATCGGCGCGGCCAAGGATGCGGGGAACGTGCTCTGGTTTGGCACACAGTCGGACCAGTCTTCCCTGGCGCCTGAGTTGGTCGTCGCGAGCCAGGTTTACGACTGGACGGCCATGTTGAAGGACATGATTGCCAAGCATCAGGCCGGAACTCTGGGCGGTGAAACCTACACGCTGACCCTTGCGAACAACGGCTTGACCATGGCCTACAATTCGGGATACAGTCTGCCCGCGGATGTAAAGGCGGCAGGCGACGCCGCGATTGCAGGCATCAAGGACGGATCAATTACTGTCGAACCATAGTTCTTAGACCACTCGTTCCCTCTCCCGCCACGTGCGGGAGAGGGAACTCTGCTCAGCTCGCCTGAATCGACGCGAGCGCCGCTCCTCTAAAGATGACATCTGGAACCGTACTCCCACAGCCCCGGCCCATCCAGCACGTTGAGATGCGCAATATCGTCAAGCGCTTTCCGGGAGTCTTGGCGAACGACAAAGTGTCCATTGAAATCCGTGCCGGCGAGGTGCATGCGTTGCTCGGCGAGAACGGCGCCGGCAAGAGCACTCTGATGCGGCAGTTGTACGGCCTATACCAGCCCAACGAAGGCGAAATACTCATTAATGGAAAGCCCCAGATATTCCGGTCGCCCGCTGATGCGATCCGCGCCGGGATTGGGATGATTCATCAGCACTTCATGCTGGTTCCTACTTTGACGGTTGCGGAGAATACGGCTCTCGGGCTTCGTTCCTCCCGTGAGCCGCTGCTCGATCTCGACAGGGTCACGCTCCGGATTCAGGAACTCGCGGAGGCGTACGGTCTGAAGGTGGAGCCACACGCCTATGTATGGCAGCTTTCGGTAGGCGAACAACAGCGCGTCGAAATTATGAAGGCCTTATACCGGGGGGCGGGTTTGATCATCCTGGACGAGCCGACTGCCGTGCTGACCCCCCAGGAAGTCCACGATCTGTTTGCGACATTGCGGCGCATGGTAAGCGAGGGCCACTCGCTGTTTTTCATCTCGCACAAGCTTCATGAGGTGATGGAGATAAGCGACCGGGTCACCGTGCTCCGCGACGGGAGAGTGATTGGGACGCGCAGCACGGCGGACGTTGGACGGGACGAACTTGTCAAGATGATGGTCGGGCGCGAACTCAAAAAGCTGGAACCGCGCCCGCTCAAGCCTGGACCTGTGAGACTTCAGGTCGCGGCACTGCAGGCGATGGGCGACCGCGGCGCCGAGGCGTTGCACGGCCTTAGCTTCGAGATCCACGCAGGCGAGATTCTCGGCCTTGCAGGTGTATCGGGAAACGGCCAGCGGGAACTGGCGGAGTGCCTGGCGGGGATGCGCAAGGCGGTCTCCGGCACGGTCACGATCGGGCAGCAGGACATATCGTCATTCTCGCTTAACCAGAGGATAGATGCCGGCATGGCTTACATTCCGGAAGAGCGGATGCGGGATGGTGCCATCCGCGAGTTTTCCGTGGAAGAGAACATATATCTTCACGATCACGCGGCTCCGCAGTTCGCGCACGGCATGTTTCTCGATTTCGCGAGCATGGAGTCGCATGCCACTGAGCTGGTCGACGAATTCACGGTCAAAACGCCGAGCCTGGACACGCCGCTGAAGAATCTCTCGGGCGGCAACATCCAGAAACTGATCATGGCGCGGGAGTTATCACGCCGTCCCCAGGTGTTGATCGCCGCCCAGCCCACCCGCGGCGTGGACATTGGTGCCACCGAGTATATCCATCAGCGCCTGCTGGCGCAGCGTGAGGCCGGCACTGCGATCCTGCTGATCTCGGAAGATCTCGATGAGATTCTGACTCTCTCGGACCGCATCGCGATCATCTACGAAGGCAGGATCATGGACGTCGTTCGCCGACAGGAGGCGGCGGCCGAGAGGATCGGCTTGCTGATGGCGGGCGTGCGCCCGGAGGAAAGCGGCTCCGTTCCATCGAAAAGCAGTAGAATATAGATCCATCGGTTCGGTGGTCGCTGTGTGGTCTGTACCATGCAGCGGCGTGGGTAGCTCCCTCGAAAAGTGCCGCCGTCCTTGAAATCAGGGCCTTGCCACATGAACCCTTGGACACAGTATCTTGTTCCCCATTCGCTGTCTGAAGCCCTAAGCCGCGCTGGCGTCCGCCACGCCGCCGGTCCTGCCCATTGCCGGTGGGACGGACTTGATCATCGACCTTACCCAGGGCCGGCATTCCCCCGCGCATACGCTTGTCGATTTGACGAGTGTCATCGAGATGACAGCCGTCGAAATGCGCGGCGGCGGCCTGTTCGTTGGGGCGGCGGCGCCGCTCAGCCAGATCGCCCGGCACCCCCTGGTCGCCGAGCACGCCAGGGCCCTTGTGGAGGCGTGTGATCTCATTGGCGGTCCCCAGGTGCGCAACGTGGCGACCCTGGGGGGAAACGTCGCGCATGCGTTACCCGCGGCCGACGGCACCATCGCGCTCCTGGCCCTGGATGCGGTGTCGGAAATTGCCAGCGCTGCCGGCACTTCGCTGGTCCCCATCGCCGACCTCTTCCTCGGTCCCGGCAAGTCGGCTTTGAAGGCCGGGCACGAATTGATAGTTGGATTTCACATCCCGGCGGCGAAGCCCCAGGAGGCGTCCAGTTTCAGGCGCATCATGCGACCGCAGGGCGTGGCGCTGCCAATCGTTAACCTGGCCGTGTGGATGAGGCGCCAGGGTGCCGTGATTGAGGCTGCCCGCGTGGCGGTTGGTCCCGGCTCACCGAAGCCGTGGCGTGCCTTCGCCGCAGAGAAGCAGTTGGCGGGTCAGCGCGGCTCAAAGGAGACGTTTGAGGCCGCCCTCAGCGCCATCTTGGCCGACATTGCTTTTCGATCGAGCCCACGACGCGCCACGGCGGAATACCGTCGCCACCTTGTAGACGGGCTATTCACGGAGACGGTGACCGCGGCCTGGACCGGCGCCGCAAAGAAAGGCGATTGAGATGGATGAGCTGACTCTAGAGGTAAACGGTCGTTCCCATAGCTTGCCCGTGGTGCCCGGGGAGATGCTTGCTGACCTGTTGAGAAATCGGCTGCGGCTGACTGGAACCAAGATAGGCTGCGGGGAATCCGAGTGCGGGTCGTGCACTGTGCTGGTGGACGGCGAGGCCGTTCTCTCGTGCAACTATCCGGCTGCTCGTGCGGCTGGCAAGAAGGTCATCACGATAGAAGGGCTTGCATCGTCGAGCGCCGCCGTCGCTGGCAGCGCCCCGAGTGACGGACTACATCCTTTGCAGCGAGCTTTCGTTGAATCTGGAGCGATCCAGTGCGGGTTCTGCATTCCTGGCCAGATCATGACGGCCTACGCACTCCTTCAACACAATCCGGATCCGGGCCGAGACGACATACGGCAGGCGCTCAAGGATACGTTGTGCCGATGCGCGGGTTATCCGGCAATTGAGAATGCCATTCTCGCAGCAGCCGAGTCCATGCGTACCGGTAAGCCTTTGCGAACAGCGACTGTGCCGGACGCCGGGCACGCGGGGCGAGTGGTCGGTCGCCCCCACGTGCGGCCAGATGCAATTGAAAAGGCGAACGGGCGGGCCATTTACACCGATGACCTCACGTTTGAAGGCATGTTGCACGCCAAGGTCCGGCGGGCGCTCGTGCCGCACGCTCTCCTCAAGAGGCTTGACGTATCAAAAGCCCGCTCGTTGCCGGGCGTGGTTTCCGTCCTAACAGCGAAGGACATTCCGGGGGAGCGCAATCACGGCCTCGTGGTGTATGACTGGCCCGTCATGGTCGGGTTGGGCGAGCGCATTCGATATGTTGGCGACGCCCTGGCAATTGTCGCAGCCGACAGCCCGGAAATCGCAGCCGAGGCGGCTGCTCTAATTGAGGCGGAGTTTGAGCCGTTGCCGATCGTGTCTGACGCCGTCCAGGCACGCCGCGACGATGTCCCGCAACTGCATGCGGGTGGAAACCTCCTGAAACACATCAAAGTCCGCAAAGGCGACATGGATTTGGGCTTTGCAGAATCAGATGTTGTCATCGAGCACACGTTTCATACGCCCATCGAGGAGCACGCGTTCCTGGAGCCGGAATGCAGCGTCGCCGTGCCGACCCCAGACGGTCGCCTCGAGATCTACGTGGGATCGCAGATTCCGTATCAAGACCGGACCCAAGTGGCGCGCGTACTGGGTTGGCCGGAGGAACGCATTCGGATAGTCGGACAGCTGATGGGCGGCGGATTTGGCGGCAAGGAAGACATTGCCGGTCAGATCCATGCGGCCCTGCTGGCGATCGCGACGAAGCGACCAGTCAAGTTGCTCTTTGACCGACACGAGAGCATGCTGGTTCATCCAAAGCGGCACGCGACCCAGATACGGGTCAAGATGGGCGCGAAGAAGGATGGCCGCCTTCACGCCGTGGAAACAGAGTTGTACGGTGATACCGGCGCGTATGCGTCTCTGGGCGACAAGGTCATGACCAGAGCCACGACGCATTCCGCAGGCCCCTATGAGATCCCGCATGTGCGCGCAGACTGCTATGCGATGTACACAAACAATCCCCCGGCCGGCGCGTTTCGCGGGTTTGGGGTTACGCAGTCGGCTTTCGCGGTTGAGTCGATGATGGACATGCTGGCGGAGCGGCTTGGGCTGGACCGCGTGCAGCTTCGACGCATGAACGCCCTTAAAGTGGGTAGCACAACCAACACCGGCCAGCTGCTTCGCGAATCCGTGGGCTTGAGGGAATGCATTGACAAGGTGGCGGCTGAGATGTTGCGCGTGGCGGCCACCAAGTGCGGGCTAAACGAAGCCTCCCTTTTTGCGCCGCATGCGGTAAACGGGACTCCGCACCTCGTGCATGCCTGGGGATTCGCCGCGGGATACAAGAACACCGGCCTCGGAGGC
Source organism: uncultured Chloroflexia bacterium (assembly GCA_963746745.1). GTDB lineage: Bacteria > Chloroflexota > Anaerolineae > Anaerolineales > Villigracilaceae > Fen-1038. Next base: position 226,768 of record CAVVCL010000007.1, read on the forward strand.
GGAGCGCCGGACAAAGCCGGCGCCGAGGTGGAACTCTACGATGACGGCACGTTTGAGGTGCGAAGTTCGTCGGCCGAGATGGGACAGGGGTTGGTGGCCGTCATGCAAATGACGGTCGCGGAAGAGCTTGGCGTGGGCGCCGAGAAAGTCCGGGTTTTGGTAATGGATACTGATCTTGCCCCGGACGGCGGACCGACCACCGCTTCGCGTCAAACTTACATGACCGGAAATGCATCCAGGCATGCAGCCCAAACGCTGCGCCAGGCCATATCGGTGGCGCTGGCCGAGAAGTACGATGTGCCCCCGGAACAGGTGCGATTTGTGGATGGCCGGGTGCGGGCAAATGGTGCGTCACTGAGCTTTGCCGAGATCGCCAAGGAGATGAAGGCTGCGGGCCAACAGCCCAAAGTCCTATATGAGTACGAGGCTCCGGAGACTCGGCCGCTTGGGGCCGGCGGCGACATGCATTTCGCGTTCTCTTTTGCGGCTCAGGCGGTGGAAGTTCAGGTGAACACCCGGACTGGCGAAGTTCAGGTGTTGAGGGTCATCGCCGCAAATGACGTCGGTGCGGCTGTCAACCCGGTGGGCCTGCAGGGCCAGGTCGAAGGCGGCATCATGATGGGCATTGGCACGGGACTGACAGAGGAGTTCCTCGTCGAAAACGGGGAGATCGTCACCGACCATCTCGCCCGCTATCGCATGCCGGGCATCATGATGACACCGGAGATTACTTCCATTGTTGTGGAGCATGCCACCGCAGACGGGCCTTACGGAGCAAAAGGGGTCGGCGAGATTTGCGCCATTCCCACCGCGCCTGCAATTGCGAACGCCATCTACAACGCCGTCGGGGTCCGAGTAGATAGGCTGCCCGTGGACCAGGAACTCATCGCCAGAGCGCTTTCAAAGCGACCCTAGGAGGCCGGGCCGGAGGCTGGATGTGGGTGCACGGGCCCAGAGGGGGGTCAAGCCGCGCCTACCGGCGGATTTGGGGCTCGGCAGGGTAGAATTGGGTGGGCGAGATGGACAAGTACCTAGGCTATCGCTGTTCACTGTGCAAGACTGAATACGGCCCACATGAGGTCACGTACACGTGCCCGAAAGACGGGGGAAATCTGGACGTGGTGCTTGATATTGCCGCACTGCGTGACAAGTACCAGCCCGCCGATATCGTTTCCCGCGCGGATCCTTCTCTCTGGCGATATCTACCGCTTTTGCCCGTAGCGGAGGCCCCTGCCGGCACAACCCCGCTGCATGCCGCCGGGGGAACGCCCGTCTACCGCTTGATGAGCCTTGGGGAAAAACTCGGCATCCGGCAGCTGTGGCTCAAGGATGAAAGCCGGAATCCGACCGCATCCTTCAAGGACCGCGCAAGCGCGTTGGTGGTTGCAAGGGCAAGAGAAATCCGTGCTGAGGTAGTCATCACGGCGTCCACGGGGAATGCCGGTGCGGCGCTGGCGGGCATGGCTGCCGCCGTGGGCCAGAAGGCCGTCGTGGTGGCGCCCAGAACGGCGCCGCCTGCGAAGGTGGCCCAGCTACTAATCTATGGCGCCACGGTGGCCCTTGTGGAAGGCACCTACGACGATGCCTTTGATCTGACTGTGAAGGCGGCCGAGGAATTCGACTGGTACTGCCGTAACACGGGTTACAACCCCTTTACGGCGGAGGGCAAGAAGACAGCCGCCTTTGAGATTTGGGAGTGGTGGCAGGAAGCCCACAAAGACCGGCATCGCGAAATTGGTGACGGCGCAGAGGATGCCCCACTGACCGTTTTTGTTTCTGTGGGTGATGGAAACATAATTTCCGGCCTCCACAAGGGTTTCAAGGACCTGTTGGAACTGGGCTGGACGGAACGAATTCCCCGTCTGATTGGTGTGCAGGCGGAGGGATCAGCGGCAATTGCCAACGCCTTCCGAGCTGATACCGAGAAGATCGTGCCGGTGGCCGCCAAAACCCTCGCCGATAGCATTTCGGTTGACCTGCCAAGGGATGGAGTACGGGCGCTGCGGGCGGCACGCGAGACCGGCGGAACGTACATTGTGGTCTCGGACAATGAGATCCTGACTTCGGTGGCAACCTTGGGAGCCGTCGGCATTTTTGCGGAACCGGCCGGGGCAACCGCCTACGCGGGTTTTCTTCGGGCCTTTCAGGAAGGCCTGGTACGCAGCGATGACCCGGTCCTGGTGCTGAACACAGGCAGCGGTCTCAAGGACATCAAAGCCGCGATGTTGGCGACCGGCGAGGCGCCGGTGATTGAGCCCACTATCGCGGCTTTGAGGACCCTCCTGCACCGCCAGCCATGAAAGTCACGTACTCGATCGTCGTCCCCATCTACAACGAGCTCGACAGCCTGCCGGAGCTCTACACGCGGATCAAGAAGGTCATGGGAGCCGGCAGCGACCCGTGGGAACTCGTCATCGTCGACGACGGTTCCACCGACGGTTCTACAGAGGTCATACGCAGGCTTGCGAAGCGTGATCGCCATGTTCGGCCCGTGATCTTCGCCCGCAACTTCGGGCATCAAATCGCCATCACGGCCGGATGGGACTATGCGCGCGGCGATGCGGTTGTGACCATCGATGGGGACTTGCAGGATCCGCCGGAGGCAATACCAGAACTGGCGCGCAAATGGCGCGAAGGCTTCGAGGTCGTGTACGCGGTGCGATCCGAACGGGAGGGCGAGGGCTGGTTCAAGAAATTTACCGCGGCGCTATTCTACAGGCTGATCTACCGCATTACCGATGTCAGGATCCCTGTGGATTCCGGGGACTTTCGGCTCATGGATCGCAAAGTGGTCGATGTTCTCAAGCAGATGCGGGAGCGCCACCGCTTCCCGCGCGGCATGTCGGCCTGGGTTGGATTTCGCCAAATCGGCGTCGCCTATCGGCGCAGCCGACGCTACGCGGGCGTCACTAAGTACCCATTCAGGCGCATGCTGCTGTTGGCTCTGAACGCCATCACAAGTTTTTCGTACTTCCCGCTGCAGGTTGCTACATTTTTTGGATTCTTCTCGGCAGGCCTCGCCATACTTGCGATACCCGTAGTGGTGTACCTGCGAATGGCGGGCATCCCTCAATTTACCGGGCAAGCCACGACGCTGATCGCTGTGCTCTTTCTTGGCGGCATCCAATTGATTTCGTTGGGGATTCTTGGTGAGTACATCGGCAGGCTGTACGACGAGGCGAAAGGCAGGCCGCTGTACATAGTGCGTGAGGGACCGCGCGATTGATACACGTCCACGGCCAGTCTTTGCGGAGCAGTCGATGAGCGGGTTGAGCTATGACAAGGTCCAGGAGTACCTTTCTGGCCTGATTCCGGTGCGCGAGCCGGAAATGCAGGCGATGGAGAAACACGCTGAGGAAACCGGCTTCCCCATAATTGGGCCGGCGGCAGGAAATGCCTGCTATCAGATCGCCCGCATGACGGGCGCACGGTCTGTCTTTGAGATGGGCTCGGGCTATGGTTACTCAACTGCCTGGTTTGCCAGGGCGGTGAAGGAAAACGGCGGTGGGGTCGTTCACCATGTTGTCTGGGATGCCGAGCTCTCGGCTAGGGCGGTGGAACATCTGCGTCGGCTCGGCCTTGATGGTCTGGTCGAATACCATGTTGCCGAGGCTGTTGAGGCCCTCCGACAACAGACTGGCCCCTTTGACCTCATCTTCAACGACATCGAAAAGCAGGACTACCCGGCATCCCTCCCGGTCATCAAGCAGAGGCTGCGCAGCGGTGGTGTGCTGATTATCGACAACATCCTCTGGAGCGGGCGCATCTTCCGTGCCGGAGACACGACGCCTGCGACCGAGGGTGTGCGCCGGTTCACGGCGGAGATTACACGCGATCCCGATTGGATCGTATCGTTGCTGCCGATACGCGATGGTCTTGTCGTCGCACTGAAGAAATAGCCGCCGGTCTCAGCCATCGGCGGCTTCCATGTGTGCACGTGGCAGCCTTGTTTCCCGCTGGTTGGCGGTTCAGGCGCAACCGAAGAGTCCTGATACTGCAGCGCGGAAGCTTGGCTGCACGGCTCTCACGGGGGCTCCACTACTAATACTAAAGGTCCTTGCCGCCTGAGATATAATCCGATTCGTCTAATATCTTCCACGTTGGAGCGTGTCCATGACAACTATTGATTTGACGATTGAGAAGGTCGGCCGCCAGAACGCCATCAAGCGTGCCAGAGAGCGCAACATTGTAATCCCCACGTACGCCCAGATGAAGGATCCTTCAAAAGTACCGGCAAAGGTGCAAGAGGAGCTGAAAGGAATCGGGCTGTGGGACCTTCATCCGCGCAACCTGTTCCGCATCACCTGGCGAAACGAGCCCAAGCCCACCGGCGGGGGCTTCGGGGGCGTCAACTACCTTGAATTGCCATCGAGCCTAACCGGCGTTCCGGCTCGCATCATCGCATTGGTGGGCAAGTGGTTTCCGACTGGCGCCCACAAGGTCGGCGCCGCCTTCGGATGTCTGGTGCCGCGGCTGGTGACCGGCCAGTTTGATCCGACAAAGCAGAAGGCTGTGTGGCCCTCCACGGGAAACTATTGCAGAGGCGGGGCTTATGATTCCGCGCTTCTTGCATGCGAGTCCATTGCCATCTTGCCGGAGGGGATGAGCAAGGAGCGTTTCGAGTGGCTTTCGAAGATCGCGGGTGAGACGATCAAGACTCCGGGCTCCGAGTCCAACGTCAAGGAGATTTTTGACAAGTGCAAGGAACTGCGCGCATCGGGCCAGGACCTGATGATCTTCAATCAGTTCGATGAATTTGGGAATTACATGTGGCACTATGAAGTCACCGGTCATGCCATGGAGCAGGTGGTGCGGGAAGTCCTTGGCAAGAAGGGACGCTATCGGGGGATGGCGTCTGCGACCGGCTCCGCTGGAACGATTGCCAGCGGCGACTACATGAAGCAGTTGTTTCCGGACAGCAAGATCATTGCCAGCGAAGCCCTGCAGTGCCCGACCCTGCTTGAAAATGGCTTTGGGGCCCACCGCATTGAAGGGATCGGCGACAAGCATGTGCCCTGGATCCACCACACGAAGAACACAGACATGGTTGTCGCCATTGATGACAATGCAGTCGTCAATCTGGCTCGACTGTTCAATGAGGAAAACGGTCGCGCCTACCTGGTGGAGCGCGGCGTGCCCGAGTCGCTGGTCTCACAGCTTGATCTCCTCGGTTTTTCGGGCATCTCAAACGTCTTGACGGCAATCAAGGCCGCGAAGTACTTTGAGATGGACGAGAATGACATCATCATCACGGTGCTGACCAACTCGATGGAGTTGTATCGGTCGCGCCTACACGAGATGCACATGGAACTGGGCGAGTACTCGGCGTTTGATGCGGCGGCTGATCTTGCCCGCTACCTACACGGGCAGACGACGGATAATATGCTGGAGTTGCGCTATACCGATCGGCGGCGTGTGCATAACTTGAAGTACTATACGTGGGTCGAGCAACAAGGCAAGACCTACGAGGAAATCCTGGCCATGTGGTCGCAGCCCGACTACTGGAGCCCAGTCCAGAAGCAGGCGGATGAGATCGACAATCTCATTATCGAGTTCAACCAGGAAGTGGGGTTGCCCAACTAGATTTTTGGCCCGGTCCCGTTTGGTCATCGCGTGATTCTCGGATTCTGTCCTCAAGAAATGCCCGTCCTGAACACCGATCTGATCCTGGTTTGCCTGGTTCCGACGCCGCGCGATCTCGAGATTGCGAGGTTACTGGGATGGTACCGCATACCTCTGCGGACGGCGCCCAAAGTAATCGGGGTCGATCGGCTGGCATTCTACCAACCCGCGAGTTTTGGCGAGTTGGGAGGGCGCATCGACCTCACCGCATCGGTACGGGGATATGAGTTGACCACGCGTTCCGAACTCCTGAAGGGCGAAGCCGACCATCCTCGCGCCGGTGAAGAGTACTTCCGCATCCAGCTCGGCGCATTAGAGCCTCTGGGCCGTTCGATCGTGGCCGATAAGTGGAGACGCATCACCTTCCTGTACACAACCGGGGAATACTTGCTCCAGGCTCGCAGTCTCAGCGATCTGGTCGTGGATTCGGCGGATCGTGAAATGCTCTGGCGCTCTCTTCGTGATCGTGCCCAGGGAGATCAGCTTTACCAAGCTGCGCCGCAGGATCTGGACTTGTCGCCGGACGCACTCATGGCCCTTCTGGAAATCAGTGATGGCTCCGAACGATATGATCCGGCGGACTTTGACTAGGCCGAAGGCCCAGCATCGGTTGCTGATGAGCGTGAAACAAGGGCGTTTAGCCTCCGGCAGGCGATCCGACAGGACCTGCCCAGTGACATGACCGCGACACAATGGACTTTGATAGTTGTGGTTTTAGTGCCATTGGCGTTTGTGGCTACGAACCGCTTGAGGATCGACTTGGCCGCCATGCTTATGGCGGTCTTGCTCGGAATCCTCCAGCTTGCGGGGTTAGGCATACTCGGCGTACAGGGGAATCGACTGGCCGTTGGCAAGGTACTTGGGGGATTCAGCCAGCCAATTATCCTTATCCTGATCTCCCTCTTTGTCCTGACTCGGGTGCTCGAGAAGAGCGGTGTGACACGTTGGATCGCGCAGCGTGTAGTCAAATTGGGAGGGATGGACGAAGGGCGGCTCATCGTTCTGCTGGCAGGGACGACGGCTTTCCTTTCGCTATTCATGAACAATCTGGCGGCCGGCGCCCTCGTGTTGCCGATCGCGATGGACGCCGCTCGTCGAACGCGGCGTAATCCCAGCAGACTGCTCATCCCGGTGGCATACGGAAGCCTCCTCGGCGGGACGGCCACCTACTTCACCTCGGCAAATATCATCGTGAGCGCGCTGCTGCAGAGTGCGCAGCCGGCGCAGTCCGCTTTGAGTATCCTGGACTTCACGCCGACCGGCGGCCTGATCGTCGCGGCCGGCCTGGTTTTTCTGGGTCTGTTCGGCAAACGGCTGCTTCCCGATCGGCGGCCAACCGAAGAACAGAAGTCTCGCGCGGCTAACGGGCAGCGAGCTTGAAGAGCTATACAACCTCAGCGATCGAGTATGGGAAGCCCGCGTCCAGAGAAGTTCAGGCCTCGTCGGACTCTCCCTCCGGAGTTGTGGCATCGGCGAGAAACTGGGCGTGGTGGTCGCGGCGCTGCGCCGCGGGCGCGATGCCTTCTTCATACCAACGCAATCCGAAACGATAGTATCAGGGGATCTCCTCCTGATCGTGGGCCGCGAGGAACGCGTCCGCCGGTTGACTGAATTTGGGCTGCAATTGCGACCGGAGACCCACCCGCTCACAACATTTGGGCTGACGCTCACAGAGGTAATTCCCGCACCGCGTTCCGGGGCCCTCGGAAAGACTTTGCGACAGGTCAATTTTCGAGGTCAATACGGGTTCGTGGCGGTAGCCCTACTGAGGCGGCAGCGAAGCTTTCGTACGGACATCGCCGATATTCCCCTGGAAGCCGGTGACTCGCTTCTACTCATCGGACCGAGTTCAGCAAGTCCGTAACTTGCATCGCGGTGCTGATTTCATCGTATTCGAGCCCAACTTGAGCGACCTGCCTGTCGATGCGCGGTTGGCGCTTTCCGCCATCCTGATCGTCGGCGCGGCGATTGCGGCCTCCATTGCCGGGGTGCCCGTCTATCTGGCCATGCTCGCCGGGGCCGTAGTGGCTCTCCTGGCACGTCGCCTGACAATGGAAGAAGCTTATGCCTCGGTGGAATGGCAGGCAATCTTCCTGATCGCGGGCATGTATGTGGTCAGCGACGCGATGGTGCAAACGCACCTGGCGGACCTGCTGGGGAACGGCGTCCTGAGGGCGGTGACGCCGTTTGGAGGCCTTGGGCTGGCTGCAGGCGCCTATATACTCACAGCCCTTCTAACGCAACTCATGGGGGGCCAAGTGGCGGCGCTGGTCACCGGCCCGGTAACCATCAGCGCGGCCATCCAGATGGGGGTGAGCCCTCAGGCCATTGCCGTGGCAACTGCCATCGGATGTTCCGCCTCGTTCTTCACACCACTTGCACATCCGGTCAACATTCTCATGATCGCACCAGGAAATTACACATTTGGAGATTTCGTGCGCAACGGATGGCCATTGACGGTCGTCAGCTTCGTCATGCTTCTGATCGGCATGGTTGTGTTCTGGCGGCTTTAGGAGCAGGCATGAGCACCCTTATCAAAAATGGCACGCTGGTTACGGCTGCAGAGACATTTCAATCGGACATTCTGATCGAGGGCGAGAAGATCTCCCGGCTCGGCCAAGGTTTGCAGGCGCGGCCGGACCTGGTGATAGATGCGACGGGGAAACTTCTGATGCCCGGCGGGGTGGATCCGCACACGCACTTCGATCTGCCGATGTTTGGAACGGTTTCATCGGATGACCATTACACCGGTCACAAGGCGGCAGCCTTTGGTGGCACAACCACCGTGATCGACTTTGTGCCCTTCGATTCTCCTACGATGACGGAGTCGGTAGAGAAGTGGAGGAGGAAGACAGAAAAGGCCGCGGTGGACTACTCATTCCACATGAATCTGACCAGGTTCGACGATCGCATTCAGGCGGAGATTCCTTTGTTGAAGGACTTGGGAATCACGACCCTAAAGGTCTTCACCGCGTACAACGGTCGCCTGCGCCTGGATGATGGCAGTATTTTCCGCGCGCTGCGGGTCGCACGCGATAACGGGATGTTGGTGATGGCCCATTGCGAGAACGGCGATGTGATTGACGTGCTGGTGCCCGAAGCACTGGCAGCAGGGCACACAGCGGCGGAATGGCATGCACTGACGCGTCCGGGGTGGGGGGCGGTGGAGGCCACATTGCGACTCGTGGCAATGGCTCACGAAGCCGATGCACCGGTTTACATCGTACACATGAACATGGGCGGCGAAGTGGACATGCTCCGCTACGGGCGCGAGCGCGGGACGAAGGTCATGGGCGAGACCTGCCCTCAGTACCTCTTCTTTACCTTGGATGCTCTTCGCCGTCCCGATGGTGCCAAGTGGGTCTGCTCTCCTCCGATGCGCAGCGAAGCGGACAATGCCCGGCTCTGGTCGGGCCTGAAGGACGGGACCGTCCAGACTATCGGTACCGACCACTGTGCATTTTTCTTCGACGGCAGCCAGCCGATCGTGTATGAAGGTCAACCGGTGCAGATACCCGGCAAGGAACTCGGCCGCGAAGACTTCACGAAGATTCCAAACGGATTGCCCGGGGTACAGGACCGTCTGCCGATCCTGTGGACCTACGGAGTTCGTGCTGGCAGGATCAGTGCAAATCAATTTGTTGCGCTAACCAGCACAAGTCCTGCGCGCATCTTCGGGCTCTATCCACGAAAAGGGGCGTTGTTGCCCGGCTCGGATGCCGATCTGGTGATCTGGGATCCGGATCGAAAGGTAAGCTATGGGGTGGCAATGTCGCAGCAGCGGACCGACTACAACCTGTACGAGAACTGGGAACTGGTGGGATACCCTGAGAAAGTCTTCCTCCGCGGCCAGCTTATCGTGGACGGTGAGGCGTGGCTCGGTCGCCGGGGGGGCGGACGCTATTTGGAGCGGCGCACGGGCGACATTCTCTGATCGGCTTGGGTCATCGCGGCCGTGGGCGAAGGCGGCGGCGCGCTCAACAGCTGCTTCAGGCGCGGGTGATCAGAATACACGCCGCGATACCTTTCCGGGATGAGGGCTGCGATGCGGCACATTATTTCGTCGGTTTCTGCTCGCAGCGCCGCGGCCCTGTCTTTGGCCCTCAAAGGGGGAAGGGAGAACGGCCTGCCGGCGTGCACGAAGATTGGTGATTTGCGCAAGCCGCGGAGATTTTGGAGGATTGTCCGGTCCTCCGTTCCTGCCAACCCTATCGGAACGATCGGCCGCTGCAGTTTTGCGGCCAGATAGCTCACTCCAGGCTTGCCCTCACGCATGGAGCCCACGCGCGAACGCGTTCCCTCCGGTGCGATCACAAGGACGTAGCCCTGTTGCATCAACCCGATTATCTTGCGCATAGCCGCAATGTCGGGGTTGAACCGGTCGATGAAGACGAAGTTCAAGTACTTGCCGAGCCAGCGGAGAAAGGCATTTTGTTCCCACTTCTCCGCCACGGGGATAAACACGTCCCAGCGGTCGAGGGCGTAAAAGAGGAGAAGCGAGTCAATCATACCCAGGTGATTTGTGGCAATTACAAATGCCCCGGCTTGCGGGACGTTCTCGTAGCCGACGATCTCCACCCTGGCAATTAGATCGATCAATCTTCGTACGAGCCAGCGAAGGAAATTACGCACGGTGCGATTGTACACGAACGATTAGAGCTGGTAGTTTCCGGCCAGAGGGAAGTACCCGGTCGAACCCACGGTGATGGGCGCCCGGGGTAGATGGGCCGTAGCCGGGCACGGCGATAAGCCCTGAGCGGCTGCGATAGCGGGAACCACCGACAAGCGATTGTAGCGTCGAGCGCGGCGGCGCTTGTTAGCTGGACTTTAGAATGTGCGTTAAGACTGTGGCTCCGCTGCCACCGATGTTCTGAGCCATACCGACGGAAGCCCCCTCCACTTGAGTTTCCTGACATTCGGCGCGCAGTTGTTGCACGACTTCCAATATCTGATACATACCGGTGGCACCCACGGGATGTCCGCGGGCCTTCAGGCCGCCGCGCGTGCAGATGGGTACCCGGCCGGAGATGGCGATGTCGCCGTCCAGTGCCAGGCGGACTCCCTGCCCCCGGTCGGCGAATCCGCAAGCCTCGAGGGAAAGGGCCGACATGATCGAAAATGCATCATGGAGCTCGAATACATCGATTTCGCGTGGCTCCACGCCTGCCATGGCATAGCATTGCCGGGCTGACCGGGCCGCGGCCGCCAGAAAGAGCGGGTCCTTGCGCGAATGAACGGCAATCGTGTCCGTCGCGGAGGCCGAGGCCGAGACCAGAATACGCGGCCGGCGAGGGTTGGGGGCGAGATGCTCGGCGGGCACCAGTACAGCTGCGGCGGCGCCGTCGCCGATGGGCGATGCATCCAGCAGGTTGATCGGGGTCGCAATCATCGGAGCCTTGTCAAATCGATCGGAGCTGATCTTTTCGCGGCAAGCGGGCGAACGGATTATGGGTCGCATTGGCATGGGCGTTGATCGAAAATGCCGCAAAATCACCGTGCTTCCACCCGAACTCGAACATATAGCGCTGCATAATCAGTGCATTCAAGCCTACAAAAGATACGCCTTGTTCAGCCTCGTAATCTGCGTCGGCCGCGGTGGCGAGCGCAGCCGTCACATCGTGGCCCGCCTTGTCGGTCATCTTCTCCACACCGACCACCAGGGCGGACTCGATCTCGCCGGATGCCACGGCCATGAGGCCCGCCCTAAAGGCGGCTGCTCCGGAGGCACAGGCGGCCTCCAGTTTGACGGCCTCCTGATGCCACATGCCGATCCAATCGGCGAAGAAGGCCCCCAGCTGGTTTTGGCCATCTACCAGCGGGGAAAGCATGTTCCCGACGTAGAGAGAATCCACCTTTTCGATGCCGGCATCCTGCATGGCGGCAAATGCCGCCTCGCCCCCGATTTCTCGCAGGGACTTGTCCCAGTGCTCACCGACGACCGTCTGCCCTATCCCGAGAATAGCGACTTTTCGCATGTGCGAATTCTACCAGTCGTATCTCTCAAGGCCTATCAGACACACAAAGCCGCCAGGGAGTGGCCCTGGGAAAGGCCGTGAGCTCTCCGTCCGTGTATACTAGCTGTCGCGGAGCCTGTATGTGGCACAATCGACTTCTTCTGTGCGGGGCCTTACTACTCATATTCCTGGGAGCGTGCGCTGGCCCGAAACCGGCCGCGCCACACGTGCTGGCGACGTCGACGAACGCACTTGGTTGGACGATCATACTCAGACAGTCAGGTGGATTTGTAGGTGTTGATCGGATAGTTCAGGCGATGAGCGATGGTCAACTGATAGCAGCGGACCAACGGTCCGGGAAACGGGTCATTACTCAGTTATCTGCCGAGTTTGCGGCGGAACTCAGGCGCATGTGTGATGACGCAGTTTCTGCGCAAGTAGTGCCACAAGAGTTCAAACTGCGCCGACTGCTTCCGGTACGACCTCGACCTCGTTTCCGACGCTCGAAGCGTCCACATTACCCTCGATGACACCAACTTGGCCGACTCGGGCGTCGGACCGCTGGTTACATACTTGCTGCGGCTTGGGGATGCGGCCCTCGCGAAGCCCTAGCCCAAGTCTGCCTGCGGCCGCCGATTGGGTCGGTCAATTGCTGGCAAAGCTGCGGGAGACCGGACTGGTTGGTCAAGCGACAGTCAGCTACATTAGGGATCATCGGATCAGTATCGAAGTCCGGCGGCAATCGGCAGGCGCGCGTTGGACAGTGGGGAGGGGGATAGAGCTGCATCCTCGGTACGTTGACGGGCGACCGGACTCGGCGTACCCCATGAGCCTTGTGGTCCACGAGGTGCGGCATCTCCAACAGGGCTGGCTGACGGCGCTGTCGGTATACGGTGAATTGGATGCTTGGCAACATCAGTTCAAGTTCCTGGAATCCGTGAATGGGCCGTATCGGGAAGCTCCCGATCGCAGCGCTGCCATTGCCAGGCTGATGGTTCTTCCGTTGAGCTGGGACCGATCGGTGTTGCGCACGGCGCGCCAGCTTATGCGCTCGTATGCCGGGAAAGGCTATCGAATTGACCTCCTGCCCCTGTACCCGCTGCATCACGAGTTGGCCTACTGGTTCCTCGGCTGGCGCGCCGGGTATTAATGTGGAACTCAGCGATTTGGTGTAACATCTAATAAGAATGGGAAAGGAGGTGCGCTATCGACACACCGCCTGAGATACACACCGACGGAGGGACCGGAGTCCAATAACACTGGGCGAAACCTTGGTTTTGCGCCAGAGGCTCGCTGGGCGACAACCAGCGGCTCCGCTCCTTCACTTGCCATGTGCAAGACACTTAGACGGATGGGTGACACCCATCCGTCTTCATTTTCTCGCACCGCCCCGAGCTGCAGAGGGCCGCTTTCTCGCCAACCGCCAGTTCCTGGAAGAATAGTGAGCCACCCTCGCAACCGTGCCCCGGGCTCAAACACTCAAGCTCTCGCGTCGCCACGTGCCGCCTTCCGTGGGCTTGGTGCCCCCGCGGCCGAGAATGGCCGGGCTTAATGGGCTGCCTTGACAAGGGTGTGGCGTGCGTGGCATAATAGAAACGAACGTTCGTTCACTTATTATGAAACCCACTAGTGGAGAGGCATTGCTCTCACGCGGCGAGCGCACGAAAAGCGCCATTTTGGACGCGGCGTACAGCTTGTTTGTAAAACAGGGCTATGCAGCCACGTCGATGCGTGACATTGCATTACGCTCGCATCTGGCGCTCGGTGGAATCTACAATCACTTTTCCTCAAAGGAAGCGATATTCAAAGCCACCATCGAGGAGCGCCATCCATTTCTGACAATCATTCCGGTGTTGAGCTCCGTGGAAGGGAACACCGTCGAATCCTACGTACGAAATGCCGCCCACACTCTTGTCGAGCAGCTTGGTCGCCATCCGGACTTTCTGAACCTGATGCTGATCGAAATCGTTGAATTCAAGGCCCGGCATGTGCCCATCCTTTTTCAGAAGTTCATGCCCCTGGTCGCGCCGCTTTCGAAGCGGATGACAATCACGCCTGGCAGGCTGCGGCCGCTGCCTCCACTTGTCCTGGCGCGCGCATTCCTGGGCATGTTCTTTTCGTACTACATCACGGACATCCTGCTGGGCCAGGCGATGCCGCCGGAAATGTCGCGCCATGCCATCGATCACTTTGTGGATATTTTCCTGTATGGCGTTCTCCAGGAGAACCATCGATGAGTTTGCGGCTTCTGTCAATCATCCGAAAGGAGTTCATCCAGATTCGGCGCGATACCCGAACGCTTATGCTCATCATCATCATGCCGATCATGCAGTTGTTCTTGCTGGGTTACGCGGCCACGACCGATGTGAAGAATATCTCACTGGCAGTGTGGGATCAATCTCGCACCCCGCAGTCACGTGCCCTGCTGGATGCATTCCGGGCGGCGGACTATTTTCGCATCAGCTACTCCGTAGGATCCGAGGACGAGTACAGGGTCTTGATCGAAAAGGGGCTGGCGCGTGCGGCGCTTGTGATACCGCCGGATTATGACCGCCAGCTCGCGGAACGTACCGCGCAGGTCTCGGTGGTGCTGGACGGTTCAGATGCTACCGTCGGTGGAACGGCATTGTCTGCTGCCCGCCTGATCGGCCAATCGTATGCGACGACGATTGTGACGCAGCAGGGAGCCCTTTCAAGCCAGGCGGCATTGGGCAAGCCGCCACTGGAATTGCGGACGCAGGTCTGGTACAACCCCGACTTGATCTCCGCATATTTCAACATCCCGGGCGTGATGGGGATGATACTGTCATTCATCACAGCAATACTGACGGCGACGGCCGTGGTTCGAGAGCGTGAGCGGGGGACCATCGAGCAATTGATCGTGACGCCGATCCGCAGCTGGGAATTGATTGTCGGCAAGATTCTTCCGTACGCGCTCCTTGCTTTCGTGGACGTTCTGGAAGTGCTTGTCATCGGCCACTGGTGGTTCAAGGTACCGATCCGGGGAGATCTTGGCCTGGTGTTTCTTCTCTCTGGGCTCTTTGTGCTCTCCGGTCTGGGCATCGGGCTGTTCGCTTCAACCCTGGCGAACACGCAACAGGAGGCGATGCTGGCAGTGATGATGACGCTGCTGCCAAGCGTGTTCCTATCCGGGTTCTTCTTTCCGATCGATGCCATGCCGCAGTTTCTCCAGCTGGTCTCTTACCTGATTCCGCTGCGCTACTACCTGGTGATTGTGCGATCTCTGTTAATCAAGGGTGTTGGAATTGGTTCGCTGCAACCGGAGACCCTGGCGTTGGCGTTGTTCGCTGTTCTCATCATGGGTGCTGCCGCCGCCCGTTTTCGGAAGCGGTTGGACTAGGGGCCGCGGATAGGAAGAAGGAGAAGGAAATGAAGAGACGAATACCGACAAGGGCAGTGATTGTGGTGGTGGTAGTGGTGCTGGCGATCGCGGGCTACTACGGGGTGCGGGCGCTGGGAGGGACGGCGAGCACGGCGCTGAAAGCTTCGGGGACGATCGAAACGGTGAGCGTGAACATCTCGCCGGAACTGAGCGGGCGAGTGCTGCAGGTGCTGGTGGACGAAGGCCAGAGTGTGAAGGCGGGGGACAAATTGCTGGTATTGGACGGGGCGCTGCTGGAGGAACAACAGAAGGTGGCGGCGGCGGGATTGGCGTCGGCGCAGGCGGCGAGCGTGACGTCGGCGAATTCGCTGGCGATTGCGAAAGCGCAGTACCAGCAGGCGCTGGAGGCGGCGCTGGCGGCGGGGAAGGCGACGCGGCTGCAGGACTGGTTCTCGAAGCAGCAGCAGCAGTTTGACCAGCCGAACTGGTACTTTGCGCGCTCGGAGCAGATCGAGGCGATGCAGGCGCAGGTGGATGCGGCGCAGAGTGCGTGGGACGATGCGAAGGGCAACCTGGCGACGGTGTCGGCGTCGGTGGGGGAGGCGGACTTTCTGGCGGTGGAGCAGCGGCTGCTGACGGCGCGGGTGACCTACCAGGTGACGAAGGACGTGGATGCGCGGGCGCAGAACTCGAACGATGCGAAAGCGCCGCAGGGGCGCTACAACAGCACGCACTGCGGGACGAATGACAACTACGTGCTTCAGAACCAGAAGCTGGTGAACGTGTACTACGGGTGCACGGGGGATGCGTACCTGACGGACGTGAGCCAGACGCAGTTCGATGCGGCCAAGGCGGAACTGACGGATGCGCAGAATGCGTACGATGCGCTGCTGAGCACGAAGGAAGCGGATGCGATCCTGCAGGCGCGGGCGGAGGTGCAGGTGGCGCAAGAGGCGTACTATGCGGCGCTGCAGCGGTTGCAGGAATTGCAGATCGACGATCAATCGGCGAGCGTGGTAGCGGCGCAAGGGGCGGTGGACCAGGGGCAAGCCGCCTACGATCAAAGCCAGAAAGCGGTGGCGGAGGCGCAAGCCAACCTGGACCTGCTGGGCGCCCAGCTGGGGAAGCTGACGGTGTATGCGCCGAGGGATGGAGTGATCCTGACGCGCAGCGTGGAGCCGGGGGAGTACGTGCAGCCGGGGGCGGCGGCGTTGACGATGGGAGACATCAGCCAGCTGACGATCACGGTGTACGTGCCGGAGGATCGCTACGGGGAGATTCACCTGGGGCAGCAGGCGAGCGTCAAGGTGGATTCGTTCCCGGAGCAGACCTTCACGGCGGATGTGACGTACATTTCGGATCAGGCGGAATTCACGCCGCGCAACGTGCAGACGGTGGAGGGGCGCAGCTCGACGGTGTACGCGATCAAACTGACGGTGACGGACACGCAGGGCAAGCTCAAACCCGGCATGCCCGCCGACGTGACCTTCGCCACCAAGTGAGCATGAAGCAGGAGACTGGCTCGCGCCGCTTGCCAGCGGGCGGGCCTCACGACCATCCGCCCAAACCAGCCGCCTCCTTAGCCCCAGCCATGATCGAGGCACGCGACCTCCGGAAATCATTTGGCGATATCCGTGCAGTCGATGGCGTGAACCTCCGTGTAGGAGCCGGTGAGATCTATGGATTGGTGGGCTCAGACGGGGCAGGTAAGACCACGACCATGCGATTGATTGTGGGGGCAATCAAGCCGGATGCCGGAGAGTGCCAAGTCGCCGGAATTGACATGGCACGCACGCCTGAGGACGGTAGGGCGCAGATTGGCTATCTTTCTCAGCGCTTCTCCCTATACGAGGATCTGACTGTCCTGGAAAACATCCGCTTCTTTGCCGAAGTTCGGGGCTTGCGGGCAGAGGCATGGAGACCAAGATGCATGGAGATCCTGGAATTTGTTGGCTTGGCGCAGTTCAAGGATCGACGGGCAGGTCAACTCTCCGGCGGCATGCGGCAGAAGTTGGGGCTGGCTACGGCTCTGGTCACGCGGCCTCGAGTGCTGCTTCTGGATGAACCCACAACAGGCGTAGATCCTGTTACGCGGCAGGACTTCTGGCAATTGCTGATTGCCCTCGTTGCCACGGTCCCTGCGTCAGCCGCCCAAGCCGATGCCGCGCAGGCGCCTGGAACCGGCAACAGAGTCGCTGTCTTGCTCTCCACTCCTTACATGGACGAGGCTGCTCGCTGTCACCGCGTCGGTTTCATGCGCCAGGGAAAGCTGATTGCAGAGGACAGCCCCTCAAGACTGCGCGATCAACTCAAGGGACGCATCCTTGAGCTGCGAGGCGGGCCGACCCGTCTGCTGCGCAGGCTTGCGGAGGGCAACGAGGCGGTCGACGCCGTGCGTGCGTTTGGGGATCGCCTGCACTTGCGCATGAAAGAGCGGGCAACAGAGCGCCGGATAGAGGCCCTGCAACAAGACATCGTCGCCGGCGGAGGCAGTGTGGAGCACCTCCGATTGATTCCACCCCTGCTGGAGGACGTGTTCATCTTCCTTTCAGAGCGCGCGTATGAGTGATCCTGTCATACTGGTTGAGGGGCTCACGCGCCGATTCGGCGACTTTGTTGCTGTGGATCACGTGACCTTTGACGTGGGCCGAGGCCAGGTGGTGGGCTACCTGGGTCCCAATGGCTCCGGGAAGACCACCACTATTCGTATGCTCCTCGGGCTGTTGAAACCCACGGAGGGCAAGGCGATTGTTTTGGGTTACGATGCTTTCCGGGAATCGGCGGCGGTGCGCTCGCGCGCCGGGTACATGTCACAAAAATTCGCGTTGTACGACGACCTTACGGTGCTGGAGAATCTGGTCTTCTACGCAGGAGTTTATGGGATCGGTAGTCGAGAACGCGTGCGGGAGACGCTGGAACAGGTGGGCCTGGGAGTCCACGGCGCGAGCCTTACCGGGTCGCTTTCGGCGGGTTGGCGGCAGCGCCTCGCCCTTGGGATCGCCCTCGTGCACCATCCCGAACTTCTCTTCCTTGACGAACCCACGAGCGGCGTCGATCCAACGGCCCGCCGGGCTTTCTGGGATCTCATATATGACCTGACTGAGACCGGAGTTACGGTGCTGGTGACGACCCACTACATGGACGAGGCCGAGTACTGTGAACGCGTGGGTATCATGCGTGACGGTCGGCTCCTGGCGATGGATACGCCAGCAACGCTCAAACGAGACTTTGTCCCCGGCTTGATCTGGGAACTCTCTGTAGAGCCGCTGCAGGCGGGCCTGGCGGCACTCAACAGCCTTGACGGTGTACTTCGGGTCAGTCTCGCCGGCGATCACATTCGGACCATCACGGAGGCTCGGCTTACTCAGAAGAACCTGCGGAGCGGGCTGAAGCAGCTCGGCGTGCGTGTCTCCGCCATCGCGCAGGCTGAACCGACGTTGGAGGACGTCTTCCTCTCCCTGGCGCAATAGGTGGTGGATTTGCGGCCGTTCAGCGACGACCGTCAACCGTCAATATACCTGCGCCGTGGGCTCCTCAGGAATGACTAACGCCATGATCAGATAGGCGATGATCGTCCCACCCCCGCTGAGGAAGAGAAGCAGAACGGCCATAAGCCGAACGATCGTGGGATCAACGGTGGCGTAGGCTCCGATCCCGGCGCAGACGCCCGCAATCATGCGGTTGCTGGCGCTTCTGTAAAGTCGCCGTACATTTGTGTCCATGGTTTTCTCCCGGTCATATCATTCATGCATACGATTGTCACCGGGTCCAGGTTGCACTGGCTACTTGTATTTGCGGCTCTCCACGAGATTGGCGACCGCCGCATAGAGCAGGAACAAGCCGATCAACAGGAAGAAAACGGCCTGCAGGCCGAGGAAGCGGTACTCCATAGCCCCGAATCCCGTGAACAGCGCGCCGGCAAGGCCATAGAAGACCGCGTTCCGCACATAGCCGGCCCCCATTCGTTGCAATTGAACCATTCCGCGCAGCGTCACCTGATTGGCCACTTGCAGCTGGGATTCGTGCCTGCCCTTACAGGCGAGCCGATCATCGACGAGCGCGAGGCATTCCGGGCAGATGCCTCGCTGGCAATGGACGCAAGTCCCCACCGCCTGCCGTTCGGGATGATAGTAGCATTGCATGTTATTCTCCCATCAACTGCACCAGCAACTCGCGATGCCTCGGGCGATTATCAAAGTCGACGTGGACGACTTGCTGCCATGTCCCCAGAGCGAGCTTTCCGTTTACCACGGGGATGGTCAGCGAAGGCCCAAGGAGAGCCGCACGCACGTGGCTGTGGCCGTTTCCGTCGCCCCAGCGGGCGTTGTGCCCGTACTCGCGCTCCTGAGGAATGATTTCATCGAACAGCCGGCGCAAGTCGCCAAGGGCGCCAGGCTCGTATTCGATCGTCGTGACCGCCGTGGTGGAAGATGGACAGAAGACTGTGAGTGTGCCGTATCTCAGGCTGCCGGAGGACACAGCATCTTGCAGCGCCTCCGTGATGTCATGAAAGTCGGCGTTTCCCGCGGAACGGAAAGAGATCGTGCTGGTCCTGATCATTTTCTGACCTTCTTTATGGGATGCCGCAGGATGGTCTTCAGTTTGTCCGGCGTGGCGCGCCTCGGATCCCCCAGGTAGATCTCGTGATGCTTTCCCCCCGCGCCGACGCGGTCCGTGTACCCATTCGCGTGGGCGAATGCTGCCATGCGCTCGACGGTCGCGGGCTCATCAGCATACGGGCCGACGTGCAAGACCTGCGTGCAAAGACCCTCTTCGAAGTTCCTGAGCCGCAGTCTGTGCGAAGTGGGATCGTCGCCATGCTTGCGCCGTAATTCGGCAAGGCCAGCCTCAAAGATGTCCGGCGATATCACGTCGGGTATCAATATCATCAAGGTGTAGCGCCAGTTATCCTTTGTGGCAATATCGAAGACTCCGTCCTCCACCCACCAGAGCCCTTCCAGGGCCATGACAGGATAGTCAACGGCCTCGTGTGGGCGCTTCTTCATCATGAACTTCAAGGTATAGGCCATGCCGTAGATAGCCATGGTGGCTGCCTGGAAGCCGGCCGAGGTGGAAGGGCCCTCCGAGTTCTTCGATCTTCCCATCGATCATCACAAATTGCAGTGATGGAACCTGAATGGCCTCAACATGCTGGGCGGACGCAGAGTAGAGGTGCCGGAGCTGCTTCTTCAAATCAATAGTCTTCATTCGTTCTTCCCCGTTGGCTTGCAGACGCTCTGCTGCCGGTTCACCATGCATCGCAGCCCATCACGGCTCGCCTCGGCGGATTACGTGGTCGCCATACCGCTCGCGAAGAGCGTCGATTGCGGACATCAAACGCCTTGATTTGTCGGAGTTCGCCTCCCAGAGTCCGAGCTGGTGAGTGGGGGACTGCAGGCCGCTCAAGCCCACGCCGATCAACCTCACAGCCCGTCCCGGTCGCCTGATGCTCCCCATCAGCTCCAGAGCCACCTTCGCGATCTCGATCTCGTCGTCAGTGGCGTGCTGGAGCGTCGTCTGACGCGTCAAGGTCGTGAAGTCCGGCCACCGGATTTTCAGCTTGATCGTGCTGCCAGCCAGGCTCGAGCGGCGCAGCGATCTGCCGACTTCACTGGCAAGCCTGCGCACCGTCCGCTCGAGGGTCACGTCGTCTCGCACATCCCGGACAAAGGTCGTTTCCTGGCTCATGCTCTTGGCCTCGTGTGCCGTGGAAATCGGTCGGGGGTCTTCGCCGCGGGCATGCCGGGCGAGGTCCCGGCCGTTCTCGCCGAACAAGTCCACCAGATTGCCTTCAGGCCATTTGGCGATGTCCCCGATCGTGCGTATCCCCAAGGCCGCCAGTCTGGCGGCGCTCTTTGGGCCCACGCCCCAGAGCATCTCCACGGGGAGTGGCGCCAGAAACGCGGCTTCTTCACGCGGCGGGACAATCGTAAGCGCATAAGGGGCTTGATTGCCCGTCGCGGCTTTCTTGCCGACTTCGGTAGCGATTTTCGCCACGAGTTTGTTAGAGGCGATTCCGATGGAACTGGGCAGCCCCAGTTCGTCGCGGATGGAGGCCTGGAGGCGGCGAGCTATTGCCTCTGGTTTCTCGCGCAGGCCCCCGATATCCACAAAGGCCTCGTCGATTGAGATTTGCTCAACGAGTGGGCTGAGATCTCTTATCTTGGCCATCACCCGTCCGGATATTGCACCGTACACATGGTGGTGGCCGCTAACCACGATCAGCCCAGGACACAGGCGCAGGGCCCTTGCCGTGGGCATGGCCGATCTGACGCCAAACCGGCGTGCCGGATACGAGCACGAAGACACCACCCCTCGTTCACCGGCCCGGCCTCCGACGGCGAAGGCCCGACCTCGCAGCCCCGGTTGGCGGTTCTCCTCAACGGAGCAGAAGAAGGCGTCCAGGTCCAGATGCAGAATCGAAGGAATCCCGCTCATGCCGAGAAGCCCGGAGGCTCAAAAGCGGTCATTTCTGATATTGAGGAATTGTCAGGGAAACGCTATATTCGCCTCGGCGCCTCGCCAATATAATGTCCGGGACGAAACAAGGAGAAATCATGGCGTTTAGATTCGTTGGCTACACTGCCATTTTACCCCGGGTTGCATGTTCACACGTCGCGGCCCCGCGGGGAGCACGAGCAAGCGGGCGGGCTGTACCTGGCCCGGCCTCTCATTGGGCCCCAGTCCCCAGGTCACTTCACGGTGGTGAACAGACACGGTGGAACTCTTCGGCTGTTGGGGCGTCGTTAAAGGGTTGGCGGGTATTTTGACCCTGAGAAGAAGGAGACGGTCATGAAAACTAAGCTTTCTGTAGGTTTGGCCTTGATGTTGGTGGCACTCGTGCTGTCGTTTGTGCCGGTGGCCGTTGTTGGGACACAATCGGCGGCGGCACTGTCGACCTGCGATTGGGCCCAATTCGTAGCTGATGTCAGTGTTCCCGATGGAACGAGCTTCGCTGCGAACACCGCCTTCACGAAGACTTGGCGGATCAAGAATATTGGGTTCTGCACATGGACTACCTCATACGCCCTGGTGTTCGATTCAGGCAACAGCATGGGCGGACCCACGACGATGAATCTCCCGAATTCCGTGGCGCCGGGACAGACGGTTGATATCTCGGTAAATCTCACGGCGCCCGCATCCGGCGGCCACTATATCGGCTACTGGAAATTGCAGAATGCGTCGGGTTCTCGATTTGGAATCGGCGCGACGATGAATAGGTCCTGGTGGGTCGAGATCAATGTCGGTGGCGGCTCCTCGAACGTAGCCTATGACTTTGCCACCAACTACTGCTCTGCCTCGTGGTTCAGCACGGCGGGCAATCTGCCGTGCCCGGGCTCGGACGGAGACCCTCGCGGGTTCGTGCTGAAACTTGACAATCCGAGACTCGAGGACGGAACCTACGACACTGGCAGTGGCCTGCTCACGAATCCCCGCAACATTTTCAACGGGGATATACACGGCAAGTATCCCGAGTTCCACGTGCAGCACGGTGACCGATTCCAGTCCACTGTAAACTGCGCCTATGGCGCTACGGGCTGCTACGTGACATTCCGCCTGGACTATCAGATTGGCAATAGCCCGATCTACACGCTATGGGCGTTCCGGGAGAAGTACGAAGGCTTGTACTACCGGGTGAACGTCGACTTGGATTCGTTGGCCGGTCGCGATGTGAAGTTCATACTGACGGTCCTGGCCACTGGCCCTGCCGGTGACGACAAGGCTGTTTGGTCGAATCCGCAAATCGTCCGCCATGGACCGCCTTCGCCTCCGCCCGCGCCCACTGGCTGCAAGTTCGATTTCGGCACCAGCAGCTCGCCGGTTGCCGCTGGATATACGCGGGTGACCGAGTCGACCGCCTACTCCGGCGTGGCAAATCCCAACCCTTCGACCTATCCGTGTGGCAATTCCGGATGGACGAGTACTACGGGGCTCGAATCCCGCGATCGAAGCGCACCGGCAGACGATCTCCAGCGCGACTTCGTCTTGAGCTCATCGGCCGCCGAGACGTTCAGGAGTGATCTCCCGAACGGGGACTATGCGGTGACGGCAATCATGGGTGACAATGATTTTGCCCACGACAACATGGTGGTCAAAGCCAACGGGGCGACCATGCTTGCCGACGTGGACACGGCGGTCGGAGCCTTTGCGACCAATACTTTCAACGTTAGCATAACCACGGGGCGCCTCGATCTGGAGTTTTCGGACGCCGGTGGTGGAACGGATCCGACCTGGGTAGTTAATGCCCTGACGGTCCTTCCTTCATACGGGCCTCCGCCGGCGACAGGCTGCGACCGGGCTGCATTCGTAGCTGATGTGACCGTCCCGGATGGCACAGTCTTCGCTCCGGGCGAAGCCTTTGTCAAGACGTGGCGCCTGAAGAATGTCGGCACCTGCACGTGGACCACATCCTATAAGTTGGACTTCATCTCGGGCGAGCAGATGGGTGGCCCAAGCTCAACGAATCTGCCCGCGAGCGTCCCGCCTGGCGGCACCATCGACGTCAGCGTCAATCTCACGGCGCCTGCCTCGCCAGGCACCTACAACGGCTTCTGGAAGTTCGAGAACGCAAGCGGCGTAAAGTTTGGAATTGGTGCGGACGGGAGTAAGTCCTGGTACGTTCAAATCCAGGTCTCCGGATCGCCATTGCCTCCGAGCAGCTTCCAGTTTGACTTCGGTACGCACACGTCACCGTTGGCGGCAGGTTATGCGAGGGTGAGTGAGTCGGACGCCTATGGAGCCGGCAGCTACGGATGGACGTACGGATGGAACGACACGTCCAGCCTGGCTTCGGCGGATCGGGGCGCTCCGAACAATCGGCGCGAGGATTTTGTGTACAGTTCGAATCCCGGAACATTCAAGGTAGCCCTTACGAATGGCAGCTACACAGTGACCGTAACGATGGGTGACCAAGATTATCTTCACGATAACATGGTGGTACAGGCGAACGGTGTGACGGAGCTACCCGACGTGGATACCGCGATCGGTGCATTTGCGACCAATACCTTCAGCGTCAACATAACTACCGGCTACCTGGAGCTCACCTTCTCTGACAACGGTGGCACGGACCCGAGCTGGGTAGTCAATGAGGTGACCATCACTCCCACAGCATCGCCTCCGCCACCTCCGCCTCCGAGCAGCTTCCAGTTTGACTTCGGTACGCACACGTCACCGTTGGCGGCAGGTTATGCGAGGGTGAGTGAGTCGGACGCCTATGGAGCCGGCAGCTACGGATGGACGTACGGATGGAACGACACGTCCAGCCTGGCTTCGGCGGATCGGGGCGCTCCGAACAATCGGCGCGAGGATTTTGTGTACAGTTCGAATCCCGGAACATTCAAGGTAGCCCTTACGAATGGCAGCTACACAGTGACCGTAACGATGGGTGACCAAGATTATCTTCACGATAACATGGTGGTACAGGCGAACGGTGTGACGGAGCTACCCGACGTGGATACCGCGATCGGTGCATTTGCGACCAATACCTTCAGCGTCAACATAACTACCGGCTACCTGGAGCTCACCTTCTCTGACAACGGTGGCACGGACCCAAGCTGGGTAGTCAATGAGGTGACCATCACTCCTTGATTATCGCCCTCAGGGCATCTTAGTCAGAAGGTGCGAGCGGCAAAAGCCGCTCGCACCTTTTCGTTTGGTGCTAGTGCTCCTAGCTCAACCGGGTGGGTAGAGGTGCTGCGGCGATTGCTACTTCTCTCTTCGGCCTTTGGCTACAATCCTGATCGGTGTACCCAAGAAGCCATATTCCTCCCTCAACCGGTTCTCCAGGAAGCGCCTGTAGCTGAAGTGCATC
Organism: uncultured Chloroflexia bacterium; assembly: GCA_963746745.1. GTDB lineage: Bacteria > Chloroflexota > Anaerolineae > Anaerolineales > Villigracilaceae > Fen-1038. Next base: position 251,498 of record CAVVCL010000007.1, read on the forward strand.
AACGAAGGATCGTTGACGTAGATAAGGAATGTTGGAGGTTCCGAACGCACCTGCGTCCCGTAGAAGATCTTGAGTTGGCGTCCAGCTCGCGCAGGCGCCGCCTGACGATCCTGGGCATCTACCAGGATCCGGTTGATCTTAGACGTGGGGAGCCGCACCAGACGCTCCTCCTGAACCCGCAAGGCCAGCGGAAGCACTTGATCCACACGTTGACCTGTCTTTGCCGAGATGAAGAGCAAGGGTGCGTAGGGCATGAACTTCAGGTCGGAGCGGATCTTGGCTGTGTACTGCTCCACTGACTCGGGCCCACCTTCGATCGTGTCCCACTTGTTCACCAAGAGGACGCAGGACTTGGAGGCGTCCAGAATGAATCCGGCGATGTGGGCATCCTGGGCGGTGATCCCCACGGTCGCATCGATCAAAAGCAGCACGACGTCGGCGCGTTCGATAGCCATGAACGAACGCAAGACGCTGTAGTATTCCACGCCGCTCTCAATTCGCCCCCGGCGACGGATGCCGGCGGTGTCGATTAACGTGAGCGGCAGGCCTCCAACCTCAATCTTGGTGTCGATCGCGTCACGTGTCGTGCCTGCGGTGGAACTTACGATGGCCCGCTCCCCACCAACGAGCCTGTTGAGCAGACTGGATTTCCCCGAGTTCGGCTTACCGACGATCGCGATCTTGATGGATTCATCTTCTTCTTCATGGCCTTCGGGTAGGCCGGCGACGAGGGCATCCAACAAATCCCCCACGTCGGTACCATGGAGGGCCGACACCGGGTTCGGATCCCCAAGGCCAAGCTCATAGAACTCGCTGGCGCCGGCGCGGCGAGTGGGGGTCTCGCACTTGTTGACCACGACCAGGATCGGGGGTTTCACTGTCCCGTCTGCCTGCCGGATCTGGTGGCGCCGGAGCGTTTCGGCAACCTCTCGATCCGGCTCGGTGATACCTTCCTGACCGTCTGTGAGAAATAGAACCGCGTCGGACTCCTGTACGGCAACGAGCGCTTGCGCCTTGATCTCCTGGATGAACTCGGAGGAGCCGATCGATAAGGCGGTGCGCCCTCCATGCGTGGGATCGATACCGCCCGTATCCACAATGCCGAACACGCGGCCATTCCAGGTGCACTCCGCATAAATCCGATCACGCGTCGTGCCGGGAACGTCATCAATGATCGAAAGGCGCTGGCCGACGAGCCTGTTAAAAAGCGTGCTCTTCCCGACATTGGGCCTTCCCACCAGGGCTACGACGGGCTTTGGCATGCTTTGTGCTCCAAAGGCTGGCTTCCGGCCCTGCGCGGTCGGTCAGGCCATCCTGCATGACAGACCATTTGTTTCAAGGCCTCGGCACTGTCGATGCCACGCAGGGGCCTTCGACAGGAATGAGCAATCACGGTTGAGTGGTCGGTCCGGCTGCCGGCGAGAGAATCACCTCCACCGTACCTGGCAGCAGGGACTCAACGCTTACATTGGACGCCAAGACCTGTACGATCGGCGTGAGTTGGTAGGATCCGGGCGCGAGGCCTGTTACATCCAGTTTCACCTGTACATCCTGCCGCCTGAGAATCATCAAGCGTGGGCAAGGGTCCGGAAAGAATCACATCCACGGCGGCGGGCGAGATCTGGGCCTGCAAGCCTGCTGGCAAGCCGGTCACCTCCACCTTCTGGCCGGAAAGCGTGAAGCTGCTTTGTATTGCTGAAATGGCCGCCTGGACGAGCACCGTCTGCTGACCGGCCACAGAAACTCCGTCGGGCAGGTCGAGAGAGACCCGTAGGCTGACGTTGCTGCTGGCCGCATCCAGGTCGACTGGCTGCGTCTCAACCACCCCAGGCAGCGTGTTAACGAGGTCGGGGTTGTCTGAGTAGACAGTCACCACCGGCGGAAAAACGGAGATGCTATCCAGCCTGTAACCCGGCGCCACCTGTCCCCGCACGGCCACTTTCACCGCCATATCCCGGAAACCGCCTTGCCGACTGACCGGCAATGAGACGTGGGCGGCATCGGGCTGGATCGTAATGCCGGTAACACGTGCATTATTTGCGTCCAGGGCTTCTGCTGGAATGTCCTGTTCGACACTCTCTCGGCTGCCGCTCAGATTTACGAGCACCCGAACACGCGCCACCCGCGATACAAGAGATTGCGGCCCTGCAACAACCACCTGCTTGGGATCCACGGAGAGATCACCGGCTTGATACCCCACGGCCGGCTGCCCCGAAAGTGTCGTCTGCACCGGGAGTGTTCGGCTGATTAGCGGCTCCAGAGTCAGCAGCACGGATGACGGGGTAACCGTAACGACGCGGACCGGTCGGGCATCAATCTGCACCTGAAGATCCAGGCGGTGTTCACCCGCTGCAACCCCGGAGAGATCCAGGATTGCCCGGACACTCTCCGGCCGAGCGGTCAACTGATCCCAAACCGAGCGCGGCGCGCGAATTGTCATTTGTACGTCTTTCGGGATGTCGCTCGTGATGACCAAGCCTGGATCCTGCCCCACCAGCTCAATGCCGATGGCATTTGGGTACGGACGTACCTCGTCCGGATCCGCCGAGGTGACAGCCGCGACCCATACCGCGAGACCCAGGACCAGTGCCCACAGAAAAGTGCGCAAGTTCCTGCCGAGGCTACTTAGCATCTTCGGGATCCTTGGGGCTTAGCGAGCCGGGGAACATTCTCGCGTACCATGGTCTGGGCGATTGGGCAGTGGAGGGTCGGAAGAAAGCCAGCAGAATGTTCTCCAGCCTTTCGGGGTCGATGCGGCGTATCATCCGTCCCCCATGCGCAATCGATATGCCGCCGGTTTCCTCGGAAACCACCACACAGATGGCGTCGCTCTCCTCCGAAATGCCAAGTGCGGCGCGATGCCGGAGTCCCATTTGTCGCTCGGGCGAGCGGTTGAGGATGCCGCTGGCAGAGAGGGGCATCACGCAAGCAGCGGCGGCCACACGCGGCCCCACGATGACAGCCGCACCGTCGTGCAACGGCGTGTTGGGGTAGAAGATCTGCAGCAGCAGTTCCGGCGTCACCCGAGCATTCATGCTGACCCCTGTCTCGATCCTGTCGCTCAGGTTGTCGCGCCGTTGAAGAACGATGAGCGCCCCGTGCTGCCGGGCCGAAAGCCGGGTTGCGGCCGCTACCACCGCATGAATCGATTCCTCCAGCTCCGCTTCGCTCGTCTTGCTGAAGCGCGTCAAGAGCGTGCCAGCCCGTCCTATTCTCTCGAGTGCTCTGCGGATCTCCGATGCGAATACCACCGGGATGGCCAACAGCATCGCAGGAATTGAATTCCGCACAAGCCACGAGAACGCCGGCAAATTCGCCAGGCTGGTCAGGAGAACCAGGACGACGACTATGACAATGACGCCGCGCAGCAAGATCATGGCCTGCGTGTCGCGCAGCCAATGCATCAGCGAATAGAAGATCGCCGTAACCAGCAAGATGTCGACGGCGCTGAGCACATCGAAGCGCTGGAAGATGAAGAGCAGATTGTTGAGAAATTCGGTCACAATATATACCGATTTGATGCATTGGCCGCCGCCGAAGTATGCGGTGAGCGGATTAGCCCTGGCTTAGTCGTGCAGTCCACCGCTTCGCGATGAAGCCGACTTGTGGCGTGCTGGAAAGCCTCCGGAATATCCGCGTTGGCCCGGTTCCCAGGCCGACGCGGAAAAACGGCATCGGGATGTTGCCTAGATCGGCCGCAGGATCCGATCACTCCGCAATTGCTTGAAAAGAAGCTCTGACTGAGGAGGCATGGACTCCACGGCGGCGTCCGTCCATGCCTGTACTCCAAGGCCATCAGGCAATCGATTCTCATAGCCCAGCTTTGCCCACACTGCTCCTTCGGCCAGTTTCCCGCCGGGGAAGATCAGGGACGCCTCGCACTGTAAATCGCTCGACACCGTCTCGATTTCCCGGATCAGGCTCTCAAGGGCCATGCCTGCATCAACGCTCGGCTCAAGGTACAGGTCCGATATTCGCACGACCAGGTTTTCGACTTGCCAGCCTGCCAGTCCCACCAATTGCCCGTCGAAATATAGAAGCATGTAGGCCTTTTCGCCGAATTCCGCCACGATGTCGTCCGCCGTCAGGGCCGGGCTCTTCTTGCCGAGCCTGTTGATAAGGCCTGCAATCGCGCCCGCGTCTTTCGGCCGGCCGCGGCTGACGCTGAAGGCTGCGGCGACAACGGCCTCAGGCGCCTGAGTCCCGACCTGCCCAAAGGCCGGCACGTGGCTCTGCCACGCGTCCGCGACCCGCTTCCACAGGTCGTCGAACGAGCCGGTGTTGCGGATGACAACGTTGGCTGCGGCGATCTTGTCTGTCTGAGGCCCCTGCAGTGCCACACGCTGAAGAGCCTCGTCGGCGCTCATGCCACGCCGTGCCATTAAGCGATCGATCTGGAGAGCCCGCGGCGCGTATGTCACCCAAATCCCATCGCACCAGCCCTTCAACTCTCCCTCCAGAAGCTTGATCGCTTCAATGACCACAACCGGGCGTCCGGTGCGCTGAATGAGCAAGTCCACAGCCTGACGCACCAAAGGGTGCACGATCTCTTCCAGGCGCACCATAGCGCTTGGGTCGTGAAACACCAGGTTGCCCAACTTGGCGCGATCGACTTGATCGCTTCCGTCAAGGATCCATTTGCCAAATGTCAGCACCACGGGTTTGTAGCCCGGCGCACCTCTGGCAATGGCGCGGTGAGACAGACCGTCCGCGTCGATCGTATAGGCTCCGAGGTGCTCCAGCATTCGGCGAACGACGGTCTTTCCTGTCCCGATATTTCCCGTCAAACCAATTATGTACTTCCCCGGGGTCTTGCCCAATGTTTTCCTCGAGAGTGCAATCTATCCGGCAATTTTACATTAAAAAGCTTCCCGGCACAGGCCATTTAGAGTCGCGGGCGCTCGGGCACACTGATCTCGGCGTGGCGCCGACGCCGAACGCGTTCTCAAGGTCCACAGAGCCGCCGCCAAGACCGACGGGGCGCGGCCGCGACGTTGACGGAGGCTTGGCTCGCGTGTATGATCAATGCGCCTCAGGCCGGTTGGGCGATCGCGGCTCTCCGTAGTGGTAAGTCGAGGAAAGTCCGTACTCCGCAGGGCACGGCGCCGGGGAAACCCCGGGACGGAGAAATCTGTCGGTAGGGCCACAGAAAACAACAGCCGGGGTTCTGGCGTCCGGTGCTTGAGTTCGGCGACGAACTTCGGCGCGGACGTTGGGGCTCCGGTCATGGTGAAAAGGCGGCGCAAGAGACCACCGGCGTTCGCAGCAATGCGGGCGGCCAGGTAACCCCCGTCGGGAGCAAGGTCAAGCAGAGACGATGGAGCGGCCCGCTCCGCCCGAGTCTCGGGTAGACTGCATAGATGGATGATCGCTGAAGCGAGACGGCAGGGACGAAGCTTTCGTAGCGTAAACCTGTGCGCCTCGCCGGACAGAATGCGGCTTACAGACCGACCTGAGGCGCTCTTCTGCTGCACGACCGGCATTGGCAACGAGTCGTCCTGGGCCCGGTCGTGAGCTTGCCAGCACTCGAGATTTCTCAAACTCTGGCGTGGAATCGGCGCCCGGCCAGGGGCGCGATGTGCTCATTCTCGCGCACACACAGCGATGCATGATCTGGGCGCGGTGGAAGCCGCGTTCAAGCAGGTTATCGCGAAGGCCATGGCGAAGCACGCCGCGCGCATCACGGATTTGTTTCTCGTGGTCGGCGAGCTTTCGGCTTACGATGGCTACGAGGCACTCACCGCCCATTTGGATCGCGTGCGCAGGGGCACAATTGCGGAGGGGGCCAGTCTCCACGTACGTGGCATCCCGGCGGAGCTGCAGTGTATGGCCTGCTTCACCAAGTATCATCCCAACCGCGGAGAGATCATGTGTCCGAATTGCGGAAGTCGCGGCGCTAAGATTCTTGCGGGCGAGGAGTTCTCCATGGAGGCCAGCTACGGCCAATGAAATGAGCGGCGGCGCGAGGCTCGACATCACCGGAATTGTCCAGGGCGTCGGCTTTCGACCCTTCGTATTCTCTCTGGCGGATCGCCTGGGCCTCACCGGTTGGGTCCGCAACACCTCCGCAGGCGTTGAAATCGAGGTCGACGGTCCGCCCGAGATGCTGCAGGCCTTCGCCCGCGCTATTCGCGAAGACGCGCCTCCCCTTGCGCACATCGATGCTTTGACCGTCGTCTACGGACCCGCGAACGGGTTTGAAGGATTTGAAATCCGGGGCTCTGAGAGCATTCCCGAGGCCTTTCAGCCCGTATCCCCTGATGTTGCGCTCTGCCAAGACTGCCTGCGTGAAATGCTGGATCCGCAGGACAGGCGCTATCGTTATCCCTTCATCAACTGCACCAACTGCGGGCCACGTTTCACGATCATCCTGGACGTTCCCTATGACCGTCCAAGCACGACGATGGCGCCATTCGTCATGTGCCCAGACTGCGCCCGTGAGTATGCCGATCCACGCAACCGAAGATTCCATGCCCAGCCGGTTGCGTGCCCTGCCTGTGGCCCGCAAGTGTGGCTTGAAGGCAGTCCTGCCGCCCCGGACAGCCAGCGTGTCCAGGGTGAGGCCGCCATCGTAGAGACGCGCCGCCTGATTGCTGCAGGGACGATTGTTGCAATCAAAGGGCTTGGTGGTTTCCATCTTGCCTGCGACGCCACAAACGGCAAGGCCGTGCGTGAGCTTCGCACGCGCAAACTGCGCGTTGATAAGCCTTTTGCGATCATGGTGCCCGATGTCGATGCGGCGGAGCACTATTGCTGGGTAAGTCCATCTGAAAGGTCGCTCTTGATATCCGCGGCACGACCGATCGTCCTGCTGCGTCGTCGGGGCTCCGATATATCTCAAGCCGTGGCGCCCGGGCAAAACCGATTGGGAATCATGTTGCCATACACGCCGCTGCATCACCTGTTGATGGAGCGAGCCGCTTCGTTTCCACTGGCGCTGGTCATGACGAGCGGCAATCTCAGCGAGGAACCCATTGCAACGGAGAATGACGAGGCACGCCAGCGGTTGGCAGGCCTCGCCGATGCGTTCCTCCTGCATGACCGGGAAATACAGGTCCGTTGTGACGACTCCGTTATGCAAGTGGTGCCGGCTGAGTCGCCGGACGAGGAATCGAGGTCCGAGGAACGGGCGCCGGAGGTCTTCCCACTTCGGAGGTCGCGTGGCTACGTGCCGTTCCCAGTCAAAATGCCATGGGCGGTCCCGAGCGTGCTGGCGGTCGGTGCCGAGCTGAAGAACACCTTCTGTATTACGCATGGCAACTATGGGTTCATGAGCCATCACATCGGTGACTTGCAGAACTATGAAACCCTGCGATCATTCGAGGCGGGCATCGCTCACTTTGAGAAACTGTTTAGGGTGAGGCCCGAAGCTTTGGCCTGCGATTTGCATCCGGACTATCTCGCCACGCGCTACGCCCAGCGACGCGCTGACATGGATCAGTTGCCTGTTGTCGGCGTCCAGCATCACCACGCCCACATCGCATCCTGCATGGCGGAGCATGGAATGGACGGCACAACTCCAGTCATCGGGGTGGCATTGGATGGGACAGGCTACGGATCGGACGGGGCCATCTGGGGTGGGGAGCTGCTGGTGGCTGACTATCGAGACTACCGTCGCGCGCTCCACTTGCCTTATTTCCCCCTTCCCGGCGGCGACGCCGCCATCCGGCATCCGGCCCGTATCGCACTTGCGCTTCTGTGGTCGCTGGGCTTGGAATGGGACGATCGGCTCGCGCCCGTTCAGGATCTGGCGGGCGACGAGCTTCGAGTCCTCGGTCAGCAAATGGAGCGGCGCATTAATGCGCCGTTCACTTCCAGCATGGGCCGGCTTTTCGATGCAGCCGCATCGTTGGCCGGCATCAGACAAGAGGTGAACTACGAGGCGCAGGCCGCAATCGAGTTTGAAGCAGTGGTTGATCCCGAGGAAACCTCCGCATACCCGTTTCACCTGGAGCAAGGATCACTGGTGGTAGGGGCCGGCATTGCAGCACTGGTTGCTGACGTGTTGAGTGGAGTGGTCGCGTCCAAGATCTCTGGCCGCTTTCACAATGGTGTTGCGAGCATGATCGCGGAGGCGGTCTCGTACCTGGGATCCGAAACCGGGATCGAGGAGGTGGTGCTTTCAGGAGGAGTTCTGGCAGAATCTCACCCTAATGCGACGCACTTTGTCACTTTTGCGTCCGGGGGGCTTCAGGGTATATATTCATAGAGAGGTTCCCACGAATGACGGGGGCCTTGCGTTGGGGCAGGCTGCGATCGCGGCCTGTAGATTGAGGGACGGGTCCTTGTCTCGCCCCGGGTGACGAGCCTTTGAAAGCGAGGGCGACTGCGATCCCGAGATGCTCCGCTTGGTCTCGCATGGTCATCGGAGCGGGGATTGTCGCAGGTCCGACGCTTGCAGTCTGCTCTCGTCACGAGCGGCCCGTGCAAAACGGCAGCGAGGCCCGATATGGAGTTCAGTGGCGCCGCGACTGCGTCCATCGGCAGCATGCAGGCCGGCCGGTTGGAGGGCGCCCGCTTCAGCAAGTTGACTGGTTTCGTGGATCTGAGATATGAAATACGTTGCGGAATATCGTGATGCAAATCTCGTCGGGGCAGTAATCGATGATATTCGGCGTACCGTCACGCGGCCGTGGACGCTTATGGAGATCTGCGGGGGACAGACGCATGCGATTGTTCGCTACGGCCTGGATCAACTACTGCCCCCGGAGATCGAACTGGTGCATGGCCCAGGTTGCCCTGTCTGTGTGACACCGCTGGAGCTCATCGACAAGGCGCTGGCTATTGCGTCACGTCCGGAGGTGATTTTCTGCTCCTACGGCGATATGCTGCGGGTGCCCGGCTCTGGGCGGGATTTGTTCTCGGTCAAAGCCGCCGGCGGTGATGTCCGTGTTGTGTACTCGCCCCTCGATGCCGTCGAGCTAGCAAGGCGTTTTCCTGAGAAGCAGGTTGTGTTCTTTGCGATTGGCTTTGAGACCACGGCGCCTCCGAATGTGATGAGCGTCGTCCATGCACGCGCCCTTGGACTTACAAACTACAGCATACTCGTGTCGCACGTAAGGGTGCCGCCTGCAATTGATGCCATTCTGTCTTCGCCGCAGAGCCGTGTGCAGGGCTTCTTACTTGCAGGGCATGTGTGCACAGTGATGGGCTACCACGAGTATCCTGCTTTGCTCAAGAAATACGCCGTTCCCATGGCTGTGACAGGCTTTGAGCCGCTCGATCTTGTGCGCGGCATTCAGGCCACAGTCAGCTCTTTGGAAGCAGGGAGAGCCGAGTTGGTGAACGCCTACTCGCGGGCCGTGACCTTTGAGGGCAACGTTCCCGCTCAGCGGATCATTTATGATGTCTTCGAGGATTGCGACCGCAAATGGCGCGGCATTGGCACCATTCCCATGAGTGGCTGGCGCCTCAAGCCAGAGTGGCGCGACTTTGATGCCGAAATCAAGTTCGAGGTGGGGGAGATCAGCGCGGAAGAATCCCCGCTGTGCATTGCGGGCCAGGTGCTTCAGGGATTGAAGAAGCCAAGAGATTGTCCGGCATTCGGTACGGTCTGCACTCCCGAGCATCCCTTGGGGGCCACGATGGTCTCCTCAGAAGGCGCTTGCGCAGCGTACTTCCGGTATGGGCGGTCCCTAATTCGGGCATGAGCCGCCGACACTGGCCGTACTTCCTGGTCGGCGGCCTCATCTTGGTTTGCAGCTGCTTAACACTGGCAGGGCTTCTTGGCCCTGGCTTATATCGCCTGGTCAAGACCTATAGCGCGCCGAAGCCAGACTTTGACGCGACGCTTGAGGCCCTGATCGCTTCGACATCGACGCCGCCTTTGGCTACAACGCCGGCCTCCACGGCGCTTCCGGATGGGCTCAGCGGTCATATCGTGTTCACCTGTCAGATCTACAAGTATCAATCATCGAATCAGGTCTGTATCATGAATGCTGACGGCTCGGGGGTTCGTCGATTGACGACGGAAAATGATATTAACCACTACTATCCATCCCTGGCTCCGGACGGCACGAGCGTGGTCTACTCGCAATATCGAGAGGACAACGTCTATGAAATCTACGAGATGTCCATCGCCGACGGCGCTGCCACACGGCTCACCGACAGACTTGGAGTGCTGAACAGCCCCGAAATCTCCCCTGATGGAAAATCCATTGTCTTCATGCGTTGGACACTTGCGTCCGATCAATATCAAGTCTGGCTGATGGACCGGGATGGCGGCAATCCGCGGCGTGTGCTCAGCGGCGCGGGCTGGGACCCCACGTGGGCTCCCGGCGGGGCTCAGATTCTGTTTGCCTCCGACAGGCAAGGCTCGATACAACTGTACACGGTCGATTTGGACGGCACGGGTCTGCAGCAGGTCAGCAACCTGCCCGCCATCCGGGGACGGAGTGACTGGTCATCCCTCGGCCTGGTGGCAACATACTCTGGTGAAGCCTGGCACCGGGAAATCTTCGTGATGAATAGCGATGGCTCCGACGAGCATCAGGTCTCACCGGCGGGCGGTAACAGCCAGGGACCCAGCTTCTCACCCGATGGCGCGTGGATCGCCTTTACTGCGTACTTCGACAAGCCCAATGATGATCAATGGCTGTGAGATTTACGTGATGCGCGTAGACGGCACCGATCTCAGGCGCCTCACTAATAACGACTATTGTGATTACCAGCCTCGCTGGGGCCAATGAGTGAATGGATACCGCAAGCGCAGTCCAATAAGGACGCGGCCAATGCACCAATTGCGGGGCATTCGGGGAAATCAGGCGCCCTGGCTGGGCTTGATATCCTTCAAGTTGAGCTGCAAGGTGGTTCGCCCCCGGTATTCATTTGCCTCTAGGGCGTAGGCGATATCCACCTGGTTGGGGAGGTCCTTCAGCTCCGGTCCCAACCGGAATCCGATCGCGTCGAGGGACGCTCCGCGTTCATCTTCGAGAGTCAATTTGAGGTGCCGGCCCTCGGCACCCACCGCCCGTGCCGACTTCACACGCGCTGCGCGTGAAATAAACACCGCCTCCGGGTTCCCATAGCCGGTGGGTTCAAGATCTGCCAGTCGCCGCAGCAGGTCGAAGCTTAAGTCGGACAGGCTGATTTCCATGTCGGCGCGCAGCACGGGCCGCAGGTCGAGGCTGCCTAATTGCTCTGCCGCCAGTGCCTTCAGTCGGAGATTCAGCTCCTTGAGATTCTCGTTGCGCACTGTGAAGCCCGCGGCCGCCGCGTGACCACCATGCCGCACGAGCAGGTCGCTGCACCGATCCAATGCGTCCGTGATGTGAAACTCGGGGATGGAGCGGCACGAGCCACGCGTCTCTTCCGACCCCCTCGCGGCCACCACAGCTGGACGATAGTGAGTCTCGGCAAGGCGCGACGCCGCCAACCCAACAACGCCGGGATTGAAGTCTTCATCGACTGCGAAGAGCAAGATTGGATCGGATTCACCGGCCGTGGCAATGGTTTCGGCACGCTCCTGTATCTCACAAGTCAAGGTCTGCCGTTGCCTGTTCTGCGTGTCCAACTGCTGCGCAAGTTGACCGGCTCTCATGGTGTCTGTCGTGACGAGAAGTTCCAGCGCGGCGCGAGCGGTGTCCAGGCGGCCGGCTGCATTGAGCCGGGGTCCCAGCACGAAGCCGATTTGGCTTGCCGTGGTCTTGGCAATCGACAGTCCGGCCACATTTGCCAGGGAAAAGAGCCCCTGCCGCGTGGTACGCCGGATCTCCTCCAGCCCAAGGCGAACCAGCATCCTGTTTTCGCCGAGAAGGGGAGCCAGGTCTGCAACGGTTCCAAGCGCCACCAGGTCGAGAAGCGCCTGAGTGCCCGGCAGCCAGTGCCGTCTTTCGGTCAGGCCCTGAGCGATCTTATAAGCGATGCCAACGCCCGCCAGGTTCTTCTCCGGATATGTGTCTAATGCCTGTTTTGGACATATGATGGCGAAAGCGGGAGGCAAGGAACCGTCCAGCGGGTGGTGATGGTCCGTGACAATCAGGTCCAGCCCAATATCGCGGGCGTACGTTGCTTCGTCAGGCGACCGAATCCCACAATCGACCGTCACGACCAAAGTTACGCCGTCCGCTTTGAGACTATCCAGCGCTTCGCGGTTCAATCCGTAGCCTTCTTCGAAGCGGTTCGGTATGTGCGAACGGACCGTTGCCCCGAGGGATTGCAGGATTTGAACGAGTAGAGCGGTGGAGGTCACGCCATCGACGTCGTAGTCACCGTAGACCGCAATTGTCTCCCGGTGTTCGATCCCAAAGTGGACCCGATCCACCGTCGCTTGCATTCCCGCAAGAAGATAGGGATCCGTGTCAAACTCGACCTCGGCCTGCAGGAAGCGTGAAGCTGCTTCGCGATTGGCTATTCCGCGGTTGTAGAGCAGCTGCCGCAATACGGGATGGAACAGCGACAGATCCTTGTCTGCATCTGTCGAAAGTAGCGGTGGCACGACCCAATTCTTCCTCAACAGGCGGTATCTCCTTTTCTGGGGGCTTGCTCAGTATAAGCGGGGTGCCCACACCGGGATAGGGCAGCACAGCGGATGAGACCGCCTTCAAGAGTGACTATAATCCAGTCCGTGCCAAGGCCTTTGCGGAAGCAGACCCTACAGCCCCGAGGCGACACCCTTACCTGAAATGCGAAGATTTGTAGACTTCCTGTTGGTTGTCCCGATGCTGGCTGCGCTGGGATATCTCCTTTACAGTGCGCAGCGCGCGGGGATCCTTTTTAGCCGACCAACCCCGACTTCTGTTCCTACCGCAGCCCGCACCTCTACGAGCACAGCCATGCCGGCCAGCACGCCCACTGGCACAGCGACGGCCAGGGCAACCGACACGCCGTCGCCAACGCTCACACCCACACCCGATCCAACGTTCACACGGACGCTCCTGCCGCCGGCAGTTCCAGAGTCCACGCCCATGCCTGCCGCCACGCCTGTCGGCAGTATCGGGCATGGGCCCTACGTGCGCTTCGGGAAGGCGCGTGCCCATCGCCTTGCACCGCTGCTATAGTCCACAGCGTTTTGCAATCAGCCCGCCGTATCTTGCTTTCCACATGTCTTTTTGTAGCGGGGCCACATCGCTGACTGAGAGCAGCATTGTGCCGCGGTGGTTCCGGAAAAACCGCGGACCCGTCGCTTATAATCGGCACCGATGTTCGACTTCAGCATTCAGGCAACCAGCGGGCGCGCCAGGGCGGGTCTTCTTACCACACCTCATGGAGATCTGCTGACACCGGTATTTGCGCCAGTGGGCACGCAGGCAACGGTAAAGGCCCTTACGCCCCGGCAGTTGCAGGAGATCGGAGCCTCGCTCGTCTTAGCCAATACTTACCATCTCTATCTGCGCCCTGGTGATGAGCTTGTTCGTGATATGAAGGGCTTGCACCAGTTCATGGCTTGGCCGCGCCCGCTGCTCACGGACTCCGGGGGATTTCAAGTATTTTCGCTGGCGAAGACACGGACCATTGATGACGATGGCGTGACCTTCAAGAGTCACATCGATGGCTCAACCCACAGATTGACCCCGGAGAAGTCCATAGCCATCCAGGAAAACCTTGGCGCAGATATCATCATGGCTTTTGATGAGTGTTCCGATCCGAATGACCACGCGCGCAGCCTGCTTGCGATGGAGCGAACACATGCGTGGGCAGAGAGGTGTCTTCGGGCCAAGAACCGCGTTGACCAGGCACTCTTTGGTATCGTTCAAGGCGGAGTCGATCCCGACCTGCGCGCGCGATCGGCGGCCTTTGTGGCATCCCTCAACACACCGGGCATCGCCATTGGGGGTCTGTCCGTCGGCGAAAGCAAAGCCGAGATGCGCGCGATGCTGGACATCGTGACCGGTATCTTGCCGCCCGACAAGCCGCGCTATCTGATGGGCGTGGGGACGCCAGAGGATCTGATTGACGGCATCGCCCGCGGCGTTGACATCTTCGATTGCGTTCTTCCGACGCGGCTGGCGCGACACCATTCTGTGTTCTCCCCACAGGGACGCCTGAAATCTTATGAACGCACAATTCGCACGCGATGGGGGCCCAATCGACAGCGCTTGTGATTGCTATACGTGCCAGACGTTCTCGCGCGCCTATCTCCGGCACTTGATTTCTGCTAAGGAACTCGTCGCAGGGACCCTTCTGTCCATACACAACTTGCGCGCCCTCATCCGACTGGTGGAGGGCATCCGCGCCTCCATCCTCGACGGGACATTTGATGGCAGGGTGCCCGAGTGGTTGGCACAATGGAACGGCAACGCGGTTCGCGTCTAGATCGAAGTGGCAGTGGAATCTTGGGACAGCTGCCCTCGAGCGATAATATTCAATCAGAAGGAGTCATATGAATTTGTTGCACTCGCTGCTGCTGGGCATTCTGGAAGGTCTTACTGAGTTCGTGCCCGTCTCCTCCACGGGCCACATGCTGCTTGCACAAAGCATTCTTCGGATCCCGGCCAGCAATTCTGTATTTGCCTTTCTGGTTCTTATCCAGCTGGGACCGTTGGCCGCGTTGCTCGTGTATTTTTGGCATGAACTATGGTCCCTCGCCAGGTCCTTTGTTGCCAAACCGTTTTCGAGTGCCGAAAACCGTCTGGCGTGGTACATAGTCATCGCCACAATACCGGCGCTCCTGGCCGGCGCGTTGCTGAAAGATGCCGTGCAGAGTCTGTTCCAGAATCCTCTCTCTGAGGCGGCGATCCGATTCTTTGCGGCGGCGATCCTTCTGACGTTGGCGGAGTGGTTCGGCAAGCGGACGCGGCTGCTGGATTCCATGTCATGGCTCGATGCTCTGGTGATAGGTCTGTTCCAGGTACTGGCGGTCTTTCCCGGATCTTCACGCTCGGGTGCCACGATCAGCGCTGGCATGCTTCGGAATTTCGACCGCCCGACGGCGACGCGATTCGCTTTTCTGCTTGCCGTCCCCGTCATGATCGCCGCGGGGCTTTATAAGTCATTCTCCGTGCTGAAGGCCGGACAATTCGGCGATTTGTTGGTCCCATTGGTCCTGGGACTGGTGGTGGCGACCGTCACTGGCTGGATCTCGATCCGCTGGCTGCTCCGTTATGTCAGCTCGCACTCCCTGTATGCGTTCGCGGCGTACTGCGCCGTGGCCGGGATCTTTAGTTTGGTGTTGCTCCGGATCTAGGCAGTGCGTATGGCTGTGCGGCTTCTGACCCAACTCTCGGCAACCTTCGTCGTTGCCGTCCTCGCCGGCTGCGGCACGCCGCGCCCTGACGTGCCACTGGACGTCGTCAATGTGCACGCCTCTTCAGCGGCGTACCCGTGGCTGGGTGACTTCTATTCTTGCGCCTCGAATACGCTCGCTGTCCGGTTGTCGGACCCAGCCTCTGCCGCCATAAGTCTTCGGCTCGGAGAGCCCCCGAACCTCCAGTCGCCGGCGTACCAGATTGGTGTCGCCGACACTGTGGTCATTCTCCACCCGCAGAACGGCATGAGTGCTCTTTCCGAAGAGCAGGTGCAATCCTTGTTCGCGGGGCAAGTGGTGAATTGGGCGGATCTGGGGGGCGCCGATCTTCCCGTGGAAGTGTGGACGTACTCGTCTGCGGAGGACATTCAGCAGTACTTCGATCGAACTGTCATGAACGGGCGGCCGGTCACGTCTCTGGCGCACCTCGCAGCGACTGCCCAAGCCCTGTCGGATGCCGTCGGCTCCCGGCCGGGGTCTATCGGGGTGCTTCCGATGCGCTGGCAGACGGGAAATACGAAAGTGGCGCTGGTTCTTCCGTCCATCCCTGTCCTGGCCATTGTTCGGACCGAACCGCAAGGGGGCCTCCGGGATCTCCTGTCTTGCGTCCAGCAGAAGGCGCCTGGCTCATAGCAAGTCTACCGGCATACGGCGACGACGCTTTGCCATAGGGCACCGGCCCGTCTCGGCATCGTTGGCGGTCAGCGCCTGAAATCACTCGTCGCTGTCGCCACTCAACTGCAGAATACCTGGGCTGCCGACCTCCTGCTCAGCGGTGCCGCAAGTATCCAGCAGCCTTGACCGTCAAGCCTCCGCGGACGAGATCTGCCGCGGCAGTCGAATCAATTTGCGGTCGTATAATTTGCCTCCATGAGCAAAGAGAATGAGGGTCCGCCTGCCTTTATGGGTTCCATCCGCGAGCCGTAAACGGCGTGCGAACATCACACGATTCATAGACCGGATAAATCGGACCCATGGTCTGGGGATCGACTCGTATGCGGAACTCTACGATTGGTCGGTGACCGAGATCAGTGACTTCTGGGCGATGATGTGGGAGTTCGGCGAGATTCGCGCCAGCGCTACGTACGAAACTGTACTCGATGACATCCATCACTTCCCGGGCGCGAAATGGTTCGCGGGCTCAAGGCTGAATTTCGCGGAAAATCTGCTGAGATACCGTGATGACCATCCGGCGCTCATCTTTCGCGGCGAAACGCGCAAGTCTGGTCGCATGACCTATGCCGAGCTCTACGAGGCCGTCTCCCGCTGCGCCGTATCTCTGCGGCGCCTCGGGGTGGAACCTGGCGATAAAGTCGCAGCCTACATGCCGAATCTCATGGAAACTGCCGTGGCGATGCTGGCCGCGGCAAGCATCGGCGCCGCATGGGGGTCCTGTGCCACGGACCTTGGGTCTGCGGCGGCACTTGAACGCCTGGGACAGCTGCAACCGAAGGTCCTGATTACGGCCGACGGGTACTTCTACAAGGGCAAGATTTTCGGGACGCTGCAGCACGCGGCGGAACTCGCCCGCGGAATCCCGAGCCTAAGGCAGGTCGTGGTCGTAGCCTACGTGACGGAACGTCCAGCAATCGATGCAATACCCCAAGCCATCCACTGGAGCGACTTCCTTGGCGGGCAGGGGGCTCGGGAAATCGAGTTCGAGCAGCTCCCTTTCGACCAGCCGCTCTACATCATGTTTTCTTCGGGCACCACGGGCAAGCCAAAGTGCATGGTGCAGGGCGCAGGTGGTGTTTTGATTAACCATCTGAAAGAGCTGATTCTGCACACGGACCTCAGTCGGGAGGACCGCATCCTGTACATCACCTCGTGCAGTTGGATGATGTGGAATTGGCTTCTTAGCTCTTTGGCCGTGGGGGCCACTGTCGTGCTCTACGACGGCAACCCGAACTATCCGGATGCAGGCGCGATGTGGAATATCATCGACGAGGAACGGCTGACAGTTTTCGGCTGCAGCGCGAGTTACCTCTTGTACTTGAAGCGCAGCGGCTTCTCGCCTCGGCAGCACTTCGATCTGTCTTCGCTTCGGGAGATATCTCAAACGGGGTCGCCGCTTTCCGCCGAAGGTTTCGAGTACGTCTATCGAGAGGTCAAGACCGACCTCCACCTAAATTCCATCTCAGGCGGGACCGACATCAACGGATGTTTTGCCGCGGGCACCCCCATTCAGCCTGTCTACGCCGGCGAGCTTCAGGGACCCGCTCTGGGGATGTGCATCAAGGCCTATGACGAATCGGGCCGTCCAGTCTCGGATCGCCAGGGTGAGTTGGTCTGCGAGGCTCCGGCGCCCTCCATGCCGCTGTACTTCTGGAATGATGACGACGGCTCAAGATACAAGGCTGCCTATTTTGATCAATATCCCGGTCGCTGGAGGCACGGCGACTATGTCCTGTTCCACTCTGACACTGGCGGAGTGACCTTCTACGGCCGCTCGGACGCCGTACTGAAACCCTCCGGGGTGCGAATTGGCACGGCGGAAATCTATGCCCAGATGGACAAGGTTGAAGGGATCGCGGACAGCTTGGCGGTTGGCCAACAGTGGCACGACGATCAGCGTGTGATCCTCTTTGTCAAGCTGGCTCCGGGCGCCGCGCTGACTGACGATCTGCAGGCTGAAATTCGAAAGACGCTCCGGGAGAACGCATCACCTCGGCACGTGCCGGCGCTGATACTGGAAGCACCCGACATTCCCTACACTCTCAACCTAAAGAAGGTCGAGAGCGCCGTCGGCAACATCCTGAACGGCCGCCCGGTGTCGAATAGGGAGGCCTTGGTCAACCCCAATTCGCTGGATTACTACTACCGGATGGCCAAGCAGTTGTCGAGCACGGTGGCATAGGCTCTGTGTGGCGGCAGGGCTCCGCCCGCGCTTGCTAGGGCCGCGATGGGATTCAGAGCGCATATCCTGTCGCTGGATGCCATCATGGTTCCACGGCGACGACAAGGCAAATCCGTTCCATTACGAGGGGTCGGGCTCTTTGCAGTGAGGATGCTCCTCGGAGTTTCGCTCCCAACGCAGCCGCAAGGCAAGCTGTTCCAATCGGCTCACAGTGGGTGCAAACTCACTAGCACAGAAATGGTCGCTGTTTCGTGTAAGCAACATCGCATGTGTATTCATGATTTCCTCAACCTGACATCGGATTCGGCTTTGGTTTGCGGCCTTCCTCTGCTTCTGTGCGTTGGATCCAGCGGTACTGATTTTGTGGCTCTGGGACTTCTCGCGTGAAGAGCTGCCTGCCCTATCTCGTAACTGCCATGCTTATTGCCGGCTGCGGTCCGGCTCCCACCGATATTCCGGTGACACTCACGGTGCCGCCACCTACCCCTACGCTTGCACCCGTGGACTTGGTGCCGCCCCCTCAAGTAGGGGCAACATTCATCTATGCCGACGGGACCACGTTGGTGGCAGTGCCCCACGGCGCCTTCGTCATGGGACATGGCACGGCTGACAATCCTGAGCACACCGTGATCCTGAGTGACTATTGGATTTACTCTACCGAGGTGACCAATCACCAATATGCCATATGCGTCGCACAGGGACGCTGCGCCGCTCCCGACGCCGCTGATGACCCAGGCGTGCTGGACTACGGCGAGCAGAATCGGCCCGTTACCGGGGTCACCTATGATCAGGCGCGGGACTACTGCAGTTACGTAAACGCCGAACTCCCGACTGAGGCGCAGTGGGAGAAGGCGGCCCGCGGTCCGGACGCGAATCTCTATCCGTGGGGCTCGGAAGCCCCATCATGTGACCTTCTGAACTTTGGCGACTGCTTAAAATTGTCCAGCGACGTAACCAGCCATCCCAAGGGTGCAAGTGCTTACGGCGCCTTGGATATGGCGGGCAATGTTTACGAATGGGTTGCCGATTGGTACGACCCCGTGTACTACGAGAGCTCTCCCGCTGGTGATCCACCTGGCCCCTCAACCGGCCGCGCCCGAGTCATCAGATCATCTGCTTTTCGAAGCACCGCCGACCAATCGCTTTCGTACGCGAGATCCTACAGTGCACCGGCCGATCATCGTCCCGATTTGGGTTTTCGGTGTGTGGTCAAGAATCCGCGTTACTTTGCGCCGGCTTGCCGATTGGCGCCGGTACTGGAGAGCCAGGATCTGGCCTCGGTCGTGCAGGATTGTCCAGTGATTTCGGTAGACGTACAAACTACTGCCTGCCGGTACGGAGGCGGGGCGGTGGTGACTTTCAACAACGACCATCCGGAAGATCCGAACGCCTCCTTTGGGGGGATTGTTGGCTGTACGCTGCTTTCGGGCCAACCCGGTTCTTACCCATTGAGCTATGAGTGCAAGCGGGCTTCCACGGCGGTCATGGGCTCGACCTGTACTTTTTCAGGGCTGACCTCTTTCACGTGTGACTCCCACTACGCACCGGATGCTGCCTCTGGGAGCTGCCGCTGGGACGGCGGCCTCACCGTCGGCGTCGATTGCCCGGCGGGGGAGTTTTACGATCCGGTCAGCCATTGCTGCGCGGTGTCATCAGGAGATCTTGCAGACTATCCCGCATGTCCTCCCGGGACGGATTTCACGAAGACGGCCCCGGGTGCATACACGTGCTTCCCGGGCGGCAGCGCCGGTCATGTGCCATCCCAGAGCAAAAGCATCAACCCTCCGGTTTGCCCGAACGCCTGTCAGCTTTCCGTGGACCAATGCAGCGTCCGGAACCTGGTTTTCTGTCCGACCACTTGCGCCTGCCTTTCCGTCGGCGTCAAGTGCCCGACTCACTAGCCCTCAAGCTCGAATTCAAAGCAGCACCGTCAAGTTGCCCACATGGGGGCCAGACGGCCCTTCTGGCCCCTTTTTGCGGCAAGGTATAATCTTTTTCCATGGGAGATCTGCCATGAAACGTTTGACTTGGCTAGTCTTGTCTGGGGCGCTGCTGGTGGTATCTTGCGCACCGGCGAACACTCCGACGGCGATTCCGGTCACTTCGACTTCACAACCGACTGCTGTACCCGCGTCCACCGAGGCGCCGACCCTCGCTCCGGCTGCCCTTGCCGGTCCCCAATCTGCAAGTTCGATGACTTGGCTGGACGGCGTGGACATGGTCTACGTGCCGGCTGGGGATTTCATTATGGGTACCGGTGTAGGCAGCACACCAGAAAAGACCGTGTATCTGGATGGCTACTGGATCTATTCAACCGAAGTTACCAACAAGATGTACGCGCAGTGTGTTACCACCGGCAATTGCGCCCCGCCGGCTCAGGAGGTCGGGGCGCCGGTCTATACAAATGCGCAATATGGGGATTATCCCGTCGTTGGAGTGACTTGGGACATGGCTGCCAACTATTGTGATTGGGCGCAGGCAAAACTCCCCACGGAAGCGCAGTGGGAGAAGGCGGCCCGCGGGGAGGCCGGCAACGTCTTTCCGTGGGGGATAAACCCGCCCAGTTGCAGTTTGCTGAATTACAAGGGCTGTCTTGGGCATACAAGCGGCGTAATAGACTACCCGGATGGGCGCAGTTTCTACGGCGCCTTTGACATGGCCGGGAACGTTTTCCAATGGGTAAATGACTTCTACGACGAGCACGCCTACGACAGCATGCCATCCCGCAATCCTGCCGGGCCTGCCTCTGGCAGCCAACACGTGGTGCGCGGCTCAAGCTTCGAAGCGGATGCCCCGAAGCTGCCTTCCGGCATCCGGCGCCCTGCGGATGCGGCATATCACAACGCCGACCTTGGCTTCCGATGTGCCGTGCAGGAGCCCAAGGCGCTGGCACCATTCTGTCAGCTGAGCTCGTACATCCCGACAGGTGCGGGACCATCGGGCAGCACCTGCGAGGTGCCACAGACCGGCGTGCAGCGCAATTATTGCTCCGCGCAGGTCGGCTACGCCACGATCACAATTCCTTCTGGCGCGTCCTACAGAATAACCACCAAAGGATACAGTTGCAGTGATGCCGTCGTCAACGGTGAGCGTGTGCTTACCTGCAATGGCCCGGATAGTTCCTCAGGTCAGGTGACTGTTTGCAATACCGCGTGCGGCGGCGCCCCGAGTGAGACGGGCGCTCCCATCACTTGCGATCCTGGCTACAGCCTCGACGCGTCCTCGCTGGCGTGCAATTACGCGCCTGTCAGCGCCCAGCCCACGGTCTCAGGTTGCCCCGTGGGATACAACATGATCGAGCGGGGTGCCCAGGAAGATCTGCGCCATTGGGCGCAATCAGAATGGCGAGTGCCCGGTCGGCACGTACTTCGACGGACAGTATGGCGCCTGTGTCTCTCCCACCGGCGGAGCCGATGTACCTTATGGCATCGATGATCCCGCCGGCGCCGAGCAGGCCTATCAGGGATGCGCGGCTGGCTACAGCTACGATCCGCAGTATCAGTGCTGTCAGGCCAACGTGGGAGGCGCCTATCCCGGCTGTTCCGTGGGGTTCACATTTGATTCGACAAAGCACGCGTGCGTGCCCCAGCAAGTCAGTGTCAGCGGACCCGGTTGCGTCACGGTTGAGCTCAATATCGCGCGTTGCACCCCGATCACGGACGTGTGCGAAAGCATCACGTATGAAGGCACTTGTCTGCGAAATCCGGCTTGCTCGTGGGACGACCGCAAGGGCACCTGCAGCCTGAAGAAGCCAACACCTTAGCCCTGGTTGGGAGTAAGTGTCCCAAGCGTGGCGACTAGCCGACAAGCGGCGGTAGCCGCGTTCCCCAGTGAGTCCCCCGCTCGTACGCCCTTGCCACGCGTAGGAGCGCGGCCTCGTTCCAGTTTCCAGCGACTAATTGGAGTCCGATCGGAAGCCCTTGCTTGTCGTATCCGCCCGGCAATGACACCGCGGGCAGGCCTGCGAGATTGAACGGCGAGGTGAAGCGGGTGAGTTGTCTTGCTTTCTCTACCGCATCTCCACCCGCGATCGGGGGCGCGGTAGTCGGTGTTGTGGGCAGCAGCAGAATGTCGTAATCCTCGAAGAAACCGGTGAGGCGGCGCTTGAGCTCTGTTTGGGTACGACGAGCCAGAACGTAGTCTGAGACCGGCAAATCGCGCCCGATCTCCAACCGGCGCCGCACATCCGCACCAAACCAATCGGGGTGCTCCGCCAGCCGTTCACGGTGGAAGGCCGCGCCGTCTGCCTAAGTCATAAGGCCATTGGCAATCGCGGCCTGGTGCAGGAACGATACGTCCATGGGCCGCACCCGTGCCCCGAGCCTTCCCATCATGTCCGCGCCGACGGCTAGCGCGTTCCGTACTTCGGGATCGGCCTGCTCTACGTAGTCTCCTCCTCCCACGGCGACCCTCCAGCCCGCGATACCCTCCTCAAGATGCGCTTGAAAGTCATCGACAGGCGCATCCACGGAGCCAGGGTCGTTCGGATCGTATGCTGCGATCACTTGTAGCATCAACGCCGCGTCAGCGACGCTTCGAGTCAGAGGCCCAGCGTGGTCCAAATTCCACGAAAGCGGAAACACACCTCGCAGGCTTGCTCTGCCATAAGTAGGTTTGAGGCCGACCACGCCGCAAAGCGAAGCAGGGATACGGATTGAGCCACCCGTGTCCGTGCCCAGGGCGGCTAAGGCCATGCCGGTGGCGACCGCCACTGCAGAGCCTCCTGAGGAGCCGCCCGGAGTGCGGCTCTCGTCCCATGGATTCAGGCAGGATCCAAAATGCGGATTGGCGGATGTAACGCCCAAGGCGATCTCGTGAGTGTTTGTCTTGCCAATTATGAATGCGCCCGCCTTTTTCAGTCTGCTGACGACGGCCGCATCAGTCGTCGGAACCCGTTCTTTGAAGAACAGCGAGCCCGCTGTTGTGCGAACGTTCGCCGTGTCAAACAGGTCTTTGACCGCTATCGGAATGCCAGCGAGTGCGTTGGTGGTGGAGACGGGTTCTGCTGTTCCTGGCGCGCGGTCATCGTTCCGGGGGAGCTGCCCTACAGTGATAAATGCGTTCAGTCGGGAATTCAGTCGATCAATCTGGTGCAGACACGCTCGCTGAAGTTCAGCCGGTGTCAGTTCGCCGGTGCCGCTCTGTCGGAGCGCCTCTTCGATGGTTAGGAAATTTGAACCGCCCATCCACTCCATTATAATGCTCGCTCATGCAAGTGAATTCAATGAAAGACCATCGGTTTCGAATCTATCTTCTGGCTTTGTCAGTCGTTGCGACTGGTTTCATAGTCCTCGCCACCTCGAAGTACGGTGCCGGCGTTTCGTCCGACGCGGCCCGAAACCTCTCCACTGCTGATAATCTACTCGCTGGCAAAGGCTTCGTCGACATGATTGGCCAGCCCTTCATTCTGTGGCCGCCGCTGTATCCAATGCTATTGGCTGCCCTGAGCTGGGTTACAAAGTGGGGCACCTTTCAAGTCGCCTGGTACGTGAATCTTCTGCTGTACCCGCTAAATATCTGGCTTTCGGGCTGGCTGCTCTACATGATCTTTCGGGATGCGCCTGCGTACGCCGCAGCCGGTGCCCTGATCGTCACGTTCTCGCGCTCCATGCTGCGAATTCACGCCAACGTTGCATCCGAACCGCTCTTTGAAACCCTGATCTTGTTCTTTTTCCTGACAGCGGCCGAGTACCTGGAGAATTCTGCGACCAGATCCCCTTGGTCAATGTGCATTCTGGCCGGACTGGCGACGATGCAGCGCTATCCTGGCATCGTATTGATCGCAGTCGCCGTGGCCGTCATAATTTACCGCGGCAAACGATCCGGTCTTCGGCATGCAGCTCTGCCCCTTCTGGCTTCCGTTTTGCCTATCTCTGCGTGGATCGGCTTGCACAATTTTCCGGCGAGCGGCACCCTGTTCGGTCCCCGGGAACTCGGCGCAATGCTGCCTATGCAGAACATCGGTTTGTCGCTCACCAAGATCTTGTGGTGGTTTGTGCCGCGCTTTGGCGTACTGGACTGGCTGGTCTTGCGGCCATGGATTCCGGTCGGAGCCCTTCTGGTGCTCCTGGCGGCGAGCAGCCGCAAGCTTGAACGAAGAACCTGGCTGGCAGCGATTGCCGGCGACTATGTATGGCCTGGCGTCCTCTTCTCGGTCGGCTACTTCCTGCTTCTGGCTTTCACAGTGGTGACTGCCGACCACCTGGATTTGACCTCCGATCGCTACTATGTGGTCCTTCTTCCCTTCGTTGTGGCCTTCATCTTGCTGACCCTGCGTACGTTCGTCGTCGATCGCGCTAGGGTGTCCACGCCGTACCGTCATTACGTTCTTGTGGGCCTCTTCGCGCTTTGGATGCTGTATCCCCTTCATGGCATGCAGTCATACCTGCGGCAGGCTTTGGTCCAGGGTGAGCCCACAAACTACAACATCGCGAACTCGGCAAATTTCCGGGAAATGAGTGTTGTCCGAGCTGCGGTGCCGATCCTGGCCACGGCCCCCCAAGCTCTCGTCTACAGCAATTACGTGAATATCGTGTGGTTCATATACGGCCATCCCGTTGCCGCCCTTCCGTTTGAGGATGCATCCCTCTCCAGGGATCAGAGGCTGGCAGCTTTGCGAAGCAACGATCCCGGCTGGCCTCCTCAACCGGGATACATCATCTGGTTCACTCCGAATCAATATCATCACATCGCTGCGCCTGACGAGTTGAAGACGCTCGCAGACATGAAGCTGCTCTTCCAGGACAAGACGGGGCAGATCTATTGGGTGAGTTCCCCAACTCCATAGTACATACTCACCATCTTCTGCACTGCCTGCGTCGAGCGGCGCGGACTGGTGTCTGCCTGGAATTTCGTGTTTAGCCGCGCCTGACCGCGACCTGCCATCACCAAGCCGTGTCTTTTCCCGTTCACGCGGGTGCAACTCGCCACCGTAGTCGGCATACTGATGCCCTCCGGCCGCTCGCACCGCCGGGGTCCCGGTCTTGGAATTCAGCGTATCCATTGTGCCAATCGAATGGAAGTGCTGCACCTAGGACAATTGGCCCATTTGCTTTAGTCCGGTTGGCTGTTATGAAGGTTTCTCGTAGTCAACCATGCAAGCCAAGGAGGTGCAGAATGCGTAGAAAACCGATCTTGCTGATCGCTCTAACGGTCCTGATTGCCATCGCGGGGGTGTCCTGCTCGACGGCCGGCACGGGTTCGGCCCCGCCCGCCGGCGGCTCGCTTAACCAACCGTCAGCAACGGCGCAGCCTGCGGCCGAGTCCGTGACGCAGCCAGCCGTGGCCGGCGAGGCTGCCAGTGGATCTGCCGCTCAACCACCCGCCGTTGCCCCGTTGGCGCCGATTTGCCAGGGAGCCAACACCTGTGAGGCGCCCTCGGCCGAGCAGCATGAGATAGGATGCGTCGAAAAGGTCCCGTACACGAATGTCCTTGTGCCGGCAGACACCGAATATGAGGTGGTCGACAAGTCGGGGAACTTCAGCTGTTCGGACAGCGGCAACGTGGTGGATGGCAAAACCGTGCTGACCTGCCATGGGAAACAACTATTCAGCTTCGATCTGAAGCTGAGCGGTGGATCCTGCGGCGGCGGTGCAACCCTAAATACCGGAACGAGCCAGTGTCAAGACGGATACGGATATGATAGCGCTCAGCAATGTTGCGCGCCCGTGAGTGGCGATTCCGCGGGTTCCTCGATCATCCAAGTCAATCTGGGTGGATGCCCGTTGCCACGACAGGCGCCGGGCGGCTGATTATCTGACGGCCAAATAGATGCAGCCCCCGCGGTTCCGCGGGGGCTGCGCTGTTTCTGGGTTGAATAAGGCTTCTAGAACAGACCGACTACCTTTCCGGTTTTCAGGTCAAGGTCGACATCATAGAAGACTGGCCTCGTGGGCAGGCCGGGCATGGTGCTCATCTTGCCCAGAATCGGATAGATGAATCCCGCCCCAACAGAGGCGCGCACCTCGCGCACGTTCATGCGGAACCCGACCGGCGCGCCCTTAATGGCCGCGTCTCCTGTGAAGGATAGATGGGTCTTTGCCATGCAGATTGGCAGCTTGTCGAAGCCCAGGCGCGTGTAGCGGGCGATTTGTTCTTCGGCCTCGGGGCTGTAGTCAACTCCGTCTGCGCGATAGATTTCGCGTGCAATCGTCTCGATCTTCTCTTTGATCGGGCGTTCGACGTCATACAGGAACTTGAAGTCTGTTGGCTTCTCGGCCGCCTTGATCACCGCTTCCGCAAGTTTGACGGAGCCTGCGCCGCCGTCGGCCCAGTGCGTGGAAACCACTGCGTCCATTGCTCCGAATTCCAGCGCGGCCTTCCGAATCAGTTCCACCTCGGCCGGCGTATCCGCCGAAAAAGAGTTGACGGCCACGACCACGTTGACGCCGTACTTCAGTGCGTTCTGGACATGCCGCTGCAAGTTCGGCAGCCCCTTCCGAAGCAAGTCGAGGTTTTCCTCGGTATATTCTGCCGCCAAGGGCTTGCCTGCGACAACCTTTGGACCACCCCCGTGCATCTTGAGGGCCCGGACTGTGGCCACGAGGACCACCACCTGTGGGATCAGCCCGCTAAATCGGCACTTGATATCGAAGAACTTCTCCATGCCGATGTCGGCGCCGAAGCCTGATTCCGTGATAACGTAGTCTGCCAGCTTGAGGGCGATCATATCGGCCAGGATCGAGCTGTTGCCATGCGCGATGTTGGCGAACGGACCGGCATGGACAAATGCAGGAGTGCCTTCGAGCGTTTGCATCAGGTTCGGTTTGATGGCGTCTTTCATCAGGACAGTGAGCGCGCCTGCCACGCCGAGGTCCTCTGCCGTCACTGCTTCCCCTCGTTTGTTCGTAGCCAGGACCATTGCCCCGAGACGTTCGCGCATGTCCTCAAGAACTCGTGGTTAGTGCCAGAATAGCCATGATCTCGCTCGCTACCGTGATGTCATAGCCAGACCGATGTGCAAACCCTTCCTCGTTCGGCCCCAAGCCGACTTCGATTTCTCGCAGCATCCGGTCGTTGACATCGATCACGCGTCTCCACGTGACCGTCGCCGGATCAATGTCCAGTCGTGCAAACCTGCTCCGCTCTTCGGGCGTAAGAGTTTCAGGATCGGTCTTGCTGATGCCCAGTCTCTTGAGTCGGCGCAGCATGGTCGGGGAAAACGTTCTCCGTCCGTGTTTGTCGGGGGGACAAAGCGCATCGAAGAGTTTCACGTCGTCCTGCTTGGCCTCGTGGAACATGCGCGCGTCAAGGGCGGCGGCGCATAGGTTATGCGCCGCTGTGATCGCATGGATGTCCCCCGTGAGATGCAGGTTGAAGTCCTCCATCGGAATGATCTGGGAATACCCGCCGCCGGCCGCACCCCCTTTGATGCCAAAAGTCGGCCCCTGTGAGGGTTGACGTATGGCTGTCATGACTTTCTTCCCCAGGTGAGCTCCGAGCGCCTGCGAAAGCCCAACGGTCGTGGTCGTCTTGCCTTCCCCCAGGGGAGTGGGTGTGATGGCCGTTACATCGATGTACTTGCCATTGGGCCGATTCTTCAGGCGTTCGAGGATCTCCAGCTTCACTTTGGCCTTGTACGGCCCGTACAATTCCAGTTCGTCCGGCCGAATGCCCAGTTCCTCCGCAATCTGCAGGATGGGCTTGAGCTTCGCTTCCTGCGCGATCTCGATGTCGGACGGCACAGGCCGGCGCAATTTCAGCTTCGAAGCCACAAATGGGTGGCCGGGCCGTCTCCCTTTGGATGATTGGGCGGGGCGGGCACGCCTAACTGTCGTTTTCCGGGAAACGGCGCTCCGGCGTGACTTTCCCGCCGCAGTCTTCTTGGATGTCTTGGTTCTCGCTGCCATGTCTTCTCCTTTTCGGTGATTCTAGCCTATTATCGAAAAATTTCACAAGTTTGGCAATGGCATTCTATCCGCCGGATTCAGTACTTTAGTCACTCACGATCACTGTCCCTTGTGTGCTCCCGCCGAGCGCTGCCCTGATGTTGCCGTCGGACGCCGCCGGACAGAATTTGAACTGTGACGTCGGGCACGGCCTCCACAACGGCCAACATTTTCTGGACCTTGTCCCTCATACCGCCCGTGACGTCCGTCCCCTGCGAGGCCCCGATGCTGGCTGCGATGGATTTGAAAGTTGAAGGCGTGATCCGGCCAATCAGCGTAGCCCGTTTCGGGTAGTCGGCCCACACGCCAGCCTCGATGCCCGCCAGTAGGATCCGCGCGGGCCGCAGCCGGCCGGCAAGATACGTCATGAGTGCTTCGGTGGACAGTACCGTGCTGCCTTCCACGGTGTCGAAGACGATATCACCGAAGATCACCGGCACAAGTTCTGCCTCCATCGCGGCTTGCAGGGGTCCAAGGTGCCAATGTGCGATGGCGCCGGCAGAGGCTTGTACCGTGGCAGACGGGGCGAGCGATATGGAGGGGACACCGGCGATATGCAGCGCCTCCATGACGCGGCGATTGAGTTCTGAGGCCCTGTACCAGACCTCGGAAAAGCCGGCCCAGTATGGGCTGTCGCGGACGACCTTCCCGTTCGGAGCGCGGCTTGCCAAGTTACGGCGCCAAGTGATCTTGGACGGCATAGTGTCCAAACGATCCTGAGCCGTGTCCGAGGACAAGGCGAAGATCGGGCAAGTCTGTCAAGGCGGTGCGGATTTCGTCGGCCAGGTGGGATAGCCGATCCAAGCGGGCTGTATACCGTTGGTTCTTGTCGGTGATAAGGGAACCCCCTAGTTTTAGAAAGACCAGCTCGCGCACGTCCTGAATTGTACCTTGACCCCTGTTGAGCGGCAAAGCAGCCATGTTCGCGGGATGCCTTGACGTTCGGAATCCGCTTTTTCAGAGAGCCGCGGCGGACGCAGTATAATGCCGCGCATGGATCTGCAATCCGGCACGATGGCGCTCGTTGCGCTGTGCGCAGTTCTCGCCGTGATTGCAGTGCGCAGTGGCCTGCGGACCATCAGGTCGGCGCGCAGGATGACGTTCTATCACCTTCGACGACAGCGCGAGGCCGCCGGGTGGCGGCGACTTGGCGCTGGATTTCTGCTGCTGCTTGTGGGCGCTGCTCTTCCGCTGTACGGGTTGCCCGTGGCGTACATATACTTTCCCCCTTCGCCGACCCCATCCCTCACGCCAACCATTACCCTGATCCCGACCATTACGCTCACCCCTTCAATAACGCTGAGCCCGACCATTACGGACACGCCAGTCGTTTCCGATACGCCCACCGCCTCTTCAACTCCGCACATTCCCGCTGCCGTCCTGGCCCGCTTCAGCAGCTCCGTGACGCCGAATCCAAATGTTGCATTCTCGCCTCTGGAGTTCACAACGGCGGGCAGCAGCTACCCTGTAGAGAATCCGGAAACGTCTTTTCAGAATCCGGTTGGGCATTTGTTCGGCGTGTTCACATACGATGGCATGCTGCCAGGCGTCCAGTGGACCAACCTGTGGCTGCGCGACGGCACGTTGGTCTTCGCCGATAGCAGTCCGTGGGATGGGGGCACCGGCGGCTCGGGTTTTGTTGACTGGAATCCAGCTCCGGATCAATGGGAGCCGGGCGTATATGAAGTTCAGATTTTCGTGGGGGAGCAATACGTTGGCAATGGTCGCTTCCTGGTGCAAGGGAATCCTCCAACGGTTTCTCCAAGCGCGACCCCGACCTTCACGCTCTCTCCAGAGGCGACGCCTTCTGCCACGCGGACTCCTTCAAGCACTCCTACTCTTTCTGTCACAGGTACGCCGTGACGGCCAAAGCGTTTCAAGATTTCTATCCGGATCACATGGCACATTGCTACGGCTGTGGGCGCCTCAATGACGAGGGGCACCACATTCGGAGCTACTGGGACGGCGATCAGTCAGTCTGTCACTTTCTGCCGGAGCCGAAACACATTTCGATCCCCGGATACGTGTACGGAGGCCTGCTCGCCTCCCTGATGGATTGCCATGGTACCGGAACGGCGGCGGCGGCCGGCTACCGCGCCCAGGGACGCACCATGGATACCGAACCGGCCCTGCGCTACCTGACGGCCGCATTGCACATCGAGTATTTGAAACCCACACCGCTCGGTGTCTTGCTCGAGGTACGAGGTCGTGTGAAGGAGCTTCGCGGGAGAAAAGTTGTCGTCGAAGAGTGGATTTCTGCAGGCGACCAGGTGACGGTTCGCGGCGAACTCGTGGCTGTGCAAGTGCCGGACAGTCTCGTACAGGAGCTCTTGGAGAAGCCAAGCGCGACGTGAATCAGGCAGCGTCGAACTAGGGCAGGGATTGGACGCTGAAGTACTTTCGCATCGGCGCGAAGTAGGACTCTTCCCAGCCGGATTCGTAGCTCTCTGCCTGTCCATCCGGGATGTTGGAATGGGTGAGCGTCAGCTTTGCCCCGCCTTCGGCTGGCTCAATTACCACCTCGATTCTTGAGTCCGGATCAGCCTCGGCGAACTCGCTCGTCCTCCAGGCCTGCACAATGCGGGAATACGGCCGCAGCTCCAGCGTCTTACCGGTGATATAGCCGTCCCAGGCGGTGAAAGCGCCGCCGACGCGCGGCTCCACCTTTGCGGGGCTCCCGGTCATGGCAGCATGGCCCTCAGTCGACAGCCATGCCCGAAACACCTTCTCCGGCTCGGTAGACAGCATTGTGCGGACTGTGAACTTGGTCTTCATCGTTTGTGCTTCCTTTCTGAGTCCTGGAAACCGCACCTGGCCGGTACGCGGATGCCTGTAAGGCTGGAAAATCGGATGCTGGCGCCCACGGCAGCGCAACCTTGGTATTTTCGGAAGGCTGCGAACTAAAAATCCCGTGTGCCCAACTTCTTCCGGCTAGCGGCCCTGGCGTTCAAAACGCTGAACAATCCGTGTGATCAATTCTTCTCTGTTGAGGTTTGCGTGTCGGCGGGCTTCGTTGGCAATGATGGCCTCCGCCACCTTGTAGCTGCCATCCAGCTTGCCCAACAGGCGCTGATACTTGTCTGCTTCATTGCGGGATGCGGGTGCCGGTGGACCGTCGTCTCGCCTTGGTGCTGATGGCCGGGCGCGCACGCGGCTCGCAGGTCCCGTGCCAAGCAGATCCTGCTCCGGCTGAATAGCCAGGAGTTCCTCGATTTTCAGGACCGCCTGTTCCAGGTTTTCCACCTGGGAGGATCGGATGTCATTGCGGTAGTAGACATCCAGCGCATTTCCAAGTTGTGCCCATATGTCGCGTAACAAGCATTCAGTCAGGACGGCCTTCTCCGAGTAGCGCTGCTGATTGGCTTGATGGCTGGATATCGGAACCTCCTGTATCAGTTGCAGCTTGCCATCCAGGAGCGCGTCTTCCTTCACGTTCTCGAGAGCTGAAGACTTCGGAGCGCTCCGCGTTCTCGCGATTGATGCGCCATGCCTCCAAATGTTTTTCCTTGACAGCCTCCCCGTTGGCGTCCTCAGGGATTTTCCAGGTGCCTACACCAATCCAGTGCAGCTCCAAACCCAATTGCTGAGCCCGCGTCGAGAACTCGCTTCCGTATTTCTTGAATTTTGCACTTAGGTCTGTCCGCGGCCGCATCTTGGCCTGAGAACCTGGCTGTGTCACACCGATCCCCGCAGTGTCGCTTGACACTTGGAGGCTTCGGGCCAGGATGGTGTCTTCTCGGTACTCGGCAGTTTCGACCTCCTGAGCTCCAACACCAGAAAGAAAGTCGGTAAGGCGATTCTGACTCATGAACTCACGGAGGGAGCTCCGGATGAGGGTTTGCATCGCCGCTGCCCAATCTTCGGGAACGCCGGAAGCATGCTCCCCACTGGAGAGAACCGGCACGGCTTGACCATAGATGAGGTTCTCCAAGTCTTGTGGGCGAAGCGCGAACCCCCGCCGGGTCGAGGAGGCTGCCGGGGTGGCGTTGGGATCACGGCGGACGCTGAATACGCCACGCACGTCAACCACACTCACCGGCATGCCGTCCAGGCTCCGGCCCACGACGGTCATGGGCTCACCTCCTGCGCTTCCGATGTACTGATCCCGCAAATCAACGACAGGCTCTCGAATCCGTTCGAATCCGTCCACCAAAACGGCGCTGCCTGCCTCATCGGAACTGCGCCTGCCTTGCGCCGGGGGACCGACGACGTGCGGCGTGCCATCGGCCCGCTCAAATACTGCTGCCGTATCGGCGTCTGCATACACGCGGCCGGGGCCACCGATCAGGAACATGGGTGAGTCTCTGTCACCGTCGGCGACCTTACCTTCACGCAGGTGAAGGGTTTCGCTTGGATCGCCCGCCGCCACTCGCCGGACAAAGGACCAGCCAACGCCGGCGTCTCTGAGTTCGAATACATCCGCCAACAGTTCACCGGCTGCACGCAGGGCAACGGACGCGGCGATTCCCATGACGAGCATGATCTGAACGGCGTACAGGGGTGCCTGCGACGACAGTCCTAAGACCCGGCCGCCAGCTTCTAATGAAAAGGGGAGCGCATGTGCAAACCAGATGTGTGCGCCCATGCCAACCGTCCAGAAGATCACAAGGAGCAGAGCCCCCCACAAAGCCCGACGCTGGCCGCCGCGGATCGACAGATCAAAGAACCGATTCAGTTGATACGTGACCCAGCGTTCCGTCAACGAGCCAAGTCTTCGGATTTCGAATTGGAAACCGGAGGACGGCCCCCGCGGGCTGCGGCTATCCTTATTCATGGTCGCCGGTCTCGACCCATCTCAAAATCTGGGAAAGCGATTCGAGCTCGCTGCCCCCTCGTCCGCTAAGGCGCTCGTCCGTGAGGATGTCATCCTGCGTGGAGCGCAGTATCGTCCGAACCGCCGCCGGTATCGTTTGCGGCTGTTCCCGTCGGACCGCCTCAGCCAGCGCCGCCGCGTGTTCGAGCAGCGCCTGTTGCCTGCCAGTATGGGTTGCCAGCAGCTCCAATTGTTCTATATGCTTCCGCTCGTTTCTGGCAGTTGCCAGCCAGGCGGTGCTCCAGTGCTGCACGATCTGAGACTCGACGGCGGGATCAAAGCGGACGCGGCCGATGGTCA
The DNA here is from genome assembly GCA_963746745.1 of uncultured Chloroflexia bacterium. GTDB lineage: Bacteria > Chloroflexota > Anaerolineae > Anaerolineales > Villigracilaceae > Fen-1038. The sequence continues at coordinate 284,540 of CAVVCL010000007.1, forward strand.
CGTCCAGGACGGCGACCCCGCGTTCCTTGAGTTCTCTTGAATTCTTCGCTTGATACGTGTCCCTTGATTAGCCGGCCGCAGTCATCCAGAATCGGCACGACAGCTTTGGTCATGCGTTCCCTCATCATCTGTCCAACAATCTCCAGGGCAGTGTAATTCCGGCTGGATTGTCTGCGAACGCTCGTCTCCGCCGCGCGGACGAACGGGCCTGCGAGCGGGATCTCTTCCTTGATCCCACGATCATCAAGCCAGCGTTCAACCCGATCGTTCAAATGGCCCAAAAATCGGGCTGCCGGGTTTCCGTTGGTCGGCCCGTCGATTGCTGCCACGCCTTCGGAGGCAGGCGCCTGGGGTTGCAAGAATTCTGGCAATCCTGGAAAGCTGGCCTTGAAGAGCTCGTCGAGCGTAAATTTGCCCAAATATTCTCGCCATAGATCAACCGCTATCAGACTAGGAAGTTGATTCCAGGCGACGTGATGGGGGTTCTCTCCGCTCGAGCCCGCACTGACGCCCTCGCCCCGCGCTGCGCGAAGGACGGATTCTTCGCTAAATCCAAATCGGGATCCCGGAGCGCCCGAACGGGCCGGCATGGCATCCAGCTTGAAGACGACCTGGATCTCCGGAACCACTTCGTTCCCGTCTCGTGTGCGGGCGGTCACCGACATCCGCTTGTCTTGTGTCACGTCGTGTCGGGCGCGATCATCCGGCAGGCCATCCTCTCGCAGCTGATCGAAAATCTGCTCGTCGGGCGCCGGGCCCAGTGTACAGCTCTGCCGGTGCAGGCTGAAAGTGCTGGCAATCTTTTCGTGCGCGCCTATAAGATGAACACCCGGCCCGAGTGCCCGGCTCCAGCCGCTTTCCGAGCGCGTGACGACGGCGCTGGCCGAATCCAACCAAAGCAATCCAGGCCCGGGCCTGGATCTTTCGCCGCGCCGCTCCACAAGCCGGCCATCCTTGACAAAGATGGCAGCCCCGTGCGCCCCCAGCAAGTGGAGCAGCAGGCGACGATAGATCTCGCCTCGCTCCGCGTGCGTTCGCACGGGAGCTACAAATTGGGCATAGAAGAACGTGCAGAGCTGGAAAAATATGAACAGCACGACGAGGTCGAGGGCCGCCCCTGCCAGAATCGAAAGCAAGCCGGCCCCCACCAGATACGCATACACGTATGCACCCACCAACAGGGCTGCGAAAAGAAGTATGCGAAATGAGGGCTTACGGTAGAACGGCATCGGCCGCATCGGCAGGATTCTATAGGAAAAGCGAGAATTGGGCAACCGGACTGCGCTAGAATTGGCAACATGCCGGTAGTTGAGTTCCACTGCCATACTCTCGCCTCAAAAGACTCTTTGCTTCTTCCGCGGCAACTGCTTGCAGCCTGCGTCCGTAAAGGCATCGATCGGGTCGTGGTGACCGATCACAATGGCACGGAAGGAGCCGTCCTTGCCCAGGCGCTGGACCCGGACCGCGTAATCATTGGCGAGGAGATCATGACGACGCAAGGTGAGATTCTTGCTGCGTTCGTCAAGACTGCGGTTCCCCTGGGGCTTTCGCCGCTCGACACGATTGCCCGGTTGCGTGATCAAGGCGCTTTCATCAGCGTCTCGCACCCATTTGATCGCCAGAGAAAAGGCGCCTGGAAGGAGGAGGACTTGCTGGCAATTGTGCCGTTCATTGATGCCATTGAGGTCTTCAACTCCAGGTGCATGCTGCCTGCGGCAAATCGCGCCGCGCTCGAGTTTGCCCGGCGGCACCACCTGGCGGGCACGGTCGGATCAGACGCACATACCGCCTGGGAACTGGGGCGCTCGGTCCTCTTGCTTCCGGAGTTCGGGGGTGCCGATGACCTGCGACGGATCATTTGGGCCGGGCAAGCCCAAACTCGATTGTCGCCCCCCTGGATCCACTTCTTGTCGCGCTATGCCCGTTTGCGCAAGCGGATGGGCGCGAGGCTTGACACCCCCAGACCCTCATGATAATCTTGGCCGAAGTCCCGGGCGCGCCTGATGCGCAAGACACACCAGGTCGTCGGGATATTTTTTTGATGCAGGAGTAGGGAAAGATGTCAGAACGCGTCACCGGCACCGTGAAGTGGTTCAATGCCACGAAAGGCTACGGCTTCATCGGCCGCGAGCAAGGAGAGGACGTATTTGTCCATTTCTCCGCGCTGCAGATGGATGGGTACCGCAAGCTGGAGCCTGAGCAGAAGGTCGAATTTTCGATCGAGGAAGGGCCAAAGGGATTGCAGGCCGCAAACGTCATCTTGATTCCATAGCACCAGCTTCCGCACAAAGCCGGGTTGCAGATCGTGCAACCCGGCTTTTTTGTACGTGAGTGCCCTCGGAGCGCCGCTATTTTCCGAGCTTCGCCTTGAAGGCCTGGCTGAGGGCCGGCACCACCTGAAAGAGATCGCCGACGACACCGTATCTTGCGACCTTGAAGATGGGGGCGTCGGGATCCTTGTTGATCGCAACCACCATCTTGGCAGAGCGGATGCCGACGATGTGTTGAATGGCGCCCGATATGCCGCAGGCAATGTACAAATCGGGTGCAATCACCTTGCCGGTCTGTCCCACCTGATGCGAGTACGGAATGTACCCGCCATCGACTGCGGCGCGGCTGGCACCGACGGCGCCCCCGAGAACCGAGGCCAGCTCCCCGATCAGCTTGAAACCCTCGTGGGCCCGCCAGATCTCTGCCTGCCGCTCATCCAGATCGGCGGGCGGCGTCAAGCTGGGGTTATTTGACGCCCCTCTGCCCCCCGACACTACCACGCTTGCATCTGCTACGCTGAGTGCTTGCTCTGCTACTTCATAGCCGGTCACAGTCGTGGCGCACTCGGTCTTGGCTTCAATTTTGCTTTCGGTGCCCGTACGGGCGGCATCCTGGGCAGGCCGCGGGAACGCCCGCGCCCGCAGCGTCGCAATCACCGGCCGCCCTGAGCAGATGACCTTTTCGGCCAGCTTCCCCTCGTAGATGGGGCGGAGGGCTTCCAGATGATCTCCAACAAGAGTGAGACCCACTAGATCAACCAGTACGCCGCTGCTCAACTCGATTGCAGCGATCGCTGCTATCTCACGGGTCCGCGTGGTTGTAGGCAGCAGGATGAGGTCGGCCGACTGCTCCGAAGCGACAGCGGCGAGGGTGGCGGCAAAGGGTTCCGCGCGGTAATCCACGAGTTCGGGGCTGTCTGCCACGAGCACCTCGTCCGCGCCCATCTCGAAGGCGCTCTTGACAAGCCCGCTGAGGCCCGTGCCGAGGATGACCGCGCTTGCCGTCCCCAGAACTCTTTGCCACTCCAAGTGCCTCCCACGAGGCGGGTTGCACTGTACCTTTGAAATGGTCTACGTAGACCAGTGTCTTCATAGCACCTTCTCCGCAAGGACTTTTTCAGCCAGGGCGGTGCTAACCGCTTCCGGGCTGTCTCCCGTGATTATTTCGCACGTAACCTCTCGGCTTGGAGGGGTGATCAGCTCCATGCGAGTTACGTATGCGTTGGGCAGCGCGGTACCGAGATCTGCCAGCCCCCAAACTGGAATGGTTGCTTTGGAGGCCTTGCGGATCCCCATGAACGATGGATAGCGGGGTTCGCCGATGCTCTGCACGATGCTTAGCACCGCCGGCAGCGGCGCCCTGACGTTCTGTCGGCCCTCCTCGATCACGCGTGACGCCTGCACCGTCGTGCCTTCAACCTGCATGTGGCCGACGTACCCCAGCATGGGCCAGCCGAGCACGCGGGCCGTTTGCGCCGCCGTCAAGCCTGACCCATCATCCAGGGTCTGTCGCCCGAAAAAGAGCAGATCAACGTCGGCGATCTTCTTGACCGCCGCCGCCAATATGTGCGCCGCGCCCTGCGTGTCGAGGGTGGCAAAACCGGGATCTGAGAGCAGGATTGCCTCGTCAGCACCCATTGCCAGGGCATGTTTGAGGGCTTCCCGTCCGGCTTCAGGACCGAGGCAGATCGCAGTGACCGTGCCGCCGCTGGCTTCCTTCTGGAGCAATGCCCCCTCGACGGCATACTCATCGAACGGATTGATTACAAGAGGTGCTTCTCCCCATGAAATTTTGTCGCCCGTGGCACTAACCTTGGCCTCCGAGTCGGGCACTTGTTTGACGCACACAACGATCTTCACAGCGTACCTCCGCAAGCAGTGTTTGGATTGCGCACTTTCTGTTCGTTCTCGTCGAGGCCGGGGAGGAGATCATCGCCCGGCCGCCCACCCGTCTCCCTTTTTGGCGCCGACGTGCCAGGGATTCGGGCACGCCGGTTTCGATGCAAGGCCGGGCGAGCGGGCAAGAAATCATCGCCGTCCCTTGTGACAATTCGAATTATAAGCGCCGATTGTCGACGCGGGATTTGAAAGATTGCACGGTTTTGGGCGAATTTCGTCTTAAGTTTCGGCCGCGCCCGGCGCGTGGAGGTCCCCAACCGTAGCCCTGCGGGCTAACAGCCCGGGCGTACCGCTTGCCAGGTATTCACTTGAAGGCGATCTGGCTAAGGAGTTTTCCTGTCTCGATGTCGATCTCGCACGCCGTGCTGTCCGTGGTATACGCGGATAAAGTCCGGCCATCCTGGTTCAACTTTGCCCGGATGTAGTGGGTGTCAGGCGCCGGCCTTTCGGCATTCCAAAGCAGGGCGCCGTTCTTGGCGATGAAATAGAGATTCGATTCGCCGGTCGGGAAGCGCGTGTGGTCCTCCAGAATGGCCACGCCGCCAGCAACGCTGATCACCTTCGTGATGCGGGTGTGCCGAGGCTTCACATCGTCAAACACCTAGGCGCTCCCCTGCTGCCAAAGCGATGGATCATAGGCCGGCAGCTCGCAGCGCAGCGGCTTGTCCTGGCGGTTGCCTAAGGCATAGCCGGCCTGTATCAAGGTTTGGATTTCCGAGCTGCCTTCGTAGATCATGGCGCCGCGTGCATTGCGCAAGTATCTTTCGACATCGTACTCGTCGCTGTAGCCGTAGGCTCCATGAATCTGGATGGCCTCGCTCGCAGCGACGAACGAGGCTTCAGTGCAGAACTTCTTCGCGTAGGAAATCTGCAGGGTGCAACGCCTGCCGGCATTTTGAAGCCACCCTGCTTGCAGGTACAACAGTCTGCCTATCTCGTAGTCTTGAGCCATCCGGGCGATCTTTGCCTGGATAAGCTGATGCTCTGCAATCGCTTTGCCAAATGTCTGTCTGACTTTCGCGTATTCCACGCTGCTTTCCAGGCACGCCCGGATGATTCCAGACGCGCCGGAGGCGACCGTGTAGCGACCGTGATCAAAGGCAGACATCGTGATCTTGAAGCCCTCTCCCTCTGCGCCAATGAGGTTCTCTGCCGGCACGCGCACGTCCTGGAAGCTGATCCAACCCGTGCTGCCGGCTCTTACACCGAGCTTGCCATGCAGATCCCCGCGTGTCACCCCTGCGGACGTCAGGTCGACGATGAAAGTCGAAAGTCCATCCGAACTACGTTTCGGCTTTGCGTCTGTCCTCACGGTTACGAGGGCAAGGTCGGCCTTGGACGCAAGCGAGATCCACATCTTCTCGCCGTTCAATACGTACCCGGCTCCGTCTCGCCTTCCGGAGGCTCGCATGGCGGCCACGTCTGACCCCATACCCGACTCTGTGAAGGCACCGCAGCCGATTTTCGCGCCCTTGGCGAGGGGTAGGAGAAAGGCCTGCTTCTGCTGCTCGGTTCCCCATTGGAACATCGTCATCGCGCAAAGTCCGACGTGCACCGACATCACGACCCTGAGATGGGTGTCGACGGCCTCAAGCTCCTCGCAGGCCAGTCCCAAGCTGACATAGTCCATGCCCTGGCCGCCGTATTGCACTGGAAAAGGCAGCCCGAGGATGCCCAATTCCCCCATCCGGCGAACGACCCAATCAATTGGCTCCTGACGACGGTCGAAGTCTTTGATGACCGGAGCGACCTCCTTCCGGCAGAATTCTCGGACCGTCTTCTGCATCAGCAGGTGCTCTTCTGAAAGGGAAAAGTCCATGTCCGGATTATATCGTATGGAGTTTTGCGGATTTGCCGGTGCTGCAAACCGCACTTCGGCAAGGCACCAGCTTGGGCGCGCAGTGCCGTGCATTGCGGTCCTCCCGACAAAACACCAACCCGGCGCGTCTCAAGACGTGCCGGGTTTCGAGGACCATCGCGCCCGCCAGATCAGTCCTGACGAAGCCCCATGCTGTCCAGTTCGTCCGCGGTGCAAGCCGAGATCAGCAAGTCGGATGCCGCCAGAGAAAGCAGCAACGTTAGGCCGAAAAATACCAGAACGCCAAACATCTTCAATACTCTTTGTGCCGGTTTCATCCAAATGATATAACGCTCGTGGCTTCAAAAAGTTGCTGCCCCCACTCCGGGTTCAGCATCGGGTAAACATGACAGCCCATCTGTGGGGTCATGAGGACGCGCCGGTTGACAGGGGAGGTGTTTGCGATAAAATACACGCGCTTGCCGGAGTGGCGGAATTGGCAGACGCGCTACGTTCAGGGCGTAGTGAGGGTAACCTCATGTGGGTTCAAGTCCCACCTTCGGCACACCACGTACCTGGTCTCCAAATACCCGCGAACGTCCGCTAAAGTTGCTGGGGGGCATGCCTGGACGGGTTCGCAGCGGTCAAAGCTGTCCATTTGCCTTGGCGGCTCCGGGATCCGAGCATTGCACGCGGTGGTATAATTACTCTATTGCCAGCCCGTGCTTCATTTAACGCGACACGAAGTCACCCAGCCCAAGGCTTCGTGTCTTTTAATACCCCTTAGGAAGCGCTATGGACATCGGAACAGTTCAAAACGTCGATATTGACGCCCAAATGCGGTCTGCCTACCTGGATTACGCCATGAGCGTGATCGTTGCTCGGGCTCTTCCCGACGCGCGCGACGGACTGAAGCCCGTTCACCGACGCATCCTGTATGCCATGCAAGATATGGGTATTCGCTCCAACTCGTCCTTCAAGAAGTCGGCACGAATCGTTGGCGAAGTCTTGGGCAAGTATCACCCCCACGGCGATTCCGCCGTCTACGAAACAATGGCGCGCATGGCACAGGACTTCTCGATGCGCTACATGCTCGTGGACGGACAGGGCAATTTTGGATCCGTCGACGGTGACGCGCCCGCTGCCATGCGGTACACCGAAGCACGCCTTCATCGACTGGCTGAAGAAATGTTGGCGGACATCGAGAAGGATACGGTCGATTTCGGGCCGAATTTTGACGACTCGCTGGAAGAGCCGTTGGTGCTGCCCTCCCGTATCCCGAACCTCTTGATGAACGGCTCGGCGGGCATTGCCGTGGGGATGGCTACGAACATACCGCCGCACAACTTGCGCGAACTGACGGCGGCCATCAGCTTCCTCATCGACAACTTCGAGAAGATCGACGAGGTTCCCGTGGACGAGCTGATGAAACGCCTCCCGGGCCCCGACTTCCCGACCGGTGGAATCATTGTCGGCAGAGAGGGCATTGATGCGGCTTACGCGACGGGCCGCGGCCGGCTGGTGGTGAGAGGGACGGCCCATATCGAGGAAGGCAAGGGGGGCCGGCAAGAAATCATCATCACCGAGATCCCCTACCAGGTAAACAAGGCCAGTCTTATAGAACGCATCGCTGAACTGGTCCGTCAGGACAAGATCGATCAGATTTCCGACTTACGCGACGAATCCGATCAGCGCGGCATGACCATTGTGATTGAGCTGAAGCGCGGTGCGCAGCCCCGCAAGGTTCTGAACCAGCTCTACAAGTACACGCCGCTGCAATCCACTTTTGGCGTACAGATGCTTGCTCTGGTCGATGGGGAGCCCCGCACGCTGCCTCTGAAGAAAGCGCTGCAGATCTTCATCGAGCATCGCCAGACGGTCATCGTGCGCCGGACGAATTTTGAGCTGGCCAAGGCACGCGCTCGGTTGCATATCCTGGATGGCTACCTGCTCGCGCTGGGCCACCTGGATGCCGTGATAAAGACCATCCGAGAGTCGCGCGACGCCGATGTTGCCAAGAGCAATCTCATGTCTCGCTTCTCGCTCAGTGAGTTGCAAGCCCAGGCCATACTGGACATGCAACTTCGCCGGCTGGCAGCGCTGGAGCGGAAGAAGATCGAGGATGAACACAAGCAGGTGACCGATCAGATTGCCCTCCTGGAGGACCTGCTTGCCCACCCGAAGAAGATTCTGGCCTTGATCCAGTCGGACCTGAAAGAACTGGCTGAGAAGTACGGCGACGACCGCCGGACGCACATTGCTGCCGACGCCAAGGAGGAGTTGAGCGAGGCCGATTTGGTCCAGGACGAGGCGGTTCTCATCAGCTTGACTGAACGGGGCTACGTGAAACGCGTGGCTGCATCCGTGTTCCGGTCGCAGAGTCGCGGCGGTCGCGGCGTGATGGGACACACGATCAAGGAAGAAGATGAAGTCGTCATGCTCGTACCGGCGAGAAGCCTGGATTCGATGCTGTTTTTCTCGGACCGCGGCAAAGTCTATTCGGAGAAGGTGTATCAGATCCCTGATTCCGATCGAGCCGCCAAGGGAATTCCGTTGGTCAACGTGTTGTCATTGGGCGCGGATGAGAAGGTTACCGCTGCCATTGCCGTGTCGGACTTCTCCGCGCATGGCTACTGTATGCTGGCGACGGCCCGCGGCCGGGTCAAGCGCGTCCTCATGGAGGAGTTCGCGGCAGTCAGGCCATCCGGCCTGATCGCGATGAGCCTTGACGCGGGAGATCAGCTGGGCTGGGCTCGGCTGACGTCCGGCAAGGATGAGGTGATTTTTGTGACCGAGAAGGGGAAGGCACTCCGATTTAGCGAGAATCGGGTTCGGTCCATGGGACGGCCTGCGGCGGGCGTCCAGGGGATCCGTTTGGCCAAAGGCGATGCGGTCACCAGCATGGATGTGGTTGATCCCAAGGGCTCCCTGCTTGTAGTGACAACGGGAGGCTTTGGAAAGCAGACGCCATTGCAGGAATACACCCCCAAGGGTCGGGCTACGCAGGGCGTGGCAACAATTGATCCGAAGGCGCTTCGCGAGATCGGGAAAATAGCGGCTGCCCGGGTTGTACAGATGGACGATGACCTCACCATCATTACGGCCGCAGGCGTGGCCCTTCGTTTGAAGGTCAAGGACGTCAAGCAGGCGGGGCGCGCCACGTGCGGCGTGCATCTCATCAAGCCGCAGGAAGGTGACTATGTAGCAACCGTGGCGCGCATCGCGGCGGAGGACCTAAAAAAAGCCGGCGCCGAAGACGCGGGCGCCGCAGCAAGTCACGAGGCAGGTGAGAAGGGTTAGATTGCGCTGCTGAGTGGCCTAGATCTGAATCGCGCCGGTGACCAACAGGCACGCGGTCCCGAGTACGCATACAGCGATCAACAGCAAAACGGCAATTATCAGACGTTGCCGCGCGGTCATACCAAGGAAACCCGATGTTCCGGAGGACGCCGCAGGCGCATCCTCTGTGCTAAGTGAATCCAATGGGTATCCCGGACCCGTGTCCGCCTGATCACGCAAATTGTCGAACATCGTTTCCCTCAGTCCTACCCAATTTTATCACCGCTCTGCCGAAGCCGAAGTTCACCCATCTGCACGCGAAGGCAGTCTTCACCGGTCATCAGCAGCAGACTCCCATCCGCATCCAGTCCTACGAGCGTGCCCTGCAAATCGTCTCGTTCCTCGTTCGAGAGGATCACCTTCTCACCGCGGAACGCGAGGCGATTCTCCCATGCCGCTTTGAACTCCGCTGTTGCGATCCGGTCCCGCCATTGAAACAGGGCTGCCAGAACGTCATGGAGCAGGGCCAGGCGTTCCGGTGGTCTCCCGAGCTCGGTCTCGACGCTGGTGGCGGGATAACGCAAGTCTTTGGCTGCTGGGATGGAAGCGACGAATACATTGAGGCCGATGCCAACCACGCACGAGTTCAGGGCGACGCCCTTCCAGGTGCATTCAACCAGGACACCGGCCAGCTTCCGACCGCCAACGAGCACGTCATTCGGCCACTTGATTGCTGACTGCAGTCCCACGGCCGCCAGTGCGTCGGCAATCGCCACAGAAGCCAATCCAGAGAGTCTCATCGGGAATTTGGCCTCGGGCGCCGTGGGCCGCAGGATCAAGCTGAATGCGAGCGCCGTGCCAGCTGGGGTGTGCCATCGCCGGTTTGATCGGCCGCGGCCTTTGGTCTGCTCGTCCGCCAGGACCAGGGACAAGTCCCGTGCGCCGCGCGTGGCCCAAGCCAGAGCCTCATCGTTAGTGGATCCCATGCGTTCAAAAACACGAAGGCCGCCCAGAGGGAGTTCCCTCAGAGCGGCCCGTACTGAGTCCACGTCCATCTATTGGACGATGCTCCAGGGATTAACGTTGACGTTGCCTTCGCGGACCTCAAAATGAAGGTGGACGCCAGTCGAGTTTCCGGTACTGCCCGCAATGCCGATCACCTGGCCTCCGGACACAACCTGGCACTGCGTCACGTTGATTTGGCTTAAGTGGGCATACACCGTCGCAAAGCCATCCAGATGGTCAATCTGGACCACGTTTCCATAGCCGTACTGACTGAAGCCGGCAAACACGACAACGCCGCCTCCCGAGGCCAGGACGAGCGTGCTCGGGGTTGCCGTGATGTCGATGCCCAAGTGGCTCGGTGTGTAGTTGTTGCCTGAGATCGTGTGTGGCCCGTCGGTAGGCCAAATGCCTGGTGGCGAGCCGCCCCCCGCGGCCGCGGCACGCACCACCGCCAAGCTCTGAGGTCGCACTAGTACCGCCGGTTCGGTTCGTGGTTGGGACGAAATCAAGCCACGAGACGAGCTCGCGGTGACCGCCCGGTATCATGATGACCTGTCCAGGTTTGACGACAGGGTCGGTAAGGTCCAGATTATTGGCCGGGAAGTTCACGATCGCATCGCGGAATAATGCCGCGTCTTTTTCATCGATCTTCTTGTCGCCGTTGAGGTCTGCCTTGAATTCGTTGGCAACCTTGTCCAGGGTGTCGCCGTCTTGCCAGGTGTAGGTCAACCCGTCGACCGGCGGAATCGTCAGCTCCATGCCCGGAGTGAGATTTGACGGATTGTCGTTTAGAGTGGCTTCGTTGCTGTAGAGGATGCTCTCGGGCTTGATGTTGTATTCCTTGGCAATGCCGAAGACTGAGTTGCCCGCCAGGACCCGATACGTAATTGGTTTGGCACTGCCTTGGGTTGAGATGTCGGTCTTGAGCGCCAGTCCACGGCCAATTCCGGCAGCGGCCGCGGCACTGCTTGATGAAGGGGGCAGGCTAACCGCAGGCGCCGGCATGTTGGGGTCGCTCTCAGCCTGGGCTGCAGCCAATGAGCCCGCGCTCTGATGAGTCCACCAGAGCGCCGAGCCCAGCAGGGCCGCGACGATTAGTCCGGTGACCCCCCACGAGATAAGCGTGAACCGATTCTGGCTGAATGTTCGAATTAAGGTGCTCATACTTCCGCGCAAGTCCGTTCTAGCCCGACTCGCCAAGCAGCGCGCTCCGGGACGCTGGGGGCCTAGACGTCGTCGGTCAGAGTCTCCAGGAACATTTGATTATCCTTCGCTCGATCAAGCCGCGTCAAGATGGCTTCCGTCGCGACCGTTTGATCCATGCCAGCACCGCCCGGAGGCGGACTCACCATCTGGCCGTACATTCGGCGCATCAGCCATACGCGCTGCAAAATGTCCGGACCCAGAAGTAACTCCTCGCGGCGGGTCGATGATCGCTCGATATCGACAGCCGGGAATATGCGCCGCTCCTGGAGTTTCCGGGAAAGAAGCAGCTCCATGTTGCCCGTTCCCTTGAACTCCTCGTAGACCACGTCGTCCAGGCGTGAACCGGTGTCTACGAGGCACGTGGCGATAATGGTCAGGGAGCCGCCTTCCTCAATGTTCCGTGCGGCACCAAAGAACCGCTTGGGCGGGTACAGGGCAGACGGGTCCATGCCACCGGAAAGCGTACGGCCGGAGGGATTTACCACGAGGTTGTATCCACGCGCCAGCCGTGTAATCGAGTCCATCAAGATTACCACATGGCGCCCTATCTCCACCATTCTCTTAGCCCGGTCTAAGGCAATCTCGGCGGTCCGCACATGGGAGGTCACAGGTTCATCAAATGTCGAGGCAATCACCTCTGCATCCACAGACCGATCCATGTCGGTCACTTCCTCTGGGCGCTCGCCAATCAGGGCCACCATGAGGTGCACGTCGGGATACTTGGTCGAAATCGAGTTGGCGATATGTTTCAGGATCGTGGTCTTGCCGGCCTTTGGCGGAGACACGATCAGCCCACGTTGCCCGCGCCCAATCGGGGCGACCAAATTGATCAGCCGCGAAGAGAGCGTGTCGTGGTCAATCTCCAAGTCGAAGCGCTTGTCCGGGAAAATAGGGGTCAGATTCTCGAACATGGGCCGTCGGGTCGCTTCCTCAGGATCCAACCCGTTGACGCTTTCGACCTTCAGTAAACCGTAGTGTCGTTCAGACTCGCGCGGCGGCCGGACATGCCCTATGACAAGGTCCCCGGACCGCAGCTCAAATCGGCGCAGTTGCGCCTGTGACACATAGACGTCCTGATCGCTGATGCGATAGTTGGCTGACCGGAGGAAGCCAATTCCTTCGCTCATTATTTCCAGAACCCCGCCCCTTAGCTCGACCCCCTCTTTTTGGGCCTCGGCCTGGCGTATCTGGACAATCAGCGCCTCTTTCTTCAGACGGTTGAAATTGGAGATGCTGTGATCTTTGGCAACCGAGCGCAGTTTTGCCAGAGGTTCATTCTCGAGCTCTAGAATCTTCATTTTCGTGGATGCCCTTTGTGATGAAATGACTTCAAGGCCGGCGCTCCCGTGGGCGCGGCTGCGAACTACTTTGGGACTTGAATATGGGGGGATATGCTCAAGGTGCGGTTACAGGATGATACACCAGACTGCCCTGCCGAGTCGACTATGCTGTGGCCGAACGGGGATTATGAAATGATTATAGCACTTTCGATGGGCTCGCGCAAGCCGTTATGCCAGGGTTTCGGGCACACGTCTCTGCAGAGACCACAGGCGATGGTACAGGCCAGCGTGCCTTGCCAGCTCTTGGTGCGAGCCCTGTTCAACGACCTGGCCCCCCGCCATCACGAGCACGTCATGCAAATTCTCGAGGCCCACAAGACGATGCGTGATGAACAAGACTGTTCGGTCGCGCATGACCCCAAACAGGTTGGATAGCAGCCGCGACTCTGTGGCCATGTCCAGATGAGCCGTGGGTTCATCCAAGATCCAGAAGGGTGCGTCCTTGATCAGGAGCCGCGCCAGAGCCAAGCGCTGCCGCTCACCGGCGCTCAGTAGCAGGCCGTGTTCCCCGACTGGTGTGTCGTAGCCCGAGGGCAGGCTGCATATGAAGTCGTGAATCTCTGCCTCCTTTGCCGCGAGCTCAATTTCCGGTTTGGTGACGCCGCGCCGCGCCAGACGCAGATTCTCGTAAATGGAAGTGTCAAAGAAGTGCGCCTGTGTCGATACGAATCCGATCTGCTTGCGGACTTCATCTGGCGGCAGATCCTTCAGAGATGCTCCATCCAGGCAAATCTCGCCAGAGTCGTAGTCCCAGAAACGCAGGACGAGATGCGCGATGCTTGACTTGCCAGCTCCGCTTGGCCCCACGATTCCCAGGGCGGCGCCGCGAGACAGCTGGAAGGAAACGTGCTTCAGCGCGGGCGCATCTTGCCCAGGATATCGAAATGTCACGTCACTGAATTCCAAGGCGGGCCTGGGCGCTTGTGGTCCATCCGGCCTTGCGATGTGGGGGTTGCCTGGCCGTTGTGCTGCCTTCCGGCTCCGGGGCTACAGCTGGACGAGCGTCGGCCATCTCGAATAGCCGTCTAGCTGCTTGGCGTGTAGCGGGCCACAGTCCCGCGGCAGCCTGAAGCGGCGGGGCGGCCTCGAAGACCGCTATGGCAACGAGCGCAACCGGGGCGAGCATCACGCCGTCAACCGTGCCGGCCCTCACTTGGGGAATGATCATCAAGAGGACTAGCCACACGGCCAAGCTGGGGAGGAAGCTGGCCAACCCGGCTTGCACGCCGGCGACTCGTGAGGTCCGCGCGTTGGACATCCGCATACTTGTTTCCGATCGCTGCCATTCTCTGGACGCGATCGGAAGCTCGGCCAAAAGCCAGGATGTCTGCAATGCCTTGAATGCTGTCGACCAGCTCCGCGTACAGTCTGCCCCGAACAGCGACTTCCTCCTGTCCGGCGCCCCGACTTAGCCGCTGGGTCAACAAGGGCAGCAATGCCCCGGCGAGCACCAGGAATGTGGTTACCAGGAGGGCGATCTGGGGCAGGCCGATCGACGCAAAGAAGACGTACGTTCCCGCAGCGACCAAGGCCCCCGTGACAGGTGGCGCCAGCAGCCGGACGTACAGATTCTCAAGGGTTTCAACGTCGGCGGTGGCACGCGCAAGCAAGTCGCCTGATTGCCGGTCCATCAACAAGGCAGGTGCGAGGGGTTCCAGCCGCTGATAAAACCACACCCGGATGTTGCGGAGCACACGAAATGTCACGCTGTGGGAGGCTAGCCGCTCTAGGTATCGAAAGACAGCGCGGGCGATCCCGAAGAATCTAACACCGGCGATGGCAACCCCCAATACCGCAATTGACGGATGCATTGCCGCCGTGGAGATGAGCCAGGCGGCAACACCCATCAGCCCAACGGCGCTTCCAATCGTCAGGCTGCCCAGCAATGCGGACAGCCACACCCATGCCCACTCGCCGCGCACAAAGCCGAGCAGGCGGCGGACAGCGGACATCTTGGGCAGAACTTGCTCGTGGTCTGGTACAAAGGGCCGCGGCGAAATCGACAATGGAGGCCCCGGCATTATCGCGAAGGGCGAGTACGTGTGCGCCCTGTCACTTTGCACCTGGGCCGGCTGATTGCTGGGCGTAACCTCACCTTCTGTGAGGAAGGCCGCGTTGGAGCGAAAGAGGCGGGCGTACTCGCCGTCGAGCGCGAGGAGTTCGGAATGGGTGCCTCGCTCCACGATATGCCCCTGAGCCAAGACGAGTATCTGATCCACGTTAATTACGGTGTGCAGGCGATGTGCAATCGTGATAACGGTGCGGCCGCCGCAAAGCCGTCTGAGGGAGTCCTCCAACATCGCTTCGTTGTCTGGATCCAAACTCGAAGTCGGCTCGTCCAGGACCAGGCACGGGGCATCCATTAGAAAGGCGCGGGCCAGTGCGAGGCGCTGCGCCTGTCCGCTGGAGAGTCGAGCGCCTGCCTCGCCAACCGGCGTCTCGTACTTGCGAGGCAGCGATTCGATGAACTCGTCGAGGTGGGCTGCACTTGCGGCGCGGCGTATCTCCTTCTGCCCGGCGTGGGGTCGACCGAGACAGATGTTGGCGCCGATGGTGTCGTTGAATAGATGGGGATTCTGCGGCGCCCATGCCATAAGTGCGCGCAGCTCCTCCGAATCCATCCTTTGAATGGATATGCCGTTCACCCAGATCTTTCCCGTTGTTGGCATCATGAAGCCAAGCAGCAGCCTTGTCAGTGTGGTCTTCCCGGCCCCGCTGGCTCCCACCAGCGCCACATGTTGTCCGCCGGCAATGGACAGGCTCAAGCCCTCCAGCGCTGGCTTGCGGCGGTCCGGGTACGCGAAGGACACGTCCAGCATGTCGACGGAAAGCTGCCGTTCGGCCGGTTGCAATCGCCGCGCCGGTGGCGCAGGCTCTTCTTCGGAGAGGGCCGGCAACGCGGCATCGGGATGTGCAGTCTTTGTATCCAGGATATCAAAGATGCGACGCGCAGCCGCGGTGCCAGCCATGCCGGCGTGAAACCGCAGGCCCAGCAAGCGCAACGGCAAGTAAAACTCCGGTGCCAAGATCAGTAGGAAAAGGGCATCCCTGAATTGCATCTGAGCATAGAGGAGTCGTAACCCGACCTCGACGGCGATTATGGCCGTGCTGATGGTCGCGATCAATTCCAGGGCGAAGGCGGACAGGAACGACACTTGCAGGACTTTGAGCGTTGCCATCCGAAATTGGTCGCAGACGCGGCTGATGTTTGCGGCCTGGGCCTTCGACTGGCCAAAAAGCTTGAGTGTTGTGAGACCTTGCAAACTGTCTAGAAAATGAGCGGAAAGGCGGCCAAGCGTCTGATATTGGCGCTCGGTGGCAGCCTGCGCACTTCGGCCGATCATCCACATGAAGAATGGAATCAGCGGGGCAGTGAGCAGCAGAATCAGACCAGAGACCGGATCAAGCGCGAAGACGACCACGAGGATAGTGGCGGGAACCAGGACGCTGATGGCCAGTTGTGGCAAGTACTGGCTGAAATATGCATGCAGCGCCTCGACGCCCTGTGTGGCCACGGTAGCGAGCTCGGCCGTGCGTTCCGCGCGGCTGTATGCCGGTCCCAGGGCCAGGATGTGCTGGAAGAGCTTTCGACGGACGTCGGCTTTTGCTCGAATCGCGGTCTCCCGCGTAGCATCCTCGTGTGTCCAGACCAGCAACGCCCGAGCCGTCACCACCCCGAGCAAGAGCGCCAGCCAGCGCGCGATTGCAGTGGGTGTAGCTTGTCCCAGGAAAACGCCAGCGACCGTGGAACTGAGCGCGTAGGCCTGCACCAGACCACAGAGTCCAGCCAGAACGCCGCTAAGAATGCCAACGCTGAGCGGCAGTCGCGAGCGGCTGGCAAGCAGGATGAGCCGGTGAGGCAGGGTCAGGATGCAGCCTCTATCAAAAAGGATCCCCTTTTGGAGGACAACAGGTCCAAAGCGCGGCGGCCGAATCAGGATGGCAACACTGGTGCGGGCTCAAGCCCAGCCAGCGCCGCAGTTGAAGACTCGTCTCGATAGATCCGGCGTCGCGCCGAACAAACCACTAATAGACCAGAGATTCCTTCTTGGTTGTTATGCGGCGGCGGAACACATAGTACGTCCAGCCCTGGTATGCGAGCACGATGGGCACAAAAATCAGGGCCACCACGCTCATAACGCCCAGTGTGTACTGCGACGAGGATGCGTTGTAGATGGTCAGGTTCCATGCAGGATTGGTGCTTGAGATCATGACCCGCGGAAACATCAATGTGAAAAAGCCGATCTGCGTAAGGATGATGTGGCTGCCCGTGAATGCAAAGGCCCAGCCCTCGCGCCTGCGGTTGATGAAGTAGATTGTGAAAAGCAGGAACGACACGGCCGCAATCGGCACGACACCTGGGTTTATGCCAATCTTGGTGGCAATGTCGGTGTACACGTACGTGGTAATTCCCAGCGCGACGACGGCTATCGCGGCGGGCCAGTAGACGACACGCGCTGCCGCGCGTGCGCGTTCCCGCAGCTCTCCATCCAGGCGTAATGTGAGAAAGTTGGCTCCATGTAGCAGAAACACAGAGACCATCGTCAGCCCGCCGATCAGGCCGTACGGGTTTAGAAGGGTAAACAGATTGCCGGTGAACACCATCTTCTCGTTGATTGGCAGGCCGCGTGCCAGGTTGGCAAATGCGGTGCCCAGCAAAAGCGAGGGAAGGAATGAGCCGACTGCGATCATCCAGTCGAACGTATGGCGCCAGCGAGGGTTGGCATCTTTGGATCGGTACTCGAAGGAGATGCCGCGGATAATCAAGCCAACCAGCAAGAGGAAGAACGCCAGATAGAAGCCGCTAAACATTGTGGCATACCATTGGGGAAAAGCTGCAAATGTGGCACCGCCCGCGGTCAGCAGCCAAACCTCATTGCCGTCCCAAGCCGAACCGATCGTGTTGATTATGGCGCGCCGCTCGTCATCCTTCCTGCCCAGAAACGGCAATAGCATGCCCACCCCAAAATCGAAGCCCTCGAGAAAGTAGAAACCGATCCATAGCACAGCGATCAGAACGAACCAAAGTGTTTGCAGAGCCTCGTGAGACATCGTGTCCTCCCGTCTAGTCTTGGGATCCGATCGGCTCGGGCGATAAGTCGAGCAACTCGTGCATCGCAGCGTCCGGCCCTGCCAGGGCGAACTTGCGCATAAGATACACGTCCGCGCCCGCCAGAATCCCGTACAGAAGCGCGAAGCCAATCAGGCTGATAAGCAGGTCAAGCGTCGTGAGATTGGGGGAGACGCCGTCTTGGACTTTCAGCAACCCTTGTACGATCCAAGGCTGGCGGCCCATCTCTGTGACGATCCAGCCGCTCGTGTTGGCGATGTACGGCAGCACAATCACCCAGGGCATCCACTTCAGCCAGCGGGCCTCTTCAAGCCTGTGCTCGAGGGCCCACAGGAAGAAGGCCGACAAACCTATCATGAGGAAGCCCGCCGTCATCATGAAGCGGAAGCCCCAGTAGACGAAGACCATCAGCGGTACGTATTGACCAGGCCCGTACGTCTTAACGTACTGAGCCTGCAGATCGTTCACGCCTTCAACCTTGCAGTTGAAATTGTTGCATGACAGGAAGCTCGTGAGTGCCGGTATCTGAAGTGACCAGACTTCTTTCCTGCCGGACAAGTCACCGATGGTCAAGATCGAGAAGGGGGCCGGCTGCGCCGTGTCCCACAGGGCCTCAATGGACGCCATTTTCATGGGCTGCGTTTGGTAGATGTATTGACCCTGCGTGTGACCGATGAGGAACACCAGAACACCTGAGATCAGACCCACGACGGCGGCAATCTGGAATGAGCGCCGATACACGTCAAGATGATTCTTGCGAGCTATGTGATACGCGCTTATGCCCAGGATCAAGAAGCTGGCAGTTGCGAGACCGGCCACAATGGTGTGCCAGAAGAAGATCCAGCCTTTCGCGTTGGTCACCAGGGCAAAAAAGTCATTCAGGATCGGCCGGCCCGTGGCAGGATCGAGGACGTATCCGACGGGATGCTGCATCCAGCCATTTGCCAGCAGGATCCACAGAGCCGACAGGTTGGAGCCGATCGCGACCAGCCAGATGGCCACAAGCCTCACTTTCTCGGAAACCTTGCCCTCTCCGAAGACCCAGATGCCGAGGAAGGTGGACTCCAGGAAGAAGGCGAGAAGCGCCTCAATGGCCAGGGGCGCGCCAAAAATGTCGCCGACAAACCGCGAATATTCGGACCAATTCATACCAAACTGGAATTCCTGTACGATGCCCGTAACGACACCGATGGCGAAGTTGATCAGGAAGAGTTTCCCCCAGAACCGTGCCATCTCGTTGTATGTCTGGTCGCGCGTCAGGTAGTAGCGAGTCTGCATGAACGCCACAAACCATCCCAGACCCAGCGTAAGCGGGACGAACAGGAAATGGTAAACGGTCGTCAGCCCAAACTGCCAGCGCGACAGCAGGATTGAATCCATGTGCCCTCCTCAAGACTTATCCGTTGCTGCCCCTCGGAAAGCATCGGTAACCTGAGGCCGATGCCTTCCCCCCGAGGTGAAGCAAGCTCCTTCATGTCGTCCGCAGAAGCAGACGCTGCGGATTATATACTGGTCAGCCAGCCGTCGGCAATCAACGGGCAGGGCCGCTACTGTTCTGTTTCTTCACTGCCGTATCCGCCTGCGGGATCCGCTTTCATCAGGCCGGAAAAGGGTCAAGACGTCAGCCTGGTCAGGCATGCCCGTACCCAAGGGGCATCCATCTTGACCAGGCGGTTCTTTGTAAGGTTCTGCTTGAGAAGCCAGCGAACATCGCGGTTAGAACTCGCCAACCATTTTTCAAAGAGAGGCTTGCCGACCTCAGGCAGGGCTGCCACCGCCACGCTCCAGCAGTAAGCCATGCTCTTGCGCAGTGTTCGGAACGAGTCGGAGGTATCTCCGCCACTGCGCTCTACGTCTCGGGTCACGCCATCGACTATCTTCAGCACCTGGGAAGCCACTCCCGGTTCCTTGAGAAGCCTGGGCTCCGCCAAGGCTGCCACAACGGCGCGTTTCTCGTACCAGCTGCCCTTGGCCCAGCGGCGCATCTCACGCAGCAGGGCCCTCATATCTTGATCTCCGAAGTATTGGAGACCGATGGCAACGGCTTCGCGGATCCGCCAGCGAGGATCCGAGGCGAACGTACGCAACCGCGCAAGCTCCGCGGCATCCGCGGCGGTGAGCTGCTTTCCAAGGGCGGCAACCCCACAAAAAACCAGGAAGACCTGGGGGCTATTCTCCGGCGACTTCTCAACAGGAATGGAAAGGAAGGATTGGATTTGGGCCGGGCTGGCTTCTTCAGCAAAAGCCTGTGCCAATTCCAGATTGCCCCTCGGTCCAGGGAGTCCGGACTCGGCCATTAGAAAAGCGGTCCAATCCTTGAGTGAGCGCAGACGCCGGCGATACTCGTCTGATTTGGACATTTACCGCCTCGGGTTCAGGGCGTTACGGCGACTTGCATGTAGAAGGCATCCCCAAATGGCTGCCCTTCGGGCCCGACGGCCTGCCAGTGGCACTCGTAGAGGCCAGCCGATTGCGGCGCCGTGAACCGGATCTCAATCGTCGCCTCCGCGCCAGCCCTGGCAGGATACAGCGGCAGCAGCAAATCGGCTCCCATGGCAGCGCCACTGATCAACTTCAGACGATAGCGCTGATCCCAATTGCATGTGCCGCTGTTCTTCACCTGCCATTGTTTGTCGATATACTGGCCCGGCTGGACATTGGTGCCATCCGGTATCGTCAGGTCCTGCAAGTAGGACAGACCATCTATGCACGGTGGCGTCGGGGAAGGCACTACGACGCTCGGAATGGCAATCGCGCCGGCGGGCGAGCCAGGCTCACGGCTTGCAATCGCCGCCGGCGGCAAAGAGGCGGACTCCGTTGGTGGAACGAAAAATGTGGGTGTAGCAAGCGGCGAACAGGCGACCGATCCCAGGCCGAGCACCAGAATCCGGGCGGAGAGGCCGACAATCTTGTAACCTTTGGGCTTCATGCACCTGCGACCATGTCACGCGGGGCGCGAGCGGCGTCCGCCTCTGCGGCTATTCGGACGTCGAACTAGACTCGGCGGAGTCGTCAGCGCCATCGGTGCCCATGTCCAGTGGCAGGGCCACCTCGCCGCTGAGGGCCTTCTGACGGATGACTGCCTCGATCTCCGCCAGCAGTTCGGGATTCTGGCGGAGGTATTCCTTGGCGTTCTCGCGACCTTGTCCGAGGCGGGTTTCTCCATAAGAGAAGAAGGCGCCGCGCTTTTGCACAATTTCAAACTGGGCCGCCAAATCGAGGACGTCTCCGGCTTTCGAGATACCCTCGTTGTACATGATATCGAATTCCGCGGTCCGGAAAGGCGGCGCCACCTTGTTCTTGACGACCTTCACACGGGTTCGGTTGCCGATGATCTCGGCGCCAAGTTTAATGGCCTGGATCCGCCGGACGTCGAGCCGGATGGAAGCGTAGAACTTCAGGGCTTGCCCGCCCGTTGTCGTTTCCGGATTGCCAAACATGACGCCAATCTTCTGCCGCAACTGATTGGTAAACACGACCGTGGTCTTGGTCTGGTTGATCGCGCCCGACAGTTTGCGAAGGGCCTGGGACATGAGGCGCGCTTGCTGGCCCATCGTGGGATCACCCATATCGCCTTCGATCTCGGCGCGCGGGACGAGGGCAGCGACCAAATCAATCACGACGACATCCACGGCTCCGGAGCGCACAAGCGTCTCCGTGATCTCCAGTGCTTGATCGCCCGTGTCAGGCTGGGAAATGAGCAGATTATCAATATCCACGCCGCATTTCGCCGCGTAGCCGGGATCCAGCGCGTGCTCCATGTCGATGTAGGCCGCTGTCCCGCCGCGGCGCTGGGATTCGGCCACAATATGCTGGCACAGAGTGGTTTTGCCAGATGCCTCAGGCCCAAAGATCTCGGTGATGCGACCTCGGGGCACACCGCCGACGCCAAGTGCAATATCAAGCGAGAGCGAACCCGTGGAGATCGAATCCGTGTTGAGCATGTTGTGCGCTTCACCCAGCTTCATGATGGAACCTTCGCCGTAGCGTTTGATGATATCGCCGACAGCCTTATCCAGGACCGCCCTTTTTGCGTCATTGGGTTGCAGTGCGCTGGTTTCAGCGGGTTTCGTGGCAGGGGATTTTCGTGCTGACATGTGATGGTCTCCAGGCTGAAGTGTGGACACACGCAGAAATCCAAGAGCCGCGTGCCCAAGCGAAGCAGGCAGGTACTAAGACGCGGACGACGCAGCTTCCAAGCGTGTTGGCCCGCGAATCCTCCGTATTGGTGCCGCGATTCAAAGAGGAACGAATGGGCGTTGCGGAGCCGAAGTCAATCTGGAACCGCAGGATCGCGAGCATCGATCCAGTATAGCACAGATGTTCACTAGGTCAAGGGGCAATCGCCGCTCGTCCACTACGGCACGCTGGTGGATGCAGTAGGAACCGGTTGAGCGGACGACGGCAAACCCCTTTGGAAACCCTGCGTCCCGCGGAAACTGAAGTAGGCCACCTGACCAGGATAAACGTTCACCCAAACCTGCTCGTCTTTGTCCTTGTACTGAAAGGTGATCTTGTACAAATCGGCCGGAAGATCGCCGATGACCATGTTTTCATCGTAGTAGGGATCCGAATTCGCCGGATCACCCCCGTACGTCCTGACCAAGTGAGTTTGCCCCGACTGCGTGTTCCGCACGTACACATCCAGCTGCTCAAGCGTGACGTTGTGGGAATCTGTAATGCGCGCCGCCAGCACGCCGCGTCCCTCAGGCGGCGCCATCCAGAGCTCCGGATTGTAGGTGTCCTGAAACGAGTTTTTGCCCCATCGTACTTCGAAATGCACATGGGGACCGGTCGTTGCACCCGTGTCGCCCACCAAGCCAAGCACGTCACCGGTCTCCACGTGTTGGCCGGGCAACGCGATCATCTTGCTCATGTGAGCGTAGATGCTGTAGAGGGCCTTGTTTTCGTGGCCGAAGTCCATGCGCAACACGACGGCCTGCCCGTACGGGTCGGTGATCAGGCCCGGTGACTGCCAAAACAAACCCCAGTCCGCCCAAATGACTGTACCCGGGCCAGCGGCAAGTATCGGAGTGCCATACGGGGCATCAATATCAACTCCGGTATGAACGACGTTGGCGAAGAACACACCACCGTAACGATAGTTGGCCAACGGCCAATTCACCTGGTCCGCCGCGATGGGTCGCGCAAAATAGAAGTGATCATACGGTGAAACCGCCCACGGAATGGGGTACAGCGGGGGACGCCAGCCGACGACCGGCGGCTCGTACTTTGCAGGCAGGTCGATGCGGAAAGGTACGATGGTGGGTGTGGGGCTTGCAGCCGGTCCCGTTGTTGCGGATGGCGTGGCGCCCGCAATGACTGGCGTGCGCGTGGCGCGGGCGCTGAGGGCGGCGCAGCCGGCGAGCAGTGCGAGGCTTGTCAATGAAGCCCAGACGACCGCGCCGGTACGTGCCCGCCGGATCCTTGCTGGCGGGCCGTCTCCCGACGCAGTCCAAGGATCTCGTAACCGGGAGGTCGCTGCGCGTGGCGCCTGAAACAAATTCCAGATCATGGAATTTGCGGGCGCGGGCTGGGCGTAGGCGTGTACAACGTGGGGGTGGACTCCGGCGTCTCAGTTGGAGTGAATGTTGGCAACGGGGTTTCGGTTTGAGTGAAGGTTGGCAATGGGGTATCGGTGAAAGTGGCTGTCGGCGTTCGCGTGAAAGTGGCCGTGCTGGTCGGTGTCGCTGTCCGCGTTGGCGTTGACGTAGGCGGCAGCACAGGCGTCGCGGTCTGCAGCGCGGCGGCTGGATAGAGTTCGAGCATCGCCGAATACCAATCCAGTCCGCCGGTCATGGCAAATTCCGTGAAACGCGCGCCGGTGTAGTAGTTCCGCCAATCCGGCAGGGCTGGCAGGCGCTGCCATCCGTATGCAGCCGCCAGGGACGTGAGGTCCACCCAATAACCGGGTGGAACCGGTGCGTAGTCCCCGCCAGCCTCATAGGCCTGGGGATCCAACTGGTAGCGCTTGGTCAAGTCCCATGGGGGAACTTCAAGGGGACTGCCCTGTGACCCATCCTGCTTCTGTGTTCTGACGTAAAGGCGCCAATACGTCTGGGCTCCGATATCCTCTCGCGCAATAGCCAACCAGCCAGCGTTGACCATGAGCGAGTTTATGGCAAAGGCCCTGCCTGTATACAGCCAGTCCTGTGCGAAGCCAGGATCCAATGCCGTCGTGAGGGGTACGTAGGCGTTTTCAAGGCTGGCCATGGCGTCCCAGCCGGCCTCTGCAAGCAGACGCTGCCTGAGGGCGTCGAACGAGGCAGCCACGAGGGCGTGGAGCTCCGGGTATGGGGCCGTAACGTCCTGGAGTGGAACAACATACGATCGATGCACCGGCTCTTCCGGGGCCGCCGTTATCGGGCCAAGGATGTGAGGCACGACTGTTTGGGCTGCCGCCTGAGCGAAAGGCTGTGGTGCCGGGGCCGGCAGGGGGCGGCTCAGCCAGGTCACTCCGCGGATACGGCCTGGAACTGGAAGTGGAAGCGCCACGGGATCGCCTGCCAGCGTGGACACCGAAAGCAGATCACCGTCGGGCCCGGCCGCGGCGGTCGCCAGCTGTGTGCCCGTAGAGTTCCAGGCCGGCCAGCTGCCGCCGCCTGCCCAAACCGCGGGACGGTCCGCCTCGGCTGAGTTCCAGATGTAAATCCCCGAAAAGCCCGGGCTGGGTACCGATGCCGCCCAGGCGAGGTGTGTGCCATCTGGACTCCATGAGGGATGGCTCTCAGCCGTCTGCAGGGTATTCGTCAAGTCTGTGAAACGGTTCTGGGAGCTATCCAGATCCGCCAGCCAGATATCCGGATTCCCGGACCGGTCGGATACGAAGGCAATGCGCCTTCCGGTTGGGGCCCAAGTTGGTGAGAGATTGGTGTGGGCATCGACCGTAAGAAGAACCGGGGATTGTGAGGCATCACTCAGCGACAGCATGGCGATATCCAAGTGGCCCCCGGTATACGTCTCGTATGCAATCCAGGCTTGGTCCGGCGACCAGGCGGGGGAGGCGTCGTACGCCGGCGTGTCCGTAAGCTGCGAGACCAACCCGGTCTGCAGATCCATGCCGTACAGGTCCCAGAAGCCGCCGCGGTTCGAAGCAAAAGCGATCGATTTTCCATCGGGGCTCACGGCAGGTGTGATGTCGCTCCATTTCCCCCACGTAATCCGAGTCAGGCTGCCGAGGGAGGGCGCATACTCAAATAAATGCGCGTAGCCGTCTTCCTCAATGGAGACGATGGCGGGCTGGGCGCCGAGCGGACCGGGCGAAGGTGTGACATTGGCTGGCGCCGCAACAGATGTCTGCAGCACCATGGGTTGAAAAGCGGGCGCCGACGTGTACTGCTCACAGCCAGTGAGTCCGGAGACCGAGATCGCCAGTGCCAGGGATCTCCTCAACAGCGATCGGATGGGCAGCGATAGCGTGGGACTCACGTGGGGCGGGTGCTTTCAAAGACAAATGTGATGGGGTCGGCCTGCGGTCCGTCGGGATAGAAGAGGCGAGCAGACACGGTAAATGGACTTCCCGTTGCCCCGCGGAGATGCAACGTGAACTCGAGCTGCCAGCTCATAGGTTCCACAATGCTGGCGGCGGCGACTTCGTCTCCGTTCACGTCCGTGAGCGAGACCTCGATTTGCGGACGGGTTTCGAACGGTGTTATTTTGAGGTTGACCCGGACGCGTTCGCCATCAGGGTAGGGCTCGGCGTCCACGGAAAGGATGCGCGTTTCACCAGGCGGGAGGCGCTTCAGACCGTCCTCGGGGAAGAAGAATCCCATGGACGCATTATAACCAAGCGAAAACGCGTGCGGCCCGCGGAAGGGCGCACGGTTTGAGAGCACCCGGAAATCAGCAGAATTCCCTGCGCGGGGCGATGGTGCTCTCCCCGGACGTTCGTTCAGCCGTGCCGCTTCTGGAACTCCCGCATAAATCCAGTCAGAGCCTGTGCGGCTTCAAGATCCAGGGCATTGTATAGGGACGCACGGATGCCGCCGACCGACCGGTGACCTTTGAGACCGATCAGGTCGTGCGTTTTGGATTCGGAGGCAAAGGCTGCCTCCAGCTCCACCGATGGTAGCCGAAACGGGATATTCATGACGGATCGGGCCGCCGGCTTCGCATGCCCCCGATAGAAGCCTCCGCTTTCGTCGATGGTCTTGTAAACCAGGTCTGCCTTTTCCTGATTGCGCTTATGTATGGCTTGGAGGCCTCCCAGTTTCTTGGCCCACTTGAAAACGAGGCCGCAAATGTAGATGGCATAGCACGGCGGGGTGTTGTGCAAGGAGCCACTGGCCGCCAGAGCCTTATAGTCAAGCATGATCGGCAAGTTAGCCGGCGAACGCTCGAGAACGTCGTCGCGAGCGATGACAATCACGACACCTGCCGGTCCCGCGTTCTTCTGAGCCCCGGCGTAGATCAATGCATACTTCGTCACGTCGATCGGGCGACTGATGAAATCCGATGAGGCATCGCAGACGAGAGGCACCCCCATGGGAGGCTGCGGCTCCATCTGGAATTCGACGCCATGGATCGTTTCGTTCGACGTAAAGTGCAAATACGCCGCATGCGCGTCCAAGTCCAGGCTCGCCGGCAAATCGTTGAAGCCTTCTCCTTCGAGATTGGCAGCCACGTGGACTGTGCCCAGCTTGGCCGCCTCCTTTGCGGCGGTGTTGCTCCAGGTCCCGGTCACGACGTAGTCGGCGCTGGCACCCGGTTCCCTGAGATTCATGGGAAGCATGGCGAACTGCAACGACGCACCACCTTGCAGGAACAGGATCTTGTAATTGGCCGGAATGCCGAGTAATTCGCGGAGATCGGCGTCGGCGGCATGTATGATGCTCTCGAACTCCTTGGACCGATGGCTGATCTCCATCACGGACATGCCGGTTCCCTGGTAGTCCAGCATCTCAGCTTGTGCCTGCTTCAGGACCTCCAAGGGCAACGCGGCCGGACCCGGATTGAAGTTATGGACACGCTTGTAGTTCTCGGGCATGGCAGGCCTCCTAGTGGCGTGCGGATGGATGTTTCAGTTGTGAGAAGTCTTGCGATCTCGGAAGTATCCCCAGCAAATGATTATATCCAACGCAGGCACCGGTTCCAATAACAATGTGCACGATTCCACCCTGACGAAGGTCGTTGACATCAAGATTCTGGCTCAGTACAATGATCGGAATGGCAATTGGAACCGGAGAAATAGGAACCAGAATATCCGCGACGCGGCGGCCTTGTGCTCGTAAGCGGGGCGCCCGGGGAGGACGACAATGAAGGTGCTGATCTGCGATAAGCTCGACAAGTCGGCGGTTGAGCAGATGCGGGCCGCGGGCTTGGTTGTTGACGTTCAGGACGAGATCACGCCAGAGCAATTGGCATCCGTCTTGCCGGCATATGACGGAATGGTGGTGCGCTCCCGCACAAAAGTGCGGCAGGCTCTGATTGATGTTTGCCCCAATTTGAAAGTCATCGTCCGAGGCGGTGTTGGCCTTGACACGATCGACGCCGAGTACGCGCGCTCGAAAGGCATCACGGTCATGAACACGCCGCTGGCCAGCTCGGCCTCGGTGGCGGAACTGGCGATCGGGTATATGTTCGCCCTGGCGCGCTCCTCGTTTCAGGCCTCGTCGTCCATGAAGGCCGAGAAGTGGGAGAAGAAAAGATTTGAGGGCCAGGAGATCGGTGGAAAAACGCTGGGCCTGATCGGCATCGGCAACATCGGTCGGGAGGTCGCTCGCCGTGCCAATGCCCTTGGCATGAGTGTGCTTGCCTACGATCCTTATGTGAAGGAATCCGACAGTGCAAAGCTCGTTCCCCTGGATGAGTTGCTTGCCGCGGCAGACTACATCTCTCTGCATTTGCCGAAGACCAAGGAGTCTGCCGGCATGCTCGGAAAGGACGCCTTCGACCGGATGAAGCCCGGTGTGCGGATCATCAATTGTGCCCGGGGCGGCATAATCGACGAAACGGCTCTTGTGGCCGCCCTGGCGAGCGGCAAAGTCGCCGGCGCGGCCCTCGACGTCTACGCCGAAGAGCCCCCAACAGATTGGACGTTGGCCAAGCACCCAAATGTAATTTGCTCACCGCATATCGGCGCGGCCACTATAGAGGCGCAGAGTCGCGTCGGTGCAGAGGTCGCGCAGAAGCTGATCGATTTCACGAAGAGCAGGCAGCCAGCATAGCTTGCTGCGAAGGCCAGCCAACTGAGGATCAGTAGTATCGAACCCTGCAATCTGTCGGAGACGCCGTCTTGAAAACCTACAATGATATAGGCGTCGGCATTCCCGAGGTCTACTTGCCGCGCCCTGGAACGGACCTTCAGAAATGGGCGATCATCGCCTGCGATCAATACACGTCGGAACCGGAGTACTGGGAACGTGTCCGGCGCGAAGTTGGCGATGCGCCGAGCACGCTTAACCTTGTGCTCCCGGAGATCTACCTCGAGCAACCCCGCAAAGATGAGCGCATTCGATCGATCCAAGCCACAATGCGCAGGTACCTCTCCGATGGATTGCTGGTGCCGCGGGCCGGTCCCGTATATGTCGAACGATTGGTTGGAGGCAAGAGCCGCAAAGGCTTGTTGCTGTGCCTCGACCTGGAGCGCTATGACTACAACAAAGGATCAAGCAGCTTGATTCGCGCCACCGAGGGAACAATCGTGGATCGACTGCCCCCCCGCATGGCCATCCGGGAGGGTGCGGCACTGGAATTGCCCCACATCCTGGTGCTGATAGATGATCCCGGTCAAACGGTGATCGAGCCGATCGGAGCCGATCCGAAACAACGAGAACTATTGTATGAAGTCGAACTCATGTTTGGGAGCGGGCACCTGACAGGATTTGGGATAAGCCCACTGGCCGAGGAGAGGGCCATTGCCGGCCTGAAGCAACTAGCGGGCAAGGCCGATTTCCAAACGAGGTACGACTTGGAGCCGGATGCGCCCGTGCTCCTGTTCGCCATGGGGGATGGCAACCACTCACTGGCCACTGCCAAGGCAGTCTGGGAGAAACTCAAAGCGGGTGGGCAGACGGATCATCCGGCACGTTATGCCCTGGTCGAGATAGAGAACGTGCATGACGCGGGATTGCACTTCGAGCCAATTCATCGCGTACTTTTCAATTTGAGACAAGATCTGATCGCCGCTCTGAGGGCGGGCCTTAACGGTCATGTGCTTGTTTCCGATGTAGCAACGGTCGACGAGATGGTCAATCGAGTTGACGGCGATCCGGGCATGACGCAGCGGGTTGGCCTTCTGCACGGGCAGTCGGACAAGCCCGTAATCGTAGAATTCAAGAAGCCGACCTCCTCACTGGCGGTGGGCACGCTCCAAACTTTTCTGGATGCTTTTGTGCAGGGGGGCGGTGCCGAAAAGATAGACTACGTGCACGGGCGCGCCGTCCTTGAGCATCTTGCCTCGCAATCCGCAAATGCCGGCTTCTATCTTCCGCCGATGCACAAATCGGCCCTCTTCAGGACTGTGATACAGGACGGAGCCCTGCCACGCAAGACCTTTTCCATGGGTGAAGCCCGGGAGAAACGTTTCTACATGGAAGCGCGAAAGATCAGCTGAGACACGGGTGCAAAGATGGGGACTTGAGCGCATGGCTCGTCAGCCGTGCGCTCTTTGTAACCAGTAGGGGATCTCAATGTCCTCGAAGCGCGGCCAGGGCCCGCTGGAAGTCCTCGGGTTGGGCCGCCTCAAAAGTCGTGGCGAGGGCGGTCTCCGGGTGGATGACCGTGAGGCTCAAGGCATGCAGGGCGGGCCGCCCAATCACGCTCGTTTCCGGTGCTCCGTACAGGGCGTCGGCCAGCAGCGGGAAGCCAAGTGCTGCAGCGTGCGCCCGAATCTGATGAGTGCGGCCGCTCAGCGGCTGCGCGCAGAGCAGCGTGTGCGATTTCAGCCGCTCAAGCACTCGGAATGCCGTCGCCGACGGCTTGCCACGCCGGCCATCGATCTGCGTGCGATGCTTGTGGCCAACGTTGGCCCTCAGCGGCTGTCGGGTGGTTCTCTCGTCCCAGGCTGGCTGACCATTCGCTATCGCGTGATAGGTCTTCCCGGCCTCATGTCTTTCGAACTGCATGCTGAGAAGACGGTGGGCCTCGGCGGTACGAGCAAAAACCAGTACGCCACTGGTGACTTTGTCCAAGCGATGCACGACCCACAAATGGCCGTATTCGGCCTGTGCAAGCGCCAGGAGGTACGGCGCCCCTTGGTCCCATCCATCAGGCAAGACCGGCAACCCGGCGGGCTTGTTCAGAACGAGCAAGGCGGCATCCTCATGCAGGACATCCATATGTCATAGTCTAACCATATTAGTCGGTCTTGACACGATGCTTCCAGTTCGCTTGCGGGTCGCCATGGGAGCCCGGCTCCGACCTTCTGTTGCGGATCGCCGCTTTGCGCGGCTCTCGCCCCGCCATTCGGCGCCCGGCGCCTTGCCACGTCTTGCGGGAACACGGCCGAGGCGGGCTGTCAAGGCGCTTGTCCGGGGTGCCAGCCGTGATGCCGCCGACGCGTGCGGCGGACATTATGGCGCCGCGATCCGGGAAGTCTAATGAGATTCACGTGATGGACTAATCTTGCCCCCGTAGGATTGCAGGCTGTCTGGAGGACACCGAACCATGAAACGCCCGTACTTGCTTTTGATCATGCTTGTGCCTGCCCTGTCGCTTTCCGCTTGCTCCGCCCACCTTGGCCTCAGCCGACTGTTGGGCAGCGCCGTAAGCAGCAAGCCCGGTGGAGGGACACCGGCCCCCAAGGTTTCTCATGCAGCATCGCAGTCGGCAGATTTCGTGCTTATTGCAAATGCGCATTATCGCCCAAAGAACGTGACGATCGTGGCCGGAAAGACCATCACATGGACGAACAATGATACCGTGCCTGAGAGTGTGACGTCTGACGCCCCCGGCCTGTTCGATAGCGGATTGCTCAACCCGGGCGCGACGTTTGCGCACACCTTTGCGCAAGCCGGTGTCTTTCCGTACCACTCAACAGCCATCTCGTCTCTGTACGGAAGTATCACAGTGACCCCCTAGATGCGGGTCCACGTAGTTGCCGACCGCCCTCCTTGGACAGGAGGGCTTTCTTGTTCCCAGGCGTCGGGGGTGGGAGAGGTCGGGCTCTGCCTTGCCGGAAAGGCCTCCGAGGATCCGACTGGCTGCCTTGACATTGACGTAGCGTCATGGTTTATAGTGGATGGCGAATGAATCATGCACACGGTAAAGCAACTCGCTGAGATCGCCGGCGTCACTCCCCGCACTCTCCATCACTATGACCGAATCGGTTTGCTCAAGCCGACGTCCATTGGCAAGAATGGCTACCGTTTCTACGGAGACGAGACTCTCTACAGGCTGCAGCAGATTCTTTTCTACCGGGAGCTAGGCTTCGCCCTGAAGGATATCAAGACTGTCATCGAGGCGGCGGATTTCGAGGTGCTCGGTGCCCTGAAGAGTCATCGTGCGGCGTTGCAGGGCGAGGTGAAGCGGCTCCACCGGCTGATTCGCACAATAGACAACACGGCGGAACGCCTGAAAGGAAATGGGAATATGGAACCCAAGAGATTGTTTGAAGGGTTCAGCGATGCCGAGCAGGTCGAGCTCGAGGCCGAAGCAGCTGAGCGATGGGATGCGGATATCGTACACAGCTCGAACAAGAGGTGGAAGGGCTATTCAGCGCGAGAAAGGCAGCGCATTCTTGACAACGGCAACGCGCTCTATGCTGAACTCGCGGCAGTAATGCCAAAAGGCGCCTCCAGTCCCGAGGCGCAGGAGCTCATGCGGCGCTGGCGAAAGCACATGGAGTATTTCTGGTCGCCCACCGATGAGCAACTCCTCGGCTTGGCGGACTTGTACAATGAAGATCCCCAATTCAAGGCGAACTACGAGCGGTTTGCCGCTGGCCTGGCCAGCTTCATGCGGGAAGCGGTTAGGGTATACGTCGCAGACCTAAAGAAACACAGCTAGCTGGCAAGCCCACGTCTGGATTCTCAGCGATCTCTGGCAGCGTGGCCCGATGGATCGGCCAAGCTCACGTAACCGTGAGCCGTTGTTGTGGATAATTCTCGAATCGCTTCTCGACAAGGACGCGCCGCATACGATCAATGGCCTCCCACACATCCAGGAATGACACGTACAGGGGAGCAAATCCCATGCGGATGTTGTCTGGTTCGCGATAATCCGGTATTACGTTCATTTCCTCGATCAAAGCGCGGCTGATCCGGTAGCCTTCGGCGTGCCGGACGCTGATGTGGGATCCCCGCCGGGCTGCATCGCGCGGCGAGCCGAGAGAAAAGCCCAGAGGTTTCAGATTTGCGTCAAAGAGTTCAATGGCGAACTGTGAAAGGCCAGTGGACTTGGCCCGCAGCGTATCGATGCCGGCCTCCAGGATGGGCGCCAGCGCCGCCTCCAGTGCAATCGACGAAAGGATTGGCGCTGTTCCTGTAAGGAATCGCGGCGTCCCCGGCGCGGGTCGGTAGTCGAGACCAAACGCAAATGGCTGGGTTTGGCCCCACCAACCCCATATCGGCGAGATGGCCTCGTCTTGCAGGGCGCGGTTGACGTAAAGAAACGCCGGCGCGCCCGGGCCGCCATTCAGGTACTTGTAGGTGCAGCCAATTGCGAAATCGGCGTCGCAATCGTCCAGCGCGATCGGCACAGCGCCCACGGAGTGACTCAGATCCCACAGTACCAGCGCACCGGAGCGGTGCGCGAGTTCCGTGATCACCTGCATGTCGTAGAGATAGCCGCTCTTGAAGGTTACGTGAGACAAGGTTAGAAGAGCCACGCGGTCGTCCAGGTTGGTCTTGAGTGCGGTGAGATCCGGGGTGATATCGTCGTCCTGCGAGCCGATCCGGATGATACTGTGTCGATTTCCGAGCAGGCTTACCAGTCCCTCCAGTACATACAGGTCTGAAGGAAAATTGAGCGAGTCGGTCACGAGGCGGCTGCGACCCGGGCGCAGTCTCAGGGCCGCCGCCGCGAGTTTGAACAGGTTGATCGACGTCTGATCGCTCACCAGGACTTGACCGGGGGCGGCACCCAGCAGCGCGCCGAGCTGATCGCCGATGCGGGCTGGGGAGTCCCACCAGCCGCCGTTCCAGCCGCCAATGAGATCAGCGCCCCATTCCACCTGGATGGCCCGGTTGACGCGTTCCGCAACGCCCCGAGGCAGACGCCCCAGCGAATTGCCATCGAGATAGATCATGGTGGGATCGGCAATGGCGAACTTGTCGCGAAAGCCAGCAAGCGGGTCGTTAGCGTCCAAGAGCAGGGCGCGCTGGCGCCAATCGTCGTCAGTGGTCACGGAATCTCCTGATTTCTAGTCCCCAGAAGGCCGCCTTCAACATGGACGGCTGGGTGCGGTGGACAAGTCCCACCTTAGTTTTTGTACTCGAAGAAGCCGCGACCGGTCTTCCGTCCGAGGTAGCCGGCGTCGACCATCCTTCTCAGCAACGGGGCAGGGCGGTATTTGTCTTCGCCCAGATCGCGCTGCAAGACCTCCATCACGGAGAGCACCACGTCCAAGCCGATCAGATCCGCCAAAGCCAGAGGCCCCATGGGATGATTCATTCCAAGCTTCATGACGGTGTCTATGGCTTCCGCTGTGCCAACCCGTTCTTGCAGAACAAAGACGGCCTCGTTGATCATGGGGCAAAGGATGCGGTTTGAGATGAATCCGGGCGAATCATTTGCCTCGACGGCCTCCTTGCCCATCGCCTTGCATAGGTCGGTGACGGTCATCGTCGTCTCGTCCGAAGTGGCCAGTCCACGAATGATCTCGACCAGCTTCATCAGTGGCACGGGGTTCATGAAATGCATTCCGATGACCCTGTCGGGACGACCCGTGGAGGCGGCAATCTTGGTGATCGAAATCGATGAAGTATTGGACGCTAGTATCGCCGCGGAGGAAGCAGCTTCATCCATTTCTTTGAAAATCCGGAACTTGAGTTCCGGATTTTCGGTGGCGGCCTCAATGATCATGTCGGCCTTGGCCGCCGCATTGAGGTCGGGGACAAATGCGATCGCGTCCGCCCGTGATTTCTGTTCTGTGCTCAACATCCCCTTTTCGACCAATTTGGTGACGGATTTCCCGATCCCGGTTCTTGCCCGGTCGAGGACGGCCGGCACCACATCCATGCAGGTAACGTCGTAACCCGAAGTCGCCGCCACTTGGGCAATCCCGCTTCCCATCGTGCCGGCTCCGACCACGAAGATCCGCTTGAGCGCCATGTGCCCTCCTCAACTCCGGGAATCGAAGCAGCGTATTGCTGCCGCTATTTCTTTTTCCAAGCCGCGTAGGATTCCTTCATCTGCCGGACGTGGTCCGGGATGTGCCTGGCGTAAATGCTGAGCCACTTATCGAACGTGTAGGCCTCGCCGATTTCCGGATGCTGGACGGAGTGCATAAAAACATCCGGGGGAAGAGTCTTGAGCAAGCGATAGGATGTTTGGCGTGCAAGCTTGATGATCTGCAATGCGTCATCCGCGTCCTGTTTCTGGTATTCGAGGGCGTCCGCCCATTTTGCCTCGTCGTATCCCATGAGCGTGCTGCCGGGCTCGACAATCAACTTTCGAAGGCGAAGCGCAGCCATGGATTCGCTGTCACTCATGTGCACAAGTATCTCGTGGACAGACCAGTCTTTTGCCGATGGCTTGTAGTCCCAGGCCTCACGCGGGATATCGGCAAGGGCTTCAAGCAAGTGATCGTACCCACGACCGTAATCTTCAATCTTCTGGCTGCGTTCCGCGTCATTCATCTGGTGTTTCTCCTTCCGGCGTCGAAATCGTGCATCACCAAACTGCAGCTCTACTACTCCATCTCAATAGCCATGGCGACTGCCTCGCCGCCGCCGAGACACAATGCGGCAACGCCTCTGCTCAGGCCTCTGTCTTTCAGCGCGTACAGGAGGGTGGTCAAAACTCGCGCACCACTGGCGCCCAGCGGATGTCCGAGGGCGATCGCACCGCCGTTGACGTTCACCTTGTTCCAATCCCAGCCTTGATCGGCCAGCGCGTACCCGTCGGCCAACACCTGCGCAGCGAAGGCTTCGTTTAGCTCGATCAAGTCCACGTCGGAAATCGTCCAATCGACCTTCTTGAGGAGTTTCGGAATGGCATGTGCCGGCGCTGCAAACAGGTATTTGGGCTCAACAGCAGATTGCGCATATCCAACAATGCGCGCCATCGGCCTCAGCTGACGTTCATTTGCATAAGCTCTGGAAGCCACAAGCGTGGCGGCCGCTCCGTCGTTCATTGTCGAGGCATTCCCGGCAGTGACTTTTCCATTGGCTTTGAACGACGGTTTCAGTTTAGCCAGTGTTTCGATCGAGGTGTCCTTGCGCGGCCCTTCATCGGCGGCCACTTTGGTGATTTCGCCCCTGCGTCCCTGGATCTCGACGGGAACAATCTCGTCCTTGAACTTGCCTGCTTCTTGGGCGGCGACGGCCTTCTGGTGGCTCCCGACTGCGAACCGGTCCATGGCCTCGCGCGTCACCTCATACTCATCTGCGATGAACTCGGCTGCCTCTCCCATGCCCCAGTTCTCGAAGGAGTCCCACAGCCCATCGTTTAGAAGCGCATCGGTCAGCTGCCGGTTGCCGAACCTCAACTCGCCGTTCCGCCCCGCCACAAGGTAGGGCGCCCAACTCATCGACTCGAATCCGCCCGCAACGACTAGATTTGCATCACCGGCGCGGACGGCCTGGGCCGCAAGCATGACCGCCTTGAGGCTGGAGCCGCAAACCTTGTTTATCGTGGTTGCGCCCACGGAGGCCGGCACGCCACCGCCAATGCCCGCCTGCCTGGCGGGTGCTTGCCCCTCGCCAGCCTGGACGACATTGCCCATCAGGACCTCGTCGATTTCCCCGGGGTCCACCGCGGCCCTCTCGACAGCAGCCCGTACGGCGATGGAACCCAGAGTGGTGGCCGGAACCGAACTGAGAGCACCCAGGAATCTGCCAGAGGGCGTGCGAACGGCGCTAAGGATCACTGCTTCAGTTTCCATGCGCATGTTTTCTCACTTTCGGATGCAGCTTCGTCCCATTATAGTCCGGCCCTTCGTTAGGACTGCATTCCCGGGTTATCTGTTGACGCTGCGCCGGTCCAGAGATTCATCATCGATAGTCAACTGCCGCTATTTGGCCCCTGCCGGCTGCAAGAATGTCAGCAGCCATTTGCCGGGTTCGCTTTGTTCCACAGTGGTCTCCGGCGTAACGACGATGATCCACGTGTGACCCGGTCTGAGAGGTGCGGGCTCGCCATCCCCGCCGAGGAATCTGATTGGGTGCATTGCGCTGCTGTCTGCCTCCTTCTTCGCGGTTGTGGCCCAGCTGATTTTGTACATGCGGTCGTCGCGGAACAAGAGGGCGTCGCCGCTCCTTCCGGGATCTAGATGTATGTCCAGGTTCGTCGGCGAGATGACATCGTGCTTGGCGAAGAGAACGATGAGGTTCTCGAAGTACAGTTGACGACCCGTGAGGCGGTCTATCTCGGGGTGCAGTATACCGGCCTGATCGTATTCCGAGGTGTCCACATACCGCAGGTACGATTGGCTGGCCGCGTCGTAGGACCAGCCCGATTGGTTCTGATACGCAAAGTAGACCTTCAGCTCGGAGGCTGCGTCGCCGCCCGGAGGAACAGCGGGATCGAAGCGGTTCCCCGAATAATCGAACTCCGTATGCGCATTCCGCTGATTCTGCTCGGCGACCGACCTCATCTCGCTGAGATCCAGCATGTAGCCGCCGCCCGAGATCTGATGGAAGACGAGCAAACATTGTGGCAGCAGCGCCAGCACCTCGGGAGAAGCCGAGGCATAGATCAGGCAGCTGTCCTCAAAGTAGTTGGCGATGTAGCGATAGATCAGCCGGCCGGAACGGATCGGGCCGACTTGCGCGGGCGGTAGATCACTCTGGGGGGCTGTTGGCAGCGGCGATCCTTCCGCAGGCACAAGTCCCGCATCGATCGACAGATCGTCGGACGTGAGATTTACCGCGGCTTGCGCCGTGGATGGATCCGCATCGCTGTCGCGGGCAGCATCGCCGGCGTGGGCTTTCGTGAGGCGGAGGTGGCCCGGCACGACGAACTCGACGGAGTATCTCCCGGCGTTCACGTTGAAGGCGTAGAAGCCGTTTGAGTCCGTGCTTGTGCGCTGGATGAGGTTACCGCGGCCGTCGTATAGGTTGACGCACAGTCCGGAGATCCCGCGTTCACCAGGATCCTGCATGCCATTGCCGTTCGAATCAAACCACACTAGGTTTCCCAGGATGTTCGCCGTCCTGGAAATTGGCCCTACACGCGTCTCGCAGCCTCCCTGCACGGACGTTTCCACTTCCGGAAATTCCCCATAGAACACCGCTAGGAAGCGCGTGGCACCTTCCGTGATGTAATATTCATACACATACGGTGCGAAAGAGAGCCCGGACTGAGGTCGCGCCGTGGCTGGAAAGTGCGAGATCGATATCAGGACAGCCGGGATCTTGAGGAGAGCAACCTCTGCGACTGGCTGGCCTGTCAACGGATTGATGCCCCGACCCGGCGGAAGGAGGGGAGGCGGAGTAGGGGTCGCGGTCGCCTCTGCCACCGCCCTCGCTTCCGTCGTGCTCGTAGCCAACGGGCGAAGTCGGCCGGAGGTCGAGGCCACGCAACTGCTGCCAATCAGGAGAACAGCGGCCATCAGTGCCCGCGCAGATTGGAACTTGGGCGGAGGCATCGCGTAATTATAGTTTGCCGGCTCCGTCAGGCGGAGCAAGGACGGGGCGGGTCAGCCCTCGATCACGCCGGATGACCCCTCGGGTCGACCGCCGCGGTCGTTCTCAGAATGCACTGCTTCTGACAACTTTGAGGCAGAAAATTGCAGCGACCCAACTCGTTTGGCGCTACCTGGCTTCGCCTTCTGGCGCGCCGTACTTTATAAGGTAGACACCATCCGCTTGGGGCTGTAACTGGCTGTAGGGCGTTACGATAATGACCCAAGTGTGACCTGGCTTTAGGGCGATGAGCGAACCGTCAGGGTTCAAGTATTGAATGGGGCGCCTTAACCCCGTGGTCTTCTCGTATTTGCCGGCCCGCGTGCTCCAAGTGATCGGGTGGGCCCGCCCGTCCCGAAAGAGGAGGCCTTTGCCGGTGTTGCCCTCATCCAAATGAATATCAATGTTCGTCGACGTGATTACGTCGGTGTCGGCCTCAATGACGATGATGTTCTCAAAGTGCAGCTGCCGGCCGGTGAGGCGATCCACGTCTGCATGCAACACCCCGGGCGCTTCTGGGTCAGCCGAATCTACGTACCGCAAGTATGCCTGATATAGAGGGTCGTATGTCCACCCCGATTGATTCAGGTTCCCAAAGAAGACGTTGATCCGCGAGGCCGGCTCGCCACCGGCCGGTGGTTGCTCGGAATAGACGTTGCTACTGTAGTCGAACGGCCGGCTTGCCATGTGACGCATATTGTCTTCGGCAACCGCCTTCATCCGGTCGATCGTTAGCATCTCGCCTCCACCGACCTCCTCATGCGACACGAACGCGCAGTGTGGAAGCTTCTCCAGGACCTCGGGTGAGGCAAAAGCGTAAATGAGGCAACTATTCTGATAGAAGCCACCAATGTAGATATACAGAAGGCGACCGGATCGGACAGGACCGACCTCCGCTTTGGGCGCCGCCGCCATTGTGGGCATGGCCTCCGCTTCGCTGACGAACAGGCCCGCGTCCCAAAGCAACGTGTCCTGGTCCACGCGGATCACGGGGGTTCTGCCGGTTAACGGATCAACATCGCTGTCTGTATCGTCGTAGCCTACATCCGGTTTGGTGAAATCCAGATACGCAGGCTTCTTGAATGCAACCACGTAGGCTGCTCCCGGAACGACATTGAATCCGTAGATGCCATTGCTGTCCGTCGTCGTGGAGCCGAGCCAATGGCCGCTCGCGTCGTAAAGGCTGACGCAGATTCCTGGAAGACCACCCTCTCCCGCGTCCTGGACGCCGTTGTGATTCGTGTCCATCCAGACCCGGTTACCGATAATCGTTGCCGTCTGTGCGAAGGGATCGCGGCGAACGGCGCAGTCCCCGCTCAAGGGGATTTCGGGGACCGGAAACTGACCATAGAAGGTGGTCAAGAACCGCGTCTCACCGCCGGTGATCGAGAATTCATAGACGAAGGGCGCAAATGAAAGCCCCGCCTGCGGGCGAGCCGTGGCGGGAAAATGTGAGATGGACACCAGCACCGCCGGAATCTTCAGAAGCGACGGGTCGATGGCGGCCAAGCCCGTCAAGGGATTGATACCTGGTGGGAACTGGCTGGCTTCCGGGCCATAGGCGGCCAACGTCGCGGTGGCTTGAGGCGTGGCTGTCGGCGCCAAGGGGCGGGAAGTGCTGGCCACGGGAGACGAACGCGGTGCGCCGGTGGGAGTTTCACCCGCCATCAAGGCGGGACCGATCGCTGGAGCGCAGGCCTCCAGGATGAGAGCGGCGGCGGCGATGCTCCGCCATGAGACGAATCTACGGTAGCGCATCATCCCCTGATATTCATGCACCTGGGCCTGATCCATACAATGCCGCGATTCACTGCGCCGGAGGATAACCGAGCGCGTTGCGCAACGAAAGAGAGAACAGCCTAACAGTTTTGGTATGTGGCTGCGAATGCGGCGGGCCTAGTCGACCTTGAGGCGTGCGCTATCCGCAAAGGAATTCCGGATCTTGTTCCACGTGTCTGCAAGGTTCTCCGGGAGCACGCGGACTTGCGCAAGAGTTGACATGAAGTTGGTGTCGCCCACCCAGCGGGGCACGACATGAATGTGGACGTGCTCCTTGATACCGGCGCCCGCCGCTTCCCCGATGTTGAGTCCGATGTTGAAAGCGCCAGTATTGTAGAGTTGGCGAAGCACACTGCTGGCGAGAGCAGTCAACTCCATCATCTCCGATCGTTCGGCCGTGTCGAGGCCCTCCAGGTCCGGCTGGTGCCGCATTGGCACGATCATCACATGACCGCTGGTGTACGGATATCGATTCAGGATCACGAATGCATGCGAGCCGCGGTACACGATCAGGTTCTCGGGGCTGTCTTGCATTTCCAGAGCCCTGCAGAACACACATCCTTCAACCTTGCCGTGGTTCTCTATGTATTCCATTCGCCAGGGAGACCAGATATGTTTCATAAGGAAAGGCTTGGCATATTCTATCATTCCGCGTCTGCCCTGCGCATCATTGCGCGGTTCGCCATGCGGCGCGAATCTACGGTCCGCTAGTCGGGACCTTGTTGACATTCCGGCCTCCATTGTGTATCCTACTCCTGTATGCAGACCTCGCTCTTTTCTGCGGTCCAGTGGACCGTAACCACCCTGACCCGGCACATACGCGAGACTCTGGAGTCGGATGTGCAGCTTCAAGACGTCTGGGTTGAAGGCGAGGTCTCCAACCTCTCCCGCCCGGCTTCTGGCCATCTCTACTTCACTCTGAAAGACAGCGGCGCGTCCCTGCGCTGTGTGGTCTGGAAGTCAGCCGTGTCCAAACTCGGGGGCGTGGTTCTGGATGGCATGGCGGTGTCGGCACACGGCAGGATTGGCGTGTACGACGCAGGTGGCCAGTACCAACTCTATGCCGATCAGGTGCGGCCGGCCGGTGAGGGAGCCCTGTTCCAGGAATTCATGCGCCTGAAGTCCGCGCTGGAGGCCGAAGGTCTCTTCGCGGCGGCGCGGAAACGACCGGTTCCGGTCTTGCCGCGGCGAATTGGTATCGTCACATCACCAACGGGTGCGGCGTTGCAGGACGTCCTCAACACCCTGCGTCGACGCTTGCCATTGCTCGAAGTTGTAATCGCCGCCTCCCAGGTTCAGGGGATGGAGGCGCCGGCCCAGCTTGTGAACGGCCTGCATGCCCTCAACGCCCGGCAACCACGGCCGGATGTGATCTTGCTGGTGCGTGGCGGCGGCTCGATCGAGGATCTGTGGGCCTTCAACGACGAACGCGTCGTTCGTGAGATCGTCGCCTGCTCGGTTCCTGTGATTTCGGGAGTGGGACACGAGACTGACTTCACGCTCTCCGATTTCGCAGCCGATGTCCGGGCACCTACGCCAACCGCGGCGGCCGAGGTTGCCACACCGATCACTGCCGTCGACCTGCAACGGGATTTGCGCAATCTTGGCGAAGGGCTTGCATGGTCGATGCAGCAGTTGGTGGCGGCGCGTCGCAGCGCCGTACTTGTCGCAGGGCAGGACCTCAACTTCCGCTCGCCGGAACGTCGCATCCAAGGTGATCGGCAGGTGGTCGATGAATTTAGCCGGCGTATCCACACGGCGCAAGCACACCGATTGGACATGAGAGGCGGTGAGCTTGAGGGCTGGGGCAAACGACTGCGGGCGCTCAGCCCTCTGGATGTTCTGGGTCGAGGCTATGCCGTAGTCACACGTCGTGTGGATGGCTTGATTGTACGGAAGGTGGCCCAGGCGCGCGATGGCATCCACGTGCGTGTTTCGGATGGCAGCTTCGATGCCGAAGTGGGCAGGGTCGAGACATGAGCGCCGCCCTCATGGCGGGAGTCCGTCCGGACCGCCGGCCTTCCGGCGCCTCAAGCAACAAAGGCTTGCGGCGACCACTCGAATAGAGAGCCTACAAAGGGTAAATCGGATATGGCAAAGACTTCCGCGCCCAAACCTGTTGATGGCCTCACCTACGAGACCGCGTTTGGAGAATTGCAGCAGATCGTGGCAGCTCTGGAAGGCGAACCGCGTTCGCTTGACGAGTCCATGGCCCTCTTCGAACGTGGCCAGGCGCTCGTCAAGCGCTGCGCCCAACTCCTGGATGATGCTGACTTGAAAGTAAGACGGCTATCCGGAGAAGACCTGGACGCCGCGCCGGAGGAGTGAGATGGCGTTGTCCGGCATGCTGGCGAATCGCGTCTTGATATGCACGTTGGCCGCCTGGGGCACCGCACAGATCGTAAAGGTGCCGGTGGAGTATTTTCGGACTCGAAAATGGCAATGGGGCTGGCTGCTCGCAACCGGCGGCATGCCCAGTTCGCATTCGTCGCTGATCGTAGGCGCGGCCAATTCCATTGGTCTCTTCATCGGATTTGACAGCGCCCTTTTTGCCCTTGCAATCGCGGTCGCGATGATTGTCACATATGACTCCGCCGGCGTTCGTCGCCAGGCCGGCATGCACGCCGAGCGAATCAATCTCTTGTTCGACGAACTCCTGAAGGGGCATCTGTGGAACGAAGACGAATTGCGCGAGGTCCTCGGACATACGCCCTTCGAAGTGGCCGGGGGGGTAATCTGGGGGTTACTGGTCTCGACGATTGCCTGGTCCGTGCTGAAGTAGGCGTGGGGCGTGCGCCGCGACCTCCTTCTCAAGAGGCGGAGCCGCCTCGCCATGCCGCCCGGCATCAGTCTGCGAGCAATCCCCCGGTACACGGCATCCAGTTCCGAAACCCTGAAGAGGCGCATGACCGCCAGATAGACTCCGCCTCCGAGAAGAACTCCGCCCAGGCCCAAGATCCATGGCCCCGCAGCCGTGCGCAGCCATGCCATAAGAATCACCGCCATTGCCAGGGTCCCGGTGGCAGCGTATGCGAATCCACGCCCGATGTGGCTGCCCTGCAGGGATTGGAGCCGCCGGCGCATTATCAAGAAGAGCGCGCTCATCTCGAGGGCGGTGGCCAGGGAATTGGCCAGGGCGAGCCCCCCATGGGGCATCCAACCGATGCTCGCGAAGAGTTTGGCGAAAGCAAAACTGAAGACCACATTCAAGCCCATGGCCACCACCGCAACCACCACGGGAGTTTTCGTATCATGCTGTGCGTAGAAAGCCCGCGTCAGTATTTCCAACATCGAATGCCCGACAAGTCCCGCCGCGTACCATAGAAGGGCCCAAGAAACGAGGGCAGTCATATGGGCATCGAACTGCCCGCGCTGGTAAAGCATTGCCACAATCGGTTCTCTAAGGATGATCAGTCCCAGGCTGGCCGGCGCAGCGAGCAGGACCACGCCCCTCAGGGCTGCCGCCAGGGAAGCTCGCAGATCCGCCCGCTGGCCCAGAGCGTGCTGCGCAGAAAACGTGGGCATTGCCGCAATGGCCACGGACTGCGCGATGGCTGCCTGCGCCATCAGCATCAGCGAGAAGCCATACTGCAGTCCGGCGACGCTGCCGGTCTGCATCTGCGACGCCAACCACGTATTCACCCAGAAATTCAGCTGCACGACGCCGATTCCGAGTACGCGCGGCAACATCAGTGTGACGACTTCCCGCACGGACGCATCGTGCAGACCCAGCGTCAGCAAGTACTTGCCTTCGTGCGGCCCCGGTCCGGGCAATCGAACCACGGCCGGAATTTGGAGCGCCAGGTACAAGCCTGCGCCGATGACCACGCCCCAGGCAAGGCCGCGAATCCCCATTGCCGGTGAGAGGACCAGGACGCCGAAGATCAGGCCCAGTTGGTACATGGACGGTGTCAGCGCTGGGACAAAGAATATCTGATGCGAATTCAGGACGCCCACCAGCAGGCCACCCAATCCGAACAAGACCACGGAGGCCAGTTGCAGACGCAGCAACTCGACCGTTAGATTGAAGACGGCCGGGTCGGCA
The DNA here is from genome assembly GCA_963746745.1 of uncultured Chloroflexia bacterium. Classification (GTDB taxonomy): domain Bacteria; phylum Chloroflexota; class Anaerolineae; order Anaerolineales; family Villigracilaceae; genus Fen-1038. Next base: position 327,959 of record CAVVCL010000007.1, read on the forward strand.
GAAAAGCCAGGGGCCAACAGATATTCGACGATTGCAGGTGCGAACACGGCTGCCAGCAGAGCGAGGGCACTCAAGATCAGCAGAATCAAATTCGCCAGTGCCGAGGCCAGTCGCCAGGCGGCCTCGCGCTGGCCCTGCGCCAGAAGCCCGGTGAAAGTTGGGATGAAGGCAGAGCCCAAGGCGCCAGCTGCAATCAACATGAAAAGCGTCTCGGAAACGCGGTTTGCAGCAAAGAACGCATCCAGCTCAGCGGCCGGAAAAGCCCTAGCCACCAGGATGCCGCGCAGCAAGCCCAGCAGCTGGCCTGCCAGGATGGCCACCATAACCGTGCCGGCCGCGCGGGCGATTTGTCGATTTGCGGATGTCGCCGGGGGGGTCTGATCCATTGGAGCGCGGCGATTATACTGCCTTGGCGATTGGACTTTCTTCAGCCGAGTGCACTGTAGATGAATGGCAGCTTCCCTGCGTGCATATGAGGCAGACGCAAAGTCGATCCCGTGGATCTGACCGATGAATACCTACGGAACGCTATAATCACGCCCGAGTTGCAGCATGAGGCAAATCCTTGTTGCCATCTTTGCGTTGACCGCAGCGCTTGTTGCCTGCAGCTACGCTCCAACAGGACCTAGGCCGACGGCCGAGTCCCCGGCACCATTGCCATCGTCCGGGACAAGCGAGCCGCTCACAGGTGGGCTGGACGATCTTGCGCCTGTCCCGTTGCATGTGGGCTACGGAGTACGGGGCCGCTGGTTCGAGCTGTACTTCACCGATCCTGCTAATCCTGCGTCCGCGCAGATTTCGGGCGGGATAGAAGAACCCTTGGTAGCGGCCGTGGAAGGCGCCAAGCTTTCGGTGCATGCGGCCATCTACAGCCTGACGCTAAACGACGTGCGAGAGGCGCTTTTGCGCGCCTATCGGCGCGGGGTCGATGTGAAGTTGGTCATGGAAAGCGACAACCTCGGTTCGCAGGATCCGCAGATGCTTCTGGAGTCGGGCATCCCGCTGCTCGGAGATCGCCGCCAGGGCCTGATGCACGACAAGTTCGTCGTCATCGATGGCACCGAGGTCTGGACAGGATCCATGAACCTCACTAACAGCGGAGCCTACCTCGACAACAATGTCCTGATGCGCATCCGCTCGTCCGAGATTGCCCGGCAATACGAGGCGGAGTTCAACGAAATGTACACGGAAGATCGTTTTGGGCCCGCTCGCGCGTCCGCTACTCCGTACCCAGAGCGTAAGCGTGGACGGCACGGATGTCCAAGTGTATTTCTCGCCGGAAAATGGGGTGGCGTCCACCTTGAGCGCGCTGTTGGGGACCGCCACGTCAAGCATTCGGTTTCTGGCGTACTCCTTCACTTCAGATGAGTTGGGACAGGCGCTCCTGCGCGCCCAGGCTGCCGGTTTGGACGTCGCGGAAGTCATGGACGCTGATCAGGCAAGATCCAATCAAGGGACCGAGCTGCCCACGTTCCGGTCTGCCGGGTTGAATGTCAGATTGGACGGAAACCCGGGGCAAATGCACGAGAAGGCGTTCATCGTCGACGGGCAGGTGGTCGTCCTTGGGTCGTACAACTTCAGCGCGAGCGCCGAGAACTCGAACGATGAAAACGTGGTCATCATCCACAATGAAGCGATCGCCCAACAGTACACGCGGGAATTTGAGAGGATCTACGACCTAGCCCAACCGTAGCCACGTTTGGTGAACTGGACCTGCGTCAAGGTCGAGGATCGAGGCCGGCGGATGCGCAACGACGGGCGAGATTGTGTTCCGGGGGCCCTTTCGCGGCCGATCCTTGACGTTGCTTACCCGCATGCGTATTGGAACGGCTGCGAGCGCGGGCCCAAACTAGACAAGAAGGGTGCTTTCCGTTATCATTACGGTGATTCGTAACCATAGACACGACCTACCCGGATAGAGCGCTCATCCGGGTGGTTTTAAGTACGGAAGATGCTCAGAGTGGGGCCGGGAGAGTACGCTCAAGAGTACGGCGTGGAGGCGCAATGGCAGATCTGATCGCGCAAATCACCGACGATCTTCGCGGCCAAATACGGGATTTCGAGCCCCAGGTAGGGATTACCGACATCGGCTCTGTGATCGACGCCGGAGATGGCATTGCCCGCTTGCGGGGACTGCCCAGCGTTCGTTCACAGGAGCTTGTCCAATTCGCCAACGGCATGATGGGCATTGCCTTCAACCTCGAGAAGGACAGCGTCGGCGTGATCTTGATGGGGGAGTATTCGAACATCACCGAAGGCATGACGGCACGCGGGACCGGGCGCATCGCCTCTGTTCCGGTGGGGGACGCGCTCATCGGCCGGGTGATTGACGCCCTTGGGCAGCCGATCGACGAAAGGGGCCCTATCGCGGCAACTAAGTATCGACCCGTCGAGCGTATTGCTCCGGGCGTCATCCAGCGCCAGGACGTGGATACGCCCGTCCAGACCGGCATCAAGACGATTGATGCCATGATCCCCGTGGGTCGCGGCCAGCGCGAGCTCATCATTGGCGATCGTCAGACAGGCAAGACTGCCCTGGCCATTGATACGATCATCAACCAGAAGGGCAAAGACCTGACGTGCATCTATGTGGCCATCGGGCAGAAGAAGTCCTCGGTTGCGCGGACAGTCGGGATCCTGGAACGCCACGGGGCAATGGAGCACACGATCGTGGTTGTCGCGGCGGCCGACGAATCTCCTGCGCTCCAGTACATTGCGCCCTATGCCGGCTGCGCGATCGGCGAAGAGTTCATGGAGACCGGGCGCGACGCGCTCATTGTCTACGATGACCTTTCGAAGCACGCTTGGGCCTACCGCCAGGTTTCGCTTCTGCTGCGACGCCCACCAGGGCGCGAGGCGTACCCGGGCGACGTTTTCTACCTCCATTCCCGCTTGTTAGAGCGCGCAGCCCGGCTGGCGAATCGATACGTGATCACGTCAGCAGAATATGCTGATGCGGAGGCATCCGAGTCCGATGCTGTTGATGGCAAGACTTATGGGGGGCCAACCTCCCGCGATGACGTGGCGCGTGCGATCAAAGCCATGTCGAATCCGGAGGCGCACAAGGCGGTCAAAGTCCGGGGCTCCGGCGGCTCGCTCACGGCCCTGCCCATCATTGAAACGCTCCTCGGGGACGTTTCTGCCTACATCCCAACGAACGTGATCTCGATTACGGACGGTCAGATCTACCTTGAGTCCAACTTGTTCAACGCCGGCATCCGGCCGGCCGTCAATGTTGGCATCTCAGTATCGCGCGTCGGAGGCGATGCTCAATCCAAAGCGATGAAGCAAGTCGCCGGGCGGCTGCGCCTGGACATGGCCGCCTATCGGGAGCTGGCCGCCTTCGCCTTAATGTCGTCCGACCTGGATAAGACCACGCAGCAGCAGTTGGGGCGAGGGCAGCGTATGCAAGAGCTCCTCAAACAGCCCCAATATCGGCCAATGTCACTTTCGGACCAGGTCATCGTGATTTTCGCCGGCACGAACGGTTTTGCGGATCAGGTTGCGGTCGAGAAAACAGGCGCCTGGCAGACGGAACTGCTCCGATTTATGGACTCTGCCTACCCTGAGATAGGCCGGGAACTCGAAGAGAAGAAGCTCATCACCGAAGACAATCGTGGCAGGCTGATGCAGGCCTTGCAGGTCTTCCGCGACTCCTGGAGCGCGTAGCGCATGGCGTCTGCACGAGAGATGCGGCTGCGCATCAAGAGCGTGAAGAACATCGCCCAGGTCACGCGGGCGTTGGAGGCCGTAAGCGCAGCCAAAGTGCGAAAATCCGTGCAGGCGGTGGCCGCGACGCGGCCCTACGCGACCAAGGCGTGGCAAGTCCTCACGCATGTTGCGGCGCAGCCGGGCCGCCAGAATCTGCACCCGCTGCTGAGCGAGCGGCCAGATCCAAGGGCAGCACTGGTTATCGTGATAACCGGCGACCGCGGCCTCGCCGGGCGCATACAACACGAACATAGTGCGCTTCATTGCCGAGAGATTCGACGACTACCGGAGGCCGGTGAAGTACGTGGCTGTCGGTCGCAAGGGACGCGACTTGTTGGTGCGCCGGCGTAAACAGCTGATTGCCGACTTTAGCAATCTGCCGGCCCCGCCGGCCTTCGCCGATGTGTCAGCCATTGGCCACCTGGCCGTGAGGGAGTTCGAGAAAGGGGACGTCGACGAGGTGTTTCTCGTGTACACGGATTTCGTCAATATCGCACGGCAGACGTCGACCATCAAACAGTTGCTGCCGATGCAACTCCGCGAAGGCCAGGGCGTCATGGAACTCAGCCGCACGGGCGGTGCGCCGGCTGCCTACGAGTACGAACCAGACTTGCGCGAGCTGCTGGATGAAATCATTCCGCGCTTCACGGCGCTTCAGGTCTATCAGGCCGTCCTTGAATCGCAGGCGAGCGAGCACGCCGCCCGCATGGTGGCCATGCACAGCGCCACCGACAATGCGAGGGAACTGGCCGGTGCCTATGAGCTGCAATACAACAAGATGCGGCAACAAACGATCACGAACGACATTCTCGATATCGTCGGCGGCGCAGAAGCGTTGGGTGCGGCTTGACGCCGGCAGGCATGGACGTGAGTTGCAATGATCCCCTGCAGATTTCAGACTGGCAGTCCCGGAGGTAGGGCATAGTGGCAACCAATACTGGGCGCGTGGTGCAAATCCTCGGCGGAGTCGTGGACGTGGAGTTTCCCGAGGGCGAGATACCCAGACTTTTCGAGGCCATCGAGGTCGAGCGCGAGGGCCAGACGCCGCTGGTGCTCGAGGTCGAAAAGGATCTGGGAAACAACTGGGTGCGCACGGTCGCCATGGATGCCACGGACGGACTGCAGCGAGGCACGCCAGCCCGGGCCACGGGCTCGCCCATAATGGTACCGGTGGGGGCAGCTACGCTTGGCCGGATATTCAACGTCCTGGGAAAACCCGTCGACAACAAAGGCGAGGTGCCGGCCGGCGCAATGTATCCCATTCATCGGCCCGCGCCCGTATTCGCCGACCAGGTCACCAAGGTGGAAGTCTTCGAGACGGGCATCAAGGTCATCGATCTGATCGCGCCGTTTACCAAGGGCGGCAAGACGGGCATTTTTGGTGGCGCCGGAACCGGAAAAACGGTCATTATCATGGAGCTCATTCGCTCCGTGGCAAGTGAGCACCAAGGCAACTCCGTATTTGCCGGGGTGGGGGAGCGCACGCGTGAGGGGACGCAACTGTATCGTGAGATGATCGAATCCGGCGTGATGAAGGACACCGTGATGGTTTATGGTCAGATGAACGAACCCGCCGGAGTGCGCCTGCGGGTTGCCCTGGCAGCTCTTTCGATGGCAGAGTATTTCCGTGACCACGGCCAGGACGTGTTGCTCTTCATTGACAATATTTTCCGATTTTCGATGTCTGGCTCCGAAGTCTCGGCGCTTCTGGGGCGGATGCCATCGGCGGTTGGTTATCAACCAACCCTGGCCACAGAGATGGGCGAGCTGCAGGAGCGGATCACGTCGACGCGCACCGGGTCAATCACGTCGATGCAGGCCGTCTACGTGCCGGCCGACGATTACTCCGACCCCGCGCCCGTGGCTACATTTACGCACCTGGACGCGACCATCGCCCTCGAAAGATCCATTGTTGAGAAGGGTATCTATCCTGCCGTGGATCCGCTCACCTCGACTTCGCGGATTCTCGATCCCAACATTGTGGGGCCGGATCACTACAATACGGCACGCGAAGTGCAGCGCGTACTGCAGAGATACAAGGACCTTCAAGACATCATCTCCATTCTTGGCATTGATGAGCTTAGCGAAGATGATAAACTGATTGTGGCGCGTGCGCGCAAGATCGAGCGTTTCTTCTCACAGCCGTTCTTTGTGGCGGAACGCTTCACCGGGATTGATGGTCGGTACGTGCCATTGAAGGAGACCGTAAGCGGCTTCGGGGAAATCCTGAACGGTCATTGCGACGATCTGCCCGAGCAGGCTTTCATGATGTCAGGTACCATTGAGGACGTGCGGGAGAAAGCGGAGAAACTGGAGAAGGTTTCGTGAACTGTGCTGGCTTTCGGACGACGGGGACCGCATCGGCTTGATCGTTGTTGGCCGGCGCTGGGCCGGATTGAGTAGCATCCATGCCAATTCGCTGTGAAATTGTGTCCCAGGATCGCACCGTCTTTCAGGGTGACGCGGATATGGTGATTCTCCCGGGCGCCGGCGGGGAGATGGGCATTCTTCCGCACCACGCGCCCGTATTGACTACGTTGAAGTACGGCGTTGTCAGGGTCCGCCAAACCGGGGTTGAAAAGATATTCGCCGTGGCCGGCGGCGTGGCTGAAGTCCGACCGGACTTGGTAACTGTGCTTGCCGACGCGGCGGAGAATGTGGAAGAGATCGACGTCAAACGGGCGCAGTTCGCTAGGAAGCGCGCCGAACAGGCGCTCGCCAAAGGTGTCCCGCTCGAGGCAGATTCACTTTTGCATGTGGAAGCCGCCTTGCGGCGCTCCAAGCTCCGCCTCGACGTCGCGCGCCGTTATCGCAAGACGCAAACTCGATTCCCCGGGCAGTCATAAATCGTGGCCCTTTTCTCGAAAGACTTGGGCATTGACTTGGGCACCATGTTCGTGCGTCTGGCCGACAGCACACAGGTGCTGATGCAGGAGCCGACCATCGTAGCCATCGAAGTAGAGGAGCAGAAAATGGTGGCGGTGGGGCGCGAGGCCCTTGATATGTCCGGGCGAGTCCCCGAGAATATCGAGGTCGCTCGTCCGCTGCGCCACGGCGTAATTGCCGATTACGAAATCACCGAAACGTTGCTTTCGTACGTGCTTCAGCGCGTCAGCGGCTCGCTGCGCGTGTTCCGGCCGCGGGTGATGGTGTCCGTACCGTACGGAGTCACCAGTGTGGAGCGGCGGGCTGTTTACGAAGCCGTCATGGAGGCAGGTGCCCGCGAGGCCACTCTGATCCAACAATCGCTTGCCGCGGCTCTCGGGATCGATCTTCCCATTGGGTCACCTTCGGGCAACATGGTCATCTGCCTGGGCGGCGGCTGCACGGAAACCTCCATCATGGCCATGTACGGCATCGTCGCGGCTGATACCCTCCGAAAAGGTGGACTTGATTTGGACGACGCCATTGTGAGCTACGTGAGGCGCAAGTACGGCGTCATCATCGGTCAGCTCACGGCGGAGCAACTGAAATTCAAGATCGGGGCGGCCGTGCCTCAGGATACCGAGAACACGCTGGAGGTTCAGGGACAGGACCAGGTCACGGGTCTGCCGCGGCCGGTCACGCTGACAACTGGCGAGATCGTCGAGGCATTGCAGGAGCCCCTGAAAGAGGTGACCGAAACCTGCCGGCGCGTGCTGGAGAGGACGCCTCCCGAGCTGGTCGCGGACATCATTGACCGCGGCGTTGCCCTCTGCGGGGGCGGGGCGCTTCTCCGCGGCGTGGATAAACTCCTGACCAAGTCGCTGGGGATCCCTGCCTACCTTGTGGACAATCCCATGACTTGCGTGGTCGAGGGTGCCATGCGAGGCTTGGGTATGATGAATGTCCTGAGGAGAAATCTGCCGCAGGTCTAGGGGCGGCTGTTGCAAGCCGTAAAGCGGGCCGGCTGCGGATCTTCGCAGCCGGCCCGCCTGTTTATTCTTGGTAGTCGGCGCGTTGTTCGATCAACGGGCCCGTATGGCGGCCCCAGCCGCCATCATGGATCCGTCCAAGTAGTATGTCATGCGCTGGAGATGCGTGGATGGATCGATGTGTTGGACATGCACGCCGCTCGGAACAGTGAGAATGGTGGGGGCGTAGTTGAGAATGGCCCGGACGCCCGCCTGAACCAACATGTCCGCGACCGCCTGGGCCGCCGCAGCGGGCACTGCAACCATGGCCAGTTTGATCTTCTCAGATCGGACGCGTTCCACCAGCTGGGTCGTGTCTTCGATCGTAAACTCTCCCACCCTTTCCCCTACTTTGGCTGGGTCCACGTCGAAAATCATTGCCACGCGGAATCCGCGTTCGGCAAAGCCGCCGTACCGGGCAAGTGCATGGCCTACATCGCCGACGCCCACCACCACGACGTCCCACATGCGATCTACTTTCAGGATTTCCCGGAGCTTATCGATCAGAAAAGGAATCGAGTAGCCCGTTCCCTGCTTGCCGAATTCCCCAAACTGAGAAATGTCCTTGCGGATCTGCGCCGCCGAGATTCCAACGTAGTCGCCGAGCTCCTGCGAGGAGGTCGTTTTCATGCCTTTTTCGGACATGCGCTGAAGGGCGCGCAGATAGACGGGAAGGCGTCCGATGATGATATCGGGGATCTTAGCGGCATTCATGTGTCCCTCCGCGCAGGAATATTCTCCGCGAATTTACCATAAAAGCGATTTTTGTGCAATTATACACAAGCGATGTAGGGTAGGCGCGGCCGATCGCGAGTTGCGCCCCCTGGGTTGTTCTATTGAGCTTAGGGTTCCCCCCGGATACTTATCACATAGTTCACGTGAAAGCGCTCTGCGGGCTTGGCGCCGATGGACAGTCGCAGAAGATATGGCTGATCTGGCGATAGGCTTTGTGTCACCGAAGAGTCACACGTCAACCCTGCCCAATCCGGCACGATTTGCCCCCTCAATGTAAGGATGCCGGAAATCCCGCCGCTGCCCGCGCAGGAAAGACTAAGGGTCACACGAGGCGTGTAAGGAGTGAAGCTAATCCAGTCTGCAGCGTCGCCCTCAGGTGAGGATACCTCCCCGGCGTAGAGGAGCGCTCCGGTTCCGGTTGGCGAAAGCCTGACGCTGACGCCAGGTGAATCTGCCGAGTCACCGTCATCTGGTGCCGGCAGCGCGGTAGGCGTCGGCGTCACCGGAATCGCCGTCGGCGTTCCTGTCGCCAGCACCTGACCTGCCTCCGCGATGACGGGCAGGCCATCGAGGCTCGGCGCCTCGACATACCCCGCTGCCACCCAGCCCCTTCCATTCGGCCCGGCGGAATACCCGATCTGCAGCCACGTGGACGAGTTGTCTCTGCCGGTGAGCGTCACGACATCGCTTGGATTGAGCGTTCCCAGCGAGTCAAACCCGGTGCCGGGACCGCTGCGCACATTGAGCTCCTGTACAACGGTTGCAGTTAGGCCCTGGTCCCCGGCTGCTCCGACAATCGGGATCGCGTTTGGGTTCTCTGCCACGACGTACTTCGCAGAGACCCAGCCTGTGCTGCCCGAACCGGCCGGGAATATGATCTGGTACCAGTTGCCGCCCGAATCCCTGCCGACGATCTGTAGCGGGGCGGCCGCGCCAATCAAACCGAGCTGCGCCCCGGCCGCCGAAGGCTGACCGCGCACATACAACTGGGTCGAGGTAATTCCTGCCAGCGGAGTCGCGCTGGGGGATGGTGTGGGTGACGGAGGTACCGGGGTCGCGCTGGGCACCGGCGTGGGGGGCAGCGTCGCAGTTGCAAATCGAGGAGTTGCGGTCGGCTGGCCGGACGGCGGAACGATGGCACACCCGTAGTTCAGTGACGCTAACAAACCAAACGCCAACGCGATCCTACGCACAAATCTATTGTAAACGAAGCAGGCGCGCCGGGTGTTTTGTGTACTCGTCCTCACAGTAGCCAACAAGAAAAAGACCGTCGATTGACGGCCACTGTGTGTTATTGAAGCGCCCCTGGAGAGACTCGAACTCTCGCTTTCGGCTCCGGAGGCCGACGCTCTATCCGCTGAGCTACAGGGGCGAACGCGCGGATTCTATCACACGCGCTTGTTGCAGCAATTCGTGAACCATGCCGGCGCAAGTGTGACCGGCGGTCAGAACTCTGTTTCGCGGCACAAGATCAAAAGCGTAAGATACGCAGGCTGGCCCGTGGTCCGGATCTTTTCAGGATCGATGATAGCGAAAGTGTCTTCCGGCGTATGGGCTAGCTGGTCGGCGCCATCCCAAGAGAGGGAGAGTGTCATGGCATCCCTGCTGGTCACGGCCAGCCTGCGCGGGAAGGTCTTGGTGCGGACCGCGGCCTCGCGTTGTGGTGGCGGCGCCTAAGCTCCCCGCCGCTTGCTGAAAGAGCTTAGCGAGTCGGTAGCTGCTATCGGATCCGATCGAAATGGCGGTGCCCGCTCCGTAGCCAACTCCTGAGAGCTCGAGCACGCTCTCCACAGTGAAATCACTCGCGCCTGGACGCGCATTGAGGATGTTAGCCAGGCTCAGGACTTCCTGGCGTTCGCCGCCGGCCCAGGCAACGAAGAGCACAGTCTTGTCCGGCTGGTAGGGACTCTCTTTCAAGAGACGCGCCAGTTCCAGCATCACGGCCACACCGCTTGCATTGTCGTTGGCGCCTGGGTAGATTGTGCCCTGCGGATCGACGCCCACGCCATCGTAATACGCACTGACGACGACTATCTGTTCCTCGGTGCCCATAAAATGGCCCTGCCCCGGGATCACCCCAATAACGTTGACATATGCCTCGTCCCCGGGATTCTCGGATTCACCCGCTGGTACTCTAAGGCTGACGGTCGCGCCCGGTGCGGTAAGCTTAATGGCGCCGGGTGCCAGTGAAGAGCGTGTGGCATCGAGCTCTGCCAGGCTGCTGCCCACGGTCCTCAACAGCATGTCGCCGACCTCGGGGGATACCAGCAAATATGGGCGTGGATCCTCGCTGCGGGCCAGTTCAGAGGGGTAGACATCGCGGCGAGTTAGTTCTCCCACCCCGTCCGCGATGGCGAGTATCCCTTTTGTCAGTCGCGATGCCACCTTCGCGAGATCTGCCGCCCGGACGAGGATCACGTGGTCTACGGCCGCGCTGTTGCTTAAGTCGAACTGGCTGGTTCCGGAGGCGACATCTCGGACGGGTCCATATGCAACGCCCATGATGGCTCCCTGGGCCTGTCCACGGCTCTGTGCGTAGCGGGCTATTTCGGAAAATTCCTGCCTATACAGGAATTGCCGTGAATTCCCGCCGGCACCGTCCAGCAACGTCAGCGTGGGAAGATCACGCAAGTGCAATCTCGGCTGGACCAGCCTCTGGAAATACGAGTGATTCTCGCCAGCCGGGAAAATGCCTATGTCGGCCATGCGATACGCGACGTAGAGGGCGGCCAAGTCGGCACCCGGTAGGCCAGTCTCCCGGCCTTGCAATTCCGGCGATGAAAGGATTCGAATGTCTTCCATGACCCGCTGCGCATCGAACTTCATGGCGTCGGAGTGATAGATGCTAAGGGGTGCTGAAGACCTAAGAAGGAGCGCAAGTGCCACAGTAACGCCAACGGCAAATACTGCGGTACGCCGGTTGAGCAACCTGCTCAAACCCAGGGCGCTGTCCTCAAGCCAGTGGCGCAAGGAATCGCCGAACAAATTGAACGCCAAAATCGAGAAGAAGAACGCCAGCCCGGGAGCCAGAGCCATGGCCGGGTACCCCTGCCAATATTGCCGGACGTTCGCGATGAGTGCCGACCACTCAGGCACGTCGGAGTAGAACGCAATGTCTGGTTGCATCGCTCCCGCTTCCCCAAGCATCACCCGAAAGCCCCCGCCCATGAACACGTTGAGGAACCCCAGCTCTGCCAGGAGCATCAGGATTCCGCCCATCTCGAGGGCGGCGAGTACTGTCAAGGGATTCACGAGGTTGGGTAAGATGTGGCGCAGCAAGATCTGGTCGGGGCGGGCGCCCACCGATCGGGCTGATTCGACAAAGGCCTGCGGTTTCAAGATGGCGACCTGACCACGCACGAACTGCGCCACCTCGGTCCAGCCAACCACCGAGATCGCAACGACAAAGACCCACATTCCTTGCTGGATGCCCAATGCTTGGATGACAATCATCGCGAATACGGTCGCAGGGAACGCAGACCAGATGCCCGTGGCTCCGCTAACTACACGATCAAGCCAGCCGCCGCGCTGCCAACCTGCCACGATCCCCAGAGTTCCTCCGACAAGTAAGCGAGCCAGCATTCCAAAGAATGCCAGGCTGAGCGTCCACTTTGCACCTGCCAGGACCAGGGATCGCATATCGCGCCCAAGCTGATCTGTGCCCCAAGGGAAGGCGGCCGAGGGTCTGAAGGGTGGTGCAGTGTATTTTCCGTTGATGGCGGTGACGCCGTGTACCTGATACGGATTGACAGTGTCCAGATTTCCCGCCGAAGAGTGCGAGGGCAGCGAGAAGCAACATCGCCACGGCTGATGCAATAAACATCGGATTTCTCAGGCTGCTTTGGATGAGCGACCAGGCTGGCGACGAAGGCCTCGGCCCCGTCGCCGGCCGGGCCGATTGCGCCGCCGTGCCCACAGGAGGAGCCAGAGTATTGCGACGTCTGAAGAGCCCCTGGATCCCGTCGAACCAGCCGCACAACATCTCTTGCACGTCCTCCAACCTGCTGCGCCATGTCTGCGCATCGACCTTGGTCGCCTCTTGCGGCTCCATGCGCAGACGAGGATCAATCAGCGGAAACGAGAACTCGACCAGCAGATTGACGATTAAGAAGAACAGACCCAGCGAAAGAATGAGATCCATCGCCAGCGGTATGGTGCCCGCGTCGATGGCGTCCAGAATCATCAAGTCCAACTCCGGGCCAGTGGAAGAAGACTTCTACGATCGGTAGACTGGCCAGCGAGAAGCGCAAGGACGACGCCAGCGTGTTCAGGATTGGAATCAGCAGGTTACGTAGCAGGTGCACGTTGCGCACTGATCCCCACGTGAGGCCCTTTGCATAGGCGGTCCGAACATAGTCTTGCTGCAGTGCTTCGCGCAGCGTAACGTAGGTGATCTGCGCGATCTGTGCAAAAGGTCGCATCGCTAGCACAACGACCGGCATGATCAGGTGCGCGTCCCAACCGAAGCCAGTGGAAGGCAGCACCCGGATATCGAAGGTCCGATGCACCCATGCGTTGACCACCCAAAGCATCATTGCGAGCAGAAAACTGGGCGTGGATGCCCCCAGTACGGAGAGCACCACGGCGACACCGGAAGCTGCCTTGCGGGATGCCGTTGCGGCCGCACGTTCCGAGTGGCAAGCCCAAGACCAGTGCGGCGCTCATCGACAGAATCAGCAAGCCCGCGCTCTTGAGGAGCGTGCCGCCCACCAGATTCAGCCATGGGACATCAGCGCGTGCCCAGTAGTATGTCTGTGGATGCGCGAAGATGTACTTGGCCGTAGTCTGGAGGGCCTGCCAAGCGGTTGACAACGCCTGGGCGGGCAAGTGTTGGCGTCCGTAGTCCGCCAGAATGAGCCCCCAGGCGGCAATGAATGCAATAGCCAGCAGAATGAGTAGGCCGCTCGCAAGCCCCTTGACCAGCAGGCGGAGCCCGGCAGCGAAGGGAAATTGTGCAAATGGCGACGGCTGTCGCATCTCCTCGCAGACGGCGCTACGCAGACTCAGACGGGACGGTAATTTGGGCCGGCGCCGCACGGTACGATCCCGGGCGTCGTGCTGGGCCATGGAGCTTCCTGCTGCGATTCGCGCAGCTCGCGCCGACCAGTGCGCGGTCGCCGGCGGGCAGGTGGTTTCCTAGACCACCGAGCAATCCGACGAGCTGACTCCACATGGCTCCGCGGGAACCCCCGTGGTGAATCTGCAACGTCAGCGTCCCGGGGCCCTTGTCGAGAGGTCACGTACCGGCGGGCAAGCTCGATGGGCCAGCCGCGCTCGGTGATCAGATTCGCTGTCTGGATTTCGCTGCTTGCTGTAACCGCCCACACTTGATCGAACATACCGCGCAAATCGTAGGCGTCGGGGTCACTGGCTGACAATGAAGACGATTGGGCCGTGGGCAGCAGGGAGCAATGCCTGGAGTCTGCGCATTCAGAAGGGGAGCGATGATCGCCCGGAGGTCTGGTAGGAGCCGAGGATCACTGCCTTCGAATTTGAGCAGCCTGATCCAATCAATCTGGCCTTTGTGGTCCAGCGCCCCGCTGTCCGAATCGGCTAAGGATCTGTCGATATCCCGCGGAGCCCGCCTGAACCAATTCGTGCGCCAAGTCATCCACATCGATCACGTCGTGGCCCAGCTGTCTCAACATATCTTGCAGCGCTTCGATCCCCGTTCCAGCGCGGCCAGCTAGCAGGATCGTCAGATTCGTAGGATGATTCAGCCACTTGTGATTTCCCCTTCGGATGGTCCCAGGTCCCTGCCGCCCTCCCAAGCCATGTCGGGCGTATCGCATTGATTATACAAACACCTGCGCCGAAGCCCGGTGCTATCTGCCTAGCCGAACCTCACAAAGCGCCGCAGGCAGCTGCCGGCCGCTTGTTGAGGAACGAACATGGCGCGGGGAAGTCTGCCCCGGCACTACAGCCGGCAGAGCGGCTTCTCGCACTTGCGCATGGCCGCGCGCGCTTCCGGTTCGGTCTTTCCGTGAATTCTCGAGGATGCAAGAGCATGTTTCATCCAGGCAAGGTCAGCTGCTACGCGACTCTCGTTCCCAGCGCGGCCAACTGGCTTCGGAGCGCCCCGACCAAAGCCGTGTTGCCCTGCTCATCGCCGAACTTCATGAGCTGCTCCTTCTTGTGAGCCAATTCGCCACACAGCCGATAGAACTGCGCCGCGGATTTGCCGCCGCTGAAGTAGGCTGTGGACATGGTCATCGGGGCGAGCGCCCGGTCGTACTGGGCCTGGGAGATCACGCCCGCGGTGACCTCGTCCTGGAGTTGACGTCCCAGCAGGCTGCGCTCACGCACGATCATGAACAGGATGAAGATGGCCATCATCAACCAGCCGAACCAATCGATCAGGCTGCCGACCGCGAAGCCTGTGACGCCGCCGATGACGCTGCTGATCGTATTGTGCAAAGCGTGCACAAGAACGGCGCAGGAATAGCCGGTGAGCGCAGCAACCAGCTTAACGAGGACATTTTTGTTCAGGCGGGCTACGGCGAGGCCTATTCCCGTGAATGCTGTGAAGAACGGATGCTGCCATGCGACGACGACATCACGCACGACCACCAGCTGCCACAGCCCTTGCCACCCGCTGTGCGCGTAGCCTTGCTGAAAGATATACAGCACGTTCTCAGTGGCTGCGAACCCAAGACCAGTGACGCCGGCGTAGACAATGCCGTCAAGCACCGAATCAAACTCGCTTCGGAATGCCAGAAGGATAAAAAGCAGGGCGGAGCCTTTCAACGCCTCTTCGACGAAGGGCGCCACGAGCGAAGCGGTCGTGAAGTCGGCCACCGTGCCGGATCCTGTCAGCATGTAGAGCCCCATACCGAGGAGCGTGTTTAGCACAAAGGCACCGCCGGCCGCAATCACCGCGCCCCAGAAGAAAGCAACACCGAGAAGGATGAGCGGTTCTTTCTCGTAGCGGTCGAGCCAGTAGACGAACGCAGCCATCAAGAAGGCCGGCACAAATGCAAAGGTGACAGCGACCAGTAGTGCCAAACGGTTCCTCCGGACAGGCTGGATCGGGATCCAGTGATGGGATTGTACTTGCTAAGCTTTGAGAATCAGCGCGGTTCTCTCGATGCGGGCATCTGCGCGTCGAAGACCGAGGGCCTCCAGCACCTCATCCGGTCGCCCCGTCGCCCCCTCCAGCGCGGTGAGGCGCATCAAGAGCTTTGGAGTCGAATTGTCGGCATTATCGACAACCAGCAACTCTTCGATCAAGGGCCGCAGATCGTAGCGTTTGCCGCGACGCTCACGCGGTACCGACGAGGCTCCCAGCAGCGCCTGGACTTGCGCTTCGAGGTCAAGCATCTCAGGTCCGGCGGACCAGGTGATTTCGTACTGCGCGGCCTCTACCTGCGTAGGCAGCGCGGGAGCCTCGGGATCCACGCCCGCAGCATCCAATACCAGGATACCGGATGGCAATACCGCTTGCAGTCTTTCTGCAAGCTTGGAAACCTCCGTATCCTCGCTGAGCCGCATATCAAGAATTTCGCAGCGCGAGGAGAAGCCCAGCGGGAGCGGCGACGCAATCTGGATCTTGGGCTGTGGGTGAAAACCCTTGGAGTATTCCAGGGCCAATCCTGCCCTGCGAGCGGCCCGTTCCCAGATCGTCAGGAGATCGAGATTCCCCACATAGATCAGTGGACCGCTCTTGGCAAACGTGACGCGCAGGCGCATCGAACGTCGTGGAATTGAGAAGACGGCGGGCTCAGTCGCCCGCGATCGGCAGCTCTATAGGGGCCGAAGCCGGTTGGCTGGCCCGGGCAGGGCTTCTGACATCGGGACATTTCCAGCCCTCGCCCGGGTGCTCACGACGCAGATTGGAGAATGTCGGCAGGATGCCGCATGCGAAGCAATCTAGGCGGCAGTCAACCCGGATTTGCCCTTCGAGGGATTGGCGAAAATCCTGAAATAGGAAATTCTTGCGCACTGCAGCGCTGATGTGATCCCACGGGAAGACCTCGTCCGTACGCCGCTGCCGGTGCGTGTAGAAGGCCGGATCGAGCCCCTGCGCGGAAAACGCCTCGCGCCAGACGCGCGCCTTGCTCTCGTCATTCCAGGCATCGAATTTGGCGCCCGCGCGCCACGCAGCGTAAATGACCTCGGCGAGACGACGATCGCCCCGCGACAACCAGGCTTCGAGCAGCGAGTCGTCTGGATCGGTCCAACTCAGCTTAATGTTTGGATCGCGTAGTTGCCGCTTCAAGAGTGCCTGTTTGCTCACGATGCTCGCCCGGGTGTCCACGGCAACCCACTGAAAAGGCGTTTGCGGCTTCGGGACGAATGTACCTATACCCACGTGCAGTTTGATTTTCCAGCTGGAAACCTTGCGACCCTCATCGATGACGCGCTTGCAAAGATCGGCGATGGCCTGCACGTCCGCAAGGGTCTCGGACGGGTGGCCGATCATGAAATACAGCTTGATGGTTGTCCAGCCGCGCCGATAGGCCTCGCGTGTGGTGGCTATCAGGTCCTCATCCGATATGTACTTGTTGATAATGCGCCGCATGCGTTCGGTCGCCGCCTCAGGCGCCAGCGTCAAGCCACCCGAATAGTGATCGCGGAGCCTGTCCATTAAGTCGATGGAAACAGATTCAATCCGCAGCGAGGGAAGAGAGATGGTGAGCTTGCGACCGTGGAATTTTTCGCTGATTCTGTTCACGAGCTCTACGATGCGGTCAAAATCCGACGACGAAAGCGACAGCAGCGCCAGCTCCTCGAAGCCGGTTGCATTGACGGCCTCTTCGGCCGCCTGCACGATCTCGTCGATGCTGCGTTCCCGCACCGGCCGCGTGATCATGCCTGCCTGACAAAACCGGCAGCCGCGCGTGCAGCCCCGCATGATCTCCACCGATACTCTGTTGTGAACAATGCCAATGTTGGGCACGATGAACTTTGTGGGCGGGGGCGGCAGCTTCGCCACGATCCGCTTTACAACCGGATGGGCGATGCCATCCACGGTTGGCTTCACGCCTTCCACTGTGCCATCTGCCAGATACGAAACCTCATAGAAGCTGGGCACATACACGCCTGGGATCCTTGCCAGGGCTTCGAGCAGCCGCGTCCGATAACCCTGGCTCCCCATCGACGCGAGGCGCTGCAGCGCCGCGACCCCTGGGAACAGACCCGGATTGTGCGATTTGAAGGCACTGAGGACGTCGATGATCTCGTGGATGACTTCCTCACCCTCACCGATGACGAAGGCATCCATGAAGGCGTGCATCGGCTCCGGGTTCGTGGCCGCGTGGCCGCCCGCGATAATGATCGGATGGCCATCGGCGCGCTCCGCCGAACGGACCGGAATGCCAGCCAGGTCCAGGCAGTTGAGCGCATTGGTGTAAAGCGTCTCATACGGGAGGGAAAAACCGATCAGATCGAACTCTGAGAGCGCGTGCTTCGACTCAAGGGAGTACAGCGGGATCTCATTCTCCCGCATCAGTGCTTCCATGTCGGGCCACGGCGCATAGGCGCGCTCTGCCAGCGCATCCGGCCGCTGATTTATCTGATCATAGAGGATCTTTAGTCCAACATTGGAAACGCCGATGTCGTAGATGTCTGGGAAAACAAGCGCTGCTTTGAGCGCTCCTTCGTCCCAAGGCTTCACAACGGCATTGAGCTCACCCCCAACATAGCGACCTGGCTTCTGCACTTGGAGTAGAATCTTCTCCAATTGCAGCTCAATTTCTTCAGGGGACCGCATCTCGGAATTATACTGGAACCCGACTGAATTTATCAAATATGCGGCGTCGAAGGAACCTGAGCCTTGCAATCCGTGTTGTCCGAACGATGCAAACGAACCTCTTGCCCGGTACACACCGCCATCATTCTCGGCCAAGATCAAGTTCGCCGGGCTGGACTGAGAGTCGACGCGTGAATGTCCCGTTGTTGCTTGTGCTCTCGGTGATGCTATCTGGTTGTGGGGCGCTTGCTCCTGCTATGACCTCCACTGCTGCCGCAACTAACACTCCGGCGGTGGTCATCCAGACCGTGCTTGTGACGGTGATACCGACCTGGCCCCCGACGATCGTTTTGCCTTCCCGCACACCGGTCCCCACGTCTACACCTTGGATCATTGTTGTGACGGCGACGCCCGGCGCGGCGGAGCTCACTCAGACGGCGATCGCCGGGGCCGTAACCCTTGATGCCACGGCGACCTTGCCGGCGAACGCGGGCGGCGATCTGTTCACGAAATTGACCAGGTCCAGCGATCACTTTGCGCTGCGCTGTCAGCCTGACACGATCGCATTCGGCGTGTCAACGACGGACCCGCACGTGGCTGGGGTGGATCTGTACTATCGCATCCAGGATCAAATCAACCCGTCCATCAGCAATTGGCAATATGGCGGGACGCTTGTTTCCGATGAACATGGCAACTTCAACCTCGATTTCCCCGCGTCGCGGGTGGACCAAGACCTGCGGAGCCATCGCGCCTGGTTCGACTATCAATTCGTTGGCACGAACAGCCTCGGAGATGTACTTGGCAGAAGCGCCAAGATCGCGGGGCAGATCACGTACACGTTAGATTGTTCGGACTGAGGTCTGATGCGCCCGATGCGCAGACGAGCGAGCGGCACCGCGCCGCTCGCTCGTTACATTGCCTTCAACAAGGAGTGCCTGATACAGTGAACCGAGCGAACTAGGCTGTAATTGTCGGTCTCTTGGTCCAGACTTCACGCAGCCAGAGCCACAGCGCGCCCAGGCCGAATAGGACGACCGCGAAGTTAAGCAGGCCTCCCAGAAAACCCGGTATCAGGGGGAACGACAGCAAGGCGATCACAACAACGGTTACAACTACTCCGAGAATCATGGGCCAAAATCGGTGTTCCGCCAGGGGCGAATTCGCCTGACGGAGGATCCACTTGCCCGCCACCACGCCGAACGCGATCTTCGCAACGAACGAGGTGACTAGCACGAATCCGAGGATCAGCGCAAAGAGCGCCAGGAGTTCCCAGCCACACCATCGTGCCGCTAAGGCCGCCCAACGTCAGCAGGCCGAAGACTACCGCGCCAAGGATCATCACGAACAGGATCAATAAGATGAGGAAGAAGAAGCCCGCATAGGCCACGACCCCCCATCCGAGGCTCGGCCAAACGTGGGCCTGAAGCTGGTTCGTGAGTCCTCTGATAAATCCGGGCACGACCCAGACCAGGAACAGCCCCAATAGGACCAGCGTAATCAATGACCGCAAGAGGCTGAGAGCCCACTTTCCCGTCTTATCGGCGGGCGTTTCCTGCGGTTTGGGCTGGGCTGTGCTGGGAGGCGGCACACTTCTCGTCACGGAGCCCTGGACCACCCCAGCGGGGAAAGAAAGATCCGTGTTCTGCGTGTATTCGAGATTGCCGCTGATCTTGGCGCCCGGATCGATCGTCAGACCTTGCTTGACCACAGGCACTGCAACAGTCGATGGTCCCATGAACATGCCGGGAGGTGGCCCGCTTCGCGTCCCTCCAGCCTCACCAACCTTGGCGGTGACGTCGCCGCCGACAGTACCGGCCACCTCGAAGGCAGCAGCCGCCGCTTCGACGTTGCGCGCAACGTCGGATCCGAGCAGAACTTGGTAGCCCGCCAGCAAGGCATCCCGGCCCACTAGGCCGCCTTTTCGCATTTCCAGGCTGTAGCCGGCGCCCAGGACGTCGCCGCCCACGTTGGAGCTCTCGCCCCAGTAGAGCACTGATCCGCCTGCCCAAACGTCGCCCCCGACCGTACCATTGATGACGATCGTGTTGGCAGCCGTGATCAGATTGCCGGTGATTGTGCCGTTTATGGTGATCGTCTGGCCTGCTGCGATCACGTCCCCGTTGACAGTGCCGTCCAGTACGAACTCCGTGGCCCCGACGAACAAGTCGTCGTTTACGGTTTCGGTTGCCGCCACCACAACCTTGTCACCACTGCGTCCTTCGTAGGCATATGCCGGGCTGGTCGATCCCAGTAACAGCACCATTACAAGAACAAGTATGGTGATTACCTTCTGCGTCTTGAGCATGCAATCCTCCTATGAATGCCCTACGTCATGCAAAGATATACGAGCGGCGGCGCGCGAAGTTGCAGGCCGAGTCCAAAGACGCAGGGACCAGCGTGGGCCCGTTCCATGCCTTGTCTGTCGGATGATCAGCGTGCCGTTATCCTGGGGCGTTGAGGGTCTGCTGGCAAAATTGGCCGCTGTTCGCACCGAAGGCCCTATCTGTGCTACGGTGCGGCCCCGGCAGTGTGCTTAATCGTCAACACGATAAGCCAACCAAGAGATCAACTCGAGTTTGCGGCGCTTCGCCAATAGCCCCCCTCTGTGCTTCAGTGGTTCCCGTACCTGGGTTGCAACATCCCAGGTGCCAGAAACGCATTGCCTTACTGCCCGACGATCTTGACCAGCACGCGCTTCCGCCGCCGTCCGTCAAATTCGCCGTAGAAGATCTGCTCCCAAGGCCCGAAATCCAGCTTGCCGCCCGTCACGGCCACGACCACCTCGCGTCCCATGATCTGTCTCTTGATGTGGGCGTCGGCGTTGTCTTCCCCCGTTCGGTTGTGAAGGTATTGGTGCACTGGCTCGTGCGGCGCGATGGCTTCGAGCCACTTTTCATAATCCTGATGGAGTCCGCCTTCGTCGTCGTTGATGAACACCGAAGCCGTGATGTGCATGGCGTTGACAAGGCATAGCCCCTCCTGGATGCCGCTTTCCCGCAGCGCCTCCTCCACTTGGGGGGTGATATTCACGAAGCCGCGGCGTGCGGGGACGTTGAGCCAGAGTTCCTTACGGTGAGATTTCATCGAACAAGCCCGCCATTTCGACCATGGGGACGATAGTCGTCTCCGGCTTCGATCAATCGGGCTCTGCCTTCTCGACTACGACTGTCGCCTCCGTAAGCAGGGCGGCGATTGCGCCCACGGCTGCCAGTGTTGGGACCAGGAGCGCGCCGACGACGCCGATCGTGAGAGGGATTTCCATAACCGTGCTGCCGTCCTTGTTCTTTATGACAATTCGGCGGATGTTGCCCTCGTGAACCAGGCCCTTGATTTGGCCAAGGAGTTCTTCGCCGCTGACGCGGAATTCTTCGGTGCGAACCTTTTCGGATGACATCTTGCCCTCCAAATGCTTGACTGTTTAGACGAGCCGCACGCTAAGTGAGCCCGTCACTATGCCCGCGTTCGATTTGAAGAGTGCCGTTTGTGCCTGCCCCTGCTTCGCTCAGGCCTCGACTCTGGCCCACAACTGACTCCCTCGCGAATCATATCATGGGGCACGCGAGGCATGCGAAAGGCCCTCCCCGGAGTGGGTCGATCCGACTTGCGGCGGCCTTGTCCTGCGGTGCTATCCGGTCGCCAGCCTGCGATAAGCGGGGCCGGCAAGCGCCAAGTACGCGGCCGCCAGGAGAGTGCCGGCCATGGCGCAACCTATCCACAATGCGGCCGCTGTGAAGTTCTCGAGGATCCAACTGCCTAGCAAGGGTCCCACGAAGAAAGAGAGACCCCAGGCAGAGCCAAAGATCCCCTGATAAAGGCCGCGCAGTTCTGGCGGCGAGAGGTCAGCGATGATGGTCGGAGCAATCGATGCACCGATGATTTCGCCCAGCGTCCAGACAACGACTCCAAGCGCGTACAGGGCCAGGCCGTCGGCCAGGAAATTCAGGCCAAAGCCGAGACCCGTCAGGAAGGCGGCGAGCGCAATGGCCTCGAAGCGCGGCCACCGGCCGATGAATTTGCTGACCTGAAGCGTGACCAATACGATCAGAATGCCGTTCGCAGCGATTGCCAGGCCGTAGTCGGCCGGTCCAAATCCGTGATGCTGCATGTCGAGCGGCAGCGTGACGTATCCCTGCATGTAGATGGACCCGAAAACGAGTGCCAGGAGTGTGAAAATGAGCAGGATCGGCTCCCGCGTCAATTGCTGGAGCCTGCCCCAGATCGGGACCCTGGCGGCCTGAACGGCTGAGGCTGGTTGCGATTCAGGAACCCGCCACAACACCAGCAGGCCATATATCAATGTTGTCAGAGCATCTCCGGCAAACAGCAGTAAGTAGTTTACGTGGGCCATCAATCCCGCGACAATGGGAGCCAGGCCGGCACCCACGTTGATCGCCCAGTAGATGTAGCCAAAGGCGCGCGTCCGCTCCTCTGGCGCAACCAGATCGCTGACGGCCGCATTCACAGCCGGTCGGTACAAATCGGTCAGGAAACCCAGGCTTGTGGTCGCGAGCGCAATGGTAGGAAGCTCGCGGGCGAATCCAAGTCCGAGCATGATTGGTGGCGTCAACAGCAGGCTGACCAGCAAAATCGGTCTGCGGCCGATCCGATCCGCGAGCTCGCCGCCGACGAGCTGTGCCGCAAACGAGCCGGCACCGAACAAACCGACGATGAGCCCGGCCTGGCTGATGGGAATACCGCGCTTGGAAGTCAGATACAGGCTTAGGAAGGGGATGACGAACCCGCCGAGGCGGTTGATCACCGTACCGAGCCACAGGAACCAATAGCTGGGCGGGAGTCCTGACGTTATGCCGAGCAGACGGGCCCGCAAGACGGACATCGGGCAAGGATACCCGAAAAATAAGTGCGGCCGCCTCAAGTGGACCGTGTTTCGGCGGACCGCTCAGCGACATGCGAGCAGGTCTGTCATATAATGCGTGGAGTTCGCAATCTAGGCCAGGAGGCAGGGAATGGTAAGTATTGAGAAGGTCGATACCGATGACAGGTCCCAGGTCAAACGCTTTGTCCAGTTTTACTATGATCTGTATCGGGACTGCCCACAGTTCGTGCCTCCACCATTTGGTGACGCTTACTTGCCTCTCAATCGGAAGAAACATCCTTTCTTCGAGCACTCCTTCGCGGATTTTTTCCTGGCCACCAGCGACGGGAAGGTAGTCGGACGGATCTGTGCCGCTGACAACCGGCCTTTCAATGACTATCACAAGACCCGCAAGGCGCACTTCTATGCCTTCGATTCGATAGACGATCCGGATGTAGCCCGCGCCTTGTTCGAGGCTGCCTTTGAGTGGGCACGGGCGCGTGACTTGGACACGCTGATTGGCCCGAAAGGCCTTTCTCCGTTTGACGGCTACGGTATCCAGGTCGAAGGCTTCGAGCAGCGCCAGATGATGACGATGATGAATTACAACTACGACTACTACCCGAAACTGGTGGAGGCGCTGGGATTCGAGAAGGAAGTCGATTTCGTCTCTTGCTATCTGCCGTCCGATGCCTTCAAGGTGCCCGACCGGGTGCGGCGAATCGCAGAGCGCGCCATGCAGCGTGGCAACCTGAGGGTGAAGAATTTCAAGAGCAAGCGCGAGCTGCTTCAATGGGCCTGGCGAATTGGCGAGGCTTACAACAAGACCTTCATCAATAACTGGGAGTACTACCCGTTCACTAAAGGGGATATTCAGTACGCCGTGGACAACGTCATCACTTTCGCCGATCATCGCCTTATCAAGGTGATAACCCACGGAGAGGATATAGTTGGTTTCCTGTTCGCCTTCCCGGACGTGTCCGCGGCCCTCCAGCGAGGCAAGGGGCATCTCTTCCCGTTCCGCATTCTGGATATCCTCCTCGAAACCAAGCGGACAAGGGTGGTCTCCGGCAACGGAATGGGCATCCTTCCTGAATTTCAGGGCACAGGCGGCAACGCGCTGCTGTACAACGAAATGGGCAAGACGGCCTTGGGATTTCGAGTTTCGCCTCTGGCTTTCTTATGGGGAGACATGGGCGCCTATCTCAGGCACGAGCCGCAATTCAAGCATGTCGAGATGACTCAGGTAGCCGAGACGACGCGCCAAATCCGCGCCGATTTGAAGAATCTCAACGGAATTGAGTACAAGAACCACCGCGTCTACCGCCGTTCCATCTAGCCCCCGCGATCCCGGCGACAAAAAAAGCCCCGTCCAATTGGACGGAGCTTTCGTTGACAGAGGGGATGTGTGCTTAAAGGGGCATTACATTTGCGGCCTGCGGACCCTTGGGGCCCTGCTCGACCGTGAATTCAACCTTCTGGCCTTCCACGAGCTTGCGGAAACCGTCGCTCTGGATCGCCGAGTAGTGGACAAATACGTCAGGGCCGCCATCGCGGGAGATGAAACCGTAGCCCTTCTCCGCATTGAACCACTTGACCGTTCCGACGATACGTTCGGACATTGCATTGCCTCCTTCTTGCACGGAAAAAATGGTGATGATGTCGCACGTTCGTCGGCTGTCAAAACGAAACGACCCGGCTAATAGCCGTCGGGTCACCTTGTCCTGGTTCCAAACGATAACGTACTGGCATCTAGCGTGCGGATAATAAAGGGAATTGTCCAAACCGTCAAGGATTTAATGTTGCTCTAAACTGCCATTTGGCGGGGCGCCGTAGCCTGTGGCACTCCGGATTCCAGGTTAGAGATGGCCCAGGTTGGCTCGCTCCGCACTTGGATGCGCCCCGAAGCCGCGCATCCTGCGTGGGCAGCTTCTCGGATGCACGTGCTTGACGGCCGGAGGGCGACGGAGGCGCCCTTTCGACGAGCCCGCCGTCCTCGAACAGCGTCTTCCTGTGGCTATCCCTGGGCCGCCGCGAGCGAAACCCTCCAGGGAGTTGCCCCGACGGGCCGGGTGGGCTTATCATTGCGGCATGGCCCCGCCCTTCGAATTCCACATCTCGCGCCGCGCACGTGATCGCTACCATTTCGACGAAACCCTGCTGGGAACGAATGGCCGTCTGATCGTTTCTACAGGCGGCCGCCGCACCGCCGGTATCAGCGCGGCACGTCGCATTGTAGAGCGTGTCTACGGCAGCACTGGCAGGCTTCTGCCCGCCTCGGACATCTTCGCCGCCGCCTTGATCGAGGAGATCATGCACCTGGTAATTCGTCGGCACGAGTCGAATTATCCGGGGAGGCTTCACGATGCGCTCCTTTCTCTGGAGTTGGCGCTTGGTCTTCGGCTGGAATCAACTCTTGAGAAATTCACGGTGGAGTTTCCGCCTTCGTCAGTCTATGCGGGTCGGGAGACCGTCACGGGCTACTTGTCTGGCTCAAGCCAGGGTATTCCCCATCGGCAAATCGCGCTGGAGGAGATGCTCCTTCTGCATATCGCCAA
Organism: uncultured Chloroflexia bacterium; assembly: GCA_963746745.1. GTDB lineage: Bacteria > Chloroflexota > Anaerolineae > Anaerolineales > Villigracilaceae > Fen-1038. The sequence continues at coordinate 353,363 of CAVVCL010000007.1, forward strand.
CCGCAATCCCGCCTTGGAAGCGTACAAAGACTTCTTCGACGACCGCGTTCTGAACGCCACCGCCTACCGGCAGTCCGTCGCCATGCTGATTGAGTTCTTTTCGAACCGGACGAGCTTGCCGGCGGCCATGGGCCACACAGCCGATACGCTGATCGACCTCCTAATGGCTCCACTTAAGGCCTCGCCGCATTCGCTTGAAGGGCAGTTGCAATATCTATTGAAGCGGTGGGGTCCAGTTCTGGCCTTGGAGGTGCGCCAACTGATCGTAGGGGCCATGGATCTTATGCGCGAGGAGGCCGTGCGCGCCGCGGTCCAACCCACCTTCGCGCCCTCCGCGCCTGTGCCGGACTACAGCGGGGAGCCCGAGGATGAGCGGTACAGCTCCGACCTGGCTTGGATGCCGCGCGTGGTCCTGTTGGCAAAGAACAGCTACGTCTGGCTGGAGCAACTTTCGCGCAAATACAAGCGCTGGATCCGTACGCTGGATGAAATCCCCGACGAGGAGCTGGATATCCTCGCCGCCCGTGGGTTTACGGCGCTCTGGATGATTGGTCTCTGGGAGCGCAGCCCTGCCTCGCAACGCATCAAACAACGGATGGGGAATGCCGATGCTGTGGCTAGCGCCTACGCCGTCAGGGCCTATGATATCGCGCTGGACCTTGGCGGCTGGAGTGCCCTCAGAAATCTGGCGGATCGGGCCAGTCGGCGCGGAATTCGGCTATCGGCAGATATGGTACCCAATCATATGGGGATCAACTCTTGGTGGGTGATCGAACACCCTGACTGGTTTCTTTCGATCGACGGCCCCCCATTTCCGTCGTATAGCTTCAACTCGGAAAACGTTTCCGACGACCCAAGGATCGCCATGGTCTTGGAAGACCACTACTACGACCAATCGGACGCAGCGGTGGTCTTCGAGCGTCGTGATATGCAGACGGGGGATCGGCGTTATGTCTATCATGGCAATGACGGCACGGGGTTGCCGTGGAACGACACCGCCCAACTGGACTACACGGATGCGGAGGTGCGCGAAGCTGTAATCCAGACTATCTTGCATGTGGCCAGGAACTTTCCGATAATCCGCTTCGACTCCGCCATGACTTCTGGCGAAGAAGCACTTTCAGCGCCTGTGGTTCCCCCAGCCGGGAAGGGCCGGTGCAATCGCAACTCGTGCCGAGCACGGCATGACCTGGAGGCAGTTCAACGCGGTCATGCCCAATGAATTCTGGCGCGAGGTCGTTGACCGCGTGGCCGCCGAGGTGCCCGAGACCCTGCTCTTGGCGGAAGCCTTCTGGCTCCTGGAAGGCTACTTTGTGCGGACTCTCGGTATGCACCGTGTCTACAACTCCGCCTTCATGCACATGCTCCGTGACGAGCAGAACGCCAAGTACAGAGAGCTGATCAAGAATACACTTGCGTTCGATCCGCAGATTCTGAAGCGCTACGTCAACTTCATGAGCAACCCGGACGAGAAGACCGCGACTCAGCAATTTGGGAATGGCGACAAGTACTTTGGCGTCTGCACGCTTTTGGTCACGCTGCCAGGCTTGCCCATGTTCGCCCACGGGCAAATCGAAGGCCTTAGAGAGAAATACGGCATGGACTTCCGCATGCCGAGACTCGATGAGTTCCCCGACGATGCCCTGATCCGCGGGCACGAGTGGAAGATCTTCCCTCTGCTGCGCAGACGCGAACTCTTCGCAGATGTCGAGCAGTTCAGTCTGTTTGACTTCTACGCCGCGAATGGGAAAGTCAACGAAGACGTGATCGCGTACTCGAATCGTCGCGGCGAGGATAGGGCGCTCGTGCTATTCAACAACCGAGGCGCCGCTGCTGTTGGCTGGATCCGGACCTCGGCGGCTGCCCTGGACAAGAGCACTGGCCTCACGGCGCAAAAGTCCCTCGCCCAGGCACTGTCGTTGCCTGAAACGGGCTGCGCCATTGTCAGGGACTATGTCTCGCACCTGGAGTTCATCCGACCGTGCGCTGAGCTCTGGCAGAAGGGCTTGTTTGCAAACCTTGAGGCCTTTCAACACCATGTGTTCCTTGACTGGAGGTTCGTCGAGGGAGCGGAATGGAACGCGGTGGCAACTGTGCTCGACGGCAAAGGCGTAGAATCCGTCCAAAGAATGTGGGAGCAGTTGCGCGGCGCCGCGGCTGCTGGTGCGCCGGTCCAGCTTAAGATCGCAGCGACCGCGAAGCGGCGCAAGAGAGTGCCGACGAAGAAATCCGGACGTCGGCAAGCGGCTGCCAAGAACGTCAAATCCACGTCGGGAGCCGCCGCAAAAAAGCGGGCACCCAGCAAGCGGCTGCCGAAGACGACGGCTGCTGCGAAGAAGCAGCCCGCGAACGCAACCTCCGCCAAACCGGCTCCCCGGAAGAACGCGCCAAAAGAGCCCGCCAAGCAACGGATCCCTAAGAAGAACGCGCCAAGGAAGCCCACTAACAAGAAGAAGACCACGGCGCAGAAGCTGGCAAACAAGGGCGTAGCGCGAACCAAATGAGGAGGCGTGGGATGCTGGGCGTCAGCGCAACGCCTCGTCGCCCAAGGCCCAGTTGACAACGTGCGTCATGGCGCGGCCCGATGCAAATCGCCTATGGCGTACCTTGGTACAAGTCCTATCAGCTTGATAGGTGGGTCGCGCCCCCCATCAACTGCGGCGAGCGACAAAGATCATGGTGCGGCTGGTCTGTAGAAGTGGCCCTTCATTCCAGTCGCCGTAAATATGTTCGATGGCAAAGCCCGCGTCGGTGACGCTTTGGGTTAATTCATCAAGGCTTCGAAAACGTAGTTCGCTCTTCACCACAACAACCTCTCCCGTGGAGAGGAAGACGTTATGACCCTCCAGGCTGATTAGTCCGTCCGCGACATTCACGAGTCGCAGCCAACTCTCCATGCCGCCGTTGGTCGAATCGGAGTGGGCATAGGTCGCTGCTCTGTTCCACTGCTCCCAAGGGCGCACTTCCGGATTGCGGCTCTCAAATGCCAGATAGCCGCCCGGACGCAGGGCAGCGTAGACCGCCGCCAGGGCTGCCTGCCAATCGGCGTCGTCCAGAAATACCTGGGCCACATTGCCCGTCATGAGTAGCAAGTCCGCTTCTGGTGTACCCAGGGCGCTTGCATCCCCTTCGGTCCACCGCACTCGGTCCGCTCCTGGCTGGCGGCGGGCGAATGCCAGCATCGCCGGAGCAGGGTCAACTCCCGTCACGTGTCGACCAGGAGCTGCCAATTCGCGTGTCAGCAAACCAGTGCCGCACCCCAGGTCAAGAATGCAGCGGGCATCAAGCTTCGCTGCCAACCTGACATAGAAATCAGTGTCGGCTCCACGCGGGTTCTCGACGTCGTACAACTCTACCAGGCGTGGATCGACGTAATGCTGGTCAAGTCTTACCACGACATCTCCCCGATATCCTCTCTCGAGCAGTGCTGGCTGTGCTCAGCCCCGCCGGTCGCTTGGCATGCAGGACTCGTTGTCGCCCACAGGTCGCCATCCTTCGCCCTTCCCGCCCGGCTTTGGAGTGCTGCGCCTTGGATCTGCGGCGAGAATCAGGCGCGGCCCAGTCCTTTCGAATCGCCGGAAGTCTCGACCATCCCTGCCACCGTGAGCCCGGCAAATATCCACAAGAATGGCGGCCAATTGGGGTCGGGCAGGCCGCCACACATGCTCAACAAATATGTGCAGAATCCGAGCCCCATGGCAATAGCGATGGGACCCAGGTCATCCAGGCGACGCCAGAATGACCTCGCGAGAACAAGAACGAAAGCGGTGAAGGCCAACATGCCGGGAAGGCCTAAATTGGAAATAACGTACGCGATGAATGAGGAAGGTCGGTTGCTGCCTAGGCCGGCTCCGAGAAAAGAGGTTTCTATTGGGATGGTAAGCACCGAAAATCCATCTGCCCAGAATCTGTATTGGAGGCTCAGAAGCCGGTCTTCCCACGTTCTGGATCCCAGCGTCCACCGCGCCAGCCAGCTTGATGGCGGCGGTTGGGGCGACTGCGCTGGCAGCCCTGCTGTTGGGGGCGACGCGGCTTGGGTGACGCCGGCTGGAGCCCCGACCGCCGAGGTCGCGCTTGTAGCGCCCGCCGCGGCTGCAGGCGGTACAGTTTGCCCAACTGTCGGAATCCCGAACAGGCTTACCACGGCGGATTCCTGCCAAAATAGGATGAAGACGCACCCGAGCGCCACCAGGCTGACCAGGAATCGGCTCCGGGCCCTCGAGTTTGACGGAGACGCCAGCCCTCTGGCACGTCTCGCAGCCAGAATGCCCCCCGTAAGCACAAGCCCCGCCGGGAAGGCCAACATGCCCACGGTTGACTCGGAAGTCAAGATCCCATAGAACGCCAGCGCGCACAAAGCCAGGGCAACTCTTCCGCCCTTGAATAGATATGCATTGAGTCCCATTATGGACATTGCTGCGGCGTAGCCTGCGAAGAACGAAGGCTCCAAGAAGAAGGATGTGGTTCTCGGGTCTGTCACCGGATACGAGGACGCTGCCGGATTGCTGTGGGTGACTGCGTACAGCACCGCGTAAGTGCCATTCGGAGCGTAATGAACAGATATGTGTTGGAAGACTGCGAATCCGAGCACAAGAAATGCCGTTCCCACGAGAGTGTTGTAGGCACGTGCAAAGATCTTGCGCTCGGTCGCTGCTGTGGCCAGAAGCAGGAAGACGGCGGAGTTCATCAGCATGTAGGCGGCCTGCCCAGCGTTGGAAAGACTCCAATTCAGCGTCGATGGATTGAGATACTGGTCGGTAATTCCCAGTCTTGGATCCACGACCTTGATGCCGTGAAAGACGAACGGCAGAATGAAGGCCGAGACAACTCCGTATGCCGCAAAGACCAGAAGGCACAAGCTGGCGATCCGTATGTCCCGGGGAAGCAGAACTCCGAGGTCGATCTTCGCCCAGCGCCAATACCAAATCGCCACGAAGAGACTGATCGGGACGACGAGCCAGTATGCCGTCACGCCAGCCGTGAAGCCCTGCGGCGTCTTGATTGAGAATACGGCCGCGGCTTGGAAAACAGAGCCCACGAGCAGGAGGGAGATAACACCTGAGATCAGGCACCTGGGGAAAGTGGGTACTTTGTTAGCCTCGGCGCGACTTGCCACGTCTCTCATGGGATCTCAGCTACTCCTGCAGCGCACTTGGTGCGGCCGAATTCTCTAGCTGCCCTCTCAACACGCCCTCATGCCGCTCCATGACGTTCGGTGGCAGGAGAGTCTCGCCCGGAATTGGTGAAACCGAGGCATCTGTCGGGTTGGCTCACTTTTCACAGCCGCCGCGGCCTTCACCGAAAGCCGATGATCCTGCGCTTCCTGCATCATACCGAAACCGAATTCACGGGTCAACTGTTCGAGCGGGCCGGGTTGCTCGATGGCGCACCCTGCAGCGGGGCCCTGCGGGGGCAGCCCCTCCGCGTCAGCATGTCGACCCCGCGTGGCAATATCTGGACGGTCCAGCTCCGGTGAGGCCAGTCACCGGCCGGGAAAGAGCCGGTCTTGCTTCGAGCGCCAATTCATGATATAGTACGCGGGCCTTCAGATGCTTTGGAAGGCGAAAACTGCATCCCGTATGGGATGCTACTTATTCTATAACAGGGACATCACGATGGCAACGAAATTCCTCACCAAAGAAGGCTTTCAGAAGCTTCAAGAGGAGCTCGACCACCTGAGAACGGTCAAGCGGCAGGAGGTGGCCGACCGCCTCCATGAGGCTATGGAGGGCGGCGAGCTTATCGAAAACGCCGAGTACGAGGCCGCAAAGAACGAGCAGGCCTTTGTCGAGGGGCGCATCCAGGAGCTGGACATGCTTCTCGCCACCGCGCGGGTCATCGAACGCGAAGATAAGACTCAACCCGATGGCACCGTCGTCGTTGGTTCAACGGTAACCATCCAGGAGCAGGGCTTCGAGGCCGAGACCTACAAAATCGTTGGAGCGGCAGAGGCGAATCCGCGTGAGGGCAAGATTTCCAACGAATCACCGATTGGCAAAGCCATCTTGAGTCGCGAGGTCGGTGAGACGGTCCCCGTGGAGACCCCCAGCGGCGTTTACAAGGTGAAGATCATTGGGGTGAAATAGCGGGGCGGCGGGCCGCTATCCCCGGCCTGCAGATCAGACTCGTGACTCCGCGCAACTTTGCCTCCCATGGGAGACGGGTGGCGCGGAGATTTTTTGTGCCTGGGCCGGTCTGAGCGGGAGTGCTCTGCCGTGTGTGTCGAATGCGCGTTGCCTTGAAGCTTACGACCCCGCCTGCGGCCAGAATGCCGCCTGGGCACGAGGGGTAGGAGAGTAGGACCGTACTCATGACTGACTACACGTCATTGGAAAAAATCCGACTTCAAAAAATCGAAGAACTACGCGCCCGAGGCGTGGAGCCGTATCCGACTCGTGCGCACAGAACGCACACGAGTGCCGAGGCCATCAAGGCCTTCGAGAGGGCGGAGACGCCGGGTGAGGTGCAAGCTACCCTGGCTGGCCGCATCCGCGCGACGCGTCCAATGGGAAAGCTCTCTTTTGCGCAGCTCGAGGATGGCGCCGGTAAGGTGCAGCTCTTCCTCCGTGCGAACGAACTCGGTCAGGATCGCGTAGACTTCTTCAACAGGATCCTCGATATTGGTGACTTCGTGCAGGCCTCGGGCGTGATGATGCGTACCAAGACCGGCGAGGTAACGCTCCAGGTTCATGACTTCACGCTCCTAGCCAAGGCGGTCAGCCCGTTGCCGGCTGCAAAGGACGAGACCCTGCCCGACGGTAGCGTCGTCCGCCACGCGGCCCTGGAGGACTCCGAACTTCGTGCGCGCCAGCGCTATGCGGATCTAGCGGTCAACCCGGATGTTCGTCAGGTCTTTCGCGCCCGGGCTGCAACAATCAAGGCGCTCAGGGCGTTTCTGGACGACCGGGGATTTCTGGAGGTCGAGACCCCGATCCTCCAGCCGATTTATGGCGGAGCCGCCGCACGGCCTTTCACCACGCACCACAACGAGCTGGAGCAGGACATGTATCTGCGAATCTCGTTCGAGCTGTACCTGAAACGCCTCCTGGTTGGAAATCTGGAGCGCGTCTATGAGATCGGGCGCGATTTTCGGAACGAGGGGGTGAGCTTCAAACACAATCCGGAGTTCACGCAGTTGGAGTTTTACTGGGCGTATGCCGACTACCTGCAGGTCATGGAACTCACGGAACAAATGGTGTCGCACGCCGCCGAGGTGGTTCTGGGAACATCGCGCCTCGTTTACCAGGGACATGAGATCGACTTTGCGCCGCCTTGGAGAAGGCTTGAGCTCAGGGCCGGACTGCGGGAGGCAAGTGGAATTGACATTGCCGAACACCCAGTGGCCGCGTCGCTCCACGCGGCGCTCATCCAGGCCGGCAAGCCAGCCGATCCGAATGCCACCCGCGGCAAACTGATCGACTTCATGCTGAGCGAATACCTGGAGCCCACCCTGATCGCGCCTACGTTTCTGTATGACTATCCGCGCGATATCTCGCCTCTCGCCAAATCCAAGCCTGGTGATCCGACGACCGTGGAACGCTTTGAGGCGTATGTAGCCGGTTTTGAATTGTGCAATGCATTCACCGAACTTAATGATCCGCTCGATCAGGAACAACGGTTTCTTGAGATGGGGCGGGATTACGCCGTCGGCGACGCTGAAAAACACCCAATGGATGAGGACTACCTGCGGGCTATGCGCTACGGCATGCCGCCCAGCGGCGGATTTGGCATGGGCGTGGATCGACTGGTCATGCTTCTTACCGACAAGCATTCCATCCGCGAGGTGCTCTTGTTCCCGGCTCTGAGGGCGGAGGACGCGGTGGCGAAAAAATCATAGAAGGCCTGTCCGGCTTGACCGACAGGATGCCCAGCCGCGAAGTCCGGCGCCCCCGGGGTAACCGCTCGGCACTAGGTATTGTATGGTCGTTGGACCGACGAGACGATCTTGATTCTGGAGACCTCGATCAGATCCGTGTAATCTGGGCTCACCAGCGGCATGATGCAATTCTCAAATTGAGGAAAGCCGTAGACCGCATAAGTGCCATTGGGCAGTTTTTTGGTGCTTCCCGTCGTAGCAAAGAAGTGCCGCGTGATATCAATACCGCTTGGGCTGGCTGGGATCTCGGGGGGCGGATCATGGATATTTAGCGTGTAAATCCGCATGTATTTCTTTTCAGGAACACCGGTGACCATCTCGTGCGTAGCGCCTCCGCACGTCAAGCTGTGCAGGCCGAAATTGCCGGAGGTAGGGCCGCTACTGTTTGTGAATGCCCGGGCATCCGAAATCAAGCCCTTCCAGGATCTCTCGAATGCCTCATCACCCATTCCAGGATTGCACAGGTGAAGAATTCCGCGCCAATACTCCGTCCATGCCGTTGTCAAGTGGTTATTGACCCCCGATCTCAAGGGGCAGGTCTCTGGCAAAGGCTTTTTGGGGTTGCGGGGCATGTATTTGTATCGAGCCAGTTGATGATCCCAGAGCACGAAGCACAGCTTGCCCACTCCGGACTCCTCTTCCGGCACTGAGGTCGGCGTTTCTGTCGGAGTGGCGGTCGGAGTCTCCGTTGGGGTCTGTGTGAACGTAGCAGTGGCCGTGTCGGTCGGCGTTGCCGTCGGAGTGTCCGTTGGCGTGATGCTCGCGGTAGGTGATGCTGACGCGGTCTGCGATGGTCCGCTTGGCGGCATTAGCAGCGGCGTTGGAGGCACGATCCGGGTGGGAACGAGCCAGGATGCGAGGGCTCTTGGCGAACAGCCATTCAAGAGCACTGCGCCGCCACCAATTCCGGCGAGCTTAAGGAAATCGCGCCGAGAATTCGTTAGGTTCCGTCGCCTTTTCATCAGGTCAATTGATCCGCGAAAAATTATAGCATTTTGAGACATGCGGGAACTCATGACAAGAGTCGTTCAAAACACATTGCCGATGGGCGTGTTGCCCCCCGTCGCGTAGGCGCGCCGTGGCCGGCATGGTTGGCGGGCGGGGTTGGGAGGGCAACCCGGGCACGCCTCCGACGAGAATAGCTCTCGCGGGCTCATCGACGTGGGCGTCGTTCACGAATGGTTAACCCGGGCATTCCCCGCACTTTAGCACCCCTCAGGTATTGACGCCCATCGACTGCTTGTGATTGGGAGGTGGTCAGCCCGTGGTCCTTGAACACCGTGACCCGGATAATCACATAAGCACGATCCGCCTGATAGGGAGCTTGGATCTAGTTGGGGTGGGCGAAATTGAAACGAAGTTCGCCGGAGTTTGTGCTCTCGAGAAGGGTCGCCTCCTGGTCGATTTCTTGGGGGTTGACTTTCTGGCTTCGACCGGCAATTGCCTCCTCGTGGTGAATGCCAGAGCCCTGGCACGCCGCGGGGCCAGGATGATCAGCCTGATCCCGGTTCCCGTGATCAAGAGTGTGCCGAAAGCATCCGGAATACCGTCAATTATCCCCCCGGTAGAACGGCCTCGAATCCGCTGAGGCCGTATTGCTAAGTACTTAGAATCGCCCCCCGAAGACTGCTCAGGTTGAACAAGGCCGTCCCGTGGCGACAACACCGCGTTCACGGCGACACGGCCTCGCAACTCCGCCTGCTGCCGCGATCGGCGCAGCTGAGAAATGCCGCCGATTGGGCCGCGGCGCTCACTTCGGCTCCTCGTTGGGTGCTTCCTTTTGGGCCCCGGGTGTCGTCACGTTGTCATCCTTGCCCGCCAGACCGTCGCGAAAATTGCGGATGCCCTTCCCTAATTCTCCGGCCACGTCGCCCAGGCGCCGGGGACCGAATACCAAGACGACGATTACCAAGATGATGAGAAGTTCCGGCACGCCGATGTCCATGTGATCTCCTTACTTCCTCCAAATCTACTACGCCTGTCGCATTCTGAACATGTGCGATGTCCCTGCTCTTATCCTGGCCTAATAGTGCACACCAATTCGGCGCTTGGGACCCTTTCGGCGGCACGTGGAACTGATGTCACGGCGGGGGGGTGAAGCCTCTCGCGTCGCGCCCGACTGTGGCGGCCCATAGCCTTCCCAGTAGGACGTGCCGGCCGCTCTCGATCTGACTGCGGACCGATTCCTCGGCGAAGCGCCGCACAGTGCTTGTGTCAGTGCGTCTGCGGCGAGGCACTCGCCAGATACCCCGATTTCGTCTTACATAATCAGCATGTTAGAATGCCGTGCATGGACGAGACCGCCCTCATTTTTGAAGCGAAACGTGGCGACCTGGATGCGTTCAACACGCTTGTACTGCACTATCAAGACGCCATCTTCAACGTTGCGTTGCGCATAGTTGGGGATGAAGACATGGCGGCAGATGCCACACAGGATGCCTTCCTCTCGGCCTTCCGGGGCCTGAGAAGTTTTCGAGGCGGCTCCTTCAAAGCTTGGCTCATGCGCATAGTTACTAACGAGTGCTACGATGAGGTGCGCAGCAGGAAACGTCGGCCCACGACGCCACTCGAGCCCGACGTCGACGGCGGCGAGCCTTCGGACACCCCCCGCTGGATGGCGGATCCCGGTCGATCACCGGAAGAGCAAGCTGAGGCCGGCGAGCTCGAACACGCGCTGGAGCACTGCCTCGAGAGTTTGCCGCTTGAGTTCCGCACCGTAGTAGTCCTGGCCGACATTGAGGGCCTGGACTACGCGGAAGTCGCGGCTTCGATTCGCGTGCCCCTGGGAACCATCAAGTCCCGACTTGCCCGCGCCCGCCTGCGCCTGCGCGATTGCCTGAGGGCATTTGAGGAACTCCTGCCCTCCGCATTTCGTCTAGAAGCTGAGCCCGCGGCCTAAGCAGACATGAAATCGCGTGATACAGACCAACTTTCTGCGTACGTCGACGGCCGCTTGGACGGGGCCGAAATGAAACGCGTCGAAGCTCGGCTGGCCTCCCAGCCTGACCTGCGGGCGGCGCTTGACGACTTAAGGCTTGCCCGCCGGTTGCTTGGACAGATGCCCAGGCGGGGCGCCCCGCGCAACTTCGCACTCACCTCACAAATGGCGGAGTTCCGACCACCCCTTCCGGCTGCCGTTCCCGTACTGCGGTACGCAAGCATTCTGGCAACGGCGCTATTGCTTGCAACGTTTGCCTTCAATAGCCTGACCCCGCGCGCAGCCGGATTTCAGGCATCGGCATCGATGCCACTTGCTGAGGGGGCTCGTGGGGTGGGCACCTCCGTTGCGGAGCAGCCCTTGGAGTCCCTGGCCGCGGCGGCGCCGACGGCAGGGTTAAATCCCGGGCCCGCGAATTCTCAGCAGGGTCCCTCTGCGCTCACCGCAGTCGCTCCGGCCGCTGCGGCGCCCAAGTCCGCGCCGCCTGCTCTGGGAGCCAAGGATGGTGGGCGCACGCCGGGAGCCACCCGAGTGCCTGCCCTCTGGCAGCTCCTGCTTGGAATCGCCGCGGTCGGGTGCGGATTCTGGTCCTGGGAGTTGCAGCACATACGTGGCCGCGGTATTCGGGCGGGACGGCAAGGAAAATGAACGCAGTCAGAACAAGCTCGGAGTGGGGTGTTGCTTCCTTCTGGAATTCGGGCACACGCACGTGAATGCCGGCGACGTGAATTTTTGCACTCGCTGCGGCACCAAGGTAATCGTAGCTGAGCGTTTTGGACGCCAGCGGCCCATCTGTCCACACTGCGGGTGGATCTACTTTGCCGATCCGAAAGTCGCAGCCGCCATTCTGCTCGAGCAGGCGGGCCGCGTCCTTCTAGTGCGGCGCGCCAACGACCCATTTCGCGGACTGTGGACACTGCCGGCGGGATTTGTTGATGCGGGCGAAGATCCGGCCCGGGCGGCGGAGCGCGAGTGCCTTGAAGAAACGGGTCTGAGCGTTCACGCCTTGCGCGTCCGTGATGTTCTGGCAGGCCACGAACATCCCCGTGGCGCTGATTTCATCATCGTCTATGAGGCCGACCTGCTTTCGGGTGAGTTGTCGGCAGGGGATGATGCCGACGCAGCTCAGTGGTTCGACCGCGATCATCTGCCGCCGCTTGCATTCAAATCCACCCAGACCGTTCTCGGTCCAGCATAAGGATTTCCTTGAAGTTGGCGCCGGGTTTTCCTTGCCCGTCTCGCCGGATGTTCGTATAATCGGGCAACGATAGGAGGAGAGATGCCGATCACACGCCGGAGTTCGTTGTATTTAATAGGTTTCGTCGTCTGCGTTGTCGGAGTAGGGATTGCCTGCAGCACGCTGACGCCTTCTGCCTCTACCGAGGCACCGACCGCGGCCGTCCAGCCGACGGAGAGCAGCACCAGCGTCACTGGCAGTGCGGATACCGGAAGCAGTGGAGAAGTTGTATCCTTCACGGATCAGAATAGTTTCTTTGTCATCGATCTACCGGGCGACTGGGAACACACGCAGGACGTCGACACAGAGAACAATTACTGGTACTGGGATGTCTTCACTTCTCCGGATCGGCATGCCAGGGTGGAGAACGTGGTCTATGACGATGGCACGGCCTGGACCGGATCGCAGAACGGAAAGCAGGCCCTGTATCTGTTGAACAAATTCTATAGTAACACGGGCGCAGAAGGCGACATACGCATCAGCGGTGACAGCATTCAGAAAGACGGCAGTGAACGCCTGACGTGGAGCTCGCGCGGCGGGGGTTATTCTGGAGTCTCGTTCTTCGAGGTGCGCAACAGGACGGCGTTCTTGATGTTCACGAGTTGGTGGGACGACGACTACGCCGCGCAATACGAGACCGTGCTGGATGACATAGTTTCCAGCTACAGAGTGCCCTGATCGGACGAGCGTGCCGGGAACAGTGGGCGCAGGCCCGGGCCCCTGCCGGGTGGGTCGCCTGACGGCGCACAGCCGAGACGGCGACATTGTGCGATAGGCGCCATCGTCTGCAATTCTGGTTGTGCTAGAATCGCGATTATGAATGTTGACCTGCGTCCTTCGCCGATCGCAGGGACGTGGTACGAAGGCGACCGCAAGGCGTTGGCGCGCGCGCCGTCGATGCCTATTTGGATGCGGCGCAATTGCCCACGCTCAGCGGCGAAGTGATAGCGCTGGTTGCGCCCCATGCAGGTCATCGATATTCTGGGCCGGTCGCTGGCTATGCATTCGCGGCCGTCCGGGGGCGGTCGCCGGATCTGGTCGCGATCCTGTCGCCATTTCACAACTACCATCAGGCGCCCCTCCTTCTGGCCGCGTTTGACGCGTACGTAACCCCCTTGGGATCGATTCCGGTCGACGGTGCGGCCGTCGCCGCGTTGGAGGCCGCCCTGGCCGCGGTTTCTGGTCCGGGTTTGACGCGCATCTCAAGTGACCCCGAACATTCCTTGGAAATAGAACTGCCGTTTCTTCAACGTGCGCTTGCATCGAAGTGGAAGCTGTTACCCCTCATGGTTCGCGCACAGGACGTGCCAACGTGCAAAGCATTGGGGATGGCCTTGGCTGGCACGCTTCAAGGCCTGGACGCCCTGCTCGTGGCAAGCACCGATCTGTCGCACTATCATGATCAGCAAACGGCCCTGCAGCTTGATCGTGCCCTGCTGGACCAGGTGGAAGCATTTGAACCCGAGCCCCTCTTTGACCTCGAGCGCAGCGGCAGGGGATCTGCCTGTGGACTGGGCGCGCTGGCGGCTGTCATGTGGGCGGCGCGTGAACTCGGGGCCGACAAGGTGGAAATACTCCGCCACGCCACGTCGGGTGATACCACCGGCGACTACTCAGCCGTGGTGGGGTACGGGGCCGCCGCGATGATGAAGACGCACTAGAGTCGCATGCCGTCCGTACGCGCGAGTTGCGGTAAACGTCCCGTCAATGGCGGGCGTTTTCGTTGATGGGCGAGCTGCCCGTGAAAGCAGCGATTCGGGCAGCTTCGACTACGAGATTCCCGAGCGGTTGGTCGAGGCCGTCGCGCCGGGCCAGCTTGCCATCGTTCCATTTGGCACCCGCACGGTACAGGCGGTGGTCCTGAGCCTGATCGACGCGCCCGCGACCTCGAAAACAAAATCGATCCTCGAGTTGGTCGATCCCAATCCCGTTCTGACCACTCAGCAACTTGCGCTTGCCGCATGGATGGCCGAGAGTACGCTTTCACCCATCGGTGCAATCATGGGACTCTTCATTCCCCAAGGGATCGCCCAGCAGGCAGATACTCTGTTTGCCACGACGGGCACGCTAGTGGCGAACGCGGATGCCGGCGAAGAAGCCGCGGATAAGCGGGACGTCGAGACCCGGCTTATGAAGTTGCTGGATGGCCGTGGACCATTGCGAGGGCGTCAACTCGATCGGGCATTTCCTCACGTGGAGTGGCGCGCGTCCGCGAGACGCCTGATTCGGCATGGATTCCTGACCTCGCACTCCGTTCTCCCTCCGGCGGCTGCACGCCCCAAGTTCATTCGAACGGCGCAGCTGGCGTCGGCGCCCGAAATTGCTGAGCAAGCCATGGGGGATCTCGGCCACACAGACGCAACTCGGCTTCGCAGGCAAAAGGCATTGCGCGTGCTGATTCGCCATCCTGAGGCGATCAATGTTTCGTGGCTGTATGCTGAAAGCGGCTGCAGCCTCTTGGACTTGCAGGAACTTGCCGAGCGCGATCTGGTTCTTCTTCGCGAACAGGAGATCTGGCGCGATCCGTTGAATCGGACTCACGCGGACCGCCCGGCAGCCTCGGTGACGGCTCCGCCGGCGCTCACCCTGACGGATGAGCAGCAGAGTGCCTGGCAGGCAATCGTCACGCAATTGCAGCGAATGTCTGAAGGGCGCCCCAACCCGCCCGTGCTGCTTCAAGGTGTAACCGGATCTGGTAAGACCGAGCTATACCTGCAGGCGACGGCGGAGATTCTTCTCAGGGGCAGGCAAGCGATAGTGCTCGTGCCGGAGATCGCCCTCACGCCCCAGGCTGTCGATAGATTCGTGTCTCGTTTCCCGGGGCAGGTAGGGCTAATCCATTCCAGGCTCTCCGTGGGGGAGCGTTACGACACGTGGCGCCGGGTCCGGGCAGGCTCTGTCAGCGTAGTCATAGGGCCGCGTAGCGCCCTCTTCTCCCCGGTGCCGAATTTGGGCCTGATTATCGCGGATGAATGCCACGACGCGTCGTACCATCAGTCTGAACCGCCGTTCTACGACGCCCTCGCAGCGGCCGAAGCATACGCCGGTCTTTGTGGTGGCCTTTGCATTGCGGGATCAGCGACTCCGAGCGTCGTTCAGCGCTATCAATCTGAGATTGGCAAAACCCTGCGATTGCAGCTGACCCAACGCATTGCGGCGGCGCCAGCCGCGCATCCGGCGACAATGCTGGATTTGCCGCCGGTTCAAATCGTGGATCTGAGGGAGGAGCTGAAAGCTGGCAACCGCAGCGTCTTCGGCCGCGACCTTGGTGCGGCGCTCGAGCAGGTCCTGCACAAGGGTGAACAGGCAATCCTGTTCCTGAACCGTCGCGGAACGGCCACCTACGTCTTCTGCCGCAACTGCGGCCACGTGGTCCGATGCCCGCGCTGCGAAACGCCCCTTACATATCATGTGTCCGCGGAGCATGGATTGCTGTGTCATCGTTGCGGCTACCGCAGGCAGATGCCCCGGAGCTGCCCCGAATGCGAAAGCTCCGATATTCGTGCCTATGGGCTCGGCACTGAAAAGGTCGAAGCCGAAACCCAGAAGGCATTTCCGGGCGCGCGGACGCTGCGCTGGGATTGGGAAACCACGCGTCAGAAGGACGCACACGAAATCATCCTGCACCACTTTGCGGCCGGTCGGGCCGATGTTCTGATTGGCACGCAGATGCTCGCCAAGGGCCTTGACCTGCCCAACGTGACGCTTGTCGGGATCATTATGGCGGACGCCGGGCTTTTCCTTCCAGATCCGTTCGCCGCGGAACGGGTCTTCCAGCTTCTGACGCAAGTTGCAGGAAGGGCTGGGCGTTCGAGGCGGGGGGGCGTGTGATCCTGCAGACCTTTGCACCCGAAAACTACGTTATCAAAGCCGCCGCCCGGCACGACGTCGACGGATTCTACGCTCATGAACTGGCGGAGCGCAGACGATTGGGATATCCGCCGTTCGCGCGATTATTGCGGCTCGAGTACCGGCATTACGATCCATCTAAGGTCGAGCAAGTGGTCCGCGGAGAGGCGGCCAGGCTGGAGAAGTTGCTGGCCGCGGCTCCCCGGACCAGGACCACTCTCATCGGCCCGGCGCCGTCCTTCTTCTCGAAGGTTGACGGCAAGTACCGATGGCAGATCGTCGTGAGAGGGCAGATTTCCATGAACTTCTCGCCGGGAGACGATGGACGGATTGGCGTGTCGAAGTTGATCCGGTGAGTTTGCTATAATCAGTCGGCGATGAGGCCAAAAGCCTCGGCGGCCTGCGCTTCGCAACGGCAACGCGGGGATTTACAAGAGCAAGCAGATCCCAACCAGGAGAGGGAGCGGCTATGCAGAGATTACCAGGGGCTTCTCATTCCTGCAGCAAGCCTGGCAGATGGCCTTCAAGGACCACGACCTCTTGAAGCCTTCGCTCTACTCCCTAATCGCCGGGTTTGCTGTGACGCTGATAGGCATAGTTCCTTTGGTGGCAGCTTTCTTGATTTTCGGTGGTGGCACCGGGCTTGGGCAGGTCGTCATGGTTGTGGTGGGCGCGCTCATGATATTTGCTCACTATCTTGTCAGCTACGTCTTCTCGGGCATGACCGCCTACTTGATCTATGGATACGTCGCAGAGGGCGATGGACGAATGGACAAGGCGTGGGCTAAGATTCGACAGGAGTTCTGGAAACGTGGTGGGCCTTGCCGCGGCCTCGACGCTTGTCAGCCTCGTTGCCGGACGCATGCGGCGGGGAGGGAGGCGTGGCGCTGTAGGCATGCTTGGCGGCGCACTCAGCGGGCTTCTCGAGGCCGTCTGGACGGAAGCGTCCTTCCTCATATTGCCGGCGATGATGATCGAAGATGCCACCCTGGCCGCTGGCATCAAACGCGCCACGCAGATTGCAAAAGGCAACCTCCTACTGATCGGCGTCAGCACAGTCGGCGTGCGCTGGATACTGGGTTCATCGGCTTCTTGCTTGGGGTTATAGGCCTCGTGCTGGGCCTGGGACTGGGGTACGTTTTGATAGCTGCATTTGGAACGGGGACGGGCGCGTTGGTTCTTGGTATTGGACTTGGGGCAATCTTGTTCTTTGTATTTGTAGCGGTGGCAAATCTGATCAGGTCTTACACGATGACGGCCTACCATACATGCTTGTTCTTGTGGGCACGAGACGTTCAAAGGGCCCAGGCGCGAGGGCAGGCAGCCCAAGTGTCGGCTCCAGCACCGCTTGCAGCGGCACTAGGATGACCGGGCGGCCCTGACGATGGAAACCAGGCGTGGCGGCCCGCGGCGTGAAATCATCTCTTGGGAGGAGGTGGATCGCCTGATCGATCATCTTGTCCCGCAATTTCGCCGGGAGTTCACGGCAATGGTCATAGTGACGCGGGGAGGGATCATCCCTGCTGGCATGTTGGCCGAGGCAATGAATATCACACACATCCTGACGGCGGCGGTCGACTTCCCGGCGCAATCCAGCACAGAGAAATCACCCCTAATGGTGTGGCCCGCCTTCATCCAATTCCCTGCGGACGACAAGCTGCGTGGTCGCCCGACTTTTATCGTGGACGACGTCTGGGGATCCGGAGGACCAGTACCGCCGTCAAGAATTGAGTTTCGGCCGCAGGCGGCTTTCCCGAGACCTGCGTTCTGCACTTCAATCCCTATCGCAGCCTGTTCGGAAAGGTGCGCCCAGACTACTACGCGGCAATCACAGACGCCTTCATAATCTATCCTTGGGAGATCGACCGCGGCGAGGACAAGATCATTATGGGAACCGAGGGCGGTCAGTAGGGCGATTTTAGAGTTGCCGGTATCGCCGGCCGCGCCAGGTTACCCCCCGGCCGGAAAGGACCAGCCAGGCCGAGGTCAGCATCATCGCCGCAAAGACCGCGCAGCCTAGGGGCGTGGTCAGGGCATACGCGGGGGATTCCCATGGCCGAGGCTGCCGCGGGACGTGCCGCGACGATCGCGGTCCAGACGATGATGGCTTCGGCAACGACCAAGAGGGCTTCCCATCCGCCGCCGACAGCGAACCACCATAGTCCGAGAACGGGCCACAGGGGAATAAAGAAGGCCGCCATCAGCAGCAGGACCACGCCGAAGAGGCCCAGGAGCAAGAGACGAGGCTGATCTCGCAGCCCCACGTATATATTCTTGGTCCAGCCTTCCCACATTTCGCCCAACGTGGTGTACATGCGGGTGCGGGCGATCCGGCGGCCGTCGGCCAAGATGAGGCGATAGCCATTCCACTTTACCTGTTCAGCGATTGCCTTGTCCTCGGCGATTTTGTCCTTGATACGGGCATAGCCGCCAATGGAATCGAACACGCGGCGCCTTATCATGATGAACTGACCGTTAGCAATGGCTTCACGACGGCCCGGATCGTTGACCTTGTGCGGGGAAAAGCCCACGGAAAGTGCGGTTAGGACGAGCGGCAACACGGTCCGCTCCCAGAAGCTCGCAGTGACTTGGCAGGTAATGATTGAAAGCAGGTCTGCTCCGGTTCGCACTGCCGTGGCAAAGCACGCGGACAGAGCCTGCGGGGAGAGCACAGTGTCGGCATCCACGAAACATAGCCATTCGCCGGAGGCAACTCCTGCCGCCTGGTGCAAGGCGTGAGGTTTGCCAGCCCAGCCGGTGGGCAATGGAGCTCCATTGATGACCCGCAGCCAGGCAGATTGCTGCTTCAGGACGCTCAGGATTGCGCCCGTGTCGTCCGTGGAACCATCATCCACGACGATGACTTCAAACAGGGGGTATGTCTGCTTCAGAATGCCTTCGATGCAGGCGGCGATGTTGCGTTGCTCGTTGCGAGCTGGCACACACACGGAGATAGACTCGGCGCTCTGCGTGGACTTGCCATCGCGGACGGCAATCTCGAGCTTGTTCTGCGAGTGGATCCAATGATTGAGCCAGAGCCCGGAAAGCAGGAATGCAGTGGACAGCACGATCGCGACGGGAAGGGCTGTGAAACCCTGAGTGCCCGAAGCAAGGGCCGGAAACAAGACGGGGATTTGCATGTGAGGATTGGGAGTGGGCATCAAATGCAAGGCGCCAAGCCAGACTGCCGGGTAACGATCCGTCGCACGGCAGTGTCACGTCAGGCGCAGCGTACTTCCATGCTCGGTCTTCTCAACCTCGATGCGTGCGGGGAATGCATCCTTGAGCTCATCGAGGTGCGTGATCACCAGGATCTTCTCGAAATCCTCTTTGACCAGGTTGATTGCCTCGATCAGGCGTTGGCGGCCGCGGCTATCCTGCGAGCCAAAACCCTCGTCTATCACCAGCGTTTGGAGTCGAGCGCCCTTCCGGGCGGCGAGCACTTGAGAAAGCGCAAGCCGCACGGCAAAATTCACCCGGAATGCCTCGCCCCCCGAATACATCTCATAGTCGCGCTGGACCAGCGCCATCACGGATCTGAATTTCCAGCGTTTCCCTCAAGTCCCTTCGTTTCTTGTCTTTGTATTCGCTCTAAGTCATAAATCTGACTGACATTTGTCCGTCGCTGAGCCGGTCCAGGATTTCATTCGCCCTGCTTTCGACCTCCGGCAGGGCCTGCTCGATCAGCAACGCGGGTACACCGTCCTGACCGAAGCCGCGTTCGAGCATTTTATGCCGCCCGATAACCAGGGCAAGTGCCTGGCGGGTCGCCTCGAATTCGGCACGGCGGAGTCGGAGCTCATCGAGCACCGAGACGCGCTGCCGGGCCGCGCCAACTTCTTGGTTAGATGATTCTCTTGCTCCTGCATGTCAAATAGCAAATGCTCTGCAACAGCGAGGTCCGGTAAGTCCCTGGCTGCTTCGGCAAGCGAAAGCTGGAGCGCTGCCAGTTGAGACGTCTGCCGCTCAATTTCCCCGGCGCGCTCCGTGATCTGAGCTTCCAGATCGGCAATTTCCTTGTCCAGGGGCACCAAGGCTGCCGTCGCCGCCTCAAGCCGCCGGTGCTCGACGTCGGCTGGTCTTCGTAGGTCTTCTTCCAGCCGGGCCTTGTCGTGCGCCGCCGCGTCGTAGCCCAGTTCCGCCAGATGCGCGTCAAGCCGCGCAAGCAACGCACGCGGCTCGGATGCGTAGTCGTCATGAGCAAGCATCTGGTCTACCAATAACAAACGCGGGTGGCCGACGGACTTCCCACTGCGCGGCGACCGATTCCAGAGCAGCGATGCGTTCAGCGAGCTGGGTCACCGTTCGGGAACGCGCCGACTTGTCGGCGTCTGCGCCAGCCAATTCACGGAGCTCGGCTTCCAGCCGCAGGCATTCGCTCTGGCGCTCATCCCATGTTGACTTGTTATGCCGGAAGCGGTCGCCCCGTTGCTTGCCATCGTTCCGAAGGGTCGCAAGCGTGGAAATGCGGTGCGCCTCGCTCAGCGCTTGCCCGCAAAGTGGGCACGCCGCTCCCGAAGCCGACTCCAAGGCTCCTATCGCGCCGCCAGCCCGTCCATCTCGAGCTTAAGGCCTTCGTTCTCCGCTTTCAGGCTTGCCAAGTCTTCGCGTGCGGCCGTAGGTCCGCTTGGACTTGGGCTCTGCGTTCCAATTGGCTCTCGGCGTCGGTGAGCAATCGTTTCTCGGCCTCAAACGCGGCCTCCAAATCGAGTCGCGAGGCCGCCCAGCGGCGGCGTCGGCCTGCTGTGACAGCAATTGGCGCCGTTCTTCTTAAGGCGCACGCTCTCTGCAGCTATCGCCGTAATGAGGGGCCCCCGGTTCTTTTCCCGGTCCCGGAAGGTCTGTGCGATCCTGTCCCAGATTGCCAGGGCACGTACAGAGGCCTGCCAGTCCGGCGAACGCCCTCCTGATTGGGTCCGCGCCGGTCCACAAGCTCGGCGCTTTCGCCGCGCGAGGCTCGCCGGTCCCGAAGCCTCAAGTCTCAGGCTCGAGACGCTGCTGCTGCGATTGCGAGAGGCTGGCTCGCATGCCTTCGATCACCAGACGCTGCTTATCAAGCGCAGTGTGCGTCTTCCTGAGACTATCTACGGCTGCCGCCTGCGCAGCGCGGGCAGACTTGACGCGGCGCAGTCCGCTCTCGAGGCGCTCGAGGCGTTTCTTCGTGGCGCTTCCTCTGCGAGCTCTGCCCCGATCTCCTCCAGGCGGCCCTCGATACCGGTGAGCTGCACTTCTGCGTTGCGGCGGCGGTCGCCCGTACGGGCTTTGTAGATATCCCAGGCCCCCAAGCCCAGAATGCTGCTCATAACCTCTTTGCGCGTCTGCTGAGATTGCTGCGCAAACTGATCCGCCCTACCCTGCAGGAAGAACGATGGATTTACGAACGTGTCATAATCCAGGCGCAAGATGTCCTGCAGGCGGGACTGTGTGTCGCGGAGTGTCCGCTCGGTCAAGGGTTTCCACGCGTGCAGGCTCTAAGGGCCCTCGGTGATCGCAGCCGTCGAACTCTCCTCGCCCGGGGGCGATGGCCGGACTTGCAGCTCAAGGGTTGTTCCCTTCCTTCGCGAAGTCCTTTGCACCCTGTAGGCGGCGCCTTCGTACCGAAATGTGAGCACAACCTCCGCCGCGGGTGACTGAAGGTAATCAGCGATTTAGTCGCGTTTTCGTGCCTGACCGAACAACACCCATATGATCGCGTCCAACAGGCTGGATTTTCCCGCACCATTCGGCCCCGAAATACATGCAAGTGAAAAGCGCGTGAAGTCGAGTTCGACGGTCTCGTTGTAGGAGAGAAAACCGGTAATGCTGAGGCGCAGGGAATCATCGTCGAGATTATACCTGTCGGGTCGCCGGAACGCTGCTGCACCGTGCCCTCACGAAGCCCGCACTCGCCGTCGAGCTCTTCGCCGAAACATGTATGTTATCATCGCCGGGATGTACGAGGCGGATGATCCACGGGCACGCCGGAGGTTGCTGCTGGCAGCAGTCGTGCTCGTAACGCTCCCTGCTACTGCCTCGGGGTCATCGCCCTCGCCTTTGCGCCCCAGCCCGGCGGCGGGGTCGGCACACCAACGGCGACCGCCACGTTTACCCTCACTCCGATCAGCACATTGACGCCTGCACCGAGCCCGACGCCCACCATCACGTTGTCTCCGACCCCCAGTCCTGTGTCAACTGCGACGGTCTCGCCCACGGCCTTTGCCCCTCCAACGGCCACGTTCACTGAGGTGCCTACATCAACCGAAACCGTCGTCCCTTCGGATACCCCGACCACCGACGGCACCGGACACGCCGACTTCACACCCGAGGCAACCGAAACCCAGGCGCCCGTTCCGACGGCGACTGCCACTCACTGACCATGCCGACAACAAATCCCATGGGTCGACACGGTTTGCCCATCGCGATAACTGGTATCCGCCGTTGACTGAGATTCTGCCCTTCCTGAAGTCACTCATTTCCGTTGCTGGTCTCTCCGCCTATGAGGGCCCGGTTCTCCGCCTGATCCAGGAAAAATGGGTGCCGCTGGTGGACGAAGTCTCGACCAGTCCAATCGGCTCGCTCCAGGGCCTGAAGCGGGGCCGAGAACGCGGAAAGCGCCCGTCCATCATGGTTGCCACGCACATGGACGCCATTGGCTTGCTGGTGACCAGCATCGCAGATGGCGTGCTGCACGTCGACGAGATTGGCGGTATCGATCCGCGTATTCTGCCCGGCACCCCCGTAATTGTCCACGGTAAGCGAGAATTGCCCGGCGTGGTGGCCCTTCCGCCTTTATCAACTCTGCCGGAGGAGGCACACGCCGCGCGCGATCGGTCTTCGGTATCTCCTTGTCGACGTCGGCTTGCCGCCTGCCCACGTAGCCACGCTGGTTCGGGTCGGTGATGTGGTCTCGTTCGCCACTCCCGCAACTGAGCTGGCGGGTGAAACCATCAGCGGCCACTCTCTGGATAACCGGGCTTCCGTTGCCGCGCTGACTGTATGTCTTGAGCATCTTCAGTCCAGGCAGCATGACTGGGACGTATGGGCTGTAGCCACATCCCAGGAGGAAGAGACATTAGGTGGCGCCGCCACGTCAGCCTTTGGCCTGCATCCCGATCTGGCCGTCGTCCTGGACGTTACCTTTGCCAAGGGCCCTGGCGCGGACGGATGGGAAACTGCCGTACTCGGCAAGGGACCGACGCTTGGTTGGGGCGCTAACTTGCATCCGGTCTTGTACAAGCAATTCGAGGATCTGGCCAAACAGCTCGAGATCCCGGTATCGATGGAGGTTGCTCCGACATTTTCCGGTACAGATGCCCATGCGATCCAGGTGGCCCGCGAGGGCATTCCCACGATGCTGCTGGGCATTCCGCTGCGCTACATGCACACTCCTACGGAGCTCGTGGCGGTCCGGGATGTGCAGCGCGCCGGGCGCCTGCTGGCCGAATTCATCTGCGGGCTTCGGCTGGACTTCATGGATGGCCTGGTTTGGGAGGATGCAGATGGTGAGTCAGCCCGTCGAGCATTGGGGGCTCCCAGCTTCGGCTCCTTGCCAAACTGTGCAATGCCACCGGGGTCTCCGGTGACGAGGGTCAGGTCAGAAGGATCGTTCTTGATGAGCTGCGTCCTGAAGCAGGCAGCTACTGCGTCGATGCGATGGGGAACCTTCTTGTGAAGCGGCGGGGTCGAGGGGTGAGGCGCCTGCGTGTGATGCTTGACGCCCACATGGACGAAGTCGGTTTCATGTTGGTTGCGGAGGATGCAGACGGATCTCTACCAGTTCCGTCTAATTGGAGGCGTTGATGCCCGCGGCATCGTAGGCAAGCAAGTGGTCGTGGGATCTGCCAATACACCCGGGGTAATCGGTGCGAAACCCGTGCACCTTAGCAAGACGGAGGAGCTCAAGCGACCCGTGGAAGTCGACGCCCTGAGAGTCGACCTGGGGCCCGGGGGCAAAGCCAAAGTGGGCGATCGCGGCACGTTTGCCCCCAATTTTCGGCGGGTGGGCCCAACGGTGATGTCGAAGGCATTAGACAACCGGCTGGGAGTGGCCACTTTGATCGAGCTTCTCAGAGGGGCGCCGCCCAACGTCGAGTTGCTGGCCGCATTCACGGTCCAGGAGGAGATCGGCTTCCGCGGGGCTCAGATCGCCGCCCATCACTTCAATCCCGATCTGGCCATTGTCATTGATTCAACCCCTGCCTACGACCTACCCATGCAGCGTGATGGCGAGAACAACCTTTACAACACGAAGCTTGGCCTTGGTCCCGCCATCTATGTCGCAAATCGCTCTGTGATTGACGATCCGCGTCTGGTGCAATTCTTAACGGAGACTGCGCGCAAAGCTAGGATTCCGTTCCAATTCGTCAGCCGGGGGGTGGAGGCACCAACGCTGGTGCAATTCAGCGAGCCGTAAAGGGTGTCCCGGTCGTCAGTGTGTCCGTACCCCACCGCTACTCCCACAGCGCAGCTAGCGTCGCCCGGATTGCCGATTGGAGCAACACGCTCCTGCTCTTAAGGGCGGCCCTGAGGAGCTTGACCGCGCACGTATTATCGCCAGATCGCTAGCGTGCTTGCCGACGCATGAACGGACTGGTCGCCCAGGATGCAATGATCCTCATGCCCCGAAAGGCAGACGATGAAACCATTAATTCGTAGACTTACCGATACTTTCAGCCCTTCAGGACATGAGAGCGCAATCCGAGACTTGATAAAGAAAGAAGTCCGCGGCTTGGCGGATGAGATTCGGACAGACGCCCTGGGGAATCTGATTGTTCACAGCCACCCGGTAGCGAAAGCGGGCGCCAAGAGTCACGGGAAGCGCATCATGATCGCGGCGCACATGGATGAAATTGGATTGATCGTTTCCCACGTCGATGAGGCCGGGTTCCTGCGGTTCGCGGCCGTCGGCGGCGTGTATCCTCGCAACCTGCCAGGCGCGCGTGTGCGATTTCGCCGATGGCACCACCGGAGTCATCGGCTTGGAACCCACTGAGCACACCTCCGACGTCCCGCCGATCGACAAGATGTTTATCGACGTGGGTGCAACTAGCAAGAGCGCTTGCCCCGTCCAAACCGGCGACGTGGCGGCCTTCGAGCGCCCTTTTGCCGATCTTGGGACGCGCGTCGCAGCCAAATCATTGGACGATCGCGTCGGCTGTGCCGTGGCTATCGAAGTCCTGCGTCGGATGGGGCGCAGCGAGCACGACGTCTTTGTGGTGTTTACGACCCAGGAGGAGGTCGGCACCCGCGGTGCGCAGACATCCGCATACGGCATCGATCCCGATCTGGGTTTCTCAATTGATGTGACAGGCTGGGGTGATACACCGGGCTTGCAAAATTTCGAGGTCGCCCTGGGAAAGGGACCGGCCATCAAGATCCGTGACGGGGGCATGCTCTCGGATCCACGCATCGTCGACTGGATGATTCGCACTGCCCAAAAGAACCGCATCCCGTTTCAGCGCGAGGTCCTGCTCGGCGGCACGACGGATGCACGCGCGATGCAGCTGGTCAGGGCAGGGGTTCCTGTCGGCTGTGTTTCCATACCGTGCCGCTACGTTCACACCGTATCTGAGATGGTAGACATGAGGGATGTGGAGAACGCCGTCAAATTGATCATGGCGCTCCTGCGTTCGCCAGTGAAATTGGACTGAGGCTCTCCGCTCCAGTTGAGATCTACTCCTGCTTTTCAGCGCCTGCTGGCACGGAGAGCGGCAGATTGACGAAATAGGCAGCCCCTGCGCCGAGCGCCCATGCGCCGACGGAGCCAGGCGAGGCGAAATCCGTCAAGGCAATAAACAGGCCAAAAATCCAAGCACTATTGCAACCTGGACTTGCCGCACCGAAGTCATGAAGTTGTCCAGCAAGAACCGACGCAGAACACAACCCAAGACTAGAAATCCCAAGCCCCCGAGCAGCAGACCCAGTAGTCCGGAAACGTCATCTAGATTTGGGGGGATGGAACAGGCTCCTCATCTTTCTGGGCTGTGAAAGATGCGTAAACCTGTAGGCGCGTCCGCGGCGTGGGCACGGCTCAGAAGAAGGCCCACACGATCCACAGCGCGATCATCAAGGCCCCTATTCCAAAGACAGCCAGAAAAGACCACGCCCAGGCCACCGCGTAGGCCTTCGCTGACTGAAATCCCCTGCTTCGGTCGTGCAAGCGGGCCCACTCCACCGCAAAGAGCGTCAACGGAGAGGCCGCTATGCCCACGAGAGGCGTGAAGAACACGCTGCACGCAATTCCTGCAAAATAGGCCGAAAGGATTGAAATCCACGGAATCGACCGCCCGCGCATCTTGTGAGAAATGATGATATTGTCGACGACGCTGCCGGCGAGCATGAGGAGCGAGATCAGCGCGAACAGGATCCAGTCGATCAGTGCCATGTGCCCGGCCAGGTACTCGAACATGGCGTAGGCGGCGGTCGCCAGCCACATTACGACAAGACCGGGGAAGACCGGGACGAACACGCCCAGCCACCCGACAACGAGTGCGAACAGGGTCAGGGTTTGAACTAAAATCCGGCTCCAGAAATGTGGATCGGTCGGCATGTGAGTTGTCAGCGTAGGGATCAAGACAGGCCCGAGCAACGAGCACGGGGCTGCCCTCGCATTATGGCCGAATCGCGTCGATGCCCCCAAGCCAAGGTTTCAGAGCCTCAGGCATGATGATCGATCCATCCGCCTGCTGGTAGTTTTCCATGACCGCGATGAGCGTGCGGGGCAGCCCAAGTCCTGACCCGTTCAGAGTGTGAACTAGCTGCACCTTACCCTTGTCTGCAGGCCGATACTTAATGTTGGCCCGCCGAGCCTGGAAATCCCGCACGTTCGAGATCGACGAAACCTCCAGCCACTCGCCGCACCCGGGGGCCCACACCTCGACGTCGTAGGTGATGGCAGCCGAGAAGCCGATGCTGCCGGTGCACAGCTGCTTGACACGGTGAGGCAGTCCGAGGGCAACGCAGGTCTCCTCAGCGTGCTCGCGCATCTTCTCCAGCCAG
The DNA here is from genome assembly GCA_963746745.1 of uncultured Chloroflexia bacterium. Taxonomy (GTDB): domain Bacteria; phylum Chloroflexota; class Anaerolineae; order Anaerolineales; family Villigracilaceae; genus Fen-1038. The sequence continues at coordinate 380,240 of CAVVCL010000007.1, forward strand.
TCATCCGATTCTTCTGGTCGGCAATAGATGTACATTTCGACCTTGTCGAATTGGTGGCCCCGCTTGATGCCACGCACGTCGCGCCCGGCGCTCATCTTCTCTCGGCGGAAGCATGGTGTATAGGCCATGTATCTCAGCGGTAGATCGGATTCTTCGAGGATCTCATCCATGTGCAGCCCTGTGAGCGGGACCTCCGCCGTGGGGACCATGTACAGATCTTCCTCGTGATCTTTGTAGAGGTTATCGGCGAATTTCGGTAGCTGCCCCGCGCCAAAGACTGTCTCGGTCTTCACCATGAACGGCAAATAGCGCTCGACGTAGCCCTGGCGGCCATGCAAATCGAGCATGAACGCGATCAGGGCGCGCTGCAACCGCGCTGCAGGACCATTCAGGACATAGAATCGTGAGCCCGCGATCTTTGTCCGCGTTCAAAGTCAATCATCCCAAGCGCAGGCCCCAGGTCCCAATGCGGCTTCGGATTGAAGTCAAAGGTCTTTGGCTCGCCCACGGAATGCAGTAGCACATCGTCGTCATCGCCTTTGCCGATCGGTGTGCGCGCATCTGGAATGTTCGGGACGCCGGCCGCAAGCTCGAATAGTTGCGCGTCAAGCTCCGCGACTTGGGCATCCAACCCGGCGATTTGATCGCCCACGCGGCGCATGGCCTCTATTCTGGATTCGCGCGCCGACGTGTCCGTCGTCCGTCCGATTTCCTTTGAGGCCAGGTTGCGCTCGGCTTTTAGTTTCTCAGCCTGGGTCAGGACGGTCCGCCGCGCCTCATCCAACCGCAGGATCGAGTCAACGGGCGCTGGGTCCATCTGGCGGCTCCTGAACGCGGCCCTCACGAGCTCCGGTTCCTCTCTGATCATGTTGATGTCGAGCACTGTGCACCTCCCATGGCTTGCAACTCACTTCCAAGCCGAATCAACGACGCCCGTCATCCAACTGCAGGACGAGGGGCGTCTCGTGGTGCCACCTGCTTTTGTGCGGCCCGCCATGGGCTTCGTGCCACTGGCTGTCAGGCTCGGCCGTACCTTATTTCGCGCTTTAACGGGCGCCCACGTCCCTCTTACGATTGCCCCCTGCCTCGATCCAGGCAATTCCGGGGCGATCCCTGCGAGGGCGAATTGGAGAAGGGGAAAGAACTGCGGCGCCGTCCGCCTCGCACCTGCCGGCGGCTCGCTGAACGTCGCTGTGCAGTTCTTGGGCTTCACGCTTTCTTCTGGATGGGATTATACGCTCTGGGATGGAGCCGTCAATCCCTGTTGCCGGTGAAGTATTCCACAGTCGCTGATCCGGGCTGATTGATTCCCTCGCGACGGACGACTTTCCACGCGGTCACCAGAATGATCCTGAGATCCAGCCAGAAAGACCAGTGGTCTACGTACCACACGTCCAGCTTGAAGCGAGAGGGCCAGTCCAGGGCGTTGCGCCCGTTGATCTGTGCCCAGCCGGTCAGGCCCGGATGGACCTCGTGGCGGCGCATTTGCTCGCGGTTGTACAGTGGCAGATATTGCATGAGCAGAGGCCGGGGACCGACGATGCTCATTTCGCCGCGCAGGATGTTAAGAAACTCGGGAAGCTCATCGAGGCTCAATGAGCGCATCAGCCGGCCCAGCGCAGTCAGGCGAGCCGAGTCCGGCAGCTCAGTGCCGATGCGACGACGGCTTTCAGACATTGTGCGGAACTTGATGATGTAGAACGGCCGTCCGCGGTACCCGGGCCGCCGCTGCAGGAATAGGACGGGCGAGCCCACAAAGATACGCACAAGCACGGCCAGCAGGAGCAGGATGGGCGAGAGTATGACCATGGCAAGCAGAGCCGCCACAAGATCAAAGACCCGCTTGCTTCGGGGCATGGGGTCATTTTACCAAATGTGGTATTATCTGATTCGGGAACCAGAGGGATGAACGAACGCATATTGATCATCGAAGATGATCAGGCAATTCTGAAGTTGCTTCAAAGGGGGTTGGCCTACGAAGGCTATACGGTGGATACGGCCACCGATGGCCGTAGTGGCCTGATTCTCGCACACGATCACACCCCGGACATCGTAATTCTGGACTGGATGTTACCCGGCATGGACGGGCTGGAAGTCTGCCACCGTTTACGATCCGGCGGATCGATACCCATTTTGATGCTGACGGCAAAGGACACGGTCCAAGATCGCATCCAGGGGCTCGACGCCGGCGCCGACGACTACATGATCAAGCCGTTCAACCTGGATGAGCTGTTGGCACGTGTCCGCGCCCTCCTGCGGCGCACACAGCCCGAACGTGTCCCGGTATTGAAGTTTGCCGACCTCACGCTGGACACTGGATCCAGGCAGGCCGCACGGGCCTCGCGCCTCGTGGCGTTGACGGCCAAAGAGTACGAGTTGCTTGAGCTCTTCATGCGCCATCCCAAGCAAGTCCTGACGCGCGAAATCATATTCGACCGCGTCTGGGGCTACGACTTTGGCGGAGAAAGCAACGTGTTGGAGGTCTACATTCGTTATCTGCGGCAGAAGCTTGAAGCCGAGGGCGAGACCCGGTTGCTTCATACTGTCCGCGGAGTCGGCTACGTCCTGCGGGAGAATCCCTAGGCCACTCGCCGAAGTGAATAACCACAAATAATGTGTCTCTGCGCCTTCGCCTGACGCTGCTGTATTCCACGCTGGTTGGGGGAATTCTGCTGGTCTTTGGGGCAGCTGTCTACATCCTCATCAGCATCGTGCTTCTTAACCAGGTTGACAACAGCCTGGCTTCGACCGCGCACGACATTATCAGCGTCACCGCGGTAAGTCCCGCGGGCGAAGTCAGTGCCATCAGTCTCCCCTCGTTGGAGCTGACGGCGAATACCTACGTGCAGGTCTGGGGGAGGGACGGGAAGCTGAAATCAAGCTCACCCGGAATCTCTGCGATGCGGGTGCCCTTGGATCCGACGGGTTTGCAGGCGCGCTATCCGCTCTACCGCGAGGACAGCAGCAATGGCATTCATCTGCGCGTCCTGAGCGTGCCGCTGGAGGTGGGTGAGCACCAAATTGCCGTGCTGCAGGTGGCAGCCAGTCTTACAGTCATCGATGCCGCCCGCGCCAACCTGGTCAACATACTGCTGGCTTCAGCGGCCATTTCGGCCGGCTTGGCGGCGCTTGGGTCATGGCTTGTGCTCGGCCGATCGCTGGCGCCTCTTGGGACCGTCACCGACACGGTCCGGGCCATCAACCGCGCCGATGACCTGTCGCGCCGGATTCCCTACCGGGGTTCCGAACAGGACGAGGTCGGCGGGCTCATCGAAGCATTCAATCAAACTCTTGAAAGACTGGAAGGACTCTTCACGTCCCAGCGCCGCCTCCTCGCCGACGTAAGCCATGAGCTGCGAACACCCCTGACTGTCATCAAGGGCAACGTGGATCTGATGCGGCGAATGAAGCGCCTCGACGATGAGTCGCTGGCTAACATCGATCTGGAGGCCGGCAGGCTCACGCGTCTCGTCGGAGGACTCCTGCTCTTGGCTCAGGCCGAGTCCGGGAAAATGAGCCTGGACTTGAAAGCGGTGGACATGGACGCGTTGCTGCTGGAAGTTTTTCAGGAGATGCACATCTTGGCTGGTGGAAAAGTTAAGCTCAAGATTGCCAGCATCGACGAGATGCAGGTTCTGGGAGACCGGGACCGGCTGAAACAGGTTCTGTTGAACATTTTGGCCAATGCGATCCAGTACACTCCACCTGGAGGGGAAGTTGTCCTCAGCCTTTCGAGGATCGGTGAGCAGGCGCGCATCATAATTCACGATACCGGGCCGGGCATCCCGAAAGAAGATCTGCCGTACATCTTCGAACAATTCTATCGGGCCGAAAAGGCCCGCACGCGCTCGCAGATCAGTGGTTTCGGGTTGGGGCTCTCCATCGCGCAATGGATTGTCGAAAATCACGAGGGCACGATCAAAGTGGAATCCGAGGAAGGTCAGGGAACCACGTTTGCAATCTGGCTGCCATTGTGGACTTCCGGCGCTAAATCGCAATCGCCAGAACGGAGGCAGCGCTAGTTCACGGCTGTATTTTGAGTTGCAGGCTACGCGCCGCGGAGCCACATAGGGCGCTGCCGCCGGCAGCCAGCCATTCCGCCAGTCTGGGGGAGACGCTCTTGTCCTTTTCCGCATCATCTACGATACCCTCACCCCAATACCTGTATCTTTGGGTTTCGTCCGGCCAATCCCATTCGGGTGTGTTGATCACGCCGATTCCACCGTTGTAGCCGGCGAGCGCCAGGCCGAAATCGCCATTCGCCGCCGCGAGCGACTGCCTAAGATAGTCGAGGCCGCGAGTCGCATTTGTATCGGGAGAATATGGATCATCCGTCGGCAGGAAATGATACGGCATCACCTGAAACAGGCCTATTGCGCCGGAGGACGAGCGAGCCCACGGATCGCCGCATGACTCGATCTGCATTATCGCGGCGACCAGGTTCGGATTGAGGTCGCCGGCTGCCGCCCAGCGCTGGATCCCTGCGCTCCAGTGCTGTACCTCAGGTGTGAAGACCTTGCTTACAGCCGGCCCCAAGCTGGTATTACTTGATCCGCCCGATGCGACCGCGCTTCTCTGCAGCGCCACGCCCGACAAGACGGCTGCTACGATCATGACTGCTACCGGCGGCATCAGATAGGACACCCGCCACGAGGCGATGCCAGCACTTCCCAGCTCAAGCTGGGCGGGATTGTGGGCGTGGAGGGCCGCGCTCGGGGCACGTCTATCTCTGCGCTTTAGGGGTCGGCGGAATTCCATGGGAGCCAAAGTCGTGGCGTGATTGTGGAGCCGGACGGCTAATCAGGACAGCCGGCGGAGGGCCCGACTGTCCTGATCGAATGCACGAGCGAATTGGGTCAGCTACTGGATGCGCCGTTGGGATTGGCCAAACGAGCCTTCCTGCGTTTGGTGCTCGAGGCTCACGGATTGGTAGCTCGGTTTGACGGAAGGATGAGCCAGCGCGCCTGAGGGTCTCATCGACGGGCGATGGGATGGGCCGATGCGATGCGACTTAAATGATGCAGCTTGGGCGCCCCCGGATTCAACATGCCGGCCCGCTGCCGTGCCGTAGTCTGATTGCGGTTGCGGCGAGCGCGCCTTCGCCGTCGAAAAGAGCTTGTCGCCTGAGACCGAGAATGTGCCGATGATAAGGACCCGGATCAGCCACACCATGACCGCCACGAAAACCGGCACCACTCGGGTAAGCGCCTCGCCTCCGAAGACCTGGGCGCTACCGGAATTGCCGTGGTTGACGATCGCGATCGATACGCCCCACCAGGTCAGCGTGGCATTGAATGCGGCTGCCAGGAGCCAGGCACCGAAAAGATACCAGACTTCGGCGGGCTCATCGCCGCCCTGCTGGGGAGTGAATATTCGTGCAATCCCGGCGAAATCGATGCTGCAAAATGCGATTGCCAGGACGGTCGCCCAGGGCAAGCCCGGCAAACGCGAGGTCGCCCAGAACATCCTGGAGGGCAAACTCAGTCGTACTGAAATTGAAGATTTCGAAGGCCAGCAGTGCGCCGAGGATCATCACGCCCCATGCTGCCCCGCGATTTGGGCCTCGTCCCAGGCCCAAACTACGCCAGATGCTGGCCAAGCCATCACCGATGCTCTTCCCGGACGTCCGGACTGTGTTCATTTCTGCCTCCTTTAGGGTAAGGTAGGCAGAGTGTAGAACTAATGTTCTAGTTTGTCAAGATGAGCACGAGGCAGGGTTGCCCCTGTCCGGTGTTCCGCAATGCTTCTGCAATGTGAAGCGGCAATCCGATCAAAGACGTCGCTGCACGCCGCCTAACCCCCACCCGAGACCACTGATGCTGCGGCCCTGATCCGGCCGCGACCACCACTCGGCGACTTCGATAAGCTACTTGGCAAATTCGGTTGCGCGGGTTTCGCGGATCACCGTGACCTTGATCTGTCCAGGATATTGCATGCTCTCCTCGATCTTCTTGGCAATATCGCGGGCGAGGCGGGCGGAGGCCAGGTCGTCGATGTTGTCCGGCTTGACGATGACCCGCACTTCGCGGCCCGCCTGAATTGCGAAGGCCTGGGCAACCCCGTCAAAGGACTGCGAAAGTTCCTCCAACGTGCGGATACGCTTGATATAGGCCTCAAGATCCTCGCGCCGGGCGCCCGGCCGGGCCCCAGAAATGGCGTCAGCAGCCTCGGCGATTACGGCCTCGGTGCTGAGCTGATCTACCTCATGGTGATGCGATTCGATGGCATTGACGACCGCGGAATTCACACCATAACGACGGCAGAATTCGGCCCCCAGCTTGGCATGCGTGCCATCCTGGTTGTGGTCCATGGCCTTGCCGATATCATGCAGGAAGCCGCCCTGCTTGGAGAGTTCAATGTTGGCACCGATCTCCGCAGCCAGGATGCCTGCAAGCTTGGAAACTTCCACGGCGTGGGCGAGCTGGTTCTGTCCATAGCTTGTCCGGAATTTCAGCCGGCCCATCATTCGCAGCACCTCGGGATGCAGGCCGGCGATGCCGGCCTCAAATGCGGCTTGTTCCCCCGCTTCGTTGATGATCTTCTCGACCGCCTTGCCTTCCTCCTCGAGGATCTTCTCGATATGTGCCGGGTGGATGCGGCCATCGACGGTAAGTCGCGTGAGGGCGCGGCGGGCAATTTCACGACGTACGGAGTTCGAAGCAGGAGACTGTCACGGCCTCGGGCGTGTCGTCCACGATGACGTCCACGCCGGCCGCCTGCTCAAACGCCTTGATGTTGCGCCCGTTGCGGCCCACGATGCGTCCTTTCATTTCCTCGTTCGGCAGAGGCACGACGGACGACGTCACCTCGGCTACGTGCTCTGACGCCACCCGCTGGATGGCGTCGGCGATCAGCTTGCGGGCGCGCTTCTCGCCTTCCTCGCGAGCCTCGGCCTCGATTTGTCTGTAGACGCGGGCCATGTCTGCCCGGGCTTCCTTCTCCACCGCGGCCATCAGCTCTTTCTTGGCCTCGTCTTGAGACAACTGAGCAATGTGCTCAAGCTTCGAGACTTGCTCCTCATAGAGTTTGTCAATATCATTGGCGCGTTTGTCTACGGTACTCTGGCGTTTATTAAGCGCTTGCTCGCGCTGCTCCAATTTGTCGGCACGGCTCTCAAGTTCGGAGCGACGCTTGTCCAGGCGATCAGAATTCTTTGCTTAGTTCGATTCGTCGCTCTTTGAGCTCGGTTTCGGATGCCTGAACGAGCTTTGTGGCGCTGTCACGGGCCTGGGTTTCGATCAGCCGGGCCTGCTCGTTCGCCACGCGGAGTATGTTGTCTGCCTTGTCTTCCTCACCTTTGCGGGTGCGATCGCGTTGGAATCTGTGAAACAGATATCCTGCTGCCACGCCCACGATCAACACGAGCAGATCGATGGCTACGCTGAAGGGGTTCATGAAGTTTCCTCGTTTTCAGAAGGGGGCTGCTCGGTCGTGGTCTCGTTCCACAGGCGCGCGATAGCGGGTCCAATGACGTCGCCAGCGAACCCGCGCCGGCCGAGGTACGCGTACAGTCTGCGCCGAAAGTCTCCCCAGGGGGAACCGCGCAGTCGACCGGCCTGCTTCAAGCCGGCTTGATAGGCCAAATCTGCGTCGTCCAACTCGGAGACAGCGCTCTCAATTGTCTGTGTAGGAACGCCCTTGCGCCGGAGCTCCCACGTCAACGCGCGCCGGCTCCGGGGGCGAAAGCTGGTGCGGTTGTCGATCCACGCCTGGGCGAAGCGCCCGTCGTCGGCCAGATCATTCTTTCGGAGGCGAATGAGCGTGCGCTCAAGCACGTCCTCCGGGGTCTTGCGCCTGAGCAGATATTGTCTTATCTCGGCCTCAGAACGTGTTCGCCGGTCGATGAGACGCAAGACGTTGTGGTAAGCCATTTCCGCGGCATCGTCTGCCAGAAGCGACTGGATTCTTATCGGCTCGAGCTCCAATCCCACTCGCAGACCCGCGGCAGCAGTCGTCGTCAGGCTGAACGCATAGTCTCCATCCAGATGGATATTGACGCGAGTCGGGTTTCTTTTCTGAGTCTCGATAGCGGTGATCCTGGCCATTAAACCACATGCAGCCGAAAGCCGGTCTGGCCGGCTCCAGCTGCCATCAGAGCGCCGATCGCAGAAATTAGCCCCAGATCCCGCTACGTAGCCGGATAGGAGCAGCTCAAGAAGGCGTGATCTCGTTCGCTCACGCCAGCCCCTTGGTCAATCTGATACGTTGCTCTCGGAATATGTCGCACCTGAGACAACGATGACTTTGCAAGGCTCTTGAAGCCTGAATTTCATACGAAGACTGGGCTTCTGTTTGCATGCTGGGCCGTCTTAACGGCAAGAACAATATTGATAATCCTTGAATTTCGTGTGGATTATACACGATTTGCCCGCCGACTGACGCATGGCGGGCAGCAAACCGGTCGTGGAGCCCACGGTGATGGCACGGTCCACGGCGGGCGATCTTCGGGACCGCTCGAAGCGCGCGGCGGCGCATCGAATCGCCTTTCGTGGGGTAAGATAGGCGAAATAACCGCGCCATGGATGACAATGGCGATTGGCGTATGATTCATGCGCAGGATTCACCCACCGCAGGATTTCGCGATGGCTGGCACCGGAACCGGAGGCACAATGGCAACCGTCACACGTGAAGAAGCCCTTGAATACCATCGCCTGAAAGGCAAGCCCGGGAAAATCTCGGTGGTGCCCACGAAACCGATGGACACTCAACGGGACCTGAGCCTTGCATACACGCCGGGTGTAGCCGTGCCGGTACTGGAAATCGAGAAGGACGCCGAGCTTGCCTACGAGTACACGTCGAAGGGTAATTTGGTCGCCGTAGTGACAAATGGAACGGCGATCCTCGGCTTGGGAGACCGAGGTGCGCTGGCTGCAAAGCCCGTCATGGAGGGGAAGGGCGTGCTGTTCAAGAAGTTTGCCGATGTCGACGTCTTCGATATTGAGGTCAACTCCCACGATCCGGATGATGTGATTCGGGTGGCGGCCGCCATCGCCCCAACTTTCGGCGGCATCAACCTGGAGGATATCAAGGCGCCGGAGTGCTTCTACATCGAAGAAGAACTTAAGAAGATGCTCGACATACCGGTGTTCCACGATGACCAGCACGGCACGGCCATCATCTCCGCCGCCGGCCTGGCGAATGCGCTGGCGGTGGTCGGAAAGAAGCACCGCGATGTGCGCCTGACCATTTCCGGAGCAGGCGCCTCAGCGATAAGCTGCGCGGAGCTGGCCATCCGCTGGGGCGTTCGACGCGAAAACATCATGCTTGTCGATTCGAGGGGCGTCGTCTACAAGGGACGCAAAGAAGGCATGAATAAGTATAAGGAGCGCTTCCTGGTTGAGACAGAGGCTCGAACGCTGGCGGATGCGGTCCGCGGGGCTGACGTCTTCTACGGCCTCTCGGTGGCAAATGTGCTGACGCCGGAGATGGTCAAGTCCATGGCCAAGGATCCGATAGTTTTTGCGATGGCCAATCCTGACCCGGAGATCAGTCCGGAGCTGGCCAAGGAAGCGCGCAAGGACGTGCTTATCGCCACCGGGCGTTCGGACTATCCGAATCAAATCAACAACGTTTTGGGATTTCCTTTCATCTTTCGAGGCGCACTGGACGTGCGCGCGCGAGCCATCAACGACGAAATGAAGCTCGCAGCGTCCCAGGCGTTGGCGGCGCTTGCCAAGGAGGACGTACCGGACTCGGTTCTGCGGGCCTACGATGTGGAAACCATCAAATTCGGTCGCGATTACATCATTCCGAAACCACTCGATCCCCGTGTGCTGCTCTGGGAGGCCCCCGCCGTGGCCGAAGCCGCCATCAAATCGGGGGTGGCGCGCAAGGTCATTGATATGGACGAGTATCGGCAGCAACTGTCCTATCGCCAGGGGCTCGGGGCCCAGGTGCGATACTTCATAATGAACAAGGCCCGCTCCAGCGGCGGCATGAAACGCATTGTGTTTGCCGAGGGGGAGGAGCAGAAAGTGATCCGGGCCGCGTACCAGATCCAGGACGAAAAGATCGGGGTGCCCATCCTGATTGGTCGCAAGCGGACGATCGAGGAACAGCTGACCATTCTGGCCCTTGACTTCCACCCGGAAATCGTTGATCCGTCCAACTTTGCGGACCTCAGCAAATACGCAGAAGAATATTATCGCCTGCGCAACCGCAAGGGTCTGACCATGTCAGATGCTGTAAAGAAGGTGCGAGAGCCGAACGTCTTTGGTCCGTTGATGGTGCTGATGCACGCTGCGGATGCCTTCGTCTCAGGGTTGACGTACGATTACCCGGAGGTTATCCGACCGGCGTTGGAGATCCATCATACGCAAAAGAACGTTGCCAGGGCAGCGGGCGTATATCTGATGATCATTGAAGACCGCGTCTACTTGTTCACAGACGCGACGGTCAACATTGATCCCAACGCCGACGATCTTGCTGAGATTGCCGCCCTGGCCGCTGATTTCGCCAAGAACCTGGAGATCGAGCCCCGCGTGGCCTTCCTGTCATTCTCGAACTTTGGTTCGACGCCTCATGCCCTGTCAGAAAAGGTGCGGCGAGCTGTTGCACTTCTGAAGCAGCGCCGCCCGGATCTTAACGTGGACGGCGAGATGCAGGCTGACACGGCCGTGGTGCCCGAAATCGTTGAGACGCGGTACCCCTTCAGCGCGGTCAAGGATGCCAATGTTCTCGTGTTTCCCTCGTTGGAGTCCGCCAATATTGCCTACAAGTTGTTGGCGCGCCTCGGGAAGGCGAAGGCCATCGGTCCAATTCTGCTGGGCATGGGCGCACCTGTTCACGTGCTGCAAACTGGCGACGAGGTGACTAACATCGTCCAGATCGCCGCCGTGGCAGTGATGGATGCGATGAATCGGGAGACCCCGGCCGCGAAACGGGTGGCTAAGAAAGCGGCCGGCCGGCGTTAGGTTTGTGCCGTTGTTGGTCGTATGGAGGGGTCAGCGACGGCAGGTAGCTCGCATGACACCTCTCAAGAGGCAACGAGGCCGCGTTGTCGCCAGCACGGCCCCTTGGCGCTGCGGTTCTTAGGGCGGCGCGTACGCGTCGGCAGGGCTGACCTACTCCTGCCAAGCCAATTCGTACTCCCCGATTGCTACACTGTCGCCTTCTTGAATTCCCGATTCCCGCAGGGCTTCATCCACGCCGAGTGATCTCATCAGCTTCTGGAATCTTCGGACGGATCCATCGTGTTCCCAGAAGGTCATCAGGGCGGCACGCTCTATGGCAACCCCTGATAGCCGCCAGTTGTGGGGTCCGTCGCGGCTAACGCGAAAACTTCGTGGATCCTCCTCTGGCCGATAGACGGGGAGCGAGGCCGGGGCATCGACAATTGCCGGAGCCTCGGAGAGCCTTTCAAGTGCCCTGCTGAGCAAGACACGCAGGCTGGTCCGCGCCAAAGCGGAGATTGGCAAGATTTGGACGCCGGACCTCTCGAAAGCAGCGCGCAGCTCTGGCAAGCGTTCCTGCACGGTCGCCAGATCCACCTTGTTTAGGGCCACGACTTGCGGCTTCTCCGCCAGCCTCGGGTCAAAAAGGGCGAGTTCAGAATTGATCTGTGTGTAGTCCGCAATCGGATCGGTCGATTCGCCGTCCAAGACGTGGATGAGAGCGCGTGTCCGCTGCACGTGCCTCAGAAAGTCGTGGCCCAAGCCCGCGCCCTGGGCGGCTCCCTCGATGAGCCCCGGGATGTCGGCCAAAACGACGGAGATGTCGTCGTCGAATTGGGCCACACCCAAATTCGGTTCCAGGGTGGTAAACGGGTAGTCGGCGATTTTTGGTTTCGCATTTGTGAGGGCCGCCAGCAGGGTGGATTTTCCCGCATTCGGGACGCCAATTATCCCAATGTCTGCGATGAGCTTGAGCTCCAACTTGAGGCGCCTTTCCTGCCCGGGTTCGCCCTTTTCTGCCGTCCGTGGTGCCTGGTTGCGAGAGGTGGCGAAGTGCTGGTTGCCGCGCCCGCCGCGCCCACCGGTGCATACGACGAGGCGTGCCCCAGCCGACGTCAAGTCGCCGAGTTGCTCGCCACTGAACACGTCCGACACAACCGTCCCCGGTGGAACGGGAACGATAAGATCGTCTGACGACTTGCCGGACATGTTGTTCGGGCCGCCGTTGCGGCCGTCGGCCGCGATGTGACGCTTCGTGTGACGCAATGCCTGCAGAGTGCTGACACTTTGCCGCACCTCCAGAACCACGCTGCCACCCCTGCCGCCGTCGCCGCCGTCAGGACCACCGCGTGGGACATATTTCTCTCGATGGAAATGAACCATGCCGTCGCCCCCTTTACCGGAGCGGACAATGATCTCTGCTTCGTCAATAAACATGGTTGTTCCGGATTCCTTGAGCCCAGGCAGCGGCGTTTGCCCGGCGTGAATAGGCCGCCCGACGCGGATTATAGTCTGTACAATGTGGCGCAGTCGAAGCGTGGCATTTGCGTAGGCCAGTCGTAATTACGGCAGTTGTGGGCCGCCGCAAAGTCATAGCGCTGCCTCAGGACCAGCCGCCTGTCCGAAAGATTACCGGCAGACAGAGCCCCATGTCGCCGCTGACGGACTGGGATCAATGATGAACATGATAAAATCGTCGCTCCCTGCGCCATGCTGATAGTCCTGATTGGTCTAGCGCTCTTCTATGCTTTTTTCAATGGCTACCGCGATTCATCGAGCGTCCTCGCAGGCGTGATCGCGTCCCGGGCCATGCGTCCCGCTCTGGCCTTGTATCTTGTCAGTGGGGCAGAGCTAATCGCGCCGTTCTTGTTTGGCTCCGCCGTTGCTCGAACGGTCACCACGGGACTGGTTGACGCGCAGGCCATCAGCCTGAGCACGGTTGTGATCGCGATGATTGCGGCCGTGATGTGGAATCTCTTCACCTGGTGGCGCGGTATTCCATCGTCGTCTACCCATGCCTTGATCGGTGGCATCGTGGGCGCAACGTGGGCGATTCACGGGCCGCAAGCTATTTTGACTGGTGGCCTGCTGCACGCCGTGCTGCCTCTGTTTATCGCGCCGATCGTTGGCTTCGTCCTGGGGCATATTGGCATGAGCCTCCTGCTGGCGGCCTTTCGGGACGCCACCCCCCGGGTCAATTCTCTGTTCAGGCGTGTTCAGATCCTGACGGCCGTCCTGCTCGCCATGTCCAACAGCGCCAACGACTCCCCCAAGGCGATGGGTATCATTGCCCTCGGGTTGGTGCTGGCTGGCCGGGCCTCGCAGTTTGGAGTTCCGCTGTGGGTCGTGGGCGCGTGTGCCGGCTCAATGGCGCTCGGCGCGTCGCGGGGCGATTGGCGGCAGATCCGCAATCTGGGCGGCAAGATATTCCGGATACGGCCGCTGAACGCACTGGACTCTCAACTCGCCTCGGCCCTTGTTGTGTTCGCGGCGTCGGCTTCTGGCCTTCCCGTCAGCACCTCGCACATCATCAGCACGGCCCTGATGGGATCCGGGGCATCCGAGCGCGCAAATAAGGTCCGGTGGCACGTAGCGGGAGAGATGGCGACCGCCTGGATTCTCACGATACCCGCTACGATGGCGGTGGCGGCCGCCATGTTCGTTCTTTCAGCCGGTGTCTACTCGTTCGGCGGCGTGGTCACACGGCTGTTCACGCCATAAGCGCCGGCGAAGCGAGGCGTGCCGCGGCAAAGTGCCGTGCGCCCCAGTCAAGGCGGCAACTTGCAGTCCGGCGCGGTCGGTTCCAAGAACTGCCCTGGAACTACTTCTTCCCGAATTTCTTGAGAAGCAAGTCATATAGCGTAGGCTGACCCAATTCCTGAAGCTCGTAGCGGACTCTCTGGAATGGCTTGGTCAGTTTGATGACGCGCGTCAGATCGATAGGCGTGCCAACGATCACGAGGTCCACGTCGGAGGCGTTGATGGTGGCCTCCAGGTCACGCATCTGGGCGTCGCCATACCCCATGGCCGGCAGTATCGGTCCAGTCTTCGGATACTTCGCGTACGTTGCGGCAATGGACTTGACCGCAAACGGACGGGGATCCACGATTTCGGCTGCTCCAAAGCGGCGCGCCGCCACGTAGCCGGCGCCGTAGGCCATTTCTCCGTGGGTCAGCGTGGGGCCGTCCTCGATCACGAGAACGCGTTTGCCGCGGATCGCCTCGGGATCATCGACGAAGAGCGGCGAGGCAGCTTCGATCTGCACCGCGCGGGGATTGAGCTGGTGCAGACTTTCTCGAACGGCGATCACGTTTTCGGGGTTGGCGGTATCGACTTTGTTGATCACGAAGACGTCGGCCAGCCTCACGTTGGTTTCGCCGGGGTAGTAGCGCGATTCGTGACCCGGCCGGTGCGGATCTGCCACAACGATCTGATAGTCTGAAACATAGAATGGAAGGTCGTTGTTGCCGCCGTCCCACAGGATGATATCAACCTCTTTTTCGGCCAGACGCGCAATCTTTTCGTAGTCCACGCCGGCAAAGACGATGACACCGTTATCCAGGTGCGGCTCATACTCCTCGCGCTCCTCGATGGTCGTCTCCTGCTCGTCCAGATCGCCGTAGTCTGCAAACCTCTGCACTTCCTGCCGGATCAGATTGCCATAGGGCATCGGATGGCGGATCGCAGCCACCTTGTAGCCGAGGTCACGCAGGATAAGCGAAACGCGGCGGGTTGTCTGACTCTTGCCTGAGCCGGTGCGGACCGCGCAGATCGAGACCACAGGTTTGGAGCACTTGATCTGCGTGTACTTTGTGCCCATGAGGCGGAAGTCGGCGCCCAGGGAGTTGACCAGGGAGGCCTTGTGCATGACGTACTCGTAGGGCACGTCTGAATAGGCGAAGATTACCTGCTCGACCGCGTGCTGCGTAATGAGCTTGGGCAGGTCCGCCTCTGCATAAATCGGAACGCCCTTCGGATACAGGCTGCCGGCGAGCTCTGCGCGGATACAGGCGGCCCTCGATATCAGGTATTTGTGTCGCCGTGAAGGCGACGACTTCGTAGTCCTTGTTGCCTCTAAAGAAGGTGTTGAAGTTGTGAAAATCGCGGCCGGCCGCACCCATGATGATCGTCTTGACGGGCATTTGCTAGTCTCCTTTTGCTGTTAATTGGCCCATGGCGCGCATCCGTATCTGCGCGTCCGGTCCATGATCTGTTGAACTGAAAGCCCAGGATTGAACAATCCAGCCCACGGCACGGGATCCGGGCCCAGGGCTCACATCACCTCCGGCGCTTGTATGTCCAGCAATTTCAGCGCGTTTGCAAGAACCTGCTTGACGGCTGCCACAAGTCGCAAGCGGGCAGCACGCACCTGAGACTCCTCGGCCTGGAGCACCGGGAGTGCATGATAAAAGGAGTGAAAGGCATTCGCGAGGTCGTAGGCGAAGCCTGCCATGATCAAGGGGCGATATTCGGCAGCGGCCCGATCGACGGTCTCCGGGAAGCGTGAGACCAATTCGATCAATTCGATCTCGTGCGACGCCAGAGGGTAGTCAAAGGCCGCCGTCCGCCGGAAGTTCACCGGCCTTCTTGAGGATGCTGCTGGCGCGCACGTGCGCGTTCTGGATATACGGCCCGGTATGGCCTTCGAAGGACAGCGCCGAGTCCATGTCGAACACAATATCGCGATTGTTGTCGACGGAAAGCATCGAGTAGGTGAGGGCGCCAAGTCCAATCTGCTGCGCAACCTGCAAGCGCAGCCCGTCGGACATGTCGGGCGTGCGGCCCGATTCCATTGCCAGCACCCTACGCACCGCTTCGTCAAGCACATCCTTGAACAGCACGACGCGGCCGCGTCGAGCAGACATCGCGCCTTCCGGCATCGTGACGAACCCGTAACCCAAATGGTAGCATTTCTCAGCCTGCGGGAAGCCCCACAGCCTGAGAATCGCGAAGGCCTGCTGCAAATGCAGGGATTGGCGAATGTCGACGACGTAGATCGATCGGTCCACCTGATACTGTTCGAATTTCTGTTTGGCGAGCGCCAGGTCCTTGGTGAGATAGAGCGTCGTGCCGTCGGAGCGCAGGATCAGGTTTGAGCGGTATTTCTCCTTCTTGAGCCCAAGCTTCTCGTCGATCTTGACAACCACCGCACCGCCGTCCGGGCGCTCGTCATCGGCGATGCCGCGTTGTATCAATTCATCGACGATCTGTTTGGCCGGCTCATCGGCCTCCAATTCGAAGAACCAGACATCCATGCGAACGTCGAGGATGCGCAAGATATCTTCCAGCTCATCCAGGCTCCACTGACGAGTCTCGCGCCAGAGCGCCCGCACCTCAGGATCTCCGGCATCCCATTTCCGATACAACTCGCGGCGCTCCGCTTCATAGCCCTCGCGGCGGGCTTTCTCATCCGCGGACTCGCCATCCCGAGGTTCGAGCAGGGCGGTGCCTTCGACGTAGAGCTTGAGCAGCCACTGACCGCGCTCATGAACACCGCTGGGCTCCTTGCCCCGGTAGAACTTGTCATACATCCACAGCACCGTGATCACGCCAAGCCCGATGTCGCCGGGATAGGACGCGCGCACGGTCTCGAAGCCGGCAAACTCGACCAAGCGGGCCAGCAATTCGCCGAGGACGGTGTTGCGAAAATGGCCGATGTGAAAGGAGTGGTGCGTGTTCGGCTGAGCAAACTCGACCATCACACGCTCGTTCCGGGCCGGTCCGCGGCCAAAGGATTCGCCGGACTTCAGGGCCTCGTCGACCACGCGCCGCGCGTATTCAGAAGTCGAGAAGTAGAGATTGAGATACCCCTGGGTGGCGTCGATGCGGCTGATGCCACCTGTAGACTTGAGGTCCACCTTGAGCTGCTCGGCGATTTCCTGTGCCCGCTGGGGAACGCTGATCTTCTTGCCGGCGCGAGCCTCAGCCGCCGCCATGGCAAAAAATGACGTGGAGAATCCCCACTCACCTGCGAACGGAATCTGGGTCCACTTGAGATCTTGAACAGGAATGCCGCGGCGTTCGCAGAATGTGCGAACCTGGACTTCGACCGCCTGCTGTTCTTCGTCAAACATCCGGCGCATTATAACATTCGGGAGAAATCGTTAAGATTCGGCCGGGAGGCAGCATGCGTCCGTGGCGTGGGCTGACAAAGCAAAGGCGGGAGCCCATTCCGGCTCCCGCCCAGTCATTCGAAGTTCAGTCAACGCCTACTTCCCAGCTGTTTTCTTGCTGGCAGCCTTCTTGGCGACTTTCTTGGCAGCAGGCTTCTTCGCCTTGGTCTCCGGGGCAGCAGCTACGGCCACTGAATCCGCCTGGGCTGTCCGGCTGGGCAGCTTGAGGCCAACTGCCGCCAAGCGCTTCATCAAACGACTCTTGCGGCGCGCGGCGTTGCGATGATGAATCGATCCCATGCGGGCGGCCTTGTCCAGCGCCCGGATCGCCTCGTTAATGCCGGCGGCAGAAGCCTGCTCGGCGCTCATGTTGTTCATGGCGGTCTTAACCGCACCGCGGGCCGTGCCGCGAAACGTACGGTTGCGCAAGCGGCGCTTCTCGTTTTGACGATTGCGCTTCAGCTGTGACGGAGTGTTTGCCAATGCGTTTCCTCCAACAATCCTGTATCAACCGGCTCAGTGAAAGACTGAGTCCGGCGCTAATGACGGTTGCAAGCCCTCATGGTTGGGAAGCAAATCCGGTGCCCGGGTACGTTCGAATGGGCGGGAAGTATTGTACATGAGGGGAGTGCTTTTGTCCAGAAGGAGGCAGCGAGACCGCCGCGAAGCTCATGCACAGGATGCCGTCCTGCCCCTCCGCGTGCCAGACCCATGCCTTAGGGGGTTGGCGTTCCCGGCGCCACCGGAGTGCGCGGAGTGCTGGTCGGGGGCCTGGTCGCCGTTGCGGTGACGAGGTTGACGGGAATCTTCAGCAGCTGGCCCGCAAAGATCGAATTGGCGTCGGCCAGATCGTTGGTGGTGACGATGTCATCCACCGTACTGTTGAAATCGGAGGCGATGCCTGCCAGAGAATCTCCTGCCTGGACCTGATAGTCCACGATCGTGCCGCGTGCGAGATTGGACGGGATGGGCGTCGGCGTCGGGAGTTGGAGATCGGGATTGGGGATGAAGATCTGCTGACCCGGGTAGATGTTCTGGGTGGCCGGGTCGATACCCGTGCCGATACCCGTGCTGGCGTCCAGGCTGTACGGATTCAGAAGGAGAATCAGGCCGATGCCATCATTCCCCAGACTGTACTTATCAACGATACCCGAAAGCGAGTCGCCTTCCTGGATCGTATACAAGAAGGGAGCCGATGGCGTGCTGGTCGCCGTCAAAGTCGCCGTGGAGGTGATGGTGGGCGTCACCGTGGACGTCGGCGTCGTCGTGGGCGTGTAGGTTAGGGTCGGGGTGGGGGTATCGGTGGCAAAGAGCCCACTGACGGCGCTCAGGGGCTGGCTTGGCCCGGTCAGCCAGATGACCAACAGGGCAAGGCCGGCGACAACGAGCAGGCCGGCCACGCCGTAGACGAAAATCACATTGCTTTGCTGCCGCCGCTTCCGATAGGAGGCAATCCCATTCCCGATGTTTCCCTTGTTGTCCATGGCTAAATCTGTGTACCCCGCGCCGAGTCCTTGTGACGACGTGCCAATTCTACCTGAACTCAGGGAATCGATGGGGCGGCCCGCCGGTGGCTGCGTCTGCCCCAAAGGTGGGAATTGGAACAGATGCGGTGATTTGCCGGCTGCGGGGCGTGAGGATCATGAGAGGGGCGCAGAGTTCAACACACCGGGCAGGATCATCGTCGCTTGATGCGCCGAAGGTGCGCCTTGAGAAACTTACCGGTGTAGGAGTCGGCATTCTGCTGCACCTGCTCGGGGGTGCCTTCAGCGACGAGCATCCCGCCGCGATCACCGCCCTCGGGGCCCAGATCGACGAGCCAGTCGGCCACCTTGATGATGTCGAGGTTGTGCTCGATGATCAGGACGGAGTTGCCGGCGTCGACGAGGCGCTGCAGCACTTCAATCAGCTTGTGGACGTCTGCGGCGTGGAGGCCAACGGAGGGCTCATCCAGGACGTAGAGCGTGCGTCCCGTGGCGCGACGAGAGAGCTCCTTGGCCAGCTTCACGCGCTGCGCTTCGCCGCCACTGAGCGTGGTTGCCGGCTGCCCGAGCTTGACGTAGCCCAGGCCCACCTCCTGGAGCAGGGTCAGCTTGTTGAGCATGTTGGGGAACGCGGAGAATTCCGTGCGGGCGTGATCCACGGTCATATCAAGGACATCCGCAATGCTGCAGCCCTTGAACTCCACCTGCAAGGTCTCGCGATTGAAGCGCTTGCCGTGGCAGACGTCGCAGGGAACGTAGACGTCGGGGAGGAACTGCATTTCGATGCGCAGCTCGCCCTGACCCTGGCAGGCCTCGCAGCGACCGCCGTGTACGTTAAAGGAAAAGCGGCCGGGCTTGTAGCCGCGGACCTTGCTCTCGGGCAATTCGGCGAAGAGCTTGCGAATCTCGTCGAACATGCCGGTGTAAGTACCCGGGTTCGAGCGAGGCGTGCGACCGATGGGCGACTGATCGATGTTGATGATCTTGTCGAGCAGATCGATGCCATCGATGCGCTTATGCTCACCGGCCTGCGTGCGCGCGCCCATCAACCTGGCGGCGAGGGCGTTGTAGACGACCTCGGTCATGAGGGTGGACTTGCCGCTGCCGGAGACACCCGTGATGCAAACCAGTTTTCCAAGCGGGATGTTTACCGTCAGGTCCTTGAGATTGTTGGCTCGGGCTCCAACGACGGTCAGATGCTTGCCATTGCCCTCACGGCGCTTCTTTGGGACGGGAATTTGCTTCTTGCCGGAGAGGTATTGACCGGTCAGGGAACGCGGATTTGCAAGAATGGCCTTGAGGGGACCTTCTGCAACGATGCGGCCGCCATGCTCGCCGGCCCCGGGACCCAGGTCAACGATCCAGTCCGCCTCGCGGATGGTTTCGTCATCATGTTCGACGACGAGAACCGTGTTTCCAATATCGCGCAGGCCCTTGAGCGTATTCAACAGACGCGTATTGTCGCGGGCATGAAGACCGATGGAGGGTTCGTCGAGGACGTAGAGAACGCCGACGAGGCGGGAGCCGACCTGCGTCGCCAGGCGGATGCGTTGGGCTTCACCGCCGGAGAGCGATCCCGCGGAACGATTCAGGGTCAGGTAGTCGAGGCCGACATCGACCAGAAATCCAAGGCGCGAGCGAATCTCCTTGATCAGGCGCTCGGCGATGGCCTGCTGTCGCCTTGTCAAAGCCGAATTCTTGCCGCCCAGCGCTTCGACCCACTCCAATGTGTGCAGAATCGGCCAGGAGGTGACCTCGATGATGTTCGCGCCCGATACGGTGACGGCGATGGCCTCCGGACGCAGGCGCTTGCCTTTGCAGGTGGGGCAGGGCTTATCGGACATGAATTCCGTGATGCGCTCGCGTATGTACTCCGAGTTGGTCTCGCGATAGCGGCGCTCCAGATTGCCCATGACGCCTTCGAAATCGCGTGCAAAGGTGAACTCGTGACCGCGGGCACTCTTGTACCTGATCGGGATTTCCTTGCCTCGGGTGCCGTGGAGGACGATGTCCAATTGCTCGGCGGTCAGCTCGCCAACGGGTTTGTCGAGATCCACGTTGAAGAAGCGGGCGGCGGCCTGCAACGACTGCCAGTAGAAGCCGCCCTCTTCCTTCGGGCCGCTCCATTCCATGGCGACGATGGCGCCTTCATTGAGAGAGAGATCCTTGTTGGGGATGAGCAGATCGGGATCGATCTCGAGCTTGTTGCCGAGGCCCTGGCAATCCGGGCAGGCGCCGTGCGGCGTGTTGAAGGAGAAAGTGCGCGGCTCGATCTCGGGCAGGCTGATGCCGTGGACCGGGCAAGTGAGATTCTCTGAAAAGTGCAGATCGCTGGCGGGAGATTTCTGCGAGGCGGGGGAGGTCTTGCGTTCAGAGGCGACCGCCTTGCGATCCTCCACCATGGCAACCGTCAGGAAGCCCTCGCCAAACTTGAGGGCGGTTTCCACCGAATCGGTCAGACGCGAGGTCGCCGACTTGGTGTCCTCTTCCGAGCCGTTGGATGAAACGACGAGGCGGTCGACCACGGCGTCGATGTCGTGCTGCTTGTAGCGGTCGAGGCTGATCTCATCATCGAGGGAGTGGACCTCGCCGTCGACGCGCGCACGTGTGAAGCCGGCCTTGCGAATCTCCTCGAAAACCGCCTGGTAGGTGCCCTTGCGACCGCGGACGACGGGGGCGAGCAGCATGATGCGGCTGCCATCCGGAAGGCCCTCGATGGCCTCCACGATTTCCTGGGCCGATTGCCTGACGACCTCGCGACCGCAGACCGGGCAGTGGGGAATGCCAGCGCGGGCGAAAAGCAGGCGCAGGTAGTCGTAGATCTCCGTGACCGTGCCGACGGTCGAGCGCGGATTGTGCGAGGTGCCCTTCTGATCGATCGAAACGGCCGGAGAAAGGCCATCGATGTAATCGACGTCGGGCTTGTCCATCTGACCGAGGAACTGTCGGGCGTAGGCAGAGAGGGACTCGACGTAGCGACGCTGGCCTTCGGCGAAGATGGTGTCGAAGGCGAGCGAAGATTTTCCGGAGCCGGAGAGGCCGGTGATGACGACGAGCTTGTCGCGCGGAATCTCGACAGTGATGTTCTTGAGATTGTGGACGCGGGCACCGACGACGCGGATGACGTTGGGGGGCATGGGGGGTTGGGAGTTGGGGGTTGACAGTTTGTGGTTGGCCGATGGGCGTTGGCGGCTGGCAATTGGTGTTGCGGTTGATCCTGGGCGACCCCGTATTATACATTTCTCTTCGCATCATGCGCCCGCTTTCTGCCCCGCGCTGCACGGCGGTTCAAATGAGGTTCAATTCTCCCTCGTGCAGATTTCTCAACACAAAGGGCACGAAGATCTCCAAGGGAGAACGGGGAAGGCTCACTGCCCCGCACCTGCTTGGTGCGGGGTGGACGATGCGGGCTGGATGCCCGCTCGTCCGACCGCCTTGCGCGATGACGGATGCCCTGGAAAAACAACGAGGAACGATTCTGGCTCGTACGGGAAAACCGGATGAGGCCGGAAGGGCGATGGTGCGCCGAAACGGCCGAATGCGGGGGTGAGGACGCCGCGGTGACCATATGCGGTGCCGTGGAGGTCGCGCGATGCAATCATGAAAATGATGGCTAGGAGCTGTTTTTCTGGCGCCAAAGGCGCCGGAGCAGCAGAGTTGCCGGCCGCGTGGCGACTTGTTTTGCGAATCAAAGAGGAACGAATGAGTTTATTGGGTACGCGAGTGGGACGGAGCGGTGAGAGACCAAGGGTGAGCAATAGCTGGGAAGGCACGAGGCGATTATATAGAACATGTGTTCAGGAGTCAAGGGAAGAGATGTGCACTGCTTACAGAGATGGAGTGATGGGCGTCGGCAGGGGCGATGGCTGAGTTTGGATCAGTGCGGAGCAGTTCGCCGATACTTGCATGGCCCGGATCCGGCCCAGGGTGGCACGCTGCGAGCCAGTCCGCTGACCCAATCCATGAGAATGCATTTTTTGGGGGCCTTGCCACTTGACGATGGGGTTGAAGCGCTCTCACGGGTGCGTCGTCGTTGCAGTCCGTCAGAATGGAGCTCAGGGTCCGAACCAGCGTCGAAGGTGGCGTGAAATGTGAGGATCAAGGGCGCCATAGGCACCCGCGTTTTGTGCGAGGGTTAGCATCGCGCTGAGGACCAGGGAGAAGGTCAACAGCAGGAGTCCCACGAAGATCAATGCGGCTCGGGCGCCAGGTCGGCTTTGCAACGACTCGGCGATCTGCCAGAATGCAACGATGCTCAGCATCAGGAGCGGCGGAGCAAAGTCGAGGACGTAACGGTTCGACGTCCAGAAGAAAGTCAGAAAAAGCGCGAAGCCCGACAGAAACGAGCCTGCCAACGCGGCCCAAAGCCAGCGTAACAGTCGTGCGTCGGCGTCAGACTTCTGGGATGCAGCCATCGAATTTCGCACGCGAAGGGCGGGTGCTGCAGACCATATGAGGAAGGGGGCAAGGTAGATTAGCCCGGTATTCTCCTCGGTGAAGTAGATAGGGGACAACGCCAGCCCCGGCACAATCAACTCGCGCAATCCAATCTGGGGCCAGACATACGGAAAGGCATAACGCAGTCGCGGAGGGTTTAGGGCATAGTTGTAGAAGTTCTGAAGCACGTATCGGATGGAGAAAAGATCATGCGCGTACGACTGGATCGGCAGCATGGCCAACTGATACGAAAAACCGGTTTCCAGTGGTGACCCAAAGCGCGCCCAGTTGTACCAGCCGAGTGCCCCGCCGCCCAAGGCCAACGGCATGGCGAACGGAAGCAAGTCCCTCAGTAGCGAGCTCAGATTCCGTGGTGCACCATGCCTATGGAAAAGATGTGCCAGAATGAAAAGCATGACGAATGCAATGGGGATCACCTGCGTAACCCGACTGCCCAGGGCACCAGACCAGAGGAGGCCCGCTGCGACACTCTTTCCGCTGTGAACATCTTTCCCCGCCAGCGCCTCGAAGGCCATGAGAAGGCCGGCCAGGAAGAAGAACTGCCCGGCGGCGATCGCAGCATTGTGGGGGGTTGCCTGACTTCCCAGAATCCAATTGTAGGGCGTGGTCAAGCCGAGCAGAAGGATCGAGACTAGGAGGAGCCACGAAGAGACGCCAGGGAATAAGCGGCCGCGGACGCGTAGGAGGAAGATCACCTGTGTAAGAAAGAGGGCAGAGACGAAAGCAAAGACGAGATAGACGTCGTGAACCACACGCGGAACCAGCACCTTGATCGGGAGCAAGAGCAGCGCGGGGACAGGTCCGAAATACAGGTAGTATCTGCCCTCAAACAAAGAGGCATCGATCAGATAAGGCATGTCGCCCCGCTGGGCGGCATCAAAGGGATTCGAGAGCGCCAGCAATTCGGCACTGGGCGCTTCTTGAAGGAACAGCTGGCCGTGCAGAAAACCAGAGGCCAACTTGTCATAGTGGCTGTAGTCATAGGCTTCAGGCCACTTGGTCCAAGTGCCGAGGCTGACAATCCACACGTAGCCGACCAAGACAAACGCCACCGCGATTGCAGCGGTGAGTATGGCCGATGCGTTCCCTGTGCGGCTGCTGCTGGCGGCCTCCCGGGGCACGCCCTCCGCTCGCCGCTCCGGCGCCAACTCGTTCATATCGAACCAACCTTGGGCGTCGCCCGCGTAGGCGCGCGGGGCAATTTCAGGCACGCGGCCAAATCGACGGAGCAAGGTCCCGATGTCGCGAAAGATCCATTCCGGGATGGATGAAGCAAATAGAAAGGTCAAGGCCGCAAAGAGAGCCCAGTTGGCGATTTCGTCAAGAATGTTGGCGTACGAGGCACCAAGCACAAGAAAGCCGGCCATGAGCTGTTTGATCAGCAATGCCGCAAGCGCCTCAGAGAATCAGGACAAGGGCGAGGATCGAAGGGGCGCTAGTGGCCCAGCGTTTGCGCCTCGCCCACTGGGAAAGCTGGGGCAGCGCAAGCAACAGGAACAGCAGCCTGTAGTCGAAATTGTTGCCGATCAGGAAGGTGCCAATGTAGATTCCGGCGCCCGACCAGAATCCGCGGAGGTCGCGGAGGTCGGCGTTTGCAGCCAGGCCGCGGTGCCGCAGCCCGCAGATAGGACATTCCGATGAGCAGGAGAAGCCCAAATGCGTACGGAGCGAAAGGAAAAGCGGACAGGAAGTTGTTCAAGCTCAGCAGAATTGTGTGGAAAACGAGGTGACCGTTTTCCAGATCTGGTGCCCGCGCCATGCTTCGAAGAAGTGCTGGGAGAACAGCCACGCCGTATGCCTCCTGATACCCCTTCTGGGTAATACGGAAGATGGTGACCAAATCCCTGAAGGTCAGCCCAAAGTAGAGGAGGGAAACAACAGCCGCCCCGGAGATCAGCTTGAGGCCCGCGTTCTTGTTCCTGTTGAGGAGTAGGCCTATGCCGAGGATTGGGAAGATCTTGAACAGGACTGCTGCGATCAGCATGAAGAGGGCGCCAAGGGCGTGCCGGTCAACGAGAATCAACGCCAACACCATCGCGGCAAAGATGAGCAGGTCCACATTCGCACGGCTGTAGCCCAGCATTGCGGCCGGAGAAATGATGGCCAGAAACAGCAGGGTTTCCGTCAAAGGAGTGGCGTTGCGCGGAAAAAGCAATACTGCCAGGAAGAAGACGGCGTCGATCGTAATGCCGATCGGAACATCCTGCGCTTGCGACAAAGGCAGCCGGAAGAAAAGGTACCAAATCCGCGGGTAGTTGAAGAGCCTCTGGAGTGGGTCGCCCGGGTTCACGATCGCTGGATCAAGACCTCGCGCATAGGATTCCGCCGAACCTGGGATCAATGCCCAATCCAGGAACGGGACGCCATAGCCCGGGACGTTCCAGAGCTGGAATGCGCCGTCGAAGCCTCGGAGACGGAGCAGGAACGTGAAAAGGAGGGCCGCAACCACAAGGGCGATCAGGAGCAGAAGCCTGGGGCTAGTGGACCTTCCCGCCCGAGCCCGAACAGGAGCGAGCGGCGCGGGTTTCTTGCTCATGCTGTCATCAGCTTTCAGCCGGATGCGCGTTGCCCCGGAATGGCCATCCCGGATGGATCCACATGCGGCCCCGCTTCTATCTGTGAAGTCTAGTCCAAATTGCGGGATTGCTCAACGGCGGATCAATCCGCGTGGCAGGGCATTTCGTCATGGCTCACCAGAAAGGGAGCGGTCTCGCGAAGGGAATTCGACTAGAATTGGTCCAATGGTACCCGTTTCCAGCCTGGGCAAGCAAGGGGAGCCGCTGAGCGTGGCCGTAATCTCTGCTGTCGTTACCGCCTACGTCTGTGTGCTGGCAAGCGCGACCATTCTCACTCATGTTGCGCAGCTGCTCGGCATCCCATTCCGGATCTATGCCTACGCGAGTGCGGTCTTTGGGCTTGCTGTTCTCGGGGCCGTGATTGTCCGAGCGCGTCAACGAATTGGTGGGAGCGCTCCGCAGGACGCCGCGACCCTCGTGCTCATACTTATCATCGGCTTGATCAGCGGCCAGCTGGCAGTGTCCATGCACCGCGTGGGTCGCATCAGCCCGGATGAGTACTACTACGCTGTAAATCCGGTCTACTATACACAACATCCGGACGATCGGATGGGCTTCCAGAATCGCCTCTTCTACAGCCAGCATGAGCTCGAAAGCGCCGGTTTCTTCACGGCCGGTGCATTTGAATACGCGGAAGCGGCCTTTGCTTTCCTGGCGAATATGCGGTTTGCCACGGCCTATTACTTCGTGGGAGCCGGCATCATAGGCGCGTTGATCCCCCTGTCGATCTTCCTGGCCGTTTACTGCCTTTCGGGCAGTGCGGCCGGCTCGACACTCGGGGCTGCAGTGACGGTCCTCGGAATCACATTGATGGGTGAGACGAGCTGGGCACCCGGCGCAAACTCGTTCGTGCGCGCCTTTGAGGGCAAGGCCTTCCTGCAGTTCGCGGGCGTACCATTGCTGGCGGCGTTTACCGTGACGTACTTCAGCAAGCCTGGCGTCTCCTCATGGCTGGCGCTTTTTGCCCTCGGGGTTGCCTTGGCGGGCACCAGCACGACGTCGTTCGCCATGGCGCCGCTGCTGACCATCATCTTATGTGCCGCCTATTGGATTGCACGCCGGCCGAGGCCCATGGTCGACGGCCGATTCCTCAGGCGTGCTGGCGCTGTACTTCGCCAGCTTCGCATACATCGGCGCCTGGGGCCTTCTGGTTGCCCGCCATGATGGAATCCAGGCTGCAACATTTCTCAACTCGACATATCCAGCAACGTTTGGCGCCTACGTGACGACATTTGTCTATCCTGCATTCCCCTTGACGCCGGTCCTGGTGATCGTGGGTTGTGTCGTGGTGGTGGCGATTGCCGGGGACGAGGGTCGGCGCTTTCTGGTCGCCTGGATTGCCCTCGCAATCCTCCTGGCGCTGAATCCCATGTCTGCCCAGGTCCTGCTCGGATACTTCCGAGGCATTTACTATAGGCTCGTCTACCTGCTTCCATTTCCCCTTTGTCTGGGCTTGAGCGCGGCTTACCTGTACGATAGACATCGAAGCGCCGTCCTGGCGCACCGCCATGAATTTGTTGCCATCGTGGGAGCGGCAGCACTTGCGTTGGCAGTCTTGGTCCCCGTATCACTCTTCCGTCTATCACTATACGCTTGGGGCAACCCGCTCTATGAAGGAGATATCGTTCGGGCAACCGGAATCGTCAAGGCGGCGCCGCCGGGGAACATGCTGGCCGCGTATCCACTCTCGGGGGCAATATCCATGCTGGATTCGGACGTGCCGCAAATGCTTGCCAGACCCGATCTCCTTGATTTTTATCTGAGGGCCGAGGGAGATGACACGGATGCGGACCTCAGATCCCAAGCCCAGCTGATGCTGGACGGCGATCCTGCCGCGGGCGGGGCAATGGAGGACATTCTGGAGCACCATCCGGAGATCCAGTCCATCGTCCTCAAAAGGCAAGTCTACCTCAGCGAACGCATACGCCTTGATCCGGTGTTAGATGCAAATGGTTTCTCCAAGCGTAGCGCATCCATTCCTGGGATCCTGATCTTCAGCAGGTGACAAGCCGGGGAACCTTGCCGCCCGCCTCGGCAAAGGCGGGGAGGCACTTCAGATTGTATTGAGCGTAGGAACCCTTGATATGCCACAAGATTCGGCCGGGATCGTCAGCAGGGTCAACGCGGCAGTCGGAATCATGAGTCGCCTTTCCTGCCGAGGTGGGTGGAATTCGGGTGCCGCCGCAGGCTCATGTCCGCGGGACTTGCCCTTGGAAGAACGCCAAGGATCTTCGACGATGGCGGCGGGACGCCGCCTCTCGGCATAATTGGGGTGCCGCCGCGGCAGCCCCGACCGCTGCTTCGCAGCACCTCCCCCAAATGCACGTCACAGGGTAGACCTCGGAGGTCGCAAGACCTCCGAGGTCGGCGCGCCGGATTCTTGATCAGCTAAGAGAGGTTTACGAGGGCCCCAGCCTCCCTGAGTACCGCACTCAGGGACACGCTTGCCCCTCTCCATTCGCGCCTTGCGGGCGCGCGGGGGCGGTGTTTGGACGATGAGGACGGCGAAAATGGTTGCGAGAACGGCAACCACTTTGGAGAGGGGCGGCTCGCTCCCGGGGCATTGACGTAGACTATTCCAATGGAACTCCGCGCTTGAGGGATTGGAGGCGAGCATGGGCCTCATTCCGTCTTCCACATTGATCGGTCTCATCTTTGCACCTATTGCGGCTGGGATAGCGTTCGCCATCACATACGGTGAATACGTGCATCATTACTCAGACAGGAAGAAGCCCGCGAATGCTGGCAAGGCAGGCAGCCCTGGCGACGCTTGCCTTCTTTGTCCTGACCTCCTTTGTTGCCGGTTTTGCGCTGGATGCGATTGCGCGCTAGCGGGGACGGTCGTTGTGGTTGGCAGGACGACCGGGCGCGCACATCTTGAGTCGGAATGAAGAGCACTTGCACGTCGAGATTGCCCTGCGGACTGCAGGCAGGATCTTTGGCGGGCTGGGTGACCATGCCCTGGCGCCCCCTGGCGCGAGGATGCACGATGGCGGCTCGAGGCCGCCTCGCGCGAAAGGTTGCCCCTACGGCAGGAGGAGGATTGCTTCGTCGGGCTGCGCTCTCCTCGCAACGACGGGAGGGCGGGAGACTAGGGTGTTGTGTTCGCGAGGGGGTCGACTTTGATGACGACGGTGAGGATGCTGCCGAAGGCCACATCGTTGGCGTTATGCAACTGCCAGCGCCCGTAGTAATCGCCGGGGGAGGTGGGGGCCTCCATGTTTACGGAGATATGCACCTGCTGGGAACAGGGACTGCCAGCGGGAACAAAGACGTCTGAGCCGTCCATCTGAAGGCCGTCGACGTAAGTTAACTTGTAGCTGGTGGTCCAGGGACACGTGCCATTGTTCTGGACGAGCCAAGTCTTGGTGAACTTCTCGCCGGGATCAAGATGCGTGTTGTCAGGGATCGTGACGTCTGCTACGAAGATGGCGTTGTCGCAGTTGGCGCCACCGCTGGGCAGGGCGGTGGAATTGGAAACAGCCAGGGTCGGGAAAGGTAGGACAGGCGCGAGCGTGGGAAATGGCGACGGCAGCACGGTAGGCGAGGGGACCGGCGTCGGCGGTGTGAGGGCGGCGTTCGTCGCCATGTCCGCTGTGAATGTCTGAGCCGCGAAGGTGGAGATCGCTTCGAGGCCGAGGGTCGGTGTGGCTTCGGCTTTGGCCGAGCCGCAGGCGCTGAGGCCAAGGAGGGTGGCAACGCAGATCAACGGAAGCCAAAGGGATGATTTTGTCAGCGTGGCGTGCATCGAGAAGCTCCGGCGAGTGTGCTAAAGAGTAGAGGGATGGCGTGAACTCGCACGGACGCCGGTCATGGCGACGGCAGAGGGCGTGCATGCCCGCGCCGTGACCGGATGTGGCGTGCAAGGGTCTTAGGGCAGGCTCGCGGTGAAATCCTGACCGGTCTTGTTCACAGTGACATTCGTGTAGCTATAGTGGTCCGGTGTAAAGATGTACTTGCCCTTTGACGGCGTGACGGTCCGTCCCAGTTGGCTGGCACCGTGATTGCTCCATGTGCCGCTGAATTCATCCGTCATGTCTATGCCCTTGCCCTGCCAATGAATAGTGACACTTTGGGCGCCGGTAGCGCCGGAGATGGTGACCGGGCCACCTGAAGTTGGTATGGCAGAGGCCGTGGCGGTCAAATCGGCTGGGGAAAGTGTCGGGCCCGAAGTGGCAGTTGGCCCGGCGGTGCCGCTGACGCTAATGACGACGTGACGGTGCCGCCAAATCCCTGGCCTAGATCGTTCTGCATGCGCCAATAGCCCGTGTAATTGCCGGTTGTTGTGGGCGCAAGAAGATTGACGGTCATGTTGACCTGGCTGCCGGGGCTCACGCTGGCGGGAACGGCCGCTGCCGAGCCGCTCATGCCTTCACCACTGAAGTAGGCCAGTTTGTAGCTGGTGCTCCAGGGGCATGAGCCCGTGTTGAGGAGCGTCCAAGTCTTCGCAAAGGAGGCGCCTGGTTTGATGGCGGTGCCATCGGGAATCGTGACATCAGCGACGTAGGCGGAGTTGTTGCAGCCATTGGCGGTGCTACCGCCTGACACGGTGGGAATGGCGGCCGGAATGGTGGCAAAAGTCGGTGGAGGCGGAAGCGTCGGGAACAAGGTTGGCGAGGCGACCGCCGTCGGCGGAGTAAGCGCCAACGCGGTTGCCTGCTGGGCCTCAAAGGTCCCAAACGCGGCCGTGAAAACCTCGTTGACGGTCAGCGTGGGTGTGGAGTCCGACGCGGAGGAGCCGCAGGCGGTAAGAGAGACGACGGTCAAGATACAAAGCGCCAAGCCCCAGGGGGCCATTTTTCCAGTCTTGGTGTGCATGGTCAAAATCTCCTTGAACAACGGGCGCAAATTATAACGCCTGCGGTGTTGGCATTTGTTGAGATCGCGAGGCCTCGGGACCTGCGGGGGATGAGGTGATCGGAGAAAAAGAAGAGCGAGCGGCTCCGCGCCGCTCGCTCTCTCTACGTTACTTTCGGCCTAGTGCTCTTCGCGACCAGGCGGCCGGCGAGCGTCCTACGGCGTCGCCGCTGCGGTCCCGGTCAAGTCGTCTGGGCTAAGAGTTGCTTGCCCGGAACCCACCTTGATGATGACATATGGGTAATCGCCAAAGACCTGTCCCTGATCGTCCTGCATGCGCCAGTCGCCCCTGTAAGTGCCGTCGCCCGAGGGCGCGACCATCGACACCGTAATGTCGACGACCGAGCCAGCCGGCACGGAACCCACCATGTGTGTGTCCGCACCGCCCATTTGATCACCGTTCGTGAACACCAATTGGTAGCTGGTACTCCACTCACACGACCCATCGTTGAGCAGTTCCCAAGTCTTGTCGAAGGTCGCCCCGGCGACAATCACCGTGTTATCCGGGATCGTTATGTCCTTGACGAACTTGGAACTATTGCAGGCGCTGCTTCCGCTCGGAAACGTGGGGGCGCCGCCTATCGTGGCGACCGGTGATGGGGGCGGCAATGTCGGGAACAGGGTCGGGGAGGGTAAGGGGGTAGGCGGTGTGGACGCCAGCTCCGTCGCCGACTGTGCCTGAAAAGTCATGTAGGCGGCGGTGAAGATCTCCTCCACGCCCGGGGTGGGCGTGCTGTCGGCAGCTTTGGAGCCGCAGGCGCTAAGCGATACGACGGTCAAAGCACAGAGCACCAAGCCCAAAGGGCCGATTGTTCTTTTTCGAGTGTGCATAGCAAACTCTCCTTCCTGCAAGGCTGCCCATTATAACGCCCGAGGACAGCGTCGCCTTACAGTGGCAGCAAGCTTATCACGTGACAAGATGTGCGCGATGTGCGTCGTCGATGAGGCGGAGCACAGGCGGACGCAGAAAAAGCGAGATGAGGTGACCCGCATGTTATACTCGGCGGCGAGACCAACTCGTGAAACGTCTGAAAGACGGCGGGGTTATGCAGTATGAGTCCCGCCGGCGGAATCCAGCTTTGCCGGAAAACGAATTCAACGAAGAGCAAGTCCTGTCCCGGGCCTCGGGCGGGGATCGCGAAGCGTTTGGCGAGCTCTACGAGCACTACGCGGAGCGCATCTTCAACTACGTCTACTACCGCTCGGGAAGCCTGCACGACGCGGAGGACCTGACGGCCCGCGTATTTCAGCGGGCAATGAACCACATCAGTAACTATCGGGATCGGGGAGTTCCGTTCTCGGCCTGGTTGTACCGGATTGCGCATAACCTGGTGGCCAACTGGCACCGCGACCGCAGCCGGCGGCAAGAGGTGCCACTCACCGACGTGCCCGTGCTGCCGTCAAAGGATGAGCGGCCCGAGCAGCGGCTGGTCCGGACGCAGGAGCAGGACGCACTCATGCGGCACATTCGGAAGCTGCCGCCAGACAGGCAAACGCTGCTGATACTCAAGTTCGTGGAAGACATGTCGAACGTAGAGATCGGCCAGATCATGGGCAGAAGCGAAGGGGCGGTCAAGAGCCTGTATCATCGCACGCTGCTGTCGTTGCGGGACGAGCTGGGGCAACAGTCTGAAGCAGACGAGGGAGACTAAGGGATGCTGAGAATTGTCACGGACGGGGCGGCAGACATGCCGCAGGCCTGGGAGAAGGAATACGATATCCAGATCGTCCCGGTCAACATCCGCTTTGGGGACAAGACGTACTTGCAGTACAGCGAACTCGACAATGCCGGCTTCTATCGGATGGTCGATCAAACGAAGACGATCCCGAAGACGGCACAGCCCTCGCCGCACCAATTCGCCGAGTTCTACGCCAAGATTGCCAAGCCCGGCGACACGATCCTATCGATCCACATCACCAGCAAACTATCCGGAACGTATGCGTCAGCCGTGCAGGCAGCCCAGGATGTGAAAGGCAGGTTCGAGGTCCTGCCGTTCAACTCGATGGTGGGCTCGGTTGCGATCGGCCTGATGTGCCGCGAAGCCCGCAAGATGGACCGCGCGGGAAAAGGCGCCGCGGAGATCCTGAAGCAACTTGAGGACGTGCGCGGGCGCATCCGGGCGTTCTTCACACTTGACACGCTCGAGTACGCAAGAATGAGCGGGCGCGTGGGGGCGATGCAGGCGGCGTTGGCGTCCCTGATGAACGTGAAGCCCATTACCGTGCTGAAAGACGGCGTGCTCACGATGACGGACAAGGTGCGGACACGCAAGGCGTCGATTGCCCGGATCATCGCCATGGCAGAGGGGGAATTTGGCACGACCCCCGTGTACCTGGGAGTCGTACAGGCCAACGACATGCCGTCGGGGGAATCGCTGCGTGAACAAGCGAGGCCACATTTCAATGTGGTTGGAGAGCCGGTGCTGACGGACCTGTCCATTTCGGTTGCCGCGAATCTCGGACCCGGAACGGTGGGTCTGGTGTTGTACCCCGTGGAATGACACAGCCGAGGCGCAGGGTATCCCTGCCCATGGACGAGGACACCCGGCCTGAGTTGAATAGTGCGGTCAGTTTGGAGATGTCGAGATGAACGACGACGCAGAACGCCTGGAAGCCTTTGAGGCTCGACTGGCCGGCATGCTGAGGCCGATCGAGCTGCCGCGGGATCTTGTGAGGCGCTTGCGTGATCGAATGCACGTGCCGGAGCGAAGCGTCATTGTGGGACGCTTGCGCGACTGGCAACGGCTGATGTTCGTGCTGGGAGGGGTGATCACCGGCGGCATGGTGCTGCTGACCGTGGCGCGGGCGCTCTATCACCTGGTGGGACGTCGGCAGGTCGGATAGGGGGCGAAGGCGAACCGTTACGGGCGCGCTGCGTGCTTGCTGGAAGCGGTAAGAGGGGGAGAGGGCGTCTAGTCGCCCAGAAGGACCGCCCGCAATTGTCGCGCATCGCGGATGAGGTTAACATCTTCGGGGAGACGAAAGGCAACGTCGACGCGCTGCGTGAGGTGGTCGATCAGCACAGAAGCCGCCGGAGGGTTGCCGGGATTTAGGCGCAACTCTTGAAGCACATCCAAGGCGCTGGCCTTTCCGGACCAAGCGCCGGAGCGCTCCAGGTATTGACGAGCCACGATGCCGGCGGCCCGGCGGGCGCAAACGCGGGCCTGTCCTTCATTCCCGCGGGAGCGTGCGTGAGCCGCCTTGGTCAATTCGGCTTCGAAGAGTTCGCGCCAATCCATGAGAGCGTCGTCCAGCCGGCATTATAATGTCCTGGATATGAAAGCGCCGCACGCGGCGCTTTCATGATAGCTGGGCATCGAGTATGGAACGCGACTTGCTGGACCAGCGGAAAGTCCGCACGAGTTGATTGTCACGGAGGACGAGATGAAGTCAAGAGCATCCAAGTTTGCAGGCGCGCTGGCCGCGGTCAGCATTGCGATCACCGCATGCGGCTCGTTGAGCCTTCCGAGCGCGATTGTGCCAGCCGGGATCCAGGGCGGGCCGAAGACGGTTACGGGAAGCGTAGCTTACACCAACTCATTCTTCACGGCGGGCGTGGCCGAGCCGGAGGTGATCCTGGAAGATGAGACCGGGTTCGTGACGCGCAATCGGAAGTACGACTTCCCAGTGCAGTCGCAGGTCCTGGGGCAGATCACATCGGACTTCTACACTTCTCCGTTCACGTACAGCCTGAGTCTACCGGCTGAGCCGAATGCCCCGTTTAATGATGTCAACCACGACGGCAAGAAAGACAAGGGTGTGATGGTGTTTGCCATCGCCTACTGGACGAACACGTGGGGCGATCCGTATCTTGAGAGGCGCGATGAAGGGGGCGGCGGCTGGTCATCTGCGTACGCGTCGACCAAGGTGAGCGTGGATCGCGATACTTACCTAGAGGTGTACGGCGGCAAGTACGTGGTGTACGCGCCCGACGATCAGCAGCAATTCCCGTCGGGCTTCGGCGCCGACAAGAAACTCTTTACCGACGACGACCCCCTGATGAGCCTGCCAGCGGGATGGTCGATGATCGACATGGACAAGACGCCATTCGCGATCAGTCAAGCCACGAACCTGTCGATCGATTTGCTGGAGGGCGAAGGATCAAAGCAGGATGATTTCTCGAGCCTTTCCTACACGGCGGCATTTGACAAGATGGTGGATAAGTTCAAGAAGGAATATGCCTGGACCGAACTGAAGAACATCGATTGGGACGCCAAGGCGACGCAATTCCGGCCGGAATTCGAGGCGGCGGAGAAAAACCACGACGCGCACGCCTACGCGTTGGCGATGCGGGATTTCTTCTGGTCGATACCCGATACGCACGTGGGCTTTGACCAGTCGCTTCTGCAGTCTGACTTCCAAACCGACACGGCCGGTGGTCTGGGCTTTGGGATTCGAGAGACCGACGATGGCAAGACCATAGCCACCTACATTACTGCGGGCGGGCCGGCGGAGAAGGCAGGGATGAAGTGGGGGGCGCAGATCGTGTCTTTCGACGGAACCCCGATCGCGGATGTGGTCAGTGCCACCGTGCCGTGGTCTTCGCCGTTCAGCAACCCGATCGTCAAGCGGCTGCAGCAACTCCGGTACGCTACGCGGTTCAAGATGGACAAGGGCCAGGTGACGGTGGTGTTTTCCAACCCGGGCGGTTCGCAGCAGACCGCCAAGCTGGATGTGGTGAATGAGTACGACAGCTTCCAGGCGGCATCCTTCCTGGCAGGGCAGTCGCCGACGGCACTGCCGGTGGAGTTCCAGGTCCTGCCGAGCGGGCTGGGCTACATCAAAATCAACAGCTTTCTGGATAACGATGTACTCTCAATCCAGGTTTGGGAAAGAGCAATCAAGTATTTCAACGACAACAAGGTGCCGGGCGTGATCCTGGACATGCGGCAAAACTCAGGCGGCAGCGGATGGCTGGCCGATCAGATGGCCGCGTATTTCTTTGACAAAGACACGGTGGTGGG
Organism: uncultured Chloroflexia bacterium; assembly: GCA_963746745.1. GTDB lineage: Bacteria > Chloroflexota > Anaerolineae > Anaerolineales > Villigracilaceae > Fen-1038. The sequence goes on from CAVVCL010000007.1 coordinate 415,584, forward strand.
CAACATTGCCTACTACAACAAGGGGAGCGGGGAATTCTACATGGACCCCGGCGACCAAGCAATAATGATCCCGCCGCCATCCGATCTGCAATACACAGGGCCGGTGGCGGTCATGGTAGGACCAGCATGCGCCAGTGCGTGCGAGTTCTTCTCGTACGACATGACGATCAACGAGCGCGCCACCGTGGTGGGCCAATATCCATCCGAAGGTGCGGGCGGAAGCGTGGAAGCCTTCTTCATGCCGGAGAACATGTACTGCCAGCTCACGATCGGGCGAGCGCTGGATCCCAACGGAAATGTGCACCTGGAAGGAAAGGGTGTTGTGCCGACAGATACGGTAGCCGTCACCGCCGACATATTGCAGAAGCAAGCCAACGGCGAAGACGTGGTGCTGGAGGCAGCAGAGAAGGCGATCGGCGGCTAGGTCGTCGCGCAGGGCTGGCAGCATCCAGCACCAGTTATCCGTCCTTGGAGGCAGCGACACACAAAGGAGCACGCCGGAAACGGCGTGCTCCTTCTGACTCTCGGGGACGTACCACCTGGAGGGGCTAGTCCGTGAACTTGTACTTCAGCAGGGTCCACACCGCGACGAAGGCATCCCACAGTTTGATCTTCTTGCCTTCGGTATAGTCCCGGGGATTGAAGGTGATGGGCACCTCGAAGATGCGATAGCGGCGCTTGAGCACCTTGGCGGTGAACTCCGGCTCGAAGTCGAAGCCGTTGGCGCGCAAGTTCATGCCGTTCGTGATCTCACGACGGAAGACCTTATAGCCGGTTTCCATGTCGCTAAGTATGGTGTTGTACAGGAGGTTGGTCATCAGAGTGAGCAACTGATTCGCAATCATGTGCCAGAACATGACTGCGCGCCGGGGGCCGCCGAGGAAGCGCGAGCCGTAGACGACGTCGGCGATGCCGTCCTTGATCGGCTGCAGCAAGGCAGGATAGTCGCCCGGGTTGTACTCGAGATCGGCGTCCTGAATGAGGACGACATCGCCGCGGGCGGCCTCGATGCCGGTGCGGACCGCCGCGCCCTTGCCCCGATTCTGGGGGTGGAGGATGACTCTGAGACGGCCCTTGCCATCCAGTTGCTGCAGAAGCTCGCGACTGCCGTCTCTTGAACCGTCATCGACGACGACGATTTCGTAGGCAGCCCTGGCCGCGCGCACGCGTTTCAGGATTTCCGCGATGTTGGGCGCTTCGTTGTACACGGGAATGATGACTGAGACCTTCATGAGGAGGCGATTATACCCGTCGTCGGCGGGACGAGTTCAGGAGGGCGCATGCGAGGCCAGCCGCTAAGTCGTGGTTGGAGGTGGGCCGAGGACAGCGACTGCCGGTCAATCAGAGAGTGCGACGCCGGCGACCACAGCCGAAATGTTATTGTCAGGCCTCCGTCCATGCGCGGATGCTATAATGCGATTCCTTATTCGCCGGGGTGCTCCCGGCAGGGCAGGCAGCATGACCAATCCAGTGGCAATTGCCGCAAAGCGCGCCAATACATTCATCCCCCCGCAAATCAACACCATCGAGGACACGAGACTGTCGCCTTTGTGGCTGCAGGAGTTGGCGCTCAAAATTCTATACTCGCATGGTGACTTGACGGGTGCGCGCATAGCAGAGGCGATGGCGTTACCATTTGCGGGCATTACCGACAAGCTGCTCATGGCGCTAAAACAAGAGAAGCTGATCGAGGTGAAGTCGTCGGAGGGGGGGCTGGGGGAGGGCGTGTACACGTACGGTATCACCGGCGCCGGCAACGTGAGGGCGCGCGAGGCACTCGAGCGGAGCCAGTATGCCGGTGCGGCTCCGGTGCCGCTCGACGAATACAACGACTCGGTGCGCAAGCAGAAAGCCGGACGGATGAAGGTCAGCCCGCAGACCGTGCGGCAATTGCTGTCCGAGCTCGTGGTCTCCGATACGATGTTCCAACGGCTGGGGCCGGCGCTGAATTCGGGCACATCGATATTCATGTACGGGCCGCCCGGAAACGGTAAGACGAGCATCGCAAGCGCTTTTGGCAACCTGGCGCTCAGCCAGAGCATGTACATTCCGGCGGCCTTGTACCTGGATGGGCAGATCGTGAAGCTGTACGACGCGGTGAGTCACAAGCTTGCCGACGACGGGCACGTACCGGGTGCATTCACGGCGAGCGGGCGGCCGCTCACACGCCGGGATCCGCGGTGGGTCAAAATCCAGCGTCCATTTATCGTTACAGGGGGGGAGCTGACACTCGAGGGGCTGGACCTGGTCTTTGACGATACCCTCAAGTACTATGAAGCACCGTTTCAGGTCAAAGCCAACGGTGGAATGCTGCTGATCGATGACTTCGGACGGCAGATGGCCAGACCGCGCGACCTGCTGAACCGCTGGATCGTGCCGTTGGAAAGTCGCGTCGACTACCTGCGGCTGCACACGGGCAGGAAGGTGGAAGTTCCCTTTGACGTGCTGGTGATTTTCGCGACGAACCTGCCGCCGCGCGATCTGGTAGATGAAGCATTCCTGCGCCGCCTACGGCACAAGGTGGAGATCGGAGACCCCTCGTTCGATGACTACAGGGAAATCTTCCGGAGGGTGGCGGCGAACAGAAAGATCGAATACGACGATCAAAGCCTAGCCTATCTACTGCAGGAGTACTACATCAAGCGCGAGCGCAAACTGCGGGCGTCGCACCCACGCGACCTGTGCGATCAAATCCTGGACATTTCCGGATATCTGGGTGTTCCGCCGAAAATGACGCCCGACTTGATCGATCGCGCGGCTCAGGCATACTTCGTCGATATGTAGGTCGAGAAATCGATGGGGGCCAGCGTGTGGAGGTCCCTTGACGCTGTGCTCACTGCCAAACCAAGCAGCGGTGGGCGTTGCCGGCTCAAGGCAACAACTCGCCCAATCGATGCACGACATAGGTTGGCTGGATGGCGGAGGCCTGCAGGGCGGACTCGGTCGTAGTGCCGGTCATCATTAGCGCGGTGGACATGCCGGCCGCGTCGCCCATGTAGACATCGGTCTCCAGTCGATCGCCAGTCATCAGGCAATCACCCGCAGGGAGCTTCATCAAGTTCAGAGCGGCCTCGATCATGAAGTGGGACGGCTTGCCGACCACAGCCTCGACGCGTGTGTTCGTGCAAGCCTCGATGGCGGCGATGATGGAAGCGCAGTCGGGCTCACCCCCGCCGGGGACCGGGCAATAGCGATCCGCGTTGGTGGCGAAGAAACGCGCACCGGCCCGGATGGCGTCGAAGGCGACCTGGAGTTTGCGATAGACAAAGGTGCGATCGAAGCTGGCAATCACCGCGTCCACCTTCTGTGCGTCGTCGGCGAGTTCAAACCCAGCGGCGCCAAGGGCATCGCAAAGGGGTTGCTCGCCGATGACAAAGAGGCGGGCGCCCGGCAGGCGGCTCTGCAGAAAGTCCAGAAGCACCAAGGTGGAAGTGAGCACATCTTCGACGGGTGTCGGCACCCCGAGGCGAGTCAGTTTGTCGGAATAGTCGCTACGTTTGTGCGTGGGATTGTTCGAAATGAAGATCGTACGAGAGCCATGCGCCCGCAGGGTCGCGAGCGTCTCGCCCGCCGTGGGAAGCAAGGACTCGCCGAGATAGACCGTCCCGTCCAAATCGAAGACGTAGCCGGAAAAAAAGCGATCCGGATGCGAAGGGCTGTTCAACGCGGCCCGACCTGCAGGCCGGTGCGGCGCGCCAAAGTGATGGCGGCGGTCAACTGCCACCAATCGTGGCGCGGATAACCTTGTAGCCTTCCTTGTCGAAGGCGGAGGCCACGGCCTCCTGCAGTTCCCTGCCGGGGGTCAGGGATACCATGTAGCCGCCGCGACCACCTCCGGTGACCTTTGCCCCCAAGGCGCCCTTTTCGAGAGCCAACTTGCACAGATAGTCGAGGGTCTCGTGTGAAAACTGCATGTCGGACAGAACCTTGTGATTGTCGGACATTATCTTGCCCACGGCCGGCAAATCGCCAGCTTCAAGGGCCTTCTTCATTTCCCGGCCCTGGGACGTGATGGTCTGCATGCGCGAGGCAAAGAGCTGCGGATCTGCCTGCTTCTGCTTCTCGCTGACCTCATCCAGGAGGGCGGTATTCGCCGTGATGCCGCTGTTGGCCAATACGATCTCAAACGGTTTGGGTGTCGGTATCTTTTCGAAGTGCTGTTCTCCGGCCTTGAGTTGAAAGAGAAGAAGCCCGCCATAAGTGGAGGCGGTATTGTCGACGCCGCTGGCGACACCGTGATAGGGAAATTCGCCCTGCCAGGCCACCCGATTAATCTCTTCGATTGAACAGCCGAGCTTGAATTCTTGATCCAGTGCCCGGGCAAGCGAAACGCAGCTCGCGGCACTGGCGCCGACTCCGCTGCCAGCCAGCAGCGTGCCGCCATATGTGATTTTGATGGGATCCTTGTGGACGTCAATCTTCATGACTTCGAGAATTCTGTCGATCGAGCGCGCCTGTTGCTCCTTCTTCTTGTCCTTGTAGCCCGGCACTTCGATGCGGTTGTCTTCCAGGGTCCAGCCATCGCCAGTGGTCCGTTCCACGGTTGCCACCGTTTCGAAGGAGATCGCCGAAACGATCGCCGGGACCTCCTCCAGAACAAACTGGTCCCCTATGAGGATTGTCTTTCCAAAACCCGTTCCTCTACCCACGTGAGCCTCCTTGCAAGATTTTTTCCATCTCTTCGATGAGCAGTTCTTCCTTACCGATAGCCACGGTGGTGGCAGCAGTAAGGCTGTGGCAGGCATCGGAAAAGCCCCCGAGTTTGGTGGTGGCCTCCGGAAGCAATACGTTGAGCCCCATTGCTCTGGAGGCCCTGATTTCGCCCTCCATATACGGTGAAACCCTCATCGAGATCTTCACCTCATTGAACGAGAGGTCATCAAAGCCAGGGATCTCATCAGGGATGACCTGGAAGCCGGCGAGGTACTTCCGGGGATCAATCAGATCGGTCTCCCGGATAGCATCACAGAAAGCTCCAATCATCTTGACGCCCATCGGGAAGAAGCGCTTCTGGACGTGAAACCATTGGATATCCGGCGCCTGATTCAGTTCTCCCGATTTGAGCCTGCCGATTTCCGCATCAAACGCCCTGGTCCTGACGGCCTTCAGGTCTTCCACCATGTGGTCGGAGTCTGCCGAAGGTCCGTCAAGGCAAACCCGGACTGCCATGTCCGGCCCCTTCTGGTAGTAGCCCACGCCTCCCAAGACATCCAGATAGTCTCCCAACGCGGCTACCGACATGCTGCCCCTGGAACCTTTCATGAGATAGTGTTCGCCGGCGTCGTGCTGCTGGATCTCGATCCGCCCCTGACGGGCGGCTTCCATCGCCACGTCGCGGTTCTGACTGACCAGGCGGCCGTCCACGAAGAAGCCGTCCCCGACGGCACCGACCGCCGCGATGTCGGCCATGTCTCGATTGGCAGAGTCCATCGTGACCGCAAATAGATAACAGGCCGTCGAAGCAGAGATATCCCGGTCGCCCTTCAGGCCGAACAAATCGGGGTCAAGATTGATGACTCTTGGATCCGTCGAACGTTCAGCGACATGGTGATCCAAGATCAGAGTCAGATTTCTGCCACGATTCAAATCTGAAAGCATGGGAGCAATTCGGCCGGCAAAATCAGCAAAGACAAGGAGGCTGCCTTGCTGTTGAAACACCTTGCTCAAGACCGCAGGATACGGCTTCTCCAAGCAGAAGCGCCGCACCTTGAATCCCTGCCTCTCAAAAGCGCGCGTCAGGATCGCGCCGGACGAGAGCCCATCGGAATCATTGTGATGGAAGACCTGAACTGTTTTCTGAGGCCATTGCTTGACTTCCTCAATGGCAGCCCGCATGGCACTTATTAGGTTATCCAGCATTCCCGTCCTTTACCGAGGTCCGCGGCGCGGAGGCTTCGTGGACCAAAGGTCAGCGTCTGCATACGCAATATGACATCCGGGTGCGGGCGCGTTTGCCGGCGGCTTCAACCGAGGCCGCGACGTTTGCGTGATGTTCGGAGCGATCTCCCACCGCCGGCGTTCCGCCTGATTACGCACGGCACTCCGGCCACATGTCCAGCCCACCCGTGACGCACTTCTGGTCAAGCGACTTCACAAAGTCAGCGCAACGCCCGTCATTTGGCGCTTGAACGAACTGCTTGAAGAGACTCGCCACCGCTGCTGCCGCGGGCACCAGCGCGGTAGCGCGCCCCAGAAGCCCTCGGCGATGAGTGAGCCGACGACCAGCAGGCCGTCCCGGCTGCGCATTGCATGAAGTTTACCCGAAGCGCAGAAATTGTGCTTTCACACGTTTCTGCATGGTCCGCCGGTGCAAACTTGCAGCGGGCTGACACGGAAACGACAGACGAGGGCCACTGTATAATTGGCGGATGCTCAGGAGTCTGCCGCGTCCGATTATCTTTGCACATCGCGGCGCCTCCGCTCACGCACCAGAAAACACGCTGGCCTCGTTCCGGATGGCGGAGGCCGACGGTGCCCGAGCTATCGAGCTTGACGCCAGGCTCAGTGCGGACGGCCAGGTAGTCGTTTTCCACGACAATCAGCTTGAGCGGACGACGAATGGCACCGGGAGCGTTTCGAGTCACACGGTCCGGGAGCTGCGGGCCCTGGATGCCGGACGTTACTTCTCCGAGAAATTTTCCGGCGAGAAGATTCCGCTTCTGGATGAAGTGTTCGAGGCCTTTGGAAAGAAACTACTGATCAATGTGGAGCTGAAGAACTACGACCGGCCGTGGGATGCGCTCGCCAAGCGGGTCTGCGAACTTGTGCGGAAACACTCCGTGCAGGAAGGCGTGATTTTCTCGTCGTTCCTGCCGTCCAATCTATGGCAGGCCAGGCGGCTCTTGCCAGCGGTGCCGCGCAGTCTTTTGGCGCGGCCAGGATGGAGGGGCGCCTGGGCGCGGTCCTTTGGATTCTCGTTCGGTGATTTCGCAGCGCTGCAGGCGCATTTCACGGATGTGGGCCGCGAGCAAGTCCAGCGAGTGCACCGGCTGAAGCGGCAGTTGCTTGTCTGGACGGTCAACGGACTCGCGGAGATGAAGCTTCTCGCAGAATGGGGCGTGGATGGTATTTTGACTGATGATCCTGGCATGGCCGTCAGCGCACTGGGGAGCCGGCCGTGATTCCCTACGAATGGTTTGAGCAAGCAGAGGAGCGCATCGCGCCCTACATAGTACAGACGCCGCTCACACACGATGAGCAAAGAGGCTTGTATCTCAAGTGGGAGAACCACCAGGTGACCGGTTCGTTCAAGCCACGGGGGGCGCTGAACAAGGTTCTGGGGTTAGAGGACTGGGAACGTCAGGCAGGATTGGTTGCGGTGTCGGCTGGAAACCACGGCCAAGGGGTGGCCCTAGCGGGGCAAATTACGGGCGCCCGCGTTGAAGTCTTCGTACCTGTCCAGGCCGCGCCCAGCAAAGTGGACCGCATGCGGAGCCTTGGGGCCCAAGTGCATTTTGTCGAAGGTGGATACGGCGAAACGGAGCTGGCCGCAAAGGAGTACGCACAAGCGGAACACAAGGTGTTCGTCTCGCCATACAACGATGCCCAGGTGATCGCCGGCCAAGGCACACTATTCATGGAAATCCTGCGCCAATTGGACTCCATGACGCGGGATGCAACCGGCCGAGACCTCGACTCCGGGAGAATCGCCGATTGGATTGTGCCCACCGGCGGGGCAGGACTGATCAGTTCGGCCGGCGTCGTGTTGGCACGCCTAAATCAGCCGCCTCGGCTAGTAGGCGTTCAGCCGGCTGCGTCCGCATTCACACACAGCCTGTTTCACCGTGGGACACAGAAGGGCGTGGAGGACGGTCCAACGCTGGCGGAGGGGTTAAGCGGTGCGATCGACGAAGACTCGGTCACTATTCCCATGCTGCGACAATTCGTGCGCGACATGATCGTCGTTTCGGAAGAGTCGATTTCGAAGGCCATTGCGTATGCGTGGTCGAGCTACGGAGAGAGGATCGAGGGCTCGGCGGCGGTTGGGCTGGCGGCGATCCTGGATGGGACGATCACTGCGAGGCCGTGCTTGATCGTCGTTACGGGCGGAAATATCGAGGGCCAGATCTTCGACGCATTGACCGCAAAATACGCCGGCGAATCATGGAACTGAGACGTATTGCTTTGGCAATGACGTTATGCGGGCTGTGCTTGAGCACCATCAATGTGACCGGCGAGGCCCAGACAACGCCGGTGCCGACAACGCCACCGGCGGTGCAGCAGCTCTTCGATCAGATGACTCCAGAGGAGCGTGTGGGTCAGCTTTTCCTTGTGACCTTCACGGGAACCGACACCGGCGAAGAATCTCAGATCCACGATCTGATTGTCAACCGGCATGTAGGCGGCGTGGTGCTGCTGGCAGGCAACGACAACTTTGTGGGCGCGCCCGACACCGTGCAAGCGGCGAGCACTTTGACGCGCAATCTGCAAGAGCTGGAATGGTCAAGTGCGCTGCACCCTCCGGTGGATCCAACAACCGGCGCCGCGGCGCCGCACGCGTACATACCCGTCTTCATCGCAACCTCTCAAGACGGCGACGGCCCTCCGGGCGATCAGATCCTTACAGGGCTCACGCCGCTGCCATCCGAGCTGGCGATTGGCGCCACATGGAGCCCGGACCTGGCAGAGAAAGTCGGAACGGTCGCGGGGCAGGAGCTTTCCGGGATCGGAATCAACATGTACTTTGGCCCAAACCTGGACGTATTGGAGAACCCAAGCGGCACGCCAGGCAACGACCTGGGGGCGAGCGTGTTTGGTGGAGATCCATATTGGGTGGGTGTGCTGGGCGGCGCCTACGTCCGCGGGCTGCATCAGGGTTCCGGCGGACGGCTGGCGGTGGTGCCGAAGCATTTCCCGGGACGGGGCAGCGCGGACCGATCAAGCGATCAGGAAGTTGCCACCGTACGGAAAGAGTCTGGAGCAGCTCAAGCAAATTGAGCTGGCACCGTTCTTTGCCGTCACGGGAGGAGCCGCGGCACCGGAGGGGGCGGCGGACGGCCTATTGGTCTCGCACATTCGGTATCAAGGCTTTCAGGGCAACATACGGGCGACGACCAAGCCGGTGAGCTTCGATGCCCAAGCCCTGGCATCCATCCTGAGCCTGGACGCATTTGCGAAGTGGCGGGCGGGCGGGGGCGTGGTCGTGAGCGACAATCTCGGCACGAAGGCCGTGCGGCAGTTCTATTCTTCGGGCACCGATTTTCCTGCGAGGACCGTTGCGCGCGACGCCTTTGTGGCGGGGAATGACTTGCTGTACCTCGGCAATATCGTTTCCAGCGATGCACCGGACAACTATCAGACGGTCCTGGAAATCCTGACTTTCTTTTCAAAGAAGTATCGGGAGGATCCTGCCTTCGCCCAGACTGTGGATGCCTCGGTCTTGCGAATCCTGACGTTGAAGTACCGCATGTTTGGAGCATTCTCGATTGGCGCCGTGCTGCGCGCCACGGGGGACGCCAGCAGCATTGGAGGATCCCAGCAAGTGACGCTGGATGTGGCCAGCAAAGCCGCCACTCTGCTAAGCCCGAGCGCGCAAGATCTGGCGTCGGTCTTGCAGGCTCCGCCCAAGGTCCGCGACCGCATCCTCTTTTTCACCGACGCCTCAGAGGCTCAGCAGTGCAGTACCTGCGAGAACACAGCCGGTCTGCCGGTCGATGCGCTGCAGCATGCGATCGTGGCGCTGTACGGACCCGAGGGCGGCAATCAGACATCGTCCTTTCGCCTGTCGTCGTACTCTTTTGGCGACGCGGCGAGCTATCTGGCCGGAGAAAATCCGCCCTACCTAGCCGATGATCTGACGGCCGCCGGCTGGGTGGTCTTTGCGCTTGCCAACAACAACAGCGGCGAAGCACAGTTGGTGAGTAATTTCCTCGCCGAGCAGCAGGATCTGCTGCGCGACAAACGCGTGATCCTGTTCGCCTTCGGCGCGCCCTACTACCTGGACGCGACGGACATCTCGCGATTGACCGCGTACTATGCCCTGTACAGCAAGCAGCCGCCGTTCATTGAAGTCGCGGCGCGGTTGCTCTTCCAAGAAATCACGCCCAGCGGAGCGCCTCCGGTGTCAGTGCCGGGGCTGGGATACGACCTCATATCGATTACGGCGCCAGATCCGAACCAAGTGATCTCGCTCGCCCTCGATCTGCCGGAAGCGCCCACGTCCTCTGGTGCTCCAACGCCTCCACCAACAGAAGTGCCGCTCTTCAAAATCGGAGACACAATCGGTATTCGCACCGGCATGATCAAGGATCACAACGGTCAGCCGGTGCCCGATGGGACCGTCGTGGAATTTTCGATGAACCTGACGGGGGAGGGCGGCGGCATCTTGCAGCAGGCGCAGGCCACGACCTCGCAAGGCATCGCGCGCGTCTCTTTTGGCCTGGACAAGCCCGGCTTGCTTCAGATCAAGGCGACGAGCGATCCAGCCCGCGTATCGGACGTCCTGCAAATGGATGTATCCAGTGCCGGCGCCCCTGCGGCCGTCACGGTCATCGTGCCGCAACTGACGCCGCAGGCTGAGTCGCCGGTCGAGCCGACGGCCGTGGCGATCGAAAGCGAGTTCATCTCGCCGGGAGGCAGCTTGCGCTTTTCGGCCTGGCTGCTCACTGTCCTGCTTCTGTTCGTGGGCGCTTCCCTGGCGGGCCTGGCAGGGAATCGAATGGCTGGAACCAGTTGGGGACTGCGCTGGGGGCTGCTGGCGGTTGCGGGTGGCTTGATTCCGTACAATTACATGGCGCTAGGTTTGCCAGGCGGCGTGCCGTTTGCCACAACCAATGGCATGGGCGGGATTATCGTGTTGGCTACCCTAGGGCTGTTTGCAGGGTGGGGCGCCGGCTGGCTATGGTGGCGGTGGTCCACAAGGACTGCGGGCTAGACCCACGGGCCGCCTTTCCGGCGCATCTCCAATCCTAGCGTATCAAAGTAGCAATGAGACTGAGGAGCAGCAGGCTGGCTGCGGCCCAAGCCACGATCGAGTCTGCGCGGGAGGCAAAGACTTCCGGCGGCGGGGGTTCGCTGCCGACCTGAGACGGCCGAGGCCGGGTCAGGATGTTGCCGCCGCCGAACAGGAAGCTGGTGAGAATTTCCATGGACTGCGGCCGATCATCCGGATGCAGCGCCATCGCCCACAATATGGCCCTCTCGGTCCTGGATGCCAGCGACGAATTGATCTGGCGCGGCGCGACCAGGCTGGAGGGCTGAATGAAGCGCCTGCGCGCGTCGATGGGCGGCTCATTCGTCAAAAGGTGGTAGAGGGTTGCGCCGAAAGCGTATATGTCTGAGCGCGCATCCGTGTGCGTTTCGTCGCTGCCGTACTGTTCCAGAGGCGTGTAGAGGGCGGTCCCCAGGCCCTGAATGACGGTGATGGTCATCTCCTGGTCGGGTGCCATGATCTTGACCAGGCCAAAATCGACCAGCTTTAAGACGCCTGCAGGCGTGATCTTAAGGTTGCTGGGCTTGATGTCGCGGTGCACCACAGGAGGTTCCTGGCTGTGCAGGTAGGTCAGCGCGTCGGCAAGTTGGCGGGCCCACCCCAGGACCTCCGTTTCGGCGAGAAACTTGCCCGCGCGGCGGGCCTCCATCATCCGAGTACGCAGATCATCCCCAGGGACATAATCCATGACGAGGTAATCGCGGAAGCCCTTGGAGAAGAAGTCCGATACCTTCGGGAGGTTGGGGTGATCGAAGCGCGCCAGGATCGTTGCCTCGCGAAGAAACTGCTGGCGTGCCTCCTCGCGAATGTTCTCGGTGAGGCTGCGGTCGTACTCAACCTCCTTAAGCGCGCAGAGGCGTCCTTCCAGGCGGAGGTCATCCGCCAGATAGATCGCGCCGGCGCCGCCCTGCCCAATTCGTTCGCGGATGCGGTAGCGCTCCCTAAGGATTTCCTGACTCTTCAAAGAGGCGGACATCTTCTCCGTTCACGCGAGGACGCGGCAACAGGATGCTTCGGAGAAACGCGACCATAGTCTCCGAGGATTCCGTGGCGCCGAGTACTTACGGCGTTCTGCTATAGCTTTCGACAAGTGGCCGCTGTGCGAGTGCTCTCGGCGTCGATTCTGCACAGCAAGCGGATTTATGCTATATTATAAATGGCTTTCTTGATCCGTTGTTGACGAACCGACCTTACGGTTGCTTTGCGGCCGATCGGTCAATGTCTCCAGGATCGAGAGCAGCTTCTATCCTCCAGATAGACTACAGTTGCCTGCGAAGCCCTGACAGGCCGTGCGGATGTTGGCGGAGGCTTCCAGCCACAAGGCAGTGCATGCCGCGTACCGAAGAGTACCCGATGCTCGTTGGCGAGGAAGGCCCGCTCAAGGGGCAGCGCTGGTCCGTGAGCCGGCCGATGATTTTGGGGCGGGATGCGACCTGCGACGTTGTGATTCCGGACAGGCAAGTGTCGCGCTATCATGCAAGGCTCACTCCGACACCGGAGGGGATCATCCTGGAGGACCTGGGCAGCAAGAACGGCACGCACCACAATGGCGCTGAGTTGAGTTCCCCGGTGATCCTTCAAGACGGGGATGCCGTGCAGATCAGCTTTGTGCAGGGTTTCCTGTTCTTCACATCCGATGCGACGCTGCCACTCGGCGAAGGCATGGGCAGACCGGGCCGGTTGGTGCTGGATTCCAAGTCACGCCGCGTGTGGGTCGACCAGAAGCAGGTCGTGCCACCACTTTCGGCGCAGCAATTCCGGCTCCTGTCCCTTTTGTATGAAAACCAAGGACAAGTGATCAGTCGGATGAATCTGGTCACGGCCGTATGGGGCGACGAGCAGGCGGCGGGCGTTTCAGATCAAGCCCTGGATGCCCTGATCCGACGCCTCCGCGACCGGCTCAGCGCACTCGATCCCGAGCAACCCTACATTGACACAGTTCGAGGCCATGGCGTTCGGCTGGATAACCCGCCTGCTTAGAGCGAGGAGGCCCTCGCCCGATAGGGCCAACCAGCCGTCCGGTCCAGTCCGAGGACCGAGCGTCCGAGGCGCTTTGGAGCCAGGCGAAGCCGTTCTGTTGGGGCGGAAGCTGCCGGTGGGCCAGGTGCTCGTAGGGGAATTGATCGAACTACTCGGCTCTCTGCCCGAAAAATCGGTAGATTTGATCTTTGCCGACCCGCCCTACAATCTGCAACTCTCGCAAGAGCTATATCGACCAAACATGACGCGTGTGGACGGCGTGGATGAGGCTTGGGATCAATTCGAGAGCCTGCCAGCCTATGACGATTTCACGCGCCAGTGGCTCTCTGCCTGCCGGCGAGTCTTGAAGGACCACGGCACAATTTGGGTAATCGGTTCGTATCACAATATCTATCGGGTGGGTGCGATCATGCAGGACCTTGGGTACTGGTTCCTGAACGACGTTGTTTGGATCAAGTCGAACCCCACGCCGAATTTCCGGGGCGTCCGGTTTACGAACGCTCATGAGACGCTGCTCTGGGCACAGAAGAAGAAGGGGGCCCGATACACCTTCAACCACCATGCCATGAAGGCACTGAACGAAGACCTGCAGATGCGCAGCGATTGGGTAATCCCCGTTTGCAGCGGCAAAGAACGGCTGCGCGTGCATGGGACAAAGGCTCACCCAACGCAGAAGCCGGAGGCCTTGTTGTACCGCGTGATCCTTTCGAGTTCGAATCCCGATGATATCGTGCTGGACCCGTTCTTTGGAACGGGCACCACCGGCGTTGTAGCCAAGAAGCTACAAAGGCGCTGGATCGGGATTGAACGGGAGCCCGCTTATGCCGAACTCGCCAGGCAGCGGATCGCGGCCGTAGATGCCGGACTGTTCTCCGAGGAGATCTACGTCTTTCCCTCGCCACGCGGGCGGGCACGCGTGCCATTCGGCAGATTGTTGGAGGCAGGACTTGTGCGGCCGGACCAGGTGTTGTACTTTGGAAAGGGCGGGGATATTACGGCCAAGGTGCGCGCCGACGGGGCCATTCAATGCCAAGGCAGCGTGGGATCCATCCATCAAGTGGGAAGAGAATTGAGCGGCGCACCGTGCAATGGCTGGGAGCACTGGTTCTACGAAGACGCCAGCGGAACGCGCCAGCCAATCGATGTGCTGCGACAGACTTACCTGCAGGCTGCGTGATGCCCGAGGGAATGGCGCGGCGACCCCGAATGCGCGGGTCGGGGCGCCATCGTAGGGACCGAGGGCTGGATTTTGCCCGCGTGGCTGCGAAGCGCAGGGCCGCCGCCTTATTTGGTGGGGGAGGCCATCTCGTGCTTGACGGCGTGGTAGAGATTCTCTGCTTTTAGCTCGCTCAAGGCGAAACATGGGGCCTTGAGATGCTTGGCGAGCAGTTGGGCCAACCCCTGATCAAAGGCCGCATGCTCCATGTTGATGACGATGCTGCGGACATGTTCGGCAGCAATCAATTCGGCAAACCGATAAGACTCCTCCTGAGGCGGCAGGGTCCCGAGCGAGACATTGCCAGCGCCATCCGTCAGCACGATCAATAGCGGCTCAATCTCCGGATGCGAGTACTTCTCGTGCTTCAGCACATCGGCAGCCAGCAGCAAACCCGCGGATAGCGGGGTCTTGCCGCCGACTGGGATGTCCATGAGCGCCTTCTGGGCCAGCAGCACGGAGTTGGTGGGCCGCAGGACGAGCGTGGCTCGATCCTTCTGAAACACGACCAAACCCACACGATCGCGGCGCTGATAGGCGTCCGTCAAGAGGGAGAGAATGGCGCCTTTGGTGGCGTTCATACGCTCGGCCACGGCCATGGACCACGAGGCGTCGACCAGGAATAGAACCAGGTTGGCAACGCGCTTTACCCTAACCTTGCGCTGCAGGTCGGCCCTGTCGATTGCGAAGGCGATTCTTTTCCGTCGTTCGATGCGGCGCTGCTGGAAAGGTGCGGCAGCCCGGAAGGTTGCGTCGAAGGCGATGTCATCCAGCTTGTTATTGGCGGGACGCGCCTTGATGTAGCGTCCGTGCTTGCGTTCTGTGCGGGTCAGCGAACGCCGGCCGGCCTGCTTGCGGGCCAGCTTGTCGAGGGGAGTGTTCAGCCGGCGCGGACGAAAAGTCTCGCCGGTCTTGATCTTCTGGCCGCCTTCCCACCACTTGGCATCGGTGTGCGCAAAGACGTCCTGAGGCATGGCCTCCGGCGGCGCCTGCTGCTCATTCTCGTGGACTTCGTCCTCGAGTCTTAAGTTTTTTTTTCCTGCGGCTGGGCCTTTTCGGGCTCGTGCTGCTCGGTCTCGTCGCTGGGCGCGGATTGACCCGCCAGCTGTTCAATGCGTTCCTGAAGCTGATCCGAGGTTATCTCCGCCTGTTGGAAGGGCGTGCGTTTGATGCGATGCGGCAATGCGAGTTCGGCTGCCAGGGCGATATCGTGATCGTTGATGGCAGTCCTGCCCTCATAAGCAGCCTGCGCCCGGGCGGCCTTGAGGATGACCAAATCGGCGCGGTGGCCGTCGACATTCAACGAGGCGGTCAAGGCGGCAATGGAGAGCAGATCCCGGCTGGAGTGCTTCACCTGGTCCAAGAGCACGCGGGCGCGTTCAATCTGTCGCGAGACTTCCTGCTCTTTGGGCAGCCATTGCTCGCGGAATGCTTCCGGGTCACTCTCAAAGGCCAGGTTGCGCTCCATGATCATGACGCGCTCGCGTGGCTCGCGGATGCCGATGATGTCCACCGACAGAGCAAAGCGATCCAAGAGCTGGGGGCGCAGTTCGCCTTCCTCGGGATTCATCGTGCCAACCAGGATGAAACGGGCGGGGTGGGAGAATGAGATCCCCTCGCGCTCCACGACATTGACACCCATGGCAGCAGAATCGAGCAGAACATCGACGACATGATCGTCGAGGAGATTGACCTCGTCGATATACAGGAGTCCGCGATTTGCATTTGCCAGGACGCCGGCGTCAAAGTGCCGTTCGCCCTTCTGGATGGCCTGCTCAATGTCCAACGTGCCGACCACCCGGTCCTCGGTCGCACTGACCGGAAGATTCACGAACGACGTCGTGCGTTCATGAAAAGGCAGCGGGCCGTTGCCGACAGCAAAGCGCTCGCGGCACTCGGTGCACCACGTCGAGGGCTTGTCCGGATCACAACCAAAACGGCAGTCGTCAACCACCTTGACTTGTGGCAGCAGGGCGGCCAGTGCCCTGGCGGCGGTGGATTTGGCGGTGCCGCGCTCACCTCGAATCAGAACACCACCAATGCGAGTCTCAACGGCATTAAGGATCAAGGCACGGCGCATCCGCTCCTGACCCACTATCGCGGTAAAAGGATAGATCGCAGGCATCTTTTCTCCGGGCCACATTATATACCAGTGAGCTGCAAGGACGCGGAGAACGGACTAGAAAGAGCACATATAGCGCGTGGGATCTTTGACGGCGCAGATACGGAGGTCCAGACGCTCTCCACGGTGACGGCAGGGAGGGTTGTCAACTTCCTGAATAGCCTTTATAATTCGCCCCACTTCTTACCTACCGGAGTCAACAAGTGACGGAATCGAACGAAACCCTGCAACCTCAGGGGAGTGATGTCAGCCAGCAGGGAGACCAGGGCTCGCAGAGCATGGAATCGCTACTCGCCAACGAAGAATTGAATGTGGACATGCCGAAGGCTGGCGAAATCCGCCAGGGCATGATTGCAAGCGTTGGCCCTTCCCAAATCCTGGTCAGTATCGGGGCAAAATCAGAAGGCGTGATCTCGTCACGTGAACTGGAGCAGCTATCGCCAGAGGACCGTGCGGCGCTTCAAGTGGGCGCGGAAATCCCGGTCTACGTTCAGAATCCCGAGGATGAAAACGGAAACGTGGTCCTGTCGCTGCGGCGGGCCCAGGAGCAAATGTCCTGGGAGACCGTGGAGAAGATGCAGGAGGAGGACCGCGTCTACGAGAGCAGCATTGTTGGATTCAACAAGGGCGGGCTAATCGCCATGGTCGGCGGGCTGCGAGGGTTCGTGCCTTCCTCCCAGATCAGCGGCGGCAGGCGGGCGCAGGCCGTCGGAGACACTCCCGAACAGCGATGGCAGAAGATGGTCGGGCAGCCGATCTCCGTGCGCATCATCGAGGTTGACCGTGACCGGAGGCGGTTAATTCTCTCCGAGCGAGCCGCCTCGTCGGAGTCCCGTCAGTCGATCAAGGAACGCGTGATCGAGGAACTCGAACTCGGCAAGGTGTACGACGGGCGGGTGACCAGCCTTTCGGATTTTGGTGCCTTTGTGAACATCAATGGGGCTGATGGCCTCGTGCACTTGTCGGAGCTGTCGTGGGAACGCGTGCAGCATCCGCGCGAGGTGCTCGAAGTTGGGCAGGAAGTCAAGGTCAAAGTAATCAACATCGACCGCGAAAAGAAGCGCATCGGGCTTTCATTGCGCGCTCTGGCCGATGATCCATGGAAATCCCGCGTGGAGAAATTCACCGTGGGTCAGCTGGTCGAAGGGGTGGTCACGCGGCTGACCAAGTTTGGCGCGTTCGCCAGACTGGAAGGCGATATTGAGGGTTTGATCCATATCTCGGAGATGGCGGATCATCGCATCGAGCATCCGAAGGAAGTGCTCAAGGAAGGCGAAGTGTGCACGCTGCGGATCGTCCGGATCGATCCCGAACAGCATCGGATCGGCTTGAGCCTGCGGAAGGTCGATTCGGGCGCCTACGCCGACAAGGACTACAAGAAGCTCATCGAGGATTTCGGTCAATCGCCGCCGGATGAGGAGCCTGACCAGGACAACGAGCCTGAGCAGGACACCGAAGAATAGGCGACGAAAGGGAGAGCGCACCGGGGGGTGCGCTTTTTCATGCTGATGCCCATCATCATTGATGCCCATTGTGATCTAGCCTGGAACATGCTCAGCTTCGGCCGGGACTATACGGTGGCCGCGGCCGAGACGCGCTTGCGTGAGCGGGGAAGTGCGGCCGTGGAGCGGAACGGAGACACGCTCATCGGGTGGCCCGACTATCAACGGGGCCGGGTGGCGATCGTATTCGCCACCTTGTTTGCGGCGCCAAGTCGATCCAAAGAGGGCGCCTGGGACAATCTGTGCTACTCGAACCCGGATGAAGCGCATCGGCTGTATGCCCAGCAACTCGATTTGTACCATCAGTTGGCCGAGACCAAACCGGACCATTTCCGCCTGATCACGAAATCTGGGCGAGTTGGATTCGCACATGAGCGGATGGAGCGATCCTTCCGCCGAAGGCAACCCGGTGGGGCTCGTTGTGCTGATGGAAGGCGCCGACGGCATTCGAAGCGTAGACGAACTTGGTGAATGGCACGAGCGCGGTGTGCGCCTGATCGGGCTCGCATGGGCCGGCACACGCTACGCGGGCGGCACGAGGGAACCAGGTCCCCTGAGCGAGGACGGCCGTCGGCTGCTAAAGGCGATGGCCGCCTATAACTTCGTGTTGGATCTGAGTCACATGGATGAGCGGTCGGCCGCGGAGGCGCTTGATCTCTACGAGGGACCCATCGTGGCAAGTCACGTGAACTGCCTGGCCCTGCTACCGGACTTTCCGACGAACCGGCACTACGCGGACAATCTGCTTCAGAGAATCATCGAGAGAGGCGGCATCATCGGAAACGTGGCGGTGAACAGCTTCTTGAAGAGCGGCTGGGCGCGCAACAAGGCCTCGAAACGCGAAGAAGTTCCACTGGATGTGTTTGCCGCGCACATCGATCACGTGTGCCAGCTAGCAGGCAACTCGCTGCACTCCGGGATCGGCTCGGATTTTGATGGGGGTTTTGGAGTACAGTCCGTGCCGCCAGAAATCGACACAGTTGCCGATCTGCAGAAGCTTGTGCCGCTGCTCGAAGCCAGGGGTTACACGGAGACCGACACGGCCAACATCCTGGGACTCAACTGGTATCGGTTATTGAAAGCCAACCTCCCGTCTTAGGCAGCATGAACAAATCCGTTGAACAGAATGCAGCCTCCGGCGGACAAGCGGCGGCGTCCCAGCCCTCCGACACCCGCCTCCGCGCAGGCCTGGTAACAAGCGTGGTCGGGTTCCTCGTGTTCACCATCGGAGCGAAACCGGAGTGGTTCTCCTGGGATCGCAGCCCAGTCGTCGGCTTTGTGCAGCTGGCCGTGTTTCTGGTTGGGCTTGGGCTCATCTGCCTGGGCGGAGGAGTCGGTCTGCTGGCGCTATGGAACGGACGAGGCCGCACAATTGTGGCCGATATCGGCCTGCGCCTCGTAAGTACCGGCTATGTGATCTCGGTGTTTGCCGGCATGGCCGACGTTTTCGGAATGGGCTCGCAACCGCTTCCGGGCGTTCCGTACTTCGGCCCGTGGCAGGCGACGGGCGTGGTGATCGGCGAAGTGTTGATTGCGGTCGGATTTCTGATGCTGATCCCCTACAGGTCGATGTTCAGGTTTGTTGGCTGATCCACGTCGCCTGACGAACATACGGAATCACGAAAAAAGGACCGCCCGCCGAATCCGGCGGGCTTGTTGTTGGCGCTCTCAGGTTTTCGAGAAGTGCCCCCATGGAGATTCGAACTCCAGTTTTGACCTTGAAAGGGTCGCGTCCTAGGCCTCTAGACGATGGGGGCAGTGCGAAGGCCTGTCATGTCAGCCAAGCGGGCGGATTTTATCATCCGGCCGTGGGCCGGTCAAGTTGACGGTCGCGACCGCCCATCGGAAATCTGTTTCTATACGTTCTTCAGGAACGCGCGGAAGGCCGGGCCGGGGGGCGATGGCTCCGGCGCGTATCGTGCGGGGCGGAGTTCGGGGAGGTGCCGGCATCCGGATTGAGCAGCGTGCCCAGCCACGCAAGAGACTTATCATCGTAATCCCGGCGGCCACAGACATCGCAAATCCAGGCGGGAAAATTCGGAACGAGGACGAGCTCCTCCCCAAGCCAGGCGAAGTAGGTAATGAATCGCAGGCGCATCACGCCGGCCTGACATTCCTCGCAGGGAAACGGACCAGGGGGTTGCTCGGGAGCTGGATTTTCAGACATGCATACCTCTAAGGTGCAGCCGCTGCAATCTTGACGTGATCAATCATAGCCCATTCGGGAGGCGGCCAATAGATCAGCATGGCCTTGCCAATGACGTTGTTGATGGGCAGCAAACCCCAGGCGTGCGAGTCGGACGAGTCATTCCGATTGTCGCCCAGGACGAATAGATAACCATCAGGCACGCTCCAATGCCCGCTATAGCGGGGGGCGGCGTTAATGTACGGCTCGTTAAGCGTGACGCCGTTGACGACGACCTTGCCGTCTCCAATCAGAATACTGTCTCCCGGTGTGCCTACGATGCGCTTTATGAGATCCAGATCCGCCTGGTTGACAGATCGAAAGACAATAATGTCGCCGGGCGTAGGCGATCCCAGGCGGTAGGCGAGACGATTGACGAGAACAAATTCGCCGTCTTGCAGGGTCGGCAACATGCTTAATCCATCGACGCGGACACGGGCAGAAACCGCGTTGATGGCCAAGAACAGAACGACGGCCAGAACAACCGTTTCCAACAGATCAAGAAGGTTGCGCCACCACGAGGGCGCCGCGGCTGTGTTGCACCGCAGACTCCTCGGCGGGCTGATTTGCAGAGCTTTCCAAGTTAGTCTCCCAGAAGGTTCGACGGCATTATACCTGACCCCAAGCAAAGTACGTCGGAACATAGAGGAGGCGTTCTCCGGCGGCGCGAGCGCGCTCATCGAGACGGCGATATCTCTGCAAGTCAACCTGCGACAAACGGTTCCCGACATCCTGCTGCAGGGTGTTCCATTCGGCCTCCAGATCCGCGGGAACACCGCCGGCCTGAGGCCACGGTCTGATGACCCCGGCTTCACGCATGCGGATGCCGGCGGCGGCGAAGAGGTCTGGAAGACGCGAGCCCAGCGAAACGTCCGCACCCTGGTCGCGCAATGCCTGGGTTTGCAGTTGTCCCAGCGGGGCAAGTTCATCCGGTTGATCGATGCGGCCGGAATAGTCGGGCTCCGCCAGGGCGAGTACGTGGCCGTGAGTGACGCGTTTCATCTCGCGCAAGACCCGGAGTGGATCCTTCACCCATAGCAACAAGAAGTGGCAATATGTGATGTCGAAGACCGCATCTGGATACGGCAGGGCGAGCGCATCGGCACGGGCGAGAATGGCCGAAGGCGCGTTAACGCGACACTGCGCCAATGCATCCACGGATAGATCGATGCCGTAGAACTGATGGGTGCTTGACCCGCGCAGCCGCCTGGGCGACAGCGTAGTCGCTCAGAACCGCCCCGGTGCCACAGCCAACCTCGAGTACACGCCGCGCCGTTTGCAGGTCTGCGTGTTGGAGAAGGTAGGACCGGATCTGCCGCGTCCAAGCGGCCTGCTGTAGGTAACGGGTATGCATGCCCGGGTATCGGGACTATCGGAGATGCGCTACGAGCACTCGCACTGCAGCGAACGGGTTGGTTGCGGAAGGCGCGTGAGAGGTTCGCGGCGCTTGAACACGCTATTCTTACTGTTCGCGGCGGGTCCACTGGAACGGTATCACGCCATTCCAAGAGCGCGCTTCTTGCGGGCCGGGATCGAAGGGCTGTGACGCTCAGAACAGCTGGGCTTTCCGCGGATCAGATTAGTGGCGGTAGATCTTTTCCCAAGGGTCGCGCAGGAAGTTGCCCAGTACAGTGTCAGGCATCCCTTGCGCCGGCAGAACGTCGCCGTCCGGCTCGACATAGAGCCAAGTGGTTCCTGCGCCGCTCGGAGTGAAATCCTGCTGTGTTTCCCGGGCGACGGGATGATCAGCAGAATATGGGACCGGCAAATCGTACTTCAGCGCCAATCCCAGCGACGCGGCCTTATCAAGCAGGTTGGAACTTGGAACGTCCGAATCCGCGAAAGTGAGAGAAAGCGATTTCACTCCCGCAGACGCAAGGCGTTCGAGGTATGCGCCGGCATCACGGGCGTTGTCGGCAGACACCGTGAGATGTACGGTAACGAAGATGTCCTCCGGCAGGATGGCGTCGAGTGCGGCCCAGGAAGCATCCCGACCGGGTTGCAGCATCAAGAGAATATGATCAAGCCCGGCCTGCAACAAGCTGTCGAGATACTTCTTGTCTGCCAACTTCAATCCGTCGGTGAGAAGACCACAGACCTGGCCGATGGCCTCCGCCCGCGCGACCAGATCGACAAGATCGTCGCGCAGCGTCGCCTCACCACCTGTGAAGGTGACGTGGGGAATGCCAACCTGCCAGGCTTTCTCGAGGATCTGAAACCACTCGGCGGTCTCCAGCTCACGGTCGACCCGCCTGGTCGGAGCGTACGCCGCCTGCGTGCCGGCGGGAAGACGATACGTGAGTGCACAGTCAAGTCTCAAAGGGGCTGTGAGATGGGCGGAGTGCGGCGCAACGCGGTCGAAGTCCAGGTACGATTCCGGATCCAGATCTTGAGTGGTAACCAGGGTCTCCATACGATCAGCGAAGCCGCGAAAATCAGCAAGGGCAGTTGCTTTGCTCACGCGATAGCGCGCCGCGATTTCGCGGGCGGCAACTTCAGGGCCGGACCCCTTGATGAAGTGATAGGCGCACTCTGCAGCGGTCGGGTTCAGGTGCAGAACCGTGGATGCGTTCAGGACCATCACACCCGAGCCATCCGGCTGAAGACGCAAGTGGACGCGATAGGGTGGGTGATCCTCGGGACCGGACTGTTTCTGATATACCCCGGCAGGGATGGGTTGCACTTTTGTGAAGTTGAAAAATCGCTGCATGGTTCCCTCCAGTGCCAGACCTATGAGCGCACAAAATGCGGCAGCTCGAATGGAATCTCCAGGGAGATCTCGACCAAACCCGCGTAGCTGCCGTTCCGGTACCAAGGTGACTGGAAGATCAGCTTCTTGACGCCGTCCTTCTCAATCGTGTACACGTTCTTCTCGTGGTTCGCAAGCATGGCCTGGGTCTTGGAACGTGCGGGCTCGGGATGGCAGTCGAGGATGTTCTTTCCGATCAGTGCCCGGCCTCCATCTTTTTCCAGCGTGCGGGCGGCACGATCGTTCATCTCGAGAAGGACGCCCGCCGAGTTCGCAAACCGTAATCGCGGCGGGAAATTCGCGTACCCACTGGAATTCATCCATACTGACTCCTCACACGCGGACGCTAGATTGCGAGAGGCACGGCCTGCGCCGGTGCGTGGGAGGCCTGAAGCGGGCAGCCTCCCCCGCAAGCAGGCAGAAGCGAGCAGCCTCCGCATTTCGCGGGCAGATCGCGGCGCTCCCGGAGCCCGACACACAGGTCGTGATTCCAGATGGCGTCCCAGGGATCGTCAAGAATACTGCCGAGGGGGTGGTAGTACGACTGACACGGCAGCACGCCGCCATTCGGCTCGATGCACATACTGTACAGTGCGGCCGTGCAGCCCTTAACCCCCAGATTGTGCTGCGTGGGATCGAATTCGCAGTATTGGGTGGGCGTATACCAAATCAGGCGCTGGCCGCGCGCGGCGGTCTTCGCTGTGGCCAGGTCCAGCAACGGCTGCAATTCTGCCTCGGCGAGGCCCGTACCGACCGTAAGGCCATGACCGGAATAGATCAGCGCGTTCAGTCCGATCGTGGGGACCCCAAGCTCCGCGAGGAAATCAAGCGTCGCCGGCAGCGTGTGCAGGTTGGTGCGCAGCATCGTCGTGTTAGTCATCACAAAGAGCGGCGAGGCAAGTGCATTCTGAAGGCCGTGTACGGTCTGCTTGAAAGCGCCACCGGAGCGCACCATCTGATTATGGGTTTGTTCGGAACTGGATTCAACCGTGATCTGCACGTGATCCAGGCCCGCGTTCACGAGTTCCTGGACATAGCGCTCATCGGTGAGACGGCGCCCGTTGGTGTTCAGGCCAGTAATCTGCCCCAACAATTCGGCGTGAGCGATCAGTTCCGGGAGATCGGATCGCAAAGTTGGCTCGCCGCCGGTGAACACAATGTGGGGCACACCCAGCTGCCACAAGCGGCTCAGCACGCGCTTCCAATAGGAAGTGTCAAACTCGGGGAAGTCGCGTTCCCGGGCGTTGTAGCAGTGAGCACAGTCGTTGTTGCAGCGATAGGTGAGGGCAAGGTCCATGCGATACGGGGCTGACGGCCGCGACGTAAACGGCATCGTGGTCTCAAGGTCCAGCCCGTGAATGGGGCAGGCGCCGTTTGGCCTGAGGAGCTCATCGAACTGGCTGCGGAACGCAGCAAGATCTCCCTCGACCTGGCGTGCGGGCACCCGGTACTGCCTGCCCAGCTCCCGGAGGATATCGGAGTCGCCACGACCCTCCATGATCAGCCGAGCCATGCAAGCGGCGGTCGGATTGAGGTGCATTACCCGATCGGCATTCACAATCAGCGTCCCGGCGCCGTTGGCGTCGACACGCAGGTGCGCCCTGGATTTCTCGCCGTCCGTCTCCCTCACGAAGTGCAGAAGCGTCGGGGAGCTTGACGTCGGGGTGTGAGATCGCGAGAGGAAGTCCAAGAATGCCATTAGATCACCGTGGGCCGCTGCCGGCCCACCACGCAGACAAAAACTATCTGCCTCCGCCGGCGCAAGCACAGGCGCAGCCCGCACAGGCACACGCACACGCGCAACTGTGGCCCCCGCCACCGCCGCTAGAGCTACTGCGGGAGGGGGCAGGCGGCGGATTGGTCGCGTTCGTGATTTTGCCAGTAAAGGTGTTCAGATTGCCGACAACCTTGCTGGAGAAGCTCTGGACACCGCCAACCACGGAGGCAGCCATGTCAGCGCCGGGCAAGGCAGAGGAGCCGCGGGGCAAGGAGGATACGGATGGCCGCGCCAAACCGCCACCGGCCGCGCTGGCTGACTGCCATGAAGGATCGTAGCTTCCCCACCACATGGGGACGTAGATCGGGCCCGTGAATACGCGGCGGGAACGGTCGTCGTAGTTGCGGTCCAGCATCGTCCACTCAAGGTTCTCATCGATCTTCTGACCCTTGACTTCGGGGGTCTGCGCGGCCTCGACCTGCGCCCAGGCCTGCTCCATGATGTTCTTGTAGTAGTCCTGGGTCTCCTTGCGGCTGAAGCCTTTCATCTTTTCAGTGACGGCCTTGACCAGGTTGATCATCATGGTCTCGAGGCTCTTCTGTCGCTGCGCGGCATCTGACATGGACATAGCAGTCAGGAAGTCTTTCTCGTAGTCGTGCAGCCCGTCCGGGAGGGGAGCCGTGACATCCACCTTGAGCGGATCGCGAGACACGACCTTTGCAGCACTCTTCTTGACAACGCCGAAGAGTGTCATGGTCAAGACTTTGTCAAGCGGCTCCTCC
This sequence comes from uncultured Chloroflexia bacterium, assembly GCA_963746745.1. Lineage (GTDB taxonomy): Bacteria > Chloroflexota > Anaerolineae > Anaerolineales > Villigracilaceae > Fen-1038. The sequence continues at coordinate 440,767 of CAVVCL010000007.1, forward strand.
ATGAGGATGCCGGCTTCAACGGCGGTCAGGCCACGCTTGATGCCATGGCCTTCGATCGAAATGCGCGGCGGCAGGTACTGAAGCTTACGTCTCTGTCCCTGGATAACACTCAAGATGGGCATGCCCACGAATGCGAAGGCAAAGACTCCGCAACATGCCACGGCTCCCAAATTGGCGAAGACCCAGCCGATCGCTCCGCCCAGGTTGATAGTCGGCGCCGTGACGATTGCATCGGCGGGCACGTAAGATTTCGGGAAAGAGGCGCCGAACGTATATTGGCCGCTGGCCGTGGCATTGGTTGCAGACCACGTGTAGGTGATCCGATTTTGCGCGTCGAGGCCTGCCTGCGGCTCCGGCGAACCCGGCCAATTCTCAGCCATGTGGTACTTCGGCTCATCAGGCTTGACCCCAGGCGGCAAATGGAATGTTACGCTTAGATCCGTGTTGCCCACAACGTACTGCGAACCGAAATAGGTCGGGGAGAAGACCGCGCTCGCGTATGTATCGTCAGAGGTGTCCGGATGGAGAACACCCGTGATGCGGCCGACAACCACGTGGACGGTTCCGCTTGCACCGGGTCCAATTGTTGACGAGCCCATGACGACGGAAAATCCAGAACCGGTGCCCTGATAGTCGCTCTGAGACACACCGACCGGAGCGCCGTTGACATCCGCCGAGGCGGTGGACATATCGAACGAACTCGTCGGCATGCCCACGTCGACGAAGTCTATGGGGTGCGCGCCGGGCTGATTCGTAAACGCAAAAGTGTATTCCAGTGAGGAGGTGCCGTCGGCATTCCAAAGCACGTCGACAGATTCCTTGTCGACACTGAAGAGGTATTCCTGGGCAAATGCGCTGCCAGGGAGCGCAAGCAGGATCAAGAAGGCAAAGATGGAGACAAGCAGTCTACGAGACATGGACCCTCCCCGGCAAGAATGGAATTGCAGATTGCCGCCAGGCGTCTACCACGCGCAAGGTGTCACCCGTCTCACCACTAAGTTTGGAACGTGCTACCACTTTGGTTCTTCGGTAAGTTGATACGTGGTGCCGCAATAGGGGCATTCGACCATCGGTGCTCCCGCGACCATCTTTACGTTTTCGGGCTTGAGGGCACCACCGCAGTTGCGGCAGGTCATCGGCGAGGCCTTGGTGTCTCCGGGCAAGTCGACGTTCATCGTGACCTGCTGAACGACCTCGGTCTTTTGCCCCCGCATGGCCGCGTAGACCAAAGCCGCACCGCCGCCCAGGAAAAGGACCCCGACGAGACCAAACCCAATCCCGAAGCTGAGCCAACTGCCGCTTCCGCTTGTGGAGGTGGAGCCGATGACATTCAATAGGCCGTATCCAAGCAGACATAGTCCGATGAGGAAAAGAATGCCGGCGCCCACGGAGAGCAGAGTTTTACTTGACATTGTGATCTCCTCCACGAAGTTGATATCAGTGTAGCATTTGAGCCCACCGCCGACAAATGACATTCTTCCCGAAATTCCGCCCATATTTATCGTATTGCACGCGATGCCTGCCATGGTGAGGGACAAGACTCACCAAAGCTCGGGCTCACGCCTCGCTCAGAGCGTCCAGGACTGAGGTCAGAAGCGAATAGTCTTCCCGCAGCAGCGTGATCAGCTCGCGAATGGCGCCGTCTTTCCAACGAGCTCCGTCGTGCTGCGCCTCGTGCGCCCGCCGGATGTGCACGGCGAGCAACTGCGGCAGAGGCAGGTCCGGCGCGGCCAGCAGCAGGCGGAAATACCCGTAATGTCCAGCCGCGGTGAAGCTCCGCAAATCCCCGTCACTGCAAAGGTAAATGAGGTCGAGACTGATGGGAGGGCGAGGAGGCAGCACGTGATGGAACACGCCGTCGCGCGAATAGCCGACGGATATTACAGAAAGCTCCACAGGCACGATGCGCCGCTCGCGATTGTCACGAATGACTTCGGCGCTTACGCTATCCGCAGTCACGATCTGACGCACGAGCCCATCGTCGCCGACCTGAATATCGTGAACCAGACCGTAGACCTGGTAGCCGTCGTCCAGAGGGGCGCGGACCAGCGCCCCGAAGGAGGGAATGTCCAGCTGGTTGACGCGGCATCCGACGACAAAGCCCGATGTGCTCGACCGCAAGAGACGGCCGATTTCGATTTGATCCGGCATTTTATGCACTCCCTTTCGCGGCGGAGGCGCGTTTTGCCGAAGCCTTGGCCGAAGAGCCCTCCGGTTCGACGCCGTGAGCGCGCATCTCGAGAACAAGCCGGCTTCTGATCTGTTCGATTTCGGCCGGGGAGATGCTGGCCGTCTCGTGGGCGCGGTGGATGGCATATGGGTAGGGCCGAGCGCCCAGAACTTCACACTGAGCGAGCAGCGCCTGATGGAGCAAGTCGACCTTGCGTTGGTCCCCGGCGACCCAGCCGGGAATCTCCACGCGTGCGATCACCGGGTAACCGGCGCTGCCCACGTTTAGATAGAAGAAGTGGAGCTCAAGGCTGCCGGTGTATTTGGCCCGGGATGTTGACTGCATGGCCAAGACTGCGGATCTCTGCCGCGGCCCCAGAATCTGTCCAAACAGCCAGCGATCGGAAACCAAGCGCAACGAATGGTCGTGCTGTGCCCGCCCCGCAGCGACCGGGCCAAGCTTCCAAATCTCAAAAAGCCGCATGACGAGGTCAGCGCCGGGCTTGTCAACGTATCCCGAAACGATCCAGCCGCGACGCTCCAGCTCGCGCAGGTTTTCGAGGTACGCCGCGAGGGCGGCAGCAAAAGCGCGCGCGTCGGAGAGCTCCTTGGGCCCCCAAAGCTCCAATGGGCCGTCGAGCAGCGCAACAGCCGGGCCGGAGACAGGGCGTGCGTGACGGAGCAGGGCCGCCCGTTCTGCCGCGTCGCGGCGCAACGCGATTTCGCCTTCGGAAAGCAAGGGGCCATCGTCCGGGTACAAGTCGTCGCCGAAGAGAAGCGTCGTGTCGACATCAATTGCGGGCGCCTGGCCTGAACCTATGTTCATGGATACGGCGCCCACATTCACAAGGCCAAAAAGCACGTCTGCGTGCCTGTCTGGAACCGATTGTGAACCGTCGACAGCGAGGACGGTGTGCGCGGGCAACTGGCCACTGCAGGAGTACGCTGCAGAAATATCCTCGGTATGCGGAAGGGCGCAACGGAGAGCCGACTCGGATGCCGCGGCGGCTTCGGCAGCGGTCCGGAAGGATGCGGGCTTCGCCGCGCAGGCTTCCAGCAATTGCAGCGCCTCACGCCGTGCGGCTGCTTCCAACTCGGTATGGCCGGCGAGGCCCCGGCCGATTTCTTGTAAGGCGGCGTGGATCTGTTCGGGATTGGCAGGCATGAGGTCCTTAGAACATTTGTATCAAAATTCTATCGGCAAATCAACTAAAATGCAAGATGTTCGTGAACCACGACATTTTGTCGGCGCCGCAGGGGAACTTTCGCGGGCCACCGACGTCCTAAAATGGAATAACCACAAAGGAGATTTTCATGAAACGAAGCACAGCAATTCCATTCGCAGTTCTGGTGGGTGCATTGCTCTTGAGCGCCTGCGGCCCAGGCGGCATCGTGAGCAATCCCGCGCCAGCCCAGCGCCTGTTGAGCGTGACTGGCAGCGGCACCGTGTCGCTGACGCCCGACGTTGCGTACATCAACATCGGTGTCCATACGGAGATGGACACGGCGTCAGCGGCCGTCTCATCGAACAACAACCAGACCCAGAAGGTAATCGATGCGCTGGAGAACGCAGGCATAGACGCCAAGGATATTCGAACCACGAATTTCAGCATCTACCCAAACGCGCAGTACGATCCTCAGACCAACCAGAAGGTAGGCACGACCTACGTGGTGGATAACACGGTGTACGTGACGTCGCATGACATCGCGAAGTTGGGAGCGCTGCTGGATGCCACCGTTTCAGCGGGCGCCAACAGCGTGAACAGCATTCAGTTTGACGTGGCCGACAAGACGGCGGCGATCAAACAAGCCCGCGACGCGGCGGTGAAAGATGCCCGCACCCAGGCAGATGAGCTGGCAACGGCCGCGGGAATCTCCCTGGGACCGATCCAAACCGTCGAATTCTATAACTCAATCCCGACACCGACAGTCAACGGGGTTGGCAAAGGCGGCGGTGGCCCCGTTGAGGCCGCTGTTCCGATCCAGAGCGGCCAGCTCATGCTGACCGTGACGGTCAATATGAGCTACGCCATCAAGTAACGCCGACAGAGGCTGATCAGTTGCGACCCGGCCTGCACGTGAGGCCGGGTCGTGCGCGCGATCAGTGGCTTCCTGCGCCGCGGCCGCGGCGAAGCCGCAAGTTGGGGAAGGTTACGGCGGCATGCAGATCCAGTAAGGCATGGCAGGACGCGTTGGTATAATGCCGACGCCATCCAGATAGCAAACGAGAGAGGAATCGCGATGCTGAGAGTCGGATACATTGGCCTGGGATTGATGGGCAAGTCGATGGCCCGCAACATCTTAAAGGCGGGCTTCCCGTTGGTCGTCCAGAATAGATCGCATGAAGCGGTCGAGGAGCTGGTTTCCGAAGGCGCGCAAAGTGAAACGTCGGCGGCGGCGGTTGCCAAGCAGGTCGACGTGGTCTTCACCAACCTGCCGGATTCCCCCGACGTCGAGCAGGTGGCTTTAGGAGACAACGGGGTCATCCACGGCGCCCACGACGGGCTGATCTTCGTCGATAATTCGACCATCAAGCCAGCCAGCGCGCGAGAAATTGCCGGGCAGTTGGGCATCAAGCATGTCCAGGCGCTGGATGCGCCGGTATCCGGTGGAGACATCGGCGCACGGGACGGGACATTGACCATTATGGTGGGGGGAAGAGCGGATACGCTTGAGAAGGTAATGCCGGTGCTCCAAGTCATGGGGAAAAGCATCACTCATGTCGGCGACGCGGGGGCGGGTCAGGTAGCCAAAGCGGCCAATCAGATCATGGTGGCCGCCCAAATGGTGGCGATGGCCGAGCTATTGATGTTTGCGAGAAAGGCCGGGGTGGATCCCCGCAAGGTCGTGGATGCGATCCGCGGCGGCGCGGCCCAATGCTGGACATTGGACGTGAAGCCGCCGCGGCTGTTCGCCGGCAATCGCAATCCGGGCTTCAAGTCGCGCATGCAGTTGAAGGACCTGAGAATCGTCATGGACACGGCGCGCGAGTACGGGATGCCACTGCCTGCCACGACGGGGAACACGGCGTTGTTCGAGCAGATGATCCAGATGGGAATGGGTGAACTGGACAACTCGGCCATCGTCGGGGTGCTCGAGCGCCTCGCCGGGATGAACCTGCTTGACCAAGGATAGTCGGGGGGCGACCGTGCTGCCCGACGACGCGACCGACAAGCGGCTGGTGAGCGGACTCAGCGCCAGGCAGAAGAACTGGGCCACTTTCCTTGATTACGTATTAATTCTGGTCGGGGCAACGATACAGGCCATCGCGCTGCGCCTGTTTCTCGTGCCCGCTGACCTTGCCAGCGGCGGTGTCAGCGGGATCGCGCAACTCATCAATCACTACAGCGGATGGCCGATAGGGCTTATGGTCTTTGTCGGCAACATTCCCCTATTTGCCGTTGGATGGCGATTTCTGGGCGGCCGCCAGTTCGCGCTACGGTCTGCGCTGGCGGTGGTGGTTTTCTCCCTGGTGACGGATCTGATCCCGCGCCTGGGTCTTCTGCCCACCGGCGGAATCACCGATGACATCTTGCTGAACTCGCTCTACGGAGCCATTCTGAGCGGAGCGGGATACGGTTTGGTGTATCGTGCGCGGGGCACCAGCGGAGGATCGGACGTAATCGCGCGGATCCTAACGCACTTCCGCGGGATTCCCATGTCCCAGAGCTATGTGGCGGTGGATGCTGCCGTTGTGCTGGGTGCGGGATTCGTGTTCGGTTGGAAGCAGGCGCTGTACGCGCTGATCGCGCTATACGTGAGCGGCATTGTCGCCGAAGGTATCCTGGAGGGACGGGGCACCGTGCGAACAGTCCTGATCGTTACGGCCGAAGCCGCGAAGATCTCGGACCGGGTGTTGGACGAGTTGGAGCGAGGGATAACGCTCCTTCAGGGCAAGGGCGCGTACAGCGGCGACGCCCGCACAGTCATATACTGCGTCATCACGCGTTCCGAAGTGGCGCAGCTCAAAGCGATCGTCCGAGAAGCGGATCCTCAAGCATTCATCGTCATTGGCGACGCTTACGAGGCTTTGGGGGAAGGTTTCAAGCCGCTCGAACGCACAGTTTGATGCGCGGGGAAGCTCTTTCCGAGTGGTTGACGCGGATCATCAGTGTTTGATGCGGTAGCCAAGCCGATCCAAGACGTTCTGATTATTGCGCCAGCCCTTCTCGACTTTAACGCGCAACTCCAAGAACACGCGCCGGCCGCCCATGGCTTCGATTTCCTGCCGCGCCTGGCTGCCGATCTGCTTGAGCATCTTGCCACCCTGGCCGATGACAATCCCCTTTTGTGAAGCCCGTTCCACGAAGATCGTGGCGGCGATGTAGGCCGCGCCATTCGGGCGCTCCTTGAATTCGTCCACACGTACCGCGATGCCGTGAGGCACCTCATCGCGGAGGCTGAGCAGTGCCGATTCACGAATCAGATCGGAGGCGATTTCGCGCTCATACAGATCCGTAATTTGATCCGCCTCAAACGGCGCGGGGCGGATGGGGCAATTGTGGACCAGTTCGTCTACGAGTTGATCCAGACCATCTCCGCGGGTCGCCGAAATCATGATCGCTTGGAGTTCCCGAGGCAAGATTGATCTAAACTCCTGCAGGTGCCGAGATGCCAACGCCTCGGAGGTCAGATCCGTCTTGTTGGCGGCCAATATCACGGCGACCGTCTGTGGCAAGCCGCTGACCAGAGAAGCCAAGCGGGCGTCCTCGTCCTCCGGCTCGTGTGAGATGTCGACCAGACAAAGAACGATGTCCACGTCGGCCAGGGAGGCCTGGATTTCCTGGGTCAGGAAGGCGCCCAGCTTATGACGTTGGGTGTGGATGCCGGGCGTGTCGACAAAGATCAGTTGTGCCCCGGGCCGCGTGAGAATGCCAAGCTGCCGCCGGCAAGTCGTCTGCGGCCGCGGCGACACAGCGGCCACCTTCTGACCAAGCAGAGCATTGATCAGCGTGGACTTCCCGACGTTGGGGCGCCCTACGACGGCGACAAAACCCGAGCGAAAATCATCCATGTGGTCCTGCCTACGGCGACTCGCTGACCAGTTCTGGCTGCCCGCCCGACCGCAGATTCGCAACCGCCAAACTAGCCACGATGAGCAGCGCGCCGACCAAGAGCTGCCATGTGAGCTGCTCGCCCAGGAAGGCCACTCCCAGAATCACGCCTCCCAGCGGAAACACATACGTAACCATGGTGCTCCGCGTGGGGCCGATTGCGTGAATCAAGTAATAGAGGAGAATGAAAGCGAAACCGGATCCCAGGATGCCAAGCCATAGAAGCGCTATCCACGTGATTGGCAGTCGGGGGAGCTGAACCGGATGCTCCACCAAAGGGACGGCAAGCCACATGACCGCCGTGGAGGATAGTAACGGTCCGACGCTGCGCAGGATGCCGGGCGTGTTCTCGGTCGACTTCCGGGCGTAGACGGAGCTGGCCGCATAAAAAACGGAGGCAAGAACGACGGCACCCTGGCCAAGCAGGGATCCGGGCGAGGCGCCGATATCCTTGCTCATCAGCACGACCACGCCGGCGAAGCCCATGAGCAGTCCCAGCGTCTTGGGGACCGTGATCTTGTCGTCGTGCAGGGCCACGTGGGCGATAACGATCGCAAACAAGGGGACCGTTGCGTCGAGGATGGCGGCCACGGCGCTATCTATGGCCTGCTCACCCCACGAGATCAGAAAGAAGGGTATGGCCACATTGCTGATGCCGAGGACAAGCAGCGGCAACCACTGCCTTGCGTCGCGAGGCAGGCGGGTACGCGTGACGGCAACCACAATGATTCCAAAGACGAGACCAAAAAGCACCCTGCAGGCAACGAGCGTGACTGGACCGATTTCCTGGACCGCGATCTTGATCCAGAGAAAGGAAGAGCTCCAGATGCCACCCAGTAGAAAGAATATGAACCAGTCCTTTGGCTTCAAACTTGACTCCTCTCAATCACGGCACGCCGCACGTTCAGCCATTCAACCATTGCACGTGTGATTGCGGGATCCGCGGTTTCACGTCCGATGGGCATGGGAGCTCTCCATCTTCAGGAGCCAGCCCTTGGTTTTGAGGCCGCCCGCACCGCCATATCCGCGCAGGCTCCCGTCGGCGCCGATCACCCGGTGGCAGGGAATGACAAGAGGCATGGGATTGGCGGCGTTGGCGCATCCCACAGCACGCGCCGCGCCGGGGTGGCCGATGCTGCGCGCGATTTGAGCGTATGTGCGGGTCTGACCGTATGGAATCGCCAGCACTGCCTCCAGCGCTGCTCGTTGGAAGGGGGCCGGAACCACGGACCAGTCGATCTTGCCGCTGAAGCGGCGGCGCCGGCCATCGAGGTATTGTCGCAGCTGGGTCAACTGCCCGGCAACAAGGTGAGGGGCGTAGGTCAATTCCATGCCGGTCTGGTGCCGAACCGCGGCTTCGAAGCGCCGGCGGGAGATTCCGAAGTCAACGGCAACAAGTCCTCGTTTGGAGCGGGCCACCCAGAGGTCGCCCAAACGGTCAGTCGTGAGATTTCCAAAATAGGCCAAGGGTCTCCGCATGTTACCGCCACGCATTTCGGTCTTTCCATTCGGCCTGCCGTCCAAGGGTGTTCCGGCGTCTGTGGGGCGATGAGCCGTGGTCACTCGATCTGGACTGCGAAACTTGACATATGTTGCTGCCGCGAAGCTACGAATCGTTTCAGTAGCATTACTGCGTAGGGTGGTCGTATAGATGCCGTAGGTTTGGCGTCAAGCACGCTGGCGCGGCCGATGATAATATTGGGCTCGTAAGGTGATTTCTCTTCTCCTCCTTTCAAGAGAGGGCCGCGGTCGGCGTCCGCGGCCCTCGCAATTTAAGCAGGTGAGTCCGGGAAGTGGGCTCGCCGCACTTGACGCCGAAATATGGCAGCGGCCCACGCCGCGGTTCGACCCTGAATGCGCTCTTTCTCCACCCGTTCAATTCTGCCGAGTATAATCGCAACCCAAGGCGGATGTGAGACTATGGCGGCCAAGATCGGCATCGTTGGGCTCGGACAGATCGGCGCGTCGATTGGCCTGGCCCTTAAGGCCAGGGCAGGCCAGCATAGTGTCGTGGGGCACGACCGGAATACCCCGACGGCTCGGGCGGCGGAGGTGATGGGCGCGGTCGATTCAACGACCAGCTTGGCGGGCGCGGTCCGTGACGCCGGGATCGTATTTCTGTGCCTTCCGCTCAGCGAAATGCCCGAGACGCTCAAACGGATCGGGCCCCTCCTTGCGGACCAGGCAGTTCTGTTCGATACGGCGCCCGTGAAGCGCCCAGTCATGGCGTTGGTTCGCGAATACGTTCCCGCGGGTCGATACTACCTGGGTCTGGTGCCGGCAATCAGCAACTCCATGCTGGACACAGCAAAGCGAGGCATCGATGGTGCGGACGCGGACCTGTTCCGGCGCACCATCATGATGATCTCGGCCCCTCCAGGGACGCCAGCCGAAGTCGAACAAATCGCCGTGAACGTGGCGCGACTTCTGGGGGCAAAACCCATGCTGACCGATCCGGACGAATTGGACGGAATCATGACGGTGGCACACGTGATGCCACAATTTGCCGCGGCCGCACTTGTGGAGGCCTTAGTTTCTGCTCCAGGCTGGGTAGAGGCCCGTAAGCTGGCGGGGATACCCTTCGCGGGCGTAACGGGTGGCATCGCGTACTACGATGAACCAGCCTCGCTGGAGGCGGCGGCGCTTGCAAGCAAACCGGCGATTGTCCACGCCCTGGACGTCTTGATCGCCTCTCTGAAAGGAATGCGGGACGATATCGCCGAAGGTAACCAAGCCAACGTGGGCGAAAGACTGGCCCACAGTCTCCAGGCGCGCGAGAAGTGGCTGGACGAGCGCGGGGCGGCGGCGTGGCTGCAGGAGGGCGGCGAACCCGCGGAACTGCCCGGGCTTGGCGAGCAGCTGATGCAGACACTTTTTGGCAGCCGGATCGTTGACCGGGCTAAATTGAGAAAGAAGGGCCGCGAATAGTCGGATTGGGGGCGTCAGAAGGCAAACGCGCAGGCCGCAAGTCCCGGTGCTATTGTTACATCGTGCAATGTGCCGACGGTAGTTTCTATACCGGTTGGACGACGGATCCGGAGCAGAGGATCAAGGCTCACAATGCGGGTACGGGATCGCGGTACACACGCGCGCGCCGACCCGTGCGGTTGGTATTCCTGGAGCCCCAAGCAGATCGTAAGATGGCGATGCGACGGGAGCGTGCAATCAAAACACTGACGCGCCCGCGTAAGATGAGGCTTATTGCCGAAGGGACCGTACCAAACGAGTCCGAGCAGCTGGCCGCGCGCGGATCTGGACGGCGTCGGCGCAAGCAGCAGCCGTAGAAACTTAATCAGTGAAGAGGGGCAAGTGTCCGAGCGAAACGATCTTTTCCCACTTGGAGCGCTCGCCTTCCGTGAGAATCGCGGCTTCCCTTACAACGTCGGCACCGGCCTGTTCGAGCACCATGCGCATGCCCTGCAGGGTGGAACCCGTGCTGATCACATCGTCCACGATAAGAATCTTCTTGCCGCGGACCAGAGCAAGATCCTTTTCGTCCAAGATCAGCAGCTGCGGCATGCCGGTAGTGATGGAAAGGGTCTCGGCCCGCAGGGCGTTGCCCATATACGGCTTGTACGTCTTGCGGAGGACTACGTACGGTTTCTTCATCTCCACCGAGAGGGCGTGGGCAAGGGGGATCGACTTGGCCTCCGCTGTCACCAGCACATCCAAGGTAGTATCGCGTAGGCGCTCGGCCAGCTCGCGAGCGCAGGCCTGAACAAGCTCCGTGTCACCCAGAATATTCAAGATGGCAATCCGCAGCCCCGGCTTGATTTCGAAGAGCCGGAGCTCACGTTTCAATCCCGCGATCACGATTGGGTAGGTGTCAAGCGTTTCCATCTATTCCCTCCACCAACACCTTGCGGTAGCTTGCGAAGTTTATCATAGGTACCCGCCGATGAGCGGGCCAGTCGCCGCGGTATAATGCCGCAGCGATCATGAAGAAGGCGCCCCAGCGGTTGGCGAGTGCCGGGATCGCGCCACCATGCTCCTAGATCTTCAGCTGAACGATCAACTTCGACTGCGCAAGCCACATCCATGCGGCTCGTTTGAATGGACCGTGGTGCGCCTGGGTGCCGACATCGGCCTCGAGTGCAAGGGTTGCGGCCGCAGGGTGATGTTGACACGCAGGGAACTTCAAAAAAGACTCAAGCGAAACCTTACAAAGGAACATGTCTAGCGAATCTGGAGCGAAACCGCATGTGCTCTTCCTGTTTTCCGACACGGGAGGAGGCCACCGATCGGCCGCGGAGGCGATCATCGAGGCCATGCAGCTCGACTATGGCGACGCCTTCTCGAGCGAAATGGTTGACTTCTACCGCGGATTTGGGCCAGGACCCATGCGGTCGATGCCAGAGCTCTATCCCGAAATGGTGAAGGCAAGACGATTGTGGCAAGCATCTTTCTACGCCACCAACGGGCGGCCGCAGGCGCGCCTCATGACGGCGTCGCTCTGGCCGCTGATGCGCGCGGGAATGAAAAAGTTAGTCCGGAACCACCCCGCCGACCTTATCGTCACGGTACACCCCCTGGCAAACACCTTTGCTCTCATGGCGCTCGGGGCCAAGCGTCCGCCGTTCTATACGGTCGTAACGGATCTGGTAACGACTCACGCCCTGTGGTTCGATAAGCGTGCCGATCGCATTCTTGTCCCGACCGAGTTGGCCCGCCAGCGGGCCGTGGCGTATCACATGCCGCCAGAGAAAATTGAGGTCGTCGGTTTGCCCGTGGCGGAACGATACTGTGCGCCAGTTGGAAACAAACGGGAGCTACGGGCCAAAATGGGTTGGCCGCCGGACAAGCCCGTCGTGCTTCTGGTCGGTGGCGGAGACGGGATGGGTCCCCTCGCGAAGACCGCCCAAGCGATAGACGAATCGGGGCTTGACCTGGGGATGGTCATAGTCTGCGGCCGCAATGAGAAGCTGCGCGCGAAACTGGATGCGCATGTGTGGGACAACCCCACTTTCATCCACGGCTTCACGCGGGCCCTACCTGAATTCATGCGGGCTGCGGACGTCATTATCACCAAGGCGGGCCCCGGCACCATTGCGGAAGCGCTTAATGCCAACTTGCCGATCATTCTCTATTCCAAGATTCCTGGTCAAGAAGACGGCAACGTGACGTTCGTTGTATCGGAAGGCGCCGGCGTCTGGGCGCCGAAAGCTCCGCTGGTAGTGAGGGCTCTGACGCGGTGGATTAGCAGACCGCATGAACGCGCCAGAGTAGTCGAAAGCACCCGGCGGACGGCTCGGCCGGATTCGGCGCACTTGATCGCGCGGATCCTGGGAGAGCGGCTACGGTTGCAGATCCGCGTCGCGATTTCTGCGCCTGTCGTGTGAAAGACCGGCGCCTCTTCGTGGATAGGCCAGACATCGCTCCAAGATCCCTTATCGGTCACTGGCGGCCTTGAGCGACCGCGGCTTGCCGCGTGCCTACCGCTGACGTATAATGCCGTCGTGCCCATCCTGGACAAACATACATTCGATTTCTTCAGCCGGAGCCCCGATCAGACGCGGCGCATCGGCGCGCGGCTCGGGGAGGGGTTAAGCGGGGGCGACCTCGTATGTCTGGAAGGTGAACTCGGCGCCGGGAAAACCACTTTTGTGCAGGGCGTGGCCCAAGGATGGGGTTCACTGGATGCCGTAACAAGTCCAACGTTCATCCTGGTGAATGAGTATCGGCGCCCCGACGGCGAATTGCTCTTCCATATGGATGCGTACCGGATTGAATCAGGCCAGGCCGCGCTGGAACTGGACATCGATCGCATGCTTGCACGAGGCGCGCTGATTGTCGAGTGGCCCGAGCGAGCAGGATCGGCTCTTCCCACCGATGAGCTCCGGGTAACCCTCGAGGAGGTCGCGGAGGAACATCGACATATACAGTTCAATTCCAGAGGGGCCAGGTATGATGACTTGCTGGAAGAGCTGCAACGCACATTGTTCGGAGTCACCTGATGTTGCTGGCGGTTGATAGCTCGACCGACCAGTTGGGCGTCGCGCTGGGCGATGGCGACCAGGTGATTGCCGAGTCGATCTGGTACTGTCATCAATATCAAACGGTGGAGCTTGCCCCTGCCGTGGCGGATCTACTAAGGCACGCGGACGTCCAGATGGACAGCATCGAGGCGGTAGCGGTTGCGATCGGACCTGGCTCCTACACGGCTTTGCGAGTCGGCCTCGCCCTGGCGAAAGGGATTGCGGTTTCAAGGAGCGTACCGCTAGTCGGTGTACCGACCCTTGACGTGCTGGCTGCGGGTCAGCCCCGCTCGGCGCTGCCCCTGGCGGCGATACTGAGGGCGGGACGCGGACGGATTGCGCTTGGATGGTACAAACCGGCGCCGCTTTCGGCGAGCAGCCGTCGGGGAGGAGGGATGGCGCCCCCGGGAGAATGGGAGCCCGAAGGATCTGCGGAGGTCACGACGGTGGATGCGCTTGCTAAAGGCATAGAGCGCCCTACGCTGATTGCAGGCGAACTCACGTCGGAGGAGCGTCAGCGACTGGCGCGGAAGAAGGTGAAAGTCGTGCTTGCTGCGCCTCATCTGTGCATCCGGCGACCAGCACTGCTCGCCGAAATCGCGTGGGCCCGTTACCGGTCCGGGCGCGTTGATGATACGGCAGGCCTCGCCCCCATCTATCTCCACAGTGGACAGCCGATTGGCGAATGACGATTGCGATAAGAGACATGCGTATAGAGGATCTGCCGGCCATCGTCGAAATCGATCATATGTCCTTCAGCCTGCCGTGGCCCGAGGGCAGTTTCCGGTACGAGGTAGCGCAGAACAGGGCTGCGCGGTGCCTGGTGGCGGAGACCGAAGAGAAGAAAATCGCGGCCATGATCGTTTCATGGATCATCATCGACGAGTTGCACATCGCGACCTTTGCAACGCACCCTGATTTTCGGCGGCAGGGCATCGGCTCGAGACTCCTGGCCGAGGCCCTGGAGGACGGGAGATTGCGAGGCACCGTGCGGGCGATGCTGGAGGTCCGAGAGAGCAACGTTCCGGCCCAGGCAATGTACAGCAAATTCGGATTCGAGGTTACAGGACGGCGTCCGCGCTACTATAGAGACAATGACGAGGCCGCGCTGCTCATGACCCTCGAGTCGCAGGAAAGAGCATGAACGCGGCAGAGTCCCTTCAGGTCATTGCCCAAGAAGTGTCCGTGTGTGAGAAGTGCGGGCTCTTTCACTCGCGGAAGTTGGCCGTTCCCGGCGAAGGCCCCGCAAATTCCGAAATCATGTTCATCGGCGAGGGGCCGGGGTTCCACGAAAACGAGCAGGGCCGTCCATTTGTTGGGGCTGCCGGCAAGTTCCTTGATGAGTTGCTGGCCGCGGCCGGAATGAAGCGTGCAGAAGTCTGGATTGGAAATGTGGTTAAGTGCCGGCCGCCGGGGAATCGCGATCCATTACCGGAGGAGCTCGAAGCGTGCGGCAGCTATCTCCAGAGGCAGATCGATGCCATTGATCCGAGCGTGATCATCACATTGGGGCGGTACTCAATGGGCCAATTCATGCCCGGCGCCAAGATCAGCGCCGTCCACGGACAGATGAGGAAGATTGGAGAACGATATATCATTGCGATGTTTCATCCGGCCGCGGCCCTGCACCAGGCTTCCCTCAAACCGGCGATCCTTGCAGACTTCGCAAGGCTTCCGCAGCTGCTGAAAGAGGCGCGCAAAGGCCTTGGCCGGGCGGCAGCGCCCGCGGGCGAGTCACTTCCTGCCGCGCAGGACGACCCGAAACAGTTGAGCCTTTTCTAGACGCCAGAGGCGCGCCGCTGAGCGGCTGCCGGACAGAGGGCGGACACCTCGCGACAACCGCAGACTAAGTGCGTGTGGAGAAAAGATGTCAATCAAGGACGTTCTGCGCAAGAAATTGCAGGATAGAAGCGCGCGGGTCTCTGTGCTGGGCATGGGGTACGTTGGCCTGCCGCTCGCCGTTGCGTTCGCGGAGGCCGGCTTCACGGTCGTCGGCATCGATCCGGATGAGAGGAAATTGGCGAGTTTCGCCAAGGGAGTCTCCTACATCCAGGACGTGCCGAGCCAGACTTTGGTACGCCTGCAGTCCGCCGGCCGGCTCTCCATGACCGGAGATTTTGCAAAGCTCAAGGAGGCGGATGCCGTCAGCATCTGCGTCCCACGCCCTTGCGGAAGACGGGCGACCCCGACATGTCGTATATCCAATCGGCAACCGAGCAACTGGCCCGCTATGCTCATCCCGGCATGGTCGTAGTCTTGGAGTCGACGACATACCCGGGAACGACGCGCGAGGTGCTGGTTCCGAGGCTGACCGAGCGCACGGGACTGAAGGTTGGAGAGGATATATTCATTTGCTTTTCCCCTGAGCGCGTTGACCCGGGGCGCAAGGATTGGACCACCTTGAATACGCCCAAAGTCATCGGCGGCATCACGCTGGCATGCGCCGACGTGGCGCAGGACTGGTATGCCGGGGCGATCAAGACGGTTGTTCGGGTGTCCACGGCCGAAGCGGCAGAGATGACCAAGCTCCTTGAGAACACATTCCGCATGATCAACATCGGATTGGTGAACGAGCTGGCGATCATATGCGACCGGTTGGGGGTCAACGTATGGGAGGTCATCGAGGCTGCAGGGACGAAGCCGTTCGGGTTCATGAGGTTCACTCCCGGGCCAGGTTTGGGTGGGCACTGTATTCCGATCGATCCCATGTACCTTTCCTGGAAAATGAAAGAGCTGAACTACAGCGCGCGGTTCATCGAGCTGGCATCGGAGATCAATACCAGCATGCCTCGCTATGTGGTGGGACGAATCCTGGATGCCATGAACGACCGCTCCAAAGTCCTCAAGGGCTCAAAGGTGTTGGTGCTGGGAGCCGCATACAAGCCAGACATCGATGATGTGCGGGAGTCTCCCGCGCTGGACGTGATTGCGCTGCTCAAGCAGAAGGGCGCAATCGTCGAATATCACGACCCCTATATTCCCCGCATCCATCACGAGGTGGAAGGCTGGGAAATGGCCAGCACGCCGGACGTGATGCAAGCTGTTGGACAGGCCGACGCAGTCGTGATCGTCACCAACCATACTGTCTATGACTATCCGGCGATACTGGCGGCAGCGAAATTTGTCTTCGACACGCGAAACGCGTTGGGCAGGCTCGCACACGACGATCCAAAAGTCGTAAGCCTATAACATGTCGGGGACCCTGCGGGTGGGATTTGAGCGTATCCGGTTGGGACGACCTTCCGGCTTTGAAATCCACTGAGGACGCATGGCGACCTACTTGATCAGCGGAGCGGCGGGCTTCATCGGCGCCCGCACCAGCGAAATGCTGGTGGCGGCGGGACACTCGGTTGTGGGTGTCGACAATCTCAACGATGCCTATGACATCCGCATGAAGAACTATCGCCTCGAGAGGCTGCGACGCCTCCCCGGCTTCACATTCCGGAAATTGGACATCTCGGCACGCGCTGAGTTGGAGGCTTTGGGCGAGGAGCGTTTCGATGGGGTGATCCACCTGGCGGCAAGGGCGGGAGTGCGCGCCAGCGTCGAGGACCCCGAGTTGTTCTATCAAACGAATCTCATGGGGACCCTGCACCTCCTGGAGTTGAGCCGACGCGCGGGAATCAAGAAATTCGTGCTGGCGTCGACATCGAGCATCTACGGTGCCAATCCGCCCTACCCGACGCCGGAGACCGCCTCCAGCAGTGAGCCCCTGCAACCATATGCCGCCAGCAAGAAGGCCGCCGAGGTACTTGCACACGCGTATCACTATCTGCACGGTCTGGACATCACGGTCCTGCGGTTTTTTACCGTGTATGGCCCCGCGGGGCGGCCCGATCTGGCAATGTTTCGCTTCTGCCAGTGGATTACCGAAGGGCGACCGGTGCTTGTAAATGGCAGCGGCGAGCAATCACGCGGGTTCACATTCCTGGATGACATCGCCAGGGGCACGATCCTCGCACTGCGGCCCCTGGGGTACGAGGTCATCAATCTAGGGGGACATGAGGTCATCACGATAAATGATCTCATTCGAATGCTGGAAGGCATGATCGGGAAAGAAGCGGACGTACAGTTCGGTCCGCCGAATACCGCTGATATGTTGTCGAACTGGGCCGATGTTCGAAAAGCCCGGAGCCTGCTGGACTGGACCCCGGAGGTCACGCTTCAGGATGGCGTGAGGCGGATCGTCGACTGGTACAACGCGGAACGCGACTGGGCCCGGCTCGTCGCGACCCCATGATCTGGGTCGAAAAGCTGCGGCAGGACGAGCTGCTGGCAAGGGTGGTGCGCAACAGCGCCCACCTATTCAGCAGCAACTCAGTGAGTCTTGCTTTGGGAGTGCTGCAAAGCGTGCTTGCGGCGCGAATGCTGGGGCCGGCGGGCTTCGGGCTCATCGGCATCGTGATGAGCTATGCATCGACGCTCAACGGGCTGCTCTCGTTTCGAATGAGTGAGTTGGTGGTCCGTTACGGCGGCAAGTATCTTGAAGAGGGCGAGAAAGAAAAAGCCGGAGCGCTGATCAAAGCGGCCGGAACAGCAGAGGGGATCGTTTCCCTGCTGGCATTCATGCTGGTGGCAGCCACAGCCGGCATCGGAGCGCGCATCTTTGCGAAGACGCCGGGCACGGAATGGATGTTCGTCTTCTATGGTCTGGGCCTGCTAGCCAACTTCAACGCTGAGACGTCGACGGGCGTGCTCCAAATCACCGACAGCATCAAAGTGCGAGGTACCGTCAACCTGGTGCAGAGCGTTTTCTCCGCACTTATTATTGTTACGGCCTTCCTGCTCAGCGCGCGGGCCAGCCTGAGCCCTTCCATGACCGTGGTTGTTGTTCTGGGTGCCTACCTTGTGGGCAAAACGATCCTGGGGCTTGGATTGTTCGCCGTGGCGCGGGCGAGGCTCAATGCAGTGCTCGGACGGAACTGGCTGCGGTCTTCGTATTCAAGCCTGCCAGCATTCCGTGAGCTGTTTGGATTTGCGTTCAGTTCAAATCTTAGTGCAACGGCCATTTTGATCTTTCGGGAAAGCGAGCTTCTTTGGATCGGGCTGTTTCTAAACAGCGAGGCGGCAGGTCTCTACAAGATCGCGTACACGATTGTTGGCTTTCTTTCCGTCCCCGCCGATCCATTGATCCTGAGCGTATACCCGGAAACGAACCGGCTCATTGTTCAAAGGGCGTGGCCGCGCCTACGGGACTTTCTCAAGAAGGTAACGGTGCTATCGTTTGCATACAATCTTGCGCTTGCGTTGGGGCTCGCGTTTCTTGGGCATTGGGTCCTGGCAATCTTTGGCAGCCAATACGCTGCAGCCTATCCAGTCATGATGGCGCTGCTGGTGGGTCTGAGTTTCAACTACACCCTTTTCTGGAACAGGCCGCTGCTGCTTTCCTTTGGGCTGCAGACCTTCGCGCTGGTCGCGATTGTGGTCGCAGGGGTGATCAAGATCGCCCTCGCGTTTCCGCTTGTGCCGCGCTATGGGTATGTCATGGAAGGTGCGCTGCTATCCGTCTACTACGTGCTGTCGGTTGGCTTGATCGTGTGGAGGGGATTGAAAGAACTGCGACTTCAAGAAATCCGGAGCGCGTGAAGTCAAATGGCAGCCGTTCACGGGAATAAGGCCGAGCGCGCATTCGTGCGGACGCAGAGCAGATGGCGAAGGCCGAGGGGGCTGAGGATCGCAACGTGTGCATGGTGTGCCATTAGGGGCGAGGTCTGAATGCGAATTGCGGCGATCTCGAACTCCCGCATACCATCGGCAACCGCCAATTCGATTCAGGCGATGAAAGTGTGCGACGCCCTGGTCCAAGCGGGACACGAGGTGCATCTGCTGATCCCTGCGGAGGCGCCGGCAACGCCGTGGGACGTATTGAGTCGCCAGTACGGCATACGTCACCCTTTCCGGATTCAGCGACTCGCTTCGCGACGCATTTTGCGGCGTGTCGATTTCGTATGGCAGGCACATGCGAACGCGCGCAAACTGGGAGCCAACCTGGTCTACACGTGGCTGCCCCAGAGCGCTGCTGTGGAGGTCTGGCGAGGCGCGCCTGTGGTGCTGGAAATGCATGCCGACGTGGCGGGAATATTTGGCCCGTGGTGGCTCCGCCAATTCTGGGGACGCGGTGGCAAGCGCCGGCTGCTGGCCACGACGCAGGCCCTGCGGCGGGCGCTCGAGCGCTCAACAGGGATCGCATTCCCGGACGCGTCCGTCCAAATTGCGCCAAACGGCGTCGACCTCGAGCGCTTCGAAGATCTGCCGGGGCCGAGTGAGGCCCGTAGACGGCTGGGCCTCACGGAGCAGGTCACGATGGGTTTCACGGGTCACTTCTACCCGGGGCGCGGAATCGATCTGCTCTTCGATCTGGCGGGGATCCTGCCGAGCATGCAGTTCCTGTGGGTCGGAGGCACAGCCGACGCTGTGAAGCACTGGCGCGGCGAGCTTTCTGCGGCAAAACGGACGAACGTAATCATGACGGGCTTCGTCGATAACAGTCGGCTGCCACTATATCAAGCCGCGGCAGATATCCTGATGATGCCATATGGGAACCGAGTGGCTGCCAGCAGCGGGCAAGACATCGCCGAAGTGATAAATCCAATGAAAATGTTCGAGTACATGGCGGCGGGCAGGGCGATCATTACGGCGGACCTTCCCGTTATTCGCGAAATCCTGGATGACGCGTCTGCGGTCTTCTGCCCGCCGGGCGATCTGGACGCGTGGCGAAGTGCCATCGTCGAATTGGCGGGGGATGCCGATCGCAGATCCTCCATGGCCCGTAGCGCCCGCGGCGCAGTTCTCAGATACACATGGTTGGAGCGCGCGCGATCGGCGGTCGCGGGCCTGAACCGGGAATGAAAATCCTGAGAGTAGGCGATTTGACACGTGTGCTGCCGGCGGCCCTGCTTCTGGGCGCGGGGTTCACACTGGTCCAGCCCGAAGCAAACGGGGGTGGCTGGATTGGGTTCACGTTCCTTTTCGCCTTGGGGATCGTCGCTTTGGTGGCGACATGGCGCTGGGCCGGGGGCGGGAAAATGCTTGCATGGATGACCATGCTGGCGTTGGTGCTCCGACTTGCGGTGGGCGTAGCCGTTTACCTCGTACTACCGGTCGACGGGTATAACGTGCCGGACGACAAGGCCGGATTTGTCTTCACGGACGCACACCGGCGCGACGATCAGGCGTGGGAGCTTGCCAGCTCTGGGAAACCTTTGTGGTATGCATTCGATCGAAGCTACTACACTGATCAATACGGAGGACTCCTGGCAGGAAGTGCTATCGCGTATCGCGTCTTTTCGCCGGATAGCCACCGGCCGCTTCTGATTCTGGCGCTTGCGGCCATGGCCGCCGCACTTGGAGTACCGTTTTTCTTCAGGGCCACGCGGCTTCTCTGGAACGAGCGCCTGGCACGGCTGTCGACCTGGCTCTTCGTGCTCTATCCTGAGTCCGTCCTGACCGGCGGTGCCCAGATGCGGGAACCATTTCTCCTTACGTTCCTGGCTTTGGCATTCTTCGGCTTTGCGCAATGGATTGATCATCGAAGGCAGCGTGCCCTTGTTTGGATGGTGGTTGGTCTTGTGGGCATGTTGCTTGTTTCCCCGGCAATCGCGCTTGTTGCGCTGCTATTGTTCGGGGTTTGGTGGGTCATTCGAGGAGAACGCGTCCACGTTCCCTGGCCGGTGCTTCTGGGGGCAGGCCTCCTGGTCATCGCCAGCGTGGCGTTCCTCGCGTGGAGCCTGGGCGGCCGCGGCACAACGGCGGAGGGTCCTGGGGGAGTCCTCAGTGCATGGGTGAAAGCTTCAGTCAGCTGGGTGATCTATCAGTTGCAGCAGGGATCCGGCCAGGTTCAGAACGTGTTCTCCAAGCTCAATCCCGCGACCCAATTCCTGTTTGTGATTGGCTACGGAATCACTCAGCCCGTCCTGCCCCCGGCTTTCTTCGAGCCCACTACCTTGACGTGGCACGTGATCGCGATCCTGCGCGCCTCAGGTTGGTACCTCCTGCTGCCGCTGCTATTGTATGCGCCGGTTGCAGCATACAGGCTTCAGCCCGGAGGCGGACGACGCGTATGGACGTGGCTCGCGCTGTTTAGTTGGGCGTGGATCGTCGTGTGCGCGGTGCGCGGCGGCGGGGATCAGTGGGACAATCCACGCTATCGGTTGATCTTTTTTGGCGTGGAAGCAATTGTGACGGCTTTTGCCTGGCTCGCCTGGCGAGAGAAGCCGGATTCATGGTTGCCGCGGATTGTGGCGGCCGAAATCTGGTGCGTCCTGGTATTGGGACAGTGGTACGTGGCGCGCTATTATTTGGTGGGTATTCACCTGCCAATCCTGGTGGTGCTGAGCTTGTGCCTTTTCGGTGTGCTGCTGATTATGGCCGTTGGCTGGCTGTGGGACGCACGCTCGCGTCGGAGGGGCACCGCGCCGTAGGAGCGGATCTGCCCGTTTACGGGATACAATCGGTTGCCGCCCACGGATGGCCCAGCTCGCTATCGAAGCGGCTTCCGCAAGTCGACAAAGGAGTTCCTCGTGCAGACAGCTCTGATTACGGGCATAACCGGTCAGGATGGCTCGTACCTCGCCGAACTACTGCTCTCAAAAGGATACCGGGTTGTGGGCATGGCCCGGCGCGCCAGCACAGTCACGTATGAACGAATCCAGCACTTGCTTGACGATATCGTGGTCATCCAAGGGGACCTGACCGATCAGGGCTCGCTGCTTGCCATGTTCGAGAAGTACGAGCCAAGCGAGGTTTACAACCTGGCGGCCCAGTCCTTTGTGCCTACGTCCTGGAATCAACCCGCCCTCACCGGTGATGTCACGGCTCTGGGTGTCACGCGAATGCTGGAGGCGATACGCTTCGTCAATTTGAAGGCCCGGTTCTATCAGGCCTCGTCCAGTGAGATGTTTGGAAAGGTCCTGGAGGTGCCGCAGAAGGAGTCCACGCCGTTCTATCCCCGGAGCCCGTACGGGGTGGCCAAAGTTTACGGCCACTGGATCACAGTGAACTACCGCGAGTCGTTTGGCGTATTTGCGGTGTCTGGAATCCTGTTCAACCACGAAAGTCCCCGTCGCGGACTGGATTTTGTGACGCGGAAGATCACAAATAGTGTGGCTCGCATCAAGCGGGGCCTAGCCAAGGAGCTACGGTTGGGAAACCTCGAGGCAAGGCGGGACTGGGGCTTTGCGGGCGACTATGTGCAGGCCATGTGGATGATGCTTCAGCAGGAGCAGGCCGACGATTACGTCGTCGGAAGCGGGGAAACGCACACGGTGCGGGAGTTTTGCGAAATCGCATTCTCGCACGCCGGGCTGGACTACAGGGACTTTGTGGTTCAAGACCAGGCTTTCTACCGGCCCGCCGAAGTGGACCTCTTGGTGGCGGATCCAAGGAAGGCGGCTGCCCATCTGGGGTGGGAGCCGACTGTGGGTTTCGAAAGCCTGGTGAAGATGATGGTCGACGCGGACTTGGAACGGATCAAGGCCCCATGAGAATCACCTTGAAGCTCTCGCGCTGAGTCTGGCCCCCTCAGAGGCACCCCGTGTCCGGCCTGATCAAGAGATCCATCCAGTCACGTCCCTTTTCAATTCGTCGTTTCAAAGGGGAAATCTGGACCATTGCTGCGGCAGTTGTTCTGGGCGCCGCTCTAGGGCTTTTTGTCAACGGCTACTGGCTGGTCGATCTTCTGCCATTCCAGAGCCGAGTGCTTCTGGCGGTTACCTTAGCGGTTGGAGGCGCAGGAGCCCTGGGCTACGTCTTCTTGTTGACTTGGGTGCGGCGGCAATGGCGTGAACTAAGCATCAGGCAGCGCGGGGGACTGGCAATGATTGGCCTGCTTGCCGCGGGCTTCGTTTTTTTTGGGGGGACCTCGCAATGGCGCGAAAATGAACGCTATATCGGATTCCTCTTGCCGCGTCACCAACTGGAGCTACGCGTGGTGGGGGCGACGCCGGCCAACTCCCCGGCTCTGACTTGGTTCAACACATCCGTGGGCGACGTGTCTTTTGGTGCGTTGGAAACGCGAGGCTGGCTCCGCAAAGGCGAGCAGCTGGTCATTGATGGTGCTTCGGACAATGCCCTGCACTGGACAGGGGTTACGGGCGAACAGATTCAGATGGTCTTCGAAGCAGCCAGTCCGGGCGGCAGGATAGTGGCTACATGGGACGGACAGGAAGAGTCGTTGGACCTGCCCAAAGGCAAGACCACTTATCAGTGGCTGTTTCCCGTTCCCTACTATGCTTCGCGAGGCTTCATCGTCGAGCTTGGACTGCTGAACTTCTTTGTGCTTTCTTTGGGAATTATGCTGTTCTTAAGGCCGATGCAGGCTGGGTGGCGCTCGGCGATGGAGCAGTCGGTTCCAGGCCGTCAGGGCGCGGCGGACCGCCAGGACTTGGCAGCGGTTGTGGCCTTGATGGTGCTTGCGCTGTCGTTGCGGGGATTCAATCTGGGAACCGCATTTCCTGCAGTGGACGAATACTATCACCTCATTGCGGCGCAGCAGCTGGCGCAGGGAGCCGCAATGGGCGCAGTGTATCAACGCGGTCTTTGGTTGGTGACACTGCCCATGTCCCTGGCGCTGCGGGTATTCGGCCATCAACTCTGGGCCGCTCGCATGGTGGGTGTGCTCTTCAACACCCTCGCGATCATTCCCCTGTATCTGCTGGTCCGGAAGATTAACCGTCCCATCGCGATTTTGGCGTGCACGCTCTACTCAATCAGTCCCTGGATCATCACGTTTGCGAGGGTGGCGCGAGAATACGCTGTCTACCCGTTCTACTTCTATTGGATCGTGTATGGCATGATCGTGCTGGTCGAAGCCGTTCCGGCGGGTTTTGTGTTCATGCGAGATTGGAAGCGACTCTTGACACCCGGGACTATTGTGCTTGGCCGCGGTGTTGTCCTTTCCTCCGTTCTTTGGCCTCACGGTGGACTGGCTCTCGACATTCAGGACGATTCTTATTGCTTACGTGGTTTTCGGAATTGCAATCCTGACGAGGTTCGATTGGGCCAATCGTCGCAACTGGCCCATCCTAGGTGTTCTGGGGGCAGGGGTCGCGTTCGGCGCACGAACGTGGTACTTGGAGCAGAGCAGCAAATTGCTCACGGTGCCCCGTCTCAACCCCGTGCCGCTTGAGTATTTCCTGCCAAACCCCCAGCAACAATGGTACTTTGACCGCGCCGTCGTCATCATCGTTGCCGCACTCCTCGTCGGAGCGGTCTATGCCCACGCATTGCGGCGAGGATCATTTGTTGCAGGATTTATGTATGTTCTCTTTGGGGCCTATCTGGTCGTGTTTGCCTTCTTCGCCAAGACGTTCTTTCACACCCGGCACCTGCTGACCACGCAACTCTGGTACGTGGTTGTGGTCGCCATCGGGCTTTACGGCTTGTGGACCCTCCTGCTGGCCGTAGTACCATTGATCAGTGGGAACACGAGGGTGGCGCTCGCGCTGGTGATCGGCCTGGCAATAACGAACGGGCCGCAGATTCTGCTGCCCAGTGTCTCCACGAATCCCGATATGCCCATCTCGGAGGACTACCTTCACGACATGTCAAAGTTGCAGGATTTCATGCTCGGGCATGTTCAGCAGAATGATGTGTTGATTTCGACCGTATACGGTCTGTATTCGACGTGGGAGGAAGCGCCGAGGTTTAGGGCCCAATATCGCATCACGTCAGCCACGCCGAGGGAAGACATACTCCAGATTGTCGATGACAACCCATCGGGCTGGATTGTTGTCGACCAGATCCGCCTTGACCTGTCGCGGCTGTCGCCCCGAGATCTCACCGGCGTCGATCAAATCGAGTATATTGGTATGTTTGGCGACGAGTACGTTTGGCATTGGCAGGGCCCGTTTGGTCGGGCGCTCCCGCGCTTGAGATTGCAGTGAGTTCCATGGAACTGTCGATCGTGATACCGGTCTACAACGAAGAAGCCACGCTGCGGCCTCTATTCGACGCGATCAGCCGGGCGCTGAAACCCGAAACAGAATCGTGGGAAGTCATCTTTGTGGATGACGGCAGTACGGACACCAGCCTGCAGGTGCTCAGAGATTTGGCATCGAAAGAGCCAGAGCACGTCCGTGTAATCGTATATCGTCGCAACTTCGGCCAAACGGCAGCCATTGCCGGCGGCTTGGACAACTCGCGCGGAGAGATCATCATCCTGCTGGACGCTGATTTGCAGAACGATCCGGCCGACATTCCCCTATTGCTGGCAAGGTTGAATGAGGGGTACGACGTGGTCAGCGGATGGCGGAAGTCCCGAAAGGACAACGCGCTGACCCGCACCCTTCCATCCGTGCTGGCAAACGCCCTGATCTCGGCGGTCACGGGCGTTCACCTGCATGACTATGGATGCACGCTAAAGGCCTACCGGCGCAGCGCGCTGGAGGGTTTTCGTCTCTACGGCGAGATGCACAGATTTATCCCCGTATTTGCCAGCTCCATCGGCGCCCGTATAACGGAGGTGGTGGTGCAACACCACCCGCGGGCCTACGGGAAAACGAAATACGGCCTGGATCGGACGGTGAAGGTCGTCCTGGACCTGATGACTGCGAAATTCCTGCTCAGCTACTCCAACAAGCCCATGCGCCTTTTCGGCGGCGTAGGCCTGGGGTTGATGGCGGGCGGCTCGGGAATGCTCCTATACCTTTTCGGCCGCCGTTTTTTCGAAGGCGTGCCCGTTCTGGGCTCCCCGGTATTCCAGCTGGCGATCATGTTTCTAATTCTGGGTGCGCAGTCGCTCCTCATGGGGTTGATGGCCGAATTGCTTGCGCGCACGTATCACGAGTCGCAAAGGAAGCTGACCTACACAATCCGGGAAACCATTCCACCCAGGCTCACTGATGCTCAAGTGGCTCACCGATAACCGTCGCCTGCTCCTTCGGCTCCTGGGAACAATCGTGGCAATCGCCTTGATCTTTGTCCTGGTGCGCGATGAGGGATGGCACGAGGTGGTGGATGCCATGCGCCAGATCTCCTGGGAGACGATCGCATGGGCGCTGGGTCTGGTGTTGGTGTCCCGGATATTTGTGGCCACACGCTGGTACGTACTGCTGCGGGCTGGTGACGTCAAGATCTCCGTCGCGGATGCCGCCGCACTAACATTCATGGGCCTGTTCTCCAATAATTTCCTGCCCACAACAATCGGTGGAGACGTCGTCAGGCTCGCGGGGGCCATGCGGCTCGGCTACGACCGTGCCGTTTGCCTGGCATCGATTGCGGCGGATCGGCTTGTCGGAATGTTGGGGATGCTGTTTACTCTGCCACTGGGCCTGCTACCTGCGCTACAAGGTGTTGGTCCGGGCGCTACGCAATCCCTGGCCCTGGGCGCACTGATTACTCGATCGATTGGCTTTGCGCGTCGCACCCTGCAGACGTTCTCGATCTGGTTGGGACGACCCTACGCTCTGTTGGCTGCCCTTGGCTGCACATGGGGCCACATGCTGTGCACATTTCTGACGATGTACATACTCATCGAAGGCCTGGGTTACCACGTCAACTTCTGGCTTATCGCCGGATTATGGAGCCTTGCGTACTTCGTGAGCCTGGTGCCGATTTCCATCAACGGATACGGGGTTCAGGAACTTTCATTGACATTTCTCTTCTCCACGGTTGCCGGGCTTACCACGGCCACGAGCCTTACAATTGCGGTGTTGATCCGGGCTCTCTACGTGGGAGTAAGCCTGATCGGGGCCTTCTATATGCCTGGCATCTTGGGCTCAGCCGATCGGCCACGCTTCCCGGATCCACCCATGGACTAGCGCTAGGCCCTCTGCGAATCTTCCTCTTGAATCGAATGAACACTGCGGTCAGCAACAGGACCTTCTTCAAGACCTTTCTTGCCATCGGGGCTATCGTCAGCCTGTCGGCGCTCTATCAAACTGAGGTCCAAACCGAGGCTTTCCTGAAGATCAGGACGCGCTACAAGTGGGCGCTCCTGATGATCCTCTTTGCAGTGAATGCGGCCCTTGCCCTGGCCATAGTGCTCAGGAATGATGGAGAGGGAAAATTCTGGGACAGGCTGAGCTGGGCCGACCTTGATGCTGCACGGTACCGGATCGCAGGGGTGGTTCTGACAGTGGCACCCCTACCCATCCTCTGGCTGGTCAGGGCACAATTCTTTGGCAGGGGCCTGGAAGCCTTCTTCCGTTTGCTGTGGCTTTTCTGGTGGTGTGCCCTAGTCCAGGCGGCCGGCCTCAGGCTGGCCGCTCGTGTGTCATGGCCGCGGGCGCTGGCTGGCGTGCTGGTCTTCGATGGAGGCCTGGCGGAGCTCTATACGCTCGTGCTGCCTGTCTCGAACTATCCGTTTTCGATGGGGTGGTCTGAGGCCAGCCGCTTCTACTACGGCTCGTTGGTGTTTTCAAAGACCATCTACGGTGCGCGTGTACCGCTCTCGGTGTGGCACGGGAGTCGGTACCTGATGCTGGCGATCCCGTTTCTGATCAAAGGCCTCCCAATTTGGGCGGCGAGACTCTGGCAGGTTCTCCTGTGGTTGGGCGTCACCGCAACGTCCAGTTGGGCGCTGGTGCGTCGCGTGCGGGTTTCGGACCGGATGCTCGCCGTGATTCTTGGAATCTGGTTCTTTCTATACTTGTTTCAAGGGGCCGTGTACTACCATTTGCAGGTATGTGTCATCATCATCCTGCTGGGCGTCGCCGCAGCTCATCCCTGGCGTTCCCTTGCAGCGGTGCTGGTGGCGTCCTTTTGGGCGGGCATGAGTCGCCTCAATTGGTACCCAGTGCCTGCCATGCTGGCAATTGCCCTGTATCTGCTTGAAGAGCGGCTGCCGAGCAGCGACCGAGTGTCGCGCTACGTGAGGACCCCGGTTTTGTGGGGGATCTCGGGGATGGTGGCGGCCCTGTCCGGGCAAGCATTCTACATTGCCGTCTCTGGCAATACGAATTTGGAGGCCTTCGGCTCCAGCCTGACATCTGCACTGCTCTGGTATCGGTGGCTTCCAAGCGCCACCAATCCGATCGGAATAATTCCGGGAGTGCTGCTGATTTCCTTACCGGGTTGGCTACTTGTCCTCTGGCTATCGCGCCAGCCGGGGGGGCATCTGCACCCACTGCGTTGGTATGGCCTGATGGCCTTGTTGGCGGTGCTGCTGGTGGGCGGACTGGTTGTGAGCACCAAGATTGGCGGCGGCGGGGACTTGCACAACATGGACGCCTACATGGTGCTTCTGGGCATGATTGCGGCCTACATCCTAACCGCACGAGTTGTGCCGGAGGCAGATGCGAAGAGGAGTTCCGGGCGCAGCACCATGGCCTGCGGTGG
This sequence comes from uncultured Chloroflexia bacterium, assembly GCA_963746745.1. Taxonomy (GTDB): domain Bacteria; phylum Chloroflexota; class Anaerolineae; order Anaerolineales; family Villigracilaceae; genus Fen-1038. Next base: position 469,241 of record CAVVCL010000007.1, read on the forward strand.
CGCTTCTGCTGCTTGTTCCGGTCGCATTCTCCATACTGGGCATCGGCTCCGCATTCTCATACGACAAGGCAAAAGCCGAGGCCGATTTGACTGCGGCGGGAAGTGAAATTCAGACCTATGGGAATTCAGGTGAGATCCTTTTCATGTATGAGCGGCAATTGCTAACGTTTGGCCTGATCCCGAGGGTACCGTTGGTGCCGGAGGATGAAGTGGTCTCTTTGATGGAAATGGCGATATCCGGGAACGAGCCTTATCTCACGCAGTTCTACGATGACCTGGCCAAACATCGGTTCGCAGCGATTGTTGCGCACCCCCAGAACCTTGGCGTGGAGACCGGGGACTTCATTGAGGAAAGCAATGCCTGGAACCGGCTCGTGGCCCAACCCATGCTGTGCCAATACAAACCCGTGCTGACACTGGACTACTCACACGTGCAGATCCTAATTCCCCGCGCGAGGCCGTGTGCAGAGTTTCCTCCGGCTGTCAATGCACCCTAGTGACGGCCCACGCCCCGTGGACTTGTCAAGCGAGCTGCGTATCCGCGGGGCACCACAAAACGCCGGCGACGTCCCGACGTCCATGATGCGGCATGCGAATACTTTTCATCAATAGCGAGTATCCTCCAGTCGGCGGCGGCGCTGGCAACGCCAGTGCGAATTTGGCGCGGCTGTTGGTCAAAGCCGGCAACGAGGTCACTGTCGTGACGGCCGCATATGCCGACCTGCCAAGGGACGAGAGCCTGGAAGGCGTGCACATCTTGCGGGGCCCGGCCGGACGACAACGAATTGATCGATCCACGGCGTGGGAGCAGGTCGTTTTCATACTCGGAGCCTCTTACAGGTGCCTGTCTGTGATGCGCCGGTTCAGACCCGATGTTGTGCTAGCCTTCTTTGGACTTCCCTCAGGCGCGGTCGCATGCCTGCTGAATGCGTTCCATGGTGTTCCCTACGTGGTTTCGCTGAGGGGCGGCGATGTACCCGGGTTTCGTCCCTATGATTTCTGGCTATATCACAGAATTGCGATGCCGTTCCTGAAGGTCATATGGCGGCGGGCTGCGTTGCTTGTGGCCAACAGCGCCGGTCTGCGAGACTTGGCTCAGCGCTTTGATTCGAGCAGGGAAATCGCCGTCATCCCCAACGGCGTTGATTTGACTCGTTACACAGTTCCCGATAGGAACTGGTCATCTCCGCGGATTCTGTCCGTGGGCCGCGTTGTTCACCAGAAGGGTCTCGATCTTGCTGTCAAGGCACTTGCCGGCCTTCAGGAGTTGGACTGGAAGTGGCACGTGGCCGGCGACGGCCCGCAACTCCCAAGCCTCAGGCACGCGGCCGAAGGCAGCCATATTCAGGACCGCTGCCAATTCCTTGGCTGGCGATCGTCCGAACAGCTCCAAGCGGAATACGCCGCTTCCAGCCTATTCCTGTTCCCGTCCAGGCACGAAGGGATGCCCAACGCCATGCTCGAGGCTATGGCGACCGGCCTGCCGGTCATCGCCACCCGGATTGCGGGCAACGAAGAACTCGTCGTGGACGGTCAGACAGGTATCCTGGTGCCGGCCGAGGACGTGGGGGCCTTGCAAGAAGCGCTCCGCGAGCTCCTGGCAGACGGCGAGAAACGTGCCCGAATGGGCCAGGCGGCCCGTGAAAGGGTCGAGCGACACTACGGATGGCAGCGGACCGCTGCACAGTATCAGACCGCTCTAGAGAAGGCGCTGTAGGCATGTGCGGCATCTGCGGGATCGCATATTCTGACGAGAAGGTCGGAGATCGCGAGCTGCTCCAGGCGATGAACGATTTCGATGATTCATCGCGGCCCGGACAGCGAAGGCGTCTACTCCGGTCCCGGCATCGGACTCGGAATACGGCGGCTTGCCATCATTGACGTGCAGGGCGGGGACCAGCCCATTTCCAACGAGGACGATTCGGTCTGGATCGTGCTGAACGGCGAGATCTACAACTACCCTGAAATGCGCGTGGAGCTGGAAAAACGAGGGCATGCCTTCAAGACAAAGTCTGACACCGAGTGCATCCTGCACTACTATGAGGACGAGGGCGACGCCTGCGTGCAGCGCCTGCGCGGCATGTTCGCATTTGCACTTTGGGACTCACGAAAGCGTCGACTGCTGATTGCGCGCGATCGACTTGGAATGAAACCGCTGCACTATGCGGTTCAGGATGGAGTCCTTTACTTCTGTTCCGAGCTGGATGGTCTCCTCAAGGCGCTCCCGAAGCGTCCCGACGTGAACCTGGGTGCCCTTGATCTCTATCTGAGCCTGCAGTACGTGCCGGAACCCCTGACAGCCTACAACAACATTCACAAGCTGGAGGCCGCCCACACGCTGGTCTGGGAGAACGGCAGTGCCACGACAAATCGGTACTGGGACTTCTCCTATCAGCCCAAACTCACGGGGAGTGAGGCCGACTTGGCGGCGGAGCTGCGAGAACGTTTGCGTGAAGCCGTGAAGATCCGCTTGATGAGCGAGGTTCCGCTGGGGGCGCACCTAAGCGGAGGCCTTGATTCGAGCATTGTGGTCGCCCTCATGGCCCAGCTAAGCGGGGCTCCAGTGAAAACCTTCTCGGTAGGCTTTGAGGAACAGGACTTCTCAGAATTGGCCTACGCGTGGGCGGTCGCCGACAAATATGCGACCGATCATCATGAATACGTGCTCAAGTACGGCGACTTGCCTTCAACGCTGCAGAGCGTGGCCAGTCACTTCGGTGAGCCGTTTGGCGACGCCTCGGCGATTCCTCTCTTTCATCTCTCCCGCATTACACGCGAGACGGTGACCGTGGCGTTGAATGGGGACGGGGGCGACGAGGACTTTGCAGGCTATCAGCGGTACTGGCTCGATCCACTGGCGGACCTCTACTTGAAGGGCCCACGCTGGATGACGCGAGGGTTGCTGCCTTCCGCCGCCCGGCAGCTACGCGACGACTTAGATCGACCTAGCGGGCAGAGCATTCGAAATGGGCTGAAGCGCTTGGGGCAGTTGGGTCAAGTGGACCGACGCGCCAGCATTCTAAGATGGGGATCGTACTTTTCGGTCCAACAGAAGCGCGAGCTTTGGCGCCGGGAATTCTTGCCGGGCACCAATGGGTCGTTGGCTGAGGCCTTTCTTGTGGACGCCTATGAACGCGGCGACGGTTCGGCTCTGGACCGCACACTCTACGCAGACATTCACACGTACTTGCCGGGCGACCTGCTCGTTAAGGCCGATCGCATGACCATGGCTGCCTCTCTTGAGGGGCGCTCGCCATTCCTGGACCACGAAGTAGTTGAGTGGGCGGCCCGTGTGCCGAATTCCATGAAGATCCGCGGAACTCGCGGCAAGCACCTCTTGAGGATGGCTTTCGCTGGTGATTTACCAAAGGCAGTCAAACGACATGGCAAGCAAGGATTCGGCATCCCGTTGGCGGCTTGGTTCCGGGGACCCCTTGCCAATTGGTCAAGGGACCAGATTCTTGGAAAGGGCTCGCCGCTGCGTCGCTGGTTCAATGAGGACGCGCTGAAGTCGTATTTTGTTGAGCATCAGGCGGGGCGCGCCGACCACGGCAAACGATTGTACGCGCTGAGCATGTTGGCTGTCTGGGCGCAAGCAGCGGAGGCGTCATGAGCCGTCCGGCGCGGTACCCGGATGATTTCAGATGCGACCCCAATAGGGCGGCGCACTTTGGGTAAGTTGACGGAGCCCGTTCGGTCGAGGCACGGATGGGCGGTGCTGGCTTTTCTGATCGTTGTGATGGCCGCCCGCCTTGGGTTTGCTGCGCTTGTCTTCGCTCGGCCCGAACTGGCCCTGCAAAACGACACCGATCGCTACGTGCCGATCGCCAGAAACATCCTCTCCGGGCAAGCGTATGCGTGGAATACAAGCCGGCCCGGGGAACTGCTCAACACAGTTGGCTACCCGCTTTTTCTGGCTGGCGTCTACTTCTTCCTTGGCAATACACCAGGAGACGTGGCCCTCGCTCAGTTGTTGTTGTCAGGCGCATTGGCCGTGGCTTTGTTCTTGGGCTTACGCGCTTCGGTGGGTCAAGGCCCGGCTCTTTTTGCGGCAATGATGCTCGCAGTGGATCCACTCACAATACTCTGGTCCTTGACGATATTGACCGAAACGCTATTTGCGGTTTGTCTGGGAATCGCGGCCGTGCTGCTCGTGCTATGGTCGACAACCACAAAGTGGTGGGCGCTGGCCCTTTCGGGCTTGTGCCTCGGGATGGCCTGCCTCGTTAAGCCGTATGCGCTGCTTCTTGTCGTCGTGTGGGGAGTTGCAATTGTGCTCCGCCCTTCGCCCGGAGGAGCCGGCTACACCAAGCACCTGCTCACCGGACTGCGACGCGCACTGGTATTTCTGATTCCCGTCCTGGCGCTGACCGTGCCGTGGATTCTCAGAAATGCAATCCTGTGGAACTGCCCGACACTCTCGTCTGTCGACAGGGTGACAATGCGTGACTACGTCGCCGCGAAAGTGATCGGGGAGTATGAGAATGTTCCACTGGAAGATGCCCAGGCCCAGCTTCAGCAAGAATACCCTGGCGTGTGCCCGGGCGGCAGCGCGGAGTATCTTCACATCATCGTTTCGCACCCGCAGATCTACGCGCTGGCTGCATCTCGCCGGAACAATCCCCGTGCTCCTGGGTACCAGTTCTGACAGGTGGATTGAATTCTTCGGCATAAAGTACGCGCTGCCGGACCTGTGGCGGCCGTTCATGGACGGCGGCGTTCCCGCGGTGGTCTCGGTTCTTGGGCAGCAGGTGATCAAATTTCCGGCCGCCATGCTCGTGATGGCGGGACTCGTGTTCTGGCAACTGCTAATGTATGTCGCTGCGCTCGCGGGGGTCCTTGCGCATAGGCGAGTGGACGCGATGGCCCTCCGGTGGAATATCGTTGTCGTCGGCATAAGCATTCTTGTGCTGGTTCTCACGCCCGGTCAGGGTGGACATGAGCGATTTCGCGTTCCAGTGCAGCCCCTGCTGGCGATCCTCGCCGCATACGGCGTCGCCTGGGGTGGTGGATGGTGGTCTAAGCTGCGGAGCGCGCTGTTGTCAGGCTCCAGAGCTTCGGAGTTGACCAACGCTCAAGTCCAGGCTCCGTCAGTTTAGGATATATAATGGCGACGGCTTCAGAAGCGCCTAGGTAGGCGCGCAAAGTGGTGCCTGACCACCAAGAAGTGACAACTAACACCAGACGCGCTGGAGATCAAGACTTGGGCTGTTGATCTATGTAGAACGAAACTGGTGCAAGGGAAAGTCCCGATGGAAATCGAACAGGTTACACACAAAGATGAGATCTTGGCCGTCATCGTCCGGAAGGACTACACGGGCGACGGTGTGCGTTTTTTCACGCCAGGGGATTTCTCGCAGCAACTGGGTTACATGCAACATGCTGCCGGGAAGGGGATCCAGCCGCATGTTCACAGACCCGTGCAGCGCAAACTCAGGTACACACAAGAGGTGCTCTTCATCCGGAAGGGGAGGCTCCGGGTGGACTTCTACAGCCGCACCCAGGAATATCTCGAGAGCAAGATACTCGGAACGGGGGACGTCATACTGCTGGCATCGTCCGGTCACGGATTCAAAGTACTGGAGGACGTGGAAATGTTCGAGGTCAAGCAGGGGCCGTACGCCGAAAACGAAGACAAGGTGCGTTTTGAGGGGGTTGCGGACCGAGATGTGATCCTTAAGGACTCCGCCGAGTAGGCATGGCCGAGTTCATACCGGTTAACCAGCCGGTGCTGGATGGGAACGAGAAGGCCTACCTGGTGCGATGCATCGAAAGCGGATGGATCTCATCGGAAGGTCCCGCGGTACAAGAATTCGAGCAGAAGATTGCTGCACGCGTTGGGCGCAGACACGGCATCGCCGTGAGCAACGGATCAACTGCGTTGGAGCTTGCGGTCCGGATCCTGCGGCTTCCCGAAGGCAGCGAGGTCATCATGCCGGCATTCACCATCATTTCGTGCGCGGCCGCGATCGTGCGAGCGGGTCTGGTGCCCGTGCTGGTAGACGCCGATCCGGATACATGGAATATGGATGTCAGCAAGATTGCTGACCGGCTGACGCCCAAGACCAAAGCCATCATGGTGGTCCACATATACGGGCTCCCAACGGATATGCAACCCATCCTGGAACTGGCGGAGGAACGCGGCCTGCGCGTTGTAGAGGACGCTGCAGAAATGCATGGGCAGACTTACCGGGGCAAAGCATGTGGCAGTTTTGGCGACGCCAGCATCTTCAGTTTCTACCCGAACAAGCACATCACGACGGGCGAGGGCGGGATGGTGCTTACGGACGATCCGGAGCTGGCAGAGGCTTGCCGCTCATTGCGGAACCTCAGCCACAGTCCGAAACGGCGCTTCGTGCACGATGAGCTGGGCTTCAACTACCGCCTCACGAACTTGCAAGCCGCGGTCGGCCTGGCGCAGCTTGGAGCGCCTCGACGAATCCGTGAAGAAGAAACGGCGCATCGGCGCGTTCTACAATTCTCGTTTCTCAAGACTGACGAAGCTCGAGTTGCCGCAGGTGAAGACCGAGTACGCTGAAAACATATACTGGGTTTACGGCATGGTGCTGGCCGACGATCTGGGCTTTGATGCCGATGAGATGCAGTCGCGATTGAATTCGATGGGCGTTGGCACGCGACCTTTCTTCTGGGGCATGCATGAACAGCCGGTCTTTCGGCGAATGGGGCTTTTCGAGGATGAACATTACCCCGTGACCGAGCGCCTCGCACGGAGGGGCTTCTACGTGCCGAGTGGGCTCGGAACCACGGAAGAGCAGCAAGCTCGAGTCGTTGAAGCGGTCGAGCGCGCGCTCACAATGTAGTCCGTGGACACCTTGGAGGAGATCCAGATTGAGCCGCTGAGGAGCGAGCACCTCGACGCGGTGGTCTCCATTCATCGGGCGGAACTGGGCTACACGCTGAATAGCCGGCTTGGCAAGGAACATCTGGGTTTTCTCTACGAGACAATGCGTAGCGACCCGGATTGCTACGTGGGGACTGCGACAGCGTCCGGGCAAGCCCGTCGGAGTAATCAGTGGGACACTGGATGCCGAACGTCTGAAATCCCGGGTAGTGCGCTCAATGGCGGTCGCACAGATGGTGCGGATCGCAGCTGCCCTGCTAGTCCACCCGTCGATGACAGCCCAGTGGATCAAGGAGAGCATCATTGGAGCACCGCTGCGGTATCGAGGCGCGTCCGTTTCGGCGGTGCTGACGACACTTGCAGTGGAAGCGAAGTTCCAAGGTCGTGGGTCTGGCAGGAACTTGGTAAATGCCCTAGAGATCTTCTTTGCCAAACGCGCTGTTCATGCCTATCGACTGGAAACATTGGTTGGCAACGACCGGGCTCGGGGATTCTACGAATCGTTGGGATTTGAAGAGCTCGGCAAGAGAGCGGACAGCTTTGTCCTTGTCAAGGAGATCGGTAAATGAGGGCGGGGAACAGCCTTGGCGTTTCCGTGATTATGCCGACCTATGATGAGGCCGGAAACATCCAGGACTTGATCCGACAGACCGTGCGGGCAATTGAAGATGTCGGCGTTCAAGCTTATGAAATCATCGTTGTCGACGACGATTTGCCGGATAGGACATGGGAACTGGCGTCCGCTGTGGAGGGTGTCGACCAAACCAAGATACGAGTGATTCGCCGCATGCACGACCACGGCTTGGCGGCGTCCTTGCGCGAAGGTATCCGGGCGGCCCGGCAGGATGTCGTCGTGTGGATGGACTGCGATTTCTCCCATCCGCCGGGCAAGATTCCGCAAATGCTGTACATGATCAATCAGGGATTCGACGTTGTCGTGAATTCGAGGTACGTCGTGGGTGGAGGAGAGGATCGGGGCGGCAAAGGAGGGGCAACCCAGTTGGTCCTGAGCCGCGTGCTGAACTGGGGTACGAGATTCATGCTCAAGCCTTCGTTCTCGGACTACACGAGCGGCTTCGTTGCTGTGAAGCGGCGGATCCTGGACGAATTCGAGTTGCGCGGCGATTACGGTGAATATTTCATTGATTTCATCTACCGGGTCATCCGTTCGCGCCGGGTGAGGTTGTGTGAAATGCCCTTCGTGGCTCCTCCGCGGCGAAGCGGTATTTCGAAAACGGGCACGTCCCTGCAGGAGTACTTGAGGCGGGGAATCAAGTACCTGTGGACCGTGCTGCGTGTGCGGCTTGAGTCGGGTGACCGCGGCTCTGGCGCCGCGGCCCACTGATGGCGGCCGGCGAGCTTCCGCAAGCCGGCCCCTTCGAAAGTTTTCGCGCGATCCGGTTTTCAGTGCGCTTGACACCTTGGCAGAACTGTGCGAGAATTCAGAAACTGAATGCTCGAATATGTCTGACATCAAACCTCACGAATACACGCTCCTCAACGAAATCGCACAAGATCCGCTCGTGACGCAGGCGGGCTTGTCGGCCGACCTTGGCATCGCGGTCGGCAGCGTCAATTGGTACATCAAGCGCCTGATCCAGCGCGGTTGGATCAAGGTTTCCCACCTTGATCGCACTCGACTGAAGTACGATCTCACCAGCAAGGGAATGCAGGTATTCACACAACGGGCGCTCCTGTATGCCCGCGATTCTCTGAAGGTCTATAAAGATCTGCGCATCAAGGCTCGTGAGATCGTGGACGATCTCAAAAAGCGGGGGATCGGCGAAGTCTACATGGTCCCTGAGGATGAGATGATGGACATCCTGCGGCTCACTTGCATCGAGAGCGGCATCGTGCCGAGCGAAAACCCCTGCGGAGTGACCTTGAAGTCGTCAGGCAAGGATTTCGTGGCGATCTATGAGGCTCCTTCGAAGGATAGACGGTCGGGAGACGCCTAGCGTGACTCTGAGGTCAGAGGCAAAGAACACGGCGCGCATGGTCATTGAGCCGTCCCGGGGGTGGGAGGGCCTGGAACTGCGCGACTTGTGGCGGTACCGCGAGCTCCTGTACTTCCTGACCTGGCGTGATGTGAAAGTTCGCTACAAACAAACGCTACTCGGCGCCGCCTGGGCCATCCTGCAGCCGGTCCTAACCATGCTCGTCTTCAGCATCATATTCGGGCAGCTGGCCAAGCTGCCTTCGGATGGCATACCCTATCCGATCTTCACATACACGGCCCTGCTGCCGTGGCAGCTTTTTGCGTTCGCGCTCGTGAATTCGAGCAACAGCCTGGTGGGCAGTCAGAATCTGGTCAGCAAAGTGTATTTTCCGCGCCTTGTGATACCCATAGCGTCGGTACTGCCTGGGCTGGTGGACTTTGCGATCTCATTTGTTGTGCTGATCGGCATGATGGTTTTCTACCGGGTGCCCCTGACCCCACGAATCCTTGCGCTGCCGTTGCTGCTTGTACTTGCGCTCGCCAGCGCGCTGGCGGTCGGGATTTGGCTCTCGGCACTGAACGTGCAATACCGGGATGTGCGGTACGTGGTTCCGTTCCTGACCCTCTTTTGGCAGTACGCGACACCCGTGGCGTATTCGAGTTCCCTGATACCTGCCAAGTGGCGTTTGCTCTACGGTCTCAACCCGATGACCGGAGTGGTGGAGGGGTTTCGCTGGGCCCTCCTGGGAAGTGGCCAAGTCGGCACACTCATCTGGATATCGGTGTGTATTGTGCTTGCCATGCTATGGGGTGGCGCGGCGTACTTCCGGCGGATGGAAGCCTCCTTTGCGGACGTAATCTGACATGAACGACGTCGTGATTCGCGCGGAGCACTTGGGCAAGCGTTACCGCATCGGAGGCCAGCAGACGAGCTACCGGACCCTGCGCGAGAGCCTGATGGGTGCATTGGATGCGCCATGGCGTTGGCTGGGCCGACGTAGACAAGCCCAGCCCACCATCTGGGCGCTCGACGACGTCTCCTTCGAGATCCGGCAGGGCGAGGCAGTCGGTATTATCGGGCGGAACGGCGCCGGAAAGAGCACACTCCTCAAGATCCTGGCGCGGATTACCAGGCCAACACGCGGCCGGGCAGAGCTGCTTGGAAGGGTAGGTGCTTTGCTCGAGGTGGGAACGGGATTTCACGGGGAGCTCACAGGACGTGAGAACGTGTTTCTCAACGGTGCCATCCTCGGAATGCCGCGCCGCGAGATCACGCGGAAATTTGACGAGATAGTCGATTTTGCCGGGGTGGAACAATTCCTGGACACGCCTGTGAAATACTATTCAAGTGGAATGTATGTGCGTCTGGCGTTTGCGGTGGCGGCGCATCTCGAGCCGGAGATTCTTGTGGTGGATGAGGTTTTGGCGGTGGGAGATGCGGAATTCCAGAAGAAGTGCCTAAACAAAATGGGTACGGCCTCAGGTGAAGGCCGGACCGTGCTGTTTGTTAGTCACAATATGAGCGCGGTGCAAGACCTCTGCAGAAGGGCATTCTGGTTGGACCGTGGGCGGGTTGTCTTCTCGGGGGACACGCGGACGACTGTCGCCGCGTACCTGAGCAAGCAAGCGAAAGCCCTGACGGAGCAGGTCTGGTCCGACCTCGGAACGGCGCCGGGGAATGAGACCGTGCGGCTGGCATATGCCCGAGCAGAAGCAGCAGATGGAGAGGATCCAAGCTATTGGACCGTGGATACTCCGCTTGCGTTGACCTTCAGGATCTTCAACTATCGCCCGGATTTACCTCTGTATTTCAATTTCCAGCTTTACAACCAGGAGGGCGTCTGTGTATTCAACACGGCCTCGAAGCGAGACAAACATGCGTATGGACTCGTCGAAGGCCAATGCCTGATCCCGGGTCACCTCCTAAACGACAATACCTACAGCGTGACCTTCATGGCCCATTTCCGAGGAACATTTGGAGTTGTCGTGCAGGATGCCCTGGTGTTTGAGATTCATGACATCGGCCGCGACGGAATTGACTACTACGGGAAATGGAGCGGTATCACGCGTCCCAAGCTGGACTGGAGCGTGCGGGAAATTGGACCGGGCGTCGCTCGGGCGTTGGGATAGGATTCGATGACTGGAGGGCATGCATGTCCCCGCGGGACTCGCACTGGACTGCGTGTGAACAGTCGCACCGACCGACAGCGGACGGTGCCAATCTGCGGCGGAGTGGCTATGGTGTGAACGGCGACTGCCGCTTCTGGAGCCACAGGACGTGGAGGGAATCGCAGCATGGCGCACCTCTCAGTGATCGTGCCGTGCTACAACAGTGAGAAAACACTGCAGGAGGCGGTCGCGTCGATCTACCGGCAAGAGCCGGCTATGCCGTTTGACGTGACAGTCGTGGATGATGGCTCGACCAACTCCACGTATGCTGTTATGGAGCAGTTGGCGGCGCTATATCCACGCATGAGGCTGGTCAGGCACCCGTCCAACCGGGGAGGCGGGGCCGCCCGCAACACGGGCGTGGCGCACAGCCACGGTGATCTGATCTTCTGCCTTGACAGCGATGACATCCTTGGTCCGGATTTTCTTCGAAACATGACGCGCTTCTGGTTGAAGAAGAAATGCGATGGCCTCGGCATGAGCACATCCGTCAAATTCCGAGGAAAGGACGTCGCTGATGTCGCCCATGTCACGGAGTTCGAGGGGCCCGGTAGAAGAGTGCGCTTCGAGTCCTTCCTTGAGGGCCCTCGGTGCTCCCTGAACGTGGTCTTCATGATGACGCGAAGAGCATTTGAAGCAGTGGGCGGTTACCCCACTGACCATGGCTTCGACACGCAGGGGATGGCCTTCCGTTTCTTGTGCGGTGGTCTCACCGCGTACACATGTCCTGAGACCACGTACTTTCACCGCGTAGAATTCCATGAGAGCTACTATCTTCGCGAATCTGCGCGTGGCATGCTGAACTGGAACTGGTTCTGCGTTCTTGATGAGCACTTGTACGTTTTCAGCGACCGCGTGAAGTCACAGATTCTGGAAAGTGATCTTTTTAGGGGTCGGGGAAAGCCGGAACCGCCGTCGTTGCTTGGCCTGGTTGCGGGGAGAGAGCATGTCTATGCTCCGAACTACCGGACGTTCGTAAGATTGGGTCGTGATGGGACCGCGCATCGGCTAGGCCGCTCGCCGGACAAGTATGCGCAGTACTGGTTGGGCTCGTACTTCTTCTCAAAGGGCTCGTATGTCAGATCAATCAATCACCTTCGAAACGCCCTTAGCGCGGGCTTCCAGCACCGGATCATCTACTACAGGATGTTGCAAGCGGCACTACGGCTTTCTGGTCGCCAAGACCTCTGCGGCGGACGGCCTCCGCGAGCTGCTGCGTTATGCTCAGCCCCTTCCAGAGCACTGGCTTCCCCTGCGGCATCGCATTGTCCTAGCGGCACTGCGCAGCAAGCTCACGCGACGACCCAGCGCGGTTCTTGAACTCTCGCTGGGTGCGACTCCGCGGTAGCTTGGGGAGGAGGCACCGGTGAGCGAGCAACCTCGTGCCGTGACCGTACACCTCAGCGGCGGCTTGGGCAATCAACTGTTTCAGTACGCTTTCGGTCGAAGGCTTTCGCTGGCGAACGGGGCTTGTCTATATTTGGACGCGTCCGACTACAGGTCTGGCACCCTGCCCAACTATGAGACGGGTGTCAGAGTTTGCGAACTATCGGACTTTGCCATCGCTGGCAGGATAATAGAAGACCGCGCGGCGCCCGGGGAGAAACGGCGTCTGACGCCGCGGAGGTGGATGGGCCGGAAGCTGGTGAAATGGCGGCGAAAGGCGATTCTGTTCGCGGACCGGACCCAGCCCTACTATATGCGTCAGGAGATTGTGGAACCCGAGGAGAACCGTTTTCGATTCGATGCCCGCGTGTACGGTCGGACATTCGAGGGCGCGGTTTCCGTGCGCGGATTCTGGCAAACCGAGAAGTACTTCGCGGACATTGATGGGCTGCTCCGGGAGGAACTCGTAGTGCGACATGAGATGACGGGCAAGAATTTGGAGACAGCCAAGGAAATGGAGCGGGGCGACTCCGTATGCGTGCACGTTCGACACGGCGACAATGCAAACCCCATAGCGGAGCGACTAGGGGTGCTGCCCAGGGCGTACTATGTGCAGGCTGTGGGCGAACTGCAGCGCGAGTTGGCAAGCCCGCACTTTTTCGTGTTTTCTGACGACATGTCGTGGGCGAAGCAAGTGCTGCCGCTTGGGCTGCACATCACCTACGTGGAGCACAATCGCGGGGCGCAGAAGCCATGAGGACCTGCGGCTGATGTCACTCGGCAAACACCACATCATTGCCAACAGCACTTTTGGCTGGTGGGGCGCCTGGCTTGGTAAGACGGCAAATCAGATCGTCTACGCTCCGCGACGCTACTATCAAAATGTGGATAGTCCAAATCCGGACCTGTATCCCGCGGCCTGGAGGCAAATCTAGAAGTGGCCGCAACCTCGGCGTTTGAAACGCCAATCCTGTTCCTGGTCTTCAATCGACCGGCGACCACCCAAGCGGTATTCGAGAGCATCCGCTCGATGCGACCCGCCTCGCTTTACATAGCTGCGGATGGCCCGCGCCCCGACGTGGAGGGGGACGCACAAAAGTGCGCGGACGCACGCCGGCTGGCCACGGCGGTTGACTGGCCGTGCCGGGTACACACACTATTCCGCGACCGGAATTTCGGAATTGGGAGGGGTGTGGCAGCCGCCATCACCTGGTTCTTCAAGAATGAGCCGGAGGGGATCGTCCTGGAGGATGATTGTGTTCCCAGCGCTTCGTTCTATCGATTCTGCGAGGAGCTTCTTTCGTATCATCGGGACAATCGGGTCGTTATGCACATCTCCGGCAACAACTTCCAGTACGGCAGACTTCGCGGGGAGGCGTCCTACTACTACTCGCAGTATACACACTGTTGGGGTTGGGCAAGCTGGCGACGGGCCTGGCAGCACTTCGACCTGGGGCTGTTGGCGGCAGGGAGTTGGCCCTACGTATGGGATGGGGAATGGCTGCTGGCCGTGCGAAGTCAAAGAGGCGTGGCTGCCCTGCCAAACGTGAACCTGGTGCAGAATATCGGGTTTGGTCCCGATGCCACCAACACCACCACGCTCGAGCGATACGCGCTTTTGCCCGCCGAGGAAATGGAATTCCCGCTTAGGCACCCCAAGAAAATCACGGTCGACCGGCGGGCAGACGCTTTGACCTACTACGCCAACTTCCGCAGAATCCGCGATCTCCGTTTCATGCGGCTTTACCAACTGGTGGATTGGATCGGCCTCGTGCCAACCAGGGCCCGCAAAGCGCTATCCAAGCTGCGAGTGCACGTCTAGGACCTCACGAAGATGGAACCGGCGATTGTAACGTCTCCCCCTGGCAGGACCCAGGACTCCGGACGAGGTCGCGGATTTGCGACTCCGATTCTCTTAGTCGTATTCAATAGGCCGCAAACGACAAAATCTGTGTTTGAGAGCATCAGAGCGATCCAGCCGACGGAACTTTACGTGGCAGCTGACGGCCCGCGACCGAACGCAGTCGACGAGCATGCAAGGTGCTTGGAGTCCCGGCTTATCGCGACGGCCGTGGACTGGGATTGCATCGTCCAGACACGCTTTCGGGAGAAAAACGCGGGGCTGGCGGTGAACATGAGCGAGGCGATCACGTGGTTCTTTCAGAACGTTGAATCCGGTATCATACTCGAGGACGATTGTGTTCCAAGCAGATCGTTCTACCGCTTCTGTCAGGAGCTCTTGGGCTACTATAGCGGGGACTCTCGAGTGATGCATATCTCTGGCAACAACTTCCAGTACGGTCGCCGGCGCGGGGACGGGTCGTACTACTTCTCGAACTACGCGCTCGTATGGGGATGGGCAACATGGCGGCGGGCGTGGAGGCTCTACGATTTTAGTCTCCGCCCCTCCTGGAAGCTCCAAGACACTTGGGACACCCAGTGGCAGTTGAGTCTGGAGAAACATGCAGGTTTGGCGATCACGCCCCAAGCCAACCTAGTGACGAATGTGGGTTTTGGGCCGGACGCGTCGCACACGCGGACCATGGAGCGCTATTCGTTTCTCCCGGCGGCGACGATCGATTTTCCGCTGACTCATCCGCAACGCCTGGCCGCGGACCGCGAGGCAGATCTTTTCACTTATTACTCGCAGTTTCGAAACGTGGCGCATCTTGACTTCATTTGGCTGTACAGATTTTGGGATGGATTGTACGCCGTGCTTAGACAAGTGAAGAAACAGGTTCTCAGGCGGATTCATCCGTGACTGCTCCCCGCGACCGCGTTACGTTCATCATACCTGCCTACAATTGTGCCAACACGATTCGTGAGGCGGTTGCATCCATATTCGATGGCAACTTCCAGGCTGGAGACGAGATCATCTTGATCGACGACGGCTCCACCGACCGCACCCCCAGTATCCTTAGGGAAATGGAGGAGTTCGATGGAGGGTGTTCGTGCGTTGCGGCACAATCACAACAGAGGTACTGCTGCCGCGAGCCGCAACACCGGCATAGATCAGGCAACGAACGACCTGCTCTTTTGCTTGGATTCCGACAACGTACTTGCACCCGGAAGTGTCGCCGGCCTCCGCGAGCATTTGCAGACTACTGACGCGGATGCCGCGGCGTTCGGCGAGATCCGGTACTTTCGGAAGACCACCCGCAGCGTGACCCATAAATGGATTTACCAGGACACCATCACTCTCGCAGATGCCTTGGCGGGTTTTGTGTGGCCCGGACCGAGCGGCAACTACCTTTTTACGCGTGAAAGCTGGATGCGGGCAGGGAGATATCACGAGCCGTACCTTGAGAATCGCAGTCTGGATTCGTGGACGTTCGGGATCCGTCAGCTCGGTACGGGCTCGCGAATGGTCACTCTGGCTGGGACGTGGTATTTCCACCGTTACGGCCACAAGTCCCATTACGTGCAAAACTGGCAGCGAGGCAGCCAATCACTTGCCGCTCTGATTGGCCTGATCCCGTTCCTGGAGATGCTGGACAAGGAGGACCTCGAGTACATATTCAGTAAGGAGGGCAGGGATTCCTGGTACGAGCAGCTACACCAGCACCCCATCAGACTGCGTCGGCGGGAGAGGGGGCAGGACGGTCACGTCCGCTATCTCAAGGGGTTCAGCCCGAGGGCTGGCCAACAAAAGTTGGCCTCGATCTTGAGACGGATCTACTGGCGCCTGAGAGGAACCTCGGTGTGAACACCGAAACGGTCCATCGCCGGCCATCTGCCCGCGGCACCCTCTGACCCAGCCCGGAATCCGCTGAGCGGCTCTTCCTATTCTTCAAGTGCAGGCTGTCTCTCATAGGCAACCAAGCGAATGAATGATCTCTTGAAAAGACTATTACCTCTTCGATACACGTACTTCCACCCCAAGTATCAGCGTTTCATGAGGGAATTCCGGGAGTTCGTCCGACGCTCGCGGGCTGGCCCCGCGAGGTTCGACATGCAATGGAAGAATCGTTTTCCGTGTCTGGATGATAGAACAGCGCTGACGGAGTTTGATCCTCACTACACGTATCATCCCGCATGGGCGGCGCGAATCGTGGCCAAGATCGCGCCCGCTGTACACATCGACATTGCGTCCAGTTTGCACTTTTGCACGATCGTGTCAGCCTTCGTGCCAGTCGAGTACTATGAATTCCGACCGGCAGAGCTTACGCTCAGCGGCTTGAAGACGAATCGGGCCGATCTGGTTGCGCTTCCCTTCCCCTCTGGCAGCGTTGCTTCACTGTCTTGTATGCACGTGGTGGAGCATGTCGGGCTGGGCCGCTATGGCGATCCGATTGATCCCCAGGGCGATCTCAAGTCGATTGCCGAACTCAGGCGAGTCCTGAAAAAAGGCGGCTCGCTACTGTTCGTGGTGCCCGTCGGCCGACCAGTCATTCGTTTCAACGCCCACCGCATCTACAGCTTTGAGCAAGTTGTGTCTTACTTTCCGGATCTGCATGTTGAGCAGTTCGCACTCGTGGATGACTCGGGCAAATTCACGATTGGAGCCGATCCAACGGCTGTGCGCGATCAACACTACGGTTGCGGCTGCTGGTGGTTCAGGAAATGATCCTCGCTCTGGTCTTTAGCAGGGATCGGGCCCTGCAGCTTGACGCGACGTTGAGATCGTTCTTCAGGCAGGCTGTCGACGCGGGGGAGGCGCAAATTGTGGTTCTCTACCGCGCGTCCTCAGAGCGATTGCGGGCCCAGTACGGCCAGCTGGGAAGGGAACTGGCCGGGCGGGTGCTCTTCATTCCTGAGACCGAGTTTCGCGGGCAGTTGATCGGCCTGCTGCAAGACATGTCGTCGGGGCGGACGGACGTCGCGCCGACGCATCGGAGTGCCCCCCGGTTTCCGTGGCAACGGCCTTCTAGCCCAGTCAACAACGTGCTCTTCGTCGTTGACGATGCGCTCTTTGTGCGCCATTTTCATCTCGGCACGGCCGTGGAGGCCCTGCAATCGAACACGGACGCCGTCGGCTTCTCATTTCGCCTGGGGCGCAACACGACGAATTCTTATGTTCTGGAGCGTTCACAAGTGCTCCCTGAATTTGTGCAACTGGCTGAGGGAATGCTGAAATATCCATGGCGCAACGGCGATGGAGATTTCGCCTATCCGTTGGAACTTTCGAGCTCGTTGTATCGCGCCCCAGACATGTTACGGCTCTTTCGTGGGCTGGAGTTCAGCAATCCGAACACACTGGAGAGTCAAATGTCCATTCGGGCCGGGCGGTTTGCACGACGCACTCCGTACATGCTTTGCTGGGAGCGTTCTGTCGCATTCAGCGCGCCGGTGAATAGGGTGCAGACTGTTTTCGAGAACCGGGTGGGGCAGCGTGAGGAGTTCTCCCTGGAGAATATGTCGGCGGCGTTTGACCGTGGGCAGCGAATAGACGTGGCACGCCTGGATGGCTTTGTGCCGTCAGCATGCCATCAGGAAGTCAGGCTCTCTCTCGTCGAAAGCGGCGCCTGACTTGTCGAACACCAGCCGTCCCCTGCGTATTCTTTTTGTGGCCCAGGCGGTAAGCATCCATACGGCGCGCTGGATCAGCCAAATAGATGACCAGGGATGGGATCTGCACCTCTTCGACATGCTCGGAAGTTTCCCCCATGCGGAACTCAAGGGGGTGACGGAGTATTCGCTGCTGTTTCCCCGCAGGGTGCGTGGCCGCGGCCGGGTGCCTTCATACGGCCACCCATTTTTCATGCGACATGGCTGGGATCCGTTTCCGCTTTCGCTGCTCGGCTTCTTTACGCGCCGGCTTTTCCGCAGCCGCGTCGATCGGCTTGCCAAACTCATCCGGAAGATACGTCCCGACATCATCCATTCTTTTGAGCTGCAAACGCAGAGCTACCACGTCGTCGACGTGGCCAATCGCCTGGGAGGCGACCTCGGTGCACCGTGGATCGTGAACACATGGGGCAGCGACATCTTCTACTTTCAACGTTTCCCGGAGCACCTGGAGAAGATCCGCACTTTGCTGGGAAAATGCGACTATCTGATTCCAGACTGTGCGCGAGACGAAGCGCTGGCCCGCTCCTATGGTTTCAAAGGCAGCGTGCCACTGATACTGCCCGGGGCAGGTGGATACCCGATCAAGGACATGCGAAGATCTGTGACCTCCGGTCCGCCATCCAACAGGCGGACGATCATGGTGAAGGGATATCAGGGCTGGGCCGGACGCGCCATCGAGGCCCTGGAAGCCCTCAAAGCATGTCAAGAATTGTTGTCGGGTTATGAAATCGTCGTGTATGCGGCGTCGCCCGCGACCGTCCAGAGAGTTCGAGGAGCTGCAGGTCTCAACGGGGCTCCGGATGCGAGTGTTGCCGCGAAGCCCACACGGCGAGATCGTGAACCTATTTGGCCGGAGTTGCCTTGCGATTGGTATCAATGAAACCGATGGCGTGCCCAATGCGATGTTGGAGGCGATGACCATGGGCGCTTTCCCGATCCAGTCTGATACGCAATCCACGGGAGAGTGGATCCAAAACGAGGAAAATGGCCTCTTGGTTGATTTAAATCAGCCCTCGGAAATAGTCGGTGCCATACGCCGCGGGCTACAGGATGATGCCCTCGTGGATCGGGCCGCTGAAATCAATCTGCAGCTTGTCTCCAAACGACTCGATCTGGCAATCGTCAAGCCCAGAGTCATACAGATGTACCGGGATATCGGAGCCGCGCGCGTCGGCGACTTCATATGAAGATTGTGCTCGTGTCGCTCGCGCGCCGTGGAGGCATGCTGCATTTTCAGGCGGAGCTCGCCAATGCCTTGGCCCGACTTGTTCCGACGGCCGTTGTCATGTCAGCGGCCGCACCTGCGCCGTATGTGGGAAAAGCTGTCCGGACTTCGGTCGTCCCTATCGGCAAAGGCGCCCTAGGTTCGATTGCAGGTGCCTTGAATCCAAGAGTCTGGTACGCCCTGTGGCAAGGGTTGGCCGCAAGCCGGCCCGACCTTGTCCATGTGACCGGGTCGCATGCCTGGAATCCCGTGGTGGCGATCTTCAGCAGGCTTCAGGGAAGGCCGTTGCTCTATACCGTGCACGATCCAGAGGAGCATCGTGGGGCACCGCTTTCGATTCGACTGTCCAACTGGATCACAACACGTATGGCCAATGGCATCGTCGTCTTGACGAGGCACGCAAGACAAGTGCTTCTGTCGAGAGGCTTTCCCGCACGGAGGGTCCACGCGATTCCGCACGGCGTGTATTCTTTTTTCCGAACGTGGCATCGGAGCAATGTCCGGGCCCGCAAGATCATCCTGTACTTTGGCCGTTTCGAGCCGTACAAGGGACTTGAAACGCTTGTGGAGGCCTTTGGTCGGGTTCATCACGACATGCCCGGGTGGAAGCTGATACTCGCAGGAAGCGGCCGGTTACCGGCTGCGGTGGATGGCGCCAGATTGCCCGACGTCGAGATTCTGAATGGGTACATTCCGGATGAAGAAGTGGCCGGACTCATGCAGCGGGCGGGAATGGTAGTGGTCCCGTACACCACGGCTAGTCAGTCTGGCGTCATTGCCACTGCCTACGCGTTTGGGCGTCCGGTGATCGCGACTTCGGTCGGGGGCTTGGTCGAAATGGTCGAGCATGGGAGGACCGGGCTGCTGGTTGCTCCCAACAGCGTCGACGCTCTGGCGCGGGCGATCAAGTCTCTGGCGAAGGATCCGGCGCGTCGACGGCGGATGGGCAGGCAGGGGTATGCGCTGGGACGCAAAGAGCTAAACTGGGATCGTATCGCACAACTGCACCTCGAGTTGTACGGCCGCGTCCTTGAGGAGCGGCAAACTTGATGCCCGATAACAATTGGCATGGATCCGTGTCGGTTGTCACCGGCGTCTACAATGCGGGGCGCTGGATTCGCGAGGCTTTGGACAGCGTGCTCGCCCAAACGTATCCTGTGCGCGAAATATTCGTGGTCGACGATGGCTCCACAGATGAGACGGCACAAATCGCCGCATCATATGGAGGGATCGTCAAGTACCTGCGCGAAGAGCACCGCGGCAGGCCGCACCGCAACCGCGGCATCGTAGCCGCGAGGGGCGAGTTCGTGGCTTTTATCGACGGGGACGACTACTGGGAACCGCAGAAACTGGAGCGTCAATTCGCACTGCTTCTCCAACGCAGGCTCTCCTGGGCGATCTGCGACGCGAAGTGGGTGGACGCAGCGGACGGAAGCATAGTAAGAGTCTCCGGCGCACCTGTGCAAGATGGCGATATACTTGAATCTCTGTTTTTGCACAACTTCATTGTTGCGTCCACGGTGGTGACAGCCAAGTCCGTGCTGGATGAATGCGGATATTTCGATGAGGGACCGGATGTGGCCGCCGTCGAGGACTGGGATCTGTGGCTGCGGATTGCGGCACGCCACCCGGTCGCATGCGTTCGAGAGCCGCTGTGTACATTGCGACTGCACAGCGACAGCTTTCTGGCGGAGCTCCCGGCTGGCGAACGCGTGCGGCACTTGGAGAACGTTATTGGCCGCGCGGTGCATCGCGAGCCTACCCGCCTGAAAACGCGGCGGCGTCAGGCGCTTGCGAATGTTTCATATGCCGCAGGCGTGCAGTGCTTCCGCAGTCTGCGGCTCGACGAGGCGAGGCGGTATTTCTTGATCACACTGGGGCACTGGCCGACATCCGCGAGCGCTTTGGTCTATATAGTTTTGACTCTTCTTGGGCGGGGAGTTTGTCGCGCGGTTCTGCGAATGAAGGGGCGGGCAATTCCCGATGCCGGATAGCTGGCAGGCTGGCGCTTTCGTGCTCGATGCGAGGGCCGCCTAGTGGGCCGCGACCTTTCCATTCTCCTCTTCGGCAGTCAGATGGCGATCGGCGGCGCCCAGAGGGTTCTTCTGGATCAGGCGCGCTGGTTTGAGACGCGCGGGCACAGGGTGACGGCGGTTTTTTTCTACGACAAGCAGGGTCTGCATGGCGTCTGGCAGGAGCGGTTTGGCATTCCCATTCTCACGATGACACGGCTGCGCGGCAGCGACCTGCTGAGCAAAGTCTCTGCGTTGGCCACGGGATTGATCCGGCTCTGGACGCTCCTTCGAAGGGGGCACTTCGATGTGATCGAGACTTTCACATATGACAGCAACTTGCTGGCCCTGCCGCTCGCGTGGCTTGCGGGAGTGCCGGTTCGAATTGCGACCCATCATGGGATGATCGAAGGGTTCCCACGGTGGATCGAGAGACTCCACTCGTGGCTCGTCAACATCGGATTAGCCAGCGTGCTGGTGAGCGTTTCGAACAAGGCCCTGGAGCAGGCGGCCAATGCCGGCACGCGGCGTGAACGAATGATTGTCATTCAGAATGGGATCGTCCCATCCCACCGTGACCAGACCCAAGTCTCCATGGCGCGAGGAGAAATCGGGCTGGCGGCCGCCGACATCTTTCTGCTGTCGGTAGGCAGGCTGGTTTATCAAAAAGGGCACGAATTTCTAGTCCGCGCCATGCCGATCGTCTTAGGAAGATATCCGCAGGTCAAAGCTGTGATCTGCGGCGATGGGTCACTGCGAAACGAATTGGATGCGCAAATTCGAGATTTGCAACTGGTGGACTCGGTGTTGCTGCTTGGAAACCGCACGGACATAGATCGATTCCTCAGTAGCGCGGACATCTTCGTGCTGCCGTCGCGGTGGGAGGGATTGCCAGTCTCGTTGCTCGAAGCAATGGGAATGGGTCTACCGGTCGTGGCCACACGGGTGGAGGGTGTTGAGGAGGTCGTCCAAGACCGAGTTCAAGGCCTGCTGGTGGCTCCCGAGGACCCGGCCGCGCTGGCGGCCGCCTTGATAGAATTGGTGGGACAGCCCGCGCTCCGGGACCGCATGGGTTTGGCAGCTCGTAAGAGGATCGAAGAAGTCCTACACAGTCAACATCATGTGTGAGAAGTATCTTCGTGTGATGCAGAAAGTCTTGGAGGAGAATGCTTCTCGCTGAGTGGCGCCTCCGGCTGACAGGAATACTGTGAAACTCGGAAGGACCGCCCGTGCAGAGGCGGTCATTCTTCTGTTGGCAGTTGGGGCGCTCGTCTGGGGGGCGGGACGGGAATTCTACGACATTGCCTGGGGAACCGGCTCGTGGCTTGGCCAATTCTCGGCGAAGTGGGCACTGGGATTTGCGGTCTTCATCGCGCTTTGCAGCCTGGGTTTTGCCGGGCTGGTTTTGGTTGCCCTGTTCCCTGACACTTCCGGGGCTGCCTGGATCAAAGCCCTGCGGTGGCGAGTCCGGCCCGGCGGGGCTTCGCTGGGCGCTTGCGGCGATCCTGACGGCGGCGCCGATCTGGTTCCTGCAGTACACGCCATGGGGGGTGGCAATTCATGGCCCCTACGTGCGGGTGTTGATCTGGTGCATTTCGGGAGCCTTGATCGGCCGTCTTGTGACACCGGCTCAAGGCCCGAATCGGCTTTGGCTGGGATTGGTGGTTGGTTTGCTGCTGGCGGGTACGGCCTTTGCCATGGCAGCTGCCCTCACCGATGTGACCAGTTATCCCTTCTCCCTGGGTTGGTCCGAAGGGAATCGCCTGTGGGACTACTCTCTTCTGTTTGGCAAGAGCCTTTATGAGTACAATCCGGCGTCGCCGCCGGTGGCGTACTTGGATATCGGAAGGCAAATTACCGGCGGTCTCCCGTTCTTGCTGCCCCAGGTGACGATCCTGGGGGAACGTCTGTGGTTGGCGATTCTGGGCATTGCGCCCTACGTGCTGCTTGGGGCGATACTGTTCTGGCCCGCTCGACGCTCCGACGTGGGGCCTTCGATCCTGGCGGGGGTTTGGTGCTTTATCTTTCTCAACCAGGGGGCCATTCACTCCCCCTTGCTGCTTTGTGCGATCCTGGTAGCGTTAGCCTGGAAGCTCCCGATATGGCCGGCCGCCGCACTAGTGGGAATTTCCAGCTACTTTGCGGAAGTGAGCCGCTTCACGTGGATGTTTGCGCCAGCGCTGTGGGCCGGCATGCTTCAACTCGCGGGCTCACCCCCGGTTGGTGGGAGAGTTGCCAGCGGAACCTGGTTTCGGGCCGGGCTTGTCGTTCTAGCGGGCCTGCTCGGTGCGGCCATTGGTGTCGCTGGCGCCTTCACCGCCGCCGGCGGGACGTTGGGCACCACGACGGCGGCATCCACGAGCCAGGCGCTTCTATGGTATCGATTGCTTCCGAACGCGACATATGGGTCGGGGATACTGTTGGGCCTGGCAATCGCGGTGGGGCCGTTGCTCGTCCTGCTGGCGATTCTTGAGGCCAAGTCCTGGCAACTGACGCTGCTGCAAAAGCTGGCCATCATTCTCCCAGCGCTCGCGTTCCTTGCGGTCGGGCTGATCGTAAGCACCAAGATCGGCGGGGGCGGGGATCTCCACAACCTGGATATGTTCTTGATAGGTCTGGCATTTGCGTGGGCGCTGGCCTGGAGAGTAGTCGGGCCGCAGGGACTGATTGATACCGCAAGGTCCTCGCTGGGCTTCCGCGTAATCCTTGTGGTGCTTGTGGCGGCGCCGGCATATCAGCCGCTGATGTCGCTTAGGCCTCTGAGCTTTGCACCAGACGCCGCGTGGCTAAGTGTTCTGGCGGACGTCCAGAGACCGCGAGACCTGGGGTCCCTTCCGACGGAAGCGATCGTGAGCTCGAGCCTCGAAGAGCTTAACGCCGCTGTCGAGGTGGCCCAGTCGCAAGGCGACGTGCTCTTCATGGATCAGCGTCAGCTTCTGACGTTTGGGAACATACGAAATGTTCGCCTTATTCCGGAGTACGAGAAGAAGCTCATGATGGATCAAGCACTGAGCGCCAACCGAGCTTACTTCCAAGACCTCTACGCGGACCTGGCGGCGCACCGCTTCTCGTTGATCGTTAGCAGCCCTCTGCGGACCCCGATCAAGGACAGCGATTATGGATTTGGGGAAGAAAACAATGCGTGGGTGCAGTGGGTTGCGACGCCGATTCTGTGCTACTACGCGGAGCAAGATACCCTGACC
Organism: uncultured Chloroflexia bacterium; assembly: GCA_963746745.1. Classification (GTDB taxonomy): domain Bacteria; phylum Chloroflexota; class Anaerolineae; order Anaerolineales; family Villigracilaceae; genus Fen-1038. Next base: position 493,548 of record CAVVCL010000007.1, read on the forward strand.
GAGGTGAAGGTGGAACTTCTAGTACCTAGAAATGATCCTGTGGATTGCAGCAAGGCCCTGCCCTGACCGTTGCCGATGAACCTGCCGTATCTTGTGCCCCGCGTAATCCGCCATTTTCTGCCCGAGACCCTAACGCGGTTCTTGTTGCTTCGAGGCATGATCATCAAGCCGGGGCTGGAGACTGGAGATGCGACGACGGCTGTTACACGCTACGCAGACGTTCTGCGCTCCCGTCGAATGGCGATCCGCGGCAAACAAGTCATGGTCTTCGGCTACGGTGGAAGATTCGACATTGGAATCAGTTTCTTGGAACTAGGCGCCAAGCACGTCGTCTTGTGTGACAAGTACGCACCGCCGGACGACGATCACAACGCCGCCCTGGTCGAGAAACACGCCGATTGCCTTTTCTGGAATGAGGGGAAACCTCGCCCCCGGCCCGAATTCATGACGCTGCTGCATGCCGACGTCGTTCGAACAGCCGAAGAGCAATTGCTGCCTCCCATTGACATCGTGGTCAGCAGTTCTGTGTATGAACATTTGAATGATGTGGATGGTGTTACGTGGGCCCTGGCGCACATGACCTCTGCCGGTGGGCTCCAAATCCACTTCGTGGACTTGCGGGATCACTTCTTCCAGTTCCCGTTCGAAATGCTCCACTATTCCGACGACGTGTGGCGGGCGTGGTTGAATCCGAGCAGCAATCACAATCGCTTCCGACTGCGGGACTACCGAAAGGTATTCGAGAATCACTTCGGGCATGTTGAAATTGAGATCCTTGGGCGGGATGAGACCGCTTTCGACAGGGCGCTAGAACGAATCCGGCCGGAGTTCATCAGTGGGGATCGGCAAGAAGATGCCGTTACGCTAATCAGGATTGTGGCAGCCAAGCCCCGAAGATGACAGTGCCATGAGACTTGTCGTGGGTGGCTTGTTACCAGCCGCATGGGCGGTGCTTTGGATAGCGGGGGGGTGGCTGCTTGCGGCCAGCCTGTTCAGGCTGCGACGAGGCGAGACAGCCATGGTAGGGGTCGGCCTCGGACTCGTCATCGAAATCTGGCTTGCCAATGCCCTGGCGCATTTCCTTCCAGTGTCGACTGCGTTTTGGGCGGCTGCAGCCCTGGTGGGCATCGCGGGCGCCGTCGCCGGCTGGCGCCTCTCCAATCAATTGTCCATCCGGTTTTCGATCTCTGAATGGATAATCTTACTAGTGCTGACGGCTGTCTTTGGGGCCATCGGGCGCGGTCTGGGAATCTTTGACGACTACCAGAATCTGCCCACGGTATCGCTGATCGCTGCCGGCGATTTGCCGCCGCACTTCGCCCTAAATCCTGCGTTGAGCTTTGGGTACCACTATGCGTTGCTGCTGTTCGCCGCGGAGGTAATGCGCCTGGGACACATGTTCCCGTGGAGCGCCCTCGATGCGGCTCGAGGATTCTCTCTGGCGTTGCCTCTCGTCCTGGGCGGGCTGTGGGGGTATCGTCTGACGGGTAGCCGGCCGGCCGCCGTCCTGACAAGTTGCCTCATGGCTTTTTCAGGTGGCGCCCGCTGGATGCTGCTGTTGTTACCCACGGCGTGGTTGACGCGAATCTCCGCAAATGTCTCGCTGATCGGGTCAGCCGCTTCGTCGGCCCCCCGTCTCGCCGATGCCATGGTCTCGCCCTGGAAGATCGACGGAGGACCGCCGTTCCCGTTTCCGTTCGCGTTCTACAGCGGTGTGAATCAACCGTACGTCATGCTTTACACGGGAATCGCCGGGTCAGGCATCCTCATCCTGCTTCTGATTCTCTTGACGGCGGAGCGGTGGCGCCACTGGACTGCCGGAATCGTTGAGGCAATTCTGTTCGCTTCACTCGCGATTGCCAACGAAATCTCACTTCTTCTGATCGGGTTGGGTTTCTTGTTTGCGATCGTAACGTGGCTAGTGCGAAACCGCGGCTGGGGAAAGCCGAAGCGCCTGACGGGCTGGATGTTGGTTCTCGGTGCGGCGCTCTTCATTGGCATTTTCCAGGGGGGGATGCTGACTGAGATTGCTCGTGCTTTCCTGAAGCAGCACGCTGCGACAGCAACCTACTTCGACACCACGCCCGTGTTTGCGTGGCCTCCCGCCATTGTCTCCGCGCACCTCGGCGCATTGTCTCTTCTCAATCCGTGGCAGCTTGTGAGCGGACTTATGGAGATTGGGCCCGTCGTTCTGGTGACTCCCCTCGTGCTGACCTGGGGGCGCAAAGCTCTGCGGCTCCAAAAATGGTTTGAGGCGTCGCTTGTATACAGCTCGTTGGGCGCACTGGTCGCCCTATTCGTGCAGTTTCGTGGCCCTTTGTTCACGGCGACGCCGCGGTTGATGGGTGGCTGGTTCTTCGTTTGTGCGCTGTACGGCGCGCCGCTTCTGTGGGTGTGGCTACGCGGTCGAAGCGACGCATTGAGGGCGGGGGCCATTGGAGCAGGACTCGCGGCCTGCCTTGGAGGCATTGTTCTCTTTGGAACGCAGCTTACGGCTATTCAGCGACCGATGCTGGCGACGTTCATTTCGCCGATGGATGCGAAGATGTCGCAGGAGTACTGGAATCGGCTCGAGACCGGAGCCGAGATCTTTGACCCCGTTGTGTTTCGGGCACCGACCGTTTTCGCCCGCTTCACTGATTCGTCGCCGAGCTGGTACACGCGATTTGCATCCTGGGATGCGCTGAGCGCTAATCCAGACCCATTCAGGATTCGGGCCGCAGGATTCTCATACGTCTACTTTGACAGCGACTATTGGGAGAGTTCTAGCGCGGGGCAGCAGTCGGGGTTTGGGGCAGCGTGCGTCCATCAGGTCGCGCAGGTTGACGGCATCCACAGCGAGAGGGACTACACAAAGGATTTTCGTCGCCTGCTGGATGTCCGGGGCTGCAGGTAGGCGTTGCTCGGATTTGGATAGGAGCGGCGGTCAAACGCGATCGATCAGCCCGGCAACTTAGTCCGCCGAGTTCGCGCCCTGACTTCCTTCTTGGTGTTTCGTGCCGTGGGCTGGAATGAGCTCGCCAGAATTCAGACGAATTTCAACCTGGCTGCGGCCACGGCAACCATTCGGAAGAGCAGGCTCCCGTGCTTCCAGCGCGAGATGTTCGTGGTGCCGTAGCTGCGCTCCCGATAGCGAATTGGCAGGTCAACGATTTTGCGATTGAGTTTTGCCGCGCCGAAGATCAGGTCGTAGTCGCCGAATGGATCGAACTCACCGAAGTAGCCTCGATTGGCGGCAATCAGTTCGTAGTCCTTGCGCCACAGCGCCTTTGTTCCGCACAATGTATCCTTGATCGGTTGCCCCAGAATCCAGGAAAAAGCCAGGCTGAAAAGTTTGTTGCCCAAGAAATTCAGCCCCTGCATGGCGCGTTTCTCCATCGGATAGACCAGCCGAACCCCATTGATGAATTCTCCCTGTCGGCTGCAAAGCGCCTCCAGGAAACGGGGCAGGTCCTCCGGCGGCACTGTGAGGTCTGCGTCAAGAATCATGAGCACATCGCCGGTGGCTTTGGCAAATCCCAATCTTACAGCGTCCGCCTTGCCCACGCCGCTCTGGCGAAATAGCCGGGCGGGCGTCTGCGGATGCGCGGCCATTTCGCGCTCGATTGCAGAAACCGTATCATCGCGCGAGTGCCCCTCCACGAAGACTACTTCGGTTTTGGCGGCCATCCGAGGCATGCGCTCGAAGATCGCGGTGATGTTACCGGCTTCATTCCGCGCCGGGACGATAACGGACACGCTCGGATGCTCTGCCACTTGTTGCGGCTGCAGACGCGCAGTCATGAAGTTTGCCAGGGCGAGCTGACTAAACGGCCAGAAGCGCACCAAGAACTTGTTGAAGACTCCGCCCCAGCCAAATGGCCACAAGATCTCGTGCCAAACCCGAATTGGCTCGAAGCCGGCCAGACGAAGCATGCCACGGGCGTCGTCAGGCGTCAGCCAATTCTGGGGCAGCATCGGCGCAGCCACGTTGAGCCGTTGGGCCACCTCGAGGGGCAGTTGCCAAAGCCCGCTGTGGAAATTCACGATCAAGCGGGTGGAAGGTGCGCAAAGCCTGGCGACCTGCTCAAACACTGCCTGCACATCCCACAAGTCATTGACTGCGTCCGAAAGGATGATCACGTCAAAATGTTCGCGGTCCAAGGGAAGCGCGTGTGCATCGGCTTGGATGAACTCCACCTGAGGGTATTTTCCACGCGCGCGGCGGACCATCTCGCCTGAAATGTCGACTCCCAAGGCCCGACGCGGCCGGACACTTGCGAGGAGATCGCCTTCCCCGCAGCCTACCTCCAATACGCTAAGCCCCGGAGCAACCAAGAATCGATAGATTTCCCCAAGCCTGGCGTGGTAGCCCGCACCCCAACCTTGCCAGGAGTCGCGTCTGGAGGCCACGCGATCCCAGTGGGCGATGTGTGCGCGCAGGTACGCGCCTTGTGCGATGTCAGGAGGGGGAGGCACTGTCATTGGGTCTCATTGTACGCGTGGGAGCGGGCTTTGCAAAGGTCTATGTTATAATTCAGGTCCTGAATTTTGGAACATGGAAATCCACAAAGATACCGCCCGCGAACTTACACTACTGGAGCACGTGGAAAGCGATCCCGACGTGAACCAGTCTACGCTCGCGAATCAGCTGGGAGTCGCCGTCGGTACTGTGAACTGGCACCTCAAGCGGCTGATCGCCAAGGGCTATGTCAAGGTTCAGCGGGCGGAGCGCAAGAAACTTCGATACATCATCACTCCGGAGGGTATTGCCCTCAGGGCACGGCTGACCGTTGATTACGTAGAAAGTTCATTTGAGCTCTACCGCCACACTCGGAGCCGTATCAAGGAGCACTTGGACGCTATCCGCGCGGCCGGTTTTAGCCGGGTGCGGATAGTGGGGGACGGGGATGTGGCAGATATTTGCCGGCTCACGTGCCTTGAGCAAGGATTCGGCATAGTCCAGGATCCCAGTGTCCCGGGCCTAGAGCTCCGCGGATGGAAGGTGATTTTAGATATGGGAGAGCAGGCTTGAACGCGGATCGGCACGTACTCATCACGGGCGGTGCCGGATATATCGGTTCGTTGCTGGTGTCCGAGCTGCTTGTCGCCGGATTTCACGTTACGGTGATCGACAACTTGCTCTTTGGTGGGGACTCGCTCCTGGCCTTCCTCAGGCATCCAAGGTTTCGATTCGTGAAGGCCGATGTGATCGAGCGACGCGCGATCAAGGATGCGCTGCGCCGCGAGTCGGCGGCGGGTAGAAAATGGTCAAAACCTGAAGCCGTCGTGCACCTTGCCGCGATCGTCGGATTTCCCGCGTGCCAGGCGGTGGGTCGCCAGGTGTCATGGCGCTACAACGTGGATGCCACGAAGTTTGTCTATGAACAGGCATGCGAACTGGGGGCGGCCCGATTCTTGTTCTCGTCGAGCTACAGCAATTATGGCCTGGCCGTGGATGGAAAGCCCGTAACCGAGGAATCGCCGCTAAATCCGCAGTCCTTGTATGCGGAAACCAAGATTGCGGCAGAACAATACTTGCTGGAGCAGGATTCCGGCGATACCGCCCCCGTGCTTCTGCGCCTGGCGACCTTGTACGGCATCTCGCCTCGCACGCGCTTTGATCTGATCGTCAATCAGTTTGTGCTCGACGCCTACACCAAGCGCCGCCTGCTGATCTATCAGCGTGGGTACTCGCGCTCCTTCGTGCACGTTGGGGATGTCACCCGGGCCATGATGTCGATTCTCGACGCCCCGGTCGAGAAGGTCCAGGGCCAGATCTACAACGTGGGTGCGGAGAACGGAAACTACACCAAGGACCAGGTCGTCGGTCTGGTCCTAAAGCGGATGCCTGAGACCGAGGTGGACTACAAAGACCTCACATTTGGGGGCGATATGCGCGACATTACGGTCTCGTTTGCCAAGATACGTCGCGAGTTGGGGTTTGTGACCACCCTCGACGTGGATGACGGAATCCGAGACCTGCTGTTTGCGCTCAAGACGGGCCTGATACGCAGTCCTCTTGATGAGCGATATCGCAACGCCCAATTCATCGTGCAGTAGGAGATACGCATGGCACAGGATTTCTGGAACGGCAAGCGCGTCATCGTCACGGGCGGCGCCGGTTTCTTGGGCAGGTTCGTGACGGCGAAGCTCCGTGAATTGCACGTGACCGACATCTTCGTCCCCCGAATTGAAGACTTCAACCTTGTTGAGCCTGAGCAGATTCGGAAGATGTACGGGACGGCCGTCAAAGGCATCGACCCCGGGCGTGTCCTGGTGATCCATCTGGCAGCGAACGTGGGCGGCATCGGTGCCAATCTCGAGCACCCAGCAGAGTTCTTCTACGACAATCTCATGATGGGCGTCGAGTTGATGCATCAGGCTTACAAACATGGGATCGGCAAGTTCGTGGCCATTGGAACCGTTTGCGCATATCCGAAGTTCACGCCAGTGCCATTCAGGGAGGATGACCTCTGGATCGGCTACCCCGAGGAAACAAATGCACCGTATGGGATGGCGAAGAAGATGATGTTAGTGCAGGCCGCCGCGTACAGAGAACAATACGGGTTCAATGCCATATTCCTGCTGCCGGTCAACCTGTACGGTCCGGGCGACAATTTCAATCTAAAGACATCGCACGTCATCCCGGCGATGATCCGGAAGGCCGTTGAAGCCAGGGACGTCGACGCGGGCGAGCTTGTGCTGTGGGGCGATGGTTCGCCGACTCGTGAATTCCTATACGTAGAAGACGCCGCCGAGGCGATCCTGGCTGCGGCTGAGAAATACAACCGCGCGGACCCGGTGAACCTCGGTTCGGGCCACGAGATATCGATTCGCGATCTGGCTGAGACGATCGCCAGATTGACGGAATTCCGGGGAAAACTTGTCTGGCAGACTGACCGACCGAATGGCCAGCCACGGCGGGCGCTGGATACGACGCGCGCCAGGGAGTACTTCGGCTGGCAGGCGCGGATGCCGTTTGAAGAAGGACTACGCCGAACCATCGCCTGGTTCCAGGAGCACCGGTCCGAGATCAAATGACCGTGACCAAGGCTGCCGGGGTCTTCCGAGAACCCGAGACGATTCACATCCGCCCATCGACAGGGCTGGCGGCCCTCAACCTGGGCGATCTGTGGCTATATCGTGAGCTCATCCTGTTCATGATATGGCGTGATATCAAAGTCCGCTACAAGCAAACGCTGCTGGGCGCTGCCTGGGCAGTCATCCAGCCTGTCCTGACGATGCTTGTCTTCAATTTTGTGTTTGGCACCGTGGCCAAGGTGTCGTCCGAAGGCCTGCCCTACCCGATCTTCTCTTACACGGCGCTGCTGCCCTGGGGACTCTTCACGGCCGCGCTCAACACAGCCAGCCGGTCGCTGACAGCCAATCAAAACATGATCACCAAGATCTACTTCCCGCGCCTCGTTCTGCCGCTCGCCTCGGTCTTGGGAGGGCTGGTGGACTTTGCCATTGCCTTCGTGATTCTCATTGCCATGATGATCTACTACCACGTGACTCCGACTGGGGCGGTCTGGACGCTGCCGCTCTTCCTGGTTCTCACGCTTGTCACAGCTTTGGGCGTTTCGCTGTGGCTTTCGGCAATCAACGTCCAGTATCGCGATGTGAACTACGTGCTGCCGTTTCTGACACAGTTTTGGCTCTTCCTCACGCCTGTCGCGTATTCCGCAAAAATCATTTCGGCCAAATGGCAGACGGTTTATTCGCTCAATCCGATGGCAGGCGTCGTGAACGGATTTCGTTGGGCCCTTTTGGGGACCAACACTGGACCCGACCTGAACATGGCAGTCTCGGTACTCATATCGATCACCGTTCTGATCAGCGGGCTGTTCTACTTCCGATCCATGGAACGGACCTTTGCGGACACAATCTAGCATGACAACAGCCGTCTCCGTCCAGAATTTGAGCAAGCGCTATCGCATCGGAACCGCACAAACGCGGTTTCGCTATGGGCTGCTGCGAGATGTACTGACGGACGTTCTCACAACGCCTGTTCGCATGGCCAAGGCGCTGTTCGGACGGGGCTCGCGGGGGAGCAGCAGTGTCTCCTACATTTGGGCTCTGGAGGACATCTCCTTCGATGTCGAGGAAGGCAAAGTCCTGGGGATCGTGGGTCGGAACGGCGCTGGCAAGAGCACTCTCCTCAAGATCCTGTCGCGCGTAACCGAACCCACAAAGGGGCTTGTGACGATCCGCGGCCGCGTCGGCTCGCTGCTCGAAGTGGGGACCGGGTTTCACCCGGAGCTTACCGGCCGCGAGAACATCTACATGAACGGCGCGGTCCTCGGCATGAAGCGGGCCGAGATCGAGCGCAAGTTTGACGAGATCGTGGCCTTCTCGGAGGTCGAGCAGTTTGTGGACACTCCGGTCAAGCGATACTCGTCAGGAATGTATCTGCGCCTGGCGTTTGCGGTGGCCGCACACCTGGAGCCTGAGATCCTTGTTGTGGACGAGGTGCTAGCAGTAGGCGATGCCGAGTTCCAGAAGAAATGTCTTGGGAAAATGGGGGATGTCGCCCAGCAGGGACGCACCGTGCTGTTCGTCAGCCATAACATGTCGGCGATCCTGCGCCTCACGCAGGAGGCCATCGTTCTACAGAAGGGCCGTCTGATCAAGCGGGCACCCTCGCCCGAGGCCGTGGATTTCTACCTGGCCTCGGGTTTGGCGGAGACCGGGGAACGCCTGTGGGACGCTGAACAGATTCCGCCAACAGCATCGCCGTTCAGGCCGATCTCCCTCCGATTGAAGGATCCTCGCGGCAGAATCGTACAGACGATCCGCTCGACGGAACCGGCCACGATAGAGTGGGAATACCACTTGGATGCGCCCGTAACGGGGCTGCGCGTCGGGATGTATCTGAGCACGATGCGTGGCGAGTACGTCCTCACCGCGTTCGACGTGGACGATGCCAAAAAGTATGAGCAGTTCGGTGCAAGGCAGGCCGGTCACTATTTCAGCCGATGCACCCTGCCGGCAGATTTCCTGAATGAGGGGCGCTATTCGCTGGGAGTCAACGCAAGTTCGTTTGGTGTTCGGCGTTACTTCATGGACGAGAACGCTCTATCCTTCAATGTAGATATCTCGGGCGCGCCCGGCACGCAATGGCCTGAAATGCGACACGGACCGGTCCGCCCGCGGCTCGATTGGCAAATCGTGAAAGTAGAGTAGTGGCCTGTGCGTGCACCCCTGAAAGATCTCCTGGGCCGGGTTCCGGTCGCCGCCACGCTTTATGACCTGGCCAAACCGAGCAGACCGAGGACGCGCTACAACTTGGAACAGTTGGCCGCCCATCTCCCCGATGCTGTCTCGCAGACGCGGTCTGTGGCCGGGAACGCGCCGTCCGGCAAGCACTTGTTGCTGTTCGCGACCCTTCATTACTGGATCGAACAGGCTGCCATGGTTGGATTGGTCCTTAGGGGGCTGGGTTATGAGGTCACACTGGCCTATCTGCCGTACAGCAGCTGGGACAAGGAAATCAATGCCTTTGATCTGCGCCGGCAAGACCTGTACACGCGCCGTGTGCTGGAGCCGCTGGGCGGGTTAGTGAGATGCAGATCACTCCTGGACGTGCGGCCTGCGCAGACGATTCCCTCATCCCTCGAGGATGCGATCTCGATTAATTCAGACTATGATGTGATGTACTCGCTGCAGATGGAGGACGTCGATCGCCAATCTGAACTATACAGGCTGCGGTCGAAGAGGAATTGAGAAGCGTGCGCGGCGGCTCTGGGCCTGCTTGAGGCGGAACGCCCCGATGTGGTGCTAGTTCCAAATGGATTGGTGACAGAACTGGGCGTGTTCTATCGCGCCGCACGGCAACTGGGAATTCTTACCGTTTCATATGAGTTCAATGATCAGCGCGAGCAGATTTGGCTGGCCCAGAATGATCTTGTGATGCGCCAGAACACCGACGAACTCTGGCGGACCCGTTCCGGGCGAAAGCTGAATGATCCTCAGCGTGAGAGGATCAGCGCCTTCGAAGAGGCGCGCAGCGGCGGTCGGACCTACGGCAAAGGCACACGCGCGTGGCAAGACACGCCGGCCGAAGGAAGCGCGAAACAACGCAAGGCGCTCGGCCTCGATGCTCGGCCTGTGGTACTTCTGGCAACGAATGTCCTCGGCGACAGCCTGACCCTCGGCCGCAACGTGTTTGCACCCAGCATGGCAGAGTGGATTGAACGGACCATCCAGTATTTCGTGGCCCGGCCTAACGTGCAACTGCTAGTTCGCGTCCATCCCGGCGAGCGTTTGATCGCCGGTCCCTCCATGGTGCAGGTCGTTGAGCGAGCAGCGCCGGGCGCCCCGGAACACATTCATGTGATAGGGCCGCGGGAAACGACGAACACATACGATCTGGTGGGACTGGCGAGCCTTGGGCTGGCTTACACGACGACCCTTGGGCTGGAAATGGCGATGCGGGGCTTGCCAGTGATTGTTGCCGGAAGCACGCACTTCCGAGGCCGTGGCTTCACGTTCGATCCCAACAACTGGGATGAATACTACCATTTGCTTGATCTGCTGCTGGAGGAGCCAGCTTTACATCGGCTGTCGAAGGAGCAGGTCGAGGCAGCCTGGAACTATGCGTATAGTTTCTTTTTCGAGTATCCGTTTGATTTCCCCTGGCGTCTCATGCACCTGTGGCCCGATGTGGACGAGTGGCCGGTGCAACGAGTGCTCTCGGATGAGGGGAAAGCCGCATTTGGGCGTACGTTTGGATACTTGGCAGGCGAACCAGTCATCTGGTAGCAGCGGATTGTTAAGAATGAACGAGACGAAACAACGGGTGCGCGACTTCTATGATGAGGTGGGCTGGCAGCAAGATGAGGACGGCCTCTACCAGAACGCGCGGTATGAAGACATGCGGCCCGTGTCGCGCGACTACATCCATCGGTGCCATTTGCGTGTCAATCGCCATATTGCGCGTACAGGTGAATACCTGCTGGATGCAGGATCCGGGCCCGTGCAGTGGCCCGAGTATCTAACATATTCGGCTGGTTACCGGTTCAGGGTGTGCGCGGATATTTCCGCAAGAGCACTCAAGGCGGCGCGGCTCTCTTCTGGGCGTAAGGGGACTCTATGTCGTGTCGGACATCGCCCAACTCCCGTTCGAATCAAATGCCTTCGATGCTGTTGTCTCGATGCATGCCATCCATCATCTGCCGCTGAACGAGCATCGGAGCGCCTATCTGGAATTCCAGCGCGTCTTGAAGCCGGGCGGATCTGCAGCCACAGTTAACGGTTGGTACCGGCCAGTCTTGATGCGAATGGCTGAGCCACTTATTCAACTGGGTCGAACAGCTGCGGGTCGGGGATGGAAGCGCAAGAGAGACTGGGCTGCCGACGCGCAGGGGCCCGGGACGTTTGTCCAGAAGATGACTCCGCGTTGGCTGAAGAGCGAACTGAAGGACGTGATCGAGTACGATACGTATTCGTGGCGCAGCTTGAGCCCCAGGTTCATGCAGTGGTTCATCCGACCGGGCATGGGTGGAGTCCTTTGGCTCAGGCTGATATTTTGGCTTGAAGACAGATTTCCCCGCTTCTTTGGGGAAAACGGACAGTATCCACTGATCGTCTTTCACAAAGTTCGCGGCCCCGCTGTCGAACGCGATCCAACAGCCGCGGCAGCGGGCAAGACGCCCCCGGTCCAAGTCGAGAGGCCATAATGGAATGGAATAATCAAGTCGTCCTAATTACGGGCGGAACCGGCTCATTTGGCACGAAGTTTGTCGACATCATGCTGCGGGAGTTTGGGCCCCGGAAGCTGATCGTGTTCAGCCGTGACGAGCTCAAGCAGCACAACATGCGTTCGCTCGGGTACGACCAGCCCAATCTGCGTTATTTCATTGGGGACGTCAGGGACCGCGACCGCCTGCTAAGAGCCATGCATGGGGTGGACGTCGTAGTCCATGCGGCGGCACTGAAGCAGGTACCCGCGTGTGAATACAATCCCATGGAGGCCATCAAGACGAATATTGTTGGAACGAGCAATGTGGTGGAGGCCGCCCTCGACGCCGGCGTGCGGAAGGTCATGGCCCTGAGCACCGACAAGGCGGTAAATCCGATCAACCTTTATGGCGCGACGAAACTGGCGGCGGAGAAGCTAACCGTACAAAGCAATGCCTATGCCGCAGGGTCGGCAACCCGCTATTCGTGCGTGCGCTACGGCAACGTTGTTGGCAGCCGAGGTTCCGTTGTACCGGTGTTTCTTCAGCAGCGCGACACCGGCCGGCTCACGATCACAGACAAACGCATGACCCGATTTTGGCTATCCCTTGAACAAGGCGTGCGATTCGTGATTGACTGCTTCGAAAGAATGCAGGGAGGGGAGGTCTTTGTCCCCAAAATCCCCAGCATGAAGGTACTCGACCTCGCCACGGCGATTGCACCGTCGGCTAAGATCGATGAAATCGGAATAAGGCCCGGCGAAAAGGTGCATGAAGTGCTGATTTCGGAGGATGAGGCCCGCAATACTGTCGAGAGTGAGCGCATGTACATCGTCAAACCACCCGAGACCTTGTGGGAACGATCGCTGGATTACGAGGGGAACTCGCTGCCGGAGGGCTTTCGGTATTCCAGCGACACCAACACCGAGTGGCTGGACGTGGAAGGAATCCGGAAGCTCGTCGCACCCTTCGAGAAATCAGAACCGGCGGTACCGCAGCCGAGAGTTGGGCGGTCATAAGGTCCGGCAATCGCAAATGAGACTTCTAGTTACCGGCGCGAGCGGGCTCTTGGGTCTAAATCTTGCGCTGCAGGCTACGCGTTCACACGAGGTCTTCGGTACAAGCCGGCGACTGTTGGTGGGCGCGCCATTTGAGAGCATTCAGACCGACCTTCTTCAGGCTGGCGCCGTGGGCACCGTTCTGGACGCTGCGCAGCCAGACGCGCTGGTGCATTGCGCGGCAGCGGCTGATTTGGAATATTGCGAGCAACACCCCGTGTTGGCGCGACGGATTAATACCGAGGTGGCCGGGCAGGTGGCCACCGCGTGCCTAGCCAGGGATATCCGGATGATTTACATATCCACGGACGCGGTATTCGATGGCCACAAGGAATCCGCCTACGTGGAGAATGATGAACCCAAACCGCTGGGGGTGTATGCGAGTACAAAGTACGCTGGCGAGCAAGCGGTGCTGGGCGCAAATCCAGGCGCCATCGTGGCTCGAGTAAACTTCTATGGGTGGTCTGTCGGGGGACGCCGGAGCCTTGCGGAGTTCTTTGTGCGAAATCTGGCTGAAGGATCTGCCATCCGCGGGTTCACCGACGTCACTTTCTGCCCAACTTTCGTAAATGATCTCAGCGACGCCCTCATGAGTCTGCTCACGACCAACCTACAGGGTGTGTATCATGTGGTGGGCCCGAAAGCCATGACCAAATTCGATTTTGGAATGGCGATCGCGAGGCAGTTCGGCTACGACGAGCGCCTGATTTCCCCGGTCAGCGTGGAGGAATTCGAACTCCCGGCAAGGCGCTCTCACAATCTACGGCTATCGAGCCTCAAGTTATCCACAGACTCGGGCATTTCCCTCCCCGATTTCTCCACAGGTCTCGCATCGTTCCACAGGCAGTACCTGGAGCGTTTTCCACAGAAGATCCGGAGTTATCAACAGACGACATACACGGCTGATGGGCCACGGCCTGATTCTGGATCGGAGCCGCGGCGCTACGCCAGCTAGAGGAAGTATGGAAATCAAGATCGGCCAACGAATTGTAGGACCGTCGCACCCGACCTATTTCATTGCAGACATTGCCGCGAATCACGATGGCAGCCTGGACAGGGCCAGGATGCTGATCCGCCTGGCAAAGCAGGCCGGGGCAGACGCGGCCAAGTTCCAGAATTTCCGCGCGCCGAAGATCGTGTCAGACTATGGATTTCGACACATGGAGTCTCGGGTGTCGCATCAGGCGACCTGGAACAAGCCCGTGTTCCAGGTCTACGAGGGCGCATCGATATCCTTTGAGTGGACGCCGATTCTCAGGGCCGAGTGCGACGAGGCGCGGCATCGACTACTTCACGTCGCCTTATGACTACGAAGCCGTCGAACACGTGGCGCCGTTCGTGCCTGCTTTCAAGATTGGATCCGGCGAGATCGACTGGATCGAGGCGCTGGAGCACATCGCCGCGAAGGGGAAGCCCGTGGTACTGGCGACCGGCGCCGCCGATATGGGCGATGTGCAGAGGGCCGTGCATGCGATCCTGAGAATCAACAAGCAGCTGGTGCTGATGCAGTGCAATACCAACTACACGGCCAGTCCTGAAAACTACGACCACATCCATCTAAATGTGTTGAAGACCTACGGAGTCATGTTCCCGGACGTTGTGTTGGGCCTATCGGACCACACGCATGGAAACGCCACTGTTCTCGGGGCCGTGGCCCTCGGTGCGCGCGTGATCGAGAGGCATTTTACCGACGACAACGGGCGCGAAGGTCCCGATCACAAGTTCGCCATGAATCCGGCCGATTGGGCTCATATGGTGGAGGAGACACGCCAACTGGAACGCGCCCTGGGATCGCCGGACAAGTTCGTCGCCGCCAACGAGCAGGAGACCAAGATCGTCCAGCGCCGCTGTCTCCGGGCAGCCCGGAACATCGCATCCGGCGAGTCGCTCAGCCGGGAGATGATCGACGTGCTGCGACCGGCTACGGCAGGCGCCATCAGGCCGCACGAACTTGCAGGCGTCTTGGGCACTAAAACGCTGCGCGACATTGCGCAGGGGCAAGAGCTGCGCTGGACAGACCTCACGGTCTAGCCCAGCACCTGCAGCCACTGAAGAATCATGCGCATCATCTACTTCACGGATGACTACACTCCTCACGACCACCGATTCCTATCGGCACTGGCCAAGACGAATCATCGGGTCTTTCTGCTCCGGCTCCAGAAACGTGATTCCCAAACCGAGGATCGGCTGGTGCCTGCTGGCATCGAGGAAGTGCCGTGGGCGGGTGGAAGACAACCATTCCGCTGGCGCAGTGTGCCGGAGCTAACTTGGGACTTGAGACGGGTCGTCCAGAGAATTGACCCGGATCTCATTCATGCCGGCCCCATACAAACGTGTGCGTTCATCGCTGTTTTGTCCGGGTTCCAGCCGATCCTGAGTATGTCCTGGGGATTCGACCTGCAGGAGGATGCCAGCCGAGGCCCCGGGTGGCGCTGGATCACAAGTTACACGCTGCGTCGCAGCGCTTATTTCACGTGCGACGCGCACGTGACGCGCGACTTGGCCGTTGAGTACGGTATGAGGCCAGATCGTATCAGTCTCTTTCCTTGGGGCGTCGACCTGAAACACTTCAAGCCGAAGACGGGGGGCGGCGCGCGGCGCCAATCCGATTCGCGCTCGAGAACGGCGGAGCGCCCGGCGTCACGTCCCTTTGTGCTATTGTGCAATCGCAGTTGGGAACCAAGGTATGGTGTGGACACGCTGGCAAGAGCGTTCTCTTTGGCAGCGGGGAGTAATCCACGACTTGCACTGATTCTTCTGGGTACCGGGTCGCAAGCCGGAGTTATCCGGCAGGCGTTGGAGGACGGAGATGTCCTCGACCGGGTGCAGTTCGGCGGACGCGTCTCGCAAGCCGATCTGCCGGCGTGGTATCGCCGGGCGGACCTCTTCATCTCGCCGTCGCATGTTGATGGATCGTCCGTGTCTCTTATGGAGGCGCTGGCCTGCGGTCTCCCGGTGCTGGTGTCGGACATCCCGGCCAACAGGGAGTGGGTGCGCGACGACACCAACGGCTGGTGTTTTCCGGATGGAAACGCAGACGCCATGGCTGAGAAGATCCTCTGGATCGCTGGCCGCCCTGAAAAACTAGGCCCAATTGGCCGAAAGGCGCGCAAGGTGGCCGAGGAACGGGCTGACTGGACGCAGAATTTCCCCATTCTGCTGGACAGCTACGAGCGGGCCATTCGCTTCCATGCAGCAGGCGACACGTAGATGGTTGGGCGCGTGATCCTGAATAACGTGCAGAGAGGGTTTGGATGGGTTTTTGCATGCCCTCGGGAGACCCACATTGTGATCTTAGCGCTTCGCGAAGTGCAGAGGCGCGGCGCGCGTTCAACCGTATCAATGGCCGATATTGGAGATGTCGAAGCCCTGTCTCTGCTGAAGCCGCCCAGCTCACTCGGCGGGAATCAGGTTCGTCCTCGGCGAGGGCCGGAGGTCGGTGGCGCCCGTCGAGAACCTCATAGGGTACTGGGATCGCCATGAGTAGGCGCATCGTAGCAATCGTGCAAGCGCGCATGAGCTCATCCCGACTCCCGGGCAAGGTCCTATTGGAAATTGGCGGACAGCCGATGCTGCAACGTGTGGTGGAGCGCGTATCGCGCGCGTCGCTTGTGCAGGACGTTGTGGTGGCGACCACGACCGATCCCGCGGATGACACATTGAGCAGCTACTGCATGTCCCACTCATTGCCCTGCTGCCGGGGAAGCCAGTACGACGTGCTGGATCGTTACTACCAGGCGGCGACGGCCTTCAAAGCAGAAATTGTCGTCCGCATTACAGCAGACTGTCCGCTTGTCGACGGAGATCTTGTCGACGAGACGATACGCGTGTTGCTGGGCGGTATTTCGAACGATTCGAGCGGCCTGTCTGGTGGGCACACGGATTTTGATTTTGTGGCGAACCGATTGCCTCCGCCTTGGCCGCGCACATTTCCCATAGGACTGGACGTCGAGGTGTGTACATATCCCGCCTTGGAGCGCGCCTGGAAAGAGGCCTCAGACCCCGCCGAGCGCGAGCATGTGATGCCGTACATGTATGAACAGGTGGAGCTGAGGTCGGTGGGGAAGTCACTTTCGGTTGGCCAATCGCCGCACGGGTTTCGAGTGGCGCTCTTGGTTGCCCCCGAAGATCATGGCACTTACCGTTGGACCGTGGATACTATCGACGACCTTGAATTCGTAAGGCAAGTGTACAGTCACTTCGCAGATCGCCAGTACTTCTCGTGGACCGAGGTCCTGGATCTGGTCCGATCGCATCCGCACTTGATGCAGATCAATGCGGGAGTGAGGCATAAGAGCCTTCGAGACGTCGACGAGCGCGCCGGGGCAGCGCGCACAGGTGAGCCTCCTCACGCTGTTTTCGGCGCCGAAGCCCTTCACCGATCCCAAGGTGGGGCTGATCCAACGAAACGCGATCACGCTCGTGGTCCAGACTCCGCGAGGTGCAGGTGCTGCTGATGGGAGACGAGGACGGCGTCGACCACATAGCTGAGGAGTCGGGAGCCACGCACGTGCGCCACGTGGAGACCAACGCTTCGGGCACTCCGCTCATCTCATCCATGATTGACCTGTCCAGGCGGCACAGTGATAGCGCATTTCTGTGCATCATCAATGCTGACATGATCCTGATGTCGGATTTCGTCGAGGTGGCGCGGCAGGCTCAGTCCTTCCAGCGTAGTTTTGTACTGTTCAGCCGGCGCTGGGATCTGGCGTTCGACGAGCAATTGGAGTTCCACGACGGCTGGGAGAGCCGTCTTCGCACCGCCGTCCATGAGAGGGGACGGCTCCACCGCCCTGCCGGCAGCGATTTCTTCCTCTTTCCAAGGGAGTGCTTTCTGGAGGTCCCGGATTTCGCCGTGGGCAGGGCAGGCTGGGATAACTGGATGATCTATCATGCCAGCCGAATGAAGTGGCAGGTAATTGACGCAACGCCGTCGCTAATGATCGTTCACCAGGATCACGATTATGCCCATCTGCCCGGCGGCTTGCCGCACTATACGCTGCCGGAAACCGACCGCAACATCCAGCTGGCCGGCGGTGATGCCGCCATCCGCTACACAATCCTGGATGCGACGCGCTGCCTCGTGCAAGGTAGACTAGTCCGTCCCCGTCTAACCTATCTTCGGTTCATGCGTCGGGTGGAACTGATCCTGCGCGCCGTCTTCTTCTTTCTACCTCCCACGATGATCGAAGAGGTTGCGCGTCCCAAGCGCTGGAAGAAGCGGTTCCTTGCCCTATTTGGAAAACGTTAGGATGCCGCAGGCGGCGTGACGGCCAACTGCCGGGCATTTGAGGAACATGAGAAAAGGGCAGAACCCCGCCAAGTTTGTCAAGAACGTGAGCCGACCGGAACGGATTACGGTAGCTGTCTTGAGCTATATCCCATTTCTGAGCGGCTTCTACGCAGAAACGCTGGAAGTCCTGAAGGTTTGCCTAGGATCCGTCGCCGAAGATCCGGGCCTGCCATTTGACCTGATGGTTTTTGACAATGGCTCGTGTGGAGAGGTGCGCGAATATCTGGTGCGCGAACGTGAAGCAGGCCGAATCCAGTACTTGGTGCTATCCGAGCAGAACGTCGGCAAAGGCGGCGCGTGGAACGTCATTATGGGAGGCGCGCCCGGCGAAATCATAGCGTATTGTGACAGCGACGTGCTATTCTCGCCGAAGTGGCTGCTGCGGTCGGTGGAGATCCTGGAGGGCTTCCCGAATGTGGGCATGGTGACGGCGCGTCCATTTCGTACGCCTCCCGACTTATACGGGGCCACGCTGGCTTGGGCGCGTGCGAAGGCGAAGCTGGAAGACGGTCAATTCGTTCCGTGGGAGACATTTCTCGAGTTCAATTTGTCTCTGGGGCAGACAGAGCAGGAAAATCGTGAGCTATATGCGCAGACTCGTGACTGGCGAATAATGTACAAGGGGCTTACCGCCTTTGCCGGCGCCTCGCACTGGCAATTCGTGGGCTACAAATCAACATTGCAGAGGTTTCTCCCGTTCGCCATGGATAAGCCCATGGGTGAAGTCCGGCAGATGGATAAGCGCGTGGATGAGGCGGGGCTTCTGCGACTGATGACTCCGGAGCCGTTCGCCATGAACATGAGTAACACGCTTGGATATCTCCGCGGCGAGATGCTTCAACCGCAACGCAGCGCAAAGATTGCATTGTCCAAGCGATTGCTCGCGTTTGGGCCGATCAAGAAGATCCTTCTGGCTGTGCACAACAGGATCTTCCGTTGGTACTACACCCAGGCGTAGGGAAGACCAGGTGTCCAAGTCCGTCTTCATCTCCGCCGACCACGGGACAGCGATAATCTATTTCTTGCAGAGCGATGTCGTCCCATTGCTTCTGGAGGCCGGCGTCGAGGTGGTCGTGCTCACGGACGACGATATCCGGCAAGCGATCGCGGTGCGGTTTCAGCGGCCCGGCTTGATCTTCGAGGGGCTTCGCCTCCGGCAGGCATCTGACTATGCGCGCCGAGTTCGGCCCCGCTGGCAATGGCTTCTTGGCTATCTGCGCCGCGTCGGGGGGTCATGCCGCATCAATACCGCTGCGATGGACAGCCACATCTGGGAGGTGTGGACGGAAAACTCTTGGAAGTTCCGTATGGGCATGTGGTTGCCGGCCGCGATGGCGATCCTGGGCCTGCGGTGTTTTGCCTTTCTCCGGAGATTCCTCGTCCAACTCCAGGAGCAACTTTCCCCCACACCCGGGCTCTACGCGGATCTATTTGATCGGCACCGTCCCAGTCTGGTGGTGGCCTCTACGCCTGGTTGGAGGCTTGATCGGTACCTGCTGCGCGAAGCGGGGCAACGTGACATTACTACTATGGCAGCCATTGTCGGCTGGGACAACCCCTCGAGCTATGCCATTCCCGGCGCGACGGTTAACTGGGCGACCTGCTGGTCCGAGCTGCAGAAGCAGGAGCTCGTTCTGGGCTCTGATTGGTCTCCCGAGCGCGTATACGTGGGGGGCATACCCTCGTATGACGGCTATCTCCGCAAGGCTTGGCGATTGCCTCGCCCCGACTACTTTCGCATGCACAGCCTGGACCCGGACAGGAAGCTAATCTCATACGCCAGCAGTTTCGTTCACTTTGCGCCTAATTACCCCAATATCGAGGCTCTCGCCAGGCTTGTGTCCGACGAGGCCCTCAGCTTTCCCTCGCAACTGCTGGTTCGCCTGCATCCAAGTCACTTTCAGGACAAGCCAAGAATTTTCGCGGAGGAGCGGGAGCGCATACAGGAATTGGAGCGTACCTACCGCAACGTCCACGTTGTGAAGCCGGTTCCTCTCGGGGGCTCACTCGGCTATTACGGCGGTGAAGACATGGACGAAAAGGCCTCCATGATGGCCTATTCAGATGTGCTGGTGACAGTCTACTCAACAATGCTTGTCGAAACGGCGATACATGGCACCCCGCTCGTAGCCGCCGTTCTGGATGTCCCCGGCGGCTGGAACACCCGGGGCAAGTACTCCCTGCCTCTCAAGGAGATCGGCAACTGGCCAACGCACAAGAGATTTTGGGAAGCGAAGGCCGGGCGCGTCGCACAGACACCGGACGAACTGCGGCGCGCGGTTGACATGTATCTGGCGGATCCAACGCTGGATTCTGCACAGCGCAGGAAGTTCGCCGAGAGTGAGATCACATTCTCGGATGGCACGGCAGGTCAAAGGACGGCAGCATTTATTCTGGCCATTCTCGATTCAGCCGAGCGAACAGGATAACGGCCGTCTGCTTGCGCTCCTTGGCTTCCAGCGGACGCGGACGACCTCCGGAAAACAAAAAGCCGACTGGGCGGACGCCTTCTGTCATTTCATTGCCGCACCAGTCAGTCTTCTAGGATGAATGTGATCTTCAGATGGACCCGGTATTCGGCGATCTTGCCATCCTGACCGATAATGACTTCCTGGTTTTGAATCCAGGCCGATCTGACGTTTTTCAGGGTCTTAGAGGCCCTGGCGACGCCAGCCTGAACGGCGTCCTCGAAACTCTTGGTGGAGGATGCTTTGATTTCTGTGACTCGGGCAACCGACATGGCAAACTCCTTTCGAATTGTCAAGACAAGCCGCATTCACCCGCATTGTATTTCAGAATCCCCCGGATAACATGATTTCCAAGCGTCCGATGCTCATGTTCTACGCCTCCATTTCCCTCGCCATTCTCTCCAGTGTCCTGTACCATTTCAGCCAGAAATCAACACCGGCGGAAGCCAATCCTGCAGTGGCGCTGTTGGTGACCTACGCCGTCGCGATCGGCCTCAGCGTCTCATTGCTGTTCTTCATTCCCGCTAAGGGCGGGCTGTTCGCGGAAGTGAGTCGCCTGAATTGGGCAAGCTACCTGCTGGCCCTGTCAATCGTCGGCCTCGAGGTCGGATTCCTCCTTGTCTATCGTTCAGGGTGGAGCATCGGGCTGGCAGCTGTGTTGGTGAACGTTGTGGCCTCGTTGATCCTTGTGCCAATTGCAGTGCTGTACTTCAAGGATCGCCTGACGTGGGTCAATCTGGCCGGGATCCTGATCTGCCTTGTCGGACTGGTGATGTTGAATTGGAAGAGATGAAGTGAGGGCCAGATGACAGCATTCAGTCGAACTCAGGACCGCTGCCCGCATCCTCGCGGGCGGTGAGGCAAAGACGGCCAGGCGCCATCCCATTCCACCGATTTCGCGGCGCGAGGTGGCGGAAATGAAGCGTTTCTTTCCGCGGGACAAATTCTTCATCTTTGGCCACGCCCGGTCGGGGACAACCCTTCTGATGCGACTAGTGCGCCTGCACGCCGAGGTGCACTGCAACTATCAAGCGCATTTCTTCACGCGCAGACCCCTCCTCAAGTCGCTGGTCGAAGCGCCGGAGGCTGAGGAATGGCTGACGCGTAAGTCGAATCGCTGGAATCACGGGGGGGATCTTTCGGCCGTCGTGCTTCGCGCCGCGGCCGAGTACATCATGGAGCGGGAGGCTGCGGCCCTTGGCAAGCGGATCGTGGGCGACAAGAGTCCCTCGTCGACAATTCATGGTCAGGCTGTTCGCGATCTGCACCAACTGTTCCCGGAGGCGAGGCTCGTATACATCGTGCGCGACGGCAGGGACGTACTGATTTCCGAGAGATTCCGCAATTTCGTCGAAGAATCACGCTACTTGGGTGCTGAGGACCGGCGAATCATGGATGACCTGCGCAGCAACCCGGCGTCTTACGGGCAGGCTGGGCGTTCGATTCTTACGGAAACCATGATTCGCAGGGTTGCTCGCGGTTGGGCCCAGAATGCTCTCGAAACTGACGGGGAGGGAAAGCGGCTGTTTGGAAAACGCTACTTCGCTCTTCGCTACGAAGACATGCTGCGCGATCCATTCACCTGCATGAATCGTTTATGGAAGTTCCTTGGAGCTCGCATCGTTGGAAAGGGGATGCCCGCCAGGATCGCCCGCGAGTTGAAATCCAATCCAGACGAGGCCTGGCAAGCAGAGCGCGGTCACGAGCTCGCCGCGTTTTTGACAAAAGGTCAAGCTGGCAACTGGGAGCGGTGGTTTACGCCCCGGGACAAAGGGCTCTTCCGGGAGATCGCGGGCGAGACGCTAGTCCGGTGGGGCTACGAGAAGTCGGGGGACTGGTAGACGACGGCACGGACCAACCTGCCCGCATGGACGTCTCAATGGGCGGCCGCTCACACGAGCAATCGTGCGAGGCACCGCCTTGAAAGCGTGGCAGCGATATCCATGCGATATTCTGCCGATCCCCACGGGTCCGTGGCGTCGTGAAATGCGTTCCGGGCCGCTGATTCCAATCCTTCTGCTTCTGTCCCATCCATTGCCAGCGTCGGAGCTTTTCCATAACCGCCCACGGCAAGCCGTGTCCGGCCCGATGGCCATTGTGCGAGTGCCACTGCCACGATCGGTTTGTCCGCGGGTGTACGGGCTACATAGTCGAATGCAATCTGCGCTCCCAGAGGCCATGCAAGACCTGAGATCAGAACACCCCGCTGGTCTCGGCCGCGCATAGGTAGATACGCGCCCAAGGGCATCTTCTCTTCAGCAGGCCGCAGTATGGTCAGCTCCGCATCCAATGCCAAGAGGGCGGTGACAAACGGCGACCGTCCATCGCAGGTTACGACGCAGCCCGCCACCGTGGCTGTGTCGCGCAAATTGAGCGGCGCTTCCAGCTTGAGCGCTCGCTTCAGTGCAGACGGGCAAAGCTCGTTCTCAAGAAGTGCCTGCAGCGTTGCCGTGGCGCCAACGTTCAGGATGTTTCCGCGCTTGGCGATGTTTCCAAGCCCCAATGCCTGCAGGTCCACTACCTCAAGGGTGCCCGAGGCGCGCGTGGGAAAGCAGGGTCCCGCCACCCAAGGGCACGGTTCTCGGCGATGAACGGCCGATCAATCGCAGCGCCTCGTCAATTGACTCAGGACGGTGATATGCAGTGATCACGCTCGTTGCAATGCTCCTATAAGGGACGTACGGATATTATACAGGCTGCTGGCATAGCGCCTTGCCCTGAGTGCTACTCAGGGTAGACTTTCCAGCCCAATTCTCCCAGTTTATCGAGGTTGAATTGCTCCGGCGGCACGTCGATCAGTAAGGCCTTTCCTTCGGCCAGCAGGTCGTCGCTGCCTGCCTGAAAGATCCCGGCCCAAGCTTCAGCCGCCTTCCCCCTGGACTTGCCCGCCCGTCCTACGATCCGCAGCGGAAGACCAATCGGAACATTGCGCCGATACTTGATCTCCAACCTGGCCGTGAACATGAAACGCGGCGTGGCGGGATCGGACCCCATGTGGGCGCGACCCGACACCTCATCCAGGATGGCGCTAACGATGCCCCCGTGCAAGACGCCCGGGTATCCCTGGAAATGTTCCGGCGCCGTGTAAGTTGTTTCCACCAATCCGGGACCCGTCTCGTAAATATGCAAGTGCAGGCCGACCGGATTCTCCATACCACAGATGAAGCACATTCTTGAATTGGGCTGCCTAATCATACGCATAGACGCGATTCTATCAGAGGCCGAACAGGACCATCAAGTCGTTGACGTTCGTGCCCGTGTAGCCAGTTTGCAGGAGATCGCCCAAGGCAGCGAAGAAAGGATACGCGTCGTGACGTCTGAGGTAGTCGCCCGCGACCATGCCGATGTGCGCGGCACGGGAGCAAGTCTCGCCTGTAACGACGGCGCCCGCCGCGTCCGTGGGACCGTCCTCTCCGTCGGTCGCCAGTGCCACGAGGCAAGCGTCTCGAAGACCGTCCAGCGCATCTACCGCGGCAAGCGCCAGTTCTTGATTGCGACCGCCTTTGCCGCTTGAGTTCGACGGCGACCGTCGTTTCTCCACCCGCGACCAGGCAGAAGGGGCGGCGCCTCAAAAGCACCGCATCACGGAGACGCGATGCAAACTGCAGTCCGGCATCGCGGGCCTCCCCCTGTACGCCGACGGCTGCGATCTCTGCATGCAATCCTTCCCTGTTGGCCTGCTGCAGGGCGGCGTCTATTGCCGTCCGGTTATTGCCGATCACGATGTTCTGGACGCGTTGAAAAGCTGTGTGCGGCTGCCGTGGGTTCGGGCGGGTGAGTGCGCGAGCAATCGATTCTGGAGGGCGAATGCCGCGCTTCTTCAGTATCGAAGGGGCGGTGAGCGAAGTATCCGGTTCCGGTACTGTCGGACCTGAGGCAATCGCCTCGAGCCGGTCTCCGACCACATCGGACAGTATCAGACTCAGGATGGACGCTTGGGTTGCCACGGCGAGACCCCCGCCCTTGAGCGTATCCAGTTGCCGCCGCAGTACGTTGATTTCTTCGATGCTGGCACCAGAGCGCAGCAATGCGCTGGTTATCGTCTGAAGGTCTGCCAGGGAGACGCCCGCGGCCGGCGCGGCGACCAGCGCGGAGCCGCCGCCGGAGATCAGGCACAGAAGTAAATCGTCGTTGTGAAGTTTTGAGATAAATTTCATCACGGCGCGGCCGGCAGCCAGGCTGCGGCTATCGGGGATGGGATGACCCGCTTCCATAATCCTCATCGGTCTTCGCCGTTTGGAGGCTGCGCGCTCAGAGGACGTCGCCTCCGAAGGCCGTCTCACTGGAGAGGCCGCGTGCTTTGTAACGACGAGTATCCCAGCAGCACCCGGCATGGCGTCTGCTGCTCTTGCCATTCCCTCCGCCGCCTTGCCGAGTCCGAGGACGTACAGGCGCCTGTGCGGCGGAAGAGCATTCTCCGTGAGGTATTTGGAGACCAGATACTCTGGATCGACTGCATCGAGCGCGTGCGAGAGCGTGTGGAGGATGCGCACGTCGTGAAGGCTGCTCGTCACGAAACGGTCGGCTTGCATGCGTGCAGTATACTTTGCGCATGGCACGTCCGAGAGTATTCGTAACGCGCGCAATACCAGAAACCGGATTGCGCCTCATTCAAGAATACTGCGATGCCGAAGTCTGGTCTTCCGAGCTGCCGCCATCGCAAGCCGAATTGTTGCAGGGCGCCCAGCAAGCAGAAGGGCTGCTGTCTTTGCTGACTGACGCTGTCGACGCCAACCTTATTGCTTCGTCGCCGCACCTGAGGGTCATCAGTAATTGCGCCGTTGGAGTGGACAACGTCGACCTTCGAGCCGCCACCGCCCGACGGATACCGGTAGGAAACACGCCGGACGTCCTTACAGACGCGACGGCAGACTTGACGTTCGCGCTTCTGCTTGCAGCAGCAAGGCACGTTGTTGAGGCTGCGGCCTATGTCAAGGCCGGTAGATGGAAAACCTGGAATCTACAATTGCTCCTTGGTGCGGACCTGGTAGGAGCGACGCTTGGAATTGTGGGTTTTGGTCGTATAGGCAATGCGGTGGCCAGGCGGGCCCAAGGATTTGGGCTTCGCGTCCTGTTCTGCGATCCATCGGAGAAGCCAGAGTGGGGAGCGGTGTCCGTAGATATGGATACGCTGCTACGTGAGGCGGATTTCGTATCGATCCACGTTCCGCTGACCGGCGAGACCACGCATCTGATGAACGCCGCTGCCTTTGCCAAAATGAAGGCAAACTCGATACTAATCAATACCGCCCGCGGGCCGATAGTTGATCACAAAGCTCTATACGATGCGTTGAAAGCGCGCCAACTCGCGGCGGCCGCGCTGGACGTCACTGAGCCCGAGCCGATTGAGCCGGATAGTCCGCTGCTGGCGCTGGACAACTGCATCGTCTTGCCGCACCTGGGGAGCGCGAGCAATAGAACGCGGGAGCAGATGGTCATGCTTGCCACCACGAATCTCCTGGCGGGCCTGAAAGGACAGCGCCTTCTGCACTGCGCCAACCCGGAGGTCTACGGCGGTGCGGATGGGTGAGTTGCGGCGACATGCTTAGGTCGCGACGAGCGTCGCGCTACCTCGCCGCCATCTATGGTCCTGAGCTCGCGTCGCGGCTGTACGAGAAAGTCGAGGCGATCTGCAGAAAATACGAACCCGCGATCCCGCGTGGCAAACCCGAGGGGTTGACCGAACGCGATGTGCTGCTGATCACGTATCCGGACCAGGTGCGTACACCGGGTATTCTGCCGCTCGCCTGTTTGGCAAGATTCTGCGCAAGTCACGTCAAAGAGCTCGTGACGGGCATTCATCTGCTGCCGTTCTTTCCGTCGTCCTCGGACGATGGATTTTCCATCATCGATTATCGCAGGGTTGACCCTGCCTACGGGAATTGGAATGACATCAAGGAGCTCGGGCAGCAGTACCGCCTGATGTTCGATGCCGTAATCAATCATGTCTCCGCGAAGAGCGAATGGTTTCAGGCCTGCTTGCGTGGCGAGCCAAGGTATCGGGACTACTTCATTCGCGTTTCGGAGACTGCCGATCTTTCGGACGTCGTTCGACCCAGAGCCCAACCGCTATTGACGCACTTTCACGCCGTGCCTGGCGATAGTGCACTCTGGACGACGTTTGGCCCCGATCAAATCGATCTCAACTATGGGAACCCGGAAGTCGTACTTGCAGTCATCGACTTGCTCCTGTACTACGTGCGTCAGGGGGCATCATTCATACGTCTTGATGCCGTGGCCTACCTGTGGAAGGAGGTGGGCACCAGCTGCATTCATCAATCGAAGACTCACCTGCTGGTGCGGCTGTTTCGCGCCATAATCGACGACTTGGCGCCGTCCGTTGCGCTCCTCACCGAGACGAACGTCCCACATGCTGAAAACCTGACGTACTTTGGGAACGGCAAGAATGAGGCTCACCTGGTCTACAATTTCGCGCTTGCACCCCTGGTCCTGCATGCCTTTCAGACCGGCCAGGCAAGCGTTTTGGCAACGTGGGCTCGCGACCTCGCCTGGCCGTCCGAGACGGGCCACGTATTTCAATATTCTGGCGTCGCACGACGGCATCGGCTTGAATTCGGTGCGAGGCATTCTAAGCGACGATGATATCCAGGGGCTGATCGGCCGCATCGAAGACGCCGGTGGTTTGGTCTCTCGCAAGAGTAATTCCGATGGCACATCCAGTCCGTATGAAATCAACGCAAACTACTTTGACGCCTTGCGGCGGCCTGGAGAGCACCTTGGGACGAGGGGGGAAGTGGAACGATTCGTGACCGCCCACGCGATCATGTTGGCGTTCAAGGGCCTGCCGGGCCTGTATTTCCACAGCCTGGTTGGTTCGCGGGGCTGGCAGGAAGGGGTCAACCAAACCGGTCGCAAAAGGTCCATCAATCGCGAGAAGCTGGATGAGCAAGTGCTCGACGGCCGCAGCTGTCGGACCCTGGAACCGTCCGGTCCCAGGTCTATGGGGGCATCACGAACCTGCTCCGCGCACGACGGACCGCGCCGAGCTTTTCGCCGGGGGCACCGCAACGCATCCTGAATGGGAATGACCAACTCTTTGCGTTGGTGCGTGGAGGCGATGACCCGGATGAGCAAGTACTATGCGTTCACAACGTCACGGGCACCGACCAACCGTTTCGCTGCGATCAATGGGCGAGCACCCGGCGATCGCAGCGCGCCTGTGCATGACCTGATTAGCGACACACCGATTGACTGGCGCCCGCAGGGCCTTGTGGTGCTGAGACCGTTTCAATCGCTGTGGTTGACGACTTAGTGGGAGGTGGAGCACATCCTGATGGTTACCTATCCGATACCGACAAGCAACCTGCGCGTGGGAGTGGTCTCGACACGCCTGGCTTCCACAGATGGGGTCTCGTTGGAGGCAGACAAGTGGGCTACTGTTCTGGGGCGCCTGGGCCATCAATGCTTCTACTTCGCGGGTCTGTGCGATCGGGATCCAAACCTAAGCTACGTCGTGCCCGAGGCCCACTTTTCGCATCCGGCAATTGAGAAAACGTATGACGCCGCGTTCAAGAACCGGGCGCGCCCGCCATGGCTTACGCGTGAGATTCGCGACCTTTCCCAGCACCTGAAGGATCACCTGTACGAGTTCACGAAACGCTACGACCTGCATCTGTTGCTGGTCGAAAATGCCCTCTCCATTCCGCTCAATATTCCCCTGGGATTGGCATTAACCGAATTCATCATTGAAACGGGCATCCCGACCATTGCCCACCACCATGACCTCTATTGGGAGCGGCGACGGTTTCTGGTCAATTGCGTGTGGGACTACCTGGACATGTCTTTTCCGCCTCGCCTTCCGCACGTGCGCCACATAGTGATCAATTCACCGGCGGCCGCCCAGCTCAGCTACCGGCGTGGAATCTCTGCGCGGCTGATTCCGAATGTAATGGATTTTGACAGCCCCGCGCCTGAGCCGGACTCTTACGCGACCAGCGTGCGGGGAGACTTAGGCATCAAGCCCGACGAGTATTTCTTTCTGCAGCCAACGCGCGTCGTCCGGCGCAAGGGAATAGAGCACGCCATTGAACTCGTGCGCCGTCTGCCCCTGCCCGCCCGCCTGGTAATATCTCACGCCAGTGGCGATGAGGGCGACGACTACGAGAAGCATCTACGCACATTCTCCGATCTTCTGGAGGTTTCGACGAGCTTTGTGTCGGATGTCATCAGCGACCAACGGGGCACGACCGCGGATGGCCGCAAGATCTACTCCCTGTGGGATGTCTATCCGTTCGCGGACATGATCACGTACCCCTCGCTGCTCGAGGGTTTTGGTAACGCGTTCCTTGAGTCAGTCTACTTCAGGAAGCCCATTGTGGTGAACGACTATACAATCTACGCGATCGATATCAAGCCCAAGGGGTTTCAGGCCATTGAGCTACCCGGATTCATCACCGACGAGGCCGTTACGAAGGTGCAAAAGGTCCTTGAAACGCCGGCAATGGCCGCCGAAATGGCAGAGCACAATTTTCAGTTGGCAAAGCGTTTCTATTCCTTTGCTTTTCTGGAGCACCAACTGCAAGGCGTGCTCCAATCGTTCACCGGCGAGGACATCGAGAGGTGAGTGATTAATATCGTCTTGATCCACTACGCGGCCGCACCGGTGATTGGTGGGGTGGAGAACGTGATGCGCCAGCATGCCCGCCTCATGGCTGCGGCGGGCCACCGCGTTCGGATCGTGGCCGGCAGAGGGGAGCAGCTGGACCCCGGCGTTGAATTCACCAGCGTGCCGCTGGTCGATTCGCGTAATCCAGAGGTCCTGAGACTGAAGGCGGATCTCGACGCAGGTCGGGTACCAGTAGCGTTCGACCCGCTGGTCGCGAGCATCCAGGAAGCACTAGCCCCAACGCTGGAGCGGGTGGATTGGTTGATATGCCACAATGTATGCTCCTTGAACAAGAATCTCGCTTTGACAGCTGCCATTCGGGGCATCTCGCAGACCAAGGACACGCCGCGATCGATTCTTTGGCACCATGATCTGGCTTGGACGACGCCCCGCTATCGGCAGGAGCTGCACGATGGCTTTCCCTGGTCATTGCTGCGAATGGACTGGTCGCAGGCCATCCAGGTGGCAGTTTCAGCGCAACGCCAGGTAGAGCTCGCGGAGCTGTTGGGAGTCGCCGCAGACCGCATTCGCGTCATCCCCAATGGCGTCAGTGTCGTGCCATTTCTGGGCTTGAGCCACGAAACGGAGGCTCTGCTCGCGGAATTCCGGCTTCTGGAGGCAGCACCGCTGGTCTTACTTCCGGTGCGAATCACGCCGCGCAAGAACATCGAGATGGCGCTCCGGGTGTTGGCTGAACTGCGTCATCGCCTTCCCGATGCCCGGCTGGTTGTGACGGGCCCCTTGGGACCGCACAACCCCGCGAACGCCGGATACTTTGATGGGTTAATGGCGATGCGCCGGGACTTGCACCTGGGAGATGCAGCATTGTTCTTGACGGAAGCAATCGGAAGAGTCCTGCCGGACACGGTCGTCGCCGAGCTGTACCGTCTCGCAGATCTGTTGTTCCTGCCAAGCTTCGAGGAAGGATTTGGCCTTCCGATCCTTGAGGCGGGATTGGTTGGTCTTCCTGTTTTCTGTTCTGACATAACGCCGCTGCGCGCACTCGGCGGCAGCCAGGCACAGTATTTTTCTCCAGACGGCGACCCGGCGGGCGTGGCCGGCTTGATCGCCTCGATGCTGGCGGAATCGCCGCGGTATGGCCTCCATAGGCGCATTATTCGCAATCACACGTGGGAGGAAATCTACTCAACCCACCTCGCACCGCTGCTTGCTGCCGGATAGAACATGGCTCAACGATACGCAACGAGACTATTCAGGAAGATACTGGTTCCGCTCATCCATGGGTCCACTTCGGATGGCGGCGATCAGTCTTGCATTTGCAATTGCGGAGGCAGCGGACGTCGCCCTCGTTGGTATCGTCGCAATCTCGAAAAACGAGTCGCTAAGCACGGCCGCTTTGCCGGCGCGGCAAGTCCGCCAGCGGATGCGTCAGACTGCCGCCATGCGACCCGTACGAATCATGCCGAGAATACGCGTGTCTTACGCGCCATGGGAAGAGGTGCTCAAGGGCGTGCACGAGGAGGAGCCGGACCTGCTGGTCTTGGATGCCACTCAACTGTCCAGGCTCGACATGACGATCGATGAAGTCATGGAGTATCCACCATGCGACATGATTGTTGCCGGCGGCTCCGTTCCGGAGAAGCCGTCACGCGTCCTCTGCGCCCTGCGCGGTGGTCCCTACGCAGAGCTCGCGTTGAGACTTGCGCTGGGGATTTCGCGAACCAAAGGGGCAAGGATTACGGCGTTGCACCTGACCTCCCGGGACGAGGCCCCGGTCGTGGAGGCAGCGTTCAAGGGGGTGGACCGTGTTCTGAGGAATTTGCCTCAAGTAGATCGCCGATTTGTGAAGACCGATGATCCGGCCGGTGCAATACTACAGGCCGCGCATGATGCCGACCTGCTGGTGATTGGCGCCAGTGCTCGCCCGGTCGCCGCACGGGGCTCCATCGGAGAAGTAGCACAGAGTATCCTGCGACGGCGTTCGAAGGGTGTCTTGATCGTGAAATCGAGTCGACCTGTGCCACTCAACATGGAAAGCGAGGCCGTAGGGCAAACCGCGATCTCCGTACTGGTAGATAAGTGGTTCGGCGAGAACACCTACCACGCGGCGGAATTTGGCGATCTCGCGACGCTCTTCGCCGCGAAGGAAGCACAGCACCTGAAGGTGAGCCTGGCTCTTCCGGCGCTCAATGAGCAGCAGACCGTGGGTCACGTGATCCGAACGATCCGGCGAGCCCTTGTAGATCGGGTTCGTCTTCTGGACGAGATCGTATTGATCGATTCCGCATCGACTGACCGGACACGCGAAATTGCCTCGTCCCTGAAGATCCCGGTCTACATCCACCAGGAAGTCTTGCCGCGATTGGGTGCAAGATCAGGGAAGGGTGAGGCCCTCTGGAAGAGCCTCTACCTGACCAGCGGCGATATTCTGATCTGGGTGGACACCGACATAGTGAACATCCATCCCCGGTTCATCTACGGGCTGCTGGGCCCCCTTATCATGCATCCAGAAATCCAGTTCGTAAAGGGATTTTACCGGCGCCCATTGAGGGTGGATCGGAAGACGCAGGCCGGAGGCGGAGGTCGCGTCACGGAGCTGACCGCGCGACCGCTCTTGAATCTGTTCTTTCCTGAACTCTCCGGTCTCATTCAACCTCTTTCGGGCGAGTACGGGGGGCGGAGGAGTGCCCTGGAGCAAATGCCGTTCTCATCCGGCTACGGCGTGGAAATCGGGCTGGCGATTGACTTATTCGAGAAGTTCGGCCTCGGGGCGATCGCCCAAGTGGACCTCGAGGAGCGCGTGCATCACAATCAGCCGCTCGAATCGCTGAGCAAGATGTCGTTTGCCATTATCCAAACTGTAATACGCAGGATGGAGCGCCGCTACGGGGTCAAGTTGGTGGAAGACGTGAACAAGACCATGAAGCTGATACGGTATGGTCAGCAGCGCCTGTCCTTGGACGTCGAGCAAATTGCCGAGTTGGAGCGTCCGCCGATGGCTGAGATACCCGAATACCTGAACCGGAATGCGGGTGCACGAGAACGAGGACGCTGACACGGCCAGTTGCCAGGAAAGGCCCTGGCGTCAACGGCCTTGTCGGAAGGGCCGTCGCCACGGCGGAACCGGCGCAGTTCGATGCGGGTGGCCCGAGTCGGGCGAGAAACTGCCTTACTGTTGTGCGAAGGTATCGATCAAGAGCTTGAAGTTGCCGCCGGCGGGGTAGAGGATGGGGCAGGTGGTGCCGCGCTTTCGGTACTCGGCGACTTTTTGGCGTGCTTCCTCCGGTGTGCCGGAGGCGGTTATGCGGTCGACCAGAGCGTCCGGAACAAAATGCTTGGCGCGGTCGATCTGCTCTTTGGTGGCGGGCCAGCCAAGGATCGACTGTATCTCCTGAATCACAGAATCTGAGACGCCGGACGCCTTGGCGATGTGCGGTTGCTGTGCAAGATACTGGCACAGCAGCATCTTTGTGTTTTCAAAGGCCTTATCGTGATCCGGGTCGACTGAGCAAACCACCAGCTGTGGTCGGTCAAAATCCGCCAGCTTTCTGCCCGATTTGGACAATCCCTTCGTCAATAGATCCAGTGCCCGGTCATTGTAGTCTGGTGGCACGCAGTAGTTGAGAACCACGCCGTCCGCGATTTCTCCCGCAAGCTCCATCATCTGGTCGCCGGTCGCACCGATCATGATGGGAATGTGGCGAGGTTCCCTTCTGCCGTGCACCACGTCCAGTTCAATGCCTTCCACGTCATGAAACTCGCCGTGGAATGTGACGCGTTCCATATTAAGCAGCCGCCTCATCACGTCCACTGTTTCTCGCATGGCGGTTGACGGCTTGCGACGATGGATACCCACGTTGCTTGCCAGGGGATCCCACCAGGCTCCGATGCCACAGATAATACGGTTTGGTGCCAAGTCGTCCAGAGTGAGAAATGTGGCCGCCAGCAGGCCGATGTTGCGCGTCCAATTGTTGATCACACCCGATCCGATCTTGATTCGGCTGCTAACCGCGGCGTATGCCGCCATCGGAACGATCGCGTCGCGAACAAGGCGGGATTCTGCCTGCCAGGCGGCCTCGAAGCCCCGCTGCTCGGCATAGCGAACATACTCCAATCCGTCGCGCAGATCATGCGAGTTCTTGCAGATAGAGTGCTACCCTCTCCACGTGGTTTGCTCCTTTGCCCAGCCGTGTGGACGGACGATGCTCGGTCCAGCGATGCCACGTCGCGGATCGTTAGACTCGTTTTGTAACTTGAGATTGCTTGTGGTCTTTGTACTAATCGAGATTATACCTGAAGCCGCTGGAAAAGCCCCAATTGCAGCCGGCAGCAGGACTTACTGCGGGTCCATTCGGGAGCATCATCATATTGAGATTTGCCGGGGAAGAGCCTATACTTTGTCGCAGGCCGTGAGAGCTACGACGGCGACGGAATTCTCGCACTAGACTGCAGCTGGAGAAGGCGATGGCAATCAAGAAGGATGCAGGATCTCGGGGTATTGGATTGGCAAGCAAGAACTGCCAGACTCTGAATATTGGGATCGCAGAGTTTGAAGAATGTTTGCGAGCGGGACCCAACGCTTGTCGTTACGCTGTTCCGTTTGGCTATAGTTTCCTGTGTCATCATCCCCGGCTTCGAGAGCCACGGAAATCCGGTGAACCGGGGCCCTGTGAGTCCAGAACTCCACGAGCGGACACCAGCGTCTGAGCAAGATGCTTGCAGACCGTGCACAAAGCCAGATGCCCCCTATTCTCGGGGGCATCTGGCTTTGTGCCAATGGCTTTCGAAGAATACGCGGCGGACTAGAGGCGTTGCCACATCTTGGGGGCAAGTTCCCGCGATCTGGCTGTAATGCGCTCCTCATCGAGGGCAAGCACTTGCTTGTTGCGCATGAGGATTTTTCCCCTGCACACCGTCGTGTCCACCGTCGCATCCACCAAGCCGAAGATGAGGTGGCCAAGAAAGTTCGAACTCGTTAAGAGGCGTCGGGGGACGGTAGTCGATGATGGCAAGATCCGCGGCGCTCCCCACTTCAATCGTCCCGAGCACCACTCCAAACTGCCGGCGTGCGATCTCGGCGTTGTTTTGCAGGAGCAACTGTGGGGCCTCGGCAAACGCAACTCTGGGGTCATGATTCGCCAAACGATGCAGCAGGTAGGCGCAGCGCATTTGCGCCAGCATGTCCGAAGACATCCCGTCCGTCCCCAGACCGACAAGAGCCCCCTTTTTCAGGAGGTCCAACACCGGGGTTACGCCGACGGCATTGTTCATATTCGATTCCGGGTTGTGGACGACCGGCGTCTGGGTGGCGGCAATGCGCTCCATCTCAGCCTCATCGACGTGGACGCAGTGGACGAACAGCGATTTGGGGCCCGCGACCCCGAGCTTTTCAAGCCTCAAGACTGTAGGCAGACCATACTTGCGCATGGAGTTTTCGCGGTCCGCCGCATCTTCCGCGACATGAATGTGGCAACCCACGTCCGCGTCGCGGGCGATCCCGACACACCGCTCCAGGGTCCGATCGGATAATGTGAACGAGGCATGCAGCCCCATCATCGCGGCGACTTGCCCGTCGCCTTTGCCGGTTTTCTTGATGAATCGTTCGTTCTCCTCAATTCCGCCACCCTCCGCATTTCTGTCTGATACCTCATAGCAGAGGGACGCACGCAGGCCGGCTTGACGCACGGCTTTTTCGATGAGATCCAGGGATCCCTCACGCGCGCCAGGGGAGGCATGGTGGTCGATCACAGTCGTCGTGCCGTTGCGTATGCACTCGATCAGAGGTACCTGGGAGGAAACGGTGATGTCCTCGTCCGAGAGGGCACGGTCCAGCTTCCACCAAAGACGTTCCAGGATCTGTACGAAGTTTGCCGCTGGCTCTCCCGGAATCGCCATGCCGCGTGCCATCGTGGAATAGAAGTGATGGTGGGCGCAGATGAAGCCAGGCATCACGAGCTTGCCTGCACAATCGACAACATCGCCATCGGGAAAACGGTTGCGCATCTCGGCCGTCTTACCAATTGCCGAGACTTTCTCTCCCTCCACAACCACAGTACTATCCCACAGCACGGCATTCCGGGTGCCAAGAGTGACAACGATTGCATTCTCAAAGCGGGTGCTCATGTGCATGGTCTCGCTTTCCGCATCAGTTCTCGTTGAGCGCGGCGAGTTCCTCAGGAACTCGCATGCGCATGCTTATCGCACCGACAAAGCACTTCAAGGCGCAAATCGAGCACCCGATGCACTTTGACGGATCCGTGTGAGGATAGTGCTGGTCGTCGAAGGATATGGCCATATACGGACATCGACCACAATTGCCGCAGCCCACGCACAGCGCGGGATCGGCCTCAGATATCAGTTTGGTGGCCGGCAGGGCCATGAAGTCGGTGACGGGGTGAGGTTGTGCGATGCCGATCAGTTCCTTCACGGAATGTATGCCGCGTTCCCGCATCAGGAATGAAGTGCCGGATTCGAGTTCGTGCACTATGCCGTAGCCGAACTTCATGGCGATGGTGCAGAATTGCACGGTCTTGACACCCAGCGCCAGAAAGTCCATGGCGGCTTTGTAGGTCATGGGACCGGCATTTCCCGAGATCTGGATGCCTTCGGGCACGGCCTGCGCCAACGTCAGATTTGAAATCGGCGTCACCCCCTCGCCGCTCATTCCAACCACCACCCCCTCCTCCCAGCGTCGACCGTCGGCATTTGGACGAAACGCAAGGGTGGGGAAGGAATTTGCCAGTGTAACGCCGGCTTTCTTGCTTGGGTACTTCTCCAGCACCTGACGAACCGCACGCAGGATTGGGATGACACTCGTCACTGCCGATGTCAGCTTGAACAACTTTGGAACATCGGCATCGCCTGCCGCCAACACCCACTCGACAAGCTTGGCTGTCAGGGCGGCGTTCTGCGAGACAATGTCGCCCTCCGTGCCATCGCCGCCTTGAGGGCAGGATAAGGAGTACTCGATGCCCATGGCGCCCGCAAACTCGAGTTTCGCCGTGTTGGATTTCCAGACCTGGCTGTCGCTCTCGTCATCGCCGGTCACGGGCCCACCCGTGGACGCGATCGTAAGACGATCTGGCCAGTCGCGCACCAGCTGCTCCAGCTCGTGGCACACGCGGTCCAAAGGATGAGCCGACACGTTGTCTGCATTCGCGTAGGTGCTCGGTCCGAAAGTGAACATGTACTCGGAGGGGATATGGATGGGAACGTTGTCGAAGGCCGTCTTCATGATTGCGCCGGCCCAACCCTCTTCATACGCCCGTGTGACTTGTTCCAATCCATCCGTCATCGGCGAAGCCGAAAGGAGATAGGGTGAACGGATCTTTCGGCCGAAGAAATCGGCCTCCAACGAGACAGGTATCGGCTGATAGCCCGGCAGCGCCCAATGCGATTTGGTCTTCTTCTGTATCTCCGGTCTGGGTGCCTGCTTGAGCCACGCGTCGACCTCGAGGGCTGCATTCTTGCCTGCTGCCACAGCCTCCACTACGGTTGTTGGCCCATTGGCGACGTCGCCGGCATAGAAAACGCCTGCCTGGTCCAGCCGCGGCAGCGTCGACCTCATGCCGATGGCAATTACGACTTCCTCGAAACCATCCCTTGTGAGTTCGGTCCCGGAGATGTCCTTGACATTCGCGGGCCTGAAAGTCGTGTGGTCGGGGAGCGCGACTTTCATGGTGTCGATGGAGTGCAGGCCTGCGCGCTGTTTGGCGATTCTCGTGATGCGCACACGACTATTGATCTCGATGTCGTGTTCGACCAATTCCGCTCTTTCGAGCTGGGTCAAAGGCATCTCAGATAGTTTTTCCAGCATGAACAGTTCAACGTGCGTCGCGCCCCGGGCCTTGGCCACCAGCGCGCAGTCGATGGCTGTGGCTCCACCACCGATCACCGCGACAGGGCCGCTGTATGCTCGCGCCTGCGGGTTTCCCAATAGGTCGATCATCTTGATGGCCAGGTTCTCGTTTTCGATTCCCAGCGCAATCGGCTCCCACAAGCCGGTCGTCACGCAAACCGCATCGTAGCCCCGATCCAGGAGGCTGGCAGGGTCAGAGACAGAAGTTCCCGTCACCGGCTTTATCGTGCCTAGCGAGAGGGCGAAATCGATATCGGCTTGAACCACATCCTGATTCAGCCGGTCGTGTGGAATCAGCCTTAGCATGCCTCCCAGTCTATCTTTCTGCTCGAGGATATCGACAGCGTAGCCCATTTGGCCAAGCGCGACTGAAGCTGCCAAACCGGCTGGACCTCCGCCTACGACTGCCACCTTCTTCCCCGTTGGGGCGGGGGAAGAGAATTCTGGTACGCCGCCGTTCTGCCTTGCCATTTGCACAATTGTGGCTTGGACCTGCGGAATGTTGATCGGCCCGTCGAAGCTCTTTCGGGAGCAGGCGGCCATGCAGAAGCGATCCGGACATACAAGGCCGCATACGCCGCCGAGTGGATTGTTGCGCATTATTTCGCCAGCCGCGCGGCGGAAGTCAGACGCCTTGCCACCACGCGCGGCCATGATGAAATCGAAAGGCGAGCAGTTGGCAGGGCAGGCGTTCCTGCATGGCTTTTCTTCGCAATATTCGCAACGCTCGAGTTCTGTTTGGAGTCGTTGTGCGGTCATAAACGGGGATGTTGGGCTTGGGGTCTGATTCATGTGTTGCCTCGAGTAGGATGCCATTGAAATCGGTCTTGTGCGAGAATGCACAAAACGATTATAGCATTTGCCCCCCGCCATTAGAGTGTATAAACTCCGGCTCCACAGGGCGGTAAGTCACATTAATGGCCAGGCGCAGCGGCAAATACGGCGTGGCTCATCCGCGACGCTTCGGCAATTGCCATCTTCGGCCTGGTAGCCTGGACGTTCTCCTATGACGAGTGCAGATCGGCGAGATCTGAGAGGGCTAGCGCGCGTCGGAGTCGATACCGCGGAGATGCCTCACGAGTTCGAGGTCTTCCGGCAAGTCAAGATCCAAGCCAAGAGATGGTAGGTCGACGATCTCCAACCGAGCACCGGCACGGCGCGCCCGATCGCAATGTCGTTGAAATAAGTCACCGCCAAAATCGTACTCGATGAGATTAGAAGGAGCGAGCAAAAGGGCGTTTGTGCCCTTGTGGCGCCGATCGGGAGCGATCACTACTACGGGAGGCTCCGTGGCACGCGCGAGCAGAGCGAGAATATCAGAGCGCGTCATCATGGGCAGGTCTGCCGGGACGATAAGAACGCCACGCGATGCATACACCTGGGCCACTACCGTGGCACGTTTGAGTGCCGTGTTCAGGGCGGGGGCACCATCCTCCTGCACCGTGCGTGCTCCCATATCGCGTGCCATCGCCAGCGCGGATGAGTTCGCGGCTGACGACAAGTACCTCTTCAACTTCCTTGAGATTGATCAGTGTTTTCAGCGTACGTTCAAGCAGCTCCCGATTCAGCTCAGCCCGCTCTTCGTCGTTTAGGGCACCGGACAAGCGTGACTTGCCGCGCCTCAAGGGCTTAACCGGGACAATGGCCCAGATCGTCATATCCTGCTGCCGAGCAAGAAATCGAGCACGTCCGTGGCCAGGCGCCGTCGATCGCTGTTCGTGCGCATCAGCGTTCTCGTGACCAGCGTTCTAAGTCCCAACCCTTGGATTGGGGCTTCCTGAGAAGCATCCATTCGATCGAGGACGAAGGAGCTCGCCACATCCCGGTAGTGTTCGGCGACGGCCATGGCTGAAGGTTGAAGTCCAAGCTCGCGATACATCTTGGCTGCCGGACCTCGAACTGCCGCGCCTCCGATGATCGGCGAAATCGCGATGGCTTTCCCTGTGCTTACCATGCCCCGAACGCCGGGAA
The DNA here is from genome assembly GCA_963746745.1 of uncultured Chloroflexia bacterium. Classification (GTDB taxonomy): domain Bacteria; phylum Chloroflexota; class Anaerolineae; order Anaerolineales; family Villigracilaceae; genus Fen-1038. The sequence continues at coordinate 532,446 of CAVVCL010000007.1, forward strand.
TGGACAAGATGGGGGCGATGCTTACCCATGGATTGGACGGGCAGATCACGATGCCGTCGGCACGCTGCAGGCAGGCGGCTACGCCAGGAGCGGGAGCCGCTTTGACCGAACCGCGAAACTCGAAGCCTGTCACATGAGGTTCACACCTCCGACGCACAAAGTATGCCTGAAACTCGAGGTCGCCTTCATCGGTCTTCACGATCGTCCTGACCCCCGAGTCCGTCATGGGAAGAATGGTCTGCATGACACCCCAGGCTCGACAGAACTCTTCCACGATCTGGCTAAGTGGTTCTCCCATGTTCAAGCGACGCGTGCGCTCGAGGTGCGTGGCAAGGTCGCGATCCCCGATCCGGAACCAGCTCGGCCCGCCAAGCTGCTCCAGGCTGATGAGGGCGTTCCAACTCTCGTGGCGGCGCCCCCACCCGGTCTTGGTGCTAGCCATCCCCGCCAGCGTGTAGCAAACGGTATCCAAATCGGGCGAGACGTGAAGGCCCAGATGCTCAAAATCATCGCCCGTATTGACTATGATCGTCAATTCCTCGGGCGCGAGGATTTGCGCGAGCCCGTGCGCCATCTTCGCACCGCCCACGCCGCCGGCAAGGGCGACAATTCTCATATGAAGATCGCTATTTCGTCGACGCGCTTCCGCGCCGGCATCTGCGGCGTCTCCGCCGGATGTCCAGCCATGAAGAGGGCCTGCGGCTCCCACCCAGGGGGCAATTGCAGTGTCCTCCTCACGAGCTCGCCGGCAAAGAGGGGCGCGCAGCTCCATACTCCGCCGAGGCCCTCCGCATGTAGTGCCAGCAGCAGCAGCACGCCTGCGTTCGCAGTGGATTGGACTGCCATAAGGCGCTCGGATTCCGAGCGCGCCGCATCAGGGTATCGGTCCATTTCAATTGGGTCCATACACAGGATGATCACGACGGGGGCACTGGAAAGGCGGGAACGGGAACGCTCGACACGAGAGGCAACCGTGTCCGCTGGGAGGCCGTCTGCTCGAAGGTCAGCCTCAAAACGCGCGGCCATCGCATTTGCCAGCGCCGATTTTGTCGATTCGTTTTGAACTACTGCAAAACGCCAAGGCTGCCGGTTGTGGGCGGATGGTGCCGTGATCGCGGTCGCCAGGATGCGCTCCACCACAGATCGCGGTACGGAGTCGGGACCAAAGCGACGGATCGAACGACGTGTGCGCAGAAAGGTATGCAGGTCCTGTTGCGAGATCATTCTGCGAAAAAGCTTTCGGGCAAGATGCGAAATATCACACGAGTTTGTCCTTCGACAGGCGTCCAAGGTCGCTTGCGATACTTGAGCGAAAGTCTGCCTATGTGCTCGAGCGCGTCTTCGTCAGAGGCGCCGATCACTCGACCACGGATCTGGAGATACCGATAGAACGGATCCTTGGGATCAGCAATCAGGAGGGCGACGCGGGGCCGAGCGCGCATATTGCGATCTTTGACGCGTCCTTTGGCCGTGTTCACCAGGATATGCCCGCCTTCCACATTGAACCAAACGGGCGTCACTTGCGGCGACCCATCTGGCATCAGGGTAGTCAGGTAGGCGTAGGCGCCTGCAGAGTCGCGCAGCAGATCCTCATAGGATGGGGGAATCTTCTTCATTTTCAGCTACCTGAACAAGTCTTGTGACTCGGGGCGGATCATTTCGCTGACTGTACCATCGCGCAAGGGGTAGGGGAAACCCCGGGCATGCACTATGGGGGTCGCCTCTGAGGCCTGGCCCATCATCAATGAGGCGGCCGCGGCCAGCTCGTCGGCAACTCCGACGACGGTTACTCTAAGGCTATAGCCGAAAAGGTCTTTCCAGCCCCGCTCATCAACCAGGGGTGGAACCCCGCTGAGGCCAACGCACGTCCCCACGGTCCCCAGACGCCAAGCCCGGCCATGGGAGTCGTTTATGAGCACCCCAAGCACACGTTGGGAGCGCTGCTCCAACTCCGCGCGGATTGTGCGTGCGGATTGATCGGGATCGCGGGGCAAGAGCAGTACTTGTTCCTCAGCGTCATTTCCCGGTCCCGCAACGTTGGAGTGGTCAATGCCTGCATTGGCACAAATGAAGCCAAGATTGTGCTCCACAATGATGGTCCCGGCGCGAACTCGGAGGACGTTTCGACTTTCGCCCAACATGAGCTCAACGAGACGCGGGTCCTTGTCAGCCTGGCGTGCCAGTTGGCGAGCGTGCGGGCTAGGCGACACGGTGGCCAGGTTGACCATGCGACCTTCAGCCTTGCTGACAATTTTCTGCCCCAAGATGAGAATATCGCCATCCAGCAGCTCGAGACCATTACTCGGGAGGTGCGTAAGGATGACATCCGCCAAATCATCACCCGACGCGATGAGCGGGATTCCTTTGAGCGGAGTGAGTACAAGGGGCATTCCGCTAGCCTTCCAGCCCCGTGATCCTGATGCCGGCGTGCTTGGATCCATAGGTCTTGTTGATATGGATCAGTATGCTGACAAGCCCTTCAGTCACGGCTGAATTCTCAAGGGCACCCGCGTCCCATCCCTTGAGGCCCGCCGCGGCGACCAATTCCAGAACAGTATTGCGCGTGGCCCTGCTTGTGCCGGTCACGAGTACGTCGCAGTCCACCGCCTGGTCCTGGAGCAGATGTTCATGCGAGATGTTGTGGAAGGCCGCCGCGATTTCCACGTCTGCGCCCACGATTTCTCGCGCTTCCTGTGCCGCTGACCCAGCCGCGGGCATGTGCGCCTTCGAAACCTTGCCCGGCACCAGTGGGACCGTCGCGTCGATCAGGAGCTTGGCATTCAGAGCAGGCCGTATGGACTCCAGAATCTCCCGGTGGGCACCATATGGTACTGTCAGTGCAATAATACTGGCTGCGTTCGCCGCATCGAGATTGGCCATGCCCATCACCCGGGCCCCGACCAGCATGCCTTCAATTTCGGAGGCCGCCGTGATTGCCTTCTCCGCTGTCCGCGACCCGATGATGATCTGGTACCCGCCTTTCGACCAACGATATGCGAGTCCCTTGCCCTCCTTGCCGGTTCCCCCAATCACTGCGATCGTGACCGGATTCGACGAATTGTTCATGTTGCGACGTTGTCCTCCATGCGCTTCCAAACGCGCCGGGCGAGCTCGCGTCCGCGACCGGCTATCTCTGCCTCATCGAGAGAGGTAAGCTGCCGGTCCTTCATGAGCACTTTTCCGGACACGATCGTCGTCGTGACCATAGCCGATTGCAGGCCGAAAATGACATGTTGATCGAAGTTGTCCGCGGTCACCGGCGTGGGCGCCTGGTAGTCCACCAGGATCATGTCTGCGGCGGCACCAGGAACAAGCGTGCCGACTGGAGCAGCAGGAAAGTACATGCTCGCGAGTGCAGCGCCGTGGTGGATTGCCATTTGGGCCACCCTCTGGCCGCTCATCCGCTCAGGATCACCGCCTGCTGACCTCAGTAGGACGTAAGCCGATTTCCATTCCTCCCACATTCCTTGCGACAAGCCATCTGTCCCCAGGCAGACGCGAACGCCCGCTCGCATGAGCGATTCGACGGGCGCCGCGCCTGCGCCCATGTTCATGTTGGAGCGTGGTAAGTGCGCCACCCAGGTCGCATTGTCTGCAAGCAGTCTTGTTTCGACCGCATCCACATGAACGCAATGGGCGGCAATAGTTCGTGGGCCAAGGATGCCATGAGTGTGCATGCGGTCCACGACGCGCATCTTGGTTTTTCTGAGGGTGTCGTATTGGTCAGACGCCGCTTCAGCGGCCAGGATATGAAAGCCCGCCCCGTCAGGTGCCGCGGCTCTGGCTGCCTGAAGCGTACCGCCCGACAGGCCAAAACACGCTTGAAGACCGAACATTCCTCCTAGGCGGCCGACTTTCCCGCCACCGAGCTTCCTCAGGAATCTGCTGTTTTCCTTTATGGCTGCGTCGGCGACGCCAGGCCCGTCAGCATCCGTGATCGCGTAACTTAAGACCGCACGCAGTCCTGAGGCTTCCACGGCATCGGCGATCACATCCAAAGAACCGTCAACAGCATTTGGTGAAGCGTGATGATCAAACAACGTGGTCGTGCCAGACCGGATGGCGTCCACCAGACTAAGCAACGCGCTGTAGCGGATGTCCTCTTCCAGCAGGGCGCGATCGAGCCGCAGACGCCAGGTGCCGGCAACGTCGGACGCCAAGGGCCAGGTGAGGCCCCTGCAGAAAACGCGATGGAAATGCGTGTGGGCGCAAATGCCGCCGGGCAAAAGCAACTGACCGTGCGCATCCATCGTTCTCGACTTCGGATACTTCTTCTCAAGCCGGGAGGTGGAGCCCAGTTCAACAATATGATTTCCCGACATATAAACGGCGTGATTCGGCAATACGCGGTTCGGGTCTTCCCGCGTGACAACTGTAGCGTTGGTAATGAGCATCAGCTGAATACCATTTGCGCCGGATCCGGAAGCTTCTGGCCACTGGCGCCAATTTCCCACAGCCCATGAAACGCGGCCTCGCGCATTTCTTCGTCATCGCCGCTCATTGCCGCATACATTTCCCGGAGCACAGCGTCCGTCGGTGTCCGCTTGAGGTATGCCAAGGCGGCCAACCGTTCCTCTTCATTTGTGCTTCTTAGGGCCGCCACCAGAAGGTCTGTCGCTGCGGCGCCAGGAGATATGCCCACGCCCAGGGTGCCGGCGAAAGCAATCAGCCATGGAGCCTCGGACGGAGGCGGCAACCGCCGCGGAATGCGCGGATTGGCCGGTTGACTCCTGGAATCCAAGATTTCCGCGGCTGCGTTCCTGACGACCCATTGATCATCGTTCGAGCGCATATCATGGAGCAGTTCAGTTGCCCAAATCTCGTGGATCCGACCCAGGCCGTAAGCTGTCGCGCGTCGCAGCGGGATATCGGGCATGGCGGCGCCGTCCCTTAGCATGGCGTAGCCCTCGTCCGGATGGTTGGCCAGCAATTCGGCTGCAGCCCGACGCAGTTCGTCGTCTCCCTGCAAGAGGGCATTTCCCACGTGCTCCAGGGCACGGGTCGAGCCCATCGCCACCAGGGCCAAGCAAGCGGCTCGTCGTGCGGCTGCGCTCGGCGAGTTCAGGAGCGCCGCTATGTCGCCGACTGCCCGCTCGTCGCGGACGGCTCCACTGCCCAGCGCCGCGAGTTGCTGTTGTCCCGCAGATGATGTCCGGATCAGCTGCCTGCACAAGGATGCCACGCCGGGATCGTTGCTGCAAACCAGGGCCGTCAGCGCCTGTCCACGCAGCGACAAAGGAAGGTCGGGGTTTTCGATGAGCCTTGCCAGGGCAGCGAGAATCCGGTTGCGCCAGGGAGCGCTTGGTTGAGCATCGCGCAGCCACCGCGCGGCGTCGAATAATCGTCGATGCATTGGCAGGCGGGACCATTTGAGCATCAGGTCGGCCAGCGCGTTTACATCACCGAGCGCGGCGAAATAGCGCATGGTCAGGAACTTGCCGATCCAGTCCGGTTGATTGACGAGCGTGTCACCTGCCTTGTAGGCGCCCAGTGCCCGACCCGCAAGGTATCCACCGATGACCGGGTGCACAAATCGTGCCCTGTTATGACGCGAGCCGATAAGCAGGCCCGTCGATGCCAGTTTGCCCAAGAGACCCGGTGACGTCGGAGAAGCGAGCACGGCTCCGTCGGGTTTGTCCCTGATACTCTCGGCAACGACCGGGGGCTCGCCTGCCTCGTTCCCGCCCTGAGCTCCCAAGTCATGGCCCGCAGATGTGGCGTCCACGAGACGTTCGAAATCCTTGACCCAACCTCTGGCCTTGCGCGGGTCAAAAATGGGCTGTGCCAGCAGATCTACCTGCATGGCAAGCGTCTCCAGCGCCGCCATCGGGGTCTCGCTCGGCGCGAGCCGCCGCACATGCGCGGCAATCGCGTCAAGTATGTGTGGTCCCGCCGAGTCTCCGCTGCACGCGGCCCAGGCCCTCAGAGTCAGCTCCAATGGGGTGAAGCTGGGATCGTTCGCCCCGAGCCAGCCCTCGAGGAGGAGAGGATCCAATGACCCTAGCTGGGTCTCGGAATGCGGGTCAACCGTCGCTGTCCGTGGCCAGAGAGTCATCCATTGACGAATGAAGCGAGATTGTCGCCGTGGGCTCCATGCGGCCAGCGCCAAGGGAACGAAGTCGAGGGCCGTCAGCCCGTCGAGATATTCGGGCGCGGCAGTGGTGACAATGCGAATATCAGGAAATGAATGGAGCAGCAGACTGAGATATTCTGTGACGTCTTGTTGACCCTGCGGCGTTAGCTCATCGAAGCCGTCGAGCAACAGCAGCGCGCGGCCAGTGTGAAAGCAATCCTTAACGAAATCCGCCATGCGACCCTGCTCAAGGAGCGAAGCCCGCTCGGAGGCCATTTCGCTGATTCGCGTAAGGGCTTCGCTGGCATCGCGGCTTGGCAGATCCAGATCTGCCACATGCAGCAAGAAGGGGACTGCCTCCCGCAGGAGGCCGAGCGTCTCGTCCCTGTTCGCCGAGAGTGTAGCCAACCACGCCAATGCAACGGACTTCCCGATGCCGGGCTGGCCGATTATTGCCAGGTTGGCTCCGCCGGCAAGCGCTTCGCCGAAGCTCAGTGTCGCGCCGCCGTACAGGGCGGCCAGTTCGGGCCACGCCGGCATGTACGGCACAGTCAGCGTCACGGCGTCGTCTGGCGGGGGGCGTCCGCCCGGCTCCACAAACGGAGGCGGAGCGAGGAGTTCGGGCTCCTGAACGATGTCTTCAAGCGCGAAGAGCGACGCGGCCAGGTGCAGTCCCTGTGCGCGGCGCAGAGTCTCGCGACGACAATCTTCTTCAACGACGCTCATCCGCCGCCCCTGCAGCTGAAGCTGTCTGGTCCGGATCCTGGCGCGCAGTTCCTTCCAGAGGGGGCGGCTTCGTGACACGCTCCACCAAAGAATCGTTGCCACGACAAAACCGAATGCAAACGAGAGGGGGTCGATTGAGAATGCAAGAGGCACATGCATCTCGTTGCAGCCTAGCCCGCAAACAGGATGCGACCGCACGAGGGACACAGCACGAGCTCGGACGAATGGCGGGCGCTCTGCTGCAACGCTGCCGTCAACCGGGTGCCACAGGCTTCACACGCATTGTCCGAAATCTCTGCCACCGCCACGCCCCGTCGCAGCCCTGCTATCCGCTCGTAGGTGTGCAAGTGCCCCGGATCCATTTCGCTGAGGGCCGCGTTGCGCTCATCGCGAAGGCTTTCAAGATTTCGGAGCAAATCCGTTCTCTCACCGATGAGCCGCCGATGCTCGTCCTGCAAACGCGTGCCGATTTCATCGAGTCCAGCACGGGCGGATCGCATGTCCATTTGCGCCGCCTCGAGCCTCACCATGGCATCAAATTCCAGCTCTTCTATTGCAGCGAGGTGCTTCTTCAAGGATTGGACGTCCGCTTGCAGGTCCTGCAGTTCCTTTGGATTTCGAACTGCTCCGCCGTATAAGCTCGATTCTGCCTGCTGGATCTTGATCCGCTGAGATGCAGCCTCCGCATCCTTTGAACGCCGGAGTTCTTCGGCTTGCGCCTGCTCCTGCTCAGCCGCGTTTACCCGTTCCCGTGCGGCCAGGATATCTGCATTGTTTTCAAGTATCTCGCGAATCTGCTCAAGCCGGGCCTGAACCTGACCGATGTTGCTGTCCACCTTCTGAAGGCGAAGCAGTCCAAGCGCGGCACCCATGGCAGCATTATATACGAAACAGTTGTGCGTGACCTCACTCCGTCTTGCGCTCGAATGGCAACGTGATCCACTAGGGGATCAACTGGATTCGTGAAACGAGCAACCCATTGTGGTTGGCTGCGTCGTCGAGTGGCTCTTGCAAGCCTGGAAGCATGCTGACCGCCAGGCGTCTATGTCGTGGATGGTTGCTCAGGGGGAGGTGTTGTAGTAGTTGTACACAGCCTGCGTGATGCTGGCAAACAGCTGATTCGCCGTCTCAAACACGATTTGGATCGGATGGTGCGTGTAGATTGACAGAACAAAGTTTCCGCCGGGGGTGTAGATGATCCCCGCGTCACTGAAATTCCGGACAATGCCATCCGGGTCCGGCACCCATCCATGTTTGTGGGCCACCTGGGTGCCTTCGGGGACTCCGGCTTCGAGAAGCACTCCGATCTTGTCAGCAACCAGATACGATATGATGTGCCGGCACACGTTCTGATCCATCTGATCGGGAAAGGCGGCAACCAGAGCCCCTCCGCCGGATTCAGCGCACTGGTAGATGTCTTCCAGCAACACTCCCATGTCGGAGGGGTGGTCTGATTGTAGACATCGGGGTCATTGAAAATATCGGTGCGCTGATTTGCGGGCGTGGTAAACCTCTGGAGCAGCGGTGCGCCCGCATAGAAGAAGCCCGCAAGAAATGTGTTGTCGAGTCCGAGCTTCTTCAGATCCTGCGTGACAATCAGCGGACCGGTGTCAGGATTTAGCTCGGCCATGACGTCGTCCGATGCACTGTTGTCCGACTTATGTATCATGTTCAGGATCTTGGTATCCACAGCAGCGGGCACGGGTTCCTTGCCGTGCTGGATGAAGTAGGCCACCAGAATGGGTATCTTGATTGTGCTGGAGGCGGTGAAGGCCACGTCCGGTTCAACTCCGACCTCCTGACCCTGATTAATCGCAAAGTGAATCTCCTGTCCGTTTTGCAGGTCAATCATATAGACGCCGATTGCCCCGTCGAAGCCGGAGGTGGATACCACCTGTTTCATCAGAATCTCGAGGTTCTGTATCGTCGGGCGGGCAGCGGCGGCGTTCTGGAATGAACCCAAGCTGACAGTTCGCCGCGTGGGTGAACGCAAGGCATCTTCGATGATGGGAACGGCACTTTCGATATCGAGAGACTGTCCCGGCGTGCCTGGCTTGAACGAAGTGGTGCCAGGCACAGGCTCAGCAGGGGTTGCGGGCTCATCGTAGCGTGTCGCAATTTCCGTCTGCAAGTAGGACGCGCAGACGATCCTCCGAAATCGAGGCGCGCAACGGCACCGTATCAGGCGCAGGCTCCCGGTTCCATAAGTAGTCCCAGAAGCCGCCCCAGAAGGCCCCGCCTGTACGGCCGATGTCTGCCGCAGCCAGCATGGACTCCAATTCCATTTGGAAACCGAGCGTTGTCGGGTCCACCTGAATGACGCCGCCTCCATAGCGTATCTCGATCGGAGATGTATAGACCTGCAGTACGCGTTGCGAGGCGGCCTGAGGGTCAAGCCCACCAACCGGCACACCGCCGATTGACATCCCTGGCGGGTAGTTGTTGCGCTGGCGACTGTAGCTGATCAGCGAAAGGATCACCAATAATGTTGCCAGGATCAGCAGCAAGATCGCCAATCCCCGCAAGAGAATGCTCGCGTTGCGGTTTCTCAACAAGCCTCCAAAAGGTCACTTTTGCAGCGAAAAAGTATAACATGGCGGTGAAGCATGCCTGTGCTAGAATACGCCCAGAAACTCGTGAGAAAGGGCACATATGCTGCGGTCACTGCTGATCTACCTGTCCAAGGCTGAGTGGGCTCAGCGCCTCGTCTCCGGTTGGGGCCTCGCGTGGCGCACGGCTTCGCGTTTTGTGGCCGGCACCGAGATCGAGGATGCGATTCGCGTCATACGCGCGCTGAATGACAAAGGGATCAACGTTACGCTGGACCATCTTGGTGAGCACACAACCACGGCTGCCGAGGCCCGCGAAGCCACCAACGCCATTCTTGCTACTCTTGAGGCCATAAAAGACTCTGGATTGTGCGCCAATGTTTCCATCAAACTAACACAAATTGGCCTGGGCTTGGATGAGTTAACTTGCCTTCGAGAATCTGGGGCAGATCCTCGAAAGAGGCCGGACGTACGACAATTTTGTGAGGATCGACATGGAGGACACGCCGTACACGGACGAGACCCTGGCCCTCTACTACAAAATGCGAGACAAAGGGTACAGCAACGTTGGCATGGTCCTGCAAGCGTATCTCTACCGCACCGAGGCCGACGCACGCAAGCTGCTGGCAGCGGGAACGAGAATCAGGCTGGTGAAGGGCGCCTATCAGGAGCCGGCTGACAAAGCGTTTCCAAAGAAGGCCGACGTGGATGCGAACTTCGACCTGCTTACCCGCTTGCTCATGGACGCAGCCCTTGCCGCCGACTCTCCGACCGTTGGCTCCGATGGATGCTTTCCGCCAATGCCGGCAATAGGCACGCACGATCAGAAACGCATCGATTTTGCCAAGGACTATGCTGAACGAATTGGCCTTGCGAGGCAGGCCTATGAATTTCAGATGCTCTACGGAATCCGTCGCGATTTGCAGGAGACGCTGGTTCGTGACGGATACGTCGTCCGCGTCTATGTGCCTTTCGGAACACATTGGTATCCGTATTTCATGCGACGCCTTGCGGAGCGGCCTGCGAATATCTGGTTCTTCATCTCGAATTTCCTTCGTAAATAACGCAACGCGCAGGCTGTTGGGCCTTTTGTGGTAAAAGAGTGAGATGGCGTCCGAACCGTGGGCCATCGTCACCGGTGCGGGGCACCGCATCGGTAAGGCGCTTGCTGCGGCGCTGGCGCGCAACGGCTGCGCCATCCTGCTTCACTACTGGTCTTCTGAAGCCGAAGCGATGGTGACCGCGGAGGAGATCCGCGCACTGGGCGCGCGTGTCCACACCTGCCGGGCGGACTTGACCGAAACCCAAGGCATAGCTTCTCTATTCGCACAGGTGGACGAGGTCGCGCACCCTCTCAAGGTGCTTGTCAACAGTGCCGCTCTGCTGCGTGCCGGGGACCCGCGCACCCTGACCGCCGAGGCATGGGATGAGACTCTCGATCTGAATCTGCGCGCTCCATTTCTTTGCTCCCGGGAAGCCGCCTCCCGCATGGGGCCGGGCGGACTCATTGTCAACGTGACCGACGTGGGAGCGCGAAAGAGCTGGAGCCGCTTTCCTGCCTACTCCGTCAGCAAGGCCGGGCTGGAGGCCCTGACGGGGATCTTGGCGAGGGCGCTTGCTCCGACCATTCGGGTGAATGCCATTGCACCCGGATTGACCCTGCCGTCGAACCTGGTCACCGAAGCAGAATGGAAGCGGTTGGTGGAACGGCTTCCAATGCGACGCGCCGGTACCGTCGAGGAAGTTGCGTCCGCACTTGAATTCCTTCTGAAGAACGAGTATGTCACCGGTCAGACTCTGGTGGTCGATGGGGGATACTCTCTGCTTGGCTAGAACATGGGCCTGGCTTGGGCGATCCAGGGATTGGGTGGCATCCGTGCTGCTGGTGGCCGCGGTCGTCGCCTACGGCTCTGCCTTCGTGGATTTCAACGTTCCGCCTTTTGAAGATGCCGCCATGCTGATGCGGTACGCGGATCATATTGCCCATGGTCATGGGGTCGTCTGGAACATAGGGGAACCGCCCGTGGACGGAGCCACTGACTTCCTGTTCATGGCCGCGGTGGCCGCGCTCATAAAGGGCGGACTAGCCATCGGCCGCTCCGTCCGCGTGCTCGGGTATACCGCCCACGTCCTCACCGTCCTGCTGGTCTACTGGGTTAATCGAAGAATGTGGCTGATGGGCGTGGCCTTGTCTTTGTTGACTGCCCTCTATTTGGCTGTAGGGACGGGATTGTGGTATGTGGCCGCATACTTCGGAACCCCATTCTTTGCGTTCTTTGCGGCGCTAACATGGACTCTTGGCCTTTTGATCATGCAGCGACAAAGCGTTCCTGTCGCCTTGGAAGTACTCTTTGCGCTATGCGGCCTCGCTCTGGGGCTCACAAGGCCCGAAGGCGTGATTCTTGCTGCCTCCATGCTGGCGGCAATCGTGGTGGTAAACGGTTGGATGCCAAGTCGCCGCCTATTTGCGATTTTTGCCACTGTCTTTCTTGTGCTGGGCGGCGCGTATTTCGTATGGCATTGGCGCTACTTTGGCTATCCGCTGCCGAATCCGTACTACAAGAAGGGAGCCGGGGTGCTGCATTGGGACTCCTTCTGGGAATCCTGGGGCAACTTGATCCGGTTCGGCGGACCGTTTGTCCTGGCCTTCATCATCGGCTTGCGTTCAGGACGGACCCTGCGGCGCACAATCGCATTCCTCATTCCACTATTGGTCTTCGCCGCGTCGTTCATTCTGGTGTCCAACGAGACGAATTTTGGCGGCCGCTTCCAGTACGCCCTCTGGCCATTGGTGCTGATCAGCTACTATCCATTGGTCCGCGGGGCTGACACCGAGCTGGGGATATCCTGGCGCTGGCCGCCGCATCTCTTGGGTCGCGTGGCGTGGGTGCTCACTGGATTGGCGGCGGCCTATGGCCTGCTCCGCTATGCAGGCATTCAAAGCTGCGCACTCACAATCGCCCAGCAAGCCTGCGGAGTCGCGTACGAGGCCGACGGCCGGTATGATGTGGCGCGGGCGCTTGCCGACTACAACGGCAAGGGATACACCATGGCAACCACGGAAGCCGGCTTGCTTCCGCTATATTCAGGCTGGACGGCCGTGGATGCTTGGGGCCTGAATGATGCTTGGATCGCTCACCATGGCGAAGTCACGGCGGCATACCTTGACATGTACCGGCCCAACGTCATCATCTTCCATGCGTACTTCTCCCCGCTTGTCCCGCCCCGAATCAATGAGAAGAACATGGCACAGGATTGGTTTCGAATGACGATTACTTTGCAAGCCTACGCTGAGACCCACAACTATGTATTGGCTGCGGCCTTCGGCGACAGCCCCTACGAAACTCACTACTACTATGTGAGCCGCGATTTCCCGGATAGCGATAGAGTTCTGCATGTGATCTCTTCAATGAAATATGCTTGGTATGCCTCCGGCAGGAAAGCGATAAATTATGCCGCGCTCCAGCCCTAGGACCTTGCATGACTGAGGGGACAGCCCTCGCGGCCAAGCTCCAAGCTGAGGGGGAGAAGCTTGCCGGCTTCATGACCACATTGCGTGAGGCCCAATGGAATCTTGAGGTTTACGCAGACGGGACCATCTGGACACTTCGAAGTGTCCTGGCACATCTGGTAACGTCGGAAACTGCATCCTTGAAGTTGTTTACCCAAGTCCTCCATGGGGGAGCCGGAGTGTCGGAGGATTTTGGCATTGACCGCTACAATGCGAGTCAACAGCGCAAAACTGCCGACCTTGCAATCCCCGAGCTCATCAAACGGTTCCGCTTTGCCCGCGAACAAATGGTTGTATTTGTCTCAACGCTTACAGATGCTGACCTTGCACGAATGGGCAGGCATCCTTTTCTCGGAGTGGTGGCTTTGCGGGAAATGGTCAAGATGATCTACATCCACAATCAGGCGCACTATCGCGACATGCGTCGATCCCTGAGGGGCGAGTAGCCGCGAGTATGTACCTGATACGACAGCTCGGACGACTTTCCAAGCCGCTGAATTTGCTCCTGATGGCCCTAAGCTATTTCTTGGGGACTGGAATCGCGCGCTATCTGGGCGTCAGCGCGAAGCCGCAGGCATTTTGGTTGGGGCTTCTGGGTGTGCTGCTCGCTCAGATGACGATGGGACTCCTGGCCGGAGTATTCCAGACCAAAGGGCGAATCTGAGAGTGAACGAGGCTCGCCGCGAGAATGGCGGGTTATCAGAGACGCCGCGCTGTACCTCTCTATCGCTGCGTTGGCAGCCTGCGCCCTTATCGCTTTTGTTCTCTTTCGGGAAGGCGTATTCACACCCCCAGTGCTGGTAGTTGCCGGAGCATCCCTGCTCATAGTGCTTGGCTATGGAGTGCCGCCACTAAGGCTGTTGGACAAGGGCTTCGGTGAACTCCTCCTGGCAATGCACATCGCCTATCTGGGCCCATCGATTGGGTTCCTGCTGCAGGCAGGCGCGTATCATCTTCTTCTCAATTCCAGCGTTCTGCCACTGACTCTGCTGTTGTTGGCGACGTACCTTGTGCTGGATTTCCCTTCGTACGCCGAGGACCTGAGGCATGGACGGGCAACCCTGTTGTTGCGCCTTGGCTGGGAAAACGCCCTTCGGCTGCACCATGGCCTGCTATTGGCGGCTTACGTGCTCTTGGGCACCTCGATGTTATTTGGCTACTCGTTTGCGCTGTTGGCGCCGGCCTTTCTGACTATTCCGTTTGCGATCCTGCAGTGGCATTTTCTGCGGAACATAGCCGGGGGGGCCAAGCCAGTCTGGAGCCTGCTCACCGCCAACGCGGTGGCCGTTTTTGGACTTACGACCTACTTTCTGGCTTTGAGCTTCTGGCTTCGATAATGCCTGAGTTTCTCAAGCTGCTGTCACCTGACGAGGCACGGGCCGTTCTCTTGGAGGGCATTGGCGCGCCGGCGGTCGTGTCCGAGTCGATTGATGCTGCATCTGCACTGCACCGCGTCACCGCGGAGGACATTCTCGCGCCTCATCCCTTGCCGGAATTTGCGCGCGCCAGTGTGGACGGCTATGCGGTCCGGGCTAAGGATACGTTTGGCGCCACGGATTCTGCGCCCGCGTATTTGCGGCTCGTGGGCGAGATAGCCATGGGACGCGCGGCGGAATTCAGCTTGGAGCCGGGGACCGCCGCCCTGATTCATACTGGTGGAATGCTGCCGCCGCATGCAGACGCGGCTGTCATGTTGGAACACACGCAGTCGGTTCAGGCTGGCGCGGTTTCAGGTCGTTCGTCGAGCACGGAAATTGAGGTGCTCAAACCGGTGGCCGTGTGGGAAAACGTGATCCGGGCCGGTGAGGACGTTAAGGAGGGGCAGGTCGTTATTTCGGCAGGTGTTCGATTGAGACCCGCTGAAATCGGCGGGCTCATGGCGCTTGGCAAGATGTCCTTGCGTGTAGCAAAGAAGCCCAAGGTAGGGATCATCTCTACAGGGGACGAAATTGTGGCGCCCAGTGTTCGACCTGGTGCGGGCCAAGTCCGGGACGTCAACATGACCGCGATGGCTTCCCTCACGTCAGAGTTTGGGGGCGAGCCCATTCTGTATGGGATTGTGCCGGACGACGAAGAAGAAGTCAAAAGGCTTGCGCGGGCGGCGCTGCAAGAGTGTGACGTTGTCCTGATCAGCGGCGGGTCCTCTGCCAGCGTGCGTGACACAACTGCCGACGTGATTCAGTCGCTTGGCAAACCCGGCGTTGTGGTGCACGGAGTAAACATCCGGCCGGGCAAGCCAACTATTCTGGGCCTTTGCGGCGGAAAGGCAGTTATTGGGTTGCCTGGTAATCCCGTCAGTGCGCTCGTGATCGGCTACTTGTTTCTGGTTCCATTGGTGGACCGTCTACTCGGGCTCGCGGCGAGAGGGCCGGCGGCCGTGGTGTCTGCCCGACTGACGGTCAACCTCTCGTCGCAGGCCGGGCGCGAAGACTGGTGGCCAGTCAAACTTGAAGCTCCTGATCAGCTTGGACCAGAATGGCTGGCAGAGCCAATTTTTGGGAAGTCAAACCTCATATTCAGTCTGGCTAATGCCGCCGGGCTGATCCGAATACCAGCGGAGGCCAACGGGCTGGCTGCGGGGGAGATCGTGGCCGTACACCCAATTTAGAGATGACCCGCCGCGGTGATCTGGTCCGGCAGCTGGACCAGGAGTTCTGGCGCTTGTGGTGGCCATTGCATTGTCGCCTTCTGGCCACAAGGTTATTGGGTGTCCTTCCGGGTCGTCGATCGCATCGCTGCCGAGCCAGAGGCGTTGGATCCCTGCCCTCGCAATGCGGTGTCCGGTCGCCGATTCTGTTACCTTTCCTCATTGACGCTCGATTGAGCGAATAGCGGGTTTTAGTGCTGCGGACCATGGGTGGTCGTCGACTATAATGCGCCCGTTAGCTGTTCCCATGTCGGTCTATCTTCGCGATATTCCTTTGCCCGAAGCTCAAGACCGCCTGCAGGCGGCGCTTGAAGCTGCCAGTCTGTGGCGAACGCTTGACAAGCAGACCATCCCTTTGGACGAGGATGCCTTAGGCCGCGTCCTGGCAGAGCCTCTCTGGGCGAGAATTTCATCGCCGCACTACCACGCCGCGGCGATGGATGGCTTTGCGGTCGAGGCGGCTGCGACCGCAGGCGCTCAGCCCGCGACGCCAGTGAGCATTGCGGTGACAAGCACTGCCGATACGGGGGTGGGGCCGCGGACAAAGTACGTCGATACCGGCGATCCACTGCCTGACTGGGCGGACGCGGTGGTCCCGATCGAAACCACAGAGCCTGTGGACGCGAAGGGTGGGCCGAACTCAGGACGCGCGCGGCCCGGCAGCGATTCGACTACGGGCGGCTGTCCCGCCTTGGAGTCATGTGCGTCCGCTCGGCGAGGACATTATTGCCAGTCAGCTCGTGCTGCCGGCCGGGCAAGTCTTGCGCCCAGTGGACCTTGGCGCGATCGCAGCAGCAGGAATCACGGAGATCCAAGTTGCGCGGAAGCCAACGGTTGCCATAATCCCTACGGGATCGGAACTCGTTCCCATCGGCGGATCGCTTGGCCAGGGCAGTATCCTGGACTACAACTCCCTGGTCCTCGCGGCGCAAATCAAGTCGATGGGTGGAGAGGCAACGCGCTTTCCGATTACGCCCGATGATCCGGATCTGATATCCGAAGTCGTGTCGCGGGCCGCCAGCACACACGATCTTGTGCTGCTAAATGCCGGATCGTCCGCTGGCCAGGAAGACTTTTCCGCGAGCGTCATTGCCCGCCTGGGCCGGGTGCTTGTCCACGGCGTCGCTGTAAGGCCCGGGCATCCCGTGATTGTAGGCATGCTCGCCTCCAGAGCCGACCTCCGAGGAGAGCCAATCGACGAGACCTGGCGGCCGATTATCGGCGTGCCGGGGTATCCGGTTTCTGCCGCCCTCACGGTTGAGATCTTTGTTGAGCCTTTGTTGGCCAGGTGGCTCGGTAAGCCGCCATTCAAGGCCGATTCTGAAGTGGCGGAATTGACGCGCAAAATCACCTCACCACCCGGCGATGAAGACTACATCCGAGTAACAGTTGGTAAGGTCGACGGCAAACTCCTGGCGGCACCGCTCGCGCGGGGTGCCGGCGTGATAACTTCGCTAGTGCAGGCAGACGGGCTGGTTGTTGTGCCACCCGGAACGCAAGGCATGGAGGCAGGTGCACGCGTTCGGGTGCGCCTCTACAAATCGCGGACGGAGATCGATCGGACCGTCTTGTGCATTGGCTCGCATGACATGATTCTCGATTTGCTCGCACAACACCTGACCGCCCATGATAGACGCCTGGTTTCTGCGAATGTGGGCTCCCAAGGCGGGCTGATTGCGCTTGCCCGAGGCTACTGCCACATCTCCGGCTCGCACCTGCTCGACCCCGCAAGCGGAGACTACAATCTTCCATACATTCGGCAATATATGCCAGGTATCGCCGTCAGGGTTGTTGCGCTTGTCGGACGCGAGCAAGGCCTCTTGGTCAGGCCGGGCAATCCCAAAAAGATCCAGTCCTTGGGCGACCTTGCTCGCCCCGATGTGACTTTCACCAATCGGCAGCGTGGCGCCGGAACGCGTGTCCTCCTAGACTATCACTTGGCGAAGCTTGGCATCGCAACGGAGTCCATCCGTGGATACAGCCGCGAGGAATACACACATCTGGGAGTCGCGGCCGCAGTCGCCGGTGGACGGGCCGACTGCGGGCTGGCAATTGCCGCCGCGGCGCAGGCGCTCAATCTGGCATTCGTTCCCCTGTTCAAGGAGCGTTACGACTTTGTGGCGCCGAGCAAGATTGCCAAGAGCGATCTGATGGCTCCTCTGTGGAGCCTGCTGGAAGACCAGGATTTTCGCAATGCAGTGTCCCGGCTGCCGGGTTATGACGTTTCTGTCATGGGGCAATTGATCCTAGAGGATGACTAGTGGGCAAACTGCGCAGACGAACGTTTAAGCGTCGTCGGATTGGAGAGATTCATGCCAGCGAACAAGAAGAGCAAACCGCAAACCCTCTCGGGCACCGCCGCTCCCATCGGCGCTGGCTTGAGGGCGCCCGAATTTGATCTGCCGGATGATTCCGGTGTTCGGCGCCGACTTTCGGAATTCCGGGGAAAGCCCGTGGTCCTGTACTTCTATCCGGCAGATGACACCCCGGGCTGTACCAAGGAGGCCTGCAATTTTCGAGACCAGTATGCGGTTTATCGGAAGCAGGGCGTTGCCATCCTTGGCGTGAGCCCGGACTCTACGGACAAGCACCGCAAGTTCAAGGAGAAGTACAGTCTGCCTTTTCCTCTATTGTCTGACGTCGGACACAAAGTCTGCTCTCTCTATGGGGTATGGGGTCCGAAGCAATTCATGGGCCGGACGTATGACGGCGTGCTGCGCACCACGTTCCTGATAGACGGGTCGGGAAAGATCGTCCACGTGTTTGAAAAAGTGCGGCCCGTTGAGCACAGTGCGGAGGTGCTTGCCGCCTTGAAAGCTGAGGCATGATAGCAGGCCTCGGCGGAAATATGACACCGCAGTCCGAATAAGGGTGACAAATTCGAGAAACTTTGGTACATTAAGCGTCTGGTGTTGGTACAGCGCCACATTTAGGGCCGCCGCCCTCAAATCACTTCTGTAGTTTGGTCGTGGGTTGGGAGGGCCGGCCTATTGTTTTGCATCCTGCCGGGGCACTCAAGGCTCTGGGCAAGCGGCAGGCGTAGGCAAGCAGGAGAGACAGATCTGATGCGACACTTCGTCATCGTCGGGGTATTCATCGCGTTACTCACGCCGTTGATCTATTTTGGGTTGGATGCCAGCCATGTGATGCCCATCGAGGCGAGTGCCCAGGCTGTGCCTGTGGACTGGATGTGGAACATGGATATGGGGGCGATCGCATTCCTGTTCTCGCTGGTGATGGTGCCATTGATCTACGCGCTGATTGTCTTTCGCAGGCGCAAGGGCGACGTGGGTGATGCGGCTCCCGGAAGAGATTACAAATCGCTTGAAGTCACCTGGACGGTGCTCCCGCTTGTGTTGGTCACTGTCTTCGCGTACCTGGGCGCCTACTCCCTTGGCGAAACCCGCGCCGTGGCACCGAACGCTCTGGAAATTGGCGTCACTGCCCATCAATGGGACTGGAGCTTCAATTATCCAGCGGGATTCACCTCAAATGAATTGCACTTACCCGTCAATCAGCAGGTCGTCTTGAAAATGCAGTCTCTCGATGTCATCCATTCATTTTGGGTGCCAGAGTTCCGCATAAAGCAGGATGTGGTACCGGGCCGCACGACGGACTACCGGATCACGCCCACACTCATAGGCAACTACAAGGTGCGCTGTGCGGAGCTGTGCGGCGCCTCGCACTCCTACATGATACGACCAGTCATTGTGACTTCCATGGCCGACTACGATGCCTGGGTGAAGGATCAGACGGCAGCGGCGGCCGCGTTGCTGGCGCAGGGTGGGCCCGACGCCGGCAAGGCGCTGGTGGCGCAAAACGGATGCGCCGCCTGCCATTCGATTGACGGAAGCAAACTCACGGGGCCCACATGGCGAGGCCTTTTTGGCTCCAAAGTCACCCTGTCGGACGGTACCGCGGTCACAGCCGACGACGCTTATTTGACCGAGTCCATCGTCGATCCCGGCGCAAAGGTTGTGCAAGGCTTCCAGGCTGGGATCATGCCGAAGTTCAGCTTGACCGACGCACAGGTGAGCTACATCGTAGCTTATCTTGAGACGCTAAAGTAGGGGCCGGAGACTCTGCATGAGAAAATTCTTTTCCTCAGCTCTATTCCACGGCCTTGTGTGGCAGGTTATCGGGTTGGCTGCTCGGGGCCGCTCTCCTGACGGGCGTCCGCATGTTGATGGGGTTGAGCCTCTTTGGCCCCTTCATCTTCACCGAGCCCGCCTGGGTGTTCGGGGCATTCGTGGGCGTCCTGTCTTTCATTACAGGAAGCGGGATCGCCAACGACTGGTTCCGTTGGGCCAAGGGCGAAGAAACGCCTGAGCATCGTGCTGATCCGCCAGGCTGGGAGAAATACATTGGTGTCTCACTCGATCACAAGGTGATCGGGATCCAGTACACGGTGACCTCGCTGTTCCTGCTGGTCGTGGGAGGTTCTTTCGCGCTGGTTTTTCGATCCGAGTTAGCCCAGCCCGGCCTCCAGTTCCTGACTCTGCAGTGGTACAACACCTTGATGTCCCTGCATGGAATAGGGATGATCATCGGCATTCTGGTTGGCGTCGGAGGCGTAATGAATTACCTTGTGCCCATGTTGATCGGGGCGCAAGACATGGCCTTTCCGAGACTTAATGCCTTCTCGTATTGGATTGCGGTCCCGGGCGTAGTCCTGCTGTTATCCAGTCTGGCTTTCGGAGGTTTTGAAACGGGCTGGACAGGCTATCCACCCCTTTCGGCCCGCGGACCGCTAGGCACCCAAATGTTCTTCATGGGAGTGTTCACTGCAGGCTGGTCATCAATACTCGGAGGTCTGAATCTGATCGCCACGACACTCCGAATGCGAGCCAAAGGCATGACCGCCTTTCGGATGCCCATCCTGGTGTGGGCCGCCATGGCTACTTCCATCATCACCTTGACCGCCACACAATTGATCGGAGTTGCCTTTCAGTTGGTCATGTTTCAACGCTTGCTCGGTATGGGTTTCTTTGACCCATCCAAGGGTGGAAATCCAATTCTCTTTCAGCACCTCTTCTGGTTCTACTCGCACCCGGCCGTCTACGTTTTTGTACTTCCGGGACTCGGCGTTATTTCAGAACTCTTGCCAGTCTTCGTGCGGAAACCGCTATACGGCTATCGATGGATTGCCATGTCGTCCCTGGCTATCGCCCTGGTGGGTTTCCTGGTGTGGGCCCACCACATGTTTGCATCCGGAATGAATCAGTATCTTCAAGTTCCGTTCATGTACAGCACCCTGCTTGTGGCCGTGCCGACCGGCGTGAAGTTCTTCTCCTGGATAGCCACCGTCTGGAAGGGCAAGATCGACTTTCCCACTCCGATGCTGTTCGTGCTCGGCGGAATCGTGGTCTTTCTGCTGGGAGGGCTCTCGGGACCCCCCAATGCCACGGTAGCCACAGACCTGCATCTTACGGACACTTACTTCATTGTGGGGCACTTCCACGACACGATATTTGGGGGCTACGTTTTCCCTTTCTTCGCCGCCATTTACTACTGGTTTCCCAAGGCAACCGGCAGACGCATGAGTGAGCGGCTCGGCAAGCTTCATTTCTGGATCATGACGCCGGCATTCCTGACGCTCACGTTGCTGATGATGCGAGTCGGTCTCCTGGGAATGCGGCGTCGCATCGCAGACTACGATCCGGCGCTGGGATTCGCCGGCTACCATTTGGTGATGACGATCGTGGGCTTCCTGATTGCTTTCTCCGTCCTGATCTTCATCATCAACCTCGTGAGGAGCATCCGCCATGGCGAGGTGGCGCAGGGCAATCTCTGGAATTCGCGGTCTCCGGAGTGGCAGGTCGTCTCGCCGATGCCTTTGGAAAACTATGAGCGGCCCATTGAGGTGATCGGGGAACCGTACGACTATGGAGTGGTCGGGTCGACTTACACCAGGTTCATCTAAGAGAAGAACTCAAAGGATCCTCATTCATGCAACACTCAGAAGAAAAAGGGATGCTGCTTCAAGGAGCCGTGGTCTTCATCTTTCTGGCCGTTCTTACCGCCTTGGAGTTCTTCATTGCGGTGGCCGTGGGGGCCGTAGCTCTGCTCGTGGTGGTGGCACTGATCAAGTTCGCGCTGGTCATCTACTACTACATGCACATCTATCGACTCAACCAAGACTCGGGTGATGACCGTCACACACCGGCATACAAGACGGCGACCATGCGATTGGGACTCTGGCTGTTTCTCCTTTCTGACACCTTCGTCTTTGGTGGGTTGGCGGCGGCCCGCTTCAATCTCCTGGGTATGACGCGGCTTGCGCTTAATCAGTACCTGGGGCTGGCGGTCACATCCGTCTTGCTGCTTTCATCGTTCTTCATGAATCGCGCCGAAACCTCCATGGAACACGGTGATCGTCGGGGTTTCACCCTCGGGATGGTGGCGACCTTGATCCTGGGCGTGGGGTTCGTGGCCGGCGTACTCGGCGTCGAATGGCCTTCTGCCATTGCAGAGGGCGTCACCCCCTCGGCGAGTGCAGGCGGAGCGATTTTCTTCATGATGACCGGCATGCATGCCTTTCACGTCATCACGGGGCTGATATTCCTGAGCATCGTGTTGCGCAACGGGCGGCGTGGCGTGTATTCGCCGGAAAAACATTGGGGGGTGGAAGCGGTGGCGGTGTATTGGCATTTCGTCGACGTTGTGTGGATCTTCTTCTACCCGGCCCTGTACCTGATCGGCAAGATTGCGTGAATGCGCTCACTGAGCACTATCGCTGGCACGGCGCCGCTACCAGCAAAACGGCAGGCGGAGTTGAGCCTTGAAGATGCAGCCATGGTGATCTTGTGCCGTCGTGTGTCGGCCCGCGGTCTTAGGATTTCTAACGCAATTTCTAGACGGAGGAATTCGTGACCAAGAAGGTGCTTTGGGTGGCGGCGGCTGCAACGGGGGTTGTCGCCTTGCTGGCGGGCGTGCTGTTTTTCACTCACACGCCCACTCTCCATGGAGCGGTAATAGATCCGCCGATGGCCATGGCGGAGTTCACGTTGACTGACTTCAACGGGGCGCCGTTCGCGCTTGCGGAAGCGCGCGGTGAACCTGTAGTCCTCTATTTCGGCTACACCAATTGTCCCGATGAGTGCCCGCTGACAATGGCTCATCTCAAGCTCGCGGTCGGCATGCTCGGCTCGCAGGCCGCCAATGTTCGAGTGATAATGGTCACCACAGATCCTGCTCGTGACACACCCCAAGCCATGAAAGAGTTTCTCGGCAAGTTCGATCAGGATTTCGTGGGTTTGGTTGGCACGCCGGAACAGTTGGCAAAGGTATGGCAGGCCTACGGCGTGGCAGTCGAAAATGGCGGTGAGACGCACAGCAACTATGTGTATGTCCTGGATGCGGCCGGCAGGCTCCGCGAGACTTTTCTTCCGGATTCGCTACCGCAAGATGAAGCCGCAGATCTGCGTTTGCTCTTGAACGAATAGCCTCCGAACATGCAGCGGTCAAAGATCTTCAAGCGCCTTGCGATGTTCGTCCTTGCCGGGCTTGCCTTGGGTGCCGTCCTGAGCGAGGCGGCTTTTCACTTTTTGGATACCGGTGAGACGCGACCGCCTCAGGTAATTGAACTCGATATCCCGCCTGGGACCGCTGCGGAGGTGAGCGCGGGCCAGTCCGATCCGTCGCTTCCGACCAGCCTCACGTTTGTACTGGGGGACACAGTGCTCGTGAAGAACGAAGACTCGGTTGTGCACACGCTGGGCCCGGTCCTGATTCCTCCGGGAACCTCCGGAACGATGAAACTGGACTCGCCGCAGTACTCTGCCGTGAGCTGCTCGTTCCAGCCGAGCCAGTATCTTGGCCTCACGATCGCATCTCCGCTCAATGGGACCACCAGGCTCGTTGGGATACTCGAGGCGGGCCTGCCCATGGGCTTTCTCTTCGCCCTCTACGGTCTATTTGCATTTCCGGTCAAGAAAGACGTCGCCCCATGAGTTTCTGGCATTTGTTTTCGGGGAGGGACCGCCTCTTGGGTGCCGTGGTGGTGCTGGCCGCGAGCGCCGCCTGCATCCGGCTCGGCATATGGCAGCTCGATCAACTCACGCAGCGACGGGCTTTCAACCAAGAGGTGCTGTTGGCGAAGGGCATGGCCCCCCTCAGCCTGCCGGCTGCGGAAGACCTCGCGGGCCAGGAATACCGCGCGGTGAGCGCCGTGGGGACGTACGACTTCCAAGATCAGATCGCGATCCGCAATCAATTTCTCAATGGGGAGTACGGTTTTCATCTGATTACGCCCTTGGTCTTTGAAAGTAACACGGCCGCCGGGGGCCCGGAGGCCGTGCTCGTCGACCGGGGTTGGATTCCGGCCGCTGGGAACGGAAGCCCCGCCGACTGGCGCAAATACGATGGTCCTCCGGCGGTCCGCGTGAACGGTGTTCTCCGCCTTCCTGCTGAGGCGCCGTCATTTGCAGGATTGGCTGAACCGACTCCGGTGCAAGGCAACGGCAGGATCGACTTCTGGATCTTCGTGGACATCAATGGGATACGAAAGCAGATCAGTTACGGGTTGGCGCCCGCCTACATCCAGAAGAACCCAGATGGAGATTCGCTCCAACCGCCAGTAGCTGTTGCGCCGACCCTTGACCTAAGCGAGGGACCCCATCTGGGTTACGCGATCCAATGGTTTGGTTTTGCCACCCTCTTTGTCGTAGGCTATCCGTTCTATCTGCACAGAAGGGAAGGACGTCGGACATGAGGCTCTCATTCAGATCGCCCTTTGCACGCCAGGTGTTGGTTCTGCTCACTAGCATCCTTGTGCTGACGTTCTCCGGAGGTGCAGCCAGTGCCAGCGGGTTGTCATGGATTTGCCCGACCTGGCCATACTGCGCGCCCGCGGCTCTTTCCACGTGGCTCCAGTATCTGCATATGGTCGCTGGCAGCAATCGCCGGCATCCTGATGGTCTCGGTTCTGGTGACGGCGTGGACGAATTGGCGGGACCACCCCACAATTCTGCCGCTTACAACGGTGACCGCCATACTTTTCTTTGGGCAGGCCTTCGTGGGCGCCATGCAGGTTGTTCGCGGTTTCCCCATGCACCTCGTGATCTTGCATGCAGCCTCGGCCGTGTCTCTCTGGATTGCGCTTATAGCACTGGTTGCAATTGCTGCACGTCTGCCGGGAGAGGCCGAGCCCGGCCCGGCACGGAAGTCAGGCCGCCGCATCGGCGATTTCTTTGCCTTGGGAAAGCCATGGATCGTGGCACTCTTGTTGCTCACCACTTTCGGCGGGTTGGTTGCAGGTGGACACACCTGGCCATCACTTGGCCTGGCATGTTGGACCTTGTTAGGGGGCGCACTCGCAGCTGCCGGATCATCCGCCCTAAATCAATACATAGATCGCGATCTTGATAAGAACATGCAGCGGACTGCGCGCCGACCTCTTCCCTCGGGTCGACTTACGGCGGCGGAAGGTCTCTCTTACGGTCTGGCCCTCTGCTTGACAAGCTACTATCTAATGGCGTGTATGGTCAATCTTACGGCGGCCCTCCTTTCCTTGGCTGGCATCTTCTACTATGTATTCTTCTACAGTATTCTGCTGAAACATGCCACGGACCAGAATATCGTTGTGGGGGGCGGGGCGGGAGCCATTCCGCCGATGGTCGGCTGGGCTGCCGCCGCGGGCCATCTGAGCCTTGCCGCATGGATCCTTTTCTTGATTGTCTTCATGTGGACGCCGCCGCACTTCTGGGCTCTGGCAATCGTGCGTACCAAGGACTATGAGAACGCGGGAGTACCGATGTTGCCCGTGATCAGGGGTGATAAGGTGGCAAGAAGGCACATTCTGATCTACACGCTGCTGCTCGTCGGCACAACGCTCCTCTTGCCTCTCGTCGGAGCAGCCGGCACCTTCTATCTTGTCGCAGCGAGCATCCTCGGACTCACATTGATCAGAAGCGCGTGGAAGGTCTGGGCCGTGCCAGGAAACAAGAGCGCCTGGGCTATGTATCGCTGGTCAAGTCTGTATCTGATGTTGATTTTTGTGGCGCTCGTGGTCGATGTGCTAGTGTGACGCTGTCGAAGGTGACGAGGTGAGCGCTGGTGCCGTTCCAGCGGTAGATGGTTACCGCGCCGGCCCCATAGACCTTCTGGTACTGCGAGGACTCTTCAAGTGAGACGCCCAATGGAACGGTCAGGGCGCCGCCGGGCACCCGAAGGTAAACGTATTCATACTTGGTTCCATGGACTCGGGCCCAGGCCTGCAGGCACTCGGCCTCTTGCGCGGCACAGGACTGCAGCGAGCGATAGAGCTCGACTCGGCTGCCGAAATCCACGGCTCGAATCCATTCGAATCCAAAAACCGTTGCAATGCTTGTTCGGCCTGTAAGTGTCGGGAACCACTCGGAGGCTGCGTCGCGCAGCGGAAGAGCGCCAGTCACAACGGCGAAAGGTGTACTGACAGGCGTATTGTCGCGAACCCATGCCATGGCCCGCGTGTCTGGCGCCCCAAGCGTGAAGTCCTGTAGAATTCTCCAACCGGTTGCATACGCCGACATCATGGCATAGACGACCACGAATCCCACGACCAGTCGCGCCGCCGAGCCCCGCAGCGCGTCCTCAAGCCAACTGGACGTCTCACCGCTCAGGGCATTGGGAGTACCCGCCACGGACTTGCCGTCCGGTCGGACTGCGGGCAGAATCACGCCCTCAAGGGCGATTCCCGCGCACATGGCGAGCGGAATCGTCATGAAGAGTGGGCCTCCACGCGGTTCGAGTGTGTGCATCGCAAGCAGCCATAGCGGAAGCAGGAACCGGCGCCGCGCCAGCTGGACCGCGATGCCCAGCAGTCCCAGTGCAGACAATACCGTAATGAACGGCTCATCAGCAAAGTCAAAACGAAACAAGTCAAACAGCCCGACAAGCACGTTATAGCTATCCTCCTTCGCCGCTGCAGCCGCTGCGAGGAAGGGCGCGACACCGTGCCGGGCGACGACCAATGCCCACCAAGGCGCCGTGAGGAGCAGAATGCTGGCGCCCACGAGCAAAGCGGCGATGAAGCCCTTGCGGGTGCGATCGTGCCATAGATAGAAGAGGACCGCCGTCAGGGCCGTATGCGTCGCGGCTTCGGGATGTGAATAGACGACGAGGCTCCCGAACAGAATCAGCAGGATGAACGACTTCCTGGAGCGAGACGTAAATAGGAGGAAGGCCTGGTGCATCGCCAGGAGTGCGAATAGCAGGCCAAATGAACGGGTGACCCCGCCACCCATTATGAGCCAATCAAAGGCCCGCGGCAGCAAAGCGAAGATCATGCTCGCTATTGCTGCCTGCGGCTTTGACCGCAGAATCGCATTGGCAAGCAGAAAGAATGCCGGTATGGAAGCAGCACTGAGAATTGCCGGACCGAACTGCACGAGCCTCAGGAGCGGCAGGCGAGTGGCAAGAGTCAGGATCGCGTAGAAGTACAGCCCCAGCGGAGGATAGGCAAAGGGCATCGCTACGGAGTTGTAGCTGCTGGTTACTGGCAGCGCCAGTCGGTTGGAGACGAGATCCATGATCATCGTGTAGAACAATCCGCCATCGTTGAGTGGAAACGTGGAGGCCGTCACAATTGCCAGCCTGATTCCCAGCCCGATGAGCGTTGCAAAGAAGACCACTGCGACGGTCGCCCGATCGGATCGCATCATGGGACGGTCGCCTTTGTGTAGATCGTTGCCGTGGTATCTGAAAAAGCGAGCTGCCACGCGGCATCGGCGTTAAGCTTTTCCGCAAGCTTCGACCACGGCGGCACGATGATCCACCGTATGTCATACTGATCAAGAACGGCTTGCCACTGGCTGCCCGCAGACATCACCTGGTTGTATTGCCGGACCAGCGCTTCCCCATAGAAATCGCTTTGACTGTCGATAAAGACCCGTTGGACTGGCCACAACCGGTACAGCAAATAGCCGCCCCAGTTGAAGTCGTTGAACATGTTTCCGGAAGGACGATGAATCGCAACCCAGTCGACTGCCCTGACCGGATAAACATTGGCATTGAACTCGTATGCCTGCTGGTGTAGCCTGATCGATTGGTATGATAGCCAACCGATCACTGCCAGCACGACCACGACCGACCAGACAAAGCCCTTGACTTCGGCATCAATCGCCGCGACGGCGGATTCGAGCTTCGCCCAGGCGGGATGCCGACGTAGTGCCCGCGCTCCCCATGCGCTGAGCACGGGTGCTGCAGCAATCGCAAAAAAAGGGATGTTACGCGCCATGATCAGGCTCAAGGCTGCGAGCCCGGATAGCAAGAGCGCGTGGGCAACGACCAGTTTCTTGAAATCATAGGCCGTTCCAATGAGCCAAAATGCCAACAGTGCAAAAAAAGGCCACGTTGCAGGCAGTAGGAGCACCGGGCTCATGGTCTCAACGGTATGTCCAAGTACGTATGGACTCCGATTTTGCAGGAGCGCTTGCCAATTGTGCCAAGAGTCCGGCGTGATCACGCTGGTCACGAGGGAGGCAACGCCTACCAGAAACAGCACTCGACCGTCTTCGGCGGTGGATGCCTGCAATCTGCCCTGCAGCGCCCAGCCCGCCATGTAGGCGGCCCATGCCAGAATGCCGAACACAAAGCCCCCGTGGGCATTTGCCCACACCAGCATGATGACAGGAAAGAGCCAGAGTGGTACCCGGCGTTTCGTCCGCAGCCGCTCCAAGGCGCTCTACCCAGACGGCAAAGAACAAGAACGAGAACACGTGGGGGCGCGTCAGCCAGTGCAAACTGGAGGCGAGGGCTGCCGCAGCAGAAACGAGCAGGGCAATGAGTGGGGCGCCACTCCTTCCGACACTGTCAAGGTAGACAATCGTGAAGGTCACAGCGATTGCTGTCGAGGTCAGCAGCACCACGCCGTCGAGACCCAGCAACCGATTTACGATCGCAAAAAAGACCTGCGAGAGCCACTCGTAAGGCGGGCGCGGTTCGCCACTGCGTGTGAATGAAAGCATGTCACGAGTTGGGATGCTGTGCGAGTTCAGGATGAAACTGCCCAGCGTCAGGTGCCGCCCCAAGTCCCCGTCGGTGTTGACCATCCGTGAACCGATGAGCATGCAACCGGCAAAGACCGATATGAATAGCAGGTCGCGCAAACCAGGCAGCCACCGCCTCAGCATCCTGAGATTGTACACAAAAAGGCGACACACCTTGTGTCGCCTTTCTTGAAGCCTGCGAGGAGATTATTCGCCCAGGTAATCGCGGAGTTTCCGCCGAATGGATGGATGCCGCAGCCGGCTCAAGGCCTGTGCCTCAATCTGGCGGACGCGCTCGCGGGTGACACCCATCTTACGGCCGACCTCTTCGAGCGTGTAAGCCTGTCCGTCCAGTAGACCGTAGCGCAGCTGCAGGATCCTTACCTCGCGGGGCGGCAGCCCATTTAGAACCTCTCCCAGATGCTCGCGGAGAAGGTTGTAGGTCGCTGTATCGTCCGGCGGCGGAGCTTCGTCGTCCTCGATAAAGTCCCCCAGGACGGAGTCTTCCTCATCATCGGTGGGAGTCTCCGAGTGAGAGCGGCCGTCGCGCCACCTGTATCATGTTCTCAACTTTTTTCGGCGGTACATCCAGCGATGCGGCCAGCTCCTCCACGCTGGGTTCCCGGCCGAGTCGCTGCGTAAGTTGATGCTGGACCCTTAGGAGTTTGTTGATCTGGTCACCCATGTGGACAGGCACTCGAATAGTCCGACCCTGATCGGCGATGGCCCGCGTGACGGCCTGCCGGATCCACCAGGTCGCATAAGTCGAGAACTTATGTCCGCGCCGATAGTCGAACTTCTTCGTGGCGCGGATGAGGCCGATATTGCCTTCCTGGATCAGGTCCAGAAACGGCACGCCCCTGCCCATGTACTTCTTTGCCACCGAGATGACAAGCCGCGGAATTCGCTGTGATCAGGTGCTCGCGGGCGGCCCAGCCATCCTCGATCAACCGGCGCAACTCCAGGCGGCGGCGATTGCCCACGTTGGCCTTTGCCAATTCCTCACGTGCCATGCGGCCGCGCTCGATGCGTTGCGCGAGCTCGACCTCCTGCGTCGCTGTAAGCAGCGGGACGCGACTAACTTCCTTCAGGTAGAGGCCAATGGTGTCATCTGTGTCGATGTTGGCCAGGTAGTCGTCGAGAGTGATGTCCGGCTCGGGTTCTGCCTCCTCTACGGCTGCCAGTTCGTCTTCGGTCGGTTCACCGGGAGGAGTATCCTCCACAAACGGGATTCCGGCGCTCAGGAGAGCCGAAAATGCCTCCTCGAGCTGTTCCACGTCCTGTTCAGCTTCCGGGAAGAAGTGCAGTATGTCGTCGAGAGTGACGTAGGACTTCTGCCGTCCGAGCTCGATGAGCCGGGCAATAGCTGGAAATTCCTCTTCCTCGTCGACTATGAGTATCTTCTCTACATCCATTTTTTCATCCAATTCGAGAATTCGTATCCAGAATACACTCTTTTAGACCGAAAATCAATAGCCACCCTTGCCGCACGCGCCTTTCGGCGCCCGCTGCAGCATTCCACAGACTGGGACGACACCGACGGCGGGGCTCTTACTTATTCCCAGCTAAGGGGTGGCAGTGGCAGCCGTTGCTGCGGGTGCCGCCGTGGGTGGGGGCGTGGCGCTGCTCGTCTCGGTTGGGGCCGGTGCAGTCGGGGTCGACGACGCGACGGGCGTTAACGTCGCCAGATAGGGCGGCTCGGTCAGCAAGCCCAGCAGGGAGTCCAACCCGCTCTTGTCCACTACTTGGCTCTTGCCTCCGTCCAGCTGCACGTAGTACCCATTTTGTATCGGGGTGACGGCACCAACAAGCAATTTGTGGGTCTGGTCGGCGCCGTACGAAACTGTAATCGTGTAGGCCGGCTTGTCCAAGCCAATGATGTCCAAACCCAGGTCGACGCTGGAAACCACTCGCAGGGCGCCGAGCTGGGTTGCCGCCGCCTCGGAGGATGCCTGATTTGCGTCAGCCTCTGTTGGGGCTTTTAACACCCATTTGCCGGCTTGGTCGCGACTGATCTCAACCGCAGTCCCCGCGGCACTTTCAATCTTGATGTCCGTTGGCGTGCCGAAGGACGATGCAAATAGTGGGGAGGCGCCCGCCGTGGGCGTGGCCGATAAGGCCTGCTTTGCCTTCGCGTCTCTCAAATAGAACGCGTACCCGACCAGGCCCAGCAAGACAACCAGGACGATCCACGTGTTACGCCGGATCATGCTACGCCTGCCTGCGTCGGGCGAGCCAATTGGACACGCCGGCCACCACCACAAGCCCCGGAATCAAGATGACTGATCCGAGCAGGATCGCGATGAACGGCAACTGCGCGGGCGGGTCGAAGGTTCTGGAAACGGGCGTCCGTGGCGTGATGTTGATGAGATTGGCTTGTTGCGCCGCCCAATCGACCGAATTCGTGAATATGTCGCCGTTCGCGTAGTGATCAAACCCGTTGTCTGTTACGAACGTGGAGCTCCCGAAGACAACGACGCGCCCGTGCGTGCTGGAATTCTCAGCGGACGCTGCAAGCGTCAGGGGTCCCGGAATGTCTGTGGCCGGATCGAAAGCAATTTGCTGAGTAGATTGCAGCGAAGCAAGATCGGTTTCTCCCCAGGACTGCTGTGAAGTCAAAATCAATGGAGTCACCGTCACGTTCTGTGGCAGGTTCTGAGCGACCTCCAGGCTTCGTGACTGTGGCATTATCGCGACGGTTGTCATGTGCTGTGTTATCGGCGCGGATGGGCTGTACGAGGACGAAATCGCGCTGAGCGGCTGATTGCTGGTCAGGTCGATGACCACGTCATTCTGGATTGTGATCCCCCAATCAGTCTTCAGGTAGTTGGCCAGTGGGTCGGGGTTGGAGCCTATCTTCGTGAAGACTGTTGGGTCCTCGAGCACGACGAGGGAGCCGCCTTTGTCCAGATACGCCTTCAATTGCGCCACTTCCTGGTCGAGCAACGCCTGGCTCGGACCTGCAACGATGACCGCCTTGGCGTCATCTGGGATCTTGTTGTCGGCGGCCAAATTCAGGGTCTTGACTGTGTAGTTCTTGCTTACCAAAGTTTCCCGGGCCCGCGACAGCGATGCGGGATCCGTGCCGTTGATGTCCGGTTCGCCGTGGCCGGTCAGGAAGTAGACTGTCCGCGCCTCGGGACTGATCAGCCGAATCATCGCTTGGGTAATCGAACTCTCGTCGGCATACGATGCGGTTTCCGTCAGCTTCCCCATTACCAGCACAATCTTGCCATCCCCGGTTACGCCGTATTGACGGGCCAACACCGGGTCGGCATTGGGATCGACAAATCGGTAGTCGAACTTCCCTTTGGAGCTGCTCTTGAAATCGCCCAGAAGTTGCTTCGCAGTGTCCGAGGGCGTTTGCGTTGAAAAGAAGGCAATGGCATCGATCTTGGCCGGCAACGTGTCAAGGGCTTGGAGCGTTTCAGGGGCCAACGTGTGCTGCTTGCCCTCCGTGAAATCCCAAGACTTTGGATTTTGATATACGAGCAGATTTACGACCAGCAGAATGCCAACAAACGCCAGGGACATGACCAGCGCATTTGATCCATAGCGTGCCTGTCTGCCGGAGAGAAGACGGCCGACCGCAGTTGGATTGAGAATGCCATAAACCGCAAGCCCCAGCACGAGGACACCGGCGCTGATCGCAAGCCACTGCGTAACCAGGTCCGGCTTGGCCGGCGTAAACAGTTTGAGTGCGACCGTGCCTTCCACCAGCGCCAGCAGACCTGTGGCGAGGCAACCTATCCCCGCAAGAACGAGGCCGATGATTGCGAAGCGCGCGGAGCCTGAATTCTTCTTCTTAGGCATCAGCTCCACCTCCGCGCCTCGACTGCCATGGTGCCGCCGAACAGCCCCAGCGCCGTGAGGCTCACATAGTACGCGAGGTCTGACAAATTGATTACTCCGGTATTCATCGAATTGTAGAAGTGCGCCTTCATGTCAAGGTAGCCGAAGATGTCGCCGCCCGCGCTGACGTACTGTGCCGGAAATCCGACCAGCCACCACAGAAATATGAAGAGGCCCAGCGTCACGAAGAAGGCCGCGAACTGGTTGCTGAACATGGAGGAGGCTCCAACGCCAAGCGCCAGCAAGGCCCCCGTGACCAGGATCAAGCCCAGGTAAGAAGTCATGAGCTGCCTCTGGTCGAAGTCCGGGTGTCTCCAGGGCATTGAGAATAAAGGCATAGACCAGCGTCACCGCGATCAGCGTGAGCATATACAGCAGGCCCCCCAGCCACTTTCCAATGATGAGCTCCCAATCCCGAACTGGGGCCGTCAGCGAGCAGCTCCATTGTGCCCATCCGGTTTTCGTCGGCCACCAGGCGCATTGTGAGCGCTGGAATCATCAGAATCAACAGGAACGTGAAGGTTCCCGTGATACCGCTCATGTCCGGGGCCGCGGGAGGCGCGCCACCTCCCGCGTTTAGCGCACTCTGCGAGTAGACCATGACGGTAAGGGCAAACATGATGCCGAGAGTTAGCAGCATCACAAATGCCACCACGTAGGCAATCGGGCTGGCGAAGAACCGATGGTATTCACGACGGGCGATTGTCCAGATGTTGCGCATTGTTTACTTCTCCTTGCGCCGCGAATGGGCATCGTCGCGCGTCAGTTCCAGGAAGATCTCTTCCAGGCTCATTCCTACGGGGCGCATCTCGAGCAAATCATAGCCGCCGGTGATTATGGCTTTGGCAACCTCGGGACGAACATCATGCCCCGGGGAAAATTGGAATTCCACGAAACCGTCGGCCCCTGGGTGCACGCTGCGAACTCCTTTCACTTTCTGCACAGCCTTTGCAAGGCCGTCTCCGTCGCCGCGCACACGCACGGCCACGCGCTCGGATCCGACCAGGCGTGCCTGCAGGTTTTCGGGCGTGTCCTCGGCAATGATGTGCCCCTTGTTTATGATCAACACTCGATCACAAATCTGCTGCGCTTCCGACAAGATGTGGGTGGAAAGCAGCACGGTGCGCTGCTTTCCCATCTCCCGGATGATGTTACGCACTTCCACAACCTGGGCAGGATCCAGACCGATCGTCGGCTCGTCCAGGATCAACACCTCTGGCTGATGAATCAGGGCTTGCGCGAGACCTATTCGTTGCCGCATCCCTTTCGAGAGGCTGCTTATGTAGCTGTTGGCCCGTGCATCCATGCCAACGGTCTTCAGTATCTCAAAGGCACGATCCTCGGAGTCCGGCATCTGGCGCAAGTCCGCCATGAAGGTGAGGTATTCGAAAGCGGTCATGTCAGTGTACAGCGGGACAGTTTCCGGCAGGTAGCCCACACGCTTCCGGACCTCCAGGGACTCATCCACCACATCGTATCCTGCCACCTGGGCAGTCCCTTCCGT
Organism: uncultured Chloroflexia bacterium; assembly: GCA_963746745.1. GTDB lineage: Bacteria > Chloroflexota > Anaerolineae > Anaerolineales > Villigracilaceae > Fen-1038. The sequence continues at coordinate 566,276 of CAVVCL010000007.1, forward strand.
GGGAGGCATGTACCCTGTTAGAATGCGCATTGTCGTGGTCTTGCCGGCGCCGTTGGGGCCCAAGAAGCCGACGATCTCCCCCTGCTTGGCTTCAAAGTTCAGCCCCGCTATGGCCCGGCGCGTACCGTAATCTTTGGTGAGATCCTGGACCCGGATCATACGTGCTCCTTCATGCTGCTTAGTCGCATAACAAAAGGCACAGCGCCGGGGAGGGCGGCAGTGCCCGATAGGATTCGCTGGTTACTATACAGTATGAGGAAGAGCAGAGTCAAGGAGACTGTTGAACTCTAATGAAATGCTAATTTTGGCCGCGGATTCTGCGTTTGGGATTCGCCCCGCGTGGACCCAGGCGGGTAAGAGGTGAAATGACCGAACTACTTTTTCAACGTGACAGCTACCTTAAGGATTTTGATGCCAAAGTGATCAAGTCCGTCGCAGACGCGAACGCGGTGGTCCTTGACCGGACTGCTTTCTATCCCGGGGGTGGTGGGCAGCCGGCAGACGTCGGGACGCTGAACGGTCAGACCGTGACTAGAGCCCGCCGAGCTGACGGGGAGCTCTTGCATGTCCTGGAAGGGGCCCTGCTCGCGGAGGGACAGAGCGTGCACGGGACGTTGGATTGGGAGCGTCGCTACAAGTTGATGCGAACGCATACGGCGATGCACGTGCTATGCGGAGTTGTATTCCGGGACTATGGTGCGCAGGTGACCGGGGGCGATATGGAGCCGCTCAAGGGACGCATGGATTTCGAGTTTGCGCGTCTGCAACGCGAGCTGGTGTCAACAATCGAGGCTGCCGTAAATGTTGAAATCGAGGCCGGGCGGGACGTGCGCGTCAACATCCTGCCGCGCGAAATCGCCTTTGGGATACCTGATCTGATTCGGACGAAAATCAATCTGCTCCCGGCTGGTATTCAGGAAGTCCGGACGGTGGAAATCGTGGGGCTTGATCTGCAGGCGGATGGTGGCACCCACGTGCATAATACATCGGAAGTAGGGCGGGTTCGCGTTGTAGACTACAAGAGCAAGGGGGCAATCAACAAACGCATCTACCTGGAACTCGAATCTGACTAGATTCGATTATTTTGGCGCTCATCTCTTTAGCGCGCTTCTGACCTGAGGAAGCGCGCTGGCAGCGAGGCTGCGTTTTGGCACCTGGGTGGCGCGCCGTGGCAATCCATCTTGGTCGTGGCGCGACACGAATGCTTTTGGCTAGGCCGTGAGCACTTGATCCACCGCCGCTGCCAACTCGCGGACGTTCGCCACCTACAAGACTCGAGTGTAGAACCCGCATACTTCGGTTACCACAAAGACCGTGGAGAGCTGCGGCGGCTCGCGTTTCAACGAGACGTTGGCCGCGGAGCGAACTACTTTGTGTATTGTTGCGGTCAAGGAGTCAGGGTGGTTTGATTGATCTTGTCCAGGTACTCTGCTGGATCATGAAGGACGACTAAGATCAGTGTTGTAGTGACCGGTGCTACGCCGCAGGACGGATGCCCGCTCGTCCGTGCGCACGAGGTCTCGGCATCGACTCCAGGTGATCGATGAATGCAAAGGTGTCCGCTGTGACTTGTCCTTGCAGGGCAAACAGCAGCCGCTCAGTTCCGCGGCTCATTGACGTGCTCACGTCGCATACGAGCACGAGCTTGGGCTCCGGTTGGCGCTGATGACGCAGCTCGATGGGAACTCCTGATGCTTCAAGTTTGGCGCGGATCGTGGCTTTTGGATCCAGGTGCCGCTTTGACGCGTTTGGTGGAGGGCGACTGGGTGCGCAGCGCGGCTGCCAAACGCTTCACCTCGCGTTGCATTGCTTCTTGTCCGCCTCTGAGAGCGAGGAAAGGCATATCCATCAGACCCAGACGACTCTCTGATCCGGCAGTTTGTCCGGAGTTCTAGGTGAGTTGGCGCCCAACGTAATATCTTACCTGCTCTTTATAACCGCAGGTTGATGGCGCTATCTCCGCGATCTCTCCATCCGTGTGGCGTCGATCCCCATGTGCGCAAGCTGCTCCAGTATTTCTTGGAGGGCCTTTCTAGGGGGAAGGCCAGACCATCGAGGCGCGTTGTTCCGCCATTTTGATAGCGAACATCGCCGACGCAGATGCCTGCCAATCGGCCCAATCCTCAATTCGTCCTCTGACAGCGGCGCGCCGGAGATCAGACGCTCCCTACGCGGAGTGCCTCCGAGTATTGGAGCAACGCCTCGGCCAATGCCCGCGCACAACGGGCGTCAGCGCATCGCGCAGGCTGCCTCCCTGGGCGTGCGTGGAGCCGAAAATAGGGGAAGAGGCGGTCGAAGATGGGCAGGTGGAGAGCCTCTTGATGAGCGTTGCACGTAATGAAAGACGGACTGTCCGGCTGCCCCAGCGAAGAATCTGAACCGCCCGGAAGGCCTCAGTAGACTGTGCCAACGAAATACGAACGCCTCTACCGCGCAGCGCCGAGATCATCCCGACGATCCTTGATTCCATTGTTACGGGTAAGTTCCTAGCCGAATGACGGCCAGCAGGCACAGTCAGCGCACTAACCTTTGATCGAGTGCATCCTTATCAGGCGGCGCCAGCGTCTGTCGCATCATCGAGCTCATGATCTCAAGAGTTCATACGGGAGACGGGGCGCGTCCCCGACGTCGGGCCGGCTGCCTGACTCCGTCGGCGTTGCCTTCTGAGATTGCTCGTGTTTTAGGAGCACCGAGAGCGTTCGGTCGAGGATGTCTGCGTCGATGCTGCCTGCGTTGAGGGTCAGGAGCGCATGTGCCCAGTCGAGCGTCTCGCTATCGACGGGGACTTGCGCAGATCCGTTACGCGGAGCCGAACAAATTCAACTGCCTGGCGCGCAAGGCTCGGATTTAGGTCGGGAACCTTGAGCCGGATGACAGCGAGCTCTTCCTCAAGTGTCGGGTAGCCGACGAAGAGGTACAAGCACGGCGCTTGAGCGCTCTGAGAGCTCCCGAGAATTGTTGCTGGTCAGCACCACGAAAGGGCGGTGGATCGCCACCAGCGTGCCTAGTTCGGGCACACTGACTTGAAAGTCGCTCAGAACTTCCAAGAGGAATGCCTCAAACTCCGCATCGGCGCGGTCGATTTCGTCAATCAGCAGGACTGTCGGCTTGTCGCAAAGGATCGCGCGTAGTAAGGGACGCTGCAGCAGGAACCTACTCGAAAAGAAAACATCGTCCTCTGCGGCAAGCCGATCCGCGGCCTCTGCCAGCGAGGCAGCTTTAGCCGAGGGTGTCGTTCAGCTTGTCGGTAGCAGTTGCTTGTATAGGAGCTGCATTGCGTCCTCCCACTCACGGAGCGCCTTGGAAGCGCCGTTCCTCACGTGGCAAGGCAATTTGGTGGGCTCGCTGTCCCGGGACGCCCCCATCGCCTATGCCACTTCGATGTTGCCGACACTGAGGAGAGGGTCAGCCGGAGAGATAGACAATTGTGGAAATTCGTGAAGCAATGTAGTGCTGATGGCAAGGGGAGGGGGAAGGCACCAGTCTCCTGCATACGGTCGACTATGCTGCCACCCAGGCCGCCGATGACAAACTCGGGATAAGAAATCTTCCCGCTGGCGTCGTGCTATAGTTGGCCGCAGTCACTCCAAAGTGCAAACAGCGTGGGCTGTTCGTCTGCCGGCGCAGCCTGCGAACGGGATGTCAATGAACTCTCTGACTCTGCCTGTGCGCGTGAAGGCTGACCTGACCTTGCTCGTCGTGGCGGTGCTATGGGGTTCCGCCTTTGCCGCACAGCGTCTGGCGGCTCAGTTGGGGAGCGTGTATTTCTTCAACGGTGCCCGCTTTCTTGCGGCAGCATTGATCCTGTTGCCATTGGGTCGACGCACAAGGCTCGGGCCGGGGCAGTGGCTGTGGATGGGCGCTGCAGGCACCATCTTGTTCTTGGCGAGCGCGTTGCAGCAGGCCGGTTTGCTTACCACCAGCGCCGCCAACGCCGGTTTTCTCACCAGTCTGTACGTGGTACTGGTCCCCTTGGTCGTGTTTGTGGGATGGCGCCAGAAGCCCCGCCGGCTTGCCCTCATCGCCGTCGCCGTTGCGGCTGCAGGCGCGTTTCTCCTCTCAACGGCGGGCCGATTCGCAGTCAAGGCCGGGCGATGCTCTGGAACTGGCCGGAGCGGGATTCTGGGCATTGCACGTTGTACTCCTGGGGAAGTTCGCTTCAACCTATGATGCGATCTCGTTCTCAATCGGTCAGTTAATGATTGGAAGCGGTCTGAACTGGTTTGCCGGCGCCCTTGCAGAGCCGTTGCCGTGGCCTGTTCCCATGCCCTTGCTGGGTTCGATTCTCTACACGGCCGTAATCTCGCTTGCGCTGGGGTACACTCTGCAAGTATGGGGACAGAAGCATACGCCGCCCACTGATGCCGCGATTATCCTCGAGTCTCGAATCTGTATTTGCGGCTGGTGCCGGCGCATTGGTCCTCGGCGAAAGGTTGTTGCCTATCCAGATTGCCGGGTGTGGGCTCATAATACTTGCTGCGATTTTGGCGCAATCCTGGGGCTGGGGTAAAATAGCTTCCTTGGAATCGCCGGACGCTTGGAAACTGCACGGGGATACGTGAAGCAGGTGATCTCAATAGGTCTCTCAAGGGGATTCATCGAGGCAGCCGTTCGGTCCGGAAGTACAGCGATTGTTCCATACTTGATCAGGGCTTAAGTGGCTTTCAAGCGGCGGCCGGCATTGTCTTTGCGGGACCTCGCGATACTTGCGGCGATCGCGATCGGCATTGCGGCTGTACTTGGAGGCTTGCTGTTTGCCGACGTCCGCATTAGCAGCATGATCAGGGGCGGCGGTGACTTTCTAACCGCTTGGTCAGGCGCGCGGGCCTTCCTCTGGGCTCAAGATTCGCCATACTCGCCGCAAGTTGCTGCGTTGGCCCAGCAGTTGGCTTATGGCCGAGCGGCGATTCCGGGCGAGAATCCGTATCGTCTTACCGTGCCCTTCTTCTTGCTCCCACTGTTCTTTCCCTTTGCACTGGTCCAGTCGGCCGCCGTTGCCAAGGGGATTTGGCTGTGTCTGAATCAGGTTGCGCTTGCGGGTTGCGCGCTCGCCAGTCTTGCCCTGGTGGATTGGCTGCCACCTCGGGCATTCCTACTAGTCATCGCCTCCGTGGTCATATTTGGCTTCTATTCTGTCATCGCCATGGTCACAGGGACCTCTGCCATCCTTCTTGGGCTGTTGTACACGTTGACTCTCTGGTCGCTCCAGACCGGGCGCGATGAATTGGCCGGCACCCTTTTGGCTCTTACCTTCTTCATGTGGGAGGTCGGTATCCTCTTTCTCGCACTCATATTGTGGTGGGTGATTTTGCACAGGCGCTGGCGCGTTTTCGCCGGTCTGGCGATGACCCTAATCACCCTGCTTGGCATCTCTTTCCTTCTTTATCCTGGGTGGTTACTGCCCTTCATCACGTCCACGATTGGCCAGCTGCGGTCCGGCTATGGCACGACCACAACCGCTCTCTGGCTGCGACTCTCACCGACAAATGGTCTCACACTTGCACACGCGGCAACCATATTGTTGCTTTCTCTCATGGTCTCCGAATGGTGGTCCGGCCGCGACCAAGGCTTCCGGCGGTTCATCTGGACCAGTCTTCTGGCGTTGGCAATTACACCCCTCTTGGGATTTCGGACTGAGTTGGGCAATCTGGTTGCGGTTGCCCCAAGCGTAGTACTGATCTGCGCCGCTTTCGCGCAACGGAGCCGGATAGGAGTGGGGTTGGCGTCTGCGGCGCTGCTGGGCATCTTTGTGGTGCCATGGCTTCTGTTCGGTCGGTGGCTCCTGCTGGGCGACCACTTGGCCCACGACTACCTTTTTCTGTTCTATCCACTCGTGAGCATTCTTGGCCTCTACTGGACCCGTTCGTGGTTCATTCGCCCACAGAGGACATGGCTGGATGAGGTTCGCACTCTCAGATCGGGGAGCGGAGAGTCGGATCCGGATATGATCGTCCGGTCATGAAGACGCGCGCGTACTTGCTGCTGGCCCTCTTCGCGGTTGCGGTCGCGCTGGCTGTATCGAATTTCGAGCCCTTTCCCGGTTACCTCGACGCGGACTATTACTTTGGAGGGGGCATACGGCTCGCGGAGGGAAAAGGATTTACCGAGCCGTACCTTTGGAACTATCTCGATGATCCGGTGACCTTGCCGCATCCCTCGCACACATACTGGATGCCGTTGGCCTCCATTGTCGCCGCCGGAGGCATGTGGGTTACCGGCCAAGTAACGTACGGGGCCGCTCGGTTGGGCTTTCTTGTGTTTGCGGCTCTCATCCCGATCGTGACGGCCGCGGTGGCCTACAGCTTTAGCCGGCGTACGGACCTGGCTGTGACATCTGGGTTGCTGGCAGTCTTCTCGGGCTACTACGCGCCATTTGTCGCAGTTACGGACAACTATGCTATATACATTGTGGCTGGCGGGTTATTCTTCTTGATCTTGGGCTCCATGCGCAAGACTGCAGTATTTGCATTGGGCGCCCTTGCCGGCCTCTTGACGCTTGCCCGGAGCGATGGGATGCTGTGGATGGGCGTCACCGCGGGGGTGATCCTGTGGAACAATCTGCTCGGGCCGCTTGCCGGTCCGAACGGCAAGAGGTGGCGCCGGCTCGTCGCGCCGGGCTCTGAGCGAATTGGTTCGGCCATACTCCAACTCGCGCTGGCCGCCGGCGGTTTCTTCCTGGTAACAGGCGCGTGGTTCTGGCACACTTATGGCCTGTTTGGGACGTTCATGGCCCCCGGTGGTTCGCGCCTCCTGTGGCTCAAGAACTACGACGAGACATTCCTTTATCCCGCAAGTCAGCTCACCTTCAGCCGGTGGCTGGCACAAGGGTGGGCGGCGATGTTCGCGGCCCGACTCGCCGCGCTAAAGTGGAATCTGCTCAACGCGTTCGCCGCGCAAGGTGAATTGGTGCTGGCCCCCTTCATCCTTCTCGGAATCTGGATCCATCGCCGGAATGGGCGAGTTGTCGTGGCGTGCTTGATCTGGTTTGCCCTGCTCGTCGTCATGACGGTGGTGTTTCCGTTTGCAGGGGCGCGCGGTGGATTCTTTCACGCTGGAGCCGCGCTTCAGAGCCTGTGGTGGGCGATGGCGCCACTGGGGCTCGAATCGGCAATCGCCGCGGCCCGGGCGCGCAACATGTTTACGTCCAATGCGTTCATCGTCTTTCGGGCCGCGCTGGTTGGGCTCGCGATGCTGACAACGCTGGCTCTGCTTGCCATCCGGGTCTTGCCTGGATGGGGGGAAGGAGAACAAAACTACCCGGGACAGCTCGCCTTCCTCCGGCAGGCCGGCCTTCAGTCCAGTGACGTCGTGATGGTCCGCAATCCGCCCGGGTTCTTCGTTATGACCCGCCAGCCGGGTATTGTTGTTCCATACGGAGATGCCGCGGCGATGCTTTCTGCTGCCACGCGCTATCAGGCGAAGTATCTGATTATCGAATCTGCCGGGGCTGCCGGGCCGATCAAATCCGTTTACGACGATACAAGCAGCACCACTTTCCAATTTCTCGGTGAAATCGATGGAGCCCGTTTCTTCCGAATCCCGCGCTGATCTTCACCCACGGGACTTCATAGTTGTTGCTGTAGCCGTGGTGTTTGGCGTGGGCGTCTATGTTTTGAGCAGCGCCCTCACATATCGCATCGGCTTCCCGCTGGACGATTCTTGGATCCACGCGGTCTATGCTCGCAATCTCGCTCTCCACGGGGACTGGGCATTTCAACTGGGCCATCCATCGGCAGGGTCGACATCGCCACTTTGGACGTTTCTTCTTGTGCCCGGTTTCTGGCTTGGTCTTGGACCCGTCTGGTGGAGTTTCCTGCTGGGCAGTTTGGCTCTGTATCTACTCAGCCTGCAGGCAGAGACTTTAGGTCGCGCGCTTGCGCCGGCGTACCGGCCCGCCGTGCCGTGGATTGGACTATTCCTGGCCGGCGAGTGGCACATGCTGTGGGCAGCCGCCTCCGGGATGGAAACGTCGCTGCATGCGTTGCTACTCACGCTCGTGATCGCCCTCCTGCTCACGGGTTCGCGGAAATACCTTGGCATGGGTCTACTAACGGGATTGAGTGTTTGGACCAGGCCGGATGGACTCACACTGATCGTTCCGGCGGTACTTGCGCTGCTCCTTGCGGATGGTACCAGGATTGCCCGCGGTCGCGCCGTGTTCGTGTATCTTCTTGGCTTTGGGGCATTGCTCTTGCCCTATGTTGCCCTCAACTTGTGGCTATCGGGCACGCCTATGCCGAATACGTTCTATGCGAAACAAGTCGAGTACGCAGCCTGGCAGTTGAGCCCGCTCTCGCACCGCCTGGTGGTGCTCACGCAGCAATTGGTAACGGGCCCTGCCGTCGTCCTTGTGCCGGGTTTGATTTTCTGCCTCTATTCTGCGATTAGACGAAAAAATGTCCCGGTGCTGCTGGCACTGACCTGGTGTGCTTCCTATTTTCTGATATACATCGTCCGACTCCCTGCATACCAACATGGCCGCTATCTAATGCCCGCCATGCCCACGTTCTTTGTGCTCGCCGTGATAGGGTACTGGGAACTTCGTGAGGCAAGCTGGCTGGGTCGCTTTCGACACGCGTTTCGCAGCGGCCTGCAGCTGAGCCTCGGGGCTCTCACCGTGGGTTTCTTCTTCCTCGGCGCCAGGGCATACGGGCAGGACGTGGCCCTCATCGAATCAGAGATGGTTGACACGGCAACGTGGGCTGCCCAGAATCTGCCACCGGGCGCAGTGGTAGCTGCCCATGATATCGGTGCACTCGGCTATTTCGACAACCATCCACTCGTCGATCTTGCCGGGCTTATCTCCCCGGAGGTTGTGCCTTTCATGCGCGATCAGGGCCGTCTCGCTGTTTTCCTGAACCAGCAGGGTGTTCGCTACCTGATCGCGTTCCCAGATCTCTATCCGCGTCTGGCCCTGCAGGCGACACCGCTGCATTCAAGCGGTGGCAAGTTCGCCCCCGAGATGGGAGGCCAGAACATGACGATCTATTGTTGGTCATGCCGGTAGCTGCAGGCTGCAAGATACGGACGGTGCAAGTGGAGCCGCGTGTTGCTTGATCCGTCTGGCAGCCTGGAATATCCGCACGGCGGTGTCCTCTGGATCGCGCCTCATGCTTCTGGCCGCACGGAAGCTCTGCATTTTCTTTCATGCTATACTTTACATCGCTTACTGCATCAATTCATATGAATGAGACTACGCTGCTCGTGATTGACGATCACCCCTTGTTCCGACAAGGGGTCGTCGACATGTTGTCGCGTGAAAACGACATGAAGGTGGTCGGCGAGGTCTCGACGGGCGACGGGGCCCTTGAAGCGATTCGGGCGGCGAAGCCGGCCATCGTGCTCCTGGATGTCAATCTGCCAGGGATGAACGGCCAACAAATCACGCATCAGGTTACCTCCGAAAAGCTGCATACGCGCATCGTGCTGATGAGCGGCTACGACGACGTGGAGCAGTCCATCCACGCGGCGCTTGCAGGTGCGGCGGCCTATTGTGCAAAGGACGTGGAGCCCGGGACCCTCCTGGACATCATCCGTCACGTGGTGGATGGCAAGTTCGTGTTCGGCGCTCGCACAATGACACGTCGCGACCTGCAGCATTGGATCGAAGAGCAGATCGAGGCTGCCCCACGGCCGTATAGCGAGCCGGGTAGCCCGTTTCATCCGCTCAGCAATCGCGAAATGGAAGTGCTTGAGTGCGTTGTAAGAGGACTAAGCAATAAGGAGATTGCCGGTCTGCTGGGGATAAGCCATCAAACGGTCAAGAACCACGTCACATCGATACTTCGCAAATTCAGCGTAGAAGACCGGACTCAGGCAGTCGTCTACGCGCTGAAACATGGCTGGGTGCGTCTCAAGACGTCCAGCGTGAAATCCGAGGGGCAGGTCCTATGAAGTCGGAAATCAGAGAGTCCACCGTTGGTGAGCAGGACATTCAAGCAGAGCTTCTTGAGACAGAGCGGGCTCTTCGCGAAATCAGCCTGATGATTGAGCAAAGCCAAAGCGAAGTCTCCAAGCTTGCCCAGCGGAACGCGTCCATTACTGCGCACTTGCAACAGGTTCAGGCAAAGATCGACAAGACGCCTTCCCAAGAGGTCCGCATGGCCTACGAGGCGGGCCTGGATGCGCAGCAAAGACTTTTCGTTATGCGAGGGCAGCTGGACAAGCTGCAGGGCGAAAAAGAGCACCTCGAGAGATTCAAGGACACTTTGCAACGTTGGACGGCTCGCGGCGGTCAGGCCGCCGCCGATTCCGCTGCATCCAAGGCAAGCCGAGTGGCCGAGATCGAAATGGTTGTCAATGCTCAAGAGGCAGAGCGGCAGCGCCTGTCGCGTCTCATGCACGATGGCCCGGCTCAGGCGATGTCGAATTTCATCCTTCAGACGGAGATCGCGATGCGCCTGTTTGAAGTGGAGCCACAGCAGGCGAAGGACGAGTTGGCAAGCCTTAAGGCGTCTGCCTTGGGCGCTTTCCAGAAGCTCCGAAATTTCATATTCGAACTCCGTCCGATGATGCTTGACGACCTGGGGCTGGCGCCGACCGTGCGCAAGTACGTCGAGGCTTTCAAAGACCAGACGGGGATTGACGTGGCGTTGACCATCACGGGCACGGAGAGACGTTTGGAACCGTACTTGGAAGTGATGATTTTCCGCGGGATTCAGGAGCTGCTGGGGAATGCAGCACGGCACAGCCAGGCGGCTGGCATAAAACTGCAGCTTGACATGGGCAGTGATGTCCTGCGGGTTGGCGTCGACGACAACGGCCGCGGATTTGACCCCGAAGCCGCGGTCACCAGCGGAAATCTGGGCCTGAAATTGATCAGGGAGCGAGTGGAGATGTTGGGCGGCAGCTTCTCAATAGATGCTGCTGTCGGCAAGGGTGCCCGGATAGTGTTCACCGTTCCGGTGAACGTTTAGCAGCCCACCTGTTGCGGTGATTTCAAACTCAGTCGGTGCCCTGCCGTGACTTGATCGCCTCCGCCATGGCGCGGATATGCTCTGGAGTGGAACCGCAGCAGCCCCCTATCACGCGGGCACCGCGCCCGATCGCGGCGGTGGCGAATTCGGCCATCTGCGCCGGGGTCACATCATATGTGGTCACGCCGCCTTCGAGATGAGGCAGGCCGGCGTTCGGCTTGGCCCATAGGGGGAAACCCGGTATGGCGGCCGCGTACGCCTCAAGCACGGTCATTGCATTCTCCAAGGTCGTCCCGCAGTTTACGCCGATCATGGCGGCACCCAGATCTCGAAATGTCTTTGCCACATCGCTTGGACGCAGGCCCATCATCGTGCGCGTGCCCCGGTCGAAGCTGAACGAGACGACGACCGGCAAGTTCGTTACCGCCTGCGCGCCTGTGAGGGCGGCAGTCGCCTCTTCCAAAGAGAACTGTGTCTCAATCACCAGAAAGTCCACGCCGCCTTCAGCGAGCGCTCCCGCCTGCTCTGTATATGCGCTGACGGCCGCTTCCGGTGAAATGGGACCCAGTGGCTTCAGCAACTGCCCCAGGGGTCCCATGGACCCCGCGACAAGGACGTCATTTCCGGTGGAGGCGGTCTTCCGGGCCAGTGCGACCGCTTCGCGATTCAGGTCGACGACACGGTCGGCGTAGCTGGAGCCTGCCAGCCGCGGTCGCGTCGCCCCAAACGTGCAGGTCAGGATGATCTCTGCCCCTGCGTTGACGAACGCCTGTTCCAGATTCGTGATGTCACCTGGCTGCGTAAACACCCAGGTCTCCGGATGTTCGCCTGACTTGAGTCCTGCGTTCTGTAGGTTCGTGCCCGTTGCACCGTCGGCCACGAGCACGTCGCCCCCGGTGAGCCGGTCGATGAAGCTGGTCAAGGCTACCTCCTTGGCTCCTCATTTGGCACAGGAAATGCCATCGCCCGAATGAACCGCTCCTGAAATGCCGGGTCCGTCGGCAGTTCGTGCCGTAGCACACGCGCCGCGACGCTGGACGCCTCGAGTCGCTTTTCGGTGTTCAGGAGGGCGATTCGAGCTCCATCGCCCGCAGAATTGCCAACCACAAAGACGTTCTCTTCGGACACGTCCGGTAGCATTCCGATTGCCATGGCGTTGGTCTTGTCGAGGTACGAACCAAAAGCTCCCGCAAGAAGCACCTTGTCTGGCTTCTCAATTCCTAAACGGCTGAGCAGAGATTGCGCGGCAACAAAAAGAGCTCCCTTGGCGAGCTGGATCTGGCGGACGTCCTTCTGAGTCAAGACGATATCGGTGCCCGGGCTCGTCTGGCTTGCTTCCGCGACCACATATTCAGTCCCCCTCAGAGCGGTCCGTATCCTCCCGCCGGCGACGCCACCGACAACGAAGCGTCCACTGGCATCGAGGCCCCCGGCTTGCAGCAGCCCTGCCACGGCATCCACGACCGCGGAGCCGCACAGTCCTTTCGGTCGACCCTCGTCCCAACCATCCTCGCCAATAATCTTCCAGTGGGGCAACAGCGTCGCGGGATCTATTCGGAGATGCTCTATGGCCCCCGGCGCTGCCCGCATGCCGAATTCGATGGTGGCGCCCTCGAACGCAGGGCCGGTCGGCGTCGAGGCGCAGATCAGCTTGTGCCGATTGCCGAGCACGAGCTCGGCGTTCGTACCAATATCGATAATCAGCCAGTTCTCGTCCTGTGCATAGGGCTCTTCGGCCAGGAGTACGCCGGTGGTGTCCGCACCTATGAACGATGCGATCGCGGGAAGCATATAAACGTTGGCTGCGGCGTTTAGTGTCAACCGCAGCTCTCGGGCTTTGATGTCGAGGCCGCGATAAATCGCCGCTGCAAACGGGGCTACTCCCAGGTGCTGTGGTGGCAGGTTGAGGAACAAGTGCTGCATCGTGGTGTTTCCGACGACGGTGAGCTCAAGAATGTCGTCGGTGCGAATGCCGGCAGATCGGCACGCCTTGGTGAGGAGCTGATTAAGGGTCCTGATAATGCTGTGGTGGAGCTTGCGCAAGCCGTCAGGGTTTGTCGTGCTGAAATGGATGCGAGACATGACGTCCTCACCGAAAGTGATCTGAGGATTCATGTCGGATTCGGTGGCAACAATTTCTCCGCTTGCCAGATCGCACACGTACAGGGCGACCGTCGTCGTGCCAATGTCAACTGCCGCACCGAAAAGGCGTTCGCTGTAGCCGGGCTCGACGCGCAGCACCTCGCGATCATTCCACACCGACACGGTGACCCGCCACTCAGACTCTCGGAGCGTTTGGGAAAGTGTGCGCAGGCAGGCATAGTCAATAGCAAGATCCCGGGGCCCGGGCAGCATCGGATCGCCGTAGCGAACCAGCTCGATTGAGGTCGCGAGACCCCGTGCAAGCCTTTCCCAATCTGCCGTTGGATCCGAGAGTGTTGGCGGCGTCATTTCGACCAGATACTTGCGGATCGAAGGTCGGATCGCGATATTTCGTTCGGTAGCAGACTTGCGCACGATCTGCCGATTGGCCAGGCTCTCGTCTGGAACCGTGACCACTAGGTCCCCAAGAACCTTCGCTTGACATGCCAGCCGCACACGCCCGGTCTCCCAGCCGCGGCCGGAAAAGGTGGAGGCGTGCGAAGCCAGATAGGCGCCTTCTTCGGGCCCAGGAGGCGACAAGCTCCGCTCGCCAGATTGGAGGCCGTGTTGCTCGGAATATCCCTCGTTGATCAGCACCTTGCATTTGCCGCATGTGGCATTTTCAGCGCAAATCGACTCGACCTCGATCCCCAATCCACGGATTGCTGTGCGGAGGGTTGTGCCGTCGGCCACTTGCCCGCGTCGACCGGAAGGTTCCACAACGACGGTTCGCATTTCACTCATGCAGGAGTCGTTTCACTTTCCTTTTGGCGCAACGCTTCGCTATTGCGGAAGCGCTTTATGAAGCGCATCCCAAAATCGTCACGGCCTATGAGCAAATCGCTGGCCCGTATGGTTGAACCCAGTTTGATCGGGTCGGTGATGGAACAAGTGGCCCCGGCCCGTATTGCCATGGCCAGGAACGCCTGATTGACGGTCAGCCGATCGGGCAAGCCGAAGGAAACATTGCTTGCACCCAGATTGATGTTCACCCCCAATTCCCTGTGGATCAATTCAATGCTTTGCAGCGTCACCAGCGCGGCCTTGCTGTCCGAACCAACGGTCAGCACCAGCGGGTCAATCACAATGTCCTCTGCGGGGATTCCGATCTTCGCCGCACGCCTTACAATCTTGTCGGCGGCAGCCAATCGTGCCTCCGCCGTTTTTGGAATCCCCTGGTCATCGATGGTCAGGCCTATGACGGCCGCGCCCCTGTCCTTCACAACCGGCAAAATACTATCGAGCTGTTTCTCTTCGGCGTTGACAGAATTCACGAGCGGCTTGCCGGGACAGGCAGCCAAGCCGGCAGCCAGGATCTCGCTCTTGCCCGAGTCGATGCATAGGGGAACATCCGCTGTGGCCGCAACCAGCTTCACAACCTTCTGAATCATGCTCACTTCATCCAATCCGGGCACCCCGACATTGATGTCCAGGACGTCGGCCCCCCAGGCAACTTGCCTTTCTGCCAGGCGACCGACGATTGTCAAATCATTCGCCTGCAAGGCCGCCGCCAATTTCTTGTTCCCGGTCGGATTGATCTTCTCGCCAATCATCACGAAAGGCTTGTCGCTGCCGATCGTGACGTGCACTTGCGTACTCTGCAATTCAGTGTGCATACGCTACTCCGCTGCGTTGGGCGCGTTGAGGTTACGTCCTGGTGATGCCCACCGGTCGAGACGACACGGACCCTAAGAACCTGGTCGCGGCCTCAGCCAGGATTGCGGTGCCGATGGGCAACGCACGTTCGTCGAGGTCCAAACGTGGATGATGAAGGAATCGTTCATCCCCTTCAATACGCGTGCCGAGCGTGAACATGGCGCCGGGTGCCTGCTCGGTGAAGGAGGCAAAATCCTCGCCGCCCAATTCCTTTGGAATGGGGGTGATGTGTTCGCTACCCAGCAGGGCCGCCGCGGCGGCCTCGATCAAGCGGGCGGCCTCCGGGTGATTGATCACCGGCGGAGCACCAATTTCGAATCGAAGCTCGTAGTCGCCGCCCAGCGTTTTCGCCAGCTCGAACGCGCGACGTATTTCTTTGTAGATGAGTTCCTGTACCTTTTTGTCGGTGAACCGAAGCGTCCCCGAGATGTCCACATGCGACGGGATCACGTTTTCTGTGAAGCCGCCGTGGAGCGTGCCGATGCTTACGACCGCCGGGGCAAATGGATGCAGGCGACGGGAGACGATGGCGTTTAAGGCAAGCACCACGTGGGCTGACAGGTAGAACGGATCAATCGTCTCATTCGGCTTGGCTCCGTGCCCTCCCTTTCCCGTGATCTTGCCGAACCACGAATCGACGCCGCCAGAGCTGGGTCCCGCACTGATATGAATGTCGCCAACAGGTGTGGACGGATCAACATGCAGGGCGATGATCATATCGACGCCTTGCATCGCGCCGTCTTCGATCATGCGAGGGGCGCCGCTTACTCCCTGCTCGTCGCCCACTTCCTCGGAAGGTTGGAACAAGAATCGGACTCGGCCTGGCAGGGCCTGCCGGGCGAGCAGCGTTGCGGCGCCAAGGGCCATGGCCGTATGGGAGTCATGTCCACAGGCGTGCATCGTGCCGTCCACCTCAGACCTGTACGGCACGTCGTTGGCCTCGAGGATCGGCAAAGCATCCATATCGGCGCGAATGGCTATGCATGGTCCAGAATCTGGGCCGATCTCGCCGATAACGCCCGTGCGTCCCACGTTTCGCTGAACTCGATACCCAAGCCTTGCCAGCTCCTCAGCGACCCGTGCCGAGGTCCGGAGCTCCTTGAAACCCAACTCCGGGTGGGCATGGAAGTCCCGCCGCCATTCGATGAGGTCTTCTTGAAGCTGATAAGCATCCTGCAGCATAGTCACCTCTAAGTTGGTTCGGGGACGTGCTCCATCCCGGCCGCGGCTCCCAAGGATGCAACAATGCTTGTGAGTTCCGGCTCATACTCGATGGCCATCGAGGGGCGCTCGTATTGCTCCACAAGCTCAGCGGTCCGGATCTTGGCGCGTTCGAAGGTATCAAGGCTTCCCGCCATCTGCCAGCCGCGCATGGAGTTGCGATCGATTATAGCGGAGGGGAGCAGCTGCTCGCTAGAAAAGAGGTCCCGGGTGGCTCTTTGCTTCAGGAAGTCGCCCTTGAAGTCTATGCCTTCAAAGAACGCGGTCGCCAAGCTTCCTGGGCGCACCTGCAGTCCGCCCAGGAGATGCTTCGCCATTGCCACCGCCTCGGCATCCACGACCAACTTCTCTACGCTCTGGCAGGCAAGGAAATCGAGCATGCCGGGGCCCGAGATCATGTTTATTCCAGCGAGTGCCCCAATTAGGGCGGTGAGGCCGCTTTCCAGGCCCGCCTGGGCGTCGACAAGCTTTGAATCGCTGGCTCCCAGGTAGCAGTGGGTCGGTAACCCCAAGGACTTGCCGACTTCGGCATAAGAGGCGTCGATCATGGCGGTGTCTACCGCTCCCATGGGGGTGGTTCCCTTGCGCATGTCAAAAATCGCCGGCGCGCCGCCCCAGACGATCGGCGAGCCCGGTCGGGCGAGCTGGTGGATAGTTATTCCGCTGAGGCATTCGGCTGCATGTTGCGTGATCGTCCCCAAGAGCGTCACCGGCGAGACTGCTCCGGCCAAAGGCATAGACACGATTTCCGCCGGCATCCGGGCCTCTGCCAGAGAAATCAGAATTCTCTGCGCCGAACTCACTCCAAATGAGAGGCGGCGAGGGACAGACATCGAACACCGCTTGGGGGCGATCCGCGAGGCCCTGACGGCCGCCGGCAAATAATGCCAGCATCTCAAACATTGCCTGAAGTGTGGAATTCGAGAATGCGCCCGTGACGATCGGCTTCAATGAATAGAGAAGCACAACATAAAGGCGATAGAGATCGCCAATGGCCTTTGGGACGTCGTCGCAGACCACAGCCGTCGACTGGGCATCGTATTGAGGCAGCATCTCCGCAACCTTGACAATACGAACGAGATCAGGTGTCTTTGCGGGACGATGCTCGCATGTGTCGGGGTCCAGCACGTGGACGGCGCAGGAGCCTGGATCGAATTGCACAGTATTGCCACCATACGTGACCGTGGGCCGACCAAGCCTGTCAAACAGATCAAACACGGATGGCACACTTTCGAGAGCGGCTCGACCAACCTTCTCGGGGATCCTGACCACCGGCGATTCGCCGTCCACGTGAGCTCCGCCGCTGGCCAACAGGATTCGAGCTCGCGGAGATAGGACCTTGATCCCTGGGTTCATCATGAGTTGGAAGGCCTCGTCCAGAATCCGCGAAATGAGGCCACTCGACAGGAGCTCTATTCTTGGCTGCATGATTTCCGTCCTGAAGGGGGAATGATCAATCAGTTTTGCCCTGCACCGTCCGAACTAGTGGCCTGACATGGATTCCACGAGCCGCGTTAGCTCCCGGCCAAGCGCCGGATCCAAATGGCTCGGGAGCATGCTCGGCGCGGAGCCTGCGTGCTTTGGCCAAAGCCCAATCGCGTGCGTTGTCCTTCTTCAATTCCCACTCCGAGTAGGGACGACGGTCCATGAATTCGGGAACGAAGATGTCGTGCATATGTCTGCGCGTGTGCTTCTGAGTTAGGAAGCTTCCCGAAGGTCCCGTTGCTGCCACGGTTTCCAGCGCAAGGGTGTCATCGTTTATGACAATCCCTTGCATCATCTTGCGGACGATGGCAAAGATCTCGCAATCCATCATCATTTCCGCAAATGACCAGATTCGGCTCCCGTGTAGGAAGCCAACGCCGAGCAGCATGTCCGACATGACGGCGCCTGCCATGAAGCTGGACAGACTATTGTCTATGCCTGCCTGCCAATTTGGCTCCTTCGCGCCCGTGGCGAATGCGCCCATGGAAAGCGGAATGCCATAGAAATCCGCCAGCGCATTCGTCGCGCCTCCAAACAGGAAGTCCTCGGGTCCGCCGCCCGTGTAGGCACCGGTCCGCAGGTCCGATGCGGTCTGCGCCGCGGCGTAGAATACTGGCGCACCCGGGTAAGCCAATTGAAGCATTGCGGTGCCCGCGATGACCTCCGCGTTGCCCACCGCTAAGTTGCCGGCCATCGTCGCTGGGCCCGTTGTTAAGCACGCCGCCATCGTCATGAAACCGGTTGGGATGCCTGCTTCGGCGGCCAGAAGGGCCGCGTCAAGGGATCCGCCATCGTGTCCCAACGGCGACGCCGAGCATTGCATCAGCGAGAGTACCGGTCGCTTCCGCAGGTCTTCTGAACCTCCGGCAATCATTGCCGCCATGGCGATTGCGGCCCGCGCCTCGCGGGGACTGTAGATACTCTCTGTTTGCACGTGCTTCGTAGAAGACTCCCAAATGGCCTGGATCTCGTGAAGACCACGCGTGTCGACCGGCGTGTCCTGCGCCGAAACGGGCACCCAGTGAAAGGCGATCTCCTCGACGGCATCAGCAATCCGGGCGATGTCCCTCACATCCTGAAGCGTCGACGTACGCCGCTTGCCCAACTCGATGTCAATGACTTCTACTCCGCAACCGTCGGTGCCGAGAAAGACGTGATTGCCGTCCAGACTCAGGTCCTGAGCTGGATTTCGGGCAGCCAGAGTGTAGGCGGGGGGGCAGTGCTTCAGCGCCTCTTCGATGATCCTTGGCCGAGCCTTCACAATCATGCGATCGCGATCGACGTCCGCGCCGGCATCACTCCAAATCGCGAGCGCGTGTTCCGAAGGGAACCTCACCCCCACGTTCTCGATGATCCAAAGCGTGGCTTCGTGGATCTTCTTGACGTCCTCGGGGCTCAGAACCTCGAGCTTGATCTTCGGATTCGTGATTGACCTGATTTCATTCGCCATGCGGCCTCCGGTTAGCGAACCGCTAAACTTCGCGGGCCGAAATTCAGGGCCCTTCGAGTGATGCGGCCTGTCAACTACTGGCCGCCCATCAGTTTCTTGGCAAGGGCTACAGCCCCGATCGCATCCTCCGAGAAACCATCCGCTCCAATTGAGGCCACCCAATCGCGCGTCACAGGCGCGCCGCCTACCATCACCTTCAACCTCTTCCGCAGACCCTCCTTCTCCAGTTCCTCAATGACCTCACGCTGCTTGACCATCGTCGTCGTTAGGAGGGCGCTCATGGCAAGAATGTCAGCATTCACTTCCAGGGCCTTGCCGATGAGCTTGTCGCCCGGCGTGTCGACACCAAGGTCATGGACTTCAAAACCCGAGGCTCCAAGCATTGTGGCTACGAGCGATTTTCCGATCTCATGGATATCGCCCTCAACTGTCGCAATTACGACCTTTCCAAGGATCTGCCGTTGGCTGCCGCGCCTCTTTAGTTCAGGATCAAGCGTAGCGACGGCGGCCTTCATGGCCTCGCCGGCCATGACCAACTCAGGCAGGAAGGCATCGCCTCTGCCAAAAGCCTCCCCAACCGTATTCACGCCCACAACAAATCCTTTGGAAATCGCATCCAGCGGGTCCACGTTGTTGGCAATTAAGTCTTTTGCCAGGCTCACTGCAACATCAGAATCGCCGTCAATGATGCTCTGGGCCATTCGTTGGAACATTTCTTCGGTCATAGCGGCTCCTTTGTCTTTACGTGCACTTGGATTGCCTCGAGCAGCAGCAGTACTTCGGATTCACGCTCTTCCAGCATCACGCTTGATAGTCCCAGATAGACCTCCAGCTCCCGACGGCGGCTTGACATGTGCTCCACCGTGCGCTGCATAGCGAGCGCCCCGTCGCGCGCCTCCAAGGCCTCAACAATCAGGCTGTGCTCACGATGTTCGGTTCGCATGCTCTCAGCCAGCAATTCCGGCTGGCGGAATAAGTGCCTGTACAACATCCAGTCCGGGAAGGTGTTCAGGATTGTAAGATAGGTGCCGTGCAGCAATTGGTTCCCTGCTGCCGCCACGATGGCACTGTGGAGCTCACGACTCAGTGCGCGCTCGTCCGGCATGTCGGACAGGGCCACCAGCGCCTTGGCGCGGTCCAGCATCCTCCGTAAGCTTCCCAGTTGAGCGCGGTCTATCTTGGTCGCCGCTGAGTAGGCTGCCACGCTTTCCAGGAGCAGACGCATGCAATATGAGTCCAGAATATCTGCCGTCGACGGATCGCGAATTCTAACGCCCCGGTAAGGCACTCTTTCTGCCAATCCAGACGAGACCAGCAGGTCAAGCGCTTCGCGAACGGGTGTCATGCTCACCCCAAGCCGTCCGGCGATTTCCTCCTGACGCAGCCACTCTCCGGCCGCGTGACGCCCAGCCAGGATGTCCTGATGCAAGACGTCGTAAACCTGTTCTTTCACGGGCCTTCGGCGGAGTGGGGTGTCTTCCGCGATGTTCATCATGGTCTGCTTTTTCCATGCGTCGCCGACGTCTGGGGCTGGGAAGTCGTTCATCGACGGTTCCCCAGCTCGGTCGCGAACCGCGACGGAAGTGTATATTGTATATAATTCCTAAGACAGTACCATTTGACATGTAGTTTGTCACAACGGGGCCGGTGACAATCCCAACAAGCAACGGTTCAAGAGTTCTGGTCTTGTGGTTTGGCAACCCACGACCAGAGGAGGGTGAGTAGGGTGCCGCGGCGCCCACCACGGCCGGCTTTCGCGTAGGCATTTCAATCTAACGACCGTCACGAGGGCTTCAGCGTCCGGAAATTGCACCGCAGATCCCGCGATGCGGGACTTTGCTGGAGACCACTCCAGCGCGGACGTGTCGATCGTTCAACCGGCGACCGGTGCTTTGAATCGCGGGGCGGGGATCGGCTGACGTTTCGTTGTAGAATGTTGCGAGTGTGCCCGAACCTGAATGTCCTGTTCCTGGCCGCCGAGGCAGAACCATTTGTCAAAATAGGCGGACTCGGCGACGTGGCAAGTTCGCTACCGCGATATCTCAACAGCTTATCGGATCCGGGTTTGGATGGCGCCGTCGCCGACGTGCGCCTCGTCCTGCCGTTGCATCCGACGATCAAAGATGCTCTGCATGACATCCGGCCGTTGGTAACATTTCCGCTGGCGCATCTTGCGGACCAAATGACCGTGCGTGTCTCAATATCCACTCTGCGAGGATTGCCCGTCTATTTTGTGGATGGGCCCGCCATCTCAGGCAGCGGCTCGGTTTACTCCGCAGATGCGGCGCTGGATGCCGACAAGTACACTTTCTTTTCTCTCGCTGCCTTGGAGCTGCCGCGCCATCTCGGTTGGCAGCCAAACATCATTCATGCCAATGATTGGCACACGGCGCTCGCTTGCTACGCCTTGTTGCTTCGAAGGCGCGAGGGCCAAAACGAGGGCGTATCCTCGGTTTTGACGGTGCACAATCTGCCGTTCATGGGCCCCGATGTATCATCACAGCTGGCTGATTATGGACTTGCGCAGGTCCGGACCGGTCTGCCTCGCTGGGCTAGCCGCCGCCCCCTCGCTTTGGGCCTATTCGGTGCGGACGAAATCGTCGCCGTGTCGCCGACCTACGCACGCGAGATACAGACCAGGGCCTTTGGCTGCGGCCTCCAGGGCTTCCTGCAGACCAGGGGCAACTCCCTTACCGGGATTCTCAACGGCATTGACTACAATTCATATGATCCTGCAGTCGATCCCAACTTGACTGCGAACTTTGGGATCTCGACACTCGAGCGTCGTGCGCTGAACAAGTCCGCCCTGCAGGCACGGCTGGATCTGCACATCGCCGCGGACATCCCGGTGCTCGGCGTCGTATCCCGGCTGGAAGGACAGAAGGGCATTGATCTGCTCCGGCCTGCGCTACAACGCCTGCGTAAGCTGAAGTGGCAGCTTGCTGTCTTGGGAGCGGGTTCGCCGGAGGTCGAGAAGTCGATCAGCGCGCTGCAAGACGAGTTCCCGGATCGTGTCCGTGCCGAAATCCGATATGACCCGGTCCTCGCCCGCCAGATCTATGCTGGGGCGGATCTGCTTGTCATGCCGTCTCGGTATGAGCCGTGCGGTCTGGCGCAGATGATCGCCATGCGATATGGCTGCATACCGATTGTCGGGGGCGTTGGAGGCCTAAGAGACACCGTCGCTGCCGACGAGACCGGCTTTCTCGTGAGCCGCCCGACGGCCACATGTTTGTCTGGCGTAATCAAACAAGCAATTAACGTTGTGGGTGACCCGGTCCAACGAGTCGCCATGCAGAAGGCCGGGATGTCCCGGGATTTCTCCTGGCGATTATCGGCCGGGAAGTATATCGAAGTTTATCGGCGTGTAGTCGCGCAAGCCATGCTGGCCTGAAAGGATTCGGATACTGTGTTGTTCGATGCGCGCTCTGGTGGCATCTTGTTGCACCCCACGAGCCTGCCCGGCCCCTATGGCATAGGTGACTTGGGACCGCGTGCCCACGAGTTTGTTGACTGGCTCTCGACTGCGGGGTGCGGCTTGTGGCAAGTTCTTCCCTTGGGACCTACGGGATACGGCAATTCTCCGTATCAGTGTCATTCCGCCTTTGCCGGGAATCCGTATCTGATCAGCCCCGATCTCTTGGTTCGAGACGGCATCCTTCGCAAATCAGATCTGGAAGACCGCCCGCTCTTCGAAGCCCCTGGCGCCAAGGGCTTGCGACGCGTCAATTTCGCGAAGGTAATCCCATGGAAGCTGGCGCTGCTCGGGCGGGCTTTTGAACGCTTCCAGGATGCCGCGCCTGAAGACTTGAGGCAGGGATTTGCCGCTTTCAGGGCCGACAATGCCTCCTGGCTTGAGGACTATTCTCTTTTTATGGCGCTAAAAGAAGCGAACAAGGGTCGTCCATGGCCAGCGTGGCCTTCTCCGCTTCGCAACCGAGACCCCGAGGCCTTGAGGGAGGCTCGTGAATCATTGCTGCAATCCGTCACACGCTTCTCCTTCTATCAACTACTTTTCTTCCGTCAGTGGGGAGAGATTCGGGATCATGCTCATTCCAGGGCCATAACCATAATCGGCGACTTGCCAATCTTCGCGGCCGCCGACAGTGCAGACGTATGGGCGTATCCGGAGCTCTTCTTCCTCGGTGAGGATGGCATGCCCACGTACTGGTCAGGCGTTCCGCCCGACTATTTCTCGGCCACCGGCCAGTTGTGGGGAAATCCGCTCTATCGCTGGGACGTTCACAAGAAGACTGGTTACGCCTGGTGGCTTGGAAGAATCCGCTCCACCCTGGGGATGGTCGATCTTGCGCGCCTCGATCACTTCCGGGGACTAGTGGCCGCCTGGGAGATCCCGGCCGGTAGCCCCACGGCGGAATTCGGCCGCTGGGCACCGGGGCCCTCGGACGATCTCTTCGATGCGGTCGCTGGCGGCCTGGGACGCAATCCTGCCGAAGATGCCCTTCCCCTCATCGCCGAGGATTTGGGCGTCATTACCCCGGACGTTATCCGTCTCCGGGAACGTTATGGTTTGCCTGGAATGCGGGTCTTGCAGTTTGGCTTCTCGGAGCCGCAACCCATGTTCCTGCCGCACAACTACGTCCGGCATTGCGTTGCCTACACGGGCACTCACGACAACGATACTGCACGTGGCTGGCTGCATTCGGCGCCGCCGGCAGATCGCGCTTATGCCATGCGCTATCTTCAGACCTCCGCTAATTCATTCGCCTGGGCGATGATTCGTGCGACCTGGGCGTCCGTCGCGATATACGCGATTACCCCGATGCAGGACCTGCTCGATCTGGGGACGCGGGCAAGAATGAACTATCCGGGCCGACCCGTGGGCAACTGGCGATGGCGCTTGAAGGAAGGGGATCTAACCGACGCGCTCGCCGCAGAAGTCGCCGACCTTAATGAACTCTACGGGCGCCGCTGACGCCCGGGCGCAGACGAGCGACTACGACCTAGATGCCGGGGAAAACTTCAAATTCCAGAACCCTTTGGATATGACGCTGGGCATCAACCCAACGCGGAGACACGGCCTTTGCCAGCTTCTCCAGTATGGATCGTCCGGCGGTCGGATACTCGACACACAATTGCCGGAGGGTGTCGCCCCGTGCGCGCAGAAGTTGTACGGCCGTCAGACTGGAGACATCCGAAGTGTAGAACTCGTTGCCGACGACGGCAGACCAGCCGAACACGTCACCCTTATGCACGTGCGCCAGAGTGATTCTCGGTCCGTCGTAGGGCTTATAGGCAAGACTTGCCTCCCCATCCTGCAGAACATACAGGTAGATGGCCGGCTCCCCCTGCCGACAGATCGAGCTTCCAGCGGGAATATCAACGGGCTCGAACAGGCTTGCGAGCAAGTCGTACTGCTCAGGCGTCAGATCGTGAAGGAAAGGGTTGTCTAGCACTTGCACAGTCCTTAACATATGCTAATGCTGCTGCGGAAGTGCCTCATAGTACTGAAACTCCCGAAAGACCGGACATTTGTCCCGTCCAGTCGCTCTCGCACGGTCCGCGCGTTATACTTCTTGGCGGATTAGTTGCATGACATCGCTGACATGGGGCCAATCCACCGCCATGTCATGGAATTGCACTGATGCGCATTAGACTGCGGCCCGGCGTCCTTGGACTTGCGGTGGCCGGTCTCGGCCTTATTCTCGCCGGGGCCGCGATCTGGTTTCTGTTTTCCGGGGCGACCGCCGGGGACGCGTCGCAGCCTACGGACTTTTCTGCCGTTCCAGCCAGCGTAAGCTTCGGCGCACCGGCAATCGCGTTGCGCGATCTGGAAGGCCTGCAGCATTCGCTCTCTGACTATCGGGGGAACGTCGTGCTCGTCAACTTGTGGGCGACTTGGTGCCCGCCGTGCACTGCAGAAATGCCCAACCTGCAACATTTCTACGAACACCACCGCGATGCCGGCTTCACGGTCATTGCTATCGAAGACGGCGATCCAAAGGCACGCGTTGGCGCCTTTGTCACCGATCATCGACTTACATTTCCGGTCTGGCTGGATCCCACCTACGAGGCGACTGATCGGGCTTTCAAAACGACTAACTTGCCTAGTTCCTATGTCGTGGATCGTGCTGGCACGGTTACATTGATGTGGTTTGGTGCGATCAGTGAAGCCAATCTGGAAAAGTACGTCGGACCTATGTTGAAGGAGTAACCTGCGGTGGATGCCAAAGTCTCATGGGATCGGGATCTGCAATTCACGGGCATATCGGACAGCGGATTCCCGGTGCGGATGGATAGCCATTCCAGTCCTGACACCGGCGCGGGCCCGGTCGAGCTCACCCTTATGGCACTTGCTGGTTGCACGGCGATGGACGTGATTTCGATCCTCCACAAGAAGAGACAGAAGGTGTCCGCTTTTCATGTGCAAGCACACGCGGACCGTTCCGACCACTATCCCAAAGTCATTACTCGCGCGATCTTGGAATACGTGGTCTTGGGACACCGCATCGATGAGTCAGCCTTGGTACGCGCGATCGAGCTGTCCATCAGGCAGTATTGCCCTGTACATGCCATGCTTGCGAGGGCCTTCCCGATTGAACTGAAATACACAATTCTTGAGGGCGACGGGGAAGGAAACGGTCAACTGGTCAAACAGGCGACTCTTGCGCCATCCATGGCCGATGCCGCAGCTAACTAGGGTGACTGCGGCCGCACCTCGCTGAACACGTCGCCGCACGAGCACGCCACCACCAAGACGCCGTTCCTCGTTAGAGTGCCCAAATAGGGCGCTGCTCCCTCGTGCGCGACCCAGCCATCAAGATTGAATGCCAATGATCCGCCCGCGCTGATCCACTCCCCATTGAATTTTCGCGCAATATGAACATGCGTCCCCGTGGCCTCACCGCCCTCACTCGACGGGTAGCCCATGAAGTCTCCTGCCTTCAGCTCTTGCCCCAAGGCCACACGCCCCGTGGCGGCTAGATGCAAGTACAGGATATCCCACCCGGTTCGTTCATCTCCGTCTCCATCCAGATCCAACATGACGCCATCCGGCCCCGAGCGGACAACGAGGCCGTCAGCCATGGCAACAACATATGTCCGGGGATCCAGGGATCCACACCCGGGACCATTGCAGGGCGGGGCAAAATCCAGAGCCGCGTAGGGCTTACCGGTGCCCCAAGCCGTATGCGGAGCGCCCGTGTAGGTCCACACTTGCTGCTGTTGGAAAGGCAGCGTCAGGACTGGTTGTTGCAGGCTCCCGGGAATCAGGGGTTCCCCGTCCTCTGAGGGCTTTCCAAAGAGGGACGCGTATGTCTTCGCAAAGCCGGATGGGCCTACTGCGGCATCGTAGTCCACGCCGGAAGCAGTGCGAGAGAAGAAATATTGTATGGCCACGGAGGCCGCATTCTGCCAGGGATCCGGCCGAATGATGGTGCCGTCAGGCTCGTTGAACTCGGTCAATGTTCCCGTGCGCCAGCCGTAATATCCGTTATTCAGCGTGTTCGCTGCCCAGACCATCTGGAGGTAGTTCAGGTTCGAGGCCCGTGCATAAATGGGCTGCTCAAAATCCAGGATATACCGCTTGGCCGGCTTGTCTGCTTGTGAGAGTGCCCCCGCCTTGTATTCCAGGATGGCGAGCAATAGGCGTGGACTGATGCTCCAGTTGGTGGATACCAATCCGACGATTTCGGCTCCTGTGAGATTGTGAGCGGCCGCAGGAACATACTCGGAATCTGCCGTGAGCCATCCCGGCCGGGTGGCTACAAACGCGGACGGACTGAATCCAATCTGGGCCGGCCCATTAACAAAGGCCGAGTCCGGCAGGATGTGAAAAGAGGTCCCCCACAAAGAGCGAAAGTAGATCGGGATCTTCATGGGTAAGCCCGGCGGCATGGTTGTCGTCCCGTCCGGGATGATTGGATTCGCGGCCCTAATCTTGTCCGCCGTAGTATTGAAATGGGCCGCCAGTGCCGGGATCGTGTCCCCCGTCTGGGCCACGTAGTCGACAAGTTCTCCCGGCGCGTAGTTGGGCCTCGTCGGAAGGGCGGTCGGACTACCAGCCGGGCCGGCGGTCAGGACAGCTACCGGAAGGTCATTTGGGTGATTCGCGGGATAGCCCTGCAGAGCTCGTGGCACGCCGCAGCTGGAAACCAGTAGCCCAAGTGCCACGACCGTCGTGCAAAAGTGCCTACGGGTCATTCGGGGTGCGGATGATAACCGATTTGAGCTGGCCCACGGGGTCAGCATAGATCACCTTATCATCCCTGGTCAATGTTCCATCGTATGGGGCGGTACCCTGGTGGACAGTCCAGCCGTCCAGCACCATCGGCATGGGTCCATCGGCCGCCACCCATTCGCCATTGTATTTCCTCACGAAGTGCAGGTGGGTCCCGGTCGCTTGGCCGCCTTCGCAAGATGCGTGTCCGATGCGATCATTTCTTTGGACATACGTGCCTGCGGCGATGCGCCCGTTGGTAGCGATATGAAGGTACACCAGATCCCAACCCGTTTGTTCGTAGCCGTCCCCGTCCAGGTCTTCAATCACGACCCCGCGCTCTGAGCGCACGATCAAGCCAGGCGCCGCCGCCGTAACCCACGTCGGAGTGGGATCACACCCGCCGTGGTCTGTCGACGGCGCAAAGTCAATTGCGGCCAGCGAACCATCATGCTCCCAGGCCCCGTGAGGTCCGCCCGTAAGGCTCCACTCCGTATTGGGGTCAAAAGGCAACGAGAGCGGGGGCTGGGACAATCCCGGGGGAAAGACCGGATCAACGACGTCTCCGCGGCCCCAAGGATCGCCGAACATTTGTGTGTACTGGGCGATGAAGCCATTAGACGGATTAATCATCTGTGCCCATTGCGACTGACCGTGCAGCTGTGCAAAGAGGTACTGGATTGCAGCCGTGGCTGCATTCAACCGAGGATTGAGTCTCAGATGTGTGCCGTCCGGGAATTTCACTTCGGTCACGGTGCCTGTGCGCCAGCCGTAGTAACCGATTGACAACTGGTTGACCGCCCACACCATTTGGCTGAACATCCCTTTGTAGAATGGGTTGAGGTACCCCATCGGATAGTCGTTGTGCACGTCGTCAACTGATTGACCCTGCACCCAGCGACTCTCGTAGTCGAGCACCGCCAGCAGCAGCCTGGGGTTGATCGAATTTTCGTATGCTAGCCGACGGATCTCATCCGGACCGCTGGTCCAGCCAGTCGAACCCAGGTATTCTTTGTACGTGGCCAGTTTTCCGCCGGCACCGGTGATATACCCGGCGATATCGAAGTCCGTCGCGGTCGCAGAGAAAACAAGTTCGCTATCCGGAATCAATTGGTTTTCCGGAGTGGTCGGCCCAGTGATGCGATTCGGAATAATTAGAAGTGTCCCCGGTGCGATCAAGCCCTGCTCCGGGATCGAAGCGTCCGAGTGGATTTCTGGGGGTTGAACATCGAAACGCGCTGCCAGGCCCACCAAGGTGTCGCCGCTTTGGGCGTAGTACAGGACCGAGGGGCCGTTTGAAGTGGCAGAGGGCTCTGGGGCCGAAGCCGATAACGGGAGGGCGGTGCTCGGCCCGGGGGCAGCCGTCATGGGCATTTCGACCAAAGGCGTCGGTGTGGTGCCGATGGCGGTCGCAGGCACCCGCGTTGCAATGGGCGTAGCGGTACTCTCACGCGAAGGATAGATCACCGGCGCGGAGTCTGCAGTGGGCGTCGAATAGGTGCCCCACAGGTTCGGCACGGGCGCGCAGGCGGAGACCAGAACTCCAAGTGCAAACAATAATGAGCAGGTTTGTCTCACGGCACAGCTACGTGGAAATTATACTGGTGCCGCGAAAATCGGCGCCGCCATTGATTGGTCAAAAACTGGGGGCTCTTATGGCGTGATCAGATTCAGCTGGCTGGCACCCTCGGCGGCCTCCAAAGTCGATGAGCCGCGCTTGAGGAATCCATCGTATTCTGTTCCGGTGCCGCTGGATCTCCAGCCGTCAAGTACAAACGGTAGCGACCCATCGGCCGGGATCCATTCACCGTTGTACTTGCGGGCGATATGCAAATGTGCAGCGTTCGCCAGCCCGCCTTCGCAAGATGGGTGACCTATGTGATCTCCCGCGTAAGCGTAGGTTTTTGCTTGCACGCGGTCTTGGGCAAACACGTGCATGTACAGCACATCCCAGCCTGTCTGTTCGTAGCCATCGCCATCCAGATCCTGTACCACGGCGCCATCCGCTGCCCGCACGATGAATCCATCCGCCACGGCTGTGACCCATTGCTGGCTGACAGCACATCCCATAACATCAGCCGGCGCAAAATCCACTGCGGCCCATGCCGAGCCTGTGTCCCAGGCCGCGTGCGGTCCACCGGTGAAAGCCCACGATAAGTCTTGCTCAAACGGCAATGACATGGTGGGCTGTGCCAGGCTGGCGGGTATCAACGGCTCAACTGCGAAGTCAAAAGGGTTCCCGAAAAGAAGAAAATATGTCTGGAAGAACCCAAAGGCCGTGACGTCTGCATCCCAGTCGGGGCGGTCGTCCAAGGCGGCAAAGAGCTCTTGCACCCCCGCAGTGCCCGCGTTGATCGTGGGATTGATGGGGACAGTGGTCCCATCGTGCAACACCCATGTCCCTACGGCGTGGGCTCGCCACAGGTAGTAACCGCTGTTGAACTGCGTGGCGGCCCATGACAGCTGATGATACAAACCCTGGCGGTTTGGCTGGGCCAATCCGAGCGGATACTCCAGTGTTCCGGCGGCCGGGTCAGGATTCGTAACCCACCGACTGCGGTGCTCGATCAACGCCAGCAGGAGTCTTGGGTTGATGGAGTAGTCCTGAGCGATGCGTTCGACTATCTGGGCGCCCGTGAGAGTTTCGGTGCCGACGTCATACGTGTAGCTGCTCAGGTATCCTCCCTGGCCAGCCACGAACTCTTCGACGTTAAACTGAGCGCTGGCCGGACCGTAGACCAACTCCGAATCTGGAATGATCTTGAAGGACGGACCTGGTATTCCTGACGGCGGCGGAGGCACTTCCAGTGTCGTGCCGACAGCGAGCAGGTCCTCGTTTGCGATGCCATTGGCGTTGTCAAGAAGTTCGACACTGACGCCAAACCTTTCAGCAATGGATGCCAGAGTGTCTCCTGGTTGCACCACGTACCGGTCGGACTCAGTTCGAACGGTTGGCAGAGATTGCGGGTTGTTGGGGGTCGGAGTGACCAAGGGCGCACCTGCCGCGCGTGCGGGCACCGTCACTGACAAAGGTGCAAGCGTCGGCGTTGGGCCGGAGGCCCTGGCTACTCGGGTCGCCTGGTTGGCGACTCCTGGTTCCGGCATCGACGTGCCGCCGAGAGGCACAAACGGGTCGTACGTGGGAGCGATATCGTGAACGGCGGCTTGAGCAGGTGAGCAACAAGCCAAGCAGAGCGCCGTTGCGGCAGCGGCAAGGAGCCGCCCCGAGAAGCGGATTTGCATGGACATCGACGGCATTCTACCAAACCGGGTGCCCAGGATGCCTGCTGAAGGCAAAGTCGTCGGAGGATGCGCCTGCCAATTGGTTCGAATTCTGACATGGCACCTGGCCGTCAACCTCTATCCCATCGGGCCTGCCTGGATACTCCCGGGGGCGTGCATGACTTCGCTAAAGCAGACCCACTCTCTGAGCGTTTGTGTAAACGTTGAATTGCTGTCGGCGGGCATAGCCGATTAGCGTGATGCCGTAGCGCTCCGCCATTTCAATTGAGAGTGAGCTGGGCGAAGTCCTGGATACAACGATGGATGCTTGCAGTCTCGCGGCTTTTTGTAGCATTTCAGAGCTGATGCGTCCGGTCGTAATCAGAACTCGCGTCGTGGGCCATATGTTCTGAATGAGGCACAATCCGGCGATCTTGTCGAGCGTGTTGTGCCTGCCGATGTCCTCGGCCGAGACCACAATGTTATGGCCGTCGCTCAAAGCCGAAGTATGCACGCCCCCGGTTTCTCGATACAACTGCTGCGATTCAAACAGCATGTCCACGAGATGACCTATGACTTCGGAACCGAACTTCGGGGCGGACGGATCAAACGACACCCCGGGGTCGGCAAGCAGGTCCACCGCTGTTATTCCGCCAGTACACCCCGACGTGCGCCGCCATGACTTCGGCTGAGCGACCGAGCGGTTCAGCCACACGTCGATGTTGTCGCCGTGTTCGCATACTCGTACGTCGGCAACCTCATCCATGCCCGCGATGACTCCCTCATCAAAGAGGAAGCCGACCGCCATGGCTTCGAGCTGCGTGGGCGTGCACATGAACGTTACCCAGGATTCGCCGTTGACAGTCAGGGAGACCGGCGCCTCCACAATTGTTTCGGACTCAAGGATCTTCCATTTATTGAACTGAAACCTGTCATACCGTATTGCCTTCTGAGGCGCAATCATCTGGTACCTACCTCTACAGTCACCTGCCGCATTGTCGGCGGAAGCCAGCCGTTTTTCGATGTGCCCCGTAGAATGCTTTGGGATCTGCTTCGAAGGCCGCGAAGCGAACTTGCCTGCAAAAAGACCCGTTCCCTGCTTAGACGGATGACTCGCGGCAAGTTCCTCTGCTCGGCATCCTCGAAGGTTCTCCCGCACACAGTTGCCAACGGCCGGCTCCCAATAGCCGAGTGTTTCACGGTCACATCCACCCGGCCATTTTACTGCTGGGGATGCCTTGGCGTCGTTACATTCGTCCAATCCTGTATCCGCCAGGCCCCAAGCAGGTGTTCCGACGCGGCGGCGCCGGCGGTGCCGGCTATGCAAGGTGCGCCCTGCGGGATTCATGGGGCGCTCCCTATCGCCAGGGCGTGTCGGCACTTATAATGCTGTGGTCGTCCCCTTTTCATCCAATCTGCAGAGTGCCGATGTCCCAGTTGGTCGAATGCATACCGAATTTCTCCGAAGCGCGGCGTCCCGAGGTCGTGGACAAGATTGCGGCAGCCATCTCGGCGGTGGATGGTGCGCGGCTCCTGGACCGATCGTCCGATCTTGACCACAACCGTACCGTACTTACCGTGGCTGGCGCGCCGGACGCCGTTGAAGAGGCAGTTTTCCGGGCCATCAAGGTAGCCGCCGAACTCATTGATCTCAATCAGCACCGAGGCGAGCATCCGCGAATCGGCGCAACGGATGTGGTTCCCTTTGTGCCGCTTTCTGGCATCACGATGGACGAGTGCGTTCGAATTGCTCGGCACTTGGGTGAGCGGGTGGGTACCGAGCTGCAAATTCCGGTCTATTTCTATGAGTACGCCGCAACACGTGCAGACAGAAAGAATCTTGAGAGCCTGCGCAGAGGTCAATTTGAAGGCCTCAGCGCCGAGATCCTGACGAATCCGGATCGCAAGCCGGACTGCGGTCCGGCGCGGCTCGGGACCGCGGGTGCCACGGTTGTGGGTGCCCGCGATCCTCTAATCGCATTCAATGTGTACCTGACCACTGCGGATGTGGGCATTGCGAAGAAGATTGCGAGGGCGATCCGGCAGTCGTCCGGCGGCCTGCGATTTGTGAAGGCGTTGGGGCTCCTCGTGGAAGGACGCGCCCAAGTATCCATCAATCTAACGAATTTTCGCGAATCGCCGGTGGGCAGGGTAGTCGAGTTGATTCGGCGGGAGGCTGCGCGGTACGGAACCGCCATTCACCACTGCGAGGTGGTTGGACTGATACCCCAGGCGGCTCTGCTCGATGCAGCCATCTGGTTTGCACAGCTCGATCAGTTCAGTCCCGATCAGGTCCTGGAGACGCGGCTTTACGAGGCCGGCATGGCCGCGCTGCCAGAGACACCCGCGAGCACGCCGGCGAGCACGTTCTTGGACGAGTTGGCGGCCGCCACGGCGGCGCCGGGCGGTGGTTCCGCGGGCGCGTACGCCGGCGCGCTTGGGGCTGCGCTGGTAGAAATGGTCGCTGGTCTGACACTCGGAAAGAGCAAGTACGGCGCGGTGGAAGCTGAGATGCTTGCGGTTCGAGCACAGGCCCAGAAGCTACGCAGTGAGCTCGCAAGTGCCGTTGCTGATGATGCCGCCGCCTTCGAAGCCGTACTGGCGGCACTCAGGCTTCCAAGAAGCACGGAGGCTGAGACCTTCGCGCGCCACGCTGCTGTTCAAGTCGCCACGCTGAATGCGGCCGATGTTCCGCTCCGTACTGCCAGGGATGCCCTCCAGGCCATGCAGCTCGCTGCTAAATCCGCGAAGGATGGCAATCTGAACGCCATCAGTGATGCCATGTCCGGTGCCCTCTTGTCGCACGCGGCATTGAGAGCGGCTGGTTACAACGTACGGATCAATCTGCAGACGATTGAAGATGCGTCCGCAGCATCCAGGATGCGGCAGGAGATCGATTCCCTGGAGCAGGAAGCGCAGAGACTCGCGGCCGAAGTCCGGAACACTCTGCAGGAACGCGCCGGCATTGCCTCATAGGGCACTCATCACCGTAATCCCGAATTCAGATCCAGGAAGGTGGGAACATGGGACTTAAGCCCGATCATTGGATTCGCAAAATGGCCGTCGAACAACGGATGATCGAGCCGTTCAGTGAGGGAATCTCCAGGAGCGGCGTTATTTCGTTTGGTGTTTCTTCCTACGGCTACGACATCCGGGTCGCCAACGAGTTCAAGATCTTTACCAACTTGTTCAGTGCCATCGTGGATCCCAAGCAATTCGATCCCAAGAGTATGGTGGACTATGAAGGCGATGCCTGCGTAATTCCGCCTAACTCGTTCGCCCTGGCCCGTACTGTGGAATACTTCCGCATTCCACGAGGAGTCTTGACCGTGTGTCTTGGAAAATCGACATATGCTAGGTGTGGAATCATCGTGAACGTGACGCCCTTCGAGCCCGAATGGGAAGGCTTCGTGACGCTGGAGATCTCCAATACGACGCCCCTGCCGGCTCGGATCTATGCAAATGAGGGAATCGCGCAGGTCCTGTTCTTCGAGGCGGATGAAGAATGCCAGGTTTCCTATGCCGACAAAAAGGGGAAGTACCAGGGCCAGCAATCCATCGTTCTACCAAAGCTCTGAGCCCTCGGAGCGCCTCAGGCGACGAGTACCCGCGTTACCGTCTTCTGTCCGTCGCGGTCTTCTGGCAACCCCCAGGGCGGTCGTGGACGACTCTTAACGAGTGCCGACGCGAATGGTTGCCTGCTGGAAGGTCGTTCTCCGCTCGAGGTACAGCGCGGCGGACCACTCACGGCAGCGCTTGCGGGATTTGCACTACTCCTTCTGACCGCGGCCGCATTCCTGCACGCGAATACAGGTGATGAGTTGCTGCGCCGCCACCTTTTACGTCCTTGCTCGTCCCGGGCGCCAGAGCTGCAGAACCGATCTGAACCCTACTGAGGAGATCAACCGCCAGGCCGCCGACTGGGCTTGCTCAAATACTGGCTAGGCAGCCGCGACAGGTGACCGGTGCGCATCCTCGACTGCCTTGCGCTCATCGACGAATGGAAGTGCCCCCAGCCCAAGAACGAAGAAGACAATTAGCGAAAGAATGGCCGGCCGGAGGCTTCCAAAGACTTGGTTCGTCAGACCGAAGAGTAAGGGTCCGAGCCAGGACGTGCCTCGGTCGCTTACCTCGTAAAATGAATAGAATTCCGCCTCGCGACCCTTGGGGATCATTTGAGCAAAGAGGCTGCGGCTGATTGCCTGAGATCCGCCCAGAACCAGCGCAATGACCACGCCCAGGAGGGCGAATTCAAGCACACGATTCTCACCTTTCAATCCGAAGTAGGCGTAGATCACGACAGCCGACCAGATGACCAGGCTGACGATAATCGACTGTTTCGTTCCGATCCACCCAGCAATGCGTCCCCAGAGTAGAGCCCCGATAAATGCAGTGAACTGGATGATGAGAATGATGACGGTAAGCGTGTTCAAATCGAGCTCAAGCCCGCCTCGGATGAGGGGAGCAGCCGCGAACGTCGACGCGACCGCAATCACCGTCTGGATTCCGTCGTTGTACAGGAAGTATGCCCCAAGGAACTTCATCGTTTCCGGGAAGCGCCTTATTTCCTTTAGGGTTTGAGCAAGCTGGCTGAAACCTACCCCGGCGTAGGTCTTGCCTGCCGGCAGGGCCCGACGCGCATGTCGTGGTCGCAGGCGCGCCCATGTGAAGAATGAAAAGAGGAGCCACCATACCCCGGCGGATGCAAGATTGATGCGGATGGCGAGGGCGGTGGGCACGCCGAACTTATCGTGGAACATGAAGAAAGCCAAATTCAGGGCCAATAGGATCCCGTCGCCGAGATAGCCCATTGCCCATCCGAACGAAGAGACACGGTCGCGCTGGTCTTCGCTCGCAATGTCCGGCAGGTATGCGTTGTAGAACACGACCGCGGCGCCAAAAGCGAGGTTGGCGCCAATAAAAAGCAGACCACCAAGCCACCAAACGTTGGCGGTCACCAGGAACAACAACATAGTCAGCATGGCCCCCAAAGTTGCGAATACTTGCAGCATGCGCTTGCGAAGGTGAGAGTAGTCTGCAATCGCGCCCAGCACCGGAAGAAACAGCACCTGCAGCCCCACGGAGATGGAGACGCAATATGGAAAAAAGGAGTCAGGTGCCACGGCGATGCCCCCAAGCCTGGCAAAGCCATCAGGATGCACCTGGCCAGCCGCGGAGGCTAAGGAAGCAACATAAGGACCTAGGAAGACGGTACCTACAGTTGTGCTGAATGCCGAGTTGGCCCAATCGTACATCGCCCAGCCGAAGATCTCACGCTTGTCATTGATCAGCGCCGTCTCTTGTGTCATCTGCCTCTCCAGGGGACTCTCACAGTTCAGAAACACGGGAAGCCTGCCGGAGTTCCGGCCGGCGGCAGGCACGGCGCTGTCCAGATCGTCGCGCTGGCCGGAGGCCGATAGGCCCACGGTCCCTCCAAATCCGAACGGCTAGGGTGCATCTTTCCTGCTCTTCTGGGCGAGCAGATGCGTGGGCCGTGCCCCTCGGCGAAACCGGGTGGTCCTCTCCGGCGCAGACCAATGACCACCGCAATGTTCACTTGGAAATGTCACACGGGATCCGGCAGGGTGGGCGCATGCCGAGTGAAAGGTGAGGTCGCTGGTAGTGATAGTAACGCAACCATTCGTCGACCGACTGTGTGAGTTGTGGGATCTGGGCGGCCGGAATGGGGCCTCGGCCCAGGTTCCCCGGCCCGCGGGAGCGCAACTGGTATTTCTCGGCGAGCACCTTGCAAATTGTGGTAACGCCCATCTGCATGCCATGCTCCTGTTGCAGAAAGTGCTGGAGCTTCTGTCGGCAGCACTGGCGGCACTTCTCACGCAAAGCCCAAGTGCGCTGCTTGAGAACCTGATCCCGTTTTCGTTTTCTGCGAACTCCCGACCGGGCCTCCTGATAATAGTCCAGAAAGGCCTGCCGACCTGCGCGGTCTCGGGTGGCCTGCGCCCAGCGGATCACGGCGCCGGGAGATCCCCAGGCGCTCGGCCACACAGGCTTGGGTAATTCCCTGTTCCAAAGGTTCGTGAGCCAGCACGAGCTTGGTCATTTGTCGCATCTCCCCAGTTTCTCGTGGAGTGCGACATATCGAAGCGAAATACTTCGACCACTTGACTGCAGTGGGAATACTACATATAATGTGGGGTCGCAATCCCAACCTTGCTGCAAACGCAGTCGGCCGTTCCGCCCGCTATCTCCTACCTGGAGGTCGGGCCACAGCCGCGGTCATGGGCCGTGGAGGCGGTAGGCGCGGCCCGAGTAGTGTCAGGCAACACATAGCTCAGGAGAGAGGCAAATGGCATCTTTGCCCCGCAAGAACTACGCTCGCATTCCCGTAAGACTGGAACTACCTAATCTAATTGAAATTCAGCTCGAACTCGTTTGAGCGCCTCAAGAAGGATGGCCTCGGAGATCTTTTTCATGAGGTCTCCCCGATCGAGTCCTACAACAAGGGGATGAAGCTCTTCTTTCCAAGCCGCGGTCCGGAGGCCAAGCAATGGGGTCTAAAGTACTGGTTTGGCGAACCCAAGCATTCAATCGAAGAGTGTGTCGAGCGCGACTTGACATTTGCAAATCCCCTCTACGTCTCCGTTCTGCTCGCCGGTGCGGATGTGCCCGAGCCAATCAAACAGGATATCTTTCTCGGCGATTTTCCCGAGATGACCGACAAGGGCACCTTCATCATCAACGGCACCGAGCGTGTGGTTGTTTCTCAGTTGATTCGGTCACCAGGCGTTTACTTCGAGGCTCCGAGCGATCGGGCGACCGGGCGCCCACTCGCAATGGCAAAGCTCATCCCCGACCGTGGCGCATGGATGGAATTTGAAACGCGCAAGAGCGACTACATCATTCTTAAATTCAATCGTAAGCGGACGGTGCCGATTACAGTGTTCCTGCGGGCGCTAGCCACGGTTAGTGATGGCACCAAGGACTCGCCTCTCAAAGTCGGTTCAGACGAGGAATTGCTGTCGATCTTCCAGGACGTGGACAATAACCCCGAGAGGCTGTTCATCGCATCGACGTTGAGGCAGGAACCGCAGTGGGACCTTTCTGGTGGCCTGACGATCGCGCAGGCGGCGCTCATTGAGTTCTTCCGCAAAATGCGCCCCGGCGACCCGGCGACTTTGGATAACGCCAAGCAGTTCCTCGAGGAGCAGCTCTTCGATCAGCGCCACTATGACCTGGAACGCGTCGGCCGCTACAAGCTCAATCAGAAGCTTGATCTCAACATTCCGATCCCGCATCGCACGGTTACAAAGAACGACGTGATACGCCTGATCCGCCGGATGATCCAGATCAATAACGGCGTGGAGCCGCCGGACGATATCGATCACCTCGGAAACCGGCGCGTCAAAACTGTCGGCGAGCTGATCCAAAACAAGCTGCGCATAGGGCTCCGCCGTATGGAGCGCGTCATCAAGGAGCGCATGTCCATTCGCGATCAGGAGCAGCTTTCGCCGGTAACGCTGGTCAATATCCGCCCGGTTGTGGCAGCCCTGCGCGAATTCTTCGGGTCAAGTCAACTGAGCCAATTCATGGATCAGACGAACCCGCTTGCCGAGCTGCGTCACAAGCGGACGCTGTCGGCATTGGGCCCAGGCGGCCTGCGTCGGGAGCGGGCCGGTTTCGACGTGCGTGATGTGCATCACTCGCACTATGGCAGAATTTGCCCCATCGAGACGCCGGAGGGCCCTAACATCGGCCTGATCGGAAGGCTGGCATCCTTCGCACGAGTCAACGAGTACGGCTTCATTGAAACACCTTACCGCCGGGTGTTCAAGTATTTGCCTGGCGACAGCGAGGCGCTGCTTGGCCGCACTCTGCGTGAACCGATCATCGACCCCAAGTCACAGGAGAAGGTGGCCAAGGCCGGCGATCCGATCGACGCGCGCTTGGCAAAACGCCTGGCGAAGATAAGCGCACCCATCGCGATCATACCGTTCGTCTCGGACCAAATTGACTACTTGTCTGCTGATGCGGAGGACAAGTTCGTCATCGCGCAGGCGAATGCGCCCCTGACGGAAACGAGCGAATTCATTCGGGAGCGGATCTCGTGTCGCTACCATGCGGGCTTCCTCTTTTCGACGCCGGAATCAGTGGACTACATGGACGTGGCGCCGCATCAGGTTGTGGGCATCAGCGCCGCGCTGATTCCCTTCCTGGAGCATGACGATGCCAACCGCGCCCTGATGGGCTCTAACATGCAGGCGCAAGCAGTGCCCCTCGTGCGACCCGAAATTCCGCTTGTGGCAACCGGCATGGAAGGGGCCGCAGCTCTCGATTCCGGGCAAGTTGTCCTGGCCGAGGAAAACGGTGAGGTGGTTTCGGTTACCGGCAGCAAGATCGTAATTAAGGAACGAAAAGGTGGCCTGCGTTCATACCAACTGAGGAAGTATCAGCGGTCAAATCAATCGACGTGTATTGATCAGCGGCCATCTGTAGTGAAAGGTCAGGTGGTAAAGCGAAACGATATCATCGCCAATTCGTCTTCGACGGAAAGCGGACAGCTGGCTCTGGGCCAGAATGTCGTGGTCGCGTTCCTCTCATGGGAGGGAGGCAATTTTGAGGACGCCATCTTGCTTTCAGAGCGGCTCGTGCAGGATGATCGTTTCACATCCGTCCATATCGAGAAATACGAGGTTGAAGCGCGCGACACCAAGCTGGGACCAGAGGAAATCACACGCGATATTCCGAATGTGGGTGAAGATGCCATCAAGGACCTTGACGAGAAGGGTATCATCCGAATCGGGGCAGAAGTCGGCCCCAACGACATACTCGTTGGTAAGATCACTCCCAAGGGTGAAAAAGAGCTGACACCTGAGGAACGACTGCTTCGGGCTATCTTTGGAGAGAAATCTCGCGATGTGAAGGACACTTCCCTGCGCATGCCCCACGGGGAGCGCGGGAAGGTCGTCGATGTAAAAGTCTTCACCCGGGAAGACAACTCCGATCTTTCGGCCGGGGTTGACACGATGGTGCGTGTCTCCGTCGCCCAGCGGCGCAAGATTACCGCCGGCGACAAGATGGCCGGTCGCCACGGCAACAAGGGCGTCGTATCCAAAGTGGTTCCCGTGGAAGACATGCCCTTCCTTGAGGACGGTACGCCGGTGGACATCATCTTGAATCCATTGGGGGTGCCGGGCCGCATGAACATCGGTCAGGTGCTGGAAGTGC
Source organism: uncultured Chloroflexia bacterium (assembly GCA_963746745.1). Lineage (GTDB taxonomy): Bacteria > Chloroflexota > Anaerolineae > Anaerolineales > Villigracilaceae > Fen-1038. The sequence continues at coordinate 605,733 of CAVVCL010000007.1, forward strand.
ACCTGGGTTGGGCAGCCAAGCGGCTCGGATTCCGCGCCGTCACACCGGTGTTCGACGGTGCTACCGAGGAACAGATCGAGGCAGAGTTGGCCCGGGCCTGGATCGTGGACCACGCCTGGCAGGACTCGGCCCGCGTCGCCTGGGAATGGCTCAAGGATCAGGAATATGATCCCGAGTCCATTCAGGACGACGACGAGGTGCGCCGGCTCTATCTGGAATTCTGGCTCGGCAAGCGCAAGTACGATATATACAGCTTGAACGACGTGGACTACGCACGACATGCGGCCGCGACAGAATGGCTGCGCGACCACGGCGTTGACCCGGCGCCAATACTGGCCCCGATTGACGGCAAGGCCGACATTCCGGCGGCAGAGGCGGATCAGGTTGCGATCAGCGCCTGTTTGCGATTGTGGATGGAGAGCCTCGGCGAGACCAAGAAGATGTCCGATGCCGAACTGTTTTCAGCCGCCCAGGATCTCGCCCGGGACAGGGGGCTGCCTCTGCCCACACTCGGCAAACAACTGCTACGGGACGGCAAGACAGGTCATCCGTACGATCAGCCGGTCACCGTTGGAGTCATGACCATACTCAAGCTGCACCACTTGGTGGAGGACAAGGTCCACGCGCGCTCGACTGGCCCATATAGTCTCGTCACCCAGCAGCCTCTTGGTGGCAAAGCCCAATTTGGTGGACAGAGATTTGGCGAAATGGAAGTCTGGGCTCTTGAGGCCTACGGAGCCGCGTACACGCTGCAGGAAATGCTCACCGTCAAGTCCGATGATGTGCAAGGCCGCGTGAACACGTACGAGGCGATTGTCAAGGGCGAGCCGATTGAGGAGCCCAGCATCCCGGCGTCGTTCCGCGTTCTGGTGAAGGAGCTGCAGTCGCTTGGGTTGGCCGTGGAGGCCATCAACGAGGGCGGCGACGTGGTCCGATTCGGCAAGGATGAGGAGAAGTCGCATCCGCCGAGACTCGGCACGGGTTTGATGGACTTGGGCGTCATGCGGGATGATCGCCGCAGGTGATGGCCGCCCAGTTCTTGACGCTCGGGATGACGCATGTTATACTAATTTGCCATTGTGCGCGAGTTGAGCGGTTTTCTTCCCGCCCCGGCGATACGTAGCGCGCAACGTGGAAATCGGTGTCTCCGCCATGGAACATCCGGTTTCCGGTGTTGAAAGCCAGGCCGTGCGCAGCACGTGGCGAATGCGCATCGAGCCGTACCAGTGGCAGCGATACATGAGGCCATCAGAAACGATAATGATGGCCTCATTTCATGTGCAAAGAGATTGCGTGAAAATTAACGATCGGAGCCGCAATGCCTACAATCAACCAGATGATTCGCCGGGGTCGCAAAAACAAGAAAGCCAAGAGCAAGGCGCCGGCGTTGCAATACACGCTTAACAGTCACCGCCAGCGCCGAGTGCGGCAGCTGCGGGGTGCGCCCCAGAAGCGCGGTGTTTGTACAGTTGTGCGAACCATGACTCCCAAGAAGCCGAATTCGGCCCTCCGGAAAATCGCGCGTGTTCGTCTTACGAATGGCCTCGAGGTCACCGCCTACATACCTGGGGAAGGTCATCAGCTCCAGGAGCACTCAGTGGTCCTGGTAAGAGGTGGTCGCGTCAAGGACTTGCCTGGCGTCCGCTACCACATTGTTCGAGGATCGCTTGACACAACCGGCGTGGCCAACCGCAAGCAGGGCCGCTCGAAGTACGGGGCAAAGCAGCCCAAGTAACCTGACGGAGACTATCCATGAGACGAGGAACCCCAGAACTCCGGCCGATCACGCCGGACACGCGTTACAACAGCCTGCAGCTCCAAACGATGGTGCAGCACATCATGAAGCGTGGAAAAAGAAGCACGGCATTGCGCATAACCTACAAGGCCATGGACCTCATCAAGGAGCGCGCGCAGAAAGATCCCTTGGAGGTCTTTGATTCCGCTTTGAGGAATGTCAGCCCTGCCATGGAGGTGCGTCCTCGGCGCGTCGGAGGCGCAACCTATCAGGTGCCGATGGAGGTTCCGACCGAGCGTCGTACCACGCTCGCCATCCGCTGGCTTCTGACAGCGGCGCGTGAGCGCGGTGGTCGGTCATTCTCGGACAAACTCGCTTCGGAACTAATCGATGCCTCGAACGAAACAGGTGCAGCCATTCGGAAACGCGACGAGGCCCACAAGATGGCGGAAGCCAATCGCGCCTTTTCTCATTACCGGTTCTGATACCTAACCGTCATGATCCGAGGCTTGGAAATCTAGGACGACATTTAGGTCATAATGGCGCGCACGCACCCTCTCGAGAAGTATCGAAATATCGGAATCATTGCGCATATTGACGCGGGTAAAACCACGACGACGGAGCGTATCCTATTCTATACGGGTAAGACGCACCGCATCGGTTCGGTCGATGATGGCACCACCGTCACTGACTGGATGGCGCAAGAGCGCGAGCGCGGCATTACGATTGTTTCCGCAGCGATATCTGCCGAATGGAAGGGGTATCAGATCAACGTGATTGATACTCCTGGTCACATCGACTTCACCGCCGAGGTCCAGCGATCCCTGCGGGTGCTGGATGGCGGGGTGGTTGTCTTCGACGCCGTGCAGGGCGTGGAACCTCAGAGCGAAACGGTTTGGAGGCAGGCGGATCGTTACAAGGTTCCGCGTATTTGCTTCGTGAATAAGATGGATCGCGTGGGGGCGTCGCTGGAACGTACGATTCAAACGATAGTCGATCGTCTGGGCGCGAATCCAATCGCGATGCAGTTGCCCATCGGAAGTGAGGCGGGCTTCAAAGGCGTGGTCGATCTGCTGACGATGCAAGGCGTCATCTGGGAAGACGACCTTGGCAAAGATCCCAAGTTGGTGCCAATCCCCGCGGATATGCAGAAGGCCGCAGAAGAAGCGCGGCATCTGCTTGTCGAGAAGGTTGCCGAGCTGGACGATTCACTGACGGTGCGCTACCTCGAAGGCGGCGACATCAGCGTGGACGAGCTTAAGGCGGCATTGCGCGAATCCGTTCTGGCGAATCGGGCATATCCAGTATTCTGCGGTTCGTCGCTCCGAAACAGGGGGGTCCAGATCCTGCTCGACGCCGTCATCGACTATCTGCCTTCGCCCGCGGACATCCCCTCGGTCATGGGTGCCGAGCCGGGCAGCGAAGAGCAGACCATCGAACTGCAGGCAAAAGACGACGCACCCTTGAGCGCCTTGGTGTTCAAGATTGTCACCGACCCCTACGTCGGACGTCTCGCCTATTTCCGCGTGTATTCTGGCGTGATCGCGCAGGGCCAAATGGTGATGAATTCCACGAAGGGCAAGCGGGAGCGCATTGGACGCTTGATCCGCATGTATGCGGATCGTCGGGAGGACGTCACCGAGGTGCGCGCCGGGGACATTGGGGCCGCCCTAGGCTTCAAGGATACCTTCACCGGTGACACACTGTGTGACAACAAGCTTATCGTTCTGGAGAATATCTCCTTTCCTGAGCCGGTTATCTCGATTGCGATTGAGCCCAAGAGCACAGCCGATCAGGAGAAGATGGGAGAGGCTCTCCGTAAGCTCTCGGAAGAGGACCCAACCTTCCGCGTGCGGTCGGACGAGAATACTGGACAAACGATTATCTCGGGTATGGGGGAACTGCACCTCGATATTATCATCGACCGTATGTTGCGTGAATTTCGCGTTCAGGCAAACGTCGGCGCGCCGCGTGTTGCATATCGGGAGTCAATTACGCGGGTTGTTCCCGAAGTCAACCACAAGTACGTGAAACAGTCCGGTGGCCGGGGGATGTACGGCCACGTCGTCATATCGCTTGAACCAGGCCAGCGCGGATCCGGCTTGATCTTTGAAAACGGGGTTGTCGGTGGCGCGGTTCCTCGAGAATACATCCCCGCCGTGGAGAAGGGCGTCAAGGAGGCCGCGGATAGCGGCGTTATCGCGGGGTACCCCGTGACGGACTTGAAGGTCACCCTTTTTGATGGTTCATTCCACGAAGTCGACTCGAATGAAATGGCATTCAAGGTAGCGGCTTCCATGGCCTTCAAGGAGGGTGTTCAGAGGGGTGGGCCAGTCCTGCTGGAACCGACCATGAAAGTCGAGGTGGTTGTCCCTGAGGAATTTCTGGGAGAAGTGCTGGGTCAAATCAGCTCCCGCCGCGGCAACATCCAGGGCATGGAAGTCAGACCAGGAAACGCACAGGCCGTGCGGGCTACTGTACCTTTGGCCACCATGTTTGGGTATGCCACGGAGTTGCGTTCCGCCACCCAGGGGCGCGGCGTCTTTAGCATGGAGTTTGACCACTACGCGCCTATACCGCAGTCGGTCGCAGAGGAAGTCGTTCGAGCCTAGCTTTCGTTCTTTTTCGAATACGAGGAGTTCATCATGGCGAAGCAGAAGTATGAGAGGAAGAAGCCGCATCTGAATGTGGGGACGATGGGGCACATTGATCACGGGAAGACGACGCTGACGGCGGCGATCACGAAAGTGAGTCAGATGCTGGGGAATGCGGAGTACCGGGCGTACGACAGCATCGATAATGCGCCGGAGGAAAAGGCGCGTGGGATCACGATCAACATCGCGCACGTGGAGTATGAGACGGACAAGCGGCACTATGCGCACGTGGACATGCCGGGGCACCGGGACTACATCAAGAACATGATCACGGGAGCGGCACAGGTGGACGGGGCGATTCTGGTGGTGGCGGCGCCGGACGGGCCGATGCCGCAGACGCACGAGCACGTACTGCTGGCGCGGCAGGTGGAAGTTCCGTCGATCGTGGTGTACCTGAACAAGACGGACATGATGGACGACCCGGAGCTGCTGGAGTTGGTGGAGTTGGAACTGCGGGAACTGCTGACGAAGCAGGGATTTCCGGGGGAGACGACGCCGATCGTACGGGGGAGTGCGAAGCAGGCGTTGGACAGCACCTCGACGGACCCGAATGCGCCGGAGTATGCGTCGATCCGGGAGTTGCTGCGGGTGATCGACGAGTACATACCGGAGCCGAAGCGGGATGTGGACAAGCCGTTCATGATGTCGGTGGAGGATGTGTTCTCGATCAAGGGGCGCGGGACGGTGGTGACGGGGCGAGTGGACCGTGGGAAGGTGAAGGTGGGGGAACCGGTGGAGATCATCGGGCTGCACGAGAAGAACTCGAGTTCGGTGGTGACGGGTGTGGAGATGTTCCACAAGTCACTGGATGAGGGGATCGCGGGAGACAACCTGGGGTTGCTGCTGCGAGGCATCGAGCGGACGGACGTGGAACGCGGGCAGGTGATTGCCAAGCCGGGGAGCATCACGCCGCACAAGAAGTTTCTGGCGCAGGTGTACGTGCTGAAGAAAGAGGAAGGCGGGCGGCACAAGGCCTTCTTCACGGGATATCGGCCGCAGTTCTACATCCGGACGATGGACGTGACGGGGGACATCACGCTGCCGGAAGGGGTGGAGATGGTGATGCCGGGGGACGACATCAATCTGACGGTGCAGTTGATTGTGCCGGTGGCATTGGAGCAGGGGTCGAAGTTTGCCATTCGCGAAGGCGGCCTGACGGTCGGCGCGGGTGTTGTCACCAAGATCCTGGAGTAGGTGAGACATGGCCAAGCAAAAGATCCGCATCCGTCTCAAGGCCTACGACCATCGTGTTCTTGACCAATCGGCCAAGCGCATCGTGGAAACGGCCGAGCGTTCCGGCGCCCAAGTCGTGGGGCCCGTGCCCTTGCCAACCAAGATAGAACGATTTACAATACGTCGTTCTCCGTTCATCGACAAGGATTCGCACGAGCACTTTGAAATCCGAACCCACAATCGTTTGATCGACGTCCTGGATCCCGATTCCAAGACAATTGATATGTTGATGCGCCTGAACTTGCCGGCGGGCGTCGACATCGAAATCAAGATTTAGTCGGCAAAGCCCCGCCCGCCAGGATTGGCTTTCCAGGCAGGTTCCAGTCTAACTGAGAGGCCGCGCAAGAACGGTCCCTGCGGGACGACAATACACATACCGTCCCGCACCGCCGTGTGACTGCGCTCGCCAGAGATGATGCAGACGTAGCCCCGTCTGACAGTCTCGAACGAAGACTCGAAGGAGAAAAACTGACCATGCTAAAAGGGCTGATTGGCAAGAAGATCGGCATGACCCAGGTCTTCGATGAGCAAGGTGTCGCCTTTCCGGTGACGCTCATTGAAGCTGGGCCATGTTACGTTACACAGGTCCGTTCCCCCGAGAAGGAGGGGTACACAGCTGTGCAGTTGGGGTTCAGCGAGATCCACCCCAAACGATTGACAGGCGGCGAGCGCGGCCACCTCAACGTCAACAAGATCCCGCCACTGAAGTTTCTCCGGGAGTTTCGCGCCAAGAGTCCGAGCGTGAACATAGGCGATAAGCTCACCGTGGAGGCCTTCTCAGTGGGTGAAAAAGTCGACGTGGTCGGTGTCAGCCGGGGCAAGGGCTTTGCCGGCGTGGTCAAGCGACACCACTTCCACGGAATGGACGCCACCCACGGCACCTCCGACCGAAACCGGGCCCCCGGATCCAATTCCTCTGGTACGACGCCTGGCCGCGTTTATCGGGGCTCCAGAAGGGCAGGTCACATGGGCATGGAGCGCGTGACCGCTCAGAACCTGCGGGTCGTTCTCATCGATGCCGGTCGCAACCTTATCGGCCTCAATGGTGCGGTACCCGGCGGAAAAGGCAGCCTCGTCATGGTGAAGGAAAGCCGCAAACAGCGGGCGCCGCGGGCCGAGGGACAGCAGCAATGAAAGTCGACGTCGTGAACATTCAGGGCGAGAAAATCAAGCAGGTTGAGCTCCCTGCCGCCGTGTTTGAGGCCAAGGTAAACAAGGACCTGATGCACCAGGCTTTCCAGCGTCAGATGGCCAATGCCCGGCTGGGTACGCACCAAACGAAGGTGCGTGGCGAAGTGGCGGGCGGAGGTCGCAAGCCATGGAAGCAGAAGGGCACCGGTCGAGCTCGCCAGGGATCGACGATCGCGGCCCAGTGGGTCGGCGGTGGGCGGATCCATACCCCACATCCACGCAGTTACGAGCAGGCGATGCCGCGCAAGATGCGCCGCGCCGCCCTCCGCAGCGCGCTGTCGGCCCGTGCTGCCAACTCGGGACTTGTGATTGTGGACGAGCTGAACTTCGAGGGTCTCAAGTCACGGTCCATGGTGGCCGCCCTCAATGCCCTCGTCGGAAACTCCACGGCGCTGATCCTGATGGCTGCCAAAGACGATGCCTATGATCGCACTACACGTGCGGGGGGAAACATTCCCGACACCAAGATCCTCCTTGCGTCGTACATCAATGTTCGCGATCTGCTGGCGTATGAGAAAGTGGTGGTGCCACTTAAGACGCTGGATGTTCTGGCAGCGCACTTGGGGAAGGAGTAGCTAGCCGGTGACCAACATTTATGAAGTGCTTCGTCGGCCCCTGGTGACTGAGAAAACGAGCTACCAGTCCGGCAAGTTGACGCAGTACTCTTTTGAGGTGGAAAAGCATGCCACTCGGACGATGGTCAAGGACGCGGTCGAGACCTTGTTCGACGTGGAGGTCTTGCGCGTGAACGTTATGAACACGCCGGCAAAACGCGGGCGCCGATCTCGCTCGAGGCGGCTGCTGGTGCGCAAGAGTGGCTTCAAGAAGGCCATTGTGACGTTGGCGGAGGGCCAGACCCTCGAGATCTTTGAAGGGGTGAAGTGATGGCGGTAAAGAAATACAAGCCCACCACTCCCGGTCAGCGGGGGATGACGACGTACACATTTGAGGAGATTACCCGCTCGACGCCTGAGCGGTCGTTGACGGCAACGCTGAGGCGGCATGGCGGGCGCAATGTCTACGGCCGCGTGACGGTCAGGCACCGCGGCGGCGGCCATCGCCGCATGATGCGGATTCTTGACTACAAGCGTGACAAGCCTGGCATACCCGCCATAGTGGCGTCCATTGAATATGATCCCAACCGCACGTCCCGGATTGCGCTGCTGAACTACGCGGATGGTGAAAGGCGCTACATCCTCGCGCCCCTTGAACTGAAGGTGGGCGACACTTTGATGTCCGGGCCGAATGCCGAGATCCGCTCTGGCAATTGCCTTCCGATCTCCAATATTCCAGTCGGGACGCTGATCCATAACATCGAATTGAAGGAAGGCCGAGGCGGTCAGATCGTCCGGGCAGCTGGTGGCTCTGCGCAATTGCTTGGCAAGGAGGGCGACTTTGCTCAAATCCGTTTGCCGAGCGGCGAAGTTCGCTTGGTAAGGCAGGTATGTCTTGCCACGGTGGGCACCTTGGGAAATGTGGATCACGGAAACATTAAGCTGGGCAAGGCTGGGCGCAAGCGCCACAAGGGCATTCGTCCAACGGTGCGAGGGTCGGCTATGTCTCCGCGCGATCATCCTCACGGTGGCGGCGAGGGACGGCAGCCGATCGGTCTGCCGGGGCCCAAGAGTCCCTGGGGCAAACCTACATTGGGTTATCGGACACGCCGCAACAAGGCCAGCGACCGATACATAGTCCGGCGTCGCAGCAAGACTAGGCGTTAGGCGCGAAGGTTCAGAGGTACATATGTCACGTTCCTTGAAGAAGGGCCCTTTCGTGGAACCGAAACTCCTCCAGCGAGTCGAGGCCATGAATCAGAAGGGTGACAAGAAAGTCATTCGTACATGGAGTTGCGCCAGCGTGATCTTCCCTCAGATGGTGGGGCACACCATTGCCGTTCACGATGGCCGCCGCCACGTTCCGATCTACATCACGGAAAACATGGTGGGCCATCGCCTGGGCGAATTTGCCCCGACTAGAACCTTCCGCGGACACCAAACGGCAGAGAAGGTCACGTCCGCCGCACCGGCGGCCGCTGCCCCGCAGGCCAAGCCATGACTCACGACATCAAGGCCGAAGTGACGTTCTTGCCCCAGTCCGCCCAGAAGGTGCGTCTGGTGATTGATACGGTTCGGGGTCTCGGTGCCAACCAGGCGCTGGAGAACCTGCGGCTTGTAAACAAGAGGGCTGGTGCGCCAGTTCTGAAACTGCTCAAGTCGGCCGTCGCCGACGCCGAGGAGAATTTCGGAGTAAGTCGGGATGAGCTGTACGTTGCCCAGATTTTTGCCAACGAGGCGCCCACCCGCAAGTGGCGGCGGTTCGGAGCGCGCGGGCGTTTCAAGCCGATCCTGCGGCGTCAATCGCACATAACGGTCGTCCTGCGCGAGCGCGGGTCATGAGAAAGGACTGAACGCATAATGGGCCGCAAAGTACATCCGATCGGTATGCGCTTGGGGATCAATCAGCCTTGGCAAGGGCGTTGGTTCGCAGAAGGAAAAACCTATCGCGAACAGCTTCATCAGGATTTTGCCATTCGCTACGTCCTGATGGGTGGCACGTCCAAGGGCGGCGCTGCCGTCAATGCCCAGGCCATGTCGTTGCGGCGGGAGCTGCCAGAGATGGTGCTGAACGGCAGGGCCGGCATTTCGCGGATCGATATCGAGCGCTTCCCGGGCAAAGTCCGGATCGCGATCCACACGGCAAAACCGGGCATACTGATTGGTCGTAAAGGCGAAGGCGTCAAGCGAATCCGGGCCTCACTTGAGACCTTGGTTGGCAAGAAGATCGATTTGGATGTCAAGGAAGTCTCGTCTCCTGACACCGACGCCACCCTGGTAGCGCGCAACGTCGCGGATCAGCTCGTGCGCAGGATCGCCTACCGGCGCGCAATGAAGCGTGCCATCCAACAGGCCATGCGTCAGGGTGCCGAGGGGATCAAGATCATGGTAGGTGGGCGCCTTGGAGGCGCCGAAATGTCACGCGATGTTTGGTTGCGGGACGGGCGCGTGCCGCTCCAAACGCTGCGGGCCAACATTGACTTTGCCAGGACCGAGGCGCGCACGACCTACGGCCAAATCGGGGTCAAGGTGTGGATCTATCGGGGTGAAGTCGCCCCCGAGGCTGAAGACAAGGTTAAGTCGACGGAAGGCGTCTACGTCAGCGAGTAAGAGAGAAACACGAGCATCGATCGGATTTCTGGGCGGCGGGTGCCATGAACGCCTTCCAGGAGGAATTACTTTCGTAGGATTTTGATTATGTTGATGCCCAAACGTGTCAAGTGGCGAAAACAAATGCGCGGTCGCATGCGCGGCAAGGCGCTGCGGGGGGCAGAGGTGTCCTTCGGCGAATTTGGCCTGATGGCTTTGGAGCCCGCCTGGATCACTGCCCGTCAGATTGAGGCGGCGCGCCGGGTTATCGTTCGTGAAATGAAAAGGCGCGGCAAGGTATGGATCCGCATCTTTCCTGCCAAGGCCTACACCCACCGCCCGCCGGAGACCCGAATGGGTTCAGGTAAAGGTGGCGTGGAGTACTACGTGGCGGTTGTGAAGCCCGGTCGAATCATGTTCGAGGTGGGCGGCCTGCCGGCTGTGCAGGCTCTTGCGGCACTGCGTGGTGCGCAATACAAGTTTCCGATCAAGACCAGGATCGTAAGTGGGCGACCGGCGGGAGAGTAGGTAATCATGAAAACCGAAGAAATTCGCGCCATGCCGCTTGAACAGATCACGTCCAAACTTTCGGATGCGCGGGAAGAGTTGATGAAATTACGTTTCCAGCAAGTTACGGGGCAGCTGACGGATAGCAGCCGCCTGCGCTGGTTGCGCCGCGATATCGCCCGCATGGAGACCATTTTGAACCAAGGCATGCGCCAGACGGCGCAAGAAGGCAAATCATGAACAGTCGTCGGCGCGTGGTTGGCAAAGTCACCAGCAACAAGATGACCAAGACCGTGGTCGTGGAGATTGTCCGCAAGTACCGGCACCCGTTGTACCGGAAAGTGGTGTACTCCAGCAACCGCGTGAAGGCCCACGACGAAATCGGGTGCCAGGTCGGCGATGAAGTGAAGATCGTGGAGTCCAGGCCGCTTTCCCGGGATAAGCGCTGGGTCGTCGAAGCCGTCCTTCATCGCGAAACTCGCACGGCGGATTCCGGCGTGGAGGCCGTTGCAGCGGCCGACCTTCCGGTGGCAGCACCAACTCCCTCTGAGGAGGCAGCGTCCTCATGATCCAGCACGAATCCCGTCTGCGGGTGGCAGATAACAGCGGCGCCCGCGAACTCCTGGTTATCCATGTCCTCGGCGGCTCTAGCCGGCGGTACGGCCGAATCGGTGACGTAGTCGTTGCCACGGTCAAGTCTGCCACGCCCCAGGGCGCCGTTAAGAAGGGCGAAGTCGTTCACGCCGTGCTCGTGCGTCTGACAAAAGAGTGGAGGCGTGACGACGGTTCCTATATTCGCTTTGACGACAACGCCGCGGTCATCCTGGAGCCGGACACGCAGAACCCGCGCGGCACCCGCATTTTCGGCCCGGTTGCCCGCGAACTTCGTGACAAACAATACATGAAGATTGTGTCGTTGGCGCCGGAAGTGCTTTAGGCGGGCAGGAGATTTCTGAATGAGGATCAAGATCCGCAAAGGCGATACCGTGGAGATTATCAGCGGGCGCCTGGAAGACAAGGGAAAACGGGGCGAGGTCATCAATGTCATGACCTCCGACCGTCGCGTGGTCGTGCAGGGAGTCAACATCCGCACAAAGCACCAGCGCCAGATGCAGACACAGGCCGGCCGCCAGATCCAGGCGGGTCGCATCCAGTTCGAGGGTCCGATCGACGTCGCTCACGTGATGCTTGTTTGCCCCAAGTGCAGCAAAGCCGCCCGCGTGGGAGTCCAGCGAGATGAGACCGGTGCGCACCGCGTTTGCAAGAATTGCGGACAGTTGGTGGATTAGGCACCGGAGACCAAGCCATGAACAAAATGCGCGAACGTTACCAGAAGGAAATTGCCCCGGCGCTGGCCAAAGCCTTCGAACTGAAGAACATGATGGAAGTTCCGAGGTTGGAGAAAGTGGTCGTCAATATTGGCGCCGGCGAAGCCTTGGATAACCCCAAGGCGCTGGAGGCGGCCGTGAGTGACCTGACGACCATCACTGGGCAGAAGCCCGTCACCACGAAGGCACGGAAGAGTATCGCCAATTTCAAGCTGCGGGAAGGCCGGCTCATTGGCGCCAAGGTGACACTGAGGGGCGAGCGCATGTGGGCATTCCTTGATCGATTGCTGAATATCGCCTTGCCACGCGTCCGCGATTTTCGCGGTGTTTCGGCCAATGCATTTGACGGCCGGGGCAACTACACACTAGGGCTGAGCGATCAACTCGTCTTCCCCGAGATCGAATACGACAAGATCGACAAGCTGCGAGGCATGGAGGTCACGATCGTGACTTCCGCAGGAACGGACGAAAAAGCACGCGCGCTCCTGCGGCTGCTTGGAATGCCATTCGGAAAGAAGGAAGCATAGGGTATGGCGAAGAAGTGCATGCAGTTTCGGGAACTCCGTCGGCGTAATCCGGTTCAAGTGCGGAATCGCTGTCAGCGCTGCGGGCGGCCGCGCGGTTACATCCGGCGCTTTGGTCTATGTCGGATCTGCTTCCGCGAATTGGCGCTCCAGGGCAAAATCCCCGGCGTCGTCAAGGCTTCCTGGTAGCCGGTGGAGGTGACCTCATGACAATGAATGATCCGATTTCCGACATGCTGACGCGGGTTCGAAATGCGATTATGGCTGGCCAGGCTCAGGTTGCCATGCCCAGTTCCAAAATCAAGGCGGAGATAGCCAAAATCCTTAAGGACGAGGGATTCTTGGAAAGTTTCGACGTTGTGGATGCTGAAAAGACCAGTTTCAAGATCCTGCGGCTGAAGATTAAGTACGTGGGGGAGCGGCGCGAGCGCCGCGCGGTCTTGAGCGGAATTAGCCGCGTCAGTTCGCCCGGCAGGCGGGTGTACACGAAGAAGACCGAGATTCCTTGGGTGCTTTCCGGTCTGGGCGTCGCGATCCTCTCCACTCCGAAGGGCGTGATGACCGGCGCCCGTGCCCGTCAGTTGGGCGTGGGTGGCGAGATCCTCTGCAAGGTCTGGTAGTCAACAGGAGGTAGATCGTGTCTCGCATTGGACGCTTACCGGTTAAGGTTCCTGGCGGCGTAACCGTGAATCTCGATGGTTCCACGGTGCGCGTGAAGGGGCCCAAAGGGGAGCTGCATCGAACGTTCTCGGATGCCATTGGCATCGCCATGGAAGCCGACGAGTTGGTTGTCACGAGGCACTCCGATGTGCCCGCCGAACGCGCGTTGCATGGTACTACCCGCGCACTGCTCGCCAACATGGTCCATGGCGTCAGCCAGGGCTGGGTGATCGTATTGGAGGTGGACGGCGTGGGTTACCGCGCCGAGATGCAGGGCGAGAACCTGTCGCTGCATGTGGGTTATTCGCATCCGGTGACGATGGCGCCGCCGGCCGGCGTTTCGTTCGAATCGGATCAGAAGACCCGCCAGATCAAGGTTAGCGGGTATGACAAGGAGCTCGTCGGACAGACGGCTGCAAACATTCGCAAAGTAAGGCCGCCGGAGCCCTACCATGGCAAAGGTCTCCACTACCTTGGGGAGCACATTCGCCGCAAGGCTGGCAAGGCTGGAAAAGGAGCCGTGAAGTAATGGCCAAGAGATCTCGTACGGTGGCTCGCCATCGCCGACACCGGCGGGTCCGACTCAAAGTGTCCGGCACGGCAGACCGGCCGCGCCTCAATGTCTTCCGGAGCGTTGTCGGCATCTACGCCCAGATCATCGACGATGTTGCCGGGCGCACCTTGGTCTCTGCCTCGTCGGTGGATCGAGAACTGCGCAGCAAGGTGGATGGCCTGAAGAAATCTGAACAGGCCAAGGTCGTGGGACAGGCCGTTGCAGAGCGTGCCAAAGCCAAAGGCATACAGACGGTCGTCTTTGACCGCGGCGGTTACCAGTACATTGGGCGCGTCAAGGCCCTTGCCGAGAGCGCGCGTCAGGCTGGCCTCCAATTCTAGGCCAGGTGGAGTGGTAGATGGTTGAAACGAGACGAACACAACAGCGCTTTGAGGCACCTGACGCGTTCGAAGAACGGGTGATTGAGATCGCCGCGCGTCGCAAAAGTCGTGAAAGGCGGACGCCGCTTTCGATTTCGCGTGACGGTCGTGGTAGGTGATAAGCACGGCACGGTCGGCGTGGGCACAGGCAAGGCCAACTCCGTCCCAGACGCCATGCGTAAGGCCTCTGAGCGTTCTCGTAAGAATATGGCACTCGTGAATCTCTCCGGCACCACGATCCCACATCAGGCCTTGGGCGTCGTTGGCGGGGCACGGGTTTTCATCAAGCCCGCCTCCGCCGGAACCGGTGTGATCGCGGCCGGGGGCGTTCGCGCCGTGCTCGAGGTCGCCGGGGTCCGTGACATTCTAACGAAGTCCATGGGCTCGGCCAACGTCCTGAATGTAGTGACAGCGACCGTGGCCGCATTAAAGCAGCTGCGTTCGGCACAGGACGAGGCTTCGCGCCGCGGCAAAAAGCTTGAAGAGCTCCTGCCATTTTGGGAACGGAGGAAGCAGCATGCCTAAGAAGGATTCAGGGGGAAAAACCGTGCGGGTCACTTTGATCCGTAGCCCTATCGGCTTCAACAAGCGGCAGAAGGCCACGGTCAGGGCGCTCGGTTTGAAACGCATGCACCAGACGGTGGAGCATAACGATACTCCGGCGCTTCGCGGCATGTTGACCAGCGTGGTTCATCTTCTCAAAATTCAGGAGTAGGTCGGAATGAAATTGCACGAGCTAGTCCCGAATGCGGGTTCCAAGAAGAATCGACGACGCGTTGGCCGCGGCATTTCTGCCGGTCAGGGCAAAACGGCTGGCCGCGGCACCAAGGGCCAAGGCTCACGCTCCGGCGAGGGTGGCCGGATCTACCGTCAGGGAGGCAACCTGCCGTTCTATCGCCGGCTGCCTTTCATGCGGGGCGAAGGGTTCACGCCGCCTCATCGTACGAGGTACAACGAAGTCAATCTGGATCAGTTGGCCCAGGTCTTCAAGCCCGACTCCGAAGTCACGCCGGAAACGCTTGCGGCTGCTCACCTGCTTCGCGCCATCGGCGAACCTGTCAAGGTCTTGGGACGCGGCGAACTTACCATCGCGCTCAAGGTTCGAGTCCATCGGGTTACGGCGGCAGCCACGGCCAAGATCCAGGCTGCGGGCGGATCCGTCGAGGCCATCGGATAAGGAACGGCGTCAAGAGGTCTTGTTATGAAATCCGCGTTCTCTGGCTGGCGCTATCTGTGGAAGTCCGAGGATATCCGCCGGAAGTTGCTCATCACGCTCGGCATCTTGGCGTTGTATCGACTTGCTGCCAATGTTCCTGTTCCCGGGGTCGACTTCACGGCCTTAAAGGCGTTTCGGTCAAGCGGCGCCGGATCAGGCGGTTTCCTTGGATTCCTGGATCTTCTCTCAGGCGGCACCGTATCCAACTTCTCCTTGCTCTCCATGGGAGTCTATCCCTATATCACGGCCCAGATTATTCTGCAGTTGCTGATACCAATCATTCCGGCACTCCAGCGCAGAATGCAGGAAGATCCACGGGAAGGCCGCCAGTGGATGGAGCGCTGGACCTACTTCCTCTCCGTCCCGATGGCTGCCCTGTCTGCGATTGGGCAGATCAATATCTTCAATTCCCTGTCGGTGCAGGCACTGAATCAAGTCATACTGCCGTTTGGTTTCAGCAGCAGCTTGTGGCTGGAGTCAACGACAGTACTGCTGGCGATGACCGCAGGCACCATGTTTGCCATCTGGCTGGGGGAGCTGATCTCTGAGTACGGCATTCGAGGGCAGGGGCTCTCGCTTGTGATCTTTGCGGGCATCGTTGCGCGTATGCCGGCCAATCTGGGACGTTTGCTGGCCGACCCATCCACCGCCGCTTTCATGATGATATTCACCCTTGTCGTGATAGTGCTTGTCATTTTCGCCATTGTATTTGTGCAGCAGGGTCGGCGCAATGTTCCTGTGATGTATCCGGGCCGCCGCATGGGTAGCCGCATGTCGATGCCGGTGAAGGGTACCCTGCCTCTGATGGTGAACCTGGCCGGTATGATTCCACTCATTTTTGCGAGTGCCATTCTGCAATTTCCAGCGATTATCGCCAGCTACTTCACTGGCTCCTCCAGTCCATTCGTCAAGAATCTGGCACTCGGAGTCCAGAGCACATTGGGCGGCACGGGCACCAATAACTGGGCGTACTGGTTGCTCTATTTCCTGATGGTCGTATCCTTCACGTTCTTCTACACCTCGGTCCTCTTCGAGCAGCAGAATTATGGCGACAACCTCAAGAAAGTTGGAGCCCAGATCCCGGGGGTGCACGCCGGAGATCCGACTCAGAAGTACCTTAATCGCGTCCAGACTCGCATAACCCTGCCTGGGGCCGTGTTCCTCGGACTCGTGGCGGCCATGCCGTACCCATTGAGCAAGCTCCTGGCCTTGTTCAATGTTGCCTCTGCTTCCACCAGCTCTGGCCTGTTTCTAGTTTCCTCGGCCGGTCTGCTGATCGTCGTGGGGGTCGTCCGCGATGTGTTCCTTAATATCGACGCAGAGCTCAAGCTCCACGGCTACCAGGACTCCCTGCTGGTGCGCTGAAGCCAGGAGGAACTCGGGACATGGCGTTCTTCATCGTGCTACTCGGACCCCCAGGGGTCGGCAAAGGAACCCAGGCCGAGCTCCTTTCGCATGAGATCTCCTTGCCCCATGTATCGTCGGGAGACCTCTTCCGCGAAAACATGCGGCGACAAACGGAACTTGGAAAGCGTGCGCAGGCCTACATGGACAGTGGCGACCTCGTTCCCGACGACCTGACCGTTGCCATGTTGGCGGATCGGCTTGCCGAGCCGGACTGCGCGGCCGGGGCCATCTTGGATGGTTTTCCGCGCACACCCGATCAGGCCACGGCTCTAGAAAGAATGTTGAAGGGCTTCTCCGCGCAGGTGAACTTGGTGCCCTACATCACGGCGGCGCCCGAAATCCTGATAAAGCGGATTACCGGGCGGTTGACGTGTCGGGCCCACGGACACGTCTTTCATCAGGAGTACAGTCCTCCGAAGGTGCCTGGCAAGTGCGACATCGATGGCTCGGAGCTTTACCAGCGGGCGGACGATACGGCTGAGACCGTGGGCAAGAGGATCCAGGTCTATTTAGATCAGACGACCCCGTTGGTCGAATACTACCGCGCACGCAATAAGCTGGTCGAGATCAACGGGGATCAATACATCGAGCACGTCACGGCGGCGCTGCTGGCGGCGATTAGGAAGACCGAGTAGATGAGTTCCGGTTCCCCAATCCACTTGAAGAGCCAGGAAGAGCTGCAGGTCATGCGCGAAGCTGGGCGCATCAACGCCGAAGTGCTTAGTACGGTCAGGTCGCTTATTGCGCCCGGGATTTCGACTGGTGACCTGAACGCCGCTGCCGACGAAGTACTCAAGCGGCACGGCTGCTACTCGCCTTTCAAAGGCTACGGCCACCCGCCATACCCGGCCTCGATTTGCACCAGCGTCAACGAGGAGTTGGTGCACGGAATCCCGGGCAAGAAACGCATCCTGCGTGCCGGCGACATCGTTTCCGTGGATAGTGGCACTGTCTGGAAGGGCTTTGTCGGGGACGCGGCGTTCACGGCCGGGGTCGGTGAGATTGGTGCGGCCGCCCGCCAGCTTCTGGAGACTACCGAGGGTGCACTGGAGGCCGCGATCCAGCAGATGCGGCCGGGCAAGCGCACTGGCGATATCTCTGCAGCGATCCAGGGCTATGCTGAGAGTCGCGGTTACCAGGTGACGCGCGAGTACACCAGCCACGGTGTAGGCCGCCAGATGCATGAGGCGCCTATGGTGCCGAACTTTGGAGAGGCCGGTACCGGCATCCCCCTGCGGGCCGGCATGACGATCGCCATCGAGCCCATGGTGCTGGTCGGAACGAGCCAGACGCGTGTTTTGCGGGATCAATGGACGGTGGTTTCGGCGGATGGATCGCTCACGGCTCACTTTGAGCACACCGTGGCCGTCACGGACGCGGAACCGATGATCCTGACCGTGCCATGATCGCTGGACGTAGGTAAAGAAAGCCTGTATAATTAACTGTTTGTCGACCAAGCTTGCTGTATCGGAGATGCTTTCATGAAAGTGAGTCCTTCTGTACGAAAACGCTGCGCGAAGTGCCGGTTTGTCCGGCGCAAGGGACGCGTGTATGTCATCTGTGAGAATCCAAAGCACAAGCAGCGACAAGGATAAGGTGGCCCATGGCAAGAATCGAAGGCGTTGATCTGCCGCGCAACAAGCGCGTGGAAATAGGACTTAGATATCTTTTCGGCGTTGGGTCAACCCGTTCCCAGAAGATCCTGGCTGCCACTCAGGTCAATCCCGACACGCGCATCAAGGACTTGACCGAGTCAGAGGTCACGGCTATCCGTGAGTTCATTACCAAGAACTACAAGGTGGAGGGGGATCTGCGGCGCGAGCAGCAGATGAATATCAAACGCTTGATCGAGATCGGATCTTATCGCGGGCTGCGTCATCGTCGCAACCTGCCGGTCCGTGGTCAGCGCACCCGCACGAATTCGCGGACCCGCAAGGGAACCAAGAAGACAGTCGCCGGGCGCGGTCGTCGGCGCGGTGGCAAGAAGTAGTACAGGAGTGGATGCAATATGCCTCAGAGCGTAAGGTCCGCGCGTCGCGCCGCTGGTGGTGCCAAGAAGGTCAAACGCAACGTCTCGTCAGGACAGGTGCATATCTATGCAACCTTTAACAATACGATCGTGACGGTCACCGATACCGAGGGCAACACAATTGCGTGGGGCTCCGCCGGTTCGGCGGGCTTCAAGGGTTCCCGAAAGAGCACACCCTTCGCCGCGCGCCTTGCCGCGGAGCAGGCGATTAAGGCTGCCCAGCAGTTGGGAGTCCAGGAGGTTGACCTGTTTGTGAAGGGTCCTGGACCTGGGCGCGAAAACGCAATTCGCGCCGTGCAGTCGTTGGGCCTCAGGGTTCGCTCGATGTCGGATATCACACCCATACCGCACAATGGCTGCCGGCCGCCGAAGAAGCGCCGTGTATGATTTTGGGAGGTAAGTAGCATATGGCAAAGACACTCAGTCCCGTCTGCAAGCTGTGCCGGCGTGAAGGGGAGAAACTCTACTTGAAGGGTGAGCGCTGCTTCACGGCGAAGTGCTCCTTCGAGAAGCGCAGTTTCGCGCCGGGTCAGCACGGCAAGACGGCCGGCCGCACTCGCGGGGCCAATCGAAGCGGCGGATCGGACTTTGCGAAGCAGCTGCGCGCCAAACAGAAGGCCCGCCGGGTCTATGGCGTGCTGGAGCGCCAGTTCAGGCGCTACTACGAGACT
The DNA here is from genome assembly GCA_963746745.1 of uncultured Chloroflexia bacterium. Taxonomy (GTDB): domain Bacteria; phylum Chloroflexota; class Anaerolineae; order Anaerolineales; family Villigracilaceae; genus Fen-1038. The sequence goes on from CAVVCL010000007.1 coordinate 624,964, forward strand.
GCCCTGGGCAGGCGCGGATTGACCGGCCTGAATTTGTTGCAGATTCTTGAGTCCCGGCTCGACAACGTCGTGTTCCGGCTTGGCTTTGCGTCGAGCCGACCCCAGGCGCGAGTTCTGGTAACGCATGGTCACTTCATGGTAAACGGTCGGCGGACCGATGTCCCTTCGATGCTTCTCAAACAGGGCGATGAGATTGGCATCCGGGGTGGGTCCGGCAGTCTCACTTACTTCAAGGAGCTCCCCTCGTTTGCAGAAAAGCGGACATCGCCTGCCTGGCTGAACCGCGACCTTGGCAAGATGCAGGGAGCCGTGTCTCGCATGCCTGATCGCGCCGAAATTGAAGGTACCCTCAACGAGCAACTTATCATTGAATACTATTCGCGGCGATAGCCGGCTGGGAAGGCCGGTTTGTACGTGCGTGGGGCGTAACATGACCCGCCGCTGCTGCAAAGGGAGAGGTGAATCGTGACCGGGATCGCGAACATGGTTATGCCTAAGATCGAGCGCGAGGCAGAAGCCCGGAACTACGGCAAGTTCATAATCAGCCCGCTGGAGCGAGGCTATGGCGTGACGCTCGGCAACGCCTTGCGTCGGGTGCTCTTGTCGTCCCTCGATGGCGCGGCAATTACGAGCATCCGGGTCGGTGATGTCCTGCACGAATTCAGCGATATCCCGGGCGTCCGCGAGGATGTCATCCAGGTGACACTTCAGATCAAGCAGATCCGGCTAAAACTGGAGGGCGTCGATAGCACGCGTATGCACCTGGAGGTCCGCGGAGAAGGCACGGTCACCGCCGCGGACATCGTTACGCCGGCCGAAGTGGAAATTGTCAATCCGGAGCTCTATCTCTTTACCGTGGACAATTCCAAGACCAGGCTCGACATAGAGTTTACCGTGGAGCGAGGTCGCGGTTACTCCCCGGCAAACGAGCACAGCGGACACATGCCGATCGGTGAGCTTCCAATAGATGCCATCTACAGCCCGGTGAAGCGTGTCAACTGGGAAGTGACATCGGCGCGGGTCGGTCAGAGCACCAATTATGACAGGCTGGTCTTGGAGATTTGGACTGATGGAAGTCTCTCACCGGAAAAGGCGCTCGGCACCTCCGCCAAACTCATCATTGATCATCTGCGCCTGATCGCCGGGATCAACGAAGAGATGTTGACGGTCGTCGTTGAGCGTGAGGTGGGCGGCAGTCGCATATCGAGCGAGCTGGCCGAGACGCCCGTCGAGGCTCTTGATCTATCGGTGCGCGTTTTCAATTCGCTCAAGCGGACCGGGATTACCACGGTCGGCGACGTTCTCGAATTGCTCGACAAGGGTGAAACGGCTGTCATGTCGATCCGCAATTTCGGGGAGAAGAGCCTGGACGAACTTCGTCAGAAGATGCAGGAAAAGGGCTTCCTCAAAGACGATCAGGCCGTGGAGTAGGCTTAACATGAGACATAAGCTAGCAGGATACAAGTTGGGGCGCAGCTCGGGCGCTCGCACGGCCTTGCGGCGCAATTTGATGCGGCAGCTGTTCACCCACGATCGAATCCGCACGACGAAGGCCAAGGCGGCTGCCATCCGCGGCGAAACCGAGAGGATCATCACGATCGCGCGAAACAGCGCCAGCGGTTCCGACGCGCAGAAAGTTGCCGCCCGTCGTCGAGTGGTGGCAAAACTTGGCAACCGGCAGATGATCAAGCGCGTGTTTGACGAGATCGCGCCGCGGTTCGCAAACCGCAACGGCGGCTATACGCGGGTGGTTAAGTTGGGTCCGCGGCTGGGCGATTCAGCCGAGATGGTCATCCTTGAACTGATTGAAGAGTGACCTGCGACGGGCCTCTGGGAGCGGGCGACCATGCGCTGGTCCAGGGGTCGGATGCAGAATGGCACGTTACAAACTGACCCTGTCTTACGACGGATCCGATTTTTCGGGCAGTCAAAGGCAGGCCCGTCACAGGACGGTGCAGGGCGAGCTCGAGAACGCCCTCCGCCCATTGGGTTGGCGACAGTCCGCCATCATGATGGCGGGGCGCACGGATGCAGGCGTCCACGCCAGTGGGCAGGTGGCGGCTGCGGACTTGGACTGGCGGCACGCACCGACCGCATTGCGTGATGCCCTGAATGCCAGGTTGCCTCGGGACATGGCCGTGACGGCCGCGGAGATTGCGGGCGACGCTTTTCACCCGCGGTATGACGCTATCGCCCGCCGCTATCGATATCGTGTCCGGTGCCAATCCATCAGGGATCCGCTTTGCAGGCGGACCGCGTGGATCACCTGGCCCGAGCCGGATGCAGAGATCCTTAATTGGCTCGCCGAGCGCCTCGTGGGTCGCCATGATTTTGGTGCGTTCGGATCTGCGACCAGCAGGGGCGGCGGGACCATCCGGAACGTGGCGATGGCCGAATGGACCGTGGTCGACGACGACTGGTGTTTTGAGATTGCTGCCGATGGCTTTCTTTACCGGCTTGTGAGGCGCTTGGTGTACGTTCAGGTTTCGGCGGCGCAGCATCGGTGTTCGCGGGAGACCGTTGTCAAGGCGCTGGAAGCCGGGCATCCGGTACCCGATCTGGTTGCAGGGCTTGCACCCCCTCAGGGACTGGCCCTGATCGGGGTCGAATACTAGTTGGGAATGCTGTCGGGCTGCGGCCGGACAAATGGAGAGCGAAAGTGGAAAAGACGTATTATCCGAAGGCAAGCGATATTCAGCGCAAATGGTACGTTGCAGACGCTTCTGGTCAGAATCTGGGGCGCCTTGCAACGCGCGTCGCCAGTGCGCTTCTGGGAAAAAACAAGCCCACCTTTACACCGGGAGTGCCGGCCGGCGCCTACGTCATCATTGTTAATGCGGAGCGGGTTACGGTTACGGGCACCAAGACCAGCTCGAAATTGGACACCAAGGCCTACCACCACCATTCCGGCTATCCGGGCGGCCTGAAGACGACGACGCTTCGGAACCAGCTTCGCGATCATCCTGACCGCGCTCTGCGAAGCGCCGTTTGGGGCATGCTTCCTCATAACAAGATGGGGCGGGCATTGCTGAAGAATCTCAAGATCTATGCCGGCCCAAAACATCCGCACAGCTTGCAGGGCCCTGAGCCCTTGATGTAGAAAGGATGCGAAATCATGTCTGTTCAATATTATGAGGGGATTGGTCGGCGTAAGGAGAGCCAGGCACGTGTCCGCCTCATGGCTGGCAGCGGGCGCTTCGTGGTGAACGAAAAGGATGCCGCCCAGTATTTCACCCGGTTCGGAGATCTCAGCGATATTCTCTCCGCGTTCACCGCCTGTGGTCAGGAAGCCGTGCAGTATGACGTGAATGTCAAGGTGACCGGCGGCGGCGTGACCGGGCAGAGCGATGCCGTTCGGCTGGGACTGGCACGCGCGCTGGTGCTGATCAACGCCGATTGGACTTCCGCGCTTCGCAAGTTCGGTCTCTTGACTCGGGATGCGCGCGTCAAGGAACGCAAGAAGCCAGGCCTCAAGCGTGCTCGCAAGGCGCCGACATACACCAAGCGCTGATCAGTTTCGCGGTCTCGAATTAGTAACCGCCGCCTTCATCAAGGCGGCGGTTCTGGTTTGTTGCGCGGTGCCGACCCCCGTGGCATCACGGTGCATTCGCCTGTTCGAAGCCCGCATTTTGCCCCTCAGACGTCTGTGCCCCTCCGCTTTGGCCTATGGCGTGCTCGTTATACTAGGGGCTCGGGGGCTTGCTGTTCCGTTGCCAACGACGATAACCACACTCACATAGTCCCCGAAACGTTCGCCATTGCTGTCAGCCATCTGCCAGGTGCCCTGCGCCACTCCTTTGACATTCGTCGGGGCTGCCATCTTGATTGAGATCTGGATCATTCCGCCTGGCCCCACCGTTTGCGCCACATTGAACGGCGATCCGCCCATCGCATCTCCTCCGATCAGGACGACTTGGAACCCCGGTTTCCACGGGCAGGTTCCGCTGTTCTCGACCTGCCACGTCTTGGTGAATACCTGCGCAGGTGTCATTTCCGTGTTGTCCGGAATCGTCACATCTCGCACGAAGTGAAGTCCCAGGCAGGACGGCGTGGCCGAGGTTGTTGGTGAGCCCCCCGCAGCAGCCGTGGGTCGGCCGGTGTTGGTCGCCGTCGCGGTCGGAACGGCGGCCATCGTTTCTGTAAGCCCGCGGGCAAAGTCGCCCACGGCATCCGTTTGAATGCGGCTCACGTCAACGGTCGGTGCCGCGCCGGGCGGGACGGCTCCTTGAACAGCGAGGCTGACCACGATCAGCAGGGCGAGCGTCGCCACGGCAAGGATTGCCAGCCGACTCCTCTTCTCCGCCATCAATCCTCCTTTGAGCAAGCTCAAGGGGAGTATTGTAATCGCTCTCCCGGCACTCCTCGTGAAAGGCGTACTCTAACGTAGCCCGCCCACAGTCTGGCATGCCGGTATATCTGCTATACTTGCGCATCTGAATCTTGATGGCCAAGCATCTCGTGCTGGTAGCCGGAAATATTGGCGCAGGCAAGACCTCGCTCACCGAGCGAATCGGTCAGCGCTTGGGTTGGCGAAGCGGGTACGAGTCAGTTGCCGACAACCCCTATCTGCCGGATTTCTACGCGGACATGCATGCTTGGGCGTTTCATCTGCAGGTGTTCTTCCTGGGCCACCGGGCGGAGCAATACCTTGAAGCCGTCAGGGACCCCCGGTCGGCCATACTGGACCGCAGCATATACGAGGATTTCCACATCTTCACGCGGGCCCTTCATCACATGGGAAATATGGCGGAGCGCGACTATCTCTCCTACCGGCGTTTGTTCGATCTCGTTGTTGCCAGCCTCCCGGCTCCTGCCCTCCTTGTCTACCTCAAGGCGCCGGCAGCCGTCCTCATGAAGCGTATTACCAAACGCGCTCGGAACATGGAAACCGGGATCTCTCTGGAGTACTTGTCCTTGTTGGAGACGTACTATGAGGAGTGGCTGGAAGGGTTTGACACCTGCCCTGTCCTGACGATCCGGAGTGATGATCTTGACTACGTCCACCAGCCGCGCCATTTGGAGACGGTCGTTGAGCGGATACAAGACAAGCTGACCGGCAAAGAGATCGTGGATTTGAGCGCGTGACGGGCCTCAGGCGCAACGGGGGCCCGTGGACGTGGCAATCGCATGGATGAATCAGTCTTCCTGAATATCCCCCTATTTCGAGACATCCCGAAAGCGGAGATGGCCGAAATCGTTAACGGCCTGCCCGTCGAGACCTATGAACCGGGGTCCTACTTATTCCGCGATGGCGATCGCGGCGACAACTTGTATGTGGTGCGGGACGGAAGCCTGGAAGTCGTCCTTGCCGCCGGGACACCGGACGAGATGTTGCTCAAGGTCTGCGGCCCCGGTGAGTACGTTGGGGAGATGGGGCTAATTCTTCCCGACGGCAAGCGCACCGCCACCGTCCGCGCCAAGACCAGGTCCCAAACCTGGATCATGAACAGTTCGAAATTCAGCGACATGCTCCAGCGCTGGCCCGTCATCGCCTACGCCATGGTAAGTACGCTCAGCGAGCGGCTCGAACTCGACCAACAGCTCGAGCTTTCGGGACCTCACAGAGAAGAACCATGCCTTGCAGAAGGCCTATGACGAACTCAAGGCCGCTCAGGAACAGCTGATAGAAAAGGAGCGGCTCGAGCGGGAGCTTAAGGTCGCTGCCGACATTCAATTGAGCATCCTGCCCGACGTCCTGCCTGCCGTGGCAGGCTTTGACTTTGGCGCCAGGATACTTCCGGCGAGGCGGGTCGGAGGAGATTTCTACGACGTCTTCGTTCTCGGCGAGGGCAGAGCGGGTGTCGTCATCGGCGACGTGGCAGACAAGGGCGTGCCGGCGGCCTTGTTCATGGCGCGGGCCCATGCTCTCATCATGGCGGGCGCCGACGCGAAGGCCTCGCCCGCCGACGTGATGCGCAGCGCAAATGGCCATATCACGCGTCTCCAGAAATCGGCCCAATTTGTGACGGCTCTCTACGGTATCGTAGACGTGAAAACCAGCACGTTTGCTTACGCACGGGCCGGCCATGAGCCTCCGGTCGTCCTGAGTCCGGCGGGTGCCGTCGAGCGCGTGCCGTATGCGGCGGGAATGTCCTTGGGACTCTGGGACGAAATCACTCTCGATGAGCAGGTGCTACATCTCGAGAAGGGGGGCACGTTGGTGCTCTACACCGACGGGATGACGGATTGCCGCGATCCACATGGCGTGGCCTTCGGCTTGGATCGCATAAAGAACACGCTCGCTGGCATGGTCGGATTGTCTGCACAAGAGGTCTGTGATCGCCTCTTTGATACCCTCATGGAGTTTCAGGGCGGTTCCAGCCAGGATGACGACGTAACCCTCGTGGCGATTCACGCTGAATGAGCCCGGCGCACGCGCCGTGATAATGCAGGCTCATTGGCCTTCATGCCTGCGCAAGGGCGGTTTCAAGATCTGCCCTCAGGTCGTCAACGTTCTCCAGACCGACCGATAGGCGCACCAATCCGGGATCGATGGCGAATTGCGAGTCGGCCGTCGACAAGTGTGTCATCGCAGCGGGGACCTCGATCAGCGACTCTACGCCTCCCAGGGACTCGGCCAGCGAAAACAGCCTGGTCGCTTCCGCCACTCGGATGGCGGCGTCTTTTCCCCCTCTTAGCGTAAACGAGATCATGCCTCCACCGCTGCGCATTTGTTGCCTCGCGATTCTGTGTTGCGGATGCGAGTCACGGAACGGGTAGAGCATTCGCTCAATCTTCGGATGGCTCTCAAGAGCCTCCGCCAGCGAGGCCGCGTTCTGCGCGTGGCGCTCCATTCGGATTGCCAGCGTCTTGAGGCCGCGCAACACCAGAAAGCAGTCCATCGGTCCGGGCACAGCCCCGACGGCATTCTGAATGAAGGCCAGACGCCCGTGTAGGCTCGGATCTGCGACCACCACGGCACCTCCCACCACATCGGAGTGCCCTCCCAGATACTTGGTGGTCGAGTGCACCACGACGTCCGCGCCCAACTTCAGCGGCTGTTGCAGATATGGTGTGGCAAACGTGTTGTCAACCGCCAGCAGTACGGTGCTTGAATGGGCGTGCACGAGTTCCGCGATCGCCCGGATGTCTGAGACGGCCAGCAGCGGATTTGTCGGTGTTTCAAGCCACACCAGCCGGGTGTCTGTCGTGAGCGCCTGCGGCCACGCTCTCCGGGTCGGTCGTGTCCACGAAATCGAAGTGGATGCCGGATCGGGCCAGGATCTTGTCAAATAGCCGGAAAGTCCCGCCGTATACATCATTTCCAGCGACCACGTGCGCGCCGCTGTCCAGCAGCCGGAGCACTGCATCCACGGCGGCCATACCCGACGCAAAGGCGAGCCCAAATTGCCCGCCCTCCAGGGTTGCCAGGCAGTTTTCCAGGGCCACTCTGGTCGGATTCTTGGTTCGCGAGTACTCATAGCCCTGGCGTGGGCTCCCGACGGCGTCTTGCACGTACGTTGAGGTCTGGTAGATCGGCGTCATCACCGCGCCATTATTCGGATCTGGTTCTTGGCCAGCGTGAATGGCAAGCGTCTCGAATTGCATGGCGTCTCCTGTCAGTATGGCCGCACGCTGCGCTGAAGTCGACCGTGCCCTGTTCCGCCGGTCGCAGGGTCAGGCGAGTATACTTCCGTTCTGCACGGGTATGGCTGCCTCGTCGCCATCGCAGAGGCGGTTATGATGATGCCTGGCCCGCGGGGTTCTGGTTGCATCGGAACTCAGCGGATTCATTCCAACTAAAGGAGTTGCACTGTGAGATCCAACTCGCAAAAGGGAAGCGCGAACGGTACCCTGCTTGCCGTACTCGCGCACCCGGACGATGAATCATTCGGCATGGGCGGAACACTGGCCCTCTATGCGCGACGCGGCTGCAAGGTTTACCTGGTTTGCGCGACCCATGGTGAGTCAGGCACTGTCGATCCGGAATACTTGGAAGGCTACAGTTCAATCGGTGAAATGCGGGAGGTTGAGCTGCGCTGCGCGGCAGAGCAGCTGGGTTTGGAGCAGGTGTATTTCCTGGGGTATCGGGACTCAGGCATGCCCGGCACGCCGGACAATGAAAATCCGGCGGCGCTCGTCGGTCACTCGTTGGATGAGGTCGCCGGCAAGATCGTGAAGCACATCCGGTCGGTGAAGCCCGATATCGTGCTGACCTTCGATCCAGTCGGCGGTTACCGCCATCCCGACCACATCCATATCCACCAAGCCACCAACTTGGCATTCGAGAGGTCTGATGACGCCAGTTTCCATCCGGAGAGCGGGAGCCCGTTCAAACCGCGCGCTCTCTATTACTCCGTGTTCCCGCACCGTTTCCTGCGCATCGTGACGCGTCTTATGCCCCTCGTGGGCGCCGATCCGCGCAGATGGGGGCGCAACAAGGACATTGATCTCAAAGCTCTGACGGCATTCGACTTTCCCATCAACGTCAAGATCGACATCCGTGCAGCGTCGGGAGCGAAGTCAGCCGCTAGCGCTTGCCATGCTTCCCAGGGTGGGATGGCCATGCGACAAGGACTTATGGGGTTCGTCACGCGGTTTCTCGGCGAGCGGGAAAACTACATGCAGGCATTTCCGCCCTTGCACGACGCCAAGGCCGCCGCCCGCACCGATCTGTTTGACGGCGTCTGATTTGGGGCGCTACGGGCTTAGGTAAACACCCGTCCGGGAGGGGTGGAAAACGTGCTTCCCGGCGTTTTGCGCATAGGCGTGCTACGTTACAAGGCCTTGGTTCCTACTTCTCCTAGCCTATTGGAGACAAAGCGCCGAGATTCAGAGGCGGACGCCGATTTAGCCATAGCAAGCGGGCGTTGCTGGCGCCAACGGCGAGCAGCGTCCCCGACGCGGTGTCGCAGGTAAGCCGCTGCACGTGATCGAGAGGCAGGCCGATGTAATGTGCCACTGCCAGCTTGATCGGGTCGGAGTGGAACACGCACGCTATCAGCTCCCTGGGCTTGTGGCGCGCAAGAATACTCTCCAAAGTGGCAACTACGCGGAGCTGCGTCTCGACCATGCTTTCACCTCCGGGATGGCGTGCACGGGAAGGCGCTTGCTGGAAGATGCGCCATGGCTTGGTGAGGGCCAACCGTCGGATGGACTGCCCTTCCCACTCACCAACATCTGCCTCCATCAGGCCCTCTTCGCGCCTCACACGGAGTTCAAGGACCTTGGCAATTGGTTTGGCGGTCTCCAGGGCTCTCTCTAGTGGGCTGGAATACAGCGCCTTGATAGGCGCGCCCCGCAGCGCCTCTGCTAGCTCTGCGGCCTGGACGCGACCACGTTCATTGAGATGGACACCTGGCAGCCGGCCTGCGAGTCGCCCGCGCTTGGAATAGTCGTTTTCGGCATGACGAATCAGTAGCAGGAGAGGCATCGCTACCGGATTCTCCGTTTCATCTCTTGAATCTTCTGCTCGTCCAGGTCCGGGATGGCTTCTGTCCGCTCAATCCCCAGGGCTGCGCGTTGGGCCGCCCGCCACATTTCGAGCCGTGCTGCAACCTGCGCTTCGTAGCCCTCACCGGATGGCCTGAAGAAGTAGGTGCCCAGCAGCCGCCTTGGCAAATACTGCTGCGGGACAAAATGCCCGTCGAACTCGTGGGGATAGACGTAATCCTTGCCATGCCCGAGCGCTTCTGCGTCCCGGTTCCCATCCATTAAGTGCCGAGGGACGGACGCCTGTCCCTCCGCTTCGAGCTTCTGCATCGCCTTGAAGTAGGCACCGGCGCTGTTCGATTTCGGAGCTGTAGCCAGGTAGAGCGTGGCCTCGACGATCGGGTACACGCCCTCCGGAAGGCCGATGTAGTCGAATGCTTGGGCCGCAGACGTGGCAACCAGGATTCCCATTGGGTCCGCCAGACCGATGTCTTCCCCAGCAAGCACGATCAATCTGCGGAGGACAAATCGAGGGTCCTCACCGGCGTAGATCATTTTGGCAAGCCAGTAGAGTGCCGCATCCGGGTCAGAGCCCCGGACTGACTTGATAAAAGCGCTGATTGTGTCGTAGTGTGCGTCCCCGTCCTTGTCGTACAAGACCGCCCGCTGCTGTATAGATTCCTGGGCGACATCCAGAGTCACGTGGATTACGCCATCCGACGAGGCTGGCGTGGACTCGACCGCAAGTTCTAGCGCGTTCAGGGCGTTGCGCAGGTCGCCGCTCGCCACTTCGACGAGGTGGTTTCGAGCCTCCGGTTCCAGGAGGATCTGCCGTCCGCCGTAGCCGCGTTCCGTATCCTGCAACGCTCGTTCCAGCACGGCGGCAGTTTCCTCGCGATTCAAGCTGCGCAATTGGAACACGCGCGAACGGGAGATCAGAGCGCCAATCACTTCGAAGAAGGGGTTTTCTGTGGTCGCACCGACGAATGTCACGGTGCCGTTCTCTATGTGGGGCAACAGGGCGTCTTGTTGCGCCTTATTCCAGCGGTGGACCTCATCCACAAAAAGAATGGTCCGCGTGCCATGCAGCCGGCGCCTCTCCAGCGTGGCCTCGATGATCTGGCGCAGCTCGGCCTTCCCCGCCAGGATCGCAGAGATGGTTTCGAAATGACTCTTCGTGCTGTTGGCGATGACCTGGGCCAGGGTGGTCTTGCCGGTACCAGGAGGTCCCCACAGGATGATCGAGGAGAACAGGCGGTCTGCCTCGATTGCGCGCCTCAGCAGCTTGCCCGGGCCGACGATATGTTCCTGTCCAATATACTCGGCAAGGGTCCGCGGCCGCATGCGGGCTGCAAGCGGCGCCTCGCTCTTCAGGCGTTCCTGCATCGCGTGATCAAACAGATCGCTCACACCACGATTCTACCATTCGCGTTTCTTCAGCCCCATCACGCGCTCACGGGCCCCCAAAGAAAAGGGCGCCGCGAACGGCGCCCAGGATTTCCGGCGTTTCACGCAACTAGGAGAACGAATGGAGAGCCGCCTTGAGATCCGTGAAGGTTTCGAGGAAAAGACTGAACCCGCTGTGCTCCAATGCAATCCTGGACGCCTTGGATGGCTTGAGCAGCTTCAGATGAGGGGACTTATAGGTGCCGGCATTGATCCCTTGGCGCATCTCTTCGTCGCTGACGTCGGGGGAGAGCTCCCGGAGCCGGTTGAAAATACTGTTGAACGCTCGCAGACCGGCGCTCGTTACGAGAGGAACTTCGTCCAGATCAATCAGGAGATGCCGGGCGCCGCCCTGAATTAGCTCATCCGCTTTGGTCTGGAACGCCTCGTACGAGGCCGAGTCGATGTTACCAACCACGTGCATGATGGTGACTGGCACGGTTCCGTGATCCACTGTGACTTTGACTTCCATGGGGCCTCCTCTGGCGTAATTCCGCAAGTTTACAGGGTTTTGGTGCTGCGCACAAGCGCCTTGCCGAGGCGCGGCTCCGAGAATTCAGTCAACCAAGTCAGCGATCTCGGCCAGGGTGCCCACGATTGCGTCGGGCCGGACTTCCTCGAAGGTAGCCGGTTGCGGAAGCCGCCTTGTGATCCAGATCGTTTGCATGCCAACCGCGTTGGCTCCGACGATGTCCGCTTCATACTCGTTGCCAATCATGACTGCCTCAATGGGCTCAGCACCAAAGTGAGTCAGTGCGGCTCGGAAAATGGATGGGTCTGGCTTGCGTCGGCCGAAGGACGCGGAGGTCAGCACCAGTTCAAAAAAGTCGACCAGCCGGCCTTTCTCAAGAAGCCGGTGGGCGTTGGCATCGTCCGAGCCATTGGAAACGGCTCCGAGGCGGATGCCGCGCGCCTGCATTGCCGTCAGCGCCGAAACGGCATCCTCTTCGAGATGCCAGTTTTGTTGGGTAATGGAGAACATTGCATCAAGTGCGGCCCGTAGGATTGGTTCTGGGCAATTCTTCCCGCTTCTCGTCAGCAGGTCTCTCAGCACATTCCCTGCGCCTGGCTCGTCAAGGCCCGCGCCCCGAAGGCGATAATAGTGCGATAGCAGGCCGTCCGAGCCGTCGAGGAGCGCTGCAGGCGTCACCTCGACCCCTGACGCTTTGAGGGAGTCCCAAAGTGCCTTGTCTGCCTGCCGGTAGATTGCCGGCCAGGCGGCCGGATCATCATAAAACAGCGTGCCCCCAAGATCAAACAGGGCGACTTGTATGGGTCGTTTCACCGTTGGAGTATCGGCGTCCGTAAGAGTGAATCAGTGCGGCTCCGAAGAGCATGGCAGGCACCACAACCAGTCCCGCCTCCGGCCCGAATGGCCCCCCCGTCCACAAGACGGGCCCTGAGATCCTGCTGCTGATGAGATGATAGACGTCCAGCCCCGAAACCGGGAAGCCGAAGACGACACCCTCGAAGAAGTTCCAGCCGATGTGGATGCCAATGGAACACCAGAGCTGCCCGGTCCTGACGTATGCGTACGCCAGGAACAGGCCGGCCAGAAATATGCCGGCTGCACTTATGAGCGTCGCATGGGGATTTGCCAGGTGGAGAATTCCGAATATCGCTGACGACAATATCAGGCCCCACGTCAGGTTGAGTCCGCTCGCAATCGTCTGCAAGTGATAGCCGCGGCTCATCAGCTCCTCGCTCCAGCCGACCAGAACGAAAATGCCAAGGAACGTCAGTATGTTGCCGAGCACTGCCTGCGCAGGCTCTGCTTGCCACGCAAAACCAGTAACTGTCAACCATCCGAGACTCCACTCAGCCATGAATATGAACCCCATAGTCAGCAAGGCGATGCAGAAGCCTGACGCCAGATCGAGCAATGTGCGCGAACTGAGGTCAAGGCCAAGGCCCGCGAACGGGCGTTTGTCCAATAGCCGTCTGGCAAGCCAAACGGATAGGGTGACCGTGCCCACTTCCACGAGTTCCGACGCGGCAAGCCCCCACGTTGAACTGGGATTGAGTGCCTGGATTGCCAGGAGTTGAGGTTGCACGAACAGCAAGGCGCCGCAGGCCGTCGCAACGGTAAGGACGATCTGGAGCATCGCCTGAAGTGACAGCCGCCAGCCTGCCCGCAGCCGGCGTTCATCAGAAGAAAAAAGGATGTTGTCCCAGCCCGACCGGGCGCCGCGCATGTGATTGGCTGTCATGCCTGTTTCTCACGGTCCTGAAGGGCTAGGCCGCCTTCAAGTAGATACCCTCGGGGTCAAGCTCCTCGTGGAGGATCCGCACCTCCCTCTCTCCAATGGGCTCGGTCGTCCTGACTATTGGAGAGACCTTTAATGCCCATCCGGTGTTCTCCCGAGCCTCAGAGGGCGATCTGCCGGGGTGAACCGCCGTGAGAACAAGCTCCCCCTGTGCATCCGGCTCCATCAAGCCGATGTCGGTTACTACGACCAGCATGCCGGCGCCGCGGACACCCGTTGCCTCCCGCTCTGGCCGACCGGCCAGGAACCCCGCGGAAGTCATGAAGTCCACCTTCTCCGGGAATCGGCGCTTCTGATGCGGCGTCATGAGATAACAGCGGTTCGCCCACGCCGCGATCTCCTGCGCGCCTCCCGATCCCGGCAACCGCGTCTTGGGATGGCGGTAGTCGCTCCCGATGACGGTCGCGTTGATGTTGCCGAACTTGTCGATCTGGGCGCCCCCCATGAAGCCCACGTCGATGTTGCCTCGCTGCAGGTACAGGCTGAAAATGTCGTACATGCTCACGACCGACAGCGCGCCGCTCACCAATGTCGGATCGCCAATCGAGAGCGGCAATCTGGCGGGCTCGGCCCCGATGACACCCGCTTCGTAGATCATGACAAGGTTTGGTGCATGCGTACGCTTTGCCAGGTTACAGGCGAGGTTGGGCTGCCCGACGCCCACAAAAACCACGTCACCGTCTTGCAGCAGACGCGCCGCGTTGACGATCATCAACTCCGCCGAAGAACGCTTCTGATCAACCATTGGTGTCCCTGCGGTCACTCACGTGCACTCCCGTGACTATCTCTGGTCAGATCCCCTCAAGAACTTGGAGCAGAGCAGAGCAATCTGAGCCGGACGCTCGAGCGGCGCCAGGTGCGACGCGTCGCTGACCGTGATGATTTGTATCCGCGGGTTCCTTGTGTGTACCGCCTCCGCCGTCGACGCTGGGAAGGTGTCCGAGTCCGATCCACGAATGATCAGCGTCGGTAGCCCCAGCGCTGAGATGCCGCGCCATAAGTCCCAATCATTCCAAACTGCCGTGTAGTATACCCGGGCCTCCCATTCCGGAGAGTACACCAGTTCGAAGCCGCCCTCGCTGGGCTTCACAATCCCCTCAATGTATGTCCGCAGGTTGTCGTCCGACAGTTTCCGGAATATTGGGCGCGTTCTGTACGCCGCAAATATGTCGCCGAGGCTTGCGAATCTCCTGCGCCGGTTAAAGAGCCCTCCGGATCATCGGATGGAACCGGTAGCCGATCCCACATGCCCGCGCCGCGGCCCACCGAAGCATTTTCGACGTCGGATAGAGAACAGGCTCGATCAATATCAGCCCGGCAAATCGTTCCGGTGCCATCAGCGCGGCCCGTAGAGACACAATCGCTCCAAGTGAGTGGCCCGCAGCCACGGTAGGACCGAGGTGCTGCTCCTCCATGAACTGAAGCAGGTCTTCGCTGAAAGCGTTCCATGAATGGATTTCCTGGGACTTGGCGCCGGGCCACAGTGGGCGGAGCAAAGGCGCCAGCACGCGGTTCTTGAGTGCGAGCGACTCGAGCAAAGGTCGGTAGCATGCAGGCGGGTATCCGTTCGCGTGCAAGAAGAGCAGGGCGTCGCCCTTTTTCCCAATCTGCAGGAAAGGGAACGAACCCCAAGCCATCCGCCCGTGCGTCGGACTTGCCGCTGCGCCAGTGTCCATCTTTGTTCCACGCTGATCGCTCGGAGATCGGCTCGCCGGCGTCCCTATCCCCGTGCGGGACCCCGTCATTGCCGCTTCCAAAGGGTCGGCTCCGTCCGCCGGCCCCGCTACCTTCCACTTGAGGTTGCTGGGTCCTGGTGCCTAGTAGGCCCCGTAGTTGACGCCTTCGGCCGACCTCGGCTTGACTTCCAGCCGCCGATGGTTTTTCTGGCCGAGCTTGGCCCAATACTCGGAACGGTCAGCCACGCCGAACACCCATTCGTTGAGCCAGGCTTCAGCCGATTCGCTTGACTTGCTTACGTTGTCCCACTCAAGATAGAACTCGTTGTCTCGGTCGTAGTAGCCTTGGGCATACGATGGATGGCTTGCGTAGGGGACGTGGCAGACGGCATCGACAACCAGTCCTGGAATCAACGTCCGATTGGGGTCCGAGCGGATCACCGCTTCCTCCACGACCTCTTCGGCTGTGAGGATGACCTTGCGCGCGGCGAACGCGGCTTCTTTTTGCTCGCCGATGATTCCCCAAAGATGAGCATTGCCCGCGGCGTCCGCCCGCTGGACGTGAACGATTGCCACGTCCGGAATCAGTGCCGGCACGACGATCACGTCCTTGCCTCCGTATGGGTCGGCAATTCGCTTTATGCTGGGGTTGGCGCGCTCAAGGTCCGTGGCACCAGTTTGGTTCATCGGCAAGAACGGTAGGCCCGCCGCGGCTGCTTGGAGTCGCGTGATCATCCCGAAGTGAGAATACTCCTCCCACTCAAGGCGTCCACCCTCAATCGCCGCACGGACGAGGCGTAGGGATCCTACGCCGGGGTTCCCCATATACGAGAAGATCACTTTCCTGGCGCAGCCTGCGGCGACCATCTGGTCGTAGATAAGGTCGGGCGTGGCGCGTGCCAGCACGAGATCTCGTTTGCGCTGGCGGATAATCTCATGCCCGGCGGCAAAGGGGATCAGGTGCGTGAATCCGGCCGCGTACACCAGGTCTCCGTCGGCGACGAACTTGGCTACCGCCTCATACAGCGAAATCAGTTTGGTTTCTGTCATTGTCGGTTATGGCGATCCCGCGGCGGCTTCTGGAATCTGCGCAAGAGGCTGAAGCGTTCGCTCGGTGGTGTCGGCTCTTTGGTCCTGCGCAAGAAGATACCCACGACAACGGCGAGCACGGCCCAAAAAAGGTAATCAAAATTGGCCGCGCCGGCGGAGTCGGACGCAACGAAAAGGAGGAATACTCCCACGCCTACCAGGATGGAAAACGTTCCAATGCGGACGAGGAAATCACCGACCATCAGGCTTACGAAAGAGCCCCTCCCGTTGGTTTGGGAAGGGGCTCCTGGTTCCCTATCCGCGACGGCCCGTCTTCCGCGCACTGCCGCGCCGAGAGCCCGCCCGGGGTGCCTTCTTGGCCGCGGTCTTCCTCTTCGCCGCCGCGTGTCGCGCCGGCTTACCATTGGAGGAATGCTTGATCAAGGTTCGAATCTGCTCATGCATGTAAAGTTGCACATAGTACAGCCCGCCGCCGTTCTTTCCGCTCGCACCGGAGCCTTTCCAGCCACCAAAGGGCTGGAAGCCCGGCCATGCACCCGTAGTGGCTCCCTGGGGACGGTTCGCGTAGGTGACGCCAGCCTCGATTTGATCGAAGAACCAATCCGTTTCGTCGAGCGATCCATAGAAACCGGCCGTCAGCCCGTAGTTGACATTATTGGCGATCTTCATGGCCTCGTCCATGTCACCAACCCGCCCGATCGTGGTAATTGGCAGGAACATTTCATATTGCCAGAGCCGGTTGTCGTAGGGCAGGTCGGTGACAAAGGTTGGCTCGCAGTAATAGCCCTTGTCGTACATGCCGCCCGTCTTGACGTGGCCGCCCGTCAGGAAGCGCCCGCCCGCCTGATTGATCTCTTCGGTGAAGTTCTTGAAGTCCCCGTAGGCGCCCTGGTTGATCACCGGCCCAATATACGTTGCTCTATCAGTCGGATCGCCGATCGCCAGTTTCTCGGTCATTTCTTTCAGCCGACCGAGCAGCTCATCGTACACGGGTGCCTCCACCAGCACCCGTGACGCCGCCGAGCATTTCTGGCCCTGCAGTCCGAAAGCGGAACGGACGATGCCCGTTGCTGCATCCGCAAGGTCGGCGTGCCGTGAAACGATCGCCGGGTTTTTGCCACCCAGTTCTAGGATGACCGGTCGCACGTAGTTACGCTGGGCAAAATCCCTGTAGAGCTTCATGCCCACGTCGAACGAGCCGGTGAACGTGGCGCCATCGAAGTCTTTGTTGTCGACCAGTGCTTGGCCCAGCGTGGATCCGGGCCCCGTCACAAAATTCACCACGCCGTCCGGGAAGCCTGCGTCGCGCAAGCATTCGGCATACAGGCGGACGATCCAGGCCGTATCGGTGGCGGGCTTGATGACGACCGTGTTGCCGGCTACCAGTGCAGCCCCTGTCGGTCCGCCAGTGAGCGCAAACGGAAAATTGAACGGGCTGACGATCAGCCAAACGCCGTATGGGCGCAGCACGGACGTGTTTGTGGCCTGGTAGCCTACGAGCGGGTCTTTGCCCATTGGCTTGATGAAGCCCTTGTTCTTCTCCATCATGAGCGCGGAGTAGTACATCAAGTCCGCGGTTTCCTGCACATCGCCCAGGGACTCCATGCGGTTCTTGCCCACCTCGAGCGCCATGGCTGCACCCAGCTCAAAGATGCGCTTCTCGAGGATGGAGGCCGCTTTGCGAACGATCTTGACCCGTTCTTGCCACGGCGTGCGCGACCACTTCGGAAACGCGTTGCGCGCCGCGGCGACAGCCTGCTGCGCGTGCATCGCATTGCCTTTCTGCATTCGCGCGAGTACCCACTCGGTATTCACGGGAGAGCGATCCTCCCACTTCTCGTCTGACAGCACATCCCTGCCATTGATGATCATGGCGTATTCTTTTCCCAGGTTCTGCTTGAGCTTGGCAACCGCGCTGTCAAAGCCCTTGTGCAGTTCCTCGGGCGGATTAAACATTGTCGCATAGGTGAGTTTGAATGCCATGACGGCCTCCTGTGACTCGGCGCAGCAACATTGACCCCCGATTCGCGGGAGACAAGCTGCATGCCAAGTCGAGTGTTTGCCCGTAAAAGTATAGCGTAGGAGTTCACAATCGTCAAAGTCGGGTGTACCACCTTGATCCTGACAATCCTCCTTACTTGGTGGAGAAGGCCGCCAATATTCCGTGACCCGGTCCGGGCAGCCGTAAATCGCGACCCGGGTGCCCGGCCGACTTGGCGTCGTGACTCACCCTTGCTGCCGTGATCGGCACGCCCACATCTTCGTCGGGCAGGCTCTCCGAATGCCGTCGGAAAGTCAGCGGCACTTGACACTGCCTCCCTTGGCACTGATAATGGCACGGAGTACGTCCAAGTACAGGAAAGGGGCCGCGCTTGGTCTCCACGACGTGCATCTTTCGGCAGAGGTGCCTCACGTTCAATCCAAGATGAGGGTGCGCAGTGGCTAACATAGCGGTGATGACCGACTTTGGCCTTAAGGACGGAAATGTCGGCGTGATGAAGGGAGTGATTTGGGGTATTTGCCCTCAGGCCCAGATCGCGGACGTCAGCCACCTTATCTCGCCTCAGAATGTTCGCGAGGCTGCGCTGATTCTTGCCCGGTCGGCTCCGTACTTTCCAGAAGGCACCATCCATTTGGTTGTCGTCGACCCGGGTGTGGGCACAGATCGCAGGCCCATGGCGGCGCGAATCGGCGGCAGTTTCTACGTGGGGCCCGACAACGGCATTATCACTCTCTGGTGGGAACGCGCCATCGCCCGCGAGCAGACATGCGAATTCGTGGCTTTGGACAAACCGAGTTACTGGCTGCCCGAAGTCAGCCACGTTTTTCATGGGCGCGATATCTTTGCCCCCGCAGCTGGTCATCTGGCTGCCGGGGTGCCGCTGCAGGAACTCGGGAGCTCGTTCTCAGATCCCGTCCGGCTGAATCTTCCCGCACCCAAGCAGCGCGATGGCGGCTGGAGCGGGGAGGTGATCCACATCGATCACTTCGGAAATATCGCCACTAACATCCGCCAGGAACATCTGGCCGACGCACTTCAGCACAAGAACGACCTGGTCGTCCGGCTCCCAACCACTCGGATTACGGGCTTGGTCGATACATTTGGGCAGCGGGACGAGGGAACGCTCATTGCCTTGATGGGTAGCACGGGCAATCTGATCGTGTCGGTGGTTAACGGCGATGCGGCTTCTCGCTTGGGAGTCCGGGTCGGGGACGCCGTTGATGTCGATGTGCCGGTATCGAGCTTGCCTGCGAAGCGTGGCGCGACGGTATGACATTGCCTGAGCCGCTCGTCGTCGAGGATCTCTCTTTCCGCTACCGGGACCGGGAGACGTTGGCAATTCGGCATCTGTCCTTCACGGCAACTGCTGGTCAAGTTCTATTGATCGCCGGGGCAAGCGGCTGCGGAAAGACGACCTTGATTAGGGCCATAAACGGCCTGATCCCGCGCTCTTACAAGGGCGAATTGACGGGCCGCATCCTGGTGTACGGGGAAGACACCGTCGGCTGGAAGTTGTCGAACGTATCTCAGAAGGTCGGGACCGTCCTTCAGGACCCTGAACGTCAGATTCTGGGCACCAAGGTACTGAATGAAGTGGCATTTGGACTGGAAAACCTCGGGTTGGACCGCCCGGAAATGCTCCGCCGCGCCGACGCCGCGTTGGCAACGCTCAAGAATTTCGGACCTGCGGGATCGCGATACCTTCAACCTGTCGGGCGGCGAAAAGCAGAAAGTCGCCCTTGCCGGTGTCCTGGCCATGAAGCCCAGCATCTTGCTACTGGATGAGCCACTCGCCAGCCTGGATCCTGCCAGCGCGCGGGAATCGCTGGACATCGTTCGCAGGCTGGCAGATGAAGGCATGACGGTTCTGATGGTTGAGCACCGTGTGGAAGACGTCCTGCGCATTCGGCCGGAGCGGGTAATGTTCCTCAGCCAGGGAGAGCTCCGTTACTTCGGGGAGCTTGCGGGGTTGTCCAAAGCGGTGGACTACCGCGAGGTCAAACTTCCAGCCACCGACATCGTCGCGCTTGCGGCGGCAGATCCTGCTCCCGCGCCGTTGCGGATTCTTCCGGGCGTCCAAGCCTCGACTGCGATGCATCCCCCTTTGGTCAAATTCGAGAACGTGGGTTTTGGCTATGAGTCCGAGGCAAGCGTGCTGCACGAGATCAACTTGGAGGTTCGCCGCGGCGACGTGATCGCTGTGCTTGGCGCCAATGGCGCCGGCAAGACCACGCTTGTCAAACACGCCATCGGCCTCCTCAAACCCACTTCGGGGCGTGTCCTGGTCGCGGGCCGGGACACTAAAGAGGCCAGCGTTGCGCAGATCGCCGCCACCCTCGGGTACGTTTTCCAGAGCCCGAGCCACATGCTGTTTGCCCCCACCGTCCGGGAGGAACTGGCATTCGGGCCAACCAATCTGAAGCATCCCAAGCTTGACGTTGAAAAGGAGGTGCAGGAGGCGCTGAGAATTGTGAATCTGACCGAGAGAGAAAAAGATCCACCGCTGGCCCTTTCATTTGGCCAGCAGAAGCGCGTCAGCATAGCGGCGATCCTCTCGATGCGATCTCGCATCCTGGTGATGGATGAGCCCACGGCGGGACAGGACTACCAGAACTACATGAATTTCATGGACTCCATCCTGCAAATGCCGGGCTTTGAGGCGATACTCTTCATCACCCATGATGTCGATCTGGCGGTGATATACGCCAATCGGGTGCTGCTGGTTTCCGATGGCCGCCTGATCGCCGATGGGCCGCCGGAACAGGTGCTGCGCGACTTCGAGCAACTCGAGGCGTGTCGCCTCGTGCCGTCATCTTTGCTCGCCTTGAACCTGGAACGGCTGCCCCGGACGGGCCGTTTCATGAGGGCGGAGGCACTGGCGCACAACTAAGCAGAGGAGAAAAGTAATGGACAACAAGCTGGGCAATGTCTTGATCTCGCTTGCAGTAATACTTGTGATTTTTGCCGTAATCATGTTCGCCTTCGGCACCCAGACACTCGGCCCCTTCAATTTCTCCGTGGATCAGGCCACCCTCGTTCTTCGCTTCGTGTTCGTGGTCGTTGGTCTGCTCATCGCTTTTGCCGTCTACTATGCCACTCGGCAAAACGCGGCCTGGGAGGTTGGGACCCGTCAGGTGGTCTGGATGGCCATTGGCGCGGCGCTGTACGCCGTATTCTCGTGGCTTTTCAATGGCACGGTCTTCGTCGTCCCGTCCCTGAGCCAGGTTTCTCTGCGCCCGGCGATCGCCATCCCGATGTTCTTTGGGTATGCCTTTGGGCCCGTTGTAGGGTTCTTCACGGGTGCCGTCGGCAACATGTTCGGTGATGCCCTGACCGGCTTTGGCCTTTCCCCGCAATGGAGCATCGGCAACGGCCTCGTTGGTTTTGTTGCAGGCCTGGCCCTGCTCTTCAGCGACAAGAAGAAGAGCATGGACACCGTGCTGTGGGTTAGCGGCGTGCTGGCCGTCCTGGCGGTCGCCCTCTTCCTCGTGAATCGCAGTCAGCCAAACATGCTTTTCTTTGATCCGGCCAACAATATCTTCGGTGACGCGACGATTTCTGTCTTCGCCGGCGTGGCGATCATCGTGGGCTTCCTGCTGGTTCTGATCGTTCGGTTTGGCTTCGGCTCCAATCCGGACGTCGCGGCGGCCGTGACCTGGGGCATGCTGGGCAACATATTGGGCATCCTGTTTGCCTCCCTTTCGGATATCTGGATCAATGGCTTCAGCCTGCCCGCCGCGATTGTCGGCGAGTTCTTGCCCGCGGCGGGGCCAAACCTGATCTTTGCGGCCATTCTGGTACCGCTGCTGGTCGGTGCGTACGCGGCCGTACAACGACAGTCTGGAAGATAGCTCCCATCATGCAGGTGCCGGCGGACCCGCCGGCACCTGCCATTCCTTGAAATGTTGGTCGCCTGGCGCTATCGGAAGCGCCGCAACTCGCTGATTCAATGGTTTGATCCGCGTGCCTGGATCATCTTCTATTTGTGCTTCTTGTTCTCGACGCTGGCGTTCTGGGACGTACGCTACTTGCTTTTTTTCTTTGTGCTTTCGATTGTCGTGGTGCTTACTTCGGGTGTGCAGTGGCACGAGATGCGCCGGGCTTTCATTTTCATCATAGGCTTTGTATTCTTCTTCTCCATTCTGACCTTCCTCACGGGTCGCGGCGGGACGGAGCTCTACAAGCAGGAACACTTGATCCGGGAGTTCCGGGCCTCATTTTCGATCCTTGGCTGGACTCCCAGCTTGGAGGTCACCGTGGAGCGGGCCTTCTTTGGGGTGAGTCAGTTCGTGCGGGTCTTCAGCATCGCGGTCATGACCATTCTCATCCCGTACTCGCTGAACCCGGCCTTCTATGGAATAACCTTCAAGGGGCTTGGCCTCCCGGATAGCATTGCATACGCCATGGACCTCACCATGCGCTTCATCCCGACCTTTGGCCGCGATTTTCAGCTCACGATGGACGCCCAACGTGCCCGCGGCTACGAGCTGGAGAAGATTAGCGGTGGGCTCATTCAGCAAGTTCGCAAGCTCGGGCCGCTGATGGTCCCCGTCACAATTCACGCCATCATCGGCAGTGAGGACATCATCGATGCCATGGATCTCCGGGCGTTTGGCATAGGGCCCCGCTCATGGTTGCAGCAGCTAATCTACAAACGGCACGACCGGATCCTGATAGCCTTCGGCATCCTGATTTTCGCCGCCTCGCTTGCCGTCGGGTTTGCTGGTCTGGGCAAGTTCTGGGTGCCGCCAGCTTTGATTCGCTTGGTGGGTGGCTGAACATCCCTTACTTCCGGGTCCCTCACTCGGGTTTGATACCAGTGTAAAGAACGGCCGGTGCACTGCACCGGCCGTTGCTCTTCTCGGGGGTGTGTCCGATGAGTGCCCGCCAGGGCTATTCTTCCAGCGTGCTGACATCGCCCTCGGGTAGCCCTTGGGCTCGGGCCTTCAGCACGCGACGCATGATCTTGCCGGAACGCGTCTTGGGTAGCTTATCGACAAACTTGACGTCTTCCGGCCTGGCAATCGGACCCACGTGGGTGGCCACGTGCTGTCGAAGTTCCTCCGCCAGGTCCGCCGGACGCGTCAAATCCTGTCCGCAGCAGGACGAAGGTGTGGATGCCCTGCCCCTTCAACTCGTGAGGCAGGCCGATTGCGGCGGCCTCTGCGACGGCCGGATGACTGACCAGCGCCGACTCGATTTCAGCGGTGCCCAGACGATGCCCGGATACCTTGATCACGTCATCGACTCGGCCGATGATCCAGAAGTAGCCGTCCTTGTCGCGCTTGGCTGAGTCGCCGGTCGTGTACAAGCCGGGGTACTTGCTCCAGTACTGCTTGACGTATCGATCGGGATCGCCGTAGATCGTTCTCAGCATGGCCGGCCACGGCTTCTTCAGCACCAGGTAACCTTCCGTGTCGTCCGGTACGGACTTCCCCGTTTCATCGACGACGTCCGCCTCTTGCCCAAAGAACGGCTTGGTGGCAGAGCCGGGCTTGAGCGGCACGGTCGGCGTCGGCGTGATCATAAACATGCCGGTCTCGGTCTGCCACCAGGTATCCATGATGGGGCAGCGTTCCTTCCCGATCACCCGGTAATACCACTTCCAGGCTTCCGGGTTGATCGGTTCACCGACGGAGCCGAGCAGTCGAAGCGAAGAGAGATCGTGTTTGTTTGGCCAGGCTTCGCCGAAGCGCATCAGCCCGCGGATCGCCGTGGGGGCCGTGTACAGGATCGTGATCCCGTATCGCTCAACGCATTGCCACCAGCGGTTTGGATAAGGATAGGCTGGCCCGCCTTCGAACATGAATGAGGTGGCCCCATTCAGGAGGGGACCGTACACGATGTACGAGTGGCCGGTCACCCAGCCGGGATCCGCCGCGCACCACCAGCGATCCTCGTCATTCAGGTCGAAGACGTACTTGAGCGAACTGTACGTGCCTACCATGTAGCCGCCGTGGGTGTGGACAATTGCCTTGGGTTTGCCGGTGGAGCCGGAAGTGTAGAGAATATACAGAGGATCTTCGGCGTCCATGACTTCGGTCGCGCACTTGCCATTGGCGATCGGCAGGGCCAGCATCTCGTGATACCAATGATCGCGGCCGGCCTCCATGGGCACGTCTTGGCCGACTCGCTTGACGACAATCACGTTTTCGACGGTCGGACAGCGCTTCAGGGCCTCGTCCACGGTCCGCTTGAGTTCCACGATCTTTCCGTTCTGGAAGCTGCCGTCGGCCGTGATCACCAGTTTGGATTCGCTGTCTTCGATCCTGCCCTGTAGGGCATCGACCGAGAATCCGCCAAATACGACCGAATGGACCGCGCCGATCTTTGCACAAGCCAGCATGGCAAAAACAATTTCAGGGATCCGCCCCATGTAGATCGTCACCCGATCCCCTTTCTGCACGCCCATGGCCTTAAGGATATTGGCCATCCGGCTGACTTCGCGATTCACGGCATAGTACGAGTATGTCTGGTGCAGC
Source organism: uncultured Chloroflexia bacterium (assembly GCA_963746745.1). Classification (GTDB taxonomy): domain Bacteria; phylum Chloroflexota; class Anaerolineae; order Anaerolineales; family Villigracilaceae; genus Fen-1038. The sequence continues at coordinate 649,259 of CAVVCL010000007.1, forward strand.
TTGCCATCCTCGGATTCCCAGATTAGCGCCAGCTTGTTCTTCCGGGCGGTCTTGATATGTCGGTCGATCGCGTTGTGAACGATGTTCACCTTCGCGCCCACAAACCACTTGAAGAAGGGTTTCTTGGAGTCGTCCAGGACTTTGTCCCACTTCTGAAACCATTCCAGCTCTTCCGCCTCCGAAGCCCAGAAGCCCTCGAGATCCTGGCTTGCCGCGGCGGCTACTGATTTCCAGTCCTTGACGCGTGCATCCTCCACGGTCCGATCTGACGCGTAGAAGATTTCTCCGCTTATCTTTTCAGCTTTACCTCTAGTCGCCATGTGGGGTTCTCCTGTGGGCGATCGGTGAATTCGGTGATTGTAATCTGAAATGTCCGGTTTGGCCCCAAGCTAAGGTCGCCAGCGCTGTTTGAAGCGGGCGCAACTACAACCGATCCTGTATGGGAACTGGATAAGTCTGGGCGGGCGTCGCCAACCCGTCGGCAGAGGGCGGCTGCGCTAGGCGGAGTGCGGGGACCGGCCCTTGGCGGCTCGTCGTGTAGCCGCTTCCCGGCGAAGCGCCAGTCCTTGGATCAAGACACCCAGAAGGAGCAGTACGAGGTAGACCGAGGCACGGACTCCCGGCTGCAGTCCCAGGCCACCGACAATCATCGCTGCACCGGCAAACGAGGAGATGCTGATGAGTGCCCAGTCGAAGAGCAGCACGATCAGGATGACTCCCAAGATTGCGCCGACCACGAGCGCAACCGACTCCACGTCGCGACCCTGGATTCCAAGCAGGTTGCTTAGACTCCAACCCGCGTAGGCGCCGCCGACCAAGCCTGCCAGGCCGATTGCAATGGTTTCGAGAAAGATCGCGAATAGGCCGAAGAGAACTCCCAGGCCGAGGGCCAGAACGATCGTCTCTGGCTCTGAGCGGTGCAGGATTCTGGTGGCAGTCTCGACGCCGGTCACGAAGCCAATGCTGCCGAGCAGCAACCAGAACACCTTGCGGCCGCCCAGCAGCAGGCCGCCTCCGAGAAAGATGTTGAGTGCCGCCATGATTGGTGCAATATTCATTTCTGCCTCCTGCAGGTTCCTTCTCCGGCAGTTGCTAGGTGACCGAGGAGGATGTCCTTCGAGTCAGCTCTCGAATGCTCGCCGCGAGTTCCGGGGGAAAAGAGGGTGCCATCCGTCGAAAACTGGTCGCGGTCATTGGATTCTCGGAATTGTCAAGCACCCGGCGCACGTAGTAGATTGTTTCGGTTGGCGAGGCCTTATGAATTGTAAGAATCAGCTCCTCGAGGTCCAGTTGGAGATCTGGCGGCGCTGCCGTGACGACGGGCTCCAGTATCTTCAGGAGCGACGGCAAATCGGCGAAGCTTGGATCGGTCACCGCGGCTATCGCGGCTTGAATCGCATCGCGCCAATAGCGACGCCGCTCCGGCCGCAGCCACTCCTCCAGCATATCCATGAACATGCCCGGCGCCTCCTTCCGCATGCGGCGGAGACTTGTGTCGAGCAGGCGGGATCGCAGTTCGGTGTCGTGGGCCTGCTCTGCCCAAGCCGAAAGCCGCGTCAGCAGCCGGCCCTCCTGGGGAGTCATGCAACCCAGCAGGAATCCAGCGAGCAGCCGCGTTTCCAGCGAGCCCTCATCCCACAAACGGTCTGCTAGCGCCAGGCAGGCTTCCGCGTTCTCGATTGTCCCGGACCGAACCCTTAGTTCCTGCTCGATCTGTTTCAGAACGACGTACGGAGTTCGATGAGTGGGTAGATGCAGCCCCGGTGCAACCGCTGGCGACTTGCGCCGGGTGTGATTCACATATGCGTCCAGGATGATGTTAAGTTGCCTGGCGAATTCATCTGGAACGTGGAAGAACTCGGCCAATCGCGAAGCTTGCTTCCGCAGTCGCGGCAAGGTCAATCGAGGGCATCTTGCTTTGCTCGCAGGTGGATGGCCGACTCCTTCGGCTGCCGAGGCGGCCGGATTGCCGTGCGTCTCAGTAGGCCCTCGCGAAGTACACTTTTTGCTTGGCGGGCTGCCCGCAAACGATGCAGGTTCCACTTCCTCCGGGCTGATCGAATGGGATATTGCGCGTGGTGGCCTTGGTTTCCTCTTTGACGCGCGCCTCACATTCCTTCGAGCCACACCACCAGGAGAAGGCCCAGCCGTCCTGGACCACCTCCATGAGCTCCGCGAGTGACTTCGGCTCGTGAATGTTGGCATCGCGAAATGCCGTTGCGCGAGCCAGCATGGAAGTCTGGATCTCCTCCAGCACGGACGCCGCGCTGGACACGACGGCTCCTCGGGCTACTGCAGTTCGGCTGCTCTTATGCGGCAGGTCGCGCCGCGCAAACGTGACGCTCCCGGCTTGCAGGTCCTTGGGTCCGATTTCGATTCTAAGGGGAACACCGCGCATTTCCCAGTCATTGAACTTGAACCCTGGACTGACCTCTTCCCTATCGTCCATCTTGACTCGCAGACCCGCTGCCTTCAACTCAGCCCATACGGCGTTTGTGGCCTCCACCACTTCGCTCTTTTCGGCATCCGTCCGGTAGATCGGTATGACCACCAACTGGGTGGGCGCGATGCGCGGCGGCAGCAACAAGCCTTGATCGTCCCCGTGCACCATGATGATGGCGCCGATCATGCGGGTCGACAGGCCCCATGAGGTCGTTTCGCAGAATTGCAGCGTGTTGGAAGTATCGAGGTATTGGATGTCGAATGCCCTGGCGAAGTTCTGGCCAAAGTAGTGCGACGTGGCAGACTGCAGCGCCCGCTTGTCTTGCATCATGCCCTCGATCGACGTGGACATAACCGCTCCCGCAAACTTTTCAGTTTCGGTTTTCGCCCCCTTAATGACCGGCACGGCCGCCTCGTTGATGGCGAAGTCTGCATAGATGTCAAGGATGCGGTGCATCTCCTCCAGCGCTTCCTCTTTCGACGCGTGGGCCGTATGGCCCTCCTGCCAGTAAAACTCGGCTGTCCGCAGGAACAGCTTCGTCCGCAGTTCCCAGCGCAAGACGCTGCCCCATTGATTGATCAACACGGGCAGATCGCGCCAGGATTTGATCCAGCGAGCGTACATGTACCCGATGATCGTCTCCGAAGTGGGACGGACAACCAGAGGCTCTTCGAGCTTCTCGCCTCCGCCATGCGTGACGACGGCCAGCTCAGGGGAGAAGCCTTCCACATGCTCCTTTTCCTTTTCGAAGAAGGACATGGGGATCAGGATCGGGAAGGCGGCGTTCACGTGTCCCGTTTCTTTGAAACGGCGGTCAAGCGCGGCGGTCATGTTCTCCCACAGCGTCCAGCCGTATGGGCGCACAACCATGCAGCCTCGAACAGGTGCATAGTCAGCCAGCTCGGCTTTCAATACCAGCTGGTTGTACCATTCGGAGAAGTTATCTTTGCGGGTGGGGAGTTTGTCTTCGGCCATTGGTCTCCATGGGGCGTGCAGGCGTGTTGTTCCGCGTTCCCGTCTCCCGTGCTGGGGCGGGCCGCGCCGGATCGATGTCAGCTACCTCATGCTCGCAAGCAATCGGACCGCCGCGGCTGCGTCCGGTGCGAAGAGCATCAACTCGCGGGATTGGTTCGGAATGTACTCGCCCAGGCTCTTGATGAACTCTTTCCAAACCGATAGCCAGCCGTCTCCGATCAAGATGAGAGGCCGACGACTGAGCCCTTCGACAATCATCAAGTTCCACGTCAGGGCAATCTCCGTCAACGTGCCGGGTCCGCCGGGCAGTGCCATCGCGGCGTCGCAGTTCTGGATGAGCGCCTCCAGGCGGTCCAGCAGCGTCGTTCTCTTCCATTCCTCGCGCACCCATTGATTTACCACGCGTTTGTGTGAGCGTTCCACATCTTCGCATGTCACGCCCACAACGTGCGCCCCAGCCTCGGCCGCCCCGCGCGACACGGCCTCCATGGTGCCCGTGTAGCCCCCTGTCAGCACGGTGCAGCCAAGCACTGCTAGCAAGCGTCCGAGCTCTTGGGCTCCAGAGTATGCGGGAGAGCCTTCCACCGGCTGCGAGCTGCCGAAAACGCTTACTCTCATTGAATCCTCGGCGCAGGCTGATATGAGACAAACAAAAAGCGGCTCACCCGGTCTGGGAGCCGCCGTGGGTGCGCTGAACCGACCCTATCCCGACCTGGCCACGTGAACTGTCTGCGAAGGCGCGCACGGCATCGCAATCATCGTCGGGATTATACACGATTTCATCAGTTACAATCTCACGATGGCTCTGAACTTCGCGCGGCTACTCAAGGAGAGCCTGTCGGCCCACAATCTGGAATTGCTGCGCCGCACGGCGGCGGAGGCCGGCGCTCGCGGCGTGCCGCTCTACGTCGTGGGGGGCCTCCCCCGTGACTTGGCGCTTGGCCGACCCGTCACGGATTTTGATCTCATCGTCCTGGGCGATGCCATACGTCTGGCCAAAGCACTTGGCGCCAAGTTCGGCGGCCGCGTGATCGCGCACTCGAAATTCGGAACAGCGCAGTGGACGCCCCCGATGGCGGCGTCACAGCCGGCTGGGAAGGGCTCGAAATCCCCGCCACCCTCGGGCCGCACGGAGCACCTTGACCTCATATCGGCCCGCAGTGAGGAGTACCAGAAACCAGGGCAGCTGCCGCAGGTCAAGCTAGGTAGCCTGGACGACGATCTTGGCCGTCGCGACTTCACCATTAACACACTGGCCATACGTCTGGATGGACGCCACTTTGGGCAACTGCACGATCCCTTCAGGGGCCAGGCCGACCTCGAGCGTCGAGTTGTCCGGGTTCTGCATCCCCACTCGTTTTTGGACGATCCCACTCGCATGTACCGCGCCGTTCGCTACGAGCAGCGCTACAGATTTAGGATGGCACCGGAGACCGCGGCTCTGGTGGAGCAGGCGCGCCCGTACGTCGGCGGACTCTCTGCACAGCGAGTCAGGCGTGAACTGGATCTCATCTTGGATGAAGAGCACGCGGCCGCCATGCTCCGTCGCTTGGGAGGCTTGGACCTGCTACGGCCGATTCACTCCGCGTTGCCGTCGGATGCACACGCGCTCCAACGGCTCGATGCGGCGGGCCCGGCCACCGCCGCCGCGGAGGGGATTGCCGCACGTCGTGACCTGCGCTGGCTGTCTTGGCTGATCGAGCTCTCGGATGCCGAGATTCGTTCTGTCGAGCATCGTCTCCATCTCCACAAAGCGCTGCTTGAGGCCGCGTTGGCCGCCGCACGAGTTTACAGGGACTTCAGAGAGTCTTGTTCATTGGAAGCCAAGCCGCATTACCGAGTACTTAGAGGCATTTCCTGTGCTCGCTGTTCATGCCGCACGCGAAAGCGCGCCTAACCCCAAGGCCAAAGCCGTGCTGGGCAACTACTTGTCACGCTGGCGCGAGGTCAAGTCAACCACAACCGGCCGGGACCTGAAGCGGCTTGGCTTGACCCCTGGCCCTGCTTACGGCGTCATCTTGGGCGAACTTCGTCGTGCCTGGTTGGACGGCGCGATCACGAGTTCCTGCACAAGAGCAAGAGCAGCTGGCGCTGCTCCTGGGTCGATTCTTAAAGAGCACTCGGCCCACCTAGGCCGCCTCAAAGTCCGTCCGGACAAATCCTCCTTAACATCGCCTAGGTCTGCGACCGCTGCCTGCAAGCAGGGGGCTTTGCCGCCCCGGCCGGCCAACGGGGCGCGATCGCTCTGAATTCGGCTGGCACAGAAAGCGAAAGTCAATCAGGGCGTCTCAGCGAGCGCATCGAAGAGACGCGCCCCGGACAGTCCCTGCGCCTGCGTCTTATATTGATTGATGCTGACGTTGAGCCGGCGGATATCTGAATTGCTGGTTCGGAACTCAAATTCCGTCATGCCGTGATTGGGTCCCTGCATCTCAGCCGCAGGTAGTTCCAGGATGATTCTCATGACTTTGGGGATCCAGTTTCCGAGGCTCTCTTTGTCGGTCAAGTCGGCTACGGGTAGTTGGATTTGAAAGTCCGTCTCCATGGCGGTGAAGGTACGCGTGCCGTCTGCGTAGACGCAGTCTTCTCCGTACGCGTAGGCACTGGCGCTTGCGGCAGGATCCAGCGACCGCAGTTCCTTGCTTAGTTCTTCGGAGAGGTCTGGCAGATCGCGCGTTGACCAAACGAAGTAGCACGCGGTGCTGTCGCTTGCTGTCGCCGTGGCAACGAAGATGGTTGCTGTCGCAGTGAAGCTCGGAAGCGCGCTGGGCGTGCTTTGGCCAACCGGCGCGGTCGGTGTGCATGACTGCAGGAATAGGCTGATCAGAACCAGCGGGAAGAGAATTCGCCGCGCCATAGTGGCACCGCCCATCATTCTACTTGACATCGGTCCGCCCGCCGTCTGGAAACTCCAGGATTGCGGGCTTGCCGCACTTTTGGGAGACCCTCCCGGCGAAAAATGGCTCCTGCTGTATTCGCACGGGATCCGTGGCAGGTCTGGCTGGTCAGTGCATCTCGCCCAAACGGCAACGGCCTGCCCGAGCGCTGGACCGGGCCGCCGTCCTCTGCCTCCTAGCTAGCTCAGAAGATCTAGCGCAGCGGCAGTCATCAACGCCGCGGCCCGAGGCAAGGCCTCCTCATCAAAGTCGAATCTGGGGTGGTGGTGGCCGTAATCCAGGTGCCTTTCCTTGTTGTTGGAGCCTACAAAGAAATAGCAGCCAGGAACCTTTGCCTGCATGAAAGCCATGTCTTCGGCGCCCATCGTCAGATAGCCTTGGGTCTCGATCTCAGCATCGGTGAACATCGCTTCGGCAACCCGTAGCACCCGGCTGGCGATAGCGGAGTCATTTATGGTCGCCGGAGCGAATCGCCGGACTTCGACGTCCACCTCACAACCCATCGCAGTACCAACGGACTGCACGATGTGGTCAAAACGCGCCAGCACTCTTTGGCTGACATCCGGGTCAAACGCCCGAATGGTGCCTGTCAGTTCTGCCTCTGGGGGGATCACGTTGAACCCAGTCCCTGCGTGGACCGTGGTTACGCTCACGACCGCCGCCTCAAGCGGGGCGATGTTGCGAGATGTGATCGTCTGCAGTGCACTGATGATCTGCGCGGCGGCCACAATCGGGTCAATTGTGAGCTGAGGGGAGGCGCCGTGCCCGCCCTTGCCTGAAAGCCGAATGGAGAACGAGTCGGCACTGGCCATGACCGGGCCGCTCGCCACGCATGTCCAACCCAGCGGCTTGTCGTTCCAGAGATGCAGGGCCAGTGTTTGATCCACGTGCGGCCCCTCCAATACCCCGTCGTTAATCATCATCATGTTGCCGCCAAACTCCTCGCCGTTGAAGCCTTCCTCTGAGGGCTGGAAACACAATTTCACCGTGCCCGCCATATCATTCCGGTGGGCTGTCAACATCTTGGCGACAGTGAGCCCGATGGCGGTGTGCCCGTCGTGGCCGCAGGCGTGCATCACTCCGGGATTCTCGGACGCGTACGGAGCCCCAGTCTCTTCATCGATCGGCAAGGCATCCATGTCGAAACGAAGCAGCAGCGTCGGTCCAGGTCTTGCACCTTCCAGTAGCGCCACCACGCCAGTCTTCCCCACGCCCTTAGTCACCTCCAAGCCGAGACCCTCGAGCTCTTTGGCGACGATCCCGCCAGTCCGTACTTCGCGGAATCCAAGCTCCGGATGGGAATGGAAATCGCGCCGCATTGATTGCGTGTAGGGAAAAAGTGCTTGGGCTTCCAACACGTAGTTTGGCAAGGGAGGTCTCCGTCTGTTCTAGGCTCCAACGATTGACGCTGCGCACCGCAATGCCGTACTCACGCCGCTGTCCCAAGGCGTCTTGTCGGCACGGCTCGAATCCAGACTACGCGTACTTTACGACCCGGAATTTTTCTTCGAAACGGGGGCTGTCGTCCGTACTGTCCTGCGTGTGACGTGACTTCATCCGGGCGGTGAACTTCTCCACATCCCCGATTTGGGTCTTATGTTGGAGCAACGCCTCCAGCTTCACGGGCCAAGTCTCGGTTACGTCCAGAGTGACGGTTGGCTCGTTGGTCAGCGAGCACCAGATCTCGGCAGGCATGTGGGGAGCAAGTCCCTCGGCCAGCAGCTCCGGGAAATACGCCGCATTCCCCGCTGCAGGGAAGACCGCGTCCAGCACCGCTTGGCCGGCAGCCCGATGATCGGGGTGATTGATTCCGTATGCAGCAAACACGGTCTGGGGGTCGCACGTCATCAGAATATCAGGCTTCATCTTGCGGATGACGCGCACGACCTCACGCCGCAAGTCCATATCGGGCACAAGATATCCGTCGGGACGGTCCATAAAGTGGACCGCCTTGGCGCCGATCACTGACGCCGCCGCCGTTTGCTCTTGATGTCTCACATCGCAGAGATCATCCGGCTTGATATCGTCCGTCGTGGTCCACTCGTTGTAGCCCTTGTCCCCGCAGGTCATCAAGTAGTATTCCAGGCTGTGACCTGCCCGCGTCCAGCGTGCCAGTGTGGCTCCGCAAAAGAACTCGGGGTCGTCTGGATGAGCAAGCAAGACCAGGATCTTCTTTGGGGAAGCCCAGGCGTCGGGTTGATCCATGCCGTTGACTTCGTTCCTATCCGCCCCCGGTGGATTGGCGAGGTACCCTGGTGTTGCTCCGTCGCTCGTCACGACCCGCGTGCCCGTCCGCACGTGCAGCCGCCGCCCTCGTGCCGGTCGCACGGAGCTTCGGACTTGCGCCGCAGAGCCTCGAGCTCGTCCCAAGGCTGGATCTCGTCGCGCTCAAAAGTGGACACGTGGTGCTTGTCGTCCTCGCCATCCAGCAACACGACCACCCTGTTCGTCATCGGCTGGACGTCCAGAACTTTTCCCTCGCCGCTGGGCGTCACCACCCGCTTGTTTCGCTTGGGCAGTTGCTTGCGGGCTTCGACGTATTGCTCGTATTCATAGATCAGGCAGCATCGCAGGCGTCCGCACATGCCGGTGATCTCGGTCGGAGTGAGCGAGATGCCCTGCTCCTTTGCCATTTTTATCGAGATTGGACTAAAGTCGGTCAGGAACATGGAGCAGCAGCGCGTCTCTTGCCCGCAGGCGCCCATCCCGCCGAGAATCTTGGCGACATCGCGTGGACCGATCTGCCGCATGTCGACCTGCGAACTCGGATATTGGGCCTGCATGTCCTTCCGAAGGGATTTCAGGTCGGGCTTCTCGTCGCTGCTGGTATTGAATAGCAGGGTGAGTCGCGATCCATCGTAGTTGTATTCCGCCGCCACGATTTTCACGCCCTTAAGTCGTAGCTCGGCGCGCGCGCCCTGCAATTGATCATCGCCTCCGTCTCGCGCGCCTGCCATGATTGCTTCAGCAGCAGATCTCGCGGCGTGGCGCGTCGTTCCACGCGCTTCCAGCCGCCATCCGGCCGCGCCGGCGCCTCCTCAAGCACCTGGACAACTTCTCCCAGGTGCCTGCCGCGCGTCGTGTCGACGAGGACCTGCTCCCCTTTCTCTACTTCCCCCAGGGACGTGGCGTCGAAATGGTAGATTTTTCCAATTCGGGCAAAGCGAACACCAATAATGGTCGGTTGCATGTGATGATTATACTTTCTCAGCCGGTGGTGAGGGTGGCGCCCTCACCTAGTCGACGATGTTGATCGGCAGTTCATTCTTGCCGCCCAGCGCAGCTACGCTGATCTTGGCCGCCAGGTTCTCCGCGATCTGGCGCAGCGCCTGCCCCGCCGCCGAGTCTGGCCAAGCGACCACGATCGGCTTACCGCTGTCACCACCCTCGCGAACGGACGGGTCGATCGGTATCTTTCCCAGGAATGGCGTTTCTGTTGCCTGGGCGAGCTGCTCGCCGCCACCCGAGCCAAAGATATCCATGCGGGTCCCATCCGGCAGATCCAGATACGACATGTTCTCGATCACGCCCAGGATGGGGACTTCCAGGGTCCGGAACATCTGCAGACCGCGGCTGGCGTCTTCCAATGAAACCAGCTGCGGCAGCGTCACGATGATGGCGCCGCTCAGCGGCAGCGCCTGGGCCAACGACAGCGCCGCGTCTCCGGTTCCCGGCGGCAGGTCGACGATCAGATAGTCCAATTCGCCCCACTCCACCTCCCCCAGGAATTGGCGAATGGCCGAATTCAGCATTGGACCACGCCAGATCAGTGGCTGTCCTGGCTTGACCAGCAGGCCCATGGAAATCATCTTCACGCCATAGGCTTCGGCCGGAACCAGCTTCTTGCCATTCGGAGGTGGCAAATGATCCACGCCCAGCATGGTCGGGATGTTCGGCCCGTAGATATCCGCGTCCAGCAGCCCCACGCGGGCGCCACTTTGCGCTAGAGCCACGGCCACGTTGACGGCGACCGTTGACTTGCCCACTCCGCCTTTGCCTGAGCCGATCGCAACCGCGTTGCGAATAGGCATGTTCATCAGGCCCCGCATCCGGCCGTCGTTGGGGACGTTCGATCCCCACTTGATGGCCACGGATTTCACGCCCGGGAGGGAGGCCACAGCCTGTTTAGCCTCATGCTCGATTTGACCGCGCAGCGGGCACGCGGGCGTGGTCAGCACGATCGTGAAGCTGACCTCGCCCGCCTGAATCTCCAGGTCCTGCACCATGTTCAATGTTACGAGATCCTGGTGCAGCTCCGGTTCCTGCACCCCGCTCAACGCCGCCAGAACCTCTTCTTTGCTTGCGACTGCTGCCATCTGGTTTGCTTGTCCTTTTTTTGTGTCTGGGTTCTCGCTGCCCGCCAAGCTGGCTGTCAGCCATGGGTCGGGTGCTGTCCGTCACGCTGCAGCATCCGCCCTGGCCTTCTTTGCCGCTTCCTTGGCCTGGCGCTCATCCACGTTGCGTTGATAGGTCAAAGGCCGGATGCTCTTGTAGTAAGAAGCCGGCTTGAGTAGCTGCTGCATATTGAACACAAGCCGGTCGTAGGACGCGATCTCGAAATCGTGGTCCATGATGATCGCATCGAACGGGCAGTACTCTGCGCAGAATCCGCAATTCATGCAGATGTCCGCGTCGATGTAGAACTCCGCCGGTTCGGGGACGGGTCGGCCGGTCTGCGGGTCATTCGTCCTCACGATCCAGATGCACTGCGGCGGGCACACCTTGGCGCAGATGCCGCACGAGGTGCAGCGGATCTCCTGCCCGCCGTCTTCCTTTTCATCATAGACCAGGAACGGAACGTACCGGAACTCCTCAGGTAGCAGCAGTCTCTCTTCGGGGTACTGCACTGTGAAGATTCCCCGGGTGTCCTTGCTTGCCCGGTGGGCGATGCCTGCGGCATTGAAATAGCGGCGACCCCACCAGGTGATGTCATCCAGGTAGGTGTCCGTAAATCGCTTGAGCGTTACGCTCAGGCCCTTGAGTATGCCTAATCCAAACATCAGCGGCTCTCCGTCCTATCGGTCCAATTCGCCGAGTACGATGTCGATCACGCCCAGGATCACCACGAAGTCGGCGATCTTCTTGCCAACGCACATCTTTTCGAGGGCAGTGATGTTCACGAAAGACGGCGCCCGCACGTGATATCGCCATGGGTTGGGCTTGCCGGTGGACACGATGTAGTAGCCCAGTTCGCCTTTCGGCGCCTCGATGCGTGCGTAGGCCTCGCCTGCGGGGACCCGCACCTGGTACGCGGGCTTGCCTGCAATGATCGGGCCCTCCGGGATCTGCTGGACCGCCTGCTGCAGTATTCGCAAGGACTGCCGGATTTCGTCGACGCGGATCAGGTAATTGTCGTACAGGTCCCCATGCTCCCGGCGGGCCACGTCGAAATCGAAGCGATCATAGATCCCGTACGGCTGCGCACGACGAACATCGTATGGGACACCCGCCGCCCGTAGCACCGGGCCCGTGATCGAGTAGCGCACCGCGTCTTCGCCGTTGATGACGCCCACGCCCCGCATGCGCGACACGAAGATTTCGTTTTCGGTGAGTAGGCGCTCGAACTCGTCCACTTTGCGCGGCAGCCGGTCCTCGACCAGCCCCTTGATCTTCTCCAACACGCCGTCCGGGAGATCCCGTGCCACGCCGCCAAAGCGATGATAGTTGCACATCATGCGCGCGCCGGACGCCGCCTCGAAGATGTCCAGGATGAGTTCGCGCTCTTCGAAGGCGTATAGCGCCGGTGTGAACATCGCGCCCAGGTCGTTCAGCAGCATCCCGATCAGGATCAGGTGGTTCTGAACCCGGCTCAGCTCCGCCATGATCACCCGCAGGTACTCGGCCCGCTCCGGCGGTTTCACGCCCATCAGCTTCTCGACTGCCAGCGAGTACCCCCAGTTATTGCTCATCGAATTGAAGTAGTCCAGGCGGTCCGTGTACGGCATGTTCTGCAGGAATGTGTTGCGCTCGCCGATCTTCTCGTGATTGCGGTGCAGGTAGCCCATGACCGGCTTCAGGCTCAGGATGGTTTCACCGTCCAGGATCACCGCCGCGCGGAACACACCGTGCGTCGACGGATGCTGCGGGCCCAGGTTGAGGATGATGTGATCGGTCTTGATGCCCGCGTCGATGGTTTGGTACTTGGCCAGCGCGCCGTACAGGGACGCTTCGCCGTCGAAAACGGCCTTCTCAGGATCGAACTCGGCCGGGAATTGCAGGTTGTCCTTGTAGATGTTCTTGTCTTCGGCGCTGACGTACTGTCCGTCGGGCCAGCGGCTTTTCAGCGGCTTGTTGTCCTCTTCATAGAAAGGTTCATGCCAATCCTTGCGCAGCGGGTGGCCTTCGAACCCTTCCCACATCAGGATGCGGCGCAGGTCCGGATGATCTGTGAAGCGGATCCCGAACAGGTCCCAGATTTCGCGTTCCTGGAATTCGGCGCCGGGCCAGATCGCCGTGACAGACGGCACCTCCATCGGATCCACGCGCGGAATCTGGACCTTGAACGTGATGCCCGGTCCGCCGACGATCCGGTATGCCTGGTAGACCACCTCCATCTTGTCTGGGAAGTAGTCCACTCCCGTGACGGACGATAGCAGGTCGAAGCCGTGCTGATCCCGCAGGGCCGTCGCCACCTCCACCAGCTGGTCCTTCTCCACGATCCAGCCGCTGTAGTTGGGTCTTGCGTCTGCGGTAACACGCCCCCGGGAACAAGGCGGCGAGGTCCGGCGCTTCGGTTCTGTCGAGTGTCGCCATGGCCCTACTCCTTTGCCGAAGCGGGTGTCTCTGCCTACGCCCGTGGACGCCATCGCCCGTTGAGCCGCCAACTGCTTGATCTCCTCAAAACGTCGCGGATCCATCAGGTCCGGACCGAGCACCGGGATGGGTACTTCCACGGAGTTGGGGCCCTTCTGGTACCAGCGCACACGCCGGATGGACTGCCGGTCGATTTTCTCTTGCAGCTTGATCAAGCCGGCGGTCAGCGCCTGCGGGGTGGGGGGGCAGCCGGGGATGTAGACGTCCACGGGCACGAACTTGTCCACGCCCGCCACGACGTTGTAGCCTTCCTTGAACGGTCCGCCGCCCGACGCACATGCCCCCATCGCCACCACGTACTTGGGCTCGGGCATCTGGTTATATAGCCGCACGATGCTGGGGATCATCTTCTTGGTCACGGTGCCAGCGACAATCATTAGATCGCTTTGGCGCGGGCTGGGCCGCATGACCTCCATGCCGAAGCGTGCCAGGTCGTAGCGTGCCGCCTGCGCCGCGATCATCTCGATCGCGCAGCATGCCAGGCCGAACATCATCGGCCACACCGACGACCGCCTACCCCAGTTGTACAGCCGGTCCAATGTCGTGATGCTTATCGAGTTCCGTAGCTCTTCCGGGATCTCATAGCCGGGGGTGTTGATTTTGTTTTCAGCCATCGAGCGTCACCTCATACCATTCCTGGTAGATCGCTGCCAGGATTTCGTCATTGCAGAGCGCCGGATCATCCAGGAAATCCGGAAGCTCCATCGTCCACTCGTAGATATCGCCCAACGTCACATCCGTCAGGTTCACGTCCGGACGGGAGCGTCGCAGTTCGAGCGCCAGCGCATATGTTGATTCCCAATTTAGAGTCATGTCCTCTCGGCTCGAAAGATGCCTGCGGCCAGCCACCAGTGATCCCCAGCCGCCTCGAGGTTCGCCGGTCGAACTCCACCGAGTATAGCACCCGCTTCATGCTTGTCAACGGAATTATGGAAATATATATTTACGAAAATGCGCGGGCGTGATACCATGATAGCTCGTGAACTCCACCGCGCGACATCGTGTGCTCGAATTTATCAGGCGTCGCCCCGGCGTGTCGGCAGGGCAGGTTGGCGCAACGCTCAAGATGTCCGCGGCGGCTGTGCGGCATCATCTGGCCGTCCTCCGGTCCGATGGCCGAATTGTGTCGGCTGGCACGCATGCCGCTCACCGCCGCGGCCGGCCTGCAATCGCTTATCGGGTCTCGGAGCGCCTCCGTGGCGAGAACCTCGCGATGGTCTCCGATGCGCTGCTCAATGCCTGGCAGCGGATGCCGGTACGGTCAGATCGGCTGGCCCTTGTGGACGCCCTGGCGCAGGGCCTGCTCGCGCAGCTGGGCCCCGACCCGGTTCCCGGTTCTGTGTCGGCCCGGCTGGGACACTTGGTATCGGATCTCAGCGCAGCTCACTATGAGGCGCACTGGGAGGCTGGTGCGGCTGGTCCCCGCGTTGTCTTTGACCATTGCCCTTACGCGGCCATCATCGAAAAAGCATCCGGAGCTCTGCCACATGGACCGGCTCGCCTTGGCTCAACGGATGGGCGCCCATGCCGAGCAAATCGACAAGATCGACGTCGGCAGCCCCCAGCCCACGCATTGCGTATTCGTCCTTACCCAGAAATCATAGGCTTCGGCGTTGGAAAGACGGGGATCGCCCCTTCCGCACTCCGCGCAATAACAAAGCCGGCCCGGGCCTGAATGCTTGGCCGAGCCGGCTGCTCAAGTGAACCTGAATGCCGCGTCTGAATGGCGCTGGGCTGGCGCTACTTGCCCATCTCCACGGCCAGCACGTCATAATACGTGCCCGCGCCAAAGCCGTCGATTAATACGTGATCTCCCGGGTGCAACATCGGTAGCTCACGCAGGAACGCGATCATATTGGAAGCCGCGCTTACGTTGCCAAATTCGCTCAACAGCCACGGCATCGGGAAACGAATGCCCAGGTTGGCGAGGTGCTTTTCCTTCAGCTTATTGATCTTGTAGTTGGCGTGGTGCACGATCGCCACCGCGATGCGCGCCGGCTCCCCAAGCTTCTCCATCATGCTCTGGTACGCCTGGTAGACGTCCGTGACCACCTGCACGCCGCTGCGCACGAAGAGCTTCACCATGCCCATCGGGCCGGCCATCGCGACAGCTTCGCCGCTGGGTGGTTCGTGCATCAGGCCCGCAACCAGGATCGACTTGCCGTCTTCCGAGACCTCGACCAACGATTTGCCCGGCACGCGTTCTCCAGAGTGGGGGTACTCCATGTGTACTTCGAGCACGCCCTCCTCATCGAAGACCTCGTACGTCTTGCCCGTAAGGAACTTCATGCTCGTCCCCGGAACCAAACCGATCACGCCGGCGCCGTTTCCGAACAGCTGGATGGCATTCTTGTCATGCGAGTGGCGCAGCCCGCGTGTCAATCCCTCGATGCCGCCCACCAGCACTTTCTTGCCGTAAAGTTCTTCTGCAATATTGATCTTGCCGGGCTCGCCCAGGGCGGGATTCAAGGCCAGGTGCAGGCTGCCGACCGATCCGTCGCAGGCCTTGTGCACAGTCACCTTCAGGGCATCCTCGGGGATGCCGGCGCGTCTGGAAACCTGCTCAACGTAGTCGCCCACAACAGGAATGCTGCTCCCCAATAGAACGCCGCCAACTTCGGATGGTTCCCAGCCGTTGGCCGCAGCCGCTTTCTCGAGCAGTCGCTTTCCAACCTCCAGCTCCAGTTCTACGTGCTCATCGTCCTTCAGGGTTGGGGTCCTGTGGCGGCTGACGAATCCCAGGTTGCTCAGTTGCATCAGTTCGTCGGGCGCCACGGGCTCGCCGATTTGTTTCTCCATCACCTCGGCCATGCGATCATTACCAATACTCTCGCCCCACGTCCCATACGCTCCGCCGGTCCCGACTGCCGGATTGCTGACCCGCACCGAACCGAACGGTACACCTTGCCCGACCGGAATGACCTCATTTTCAACACCCTCTTCCTCGAAAAAGGAGGTCAATTCTTGTTTGCTCGTTTCCATAATTCTCGCCTTTCGTCCTTTGTATGCTTACACTACCCAAACACCCCTGCGGGCGCCGGGTTGCGCCGCAACGGACCACGTGCCTCCATTCCACCAGGAGATCAATGGTACCGTAAGATGGGTTCGCACATTCCGCCCCCGGAGCTGCCATCGGAATTCTGGTGGCGCCGGCCTGCCACCGCACGTTGAGTCCACCGCCAGCCAGTCCCAGACAATGCCTCCGCCAACTCCCTTTGCAGCTGCTGGCGAATCACGGCGCCGCGCACGCGAACCGCCAATCTAAGCAGGGCGCGTCGGTTGGTGCAACTTGGCTTTCACTCGGCCGCTACTTGAGCAGCCGTGCACTACCAGTAAAGCGCAGCCGATAGTTGCTGTCCGCGTCGTATGCAATGATGATATCAGCATCGCCGCTCGGCCCGATATCGTGGGCGACTACTTGAGTGTCCCAAACCGACCCATTACTGCCTGAAATCCTAACGCTCGCCGAGGGCATGATTACACTTCCAACCACGGGCGCCCGACCGCGTCCGCGCATGTCGATCGACTGCGTCTGTAGCAGCGCGCCATCAAGAAAACGTGGGTCCGAAAAAGGAGCAGGCCCAAGTAATCGTCGGCGCCCACGTAGTCGTCCGGTTGGGCGGGAGCAGTCATCTCAAGATCGCCCTCCCCAGCAAACTGCAGGTCGAAGTCCGTCGGCACAATGAAGAACGTGACCCCACGTCCGGTAATGTGACCTTCAAGTGCTCCCGGGCTGTTTGTGATGCAATATAGCCCGGCCGCGAAATTCATATTGCCATCAAGAGCAACCTTGCTGCCGCGCGCACCCGGCTCCGGAATCCAGATGCCCCCATGTTCCGTGGCGGTGCCGTCGCAGGCTGGTGCCACAGGAAGCAGATTCTCATAGGCGGCAGGTGGCAGCTGGGGAACATCCGTGACGGTCTTGCTGATATCCACACGGCTGCATGTGAAGGCGGTGCCGCCCACGACCGTCGCCGACGGCGCTGTGACTCCCGCACTCCCACGGCACTCGCCGGAGACGGCGGCGGAAGAATTGGAGAAGATGCCGCCACCGCTGATATCCCACTGCAGCCTCTCGCCGGCGGTGAATCCGATGCCGGTGGGAGCCAGCGCCACGAGAGCATTCCCACTGAATAGCGGCGCGCCATATTCACCGCATGCACGCGAAGTGGCGGACACGTGGTCTGTGAATCGCGGCATGCCAACGGCCCGCCCGAGGAACATCTGGACTTGGGATGCGATATCAACGCGGATGTCCTGTCCGGGCAGGCCGCCCGCGCATGTCCCGGTCGGCGAGGCGGCCGACGAGACCGTCACCGTGCTTGTGACGCCGTCATTCCTATATCCGTGGGCGGCGGCGCCCCCGGCGGCCGCTGAATTGACGTCCGCACCCACGATGTATGCTTGGGCGGCCGCCAGCGCTCCGCTGTCTGCGCCGCTTTGGGCATTCCGGTGATCCCTATACACGCTCCACCCGTCTAACGCCAACCCACCGATAACGATAAGGCTGGTCAGTCCGAGAACAACGTTGCCCAGTACGCGTCCCGGCCCCGCTCGAACCTGGCCGGTCAATTCGCCCCCTGATGATCGAGAATGAATGTCATCAGCTTCCCGGCCCGATTGTATCGCTTACCACCATCCCTGAGGCAGAGCCCGGGCACCGAATGCTTGCCGCCTGAGTCGGTGCCGGCCCGCTTCCGCCCGCGACGAGTTTACTCAACCGTGACGCTCTTTGCCAGGTTTCGAGGCTGATCCACGTCAAGGCCCCGCAGAGTGGCAATATGGTAAGCCAGTAGCTGCAGGGGTAGCACGGTCACGACCGGCGATAGAAGCCACGGCGTCGCCGGGACCCACAACACGTGATCCACCAGCCCCGCCACCAGTTCGTCGCCATCGGTCGCCACGGCCACCACGATGCCTCCACGTGCCTTCGCTTGCTGGATCTGCGAGATCATTTTCTCGTGCCACGGGTCCTTCGGCGCCAGGCACACCACCGGCATGTTTTGATCGATGAGGGCGATCGGCCCGTGCTTCATCTCACCCGCAGGGTAACCTTCGGCGTGGATGTAGGAAATTTCCTTGAGCTTCAGGGCTCCCTCGAAGGCGATCGGCATATTGATTCCGCGTCCCAAGTACAGACAATCGCGGATGTCCTTCAGATGCAGTGCCAGCGCTTCAGCCTCGGGCTCTCGCTCCAGCGTTCGGCCGACCAGGTCGGGGAGCAGTCGCAAGTCTGAGACCAGTGACTGCCGCCGGGCCTTGTCCAAAGTGCCCCGCAAGTGAGCCAGCAGCACCGCCAACATGTATTGATCGACCAGCGGCGCCGTGAATGCCTTTGTGGAGGCTACCCCGATCTCCGGGCCCGTCTGCATGGAAATGAATCCGTCTGCCAGTCGCATGGCCTGCGAACCGATCGCGTTGACAATGCTCCATACCAGCGCATGCTTTCGGCGGGCCTCTTCCATGGCCGCCAGCGTATCGGCCGTCTCTCCCGACTGGCTGATGGCCAGCACGAGCGTCCGATCGTCGACGAGCGGATCGCTGTAGCGGAACTCGGAGGCGATGCTGACCTCGACCGGTATTCTGGCGATGTTTTCGATCAGGTACTTGCCTACCATCCCGGCATACGCGGCGGTACCGCACGCCGTGATTACGATCTTCTCGATCTTATGTGCCATGGGGGCGGTTAGCTTAAGGTCGGGCAATCGTATTTCCCCACGGGCAAAATCGACTCGGCCGGCCAGCGTATCCGTCACGGATCGCACCTGCTCGTGGATTTCCTTCTGCATGAAGTGACGATACTCGCCCTTTTCGGCCGTGACCGGATCCCACGACACCGCATGCACCTCGGGAACGACCGCCTGGCCCTCCAGTGTCTCGATACGCACGTTGTCGGACGTGACCACCGCTATTTGGCGCGACTCCACGAAGATCACTCTTCGCGTGTGGTCCATGATGGCCGGCGTATCGCTGGCCAGGAAGTTTTCGCCCTCGCCCAGCCCGATCACAATACCGCCCGCGTTCCCCAGCCGCGCCGCCACGATCATGTCCGGCTCGTCCGCCGACAGCAGCACGATGACGTTTGCACCCCGTATCTCGTTAAAGGCGCTGCGTGCTGCCTCGAGGAACCCCAGGCCCGCGGCCTGGTAGTGCTCCACCAGGTGGACGATCAACTCCGTGTCCGTGTCCGACTGGAATTCCACACCCTCGGCTGTCAAATCATCCTTCAGCTCGAGAAAGTTCTCAACGATGCCGTTGTGCACAACCACCACGCGCCCGGTCTGCCCGAGGTGCGGGTGCGCGTTGCGCGCGGATGGGGCGCCGTGTGTCGCCCAGCGTGTGTGTCCCACGCCCGGTGCACCGCTGATGGGGGAGCGCTCAACCAGTTCCACCAGCTGGGAGAGCTTCCCGGCGTCCTTGCGGATCTCGAGGGCGCCGTTATGTACCACAGCCAGCCCCGCCGAGTCATACCCGCGATATTCCAGCCGTTTCAGGCCTCCGAGAATGATGGGTGTCGCGTCATGCGGCCCTACATAGGCGACGATTCCGCACATAACGTCCTCCAATCCCGTTTGCCGCGACGGGGATTGTGCATGGCCACGCTGGGCTGGCGGGCCCCTTGCTGCCCACGCGCGGCAGCGCGAGCTAACTCAAGTACGCCGCAAAAGCGCATCAGGCGGCTACCGGTTTCCGGTCCTGGCGCGCCCGGGCCGGAGCCGGCGAGATGGCTTTCACAAGTCGTCTGTAGTTGCTTGGGGACAAGTGAGCTGCCTCTCCCGGTGCGAAGCGGGGGCCAAGGATTTTGGCGTCGGCGCCGCCAAGCCGCGGATTATAGCTGGAACGGCGTCCCGTAGCCCCGTCAGCAAGCAAAGTGGACATTGCAGATGGTCTACAACCCTATGCGCAGTGTTGACCGGGAGCGCCCGCCCGGGTAAGATATCACAAGGCGGCGTGGCGATCGGGCGACGGTTGCTCGGTGTTGGAGGCCGTGGGAGGCAGATCACGAACAGCAGACGGAGACGTGGCGCGGAAGGTGGCGGGAGCCGGGGTCAGAGCCTTGTTGAGCTCACCCTCGTCACTCTACCTCTGATGCTCTTAATCGTTGGCATCGCAGAATATGGCCTTCTATTGAACCGCTACTTGAACGTGCTGGACGCGACCCGTGAAGCGGCCCGCCTCACTTCTAACTATAACCCATTCTGCCCGCTTACCAGTACGGATCCGCTTTGCCCGCCAGGGACGGTAACGCCGGACTACTATCAAACGGCCGCCACGTTGGCGGAGCAGGTGCTGTACCCCGTGGTCCTCGATCCGGCCCGCAATGACGACATCGTGATTTCGTTCTTTGTCGTTTCTGGCGGCGACGTAGTCGGCCGGTATCCTGAGGAGGACGGGGATAGCGGCTGGAGCTGGAGCGAGCACACAACAGGCTACGCTGCGCGAAATCACGTATCGCAGCAAAGCACGGCGTTTATTCGGAGTAGGATGGACGCGACGGCGCCGGACGTGAGCGTCTCCTTGATCGAGATCTTCTACAACTATCCTCAAACCCTGAAGTTGCTTGCGTTCATGAAATTCATTCCCGATCCGATACCCGTATACGCTTATGCCATCATGCCGATCAAGAACATTACACCGGAGTAGAGCCTGGACCATGAAGAAGCAGGTACCTTCCGAAAGCAGAGACTCACCTGTGAGTAAGCGCGCCCGCAGGCGGGGCACGCAGATGCAGCGCGGTCAGATCCTGATCCTGGTCGTGTTTGCGGTTGTGGGGTTGGTTGCGTTTGCGGGCCTGGTGATAGACACGGGCTTGGTTTTCATTGGTTACGGGGCCCTCAGGCGGTCGGTGGACGCGGCGTCATTGGCCGCCGCCGCCCAATACCGCAGGAGTCCTGACCCCGAGGGCTTGGCCAAGGCGGCTGTGGAATTCCTGACCCTCAACAATGTGAGCGATCCATCCGCTGAGGTCAAAGTCTGCAATCCAGACTTTCCTGCCTATCATGATGAGGCTCTGTGCACGGTGCCTGTGCGGCGCCGATTGGTCAAAGTGAATGCCACGAGCAAGGTCAAGCTTGCATTTCTGCCGGTGATTGGCATCAAGTCCGTCAGCCTGCATGCCACGGCGACCGCCGAGGCGGCCTCCCTTGACATCGTGCTCCTGGCGGACGTCTCGGAGTCTATGACCTGGGACTCTGCTCAGAATGACCTCATGAAGGACCCCGTGGAGTGCAACAATGTTTTGTCGGGGCAGCCCACCAATTGTCAACCTTTTCACGACATACAAGGCGCCGCGAACAGTTTTGTCGAGAGCTTGTTCCCGGCAGACGGCACCAACCAGTACGATCGCATTTCGGTCATTCCCTTTGATCGAACGGTTCACCCTGACGGGGCCCCCTACGACGCACCTCTTCACCTGAGTGACTCTGCCGGTCTCAGCGGCGTAGACTATCGAAACAAGATCCTGAACACGATTGCGGATATGCGTGTTTATACGGCCAGCGACGTCCAGTCCACCGGCAGCCCGTTTACCGACGGTTCATGCCTGGATGTCAACGGCAATCTCGACTACCCTTCCGATGGTCCCTGCCGCTACTATCCACCCAACAATTCCCCATACTGCTTTGCTGATGACACGGGCCTTATCCCTCGGGGCATGGACCAAATTCCTCAAGATGAAGCTGTGTTCGACGACGATACCTGCTTCACTCTGACGCCGCCCGGGGCCCCTCACATCGGGCCCTACGTCAGGCCTTCCACGGGCGGCCACTACGAAAGGGCATATGACTATTTTGTTTGCCCGCCCGGTGTTGATCCGCGCTATTGCGGTACCACCAACATCGGGGAAGCCCTCTACGAAGCCGGACGGGAATTCGTACCGCGCGCCCGGGATGCGCCAGGAATCACTCTGGGTGGTCATCCTTCTCACCGACGGAATCACGAATCACTCCAAAGGGAATGAGTACTGCCCCAACGCCGATGGCACGGACTGTCAGGACGCCACCTCTGCCACGCGGCATTGCCTGGCCCTGGACGATCCTCTCTACACAAACAATGCTTTCCTGTTCAACGTCTGTCACTCGGCGCCTCCAGATGGCGGAGGTGGAACGGTCAGTTCCGGGCAGTACGATGCGGATGATTATGCGCGCGACATGGCCGGCTTTGTAGCAGTTGGACAGCAGGCCCTCATCTACACGATTGGTTTCGGCGACGCACTGGGCCACTGCGCCACCCCGCCGTGCGACCCGATGGCGGATCGCGGGGAGCAGCTTCTCAGCTATGCGGCGGACATTGGCGACGATGGCAAGATCAACAGCGTCGGGCTGAATACCGACTATTTCTGGACCCACGACGCCAGCACCTTGACCGCCATCTTCGATGAGATCTCCGGGCGCATCGCGACCCGCCTTGCGAAGTAGAGGGTACCAAGATGTTACACATGGGGCGCCGGCAGCCATCCACCTCCCGAACGCATAGCGCGGGCGCAAGCCGCTCGCAGGCCATGCTCGAGTTCGCGCTGGCCCTGCCCGTGCTTCTGATGCTGATATTCGGGATCGTCGACTTTGCTCTGATCTTCCAGGCATGGTTGAGCGTTGAGAACATTGCCCGCCAGACCGTTCGACTTGCAGTGACCGGTGAGTACGATCCGTCCTTCTGCCCCGTTATTGGCCCGGGTGGTCTGGCAGGGTGCCAGGGCGATACATATCTGCAGGAGCAGGATGTCGCGCGCTTGGAGACCATACGCCGGGACGCCGGCCAGTGGGAAGTCGCCTTGTTCAAGAGCCCCACCAACAACCAGAGCGCCAAGGGCTACTTACACGTCACGGTGTGCTCAAATCGTGACGCAAATCACTCGGGCACGCGCCGACTTTGTCTACACTCAACCAGTGCTCGGAAGCAGCACGTACGCCGCCTGCTCCCCCACGGAAGATGCCGGCGGTCAGGGAGACAACGTCTACATCTTCGTCGATTTCAATCATCCACTGATCACACCATTCCTGAGCCAGATCTGGCCCATGATTCACCTTGTGTCCTATCGCCAGGGCGTCGTCGAGACGTTCCGGACCTCGCGCTCGATCGCCCAACTGGACCAGGGTCTGCAGCCGCCGACGCAGCCCCACCAGCCCCCGGTTGATACATTCACCCCGGCCCCCCCGCCGGGCACGCCGGGTTCAACGTTGGAGTCCGGTACGGAGAGCACCCCGACGCCGCCGGCTCTTTACGTGCATATCGTCAATCCGGCGGTGGATGGGACGGTCATAAACTCCAACAATGACGCTCCGTTCCAGGCTGTCGCGTGGGATCGAATCTGGGTACGACGGACGGCTTGGGTATCCGCAATATCGTTTTCACTTTCTTCGGCCCGACGGCCATCCCCTCCCATCAGGAGAACCAAGCGGCATACTGTGCGTGGAGTGGGGACGGTCCTTGCGAAGTCATGCCTCTCGACACGTACACCTCGCTGTCGCCCGGAACTTATACGATGGTTGCCACGGCTACGGCCACCAGTGGCGCCGTTGCCAGCAACTCGGTGACATTCATAATCCCGGGTCCGATTGGGACTCCCACGGCGTCTGGCCTGTATGTGCACATTGTCAATCCGGCGGTGGACGGCACGGTCATAAACTCCAATACCGATGCGCCTTTCGAGGCGGTGGCTTGGGACCCAATGATCGCGACAACAAATGGCGCGGGCATTAGGAACGTGGTGTTCTCATTCAGCGGGCCCACGGCGATCTCCTCCCACCAGGAGGGCATCGCGGCATATTGTGCATGGGGCGGGGACGGTCCGTGCGCCGTCATGGATCCCGGCACATACAACTCGCTGTCGCCCGGAACGTACACCATGTACGCTACGGCGACGGGAACGAGCGGCGACACGGCCGTGGATTCGGTTACGTTCATCATTCCTGCCGGGGCACCCACCGGCACGGCCACGCGCACTCTCTCGCCGACACCGGTTACTCCAAGTAAGACGCCGACCATTACCCTCACGCCGTCGCGCACGCCCACGAAGACGCCGGTAACCCCTAGCAATACGCCGACGCGCACGCTGACACCCACGCGCACGCTTAGGCCGTCGCGCACGCCGACGCCCTCGCGGACGCCCACGAAGACGCCGGTAACCCCTAGCAATACTCCGACGCGCACGCCCACGAAGACGCCGGTCACTCCTAGCAAGACAGCGACGCCCGTCACACCCAGCAAAACAGCGACGCCCGTCACGCCCAGCAACACGTCGGCTCCGGCCACAAAGACGCCAACGAGGTCGCCGACGCCGACACCGGTGACGCCTACCCACACGCCGGCTCCCAGCACCACGCCGTTGCCGACCCGCACCCCACCGACACCGATCGGTAGACGAGATGACGCCTTGGTGCGCATTTGCTGAATCGCCTGTCGCTGCCGGCTCGAATGGGTGACGCTCTGCGAGGATAATAAGAGGGTTCCCGTCAGTAAGAACGGTTGACGGGAACCCTTGAGCATTGAGCAACGCTCGTCGGCCGGTCGCTCTACTTGGCGGCCCCTTGACTGCCTCTGACAGAATGCCGCGGTGCGAGGAAGTGCTTCCCCTTGGAGTGCAGCGACTGGTAGTTGCCATCCAGTACGAAAACACCGCCAACTTGGCCCGTGCCTGCGCCGGGCGATGGGACCGCGTTGCGGAACCTGGGCCGTCGCGGCGCGCATGGATCATGTGCTGGCGTGATTCATGGCCTCGATTTTCTTCTGCTTGGTAGCTCGTGGAGCATCACCCCGCAGCGCACTCGGCGCTTGGGTTATCCCGAATGGCTCCGAAGGGGCCTAGCGACTTAGCTGTGGTGCCCTTGGGGGCCGGTTTGACGGCCAGATAGTTCCCCCGGGCGGGCCGTTAAGACGATCTCCGGCACGTTGGCCGGGTTCGGAACGCAGTCCCCAAAGTGTATTGGCTTGTGGAGTTGATCGGCTTGGGCAAACCGCCGCAGGCGTAGTCTGGTCTACGAAGCGGCGTGGCCTCCGCCCTGGAGAGCCTGGCGTTGATGGGATGCGCGGCCCCTAAGACGAGCGCAAGCGCGGTTCGTCTGTCAATCCCTGTGTGATGAGGCCTGTAAAGCAGCTGCCTGGGTCCACGTCGAGGCCCTAACGGCCACGTTTCTATTTTGGAAAGATGGCAGAAACCCAATTTGGCAGGAACAAGATGCAGAAAGCGCTCAGGACGAACGCGGGCCCGTAGGGCATGAACACCATGAGCGCCTGCCTGCCATAGCGGCCTTGAATAAACGCCGCCAGCACAATGATCAACCCGATCGCGCCGCCGATGAGAATGCCGAGCAATAGCCCGAGCCAGATCAACGGCCAGCCCAGGAGCAGGCCCAGGACCGAGGCCAGCATGACGTCGCCCCAGCCCAGCGCCTCCTCATTGTCTGCCGGACGGCCCGCCGCCTCCAGGCGGCGATCGCGCCACCGTGAAAAGAGGAAGCCAAGCACATACAATGCCAGCATGAGGGCGAAACCCGCGGCCCCACCCGCAGCCGTCGCGATCGCGCCGTGCAGCCAAATTCCGATGGCCGCCCCCAGCACACCGCCCGCAAGGCTAACCGAGTGCATGATCAGTCTGTGCTCCACATCGATCACAATGACCACCGCGAAGTAGGTCAGGACCAGCATGGCGGGCCAGTATCCCATGCGGTGCGGCACCAACCACGCATACAGGCTCAGCGCCAGCATCGCGATGAGGACTACGGCTCCTCGGGGTCCGCGGCGATGACCGCAGGCCGCGCAGGGGAGCCCAGCCAGGTACACATTCCACGACATGTCCTTGCCGCAATGAGCACACACCACGGCAGAGAGCCGTCTTGTGCGTGGCAGCGTGTCCGAGAGATAGTTTACCAAGCCCGCGGCTAGCAGTCCGGCGAGTATAGGCAAGATCAGAGGACGTCCACATCTCGCTTCATTATATCCAAAACGACGAGTGCCCCCGTCGGTCGGCTGCACGTGTAAAGCATCTGTAATGCCCCCTTTCGGTGCCTCTTTCGGGCTTTGGGAGCCACGGGCGCGGCGCGGGCCGTCGGTTCGCAGCTACTACCCCATGGCAGCCTGGGGTAACAGGGCAGGAGCCGGCCGCGGTGCGGGACTCCACCTCGCAGTACCGCCGCGAGGAGGACGTGATCGGGCCGTACATCAACGAGCGGCTGGTCGTCGGCGCCGACAGGGAGGTCGCCGCGAGCGAGCCCTACGGGGACTTCACCGCGTGGTGCCAGGGGATGGGGAAAGAACCGGAGACTGTATCTGGGCGTTGGGCTGGTTGGGAGGGCGTGAGCAGGGCCTAACTACCGAACGGAATGAACAGAACTTTCCTATTGTTGAGACATTTCATGAATATTGATCGTGTTTTGGGGTTTTCATGCAAACATCCGTCAGATCCGTTAGGTGCGTTGGGTTCTTTGCGCAGCGTCACCCCTACCGGCACTTCGTGCCGCCTTCCCCAAATAGACGTAGAAGGTCATGGTCGTTGTATGGACTGGAAAGAGGTATACGGGTGTTCGGATACATAGTATACGCATGGACTTGTTAAGGATTGTCTTTTCGGAGGTCAATCTGGGCAATCCTTTGGCAGACGAAGTACACGCTGAAGGTGCCGTCCGCCTGGGCCCCGCGCAGGACCGCTTGGCGGTCGGGCCGATTGCGCTTAGAATGCCTTGGAACTCTCACGTAAGGAGCCTCGAAACAGCATGGAAGAATTCGTCATCGAAGGCGGAATACCTCTCAAGGGCGAGATCACGCCTGCAGGCAACAAGAACGCCGCGCTGCCGCTCCTGGCGGCCTGCATCCTGACCGATGAGCCCGTGATCCTGCATAAGGTCCCTCAGATCAGGGACGTGCTGGACATGCGCCAGCTCATCACCAGCTTGGGTGTCGTGATCGAGGACTTGAGCGCCAATACGTGGAAGATCACCGCCAAAACGGTGAAGCCGGGCGACTTGGACCCTGACCTTTGTCGCCGCATCCGCGCTTCCATCTTGCTTGCCGGGCCGGTGGTGGCGCGCGCCGGCAGCCTGCGTCTGCCGCCTCCGGGCGGTGACGTCATCGGGCGGCGGCGCCTGGACACGCACATGCTTGCCCTCATGCAGATGGGTGCCCACGTGGAGTATGACCGCGTCTTTCAAATCAGCGCCAACGGGCTGAGGGGTGCCGACGTCCTGCTGGATGAGGCCAGCGTTACGGCCACCGAGAACATCGTAATGGCCGCTGTCAGAGCCGACGGGACGACCGTGATTCGCAACGCTGCCTCCGAGCCACACGTGCAGGATTTGTGCCGCTGCCTCAATGCGCTGGGCGCCCGCATCGAAGGCCTTGCATCCAACACGCTGCGCATCACTGGCGTCCCCAGTCTTCACGGAGGCGAGTTCACGATTGGCTCTGATTACCTGGAGGTCGTCAGTTTCGCCGGCGCGGCCGCCATAACGGGCGGTGAGGTCCGCATTCGCGAAGCCGGCGTCGCCAACCTCGAAATGATCGCCCAGGCGTTTCGCCGCTTGGGCGTCGAGTGGGAGACGGACGGCGATGATTTGATCGTCCGTAGGGTCCAGGCCCTTAAGATTCTCCCCGATCTGGATGGTGCCATTCCTGAGATCAAGACCAACGTGTGGCCCGCCTATCCAACCGACCTGATAAGCATTGGCATCACCGTGGCAACGCAAGCCGCCGGCTCCGTCCTCTTTCACGACTGGATGTATTCGGGCCGCATGTACTTCACCGATAAGCTAGTGGGTATGGGTGCGCGCATCATCCTGTGCGACCCGTATCGGTGTCTCGTTCAGGGGCGCACGCAGCTCGTCGGCGAGAAGCTTGAAAGCCCCGACATCCGTGCAGGCATGGCCCTGCTCCTGGCAGCGCTTGCCGCCGAAGGCACCTCGACCATCCGAAACATCAGCCAGATTGACCGCGGCTATGAGAACGTGGAGGGCAAGCTCAAGGCTCTGGGAGCGCACATTGAGCGCCGTGCGGACTAGGTTAGGTCGGAGGCTGCAAGGCAAGGGTCCTGCGGCCGCGTACCAGCCAACAGGACCCTTGGAAATATGGGAACTGCGAGGTCGGAGTCTCTAGCTGTCCGGCTGCACCGTAATGACCTCGGGGCCGACCGTAACCGTGCCCTTGGCAGTTCCAAGGACGCAGCCGCTGCCGAATGATTTGGTCTGGTGCTTTGGATCGCCTACGAAGGCGCCTGCAAAATAGCAGCCTTGCGGCATCTCGGTGGCCGTCAGCGAGCCATGTGGGCCCAGGTTAAAGCCCCGATATCCACATTCGCCAAAAGCATTCTTGTTGAGATAGAGCGACAACACTACATCGCCATTGGTGTTGTTGAAAATCCTCAGCGTGGCCTTTGGGCCCGCGGGGCTGGCAGCCATCGGACCGTTGCACGCATCGGAACTGCTTGTCGGTGCTGCTGCAGGCGCCTGTGTGGGCACCTCAAATGACAGGGTCGGCAGTTCGATCAAGGTGGGGCTCGGCAGCGGAGTGGGGCTCGGCTCCGGTGTCGGCGGTTCTTCAGTCGGCGACGGCACGGCCTCCTGCGTCATGGCTACCATCGTGCTGGCCGCCGCCACCGCAGATGCCTGGATCGAAGCCGGGTCGACGGTCGGCGTCGCGGGGGCGCATGCCGTGCCCGCCAGCAGTGCCAATAACCGCAATCGAATACGCGAGGGCCTTCATGATTCTCTCCATTTCTCCGGGTCTGACATCTTACCCTGTGAGAGCAGATCCCGCATGGGACCTATGGGGGAGTGAGTTTGAAATTGTCGTAGCCAATATCCAAGAGTCCACTTGTCGGGGTTGTTCATGCAGTACCCGCCGCTCGAGAGCGTCCTTTGTTGCTTCGGATCGTTGATCCAGGCGTACGCCCAGTAGCAGGGCCCCTGGCCGGTCTGCGGGACCGACACAACAATGCTCGAACCCTTGCCAATGTTGGCCCACGACATGTATCCGCACTCGCCAAAAGCATTCTTGGAGCCCAGGCCAAGCGTAAGCGTGACGGGCCCCTTCGTATTGTTGTTGATCAACACCTTCGCGCGGGCGTTCCCGACGGCGTTGAGATCGAGCAGGTGGTTGCAGTCGTCCCCTGTGCTCTGGGTAGGCGGGACGGTCGGGGCCTCGAAGGCCAGGGTTGGGAGCGCGAAAGGAGTTGGGCTCGGGAGCGGCGTCGGGCTGGCCTCAGGCGTCGGCGGGACTTCCGTCGCGGTCGGGATGGCCTCCATCGTCATGGCTACCATGGTGTTCGCGGCCGCAACCGCAGAGGCCTCGATCTGGGCTGGGTCGGCCGTCGGGGCCGCAGGGGAACACGCCGCGCCGACCAGAATCAGGCCGAGCGTGCAAGTAAATACGATGCGTTTCAATTTGCAATCTCCATTTTTGGGGCTTGGCGTCGGGGAAACCGGCCTACGTCGGCGCCACGACCTCCATGAATTGCGATACAACGTCGCGGAGCATTTTCTCGGGCAGTGCGCCCACTTGACGGTGGACCACCTTGCCGCCAGAGACGAACAGCATCGTAGGGATACCCTGGACGCCGAATTTGTTGCTCCAGTCGGGATTCTCGTCCGTATTGACCTTTGCGACGATCAGCTTGCCGGCGTATTCTTTGGCAAGCTTTTCGAGGGTGGGGGCAACCATCCGGCACGGGCCGCACCACGGGGCCCAAAAATCTACGATGACGGGTAACTCAGACTTGAGCACAGTTTGCTCAAAGGCGGCGTCCGTCACATGAATTGGCTCTTCAGCTCATGGTTGTATTATATCCTCATGCTTTTCAGCGGTACTTCGGGGCTCTGAAGCAAAAGAGTATATCACGAAAGCCGCATGATATACTCGACGCCTGTGGTTGCCCTGTGGTCGCGATGGCGGGATGATCTTTCCCGGACTCGAAAGAGCGCCTTCGGACGATTGGCGGGGATTTTGGGGGCGACGGACATCAACGGGCAGACTTGGGACGATCTCGAAGCGCTGCTCATTCAGGCCGACGTCGGCGCCGCGACCACCGAAGACGTGATATTGACAGTGAAGAGAACGGTGGTGGAGCAAGGCCTTCGCCGGGCGGATGAACTGGGAGCAGTTCTCGCCGCAAACCTTCGAGGGAGGCTGGTTGAGCCACCGGCGCTCCAATGGTCCGCGAAACCAAGCCTGGTGCTGGTCGTCGGAGTCAATGGTTCGGGTAAGACGACGACCATTGCCAAACTGGCCCAGTTTTTTGGGTCACAAGGCAAGACGGTCCTCTTGGGCGCCGCCGACACCTTCAGGGCCGCCGCCGCAGAGCAACTCCAGACGTGGGGGACGCGCTTGGGCACAGATGTGGTCGCCGGTGCGGCTGGCAGCGACCCCGGCGCCGTGGCTTTCAATGCCGTCCAGGCTGGTGTGGCACGCGGCGTCGACATGATTCTCATCGACACCGCCGGTCGGCTTCACACGCGGCTGAATCTCATGGATGAAATCAAGAAGGTCGGGCGCGTGGTGGGCAAAGCACTCCAAGGAGCACCGCATGCCGTCTGGCTGGTTCTGGATGCGACGACCGGTCAGAACGCCATTGCACAGGCCCGGGCTTTCCAAGAGTCGGTGGGAGTGTCGGGCGTGATTCTCGCCAAGTTGGACGCCTCGGCCCGTGGCGGTGTGGCCTTTTCCATCCAACGGGAATTGGGCCTTCCCATCCTCTTTGTTGGAGTGGGCGAGGGCTTGCAGGATATTCGGGTTTTTGATCCGGACGCCTTTGCCGCGGGAATCATGGCCTAGCGGCCGATACCTCTGGTCTTCTGCGTCAGGAAATCCACTTGCCGCAGCTTGCTCTCAGAATCGTGGAGGAACAATGCTAGACATAGTAGACCGCTTGGAACGCGCTCAGACCTTGATGGCTCAACTCCTGGAGCGTCTTTGACTTAGCTGGCAGCGAAAAGAAACTGGCTGCACTTCAGGTAGAGAGCGAAGACCCGGGGCTTTGGAGCGATCCTGGGGCCGCCCAACGCACGATGAAGAATCTCTCCAGGCTCCGCGAGCAGGTGGATTCCTGGACAAAATTCCGCGGGCATCTGGAAGACCTTGCCGAGTTGGCGCGCCTTAACGACACTTCTCTGCTGGCCGACCTTCAGAAAGAAACGGCCGTTCTGGAAGAAGAACTCGAACGGCGGTCCTTGCTCACCATGCTATCCGGACCCTACGATGACGACGACGCGCTCCTTGCCATTCACGCAGGCGCGGGTGGCACAGACTCGCAAGATTGGGCAGCCATGCTCGAACGCATGTACCTGCGATGGGCGGAGGACCGCGGCTTCGAAACGGAGATACTTGACCGCACGGAGGGCGAGGAGGCCGGGCTGAAAAGCGTCACGATTGCCATTGACGGCAAGTTCGCCTTTGGCTATCTCCGCTCCGAGAAGGGCGTGCACCGGCTTGTCCGTCTATCGCCGTTTGATTCTGCTCACCGCCGACATACGTCGTTTGCCCTGGTCGAGGTCCTGCCTCAGGTGGCCATGGGTGATGCGGAGGTAGAGCTCAAAGCCTCGGATCTCAAAATCGACGTGTTCCGTTCATCCGGCGCAGGGGGCCAGAACGTGCAGAAGAATGCCACGGCCGTGCGCCTTACGCACTTGCCGACGGGCATTGTGGTCACCTGCCAAAACGAACGCTCCCAACTCCAAAATCGCGAAAACGCCATGAGGGTGTTGCGCGCCCGGCTGCTGGAAATGAAGCACGCCGAACAGGAACAGGAGATCGCCGTTCTGCGAGGTGAGTACACCAAGGCGGAGTGGGGCAGCCAAATTCGATCCTACGTACTCCATCCTTACCAGATGGTGAAGGATCACCGTACGGAATACGAAACCGGCAATACGCAGGCGGTTCTGGATGGCGGCCTTGACGCCTTCATGGAAGCTTACCTGCGCCAGGCACCGGAGGCGAGGGCGTAAGCATGCTAGCCTGGCTGCGGAAGGTCGTGTTCACAAGGGAGAATCTGCTAGCTCTGATCCTGGCGCTGCTGCTCATCGTGATCTTCCTGTTCGCGTCTGACACCGCTCCGACCTGGATCTACCAGGGCTTCTGATGTGACTGCGCTCCAAATTGTGGTGCTCGTCGGCCTGGCGGCGCTGGTTGGAAGGCTGCAGAGAGGCCGGCAGCTGGCGTTGCTAGCCGTCAGCGCCACGGCGATCTTCTGGCTGCAGCCAGCAGAGCCCGATGCCAAACTGGGGTTCTGGCTCCCGGTCGCTACCCTGGCCATAACGGCCTCGGTTTGGCTTGTAACCTCGCTTCCAGAGTCACGCGGCTGTTCCCAGACCTGGCCTGCCATGGCAGTCCTCGGCGCCGTGACCTTGTTCATTGCAGGCGCGCGCTACTTGGGGCTTCAGTGGATTGCCGCACTGGGGGCGCCTCGGCTCGAGTACGCCTTAATGATCCTCGGGGGCGTGTGCGGCCTTTGTTGTTGCATCCGCCTATTGGCGCTCAACGAGTTGGATTCTGCTGGTGCTCTCCATCATCGGTCTCCTCGGTGTCTTCATTGTGCTGAAGACGCCCTCGATCACGCACGCGGCAGAGGGCTGGCTCGAAGGATTGCAGCCCGGATCGAACGGAGTCGTACCTGACATCCCCTTGGCCTGGCTGGGTTTCTCCTATGTGGCTTTTCGATTGTTGCACACGATTCGCGATCGGCAATCTGGCAGGCTCCCGGCTGTAAACCTTGCGGAATACATCAACTATGTTTGCTTCTTTCCGGCCTTCACAGCTGGTCCGATCGACCGGCTTGAGCGCTTCGTCCCCGAACTCAGATCCCCGCTGCCGCTGCAGGACCAGGATTGGGTCGATGCTGGAGGGCGCGTTGTGCTGGGCCTGTTCAAGAAGTTCGTGCTGGCGGATCTGCTGGCTGTCATCTCAATCAGCGATGGGCTCGTGCCTTACGTCAGGAGCGCAGGTTGGATGTGGTTATTTGTGTATGCCTACGCCCTCCGAATCTACTTTGATTTCAGCGGCTACACAGATGTCGCCATAGGCATTGGCCGCATGATGGGAGTCCGTCTGCCGGAGAATTTTGCGGCGCCCTATCTCAAGCCCAACATCGCCTTGTTCTGGAACTCATGGCACATGACGTTGACGCAATGGTTCCGTTCGTACGTCTTCAATCCTCTTGCGCGTAGCCTGCGGTCCGCGCACAAACCGCCTGCCATGTGGGTAATCGTGCTCATGGCGCAGGTCGCCACGATGGTGCTGATTGGCCTGTGGCATGGCATCGCCTGGAGCTTCGCTGCGTGGGGCCTGTGGCATGGCCTGGGGCTCTTTGTCCATAATCGATGGGTGAGTTTCTCTGCGAACCGACTCCCTCCTTGGATGCAGTCACCGCGGGGGCAGCTGGCAGCGAGGGCGATGGGCGTCTTCCTCACCTTCAATTTTGTCTCCGTTGGCTGGCTTTTTTTTGAACTGTCCTCGCCGGAACTGGCTTGGCGGGCACTGCTGCGCCTGGTTGGTTCTGGCTGACTGACCCGACTATCCCGGGCGCACTGCCAGGAACAAGTAGGCGGCGATCATGGAGACCCAAGGATTGGAATATGGCAAATCAGCCTGAACACTCAGAAATGGTCAAGCAGCTGGGCGACTATATTGCCTCCGAGGTGCTCAAGCAGCCCGCCAGGCAAATCGACGCGCAGGCGCCACTGGTCTCCAGTGGACTTGTGGATTCGTTCAGTCTTGTAGACTTGGCTCTCCACGTCGAGGATGCGTACGGTGTTCATATCGACGACACGGAGCTCAACGCCAGCACGTTCGACACTCTGGAACAGCTCGCGGACCTGATTCGATCGCGGCTTGCCAAGTGAGCACTATGGGCGAGCGCCTGCGACTCCGGGCGTCCAGCGCTCCGGACGCCGTCGCCCTCTATCTTCAACACGCCGGCAAGCCGGATCTGGCTATGTCCTATGGCGGTCTGTTGCGCGGAGCGGAGGCGTTTGCAGAGAGATACCGGCAGGAAGGTCTTCAGCCCGGCGAAGTTGTTGTCCTGATCCAGCAACACGGCGTCGAGCTGGTTCAGGCATTCTGGGGAGCGATCCTGCATGGGGTCGTGCCATCGATCATGCCGTACCTGACCGAGAAACTGGCGCCCCAGCAGTATCGGAACGATTTGGCGGCATTGATCGACATCACGCGACCGGCAGCGGTCGTGACGTATGACGAATTCGAAGGCGAAGTGCGCAGCTCCATCAAGATTGGCGGCACAGTCCGGAGCGTGATCGTCGCCACCCCGGCCACGGCCATGCAAACACCGATCTCTTCCATGACGGCCGAGTCGACACGGGGTGCGGACGATATTGCGCTGCTTCAGCATTCTTCAGGCACCACAGGACTTCAGAAGGGCGTTGCGCTTTCGCACCGCGCCATCCTGAACCAGCTGGATGCCTACGGCCCGGTTCTCGACCTCCGTCCAACCGATGTGATCGTGTCCTGGCTGCCCCTGTACCACGACATGGGTTTGATTGCGGGCTTCATACTGCCGATCCTGTCGGGCATTCCGCTTGTCTTGAGCTCGCCGTTTGATTGGGTGCGCGCACCGTGGCGGCTCATGGAATCCGTCTCGCACTACGGCGGGACGCTTTCGTGGCTTCCCAACTTTGCCTACAATTTCTGTGCGCAGAAAGTACGCGATCGCACTTTGCAAGGTCTCGATCTCTCCTCCTGGCGGGCGATCATCAATTGCTCAGAGCCCGTACGAGCGGAGAGCCATGCGGTCTTCTACAATCGATTCAAGAACTACGGATTGCGAGCGCAAGCCCTGCACACTTCATACGCCATGGCCGAGAACGTCTTCGCGGTGACCCAGTCGGATCTGTCCGGTGCACCGGTAGTCCAGGCCCTGGACAGCGACGCGTTTGCCACCCAGGGCGTGGCGCGGCCGGCGGGTGAGGGTGTTACCGCGATGCAGGCGATGTCCTCGGGGAGGCCCCTGCCGAACACCGATGTGCAGATCCAGGACGATCACGGCAACGCGGTCGCGGACGGCCATAATGGCGAAATCGCGATGCGGAGTGACTGCATGCTGACGGGTTACTACAATCGGCCGGATGCCGACCGGGATGCGTTCCGAAACGGGTGGTACCTAACGGGCGACTATGGGTACTTTTCGGGAGGCGAGCTATTTGTGTCTGGCCGAAAGAAGGATCTCATCATCGTCGGCGGAAAGAACATTTATCCTCAGGACCTTGAGGCACTCTCATACAACGTGCCTGGCGTACATGCCGGCCGCTCGGTGGCCTTCGGCGTTTTCAATCCGGAGACTGGCACGGAGGACGTCTACATGGTCGCGGAGGTTGATTCACATGACGGACGGATCCAAGACCGGATCGCTGACTCGATCCGCCAGGATGTAACTCGGAACTCCTCGGTGGCGCTGCGGCACGTGCGGGTAGTCGGCCCCGGGTGGATCCTCAAGACCTCAAGCGGGAAAACAGCACGGCGCGCCAATCGGGAGAAATTTCTAAAGGAGCTCCAAGCTGCTCGTCCTTAAACAGAAAACCCCCAGGGAACCTGGGGGCTGCACTCTTTAGGCGCCGGTGGGAAGTCTTTTCTTGAGCGTTCTACTCAGAATTTCCTCGCGCTCGGACGAGTCGGGTTTTTCGCGCTTCGTTCGATTTGCTCGACGCTTCGACGTGGCCCGCTCCTGCGCCGTCTGCCAGGCAATCTCCATCGCCGTTTGCTCCGGCACGCTGGCTTCGACTGGTTCTGAGGTCTGCTCGTCTGGCGCCGGGGTTCTTGCTCGTTTTTCTCGCTTGGGCTTCGGTTGCGGTTGCTCGGGCTCTTCCGGTTCGGGCTCAAGGGCCTTCAGGCTCAGACGGATCTGCCGCTTTTTGGGGTCCACGCTGAGCACTTGGGCCTCGACCTCATCGCCTTCCTTGACCACATCCGCGGCGGTCTTGACGTATCCACGCGACAATTCGCTGATGTGGATCATTCCCGGGCGCTCAGCGCCAATGTCAACGAAAGCCCCGTAAGTCTCCAGCCGGACCACTTTGCCTTTCGCGACCATGCCCGGCTCGAGGTCCTTCCACTCATATTGCAGCGGTTTGATCATCGTGAGCTCGATCCGGTCTTTGCGGACTTTTCGCACCCAGACTTGCACGGACTGTCCTTCATGAAGGACATCCTCAACTTTCTTGACCGGATCCTTCTGCAGTTGCGATATGTGCAGAACGCCCGGAAGCGTGTTACCGACGTCAACCAAAGCGCCCGCCAGCGTCGTTTTTACAACTTTGCCAGCTAGCTGCTCCTTGGGCTGAAGCGCGGTGACAGGTGATTTATCTTCGGTCATAATCTAGCTTCGCTCCTGTCATCCAAGGGAATAATGCCGAATGACCATTATACCCATGCCCGCAAGACGCGTCAATGCGTGGGCGGGGAGCCGTTCGCGCGGTCTGGCCCGGAGGCACGTGCGGCCCGTGCTCGCGCTGCAAGTCGGCAGGCTGCCGCGTGTTGCGTGCGCAACACTGGTTTCTTGACCGGTTTCCAGAAGTTGAGTATATTTCGGGGCAGCCCCAGGATAATACGTAATGACATCTTCATGAGATCGACTCCATCTGTCAGACGCTTGCGAACGCCGCAAGGCGTCGATACGTGCGCGGTCGGGGGCGAAAGCGTACAGGGCAGATGCACGCTCCGCAGGAGATGAGTCGACAATCCCGGTGGGCGGGTTGAAGCACCTTGTGGCGCTCACGGGAGCAGGTACAAGCCACGTGTGGAGGATGAATGCCAACGGCCGGCCCCAATAGCCAATCTCTGCAGAAACGGGCGCAGGATGTTCTGCCCCTTGGCGTCAGCTCCAACTTCAGGTATTGGGGGGATGGACTGACCCCGTATGTACGAGCGCGCCAAGGGGGCCCATTTGTGGGACGTCGATGGACGCCGTTTCATCGACTTTCGCATGGCATTCGGCCCGGTCATTCTCGGTCACGCTTTTGACGAAGTCGACGCGCAGGTGATCGAGGAACTGCACAACGGAATCCTATACGCTATGACCACGGAGCTCGAAGTCGCGGTCGCCGAGCTGATTCGGGAAATGGCGCCGGCCATGGAAATGGTTCGCTTCGCCTGCTCGGGCACGGAATCCACGATGCACGCCGTCCGGTTGGCCCGTGCATACACGGGCCGAGAGATCATCCTGAAATTCGAAGGCAATTACCATGGCTTCCAGGACTACACCTTGTGGTCGACGTACGCGCCAGTCGAAGCCTATGGTAGCCGCCGCAGCCCGATTCCCGTGGCCTCCACGTCCGGAATTCCGAAAGCGATCCGCGATTTGGTCATCACGCTGCCGTTTAATGATTCCGAGGGATTTGAGCGAACAATGAAATCCTATGGGAATCAGATTGCGGCGGTGATTACCGAGGCTTGCCAGGGCAATTGTGGGGCCATAGATCCGCAGGCCGGCTTTCTCGAGCTCATTCGACGACTGACGACCGAGTACGACAGCCTATTTATCCTCGATGAAGTGAAAACGGGTTTCCGTATCGCCAACGGGGGTGCGCAGGAACGCTATGGGATTATGCCCGACTTGGCGACCTATGCCAAGGCGTTGGGCAACGGATATCCCATCGCCGCGTTTGGCGGCAAACGCGAGATCATGTCCATCATTGGGCAGGGAGTGGGTCACGGAGGAACCTACACGGGCAACAGACCAGGTGTGGCCGCAGCCTACGCCACGTTGAACCTCCTCAAGACCCGACCGATTCATAAGAGCATCGAAGAACGTGGACGGCGACTCATGGATGGCCTGCAGGAGATTTTTGAAGAGAACGATATCCCTGTGGTGATGAGCGGCACACCGGCGATGTTTTCTTTTGCTCTTGGCGTGGAGTCCGTCTCGTGTCAACGGGACTGGGACAAGAGCGACCGCCCGCTATACCTGGAGCTGGCGCGGTCCGCCATGGAACGGGGCGTGATGCCCGATATCGATCCACGCGAGCCGTGGTTCCTGTGCTACGAACACAGCGACAAGGATATAGACGATACGTTGAGCGTGTACGCGGAGGTTGTGCGTGCGGCGAAGCGGAGCGCACAAGCCGTCTAGCCTCAGCCGCACCTGATAGGCTTCCAAAGGAGGAGTAGTGGTCAAGAACGAAAAAAAGCTGACTGCACAAGAGACCGTGGACCTGAGCAAGGAGTACACCTTCTTCTCGTGGTCCGTGCAGGGAGCTGTAGACCCCATCCCCGTGACGAAGGCCCAGGGAGTTTACTTCTGGGATGCCAACGGAAAACGTTATCTTGACTTTGCGTCGCAGTTGGTCAATGCGAACATAGGCCACCAGAATTCCACGGTAGTCGCTGCCATCCAGCGGCAGGCAGAGCAATTGACGTTTGTTGCACCGGGGATGACCACCGAGGTGCGGGCCCTGCTCGGCCAGAAACTCGCTGAAATCACGCCGGGCGACCTCAAGAAGACGTTTTTCACGTTGGGGGGCGCCGAGGCCAACGAAAACGCGATCAAAATCGCACGGTTCTACACCGGCCGGAACAAGATACTGGCGCGGTATCGTTCGTATCATGGCGCGACCTACGGCGCGGTCG
Organism: uncultured Chloroflexia bacterium; assembly: GCA_963746745.1. Classification (GTDB taxonomy): domain Bacteria; phylum Chloroflexota; class Anaerolineae; order Anaerolineales; family Villigracilaceae; genus Fen-1038. The sequence goes on from CAVVCL010000007.1 coordinate 687,938, forward strand.
CCTTGACGGGCGACTATCGACGTCTGCCGGTCGAGCCGGCCATGCCCGGCGTCGTGCACATTCTGGACCCTTACTGCTACCGGTGCCCGTTCGGCTGGACGCGGGAGACCTGCCATCGTGAGTGCATCACCCACGTGGAAGAAATCATCCAGCACGAAGGGCCTGATCAGATCGCCGCGATCATTCTTGAAGGAGTGACCGGAACGAATGGCTTGATCATCCCGCCGGACGACTACTGGCCAAGAATCCGCGAGATTTGTGATCGCTACGGCATTCTACTGATTTCCGACGAGGTGATGAGCGGGTGGGGTCGAACCGGAACCTGGTTCGCCGTAGATCATTGGGACGTGGTCCCGGATATCATCACAACCGCAAAGGGGATTACTTCCGGGTACGTTCCTCTCGGAGCCGTCATCGTACGTCAGAAGATCGCGGACTTCTTTGATGATAAGTACCTGTACGCAGGGCTCACGTACAGTGGTCACGCGCTGGCGTGCGCGGCGGCGTTGGCCACCATCGGGGCGTACGAGGACCAGCATGTTTTCGAAAACGCGCGGGCCGTCGGCGCTCATCTGGGGCGCCGCCTGGAAGAACTCAAAGTCAAGCACTCGGTCATCGGGGATGCCCGCTACATTGGATTGTTCGCCGCGCTTGAGTTTGTGCGCGACCGGGAGACAAAGGAACCGCTGGATCTCGCGCCGCTCAAGCAATTCCTTCTTGACCGCGGTGTATACGTTTTCAACTTCAAGAACATCCTCTTCATCGTTCCGCCGTTGATCATCACACGGGAGGAACTTGAGACCGGATTGGAAGTGCTGGACGCCGGCCTGAGCAGCCTCGGCGAAGGCGGCCCGATCGGAGCAGCCTCGCCCAAGCGCGCAGCGGCGGAGCCGGCAGGTACCCCGAAGAAGCAATGAATATCTATAACTTCGTCGGCGGCGCGTGGAGCGAAGCCGGCGTCGCAGAATACGCGGATGTCCTGAATCCCGCCACGGGCGAACTGCTCGCCGAGACGCCTCTGTGCGGACCGGCCGAGGTGGCGGCCGCCGCGGAGGCAGCCTCGAGGGCGCTGCCCGACTGGCGCGCCACGCCAGTCCAGGACCGCGTTCAGTATCTTTTTCGACTGCGGAACTTGCTTCGGGATCGTCTGGACGAGATCGCGAGGATGATCACGATGGAGGCCGGTAAAACGCTCGAAGAGTCCAGGGCGGAAATGATCCGGGCGATCGAGAATGTCGAGGTGGCGTGCGGGACGCCAGCGTTGGCAAAAGGCGAAGTCGTCGAGGACATTGCTCCCGGAATTGACGAGATCATGTTGCGTCAGCCCGTGGGCGTCGGCGCGACGATCGCACCGTTCAATTTCCCCGGCATGATCCCGTTCTGGTTCCTGCCGTATGCCGTGGCTTGTGGAAACACATTCATTGTGAAGCCGTCCGAGAGAGTTCCGCTGACGATGCAGTTGATTTTCCGGATCATCGAGGAAGCGGGATTTCCGAAAGGCGTGATTAATATGGTCAACGGCGCAAAGGCCGCCGTGGACGCGATCCTTGACCATCCTGACATCCGTGCAGTGACATTTGTGGGCTCGACGCCGACGGCACAGTACGTCTATGAGCGTGCCGCTGCGAATGGCAAACGCGTTCAAGCGCAAGCCGGCGCCAAGAATCCAGTCGTGGTGCTTCCTGACGCCGACATGGAGATGACCACAAGGATCGTGGCCGACTCGGCGTTTGGCTGCGCAGGGCAGCGCTGCCTGGCGGTTTCCCTGGCCATTACTGTTGGCGAGGCCCGCGATGTCTTCACCGAGACGATCTGTGACGCGGCCAGCGTCCCGTGTTGTTGGCTGCGGCCTGGACGCGGGCGTTGAGATGGGGCCCGTCATCAGCGTCGCCAGCAAGGCACGCATCGAGCAACTGATCGGCATCGGAGCCGATGAAGGTGGCGCCCTACCGGTCGATGGGCGACATGCCACGATCCCGGGGTACGAGGGCGGCAGTTTTGTCAAACCCACAGTTATTACGGACGTACCACCGGAAGGCCGGCTGGCCCAGACGGAAATTTTCGGCCCCGTCCTGGGCCTGTTGCACGTTAACACCATTGAGGATGCAATTCGGCTGGTCAATTCCGGCACCTACGGCAACCAGGCCAGCCTGTTCACATCGAGCGGCGCGGCGGCGAGAAGGTTCCGCAATCAAGTGCACGCAGGGAATATTGGAATCAATATCGGTGTAGCCGCCCCGATGGCTTTCTTTCCCTTCAGCGGCTGGCGAGCGTCGTTTTTTGGCGATTTACACGGCCAGGGAATGGATGCCATCGAGTTCTTCACGCAGAAGAAGGTGATCGTCGAGCGCTGGCCCAAGGGTTGGTCTCGAAAATTCTGATGGTGGCCGGGCGGAATGCTTCGCCAAGAATGCACGCCAGGGTGCAGTGAGTCCTGATTGACGGGAGGCCCGCGAATGGCAAGCGAATATGCGGTTGAATTGCGGGATGTCGTGAAGAAGTTCGTGACACCCGAAGGTCGCGATCTGGCGGCTGTAAATCACGTCTCCATGCAGATTCGCAACGGCGAATTCTTCTCCATGCTGGGCCCCTCAGGGTGCGGCAAGACGACCTCCCTTCGGCTCATCGCGGGCTTCGAGTGGCCGACCGAAGGCGAAGTCTACATAGACGGGCTGCCCCAGGGACACCGGCCGCCTTTCCTGCGCCCCGTAAATACCGTCTTCCAAAGCTACGCTCTTTTCCAGCACATGACCGTTTTTGAGAACGTGGCCTTCGGTCTGGAAATGGAAGGCGCCTCGCGGGACGATATCCGAAACCGCGTGGGCAAGGCGCTCGAAATGGTGCAGCTGGCTGGATTGGACCGGCGGCGGCCGAAGCAATTGTCCGGCGGCCAGCAGCAGCGCGTGGCGTTGGCGCGGGCAATCGTCAAAACGCCGAGCGTGCTGTCTGCTGGACGAGCCGCTGGGAGCCCTCGATCTCAAACTACGGAAGGAAATGCAGCTGGAGTTGAAGGCGCTTCAGCAGCAGCTCGGCATTACGTTCGTGTATGTCACGCATGATCAGGAAGAGGCCCTGACCATGTCCGATCGCATCGCTGTCATGAGCCAGGGCAAGGTGCTGCAATTGGGACCAGCGGTCGAGATCTACGAAAGGCCCACGTCGCGATTCGTGGCGGCTTTCATCGGAGAGTCGAATTTTCTGAACGGCCGGGTGAAGGCCGTTCGAGGCGAGCAGGCCGTCGTCACCATTGACAAGTGGGAAAGCGATTTGACGGGTCTGATGATCGCCAAGATGCGCGTCGGCGACGAAGTGGCGATTTCCATACGGCCGGAAAAGATCCGGCTCCGACAGGAGTCGGATGGTGGAGAAAACTGCGTTCAAGGCGTGGTCACCGCGAGCACGTACATCGGCTCCGACACCAGAATCTACCTTGACGTGCGTGGCGCCCGCATGAAAGTTTGGGAGCAGAACAAGACGTCGCGAATGGAGCCCAGCGCGTTCTATCGGACTGGCCATAAAGCCTGGGTGAGCTTGGATCCGGAGAACACACTTGTCTTGTCGAGGGACTAAGACCGTGCAGATATCTCGCAGGATTGCCGCGTGCGCCCGCTCCGGGGGTAGGCGCCGCATTGACGCCAGGAAGGCTCGATGAGTGCCACGGGGGCAGTGGCCCCGCGGGTCCCGCGCAGCCGCTTTCTGAAAGCCATACGCGAAAACCGCGTCGTACAGGGCTTACTCTTGATCTCGCCGGCCGACCTGTACCTGCTGCTCTTCATGATCGTCCCGCTAATCCTGGTGGTAATTCTGAGTTTCCTGTCGCGCGGAACCTATGGAGAGGTAGAGTTCCGCTTCAATGCATCGAACTACGCACGGCTCGTCGACCCCATTTACGGCAGGATCCTGATCTACTCCCTGGGGGTTGGCCTGGGCACGACGGTAATTACGATCCTCATTGGATACCCGCTGGCATACTACATTGCGCGCTCTCCGGCAAAGCAGCGGTCGCTGCTCATGTTCCTCATCTTGGTGCCGTTCTGGACCAATTTCGTCATCCGCACGTATGCCTGGATCATGATATTGCGGGGCGGCGGTTTCCTGGATTCCCTGCTGCAGTGGGCGCATATGACAACCAAGCCGCTTGGCCTCATGTACTCGCCCACGGCGGTGATGATTGGCATGGTGTACGAATTCCTGCCGTTCATGATTCTCCCGCTATACACTTCGCTCGAGAAGATTGAGAATGCCCTGCTTGAGGCCGCGGCCGACCTGGGCGCGCCTCCGTGGAAGGTATTTCTGCGCATCACGCTGCCGCTAAGCGTACCCGGAATGATTGCGGGCACGATCCTGGTCTTCATCCCGGCGATGGGCATGTTTGTGATCCCGGACCTGATGGGCGGCGCGAAAACGCTCCTAATCGGGAATGTGATCCGCAATCAATTCCTGACCGCCCGGGACTGGCCATTCGGTGCTGCGGCATCGATGATCCTCATGGTCATGACCGTCGTGATGACTATGTATTACACGCGCAAAGCCGGCTTCGGCGAGGAGTTGCTGGTGTGAGCGAGAAGGGACCGCCTGCCTGGATCCGTCTATTTTCGTTTGGGGTCTATCTCTATATCTATATCCCCATCCTGACGCTGATGGTGTTCTCCTTCAATACAATGAAGCTCAATATCCGCTGGCAGGGCTTCACGCTGCAGTGGTACAAGGTACTGTTCAACGACCAGCAGGTCGCCCTGGCCACGCGTAACACGCTGATCATCGCCGTGATCTCGACGATTGTGGCGACTCTGATCGGTACGCTCGCCGCCCTTGCGATGCATCGTTACCGCTTTCCCGGCTATACGGCATCGGAAACCGTGATGTACTTCCCCATCGTGATACCGGAAGTAGTCATGGGAATCTCACTCCTGGTCCTGTTCGTGCTCATGAACCTGAAACTGGGCCTGCTCACCATAGCGCTCTCACACATCGCTTTCAATATTCCATTTGTGGCGCTCGTCGTGCGCGCGCGCCTGCACGGATACGATAACTCGATCGACGAGGCGGCCATGGATCTGGGCGCCAATGAATTGACCACATTCTGGCGGGTCACCTTGCCGACGATCATGCCGGGCGTGCTGTCCGGGGCCATGCTTGCATTCACGCTTTCCCTGGATGACTACGTGATCACGTACTTCACGGCGGGCCCCGGTTCAACCACACTGCCTCTGCGCGTCTTCTCCATGGTCAGATTCATGGTGACCCCCGAGGTCAACGCTTTGTCGACGATCTGGGTGCTATTGGTTTTCCTCGTGCTGCTGATCGGTCAGTTGGCACAAAGCCGCGCGTCTGCTGTTCAATCGAAAGGAGAAAGAAATGAAGATTTGGCGCTTAGTTAGCTTCCTGGCACTGCCGCTGGTGGTGCTGGCAGCCTGTGCACCCGCGCCGGTGGCCCCGCCGCCTGCGCCGACGGAGGTAATGCCGGCGGCGCCCACATCTGCCGCAGAGGCGCCTGCTGCCGCGGCGCAACCGGCCCAGCCCACATCGACTGAGCTGAATCTATACGGCTGGACGGACTACATTCCGCAGCAATTGTTGGATGACTTCACCGCACAGTACGGGATCAAGGTCAACTACGACACATATTCGTCCAACGAGGAAATGCTGGCCAAGCTGCAGGCAGGAGCCTCGGGATACGATGTGGTGATTCCGAGCGACTACACCGTGGCCATCATGGTGAAGCAGGACATGCTTGGGTCCCTGGACATGACCCAGATCCCGAATTTCGCAAACGTGGACCCGCGCTTTGCCAACCAATACTACGACCCTGGAAACAAATACTCCGTGCCGTACCAGTGGGGCACCACGGCCCTAGCATACGACAAGGCCAACGTGCCTTTCGAGCCGAAGAGCTGGGCGGACCTGTGGGATCCGCAATTCAAGAATCACCTTGTGATGCTGGACGACAGTCGGGAGGTTCCCGGCATGGCGCTGCAGGTCCTTGGATTCGACAAGAATTCGACGAATCCAGATGAGTTGAATCAGGCTCAGCAGAAACTGGTCGCACTCAAGCCGAACATCCTGCTGTTCAACAGCGATGACCCTGAGACATCCCTGATCACCGGAGAGGCATGGGCAGGCCTCGTATACAACGGAAACGCTGCCCTCGCGCACAATGAGGACCCGAACATTGTGTACATTTGCCCGACCGAAGGTTGCGGAATCTGGTTCGACAATCTGGCGATGCCGAAGGGCGCACCGCACCCGGATGCTGCCATGGCATTCATGAATTTCGTGCTCGATTCCAAGGAAAGTGTTCTGATCACGGAAGAGTTTCCGTACTCAAGCCCCAATGCTGCAGGCTTGGAGTACATGAAGACCAGCGATCCGACGGCCTATGATGCCTACATGGCATTCTCCGGGACAAATCCGTCTGCTGATTTTGTGGCGCACGCCACGCCTGTAAAGGACGTGGGTGATGCAACGAACCTGTATGACCAGCTCTGGACCAATTTCAAGGGCCAATAGACGGGGTAGCCTGGCGGGGGCGGCATGGCCGCCGCCCCCGGAATCTAATCTCGCGCTGGCTCGCGCGGAACGCACGTGAGTTCGGAGTGCCGTTCAGCGTGTGCCCTTCGGTCATCCACTTGAGGGGCCCAGGGCGAGCGTGCGATGGTACACGTGCCCGAGGTAAAGTCACCAGCCCGTTGACGGAATACACCGTCCGGGGGAGTTCACGGGAGCTAACATGAAAGTGCTGTTGGTGGGAACAGGGGGGGTCGGTGAAGCGATTGCGTTGATGGCCAAAGAGCGCCCCTGGGTTGAGCAGCTTGTCCTGGCCGACTACAGGCGTGAAAGAGCGAGCCTGGTGCAGCGGCGTCTGGGTGACCCCGAGAGGTTCCCTGTGGAACCGTTGGATGCCAGTAAGCAGCCCATGATCGAGGCTGCGGCCAGGAAGTACGGCGTGGACCTCATCATGAACGCCGTCGACCCACTCTACAACAAGCAGGTCTTTGACGCCGCGTTCCAGGTCGGCGTGAACTACATGGACATGGCGATGACCCTGTCGGCGCCGCATCCAACCGATCCGTTCAGCAAGCCCGGCATCAAATTGGGAGATTACCAGTTTGAACGCGCCGATGCCTGGAAGAAGAAGGGTTTGCTGGCAGTTGTGGGCATGGGCGTGGAGCCGGGCATGGCTGATGTATTTGCCCGCTATGCCCAGGATCATCTCTTTGATGAGATAGACGAGATCGGCATTCGCGACGGCGCGAATCTCGAAGTGGACGGCTATGAATTTGCGCCCAGTTTCTCGATCTGGACGACGATCGAGGAATGTCTCAATCCGCCCGCCATATGGGAGAAGGACCGAGGCTGGTTCACGACCGAACCCTTCTCGGAGCCCGAGACCTTTGATTTTCCCGAGGGCATCGGGAAAGTGGAAGTCGTCAACGTGGAACATGAGGAAGTCCTGCTCATTCCGCGCTGGGTCAAGGCAAGGCGCGTCACGTTCAAGTATGGGCTCGGTGATAAGTTCATCTCCGTGTTGAAGACACTGCATATGCTGGGTCTGGACAGCAAGGATGAGTTGGATGTGAAGGGCGTTCACGTGGCCCCGCGCGATGTTGTCGCTGCCGCTCTTCCAGATCCTGCTCTTCTTGGCGACAAGATGCACGGAAAGACCTGCGCCGGAACATGGGTGCGCGGCCGGAAAGACGGACGGCGGCGCGAGGTGTATCTGTATCAAGTGGCAGACAACGCTGAATGCATGAACCGTTGGGGGTGCCAGGCGGTTGTCGCCCAGACCGCGTTCAGCCCGGTGATTGGCTGGGACCTCATCGAACACGGCCAATGGAAGGGAGTCGGAGTTCTGGGTCCGGAGGCTTTTGATCCCATGCCGTTTATGGAAAAGATGGCTGAGTACGAGTTTCCTTACGGCATGCAGGAGATGGAGGCGGTACCCGGCGCATGAGCCCGGCGGCTCTGCCATGGACCCGCGAAGGACGGCAGGTGAGCAGCCCGTAGCTTCGGCCAAGCGCGTGGCCATGCGCGATTGTGCTTCGCTTGTGGCAGTTTGGCTTTATTGCTCTTGCCGGCATCATCATTTGAGGTGGACGTCGCGAAGGAGGTCGCCATGCCATTCGGCTACAACGGCAAGATCCTGCACGTAGACTTGACAAGCGGAAGACTGGATGTCGAGAGTCCAGATGAACCCTTCTACCGCAAGTACATGGGCGGATCGGCGATGGGTCTCTTCTACATCTTGAGAGACATGCCAGCGGGTGCGGATCCTCTCGGGCCCGAAAACGTACTCACGCTCTTCACGAGCGTGACGACGGGCGCGCCCATCTCTGGGCAAAGCCGCATCAATGCCAATGCCAAGTCCCCGATCAGCGGCGCCATCGGCGATTCGCAGGCTGGAGGGTTTTTCCCGGCTGAACTGAAATTTGCGGGCTTCGACGGAATAGTAATCAAAGGTAGATCGTCCACGCCTAAGTACCTGGCAATCCTCGACGGCAAAGCGGAACTGCGGGAGGCAGGGCACCTGCTCGGCAAGAAAACCGGCGAAGTCGATGCGATCCTACGAGAGGAAATCGGTGACAATAAAATCGAGATCCTCCAGCACGGCCCGGCGGCGGAACGCGGGGTACTGTTTTCCAGTCTCGTGAACATGTCGAATCGACACAATGGTCGCACCGGCATGGGCCTTGTGATGGCGTCAAAGAACCTGAAGGCCGTAGTGGTACGCGGAAAGCAGAAGGTTCAGATTGCAGAGCCCAAGATCCTTGCTGCGCTTAGTCGTACCGGGCCCAAGGAGATTCCGAACAATCCAGACTTGGACAGCCTGGCAAAATACGGGACCGCTGGTGTGGTGTCGTCACAGAACCTGTACGGCACCTTACCCGCTCTCAACTATGCGGAGGGTCAGTTTTCGGGCGCGGATGCAATCAGCGGCGAGAAGATGGCCGAGACGATCTTGAAGGACCGCGAGACCTGCTACGCTTGCGTTGTCCGATGCAAGCGTGTTGTCGAGATCCAGGAGGGCCCACACAAGGTTGATCCGTACTATGGCGGTCCGGAGTACGAGACGCTGGGCACATTCGGTTCGTATTGCGGGATCGATGACCTGGCCGCGATTTCGGCTGCCAATCAAATCTGCAACGAGTACGGAGTTGATACCATGGCATGCGGCGCGACCATCGCATTTGCCATGGAATGCTTCGAGAAGGGCATCATTTCGGCGGCACATACAGGCGGGCTGCAGCTCAAATTTGGCGATCCGGATGCCATGCTGGAAACGCTTAGGCAGATCGTGACGAACACCGGCGTCCTGGGGCCGGTCCTTCCCAGGGCTCGGAACGGGCGGCCAAGGTCTGGGGCAACGGCGCCGACGAGTGCTTGACCACAGTTAAGGGTGCGGAGGCCCCCGCCCACATGCCGCAGGCCAAGCGCAGCCTGGGCCTCATCTACGCCGTGAATCCGTTTGGCGCTGATCATCAATCCAGCGAGCACGACTGGATGATTGAGGAAGGGATGGCGACCGATCTCTACATGAAACGGCTGGCTTTGATGGGGATGCCCGATCAACTGCCCTCGCTCTCCCTCGGTCCGGAGAAGATCAAGTTCGCCTATTTGACCGAGGTGTTCTATTCCATGCTGGACACGGTTGAATTGTGTCAGTTTGTTTGGGGACCGGCATGGACGCTGTACGGCCCGCAGGAGACGGCAGACTTCGTGAGCGCCGTGACCGGCTGGGCGGTCGACATCAACGAGCTTATGGCCGTTGGAAAACGCCGCCTGAACATGATGAGGATATTTAACGCTCGCGAGGGTTTTGACCGCAAACAGGATAAACTCCCGAAGAAGTTCTACAAGACGCTCGGGGGCTCTGGCCCCACGGCGGGCACGACGCTCTCGCGCGATGAAATTGAAGCTGCCTTGGACGAGTACTACCGCCTGGCCGGGTGGACACCCGCAGGGGTGCCGACCGCGCAAACGCTGGCAGAGCTTGGAATCGCCTGGGCGGCTTAGGCTGCGTTCGGCAATGAAACCTGGAGGTTCACAATGACCACAGACTACCGCCTGCTTATTGATGGGCAGTGGGTTGAGGCCGGTCCAGCGTTCGCCGTGAAGAACAAGTACGACGGCGAAGTGCTGGCCAACGTCCCGACAGCGCGCCGCGAAGACGTGGATGCGGCGGTGGCTGCTGCCCGCCGCGGGGCACCACTCATGGCTGACATGCCGGCCTACAAGCGCTCGGAGATACTCGCCCGAACAGCCGCACTCATTAAGGACCGGTTTGATGACTTCGCCACGACGATTGCGGCCGAGGCCGGGAAAGCGCTCAAATTCGCGCGAGCAGAGGTGGACCGGGCCATCAGCACATTCACGATCGCGTCGGAGGAGGCCAAACGGATGCATGGCGAAACGGTGCCGTTGGATGCGGTGCCGTCGGGAGAAGGCTACTTTGGGTTCTGGGTGCGCCGCCCAGTCGGCGTGATTGCCGCAATCAGTCCATTCAACTTCCCGTTAATCTCGTCGCCCATAAGGTCGCGCCTGCCCTCGCTGCGGGCAACACTCTGGTTCTCAAGCCGGCCACGTGGACCCCGATTGCCGCCGTTAAACTTTGTCAGGCGCTGCAGGATGCAGGCCTGCCCGCCGGAGCCATCAATCTGGTGATCGGGCCCGGCAGCACCGTTGGGGAGTGGCTTATCACGCACGGAGATGTCGACAAGATCACATTCACTGGCAGCCCCGACGTAGGGCGACACATCCTGTCGGTGGCCGGCATCAAGAAGGTGACCCTTGAGCTCGGAAACACGTCGCCGGTGGTTATCGCACCGGATGCCGACCTGGACTTCGTCGCCAAGCGATGCGCCGTGGGCGCATTCTACAATTCCGGGCAGGTCTGCATATCCGTGCAGCACGTCTACAGCGATAAGCGGATCTACGAGGCGTTCGCCGAGAAATTCGTCAAGACTACGGATGCCATGGTTGTTGGAGATCCTCTGGATGCACGGGTGGACGTGGGTCCCATGATCGATATCAAGGAAGCGGACCGTATTGAGGGCTGGGTCAAGGAGGCGCAGAAGGCGGGCGCGAAGGTTCTCGCCGGCGGCAGGCGGAACGCCGCGGTCTACTACCCAACGGTCCTGACCGATGTTGATGCAGGCATGAAGGTCATTGCGGAGGAGGCATTTGCGCCGGTGGCATCAGTGATCGCCTGTGAGGACTTTGAAGATTCCCTTCGCCAGGCGAATGAGACCAAGTTTGGTCTGCAGGTCGGAGTCTTCACCAAGGATATCGATCGCATCTTGAAGGCCATCAAGCGACTGAATTTCGGCGGGGTCATCGTCAATGACACCCCCAACTTCCGAGCCGATCACATGCCTTATGGCGGCAACCGGCAAAGCGGCCTTGGGCGGGAGGGTGTGCGCTATGCCATGGACGACATGACCAATATCCAGATGGTAGCGATTTGCCAGAGTACTTAGCGTCCGGCAGAGCCGACTTTCCGCTGAAGGCCGCGCGGGATCCCGGACCGGACGGACCGGTGCCCCGGAAGGAACACTGCATGTCTGAGTTGTATGCTGAGAATTTTCCCCA
>CAVVCL010000008.1:0-11405 GCA_963746745.1 uncultured Chloroflexia bacterium
AACGCGTCAGAGATCACGTCGGACGTGGCTCAGGCCAACTCTTGCGCGGCCCCAGGGCACTGCGAAGCTTGGGGTTTGGAATTACCTCTGGGGTCGAGCTTCATTAACGGGAGAGCAAGGGGGGCGATATAATTTCTAGTACCATACCAACTAGATGTGCACGGAGGGCGACCCAGGAAAGAGGTCTATGCCCATCTTCTTGTTTTGGCTTTGATGTTGACAGCGTGCTCCGCCTAAGCCGTAGCAGGGACACGAGCACCCACTTCTGTGCCGTCAACCTTTGCGCCCATTGCCACGCCCACCCACACGCCGGTAACGCACACCGTCGGGCAGCAATCGAAATAGCTTTGTTTCGTAACCAGTTGGTGAAAATAGGGAGGTGAGACATGCATGTCAACATAAGGCCTGTAATAGCGCAATTCGGGATTACTCTTCTAGTCTACGCTCTCCCGCTATTCCTTGCGGCAGGCATCCACGCTTGGCCGGCAGCGTGGATATTTCTGGCGCTTTGGTTTGGATCCTGGTTCTTTATCCAAGTATGGCTGTTCAGGCAAAACCCCGACCTATTCTGGGAACGAATGCGCATTCAAACCTCTGATCAAAAAGGGTTGGACAAGATTATCTACCCACTCCTCCATGGTTCTATGTTCCTGTGGTTGCTTTTCACGGCTTATGATGCCGCACGCTTTCACTGGTCGCCCGTTCCCATCTGGCTTCAAGGGTTCGGAGCAATCATCCTGATCTGTTCTTTCTTCCTCTACTTCCTAACATTTCGCGAAAATGCATTCTTGTCCCCTCTGGTGCGTGTCATGCGCGACCGAGGGCAGAAGGTAATTTCCACGGGGCCGTACCATTATGTGCGTCATCCGATGTATGCTGCCACATTCATCTTTGTTATAGGTACTCCGCTTTTGCTTGGGGCTTGGTTTGGAATCCTTGTAGGACCAATTGTTACGATCGTTCTAGCATGGCGCGTGGTTTTGGAAGAGCGCACATTGAAAAAGGAATTACCCGGCTATTATGAATACATGACACAGGTGAAATATCGTCTCATTCCCTTTGTCTGGTAATCATAATATCTGCTGTCCAACAAAGCGTGCACTGGACGCTGGGGAGTTTGCCGCAGTTTCAAGGGTTTTTCAGGCTTCGAGTTTTTCTCTGCTCCCTTTTTTTGTGAATTCAGGAAAGGCGACTCTGAATTATCAAGCCTTTGTGGATTTGAAACCGCACATCTGCCCGTGCGGCAACCATGCCATTCGGGCAATTCGCGGACAACGGTCGCCTTTCCTCATCCAGCTGCACCTTCGGCGGTTGCCCTTGGGCCCTTGCCCAAGGACTTGCGATGGCCGCTGGAGGCGGCCTCGCAGTTGCCCTTGGAAGAGAACCAAGGACCTGCGGCAGATAGGTTGCAGATGGGGGAACACGCAGTAGAACAGGTACTCGCAGGAGACAGATTTACCCGTAGATTCGGAACCAGATAGACGCAAGATCACGCCATACAGGGTAGCAAAGCCGAAAGCTCGAACTCTGGATCAGTCCTTGGAAGGGTGCCAAGGATCTTCGATTAATAGGGGTTCACCTGTGCCTGCGGCAAGGTGCAGGCAAATCCCTTGTCACGAAGCCTGTCGCCGATCATCCCCGCCTCGAATTTTGCTCGGCTCACAATTTGCCTCGAACAGCCACAAGAATCGTAGCCCAACTGGAATTGAGCCTGAATACACTTGATGGTAGGTTCAGATCCTGCTGGGCGCATGCCAGCGGCCAGCCTTAACGCCTGCCCGTGCAGCTACCACGGCGCGTGCGCCTTCCGCTCATCCTCCTCTGTCTTCACACACAACACCCAACATTCGGATCAAGAACTCCGGCAACAGCCCGTCTTGAAGCAAGGCATTGGCGTCCAACTTGCGGCCTTCGCTTACGGGGCTCTGCAGCGCGGTGGCGTCGCGACCCAGCGCGGCGCGGATGGCAAGTGAACGCGCGGGCTCGTCCGCCCAGACGAATACGCGTCGGTACGGACCTGCGGCGGCCGCGGCCAGCAAGCGCGGCCGGGCTCCGCTCTCGCTCCCAAAGGACAGGCAGGTGAGGCCCCTCGCAAGGCACTGCCAGACGCTGAGGGCGTTGATCTCGCCTTCCACCAGCAGCAGCGTGTCCGCCCCGGGCACCGCAGACCACATTCCAAACAGGATCGGCAGGCTGCCGCGGCGGGCGACGTACCGGAGTCCCCCCGGTTCCTCATCTGATGAAGCGGTACTTGACCGCGGTGAGGGTCTGCGCTTGCGCCTCCAGATCGAACCACGGCAGCACGATGGCCGGGCGTTTCTTCTGCACCGAAGGGTCGTACACCCGCGCGAACCCAAGTTGATGCGCCATCCACGTGCCGCGCTGCAGGCCGCGCCCGAGCAGGTACTGGCGGCCCGGCTCCGCCTGGTCGGCGGAGAGCAGGCTTTCCGAGGCGGCATCGACCTCGCGCCACGCGGCGGCCTGCCAGTGGGAGTCCGGGACGAGGGGAGCGTCGATGATTCGCGAGGGGATTGCTTCGCAACGACGGGGCGCGGCCGCCTCGCCTCCCAGCGCGGCCACGGCCTCGGCGAAGTCCAAATGCTGGCGGCGCATGACGTAGTCGACGGACGTGTGGTACCTGCCGTCGCCGCACTTGCGGCAGTACCAGCGGAATCCGCCCGGTGTGGCCTTGATGCTGAAGCGATCACGCCCGCCGCAGAAGGGGCACGGCCCGACGTGATAGGACCCCGCGCGTCGCAGGCGTGTATCTGCCGAGGCCAGGGACAGCAGGTCAAACCCGCGGTTGACGTCAGAGGCGTTCACTCAAGAAATCCCTACGTCGTTGCGAGGAGGGCGAAGCCCCGACGAAGCAATCTCCCACGCCCTGGTGGAGATTGCTTCGCAGAAGAACACTGCTCGCAACGACGGCTGGCAACGCGCCGTGGCACGAAGTGCCGGTAGGGGTCCCTCGGCGTGCAAACCTCACAGACCTTACGACCTCACGTAAGTCTTCAGGGATTCCTGAAAACACATACGGGATTACTCCAATCTCTTCAACATATGAAAGTTCTGTGAGGTCTGTGAGGTCGTAAGGTGGGCACCTGTCACGGCTCAGAGAGACCCATTCCAGGGGGGAATCCCATGCCCCGGTACACCCGCCGAGTTTTGCCGGCATGCCAGCGCACCTCCGCCTTCCCAAACGAGGCCGACACCCGTTGCCCAAAGTGGCGGGCGTTGACCGCCTGCCGCCCGGTCTCCTCGCACCAGACCGCATAGTCCCGGTACACGGCGGAGGCCGCGACTTCTCTGTCGGGACCGGTGACGAGCCGTTCGCTTATGTATTGGCCGATCTCGTCCTCCTCGAGGCGGTACTGCGACGTCGACTCCTGCACCGCGGCCGGCGGGTTCAGGCCTTGCGACCTCCAGTCCAGGCAGCCCCGCACCAGCCACGCCAGGATGCCCGGCGCCTCGAGGCGCAGCCGTGCGCCCACGTCGCGTTCGCGCTTGCGCTCGTTCGGCAGCTTGGGCTCGTCCACGAAGCGCTGACCAAAGGGGACCAGCTGCACGCGCCGCCAGATGGCCTCGTCGCCTCCGTCGGGCAGGCTCGGGCGGTGATTGGTGATCAGCAGGATGGTGTGCGATTGCCGGAAGGTCACCGGCGACGCGTACAGGTCGCGAGCCGTGATGGTTTCGTCGCCAGTGAGCTGCTTGACCAGCCCGACGTTCAGCCGGGCGCCTTCCCGGCTTTCGGAGGCCCACACCAGGCGCCTGTTCTGCAGCGCGGCGATGAACGGGCGTGCCGCGTTGCCGTCTGTCCGTCCCATGTCCATGAGCGAGTCCGATTGGGTCGTGAAGCACAAGCCCGGCCCGAGCACGAACGACAGCGCATCCACAATGGTGCTCTTGCCGTTGGCGCCGCTGCCCCACAGGATCGGCAGGATCTGTTCGCTGCGATCCCCGCTCACGGCATATCCGAGCAGCCTCTGCAGGAAGTGAATGGTCGGGACGTCGCTGCCGAAGATGCCGTCCAGCAGCCGGTTCCAAAGCGGGGCGGGGTAGTCGAGGCCCAGCCAGTCGGTCGAGGCGCAGACCCGGATACGATCGGAGGGTTCGGCCTGCCTGAGCGCCGCAGTCCGCAGGTCCAATAAGCCGTTGGCGACCGGCAGCAGCATGGGCGGCAGTTGCCACTCATCGCCTCGCAAACCGATCCCGGGCAGCGCGGCGGCGAGGTTCAACACGCTCCGGATCCGATACGCGTGGCACAGGGCCTCGGCGCGCCGGTGCAGTCGCTTGGAGAGCGGCTGGTCGTTCCGCAGCCGGGCGGCGTTGGCATCCTCATCATAGCGGGCCGCCACGACGTTGGCGACGCGCACCAGGATGGCGCCGGTCAGGTCCGGCTGCCACAGCCGTCCGTTCCACAAGTACCAGCGGCGCTCGGCGTGGTCGAACAACACCTGATCGCGCAGCAGCTCGCGCATCAGCTCGGCATCCCCGACCTCGTGACGGTCGAGATACTCGCGTGGCTCGACCTGCACCCGGGCCTGCTGCAACAGTTCCTGCATTCCTTTTGTAAGCGTCATGGGGGTCGCGTCCTCGGCGGATCTCATCGACGCGAATCCTAGTGAACATATGTTCTAGAGTCAAGGGAATGCTTGTGCAGGCGTTACAAGAACGGAGTGATTTTTGGGAGGGGGCGCAGCACGGGCGCACGGTCGTTCCGCCCAGGGCTCTTGACAGTTTAGAACGCCAGTTCTATACTGCCTGCCTTGATCCTCGACCCTCGGTGCGCCTGCCTCCCCGTCACATGCAGAAAGGACACTACCTTAGATGAACGAGAACATTCTTGCGTCCGCCACGATCACCCTGAAGGCACCTGCCTCCCGCGTGTGGGAGGCCCTCACCAAGCCGGAACTGATCAAGCAGTATCTCTTTGG
Organism: uncultured Chloroflexia bacterium; assembly: GCA_963746745.1. GTDB lineage: Bacteria > Chloroflexota > Anaerolineae > Anaerolineales > Villigracilaceae > Fen-1038. The sequence goes on from CAVVCL010000008.1 coordinate 4,935, forward strand.
CACCGACGTGACCACCGACTGGCGCGTCGGCAGCCCCATCACCTACAAAGGCGTCTGGGAAGGCAAAGCGTATGAAGACAAGGGCACGGTTCTCGAAGCCGAGCCGGGCCGGCTGCTGGTCGCCACCTACTGGAGCTCCATGACCGGGATTCCCGATCTGCCCGAAAACTACCAGACCGTGCGCTACGAGATCGCCCCGGTCGAGGGCGGCTGCCGCCTGACCATCACTCAGGATAACAACAAGACGCAGGCCGATGCGGACCACTCCGCACAAAACTGGAACATGGTTCTGGAAGGGCTGCGGAAGGTGGTCGAAACCTAGCACGCCGGCATTGCCCGGCACCTAGCTGCGAGGCGGCTTACCGCCTCGTACTGAAACGCCCCTCTTTTCGATCCAGCTCGCTGCGATCCCAGCCGGCGCGCTCCCTTCTTCTTGGAGGTAAAGCCTCAGCGCGGAGGCGCGGCGATATAATCCTCAGCGCCCACGCACCCAAGGAGGGTCATCGTGCCGCACCCATTGGTCGATCAATTCCGCTTCACCCGCAGCGAATGGCTGCGCGGCCTGGATGGCGTCTCCGAGGAGGAAGCCGCGCGCCACTTCGGTCCGATGAATTGCATCAGCTGGACGGTCGGGCACATGGCCTGGCACGAGCAGCGCACATTTCTTCAGCGCCCCCACGGCCTCATCCCCTTCCCCAGCCTCAACGAGCTGTTCGCCTATGGCGCGGCCATGAGCACGCCGCCGCTGCGTGAGATGCTCGCCGAGTGGCATGCGGTTACCCAGCGCACCGATCCCTACCTCGACTCGCTCACGACTCCGCTGCTTCAAGCTGAGCTGTTGGCGAACGGGAAGTCGGTGGATCAGACGGTTGGCTCGGCCCTGCGGCGCGTCACGTATCACTACTGGTATCATATCGGCGAGACCCAGGCGATCCGACAGATGCTGGGGCACGAGGATCTTCCCGAGTACGTGGGGGATATCGACGCCGAGGCTCCCTACCGCCCCGAATGAACTCCGGCGACCTGCAACTCGAGACAGGCGACCGCGTGCAAGTGTTTCTGGACTCGCGCCACTGGCGCGAAACGGGCTGGTTTGAAGGTACGGTGGTCCGCATCGACCCATACTCTGCGCACCGCCGGTTCCACTGGATCGAATTGGATCTTGAGGTTGAGGACTTCATGGGCGGCAAGACGCGGATGGTATCGGTCTTGAATCCGCGGCATATCCAACGCCTGCAGGAGGCATCCGATAGCACAACGCCCTAAGGCCATCCTGTTCGTCATGCTGGCCGCCATTCTTTGGAGCACGGGCGGCCTGATGATCAAGTCCACGGACTGGGATCCACTGGCCATCCTCGTCGGCCGCAACATCTTCTCCGCCGCGGTCCTGTTCCTGTATCTGCGGCGCTTCCCCATCCGCTGGACGCGTTGGATGATCGTGGCGGCCATCGCCCATATCCTGACCGCCTTCCTGTTCATCTACGTCGACCAAGCTGACCACCGCCGCCAACGCCATCTTCCTGCAGTACACCGCGCCGCTCTACATCATCCCGCTCGGGTACTGGCTGCTGCACGAGAAGCCAACCCGCACCGACTGGCTTTCCATGCTGATCATCTTCGGCGGCATGGGTCTCTTCTTCGCCGACAAGTTGAGCCTCAACGGGCTTCACGGCAACCTGCTGGCGTTGATCAGCGGCGTGACCATGGCACTGATGACGGTCGCCCTGCGCGCCCAGAAGCATGGGACGCCCGCCGACAGCATCCTGATCGCGCAGGTCTTCACGGTGATCGTCGGATTTCCGCTGCTGCTGCACGAGTCCTGGACGGCTGCCAACATGCTGATCATCGTCTACCTGGGCGTTTTTCAAATCGGTCTGGCGTTCGTGCTGTTCACCAACGCCATCAAGTACATTCCGGCGATCGAGGCCACGCTGATCAGTACACTGGAGCCGATCTTGAATCCGCTGTGGGTGCTGCTGTTCATCGGCGAGAAGCCGGGGACCTTCGGGCTGATCGGCGGCCTGATCGTGATCTCCGGCGTCGCCATCAACGCGGTGAGCAGTGCACGTGCCGCGCCCCAGCCCGCGGCAGCCGATTGAGCCGCTCATGATGCCCGCTGCCTCGCCACCGCCCCCCGAGTCAAACGCAGCCTGCCCCGCTGACCGAACTGCTTGGCCGCGCCCTCGAAGCCCGGGAGGCGATGTTCGACGAAGACCACCTGCGCGCCTTCAGGCTGTTCAACGGCTTCACCGAAGGCCGCCCGCAGCTTGTCATCGACCTGTATGCCGGCACGGCCGTAGTCCAGAACTATGCCGATCCGCCGGAGGAGGGCCTGCCGCTCGTCGAGCAGGCGCACGAATTCCTGCGGGAACGACTTCCGTGGCTGAAGGCGATCCTTCTCAAGACCCGCAGCAGCACGTCATTGGACGAGCGCCGCGGTCGGTTGCTCATGGGCACGCAGCCTGCGACCAGGATCAAGGAGCAGCGCATCTGGTACGCCCTCGACCTCACGCTTACGCAGGATTCGAGCTTCTACCTTGATACCCGCTACCTGCGCCGCTGGGCAACTGAGAACCTTGCACGCAAGTCCGTCCTGAACGCCTTCTCGTACACCGGCAGCCTCGGGCGTCGCCGCCCTCGCCGGGAAGGCCCGGCGCGTCTCCAACTCGATCGTGATGGCCGCTTCCTGAAGATCGCCCGGCAGTCTTGCGCGCTGAATGGCTTCGCGGTCAAGCCCGCCGATTTCATCGAGGCCGATTTCTTCCGGCAGGCCGGCGCCTTCAGACGACTGGACCGGCGCTTTGACTGCGTCTTCATCGATCCCCCGGTCTTCTCCACCTCTCCGGGAGGCGTCGTCGATCAGATCCACGAAAGCGAGCGTCTCATCAAGAAGGTGAAGCCGCTTGTCAAGCCCGGCGGTTACCTGGTGGCGATCAACAACGCCGTCTTCGTGAGCGGCGCGGCGTTCATGGCCACCCTGGACTCCATCTGCGCCGACGGCTACATGAAGCTGGCCGATCTCATCCCCGTCCCCGAGGACTTCACCGGCTATCCGGCGACGCGCACCGGCACACCCATCACCGACCCCGCGCCCTTCAACCACTCAACCAAGATCGCGATACTGCAAAGCGTCACGCCGGGATAGAGGCGCGGCTGGCGAGGCCGCGTGAAGATCGGCAATGAATTTCCACCCTATCGGCTGATCTAGAGTTTGCGCGCAAGAGCTGTATACAGCGTCTACGGCGGAATGGCGGCTATCGAGTGACAATATTGCGGGTAAATATGTCTCAGCGCGGCTTCTCACAGCGTGTTACTGCAATTGCAAAGCGAGCCCGTGTCCCGCGGGCATCGTCGCAATCCTTGGTTCACTTCCAAGGGCCAGTCCCGTGGGACGCGTGTTCCGCGGTGCACCCGAATTGCACCCAAAGGGAAAGGCGACTCCTGAATCTCTGCTGGGTCTGAAGGGCCTCGAGATGAGCCGCCCGCCGTCGCAGGCAATCCTTGCTTAAGTCTGCGGGCTGTTGGCGGGCAAGACAACCATCCATTTTCGGCAACTAGGTGGGTTGGCTCCATCGAGTTGTTAGGCGTCCCATCCGTCGGTTAGTCTGGGCGGGAGCCTTCGACATCCACGACGAGATGCCGCTACCGCGAAGGAATATGATCACCTCTTGGGGCTCGGACGGCGAGGGATTGCCGTCTCGGTGGATGGCGAATGGGGGGACGAAGAAAAAGTCTCCCGGGCCAAGAGTTGCGACGTCTTTCCCGCCGGGGCCGGAGTTCAATTGAGAGGAGCCGCTGACTATGTAGCCGTAGACTGAGTACTCACCATGGTGTTAAAAGCCGGACATCGTGTTGGGATCAAGGCGCGGGCGGAGGACCGTGAAGTCATCTCCCTTGAACGCGAACATTTCTCTTGACACCCGGACTACCTGGACCTTCGGGTAAGTCGTCCTTACTGAGAGCCATGAACCGTTGAGATGCGATTGCCTCCTGCACAAAGCGAAGTCACGCGGTGAGTTGGGAGTAGGGGACGCCTGACTAGTATAAATGCGGTCCGTATTATATCCTTTCTGCAGTCCCTAGATTGTCTCAATAGGCGTTCGGCACATTATTCAGCTGTAGATTAGAAGAGTTTGGGCGGTTATTCGGAGTATATCACTCATGCAAAATCGAAGCTTCTCGGCACGTTGCTCCCCTCCCTTGCCGATTTTCTCCGGAACATTCGACAATTGCGGGGTGTACACGGGTGCAGTGCGCGAGGGCGAAGCCCGACCGAGTGAAGGGAGGCGCAGCGCCGCGGAGGGCTGCCGAAGCGTGGAGCGGTTTGACGAGCGGAATGAACGGAGGCGGGGCGGAGCGTGTGGCCTTGTTCTCAAGCGGAGCCTGCCAGAGCGAATGGAGTGAGGCAGCGGAACCGCGAGGCGAACGGAGCAAGCGAAGCCGACGGAACGAGGCGCGCTCTGCGGAATTAGAGGGCGCGTCCAGGGCATGATGCTTTAGGGTGTTCGTCCCGGCGTGTGCTGTTCACGCAAAGCATGATGCCCTGCGGCGATCTAGGGCCTGCGCATGGCCGTCTGGCGCGTCTACGGCTTCCATAGCGTGTCACGGCAATTGCACCCGGGTTGCACCCGGAAGATGAACGGCGACTTTAGGCGAGCGTGTATTCGCTGCACGCGCACCACAGGTAGCCGCGCCACCCTAGGTGTTGTCATAGTCGATCTTCTGAAATCGGTCTACCTGGTGCTTCAGCTCAGCCCAATCGAAAGAGTACTTCTCTTTCTTCGGCCGAATCCGCCGGGAACTCAATGCGGAGCAAGCCTCCCAAAGCCGGCTCATTCGGATAGTAACTGTCGACATTTACAGACAGTAACGTACTTCCTGGCGAAAAATCCTCTGTTCTGAACTGTGACGAGAGCAGGACCAATAGCCCTGTGACTGCGTTTAGGAGGTTTCCAACTGGCTTCCCGGAAGGCGACTTTTCTATCGTGCTTGCTGCTGTTGTATGCTTGGTACCAGGGTAGCTCAGGGATAGTGGCCCATGGCAGAAAAGGCTCGAGATCTATTCCGTTCCTCCCAGACTGGATAATGCACCTTGTAAGATGCTAGATGATGGCTTGCATTCACTCTCCTGTAGTTCTGGGATCTTCCATCGCTCCGGAGGGCACCGAATTTCCCCTCTTGTCAGTGGGATGATAGGTGTTTTCTTTCAAGATGGCCTTGAAATTGGCCTCAATCTCGATGCAGGTCCGCATGAGCAGTTCATGAATTCGGAAGGAAGTAGTATTTGAATTCCGATCTCGAAGGCTCGATGAACTCGAATAGTCTTTGAAGATCGCTCTGGATCAGCAAGAACGCACGCACGTAATGTTCTGGAGATTTTCGTGATTGTGTGAATGATATATGCCCATTGACTGTAGCCGGAGTTCGGACCTTCTACAAATGCTCTATAGTTTCTGTGAAACGGCTTCGAATGGCTCATGCTGGCCTGCCTGGTCCCTAGATGTTGCACCTGTCATCCAGTTAGCGGTTGGGGAGCCTCGGGAGCGACAAGGTCAGGGTGCCTCGTTGTCGTACATGAATTAGATCATCAAAGCACTTCCTGAGCTGGAGGTTCTGTGATTCCGGAGATCAGCAACGTATGCGCGAAATCTCGCCTCTATCTCTCCTAGCAGATCGGCTGCACAGACCTCTAGGCCGTTCGTCTCGGGGACAAAACGGATAGGCCGGCCGGTGCCGCACCTTAGCAGGACGCCTGCCTTGACGAGGCCCAATATGGTAGACACCGTTTCTGATTTTCTTCCAGACGGCGTCTAGGCCTAAATCTGGTCCTCAGCGATGTTGGGTATGGTCGCCTTCAATCCTTTCTTGAAATTGCGGAACTTACGCCCCTTGGCAGTGGACCCTGAAAGGTAGGCTCCAAGCATTTCGAAGAAACAGACTGGAGAATTTGCAGGAGCGCGAAGTCGCTATGCTCAATCCCGCAATCGAGCATGGCTCTCGGCTATCCCGATTTGCCATCCGGAAACTCGATCCTCAAAGACGTTTATCTTCTGGTCCAGCGTCATGCCGTGGTGTGGAAAATCGGGGAAATCAAGGGTCGAGTACTTGGGACTTAAGTGCCATCCCAGGATTTCAGTCACTACAGCCTCCCTTTCGCGCGTGGGCGCCACCGAGGCAGTGGCGAGGATCACTCAGGTTTGATTGAAGTATAGTCCCGCTTCAGAGGGCAGGAAGAACTTACGGTGAAGGTGGCTGATGAAGCAAAACTCAAGGGTTTCTAGGCACGGGGCGAACAAAAGGCGAGCGCCCACAGTGCGGCAGCGGGCTTCTCGGATTTTCTGGGAAGCTACTGCCTGCTGTTTCCTCGCGTTCCTGCCATGCTCGCTGAGTACCGAGGGTAGGGCCGGATTCCGGTTATGGATGCCGGGGCCGACATAGGGGCGCTTCTGGGTCTGGAACCTCTGCGCCGAC
>CAVVCL010000009.1:0-15334 GCA_963746745.1 uncultured Chloroflexia bacterium
ACCGCGTTTGAGATCACAAGAAACTGGCATGGCCGGGGGATGCAGGAGGGCTGGTAGCTTGAACGGGCCGGGAACGTTGTAACCGATCGGCAAAACCGTCACAAATCACGCGGCGCCACTTGGGCTAATCGAGCCGTACCCATCAGGATCCTGCAGACTCTGGGGGAAGGCGCCTGTGATATATTCGAAATCCAGAATTGAAATGCCAGGGAATGCCTACGTCGTGCTTTCCGCATGCATGAGGAGAATATCATGTCTGACGCGAAACTAAGAGAATTCCTTCAGTTCAGCGATGCCGACCTGAGCGATAACCAAAACGGACAGTTGTCTGCCGGACAAAAGGAAAGGCTGACTGCCCGCCGAAGCGCCGATGCCCGGCGCTGGATGATCGTCATTGGGCTGCTGCTCGTCATCCCGGTCGCCGGCATCATCTGGATGATCAAGGCAACTGCTTCGGCCGGGCTGCCATTGACGGGGATTTTCCAAATCGTGCCCGCCCCGGCGCTCCTCATCGGTGGCTTCGTTGTGCTGTACGTTCTTTGGGCCGTCGGCTCATCGCTGCTGCAGAGGCCCGACGACACTCTAAGGTCCATGCAGGGCGAAGCGTCGTACGCGCGCGTGGAGCGGCTGGAAAAGGATTATGCCCGATCAGACAGCCAGCACGATGAGCATAAGGTTGTTCAAGTGATTGAGTTGCACGTGGGCGGCAAGACTCTCGCAGATGTTGACGAGGGAATGCTGGCCATCGTCAAGCAGGGCGATGCGTATAAGTTCTACTACACTCGTGCCGGCGGGATCCTTTCCGCAGAACCCTTGAAGAAAGGGCACTAGATATCGCAGGCGATTGAAACCATGCAATTCCCGTCATACATGGTGATGCTTTGAATCCTTCAATTCGGGCTTTTCCTGGGCTCCAGCAATTTCCCGGCCAGGCCGCAGTCCAGTAACGCAAACAGTCAACCCCGCTTCCGACTCTTCGCCATAGCAGGATCCTGCACGGCTGCCAGTGCAGATAACAATCAGAACGCGCTGGAGATCACGTGGTTGTGCAGTTGCCCCTGAGCCGGAGCCAGGCGGGACTTCTCAGGAACTTGGTGCCCACACCGTGCCCCCATTGATTTGTCATTTCGGCCATTTGCTCGTAGCGGGCCCGGCGGCCAATCGTTGCGAAACCAAGTTTGACATAGGCCTGTATCGCCCCTGGGTTGTTGACATTGACGGTCAGTTGTGTCGATTCCGCACCAGCCGCTTGCATCCGCCGCATCGTCTCTACCATAAGTGCTGAGCCAAGCCCGCGCCGACGCCGCCCCGGAACAACCCCAATCTGCACCACAAAGCCACTTAGATGTTCATTGTCGGCAGTGAGAAAGCCCAGCGGCTCGCCACTCGCCTGCGCTAATAGCGACCACTCTGGCTTGAAGTTATCGTCTCTGTTCGCTGTCCGGGAAACCCACTCAGCGCCGCTCAACTTTGGGAAGCCGGGCCGTTCACGAAATGAGGTCTCAATAGGCTCGAAAGAACAGGTCAGCCAGAGTTGGCTGCCAACTCGTGATTAGCACATCGCGGGCCCGGTAACATGGGGCTATCTGGCAGCGGCAAGTGGAGGTCCCGGCGCATCACGAGTTCTTCAAACACCGACTTATAACCGTGTGCCCGGTACAGGTGGCGGGCGGCCTACTTCTGTAAGCGATTGGGCGGCTACCTGAAGCAGTCGCTTGTCTACGGCGGGAGTAGTCAACAGCGCTTGAGCCTGCACATGGCTCCAGCCTAGGAGGTAGGTGCCAATGCCCCTGTGCCGCAGTTCTGGTTGAACTTGGCCGACAGTAATGGCACGCGCCGTATCCCGCGCCGGTGGGCCAGGTGTACGCTGGCGCAGGCGATAAGCAAGTCATTTGCAGAAAATGCGCCGATTGCCTCGCCCGACCCGCTCTGGAAGTAGCGACCCATAAGGCTGCCTGGCTCGTTCATAGCGGCCAAACCACCATCTGCCAAGTGGCATTCGGACGCGAGTGCGACGAGCGCTGCAAGATCGTCACGGGTTATCGGTCGCCATACAAGGCCCTCCATGCTGAGGTGGGGCAGGGTCGATCATTGAATTCTCCACATACAATATCTCAACAAGAAACCTGTTTCAGGCACGACACGCATTGCCCGCATAGCGTGCCTCATGTCAGCGGCCCAACTATGAGTTCTGCCGTCGATTGGTGGTCTAACGGGTTGTGGGTGGTCAAAGATCAATGGAAGCTGAATGTAGTGAGGATCTACAACCAAAGGGGCGACACTTCAATAACGCAATGGTGTTCTGGCGCCAAAGGGTTAAAACAGTGTCCCTGCCCGTGCAGATAACGATCAGAACGCGCTGGAGATTGCAAGGAAGTGGTTTCGGCGGTCGCAGAAGGGCAACAACGGGTTCTCACGCGTGGCGCCCCGGGCAATAACCGCCTTCGGTTATGCCCGTCTGCTGCCGGATCCACGGGTAGATCAGTCCTCTGAGAGCACAGCTCCTTCACCGTGAGTTCCGAACTGCAACCACAGACCGCAAGAAAGGCACCTCCGGCAATAGGCATGCACAGGGCGACAGACCTCCCAGGCCTAGGGAAGAAGGCAGGATCAAGAAAAAGGACCGGCGGCCGCCGGTCCTTCTTGATCTACTTCGCCAAGTCCCTGCGAAACAGGAACAGCAGAACGGTGAAGATGGCATTGATGATCAGCGGGGGCCCGGCTTGTGCGAAGGACGACATGCCTGTAGCTAGCTGGTAACCGAACACCACAACGTGGCCAGTCGTGAGAACAAGCACAACCCGCGAGAGCTTGACCAGGGCATCCCCTCCGCGTGCCGCGAAACGCCACGTACGCGAATGTCAGCATGACTTGGCCGTAAAGCATATTCAAGGCCTTGTCAGGCAGGGTTGTCGACATCATTTGTTCCGCAATAGTGGGCGCGAACAAGAACAGTGCGCCGAGAATCAAGAACCAGGCAGCCATGACGTATAGGGTAATTCGCAGACCTTGCTTCATGAGTGAGCCCTCCTTTGGCGGGGCAGTATACACCCTCTGCTCGGGCCTTGGTAGTATGCAGGTCGTGTGACAACGGTTGTCTGTGCTTTTTCGCGGAATCCGAGTTCGGTGACCATGCAACCAACCGGCAGCAGCGCGCCGACCTCGAGTGGGCTTGCTGACTACACCAAAGCCCTCGAATATTGGCAAAACCTTGATCCCTTAACTAGTTCACACCGGAAGCGACGCATTCGAATTCCTCCAAGGGAACCATTAGATATTTTCAGCTGACCCGAAACCCCACAAATACCGCGTCCCATTTAATAGCCGTATCCCTGCCCCTGCAGATAACAATTGTACCGCGCGGGAGATTACGAGGAAAGTGGCGGCGCGGCTGCAACGCGTGCGGCAAGCCGCGGCCGGAGTAGGTAGACTTGCCGGTTCCTTACGGTTCGTTGGCATTCAGCCACTCCAATATTGCCGCCAGAGCGGTTACGCTGGGCTAGATGTCGCTGGGTTGAAGAGCTGGCTCGGTGTGCCCCCAAAGCCAGCTTCCGTTTCATAACGGATGGCACCGGCTTCCATGCAGCGATGGATGTACAATGAGGGCGATCCGCCTAACCCAAGCTCCGTGACGCTCGACGGAATGCTGTGTACCTGCGCTGCACAAGGAGGCACAAGTGAAGGATTTCTCCAACGCCTGGCACCTGCCATTGGTCTTTGGCACCCTCGTAGGACTCGCGGTTTCAGGCTGCGGCGTGAGTGCAACCATGCCTAGCTCGTCGGGTGAGGGCGCTTCTGCGTTTCCTCATTCCCTCACTCTCCTCACCGCCCGGTCGCAGGCACCGGCCGCAACGGCAACGGCTTTCCCCCCGGTTGGCTTGGGGACACCCCTGCCAGTCTCGGCTCTCGCCCCAATCACGGCAGATAACGTTGCGAGTATCAGGGAGGTTGGCGTCTATGGCGTCCGCAGGATTGCAGCGCTTCTGGCGCCGGACGGAAAATATACGCTTGTGCAAGAACCGCGGTTCCCTGCCGGGCAGCAGGGGGAGGTAATTGAAACCGATAATCAGAAGCCAATTGCCCATCTGGAATACGGGGCCATGGTGGATGGGAACGGCGATCCTCCCTAATTCCTGGTGGTAGAAGCCGAAGGTCTGACTATTCTTGGACTTAACGGCGAGCGGAAAGTCGTGTCCAACTTGGAAGGCAGGGACATATACGCTGCCGCGGTTCCCAAGGAACCAGGCTTGATAGCGTGTCTAGCCTGTGATGCGCAACAGGGCCTGCGAGATCGTCGTGAATTCGATAGAAACCGGTGCGACAACTCTCACCATCCCCACGAGTTACGATCGGATCGTGCGGCAGACGGCTCGCCTTGGAATCTCCCAGCGTGGCGACTATCTGTTCTATTCGGCCAGCCTGGGTTCAAGGGTTTCGGAGAACACGCCGGTCTTTCGAATGGGGGATGGGAAACAAATTCTGACCATACCCAGAGGCCAGATATGCACCTCGCAGCCGGTCTTCTCTCCTCTCCTGATGGAAACTACATAGCCGCCGTGGTCAACGATGAAGCCATTGTGTGGGACTTGCAGAAGGTTAGGACGGTCGCCCACATCGGTCTCGACGCCTGCCGAAGCATGCAATCAGACATTCTGGTGGGATTCGGCTCCGACAGTCAGAAGATCGTTGGTCTGGTTCCGGGCGAAAAAATCATCTTTGGAACATCGCAGATGGCGCCCTCAAGCACAGCGAGACCACGGATTTGGAAAGCCTAAATCTCAGTCCATGTAAACGAGGCTGGCGAGGTCGAGGTTTCCCCGTTCCCGGCGTCGGTCCCGTTCCGTGGGAACACGCAGAATTCCAGTACGGGACGCCATATGCATGGTCCACGCTGGATAAGGTCGCGTTGATGGCGTTTAGCCCAGACGGAACCGAGCTCCGCACAAAGTCTTCGCGCCATCAGGCAACGCAAGTGCATCAGACTTGCACGATGTTTTGCGGAGCCAAACCACCTGCTCTCTACACGAGTATGCAGAAATATCTGACCACGTCCAGTATCCCATTTTGGGAACGGACGGAGAGTTCTACACGCAATCACGCGAATTCGCCACGTATTCCTTTCTTGGAGGCCCGGACGGTTCCGATGCTGTTCTTGGCAAGATAGTTACGGAAATCGCCAATATCCCGAGGCTTTGTCCCGGGCGCGCCTTTCATGTTGTACACGCGGTCGAGCGATAACCAGTGGATCATCACGAACTTCCACGAAAGCCTTGACTCGATTACATTCGCATCCTCGCGGATCGCTTGCCAATTTGTTCTCGATATCCAGGGATCAGCAAACGATCGCGCTGTCGGATCCACAAACCTACAAGGTTCAGATTGTGGATCTCGCCTCCCTTCATTCGCGAGACCTGCTGTGGCAACCCCGCGGCGGGAAACAAGCACCGCCGCGTTTCGATTGGCACTTGATTTTAGCGGGAAGAAACTTGCCATAGTCACTGCGTACGTAGCAGCGCCCACTCTTGCGCCAGACAGCAATGTCGTTACCCGTACACTCTCTGTCGTAGACGCGATGGCGGGACTGAACTCTACTCTGTGGACCTGCCGGGGTCGCAAGCCGAGAGCCACATCATCGTATCTGCGTTCCAGCGTGGGGGGATCACCAACTGGGCACCCGCCGCCTACGAGATGCTGTTTTCTCCCGATAATACGATATCGCTGTCGCCATGCCGGGCCAGATACACTTCGTGACTTTTTGACAGGAGATATTGTTCACACGATTGAGGCGAATGCTACTGATTTACCTTTTCGCCAGATAGTAGGATGTTGGCTGTTAATCGGGCGCTAGTACAGTGGTGGGGATCCGCGTTTGGGGAGTTCAACCGTAGTTGCTTGCCCGGCTACCGGTGTGTGGCCGGCCACACACAGACGTTGGAAGGAACACGCAGGCGGTTCATTTAGTGATCGATGCCCTGGGTTCGAGAGGGCGTTTCTGAATGGGGCCAACAAGGCACGTGATGTTCGGCGGAGACAGCAAACCTCGTCAGAGCAGCATGGACGGAGGCTAGCTGTGCATGCAACCCAGTGCAGCCGAATTCTCTCCGCGTGCGAGGTCTGTTTCCCCATCTGCAAACGATCTGAAACTGGATTACAGCTGGAAGAGGGAAGGTCACTTTGCCCGTTTTGGGCCGCGTTAGCGTGATAGCCGCACACCTGCCCGTGCAGCTACCACGGCGCGTGCGCCTTCCGCTCATCCTCCTCTGTCTTCACACACAACACCCAACATTCGGATCAAGAACTCGGGCAATAGCCCGTCTTGAAGCAAGGCATTGGCGTCCAACTTGCGGCCGTCGCTCAGGGGCTACTGCAGCGCGGTGGCGTCGCGACCCAGCGCGGCACGGATGGCAAGTGAACGCGGGGGGCTCGTCCGCCCAGACGAATACGCGTCGGTACGGACCTGCGGCGGCCGCGGCCAGCAAGCGCGGCCGGGCTCCGCTCTCGCTCCCAAAGGACAGGCAGGTGAGGCCCCTCGCAAGGCACTGCCAGACGCTGAGGGCGTTGATCTCGCCTTCCACCAGCAGCAGCGTGTCCGCCCCGGGCACCGCAGACCACATTCCAAACAGGATCGGCATACTGCCGCGGCGGGCGATGTACCGGAGTCCCCCCGGCTCCTCATCTATGAAGCGGTACTTGACCGCGGTGAGGGTCTGCGCTTGCGCCTCCAGATCGAACCACGGCAGCACGATGGCCGGGCGTTTCTTCTGCACCGAAGGGTCGTACACCCGCGCGAAACCAAGTTGATGCGCCATCCACGTGCCGCGATGCAGGCCGCGCTCGAGCAGGTACTGGCGGCCCGGCTCCGCCTGGTCGGCGGAGAGCAGGCTTTCCGAGGCGGCATCGACCTCGCGCCACGCGGCGGCCTGCCAATGGGAGTCCGGGACGAGGGGAGCGTCGATGATTCGCGAGGGGATTGCTTCGCAACGACGGGGCGCGGCCGCCTCGCTTCCCAGCGCGGCCACGGCCTCGGCGAAGTCCAAATGCTGGCGGCGCATGACGTAGTCGACGGACGTGTGGTACCTGCCGTCGCCGCACTTGCGGCAGTACCAGCGGAATCCGCCCGGTGTGGCCTTGATGCTGAAGCGATCACGCCCGCCGCAGAAGGGGCACGGCCCGACGTGATAGGACCCCGCGCGTCGCAGGCGTGTATCTGCCGAGGCCAGGGACAGCAGGTCAAACCCGCGGTTGACGTCAGAGGCGTTCACTCAAGAAATCCCTACGTCGTTGCGAGGAGGGCGAAGCCCCGACGAAGCAATCTCCCACGCCCTGGTGGAGATTGCTTCGCAGAAGAACACTGCTCGCAACGACGGCTGGCAACGCGCCGTGGCACGAAGTGCCGGTAGGGGTCCCTCGGCGTGCAAACCTCACAGACCTTACGACCTCACGTAAGTCTTCAGGGATTCCTGAAAACACATACTGGATTACTCGAATCTCTTCAACATATGAAAGTTCTGTGAGGTCTGTGAGGTCGTAAGGTGGGCACCTGTCACAGCTCAGAGAGACCCATTCCAGGGGGGAATCCCATGCCCCGGTACACCCGCCGAGTTTTGCCGGCATGCCAGCGCACCTCCGCCTTCCCAAACGAGGCCGACACCCGTTGCCCAAAGTGGCGGGCGTTGACCGCCTGCCGCCCGGTCTCCTCGCACCAGACCGCATAGTCCCGGTACACGGCGGAGGCCGCGACTTCTCTGTCGGGACCGGTGACGAGCCGTTCGCTTATGTATTGGCCGATCTCGTCCTCCTCGAGGCGGTACTGCGACGTCGACTCCTGCACCGCGGCCGGCGGGTTCAGGCCTTGCGACCTCCAGTCCAGGCAGCCCCGCACCAGCCACGCCAGGATGCCCGGCGCCTCCAGGCGCAGCCGTGCGCCCACGTCGCGTTCGCGCTTGCGCTCGTTCGGCAGCTTGGGCTCGTCCACGAAGCGCTGACCAAAGGGGACCAGCTGCACGCGCCGCCAGATGGCCTCGTCGCCTCCGTCGGGCAGGCTCGGGCGGTGATTGGTGATCAGCAGGATGGTGTGCGATTGCCGGAAGGTCACCGGCGACGCGTACAGGTCGCGAGCCGTGATGGTTTCGTCGCCAGTGAGCTGCTTGACCAGCCCGACGTTCAGCCGGGCGCCTTCCCGGCTTTCGGAGGCCCACACCAGGCGCCTGTTCTGCAGCGCGGCGATGAACGGGCGTGCCGCGTTGCCGTCTGTCCGTCCCATGTCCATGAGCGAGTCCGATTGGGTCGTGAAGCACAAGCCCGGCCCGAGCACGAACGACAGCGCATCCACAATGGTGCTCTTGCCGTTGGCGCCGCTGCCCCACAGGATCGGCAGGATCTGTTCGCTGCGATCCCCGCTCACGGCATATCCGAGCAGCCTCTGCAGGAAGTGAATGGTCGGGACGTCGCTGCCGAAGATGCCGTCCAGCAGCCGGTTCCAAAGCGGGGCGGGGTAGTCGAGGCCCAGCCAGTCGGTCGAGGCGCAGACCCGGATACGATCGGAGGGTTCGGCCTGCCTGAGCGCCGCAGTCCGCAGGTCCAATAAGCCGTTGGCGACCGGCAGCAGCATGGGCGGCAGTTGCCACTCATCGCCTCGCAAACCGATCCCGGGCAGCGCGGCGGCGAGGTTCAACACGCTCCGGATCCGATACGCGTGGCACAGGGCCTCGGCGCGCCGGTGCAGTCGCTTGGAGAGCGGCTGGTCGTTCCGCAGCCGGGCGGCGTTGGCATCCTCATCATAGCGGGCCGCCACGACGTTGGCGACGCGCACCAGGATGGCGCCGGTCAGGTCCGGCTGCCACAGCCGTCCGTTCCACAAGTACCAGCGGCGCTCGGCGTGGTCGAACAACACCTGATCGCGCAGCAGCTCGCGCATCAGCTCGGCATCCCCGACCTCGTGACGGTCAAGATACTCGCGTGCCTCGACCTGCACGCGGGCCTGCTGCAGCAGTTCCTGCATTCCTTTTGTAAGCGTCATGGGGGTCGCGTCCTCGGCGGATCTCATCGACGCGAATCCTAGTGAACATATGTTCTAGAGTCAAGGGAATGCTTGTGCAGGCGTTACAAGAACGGAGTGATTTTTGGGAGGGGGCAGCACGGGCGCACGTTCGTTCCGCCCAGGGCCTCTTGACAGTTTAGAACGCCAGTTCTATACTGCCTGCCTTGATCCTCGACCCTCGGTGCGCCTGCCTCCCCGTCACATGCAGAAAGGACACTACATTAGATGAACGAGAACATTCTTGCCTCCGCCACGATCACCCTGAAGGCACCTGCCTCCCGCGTGTGGGAGGCCCTCACCAAGCCGGAACTCATCAAACAGTATCTGTTCGGCACCGACGTGACCACCGACTGGCGCGTCGGCAGCCCCATCACCTACAAAGGCGTCTGGGAAGGCAAAGCGTATGAAGACAAGGGTACGGTTCTCGAAGCCGAGCCGGGCCGGCTGCTGGTCGCCACCTATTGGAGCTCCATGAGCGGGATTCCCGACCTGCCCGAAAACTACCAGACCGTGCGCTACGAGATCTCCCCGGTCGAAGGCGGCTGCCGCCTGACGATCACTCAGGACAACAATAGGACGCAGGCCGATGCGGACCACTCCGCACAAAACTGGAACATGGTTCTGGAAGGGCTGCGGAAGGTGGTCGAAACCTAGCCCGCCGGCATTGCCCGGCACCTAGCTGCGCGGCGGCTTACCGCCTCGTACTGAAACGCCCCTCTTTTCGATCCAGCTCGCTGCGATCCCAGCCGGCGCGCTCCCTTCTTCTTGGAGGTAAAGCCTCAGCGCGGAGGCGCGGCGATATAATCCTCAGCGCTCACGCACCCAAGGAGGGTCATCGTGCCGCACCCATTGGTCGATCAATTCCGCTTCACCCGCAGCGAATGGCTGCGCGGCCTGGATGGCGTCTCCGACGAGGAAGCCGCGCGCCACTTCGGTCCGATGAATTGCATCAGCTGGACGGTCGGTCACATGGCCTGGCATGAGCAGCGCACATTTCTTCAGCGCCCCCACGGCCTCATCCCCTTCCCCAGCCTCAACGAGCTGTTCGCCTATGGCGCTGCCATGAGCACGCCGTCGCTGCGCGAGATGCTCGCCGAGTGGCATGCGGTTACCCAGCGCACCGATCCCTACCTCGAACTCGCTCACAACTCCGCTGCTTCAAGCTGAGCTGTTGGCGAACGGGAAGTCGGTGGATCAGACGGTTGGCTCGGCCCTGCGGCGCGTCACGTATCACTACTGGTATCATATCGGCGAGACCCAGGCGATCCGACAGATGCTGGGGCACGAGGATCTTCCCGAGTACGTGGGGGATATCGACGCCGAGGCTCCCTACCGCCCCGAATGAACTCCGGCGACCTGCAACTCGAGACAGGCGACCGCGTGCAAGTGTTTCTGGACTCGCGCCACTGGCGCGAAACGGGCTGGTTTGAAGGTACCGTGGTCCGCATCGACCCATACTCTGCGCACCGCCGGTTCCACTGGATCGAATTGGATCTTGAGGTTGAGGACTTGATGGGCGGCAAGACGCGGATGGTCTCGGTCTTGAATCCGCGGCATATCCAACGCCTGCAGGAGGCATCCGATAGCACAACGCCCTAAGGCCATCCTGTTCGTCATGCTGGCCGCGATTCTTTGGAGCACGGGCGGCCTGATGATCAAGTCCACGGACTGGGATCCACTGGCCATCCTCGTCGGCCGCAACATCTTCTCCGCCGCGGTCCTGTTCCTGTATCTGCGGCGCTTCCCCATCCACTGGACGCGTTGGATGATCGTGGCGGCCATCGCCCATATCCTGACCGCCTTCCTGTTCATCTACATCGACCAAGCTGACCACCGCCGCCAACGCCATCTTCCTGCAGTACACCGCGCCGCTCTACATCATCCCGCTCGGGTACTGGCTGCTGCACGAGAAGCCAACCCGCACCGACTGGCTCTCCATGCTGATCATCTTCGGCGGGATGGGTCTCTTTTTCGCCGACAAGTTAAGCCTCAACGGGCTGCACGGCAACCTGCTGGCCTTGATCAGCGGCGTGACCATGGCACTGATGACCGTCGCCCTGCGCGCCCAGAAGCATGGGACGCCTGCCGACAGCATCCTGATCGCCCAGGTCTTCACGGTGATCATCGGGTTTCCGCTGCTGCTGCACGAGTCCTGGACGGCTGCCAACATGCTGATCATCGTCTACCTGGGCGTCTTCCAAATCGGTCTGGCGTTCGTACTGTTCACCAACGCCATCAAGCACATTCCGGCGATCGAGGCCACCCTCATCAGTACACTGGAGCCGATCTTGAATCCGCTGTGGGTCTTGCTTTTCATCGGCGAGAAACCGGGGACCTTCGGACTGATCGGCGGCCTGATCGTGATCTCCGGCGTCGCCATCAACGCGGTGAGCAGTGCACGTGCCGCGCCCCAGGCCGCGGCAGCCGATTGAGCCGCTCATGATGCCCGCTGCCGCGCCACCGCCCCCCGAGTCAAACGCTGCTGCCCCGCTGACCGAACTGCTTGGCCGCGCCCTCGAAGCCCGGGAGGCGATGTTCGACGAAGACCACCTGCGCGCCTTCAGGCTGTTCAACGGCTTCACCGAGGGCCGCCCGCAGATTGTCATCGACCTGTATGCGGGCACGGCCGTGATCCAGAACTATGCCGATCCGCCGGAGGAGGGCTTCTCGCTCGTCGAGCAGGCGCACGAATTCCTTCGGGAGCGACTTCCCTGGCTGAAAGCGATCCTGCTCAAGACCCGCAGCAGCACGTCACTGGACGAGCGCCGCGGCCGCCTGCTCATGGGCACGCAGCCGGCTACCAGGATAAAGGAGCAGCGCATCTGGTACGCCCTCGACCTCACGCTCACGCAGGATTTCGAGCTTCTACCTTGATACCCGCTACCTGCGCCGCTGGGCAACTGAACATCTTGCACGCAAGTCCGTTCTCAACGCGTTCTCGTACACCGGCAGCCTCGGGGTCGCCGCCCTCGCCGGGAAGGCCCGCCGCGTCCTCCAACTGGACCGTGATGGCCGCTTCCTGAAGATCGCCCGGCAGTCTTGCGCGCTGAATGGCTTCGCGGTCAAGCCCGCCGATTTCATCGAGGCCGATTTCTTCCGCCAGGCCGGCGCCTTCAGACGACTAAATCGGCGCTTTGACTGCGTCTTCATCGATCCCCCGGTCTTCTCCACCTCGCCGGGAGGCGTCGTCGATCAGATCCATGAAAGCGAGCGCCTGATCAAGAAGGTGAAGCCGCTGGTCAAGCCCGGCGGTTACCTGGTGGCGATCAACAACGCCGTCTTCGTGAGCGGCGCGGCATTCATGGCCACCCTGGACTCCATCTGCGCCGACGGCTACATGAAGCTGGCCGACATCATCCCCGTCCCCGAGGACTTCACCGGCTACCCGGCGACTCGCACCGGCACACCCATCACCGACCCCGCACCCTTCAACCACTCAACCAAGATCGCGATACTTCAGAGCGTCACGCCGGGGTAGAAGCGCGGCGGGCGAACGTGGGCCCGATGCGGCCGCATGCCCCCATCTGCAACTTATCTGCCGCAGGTCCTTGGTTCACTTCCAAGGGCAACTGCGAGGCCGCATCGAGCGGCCATCGCAAGTCCTTGGGCAAGGGCCCCAGGGCAACCGTGTTGCGGGCGGATGGGGAAAGGCGACTTGGGCCCGGCCAATCTTCATGACGACTAGCAGGGACGGAATGGGGGCAATTTGGAGACGAAGCAGGCCCGCCGCGATTCTTGGGAACATAGCGCACTTGCCACGGGCGCGTGAGAGCGTCGCAGCACCCTATATCAGGTCCGCAAGCCCTCCGGCCACAGCCGCCTGGCTACGGTTTGATCCCCCAGAATTGAATTGTGCCATCGTCGGAGGCGGTAGTGAGCATCTTTCCGCCCGGCAGGAACATAAGGTCATTAACCGTAGCTAGTGTGCCCGGCCCAGGACTTCAGGAAACTCCCGTCCTCGGCGCTCCAGATGTACAACGTGCCCTTGTCATCGCCGCCAGCCAGCAGACTGCCGTCCGCAGAAAATGCGACCGGCGACACCTGCCCGGACACGGCCTCGGTCTTGAAGATCTCCTTGCCGCTGGACATATCCCACACGTGGACGCTCTGGTCGGTTGCTGCTCCGGCGAGGCGCGATCCATCTGACGAGAATGCGACGCTTTGGCCATTGGTGAACATGTACAGGCGGCTAGCATCGGCGGTCCGAAAAACGCTAATGCGATCGGGCGCCGCCGAGGCAAGCAGGTCGCCCAAAGGCGAATAGGTCATGTCGGTTACGTACCCCCGTCCGCTTCCCGTCATGGTGGATCTGATGGCGCCATCTGCAATAGTCTGCACCTGGATCGATCCGCCGGCACTGAACGCGAGGGCCTTCCCGTCCGGCGAAAATGCAATGCTCGTGACCGGACCTTTCTTCACCGCCTCGAAGGTCTGAGGATGTGCCAAATCGTCTAAGGGCCAGATGCCGGCATGTCCTTCGTGATCGCCAAGTGCAAGGTGCTTCCCATCAGTAGAGAATGCGGCACTCCAGATTCCGTTCACTTGATCGGTCAGCGGCATGGTCTGGCCGTTCGGGAGGCTGCGAAGCTGGACATCTGTCGACCAGCCCACGGAGGCCAGGAGCGTGCCGTCCGGTGAGGCGGCGATCCGTTCGATGGAAGCGGAGTGCGTCTTCGCGCTCTTCAGGAGCCCCTGATCTTTCGCATTCCACACTCCGACAGCATCCGACCCTCCCAACGTGAGTGTATCTCCCCTGGGCGAGAATTTGACTGTAAAGAATCCTAGGGGTGGGATTCCGTTCGGCTTGAGGTCCACCAGCGTCGCTACGTCTTCTCCGGTGACCACGTTCCAGATGCTTGCTGTGTGGTCGAAGCTGCAAGCCGCGACCAACTTGCCATCTGGCGAGAGAGCTACCCCCGTCAAATAGGGCCACTCCATTTCATACGGACCCCATAGGAAGGTCACGCTGGGTGCCTTGATGGTGCGAATCAGCTTGTGGTCGCCGACAGTCCATAGGCTGATCTTGTCCTGCCCAGCTGCAGCTAGGAGGGAACCGTCGGCAGACAACGCGATGCCAGCATTGGAATAGCCGCCGAAGACGTGCACGACCTTTCCATCGGCAACGTTTAGCTGATGCACGGAGGCATCCAGGGATCCAGAGAACAGGCTCTTGCCGTCCGGCGAAAAGGCGATGTCGGTGATGGCTTGGGAACGAATTTGCGAGATCCCCTGAAGCTCACCGTCGGCGACCTGCCAGAGAGTCAACAGAACCATCGTCGGAACCGCCCGCCAGCAAGCGGCCGTCTGGCGAAAAAGCAAGATGGTGGATCTTCCTAGGGGGCCCGTGCTAGTTAGACAGTCTTTTGGACGTGCCATCCACCAATCGGCGCAGGCAGTCGTCGCCTTCGGCGGAGTTTGCGAGAGTCTGGAGCAGGTCGCCTCCTTGGGCATTCCACACGGCAATCGTGCCGTTCTGGAGCGCTGTGGCAAGTACGGTTCCGTCAGGGGAGTACGCGACCTTGAGAGCAGGTGAATCGGATTCCCAAGAAGCGAGCTCGTCCAGAGTATCCGGAGTTACGATCTCAAGCCCGCTTGCAGATGCGAGGGCGATGGCCTTTCCGTCCGGGGAATAGGCGAGGTCTCCATTTACGCCCTTTCCCCACCTGGCCAACTCGACGACCTGATCCACATTTTGCGGCGACAGGGCCACGGAAGAGGCTGGCAGCGCCGTGCCGATGGCGACCGGCAGACGCGGAGTGGCCGTCGGGGCCACAGTCGCCGTGGAGGGCGGAGTTACAGTGTCGCTAGGGATCGCGGGCCGGGCAAGGTGTGGAGGGCGCACTTTGGCTAGTTGGGGCAGGTTGAACTGGTGCTGGGGCGCAAGCTGTCGCCATCGACAGCACCAGTGCCAGCGTCAACGCCGCCATGAAGCCCTGTTCTGCTCTTCGCGCTCTTGCCACAAGCGTGTGCTCATGTTTGCTCCCTCAGGGCACTTTCCACGCTTTCCGGTGGCGCTTTCCCTAGTGCCCAGCCCTGGTGGTTGGAGGCCCATGCGCCACAGTGAGTACCAACCCATCAAACTTTAATCATAACTGTGATATTCGTCCTTGACAACGCACATACGCCTTCATAGAATTCCACAGGGGGTAGAACGCCCGTTGTACGTGATTATCCCTTGGCTGCCGCCGATCCTGCTCTGCGCATGAGTGACATCTTCCCCCCGGCGTTCGGGCGAGTGAGCCCCAGGCGAACATCGCCCATTCCAAGCCCATGCAGGATCGGAGCTTCCTGCGT
>CAVVCL010000010.1:0-21843 GCA_963746745.1 uncultured Chloroflexia bacterium
ACGTTCTCAGCCCTCCGCACCCTCTACTGGTTGCCACCAAAGCCTTGCGTTTTCTCCTCTCTCCATTTTCGCCGTCATCCGTGTGGTTTCATCTTTGAGCGCAAGCAAGGCGCAAATGGGGAGGTGCTAGCCTGTCTCTGCCTGCACCGTGCCGCAGGCACAGGTGAGTGTTCGGCTCAGGGAGGGTGGGGCTCGTTTTCCGGTGTCCCTCGACGCAGCCCTCACACCGCCAGCAGCACGATGCCAATCAGCGCCGCGCCTATTCCAAGCCACTGCGTTCGCGACAAACGTTCTTTCAACACGATCCACGCCAGCAGCACCGTGGCGCCGGGGTACAGTGAGCTGATCACGGCCGAGACATCCAGCCGCCCTATGTGACCCGCCAGGATGTAGAACGCGTTTCCGCCCACATCCAGAATGCCATTCAGGATGATGATCGGCCAGATCCCGCGGGGAGCCTTCAGGCCTTCCCCTCGCGACAGCATGAACAGGCCGATGACCAGCCATCCCGCGGCACGCGAGGCCACCATCGGCCACCACGTGCTGTCACGCGCCGCACTGTGTATCAATACGAAGTAGCAGCCGAAGCCGACGCCGGCCAGCAGCGGCAGCCGCAGACTTGAGATATGGGACAGGATGTCCTTGACGCCATCCTTGCTTTGGGAAACCAGCCATACCGCCGCCAGGGCGAATGCGAATCCCACAAAAGTGAGCGGGCCCGGGAACCCTTCGGAAAAGGAACCGACCACGACGGGCAGGATGGCCGTCATCAGCGCCGAAACGGGCGCCGCGATGCTCATCGTACCCGTCGCCATGGCGTGATAAAGCAGAACGAGACCGAGCGTCCCCAGCGCGCCCGCCAACGCCGCCTGTGCCATCGATCCAAGGCCAGGCATCCGTTCCCCCACGGCGAGCGTCGCGGGCACCAGCAATAGCAGGCCGACTGTTTCCCCAAGCAGAACCGCGCGAAATGCGCCCGTCTTGCGGCTCACAAGTCCGCCGGTGAAGTCGGCGGCCCCCCAGGAAAAAGCTGAGGCCAGCCCAAGCAGGATCGGAATCAAAGTCTCAACCTTTGCGTAACCAGGACAGGAAATACGCGTCCCGCCAGCGGTCGGGGAAGTATCTGAACAAACGTACCAGCATCGCGTCCGGACCTATGGCGTAACGAGTCTTCGGTCGCCTTGCCGTGAGCGCCTGTGCCACGGCCCTGATGACAGTTTCCGGGGGAATCCCATGCGGTTTGATGCGCGGCGTCATCCCTTCAATGGCGGGCGCATACCGCTCGCGCATCTCGGCCGGTGAATGTTGTATCAGGTGATCGATCATCTCCACGGCCTTGTTCCATATCGGGGTATCGATCGCGCCCGGTTCGATCAGGCACACGTCGATTTTCCATGGATGCAATTCGACGCGCAGTGCATCCGAGAGGGCCTCCAGCGCGAACTTGCTCGTGGAATATGGGCTCAGGAACGGGGAGGCGATCCAGCCGCTGATCGAGCTCATGTTGACGATCCGCCCGCCGCCCCTGTCGCAGGGAGGGCAGGAAAGCCTGCGTCACCGCAATCACCCCGAAGAAGTTGACCTCGAATATGCGTCTGTACTCATTAAGGTCCAGGTATTCAATGGGTCCACCGTACGGCGTGCCCGCATTGTTGACCAGGCCGCCAAGACCCTCGTCGCCAAGTGCCTGTTGCACGACCTGCTTCGCCGCCTCGATCGATTTTGCATCGGTCACATCCAGGAAGATCGGCACAAGGCGTTCAGACGCCTCGGCTGTCAGGGAAGCCGCATCCGCGTCCTTCCTCACGCCGGCAAACACCCGCCAGCCGGCCGCATCCATGTGCAGCGCGCAGCCTCGACCGATTCCGGTCGAGGCGCCGGTGATAACCACCGAGTGGAGGGCTGCCATCAGGCCGTTCCCGCGGCTTTCGCTCTTTCGAGCACTTTCTCGGCGTTCCTGACCAGGGGCTTGTCAATCATCCTGCCGTCCAGGGCGAAGGCCCCCTTGCCATCTCGCTGGCTGGCGGCGAAGCCTTCGACGATGCGCCGGGCTTTTGCCACGGCCTCCGCGTCGGGCGTGAATGCCGTCTGCACCGGCTCCACCTGCGCGGGGTGGATGATCTGCTTGCCCGTATAGCCCAGCCCCGCGCCGAAGACGGCTTCGTCGCGCAGCGCATCTAGATCTTTGAAATCGATTGTGACAATGTCTATTGCCTGCAGGCCATTGGCCGCCGCGGCGGTTAGGACCGCCTGCCGGGCATACAGCAACTCGATCGCAGCCGGTGTGCGGGTGGCCCCCACCGAGACGGCGAAGTCCTCGCCGCCGAAGATGAGGGCGTCCAGCCGCGGGTGCGATGCGATCTCTTTGAGGTTGATGATCCCTTTGGCGGTCTCAACGTCGACCAGCAGCCGGATCGAATTGAGGGGCCAGCCTCGTTCCAGTTCCGCCGCTTCGAGGAGGTCGCTGGCCCATTGGATCTGACTGGCTTCCTCGACCTTTGGGATCACGATCCCGTCCGGGTGCTGCGGTAGCACGGCTTGAATATCCTGCTGCTCCATGCCCGTGCCCACGGCATTGATGCGCGCCAGCTTCTCTGACGCGGCGAAGTCCAGTTCCCGGAGCGCCTTCGCGATGGATCTGCGGGCTTCCGCCTTGCGGGCGGGCGCAACCCCGTCCTCCATGTCCATGCAAATGCAGTCGACTTTCAGCGTCAGGGCTTTTTCGATCTTGTGCCGATCGTCCCCCGGCACATAGAGTAGCGCGCGTCGCGAGTGCATACGGTTGCCCTTTGGGTGCGCCCGGTCAGGCCCGAACTGCCTGATTCACCTGACCCGCGTCAGCAGCGTTTTCACGGCCGGCGCTTCCGCGCCCTCAGGGTGAATGTCGTACGCCGAGATGCTCAGGTGATCGTGGTCGATGATTTCGACTTCGGTTCTCCAGCCCCAGTCCGGACCGCCGTCGGCCGAGGGATGCGAGCCCAGGACGGAGAAACCCTTGTCCTTGGGCCGCCCCACGCAGAACATGATCGCGGTGTTGTTGTGATAGCTGTCCACCCACGAGGCCTCATACTGGTCCAGCGTGGTGTTGTAGCCGAACATGAACATGCCGTGTTGCGGCTCGCCGTCGACCGCGGTCTGGTACAGGTACAGGGCGAAACGGCCATCCAGGATCAACTGGATGCTGCCCTGTGCCTTGGCCTCCAGGGGCGCGGCATCCGGATCGATCCAGGTCTGGGTCGTCCCGGCCCAGCCTCCCACGAGTTGGGCTAGCAGGTGATGGGGGCTGCCTTCAAGGGGTGATTTGTCGAAAGCCATGTTGCACCGGCGTTGATGATAACACTCCCCCGGGACGGCACAGCGGGCCCGCCGGTTTTTTTCCGTTACAATCGGACACGGCAGCGACCTGATCTGAAAGGAGGACGGACGCATGAGACCCGTGTATGCAATCTCAGGGGGCGTATCGAAGTTCGCCAAAGCCAGACCGGACAAAACATTTCAAGCCGTCATCAAGGAAGCGTACGACTATGCCATTGCCGACCTGGGCATGGAGTTTTCCGCCTTCACACGCGTCGTGGATGGTTCCGTGGCTTCGTACTTCTCCGACCATTTTGCCCGCCAATTGATGGCCGGCATCATGGCGCAGGATTACCTCGGGTTGTGCCCCAAGCCCAGCCATCGCGTGGAAGGCGGCGGTGCCACCGGCGGCATTTGCTTCCAGGAAGCCTGGAAATCCGTGGCCAGTGGCCATATGGACGTGTGCGTGGCGTACGGCTTCGAGACCATGTCACACGTGGAAACCTGGAAAGGCAATGAATTCATTGCCCTCGCCTCCGACGTGTCGTTCGACTACCCCGTCGGAGGTTTTTATTCCGGCTACTACGCCATGATGGTCACGCGTCACATGAAGGAATTCGGGACGACCGTCGAGCAGATGGCGCATGTCAGCGTCAAGAATTACATCAACGCGTTTCACAATCCCTATGCCCAGAAGAGCCAGCGCGTCAAGATTGAGGATGTTCGCAAGTCGCCAATGGTGGCATGGCCGCTCACCCGCCTTGACATTTGCGTGATGTCCGACGGCGCCGCCGCTGTGATCCTTGCCTCCGAGGAAGGGGTCAAGAAGCTGGAGGCCGCCGGCGGGAAAATCTCACGTCCCCTCGTCAAAGTCACAGGCATCGGCCGCGGCACCGATGCCATGCGCATGGCGGATCGCCCGCATCTGGACTACGACACCTTCATGCAGGACTACGCCACGGAACAGGAAAAATCCTCCGACGACACCCGCGGCTACTACAAGAAACTTTGGGACAAGGGTACGCGCTATCCCGGTGTGCACTCCTTTCGCGCCGGGCGCACGGCTGGCAACATGGCCTGGAAGCACGCCGGCGTAACCGATCCTCTCGGAGAGCTGGACTTCGTCGAGTTGCACGACGCATACACCTCTTCCGAACTCCAGACCTATGAGGACCTTGGGCTGTGTCGCTACGGCGAGGGTGGCCCGTTCGCCGAGTTCAGGCAAGGCGTTCTTGCCCGGGATAGACTACGGCCTCAAGCTCAAGGACAAACCAGCCTGCCCGGTGAATCCCTCGGGCGGGCTGATCGCCTGCGGCCATCCGGTGGGCGCCACCGGCCTGATGCAGGCCGTATTCGCGGTCTGGCAGCTGCAGGGCAGCATCAAGAAGCATTTCCGTGATGACAAGCTCCAGGTCAAGGATGCCAGACGTGGTGCCATTCATTCGCATGCCGGCACGGGCACGTACGTGACAGTGTCCGTGCTGGAAAGGGAGGGGTGAGCCATGGCCAAGCTTCCTTCACGCAGGGAAGAGAGTCTCGGCGGCTACGTCATCCACGGCGTACCGTTCCCCGTCAGCACGGATGAGGAATCGCTCGAGTTTCTCAAGAAGATGGCACCCATCCAGATTGAGCAGGAATACAAGATTACCTACCTGCACTCCTATGGACAGGATAGCCCGTGGTTCGCCGGCTTATCCAACAAGCGTCTGCTCGCCAGCCGCGACCCGAAGAGCGGTTACACCTACGCCAACCCCCGTGGGCACGACATGTTCTCGGGCGAAGAAACCACGTGGGTCGACATAACGGATGTGCCTGCCAAGGTGCACGCCTTCACGGTCTGCTACTTCGGCTCCGAGGAATTCCTGCCGGAGACTCCGTATGTCCTGGCACTCATTGAGTTCGAGGGCGCGAACACGCTTCTGTTGACGCGGCTGATGGGCGTGGATCCTGCGGCCCCGTCGCTGGATTGGATCGGCATGCCAGTCGCACCGCACTTTCTGCGCAACTCGAAGTTCAAGCCCACGGACGTCTATTTCAGTCCAGACAATTCGTAGCGCGTCAGGCGCCTACTGGCTCTATCGTCGTCGCTGTCTGGGACCCCGAAGCGTCTTTCCTTCGAGCCGAGGGCGCTCTACCCCGAAGCAATCTCCTCCTATCCCGGGGAGCGCCCCTTCGCGATCGTCTTCGCTCGGCGCTCGTACTCCCGCGACGGTTCGATGATGGCCTCGCGCGTTGGGTCGAATTGAAGAATGGGTGGGGATGATGGTGCCACTACAATAGCGGCTCCTGTTTGTGCGCATCCGGCTCATTCTGTCCGGACCAGCCATATTTCTTCAAGTCAACCCGATCCTTGCTGAATATCACGCCTTCTGATTCCAGCAGCGATCGCTGCTTCTCCGCCCCCGGCCGCACGCTGATTCTTCCCTGGGAATTGATCACACGCTGCCACGGCACGTCATCCGGGCACGCCGCCATGGCGCCGCCCACCCAGCGCGGCCCGAAGGCGCGGTAGGTCGAGGACTCCACGCCCTCCGGCGGTGACAGCATCAGCGCCAGTTGCCCGTAGCTGGCTACCTTGCCCCGCGGGATCTTCCGGGCCAGGTCCCAGACCCGCGCATTGAATTCCTGGCGCTTCGGCGGCGAAGTGAATTTCATGGTGCATGCCATCCAAGGCGCAGGGTCTTATTCCCCAGGCCCTGGCCTCCGTGGCCCGTCTGAAACCGCCGCATTGATCCTCATTGTTTCCGCATCCGCCCGCGATTCAGGCTGTAGGGCCCTGGCCCATCCGTCAGACTGGGCTGCCCCCGCCCTCGCATCGTCGTTGTCATAGACCCCGAAGCATCTTCCCTTCCGGGCGAGGGGGTGCTTTGCCCCGAAGCAGTCTCCTCCTAATGCATGCAGACCCGCGCTGTCGAAAGATTTCGAAAGCAGCGCCGTCATTCCTTGAGGATCGTCTCGATCGCAGCCTCTTCGGCCTTACTGAACTTGAGGTTGTGCAACGCTGCCACGTTGGCTTCCAACTGTTCCACGCTGCTGGCCCCTATCAGCGCCGAAGTAACTGCCGATCTCCTAAGCACCCACGCGATTGCCATCTCGGCCAGCGATTGGCCGCGCTCAAGCGCCATCGCGTGCAGTTTCTTCACCTTCGGCAGGTTCTTCTTCACCTCGTCAGGCGTCAACCAAACCCGCTCGGTCTTTGTCGCCCGCGCTCCTTCCGGAATGCCCTTCAGATACCGGTCGCTCAGTTGGCCCTGTTGCAGAGGCGAGAAGACGATGCAACCAACACCATGTTCTGAAAGCAGTTCGAGCAGGCCTCCCTCGATCCAACGATCCAGCATGCTGTAGTTCGGCTGGTGGATGAGCAGAGGCGTGCCAAGCTCACGGAGGATCTGCAAGCACCGCCGCGTTTGCTCGACGTTGTAGTTGGATATGCCCGCGTAGAGCGCCTTTCCCTGCCTTACGGCCGTATCCAGTGCGCCCATCGTCTCTTCGAGTGGCGTGTCGGGGTCCGGCCGGTGGCTGTAGAAGATGTCCAGGTACTCCAGCCCCATGCGCTTCAGTGACTGATCCAGGCTGGCGAGCAGATACTTGCGCGAACCCCATTCGCCGTACGGGCCCGGCCACATGTCGTATCCGGCCTTGTTCGAGATGATGAGTTCGTCCCGGTACGGGCGGAAATCCTGTTTGAACAGGATTCCAAACGTCTCTTCGGCCGATCCCGGGGGAGGTCCGTAGTTGTTTCCCAGGTCGAAGTGGGTGATACCTAGGTCGAACGCGCGGCGGGCGATGCGTCGTCCGTTCTCCAGCGAATCGACGCCCCCGAAGTTGTACCACCAGCCCAATGAGATCGCCGGCAGCTTCAGCCCGCTTCGGCCCGTCCGGTTGTATACCATCTTGTCATAACGATTTTCGGCAGCCAGGTATGGCATGTCACCCTTCCATTTCGAAGTGAATTATGCGATAGTCTCCGCGATCTCAAGCAGTCGTTCGTCCGTTAGCTTGCGCTGGTCAATCCCAAGCAGTGGCCCGGCCAGACCGGATGCCGTGGTGATCTCCCGCAGCAGCCGCACACGTCGCGGTGATGCAGAGACGTCAACCGCGTGCACGCTGGGACGCCCCCGGGGAAGCCAGAGCTGTGCTCGCGGAGAAGCAAGGATGTTGCGATACCAGTCCGTCTTGGGGCCAAATCCGGCCGTGCTGTAGATCTCGCCGTCCACCACGGCGTAGTTCACCGGCGTGAGATATTCTTTGCCGCTCTTGCGCCCCCGGTGCCGGATCACCATGATGCGGCCAAGCACGGCGGGCCAGCAATTGAGCATCCTTCCCAGGCCGGCTTTCCACATCAAAACCATGAAGTAATTCATCATGTGGAAGAGGCGCCGCAGTGTGCGCATTTGCTTTTCCGTGTAAACCGGCGTATTCAGCATGCACCCCTCCCTGCATACGTGCTAGTCCCACTTCCATGCCTTCATCGCCTCGACGGCCTTGTAGTTGGTGAGGTCCAACTGGAGCGGCGTGATCGACACGTATCCTTCAGCCAGGGCGCCCACATCGGTGCCGGCTTCGTTGACGTCGGTGTGTCCCTCGCCGCCAATCCAGTAATAGGGCCGCCCACGCGGATCCAGGCGCTTGTCGAGGGCATCGCGATACACGCGCAGTCC
Organism: uncultured Chloroflexia bacterium; assembly: GCA_963746745.1. Lineage (GTDB taxonomy): Bacteria > Chloroflexota > Anaerolineae > Anaerolineales > Villigracilaceae > Fen-1038. The sequence continues at coordinate 7,956 of CAVVCL010000010.1, forward strand.
CTGCCGCGTGATCATGTAGCCCTTGAGGTCGCTCTCCTTCAGATACGGCACATTGATATTGAGGATCACGCCGGGAGCCAGCCCGTCATAGATGACTTTCTCGACCACGCGGCGTGCCACGATGGCCGCCGTGTCATAATCGACCACGTCCTTGCTCGACTCCGGCCCATTCAGCGACACAGCAACGCCCTTTACGTTGGAAATCTCGGCTTCCATCGCCGCCGTAACGGTGCCGGAGTATGTCACGTCATGGCTCAGATTTGGCGTGGGATTGATTCCGGATACGACCACGTCTGCCTTCTCGACCACGCCGAGCAGGGCCAGCGCCACGCAGTCGGATGGCGCCCCGTCCGACGTGAAGGCAGTCGAGCCGTCGGCCAAAGTGGTCTCTCGAACGCGCAGTGGACGGTCCAGCGTCTTGACGTGTCCGGAAACGGACCAGTTGCGATCCGGCGCGAAGACCGTGACGCCGCCCAGTTTGCGCATTTCCTTGGCAAGCGCGAGCAATCCGGGCGCCCACACGCCGTCGTCATTCGTCACAAGGATATGCATGGGGTCCTTTCCCACTTCGCAGGCGCTGTGCCGCAATTCGGCTGCACCGGACTGGTCATGAATGACCCGTCACAAATGACCGGTGCCGGTCCCACCAGCCGCGGCCATTATAATCGGCGGCCGCATTTCGTCAGACGGGGCGGAAGCCGGCGTGGTTGTCTTCACACTGACGTCGCGCCGCCTCGCCGGGCCTGCTATGCCTCCGCCCTCATTGCTTCTTTGAAATTCACCAGCGCCGCCACCGGAGTTGGGTCCACGCCATATGCCATGGCGAGATAATAGGCCACGTAATCCCCGAACAGGATCATGGTCCACATGTTTGCCAGGGGGCCGCGCCCGCCTGCATCCAGGAAGTCAGTGTTCAGGCCTTCCAGCATGTACGCCTTCTTGGTCAGGTCGAGACGCCGCCGATTGCGCGCATCGTCGGAGGGCGAGCGCACAAACAGGCTCATGCTGTGCGGCATAAGCACTTCCTCGGGGTGCTGTGTTCCTGCCAATGCATTGTGATCGGCTTCGGGCAGGAACTCGAAGCTCGCCACGGCTTTGGCGATTTCATTGATCTGCGTCTTGAGCCGGCGCGCGACCGGTGCCATGTTGCCGGCGCCAAATATGGTCACCCAGCGTCCCATTAGTTGGCCGGCGTAGCGTTTGGCCGGGTTCTGCGCGGCAGGTACGTCGACGCGCATCTTGCTCTGTAGCTTAAGCATCGCCTGCTGCGCCTCGGCCAGCTCCGCGCCTGGGTCCGGAGTGAGCTTCAACCTCGTGAACAGGGCCAGCAGCAACCCAAACGAGAATCCGATGGCCGCCCGCGGTTGCCCTCATGCTTGAAGATCCATGTGGTTGCATCGTGTGCGGCAGCGTTTTCGGCCAGCGCTCCGCCCGTCGTGATGGCAATGGACGTGCAGCCGTTTTCGAACGCAGTCGCGAACGCATCCAGGGTCTCTTCCGTGTTCCCCGAGTGGGACGAGGCGACCACCAGCGTCTCTGCGCCGTGTGCGAACGCCGGGAGACCATAGTCCCGATGCACAACCACCGGGATCGAAGCCTGAGAGGCCGCCCATGCTGCCAGCAGGTCTCCGCCAATGGCTGAGCCGCCCATGCCCGTGATGACCACACGCGAGAAATTTCTGTTCTCTACTCCCTGCAAGGGCAGCGACTGCCCGAGTTCCCACGCTCGTTGGAGCTGTGCAGGCAGCCCGTCGATCTCCGCCAGCATATTCTGCGTATCAAGCTGTTTGAAGCGCTCCAAGTCATCGAGGTTCATCGGCTTCGCCTATCTCTGAACGGGCCACGGAATAATCTGATATTCGTCCTTGCACGCGTCCCAACATACGAGGGCCAAGTCCCTCCGTAGGAACACGGTCTTCGTGCCGGCCGCGCCGTGATACTCCACACGATCGTAGTTCTTCATCACAAACGGTTTCACCGTCGCGTAGCCCCATGCAAATGCCTGAATATAAGTGGGTACAAGTTGCACAATCGAGTAGTTCAAGTCGTACTTGTTGTGGCCGGGCACGCTGATCATGCCTCCCCAACTGACGGCACCGGAGATGTCCGCATTCAGGTGAGCGATGTACGGATCTGATTTTCCGAGGAAATCCACGCTGTACCGATCGGCATAGTACGGCAGCGTCCCCGCCCATATCACGCCCACGCTGGCTTCCGGCCGGGTTAGGGCGTCGATGGCAATGGCGGAATCCGTGTTGACTCGATTGGCGATGGCCGCAGACGTGGGTGCGCGAACAGCCATGTCGGCGAGGAATGGAGCGTCGGCAAGTGCCACCGCGATGCACACCAGCAGGCTGATCGACACCGGTGCGCTGAATTTGCGCGTGGACAGCACGCGCCAGCGGGAAATCAGGGCGCTCGCGCCCCACGTCGCCAGGATGAAGGCGGCAGGCATGGCGGGTGCCAGCAGTCGCCAGCTTGACCACGGATCACCGCCGGCATAGATCTGGTAGGCGATTGCAGCCAGCACGATCGACAGCAGCAAAACGCTCACAGACTGAGCTGCGATCAGCGCACCCATGACCGCCAGCGCAAGCACGAGCCAACTCTGGCGCAAGAATTCCAACACAAAACGGAAACCGCCGATCAAACGAATGTATAGTGGGATGCCTGTCAGCTTCAGGGTGTAGGTATTCGGGAGAAAACTCCCATAGTAGATGTATCGGAAAGCCGTTTGCCCCGCGACGAAGCCGACGAGCAGGAGGCCTGCGTAGAGCAGGCTAAGGAGCCGGCCCTTCCGGCGCTGATATGTCACAATGCCAAGATAAGCGAATATGACAGCCGACAGGACCAGTAAGTCGTTGCGGGTGAGGAAGGCGAGCCCTGCAGAGAGGGACATCGCCACCACGTCATACGTCCGGCTGGTGCTCAGCCAGCGGAGGCCAAACCACGCGCAGGCCAGGGTGAGCAGCGTGAGCAAGCCGGTTTCCATGCCCATCAACGTCCAATAGCTCAACGGATAATAGAAGAGGACGCAGGCGCCCACCAGCACGCCGGCGAGTGCCCGATAGTGCTGCTCTTCGGCGATGTCCTTGTAGAGCCGCCATGCCAGAACCGCCGTGATCACCACCGTGGGGATGCCCGCCACTTGAACAGCGAGTACGGCCAGTTTCTTGTCGAGGGCCAGGGCTGCCAGCGACATTCCCAGCGTCATCAGCAAATTCGAGTAGCCTTCAACTCGTTGGCCGGCGTTCCACACCAGCCCCAGCCCATGTGCGAAATTCCAGGCGTAGCGCATGGAGATCATTGCATCGTCGAACAATCCGAAATAGCGCTGGCCGTCTATGGCCACATAGCTGCTTTGGTAGACAAACAGACCCGCCCAGATGACATACAGGGTCCCCAGCACGCCAAGGCTAATGGCCTCCCAACGGCTTTGTCTCAACTCTTGTTCTCCATGACCACTTGCGGTGGGACTTGCTCTCGTCCGGCGGCTCCGGCAGCGCGGACCCGCTACTGCGGAACGGCAGCCCGCATGAACTTTGCCAGGTCCCGCTTGAGTTTCGCGAGCGACGGCATGTGAATGTACATCATGTGCCCCGCCTCGTAGTACTCCATGCTGATGTTCTTGCGGACGGATTCGTGCAGGCCGAGGTGATTGATCGTGTAGTCCGTGGCCGAGTAGGGCGTGCCGAGATCGAACATGCCGCTGGCAACAAACACCTTGAGATATGGATTGCGCGTCATGGCCGCACGCAGCCTCTCGCCCACGTACACGAATTTTCCCTCGAACTCCGCGTAGGACCAGGGGTGCACAAACTCCGTAATGATTTCATAAGCCCGGTCGGCCTCAAAATTGAGCTCGGACCTTATGTAGTCGTAGAACGCGGCCGCGTACGGTCCCGCCACGGTGGTCATCAACGGGTCGTATTCCGGCTGCTCTGTTACGCCGACACGGTCACGGCCAAGCAGCCGACTGTCCAGGCGGCCGATGGTCTGGCCGCGGTCGCGCAGCAGCTCCTTGAAGAAATGCTGGTCGTTGATCCGCAGGTTGGAGCGTTCCACGAATTCGGTCGAAAGCCCTGTATAGTGGGCTACTTTTTCGACGATCTGCGCGCGCTGCGCCTTGGACAACGCATCCCCCTTGAGAAGCGCCGTGGCGTAGTCCCCGAGTGCGAAGGCCTCCACTTCATTAAGAAAACTGCGCAGCGGCTTGCGGGTCCGCAGCTTGTTGTGGAACCAGGCGGTTGCGGCGTAGGCCGGCAGGAATACTACGAACGGCAGGTCGTTGTTGACATGGAAATCAATTGTTGAAAAATCCAGGGCGGCCGAGACGAGCATGATCCCGTTCAGGTACATGCCATGTCGCTCCTGCAAGTAGCCCGCCAATCCAGCCGCCCGAGTTGTCCCGTAGCTTTCGCCGATCAGGAACTTGGGTGAGAGCCAGCGATGGTAGCGGGTCGCGTACAGCCGGATGAAATCGCCGACCGAGGCGATGTCTTTTCCGAATCCATGCCACTCCCGCGGTTTTTCGCCTTCCACCGGGCGGCTGTAGCCGGTGCTGACCGGATCGATCAGCACCAGGTCGCTTTCGTCCAGCAGGGAGTAGTCGTTGTCGGCCAGTTTGAACGGCGGTGGGGGCAGCTCGCCTTCCTGCTGCAGCACCACGCGTCGGGGTCCGAGCAGGCCCAGATGCAGCCAAACGGACGACGAGCCTGGCCCACCGTTGAAGCAGAACGTGATCGGGCGGGTCGACTTGTCCTCAACGTCGTCTTTGGTGTAGGCCACGAAGAAGATCTGCGCCCGTGCCTTCTCGCCCTCAAACCCCTTCTCGCGATCGGCCGCTTCCTCGCGCAGAATCATCGTGCCTGCCAGGGCGGTGTATTTAACCTCGCGGCCCGCAATCGTTACGACGTGCTTGGTCTCCGCAAGATTGTCGCTGGCGGCGACGGCTGCGCTGGTTGTCTCTGTGACCTCGCTGGTCTGCTTGATGACCTTGATCTCTGCCGATTTGGATGGTTTCGCGTCTTCGGGCATCTCTACCTCTGAGCTTCCTGGGTGGCGGCAAGTTTGTAGATATCGCGGCGGGCCCACCCTGACTCACGGGCAAGCTCGGCGGCGACCTTCGTGGGCGTCTGTCCTCCGGCGAGGCGTTTGTCAACCACCAGCCGGAGTTGTTCCAGCGTCCATTCCGCTTGCGGCTCCGCTTGCTTCCCGTGAACTACCAGGACGAATTCGCCGCGAGGTTCTTGAAAGTGTTTCCTGGCTTGAGCCAGAGCTCCCATGCCAGATCTCTTCGTGGAGCTTCGTAAGCTCGCGCGCCACGGCGGCTTGGCGGTCGCCCAGCACGGACTGCATATCGTCGAGCGCTTCCGGCAGGCGGTGGGGCGCCTCGAGATAGATCAATGTATATGGAAGATCCGCCACCTTGTGCAGCGCGGCCAGCCGATCGGAGCGCTTGCGAGGCAAATACCCGAGATAGAGGAATGCATCTGTGGGCAGCCCGGAGCTCACCAGGGCGGCAACGGGGGCGGCGGGCCCCGGGATCGGGCTTACCGGGTATCCGGCTTGCAGCGCGGCCTTCACCAACTCGTATCCGGGATCGTTCAGTGCGGGCGTGCCCGCATCTGATACCAGAGCCACATCTCCGCTGCCTAAGTGCTCGAGGATCTGCGCTAGCCGGGAAAGCTTGTTGTGTTCGAAGTAGCTGATCAGGGGCGTGTGGATTTCGTAGTGCGAGAGCAATCTGCGCGTCAAGCGCGTGTCTTCCGCGGCTATCAGCGTCGCCTCGCGCAGTGTTCGAAGTGCACGCGCCGAAATGTCCTCCAGGTTCCCGATCGGTGTCGCTACGAGGAAAAGCGTGCCCATGTCGGCATTGTATCATCGACACCCGGGCTGAATGATTCTGCGCGCAGCCGCAAAAAAGACAGGCACCGACGGTGCCTGTCTTGGTTCAAGCGCACGTGCTGTCTGGAGCGGTTACTGGCAGGCACCGAGATCAACGTTGACCATCTGGCAGCCGGCGTCTGCCGGTTTGGCGGGCGCGCAGCAGGCATGGTCGTAGTCGTAGTCCGTTCCTGACTGGCAAGCCCCCACGACTTCACTCGTCGACGGCGTGGGAAGTGGGACGCACACCTGCAAATGGAACGTAGTCAGATTTTTCCCGTGGCACGCGATCAACTGCTGGCCGCCGGGCTGTCCGTATGGGTCGCATACGTATCCGGCTTCCTGGGGGACAAAGCTGGCGCCCAGCGGAATGGTGAATTGGGTAACTGAGTAGCCGTTGTTGCAGAAGCCGCTGGGTTTGCCGATCGTCGGCAGAACGGGCGCCGGCACCACCCCCGGTGCGCACACCGGCGCAAAAGCGGATGTTGCCGTCACTGCGGCCGTCGGCGGAAGCGTGGCTGTCACCACAATGGCGGTCGGCGTGGGTGGTTGCTGTGTTGCCGTAGCTGTAGGTGCGGGCGCCAGCATTCTTGAGCCAAATATGCCGCCCGCAAGCAGCAGCAGCACAAGTATGGCGCCACCTCCAATGTACAGCCAGCGCCGACTTCCTCCCCTTGGTGTGCCTCTGGAGCCCGCCGCCTCAGCAGGCTTTGCTACCCTGGTAGCACCATCTTTGCCGCCGCGCCCGGAACCGCCTTGGGCAGACGCCGCGTTGCTTAGTGCATGGGCCAATTCCGTGGCGGTCTGGTAGCGCAGGGAGGGGTCCTTCGCCATGGCGGTCTTGATGATTATGTCCGTTTGTTTGGGAAGCGCGGGATTCATCTTGAGGATCTCGGGCACCGGATCCGTAATGTGCTTCACTGCCACGCCCATCGGCGTCGTAGCCTCGTAGGGCTGATGTCCGCTGAGCATCTGGAAGATGATCACGCCCAGGCCGTAGATGTCGCTGCGGTTGTCAACCGGCTCGCCCTGCGCTTGCTCCGGGCTCATGTAGGCGGGCGTTCCGATGATGCCGCTGCCCGTCATGTTGGTCGTCGAATCCGTGATCTTGGCGACTCCGAAGTCCGAGATGAACGGATCACCGTTGTTGTCAAAGAGGATGTTGTCGGGTTTCAGGTCGCGATGGACCAGGCCATTCCTGTGCGCGTACGCGAGGGCGCCCGAGAGTCTTTCAATGATGCGGGCGGCGTCCTCCAATGAGAATTTGCCCTTTTCGATCCACTGCGTCAGGGAGCCCCCCGGCATGTAGCGCATAACAAAATAGGGCTCGCCATCTTCCTCGCCTACGTCGTAGACCGGGACGATGGCCGGATGTTCCAGCGAGGCGATGGTCTTGATCTCTCTCCGGAACCGATCGCGGAACTGGGGATCGTGCATCAGTTCGCGCGGCAGGACCTTGATAGCCACCTCGCGTTCGAAGCTTGGGTCGTACGCGCGGTACACCGTGGCCATACCCCCGCGCCCCAGCTCACCTTTGATTTCGTAGCGACCGATCTTGGTGGGTTCCATGCGGCCGAGTATAACGACAAGCAGAGGCCAAGGCAAGTCACACGGTTCCGCCCTTGTGAATTGGCGTACTTTTGCGCTCTTCGCCGCAGCATGCTGTACCAGCGGACACGCCCGCACGTTAAGACCGGCACTCGTCAGCAGCCGCCATCATTGTTCGATGGTATATTTCTTGCCCATGCCCGGAGAGGTATGCGATGCAGATTATTAGCGTAAATATCGGCGACCGGCGCACTCAGGAGAAGGGGGATGGTCTTGAGATTACGGGGATCTACAAGCAGCCGGCCACCGGCCCCGTGCAGGTCATGCCGCTGGGACTCGCTGGCGACTTCATCGCGGACGCGGAGAACCATGGCGGGCCGGATCAGGCCATCTACATCTATGGCACCGGCGACTACGCATGGTGGTCAGGGGAGCTGGGCCGGGAGTTGGCGCCGGGAACCTTCGGCGACAACCTGACGATCTCCGATCTGGAGAGCGCCCGCTTCAACATTGGCGACCGTCTGCGCATCGGCTCGACACTGCTTGAGGTTTCGGCACCGCGTATTCCTTGCTCAACGCTGGCCCGCCGCATGCGCAATTCGATGTTTGTCAAGAAGTATCGTCGCGCCCAGCGGCCAGGCCTTTATTGCCGTGTCCTGCAGGCCGGCGCCGTCAGTTCCGGAGACGAAGTCTCGTATGAGCCGTACGCAGGCGACCCGGTGGGAATTCTCGATGTCTTCCGCCAGCACCTCGAGCGCTACAAGGATGCGGCAGAGTTGCGCCGTTTTCTTCGTACGCCCATTGCCGTGCGGGAGAGAGTCAACATCGAAGACGGTCTGCGGTCGCTGACGGAACGCGGCTGAAGTTCGTAACAGTCGCCATGTCGCGGCTCACCGGTCACACTGCATCAAAGGCCTGAATTCGTCCGCCGCCCGCCCGGCGAGCATCCGCCCAGGAAGGGTTCGGCCTCGGGCCCGCCTACCTCGGAAACGACTGTGTCGCCTGGTGCTTGCGAGGGCCGTTCGCAAACGGCGATCATTCCCCGTCGAAAGCCCTGCCAGCCAGTCGGGTACAATTTTCCCTATGCGTTCAAGTCCTTCAAGACGCGATTTCCTGAAGCTGGGTGGCCTGAGTCTTGCCGGTCTGGCGTTCCAGAGGGTGAATCCCGGCGTCATCAGCTTTGACGACGCGGATATCGTCCGCGTGGCGACCAATTCCTGGAGTGTCTACAGTTCCCCGTCGCTCGAGTCGACCATCACCAGCACGTGGTACCGTGACGATCTGATCCACGTGTACAAGCAGGTTACGGCGACGCCTCCCACGCCCGAACCCGACCAAACTCCCACTCCAAATCCGAACCCGATCTGGTACCGCGTTTGGGGGGGCTACATGTGGCGGGCGCGTTTGCAGCCCGTCAAGACCTTGCTGAACATTCCACTATCGTCAATCCCCGCAGACCCGGCCATTCCGGCAGGCACGGGCATCCTTGCGGAGGTCACGGTGCCATGGACCAGTCCGTGGCGCTATAGTAAGGCCGATGGTTGGCTGGCCCTCGAAGAGCCATTGTGGCGCCTCTACTATGGCTCCGTCCACTGGGTGGACTCGCTGGAATCAGGGCCGCCCGTTTCTGGTTACGATGGCCCCTGGTACCGAATCTGGGATCACATTGCGAGTTTCCCATACTTTGTTCAGGCCATCCATCTGCGGCCGATCCCAGCCGACGCGTACACGGCCATAAGCCCCGACGTGCCGCCGGAAGAGAAGCGCATTGACGTCGACCTGACAAGGCAAACACTGGCTGCTTACGAGAACGACAACGTCGTTTTCAAGACCACCATCTCGTCGGGCATTCCCTCGAGCAAGACCAACACGCATGTCGGCAAGTTCAATATCCTGGAGAAATTGCCCTCCGAGCTCATGGGCGAGGCCAGGTTTTCCCAGACCGTGGATGGCTATTATCAGTTGCCGGGTGTACCGTGGACCTGCTACTTCACGGAGGACGGGCAGGCGTTCCACGGCACCTACTGGCACGATAATTTCGGAACGCCGATGAGCCATGGCTGCGTGAACATGCGTACCAGTGAGGCCCTGTGGCTGTTTCGGTGGGCCACGCCGGTGCACACGGCCGGTGCCTACGTCAACAACCACGGTCGTGGCACCGCAGTAAACGTTCACTTCTAGTATGCCCACCTTGAGTTGGCCTGCCAAAGCGCCTCGTGAGCCTGTCCAGGCGGCTCTGCTCAAGGACTCGGTCATCTACCCGGGTGGCCGCGGCTACCCCTCAGACAACATTGAAGATCGGCTGATCCTTGGCGACAATCTTGGGATCATGGCGGCGCTGATGCCGGAGTACGAGGCGCGCATCGATCTCATGTACGCGGATCCGCCCTTCTTCACGAACCGGAGATTTTCTGCGCGCATCGGCCGCGGCGAAGATTCCGCGTAAGCCCGATCAGTGGGCCATGGCCGAGGGCTATCCGGATTCCTGGGCTGACTTGGATGCGTACCTGGATTTCCTGTATCAGAGGCTTGTTCTTATGCATCGGCTGCTCAAGCCGGGCGGCTCCCTTTATCTTCACCTGGATTGGCATGCCAATTCCTATGCCCGTGTCCTGCTCGATGAGATCTTCGGCGCGCACGGCCTGCTGAATGAAATCGTTTGGACGTACCACGGCCCGTCTCCGATCCGCAGCGCGTTCAATCGCAAGCACGATACCATTCTGGCATACGTCAAAGGCGAGGGACACACCTTCAATGCGGATGCCGTCCGCCAGGCTTACCACCCTGCAACGGTTCAGGCTTTCAAGGCATCGACCAAAGCAGGCTTCGGAAAGGTCCCGAATCTCGAGCGCGGCAAGGTGCCGGAAGACTGGTGGTATTTCCCCGTCGTCGCCAGGCTCCACAAGGAGCGCACCGGCTATCCGACGCAGAAGCCGGAAGCCTTGCTGGAACGCATCATTCTGGCTTCTTCAAACCCCGGCGAACTCGTGGCGGATTTTTTCTGTGGATCCGGAACGGCACCCGTCGTTGCCGCAAGGCTGGGGCGTGGATTCATTGGCTGCGACAGTGCCTTCCGCGCCATTCACGCCACCAGACGAAGGCTGTGTTCTGCCGGCATGGCGCCTTTTTCGTTTGAGCGCGCGGCGTCCGTGGAATTTCCCCACGCCTCCGGGTCGCAATTCAAGGCCAAAGCCTCGGCGACGGGGGTCAAGGTCGTCGCACGAACGGATCTGGACTACTGGGAGGTCGACCCGGAGTGGGATGGCACGCTCTTTCGGAGCGCCGCGCAGGCTCAAAGGTCGAATGCAAGCGCGGAGATCCCGCTCGAGTTGCGAATCAAAACCGGGCGCAGGGTGTGCGTCCGGCTGATCACCGTCACCGGCGAATTATTCCAAAAAGAACTAAACGTCGAGTCGGTATCCGACGCCGCGGATGGTCTTTAGGAATTTCGGCTTCAGGGGATCCAACTCGATGGCCCGCCGCAACCAGGAGATGTGCACGTCCAGCGTGCGGGTATCGCCGGTGTAGTTGGTCTCCCAGACCTTCTTGAACAGCGCGTCGCGTTCGACGACTTCACCGTGCTTGTCCATCAGTAGATGCAGCAGCGTGACCAGCCTGGGCGTCAGCTTGGAGTTCTTTCCTAGACACTTGACGCGTCTCTGCTCGACATCCAGGCGCAGCGGTCCAACATGGACCACGTTCTTTCCATCCCCGGGCAACAGTGGCTTGATTCGGTTGGCGAGCTTCTGGGCTGTGAAGGGCAGCACCAGCACCGCGTCGGCCACTTCCTTGCTTACCCGGCCTTCTTTTGCCAGTACCAGCACAATGGGATATTTGCCGTTCTTGCTGCGTATGGACCTGCAAATCCGTGTGCCTGTGCTGCGCAGCGAGGCGGCGTTGACCACGACGAGGCTGGGATTAAGTCGCTCGAGGCGCGAGACCGCCGCGCCGCCGTTCTTAACGGCGTGTACTTCGAAGCCCTTCTTCTGTAGCTCGGCTGCAAAAGAAGGGACGTCTGCATGCCGGCCTTCGACAACCAGGAGCAAATCAGTCATCCAGCTTTGAATAAGTGCGGAATAAAGTCGGTTGTATCAGCGTCTTGGCCATCTTGCTCATTTTCATTTCACCCTTTGACCAGAGCACGATGCGATCCATGTAACCAAGCTGCCGCGTTCGGCGTGAAATGTTGGGATCGTATGATATCGTCGAATGAACCCGAAGGCCGGCTGCATTATACACCGAATCCATATGTGGATTCTATGCGCCCATCTGGGCCGTTAAGGTTGCGCTGTTTTACCATGGATTCCGCTGGCTGAGAGGGACACAGGTGTCCAGGCCCACACATGCGCGCCTTGCGCTGGAACGTTGTGCTTGCTCCTTCACAGCCTGGTGTGCGCATAGGAAGCAATTCCTCATGCCGCTTGACGGTGGTATCTGAATCTGTTATATTAGTGAACCTCGATGCGGGGTGGAGCAGTGGCAGCTCGTCGGGCTCATAACCCGAAGGTCGCAGGTTCAAGTCCTGCCCCCGCTACTGGAAAGAAAAAGGCGGCGCCAACTGGCGCCGCCTTTTGATGAACCTGAGGGTCTTCGGTTACCAAAAATCACTCTTTGGAGGGTTTTTCAATGAACCGCAGCACGCTGGGTTTGTCAATTGCAAAATCCATCGACGGCTTCCTAAAATTCAAAACAGCAGAGGGGTTAGGCCAACGCACGATAGCCTCCTCTCAGTTCACCCCCAGTCATTGGTTGAGTTACATCGGAGATCGGGCGGGGGGGAAATCTAAACTTCCGACCTGACCGGTGACATGGCCTGGTTGTGCACACTGAATACTAACCAGTCCATTTCTATGGCAGCGCTGATCTATTGTCAGCCTGGTCCAACGACAACATATGGGTATCCTACAGTTCCAACACATACGTAATTACACCAAACAAGGTAATTGATTAAGAAGTATTCGGCCTAATTGCGCAATAAATCTTCAAAAAAACTGTTGATCTGTTTCATAAACTCAGCATCCAATTCGCTGACTTGAAAGCGATCCACGCTGCCAAAAAACGCATCCAGAGCACTATCCGGTATGTTTCCATCATAACGTTCAGAGAGTAGTTTGAATTCCCCATTCTTCTGATTGATGTACTGCATCGCAGCCGCGGATTTCATTAAGTGGTCATGATCGTTTTGGTTCTCGGCGGTACGGCTTATATAGACAACATTGGGATTGGTAATGCGATTGCGTTGAGCGATGATGCTGGCGCCATCGTATGCGACAGCCTCATCCGCAGTCCCATGGATGATCATTACAGGAGTATTGGTTCTGTTGATTCCATCGACTGCCGTTACGGAGGCATCACTACCAAAACGCAGCGTCTGGTAAGCCCATTCAAATGGATATTCGACAAATGCGAGAACCCCAATCATACGATGGGACTGTTCATCAAACAACCCCATTGGCGAATTGAAGCCGGATAGACTTGCTCACGGAAATGCGATTAACGTCGTTTAAGGCCGCTGTCCGGCATAACCTCCCCAACTATGCCCATATAGCATGATAGGTAAGTCTTTCAATGAGTCATCGCTTTGAATGTATGCTAACGCAGCCAGCGAATCGATTCGCGCTTGTGGAAGGCCTCTCGAACTTTTCCCCTGGCTCTCAAAACTCCCCGTGTAGTCAAATGAGAAAACACGCCAGCCATTATCGACGAAAAACAGTGCTTCAGCCAGTATTCTCGGCACTTGTCGCTCTTCCAGGCGCAATGACGACCAGCCCTTTATCGTTTCCTTCACCATAGATATGACCTTTCAAGGTGTTACTACCAGATTGGAAACTTACAGCTTTGCGACTATAGGTGTCTCTTATGTCGCTATATTGAAGATACCCAGAATGGTTTGGTTTATCATAGCGCGGGAAATAGCTTTGGTACGTTGTTATGACGAAAATCATTGAACCAGCCGAAAAGAGCAGGATCAACGATATTAGACTTATGGGAATGAGTGTTCGAGTTCTCTTGTCTTCCATATCCGCATCGCCTGTACGTCCAAATATGGTCTTGTTCTCTTTTTGCGGGACATTGTCTCAGAAAGCCCACGCCCTGCTACCAGATATACGTCCTAGTTTGGCTCGTTCCCCTTCGGATGTCTTTTGTGGTTTGAGATAATGTTCAGTCTGAAGTTATGCTAGCCCCATCGGTGTAGTGATGTGGTTACTTTTCTTAATGGTTCCGCCTGGAACAGCTCGATAACCCGAAGGTCGCAGGTTCAAGTCCTGCCCCTGCTACCAGAAAGAAGACCGGAGGCTTCAAGCCTCCGGTCTTCGCTTTCAAAGTGTATGGCGCCCTTAGTTGATCGGGAGGGACGCTTGCGCACAAAGTGTCTTTCAGCGTACACGTGTTTCGCGGTCTTGATCCCGACTTCTGATCGCGTTTTGCAATAACCGCCCGCTTGTCGTATGAC
>CAVVCL010000011.1:0-69759 GCA_963746745.1 uncultured Chloroflexia bacterium
AGGACCCAACTTACGTCGTATCTGGGCGTGTGGGCGGGCCTGCGCGTCATGGGAACGCGTCTCCGCGGGGGACAGAACCGAGAAGTGCCCATGAATGCCCCGCGTTTCACAGCCCATTTCCCAATCCGCGCACCAAATGCCCACGGCCACAGCCGCATAGTATCGCGATTTGGTGTTCGCATAGAAATCAAACCTGGCCAAGCGTGACTTGTTGTCAGCATCACGCGTGTCCTTGTTTCCACGATTCCGTTGCATTACGGCCACGCACCGGGTTGTTTGTCCATCGTATGATGACGGAGACCACTGGCATGCTTCATAAGTGCGCCCAAATCGTTTGAAAGGGTATGCATTCAGGTCCAACGGTTCCTCAAAGCGCGAGTCGGCGAAAAAGAGTGAGGAAAGCGGCAGGCGGTGGTGAAACTGCAAATTGAAGATGCGCAAGAACAGGGGGACGTACCATGATTTGTACCCAATGGCGCACACGCAGATGATGTGGTCTTCCTTCGGATTGTAGCGGTCGCGCAGGTGCCGCACCACGCTGGATTGATCTGCACCCGGGCCGATCCAGCATGTCCCCAACCCTATGCGTGTGGCATCGATCACGATCTTCTGCAGTGTGCGACCCACGTCGATGACGGCGAGGCGATTGTACTCGCTCGGAGCAATTGCGACGAGGAACTCCGTGGCATTGACGGTTGGCCAAACGATGAGCGGTGCTGAGACATATTCGAACCGAACCGGGTTCTTGCCGATCCTGGACGTGTGACTGTGCAGACGGACGCATTCCATGAGTTCGTCGCGGTCGGCGGATGTCAGCTTTCGGGTCTGGAACGAACGGCAGGAGCGTCTTGCCCGCATCAAGTCAAACATGCCGAGGTTGTCGTTGCGCCTGGGAAGGTTCTCAGGAAAGCGCAGACGAAATTTTACGGTAACCAGGTCAAGAATTGACACGGTCAAGACAAAGCTGCCCACAAAGACCAAGGATTGCGCCATGCGCAAGTTGCCAAGAAGGCCTGCCAGTGCGGAGACGAGAAAGAACACGAGCGCTAACAGCACCGGCAATACGTACTGCAGCCAGCCGGTGAATTGGAGGCGAAGCTTCACACGCCAGATGACGGTGAAGAAACCTCTCAACGGGGCTATGGCCCCACTGCCAAGCACAGCTTTCTCCTCGGGACTAAGATTTTGAGGGTTGGCGACGCGGCCGGTGCGGGGAAGATCATTGCTTGCCACTCGGATAGCTCCTTATGCGCTTATTGCAACTGACTGCTTGCAATAAAGATAACCCAATTTCTATTGCAAGTCAACACTTGCTTATGGTAGAATTTCAGAAGCAAGGAGTTCGAATGCCAAAAGTCCTCGACGAGACCAAGATATTCAAGGCGGCCCTCGAAACTTTGGTTTCCCACGGCTATGAGGGCGCGACCACCAAAAAGATCGTGGACATGGCTCAGGTGAATGAGGTCACACTCTTCCGTAGGTTCGGGAGCAAAGCCGGCCTGTTTGAAAAAGTCATCGAACATCGGCTGTCTGACACGCCCCTGCACGGGCTCGTTTATACGGGCGATCTCGAAGCTGACCTTTTGGCTATTGTCGAAGCCTACGCGGAAACCAGTGAGATTTATGGCGACATCATTCCCATCATCCTCGTTGAATTACCGTGTCATCCCGACCTGCAGAAATCCTTCAATACCCCGTGGAAGAACATCCAGGCCATTGTAAGAATTATCGATGAATATCAGAAGCGGGGCCGGATAAGGATCGAATTCCCCGTTTGCGAGCGTCAGCGCCCTGATCGGCCCGATCCTGGTCACTCAGATGCTCCGACACTCCGGTCTTGACCTGCCTGTCCCCAGACCAGATCCGCAAGGCCATGTGGATGCTTTCTTGAATGGCAGAAAGCTATAGATCGAGTACGGCGGGGTGCAGTATTCTCGAGGTGGGGGGTTGGGTCGAGTCCCTGCCAAGGGGCTTTTCTTTTAACTTCCTCTCAGGTATAATGCCGGTACGGTTTGGCTGAGGGATCGCGGTCCCTTGTCTTTGACTAAACGAGGAGTGTGAAGCGCTTATTTGATCGCAAGGTCGATCTGGCCTTTTTCGATTGGTGCATAACCCTCAGCCGCCCGGTAAGGCCGAGGGTTTTCGTTTCGGCGCATGCAATTCACGGAAGGAGGTGAATTGATTATGGCGATGGTTGTATTGCGCGGCGGTGAGTTCCAAGACTCGCTGCTCAAGCGCTTTCGCAAGAAGGTCGTCAAGAGCGGCGTTCTGAGCACCGTGCGCCGCAAGCGTTGGTTCGTTTCCAAGAGTGAACAGCGCCGCATGGAGAAGAAGAAGGCAATCCGCCGCATCAAACGGCGGAGTTTGCCCCGGGAATACGAGTAGACGGACTGGAGCGACCTATGGCAAAAGAGGAAGATAAGATTTGGGCAGAGGGTGTCGTAGTCGAGGCCCTGCCAGGAACGCAGTTCCGCGTCCGCTTGGACAATGGTCATGAGGTGCGGGCGTACCTCTCTGGCAAAATGCGCAAGTACTACATCCGCATCCTCCTGGGGGATCACGTTGCCGTCGAAATGTCTCCGTACGACCTGACGCTCGGTCGCATTACTTTCCGCCAGCGCAAGAACGCTCCCATGCCGACGCACGCCGTCTTCGTAAGTCGGTTACTGGATTTATCACCAAAGAACCTCCGCTTAGCGGAGGTTCTTTATTCTCGGGCATTCGTCGCGGGCCGTGGCCTCAGGGCAGTTCCTGGAATGAGCCCAGGACTTTCATGTAGCTTGCCCGTTCAAAGGCCGCCGGCTCGGCAACCGATTTCTGGCTCATGCTGCCCTGCATCTGCTTGATCGATGCGTACTCGTGGTCGATCATCCACTCCGTAAGTCCAGCAAGCACTTCAGGCACCCGGGCGGACCCGCCGTGAAGAAGCTCCGAAGCCATCATGGCAACCTTGGCTCCCGCCATCATGGCCTTCAGGATGCCCTCGTGTGAATGAATGCCGCTGGTAAGTGCTAGATCCGCATCCACTGATCCATACAGAATCGAAATCCAACGCAGTGGGAGCCTCAGGTCTGCTGGCGTGCTCAGATCCAGCGTGTGGGCGACCGTAAGCTCTTCGATGTCGAAGTCCGGCTGGTAGAAGCGATTGAAAAGAACAATCCCGTCCGCGCCCGTCTGGGCAATCCGGTGGACAAAATGCAGGCAGTGAAGTGTAATAGGGGCTGAGTTTTACGGCCAACGGGATGTCAATGGAGGTCTTGACCGCCTCGACGAGCTCCACCTGTGCATTTTCGATCTCCTCGGCCCGGAGGGCAGGATCAACGGGCAGGAAGTACAGGTTCAATTCCAGGGCATCGGCTCCCGCGTCCTGGATCAGCCGCGCATATCGAACCCAGCCGCCTCGCGACACGCCGTTCAAGCTGCCGATGATCGGGATCTTGATGGCCTGCTTGAGTTTTCCTATATGCTCCAGGTACTTTTCCGGCAGCAGGCTGTAGGAACCCGTGTCCGGGAGATAGCTCGCTGCCTCCGGGGAGGAATTTGTCCCGCGTGACAGGAAGTGATCGAGCTCAAGGCTCTCGTGGATAATCTGCTCCTCGAACAGCGAGTACATGACAATCGCCGAGACGCCCGCCTCCTCGAGTTGCTTGGCCTGATCCAGCTTCTTGGAAAGCGGAGAGGCGGAGGCAACCAGCGGGTTTTTCAACTGCAGGCCAAGATACGTCGTTGACAGGTCAATCATCCTAGTAACCTTTCCGTGCGGCGTCCAGATGAATAGCCGCCTCGATCAAGCTCGTGACAATTCTTGAGGGGGTCAGGCAGATCACGACTCTTTGCCATTCCCGTCGGAACCGCTGTAGTGCATTCCGGCCATCTGCTCGTAGAGCGACCAGCGCGACGTCGCGTCCTGCTGCGCCTCTTTCATTAGCAATTCGGCCCGTTCCTCGTCCATTTGGGTAAGCATCTTGTAGCGTGTCTCGTTGTAGGCATATTTGGAGACCGGGATGCTGGGTTCCTTGGATTCGATGAGCAGCGGATTCTGGCCCTTGGCCGTGAGGCGCGGGTCATAGCGATACACCGGCCACGCGCCGCATTGAACAGCCAGTTTCTGTTGCTCAAGGCCGTGGATCATGTCGTAGCCTTGCTGGATGCAGTGACTGTAAGCAATGATCAGAGAGGGGCCGTCATAGGATTCGGCATCCAGGAAGGCCTTGAGTGTCTGCTGGTCATTGTAGCCCATGGCGACGCGGGCCACGTACACGTAGCCGTAGGCCATGGCTATCAAACCGAGGTCCTTCTTCGGCAAACCTTTGCCGCTCATGGCGAACTTGGCGACGGCAGCCCGTGGGGTCGACTTGGAGGCTTGACCGCCGGTGTTGGAGTAGACCTCCGTATCCAGCACGAGCACGTTGACATTCCGGCCGCTGGCCAGAACGTGGTCCAGTCCGCCGTATCCGATATCGTATGCCCACCCGTCGCCGCCTACGATCCACACAGATTTCTGAACGAGACTATCGGCCAGGCTCAACAAGTCTTTGGCTCGCGGGTCAGTACTGGCTGCGAGCTTCTTCCTGATTTCGGCGACGCGTCCGCGCTGATCATCGATGCCAGCTTCGGTCCCTTGGTCGGCATTAAGCACGGCCGCAACCAGGTCAGCGCCCAGCTCTTTTTCGAGGCTACTGACCAGCTCGCGCGCGTATTCTCTCTGCTTGTCGACTGTGAGGCGCATCCCCAGTCCGAATTCGGCATTGTCTTCGAACAGCGAGTTGGACCAGGCGGGGCCGCGGCCGTTTGAGTCGAAGGCCCACGGCGTCGTCGGCAGGTTGCCACCGTAGATGGAGGAGCAGCCGGTGGCGTTCGCTATGATCGCCCGATCACCGAAGAGCTGCGACAACAGTTTCAGGTACGGTGTCTCGCCGCAGCCGGAGCAGGCGCCGGAGAACTCGAAAAGCGGCCTGAGGAGCTGGGAGTTCTTGATGGTCGAGGGATTGATCAGTTTCCGATCCATATCGGGGATCTTCATGAAGAAGTCCCAGTTCTTGGCCTCGCTGGCTCGAAGTGGCATTTGCGACGCCATGTTGAGGGCCTTTCGTCCAGCCTGCGTCTTGTCTTTCGCCGGGCAGACCTCCACGCACAGGCTGCAGCCCGTGCAGTCTTCCGGCGCCACCTGAACCGTGTACGCCATGCCCTGGGAGAATTCCTTGAACTTGGAGGGCATGTGCTTGAAGGTGGCTGGAGCGTCAGCCACCAGCTTCTGGTCGTAGATCTTCTGCCGGATGACGGCGTGCGGGCAGACCATGATGCACTTTCCACACTGAATGCACAAGTCGGTCTCCCAGACAGGGATTTCGAGGGCGATATTGCGTTTTTCCCACTGCGTGGTGCCGGTGGGGAAGGTGCCATCCACGGGCAGAGCACTCACCGGCAGGTCGTCCCCTTCGAAGAGCAGCATGGGGGCGATGACATTCTGCACGAATTCGGGGGCCTCCTTCGGAACCACCCGCCGTCGCGAAGTCTTGGACGTCACTTTGCCCGGAACCTTGACCTCAAAGAGGTTTTCGATCGTGGCATCCACGGCGGCGAAGTTCTTCTGCACAACGGCTTCGCCGCGCTTGCCATAAGTCTTCTCGATGGCATGCTTGATCTGCTTTATCGCCTCATCGCGTGGCAGGATGCCGCTGATGGCGAAGAATGCCGTCTGCATGATCGTGTTCATGCGGGCACCCATGCCCGTCTTCTCGGCAACGTCGTAACCGTTTATGACGTAGAACTTGAGCTTCTTCTCCAAGATCTGTTGCTGGACTTCGATCGGCAGCTCATCCCAGATCTTGTCAGGCCCGTAGAGGCTGTTGAGCAGGAAGACGGCGCCAGTTCTTGCATATTTCAACATCTCGAACTTCTCGAGGAAGTTGAATTGGTGACAGGCAACAAAGCTGGCTTGATTGGCCTCAATCAAATAAGGCGCGCGCACGGGGTGCGGCCCGAACCGGAGATGGGAGATCGTCACGGTCCCGGACTTCCGCGAGTTCATACACGAAGTATCCCTGTGCGTAGTTGTCGGTTTCCTCGCCAATGATCTTGATCGAATTCTTGTTCGCACCCACGGTGCCATCTGAGCCCAGGCCGAAAAACACGCAACGCACCGTATCCTCGGCCTCGATCGAAAATGAAGAATCGACCGGCAGGCTCGTGTGTGTAACATCATCCGTGATCCCGACCGTAAAGTGATTCTTTGGATCAGGCTTGGATAGTTCATCGAGGACGGCTTTAACCATCGCCGGCGTGAACTCCTTGGAGGACAATCCGTAGCGGCCTCCGACGACATGCATTTCTGACCGGCCGCCCTCCCGGAGAGCGTTGACCACGTCCAAATAGAGAGGCTCACCACCGGCGCCGGGCTCCTTAGTCCGGTCAAGGATGGCCAGGGATTTCACCGACGCAGGTAGCGCCGCCAGCAAGTGCTTCATGGAAAACGGGCGGTACAGTCGTACCCGCACAGCCCCGACTTTTTCGCCCTTCTGTGCCAGGTGCTGCACCGTGGCTTCGGCCGTCTCGCCGCCGGAGCCCATCAGGATGAGGACACGTTCGGGATTGGCGTGCCCGGAGTAGTCGAAGAGATGGTAGGCGCGTCCGGTGATCTTGGCGAATTTGTCCATGGCCGCCTGAACGATGCCCGGCGCCGCCTCGTAATAGGGGTTGACGGTCTCACGCGCCTGGAAATAGACGTCCGGATTCTGTGCGGAGCCGCGCAGCACCGGATGCTCGGGCGAAAGGGCGCGTGCCCGATGTGCCCGGATCAGGTCATCATCCATCAACGCACGGAGCTCCTCATCCGTCAGATAGAAGATCTTCGCCACCTCGTGCGAAGTTCGGAAGCCGTCAAAGAAGTGAACCAGGGGCACGCGTGCCTGCAGAGTGGCTGCCTGTGCAATAGCTGCGAAGTCGTGGGCTTCTTGCACCGAACCGGACGAGAGCAGCCCAAAGCCTGTCTGGCGGACCGCCATCACGTCCTGATGATCGCCGAAGATGGAAAGAGCCTGGGCGGCGATCGAGCGTGCCGCCACGTGGAAGACCGCGCTGGTCAGTTCCCCGGCGATCTTATACATGTTCGGAATCATCAGCAACAGGCCCTGGGAGGCCGTGAACGTGGTCGTCAGGGCACCCGCTTGCAAGGCGCCGTGCACCGCGCCCGCGGCCCCGCCTTCCGACTGCATCTCAATGACTCTTGGGATGGTGCCCCACAGGTTGGTCTTTCCCTTGGCAGACCACTCGTCCGCGAACTCTCCCATGTTGGAGGAGGGCGTGATCGGGTAGATCGCGATGACCTCATTCAGTCTGTGAGCGACGGAGGCCGCGGCCTCATTGCCGTCAATCGTTACGATCGGGTGTTTCATTATCTATTGACTCCTTGGGAAGCGGGCTGGCGCCCGTGTTTTCTCTCCAAGTGTCAAGTTTATCCCCCGCATATGCGCAATGTTAGTTATTTATGGCACGAATCCCCCTGCGGGTTGTCATATTTCGGACAAAATGTGGATGAATTATGGCCGCAAGTGAAAATGCCGCGTCATGAACCGTAAGGCAACCCCATCGCACGGACGGAATCACAAATGGAGGGTCAGGTGTGGCCTGGCCACGAACAAGGCCGCCAGGGATTTCGCGTCCAGCAATTGTCCTTGTTCCGCCATCTTGAGTGCCTTCTCGAGCGGAATTCTTTCCAGCTGCAGGAACTCGTCCGGGTCCGGCGTAAGCGGACTGGGCCTCAATTCTCTGGCGATGAAGACTGCCATGAATTCGGTGGAGTATCCTGGCGCGAGGTAGAACTCGCCGACCTTCTCGAGCAATCCGGCGGCCATGCCGGTCTCTTCGCGAATTTCCCTGGCTGCACACGATTCGTAGGATCTCGTCTGCATCGCGTGTTCCGGCAGGAAGCTCGAGCAGATCAGAGCCGGCCGCGTGCCTGTATTGTCGCACGAAGAGAAGATTGCCATCCGAGTCAATTGGGAGCATGACCACGGAGCCCCCGTGCTCAACGATTTCGTACCTTGTCTCGCGCCCGTCGGGAGTGCGCAAGTAGTCCCGACGGATCTTGAAAGCACGGCCTTCCAAAAGAGTCTCTGACTTAATCAAATGAAATGTTGCCACCTCGCCCTCCCAAGAAAAAGCCCAGGCTGAATTCGCCTGGGCTTTACATGCGATACCGAGTCTCTAGGGGATGCTCAACTGCCGGCCCACCGTCAGCGCGCTGGAGAGCGAGAGCCCATTGGCGCTCGCAATTGCCTGCGGTAGGACATCTCCATATTCGCAGGCGATCCCGTAAATGGTCGTATTGGCCGAGTCCACTGTATAGGTGTCAGGGTGATTGAGCAGCGAGCGTGCTCCTGGGAAGGAGCCTGTCTGCGGAATAGTGAGGGTCGTGCCAGGATAAACCGGGCTGTTGCCTGTGAGACCATTTGCTGCCAGCAGGTCGTCCGGATTTACGTTGAAGCGGCGTGCTATGCAGTATGGGAACTCGCCTTGCTGCAACGTGTAGGAAGCGGGCCGTGCACCCGAACTGCCGGGCTCTACCGTTGCCAACGGCGCGGACGTTCCGGGCGGCACGACGGTGGCCGGCAAGGGCGTCACCGGGCCCGAAAGTGCCGTCGCCTCGCCCGGGAGCGCTGTACTGCCGGCTGCTGCGGCGGTTGATGCCGGGTTCACTGTGCCGCCGGCCTGGGCCGTCTTGGCCATGGCCGTTTGCGTTCCGAGATCGGCGACGATCTTCAATGGGTCTTGGCCCGATGGGAACGGGGACACGAAGATACCCGTGGAGATCAACGTCGGCGTGGCCAATGGCGCCTGCGAATACGTTTGCGTGCACGCCGACGCCGCAAGAGTTCCTAGAACTATCAGGCTGACCAGGATCGCGCTGGATTTCCTATACATTGCGTCTCCTCTACGTCTTCCTTAAAAAGGGATGGTAGCATAGACCATTTGAAGCGTCAAGCTGCGCCGGTTCACTACGGATTGCAACGCACTTCGGCCGAAATCCGATCGGCTGTGGTTTGGACCTGCTGCGGGCCATTGGCCTTCACCCTGGCCCAAGCAGCGCACAAACCGCGTTGGAGTTTGGGGTCTTGATTCCAGGCTTGCAACGTGATCTGTTCAGCCATCGTGGAATGGCCCCCACGTGCGTAGGCCTCGATGAATGGAAGCCACTCGAATGGATCTTCGGGACGGAGCTCTTTTTGTGCTGCCTCAGAGCCGAGAGCCACGATTTGATCCCAATCCTGGACCTGTCGCGCCAGCTCCGCCTTTTCGTAGAAGTAACACCATGTGTGACTGGGCTCTTTCCCGAACGGAGGGGCAGGCAGAGTCAGGTCAGGCGCTCCGTGCAAGATGAGATTCCAGTTGGAGAGCGGGATAAGTGACGTCAAAGCTTCGGGGGATCGGGAGTACGTCAGCGGATCATCTCCGGCTGCGTCGAGGACTCGCAGGCATCCAGTATTCGGCACGTAAACCACCACCGCCTGCGACGTGCTGCCGGCGAATTCCATCGTGCGAAAGGGGAGCTGCATGGGCGTATTGGGAGCCAGGTCCGGCAGAACGATGCCTCCCAGCCTTTTCTCGGAATAGACCAAGGCGTAGGGCAGTTCGGGTCGCGACAAATGGGACGCGTAAATCCAGTTCAGGGCCGCAGTCATGGAGAGGTCGGTCTCGTAATCCAGCGGCATCTGGGTTGTGATCACGGCAGTCCGCGGCTCGAGGGCCGGGATTCGCCATGCGAATTGCCAGTAAATCTCTGACTGCCGCTGCCAGTCCCGGCGGAAAATATTGGCATTGAAGAACTGCTGGCCGACAGCCAGCGCCAGGAGGGCGGCTATCGTGAGGGTCCGCGCTTTCTGGTTCCGAAGTACGAACGCAATCAATCCCACGGCGAACAGGCTCGCCCCGAGCATCATCGAAATCATGAAGCGATCGAAGCTTGATTGCAATGTCAAAGGGAGTCCCGCAGCAAATGAAGGTACGCGGCCGAGGATGATGCCGGCTAGGCCGATGATCATTGCTGGAGCCGCAAATCCACGCGGATCCGATGCTGCACCTGAGATTACGGCGCTGGCTTGCGTATCGATTGGAAGGCCCGTGCGGGACCTCGGGGTCACGTCCAACTTGGACAGGTAAAGTGCGGCGAGCAAGAAAGCGGCCGCGATCAGTGCAAGCGTGAGCAAGCTTGCTGGCGCCTTCAGCGACATCGCTAGGAGGCCAACTACCTGAGCCCAAACATACAATCCCGCCTTCCAAAGGGCATCCCCAAAGATGTTCAAGGTCTGACCAAATGCCGGCGGCGTACTGGTTGCCGTGAGATCGTAGGAAAGGTAGGCGCCCGATCCGTAGTAGCGGACCAGCCAGAGCAGATCCGCCAGCCAAATAACCAGGTATGGCCACCAGGCCTTGAGCGATCTTGCAAGTCGGCCAGCGAACCCCTGGGTCGCTTCCGCGGCAACCACCCAGAAGAAAAGAAGACGCAACGGCTCAAGGCCGACAAAGTATTCCGTTGGGAACAAGCCAAAGGCTTCTAGTAATATGGCGAAGGACGCCAATAACAGAGAGGGTCGCTCCATCCTCAATGCTCGGGCGCTGAGTCCCAGCGAGACCAAGTAGGCGATAAAAGGGATCCACTCCTGGTTGATGTGCGTGTAGGCAACCCAATGCTGGCTGTAGCCGGGGTAGACCGAGAGCAGAAGGGCCGCTGCAAGCGTCTCCTGCCTGTGTTTGGGCCACACTTGATCGAGCGCGAACCAGGCCGCGAGCCCTGCAGCGAAATGAACTAGAAGGGCGAAGAATTGCCACAGTAGAGGATTCGGAGGTATTAGACTGGTTGTCGCGAAGAAGATCGGCCCAAGGAAGGGGCGGAACCCCTGAAACGCTGGGATGAATTCAGCCGGTCCGAGGAATCTGGCAATCCACGCAAATGGCCAGTCATCCCAATAGAAACCCGTGAAGGGAAGCAACAGACCGTATGCGAGGACCGTCAAGACCGCAAACGCAGCCGGAATACTCTTTGAAGTGAAGCGTAACCCGCGCACCGCCATCATTATATAAGCAAAGGTGCCTGCAGCGGCGGCCGCCGCTTCATTTGTCGTGTACAGGTGGCACCGGTTGCATCGCCAGCGCGTGGGATCCATGGATATGTCAGGGTGCCGCTTGACCGTTTCTTGGGCTGCGCGGGCGATGCTCCTTTACACATCGGGGATTTGATTTGTGCCCCCGCGGCGTGGAAAGATCCACCCAGGAGAAGTGCAATTGGGCATCAAGTCCGTAATGGCCCTCGCTGCTCCAACGGCGTTAGGTGGTAGCTCGACCGGCCTCGGCGATCAGCACTTCCCGGAAGAAATGATCGAGAGAGTGCAGCGCCTGGACGACCGGACGGACATAGTGGGGGAAAGGTGCGTCATCACCGCGCCGTTCTGCGGCATGCAAGGCTCTACTTCCGCCACCGAGGCCAAGGATCCCGAGCCTGGGCCCGACCTCATGGTACGGGCCCTGGAAGAGATGATCGCGCCTATCCACATGCGTGATGGATTCGCGCCCAGTTTAGCGGCGCACGAGATCCTCGCCGTCCTTGGGGGACGTTGTGCCAACGTACATGATCCTAACCGTGTTGTTCCTGCAGGCCAGCCCTAGTACACGTTCAGCCTCGCCTAATCATCCAACTCCTCGGGTTTCCCGTACACTCGTTCTAAAGCCCGCTCGATGTCCGTCGCGCTGTGGTGATCGCAAGCGACCAGCGGGTGATGGGCGCTTGGAACCCGCGTGCCGCTGGCGCTGAGCACCTTGCAATCAACATACTTGCCATCTTTGTCGTAGACGACGTACAACTCATGAAGTCTTCCGCAGACAATGCAACCGTGCATTTCCCCTTGTGTGTGGTTCTCTGCCATTAGTGCCTCCTGTTACACACTGACAAATATACTTCGAAATCTTCCCAGCGGACGATGCCGTCCCGCGGCCACAAATGGTCGACGCCGGCAAACAGGCCGCGCCGGCGCATTCGGTATAATCCCATCCGCATGAAACCAGCCAGATCCTCTGCCATCGGCATTGGGCGCATCCAACCTGCGGACTATGTTGTCCCCGTGCTGACCTTCGCGGTTTGCTTCTTTTGCTTCGGGCTGCTGCTGTCGAGGCTGGGCTTCTTCCAAGATGACTGGCACCATGTCTTTTACGCGTACTGGCAGGGTGCCGCGGGGTTGCAACGATTCTTGTTGGCCGATCGGGGTCCCTTTGCGTGGATGATCTACGCGCTGTTTTTCAAGGTACTTGGGTATTCGCCTGTTTCCTGGCACTGGTCACTCATGCTGATTCGTCTGCTGACGGCTCTGACTTTCTGGCTGGGTCTACGCCAAATCTGGCCCGCACAACGCAGTCTGACCGCCTGGCTGACTCTCCTATTCGCGATCTACCCGATTTTTACGCTCCAGCCCCTTGCCGTGGCGTACACGTTGCACTGGGTCATGTATTTGGTCTTCATGCTTTCGCTTCTGCTGATGATGCTGGCAGCCCGGCATCCGAGGGCGTTTCTCCCTCTCACGGTCCTGGCGGTGCTTCTGGAAGCCTGCCATTTGGCTTTCATTGAGTACTTCTCCGGTCTCGAGCTTTGCAGGCCGGTCTTCCTTCTTCTGTTGTTCGCTGATCTTCCTGCGAGGGATCGGTGGAAGAAGGTTCTCAAGATCTCCGCGCCGTACCTGCTGGTTCTGGCCTTATACGTCGTGTACCGCAGTTCTTACGGCGCGATCTTTGGATACGACCGCTTCACGCCGCTGGCGACGCTGGTCGACGTCATCCGGACCCCGCTTACCGGGCTCTTGGGCATCCTTCAGTCTGTCCTTCAAGACTTGGTGTACGTGATCCTCTCACAGTGGTACGCTGCCGTTGATCCGGCCATCATCGACTTGTCACGGCCGTCTACCTTCCTAATTCTTGGCAGCCTGGTGGCTTTCGCTGCCCTCGCCTATTTCACGTTCGCGCGGCTGCACCTTTTTGATGATGAATCCGCCTCTGCAGTGCACGCCCAACGACTGGCCGCCGCTGGAATCGTTTCAGTCGTCCTTGCGATTCTGCCCTTCTGGCTCACTGGATTCTCGATATACCAAAAGAACCAGCTCTGGAGTGAGCGGCTTGCATTGGCCGCCATGCCGGGCGCGAGCATGTTGGTGGTCGGCCTCGTATATGCCCTCGTGGATCGGAGTCCCCACAGATTTCTTATCCTCAGTGTGTTGCTTGGAATCGGCGTGAGTCTGCAAGTCCAAATCGCCCGCAATTTTCAAGCGTCCTGGGACAAGCAGGAGCAGTTCTACTGGCAACTCCACTGGCGGGCACCCGCGCTCAAGCCGAACACGATGATTGTCTCCGATCAGGAGATATTGTTCTACATGGGAATCTACCCCACGGCATTTGCGATCAACATGCTCTATCCGCAGGTCACGCCTCCGCCGACTGCCAGTTATTGGTTCAACGCCGGGTTTGAACACCTGAACTTTGATAAGTTCGCGGCGGGCCAGCCGGACACATTCGAGAAGTACGCCACGACTTTCACCGCTGATGCTCACGACGTGGTCGCCATCACATTCGAGCCGGGGCAGGACCAGTGTCTCTGGGTGCTTGGGCCGCAGCTTGCCAACGCCCGTGCCATCACCCCGGAGGCGGCCACGTGGTTGACTGTATCCAATCCGTCGCGCATCCTGGCGACGCCGGCGACGATGCCGCCGGCGCAGATCTTCGGCAGCGAGCCGGCTCGCACGTGGTGCTACTACTACGAGAAGGCAGAGCTCGCTGTCCAGTATGGTGACTGGCCCACGGCCGTCGGCCTCTGGCGTGATGCCAGCAAGCAGGGACTCCGCGCCGCCAACAGCATTGAACTGCTGCCATTCATTTCGGCATCTGCCAGGCTGGACGACTGGGAGCAAGCACAAACGCTGACCGTCCAGGCGCAAGCCTTGCCCGACCGCTCCACTTCTGTGCTCTGCGACCTTTGGAGAGACCTGGGGGCAACGGCTCCGCCGTCTGCACAACGGGATCAGACCGCAGCCTCGGTGGAGTCCCAGCTAGGCTGCCAGAAGTGACAACCCAGCCGTAGCGGTTCAGTATAATGAAATCGCCGTGACCAACATAGCCGCGCTGGTACCCATGCGCCATCATAGTCAGCGAGTGCCGGGCAAGAATTACCGCACCCTCGCGGGCAAGCCCCTGTTCCATCATATTCTGGAGACGCTGCTTGCCGTTCCCGAAATCGATCAAATCGTCGTCGATACAGATTCGGACGTGGTGATGGCTGGTCTTAGAGAGCACTTTCCAGCAGTCATGGCGATTAATCGACCGGATCACCTTCGCGGTGACGAGATTCCCATGAACTCCGTGCTCGAACACGATACGGCAGAAGTTCGAGCTGACTTCTACATCCAATCCCACTCGACAAATCCTCTTCTGCGGTCAGAAACGGTTTCCCGGGCGATCCAGGCCTTTCTGAAAGGCTTTCCGGCCCAGCATGATTCCCTGTTCTCGGTCACACGTTGGCAGACTCAACTCTACGATGCATCCGGCAATGCCATCAACCATAACCCCTTGGCCCTGATACAGACCCAGGATCTGCCTCCAATTTACGAAGAGAATTCGTGCCTGTACCTGTTTACCCGTGATAACTTGATGGCTCGGCATCACAGAATCGGTGAGCATCCCTTCCTGTTTGAAATCGCCTCTCCGGAGGCGTGGGACATCGACGACGAGTTGGACTTTGAAATCTGCGAATTCCTGATGGCGCGCCGCGGACGGCCCGCGGAGCGGGCAGCATGAAGCGGGGTCGCGAACCAGCTATTGCAGCTGGTCTTGTTGTCCTTGTAACAATTCTTGCCTACGGGGCCCTTTTACCGCGGTTGGGGTTCTATCGGGACGATTGGTACTTGCTGTCGACGGCCCAGTCGCAAGGGTCCGCAGGCATCGTTGCCCTCTTCCAAATTGACCGCCCCCTGGTCGGATACTTCTATGCACTGGCGTACGGCCTCTTGGGTACAGCGCCCATTGGCTGGCATATTGCGGCCCTCTTGATGCGCCTGGCGGGCAATCTGGCGTTCTTCTGGTTGCTCCGCCTGTTGTGGCCCAACCGCCCGGCCGAGACCGTCGCAATCGGCCTTGCTGTTTTCGATCTACCCTGGCTTTACCGTGGAGCCCAACGCTGCCGTCTATGTGACGGATCTGCTGGCCAACGCCTCGGCCATGTTGTCCTTCTGCCTCATGCTGAAAGCGATGCAGTCGTCCCATCGGCCAGTCTGGATACTCTTGTCCGTGCTTGCGGGTGCCTTGGAGTTACTCTACCTGGGCTTCTTCGAGTCGGCCGTCGGTTTGGAGGCGGGGCGGCTCATTCTCGTTGGGTACGTTATATGGAGAGAGCGCTTGCCGGCGTTTAAGGCGTCGCTCATCAAAGCCTTCAAGGCCGATTCCGCTTATCTCATGCTTGCACTGGCTTTCTTGGTCTGGCGACTTTTCTTTTTTGAGAGCTCGCGCCACGCGACGAATCTCAATGTCCTCCTTGGTCGGTATGGTGCCTTGCCGGTGCGCTCGGCACTTGCAGTCGTGGTGGAAACCATCAAGGACATTGTCGAAACCACGGTGCTTGCCTGGGGCGTGCCTTTCTATCAGTCCACGGCGACGAGCAACTACAGGGACTTGGCCATTGGTGTCGGTCTGGCCGTGATCGCGACCGCATGCGTGCTTGTGTTCCTTCGCGCCGCGCATCATCCGGAGGGCCCGATCGAAAATGGACCTTCTACGTATCGTCATACACACGCGATCTTGCTTGGCAGCCTGATTGTGTTGTTCGCCCTTCTGCCGATTGATCTGGCAGGACGCAACGTGCTGTTTTCCGATCAGTGGGATCGCTATACGATCTATGCATCCTCCGGCGTGGCGCTCGTGGTGGGGGGCGCTGTCTTTCAATTCTTCCAACGTTCTGCCCGCAGGCTCCTACTTCTGGTGCTGATAGGAAGTGCGGTTGTCGTCCACTATTTCAGCGCCGCTTGGTACCGCGACTTCTGGACTTGGCAACGGGATGCATGGCAGCAGCTGGTTTGGAGGGCTCCTGCCATTGATCGCGGCACCATGCTGTTCCTGACCCTGCCTTTCGCCGGTTATCAGGAGGGCTATGAGATCTACGGTCCGGCAAACATCATCTATTATCCCGGCCAAAGCCTTGAGATCGGTGGAGATGTCTTGAACGCGGCCACGGCCGCGAACATTGAGTTGGAGAAGGACCGCCAGCACTATGATCGCAGCGTGCTGGTCGAAGACAACTACAAATCCGTTCTGATGGCTGTGTATCCCACGACGAACTCCTGCTTGCATGTCCTGGACGGGCGCAAAGTCGAGTTGCCAGGGCTTATCGACGACTCTCTCGTGGCTGACGTCGCTCCGTATTCACGCATCGATCTGATCGACCCCGGCGCACCGGCGGCGACATTGCCACAATTCCTTGGAGGAGAAAAGCCGTCGCCGTGGTGTCACTTCTATCAACAAATGGACCTGGCTCGCCAGCAGGGCGACTGGGAAAAGGTCGTTCGCCTTGCTGATGATGCCCAGGGAAAGGGCCTGACGCCTGAGGACGTTTCGGAGTGGATGCCTGCCTTGGAGGCCTATGCGACGACGGGGCGGGGTCAGGCGGCGCGTCACGCAGCCTCCATCGTCCGCTCGGATGATCGGGCTCGGGCATTCTTATGTCTACAGCTTCAGAGGGGGGCAGCCTATCCGCCTCCGTACGACTATAATCTTGTCAATCAATTGCTTTGCCAGTCAAACTGATGACCACAATCCTCTTCAGTGCCCCGTACATGATCCCCGTGCTTGCCCGCTTCAAGCCGGCCTTTGAGAGGCACGGGATTGACCTACTCGTGCCTGAGGTTCGCGAGCGGATGGAGGAACAGAATCTCTTGTCCCTGGCAGGTCAATTCGACGGTGCCGTATGCGGCGACGATCTCTTTACGGCGACGGTTCTGGAAGCCTGCGCTCCCCGGCTGAAGGTCATCTCGAAGTGGGGTACCGGCGTGGATTCGATTGACGCCGAGGCATGCAACCGGCTCGGCATCCAGTTGTTCCGGACGCCCAACGCGTTCACAGCGCCCGTGGCCGACAGTGTCATGGGATACATCCTTGCCTTCGCGCGTCGTCAACCATGGATGGATCAGGCGATGAAGTCTGGCGAGTGGAGCAAGCTTCCGGGACGGGCCCTCGGAGAGTGCACGCTCGGCATTATTGGCGTGGGCAATATCGGTAAGGCGGTCACGCGGCGAGCCCGTGCATTCGGTGCCAGGGTCCTAGGGACGGATATAGTGGAGATTGACCCTGCCTTCGTGGCCGAGACCGGAATCGAGATGACCAGTTTTGAGGACCTCCTGGGGCGCAGCGATTTCATCAGTATCAACTGCGACCTTAATCCCACAAGCCGGCATCTCATGAATCACGAGGCCTTTTCCAAAGTCAAGCAGGGTGCGGTTCTGATCAACACAGCCCGAGGGCCAATCGTCGCCGAGCAGGCCCTGGTCGAATCCCTGCAGTCTGGTCGCCTTGCCGGTGCGGCTCTGGACGTGTTTGAGGGCGAGCCGCTCTCTCCTGGCAGCGAGCTTCTGAAGGCATCCAACGTACTGCTTGCTCCTCACAATGCGAACTCCAGTCCTGAGGCCTGGGAGCGTGTGCACCAAAGCACCATCCAGAATCTGTTTGCCGGATTGGGCATCGAGGACAAGGCCCCGGTGTTCTGAAATGCCGCCGATTTCACGGCGGGAAGGGATGCATTTTCTCGAATGACTTACACGGCTCTTATTACGGGCGCGGCGGGTGGGATTGGAAGGGCCACGGTTTCGCTCTTTCACGCGCGGGGTTGGCAGGTAATCGGAGTGGACCGCGCCGAGGCCGCTACTGACTTTCCGCCGGATGCCGTCTTCATTCAATCGGACATCTCCCGTCCGGACGACATGCAAACGATCTTCGATCGCGTTCGTGCCGAGGCTAGGTCCCTCGACGCCCTCGTCAATAATGCTGCCATGCAGATCGCCAAGCCGTTGGTGGAAACTTCGGCCGAGGAATGGGACGCCGTGATGGCATCCAACTTGCGGTCTGTGTTTCTGGGGGCAAAGTTCGCGCATCCCCTACTGGCCCTGGCTGGGGGCGCGATCGTCAACGTGTCGTCCGTGCATGCAATTCAGACTTCTGCGAACATCGCCGCGTACGCGGCCTCCAAGGGAGGACTGCTGGCCCTCACGCGCGCGCTGGCGATAGAGTTTGCGTCCGACAACATCCGGGTGAACGCCATCCTGCCGGGCGCGGTGGATACACCGATGCTCCGCGCCGGTCTCAGCCGGGGACATGCAGGGCATGGAGACGTGCACGAACGCCTGGAGAACCTGGCGCGCAGGACTGTCAACGGCAGGGTGGGCAAACCCGAGGAGATCGCCACCGCAATCTATTTCCTCGCCGACAATACCCAGTCCTCTTTCATGACCGGCCAGGCCTTGGTGGTCGACGGCGGTGCCACCGCCCGGCTGAGCACGGAATAAGGTCTAGACGGGGAATCTGCCGCCACTATTGGGGCAGGCCTCCCCTTGGTATCCCTCGCAAATGAAGCAAAGTATCAAGGAGCTCGTGCCCGATCCATTGCTTGCGCCAATTCGCGAAAGTTATCTCTCCTTGCGCCGGCTGCCGGATCTGCCGGCTGCATATTTGCACCCGTGGCGACGCAAGAGCGTTTCGACCCTTGGCGAGCTGCATAACCGGTACGCGGGCCGACGGGCGTTCATCATTGGCAATGGTCCCAGCCTGAGAAACACGGACCTTTCATTGCTCGGCAGCGACTTTACCTTCGGTCTGAATCGTATCTACCTTATGTCTGCCACCACGGGCTTCTCCACGTCTTGCCTGGTCTCTGTAAATGATCTGGTCGTGGAACAATGCGTAAACGAGATGCAGGCGCTCTCCATCCCGCGATTCTTCTCCTGGCACTCGCGTTCCTATTTCCGCCCGTCGACCTCCGATGCGAATCTGCCCACGTTTCTGTACACGACTTATGAAAGTCCTGGCTTCGCCCGCGACGTCCGGGGGCGTGTCTGGGAAGGCGCAACGGTCACGTATGTGGCATTGCAGCTCGCTTTTCACATGGGCTTCAGCCGCGTGATCCTCGTGGGCGTCGATCATGACTTCGTGAGCCAGGGCGAGGCCAATAAGACGGTTGTGTCCCAGGGTGATGACCCAAATCACTTCTCCCCCGGGTACTTCGGCAAGGGTTTCCGCTGGCAGCTGCCGGATCTTGCCACCTCTGAGATCGCCTATCAGATGGCCCGCGACGCATACGAGCGGGACGGGCGCGAGGTTGTTGATGCGACCGTCGGCGGAAAGTTGGCAGTCTTCCCCAAAGCCGACTACACGTCGCTCTTCTCATGACATCCCTCTCAGGCTCTCCCCGCAGGCTTTGGCCGATTGTGTTGGTGTTGTTGGTGGCACTGGGCGGCGCACTGCGCCTCATCAGGCTCAGCGCCCCGCCGCTTGATTTTCAACCCACGCGTCAGCTG
The DNA here is from genome assembly GCA_963746745.1 of uncultured Chloroflexia bacterium. Taxonomy (GTDB): domain Bacteria; phylum Chloroflexota; class Anaerolineae; order Anaerolineales; family Villigracilaceae; genus Fen-1038. The sequence continues at coordinate 19,584 of CAVVCL010000011.1, forward strand.
CGCAATTCGCTTGTGGCGCGTGCAATTTACTACGACGCCCTGCCCGGCGCGGATCCGCAGAAACGCGCCCTGGCCGATTCGTTCCGCCGCGCGGTTGGACAATATGAACCGCCGATTGCCGAGTCCATCGTGGGCTTCACCTTTCTGTTGACCGGAGGGGAGTCCTTCGCTGTGCCGCGCCTCGTTTGGCGCGCTGATTTGGTTGCTGGCCGGCATTGCCCTCTTTGATCTGGCCCGCCGAATTTCATCGCCGGCTGCCGCGCTGATGGCGCTGGCCTACTATCTTGTCTTGCCGTTTGCTGTCCAAGCCAGCCGTTCGTTTCAGCCGGATCCCTTGATGACGGCCTCCTTCGTTGCCGGCATCTACTTCCTATACCGTTGGATGGACGAGCAGAAATGGAAATGGGCGCTGCTCGGCGCCGCCTTTGCCGGTTTTGCCGTACTAGTGAAGATTGTGATCGTCTTCCCGATTGTGGGGGCTGCCATTGCCATGGTGCTGCTGGCGCTCGGGCGGCGTTTTTGGCGATCGTCCCAAGTATGGGTAATGATTGTCATCATGGCCATTCCGGCTTCAGCATATTACATATTCGGGCATCCAGGCCGCTCCACAGAGTATTTCTTCGCCTGGACGGTGGCTTTGATTGCCTTGATTGCCAGTCCGCATTTCTACGCTGATTGGCTCGGATTCCTGGGCAGCCTCTTTGGCCTTACGATCCTGTTCTTGAGCCTTGCCGGCACATGCCTCGCGCCGCGGCGCGCACGCTGGCTGCTCGTGGGTCTGTGGCTTGGATACCTGGTCTACGGCTTGATGCTGCCGTTCCAGATGTACACCCACAGCTACTATCACATCCAGCTTGTCCCGGTCGTGGCTCTGGGACTGGCGCCGGCGGTCGACAGCATCATCGAGCGCGCACGCGGACTGGATCGGATTTGGCGCTGGGCCCCGTTGGTTCCGCTGGTCGCATTCTTGGTCTACGAGTTCCTGGGCGGCGCGGTCCACGCTTGTGGCCGAGGATTTCGCTGAGGCGCCGCAACTGTGGGAATCGATTGGGGCTGCCTTGCCACAAAACGCGGACGTGATTGCACTAACCCAGGACTATGGCTTTGATCTGATGTATTGGGGATGGCGTAAGGTGGACCTGTGGCCGATCGCCACGAATTTGGCGGCCTTCAAGAACAGTCAGCGGGACCTGGCGGCCCGTTTCTCAGAGCTCACCGCTGGGGACCGGTATTTCCTCGTAACGGCGTTTGGTCAGTTGGATGGTCAGCCCGAGCTCAGGAAGATCTTGGAATCTTACACGGTAGCGGCGCAGGGGCCGGGATACGTACTGTACGACCTTCAAGCGCCACAATGACCCTGGTATCCATTATCACTCCTTCATTTAATCAGTCTGCCTTCCTCCGGCAGACAATGCTTTCTGTCTTGGAGCAGGATTATCCCCGTGTGGAGTACCTCTTGGTTGACGGCGGCTCGACCGACGGCAGCTTGGAGATCATCCAGGAGTATGCGGATCGACTGACGTGGTGGCTCAGTGAACCGGACGCCGGACAAGCCGAAGCCATCAACAAAGGGCTCGCGCGCGCCCGAGGTGAGATCGTTGCCTGGCTGAACTCCGATGACTTCTATCTACCGGGTGCAATCGGCGCCGCGGTGCGCGCCTTTGAAGCCCATCCGGCGGCTGTGTTGGTGTATGCGAACATGCAGGCCGTGGACGAGCGCAACGGGATCACCAATTTGTTGACCTACGATCAACGTTCGCTCGAGGACCTGATGTGTTTCCAAATCATCGGACAGCCTGCCGCCTTCATGCGGATGAGTGCTCTGCGGGCGGCGGGAGGACTCGATCCTGCTTATCATTTTCTCCTCGATCATCAATTGTGGCTCAGATTGGCTCTGCAAGGGGATGTATTGCATGTGGATGAGACATGGGCCGCTGCGCGCTATCATCCCCAGGCGAAGAACCTGGCAAGTGCCCCAGGCTTTGCGCGGGAAGCGTTCCAGGTGCTGGACTGGGAATCGCAGTACGAGCCCCTGCAGCCTCGATTCCGGACGATTGAGCGTCGTGCCCGGGCGTCGGCCTACCGGGTCAAATCTCGGTACCTGCTCGATGGCGGCAAGCCAGGGCCCGCACTGATGGCGTGGTTGCGCGCCCTGGAAATTCACCCACCGACAGCCGTGGCGCGTTTAAATCTGCTGGCCTCTGCCTTGCTAGGGTGTCTCGGTCTGGGCCGATTGCGGCAGGCGATCCTGCGGCGACGCCAGAAGCGCCTGTCCGCCTGACGGCGGGCCCGGTTTGTTCCCCGCGTTACAATTGACAACTCTGATGCCCGATTCGGCGCTTTCCTTGTTTGCCACGAAGCGACTGACTCTTGTCGTCACACTGCTGGCCCTGCTCGGCCTCGGCTTGGCCGTGCGTCTTTATGATCTCACCGATCTACCCCTCGATTTTCATCCCACGCGGCAATTGTTGAGCGCCTTGAAGGCACGCGGAATGTACTACCAGACTTCGGGCGCGCTGCCTGATTGGCAGCGCAAGATGGCGGTTCAGCAGTGGAAGAGCCGGGCGGAAGTCGAGCCCGAAGTTTTCGAGCGTCTGGTTGCCCTTACGTATCGCTTCACCGGTGTTCAGCTCTGGGTCGCACGTTTCTACGCATCGGTCTTCTGGCTGGCTGCCGCAGTTTTCCTGTACCTGCTCGTCCGCGATCTGGTCTCTGCCGACGGGGCGGTGGCTGCTGTCGCCTATTTCCTGTTCCTGCCGTTCGCCGCAATCGCCAGCCGATCGTTCCAGCCTGATGTATTGATGATCCTGATGATCGTATCCTTCTGGTGGCTTGTTCTGCGCTGGTCGAACACCCAAAGTTGGACGTGGGCTGTCGTGGCTGGATTGATTGGTGGGCTGGCAATCTATGTCAAGTTTGTGGCCGCCTTTTTCGTAATAGCGGCTGCTCTGGGGGTAGCACTCGGTGTCTTTGGCGGACGGCTGATACGCAAACCACAGATTTGGGTTATGGGTGCCATCGGCGTCCTGCCGGCCTCGATCTACATCTACTATGGCGTCGTGCAACAGGGTTTCCTGGGTCGCCAGTTCAGCGGACGCTTCATCCCCTCGCTGCTTCTCAGCCCGGTGAACTATGTGCAGTGGGCGACCCTTGCCAACCGCGCCGCCGGCGGAGTCGCAATTGCCGTTGGCCTGCTCGGTCTGCTCGTAGTCCGCGGTCGGAGAGCCCGGATCTTCCTGACCTCGCTATGGATTGCGTACCTCCTCTTTGGGCTCTTCTTCGACTATCACGTTGCGACGCATGACTATTACCATTTGCCGCTGATTGCGATTGTTGCCGTCTCCCTTGCGCCTGTTGCAGGTCCCGCGCTGTCATACTTGGCGCGCTCCACGCCGCACGGAGTGACACGTGCCGCTCTCTTTGGAATTCTTCTATATGTGGTGCTGTCTGCAGCCTGGGACATCCGCGCCGAGTTGAAGGCGGTCGACTATCGACCGGAAGCAGTCATGTGGGAACAGATTGGCGATCGGCTTGGCCACGGACCGAATGTCGTTGCCTTGACACAGGACTATGGAACGCGGCTGGCCTATTGGGGCTGGCAGAACGCTATCATTTGGCCGAATTCCGGGGACATGGACTACCATGAGGCCGCGCGGCGGCTCGATTGGCTTCACGGAGCTCTTTTCGAAGCTCACCGTAGGGAATGCTTACTTCCTGGTAACAGATTTCCCCGAGTTGCAGCGCCAGCCTCAGCTGCGGGCGCGGCTGGCCGATTTCGCCGTGTATGCGCAAGGCGATGGCTACATTGTTTACGATCTTCAGGCAGCAGGTCACGCCGTGATGCCGGCTGTTACAGACCCTATTCTCGTCACCGGCGCCCACCGGACGGGTACAACCTGGGTAGGGAGGTTGCTGGCCGCAGGTCCGGATGTCGCTTACATCAGCGAGCCGCTCAACGTCCATCACCGTGCCGGCGTTCTGCGCGCCCAGGTCCCGCACTGGTACACGTATGTTTGCCCCGAGAATGAGGGCGACTACTACAGCTCTTTCAGGGAGTTGCTCGCTTATCGCTATCATTTGGGCGCCGAGCTCGGTTCGCTAAGATCGGGCCGCGATCTGCTCCGAATGGGGAGGGATCTTGGAATCTTCACGGGGGCGCGCCTGTTGCGACGGAGGCCCTTGCTGAAAGATCCGTTTGCCGTTTTCTCCCTGGCTTGGTTCGCCGAACGCTTGAATTGCAGGATCGTGGTGACCGTGCGTCATCCGGCGGCGTTTGTCGGCAGCCTGAAACGTCTAAACTGGTCCTTTGACTTTGAAGACCTTCTGCAGCAGCCGCTGCTCATGCGCGACCACTTGGAGCCCTATCGGACCGCGATGCGATCTGAAATATCCGGCGATATCGTTGGTCAGGCGAGTCTGCTGTGGGCCATGATCTATGGCTGCCTGTACTCGATGCGCGCACGTCTCCCTTCCGTGCTGTTCGTTCGACATGAGGATCTATCGCTGCATCCAACCCAGGGTTTCAAGGACCTGTACGCGGAATTGGGTTTGGTGTTCTCGGCGCCGGCGGAGCGCGCAGTCGTACAGTCGAGCAGCGCTGAAAATCCAGACCAATCGACGCTCGGCCGCGTACACTCCGTGCACCTCGACAGCCGGGCCAACTTGGGCAACTGGAAGCACCGCCTGTCTCCCGACGAGGTCGCCCGCATTTTGCAGATCACCGGGGACGTCGCCCGCCTCTATTATCCTGACGAGGATTGGAATTGAAAGCCTCCGAACCGCTCGTTTCGATTGTGACACCATCACGCAATCAGGGGCGCTTTCTTGAGGCGACCATCCAATCGGTGTTGTCACAGGATTACCCTCGTATTGAGTACATCATTGTGGACGGGGGCTCCACCGATGGCAGTGTGGATGTGATCCGCAACCACGCGCCCCAGCTCTCATGGTGGATCAGTGAGCCGGATGGTGGCCAAACGGATGCCATCAACAAGGGCTTCTCTCATGCGAATGGTGAGATTCTCGCGTGGCTCAATTCCGATGATACGTACGAGCCGGGCGCCGTTGCCGCCGCCGTGCAGGCTTTGCAGGCATGTCCTGCGTGCGGGATGATCTATGGAGGTGCGCACTACATCGATGAGCGCGGACGCATCGTTGGCACATTCCCGGCTGCCCAAACGGACTACGTTCGGCTTCGCCAGGGCTACGTTCACATCCCGCAGCAAGCCGCATTCTTCCGTGCGGATCTGTGGAAAACTCTGGGGCCCTTGGATACGTCGTTCTACTTCGCAATGGACTACGATTTGTGGTTGCGCGTTGCCGGCCGTACGCAAGTAAAATACCTACCGCAGATTTGGGCAAACTTCCGCTTGCACACGGCCGCCAAGACCATCGCCGCCGACGATCGATGCTGGCCGGAAATGCTTAGAATTCACTACCGGGACGGCGGTGGAATTTTCTCAATCATTGTGGCCAAATACTATGTTCGCAAGCTGCTGGCGCCGATTTGGAACTGGCGCCGGCGGCGGCTTCTGGGGCTGGGGTAGCGTGACTTTCAACGGGTATTGCGTGGGATTGGCTTACCGATTGCAGATTGCCGGTCGGGTCCAATGAGGAGAATCTTTGCGCCCCCGGAGGCGGACGATCTCATCTGGCTCCTCAGGGCCTGGCGATTCTGGCTCCTGGGAGCGGTTGCGGGTGCCCTCGCGGGTGCCGCGGTATTCTATGTTGCGCCACCGCCGTATCGCGCACGCGCCACGGTGAACGTGGATTTCCATCTGGAGCAGGCGTGGCCCCAGAATACGGATCGCGAGCAGTTCTACTATCTGGAACGCGAAACGCGCAAACTGGAAGAATTGGCCAATTCAGACGCCACCCTCGGTGCGGTGGCCAGCGGCGTCCCCGGAGTGAGTGTCCGGCAGATGCGCGCCGGCAAACTTCAGCTTAGCCAGCCTGGAGACGGTGGCTGGCACTTCTACGCCGACGATCCGGACCCGCAACGGGCGGCTTCCCTTGCCGCTGCCTGGGCACAATCGTTCACCCGACAGGTAGAGGCGCAGGTCGTCACCATTTCATTAGGAGGCCTGGAGCCGTACATTACTGTCAATCCGGTGCAAACGGTGAACCTTCCGGTTAGTCGGTTTCCTGGCCTGGCGGTCTACATATCGATTGGCGCGGTCGTGCTCCTGGCGCTTTCGGCTTTCGGCTTCTTGTACGTTGACTTCAAGCCATGAGGCGCCTGTGGCGACCGCACGGCCTGGAAACAATCGCGCGCTTCCTTTGGGCCGCGACGTTGGTGACTTTGCCGGTAACCAGCTTCCGCTATTTTCCGGCGGGCGACGCAACATATGTGCGGCCGTTGGCTGTTTATCCTCTTGGATTACTCGCGGCGACGCTGCTGATTCAGCTTGCTCGTGGAAAGCAAACCTTTCCACGCTCCCCATCTCTCACGCCTTTGACCGCCTTTCTGCTCATTGCCGCGGCTTCCAGCATGTTGGGAATCGCCCTCGCGCCAGCTCCCCTGCGGGGCCAGGATGTAACTGGACGTATCATCCGCGCCTGGGCAACCGTGGTTCTTGGCATCATGTTCTTTGTTGCAGCTGCCTGGATGAATCGGAGCGACGACGAGTTGCGCCGGTCGATGCGCTGGCTGCTCGTGGGCCTTGCACTGGACATGCTGTGGAGTGGCGTGCAGGGGGCCACGTTCTACCTGAACGTGTTGCCCAAGCCTTTGGTCACCAGTTGGCAGCGGGCCTTCTCCCTTCGCGAACTCATCCGCACCAATCGAATCTCAGGCATGGCCTATGAGCCCTCATGGCTGGCCGGCCAGATCTCGACGGTCTATATGCCGTGGCTCTTTGCGGCTGTGATCACCGGTGTGAGGCTGACTCGCCTAAAGTGGCTTGAGCCTGCGTTGCTCATCCTGACGATGGCGCTGTTGCTCGCAACTTTCTCGCGGGGCGGCCTGCTGACGGCGGGATTTGCGACGGCGGTCACCCTCGTGCTCGTCGGGCAATCCCAGATACGCGGCGCTTGGAGATGGCTGCGGTCCGGCTTCAGTCGGACCCGTGCCTGGGCCCCGCGACTTGCCGTCATTGTCCTGTGCATTGCGCTGGGCGCCGGCGCGGTCCTATTCCTCGGGCAGAAGGGCTACATCGCACGTCTCTGGAACACACGCGCCTCCAGCGTCTCCGATTTCCTGATACAGAACTCGGCGGGCGCCCGTGCGGCGTATCTATGGGGCGCGATGGACGCCTATCGGGCTCATCCCTGGCTGGGCGTAGGCCTTGGGGCAAGCGGCTTCTACATCTATTCTGGCTTGCCAGATTGGGCGCTGACGACGGTGCCGGAAATCGCGCGTCAGCTGAGCCCGTCGAATGTGCTCTATCCCAATCCAAAGAACCTCTACGTCCGGCTGTTGGCGGAAACAGGACTGCTTGGCTTTGTGCTTTTCATGGCGTTCCAGTTCTCCCTGTTTGGTGATTCGCTTGTGGCGCTCCGGCGCGCAGGCTCAATGTGGCGCTTTCTAGGAGTCGCAGCCATCTTCACTTGGTTTGCCCTGCTCGTTTACAACATCACGCAAGACTCATTGGCCATACCGAACCTTTGGCTGAACCTCGGAATCCTCACGGGAATGATGGATGGTTCCCTAAGGCCGTAACATGAGGTCGAGAACAGCACTTGACCGTTGGCGCATCACACCGCTAAAGTTTCGGTTGATGCACGCGGGACTTGGCGTGACCCCGGTAAGCGAGCCATGATCGTTCTTTCCGTCGGCATGCCCAGAGCCGGTTCAGGCTGGCATTACAACCTGATTCACGACTTGATGTGCACCACGCATTGCGCCGAGGCCGCCGACATCCGGGCACGCTTCCACCTGCATGGCATTCTGACGGAGGTGAACTGCAACATCGGCGTGCTTTCGACGCGGCGGATGGCAATGGTTGCTGTCCCGGCGGTGCTCGGCAACACTTTTGTGATCAAAGCGCATGCGCGGCCCACGCTTGCCTCGCGCCTGCTGGGCGCCGCGGGATGGATGCGCACCACCTACATCTACCGGGATCCCCGTGACGCCATGCTGTCCGCAATGGACTATGGCCGCCGCGCTCTGCAGACAGGCCGTCCCAACGCTTTCTCGCCGGTGGCCGATTTCGAACGCGCCCTCGACTTCATGATGACGTACGTACACATCTGGGAATCGTGGAGCCGTGAGCGCCGTGTGCTGGTCTCGCGCTATGAGGATCTCCTCCGCGATTATGACGTGGAATCATCTCGACTGTGCGAGTATCTGCGCCTGGACAGCCGCAGTCTGGATGTCAGGCAAGTGCTTGATCGCAACCGTCCCGAGCGGTCTGAGGGTCGGCAAGGGACTCATTACTTCAAAGGCCGGATAGGGCGATTTCGGGAGGCATTCACTTCTCAGCAACAAAGCGTCCTGGCCGAGAGGTTCGGACGCTTCCTCGGACCGATGGGTTACTCGGTGTAGCAAGAGCAAGGTGCTGGCTCGTACGGATCTCTGGCTCCTCTGGATCGCACGCTTGGGGGTCGTGGAGCCACGCGCCCTCTCGATGGCGCTCTGAGGAAGTCGATCTGCCATGCCAGTCTCTAACGGCCTCCACTACTTTGCCCTCGAAGCCGAAAACTACTTGCGCCCGCCCGTTGTGTTCTTGCATGGCGCGGGTGGTCATCATCTATATTGGCCCCCTCAAGTCCGGCGCCTGCCCGGCCAGCGCATCATTGCGCTTGATTTGCCCGGGCACGGCAAGTCGGCTGGCACGGGATATCACACCATCGAGCGCTACGCCGGTGAACTGGCAGATTTCGTGCGGTCGATTGGAGTCAGTACGGCGATCTTGGTGGGGCACTCCATGGGAGGGGCGATTGCGCTCCACATGGCCCTCGAGTATCCGCGGCATGTGCTTGGCCTGTGCCTGGTCGGGACAGGTGCAAAGCTGCGGGTGGCGCCAGCCCTATTGGGAGCCTCAGCCGACCCGGAAAGATTTCATGAAGTGATCGCACTTATCCGGACCCTCTCGTTTGCCCCCCAGAGCAGCCCTCGACTCCAAGAGATGGCAACAGCCCGCATGACCGAAGTCCGGCCATCGGTACTGCACGGGGATTTCTTGGCTTGTAATGCCTTTGATGTGACGACGCGCTTGGAGGAGATCGCAGTGCCAACGCTCATAATCTGCGGGACGGAAGATAGAATGACCCCGCCATGGTACTCGGAGTTCCTAAAAACGCACATCGCTGGCTCTGCGATGGAGTTGGTACCGGACGCCGGTCATATGGTCATGCTGGAGCAGCCGGAGGCAGTTGCGGGGCACGTGGAGCGCTTCTTGAACAGCATTACCTACCGGCCGGGCCGGTAAACATTGCCTTCCTCCATAGGAAAGATCTCGGGTGCCAAGCACTAGGTAGGGGCGGCAGCAGACTTGCTCCGCGAGTCGACGGCCGCCTCAATCTGGCAGGAGGTCCTTCAAGACGACCCTTGCTTGCATCATGGCCCGGGCTCGATGGCTTACGCGATTCTTCTCGGCCATGGGCAGCTCGGCCATCGTGTGGCCCGTCTTCTCGACCAGGAATATTGGGTCATATCCGAAGCCACCCGTGCCGCGTTCCTCCGGGATGATCTCTCCTGAGCAGCTGCCTTCCACACACCTGACCGCTCCACGGGGTATTGCAATTGCCACTGCCGCTCGGAAGCGGGCGATCCATGGCCGGGGCTTGCCGCCGAGGTTCTTCAGTAGATAGGCGCGGCGATCAGCGTCACTGGCTGCCTTGCCGGGAAGGTACCGCGCTGAGTACAGCCCCGGTGCTCCGCCGAGGGCATCGACTTCAAGGCCCGAATCGTCAGAAAGGCTCACGAGGCCACTGGCTTCTGCGTAGGCGACTGCCTTCTTGGCCGCGTTTTCCTCATACGTGCTGCCGTCCTCGATTATCTGCAGATGCAGACCAAGGTCCTCGGGCCTGACCCACTAAATCGGGAGACCGCCCAGGAGATCGAGGAGCTCCCGCCTTTTTCCCTCGTTTTGCGTGGCAAGCATAAGCCTAAGCATTCGGATGTGAACGGGCTCTGATACGTCGGATCGCCCACGTGGCGTGCTCGGCGACCAAGGGGTCCGGGCCGGTGGCGGCAGCTTCGAGCGGAGAGATTGCATCCGCCCCGGCGACGTTTCCGAGCGCCACTGCCACGTTCCTTCGGTATCCGCTGTGCTTGGCGCGCCAGATCGGCGTGCCCTGAAATCTCTGCTCGAATGCCTGCGAAGTGAGTCCCATTTCGGCTATCAAACCGGGCTGGGACTGTCGACGGGAACTGCGGAAGGCCGCGTCGCCTTCGGCCGCGGCAAAGCGGTTCCACGGACACACCGCCTGGCAGATATCGCAGCCGAAAATCCAATTTTCCATCCGTGACCTGAGATCTTCAGGGATCGCTTCCTTGAGTTCAATGCTTAGATAAGAGATGCACTGGCGCGCGTCAAGGGTTCGGTCTGGCAGGATGCAGTCCGTGGGGCAGGCCTCAATGCATCGCGTGCACGTCCCGCAGTGGTCCGTGCGGAACGGCGGGTCAGGTTCCAGCGCGAGGTCAAGGAAGACCTCGGCAAGAAGCACGTAGGAGCCCACTCTTGAATTGATCAGACACGTATTCTTACCAATCCAACCCAGGCCAGCGCGTTGCGCCAGGTCGCGTTCGAGTATTGGCCCGGTGTCTGTGTACCAAAGACTTGGCACTTTGCGTCCGGCTTGATTCTCGATGAATTTGACAAGCGCCTTGATGCGTTTCGGTAGCACCAAATGGTAGTCTTCGCCCCATGCGTACGCTGCGGTTTTGCCTACGGCGGCCCCGTTTTCGCCACTGTTGGCGGACGAAGCCACATTGCCTGGGTCTGAATAAGGAATTGCCAGGACGACGATAGACCTGCACTCCGGCATGATGAGACGCGGATCACTGCGACGCAGGCGGCCGCGTGGCGTGGCCAGATAGTTCATCTGCCCGTGCCGGCCTTGGGAGATCCAGTTTTCGAAGACAGCCCTGTGCGGTGGGAGGTCAGGAGTCGTCACGCCGGCCAGGACGAATCCCAACCGACGTGCTTCATCCTTGATAGATTGTTTGAGCGATGAATTTGAGTGGTTCTCGGCCGTCACTTCACCACGATCTTCACGTAGATGGGCCGGGGAAAAGGCGTGCCGTTGGCGTTGGCCATTTGCCAGCCACTAAGGTACACGCCCGCATTCGTGGGGGCCGTGAAATTAACGGACACCTCCACCTCCTGGCCTGGGGCAACGACACCCGTGAACGGCTGCGCGATGCCGGCCAGACGATCTCCGTAGCTGAATATGAGCCCGTAGCCAGCGCCCCATGTGCATGCCCCATTGTTCCTGACCAGCCACGTCTTGATGAATTCCTGGCCCAGTTGCATCTCGGTGTTGTCGGGCACGTTGACATCCACGGTGGCCTCGTCATAGATGAGTGCATCGCAGAGTGGTGGAGTCGCGGTAACGCCACCAGGCAGCAGCGTGGGCGTATCGGTGATGGGTGTCCCCGAAACCGACACAATCGTCGGCGTCTCAGTCTCCGTCGGCATCGAGGTCGACGTGATAGCCGCCGTCAGCGTGAAATTGGCAATCACGGTCTGTGCCGCGCTCGTCTGGATCAGAGAAATATCAGGGGTGGGCGGGACCGGCGTTGCCACGCAGGACCCCAGTAGCAGCGAGCCCGCCATGGCCAAGATCAGCATCCGTCTCTTCATGGGACTTCCTCCACGACTCCCTTGCCGACTGCCGGGCTAACCGACAATGATGTCGACCCAAACCAGTGCCCCAAACCATTCCCCGGCATCACTCTTCATTTGCCAGAAGCCTTTGTACTCGCCCTTGGCTTTTGGCGCCTGCAGGTGCACGATGAAGGCCTGCGAATGACCGGGGTCCGTGAATTGATCACCGCTGACTATCTTCACGTCGTCGCCGCTCATCCTCTCGCCGGACTTGAAGCTAAAAATATAGCCTTCATCCCAGGCGCATGTGCCCGAATTCTGCAGTGACCACGATTTCTCGAATGTGTCCCGGGGACTTATCACCTTCCCGTCCGCAGGCTTCTCGCCGATAAGAATCGCGTTGTTGCAGCCGACTGCCATTCCGCCAGTACTCCCGCTCCCCGACTGCGTCGGGAGCGGCGTGAGACCCGGGATTGTCGTGTTGATCGTGAATGTCCCGAACGTTGGCACGCCACCCACCGCGAACGTGGGCAGGGGTGTAAGGCTGGCCAACACGGTTGGGCTGGCCGTGGGTGAGGCGGCGGCCGCCGTCTGTGTTTCGCCCAGACCGGATTGGGCGATGAGCGTCTCGGCTGCTACGGTGTAGAGAGCACTGACATCCGGTGTTGGTTCTGCTGATTTTCCAAGATTGCAGGAGGACGCGGCTAGCGCCAACACGACAGCCGCAGCCCCCCAAAGGTGTCTTTTGTGCACCATTTCGAAACCTCCGTGATCAGAGAAGCATATGCGGAGAATTGTGTAAATTCATGCCCGAAGTGATTATACTGCCTGCCCCCTTGGCCTCGCCGTGACACATTAGTGCGGTTCAAGGCTCGAGGTCAGGGCCCCAGTCTGCGGCCATGTCTCCAAGCGTCCCCCGCGCAGGCAGAGCTTGCCAGCCAGCCTCGCAGTTCGGACTCTTGACCACTTCAGGCCCTCACGGGTCGGGGGTCAACTCCACCTCGCCTGCCAGAGTGAGTGCCCCTTGCGCGGGCCCAACCATGGGCGACCGCGGAACGACCTCGAGCCTCCACGATCCGGTCGCCCACCAGGCCGCCGTAGGCCGGCATTGCCGCCCGCCTGGGAGAGCTCCGCCGGACTTCCGGAGGGCTCTAACCACGAGGGGAGGGTCCGGAGCACCCGACCCTCCCGGCCCACAAGTTACCCAGATCCGCACAGATAGAAGGGTGCGGATGACGGCCATTCATGGTACGTGGGGGATGTCACTACGGCTTGCACCCAGCGAGGATTTGTGGACGACGTGAAGCGTTGGCTCCATTCGCCGTAATCAAACGTCTGGGTTGTAGCCGACGTGAAGGACATCTTGATGTTCCGCTGGCCGTTTCCATCGCTCTGGACGATGTTGAAGACTGTCGCGACGGGTCCATTGCTGGTGAGATTGACGTAGATGTGCCAGAACGTATTTGCCGTTCGTGCACCGCCGTTCGATAGTGTAGGTTACATTGGTAATGCCGAAGACCGTCGCCGTCTTGGCGTTTTCTGGCGTGCCGCTCCCCACAACAATGTCCACCCAGAAGGGGTTTCCGCTGCTATTGTCACCAAATACGAGCCCCCACGGGGACTGGATCTTCCAATTTCCCCGATAGGAGCCCCCTGTTAGCGGCGCGGTCAAGACCACGGGAACGTCCACGGTGTCGCCGGGCAACGCGATTTGCGGAAAGTCATACACAGTCGCGCCACCCATTAGATCTCCGGAGAAGTACACGAGCTTCCAGCTCTTGTTCCAGGGACAGGTCCCCGTGTTCTGGATGTGCCAGACCTTCGTGAAGACCGCCCCGGGGCTCTCGATTGTCCCGTCCGGAACGGTCTCGCCGACGAAGCTCGCGCTCGGCTGTGCATTGCGCACTTCCGCCAGTCGGGGCAGTGGGCGGCGCCTTCGTGGAGGCGGCAGTCGGCGAGCCGGCTGGCGTCACGGTGAAAGTCGGAGGTGCCGGTGTGGGCGTGAAGTCCGCCGCTTGGGTATCCTGAGCGTCCACGGTCATCGCGACCGAGGTGGCAATCTTGGCCTCGTTCGCTGCCGCCGGAACGCAGGCTGCCAGCACTATGGAAAGGCAGACCACTGGTTGCTGCTGCATGTCTTGTGTTACCGTCATTCTAGCTTCCTTTCTGGCAGGCGAGAATTATACCTGCTTTGAAAAACGACCGCCCGGCTGGGGTGCCGGGCGCTTGGTTGCATGCCTGTCGACGCCCACACGGTTCTAAGGCGAGCTGCAGGTGGATGTGAACTCCTGGTGGCCAAAATTCTGGTGATTTGGCTCGTCAACATAGATGCCTAACCAGCGCGTAGCCGAGCCTGCCGCCGTGGGCAGCTGCCACACGTTATCCACGTCTTGGCTGCCTGCCGCATCGAAGTGCCGGGTCATCACGGCAGAGTTGACGCCGTCGGACCGCGTCCAGTGGAACTTGACGTCGCCCGCCGCGCTCGTGGTTATTTGGGCGGTGACGGTCGGACAGTCATGATATAGGCCGTCATCACTGGTGCTCAACGAGAATGTCACATGCGTGACCGCGAACTCCCCGCCTGTCCCGCCGCCGACCAAAACTTGGACGTAGAAGCGCGAGAAGATCACGCCGGCTGCATTCCGGAGACCCCACTTGCCAGTGTGGCTGCCATTGTCCGCCGGTGCCGTGAGCGCCACCGAGAGGTCCACTGTCTGGCCCGGATTCACGTTCCCCAGCAGGCTCTGCACCGCTGGTCCGCCCATCAATTCCCCAGACGTAAACACGACCGCGTAGGATGGCGTCCACGAACACGTGCCCGTATTCTTGAGTCGCCACGTCTTGGTGAAGGATTGGCCCGCGTCGACCGCCGCGCCGTCAGGATAGGTCACGTCTGCCACAAAGTCCGCCACGTCGCAGTCTGACGTTGGAGTGGTCGCCGGAGCCGTAGTGGCGACGGCTGCTGTCATGGATGGCAGCGTCGGGAAGGCCGCCATCGTCGAAGTCGCTGTCGTAGCTGGCGATGCGGCCGTCAGTTCCGCCTCGACCGTGAGGGCCGCTGCGGTTTGAGCCGCTGCGGTCGCCTCAACTCGCGAGGGCAGGTTGCAGCCTGATAGCACAGCCGCCGCCAGCGTGACCGCAAAAGGCACCCTTGACGCCATTCGCATTTCTGCCTCCCTGAGAAGACCGCCGGACATTGTAATGCAAAGCCACCGCATGGGCCTTATCGGCCGCGTCATCCAGTGGACTTATCGGGCTGCCGCGTTCTCGAGCGGCGCCTCGGCCCCTGTTCCCGGTCTTTTTTCCGGCATGCCACTTCCTTATACTATTGCTTTTCGTAGGGTAGCCCGTCGGCCGCCGGCGGGATCGCTCGGCCAACGATCCCCGTCAGGACGATCATCGTCACGATGTAGGGGGCCATGGCTAGGAATTCGGATGGAATCGGCACCCGCAGGATCTGCATCTTCACCTGCAGTAAATCGGCGAACCCAAACAGCAACGACGAAAGGAAAGCCCCAATTGGATTCCACTTGCCGAAGATCATCGCCGCTAACCCAATGAAGCCTTTTCCAGCCGTCATATCTTGATCGAAGCGCCCAACGGACCCAATTGTGAAATATGCTCCCCCGATGCCCGCGATCATGCCGCCGACGATGACGTCTACGTAGCGGATCATGAATACGTTGATGCCGAGGGTGTCAGCGGCTTTGGGATGCTCTCCGACGGCCCGAGTGCGCAACCCCCAGGGGGTGTAGAACAGTAATACGTGCATCAGGGCAACCAACACCAGGGTGATGTAGACGATTGGGCTTTGCTCGAAGAATATCGGTCCGAGGATAGGAATCTTGGAGAGCAGGGGAATGGAGATGACTCTGAAAGTGCCGGAATTGTTGAGTATGTCGATGTTTGATTCGAGGTAGCGGGAGGAAACGAAGGATGTAATCCCCGTACCGAAAATGTTGATAGCCACACCACTGATTATCTGATCCACGTTGCAGCGAATCACCAGCCAGGCGTGTAGGGCCCCGACCACCCCACCGGTGAGGATAGCTACCACCAGACCGACTACAAGACTGTGCGAGAGGGTTGCGGCCATGACGGCCGTCATGGCCGAGATCAGCATTATGCCTTCGATGGCAATATTGACCACTGCCGCCCGCTCGCTGATCACGCCGCATAGTGCCGCCAGGGCTATCGGCGTCGCTCGCCCCACGGTTCCATTTAACATGCCGACCAGGTTGAAGGATTTGTCCTGCGTGGCCCAGATCAGGAAGGCTGCCACGAAACAAAATGAGACTACGGCGACCGACCATCCCGCGGAACGAGCGCCTCCGCGCGCAAGCTGCCAGGCCCCTAGGAACACCGTCACAAGGATGAGAGCGTACAAAGCCGGCTGCACGGGCACGGCCAAGTCAGGAATCTCCACTGCCGAGTCGCCCAGGTTCATGCCAAATGTGGCGGTCTGTCCGGGTTGCGTGCCCGTCACAAACAGCGCGAACATCAATAGCCC
Organism: uncultured Chloroflexia bacterium; assembly: GCA_963746745.1. Classification (GTDB taxonomy): domain Bacteria; phylum Chloroflexota; class Anaerolineae; order Anaerolineales; family Villigracilaceae; genus Fen-1038. Next base: position 35,808 of record CAVVCL010000011.1, read on the forward strand.
GAAAACGAGCAGGGCGATACCGGTTGCGAGGCGTTGCCGATTGGGGAAGGCTGGAGTCGCGGACAATGTCTGCTCTGCCATGATGTTGCCTCCCTATTTGCCCCAACCGCGGGTGAGAACGGATTGATCGGTCGGGCCGATCCGCAGGTGGTATATCCAGCGGATGATGACTGGCGCTGCCACGAAGATGAGGACCATGCCTTGAATAACCGAGATGATGTGGATCGGAATGCGCGCCATCGATTGCATACTCGTTGCGCCCCCCCGCAGGATGCCGAACAGCAGCGCCGCGAGCACCACCCCCAGCGGATGGCTTTTGCCGAGCAAGGCCAGCGCAATCGAATCAAAGCCGTATCCCGCTGAGAAACCCTGCCCCACCCAGTGATCGACACCCAACACCTGGACTGCTCCCGCCAGCCCGGCCAGGGCTCCGCTGAGCGTCATCACAAGCACAAAGGTGCGCACGACACTCATTCCGGAGTACTTGGCTGCGTCTGGATTTGCGCCCACCGCGCGGACCTCGAATCCGAGCGTAGTCTTGAAAAGGAACCAATAGACGAGCAAAGCGAAGACAAGCGCCAAGGGAAAGCCCCAGTTGAATCGCAATGGATCTGGAAAGAAACGTGGAATCTCCGCTGTCACTTCCACGCTGGGCGTAACCGGGCGGAAGCCGATGGATTTCATGGGCCCGGATAGCAGCCAGTCGCTCAAACGAAAGGCGATCCAATTCATCATGATGGTGTTGACCACTTCGTGGGCGCCGAACTTGGCCTTGAGATAGCCGGGGATCGCGCCCCAAATCGCGCCTGCGAGTGCGCCTCCCAATATGGCGAGTGGCATGTGGATGTACCAAGGCAGGCCGATGATGCTGTAGCCCACAAAGGCCGCACCCAGCGCTCCCATTAAGAACTGGCCTTCCGCGCCGATATTGAAAAGGCCGCCGCGAAATCCGAGCGCGACGGCCAGGCCGGTAAAAATGTATGGTGTGGTCAGCACCAGGCTTTCCGTAAACGGGTAGATCGCCTTGTACAGCGCATCCGGCTGACCGGTGGCGAGGTAAGTCTGCACGCCCATGATAATGTCGCTGGGATTTCCGAGGGCTCCGGCGAATAGGGCCCCGTACGCCTGAATAACGGCGTCCCAGGACGCCCTAAACGGAGCGAATGGATTGCGGAAAAAACTGCCCCAGGCTGCAATCGCCGCGTCGTTCGCCAATGCAATGATTACACCCCCCACGACAAGCCCTGTGAAAACGGCTAGCGCCGGCTGCAGTATGTTGTTGATCCAGAAGGCAGCGCGCTCGGTTCCCCTCTTTGGCCGCCTGCATTGGCTCCTTAGCGGATTGTGCGGGCGTCTCTTGAGCCTTTTTCTCTAGCGGCATGCGTTTGGCGCCTTTTTTCTCTGCCATGATGGACTCCTAGAAGACGCGCTCGACTTCCTCAGTTGCCTTCTTCTTTCTTGGTGCTGCCTGGCTTGCCTTGGAGGGCTCGATGCCGGCCATCAGCAAACCCAGGTACTCCTTGTCGGTCTTGCTGGCCTCGACAATTTCCATGATATGGCCGCGATACATGACGGCAATCCGATCGGAAAGGGCCAGGATCTCGTCCAACTCCGAAGATACCACCAGCACCGCCGTGCCCTCATCCCGTTTCTCAATGATTCGATTGTGGATGTATTCGATGGAGCCCACGTCCAGGCCGCGCGTCGGCTGGGATGCGATCAGCAGTTGGATCGGCCGCGAGAATTCGCGCGCGACGATGACCTTCTGTTGATTCCCGCCGGACAGGCTGGAGGCACTCAAGTAGACGCTGGGGGTACGAATGTCGTACTGTTTGGCAAGCTTCTCCCCGTTCTCAATGATCGTACGCTGCTGCAGCTGCATCCCTCTGGCAAACGGCGGCAGGTAGTAGTTGCAGAGGACCAGGTTGTCGTAGATTGGGAAGGAAAGCACCAATCCGTGTTTCTGACGATCTTCGGGAATGTGGGCTATCCCGCGCTCCAGGACCTGGCGCGGCGTCAGGTGATGGACCGTTTTTCCCAGAAGGTCAATTTCGCCGGCCTGTATCGGCAGCAATCCTGTGAGCGCGTAGACGAGTTCGGTCTGGCCGTTGCCCTGAACCCCAGCAACGCCTAGCACCTCGCCTATCCGCACGTCGAAAGTGGCCCCGTTGACCACTGTGTTGCCGCGCGAGTCGCGGACGACGAGATTGCGCACAGCCATCGCCGTTTTCCCCGGGCTCGCAGGTTTCTTGCGGACGACCAGGTTGACGTCGCGGCCCACCATCATCGACGCCAGCTTCTTGGGGTCGACATCTTTGGGCGAGACCGTGCCTACCGTGCGTCCGCCTCGCAATACGGTGATGCGGTCGGCAACCTCCATCACCTCCTTGAGTTTGTGTGTGATGAAAATGATCGATTTGCCCGACTTGACCAGCGTCTGCAGGATCCGGAACAGACCCTCGACTTCCTGAGGCGTTAGGACGGCGGTCGGCTCGTCGAGGATCAGGATATCAGCGGCCCGGTAGAGGATCTTGATGATCTCGACGCGTCTGCTGTATTCCGACGGACAGGTCCTTGACGTAGGAGTTGGGATTTACTTCCAGACCATAGGCCTCGGAAATCTCGTGGATGCGGCTCGCAACCTTCGACTGATCGAGAAAGACTCCCCGCGTGCGTGGGCTCGACCCCCAGCATCACATTTTCGGTTACGGTCATCACGGGCACGAGCATGAAATGCTGATGCACCATCCCCACGCCCAAAGCGATCGCGTCGTTCGGGCTATGTATCTCCGCTGCCTTGCCGCCGACAACGATCTCGCCTGAATCAGGCTTGTACAGGCCGTAGAGAATATTCATTAACGTGGTCTTGCCTGCCCCGTTTTCGCCCAGCAGAGCATGGATTTCACCTTGCTCCAGGGTAAGGTCAATATGGTCGTTGGCAAGCACCCCGGGGAAAGACTTTGTGATACCGCGTAGTTCCAGGACGGTCGTCATCAGGAGTTCTCCTGCTCTAAAGCGAGCTTTCGCCTCACGTCTCCCCCTTGGGCTGTGGCCTGCTGGCCCTCACAGGGTGGTTCATGTCGGTGCGCCCAGGACAGCACACGGACGATATGACAAGGGCCGGGTTTTTCCCCCGGCCCTTGTCCTGATCACGCTTCCTAGATACTACTTACCAAGAACTCCGTCGACGGTGAGCGAGCCATCGATTAGCGCGGCTTTCGCTGTCGCAATCTCGCTCTTCAAGTCGGCAGGCACCTGGCTGTCGAAATCATGGAACGGTGCCATATCCACACCGCCGTCCTTGATCGTGTAGGTCACGGTTCCGCCGGTGAATTTGCCGTCGATCGCGTCCTTGATCGTGCTCAACACCGCAACATCAATCTTCTTCTGGACGCTCGTCAGCACGATGCTCTGGTATTCCGGAGCGCTGACGTACCAGTCGGTGTCGACGCCGACGATCCAGCACTTGCCCGTCTCTTTGCAGACTGCCGCGGACCCCAAGCCAACAGGTCCGGCCACGGGCATGATGATGTCGGCGCCTTCCTGCATCAACGACTCCGCGAATTTCCGTCCATCATCGGTCGAATCAAAGTTGCCGGTGAACAGCCCATCGTCTTTGGCCGTGTCCCAGCCCAGGATCTTCACGCTGGCGCTCTTCTGCTGGTTGTAGTACTTGACGCCCGCCTCGAAGCCCTTCATGAAGATCGTCACCGTTGGGATCTTGATGCCCCCAAAAGTGCCGACGGTGCCGGTCTTCGTCATTCCCGCGGCAGCGTAGCCGGCCAGGAAGGCAGCCTGATCGGTCTGGAACGCTAAGCCGCGCACATTTGCAATATCGGTCGACGAGCCGCAATCCTTGCCTTCAACCGCGCCGGGATAGCAGTCCGGGTAGGTGTAGTCCACGATCGCAAATTTCGTGCCCGGGTTGGCCTTGGCGGCCGTCGCCGTATCGACGCCCAGCAGGAATCCGACGGTGATGATCAGGTCGTCCTTCTCGCTGAGAAACTGCTGGATGTTCTTGGCGTAGTCGGACTGATCCTTGGACTCCAGGTACTTTCCATCCACACCCATTTGGGTGATCGCGTCCTGAACGCCCTTCCACGCGCTGGCATTGAAGGACTTGTCGTCCACACCGCCGAGGTCTGTCACTTCACCAACCTTGAAGCCTCCAGCGCGCGGGTGCCGGGGCGGCCGGCGCGCCGCATGCGGTCAGCAGCAGTGAGGCAGAAAGCACAATTGCCACCATGAGGTAAAGCTTTTTCATTGTTCTTCTCCTGTCGGATTTCGGCACTTCATACACGGCTTGTTTTGGTAAGGGCTGTGAATTCCGGCTGCGGCACCTCCTGTTTGAAGGCTGACCTTGAAGTCCTATCCTAGGTTCCCCGTATGATTGATTCAAGTATACATTGGCCATTGCGTTTGTGCAAGACCGCGCAATTCAGGGAAGCCGATATGGCACATCCAGGGCAATTTCTCCGCTGTCAAGCAAAGCGCGGATCTCCGCCAGTCGGGTCGTCGCCAGGCTCGGAACCCGCCCTTCCATTGTATGAAACGGGGCGAGTTCCACCTGACCGAAGTAGTCGCCTGCGGGAAGCGTGCCTTGCCTTGCCGCCTGCAGCAGATCCCGCACACCCGAGCGGACATCGTTCACGGCACTGGTCAGCAAGCTCGGCCGCAGGTCCTGGAGACGGTCGTATAGGTCAGTTTCTGTCCCGATCACCAGAGCCCCATTCTCCGCTGCCGTCAGCAGGGCGGCATCCGCCGTCTCACCGCCTGCCGCAAATACGATGTCTGCGCCCTCGCCTACGCGTGCCAGGGCCGCCGCCTGGCCCCATGCCGGATCGTGGAACAGCGACTCCGTCGGGCCGTCGCGATAAGAAACCGACACATGCACTGTGGGGTCTGCGTAGATGACGCCTGCCTGGAACCCGTCACAATAGCGGCGAATGGAGTCTATGAAATTCGCCTCGCAAACCGCGGCGACCCGGCCCGTCTGACTGACGAGGCCCGCCAGCGCGCCGGCCAGAAATCCACTGCGTTCCTCGTGAAATTCAAGCCCGACCAGATTTGGAATCTTGGTTTCTTGAAGCTGCTCCACGCCAATGAAGCGCAAGTCTGGATGGAGTTTCGCCGCTGCCGCGGTTTCCTCGCCGATGGACGCGCCAACGGTGACGATGATGTCATATCCATCGTCTGCCAGCGCCGCAATATTCGCTGCCCGGTCCCGCGAATCGAGCGTCTCAATCCGATCGACCCGGTCGAGCAAACCGCCGGACTTCGCATCCTCTAGTGCCTGCCAGGCCTCATGGTTGATGCCCCCATCGGTGACTGTGCCAAAGTCGGTGACTAGGCCGGCGCACCAAATATCCGGCCTCGCGCAATCCTGAGGCTTGGGACCGCACCCGGCGAGCAGCAGGGCGGCCGCGTAGCCAAGCAGCAGCGTGGCTGCTTCGCAGCGAAGGGGATGGCGGCGCCCTTTAGGCTCCGCCCCGCCGTCTTGGACTTGATTTCATTCGTTATGGGATTTGGCCTATTTGGACAGGGACGCGGGCCATCCTTGGTACGGTGATGTCAGGGCGTTTCTGTGAAGCCCAATTCTCTGATGAAGGTCGTGTCATCCGGGGTCAGGTGCCCTTTACGCAGCATGTCCGGCCGCCGCTGGGCAGTCCGCAATAACGACTGCTCATGCCGCCACTTCTCTATGCGGGCGTGATCTCCGGATAGCAACACGTCCGGCACCCTCGCACCTCGGAATTCCGGCGGCCGGGTGTAGTGCGGATACTCAAGCAGGCCGGATGCGTGCGAATTGTCGACCGCCCCCTCCGGGTCGCCGAGGGTCCCGGGCAGAAGCCGCGCCACCGCGTCCATGACGATCAGGGCCGGAAGCTCGCCGCCGGTGAGTACATAATCACCAATGGAAACTTCGTCTGTCGCCAGCTTGCGGATGCGCTCATCCACGCCCTCGTAGCGCCCGCAGATCAGGGCGATTCTTTCATGGTGTGACCATTCCCGCGCAAGGTCCTGAGAAAGAACACGACCCTGCGGGGTCAGCAGCACGACCGGACACGCAGGGCTTTCCGATTGCCCAAGGCCCAAGGTGGTTTCAACGGCCTCAAAGACCGGTTCGGGCTTCATGACCATGCCGCCACCGCCGCCGTACGGAACATCGTCGGTCGTGTGGTGCTTGTCGTGCGTGAAGTCACGAATATTGTGCACGCGTACGTCCAGGATCCCACGCTGTCGAGCGCGCAGCAAGATGCTGCTTTCCAGATACGGGGGGAAGACCTCCGGCAAGAGCGTGAACACGTCGAATCGCACACAAGGATTCTAGCATAGCCATCCCAAGCCGCCGCGAATTCTGACCCACCGCTGGATGCTGCGGAGGTCGCGCCGTGCCGGTGTCCACGCCCCGATTTAGAGGGGGATAAGTGCCCCTGCTTGACGCTGCCTCGCGGCGGATGGTAAGATACTTTAAGCCTTCGTGTATTGGTAGGTTCCTGGATGCCGACGCCTATCGGGTCGGGGGCGCGGGGGCTTTCCACCTAAAGGACAACTGTATGTACCTGAAAGGCAGCAAGTGGAGCATGAATCGACGGCGCCAGCACTTCAACTGGTTCCGTATCATACTGCTTACCTTGCTGATCGCGGCAGGCCTCTACCTGGACCGGGTTGTCATCCCTGCGGCGCCGGCTTACTTCTCCGCCACGGCCACGCCCACGCGGCCATTGGAGGCCTACATAACGGAGGCGCAGAACCTTTTCAATGACGGCAAGCTCAGCCAGGCCATCGACGTATACGGGCAGGCGATTACTGTAAATCCTGACGACCCCTCCATCTATGTGGCGATGGCCCAGGTGCAGATATTCTCGGGGGACTACAAAGCGGCCCTGGCGAGCGCCGAAAACGCCCTTTTGCTCAACGCTGACAACTCCATGGCGCACGCCGTGCGAGCCTGGGCACTGGACTTTGAAGGCAACCCGCTGGAAGCCGAGGCCTCCATCAAGCGCGCCTTGGAACTTGATCCCAACAACGCTGTCGCCCATGCCTTCTATGCCGAAATCCTCGTGGACGAGGGTCCGGGCAGTGTACTCAAGGCCGCCGACGAATCGAAGGTGGCGCAAGCCTTGGCTCCAGACACGCTTATCACGCACAGGGCCCGCGGCTACGTTCTTGAAGCCACCGCCAACTACGAAGACGCGGTCCGCGAGTATCAGGCCGCCATCGCGATCAACGGGAACATCCCGGATCTGCATCTGCAACTGGGGATCAACTACACCGCCCTGGGGATCTATGATCAGGCGGTGCAGGAATTCAGCAATGCAAATGCCCTTAATCCGGCCGACCCCATGCCGGACTACCTTACTTCCCGAACGTATGCTACGGTCGGCGAATATGCGAAGGCACGACAATATGCAGAGACCGCCGTAACGGATGACCCCACCAGCGCCAGGTACCATGGCAACCTCGGAGTAATGTACTATCACACGGCGCTGTTCAGCGATGCGGTGAAGGAATTGGGCCTGGCGGTTAACGGGGGGGTCACGGACACTGGTCAAAAAGTCGAAGCCATACCGTTGGTGCCGGACGCCCCCCGGGTGGCTGAGATCTACTTCACGTATGCGCTGGCGCTCTCAAAGGTGGGTCGCTGCGGCGAGACGCTCCAGGTCGCGCAGACGGTCCAGACTCTTATACCTACCGACGACATATCCATCGCCAACGTGAACGAAGCCATCAACTACTGCCAATCCACTCTGGGCTCCCCGGTGCCGTCCCTGGCGACGGCGACGGAGGCACCACAAGGCTTTGAAACGCCGCCGGCAACCGGAGGCCCCGAGGGCAGCCCGACGCCATGAATTTGTCTCCTCGCCGCCCGATTTTCAATCGGAAGGCCGAGTCCAGTGTCTACCGCGTATTCTTCCTGGGCCTGTTGATTCTGGGCGGCATTTGGCTGGTTACTCAGTTGCAGCAGGGCCGCATTAAGTCGCCGTTCTCGCCGCCGCCGGCTCCGACGCGCACCTCCACGTCCTATTCGCTCGAAGGCACCGCGCAGTTCACTGCCGGCGACCTGGATAAGGCCATCGTCGCCTACCAGCAGGCAGTGAAGCTTGATCCCAATGATGGCGAGGCTTGGGCCGCCCTTGCCCGCATCCAGACATACTCCTCTGCCCTTTTGACCACGGACGCCGACCGCAGCGCCCGCCTTGAAGAGGCCCTTCGCTCCGCAAAGCAGGCGACGGCGGTCGCGCCGGATGACAGTACCGCGCACGCGGTGCTTGCCTTCGCACTGGATTGGAATGCGAACCCTGGCCTCGTGGATGATACCCAGGTCCAGGCTTATCTGACCCAGGCTGACTTGGAGGCCATCCGTGCCCTCCAACTGGACGCCACCAACACCCTGGCGCTGGCGTTCTACGCTGAAATCCTGGTTGACGAACAGAAGTGGACGCAGGCAGAGCAATACATCAAGCAGGCGCTCAGCCGCGATCCGTCCCTGATGGACGTGCATCGCGTCTATGCCTACGTGCTGGAGTTGCTGGGACAGTACAACCAGGCCATTCAAGAATACGACAAGGCCATTGCGATCACACCCAAGTTGACGTTCCTCTACTTGAGGGCGGGCGCCAACTACAGGCAGCTTGGTTTTCAAAGCCCCAACGAAGTGAACCAGAAGCAGCTGTTCGACAGCTCGCTCACGTATTTCGCCAAGGCCGCCAGCATCAATGACGAGCTGCTTATCCAGGACCCCACGCCCTACCTTTCCATAGCTAGGACTTACTCCCAGGAAGGCGAATATTTCATTGCGGCGCGCAACGTCCAGAAAGCGCTTGAGTTCCAGCCCGACAACGCCGATTTCTACGGCCAACTCGGCATAATCTACTTCAAATCCCGGAATTACGAGGGCTCGATCCCTGCCCTGCAATGTGCTGTCTCTGGCTGCAGTGGGGAGATTTCCTGCACCGGCCGCGGCCTCGGCGGCTGCGATGATCAACACCCCGCCGTGCAAGTTGCCGGCCTGCCTCTCTCCTTGGGCTCTGTGGACTACTACCAAGTCTATTTCTCTGTGCTGGCGGCCCTCGGACCTCGAGATCCAAGCTACTGCCCGATCGCACTCGGCATAATCAACCAGGTTCGGGCCAGCGGGTACGAAGCTCAGCGAACGGATATCACCACCAACATCACGGCGGCTCAACTGGAGTGCTCCGGCGGCGGACCGGCGTTCACACAACCGACCATGACGCCGGTACCGGGAGAGCCGACAACAGCTGCCACCTCGACGCCCTATCCGACGGAAGGTCCTGTCGAGGCACCCACGCCCTGATCGATCCTCGCCTGCCCGGCGACCGGAGGGGGAACAGCATCAGAGATTTGTAAGAAAACTGCCGCACCACTTGACGGTGGCTTGTGAATTCGTTATCATGACTTAGCACTCGGATGACAAGAGTGCTAATTTGGCGCTTATTTCAGAACCGCAACACATATCTAAGGAGGTCGAAAAGATGGCAAGCAAGCTCAAGCTCAAACCTCTTGGCGGGCGCGTAATCATCGAACCGATTGAACAGGAAGAGATGACCGCTGGAGGCATTATTCTGCCCGAGACCGCGAAAGAGAAGCCCCAGGAAGGCAAGGTGTTGGCCGTGGGGCCCGGCGACCGCGACGACAAGGGCGCCCGCGTTCCGATGGATGTCAAGGTCGGTGACAAGGTGCTGTTCGCCAAGTACTCCGGCACCGAAGTCAAACTCGATGCCCGGAAGTTGCTCATTATGCGCGAAAGCGACCTCTTGGCTATAGTCGAGAGCTAGAAGCGGAGGATATCAAACATGGCTGCAAAACAACTTGTTTTTTCGGAAGAGGCGCGCCGCAAGCTGAGGAACGGCATGAACGTCGTCGCGAACGCGGTCGGCGCAACTCTCGGCCCCAAGGGCCGCAACGTCGCAATCGATCGCAAGTTCGGTTCACCGACGATTACACACGATGGTGTCTCGGTTGCCAAGGAAATTGAGCTCGAAGACCCCTTTGAAAACATGGGCGCCCAGCTTCTCAAGGAAGCGGCCTCCAAGACCAACGACATCGCCGGGGACGGCACGACCACCTCCACCGTACTGGCCCATGCCATCGTCAACGAAGGCCTCAAAGCCTTGGAAGCCGGCTACAACCCCATGCTGATCAAGAACGGCATCGCCTTGGCCACCGAAACCGTGGTCGAGGAGCTTCGCAAGATGTCGGTCAAGATCGACACCAAGGAAGAAATTGCCTCCGTGGCCAGCAACTCGGCAGCCGATCCGAAGATCGGCGAACTGATTGCTGACGTGATGGACAAGGTCGGCAAGGATGGCGTGGTCACCGTCGAAGAATCCAAGTCCATGAGCGACGAGAAGGACTTCGTCGAGGGCATGCAATTCGACCGCGGCTACCTCTCGGCGTACTTCATCACCAACGCCGACAAGATGGAAGCTGTCATCTCTGACCCGTATATCCTGATCAACGAAAAGAAGATTTCTGCCGCCCAGGATATCGTTCCGCTGCTCGAGAAGCTGGTGCAGGTCGGTAAGCGCGACCTCGTCATTATTGCCGAGGACATCGATGGGGAGGCCCTTGCCACCCTCGTGCTCAACAAGCTGCGCGGCATGCTGAACGTCACCGCCGTCAAGGCCCCGGGCTTCGGCGACCGCCGCAAGGCTATGCTGCAGGACATCGCGACGCTCACCGGCGGTACGGTCATTGCCGAGGAGACCGGGCGCAAGCTTGAGACGGCCACCGTTCAAGATCTGGGCCGCGCCGAGAAAGTCGTCTCCGACAAGGAAAACACCACCATTGTCGGCGGCAAAGGCACCAAGTCCGCGATCGAAGGGCGCATCAAGGAAATCCGCGCCGAGATCGAGAAGAGCACCAGCGACTACGATAAGGAAAAGCTCAACGAGCGGCTGGCCAAACTCAGTGGTGGCGTTGCCATCATCCGGGTGGGCGCACCGACGGAGACCGAGCTCAAGGAAAAGAAGCATCGCGTGGAAGACGCGCTTTCTGCGGCCCGAGCGGCCCAGGAAGAGGGCATCGTGGCTGGTGGTGAGATTTCCCTGCTGCTTGCCATGCCGAAGCTGGACCGCATGCTGAAGGGCAGTGACCTTGACGAGGAGACTTGTGTGGGCATCAACATTGTCCGAAAGGCTCTCGAAGCCCCCATCCGCAAGCTGGCGTCCAACGCCGGGCAGGACGGCTCCGTGATCATTGACACGGTCCGCCGCAACGCCGCGGATCAGAAGAACAAGAACATTGGCTACAACGTCCTCACGGGCAAGTACTCGGACCTGATTGAAGACGGCGTCATTGATCCGGTCAAGGTCGTGCGCGGTGCGCTTGAGAACGCCTCATCCATCGCGGCCATGATGTTGACAACGGATGTGCTCGTGACGGATATCCCCGAGAAGGAGAAGCCGGCGCCTCCGCCGATGCCAGAGTACTAAACCTAAGACGAGCCACCGGCACTGCGCGTGCCGTGGCAGTTCACAGGACGGCGACGCAGCCTTGTGAGACCGATGGCCTCCTGCTCTACAGAGCAGGAGGCCATCTTGCGTTTCTCGGGCCTGCATGCAAGGCGCGACCCGGCTCAGCGGCCAATTCGCTCCGGCGCAGTGCATTGCCAGATCTCAGTTGTCTCGCTGCTCGAGGGCGGAGGGGCTACTAGGTTTGCATGGTTCTTCATTACCAGAGCAAGTGTTGTGACGAAATTCACAATGCATCACTCCAGACAGCTTGACTATATGAGGCCGGGAGCCCCCGTACCATGGCTGGGGGTCCGAGTTCTAGTATATTATTCGCGCATGGTTCAGTTGACGGCGACTCTCGGTGATGGAGGACACAGCCATGGATAAGGTGATTGAGTTTCCCTGTTCCCAAGCCCAGCTGCTCAAGATTATCTTGGACCTTGAAACGATGGGCAAGTGGCCTGCTGGTTGGTACTCAAACGGGCCTGGCCGCGAGAATGTGCGCGGTTTCATTGAATTGGAAGTGGGTAGAAAACGGTTTACGAAGTCGGGGGGCAGGCTGGGTCCGCCCGACGAGCACGTACAGGTCGGCTACTTCCACCGCGTCGGGGTGCTGATCGTCGGCAAGATCGGCACGGAGATATCGACCCTGTTTGTGCGAAGCGCGAAACCAACTCTACGCAAGTTCTTCGAGGATCTGGTGCCAGTTGTGGCTGAGTATGCAACGTCTGACCGGGCTCGTGAGGGCACGCCTGCAGAAGCCTCCGGTGCCGCCTCGCGGTACCCGCCTCCCGGTGTTACTGGACTACTATCATGCCGACCATGAGGCCGGGGGCCACGTAGGGTTGAAGGAGATCGCCTAACTGGCGGGCGTTTCCCTAAGCACAGTAAAACAGGCACACCGCCGGTACAAGCAAGAGCGAGAAATCCCGTAACCAACACTGCACCGGAATGTACCCGGTGGTACGTGGCATTTTTCCAACGAGCGCGTGTAGTATTGCTCATCATGACCGCATTGAAAGAGTTGTGCGTTCTTGCTAACGTGCGACCGGCCATATGCGTGGTGGGCGTCGGCCGCGCCTGGCGCTGGCGAGATTCGCGACCGGACACACCAATCACGAGAGCGTTCGCACACACGCTCGCGGCGCTCGGGGGAATCTGACGTGTCGCGTTGCACGAGCACAGACGGCCAGCGGGCAACCGTGTCAAGCGCGAGCGCTGAAGGGGGGCGACCTTTGCTTCTTCCACTCGTCGGACCAGCAGCAGGCCCGCTCCCAGGCTCGCCAACTTGGAGGGCAGCGTCAGCGCGTCGACCATGCGGGTGACCGATCGAAATTGCCGGAGGAGGTCCGGACGATGGAGCGACGTCTTGGCCATCCTGGATTACACCTTGATGGAAACCCTAGCATCCGAAAATTCCGTCGTGCGGGGCAAGTTACTTGTTGCCCTCGCCGCGGCCTACATGGACGCCTTCAAGGCGGGAGACTTTGACAATAGATCGGCTGCAATTCAGGCCGCCCTCAAGATTTGGGAGCGCAAATGAACTCCGAAGATCTGCGCCGGCAATACGCTAAACTGACGTCGAAGGCGCCATTCTCGGCCATTACTTGGGCGCGATCGGCGGAATGACCAGACGGAAGTGCTGGCACTGGCCACCTCAGGTCCGCGCAGAGTCGCTACGGTTGCCCGACTACGCCGGTTTGCAGGAAGGTTTCAGGTTTCTGGCAAATTTCTATCTCGCCTCTCAACTGGAAGCCGGACTGCTGCTGTGCATGGCTGTTGGCCGCGAAGAGCCGGCAAACTCCCAGTTGGCGACTTGGCCCAGATGAGGGCATCCATCTGTTTCAGCGTTGGATTTTGGAAGCCCGCGAGGCTTGGAAAGCGGTTTGCCAGGAATACAACGTGCAACCGGAAGTAATGCTTCGGATTTATCCGTGGGTTGCGCAAGTTCAAATCGTCGAATCACTCGCTGAAGATTTCAACAGCATCGATGCCGTCGAGCTCAGCGAGCTGGAACAGAAGGTGCGACGACTACCGACAGGTCATCAAAGACCTTCAGCCACGGGGTCTAGGCACCGACACGATGGCCGACGTCTCCCAGACACGTGCGACTGCTGCCACATCGCTGCCTGCAAATGACCTGGCATGCGGCGGGGTGTGCAGCCGGTCCGTTCTTGGAAGCCAGGTTGGATTGTACTGAATGACAATACAGGCGGGGCCATTGAGTATGCCGCGAGCGACCGAATGTGCGGCGGGGCATCTTGCAGACTGTCCTCGGAAAAATCCCAGAGGAGCGCTGAGAAAGCGAAAACCGCCGCTGCCCGGGCTCGGGAACAACGTCGCGCCTTATCAAGATGCAGAATCGCCTGAGATCGTTCGCAGTCCCGGCCGCAGGCATGCGTTATTGCCCGGCGCTCGCCGACCTCACCAAGTACCTGTTTCGGGAGGCAATGTGCAAGACGGCGCGGCTGGTCTGTCGCAATCTGTCTGGCCTGCATGTGCGGGCAGCTGAAGTTCCGATTGCATCTGGACGGCTGCCGGCTTTTTCGCTGGTCACCTTTGCAGTCTATCTGGGCCCTCCCGTGCATGCCATCGCCTAGCCTCGTCCTTCGCGTCTCAGTCCATCATGTGAGTCGTCGAGCTGGTCATCCGTCGAGCCCTTGCTGCACTGATGTATCGGGAGTAAAATCAAATTGGTGGTAGGCGGTGGGGGAAAGTGAAGTCCGAGCACCACTCACAACATCAGACTGATGGCACGATTGGCCTTTCTTGAGACTGCTGCAGGAAGGAGTGGCTCAAATGGCGGACAGAACTGGGAAGCAGGAATGCACGATATTTCAGCAGGCAAACGGCACGTGGAAGGCGCAGGTCCTGAGCGCTGGGAAACGGATGGGCTTCGTGGTGGGCAGCCGAACGGAGTGCTCCGAATGGATGCAGAGAATACTGGATCAAACTGACACCCGGATTGGCTCTCGAAGCCACAGCCCCTAGTCTTCAGCAGTACTTGGATGAATGGATGGTACTCAAGAGAAAGATTCTGCGGCCGAATACGATCTACCAATACGAAAAATTGCTCTCCTTATACATCGTGCCTGGCTTGGGAAAGAAGAAGCTTGGGGATCTGAGTCCTCAGTGCTAGTGGAAGAGTTCTACGATCAATTGCGAACACAGGGAGTTGGACCATTCAACCTGGCGTATGCCCACCGCGTATTGCACGCGGCTATGCAGCATGCCGTCAAGGCGGGGCATCTTGGGCAAGAATCCAATGGACGGCGCGGCGCCGCCGCGAAGCGCCCGCAGCGGAATACGCCACTTTGGATGAGCAAGAAATCGTCGCATTCTTAGGGGCGGCCCAGCCAGTCCCGGTATCGAAGCCTCTATACCAACTGGCCATCGCCACCGGCATGCGAGCCTCGGAGCTACGAGGACTTGATGTGGTCGGATATCGATTGGGCCGCCGGGACAATCGCCGTCCGGCGGCAGATACAGGATATCCCGGGTCGGGGAACGATTTCGGCACAGCCGAAAACACGCTCCGGCAGGAGGACAATTCTTCTGGGCTCCGCGATGCTCGCAGAATTGAAACGGCATGAAAGAAGAATCAATCAGGCTTCTAGAAAACAGGAGTCACTGGCGGGCAAATGGATTGCTCTTTCCGTCCAGTGTTGGTACGCCGTTTGCCAAGACCGACCTGCAGCGGGATTTCGCCAGGGTGCTGAGCCAAGCAGGTCTGCGACGAATACGATTCCATGATCTCAGGCACTCAGCTGCCACCTTGATGCTTGGACATGGTGTTCCTGCGGTCGTTGTCTCCCGAGTCTTGGGCCACGCAAACGCCGCGATCACGCTCAACACGTATGCGCATGCTACAGTTAGCATGCAATCGGAGGCGGCTCAGGTCATGGATGGAATTGTGGCAGGTCGTCGGCGTGCTCGGACTGTGGCAGGACACAAGTACGCGAAAGCTGCGAGCAACTGCTGTGATCTCCTGACGCGTTGGCCTTTCTACGCGAGAGGGCAAAAGCCGGAAGAGATGGTGGCCCGGACATAAGCTCAGAAGGCTCCGTTTCTATTCCACGGATTAGCGAGGGCACCTATGCGACCACGCTGCAATCTTGGCTCCCCGTCCGCAGGTTGGCGTTGTTCTTGTCGAGAATGACTGTGATAAACTTCCCTGCGTTGGACTCGAAATTGACCATACTCGGTGCGGGCCCGTGACCATTGCTTTGGGCCGCACGAACTCTCGACGGAAGCTATCTCCCCGGGCCAAACGGCCACTCAATCAGCGAATAGGCCATGCGCGCGACCCGTGAATCAATCTTGAATTCCCGTTCAATTGTTGATTCGGTTTTGCACGGCTCCTTCCTTTTTTTCAGGCACATTGACTATGATAAACTTCCATGCGTTCAACCCGGATTCGGGCACGTTCCTTCCAGGGCCGGGACGCTGAAGCTCAGGCCGTACGAGGTTCAATCATACGACCTCGATCCGGGCAAGATCCTCTCAATCAGTGACTGTGCAATGCAAGCCGAGACCCTCAGCGAAAATACCCAGGTCTACGACAGCCTGAAACGCGGCCCGGTCGCGCTGGAGGAACTGCGCGGCCTCCTGCAGTACCGGGATCTTATCTACCAGTTGGTGAGGCGCGACATCGTCTCGCGCTACAAGCGTTCCGCTTTGGGCATCGCCTGGACCATGCTCAATCCGTTGGGCATGATGATCATCCTGACAATCGTTTTCGGTCAGCTGTTCAAGTCGGTGCAGGGTTACCCCGCCTACATTCTTTGTGGTTTGGTCGCGTGGACTTTCTTCTCTCAAACGACGTCTGCCGCGATGACCCAGATGGTATGGGGCAGTTCACTCCTGCAGCGCATCTATATGCCCCGGACCGCCTTCGTGGTCTCGGCTATTGGCACGGGATTGGTCAACCTCGTGCTTTCTCTTGTTCCATTGTTGTTGATTGTCCTGGCAGTTGGCCTTCCGCTTGGCTGGCCGCTCCTCTTCTTGCCCATATCGGTCGCGCTTCTCGTGGCGTTTTCTCTCGGAGTCGGACTTCTGTTTTCTGCCTGGGCCATCTACTTCCCGGATGTGGCGGAAATGTATCAAGTTGCCTTGATCGGGTGGCTGTACCTGACGCCTATCATCTATCCGGTGGAAATCATTCCGGAAGCGTACCGCTTCTGGTTCTTTCATCTTAATCCTATGTACTACATGGTTCGATTATTCCAGGCGCCTGTTTACGAAGGAGTATGGCCGGCTGGCTCCTTGTTGGCCGCCGCGACCGGAATTGCGGTGTTCACCCTGCTCTTGGGCTGGTTGGTTTTCACTTCCCGTGCCGATGAATTCACTTACCGTCTCTGAGGCCCAGCACGTGCCGGCGCCTGGGCTTGCACCGCTTGCCACAGTCTTGCTTCAGGGTGTAACGGTGGTATATCAGGCGCCACGGGAACGCCTGAATACTCTCAAGGAGTACGCCATTCGTCGTCTGCAGCGCCGCGTGGTTTACATCGACTTTCAGGCCCTGGCCGGTGTTGACTTGGAAATCCAACGGGGAGAGATCTTTGGCATCATCGGTCGCAACGGCGCGGGCAAGAGCACCTTGCTCAAAGTCGTGTCACGCGTCCTCGTTCCGACCACCGGGCGGGTGTATGTACGAGGCCGTGTCTCGCCGCTGCTCGAATTGGGCGCCGGTTTTCACCCCGAGCTAACGGGTCGTGAGAACGTCCTGCTCAACGGCACGCTTCTTGGGCGTTCCAGCCGCGAGCTTGAAGCTCGCATGGATGAGATCATCGAATTCGCCGAACTTGGAAGCTTCATCGAAGCACCTCTGCGCACCTACTCGAGCGGCATGGTGGCGCGCCTCGGCTTCGCCGTCGCGACCGCCTGGCAGCCCGAAGTACTGCTGGTGGATGAGGTGCTGGCGGTCGGGGACGAGGCCTTCAAACGCAAGTGCCAGACTCGCATGCAATCGTTTCGGGATGGCGGCACAACCACGCTCATGGTAACCCACGATATGACGAGCATCCAGGCATTGTGCAGCAGGGTGGCATGGCTTGAACACGGCAGGATTGCTGCCCTGGGAACTGCCGCCAATGTCATAGAGGAGTACCGGGCCGCCTAGCCCGGGCGCTGCACCCGACCCCCATGCGCTTCATACCTCTTGACATCGCGGATGTCATTCTTATCCAGCCACGCGTATTCAGCGACGCGCGCGGCTTCTTCCTGGAGAGCTATCACAAGGACCAATTCTTGAAAGCCGGTATCAATGCGGCCTTCGTTCAAGACAATCACTCGGGTTCGCGGCAGGACTCCCTCCGGGGGTTGCATTACCAGATTCGACAACCGCAAGGCAAGCTGGTGCGCCTCGTGGTCGGCGAGGCTTACGACGTCGCCGTCGATCTGCGCAGAACCTCGCCCACATTTGGCCGCTGGGTTGGCGTCCATTTGTCGGCCGAAAGAAAAGACCAACTCTGGATTCCGCCCGGGTTCGCTCATGGCTTCTATGTGGTCAGCGACTGGGCCGAGGTGCTGTACAAAACCACCGACTACTATGCCCCGGAGTGGGAACGGTCGCTTCTATGGAGCGACCCGGCAATTGGCATACAGTGGCCTGTGCCGGTCGGTCGGGAGCCTCTGCTCTCCGAGAAGGATCGGACGGCCACACCGCTGGCTCAGGCCGAGGTCTACGACTGATCGCCGGGGTTCGCGAAGCAGGGTGACACGTTGAGGCATCCATGCAGAATGTTCTGGTGACCGGCGGCGCTGGCTTCATTGGCTCGAATTTTGTGCGCCATTTGCTTGGCCATGCGGCGGACTGCAACGTCATCAACCTGGACGCCCTGACGTACGCGGGTAGCCGTGAGAATCTCCGTGGCCTGCCCGCTGAGGGACGGCATACCTTCATCGAGGGCAACATCTGTAACCGCACCCTGGTGGACGAGTTATTGCGGCGCTACCGCATCGATACCGTCGTGCATTTCGCGGCCGAGTCACACGTGGATCGGTCCATCCTCGGGCCGGACCCGTTCATCCAGACCAACGTGATGGGCACGTTCACGCTGCTCGAAGCGGCCCGGCAGTATTGGCTGGTCGAACAAAAAGCCCTCAACATCGCTCATCGATTCCATCACGTCTCCACAGATGAGGTATATGGGTCACTGTCACCCGATGCGCCGCCGTTCACAGAGACGACGGCCTATGCCCCCAATTCCCCGTACGCGGCCACAAAGGCGGCAAGCGATCATTTGGTCCGAGCCTACGGACACACCTACGGTTTGCAGGCGACAATTTCCAACTGCTCAAACAACTACGGCCCATATCAATTCCCGGAGAAGCTCATTCCCTTGATCATCCTCAATGCTTTGGCGGGCAAGGTGCTGCCGCTCTACGGCGACGGGCAGCAAGTACGCGACTGGCTTTACGTGGAGGATCACTGTGAGGCCATCGAAACGATCCTGGACCGGGGCAATGCCGGCGAAACATACAATATCGGCGGCGGAAACCAGCCGACCAATGCTGCCGATCGTAGAGAGCCTGTGCGACATCCTTGACGAGCTGCAACCCGTCGCTGACTCGTATCGCCATTTGATCCAATCGGTGGCAGACCGGCCGGGCCATGATCGCCGCTATGCAATGGACATCACGAAGATAAGTCGCGAGCTTGGCTGGAAACCTCGTCATTCGCTGGAAGAGGGTTTGCGATCAACAGTGGAGTGGTTCCTTTCGCACACCGAATGGAGCGCCGCCATTCAGAAGCAGATCGAGTATCGCAATTGGATGGACCGCAACTACGACAAGAGGGAGAAGCCCGCATGAAAGGGATCATCCTGGCGGGCGGCCGCGGCACGCGGCTGCATCCGCTTACCGTGCCGATCAGCAAGCAGTTGCTGCCGGTGTACGACAAGCCGATGATCTACTATCCGTTGTCGATGTTGATGCTTGCCGGCATCCGCGAAATCCTCGTGATCAGCACGCCGGAGGACCTGCCCCTCTTTCGGCGGTTGCTGGGCGACGGCCTCAACTGGGGCTTGCGCTTCGCATACGCGGAGCAACTCCAGCCGCGCGGCCTTGCAGACGCATTTCGCATCGGTGCGGAGTTCGTCGGCGGACAGCCCGCCTGCCTGATCCTGGGCGACAACGTATTCTTCGGCACCGGCTTGCCCGAGACATTGACTCGCGCCGCGGCGCTCACCGAAGGGGCTCTGGTCTTTGCCTACCCGGTGCGCGACCCCGAGCGCTACGGCGTCATCGAATTCGACGCAGGCGGAAAGGTGCTGAGCCTCGAGGAAAAGCCGGCGCATCCGAAATCGCAGTTCGCGATGCCCGGCATGTATTTCTACGATGCGCGGGTGGTGGAGTTCGCCGCGCGTCTGCAGCCATCTGCCCGCGGCGAGCTGGAGATTACTGACCTGAACCGCATGTATCTGGAGCAGGGCGCGCTCCGGGTGGAAGTGCTGGGGCGCGGGGTCGCCTGGCTGGATGCCGGTACCCACGAATCGCTGCTGCAGTCGGCGAGTTTTGTGCAGGCGGTGCAAGAACGGCAGGGATTGATGATCTCATGCCCCGAAGAGATCGCTTATCGCATGGGATACATCAACGCCAAGCAGTTGGCCGCGCTGGCTGCCGCCATGGCTGGAAACAGCTATGCCTACTATCTGCAGCGACTGGCACATGAGGAGTCATGAGGATCGTTCTATTCGGGAAGAATGGCCAACTCGGTTGGGAATTGCAGCGTACCCTGGCTCCGTTGGGTGATATCACCGCCCTCGATTTCGAGGACGTCGACCTGGGCAATGCCGATCTGCTGCGGCAGCGCCTGCGGGAGCTGCGACCCGAACTCGTCGTCAATGCGGCGGCCTACACCGATGTGGACGGCGCCGAGCGCGACCGCGAGAAGGCCTTCGCCATCAATGCCACCGCTCCCGGGATCATGGCAGAGGAAGCGGCAGCCATGGATGCGCCGCTGATTCACTATTCGACCGACTACGTGTTCGACGGCAAGAAGGGGGCACCGTATGTCGAGCCGGATGCTCCGAGCCCCGTGAATGTCTATGGTGCCAGCAAATTGGCGGGGGAGCGGGCGGTGCAAGAGGTTGGCGGAGCCTATCTGATTTTCCGCACCGCCTGGCTCTACAGCATGCGCGGCAACAATTTCGTGACCAAGGTCCTGTCATGGGCGCGCAAGCATGAAGTACTTCACATCGTGGATGACCAGATCGCCAATCCCACGTGGGCGCGCACCCTGGCCCAGTTGACGGCGCACGTCTTGACTCACGGCAAGGACTATGTGGCCGAGCGCACGCGGGCTGTACCACCTCGCGGGCGATGGTTACGCCAGCAGGTACGATTGGGCGCGCGAGATCCTTCGGCTTGATCCGAAGCCTGAGGAACAAACGGCCAAAGAGGTACGGCGGGCCGTTACGTCCGATATTCCGACGCCCGCCAGGCGGCCGATGTTCTCGGCGCTCGACTGCAGCCGCTGCACGGACAGTCTTTGGGCTGACCGCCCCGGCTTGGGCACACGAGCTGAAGCTGGCGCTGATGGACTCCGTCCACTGACTGCTGGCGCTCCACGCCACAACGCGGCTGGTCTGCGCTGGGCATTTCGAAGCTCTCGGTTGACGCAGGCGGCTTGATCAAGCTGCCCGCGACCTCCCCAATCGAACACGCGCCGCCGCCCCCAGCGATGAAGCCCGCTCCTGATATGCCAGTGAGGCCTCGGCCATTAGTTTATGCAGGAGTGTCAACCGTCCCATTGGGGGACTTGCCTTTCGTGGCGGCTGCAGCCGGTCGGGCTGCGCTGGTTCGCGCCCTCAGCATGCCTCTGCTGAATTCGGGGTGGCGCGCCGGCGGCGGTGCGCGCTGTAAGACAGCAAATACCCCCCTTGGCTGTGCGTCGAGCCCATACCAGCGAGGATTAGAATTCTGGCTTGAAGCGTGTCTCAGGAAAGCCGGTTGCTTCCGCTGCCTTCGCTGCGTCTTGCGGAAGGAGGAGCCATGTGTCACACTGTCGGCCTGTGCTCGATATCTAAGTTGGCCCCGATAATTCTTGTTGCGAGCATGCTGCTCTCGGCGCCGAACGTGACCGGGAGCTTCGCTGCTCACGCGCCGGGCAGAGCGTAGATCCTGGCCCTGCCTCCTTGCTTCGGTCCGGCGTACCAGTTATTGACCCGGCCAATCTGGCGTTTCAACAGGTCGCCAGCGGGTTAAGCTCTCCGGTGTTCCTGAGCAATGCCGGCGATGGCTCGGGGAGATTGTTCATTTTGGAAAAGCCTGGGCGTATCCGCATCGTCAAGAACGGCGCCCTTCTGTCGCAACCTTTTCTTGACATCAGTTCCATCGTCAAGAGCACGAACTCCGAGCAGGGTCTGCTGGGGCTCGCCTTTCATCCCTCGTACGCCTCGAACGGTTACTTCTACGTGACCTACACCGCACCACGACCCGGTGATTCAGTCGGCTCGATTTTGACGTTGGCGAGGTACACGGTATCCACCAATCCGGATGTCGCCTCGTCCGCCAGCGGCAGCGTCCTGCTCACCATCGAGCACCCCTCGCAGGGCAACCACAATGGAGGCATGCTGGCTTTTGGTCCGGACAGCTATCTCTACTGGTCCACGGGGGATGGCGGCAGTGGCGGCGATCCACCCAATAACGCGCAGAATTTGGGTGTCCTGCTTGGCAAGCTTCTTCGCCTGGATGTCGACTCGGCCTCTCCCTATGCGGCGCCTTCCAGCAATCCATTCTTTTCAAGTCCCAATGCGAACACGAAGTTGATCTGGGCCTATGGCCTCCGCAACTCCTGGCGCTACTCGTTCGATCGACTGACCGGCGACGTGTACGTCGGTGACGTTGGCCAAAGCGCCTGGGAGGAGATAGATTTCCAGCCGGCGGGGGACCCGGGCGGTGAGAATTATGGCTGGCGCCTGATGGAAGGCTTCCATTGCTACAATCCGTCGACCAATTGTGATCCGCTCAACGTGACCACGCTGCCCGTCACCGAGTACGGCCACAACCCCGAATGCGCAGTAACTGGTGGCTACGTCTATCGCGGCTCCCACTTCCCCTCGCTCTATGGCCGCTATTTCTATGGGGACTATTGCAGCGGTAAAGTGTGGAGCCTGCACTACGACGGGGGCTGGACGGTGGAGCAGCTCGTCGACACGCCCTATAGCATTTCCAGCTTTGGTCAGGATGAAGACGGCGACCTGTACCTGGTAGATCTCGGCGGCAGCGTCTATCGCATTGTCTATCAGGGGCCGGTGGTCAGCGTCTCGCTTTCTGACTCACTTATGGGAAACGATGAGCTTGCAAGCGGACAAACCCATTCGCAGTCCTACTTGGGACGCCTCAACGGTCCGGTGAAGGTGAAGGACGAGAACGGCGATTCGATCTTCACCAGTCAGGTGGTGCTCTCAGGCCCCGGCAACAGCTTCAATGAGACGATGGGCTATCCCATCGATCAGTTCACGACCGACTACTGGTTCCCGTACTATGACCACGGATATCCAACAGCGGGCGGGGATAACGTGCGAACCTGGATCCTCGTTGGGAATCCGAGCGCCAGCGTGACAGCCAACGTGAACATCTACATCGGCGGGCAGTTGCAGCCGGGCAGCCCCTTCAGCATCCCGGCGGGGGATCGGGTGACCCCTCGCTGGATCGGGACGATCGGTGGGCCGGTGCACGTATCGAGCAATATTCCTGTGTTTGCCAGTGAGCGGGTCTTCACGGTGCCGGACGACAGCTTCAGCGAGATGATGGGCTACCCGGCCAACCAGTTCACGACCGAATACTGGTTCCCCTGGTACGACTCGATCAACATGGACACCAGCATCAAGGTGGGAAACACCAGCTCCAGTCAGACTGCCAATGTGGATATCTACATTGGTGCGGTCAAGGAAGGGTCGTACTCGATCCCTCACGACCAGACGATCTCGAAGAGCTATGCGAGCACGCTGACGGGTCCCGTGCGAGTGGTATCGACGAACAGCGTGAATATTGTGGCCAGCCAGTGGACGCTCTCGGGGAGCAGCAACAGCTTCAACGAGGTGATGGGGTCTCCGTTCGATCAGTTCACGACGGAGTACTGGTTCCCCTGGTACGACCATGGTTACCCGAGCGTGGGCGGGGACAACGTGCGCACCTGGATCCTTGTGGGCAACCCGAGCGCCAGTCTCACGGCGACCGCGCACATCTACATTGGGGGAGTGGAGCAGCCCGGCAGTCCGTTCAGCATACCGGCGGGGACGAACGTGCAGCCGCGCTGGATCGGCACGATCGGCGGGCCGGTGCATGTGGTGAGCGACATTCCGGTGTTCACCAGCGAGCGCGTCTTTACCGTGCCGGAAGACAGCTTCAACGAGGTGATGGGCTACCCGGCGGATCAGCTCACGTCAGAATATTGGTTCCCCTGGTATGACTCGATCAACATGAACAACCGCATATTGGTGAGCAGGCCATAGGGCAAGGAGGAAAGCACGGGAGTTTGCGCACAGCCCGGACGACGCCCGGGCTGTGTGTTTCCAACCTAGCAGATCTATCTGGAACACTGGAACTATCGCCGCCGTGGTAGCGAGTTAAGGCGTCTACCGAGGACGATGCGCAGGCGATGAGCCAGTAGACGATTAAGCCGCGACCTTGAGCACGCGGCAGGGTGCGAAGTGCCACCCACTTGTTGGGCTGTTTCTTCTCGCCGAAGTCCATGCAGGTCTTGCCGTTGCAGTAATGCTCGAGGGGCCAGCGCCCATCCGCATCCTGCTTTTCGCGGTCCAAGCGCAGCTACTGATGGCCGCAAAGCGCGCGGTTCCAGGAGAGCGCCCCCGCGGTGTTATGTTCCAATATCAAGTAGCTGATCGCATCTGCATTCAATTGCACCCGAGATTGGTTCTTACGGTTTTCCAATCCCCCATTTATGGCTCAATCCACAAAACATACGGTTACGAGACCTTACTTGGTGTGATCGCCTGGAAGACTTGAGCCCTGAACCCGCTGATTAACAGTTGTTCCCAAGTATGTCCATAGCGTCTATTGCGTGAAAAAGCGTGTATCTGGTTCCGAAACTACGGCAAAATCCGTCCACAGCGTCCATAGCCTGTGATCTCTATCTGCAACCAAATTGCAATCAGAAAAGGAAAGGCGACTCCGCGAGCTTGGCAGTTGCACCTGTCTCCGTTCCCCGAACCTAGCCCAACAGTTGGATGAAGTCTTGGGGGCCGGGTCACGAGCACCGGGGATTAAAGAACTGGGCTATTGCCTCCAGCACCGACGCGCCGTATACTTTGCACAGGGCCTCGGTTGCGGAAAAGGAAGGCGTGCAGGGCAAATGGTTGGAAGACACCTGGCGCAGATTCTGGAGCACGAAACGCGCCGGAGGAGGCCGAGCCGCTGAGGCCTGCAGGGCGCATTCGCCAAGTAGTACCGCAACAACCTCCATTCTGCTCTGTGACGTCACTAGCCAATGCAAAATGAAGGTTTGTCAGCCAGTGGCCAAGTTTCCAGCTTATCCAGGGAGGGCCATCTGTGGATGGTCTGTTTGATTAGTTCCAATAGAGATATCAACAGGTGCGGGCCACAAGAGAGGCGGGACAGCTCAGTCCGCAATAGTTCGCTGCAGAGCCGCAGAAACTGCGGCGGCAGGACGCCAGCGGGACGTGGTGGAAGATCAACGCAGAGGTGATGTTCATGCGTTTTGATGGCGCGCAGTGGATGACGGCACAGCCTCCGCTGACTACCACCAACCTATCCCAAGTGCCCGGCGAGGCCGCCGGGGTGCAACTACCACCTCTTGATGTACCCGCGCAGCCCTCTGGCAGCACTCATTAGGAGTTGATCTCATCGTGAAATCAGATCACCTCAAAGCAACATGGTTGTGTTCTTATTTGCGCCTCATTGAGGACCCGGAGACGCATTATGCTTACCCGCATCCTTCTAATCGCTGCTATGCCAACTCGCTCCCCGCCGAGATCACTCTTGACCATCAGTCCAATTATTGCGTCCAACCCGCATACGTTGACTGCCCGGTGTATCGCGGTGAGGAAGCCATTCCCCCGATGCCAGCAGAAGTGGCTAGCCGCAGACGACGCTTGCTCATCATTCGCACCGCCACCATCTTGGGCGCACTGATCATAGTTGTCCTTGGCTTGCTCGTGTGGCAGGGTCTGCTCCCGCCTGAAAGCAGTCTAAGCACAGGGTCACCGATCCTACAACAGACGACCGCCGAGGTCGTGCAAGGCGCCGAGATGGAGATGCGGCTGCCGGACCTAGAAATCGCTGTATACATGCCAGCAGGCTCTTTTGCGCAGGGAGGATTCATCTCCTTGATCCAACAGGAGCCGGACTTGTTCCCGGAGGCGGGGCCAGACTGGCGGCGACCGCGGGTGATCAACATCGAGTTCTATGACAGTACTCGCACACTGGTGCCCGACTACACCTTTCCGAGCCCTATCGATGTGTGCTTCGCGTTGAGTGAAGCTGACTGGCGGAAGTATCAGGCGAACCCCCATGCCTACAGGATCCAGTACTATGACGACGGGCAGGCCCATCCGGTATGGACCGATCTTCCAGCCCTGGCTAAGGACGACAATCAGCAACTGTGCGGCCAAGCCAATCATCTGTCACTGTTTGCCCTGGCGGTGCAATCCCAACCAGATATTACTCCCTTTATCAGCGAGCCATACACACCCTAAGCAACTTTCCATGACACGGGATAGCCTGTTTCCAAGTATCTGTATGACAAATGTTCAAGGCGGAACCACAGGGTGGCAAAGAGGCCTACAACTGGTGCTCTCCGGCCCCACCCTGGCGGTCGCAGCATTTCTGATCTACGTGAGAACGTTGGCCCCCGGCGTCTTTGCTTTCGACAGCGCCGAACTTGCCACTGGTGCGTTTACCCTGGGAATCGTGCATCCGCCGGGGTACCCGCTCTATCTGCTCATCGCCAAAGTGTTTACCTATCTGCCCTTGCAGAGTGTAGCCTATCAACTCAACCTGATGTCAGCCTTCTTCGGAGCTTTGACTGTCCTGCTGGTTTTCAAGCTTGCTCAACACCTGACCGGGAGCATCGTTCCAGCTTGGTCAGCTGCAGCCCTGTTTGCCTTCTCCAACTACTTCTGGCAGCTGGCATTGGTGGCTGAGGTATATACCTTGGAGACTTTCTTCTTGGCGCTGGATCTTCTGCTCCTACTCAAGTGGCGTTCGTCCGGGAAGTATCGTTTTTTGGCGTTGTTCTCCTTCGATCTATGGCCTCAGTCTCGCTAATCACACATCAGGCATCTTCTTCGCTCCGGGCTACGCTTTGTTGGCTCTCAGCAACTCCCATCGGCGAGCCTTTCTAAAAACGCTCAGCTCTTCTGTGTTCTTCTTGTTGGGCCTGATTCCCTACCTGTACTTGCCACTGCGAGCAGCGGCCAACCCACCAGTCAACTTTGCCACCTACTACAACATTGACCTCACCACACCCTACGGGATGTGGTGGATGGTGTCTGGACAAGCATGGTTCTTTATCTTCGGTTATCCCTGGCAGCAGATCCCCGGAGAATTTGCCAAGTTCTTCGTCTTTCTGTGGCGAAACTTCTTTGGAGTGGGAGTGATTCTGGGGGTTCTTGGCTCCGCTTCGCTATCGCGCAAAAGTCGTGGACAGGCTGTGAGTTTGCTCGCCTTATTCGCGGCGAATGTGCTTTTCTTCGTCAACCTCAGAGTTCCCGACAAGGACACGATGTTCCTGCCTGCCTATCTCATCTGGGCCCTGTTCATTGCCAACGGTCTGGAGGCAGTGCAGCGCTGGACCGGCCAGGCCGTCGAAAAGGGATGGCTGCTATCAATCACGAAGCCAATCTTGGGCGTACTCCTTCTGAGCATAGTCCCAGCTGCCCTCATCTTCAACTGGCAGTGGGTGGACATGAGCCGTGCGCGAGGGCCAAGTCTCTTCGCCGAGCAGGTACTGACTTCGGCGGACCCGAATTCAATGATTATGGCCGAATGGTCTGCCGCAGCCGTGTTGGAGTATTATCAAGTTGTGGACGGGCGCAGACCAGATCTGGTCATCTATGATCGCTCACGTCACGGCATTGCCCGCTTATATGAGTTGTCGCGATCAGGCATGCCCACGGAGGAGATCTATCAAACCATTGGTGCCGAAGAGCGCGCGGTGGTTGATCGGGAGATCCAAAAGCGAACCGTCTACGTGGTTGAGCATGAGCCACCCATTCCTGGCGAGTACGTCTACCTGCCAGAAGGCGATTACTTCAGACTGATACCCTAGTTTCACGGCTCATCTACCATCTCCTTGAACCGATACGCGACGTCAATATCTGCTATGGAGAGTCACGTTCTTGTCCCGCCGTTGGGAGACTTGTTCCAGACAAAGTGAGCAGCGCGTCCAACTGCCCCTGGACATCTTGTGGCAGTCTCATCACGACCTGCATGTGCGGACTTAAAATCCTCCGGTGGCAACAGCTACAATCTACGGGTAGACGGTGGCAAGAATGGGGGCGATTCTGCAAGAGTCCTCTGTGTGTCGAATATCGATTCGCAGCATCGCGTACGACGCGGCAAATCGTCAATAGGCAATTTCCAAACGGGTTTGACAATCAGCAGAACTGACACTGCCGCGAATAGACCTTGCTGGTTGTGGCCATCCATGGACTTGCCTGCGGCACGGTGCAGGCACAGCCGAACCTACTGATTAAGAGTCGTTCCCAAGTATGTCCACGGCGTCTATTGTGCGGACAAGGGTGTCTCTAGTTGCAGAACTGCGGGCAAATTTGTCTACAGCGTCCGTAGTTTCCACAGCGTGATTTCCCGGTTGCACCCAAAGCAGGAAAGGCGACTCTACTCGCTTTGGGCCGTGGTGGTTTCGTATCCGCACGCCTGACCGTGCCGATGACAATCAGAACGCGCTGGAGATTACGAGGAAGTGGTTTCGGCGCCTGCGGTAAGGAGTCTACAGCTTCCAGAGCGTGTCACTGCAATTGCACCCCGATTGCATCCACTTATCGCAGGAAAGGCGACTCCGCAGACCTATGGCGCACAATGGGTAAAGGCGAATGCTGCAAGAGCGCGGGAAGACGCAAGCGGGCTCCTCATCTGGAGACTAAAGGCGCCGTCAAACATCAACAGGCGCTAAACGAAAGCACACAGCTTGGGATATCTTAGGCTCAAAGGCCCGGTGCCTCTGTCCTGAATGGGATCGGACAGGCAAGCCGTAATTGTCCCATAATGGTTCCGAATGATGGCATCTCTTGTATCAGAACGTGTTTGCCTGTATAGTAAGTTTGCGCCATTCGTGTGCCCGGGGAGACTGTTCGGAAATCCGCTCCCACATTCGGCTCATTATCGCGAAACTGATTGGCACGCCGGAACAAGGACATCGGTGTGGAGGATAGTGCTGCCTTCAAGTTCAGCTGCAAAGAATGTCGCGCCCACAACCTAATCGTCACTCACGTTTGGAGCATCCAGGCCGGACCAAACACCGAACGTTGGCAAGAATGGGGACCGCTCATAAGCAGTCATACCATCCCCATCACCCACAGTTGGGCACGCCTCCTGCGGGGAACATAATCAAACCCATTCACCTTCTAGTCTCCGTTGCTCTAATCATTTCCCCCGCCTCACTGCATGCCTTGGAGCTCGGACCCGGCGGGCTTCTAGCGGTTGGGGTTCCTGCCGGGAGTGTGCCTCTTTCCCCTGTGAAGCAGGCCGATTTCGACGGCGACGGCCATCCGGAAACCCTCTTGTTGAGCGGCGGGCAGGCCTCCGTTCTTTCTCAGGGTGGGATAGTCTGGCAAAGCCCGGCACCCTGGCAGGTCGTCCAAGCTGAGATCACCGACCTGAACCACGACGGACATCCGGAAGCGACCCTCTTGGTCTGGCGGCCTTTCCAGCCCTGGCCGGTTGACAGGTGGCTGCCAGTTGGAGGGCGTATCGGCAGCTTTCACGATTCCGTCGGGGATTCCTGTCACCTGATCCTGGTCGGCAGGGTGCGCGGGAGGTATGCGGAGGTCTGGGCTGGTTCCGCAATGGCCGAGCCGGTCAGCGTTTTCGCCGCCGCAGACCTGAATGGCAATGGCTCCCAGGAGCTGGTCACGCTCGAGGGAACTTACAAGGAGATTCGCTCCGCTCCGGCGCGGGCGTTGAAGGTTTGGGAATGGAACGGTTTCGGCTTCACCATCGTCTCCAAGGTGGATGAGTCCTTCAAACAATTGGACATCATGCGGACCGAGAGTGGCCGTATCCTAATTCGTGGTTCTTGAGGAGGAGAAATGGAAACTAACAACCGCAAATTCATCTGGTTCTTTCTTACGATCGTGCTCGTACAGTCGGCCTGCGGTCCGCTGGTCGCGGGCACATCGACCGCAAGCTCTCAGGCACCCTTGGCCTCACCCAGCTACAGCACGCCCGCGGCCGGAGTTTATCCACAGCCGTTCGCCTCGTACAGCGAAGTCGCCGCCAAGATCCCCCAGGCATTCCAGGGTGGCGGGTACAGCCTGCCGGTAGACCTCAGCAAAGTGCAGGGCCTCGACCACGTCAGCCTGACCGATGCACAGCGCGATCTGCTGGCCCAGAACGGCTTCGTAGTGGCCGTGCCAACGCCTGGAGAGTACAACGAGTTCTACCAGGTCTATGAGCAGTCCCGTTATGATCAAGTGCCGGAATTTGTCACGACCAACTCGGTCTACCACATCTATCACCTGATCTTCGACAAAATGCTGCGCGACCTGGAGACGGTCTACTTGATCGCCGACATAAAGTCGTTGACGACAACCATGCTGGCGGCCACGACCGCTCAGTACCGGTCGCTAAAAGGCACGTCGCTGCAGGACCCGGCCCTGCGCAACGCCGCCTATTTTGCCGTCGCCGACCGGCTCCTGGGCCTTTCGGACCCGGTACCGTCCGAGGCGAACGATCTGGTCAATGCCGAGATGGCCCTGATCAACACCGCCAACTCCGCCGCCATCTCTCCCCTCTGGAACCGGCCCGACCTGCCGGATGACATGAAGCTGATCGAGGATTACAGCCAGTACATTCCGCGCGGCCATTACACGCGGAGCAATGACCTGAAGATGTACTTCAAAGCCATGATGTGGTACGGGCGGTTGACCTTCCGCCAGACGGACGATTTCGAGACCCGCCGGGCCTTGCTGCTGGTCCAAGCGCTGCGCTCGGCCAAGGCCGCCGACGGCACGTCCGCGGTCAGGCTCTGGCAAAACATCTATGACCCAACCGTCTTCATCATCGGAAAATCCGATGACCTGGGGTACAACGAATATGGGGCCCTTTCGGACCAGATCTTCGGGGCCAATGCCGATGTGAGCAAGTTCGCCGACCCGACCCTTTTTGCCGGTTTCCAGCAGGCTGCCAAAACCCTGCCGCCGCCCCAGGTCAATTCGATGTGGGTATGGATCGAGCAGGATAAGACGCAGGTTACCAAGGGCTTCCGCTTCATGGGCCAGCGCTTCACTCTGGACGAGTACGTTTTCGGCCAGGTCATCTGGCGCAACGTGGGCACGATGGACAAACCCGCGGCCTGCCGAGAGGGCTGGATTTCTTCGCGGCCATGGGCTCCGACGAGGCCTACAACATCCTGAAGGAAATGGGCGAAACGAAATACGCGAACTACGATACCCAGATGAACAAGGTCAAGGGCCAAGTCGCCGGCCTCGGAACCAACTCCTGGACCCAGAACCTGTACTGGTCCTGGCTGTATTCCTTCCAGCCCATCATTTCCTCCAAGGGCCGCGCCTACCCGCCCTTCATGCAGAACCAGGCCTGGACACGCAAAGACGTGCAGACCGCCCTGGGTTCCTGGACGGAGCTCAAGCACGACACCATCCTGTACGCCAAGCAGGTCATGGCCGAGATGGGCGGCGGCGGGCCAGATAACCCGCCCCCGCATGGTTACGTGGAACCCAACCCGGAAGCCTACGCCCGCCTGCTGGCCCTGGCGCAGATGACCGAAGACGGATTGCAATCGCGCAACCTGCTCAGCGGCCTGACGCATGGCAACCTCGACAACCTGATCTCCACGCTCGAGTTCCTGAAGGACATCTCCGACCGCGAGTTGAGCGGCGGGACCATTACCGACGATGAGTACTGGCAGATCCAGTATTGGGGCGGCGCGTTGGAGCAGTTCACCATCGAAGCCGCTGATTCCACGGACAGCACCGTCCGCAATGAGTTATCGTCCGATCAGAAGGCCGCCCTGGTGGCCGATGTGGCCACCGGAACCAATGACTTGAATACGCTGGTGGTGCTTGAGGAAGCCGACGGCCAGCCGACCCCGATCTACGTGGTCCTGCCCGATCCGCCCTGGCGGGTCGCCGTGGGGGCAGTGTACTCGTACTACGAGTTCAGCGTTCCCAACTCTGGCCGCCTGACGGACGAAGCATGGCAGGCCCAGCTGGCTGTCGGAACGAACCCGGCCCAACCCGATTGGATCAGATGTTCGCGGCACCCGCATCTGCGACCAGCTCTACCGGAGGTTAGAGCAAACGCCTGGGCTCCAACAACAAAATCCCTGAGCCAATGGCTGGATCTGATCCCGACACCCTCACCCCAAAAAGGGCAAATCACTCCCGGTAAAGGCACTCATTTCATAAGCCTTCAGTCATCAGTCATATTGTCTTGCCTTAGCCTGGTGCACAGGAAGTCAAATCAGCTCAATTCGGTCGCAAGAGTGATCAGGTATCAATTGCTCATAGGTAGTCAAGAAATACCAGAAATAGATTTACTTCAATATGGAGGCGCTGCCACCAATAATGGCAATACATTCCACTGCCATTATTGGACCCCCATATTGACGAATTGGCAAAGAAACGCAAACACAACGATCGAAGCCTTGTTTGCACGCCGGCCAGCTAGCTTTCGATGAACAAATCACCCCTTGGAGCGGCTATCCTTGGTTTCATATTCTTCGCTGCGTGCGGACCGACCGGGCGTACGGTCACGCTGGCCCTGCTCGGGGACGTGATGGTCGGCCGCGGTGTGGAACCGACGGCGGCCTCGCTGGCCTATCTGGCTCCCACTTTGAAGGCCGCCGACCTGTCCCTGGCCAACCTGGAAAGCCCGTTCAGATCCACCGCGGCCTATCCAACCGCCAAGGGCGGATACAATTTGTGCGCCCCTGCCCCACGCGCAGCCCTGTTTCCCCTGTGGGGATTGGATATGCTCACCCTAGCCAACAACCACCGTTTTGACTGCGGCGATGATCGGGGGGGTGAGACGATCCGGGCCGTGAGTGGTGCAGGCCTTGTACCTATCGGTCCCGGGCCGGAGCCGGTCTATCGGGAAGTGAACGGCCTGAAGGTCGCATTCATAGCCTTCGATGATGTTCTTTCTCCCGT
The DNA here is from genome assembly GCA_963746745.1 of uncultured Chloroflexia bacterium. GTDB lineage: Bacteria > Chloroflexota > Anaerolineae > Anaerolineales > Villigracilaceae > Fen-1038. The sequence continues at coordinate 68,626 of CAVVCL010000011.1, forward strand.
CGATGCTGCCGCTGCCGCATTGGCGATAAGTGAAGCCAGGGATAGGGGCGGTGGTGATCGTCTCAGTCCATTGGGGAATGGAATACCAGGAGGGCGCCACGGACAGACAGAAATATTTGGCGTGGCAGTTCGCCGGGGCTGGCGCAGCGCTGATCTTCGGAACGCACCCGCACGTTCTCGAGCGGGCTGAATGGGTGCAGGGTCCTCCTCCGCCGCGGTCGGCCTTCAGTCGGGGCCGCTGCACGGCACCCTTGTGCTCTACAGCTTGGGCAATGCCCTCTTTGACCAGGGCGGACTGGCAGACACGCGCAGATCTGCGCTGGTCGTTGCGGCATTGGATGAGGAGGGGGTGAAATCTTGCGGGTCGTGCCATTCGTCCTGGATCCGGTTGAAGCCCGCGTTGTGGCACCGGACCTGGAGACTGCAAAGATCATCCGGAGAACAACTCAATCTCCCTGAAGCGCAAGGCTTGCTGCCGTCCAGGGCGGACGGAGGAGCGGTAGGAAGGCAGGGATTGTGCACCATTTGCCCTTGGCTCTGGAGTTTCCGATAGTCGCCCGGCATGCTGGCTCTCAACCAGAGTTTTCGGTGGCTCAAAAGCCGAACACGGAAGCGCAAATTGCACTGCCAACTACAGCACCTTCTTCAGCGCACCCAAAATACCGTTAGAGCCTCGCCGATCTGTTCAGAAGTCACATTGAGCGGCGGGATCCACCGGATGGTATTGTCGTAGGTCCCACACGTAAGCAGCAGCAGATCTGCGCCCTCGCATGCATGGACGACATCCTTGACAATCGACTTTGCTTTGTGGGCTCTGCCTTCCACCTCGAATTCTGTGCCGATCATCAACCCCTTGCCACGGACGTCGGCGAGCTGTGGAAACTCTTCCTGCAGTTTTCGCAGGCCGGTCATCAATTGGATGCCCCGCTCGGCCGCGTTGGCAAACATGCCTTCTTCACGGATAGCACGGATCGTCGCAGCGCCGGCTGCGCAGGCCACGGCGTTCCCGCCGTATGTGCCCCCGTGCGAGCCCACGTCCCAGCTCTTCATCATCAATTGGACAGCGACTGAACACGCCCGAAAGTGGCAAGCCGCGCGATCCCTTTCGCGACGGTCATGATGTCCGGCAGCACG
>CAVVCL010000012.1:0-24408 GCA_963746745.1 uncultured Chloroflexia bacterium
GCGATTCGTAATCGTCAGGTCAAGGGTTCGATCCCCTTCGGTGGCTCAACAAATTCTCGGGTTTTTCATCCCTATTATAGGCTGTTCAGGAAGGAAAAACCCCATGTTTTCCACTGATTTCCATGAGCAGACGATTATTGAATTTGCCCAAGGCGGTAATTTGGGCATCTCGGTCGAGTCGTTCCTGATCGACCGCCATGCGCCGGACTCTCCCGCACACGCTCAGGTTCTACCGGCAGTTCCTAACTCAATTCCTAACCGATTGTGGCGCCAACTCCCTGGTCCTCGTCCAAGAGGTAACCGCTGATTACGTGCGGCGCTACTTCGTAAGATTGGCCGAGACACATAACCCGGGAGGCGTGCATGCTGCGTACGGCCTCAGGGCCTTCTTTCGCTGGTTAGCCGAGGAAGAGGTCATGGCGCCCGAATGGCGAAACCCGATTCTGAAAGTGCGGCCACCTAGAGTGGCCGTCAGACCACTAGAACCCATTTCCATTGCATCCGTGGCTGCCCTGGTCGACACCTATCATCGTGGCACGCTCATCGGCGAAAGCGACCGCTCCATATTTCTATTTCTGCTCGACACCGGTGTCCGCGCCCAGGAACTCTGCAATACGTCCGTACAGGACACTGATCTGAACACGGGGGCGGTCCTCATCCGATACGGCAAGGGTGGCAAGGGCCGCACCGTTTACCTCGGGCGCAAGACGCGACGAGCCGTCCGCTCGTACCTTCGGATGCGCCATGATCACACTCCTGCCCTATTCATCTCCAGAGCCGGCGATCCCATGACCTACAACGGTCTGCGCCTGCTTCTGGATCGGAGGATCAGACTTTCGAAGCCGATGAACAAGAAGCCGAGCTTGCACGATTTTCGCCGAGCCTTCGCGATCAACATGCTCCGAAACGGTGCAGACATCTTCGCGTTGCAGCGGCTGATGGGACACGCAGATCTACAAGTTCTTCGGCGCTACCTAGCGCAGAACGACGAGGACAGCCAACTCGCTCACATGCGTGAAAGCCCGGTAGACAACGCTTTCTGAGGCTGCGGGTGTCGCGGAGTTGGCCCCGGAAAGAATGGACGACGGCGTCAAACCATCTGGGCAGCAGTGGTCACGCCACCAGCCCGCCACTCGGGAACGAGATGCCCATAGGCTGTGGTGCGATACCAGAATCAAGATCGGGATGGAAATCCATCCCGATCTTGTACGGTCGCGTTTCGAACGTGTCTACTGCGAGGAGATCGCGGTCCAGCCGGTCACGATCGCGTGCATTGCGTTGGTCCAAGAATCGAAGCCGGTGGGGAATTTCAGGTTGCCATAGGCGCTCTCGGGGAGCAGCTTGGCGGCCACATCCGCGGGCAACTGGACGTCGCTGCGGGAAGGATGGGCATATCCCTGCGCCAGCATGATCTGGCCTTCATCCGACAGCAGGAAGTCCTGCTCAAGCTTTGCCGCATTCGGGTCCGGCGCCACCGCGCTGATGTACTCAGCGAATGGCATGCCCACCGTGGCATCCGTCGGTATGATCACGTCCAGGGGAAGGCCCGTCGCATCGCGCTTGGCGAACCCGTCGAAATCGAAGACAAGCGAAATCGGGCACTCGCCCTTTTGGACCGACGCAACATTCAGCACGACGCCTTGACGCCAGTTGCCGTTGTCGCGCAAGGTCTTGAAGAAGTCCAGACCGGGCTGAACATTGGACTTATCACCGCCATGTGAGTAGGCGGCGGCGAGTACCGAGCCAGTTGCGTACGTCGACTTGCTTGGGTCGCGGCTGCAAATCATGTCCTTGTACTCGGGTTTTAGCAGATCGTCCCAGGTGTGTGGGGCATCCTTGACCAGGTCGGTGTTGACGAGGAAAGCGATGGCTCCCCAGTAGGCCACGGCCCAGCGCCCATCAGCGTCCTTGAAGTTGGCGGGGATCTTGTCCCACGACGTGTTCTTGTAGGACATCGCAAGATTGTCGTCGATCAACGTGCCGACAAAATCGAAACCGATGTCGGCCACGTCCATGACTGGGGCATCCTTCTCGGCCAATAGGTGAGTGATCTCCTCGGCGCTGGTCATGTCAGTGTCCGTATGGACCACGCTATAGCGCTGTTCAAGGGTTTTCCAGATGTTGCCCAAGTTGACCCAGTCGTCGCTCATACCGTAGCTGACAAGTTGACCTTCGGCTTTGGCACCGGCAATCTTGGCTGCCTCCGGGTCCTCGGTAGGCACTGCCGTGGCCGCGGGAGCTGCGGTGGCTGCAGGTTCAACCGCTGCGGCCGGCGCCGGCGGGGCAGCAGTCGGGGCCGGTGCGCACCCCGCCAAAGTACTGCCCAAGAGGGCCGCCATTACGACGAACACGTAGAGCTTTCTCATTCTTTTCTCCTTTTCTGTATTTTCCACCCGAGACGGTGGTGAACCACAACTTGAAACAAACACACGACTACCGGCCGCCCACGTGAGTGGTCTCCTGACCACCTTTGCTACTCGCCCAAATGATCAGCAACGAAGTCATCCAGGCAACGACAAAGCTGATCACAGCCAGCGCACTGGCCTGTCGCCCATCAAATCGCGTGAACTCTACGAGATAGATTGGAAACGTCTTGAAACGCGTCCCAACCAGAAGACTTGTCAGCGTAAATTCAGAGAACACGGTGGAGAAAACCAGCAGCGAGCCGCTGATGATTTCCGGCATGATGTTTGGGACAATGACTTCGCCAAGGACGCTCCACGTGCTGGCCCCAAGGCTCTGCGCCGCTTCGGTTAGGACGCGGAAGTCAATCGCCTCCAGGGCATTTACAATGGGCCGGTACATAAAAGGAAGCGACAGAACCATGCAGGCGGCCACGAGGATGGCGGGATGGTTCACGATGGGAAGGGGCACCTTGGAATAGAAGCGGATCAGGGCCAGTGCCAGTACAACGCCGGGCACTCCGAAGGAAAAAGTGGTGATCACTTCGACGACCGGTCGCGCTTGCGGCACTTTCCATTTCATCCAATAGGCAGTGGGTGTTACCAGCACAAGCAGGCAGAACATCGTCGCAAACGACGCCAGGAAGGAATTGCGGAGGGTCAGCAGGAAAGCCCCCCGTGAAGTGACCTCAGACCACCACTGGACCGTATACCCTTCGGGCCAGAGCGTGCGGTCCCAGCGAACGGACACCGAGAAAAGCAACGTCGCGATCACCGGTACCACCATAAAGATCAAGAAAGCCCCCAGCACCACGGAACGCCAGACCTCGTTTGTCTTCTTCACTTGTGTGGACTTCGCGAGCGGTTCGAGAGCCAAAGGTAGCCGAAGACGCAGGCCGTCATGATCAGCAGCGACATCATCGACAGCGCATCCGCAAGTTCCGGTGCCAGCTGCACTTCTCCCCGGATCAAGGCCGCAATACGGATCGTGATAAGATCGACGTCCGAGCCTGTCAGGGTCCAAGCGGTGGCGTACGCACCGAATGAGTTGGCGAAGAGCAACAGGAATGCACTCAACAGCGCCGGAAGGAGAATCGGCAAGGCGATCTCTATCCAGTATTGAAACTCCGAAGCCCCAAGATTTACAGCCGCTTCACGCCACTCCTGTTTCAATCCATAGAGCGACGGAATGATCAGAAGGATCATCAGTGGCAGTTGAAAATACAAATAGGCAATCGTCAATCCTGAGATCGAATAGATCCGGAAGTTCGGATACAAGTTGATGCCCACCTGCTTGAGGACCAGCGTGATCACCCCCGTCGAACCCAGAATCACGATGAACGCAAACGCAAGCGGAGCGCCGCCAAAGTTTGTCGTCACATCGGCCAAGGCCGTCAGGGCGTTCCGGACGAATCTGTTCCTGGTCGTAATGATCGCGGAGGCGACGAGGGTTCCGAAGATCACCCCAAATGCAGCCGTAGTGGCCGAAAGCTTGATGCTGTTGCCGAATGATCGCAGGAACAGTGGATCTAGTGCCTGTCGATAGAAATCGGCCGTTAGCGAGCCTTTGCTTGTTAGGCTGGATTGAACGACGGTCAATAGAGGCAGGAACTCAAATGCCAGACCAAAGGCGAAAAACGGCACCAAACCGAGCCACGCCGCCCACGGCACCAGCGGCCTTTTCTCACGACGGGCTGCCGAGGGCACGACGGACATTTCGCTACACGACCACGCGCAGGCCGTCCACTCCAATCCGCACATGCCCGTGGTAACGTCGGCGGATCTGCGCCGCCAGATCAACGGCCAGAGCTGGCGGATAAGTATGGACCACGACCAGAGCCTTCACTCGAGCTTGTTGTGCGATCTCCCCCAACGTGTCAGCGTTCAGATGATCTTCCGTCGCCCAGCCGGATGGAAACGAGCACTCGCTCACCAACAGGTCGGCGCCCTCAGCCAGCCGGGCCAATTCTCCATTTGACGCCGTATCGCCGGAGTAGACCACGGCGCGGTGGCCGTCCTCCACGCGGTAGCCTACGCTCTCGGGCGTATGTCCGGTCGGCGCACTTCGAATCCTCAGTGTCCCAATCGTGAATTCGTCTTCGCGGACCTCACGGAATTTCAATTGGAACAAAGAAGGAGCCACCTCTGGATAGAGGCCAACCATGCGATTGTAGAAATCCTCAAGCCCGTGGCAGCCGGTGATGGCAAAAGGCGCTCGTCTTTCCGCGTTCGGCGCGTAGTTGAAGACGAGCAGCAGCGTTGCCAGGTCGAGAGTGTGATCGGGATGCAGATGGGTAAGCAGCAGATGATCGATCTGATCGCACTCAACCTCGGCCAAGTGGAGTCGCCCGAGTGTTCCAGGGCCGATGTCAAAAAGCAGGCGCTGTGCACCAGCCTTAAGGATCAAGCCCGATGGTGAATGCTGTTGGATGGGGATTGCGGTGCCGGTACCGAGCAGGATGACTTCCATGCTTGAAGCCTGAGCGCTCTCCTACCGGTCAGGCTAATTGCCGTGACCTGTGAACGTCTCGAAATCTTCCACGTCTCTTCAGGCGACGCCGTGAATGCTCGTATCTCAAGAGAATTGTAACCATAAGGGATACAAGAGTCAATGATTAGTAAAATAACAGAATGTAATATGAAACAAATAACCGGCTCAAACATAATAAAACAGGCAGATCCAACGCCCGTTTTCGCAAAGGCAAGCCCTTCTGGTCAAGCTAGTAGCGGAGTTGCAGTACACCGAATCCATCCGAGCCGGTCGACGACCCCGTGAATACATAGGGTGTCGTCCCGCTCCAAGATTGGTATTTCTCCACGACGTGTTGAAGCGCAGATTCGGCCGTGGCAGTATTCATGCCTAGCACGGCCACCGTTCCGCCAGCGCCTCCGCCGGTGACTTTGGCCCCGACCAAGCCGTTGGCCCGTTCGGACCGAACCAGATCGACGACATAGTCAGTGGCTTCAGAACCCAGGCCGCATTGACTGTAGCCAATGTGCGACTGGTACATCAACTCTCCAAGAATCTGAGGTGTCGTCTCACCTTGAAGGTTTGCGGCGTTGGAGATCAAGCTGAAGAAGGCATGCACGCGCCAGTTCTCTTCAACCGCATAGCGCGTTGCACCGCGAACTGGATAGGCAACACCGGGGCGCACGGGCGTATGTGGATCCAGGTGCACGCCGTAGGTCTTTTCGAAGCCGGCACCGTCGAGCGTTTCGGGCAGACAACTCTCATAGCGCTGCCGAAATTCGGACGGCGAAAGGTTGGCGAGGTAGCCGTTCCACTTACTATCGACCCAGCGCGACACTGCACCACTTTCATCGAGGCGCGGAGCCAGGTTTTCCCAATTGCAAAGCAGCCGATAGCCCATAAAGGTAGCGGCCCGCGCCAACTCGTACTCAATGCCCGCCACGGAGTGACGCACCCCTGAATCCACTCCCCAAAGCTTTAATTCCTCGGGCATTTTGACCAGCTGGCCCGGCTGGCACGGCTGGCACAACATCGGGACAAAAGAACCGGCGTCGCCGAGCACGACCGCGAGCTGATCCATGATCCCACAAGCCGATTGCGTAAGGGCGATTTCCACCCATTGGGTCCAAGATGCTAGTTCGAACTCCTTGAGCCTCCACGCCATAAGCTTCTGCCATGGCTTTCATGGAAGCGACCTCCAGGGCCGCCGAAGAACTCACACCCTTTCCCAGCGGCACGTCCGAGGTCAGATAGAGAGCCAGCCCGTTCTTCACTTTCTCGGGGTACTCCTTGATCAGAAAGTACAGGTCTCCCAGAATATACGCGGACCACGCCTTGCCTGGATCTTCATTGATCCACGTCCGTACGTCTTCAAGCGGCCGTGCGCGACCGTTCTGAATCAAGTCGTCCAGACTGAACTCGATCTTGTCCTTCCACCCCAGAGATCTCACAGCCGGATTGTAAAGATGCACCTCGCGATCCGTCCTTGGCTGGACCGCCACGAGAGTGGCTTCCCGGATTGTGGTTTCAAAAACAAGCCCGCCGGTGTAGTCGTCATTCCCGCCCATGAGATCCAGCCGCCCGGGGGTGCGGTTCACGTGAATATCGGTCCCCTTCGCAAAGAACCCTGCTGCGACCAGTTTCCCAATCTCTCGCTCAAATTCCGCGAGGTCCGCATACCTGGATCGCATATCGCCCAGTGCGTCAGTCATGCGTGTGTCTCCCTCTTCACTTCCTTTTTGGAGCAACTCTACCCTGGAACGTGCACAATAACGCTCGAATTATGATGTTTGGCATTCTAGCATGCACAAAATGTAATGTCAAACAACACAGAACGCCACACTTTCGGTTGACAAACGAAACGTGGTGGGTATAATGGGCCTGCTGGGATCCGTTTTCATGGCCTCCAAGAAACCAAAACCCCACTACGCCGACTGGCTCGGGTTCGCCCCGTTTTTGATCTTCTGTATGGTGTTTGAGTTTGTGCCGATCCTGTTCTTGCTGCGGGGCAGCGTTCTTGACAAGACCACGGGGATGATCACTTTCGTGCACTACACCGACTTGCAACGTCCCCTGTACATCAATTCATTTGTCAACAGCATCGAACTGTCAGCGCTGACAGCGGCCATCGGGGTTGTCCTGGGGGCGTTGATCGGGTATGCCATCTATCTCTGGCCGTCAGAGCGGGTCCGGGACGCCCTGATCACCCTCTCGGACGTGACGACCAACTTCGCGGGAGCGCCGCTCGCCTTTGCTTTTGTCGTCATCCTGGGATTGAATGGCGTCGTCACTCAATTCCTGTTGCAGTACTTCCACTACGACCTCTACTCAACTTTCAGCGTCTACTCTTTTTGGGGACTGGCCCTGGCCTATGTGTATTTCCAGCTACCACTGATGGTGCTGCTGATTCTCCCTGCCTTCACAGGGATCAAGAAGGAGTGGCGGGAATCGGCTCAAAGCTTGTACGCCAGCACTTTCCAATTCTGGTGGAATATCGGCATCCCGGTCCTGATGCCTTCGATGATTGCAGGATTCACCCTGCTATTTGCCAATGCTTTTGGCGCCTACGCCACGGCCTACACACTGGTGCAAGCCAAGCTCGCGCTTGTGACACTGCAAATCGGCTACATGATCGCCGGCGAAGTGCGGCAGGATCCCGGTGTGGGGATGGCCATGGCGGTGATATCTCTGATGATCATGGGATTGAGCATTGGCGTGTACCAATTGGCAACAGCCCGTGCCCGTCGTTGGTCCAGGACGTAAGAAGGCGAAAAGGCAACTCAAATCAGGATGCCGGGAACAAAGCAGATCACGCAACCAACACCCAAAAAGCGTCGGGCAGCCGGCTGGCAGATCGTGCTGATGGCGTTCTTTCTCTTCTATATGTTGCTGCCCATCCTCTCAACCTACGTCTTCTCGGTCGCCACACGTTGGGACAGGACAATCCTGCCTGAGGGCTACACGCTTGAATTCTATGCCAAGGCCGCCGCCTCCTCGTACTTCGCGAGCACGCTGCGGAATTCATTGATCCTCTCCATTGGCACGGTTCTCGTGGGCCTCGTCATTATTGTCCCCACGGTGTACTGGGTCCACACTCGATTGACCGGCGCCCGGCCTCTTCTCGACGTGCTGATGATCCTGCCGTTCGGGATCCCGACCGTCGTGTTGGCCTTGGCGCTCATCCAGATCTACAACTTCCGACCACTGGCTCGTTCGCCGTACTTGTTGATTGGCGCTGTGGTGGTTTACTCCATGCCGTTCATGTACCGACCGGTGTCCAACGCGCTGCAGGCAATCGACTCGCACACGCTGACGGAAGCCGGACAGAGTCTCGGAGCGAACGTGCTCCAGGTCCTGGCGGAAATCATCATTCCCAACATCGTCCCGGGAATCCTGAGCGGCAGCCTGTTGGTCTTTGCCACGGTTTTTGCGGAATTCACGCTCACCTCTCTGATTGTGGGCGCCAGGTTCAAAACTTTCCCCCTGCTGCTTGTGGAGTACACGCGCATAAACGGAAACGTCGCCGCGGCCTTCTCGGTGATCTCTTTCACCATTGCGTGGTTGGTTTCGTTGCTGATTCTGTGGGTTGGAACGCAGGGCAGGGCCACACCGTCCGGGACCGTGCAGGCCCACTAACAAGGATGAGCCAATGGCATATCTGGAATTGAGGAACGTCTGCAAGTCCTTCTCCGGCGCGGATGTGGTGCATGATTTCAATCTCGACATTGAGAAAGGGACCCTGGCAGCGCTGTTGGGGCCATCCGGCTGCGGCAAGACAACGACATTGCGCATGATTGCGGGATTCGAGCAGCTGGATAGCGGGCAGATCACGCTCGACGGCAGCGATGTGACGAACATCGCGCCGAACCGCCGGGACATCGGGATGGTCTTCCAGGCTTATGCACTGTTCCCGAATAAGACCGTCCGGGACAACATCTCGTTCGGTCTGCGTATGAAGAAGACACCCAGGCAGGAGATTCGGCCGAAGGTCGAACCAAGTCCTGGAGATGGTGCGTCTGGAGGAAACGGCCGACCGCTACCCCCACCAACTCTCGGGCGGGCAGCAGCAGCGCATTGCCTTGGCGCGCGCCCTGGCCGTGCGAGCCGCGGGTCCTGCTCCTGGATGAGCCTTTGTCCGCCCTGGACGCCGAAGTGCGGGTCGCCCTGCGTGGCGAGATTCGGCGCATCCAGTCCGAACTGGCAATTACCACCGTCTACGTCACGCACGACCAGGAAGAGGCGCTTTCCATTTCCGACAAGGTAGTGGTGATGAACAAGGGTCTGATTGAGCAGGTCGGCACCCCGGAGGAGATCTACCGCGCCCCGCAAACACGCTTCGTAGCAACGTTTATTGGAACGGCCAATCAGTTTCTTGGCAAAGCCTCCGGCCGCGACACCGTGGTCTGCAAGAATGTGGAATTGCGGGCCGAGGGTGTCAAGGACTTTGCCGACGGACAGCAAGTAGTTGCGTTGGTTCGGCCCGAGAACATTCAGATCCAGACTGAGCATCCGGACCGCAAGGACTGGAATGTCATTCCGGCAGTTGTCGAGACGATCACGTTTCACGGTGCGGTAACTCGCCTCGGCACCAACGTGGGAGGCCAACGCGTGGTGGCCGACGTGACGGTTGGCAGGAGCCAGCCCGTTGTCCTCAACCAGAAGATCTGGCTCGTCTTTCCGCCCAGCGCCTGCCAGGTCATGGCCGCAGAGGAATGATCTTCATCAACGCGCACGAAATCGTCCTAGATGCGGATGGCAGGCTCGAACCTTGGACCTCCTATCATCACGTGATCCAGCTCGCCATGGATTTCATCAAGCACTGCCCGGCAGAAAACAGCAACGGGCTTCCCTGGTATCTGCAATACTCGTGCTTCTGGACCGACCCCCTGCGACCCACCGTGTGGCCAGACAACCCGGCGGGAAAATTCGCATGGGCGGTGACCACGCTGCTCAAGTATTACCCGTACTCTGGCGATGCCGGTCACATCCAAATCGTACGTAGGCATGCTAGATCGGCTGTGGCAGTACCGCACGCCGAGTCACTGGGACTGGCCCGACGTGCCCTATGCTTCGGCGCATCCCGGGACGGGAGTGTATTTCGGTGCGCGGGCGGACGGTGTCTACGTGACCGAACCGGACAAGGTTGCGCAGGCCGGAAAGGCATACCTGGATTTCTACGAATTGACCGGTGAGCGACAATACCTGGAAATCGGGATGCATTGTGCCGAGGTGCTGGCGCAGAAGATCCGCCCCGGCGATGCGAGCCACTCACCGTGGCCCTTCCGGGTGGACGTACGGGATGGACACGTCGTGGAGGAGTACAGCGCAAACTGGATCCCGGCGATCCAACTGTTCGATGAACTAATTCGATTGGACGAGGGGAACTTCCGCCAGATCCGGGGCCAGGTCTGGGGCTGGATGGAGACGCATCCGCTGCAAAATAACGTCTGGAAGGGCCACTTCGAAGACATCCGACTCGATCCGGCCAACGAAAACCGCGACCAACTCTCCCCGATGGAGACGGCCCGCTACATCCTTCAACATCCGGACCGGTTCCCCGATTGGGAGGAGCAAGTGAGAGGACTGCTGGAGTGGGTGCGAAGCACGCTGGGCTGGTCACCCTTTTTTCACCGCCATTCCGATCCACGAGCAGAAGTTCTGCAATTTTCCAATGGGCAGCCACACGGCGCGTTTTGCCAGTGTGGCCGCTCGCTTCGCCGAACGCACGGGCGACCCAACCTACAGGGAACTGGCGCGCCGTTCGTTCAACTGGGCCAGCTATATGGCCAACGAGGATGGCACGGTCACGGTCGGCGTGGACCGGCCGGACTACTACAACCAGTGCTGGTTCACAGACGGGTACTTCGATTATGTTCCGCACTTCATAGACGGTCTGGCGGCGATGCCCGAGCTTGCGGATGCAGCCACGGACCACATGCTTAGCTCGACCTCGGTGGTGCAGGAGATCTCATATCAACCGTATTGACGTCTCCTATCGGACCTTCGATACGGACGGAACGCAGAAGCTTCGGTTGACATTCCCCCCGCACCGTGTGCTTGCAGACGGCATGCCGCTCGCGGCACAGCGATGCCACAAGCCGGAAGACACGCTTGGGACTTCGATCCTGTCTTGGGTGTCTTGACGATACGCCCAGGATCGCGACACGTGACCATTGCGGGTCGCTCGGTCCAGGCCGACAGTCACTCTGGGAAGGAGGCCGCCATCGCCTAGTTCAACAATTGGTCGCCGCCCCGGGGGAGGGCTGTCACACGCAGTTCGACTCAGCAACCTTCGATCCAAAAGGAGATGAAGCATGTCTAAGAGAATCACTTGGCTTGTGGCGCTGGTAACCGTCTTCGTGCTTGCCACGTCAGCGTGCGCCCCGGCTGCAACCCCGGCGGCACCGCAACCGCCAGCGCCGACCGAGCCGCCGGCTCCGGCTGCCCCGGCCGAGACGATGGCACCCGCTCCGACCATCGATCCCATGCTGCAGATGGTCGATGCGGCGAAGAAAGAAGGCACGATCGTTTCCTACGGACTTCCGGATGACTGGGTGAACTATGGTGGCCTCTTCAAGGGGTTCACCGCCGAGTACGGGATCACGCATCAGGACACGGATATGGACAGCGGAACGATCATCTCCACGCTGGAGGCCGAGGCGTCCGCGCCCGTCGCCGATATTACGGATCTGGGCCTTGCGTTCGCGAAAATTGTGCAGGACGAGAACCTGTCCCAGCCCTACAAGAACGCCAACTGGGACGAGATTCCCGATTATGCCAAGGACCCCCAGGGACGCTGGTCCGCCGCGTATTGGGGCGCCATGGCGTTTCTGGTTAACGCCGACAAGGTTACAACCGTTCCCCAGACCTGGGCAGATTTGCTCAACCCAGAGTACAAGAACATGGTCTGCATGAAGGATCCGCGCTCGTCCGGGACAGCCCAGATGGCCGTACTTGGAGCCGCGTACGCCAACGGCGGCGACGAGACCAACGCGCAGCCGGGCCTCGATTTCTTCAAGAAGATGATCGACGGAGGCATTTTGAGCGGGGTATCACCGTCTACAGCCAACATCCAAAAGGGTGAGTGCCCGATCACCCTCCAGTGGGACTTCGATGCCCTGAGCAACATAGATCAGAATCCCAGCATGAACTTGAAGGTGGTGCTGCCCACGGATGGAACCGTGGCCGGCATGTACATTCAGTTCATGACCGCCGGTGCGCCGCACCCCAATGCCGCAAAGCTCCTGCTGGAATATGAGTACTCGGACGCAGGCCAGCTGGCCTACGCCCAGGGCTTCGTTCATCCGATCCGCACGAGCGTCCAATTGCCCGCGGATCTGTTGGCGAAGTTCCCGCCCACGGACGCGTACGCATCTGTTCATTTCCCCAAGGACTATGAGGCCTTGGACAAGGCCGGAACCGCGATTGCCGACGGTTGGGCTTTGATCGCAAAATAGGATTTCGGAAACTGATTTGCAGGATGGGGCGGCTTCAGCCGCTCCATCCTGCCGCATCGTTGGCCTGCTGTCTTATCCTGGGATTGCATCTCTTGGTTCTCAGGGATTCAGGCAAGGGAGTTACTCATGTCCTCAACCGGTGAAGCAATCCGTTTATCAAGGCTTTTTTCCGATGGCAAGAACACGGTGGTGGTTGCGGTCGACCACGGCCTGTACTTCGGCCCGTTGGCCGGGATGATTGACCTACCGTCCGTGATAGATCGGGTCCGCCAGGCGGACGCTATCTTGATGGCCCCGGGCATGCCGGCGCACTGCCAGTCGGTTTTTTCAAGACGGGGCGCCCCTGCCTGCATCATTCGTCTGAACTGGGGATCCAACTATGCAGCCATGTGGAACTACAAGCATTCGCACAGCGTGCCCATGATCTCGGTGGCGGACGCCGTCGCCCAAGGGGCAGACCTGGTCATTGGCAGCCTGAGCCTGAGGAATCCGGACGAAGCCGAGGATGCCCGAAACGTCGAGGTCTTCTCGTCGTGCGTGTCCCAGAAACGTGCTCTCGGGATTCCGTTGATTGGCGAGGTCTACCCTACCGGCGGGGACGAGCGACCGCCGGAGGATCTCCAGGACGACATCTTCATTGGCTGCCGCATGATCGCCGAGCTAGGAGCCGATCTGGTCAAGACCTTCTACACCGGCAAGCACTTCAAGGAAGTTACGGCCGCCACCCCGGTGCCCATTTTGGCACTGGGGGCAAAGAAACTTCCGAAAGAAAGCGATGCTTTGAAGCTGGCGGCTGACGCCATCGCCGCCGGAGCTCGCGGCATCGTATTTGGACGAAACGTCATCCAGTCCAAGGAGCCGGGCCGGCTGCTTGACGCTTTGCAGGAAGTCGTGAAGGAACACAAAGCGGCCGACGCCGTTGCACGGGATCTTCATATCGAGTAGTCGATGCAATTGCTACTGGGGATCGATGCGGGTACGACGGCTGTCAAAGCCGGCTTATTTCAGCCGGACGGCAAGTGTCTGGCCGTCTCCAGGCAGGAATATCAACTGTCCACCCCGCGCGCCAGTTGGGCCGAGCTGGATCCGGAGATCTACTGGAACGCCTGTGTGGCCACTACCCGCAATGTACTTGCCGGGGCAGCGGCACAATCCCACTGACGTGATCGCACTGTCGGTGTCCAGCCAAGGCGAGACACTGATCGCCGTGGATTCTGCTGGGCGACCAGTGCATTCAGCGATTGTGTGGCTGGACAATCGGGCCGGCGATCAGGCCAAAGCCCTCGCTACCAAGTTCTCCGCGGAGGTGTACGACGTCACGGGCATCCCAGAGATCATCCCCACATGGACAGCGTGCAAGATACTCTGGCTGCGAGAAAACGCCCCCGAAGCATTTGCCCGCGCTGCCAAGTTCTTGCTGGTGCAGGACTACTTGATCTATCGCCTCACTGGAAAATATGCCACCAACGGATCGATTGCTTGTACCAGCCTCTACTTCGACATAATCCACGATCAGGTGGTGGCCACCCGTTCTGGACGAAATCGGCATCGATGCCCGACATCTGCCGGAGTTGAGTCAGGCGGGTGCTGTCATAGGTCATGTCACGAAAGAGGCGTCAGTTCAAACTGGCCTCCCAACGGCAACGCAAGTCGTGGCCGGCGGGATGGATCAATCGGTGGGCGCCATTGGCGCCGGCAATATCGAGCCGGGGATCATCTCGGAAACCACGGGAGCGGCCCTGACCATCCAGGCAACAATCAATTCGCCTGACATGGATCCGCATCGAGCCGTGCCCGTGTACTTGCACAGCGTCGGTGGCAGGTACCTGTTCGTGCCCGTCTGTCCCACCGCGGGCATGGCCTATAAGTGGTTCAAGGACAGCTTTGGGACGGAGGAAATGAGGCGCAGTGCGCAAGACGACGCCGCGTACGAACTCCTCAATACGCTGGCAGCCGAAGCCCCGCCTGGCTGCGATGGGCTTGTCATGCTGCCCCACCTAATGGGCGCCTTTAGCCCGGACCCCAACCCGGAGGGCACGCGGTTCTTTCACGGGATTCACGCTGAGCCACAACCGCAACCACTTTGCTCGGGCCATCCTCGAAGGCGTGGCTTTCATGCTCAAGCGCAACTTGGAGGCCCTGGAGCGCGCAGGCATCGAGGTAAAAGAAATCCGATCGACAGGCGGTGGTGCGCGCAGTGTCTTGTGGAACCAGATCAAAGCGAACGTGACCGGCGTGCCCTTGGTCACCTTGATCAACGAGGACACGGCACTCCTCGGCAACGCAATCATGGCGGGCGCGGCCAGCGGCGTGTTTCCTAACATAGCGGAGGGCTGTGAGGCCATGGTCGCGATCAAGGCACGGGTGCCTCCCAACGACCAAGCCGCGGCCTATGCGCGGCCCTACGAAAGGTATTGCGATTTGGATCGGCTGCTGGCGGACTACTACCGGCGGCAGTACGCAGACTAAATAGAGACGGAGAGAAGGAGAGTTGTATATGGCTACTAAACCCAAGGTTGGTGTCCTGGTGATGGCCCTGCTGGAGGACGACTACAACAAGACCGCGCACATGCGCCCGGCCGCCCAGAAGGTTGCCGATCACATTGGCGAGATCATCGGCAGGTACGCTGAGACTGTCTGCCCCCCGCTGGTAGAGGAAGAGCATCAGGCCGCGGCCGCGGCCCAGATGTTCAACGCTGCGGAGGTGGATCTGATCATCGCAGTCGAGGTGGCCTACACGAAGGGGGCGGTACCCATAAGGTGCTTCCTAAACACCACGGCGCCGGTCCTGGTCTGGAACGCTCAGGGGATTGAATTCTTGCCTGAGGACGCCGACTTCGACCTGATCATGCTCAATTCGGGGATGGCGGGCGTGCCCGAAATGACTTCGGGCCTGCTCCGGATCGGCCGCCCATTCTGGATGGTCACATCCATGCTCGACGATGCCGAAGGTCACAGGAAAGTCGCACAGCACATCGCCGCTGCCGGCATCCGGCGGCGGTTGAAGACTGCTCGCATTGCGATCCTGGGTCACGCCTTCGAAGGCATGACCGACCTCATGATCGATCAGCTGAGCCTGCGGCAGTTTGTGGGCCCGATATGCTGGCCCGTGGAGCCCGAGAAAGTTTCGGTGGCAATGGTCGATCTCAAGGAGGCCGAGGTCAAGAAACTGGTGCAAAGCGAGAAGGCTCGTTACCGGGTCGACATGGACGCAGCACAATTCGAACGGTCCTGCCGGCTCGCCTTGGCACTGGAGAAGGTCACCCGCGATGGCAAGTTCGACGCCGTGGCCTCATTTGATCAGGTCTGGTTGACCGATCCGCGTGTGGGGATCATCCCGTCGTATGGCACAGGGCGCCTGTGCGAGATCGGTCTCCCCTGCTCCACCGAGGCTGACGTCACCACCGTGACTGCCATGCTGATCCTGCAGGAAATTGCCGGTCAAGCTACATTCCTCGAGAACTATGTCATCGATTTCAAGCGGCAGGCCATGATCTTGTCCCACGATGGTCATGGCAATCCAGCCATGGCCGCCAAGCCGGCGGACGTTGCGGTGAAACACAGCATCTACTATGGTGGCGTGAACGGATTTGGCGCCGGCTTCGAGTACGCTTACGCGCCCGGGCCCGTGACCAACCTGTCCCTGGTCCAAGTAGGCGGGCGCTGGCGGCTGAATATTTCGGAAGGCGAATTGATCGAAATCAAGCCCCGTCCGGTGGCCGCACCACAAATGCTCTTCAAACCCAAGAGCCTTCCGATCGGCGACTGGTGTGATGCCTGGTGCAAGGCGGGTTCGCCCCACCACATGGCAGTGGCGTACGGCCACCTTTCGAGCCAGATCAAGACCTACGCAGAGATGCAGGGACTCGATGTGGTAGAGATCTAGGTCGGGTTGTCCGGCCCACGTAGGAACAGGCGGCTGCCGTATGAAGACCGCGGCAAAGACAAAGTAAGGCGGATGCCATGGAAGAACTGAGCGCTGCTGAACGAAGGTCCCAGATTGCACAGATGGTGTTGGAAAATGGCCGCGTCCTGGTCGCGGATCTCGTCAGTCGATACGAGGTCACCGAAACGTCCATCCGACGCGACCTGACGCTCTTGGAAGAGGCCAGCCGTCTGAAGCGCATCCATGGTGGTGCGATTCCGATCCCGGGCAGCTCGCGAACGGATTCCTTTTCCGAAAAGAAGGAATTGCACATCCAGGCCAAGGAACGCATCGGCAAAGTGGGCGCCGAATTGGTCAAGCCCAAGGATATTGTGCTGCTGGATTCAGGAACTACTACCCTGCAGGTGGTCCGACACATCCCTGCGAGCTTGCGGAACAGTAGCCTGATGACCCTGGTGACCAATTCCCAGCCGATCGCCCAGGAAGTGCTGGCCTGGCCATCCCCAAAACTTACGATCCTCGGCGGCCTGTACCTCCCCGACTACCAGGCCACGGTCGGACCGCAGACTCTTTCACAGCTCCAGGAACTGACGGCCGACAAGGTATTCCTGGGTGCGGACGGCCTGACCCTGGCCAGCGGCGCTACTACGGCGGACGTACTCATGGCGGAAGTTGACCGGTTGATGGTCGAGCGCTCACGCCAAGTTATCCTGGTGGCCGATAGCAGCAAGATCGGCCGTGTTGGCTTTGTGCCAATCAAACCGGTGAGTTCGATTCACACTCTGATCACGGACACCGGTGCCCCAGCCGAATTCGTCCAAGCCATGCGCGATGCGGGCGTCGAGGTCATGCTAGTGTAGCGGAGTCCGTGGCATCGCGGAGTCCCTTCACGCGGATGCGGACCCCAGGACGGCTGCCTCCGCGCGTGGCGGGGCCGGGAAGACAACGCCTGGTTGTTTCATGGAGAGAGCTTAGATGTATCGGGGACTGCAGATAGTTCCGCCATTCTTCGAAGTCGGCCCAAAAGCGCACATGTATGGCGAGGCGCTGCTTGACCTCGCAAAGCATGCGGATGCGCTCAGCGGCAAGTACGCGGTTCAGGTCATTCTTACGCCCCAAGCCTTGGACATCCGGCTCCTAGCCAGTCAGATGCGTCACGTGCTGATATTTGCCCAGCACATGGATGCGCTCCATGCTGGACGGGGAATTGGTTCTGTGCTGCCCGAGGCGGTCAAGGCCGCGGGTGCTGCCGGGGTGCTTCTGAATCACGTTGAGAGAGCGCCTGTCCAGGGACGAGTTGCGGCGCACGATCAAACGTGCGGACGAAGTCGGGCTGGCCACGATGGTTTGTGCTGACAATCTGCATGATGCCGTCGCCATAGCCCGTATGGGACCCAACATTATCATCGCTGAGGCCCCTGAACTGATCGGCGTCGGCAGACGACAGAAGAATGACATGAAGACTGTCGGCAAGATCAACCGCGCCGTTTGGGATATCAATCCGGACATCCGCGTGCTGCACGCGGCCGGGATCAGCTGCGGCCAGGATGTATACGATGTGATCGCCGCCGGCGCCCAAGGCAGCGGATCCACAAGCGGGATATTCAAAGCCCGAGATCCTCGCGGAATGCTCGAGGAAATGATTCAGTCGGCCCGCGCCGCATGGGATGCGGCACATTAGGGCTGGAGGCTTCCCATGGCAACTCATCATTCGACATTCAAGATCCAATCGGACCGCAGACCCACCTTCGACGATGTCACGGCACAAGTGGAAGATATTCTCAGGCAATCAGCCATCAAGAACGGCATCCTGCTCGTATTCTCTCAGCACACCACTTGCAGTGTTCTGATACAGGAAGCCTCCGACGACATCAACTACTGGGGCACGGAATTGCTGATGCAGGATCTGGTGAATGTCCTCGAGGGCATTATTCCCACCTGTAGGACGGAGGGCCAATACCTGCATCCCGGCCCGAAACACATTGTTGCCGCCGCTGGTAGAGATGAACTGGCCTCGTGGTCGCTCAACACGGACGCCCACCTGCGCTCCGTCATCCTGGGACGCTCCCAGAGCATCCCGATCGTAGACGGACAAATGACGCTGGGGGAGTTCGGTCGTATCTACTTCGCCGACTTCGATCAGGTACGCGCCCGCGAAAAGAACGGTGCGCGTTCAGATAGTGGGAGAGTAGCGGCCGCGAGTTCCCAGTGAGGCTCCAAACCGGCGCGACAATTCCGTAGCACGGAGGCCCAACGTCGTCGGTCAGAACGGAGATCGCGGCAATGACCTCCGAATGCAGCGCACGAGCGAGTTCCTCTGGGCCGACCAGGGGCTTGAACCCTGAACCCACTGATTAAAAGTTGTGCCCAAGTATGTCCATAGCGTCTATGGGGTGAAAAAGCGTCTATCTGGTTCCAGAATTACGGGTAAATCCGTCTACAGCGTCCATAGTTTCTACAGCGTGATTTCCCGGTTGCACCCGGTTGCACCCGAAACAGGAAAGGCGACTCTACTCGCTTTGGGCCGTGGTGGTTTTGTATCTGCACGCCTGCCCGTGCCGATGACAATCAGAACGCGCTGGAGATTACGAGGAAGTGGTTTCGGCGCCTGCGGTAAGGAGTCTACGGCTTTCAGAGCGTGTCACTGCAATTGCACCCCGATTGCATCCACTTATCGCAGGAAAGGCGACTCCGCAGACCTATGGCGCACAATGGGTAAAGGCGAATGCTGCAAGAGCGCGGAAGACGCAAGCGGGCTCCTCATCTGGAGACTAAAGGCGCCGTCAAACATCAACAGGCGCTAAACGAAAGCACACAGCTTGGGATATCTTAGGCTCAAAGGCCCGGTGCCTCTGTCCTGAATGGGATCGGACAGGCAAGCCGTAATTGTCCCATAATGGTTCCGAATGATGGCATCTCTTGTATCAGGACGTGTTTGCCTGTATAGTAAGTTTGCGCCATTCGTGTGCCCGGGGAGACTGTTCGGAAATCCGCTCCCACATTCGGCTCATTATCGCGAAACTGATTGGCACGCCGGAACAAGGACATCGGTGTGGAGGATAGTGCTGCCTTCAAGTTCAGCTGCAAAGAATGTCGCGCCCACAACCTAATCGTCACTCACATTTGGAGCATCCAGGCCGGACCAAACACCGAACGTTGGCAAGAATGGGGACCGCTCATAAGCAGTCATACCATCCCCATCACCCACAGTTGGGCGCGCCTCCTGCGGGGAACATAATCAAACCCATTCACCTTCTAGTCTTCGTTGCTCTAATCATTTCCCCCGCCTCACTGCATGCCTTGGAGCTCGGACCCGGCGGGCTTCTAGCGGTTGGGGTTCCTGCCGGGAGTGTGCCTCTTTCCCCTGTGAAGCAGGCCGATTTCGACGGCGACGGCCATCCGGAAACCCTCTTGTTGAGCGGCGGGCAGGCCTCCGTTCTTTCTCAGGGTGGGATAGTCTGGCAAAGCCCGACACCCTGGCAGGTCGTCCAAGCTGAGATCACCGACCTGAACCACGACGGACATCCGGAAGCGACCCTCTTGGTCTGGCGGCCTTTCCAGCCCTGGCCGGTTGACAGGTGGCTGCCAGTTGGAGGGCGTATCGGCAGCTTTCACGATTCCGTCGGGGATTCCTGTCACCTGATCCTGGTCGGCAGGGTGCGCGGGAGGATGCGGAGGTCTGGGCTGGTTCCGCAATGGCCGAGCCGGTCAGGGTTTTCGCCGCCGCAGACCTGAATGGCAATGGCTCCCAGGAGCTAGTCACGCTCGAGGGAACTTACAAGGAGATTCGCTCCGCTCCGGCGCGGGCGTTGAAGGTTTGGGAATGGAACGGTTTCGGCTTCACCATCGTCTCCAAGGTGGATGAGTCCTTCAAACAATTGGACATTATGCGGACCGAGAGTGGCCGTATCCTGATTCTGTGGTTCTTGAGGAGGAGAAATGGAAACTAACATCCGCAAATTCATCTGGTTCTTTCTTACGATCGTGCTCGTACAGTCGGCCTGCAGTCCGCTGGTCGCGGGCACATCGACCGCAAGCTCTCAGGCACCCT
Organism: uncultured Chloroflexia bacterium; assembly: GCA_963746745.1. Taxonomy (GTDB): domain Bacteria; phylum Chloroflexota; class Anaerolineae; order Anaerolineales; family Villigracilaceae; genus Fen-1038. The sequence continues at coordinate 20,267 of CAVVCL010000012.1, forward strand.
TGGCCTCACCCAGCTACAGCACGCCCGCGGCCGGAGTTTATCCACAGCCGTTCGCCTCGTACAGCGAAGTCGCCGCCAAGATCCCCCAGGCATTCCAGGGTGGCGGGTACAGCCTGCCGGTAGACCTCAGCAAAGTGCAGGGCCTCGACCACGTCAGCCTGACCGATGCACAGCGCGATCTGCTGGCCCAGAACGGCTTCGTAGTGGCCGTGCCAACGCCCGGACAGTACAACGAGTTCTACCAGGTCTATGAGCAGTCCCGTTATGATCAAGTGCCGGAATTTGTCACGACCGACTCGGTCTACCACATCTATCACCTGATCTTCGACAAAATGCTGCGCGACCTGGAGACGATCTACTTGATCGCCGACATAAAGTCGTTGACGACAACCATGCTGGCGGCCACGACCGCTCAGTACCGGTCGCTAAAAGGCACGTCGCTGCAGGACCCGGCCCTGCGCAACGCCGCCTATTTTGCCGTCGCCGACCGGCTCCTGGGCCTTTCGGACCCGGTACCGTCCGAGGCGAACGATCTAGTCAATGCCGAGATGGCCCTGATCAACACCGCCAACTCCGCCGCCATCTCTCCCCTCTGGAACCGGCCCGACCTGCCGGATGACATGAAGCTGATCGAGGATTACAGCCAGTACATTCCGCGCGGCCATTACACGCGGAGCAATGACCTGAAGATGTACTTCAAAGCCATGATGTGGTACGGGCGGTTGACCTTCCGCCAGACGGACGATTTCGAGACCCGCCGGGCCTTGCTGCTGGTCCAAACGCTGCGCTCGGCCAAGGCCGCCGACGGCACGTCCGCGGTCAGGCTCTGGCAAAACATCTATGACCCAACCGTTTTCATCATCGGAAAATCCGATGACCTAGGGTACAACGAATATGGGGCCCTTTCGGACCAGATCTTCGGGGCCAATGCCGATGTGAGCAAGTTCGCCGACCCGACCCTTTTTGCCGGTTTCCAGCAGGCTGCCAAAACCCTGCCGCCGCCCCAGGTCAATTCGATGTGGGTATGGATCGAGCAGGATAAGACGCAGGTTACCAAGGGCTTCCGCTTCATGGGCCAGCGCTTCACTCTGGACGAGTACGTTTTCGGCCAGGTCATCTGGCGCAACGTGGGCACGATGGACAAGCCGCGCGGCCTGCCGAGAGGGCTGGATTTCTTCGCGGCCATGGGCTCCGACGAGGCCTACAACATCCTGAAGGAAATGGGCGAAACGAAATACGCGAACTACGATACCCAGATGAACAAGGTCAAGGGCCAAGTCGCCGGCCTCGGAACCGACTCCTGGACCCAGAACCTGTACTGGTCCTGGCTGTATTCCTTCCAGCCCATCATTTCCTCCAAGGGCCGCGCCTACCCGCCCTTCATGCAGAACCAGGCCTGGACGCGAAAGACCTGCAGACCGCCCTGGGTTCCTGGACGGAGCTCAAGCACGACACCATCCTGTACGCCAAGCAGGTCATGGCCGAGATGGGCGGCGGCGGGCCAGACAACCCGCCCCCGCATGGTTACGTGGAACCCAATCCGGAAGCCTACGCCCGCCTGCTGGCCCTGGCACAGATGACCGAAGACGGATTGCAATCGCGTAACCTGCTCAGCGACCTGACGCATGGCAACCTCGACAACCTGATCTCCACGCTCGAGTTCCTGAAGGACATCTCCGAGCGCGAGTTGAGCGGCGGGACCATTACCGACGATGAGTACTGGCAGATCCAGTATTGGGGCGGCGCGTTGGAGCAGTTCACCATCAAAGCCGCTGATTCCACGGACAGCACCGTCCGCAATGAGTTATCGTCCGACCAGAAGGCCGCCCTGGTGGCCGATGTGGCCACCGGAACCAATGACTTGAATTCTCTGGTGGTGCTTGAGGAAGCCGACGGCCAGCCGACCCCGATCTACGTGGTCCTGCCCGATCCGCCCTGGCGGGTCGCCGTGGGGGCAGTGTACTCGTACTACGAGTTCAGCGTTCCCAACTCTGGCCGCCTGACGGACGAAGCATGGCAGGCCCAGCTGGCTGTCGGAACGAACCCGGCCCAACCCGATTGGATCAAGATGTTCGCGGCACCCGCATCTGCGACCGGCTCTGCCGGGGGTTAGAGCAAACGCCTGGGCTCCAACAACAAAATCCCTGAGCCAATGGCCGGATCTGATCCCGACACCCTCACCCCAAAAAGGGCAAATGACTCCCGGTAAAGGCACTCATTTCATAAGCGTTCAGTCGAATCAATCATATTGTCTTGCCTTAGCCTGGTGCACAGGAAGTCAAATCAGCTCGATTTGGTCGCAAGAGTGATCAGGTATCAATTGCTCATAGGTAGTCAAGAAATACCAGAAATAGATTTACTTCAATATGGAGGCCCTGCCACCAATAATGGCAATACATTCCACTCCCATTATTGGACCCCCATATTGACGAATTGGCAAAGAAACGCAAACACAACGATCGAAGCCTTGTTTGCGCGCCGGCCAGCTAGCTTTCGATGAACAAATCACCCCTTGGAGCGGCTATCCTTGGTTTCATATTCTTCGCTGCGTGCGGACCGACCGGGCGTACGGTCACGCTGGCCCTGCTCGGGGACGTGATGGTCGGCCGCGGTGTGGATCCGACGGCGGCCTCGCTGGCCTATCTGGCTCCCACTTTGAAGGCCGCCGACCTGTCCCTGGCCAACCTGGAAAGCCCGTTCAGATCCAGCGCGGCCTATCCAACCGCCAAGGGCGGATACAATTTGTGCGCCCCTGCCCCGCGCGCAGCCCTGTTTCCCCTGTGGGGATTGGATATGCTCACCCTAGCCAACAACCACCGTTTTGACTGCGGCGATGATCGGGGGGGTGAGACGATCCGGGCCGTGAGTGGTGCAGGCCTTGTACCTATCGGTCCCGGGCCGGAGCCGGTTTATCGGGAAGTGAACGGCCTGAAGGTCGCATTCATAGCCTTCGATGATGTTCTTTCTCCCGTCGATGCTGCCGCTGCCGCATTGGCGATCAGTGAAGCCAGGGATAGAGGGCGGTGGTGATCGTCTCAGTCCATTGGGGAATGGAATACCAGGAGGGCGCCACGGACAGACAGAAATATCTGGCGCGGCAGTTCGCCGGGGCTGGCGCAGCGCTGATCTTTGGAACGCACCCGCACGTTCTCGAGCGGGCTGAATGGGTGCAGGGCCCTCCTCCGCCACGGTCGGCCTTCAGTCGGGGCCGCTGCACGGCACCCTTGTGCTCTACAGCTTGGGCAATGCCCTCTTTGACCAGGGCGGACTGGCAGACACGCGCAGATCTGCGCTGGTCGTTGCGACATTGGATGAGGAGGGGGTGGAATCTGTGCGGGTCGTGCCATTCGTCCTCGATCCGGTTGAGAGCCGCGTTGTGGCACCGGACCTGGAGACTGCGAAGATCATCCGGGAACAACTCAATCTCCCTGAAGCGCAAGGCTTGCTGCCGTCCAGGGCGGACAGAGGAGCGGTAGGAAGGCAGGGATCGTGCACCATTTGCCCTTGGCTCTGGAGTTTCCGATAGTCGCCCGGCATGCTGGCTCTCAACCAGAGTTTTCGGTGGCTCAAAAGCCGGAATGCGGAAGCGCAAATTGCACTGCCAACTACAGCACCTTCTTCAGCGCACCCGAAAACACCGTTAGAGCCTCGCCGATCTGTTCAGAAGTCACATTGAGCGGCGGGATCCACCGGATGGTATTGTCGTAGGTCCCGCACGTAAGCAGCAGCAGATCTGCGCCCTCGCATGCATGGACGACATCCTTGACAATCGACTTTGCTTTTTGGGCCCGGCCTTCCACCTCGAATTCTGTGCCGATCATCAACCCCTTGCCACGGACATCGGCGAGCTGTGGAAACTCTTCCTGCAGTTTTCGCAGCCCGGTCATCAATTGGATTCCCCGCTCGGCCGCGTTGGCAAGCATGCCTTCTTCACGGATAGCACGGATCGTCGCAACGCCGGCTGCGCAGGCCACGGCGTTCCCGCCGTATGTGCCCCCGTGCGAGCCCACGTCCCAGCTCTTCATCAATTGGACGCGACTGAACACGCCCGAAAGTGGCAGGCCCGACGCGATCCTTTCGCGACGGTCATGATGTCCGGCAGCACGCCGTAGTGCTCGAACGCAAACCATTTGCCTGTGCGC
>CAVVCL010000013.1:0-15603 GCA_963746745.1 uncultured Chloroflexia bacterium
GAATATAGCTGAATTGGAACCAACCGTCAAGTTGTCAGAGTGCTGCCGTCTAATATGCGACACTCCCCGCGAAACTGGGGAGCTGCGACACAACGGCCAGACGCGTCCCAGCCGATGAGCTTCCGAACATGGAGACCCTCACTATTAGGGAAGCGATTGCGTATGCAACACAACAGAGATTCTTGGTACACTAGTTCATAATCGAAGCAACGGGCGATGGTTATCCGAGACGCCAAGAACCGCTGACAATGGATCTCACGAGACATGACTTGGCTTTGATTCCTGTCATGACCCACCCCTGCCAAACTGGGGAGGCCTTGCCCACGCGCGTCGAGATCCGCAAGAGTGCAAGCGACGGCAGGCCCTAGACAGCCTCGAATGCGAGATCTGATTCACAGACTACTTGCGCCCTTTGAGCACCAGGGGCGGCCCAATTGGCCTGTCCTGACGCTCTTCATACTAATTAACGGGCTCGTGTTCGCAAACGCCATCTTGCATGATCCTTACACGGGCTACGATGCGGCAGACCACATCAACTACATAAAGACGCTGGCCACGAAAAGAGCACTCCCTTCCTGTAAGGAGACGGCGCAGTGTTACGTTCCTCCCCTGCCCTACATATTGCCGGCGATCATGCTCTCGACTGGCAGGATCAGTCTGTGGCAGGTTGCGAAGCTTGCTCAGTTGATCAACTTCCTGCTGTCCATCGGCCTCACCTACTATCTGCTCAAGATCTGCGATCTTATGATTCCGCGAAGTATCCCGTTCGCGACAGCCTCCCTCGCAATGCTCGGGATTCTGCCCGTTTACTACAGGACATTTGCCTTCATTCGTGGCGAGCCTTACCTGGCCTTCCTGTGCGTGTTTGCCGCGCACCAGGTCCTCTCGATCTTCCTTGATGCTCGAGTCCGCTTCACAAACATTCTGGCCCTCGGCCTGGCAGTCGGCATGTGCATCCTGGCGCGGCAGTGGGGTTTCCTGATGCTGCCGGCAATTCTGTCATTCGTCGTCTACGCTGTGATCAGGGACCGATCAAAACTGAGGCCCGCCATGTACGTCGCACTCGCTTGTTTGTTGACACCGATTCCGGTGGCTGGCTGGTATTACTACCTGATGTTTCAGCGTTATGGCACGTTTCTCGGCGCCGGCTGGGAGCGAAACGAAAGCGCGCCCTCTCAGACACCTCTTCCTTTGGATTTCTATCTGGGCACAGGCTCGGGAAAGCTCTTTACTGATCCCGTTCGACCCAACTTTGCAAATCAGCTACCCGCAATATTCTACGCGGACACTTGGGGAGACTACGGGGAATATTTCCTAATCTATGCCCGCGGTCGAAACGCAAGCGAGTTCGTCTCCGGTGCGCATATCGAACGAATACTCGAGGCGGGACCGCCCCCGCCGCAGTGGCTGGAGACCAATCGCTACACACTCAATACCTATTTGGGCAGGGTGAATCTCGTCTCGCTGCTGCCCACGGCCGTGTTTGTTGCGGGCTGGGCCCTTGCTCTTGTCCAGGGTGTTCGGTCCCTTCGAGTCGTCGGCCCTGGCCATCCGGAGGGCGGAATGGTCCTCGCTCTGCTGATCATCACGTGCTCGCTGGCCGGATATGTCTGGTTTCTGACGCGCTATCAAACCAACGGCCAGGCGGGCGATTTGATCAAGGCGTCGCATATGCTGCAAGTTTTCCCTTTCCTGGCACTCCTGGCGGGCAGCGCGCTTGAGCAAATACGGACCTGGAGGAGGCCCGTGTGGACGGCCATCATGATCGCTCTCGCGCTGGTGTACCTGTACAACATGCCGGCCATGATTACGCACTATATGCTGCCCCGATCAGGCTGAGCCCGCCTTCGCGCGTGGTTTCTGTTCAAGGTGTGCCGCAAATGGAAATATCCTCAACGCCAGGACAAGCTGTCTAACCAAGGCTTAGACTCCTTCCGTCCTTGCCAGAGAAACGCCGTTCATCGAAGCAGGCGATTGGGGCCGTCCAGACCTAAGAATAGAACACCCAATCCCTGCTAGCTGCGCCAAGGGCGTTTCGAATCGCAGACAAACACGGCAGTCCCTGGCATGGTGACTCATCGGCGGTCAGGCACAGATTTCTGCAGCTTCCTCAGGAGAATGGCAGTGTTGTAATGACTGCCATCATTCCCCACCGTAGTCTTGTATTCATCGTTAGGGCTGCGAGCAACAATCTGCGGCATCAGCACTATGCTCGCATCCGCACGACCGTAATGGAAGCCCGGGATCAATACGGCGAGGCCATATGGCCGAGGTTCCGGCTTCTTACCCAGCGGCTGCTATCTACCTCCCCAACACAACAACACTCAGACCAATTGGCAGGCCACAGCGAGCGGCGATAGGTCCCGCGCCTGAAAGAATTCCAGGGCTAAAGGAGAATAATCAGAGCCAACCGCGTTTCCATAGTCCGCAAAAAAGCCGGACATGGCCCCACCGGTGCCACAGCCGGCGTCCAAGATTTCGCAGGTTTGGGTGCACATGGGAGTCCAAGATGGCTCTGGTGATGGCCTGCAATCCCGGGTACCGCCAGTGGTGGGTTTCGGCATGATGCATGCGCTCATACTCAACAGCTATCATCGTGCAAGCGGCCGTTTCATATGCAATTCAATTGCGGGTCGTTTGGCGGGCACTACGATCAATACATGTTCGATAGGTCAGGATGAGATATGGAGGATCAAACGAAACGTAGTCTCCGGCCAGCAGCCGGCCCCAAAGCCGCAAGCGCAACGATTGGCACGGCTTCGGCTCTCGATAAGAATATGAATACCTGATGGCTCTCAACTTCAGGAGAAGGTTCCTGGTGCAAAGCGACCGGACCTAACTCACTTCAGGGTGGCGGGCAGTCCCTCTCGTTCGCTCCGCAAACCAGATTACGGCATCCTAAGGAAGTGCCGTCCGCCTGAACGATTCGGCTCGGGGTGTTTTGGAACTTGTGGACCCAGGGGGATTCGAACCCCCGACCTTCTCAATGCCATTGAGACGCGCTCCCAACTGCGCTATGGGCCCGGAATGTTATCCGACCTGCGACGTGTCCTCAAGTCACCGGGGAGGTGATTTGAGGTGGATGCCCGTCGTAGATCTGTGGACCTGAGGGGATTCGAACCCCTGACCTCCTCAGTGCGATTGAGGCGCGCTCCCAACTGCGCTACAGGCCCATATTAATGTGCAGCGCCCGGAGAACAGGGCGCAAATCATTCTACTGGAGTGGTAGGGGGGTGTCAAGCAGGGTTTTGGCCTTAGAATTGAGCATCCACTGCATCAAGGAAGCAAACATGGCAGAAACTGAGCCCCGTGTGTCCTACCGCATCAGTGACTTGGAAGCGTCCGAGCGGCCGCGTGAGCGGCTTCAGAAACTTGGCGCCGACAAGCTGGGCAACGCAGAACTGCTGGCAATCCTGCTACGGGTCGGCCTGCCCGGTGAGAGCGCGGTGCAGGTCGGGCAACGGCTCTTGCACGAGTTCAAGGGATTGGCGGGCATCCACCGCGCACCTTTCGAGGACCTGGTGGCCCAGCGGGGCGTCGGCGCGGCCAAGGCGGCCCAAATCAAGGCAGCCATCGAACTCGGCCGCCGCCTGAATGACGCGCCTCCCGAGGACAAGCCGACAATCAACAGCCCGCAGGAGGCCGTTCAACTAGTGAAGTACGACATGCAGGCCCTCGACCAGGAAGAGCTGCGGGTCCTGCTGCTGGACACACGAAATCATCTCCTCGGCAACGAGCAGGTCTATCTGGGTTCGGTCAGCACGGCACAGGTACACCTGGGGGACATCTTCAAGCACGCCGTGCGCAAGAATGCGACCGCGCTCATCGTGATCCACAACCACCCCAGCGGTGATCCGACGCCGAGCCCCGATGACGTGGCGATCACGCGGGAACTGGTGAAGGCCGGGGAACTGATGGGCGTAAAGGTCCTGGATCACATTGTCATCGGACAGGGACGGCACGTCTCGATGAAAGAACGGGGTTTGGGATTCTCGTAAGCGGGGAAGAAGAGCGTTTCGGGCAAGCCGGCAGGCATCAGACGCTGCGCCGAACAATGAAGTAAGCAAACTCGCCGGTTGCATCCAGCCATTCCACTTCAGATTCGTCGACGTGCGAGCCGCGTGGGCCGGAGATGACGAGCTGGGCCAGGCGCTCCAGCTTGTCACGGGGCCCTTCGGCCACGGCCTCGACCTTGTCGTAGCCGACGTTGCGCACCCAGCCGGTCAGACCGAGCTGCCGCGCGCCATACTCCACGTGCGCGCGAAAACCGACGTTTTGAACGCGGCCTTTCACACTCGTGTGCAAACGGGAGGGCGCTTGGGGTTCAGGCATTCCAGAAGCTGAACTCGGGGGCAGTCGAGGCGGTCACCGACTCAGATAGGCCAGAAACGGCGTCAGGGTCAACGGACTGAGGATTGTGCCGATGAAGATCATTGCGGTGACAAGACCTGCATCCAGGCCATACTCGGTGGCCAACACCGTGTTGGTCACCGCGGCAGGCACAGCCGTCTCGGTGAGATTACCATGGCGGGCGGCTCCCTGAAACCCGAACGGGATGGCGAGCAACAGGCCGATGAGGGGGGAAGCCAGCAGCCGCAGCGCCACGCTCCAGCCCACGGGGCGCACACTGTGCGTCCAGGTCACACGTGAGAGTTCCAGGCCAAGCAGGATAATCATGAGAGGGATCGTGCCGCCAGCAGCCAGGTCGACCGTCCTGGCGAGCGGCACGGGCAGCACCACGGAAAGACGATTGAGTAGAGCCGCCAATATGACGGCGTACACGGCCGGGACCTTGAGCACGCCAAGGGCGGCAGCCTTCAGCCCCATGTGGCCAAGCGAGGCGATCATCACGCCGGCCGTGTTGAAGAGCAGGGTGTTGGTGACGAAGTAGACGCTGGCAAAAGCGAGCGCCTCCTTGCCAAAAGCGAATGACACTAGCGGGAGGCCGTAGTTGCCGGTGTTGCCGAATGCCACGGTCAGTATCATGGCCATCAGGACCGGTCGCTCCACTTTCAGAACCAAGCCGAATACCAACGCCAGGCCTCCGGCAAGCGCGCATATCGCCGTCGCGTACCCAACGGTACCCAGAATATCACCTGCCTTCAATTCCACATGAATCAGCAGGTTGAAAACCAGGATGGGGCTGAAAACGTAAAAGACCACGCGGCCCACGGTGCGGCTGTCAACTTCGAGCGTCTTGCCAACCACGAAACCGGCCCCGCTGAGCAGCATGATCGGGAGCAGGTTATCGGCGAAGGTGGCAAGGAGGGAGTTGAAATCCATGATGTCTCGCCGCAAGTCATCGGAGAGAGCCTGCCAGGCTTTCCAGACCCCCCGGGGCGCTGCGCACTACTCTTGATCGGAATCGATCGACATTAAGTCGAAGCGATTAAGCTCGTCGGTGAACTCCACGTTTTCCAAGGCCTCTTCGAGGAACTGCACATGCTCTTCCTCTTCGGCCAGATCCAGCAGGTTCTGTATGTACACGCGAGCGTCTTCCCCGCCGATCTGAGATAGCGCCCAGATGGCCGCACTGGAAATCTCGCCCTCGTCCTCGTCCTCCAGCACCTCGAAGAGCAATTGCCTCGCCGGAGGCCAGGCGGAGCTCGCCGGCCGCTTCGACCGCCGCCAGCCGTACAGCAGGGTCAGCCTCCATCAGCTGGGAGAGGACGTGCTCCTCCCAGCGTTCGTCCGACGACCGCCCCATGGCTTTGAGGGCACTTGCCTGCCATTCGGGATTCTCGCGGCGGAAGGCGGACTCGATGAGAGTCAGGACCTCCGGTCGAGCTGAGTAGCCGAGCGACTCGAGCGCGTTGCGGCGAATGATGATTCCATCGTCGCCATTGGCAATGTGAAGCAGGGTGTCTTCCACCTGACGCTGCATTGACCCCGGAATCTCTTCGAGCTCGCCCAGTTCCACGTACCTGCCCAGCGCAGCTGCCGCTTCGGCACGCGTCTCGGCATCCCCATCCTCGGTGACGATCTTGATAAAGGCAGGCACCAACTTGGGATCCTGGCTTTCATCCAGCAGGCGAATGGCACGCGTGCGGATGACGCCATCCGGGTCATCGAGCAGCAGGCGGGCAAGGTCGTCGAAAGAAACCAGGGTGTCTTCGTCGGAGAGATCCCGCAGGGCGTCCAGGAGCTTCCGCTTGGGTTCAGATTGAATACCGGGCCAAGCCTCCGAGATGACTTGGAGACCGACGGGGTCCAGATCCGAGAATTCCTGTAGCAGACGACGAGAGAAGGTCTGCCTGCCCTCGGAGAGCTGTGCGAGTGCCTTCTGCAGGGAGGCGCGCGGCTCCGTCATTTGGGCAGCGCCACGATGGCCGGATTCACGAAGTCCATGACGTTCACATAGACCATGAGGGCCAGCAACAAGGCCATGCCCACGGCGTTGATTCTGTTCTCCCACTCGGGCGGTATCCGGCGGCGCAGGATCAATTCCGGTAAGACGAACAGGATGCGGCCGCCATCCAGGGCCGGGAACGGGAACAGGTTGAGCACGCCGAGGCTGATGGTCAGGATGCCGATCAATTGCAGCGTGAAGTAGGTCGGCGTTTGGGTTGCAGAAGAACTGGAGGCGGCAGGCGGCGCTTCGCGACTCTGGATATCGCGGCTGACCGCCTGGCCAAACAAGTCATAGATGCCTTTCAGACCGACCAGACGACCTTCCTCGGGGCTGAGCTGGCCCCGCAGAATCTGTGCAGGAAGCAGGATGAGCAGGCGAGCCTGCGAATAGACAGCGATAGCCCCATACTGCACGGACTGCAGCGTCGAGCCCGGCATCACCAGCGCCGGCCCCATGGATATCCCCAAGGCGCCCTCATTCGCCGGGCGAGAGCTGGACGGCACGGCAGTGACGGTGACCGTCTGACCGCCCCGCCGCAGTGTCAACTCAATCGGCTGGTCGAGGCTGGAATAGATGATGTCATGCAACTGCGAGGCATCGCGCACGGTGACACCGCCGACGCTGACCACGATGTCGTCGACCGTGATGCCTGCCTGGGCCGCGGGCGAGCCCGGCAGCACGTCGCCAATCTGGACCTGGTTGTAGTCCGGGATGCCAATGTTGAAGAACAGGAAGCTGAACACGACCACGGCCAACAGCAGGTTCATCGTGGGGCCGGCAAAGAGCACGGCCAGCCGGACCCACGGGCTGGCCGCGGCCAGCCCGCCCTCGACGTTCGGATCGTTTTCACCCTTTGGGCGGACGAACCCTCCGATGGGCAGCCAGTTCAACGTGAAGTCTGTGCCTTTCCATCGAAAGAGCTTCATGATGCGCGGCGGCAGGCCGAAGCCGAACTCCTCCACTTCCACGTGCGAGCAGTCGGGAGACCACAAAATGCCCAAACTCGTGGATGAAGACCACGAGGGCAAAGACAGCTATGAAAATCACCAGGGAAAGCATTGACATGTTCATATTTATCAGGTCGGGGATTATATCCCGTTAAAAGTAAGTGCAAAAAGTGCCCTCCGGCACGGCGGTATTCATACTGACAAACTCAGCCCCGTCCGCCTTACCGGCCTATCAGGTCAGCTCCCGTCTACCAAGACTGCAGGACCGCCAACGGTAGCTGTAAGGACGTCCTTGACACCCGCCAAACTCCGCAGGCGCGAGGCGATTTCGAGACTGTGCGTTTCGGGACAAATGACGTGGACGTTGGCGCCAGCATCCACGGTGGAGCATACCGGCAACCCGTCCTGACGCCATGACCGGACCGAGCTCATGACCTCAAGGCTGGCCGCCGTCCAATAGTGCAGGGCAGGCGTTGAGGTCATCATGACCGCATGCATCATGTCCGAGTCCAGCTCGACGATGGAGGCGAGCGCATCAAAATCACGGTCCAGAATGGCTTGACGGCACAGACCGAGTTGGCGCGGCGTATCCGCGAGGCGCGCAGCCTGCAGCGGGCTGGTGGGAGCCAAGGCATGACCCTGTGTGGAACCCGTAAGCTTGCGCGCTTCGCTGACCACTGCAATGCAATCTGCAAGCGGCCAATGATCAGCCGGAGCGATCGAGAAAGCAAAGGAATCTTCATCGCCGGTTCCCATCTGCCACTCCACGAAGCCGCCGGGAATGGAGCGACAGGCCGAGCCAGACCCGCGCCGCGCCAGGCGCGATAGGTCCCGTTCACTGAGGCTGAGGCCCGCTGCGGTGCTGGCCGCAAGCGCCAGGGCCGCGAATGCCGAGGCAGAGCTTGCAATGCCGGCACCGGATGGGAAGTTATTTTCGCTGAGGACCTCCGCCCGGACGTCAATGCCGGCCATATCCGCGGACGCGGTCCAGGATTCCGGCCACGCGATCCAGCGCCGGCCCGGTGACTTCGCGGCCATTGATTACGAGCTCGTCAAAGGGCAGCGAGGGCTGGAAGCTGACCGTGGTGCGCGTGTACAGGCCGGCGAGGTTCATCGAGATGGAACCGTTGGCCGGCAGACGCAGGGCATCGTCGCGATTACCCCAGTACTTTATGAGTGCGATGTTGGGATGGGCAAGGGCGGTGGCAGGGTGCATGACGAGCTCCCTTTAGCTGAATCGAGTTTACCATGCGGTTCTGAAGCGGGCCGACGCGAGCGGGACGCCTGAAAGGGTCCGAGGGATCACGATACCTGCGGGATGACGGACCGGCAGCGTAGCGTGAAGACCGGCCAGGGATAAGCTAGGCCTTCATAAGCAGAGCTTATGGGGGTCGAAAGCGGCAGCCTTGAAACACGGGGCGTCCAAGCAGAGCCCACGCCGCGGAGGATGGGGAGCACTGCTGCCCCGGCGACATGTGCAGCGCCGGCAGAGCCGCTTTGTTGCCAGGCATCAAAAGTGGAACGGCGCAAAGACGCCCGCCTTTGCGGGCTAGACAAGTGCCACTTACAAGAACTACAAGGAAGTGCGGGGGCCGCGAAAAGAGCGTGCGATCCGCGCATTCGGTCTGCGCCTTGGCCTTCAAGGTACAGCCCATGCGACGAATGGAATGACCAATCACCGGCCTTTCATGGTACTGCCTGCCGCGACCCGAAGCCATCCTGACCGGGCTTCATGCGACCTCAACAGACAATCACAAGCGCAGACTAGGCACGATTCGACCCGGCGTCAGATCCGCGCACTGATGCACTTCCTGCGCCCGTGCACAATCGACGACTGTCTTGATCGCCGGGTCGGTCCTTCCAATCGCTTCTCACAAGGCGGATGAAAATGGCGTCATCGGCGAACTCCTGCGCGCCTCTTCGAATGTGAATATTCGACCATCCCGCCTCACTTCGCCTCATCAATGAGTACCAGACGGACGCTCTGCGGGCGTGATCTAGTCTCGTGCCACTCTTGCCTCGTCCTTAGCATTTCTTCAGTAGCTCCTGTTCCAGTGCCTTAACCCTGTCCTCCATCTCCGCGATCTCGAAGGCTTTCAGATACGCATCGCTCAGCGCGATCAGCACCCGAGCGCGCTGGATGCTGTTTTCCATTGGGATCACTTCTGCGAGGATGAAATCTAGTATCGCTCTTGACTCGCTCGGATTTCGGGGATGGGTGGGCACGGTCGAGGCTTCGCCGCCATGAGCGACGCGCCGGCGCTCTCCGCCACGCTTACGCGCCTTGGTTCGGGCCGCGTCCTGGGCCGGGTCGTGTGTGAAACAAAACGTGCTGCCTTTGATGGCCTGGGCCCTACAGGGTTGACCCTTTGCGGTCTGTGCTGTGCATTTCATAGAGCCTCCTGTGCTTGCTTATTTGCGATCGCTTCGCCTAGCCTAGGCACTAGGGCCCGGATGAGAAGTGGGGCTCCAGGAGCAGCCGACCAGGTTGCCAGCATCGGGTGCCGACAATCTCCGGGCATTGCTCTTCACAGGTGGCCTAGGCGTGTCACTCGATGTAAGACCGCGCGCCGCTTGTTGAATTCTCATGGACGGTCGAGTCTCCATTGAAGCAAGGAAGCAACCGGGCAAGCATCATGACGAGCATGATAGTCAGCGGCATCGAATTGAGGTCTTGACAGCCTAGTGCTTTTGTCTTGACACCCGTCGCACCGGATAACCCATCTTTTCCAGAGCGCGGCGCCTCACGTTTACCGCCTGCCTCCGCAGGTTCAATCGGGCGCCCAATTGCGCATCGGTTATTTTGGGATTTTCCTGAATCCAGTCCCAAATTCTTTGATCGGTCGGATCTTCTATCGGGGGCAGCACACGCGCGGGGCTCAGAACCGTCGGAAGACTCGCGGTGGCTTTGACCAACTCCTCTTCAAAGACTTTGTTCGAAAGCCTACGAAATTCGTCCCCTGGCAAATCGGCGAGGCTGGCAAGGGCTCTCACCGCAGCTCTATATAGCGGATTTGGGGATTCGCGCATCTGTCGCAGCAGGGCATAGACCGGAAATTGAGCTCGCTCTTGCTCGCGTCGCTGCTCGTGGGCTTGGGCCTGCCGTCGCATCAATTCACTGAGGCCAGCACTCAAGTTCCCGTTCCCCAGCCGAAGGGCCGACTGGAAGATTCTATTTAGATCCTTTTCGAATAAGGTCTTTGGCTGCAATCTGGACCCTGCCTGCACCGCGGCGCCAATCCTTTCCATTGTTTCGGCGACACTTTCCTTATGTTGCCCAATCAGATGCGTCTTCATGCCAAGTCTCCTTCTCAAGAAGATCCAGAAGAGACATGCCTCGCGAGGCATGCACCCCTGCGAGCTCCAGTCCTGCTCAACCTGTGCGCCGCGCACCCATGGAGAACAAAACAAGCCGCGCATATTCGCAAGAATATGGGCGGCTTGTTCTCTCCTATTGCCGAATTTAGGTTTGCTTCACAGCATGTTAGACGACGAATCTCCGACTGTCAAGTCCGACTTTGATTAATTCTGCGAACTATCCCAGAATTAGCTGGCCTTCTGCACAGACTTGGACGCACGCGGAACGTGTACTGGGTGGTCCATAGCCGCCCTGCTGATTCCGCAGGCCGGGGGGGCGTCGGCCTTCCAATGATCCGCGGTGGCTTGGCATCGCAGCCGACATGCGCGACGCATGGTGGGGCAGAGGACCTTTGCTGGATGTGCGTGGGATCTGACGATCAGCGCACAGCATCAGATGAACGCATCAACGCGCCCGCTCCGCGCCGTGATTGCCGAATGCTAGCGACTGCCGTTCAGCGCTATCTCCGACAAGATCACTCGAATAGATGGTTCACTACCAGCCTAGATCGACCAACTCATAGGCTAAGAACCGCGAGTCCAGTTCACTGGCAATTAAGCACTGTTTCTGGATAGTAGGCGTAGCAGGCCGGCCGCCTACGCGTTGGCCTCTCGGATACTGAGGAGCCATGGATCAATGGTGGATGCTGGCATGATCAGATCTGGATACGTGTATCTCAGGTTCTGGCGGTACCAGTCGAAGGGGAGCAGGTCGTTGGCGATCACCACCAAGTCCGGCCGTTGATGCAATGCGTAGTGAAAGTACCAGAGACTCAGCACTGCCTCATCGCCTCGCGTGAACAAGATTGCGCGGGACGGCGCATTCCCCATGACTTGTTGACAACACGGCTCGGCGTACGCGTCGCCTGATGCGATGCTTGAGGCCAGCGCTGCGCGCCCAACAGAGCCAGTGCGCCGATCTTCATGTGCCCGCCGTTTGTTCCACCCAAGGCTCAAGGCCAGCGCAACCGGGGCCACATATAAGATGAAGCCGGGCGACGCCCGGCTTCATTAGCACTGCTTCGACCAACGGCGCGGTTACTTGTCGAACACCGCAACGAACGCTGGATTGGGCGCGGCGCCGGGTACCACGTTCGCGCAAACTTGGCCATCACTAGTTTGGGAAGTTGTCTTCACCCATTGACTGCCATCGTAGTAGTACGCGAAGCCTACTTGCGTTTTCAGAAGCGGCCAGCACACAAGCGTTTGTGCACCCAAACTTGCGTACGTCTTTGCTTCGACCTTGATCCCGCAACTCACGAGCGAGGCGACAGACGGAGATGCCGGGAGGGGGCGGAAACGGTGTCGGCAGATCGGTCTCCGGCACAACAGAGGCCGTGTAGCTCACGCCGTCCGGCACCGGGACCTCAACCAATACCGTGGCGCAACTTCCCACCGTCACAGCCTGGCCACCCGTGACCGGAATAATCAGCTGAGTGGTGGTGACGGTGCCGTCCTGCCGGACGCCCGGTGGCAGAGCCGCCTGCGGACCACCCGCGGCTGGTGCTGCCGCCCCAAGGCTGAGCTTATCGGCCCAAGCAGGGGCGCCAACTGCAGCGATAAGAATTGCGGCGGAGAACGCCAGTGCCAGTAGGATACGAATCTTCGTGTTCACAGTACCGTCCTTTCATGTTTTCAGATGGATGCATTGTATGCGCGAAATGCAGCACCAGCTCCGGAAATTCTTCGGATTAGCGCCGGAACTCGACTTCGAGGTTGACGTCCGTCCGCAGATCCAGGTTGAAAAGCAGGCTGTCGCCGTCCTGGACGAAATCCTTATTGGCCAATTCGACCTGCGAACCATGTGGCAGGTGCACGCGTACGGTAACCGGAACCGCCACCGTGCCGGGCTGCTTCTGGATTTTGAGGCGGTAGACGAGAGCGCAACTCTGGGTGCCGGCCTGAAGGATAGCGGCCGGCGGACTGAAATCGAAACTGGTTGCGAGGCTGCCTTGTGTCGGTACCACGAGAAGAGTGCCGAACCCCGTGACGTCTTGAATGTTCTCATCCAACAGGTCGACGCGAGCTGGGACATCTGCATCGAGCGTTAGCATCTCAGCTCGTGAGACCGGATGGGGCGTGGCGGCGGTCAGCTGTGTGCCGGCCGGCACGTAGACCCGAAGATAGTCGTAGTAGCACCTGTCGATCGGATACCAGGCATCCAAGGTTGTCTTGTCGGGCACCGGGGGACTTTCTACACACGGGCCGGGCACGCTCTTGGCATCGTTTTGCTGGAATACTGACAGGCTGGAGCGCGGCTGTGCAGTGTCAGTCAGGTCGACGTCATACGTGAGGTGTGAGCTCACAACCGCATTCGTCTTGTTGTAGCCCACGTTCGTGTCCACCACCATCAGGAAGTCTCCGGCAGGGGCCCGCACGGCACCGTCCCAACCACGCTCGGCCAGAAACGTGGTCAGGGTCGGATCGTCAAGCTGGACCAGAATATGCCGTTGGTCCAGTTCGGCCAGCATGGCCCGCAGCAGCCGTTCCCAGGACACGCCGTGCCCGGAGATCAGTCTCTGCAAAATCCCCGCCGCAATCGGATTTATGAAGTGCTTGCGCTGCCAGTCTGGATCGCCCTGCTCCGCGGCAGGCGGAATCTTCTGCGTTCGCATCAGCGTTTGCACGTTGTTTGCCGTCACGGTCGTGTCGAGCCCGCCCACGTTCACGGGTCCTGTGACCGACAGGATCGTCTCCAAGACATGCTGATCGATGGCGATCACGCCGTCCACGGAGTAGTCATTTGTATAGGCATACAGGTACTCCGCTGCCTCGGCAGCAGTCGGATAGTTGACAAACCAATTCGCGTCGCGGAAAACCATCACCGGAATGTTCATGAAGCTCTGCATCTGCCATGGTGCCGCCGGATAGGGTTTCTGCATGTCGTCCACGGCGTACGAGTCTTCGAACTTGAGATCCATGAGCCCGCCGTTGCGGACCACCACCTTGCCCACCGCGGTGATGAAACCGCCGGTGGCTCGCAGCTCATCTTCGTTCTGGACGAGGATCAGGTAGGTCTTCGGACCGGTCGCAGTCCCCCCCAGCAGGTCGGGCACGGATAGGGCCAGACTGAGGCTCTGAGTGAATGTAGGCAGATATGGGTCGACGCGACCGACCAGATCACGCACCCCGGGCGAGAGCCGCTCCACATCGATCCGCTGCCGCGCCGCGGTGGCCTGCTCCAGAAGCGCCTGAGCCTTCAGAAGCGAAGGCCGAGTATCGATGAACATCTGGGTGAGCGCCGCGCCTCCAAGGTCCTGCTTCTGCTGCAGCGCATCCACGATGGGCAGCATGGTCTGGTAGGTCTGATCTGCCGCCTCCGTGACCGCCGACCCAACCTCCAGGACATCGCCCGCAGCCGTCAGGTCTCCGCCGTAGACCGGCACCCAGCCGAGGCCGCCGGCCACCGGCAGCCAGGGCGCCGCCTGCGCCTTGAGCGACTGCACGTCCCGCTCCGTCCTTGCCAGCAGCGATCCGATCTGCTTCACGCTGTCCAGCTGCAGGGAGGCCGGATCCAGTTTGCTGAGGTCCGTCACATCCTGTCGAACCGCCTGCACGGTCTGATAGAGCCGATACCCTTTGACGCCTGCGAAGACGGCCGCCAAGAGCACCGCCGCCAGCAGCAGAAATCTGCCCCAGTGCCAGATCACACCTACGGCCCCAGCGGTCGCGCCGGTTCCCTGTTTCAAGGCCGAGGCCCCTTCAGGAACGCCGCCATCGGCTTCCAGCACCGCCGAGGGCCGACCCATTGAAAGGCTGAGATGTTGCTCGCGATTCAGGAAGGCCGCCGCCAGCTCGTCTATCCCGACCCGATGCCAGTCGCTGATCGTGCTGTCGGCTGGCATATCCAGTTCGTTTCCCACAAGTTCGTACGGCTTGATCTGCTCCGGCCGCAGCTCGTCTGCTGGCTTCCCGTACACAAACAGAAGAATGGCCGGGTCTATCCGCCGCCAGGATTTGCGCATCGAGCGGGGGTATGGACGTCCGTACAGAAGGGGCGCAAAATAACTGGCTGCCAGCAAGCCAAATCGACCCCAGCGCGTGTCCAGCCGCTTTCCGTCCTGATGCGGGGGCGTCGGCGGCATGGTCTGTCGGAAAAGGTCCGTAAGCGCCAGGCCAAGTTGGACGCCGGGGCTCTTGCCCGCCAGCAGGGGAACTGCCTTGACGATGGCTTGCACCGTCAGGCTCTTCGTCCAGGGATGATTGTCCAGCTGCGCGGGGGTCCCGATGCGCTCTAGAATGAACTTCAGATCCTCAGAATAGCGGTTTGAGGGACTTATCTGTCAATGGCCGAAAAGGTCATTCTTGAGATCGTGTGATGTGCGGATAGCGGCGAGGTGTGGAGTGCGCATCTTGCGGAAAGGAGTCGGAACCCGTGTGCCGCGGGCCCGGCCGTGCCCACGGAAGGGGCAGATTTGGCCGGTTTTTCTGAAAGCCTGAAGAAACGAATGGATGCGATTCCTCTGAAGCCCGAATGATAAGCCGAGCCTGCACGGCACGCTGCCACTGCCGCTTTCCCGTCTCGGCATGCCGCTTTGTCCGGGGAGAAAACGAGCGGTGCGGGCTTCAACCCGCACCATTTGGTCCTCATCGAGTCGCATCAGACATTGATCGGGACCCGTAAATAATACCGCGATTTGACGGCTAGCCAACGGATTCTTGGCGCGCGTTGATGGTAGCTCTTGCGGCCATGACACCGAGCATGATGGCAATCCCAGCCAGAGACGCGAGCGTATCCAACAATACGTCCCTTGGCGAAGCAGTTCTACCCGGTGTGTATCTCTGATGAAATTCGTCCGTCACGGAGTATAGGCAGCACAGGATCAGTGCGAAGGCCGGCGACCAGGGCAAGTGGGCAGGCAGAGCGTATAGAACCGAGACACCCAGGCAGAAATAGCCGACCACATGCGCCACCTTCAACCAGTCAATGTCGGGATAGATGGGGGC
>CAVVCL010000014.1:0-20047 GCA_963746745.1 uncultured Chloroflexia bacterium
ACGTGGCCGCGGTATTCGGGCGGGACGGCAAGGAAAATGAACGCAGTCAGAACAAGCTCGGAGTGGGGTGTTGCTTCCTTCTGGAATTTGGGCACACGCACGTGAATGCCGGCGACGTGAATTTTTGCACTCGCTGCGGCACCAAGGTAATCGTAGCTGAGCGTTTTGGACGCCAGCGGCCCATCTGTCCACACTGCGGGTGGATCTACTTTGCCGATCCGAAAGTCGCAGCCGCGATTCTGCTCGAGCAGGCGGGCCGCGTCCTTCTAGTGCGGCGCGCCAACGACCCATTTCGCGGACTGTGGACACTGCCGGCGGGATTTGTTGATGAGGGCGAAGATCCGGCCCGGGCGGCGGAGCGCGAGTGCCTTGAAGAAACGGGTCTGAGCGTTCACGCCTTGCGCGTCCGTGATGTTCTGGCAGGCCACGAACATCCCCGTGGCGCTGATTTCATCATCGTCTATGAGGCCGACCTGCTTTCGGGTGAGTTGTCGGCAGGGGATGATGCCGACGCAGCTCAGTGGTTCGACCGCGATCATCTGCCGCCGCTTGCATTCAAATCCACCCAGACCGTTCTCGGTCCAGCATAAGGATTTCCTTCAAGTTGGCACCGGGTTTTCCTTGCCCGTCTCGCCGGATGTTCGTATAATCGGGCAACGATAGGAGGAGAGATGCCGATCACACGCCGGAGTTCGTTGCATTTAATAGGTTTCGTCGTCTGCGTTGTCGGTGTAGGGATTGCCTGCAGCACGCTGACGCCTTCTGCCTCTACCGAGGCACCGACCGCGGCCGTCCAGCCGACGGAGAGCAGCACCAGCGTCACTGGCAGTGCGGATACCGGAAGCAGTGGAGAAGTTGTATCCTTCACGGATCAGAATAGTTTCTTTGTCATCGATCTACCGGGCGACTGGGAACACACGCAGGACGTCGACACAGAGAACAATTACTGGTACTGGGACGTCTTCACTTCTCCGGATCGGCATGCCAGGGTGGAGAACGTGGTCTATGACGATGGCACGGCCTGGACCGGATCGCAGAACGGAAAGCAGGCCCTGTATCTGTTGAACAAATTCTATAGTAACACGGGCGCAGAAGGCGACATACGCATCAGCGGTGACAGCATTCAGAAAGACGGCAGTGAACGCCTGACGTGGAGCTCGCGCGGCGGGGGTTATTCTGGAGTCTCGTTCTTCGAGGTGCGCAACAGGACGGCGTTCTTGATGTTCACGAGCTGGTGGGACGACGACTACGCCGCGCAATACGAGACCGCGCTGGATGACATAGTTTCCAGCTACAGAGTGCCCTGATCGGAGGAGCGTGCCGGGAACAGTGGGCGCAGGCCCGGGCCCCTGCCGGGTGGGTCGCCTGACGGCGCACAGCCGAGACGCGACATTGTGCGATAGGCGCCATCGTCTGCAATTCTGGTTGTGCTAGAATCGCGATTATGAATGTTGACCTGCGTCCTTCGCCGATCGCAGGGACGTGGTACGAAGGCGACCGCAAGGCGTTGGCGCGCGCCGTCGATGCCTATTTGGATGCGGCGCAATTGCCCACGCTCAGCGGCGAAGTGATAGCGCTGGTTGCGCCCCATGCAGGTCATCGATATTCTGGGCCGGTCGCTGGCTATGCATTCGCGGCCGTCCGGGGGCGGTCGCCGGATCTGGTCGCGATCCTGTCGCCATTTCACAACTACCATCAGGCGCCCATCCTTCTGGCCGCGTTTGACACGTACGTAACCCCCTTGGGATCAATTCCGGTCGACGGCGCGGCCGTCGCCGCGTTGGAGGCCGCCCTGGCCGCGGTTTCTGGTCCGGGTTTGACGCGTATCTCAAGTGACCCCGAACATTCCTTGGAAATAGAACTGCCGTTTCTTCAACGTGCGCTTGCATCGAAGTGGAAGCTGTTACCCCTCATGGTTCGCTCACAGGACGTGCCAACTTGCAAAGCATTGGGGATGGCCTTGGCTGGCACGCTTCAAGGCCTGGACGCCCTGCTCGTGGCAAGCACCGATCTGTCGCACTATCATGATCAGCAAACGGCCCTGCAGCTTGATCGTGCCCTGCTGGACCAGGTGGAAGCATTTGAACCCGAGCCCCTCTTTGACCTCGAGCGCAGCGGCAGGGGATCTGCCTGTGGACTGGGCGCGCTGGCGGCTGTCATGTGGGCGGCGCGTGAACTCGGGGCCGACAAGGTGGAAATACTCCGCCACGCCACGTCGGGTGATACCACCGGCGACTACTCAGCCGTGGTGGGGTACGGGGCCGCCGCGATGATGAAGACGCACTAGAGTCGCATGCCGTCCTACGCGCGAGTTGCGGTAAACGTCCCGTCAATGGCGGGCGTTTTCGTTGATGGGCGAGCTGCCCGTGAAAGCAGCGATTCGGGCAGCTTCGACTACGAGATTCCCGAGCGGTTGGTCGAGGCCGTCGCGCCGGGCCAGCTTGCCATCGTTCCATTTGGCACCCGCACGGTACAGGCGGTGGTCCTGAGCCTGATCGACGCGCCAGCGACCTCGAAAACAAAATCGATCCTCGAGTTGGTCGATCCCAATCCCGTTCTGACCACTCAGCAACTTGCGCTTGCCGCATGGATGGCCGAGAGTACGCTTTCACCCATCGGTGCAATCATGGGACTCTTCATTCCCCAAGGGATCGCCCAGCAGGCAGATACTCTGTTTGCCACCACGGGCACGCTAGTGGCGAACGCGGATGCCGGCGAAGAAGCCGCGCATAAGCGGGACGTCGAGACCCGGCTTATGAAGTTGCTGGATGGCCGCGGACCATTGCGAGGGCGTCAACTCGATCGGGCATTTCCTCACGTGGAGTGGCGCGCGTCCGCGAGACGCCTGATTCGGCAGGGATTCCTGACCTCGCACTCCGTTCTCCCTCCGGCGGTTGCACGCCCCAAGTTCATTCGAACGGCGCAGCTGGCGTCGGCGCCCGAAATTGCTGAGCAAGCCATGGGGGATCTCGGCCACACAGACGCAACTCGGCTGCGCAGGCAAAAGGCATTGCGCGTGCTGATTCGCCATCCGGAGGCGATCAATGTTTCGTGGCTGTATGCTGAAAGCGGCTGCAGCCTCTTGGACTTGCAGGAACTTGCCGAGCGCGATCTGGTTCTTCTTCGCGAACAGGAGATCTGGCGCGATCCGTTGAATCGGACTTACGCGGACCGCCCCGCAGCCTCGGTGACGGTTCCGCCGGCGCTCACCCTGACGGATGAGCAGCGGAGTGCCTGGCAGGCAATCGTCACGCAATTGCAGCGAATGTCTGATGGGCGCCCCAACCCGCCCGTGCTGCTTCAAGGTGTAACCGGATCTGGTAAGACCGAGCTATACCTGCAGGCGACGGCGGAGATTCTTCTGAGGGGCAGGCAAGCGATAGTGCTCGTGCCGGAGATCGCCCTCACGCCCCAGGCTGTCGATAAATTCGTGTCTCGTTTCCCGGGGCAGGTAGGGCTAATCCATTCCAGGCTCTCCGTGGGGGAGCGTTACGACACGTGGCGCCGGGTCCGGGCAGGCTCTGTCAGTGTAGTCATAGGGCCGCGTAGCGCCCTTTTCTCCCCGGTGCCGAATCTGGGCCTGATTATCGCGGATGAATGTCACGACGCGTCGTACCATCAGTCTGAACCGCCGTTCTACGACGCCCTCGCAGCGGCCGAAGCATACGCCGGTCTTTGTGGTGGCCTTTGCATTGCGGGATCAGCAACTCCGAGCGTCGTTCAGCGCTATCAATCTGAGATTGGCAAAACCCTGCGATTGCAGCTGACCCAACGCATTGCGGCCGCGCCAGCCGCGCATCCGGCGACAATGCTGGATTTGCCGCCGGTTCAAATCGTGGATCTGAGGGAGGAGTTGAAAGCTGGCAACCGCAGCGTTTTTGGCCGCGACCTTGTGGCGGCGCTCGAGCAGGTCCTGCACAAGGGTGAACAGGCAATCCTGTTCCTGAACCGTCGCGGAACGGCCACCTACGTCTTCTGCCGCAACTGCGGCCACGTGGTCCGATGCCCGCGCTGCGAAACGCCCCTTACATATCATGTGTCCGCGGAGCATGGATTGCTGTGTCATCGTTGCGGCTACCGCAGGCAGATGCCCCGGAGCTGCCCCGAATGCGAAAGCTCCGATATTCGTGCCTATGGGCTCGGCACTGAAAAGGTCGAAGCCGAAACCCAGAAGGCATTTCCGGGCGCGCGGACGCTGCGCTGGGATTGGGAAACCACGCGTCAGAAGGACGCACACGAAATCATCCTGCACCACTTTGCGGCCGGTCGGGCCGATGTTCTGATTGGCACGCAGATGCTCGCCAAGGGCCTTGACCTGCCCAACGTGACGCTTGTCGGGATCATTATGGCGGACGCCGGGCTTTTCCTTCCAGATCCGTTCGCCGCGGAACGGGTCTTCCAGCTTCTGACGCAAGTTGCAGGAAGGGCTGGGCGTTCGAGGCGGGGGGGGCGTGTGATCCTGCAGACCTTTGCACCCGAAAACTACGTTATCCAAGCCGCCGCCCGGCACGACGTCGACGGATTCTATGCTCATGAACTGGCGGAGCGCAGACGATTGGGATATCCGCCGTTCGCGCGATTATTGCGGCTCGAGTACCGGCATTACGATCCATCAAAGGTCGAGCAAGTGGTCCGCGCAGAAGCGGCCAGGCTGGAGAAGCTGCTGGCCGCGGCCCCCCGGACCAGGACCACTCTCATCGGCCCCGCGCCGTCCTTCTTCTCGAAGGTTGACGGCAAGTACCGATGGCAGATCGTCGTGAGAGGCGCAGATTTCCATGAACTCCTCGCCGGGAGACGATGGACGGATTGGCGCGTCGAAGTTGATCCCGTGAGTTTGCTATAATCAGTCGGCGATGAGGCCAAGAGCCTCGGCGGCCTGCGCTTCGCAACCGCGAACGCCGGCATTGACAAGAGCAGGCAGATCCCAACCAGGAGAGGGAGCGGTTGATGCAGAGTATTACCAGGGGCTTCTCATTCTTGCAGCAGGCCTGGCACATGGCTTTCAAGGACCACGACCTCTTGAAGCCTTCGCTTTACTCCCTGATCGCGGGGTTCGCTGTTACGCTCATAGGCAGTGTTCCCTTGGTGGCAGCTTTCTTGATTTTCGGTGGTGGCACCGGGCTTGGGCAGGTCGTCATGGTTGTGGTGGGCGCCCTCTTGATATTTGCTCACTATCTTGTCAGCTACGTCTTCTCGGGCATGACCGCCTACTTGATCTATGGATACGTCGCGGAGGGCGATGGACGAATGGACAAGGCTTGGGCCAAGATTCGGCACGAGTTCTGGAACGTGGTGGGCCTTGCCGCGGCCTCGACGCTTGTCAGCCTCGTTGCCGGGCGCATGCGGCGAGGAGGGAGGCGTGGCGCTGTTGGCATGCTCGGCGGCGCACTCAGCGGCCTTCTCGAGGCCGTCTGGACGGAAGCGTCCTTCCTTATCTTGCCGGCAATGATGATCGAAGATGCCACCCTGGCCTCCGGCATTAAACGCGCCACGCAGATTGCAAAAGGCAACCTCCTCCTGATCGGCGTCAGCACGGTCGGTGTGCGCTGGATTACAGGTTTCATCGGTTTCTTGCTTGGGCTTATAGGCCTTGTGCTGGGCCTGGGACTGGGGTACGGATTGATAGCTGCATTTGGAACGGGGACGGGCGCGTTGGTTCTTGGTGTCGGACTTGGGGCGATCTTGTTCTTTGTATTTGTGGCGGTGGCAAATCTGATCAGCTCCTACACGATGACGGCCTACAATACGTGCCTATTCTTGTGGGCGCGGGACGTTGAACGGGCTCGGGCGCGAGGGCAAGCGGCCCAAGTGCCGGCTCCCGCACCGCTTGCGGCGGCATTGGGTTGACCGGGCGGCCCTGACGATGGAAACCAGGCGTGGTGGCCCGCGGCGTGAAATCATCTCTTGGGAGGAGGTGGATCGCCTGATCGATCATCTCGTCCCGCAATTTCGCCGGGAGTTCACGGCAATGGTCATAGTTACGCGGGGAGGGATCATCCCTGCTGGCATGCTGGCCGAGGCGATGAACATTACACACATCCTGACGGCAGCGGTCGACTTCCCGGCGCAATCCAGCACAGAGAAATCTCCCCTGATGGTGTGGCCGGCCTTCATCCAATTCCCTGCGGACGACAAGCTGCGTAGTCGCCCGACTCTTATTGTGGATGACGTATGGGGATCCGGCAGGACGAGTACCGCCGTCAAGAATCGGGTCTCTGCCGCAGGCGGCTTTCCCGAGACCTGCGTTCTGCACTTCAATCCCTATCGAAGCCTGTTCGGAAAGGTACGCCCAGACTACTACGCGGCAATCACAGACGCCTTCATAATCTATCCCTGGGAAATCGACCGCGGCGAGGACAAGATCATTCTGGGAGCGGAGGGGGCATAGGGCGTCACCAGGGCGATTTTAGAGTTGCCGGTACCGCCGGCCCCGCCAGGTTACGCCCCGGCCAGAAAGAACCAGCCAGGCGGAAGTGAGCATCATCGCCGCGAAGACTGCGCAGCCTAGCGGCGTGGTCAGGGCATAGCGACGAGGGATTCCCATTTCCGAGGCTGCGGCGGCACGTGCCGAGAGGATCGCGCCCCACACTATGATTGCTTCGGCAACAACCAAAAGGGCATTCCGTCCGCCGCCGTGAGCGAACCACCATAATCCGAGAACGGGCCACAGGGGAATAAAGAAGGCCGCGACCAGCAACAGGACCACGCCGAAGACACCCAGGAGCAGGAGACGAGGCTGGTCTCGCAGCCCCACGTATATATTCTTGGTCCAGCCTTCCCACATTTCGCCCAATGTGGTGTACATGCGGGTCCGTGCGATCTGGCGACCGTCGGCCAAGATGAGGCGATAGCCGTTCCACTTAACCTGTTCAGCGATGGCCTTGTCCTCGGCGATTCTATCCTTGATACGGGCGTAGCCGCCAATGGCATCGAACACGTGGCGCCTTATCATGATGAACTGACCGTTAGCAATGGCTTCACGACGGCCCGGATCGTTGACCTTCTCCGGGGAAAAGCCCACGGAAAGTGCTGTTAGCACGAGCGGCAGCACGGTCCGCTCCCAGAAGCTTGCAGTGACTTGCCTGGTAATGATGGACAGGAGGTCGGCTCCGGTTTCCACCGCGGTGGCAAAGCAGGCGGACAGCGCGTTTGGAGAGAGCACAGTGTCGGCATCCACGAAACACAGCCATTCGCCGGAGGCAACTCCTGCCGCCTGGTGCAAGGCGTGAGGCTTGCCGGCCCAGCCGATCGGCAAGAGGGCTCCATTGATGACCCGCAGCCGGGCAGATTGCTGCTTCAGGGCGCTCAGGAGTGCGCCCGTGTCGTCTGTGGAACCATCATCTACGACGATGACTTCAAACAGGGGGTACGTCTGCTTCAGAATCCCTTCGATGCAGGCGGCGATGTTGCGTTGCTCGTTGCGAACTGGCACACATACGGAGATAGGCTCCGCGCCCTGCGTGAACTCGGCATCGCGGACGGCAATCTCGAGCTCGTTCTGCGAGTGGATCCAATGATTGAGCCAGAGCCCGCCAATCAGGAATGCCGTGGACAGCACGATCGCCACGGGAACGGTTGTGGAACCATCAATGCCCGAAGTGAGGGTCGGGAACAAGGCGGGGAGTTGCATGTGATGAATGGAGTGGGCGTCGAATGCGAGGCGCCAAGCCAGGCTGCCGGGGCAACGATCCGTCGCACGGCAGTATCACGTCAGGCGCAGCATGCTTCCGTGCTCGGTCTTCTCAACCTCGATGCGTGCGGGGAATGCATCCTTGAGTTCATCGAGGTGTGTGATCACCAGGATCTTCTCGAAATCCTCTTTGACCAGGTTGATTGCCTCGATCAGGCGTTGGCGGCCGCGGATATCCTGCGAGCCAAAACCCTCGTCTATCACCAGCGTTTGGAGTTCGAGCGCCCTTCCGCGCGGCGAGCACTTGAGAAAGCGCAAGGCGCACGGCAAAATTCACCCGGAATGCCTCGCCCCCCGAATACATTTCATAGTCGCGCCGGCCCGCGCCATCACGGATCTGAATCTCCAGTGTTTCCCTCAAGTCCCTTCGTTTCTTGTCTTTGTATTCGCTCTGAGTCATGAATCTGACGGACATTTGTCCGTCGCTCAGCCGGTCCAGGATTTCATTCGCCCTGCTTTCGACCTCGGGCAGGGCCTGCTCGATCAGCAACGCCGGTACACCGTCCTGACCGAAGCCGCGTTCGAGCATCTTATGCCGCCCGATAACCAGGGCCAGTGCTTGACGCGTCGCCTCGAATTCGGCACGGCGGAGTCGGAGATCATCAAGCACCGAGACGCGCTGCCGGGCCGCGCCAACTTCTTGGTTAAGATGATTCTCTTGCTCCTGTACGTCAAACAACAATTGCTCTGCAACGGCGAGGTCGGGTAAGTCCCTGGCTGCCTCGGCAAACGAAAGCTGGAGCCCTGCCAGTTGAGACGCCTGCCGCTCAATTTCCCCGGCCCGCTCCGTGATCTGAGCTTCCAGATCGGCAATTTCCTTGTCCAGGGGCACCAAGGCTGCCCTCGCCGCCTCAAGCCGACGGTGCTCGTCGTCGGATGGTCTCCGCACTTCTTCTTCCAGCCGGGCCTTGTCGTGCGCCGCCGCGTCGTAGCCCAGTTCCGCCAGATCCGCGTCGAGCCGCGCAAGCAACGCACGCGGCTCGGACGCGTAGTCGTCGTGTTCTAGCATCTGATCCACCAATAATAGGCGCGGGTGGCCGAGGGACTCCCACTGCGCGGTGACCGATTTCAGAGACGCAATGCGTTCGGCGAGCTGGGTCACCGATCGGGAACGCGCCGACTTTTCGGCGTCGGCGCCAGCCAGTTCACGCAGCTCAGTTTCCAGCCGTAGGCTTTCGGCGTGGCGCTCGTCCCATATTAACTTGTTCTGCCGGAAGCGATCGCCGCGCTGTTTGCCATCGATCCGAAGGGTCGCCAGCGTGGAAATGCGGTGCGCCTCGCTGAGCGGTTGCCCGCAAAGTGGGCACGCCGCTCCCGAGGCCGACTCCAGTGCTCCTATACGCGCCGCGAGCTCGTCCATCTCGAGCTTAAGGGCTTCGTTCTCTGCCTTCAGGCTTGCCGAGTGTTCGCGGGCAGCCGCCAGGTCTGCTTGGACTCGGGCCCTGCGTTCCAGTTGGCTCTCCGCGTCGGTCAACAATTGTTTCTCGGTCTCAAATGCGGGCTCCAAATCAAGTAGCGACGCCGCCCGCGCAGTGGCCTCCGCCTGCAGCGACAGCAATTGGCGGTGTTCTTCCATAAGGCGCGCTTTCTCTGAAGCAATCGCTGTAATGAGGGGCCCGCGGTTCTTCTCCCGATCCCGGAAGGCCTGCGCGACACCATCCCAGTTTGCCAGGGAACGTACAGAAGCCTGCCAATCCGCGAACGCCCTCTCGACTTGGTCACCGCGGCCCACGAGGTCGGCACTTTCGCCGCGCGAGGCACGCCGGTCCCGAAGCTTGAGGTCCAAACTCGAAAGCTGTTGCTGCGAGTGCGAGAGGCTGGCCTCTATACCTTCGATCACGAGACGCTGCTTCTCCAGCGCAGTCCGTGTCTTCCTGAGATTGTCTAAGGCTGCCGCCTGCGAAGCGCGGGCAGCCTTGACGCGGCGCAGCTCGCTCTCCAGGCCCTCGAGGTGTTCTCGGCGTGGAACTTCCTCCGCGAGCTCTGCCCCGATCTCCTCGAGGTGGCCCTCGACACCCGTGAGCTGCACTTCTAGGCTGCGCCGGCGGTCGCCCGTGCGGGACTTATAGATGTCCCACACGCCCAAGCCCAGGATACTGCTCAGAACCTCTTTGCGTCTCGCCGGAGATTGCTGAGCAAACTGATCCGCCTTACCTTGCAGGAAGAACGATGCATTTACGAACGTGTCGTAATCCAGACGCAAGATGTCCTGCAGTCGGGCTTGTGTGTCTCGGACTGTGCGCTCCGTTAACGGCTTCCACGCGTCCACCTCATCACCCTCGGTGATCGCCGCCGTCGAACTCTCCCGGCCCAGGGTCGACGATCGGACTTGCAGCTCGAGCGTTGTGCCCTTGCCTCGTGCGAGAGTCCTTTGCACCCTGTAATCGGCGCCTTCATACCGAAATGTAAGCTCAACCTCCGCCGCCGGTGACTGAAGGTTAATCAGCGATTCGTCGCGTTTTCGTGCCTGACCGAACAACACCCATGTGATCGCGTCCAACAGGCTGGATTTTCCCGCACCATTCGGCCCCGAAATACATGCGAGTGAAAAGCGCGTGAAGTCCAGTTCGACGGGCTCGTTGTAGGACAGGAAACCGGTGATGCCGAGGCGCAGGGGAATCATCGTCGGGATTATACCTGTCGGTTCGCGGGGCGCTGTGTACCGTGGCCTCACGAAGCCCGCACTCGCCGTCGAGCTCTTCGCCGAAACATGTATGTTATCATCGCGGGGATGTACGAGGCGGATGATCCACGGGCGCGCCGGAGGTTGCTGCTGGCAGCAGTCGTGCTCGTAACGCTCCCGTGCTACTGCCTCGGAGTCATCGCCCTCGCCTTTGCGCCCCAGCCCGGCGGCGGGGTCGGCACACCAACGGCGACCGCCACGTTTACCCTCACTCCGATCAGCACATTGACGCCTGCACCGAGTTCGACGCCCACCGTCACGTTGTCTCCGACCCCCAGTCCTGTGTCAACTGCGACGATCTCGCCGACGGCCTTTGCCCCTCCAACGTCCACGTTCACTGAGGTGCCCACATCAACCGAAACCGCCGTCCCTTCGGATACCCCAATACCGACGGCACCGGACACGCCGACCTTCACACCCGAGGCAACCGTAACCCAGGCGCCCGTTCCTACGGCGACTGCCACTCACTGACCATGCTGACAACATATCCCATGGGCGGACAGGCTCTGCCTACCGCGATGGCGGGTATCCGCCGGTGACCGAGATTTTGCCGTTCCTGAAGTCGCTCATTTCGGTGGCCGGTCTCTCCGCCTATGAGGGCCCGGTTCTGCGCCTGATCCAGCAAAAATGGGCGCCGCTGGTGGACGAAGCCACGACCAGTCCAATCGGCTCGCTCCAGGGCCTAAAGCGGGGCCGAGGACGCGGAAAGCGCCCGTCCATCATGGTTGCCACGCACATGGACGCCATTGGCTTGCTGGTGACCAGCATCGCAGATGGCGTGCTGCACGTTGACGAGATTGGCGGTATCGATCCGCGTATTCTCCCCGGCACCCCCGTAATTGTCCACGGTAAGCGAGAATTGCCCGGCGTGGTGGCCCTTCCGCCTTTATCGACTCTGCCGGAGGAGGCACGCGCCGGCGCGATCGGTCTTCGGTATCTCCTTGTCGACGTCGGCTTGCCGCCTGCCCGCGTCGCCGCGCTGGTTCGGGTCGGTGATGTAGTATCGTTTGCCACCCCCGCAACGGAGCTGGCGGGTGAAACCATCAGCGGCCACTCCCTGGATAACCGGGCTTCCGTCGCCGCGCTCACTGTATGTCTTGAGCATCTTCAGTCCAGGCAGCATGACTGGGACGTATGGGCCGTAGCCACGTCCCAGGAGGAAGAGACATTGGGCGGCGCCTCCACGTCCGCCTTTGGCCTGCATCCCGATCTGGCCGTCGTCCTGGACGTTACCTTTGCCAAGGGCCCTGGCGCGGACGGATGGGAGACTGCCATGCTAGGCAAGGGACCGACGCTTGGTTGGGGCGCCAACTTGCATCCGGTCTTGTACAAGCAATTCGAGGACCTGGCCAAGCAGCTCGAGATCCCGGTATCGATGGAGGTTGCTCCGACCTTTTCCGGTACAGATGCCCATTCGATCCAGGTGGCCCGTGAAGGCATTCCTACGATGCTGCTGGGCATTCCGCTGCGCTATATGCACACTCCCACGGAGCTCGTGGCGGTCCGCGATGTGCAGCGCGCCGGGCGCCTGCTGGCCGAATTCATCTGCGGGCTTCGGCTGGACTTCATGGATGGCCTCGTTTGGGAGGATGCAGATGGCGAGTAGACCGTCGAGCATTGGAGGCTCGCAGCTTCGGCTCCTTGCCAAACTGTGTAATGCCACCGGGGTCTCCGGTGACGAGGGTCAGGTCAGAAGGATTGTTCTTGATGAGCTGCGGCCTGAAGCAGGCAGCTACCGCGTCGATGCGATGGGGAACCTTCTTGTGAAGCGGCGGGGTCGAGGGGCGCGGCGCCTGCGTGTGATGCTTGACGCCCACATGGACGAAGTCGGTTTCATGTTGGTTGCGGAGGATGCAGACGGACTCTACCAGTTCCGTCTCATTGGAGGCGTTGACGCCCGCGGCATCGTAGGCAAGCAGGTGGTCGTGGGATCTGCCAATACACCCGGGGTAATCGGTGCGAAACCCGTGCACCTTAGCAAGACGGAGGAGCTCAAGCGACCCGTGGAAGTCGACGCCCTGAGAGTCGACCTGGGGCCCGGGGGCAAAGCCAAAGTGGGCGATCGCGGCACGTTTGCCCCCAATTTTCGGCGGGTGGGCCCATCGGTGATGTCGAAGGCATTGGACAACCGGCTGGGAGTGGCCACTTTGATCGAGCTTCTCAGAGGGGCGCCGCCCAACTTCGAGTTGCTGGCCGCATTCACGGTCCAGGAGGAGATCGGCTTGCGCGGGGCTCAGATCGCCGCCCATCACTTCAATCCCGATCTGGCCATTGTCATTGATTCAACCCCTGCCTACGACCTACCCATGCAGCGCGATGGCGAGAACAACCTTTACAACACGAAGCTTGGCCTTGGTCCCGCCATCTATGTGGCAAATCGCTCTGTGATTGACGATCCGCGTCTGGTGCGATTCTTAACGGAGACTGCGCGCAAAGCTAGGATTCCGTTCCAAATTCGTCAGCCGGGAGGTGGAGGCACCAACGCTGGTGCAATTCAGCGAGCCGTAAAGGGTGTCCCGGTCGTCAGTGTGTCCGTACCCCACCGCTACTCCCACAGCGCAGCTAGCGTCGCCCGGATTGCCGATTGGAGCAACACGCTCCTGCTCTTAAGGGCGGCCCTGAGGAGCTTGACCGCGCACGTATTGTCGCCAGATCGCTAGCGTGCTTGCCGACGCATGAACGGACTGGTCGCCCGAGGATGCAATGATCCTCATGCCCTGAAAGGCAGACGATGAAACCATTGATTCGTAGACTTACCGATACTTTCAGCCCTTCAGGACATGAGAGCGCAATCCGAGACTTGATAAAGAAAGAAGTCCGCGGCTTGGCGGATGAGATTCGGACAGACGCCCTGGGGAATCTGATTGTTCACAGCCACCCGGTAGCGAAAGCGGGCGCCAAGAGTCACGGGAAGCGCATCATGATCGCGGCGCACATGGATGAAATTGGATTGATCGTTTCCCATGTCGATGAGGCCGGGTTCCTGCGGTTCGCGGCCGTCGGCGGCGTGTATCCTCGCAACCTGCCAGGCGCACGTGTGCGTTTCGCGGATGGCACCACCGGAGTCATCGGCTTGGAACCCACTGAGCACACCTCCGACGTTCCGGCGATTGACAAGATGTTCATCGACGTGGGTGCAACTAGCAAGAGCGCTTGCCCCGTCCGAACCGGCGACGTGGCGGCCTTCGAGCGCCCTTTTGCCGATCTTGGGACACGCGTCGCAGCCAAATCATTGGACGATCGCGTCGGCTGTGCCGTGGCTATCGAAGTCCTGCGTCGGATGGGGCGCAGCGAGCACGACGTCTTTGTCGTGTTTACGACACAAGAGGAGGTCGGCACCCGCGGTGCGCAGACATCCGCATACGGCATCGATCCCGATCTGGGTTTCTCAATTGATGTGACAGGCTGGGGTGATACACCGGGCCTGCGAAATTTCGAGGTCGCCCTGGGCAAGGGACCGGCCATCAAGATCCGTGACGGGGGCATGCTCTCGGATCCACGCATCGTCGACTGGATGATTCGCACTGCCCAAAAGAACCGCATCCCGTTTCAGCGGGAGGTCCTACTCGGGCGGCACAACAGATGCACGCGCGATGCAGCTGGTCAGGGCAGGGGTTCCTGTCGGCTGTGTTTCCATACCGTGCCGCTACGTTCACACCGCATCTGAGATGGTAGACATGAGGGATGTGGAGAACGCCGTCAAATTGATCGTGGCGCTCCTGCGTTCGCCAGTGAAATTGGACTGAGGCTCTCCGCTCCAGTTGAGATCTACTCCTGCTTTTCAGCGCCCGCCGGCATGGAGGGCGGCAGATTGACGAAATAGGCAGCCGCTGCGCCGAGCGCGAATGCGCCGACGGAGCCGGGCGAGGCGAAATCGGTCAAGGCAATAATCAGGCCAAAGAATCCAAGCACTATTGCAACCTGGACTTGCCACACTGAAGTCTTGAAGCTGTACGGCAAGAACCGACCCAGAACACAACCCAGAACTAGAAATCCCAGGGCCGTGAGCCGCCGACCCAGTAGCCCGGAAACGTCACCAAGATTTGGGCGGATGGAATAGGCTCCTCATCTTTCTGGGCTGTGAGGGATGCGTAAACCTGTGGGCGCGCCCGCGGCGTGGGCACGGCTCAGAAGAAGGCCCACACGATCCACAGCGCGATCATCAAGGCCCCTATTCCAAAGACAGCCAGAAAAGACCACGCCCAGGCCACCGCGTAGGCCTTCGCTGACTGAAATCCCCTGCTTCGATCGTGCAAGCGGGCCCACTCCACCGCAAAGAGCGTCAACGGAGAGGCCGCTATGCCCACGAGAGGCGTGAAGAACACGCTGCACGCAATTCCTGCAAAATAGGCCGAAAGGATTGAAATCCACGGAATCGACCGCCCGCGCATCTTGTGAGAAATGATGATATTGTCGACGACGCTGCCGGCGAGCATGAGGAGCGAGATCAGCGCGAACAGGATCCAGTCGATCAGTGCCATGTGCCCGGCCAGGTACTCGAACACGGCGTAGGCGGCGGTCGCCAGCCACATTACGACAAGACCGGGGAAGACCGGGACGAACACGCCCAGCCACCCGACAACGAGTGCGAACAGGGTCAGGGTTTGAACTAAAATCCGGCTCCAGAAATGTGGATCGGTCGGCATGTGAATTGTCAGCGTAGGGATCAAGACAGGCCCGAGCAACGAGCACGGGGCTGCCCTCGCATTATGGCCGAATCGCGTCGATGCCCCCAAGCCAAGGTTTCAGAGCCTCAGGCATGATGATCGATCCATCCGCCTGCTGGTAGTTTTCCATGACCGCGATGAGCGTGCGGGGCAGCCCAAGTCCTGACCCATTCAGAGTGTGAACTAGCTGCACCTTACCCTTGTCTGCAGGCCGATACTTAATGTTGGCCCGCCGAGCCTGGAAATCCCGCACGTTCGAGATCGACGAAACCTCCAGCCACTCGCCGCACCCGGGGGCCCACACCTCGACGTCGTAGGTGATGGCAGCCGAGAAGCCGATGCTGCCGGTGCAAAGCTGCTTGACACGGTGAGGCAGTCCGAGGGCAACGCAGGTCTCCTCAGCGTGCTCGCGCATCTTCTCCAGCCAGTCATCCGATTCTTCTGGTCGGCAATAGATGTACATTTCGACCTTGTCGAATTG
This sequence comes from uncultured Chloroflexia bacterium, assembly GCA_963746745.1. Lineage (GTDB taxonomy): Bacteria > Chloroflexota > Anaerolineae > Anaerolineales > Villigracilaceae > Fen-1038. The sequence goes on from CAVVCL010000014.1 coordinate 15,522, forward strand.
GTGGCCCCGCTTGATGCCGCGCACGTCGCGCCCGGCGCTCATCTTCTCTCGGCGGAAGCATGGTGTATAGGCCATGTATCTCAGCGGTAGATCGGATTCTTCGAGGATCTCATCCATGTGCAGCCCTGTGAGCGGGACCTCCGCCGTGGGGACCATGTACAGATCTTCCTCGTGATCTTTGTAGAGGTTATCGGCGAATTTCGGTAGCTGCCCCGCGCCAAAGACTGTCTCGGTCTTCACCATGAACGGCAAATAGCGCTCGACGTAGCCCTGGCGGCCATGCAAATCGAGCATGAACGCGATCAGGGCGCGCTGCAACCGCGCTGCAGGACCATTCAGGACATAGAATCGTGAGCCCGCGATCTTTGTACCGCGTTCAAAGTCAATCACCCCAAGCGCAGGCCCCAGGTCCCAATGCGGTTTCGGATTGAAGTCAAAGGTCTTTGGCTCGCCCACGGAATGCAGTAGCACATCGTCGTCATCGCCTTTGCCGATCGGTGTGCGCGCATCTGGAATGTTCGGGACGCCGGCCGCAAGCTCGAATAGTTGCGCGTCAAGCTCCGCGACTTGGGCATCCAACCCGGCGATTTGATCGCCCACGCGGCGCATGGCCTCTATTCTGGATTCGCGCGCCGACGTGTCCGTCGTCCGTCCGATTTCCTTTGAGGCCAGGTTGCGCTCGGCTTTCAGTTTCTCAGCCTGGGTCAGGACGGTCCGCCGCGCCTCATCCAACCGCAGGATCGAGTCAACGGGCGCTGGGTCCATCTGGCGGCTCCTGAGCGCGGCCCTCACGAGCTCCGGTTCCTCTCTGATTATGTTGATGTCGAGCACTGTGCACCTCCCATGGCTTGCAACTCACTGCCAAGCCGAATCAACGACGCCCGTCATCCAACTGCAGGACGAGGGGCGTCTCGTGGTGCCACCTGCTTTTGTGCGGCCCGCCATGGGCTTCGTGCCACTGGCTGTCAGGCTCGGCCGTATCTTATTTCGCGCTTTAACGGGCGCCCACGTCCCTCTTACGATTGCCCCCTGCCTGGATCCAGGCAATTCCGGGGCGATCCCTGCGAGGGCGAATTGGAGAAGGGGAAAGAACTGCGGCGCCGTCCGCCTCGCACCTGCCGGCGGCTCGCTGAACGTCGCTGTGCAATTCTTGGGCTTCACGCTTTCTTCTGGATGGGATTATACGCTCTGGGATGGAGCCGTCAATCCCTGTTGCCGGTGAAGTATTCCACAGTCGCTGATCCGGGCTGATTGATTCCCTCGCGACGGACGACTTTCCACGCGGTCACCAGAATGATCCTGAGATCCAGCCAGAAAGACCAGTGGTCTACGTACCACACGTCCAGCTTGAAGCGAGAGGGCCAGTCCAGCGCGTTGCGCCCGTTGATCTGTGCCCAGCCGGTCAGGCCCGGATGGACCTCGTGGCGGCGCATTTGCTCGCGGTTGTACAGTGGCAGATATTGCATGAGCAGAGGCCGGGGACCGACAATGCTCATTTCGCCGCGCAGGATGTTGAGAAACTCGGGAAGCTCATCGAGGCTCAATGAGCGCATCAGCCGGCCCAGCGCAGTCAGGCGAGCGGAGTTCGGCAGCTCAGTGCCGATGCGACGACGGCTTTCAGACATTGTGCGAAACTTGATGATGTAGAACGGCCGTCCGCGGTACCCGGGCCGCCGCTGCAGGAATAGGACGGGCGAGCCCACAAAGATACGCACAAGCACGGCCAGCAGGAGCAGGATGGGCGAGAGTATGACCATGGCAAGCAGGGCCGCCACAAGATCAAAGACCCGCTTGCTTCGGGGCATGGGGTCATTTTACCAAATGTGGTATTATCTGATTCGGGAACCAGAGGGATGAACGAACGCATATTGATCATCGAAGATGATCAGGCAATTCTGAAGTTGCTTCAAAGGGGGTTGGCCTACGAAGGCTATACGGTGGATACGGCCACCGATGGCCGTAGTGGCCTGATTCTGGCACGCGATCACACCCCGGACATCGTAATTCTGGACTGGATGTTACCCGGCATGGACGGGCTGGAAGTCTGCCACCGTTTACGATCCGGCGGATCGATACCCATTTTGATGCTGACGGCAAAGGACACGGTCCAAGATCGCATCCAGGGGCTCGACGCCGGCGCCGACGACTACATGATCAAGCCGTTCAACCTGGATGAGCTGTTGGCGCGTGTCCGCGCCCTCCTGCGGCGCACACAGCCCGAACGTGTCCCGGTATTGAAGTTTGCCGACCTCACGCTGGACACTGGATCCAGGCAGGCCGCACGGGCCTCGCGCCTCGTGGCGCTGACGGCCAAAGAGTACGAGTTGCTTGAGCTCTTCATGCGCCATCCCAAGCAAGTCCTGACGCGCGAAATCATATTCGACCGCGTCTGGGGCTACGACTTTGGCGGAGAAAGCAACGTGTTGGAGGTCTACATTCGTTATCTGCGGCAGAAGCTTGAAGCCGAAGGCGAGACCCGGTTGCTTCATACTGTCCGCGGAGTTGGCTACGTCCTGCGGGAGAATCCCTAGGCCACTCGCCGAAGTGAATAACCACAAATAATGTGTCTCTGCGCCTTCGCCTGACGCTGCTGTATTCCACGCTGGTTGGGGGAATTCTGCTGGTCTTTGGGGCAGCTGTCTACATCCTCATCAGCATCGTGCTCCTTAACCAGGTTGACAACAGCCTGGCTTCGACCGCGCACGACATTATCAGCGTCACCGCGGTAAGTCCCGCGGGCGAAGTCAGTGCCATCAGTCTCCCCTCGTTGGAGCTGACGGCGAATACCTACGTGCAGGTCTGGGGGAGGGACGGGAAGCTGAAATCAAGCTCACCCGGAATCTCTGCGATGCGGGTGCCCTTGGATCCGACGGGTTTGCAGGCGCGATATCCGCTCTACCGCGAGGACAGCAGCAATGGCATTCATCTGCGCGTCCTGAGCGTGCCGCTGGAGGTGGGTGAGCACCAAATTGCCGTGATGCAGGTGGCAGCCAGTCTTACAGTCATCGATGCTGCCCGCGCCAACCTGGTCAACATACTGCTGGCTTCAGCGGCCATTTCGGCCGGCTTGGCGGCGCTTGGGTCATGGCTTGTGCTCGGCCGATCGCTGGCGCCCCTTGGGACCGTCACCGAGACGGTCCGGGCCATCAACCGCGCCGATGACCTCTCGCGCCGGATTCCCTACCGGGGTTCCGAACAGGACGAGGTCGGCGGGCTCATCGAAGCATTCAATCAAACTCTTGAAAGACTGGAAGGACTTTTCACGTCCCAGCGCCGCCTCCTCGCCGACGTAAGCCATGAGCTGCGAACACCCCTGACTGTCATCAAGGGCAACGTGGATCTGATGCGGCGAATGAAGCGCCTCGACGATGAGTCGCTGGCTAACATCGATCTGGAGGCCGGCAGGCTCACGCGTCTCGTCGGAGGACTTCTGCTCTTGGCTCAGGCCGAGTCCGGGAAAATGAGCCTGGACTTGAAAGCGGTGGACATGGACGCGTTGCTGCTGGAAGTTTTTCAGGAGATGCACATCTTGGCTGGTGGAAAAGTTAAGCTCAAGATTGCCAGCATCGACGAGATGCAGGTTCTGGGAGACCGGGACCGGCTGAAACAGGTTCTGTTGAACATTTTGGCCAATGCGATCCAGTACACTCCACCTGGAGGGGAAGTTGTCCTCAGCCTTTCGAGGATCGGTGAGCAGGCGCGCATCATAATTCACGATACCGGGCCGGGCATCCCGAAAGAAGATCTGCCGTACATCTTCGAACGATTCTATCGGGCCGAAAAGGCCCGCACACGCTCGCAGATCAGTGGTTTCGGGTTGGGGCTCTCCATCGCGCAATGGATTGTCGAAAATCACGAGGGCACAATCAAGGTGGAATCCGAGGAAGGTCAGGGAACAACGTTTGCAATCTGGCTGCCATTGTGGACTTCCGGCGCTGAATCGCAATCGCCAGAACGGACGCAGCGCTAGTTCACGGCTGTATTTTGAGTTGCAGGCTACGCGATGCGGAGCCACATAGGGCGCTGCCGCCGGCAGCCAGCCATTCCGCCAGTCTGGGGGAGACGCTCTTGTCCTTTGCCGCATCATCTACGATACCCTCACCCCAATACCTGTATCTTCGGGTTTCGTCCGGCCAATCCCATTCGGGTGTGTTGATCACGCCAATTCCACCGTTGTAGCCGGCGAGCGCCAGGCCGAAATCGCCGTTCGCCGCCGCGAGCGACTGCCTAAGATAGTCAGGCCGCGAGTCGCATTTGTATCTGGAGAATATGGATCATCCGTCGGCAGGAAATGATACGGCATAACCTGAAACAGGCCTATTGCGCCGGAGGACGAGCGAGCCCACGGATCGCCGCATGACTTGATCTGCATTATCGTGGCGACCAGGTTCGGATTAAAGGTCGCCGGCTGCCGCCCAGCGCTGAATCCCTGCGCTCCAGTGCTGTACCTCGGGTGTGAAGACCTTGCTTACAGCCGGCCCCAAGCTGGTATTACTTGATCCGCCCGGTGCGACCGCGTGCTTCTC
>CAVVCL010000015.1:0-12187 GCA_963746745.1 uncultured Chloroflexia bacterium
TCTGGTCTCCAAATACCTCACGAGAATCCTCTTCCGCCGCACAGGCGCCTGTAGGTGCTGGACTCGGCAAGGCGGCGGAGGAAATGGCAAGAGCAGCAGACGCCATGCCGGGTGCTGCTGGGATACTCGTCGTTACAAAGCACGCGGCCTCTCCAGTGAGACGGCCTTCGGAGGCGAGTCCTCTGAGCGCGAGCCTCCAAACGGCGAAGACCGATGAGGATTATGGAAGCGGGTCATCCCATCCCCCATAGCCGCAGCTTGGCTGCCGGCCGCGCCGTGATGAAATTTATCTCAAAACTTCACAATCGACGATTTACTTCTGTGCCTGATCTCCGGCGGCGGCTCCGCGCTGGTCAGCCACGCCGGCCGCGGGCGTGTCCCTGGCAGACCTTCAGACGATAACCAGCGCATTGCTGCGCTCCGGTGCCAGCATCGAAGAAATCAACGTACTGCGGCGGCAACTGGATACGCTCAAGGGCGGGGGTCTCGCCGTGGCAACCCAAGCGCCATCCTAAGTCTGATACTGTCCGATGTGGTCGGAGACCGGCTCGAGGCGATTGCCTCAGGTCCGACAGTACCGGAACCGGATACTTCGCTCACCGCCCCTTCGATACTGAAGAAGCGCGGCATTCGCCTCCAGAATCGATTTCTCGCGGACTCACCCGCCCGAACCCACGGCAGCCGCACACAGCTTTTCAACGCGTCCAGAACATCGTGATCGGCAATAACCGGACGGCAATAGACGCCGCCCTGCAGCAGGCCAACAGGGAAGGATTGCATGCAGAGATCGCAGCCGTCGGCGTACAGGGGGAGGCCCGCGATGCCGGACTGCAGTTTGCATCGCGTCTCCGTGATGCGGTGCTTTTGAGGCGCCGCCCCTTCTGCCTGGTCGTGGGTGGAGAAACGACGGTCGCCGTCGACTTAAGCGGCAAAGGCGGTCGCAATCAAGAACTGGCGCTTGCCGCGGTAGATGCGCTGGACGGTCTTCGAGACGCTTGCCTCGTGGCACTGGCGACCGACGGAGAGGACGGTCCCACGGACGCGGCGGGCGCCGTCGTTACAGGCGAGACTTGCTCCCGTGCCGCGGACATCGGCATGGTCGCGGGCGACTACCTCAGACGTCACGACGCGTATCCTTTCTTCGCTGCCTTGGGCGATCTCCTGCAAACTGGCTGCACGGGCACGAACGTCAACGACTTGATGGTCCTGTTCGGCCTCTGATAGAATCGCGTCTATGCGTATGATTAGGCAGCCCAATTCAAGAATGTGCTTCATCTGTGGTATGGAGAATCCGGTCGGCCTGCACTTGCATATTTATGAGACGGGTCCCGGATTGGTGGAAACAACTTACACGGCGCCGGAACATTTCCAGGGATACCCGGGCGTCTTGCATGGGGGCATCGTTAGCGCCATCCTGGATGAGGTGTCAGGACGCGCCCACATGGGGTCCGATCCCGCCCGCCGCGTTTCATGTTCACGGCCAGGTTGGAGATCAAGTATCGGCGCAATGTTCCGATTGGTCTTCCGCTGCGGATCGTGGGACGGGCGGGCAAGTCCAGGGGGAAGGCGGCTGAAGCTTGGGCCGGGATCTTTCAGGCAGGCAGCGACGACCTGCTGGCCGAAGGAAAGGCCTTACTGATTGACGTGCCGCCGGAGCAATTCAACCTCGATAAACTGGGAGAATTGGGCTGGAAAGTCTACCCTGAGTAGCACTCAGGGCAAGGCGCTGTGCCGGCAGCCTGTATAATATGCGTACGTCCCTTATAGGAGCATTGCAACGAGCGTGATCACTGCATATCACCGTCCTGAGTCAATTGACGAGGCGCTGCGATTGATCGGCCGTTCATCGCCGAGAACCGTGCCCTTGGGTGGCGGGACCCTGCTTTCCCACGCGGCCTCGGGCACCCTTGAGGTAGTGGACCTGCAGGCATTGGGGCTTGGAAACATCGCTAAGCGCGGAAACATCCTGAACGTTGGCGCAACGGCAACGCTGCAGGCACTTCTTGAGAACGGGTTCGCCCGTCTGCACTTAAGCGAGCGCTCAAGCTTGAGGCGCCGCTGAATTTGCGCGACACAGCCACGGTGGCAGGCTGCGTGGTGACCTGCGATGGACGGTCGCCGTTTGTCACCGCCCTCTTGGCATTGGATGCGGAGCTGACCATACTGCGGCCTGCTGAAGAGAAGATGCCCTTGGGCGTGTATCTACCTATGCGCGGCCGAGACCAGCGGGGTGTTCTGATCTCAGGTCTTGCATGGCCTCTGGGAGCCAAGATTGCATTCGACTATGTAGCCCGTACGCCAGCGGACAAACCGATCGTGGCAGTGGCACTCGCTCAATGGCCATCGGGCCGGACACGGCTTGCCGTGGGCGGTTATGGAAAAGCGCCGACGCTGGCAATGGACGGGACAGAAGCAGAAGGTTTGGAATTAGCGGCCCGGAACGCATTTCACGACGCCACGGACCCTTGGGGATCGGCAGAATATCGCATGGATATCGCCGCCACCCTTTCAAGGCGGTGCCTCGCACGATTGCTCGTGTGAGCGGCCGCCCATTGAGACGTCCATGCGGGCAGGTTGGTCCGTGCCGTCGTCTACCAGTCCCCCGACTTCTCGTAGCCCCACCGGACTAGCGTCTCGCCCGCGATCTCCCGGAAGAGCCCTTTGTCCCGGGGCGTAAACCACCGCTCCCAGTTGCCAGCTTGACCTTTTGTCAAAAACGCGGCGAGCTCGTGACCGCGCTCTGCTTGCCAGGCCTCGTCTGGATTGGATTTCAACTCGCGGGCGATCCTGGCGGGCATGCCCTTTCCAACGATGCGAGCTCCAAGGAACTTCCATAAACGATTCATGCAGGTGAATGGATCGCGCAGCATGTCTTCGTAGCGAAGAGCGAAGTAGCGTTTTCCAAACAGCCGCTTTCCCTCCCCGTCAGTTTCGAGAGCATTCTGGGCCCAACCGCGAGCAACCCTGCGAATCATGGTTTCCGTAAGAATTGAACGCCCAGCCTGCCCGTACGACGCCGGGTTGCTGCGCAGGTCATCCATGATTCGCCGGTCCTCAGCACCCAAGTAGCGTGATTCTTCGACGAAATTGCGGAATCTCTCGGAAATCAGTACGTCCCTGCCGTCGCGGACGATGTATACGAGCCTCGCCTCCGGGAACAGCTGGTGCAGATCGCGAACAGCCTGACCATGAATTGTCGACGAGGAACTCTTGTCGCCCACGATCCGCTTGCCAAGGGCCGCAGCCTCCCGCTCCATGATGTACTCGGCCGCGGCGCGAAGCACGACGGCCGAAAGATCCCCCCCGTGATTCCAGCGATTCGACTTACGCGTCAGCCATTCCTCAGCCTCCGGCGCTTCGACCAGCGACTTGAGGAGGGGTCTGCGCGTGAAGAAATGCGCTTGATAGTTGCAGTGCACCTCGGCGTGCAGGCGCACTAGTCGCATCAGAAGGGTTGTCCCCGACCGGGCGTGCCCAAAGATGAAGAATTTGTCCCGCGGAAAGAAACGCTTCATTTCCGCCACCTCCCGCCGCGAAATCGGTGGAATTGGATGGCGCCTGGCCGTCTTTGCCTCACCGCCCGCGAGGATGCGGGCAGCGGTCCTGAGTTCGACTGAATGCTGTCATCTGGCCCTCACTTCATCTCTTCCAATTCAACATCACCAGTCCGACAAGGCAGATCAGGATCCCGGCCAGATTGACCCACGTCAGGCGATCCTTGAAGTACAGCACTGCAATTGGCACAAGGAACAACGAGGCCACAACGTTCACCAACACAGCTGCCAGCCCGATGCTCCACCCTGAACGATAGACAAGGAGGAAATCCGACCTCGAGGCCAACGATTGACAGGGCCAGCAGGTAGCTTGCCCAATTCAGGCGACTCACTTCCGCGAACAGCCCGCCCTTAGCAGGAATAAAGAACAGCAATGAGACGCTGAGGCCGATCGCGACGGCATAGGTCACCAACAGCGCCACTGCGGGATTGGCTTCCGCCGGTGTCGACTTCTGGCTGAAATGGTACAGGACACTGGAGAGAATGGCGAGGGAAATGGAGGCGTAGAACATGAGCATCGGACGCTTGGAAATCATGTTATCCGGGGGATTTTGAAATACAATGCGGGAGAATGCGGCTTGTCTTGACAATTCGAAAGGAGTTTGCCATGTCGGTTGCCCGAGTCACAGAAATCAAAGCATCCTCCACCAAGAGTTTCGAGGACGCCGTTCAGACTGGCGTCGCCAGGGCCTCTAAGACCCTGAAAAACGTCAGGTCGGCCTGGATTCAAAACCAGGAAGCCATTATCGGTCAGGATGGCAAGATCGCCGAATACCGGGTCCATCTGAAGATCACATTCATCCTAGAAGACTGACTGATGCGGCAATGAAATGACAGAAGGCGACCGCCCAGTCGGCTTTTTGTTTTCCCGAGGTCGTCCGCGTCCGCTGGAAGCCAAGGAGCGCAAGCAGACGGCCGTTATCCTGTTCGCTCGGCTGAATCGAGAATGGCCAGAATAAATGCTGCCGTCCTTTGACCTGCCGTGCCATCCGAGAATGTGATCTCACTCTCGGCGAACTTCCTGCGCTGTGCAGAATCCAGCGTTGGATCCGCCAGATACATGTCAACCGCGCGCCGCAGTTCGTCCGGTGTCTGTGCGACGCGCCCGGCCTTCGCTTCCCGAAATCTCTTGTGCGTTGGCCAGTTGCCGATATCCTTGAGAGGCAGGGAGTACTTGCCCCGGGTGTTCCAGCCGCCGGGGACGTCCAAGACGGCGGCTACGAGCGGGGTGCCATGTATCGCCGTTTCGACAAGCATTGTTGAGTAGACTGTCACCAGCACATCTGAATAGGCCATCATGGAAGCCTTTTCGTCCATGTCTTCACCGCCGTAATAGCCGAGTGAGCCCCCAAGAGGAACGGGCTTCACAACGTGGACGTGGCGGTACGTACGCTCCAATTCCTGTATGCGCTCCCGCTCCTCCGCGAAAATTCTCGGCTTGTCCTGAAAGTGACTTGGATGCAGGCGAACCAGCAGTTGTGAGGGAAAGCTGAGGGCCTCGTCGGACACAAGCCTGGCGAGAGCCTCGATATTGGGGTAATTAGGCGCAAAGTGAACGAAACTGCTGGCGTATGAGATTAGCTTCCTGTCCGGGTCAAGGCCGTGCATGCGATAGTAGTCGGGGCGAGGCAGAAGCCAAGCCTTGCGGAGATAGCCGTCATATGAGGGGATGCCCCCCACATGCACCCGCTCGGGAGTCCAATCAGAGCCCAGAACGAGCTCCTGCTTCTGCAGCTCGGACCAGCAGGTCGCCCAGTTAACCGTCGCGCCGGGAATGGCATAGCTCGAGGGGTTGTCCCAGCCGACAATGGCTGCCATAGTAGTAATGTCTCGTTGCCCCGCTTCGCGCAGCAGGTACCGATCAAGCCTCCAGCCCGGCGTCGAGGCCACCACCAGACTGGGACGGTGCCGATCAAATAGATCCGCGTAGAGCCCGGGTGTGGGGGAAAGTTGCTCCTGGAGTTGGACCAGGAATCTCCGCAGAAAGGCAAAACACCGCAGGCCCAGGATCGCCATCGCGGCCGGCAACCACATGCCCACACGGAACTTCCAGGAGTTTTCCGTCCACACCTCCCAGATGTGGCTGTCCATCGCAGCGGTATTGATGCGGCATGCCCCCCCGACGCGGCGTAGATAGCCAAGAAGCCATTGCCAGCGGGGCCGAACTCGGCGCGCATAGTCAGATGCCTGCCGGAGGCGAAGCCCCTCGAAGATCAAGCCGGGCCGCTGAAACCGCACCGCGATCGCTGGCCGGATATCGTCGTCCGTGAGCACGACCACCTCGACGCCGGCCTCCAGAAGCAATGGGACGACATCGCTCTGCAAGAAATAGATTATCGCTGTCCCGTGGTCGGCGGAGATGAAGACGGACTTGGACACCTGGTCTTCCCTACGCCTGGGTGTAGTACCAACGGAAGATCCTGTTGTGCACAGCCAGAAGGATCTTCTTGATCGGCCCAAACGCGAGCAATCGCTTGGACAATGCAATCTTTGCGCTGCGTTGCGGTTGAAGCATCTCGCCGCGGAGATATCCAAGCGTGTTACTCATGTTCATGGCGAACGGCTCCGGAGTCATCAGTCGCAGAAGCCCCGCCTCATCCACGCGCTTATCCATCTGCCGGACTTCACCCATGGGCTTATCCATGGCGAACGGGAGAAACCTCTGCAATGTTGATTTGTAGCCCACGAATTGCCAGTGCGAGGCGCCGGCAAAGGCGGTAAGCCCCTTGTAGATTATTCGCCAGTCACGAGTCTGCGCATATAGCTCACGATTTTCCTGCTCTGTCTGCCCCAGAGACAAATTGAACTCGAGAAATGTCTCCCACGGAACGAATTGACCGTCTTCCAGCTTCGCCTTCGCACACGCCCAAGCCAGCGTTGCCCCGTATAAGTCGGGAGGCGTACGAAATGGACGCGCCGTCACCATGCCCACATTCGGGAAGCCCTCCAGGATCTCCACCGACCGCAGCAGCCACTTCGGCGAGAATAGCACGTCGCTGTCACAATACGCTATGATTTCGCCGGGCGCGCCTCCCATAATGACGTTCCACGCGCCGCCTTTGCCGACGTTCTGCTCGGATAGCACCAAGTACTGGATTCGGCCTGCTTCACGTTCGCGCACCAGATATTCGCGCACCTCTCCACACGACCCATTGTCAAAAACCATCAGGTCAAATGGCAGGCCCGGATCTTCGGCGACGGATCCTAGGCAAACCTTCAGGACTTCCAGCGTTTCTGCGTAGAAGCCGCTCAGAAATGGGATATAGCTCAAGACAGCTACCGTAATCCGTTCCGGTCGGCTCACGGTCTTGACAAACTTGGCGGGGTTCTGCCCTTTTCTCATGTTCCTCAAATGTCCGGCAGTTGGCCGTCACGCCGCCTGCAGCAGCCTAACGTTTTCCAAATAGGCCAAGGAACCGCTTCTTCCAACGCTTGGGACGCGCAACCTCCTCGATCATCGTGGGAGGTAGAAAGAAGAAGACGGCGCGCAGGATCAGTTCCACCCGACGCATGAACCGAAGATAGGTTAGACGGGGACGGACTAGTCTATCTTGCACGAGGCAGCGCGTCGCATCCAGGATTGTGTAACGGATGGCGGCATCACCGCCGGCCAGTTGTATGTTGCGGTCGGTTTCCGGCAGCGTATAGTGCGGCAAGCCGCCGGGCAGATGGGCATAATCGTGATCCTGGTGAACGATCATGAGGGACGGCGTTGCGTCAATTACCTGCCACTTCATTCGGCTGGCATGATAGATCATCCAGTTATCCCAGCCCGCCCTGCCCACGGCGAAATCCGGGACCTCCAGATAGCACTCCCTTGGAAAGAGGAAGAAATCGCTGCCGGCCGGGCGGTGGAGCCGTCCCCTCTCATGGACTGCGGTGCGAAGACGGCTCTCCCAGCCGTCGTGGAACTCCAATTGATCGTCGACCGCCAGATCCCAACGCCGGCTGAACAGCACAAAACTGCGCTGGAAAGACCGAGCCTGCCGCGCCACCTCGTCGAAATCCGACATCAGGATCATGTCAGCATTGATGATGCACAGAAATGCGCTATCACTGTGCCGTCTGGCCAGGTCAATCATGGATGAGATTAGCGGAGTGCCCGAAGCGTTGGTCTCCACCTCGCGCACGTGCGTGGCTCCCGACTCCCCAGCCATGTAGTCGACGCCGTCCTCGTCTCCCATCAGCAGCACCTGCACCTCGCGGAGTCTGGACCACGACGTGATCGCGTTTCGTTGGATCAGCGCCACCTTGGGATCGGTGAAGGGCTTCGGCGCCGAAAACAGCGTGAGACGGCTCACCTGGGCGCGCTGCCCCCGGCGCGCTCGTCGACGTCTCGAAGGCTCTTGTGTTTGACTCCCGCGTTGATCTGCATTAAGTGCGGATGCGATCGGACCAGATCCAGGACCTCGGTCCACGAGAAGTACTCGCGATCTGCGAAGTGACTGTACACTTGCCTTACGAATTCAAGGTCGTCGATAGTATCCACAGTCCAACGGTAAGCGCCATGATCTTCGGGGGCAACCAAGAGCGCCACTCGAAACCCATGCGGCGATTGGCCAACCGAAAGTGACTTCCCCGCCGACCTCAGCGCCACCTGTTCATACATGTACGGCATCACATGCTCGCGCTCGGCGGGGTCTGAGGCCTCTTTCCAGGCGCGCTCCAATCCGAGATATGTACACGACCTCGACGTCCAATCCTATGGGAAATGTGCGCGGCCAAGGCGGAGGCAATCGGTTCGCCACAAAATCAAAATCCGTGTGCCCACCAGACAGGCCGCTCGAATCGTTCGAAATACCGCCCAGCAACACGCGTATCGTCTCATCCACAAGATCTCCGTCGACAAGCGGACAATCTGCTGTAATCCGGACGACAATTTCTGCTTTGAAGGCCGTCGCCGCCTGGTGGTAACGATCCAGCACGTCGTACTGGCTTCCCCGGCAGAAGGGCAATGAGTGGGACATGCAGTAGCTGCTCAATGCGTCGTCCGCCGGATCGGTCGTCGTCGCCACCACAACGTCCTGCACAAGCGACGCGCGCGATACGCGCTCCACCACACGTTGCAGCATCGGCTGTCCGCCAATTTCCAATAGGACCTTGCCCGGGAGTCGGGATGAGCTCATGCGCGCTTGCACGATTGCTACGATGCGCCTACTCATGGCGATCCCAGTACCCTATGAGGTTCTCGACGGGCGCCACCGACCTCCAGCCCTCGCCGAGGACGAACCTGATTCCCGCCGAGTGAGCTGGGCGGCTTCAGCAGAGACAGGGCTTCGACATCTCCAATATCGGCCATTGATACGGTTGAACGCGCGCCGCGCCTCTGCACTTCGCGAAGCGCTAAGATCACAATGTGGGTCTCCCGAAGGCATGCAAAAACCCATCCAAACCCTCTCTGCACGTTATTCAGGATCACGCGCCCAACCATCTACGTGTCGCCTGCTGCATGGAAGCGAATGGCCCGCTCGTAGCTGTCCAGCAGAATGGGGAAATTCTGCGTCCAGTCAGCCCGTTCCTCGGCCACCTTGCGCGCCTTTCGGCCAATTGGGCCTAGTTTTTCAGGGCGGCCAGCGATCCAGAGGATCTTCTCAGCCATGGCGTCTGCGTTTCCATCCGGAAAACACCAGCCGTTGGTGTCGTCGCGCACCCACTCCCTGTTGGCCGGGATGTCCGACACCAGCACCGGGAGACCGCAGGCCAGCGCCTCCATGAGAGAGACCGACGATCCATCAACATGCGACGGCGAGATGAAGAGGTCCGCCCGGCGATACCACGCCGGCAGATCGGCTTGCGAGACGCGTCCGCCGAACTGCACCCGGTCGAGGACATCTCCGTCCTCCAACGCCTGCCGGATAACTCCGCCTTGCGACCCAGTACCCAGAAGAATCAGTGCAAGTCGTGGATTACTCCCCGCTGCCAAAGAGAACGCTCTTGCCAGCGTGTCCACGCCATACCTCGGTTCCCAACTGCGATTGCACAATAGCACAAAGGGACGTGACGCCGGGCGCTCCGCCGTTCTCGAGCAGCGAATCGGATTGGCGCCGCGTGCCGCCCCCCGTCTTCGGCTTGAAGTGTTTCAGATCGACGCCCCAAGGAAAGAGACTGATACGATCTGGCCTCATACCGTACTCAACGGCCAAGTCGCGCGTCACGTGCGCGTCGCACGTGAAATAAGCGCTGCGACGCAGCGTGTAACTTGTGATCCAGCGCCACCCGGGGCCTCGGCTGGCATCCTCCTGCAGGTCAAATTCCCAGGACATACTCAGGATCGGCTGGAACCCGGACAAAACAGCGATGAATGCACACGTTTGTATGGGGCCGGCATGAATGAGATCCGGGTCAATTCTCTGGACGACCCGTCTCAAGTCCCAAGTTAGCTCCGGCACACTGCGCCAGCGGAATGGTTGTCTTCCACCCGCCCACGGCACTTCCTCGATGCCAGCAGGCACCAGCCGATCCTCAGTTTGGGAATCACGTTTCTGGAGCCGGAGCAGAAAGACCCGATGATTCGTCTTGGCCAGTGCCAATAGGAATCGGTGGTCGTGAGGAGTGTAGTCATCCGTGAAGTAGATGATGCGCATGCTTCTTCAGTGGCTGCAGGTGCTGGGCTAGATCGTGAGGTCTGTCCAGCGCAGCTCTTGCCCCTGCGCAATGTCGCGCAGCGTTTTCGTCCCCAAGACGCCTGCAAGTTCGTGCGGCCTGATGGCGCCTGCCGTAGCCGGTCGCAGCACGTGGATCATCTCCCGGCTGGCGACTCGCCGGATGCGATGTTTGGGCTGCCCGGAGACAGCGGCGCTGGACGATCTTGGTCTCCTGCTCGTTGGCGGCGACGAAGTTGTCCGGCGATCCCAGGGCGCGTTCCAGTTGGCGTGTCTCCTCCACCATATGAGCCCAATCGGCCGGAATCATGGCGAACTTGTGATCGGGACCTTCGCTCCCGTTGTCGTCGGTAAAATGCCTCTAAATCACGCGTAACCTAGGGCCACGGCCCCGAGAGCAGTGGCGTTTCCATGCGTGTGGTCCGATAGGCCTAACACAACGTCCGGGAACATAACTCCGTAGGTCTTCAACACATTTAGATGGATGTGGTCGTAGTTTTCAGGGCTGGACGTGTAGTTGGTATTGCACTGCATCAGCACTAGCTGCTTGTTGATTTTCAGGATCGCATGCACGGCCGTCTGCACATCGCCCATGTCGGCGGCGCCGGTCGCCAGCACCACGGGCTTCCCTTCGCGGCGATGTGCTCCAGCGCCTCGATCCAGTCGATCTCGCCGGATCCAATCTTGAAAGCAGGCACGAACGGTGCCACGTGTTCGACGGCTTCGTAGTCATAAGGCGACGTGAAGTAGTCGATGCCCGCCTCGTCGCACTCGGCCCTGAGAATCGGCGTCCACTCAAAGGATATCGATGCGCCCTCGTAGACCTGGAACACGGGCTTGTTCCAGGTCGCCTGATGCGACACCCGAATTCCATGTGTCGAAATCCATAGTCTGACACGATTTTCGGCGCGCGGAAATTCTGGAACTTGGCCACGTCTGCCCCGGCCTGCTTTGCCAGGCGGATCAGCATCCTGGCCCTGTCCAGGCTGCCATCGTGATTCGCGGCAATGTCTGCAATGAAATAGGTCGGGTGCGACAGCCCTACGTATTGGTAGAATCTTGATTTCCATACTTCCTCTAGCTGGCATAGCGCCGCGGCTCCGATCCAGAAATCAGGCCGTGGCCCATCAGCCGTGTATGTCGTCTGTTGATAACTCCGGATCTTCTGTGGAAAACGCTCCAGGTACTGCCTGTGGAACGATGCGAGACCTGTGGAGAAATCGGGAAGGGAAATGCCCGAGTTTGTGGATAACTTGAGGCTCGATAGCCGTAGATTGTGAGAGCGCCTTGCCGGGAGTTCGAATTCCTCCACGCTGACCGGGGAAATCAGGCGCCCGTCGTAGCCCAATCGCCTCGTGATCGCTATTCCAAAATCGAATTTAGTAATGGCTTTCGGGCCCACCACATGATACACACCCTGCAGGTTGGTCGTGAGCAGACTAATGAGGGCGTCGCTGAGATCATTTACGAAAGTTGGGCAGAAAGTGACGTCGGTGAAGCCGCGGGGATGGCAGATCCTTTAGCCAGATTTCGCACAAAGAACTCCGCAAGGCTCCGGCGTCCCCCGACAGACCACCCATAGAAGTTTACTCGAGCCACGATGGCGCCTGGATTTGCGCCCAGCACCGCTTGCTCGCCAGCGTACTTTGTACTCGCATACACCCCCAGCGGTTTGGGTTCATCATTCTCCACGTAGGCGGATTCCTTGTGGCCATCGAATACCGCTGTCCGTGGATATGTGCATTGATCCTGATATCCCTGGCTAGGTACGTGGTGGCCACCTGCCCGGCCACCTCGGTATTAATCCGTCTCGCGCCAACACGGGGTGTTGCTCGCAATATTCCAAATCAGCCGCTGCCGCGGAATGCACCAGCGTGTCTGGCTGCGCAGCGTCCAGAACGCTGCCCACGGCGCCAGCCTGAAGAAGGTCGGTCTGAATGCTCTCAAATGGCGTGGCCCACCAACAGTCGCCGGCTTGTACCGAAGACCTCGTGTGAACGTGTGGCCTGCAGCGCAAGATTTAGACCCAAG
>CAVVCL010000016.1:0-206299 GCA_963746745.1 uncultured Chloroflexia bacterium
TGCCTTGCTTCGCACTTGCCACCCCGCGTGAATGCTGGGCGGGTGGCAGGTACGCATCTTGCCTATGCCCTCGCCGGTCTTTGGATCATCTGATGCAGGCCGGCGCCGCTGGGTACCATCGGGTAGACCGCATCCTCGCGTTCCACGCGAACTTGAGCACGACGGGGCCCGGGGTCTGTCGGCCCAGGCAATGGCTCCGGCTACTTCCTCACGCGTGGTCACTCGGCGGGCGGGGACTCCGTGCGCCTCGGCGACTTTGACGAAATCGGGCGTCAGCATATCCACGGCGCAATAACGCTTTTGGAAGAAGAACTCCTGCCATTGCCGCACCATTCCCAGGAAGTTGTTGTTCATGATGGCGATCTTCACATTCGCGCCTTCCTGCACGGCCGTGGTGAGTTCTGCCTGGGTCATCTGGAAACCGCCATCCCCGGCGATCGTCCAGACTTCCTGCGCCTTGTCGGCGAACCAGGCGCCAATGGCCGATGGCAGGCCAAAGCCCATCGTTCCCGCGCCGCCCGAGGTGATCCAGCGGTTCGGTTTGTCGAGCGCGTAATACTGCGCTGCCCACATTTGATGTTGGCCCACGTCTGTCGTAATAATGGCGTTGCCTTCCGTCGCCCGCCAAATATCGTCGACGATGTGGGGCACGTATAGCTTGTCGTCGCTCGGCCAATTCAGGATCCCGCGCGTGTCGGCCTCTGTCTTCCAGGCATTGATTTCATTCAGCCATTCGGTATGATCGTATTCATCGACTTTCGGTACCAGGTCAATCAATACGGTCTTCAAGTCACCGACGAGCGCCACATCCACTGCGATGTTCTTGTGCAGTTCCGAAGGATCGATCTCGACGTGGATCTTCTTCGCGCCCGGGGCGTAAGACTTCAGGTTGCCCGTTACACGGTCATCGAAACGCATGCCGAAGGCAAGGATCAGATCGGAGCCCTGGATAGCCAGGTTGGTGTGGACGTCGCCGTGCATGCCCATCATCCCAAGGCTCAACGGATGCGAGGCGGGGAAGGCGCCGAGTTCCAGCAGGGTGCTGGCGACCGGGGTGTGTGTCTTGACGGCAAAGTGCATCAGTGCCTCGTCGGCGCCGGACATCAGCACGCCGTGCCCGCACAAGATCACCGGGCGTTGTGCTTTCTCCAGCAACCTCACCGCACGGTCAAGGGAATCCGCTGGCGCGTGCGAGGCGGGTTGATATCCGGGCAGCTTCACGTCCTCCGGATAGACAAACTCGGTTTGTTCAAGCTGCGCGTTCTTGCAAATGTCGATCAAGACCGGGCCCGGCCGCCCGCTGCGCGCAATGTAAAAAGCCTCGCGCACCACTTCTGCAATCTCCGCGGCTTCTGTCAAGAGGTAGTTGTGTTTTGTGATGGGTAAGGTAATGCCAGTCACGTCTATTTCCTGAAAGGCATCGCCGCCAATGAGATGAGAGGCCACTTGTCCGGTGACGCACACGATCGGGATGGAATCCATCATCGCGGTGGCAATACCCGTGACCAGATTGGTCGCGCCGGGGCCGGAGGTAGCCATGGCCACCCCAACTTTGCCTGAAGCACGCGCGTATCCGTCTGCCATGTGAGCGGCGCCCTGCTCATGCCGCACCAGCACGTGATGGACCGGGTAACTCAACATCGCGTCATAAATCGGCATGTTGGCGCCGCCGGGGTACCCGAACACCACCTCCACCCCTTCTCGCACCAGGCATTCCCACAAGATCTCCGCACCGGTCATCTTCATGCTGTCTCCTTAAGATTGCAGAACCGCCCGGTATCCGCGCTGGTCACAAAATGTGAATAGCGCTTCAACCATTTACTTGTGGTCTTGGATTGGAATGGAGGCAGTGCGGCCAGACGTTGATTGATCTCCGCATCGCTCAATCGGACGTCCAGCCTGCGCGCCGACAGATCGATATCAATCACATCGCCCGCCTTCAGCGCTGCGATCGGTCCGCCCGCGGCGGCCTCCGGCGAGACATGGCCAACGCACGCGCCGCGCGTTCCGCCACTGAAGCGGCCGTCGGTGATCAAGGCCACTTTGTCGCCGAGGCCCTGTCCCATGACCGCGGAAGTTGGCGAGAGCATTTCCTGCATCCCCGGCCCGCCCTTGGGGCCTTCGTAGCGCACAACCACCACATCCCCAGGCTGAACTTCCTGTGCCAGGATGCCGGCCAAAGCTGCGTCCTGCGATTCATAGATCCGCGCCGGGCCGCTGAACTTCATCATCGTACTGCTGACGCCACCGACCTTTATCACCGCGCCGCTCGGCGCAAGATTGCCAAACAGGATGGACAGCCCCCCGCGCTTCGAATGTGCGTTTTCGCAGCAATGGATGACTTCCTGATCCTTGATGCCGTGGCCTCGTATGGATTCCGCCAGCGTCGTACCGCTGACCGTCATCCGTTCCAGGTGCAGCATGCCCGTTCCGCGCTGAATTTCGTTCAATATGGCGGGGACGCCTCCCGCACGATGAACATCTTCCATGTGCCACTTGCCCGCAGGCGAGACTTTGCAGATGTGGGGTACCTTGTCTGCCACGGCATTGATCCGGCTCAGCGGATAGTCCACGTTGGCTTCGTTCGCCAGAGCCATGGTATGCAGCACGGTGTTCGTTGAGCCGCCCATGGCCATGTCCAGAGCGAAGGCGTCGTCGATCGCCTCGGCGGTCACGATATCGCGCGGCTTCAGACCACGATCCAGGAGCTTCATGATTTGGCCGGCGGCCTTCCTGGCCAATTCTTCGCGTTCCGGTGTCTTCGCCAGGGCGGAGCCATTGAACGGCAGGGCCAGTCCGATGGCCTCCATCAGGCAGTTCATTGAATTGGCCGTGAACATGCCGGAGCACGAGCCGCAGGATGGACATGCAAATCTTTCGAGCAGAGTCAAACGCTTTTCGTCAATCTTGCCTGCTGAGTAGGCGTCCACGCCTTCGAAGACGGAAATCAGGTCGATGGCCTGGCCGTCGGGGGTCTTTCCCGCCGCCATCGCTCCGCCGGAGACGAAGATCGTCGGAATATTCACACGCATCGCGGCGAGCAGCATCCCCGGGACGATCTTGTCGCAGTTCGGAATGCAGACCATCGCGTCGAACCGGTGGGCTTCGATCATCGTCTCAACGCAATCAGCGATCAGTTCCCGGGATGGCAGGGAGTACTTCATGCCCGCATGACCCATGGCAATCCCATCGTCCACACCGATCGTGTTGAATTCAAAAGGCACTCCGCCGGCGGCGCGGACGGCCTCTTTTACCAACTTTCCAAAGTCCTGAAGGTGGACGTGCCCCGGCACGATGTCAACATAGGAATTGACGATGGCAACAAACGGCTTCTCGAAATCGCCGTCCTGCAGCCCGGTGGCGCGCAACAAAGCGCGGTGTGGCGCCTTGTCGTATCCCAGCTTCACGGTGTCTGAACGCATGCCTGTTTTCCTCGAAGATGTATAAGAAAAGAGCCGCCCGTGGTCGGGGCGGCTCTTTGTGTGCCTGTTCAGGTGTGGGTCTACTTCGCTCTCACCTTCGCCATCCCAACCAAAATGGATCTTAATAATAAGGACCGCAAGGATGACTACAATAAGCGAGAGAACGAAGATCAAGGCACTCACTCTGGCTCCAATGAATTCAGCCAATTGTAGGCAGAAGTCGGAATTTGTCAAGGGCAACTGGGCGATCAAAATCGTGTGACAGGAACCAAACATACCGGACGCCAACCTGCCAGCCGACTGCATTCAGAGCGCACCCGCAGGCCGAAACCTGGGATAGAGCCGAGCACACGCAACATCAAGGCGTATTCCTCCAGATGGCTCAACGCTTTTTGCGCATCTGGTTCATTGGGCAACCCAGAAAGTCAATATAGAAGAGATATTCCCATGGCTTGCCCTGCAATGGACGCGACTCGATCTTGGTTAGGTCAAGGTCGCGGAGGGCGAACACGCTCAGGGCTTTGAACAAAGCACCCGGTTGGTTATTAGTGTAAAGACGATTGAGGTCTTTGCGTCGACACTCGGCATGACAGGATCGCATTGAATGGTCAGGAAGCGCGGTATGGTTCTCCGGATTGTCCTCAATGCCCTCCTGTAGAATTTCCATCTCGTAGATTTCAGCCGCGCGACGGGATGCAACCGCCGCAGCAGACCTGTCCTTCCGAGCCTTTAGCATCTTGACGCTCCCGGCCGTGTCGTAGGCCGGTTCCAGTTTGACGCCCAAGTCGCGCAAGTAGTGCGCGCATTGATCCAAGGCCTGGGGGTGACTCATCACGACTTGGATGCCCTCCATGCGCGCACCCGGAAACCCAATCAGGCAATGCCGCACGCGCAGCAGATACTCGCCGACGATGTGGAGATCATGGCGGACAAGCAAGTCGTAGTTCTGCAGAATGCTTCCGGCAAGCGAATTTTCAATGGGAATGAGTGCAGCCTCGCAGGAATGCGAGGCCACTGCCTCAAAGGCCGCCTCGAACGTTTCACATGGTTGGGTTTCCACGTCGCCAAAATAGCGGAACAAGGCTTCTTCGCTATACGCGCCCGGTTCCCCCTGGAAGGCAACCTTCATGGCCGTCTCTCTTCCGGGTCAAGAGGCCTGAAGGTCGGATGCGCGAAGCCGCGGGGCATTTCGGAGCGCGGATTGTCTATCATACGCCGTCCGCCCACTTGACAATTCGCCTGAAACCGGTCTCAACATCCTCATCCGAAGCCGCGATCGTCATGCGGACGAAACCCTCGCCTTGTTCGCCAAACGCGGAGCCGGGCATGAGTGCCACGCCGACCTCGTCAAGGATGCGGTCACAAATGTCCACGGAGGGCATTTGGAGAGGGCGCAAGTCTAGGAAGAAGTAGAACGCCCCTTGTGGAGGCGTGACCCGAACATTGTCGCTTTCAAGCTCGCGCGCCAGCCGCATCACAAGTTGGCGCCGACGGGCGTAGGCGGAGCACATGTCGGCAGCCGCCTCTTGTACGCCGGGATCGGTCAAGGCGAACGCGGCGGCCTTCTGGATGAACGGCGCGACGCAGGTGATCGAAAGTTGTCCTGCCTTCAACGCGTTTCTTATGACGCGGGCGGGGGCCGCAAGAAATCCCACGCGCCAACCAGTCATCGCGTAGGTCTTGGAAAGGCTGTTTACGATCAATGTGCGTTCCTTTGCACCATCGAAAGCGATCGCAGACGTCGGCCGTTCGCCATAATACAGGCTGCCATATACTTCGTCGCTAACGATCCACAGCTGGTGGTCGCGCGCCAAGGTCTGCAGTTTCTGCAAATATTCCCGCGTGGGATGCGCACCAGTTGGGTTGCAGGGATAGCTCAATACGATCACGCGTGTCCTTGAAGTGAGCTTCTCCTCCCAGTCTTCAAATAACGGGATGAAGCCATTTTCCGCCAGCGCTGGCACGCGGATGACATTGGCGCGCAACATGATGGCCATGTTTGAGTGCGACGCCCAGGAGGGGTCGGGAATCAGCACGTCATCGCCCGGATTCAAAATGGATTGCATCGCCGCGTAATACGCGTGAATGCTGCCGTGCGTCACAAGGACTTCCGTGTCGGGGTCGTAGGACACGCCTTCGTCGCGCAGGAGCTTGGAGGCGATCGCCTGTCTGAGGTTCAGGAGGCCCCGCGAGGGGGCGTAGTGCGTCAAACCATTCTGCATGGCTTTGAAGGCCGCGTCGATGACTGCTTGCGGAGTTCCAAAGTCCGGGTCGCCAACCTGCAGGCTGATAAGGCTATGTCCGGATGCCTTCATGGCGTTGATTCGGTCGGACATGGCAACCGTGGCGGATTGGCGCACGCGTTCGAATTGCCGGTTCAGAGTAATCGGTGAGTCCATGGGATAAAAGTCACGCATTATACACCGGCACCTCATGGAGGCCAAAAGGTATCGGTCTTCGTACTCCTCAGTGGCCGTTCCATCTTGATGGCCGCGTCGAAGGGGCGCTTCGGCCCATTCTTCGCGTTATGGGTGTGAACGTCCAACCGGCCTTCTCCCAAGCCCTTTGCGCTAGAATCCAAGAAGGTCGGCTGCGGGTCGATCTGGATCCCAAGTGGTAGATCCTCGAGTTTCTTGCCGTCCGCGGGACGATAGCCTTTGAGAGCGGCGACAAGGTACTCTATCTCACATGCCTGATAAGTCCCCTCGTTCAGCCACCGCACTTGCCCATCCGAACATCGCACTCATAAAATACTGGGGTAATCGCGACGATGCCCTGCGTCTGCCGGCCAACGGTTCCATCTCGATGAACCTCGCCGGCCTGTACACGCGCACCACGGTCAGCTTCCAGCCCTCGCTGCCCTTTGACGAGCTGGTCATCAATGCTCGCGAAATCACTGGACCGGCGCTGGATCGCGTGGCTGGGATCCTGGACCTTGTCCGTGAGATGGCCGGCTTTGACGTCCGGGCGGAGGTCCTCAGCGAAAATAACTTCCCGTCTGGTGCCGGCATTGCCTCATCCGCCTCGGCCTTCGCTGCGCTGGCGCTTGCGGCCAGCAGCGCAGCCGGCCTCAAATTGAGTGAACGGGAACTATCGCGCCTGGCGCGGCGCGGGTCCGGCTCGGCCTGTCGTTCCATTCCCGGCGGCTTCGTGGAGTGGCAGATGGGAACCGGCGATGGGGATTCGTTTGCTTTTTCGATTGCGTCTCCGGATCATTGGCCGCTTGCGGATTGCATTGCGGTGGTCAGCGAAGCCCGCAAGCGTACGGGTTCCACACAGGGTCATGCCTTGGCTCCCACCAGCCCGCTGCAGGCAGCGCGGCTCGCGGATACGCCGCGCCAACTCGGTCTGTGCCGTCAAGCCATTCTGGACCGTGATTTTGATGCCCTCGCCTCCATCGTCGAGCTGGACTCGGACATGATGCATGCCGTCATGATGACCTCAACGCCTGCCCTGCACTATTGGACGGCGGCCAGCCTTGAGGTCATGAGCTCGGTCAGGTCATGGCGTCAGGGTGGGTTGCCGGTATGCTCCACCGTGGATGCCGGCGCCAACGTCCACGTCATTTGTCCCGAAACGCACAGTCTCGAAATCGCCTCGCGCCTGCGGAGTTTGGCGGGTGTGAAGGACGTCCTTACCGCTGGCGTTGGCGGTCCTGCGGTCTTGGTGGACGGGAGCTGACCTGATAGTCCGGTAAGGCGAACAACGCAGAATTCGTCAGAGTGGGTGCGGTCGCGCCAGTGGGCACGTTTACTACTTAGTTTAAGGGGATATAATCCCCGACCTGATAAATATGAACATTTCAATGCTTTCCCTGGTGATTTTCATAGCTGTCTTTGCCCTCGTGGTCTTCATCCACGAGTTTGGCCATTTCATAGTTTCTCGACTGCTCGCGTGGAAGTGGAGGAGTTCGGTTTCGGTCTGCCGCCGCGCATCATGAAGCTCTTTCGATGGAAAGGGACAGACTTCACGTTGAACTGGCTGCCCATCGGAGGGTTCGTCCGCCCAAAGGGTGAAAACGATCCGACCGTGGAGGGCGGGCTGGCCGCGGCCAGCCCGTGGACCCGGCTGGCGGTGCTCTTCGCCGGCCCCACGATGAACCTACTGCTGGCCGTGGTCGTGTTCAGTCTCCTGTTCTTCAACATTGGCGTCCCGGACTACAACCAGGTGCAGATCGGCGACGTTCTGGCGGGCTCGCCCGCGGCCCAGGCCGGCATCAAGGTCGACGACATCGTGGTGACCGCCGGCGGTGTCACCGTCAGGGATGCCTCGCAGTTGCATGACATCATCTATTCCAGTCTCGACCAGCCGATTGAGTTGACACTCCGGCGGGGCGGTCAGACGGTCACCGTCACGGCCGTGCCATCCAGCTCCCGCCCGGCGAATGAGGGCGCCTTGGGGATCTCCATGGGGCCGGCGCTCGTGATGCCGGGCTCGACGATCCAGTCCGTGCAGTATGGTGCTATCGCTGTCTATTCGCAGGCTCGCCTGCTGATATTGCTTCCCGCGCAGATCTTGCGGGGCCAGCTCAGTCCCCAGGAAGGTCGTCTGGTCGGTCTGAAAGGCATCTATGACTTGTTTGGTCAGGCGGTCAGCCGCGATATCCAGAGTCGCGAGGCGCCGCCTGCCGCCTCCAGTTCTTCTGCAACCCAAACCCCGACCTACTTCACGCTGCAATTGATCGGCATCCTGACCATCAGCCTCGGCGTGCTCAACCTGTTCCCGTTCCCGGCCCTGGATGGCGGCCGCATCTTGTTCGTTTTACCGGAATTGATCCTGCGCCGCCGGATTCCGCCCGAGTGGGAGAACGAAATCAACGCCGTGGGCATGGCCTTGTTGCTGGCCCTCATGGTCTATGTGAATGTCATGGACTTCGTAAATCCGGCCATCGTGGTGCTGCCCAAATGACGGAGCCGCGCGCCTCCCTGCAGAAGGCACTCGCACAGCTCTCCGAAGGCAGGCAAACTTTCTCCCGCCGTCTGCTTCAGGAATTCTCCGATCTGGACTCCGTCGGTCTCCAAGTCATCTCCGAGGCCTGGCCCGGTATTCAATCTGAACCCAAGCGGAAGCTCCTGGACGCCCTGCGGGATCTCTCCGACGAAGACACCCTGGTTTCTTTCGACGACCTTGCCCGCCTGCTGCTCGATGACCCGGATGGCGTCATCCGCACGCGCGCCATTCGCCTGCTGGATGAAAGCCAGGATCCCAAGTTGGTGCCTGCCTTCATCAAGATCGTCATCGAGGACGGGGATTCCGAAACGCGTGCCGAAGCGGCAGTTGCGCTGGGCAGGTATGTGGAACTGGGCGAGCTTGAAGAGATTCCGGGGTCAATGCAGCGTCAGGTGGAAGACACCCTGCTTCGGATTGCCAATGGCGACGATGGAATCATCATCCGCCGCAACGCTCTCGAGTCGCTCGGCTACTCAGCTCGACCCGAGGTCCTGACGCTCATCGAGTCCGCCTTCCGCCGCGAGAATCCCGAATGGCAGGCAAGTGCCCTCACAGCCATGGGGCGGTCGTCGGACGAACGCTGGGAGGAGCACGTCCTCTCCCAGCTGATGGAGGCTGACCCTGCTGTGCGGCTGGCGGCGGTCGAAGCGGCCGGCGAGCTCCGTCTGGCCTCCGCGCGGCAATTGCTCTTCGAGGTCCTGGAGGACGAGGACGAGGGCGAGATTTCCACTGCGGCCATCTGGTCGTTGTCTCAGATCGGCGGCGAGGACGCCCGCGTGTACATCCAGAACCTGCTGGATCTGGCCGAAGAGGAAGAGCATCTGGAGTTCCTCGAGCAGGCCTTGGAAAACCTTGAGTTTACCGACGAGCTCAATCGCTTCGATCTAATGTCGATCAATTCCGATCAGGAATAACGTGCAGCGCCCCGGGGGGTCTGGAAAGTCCGGCAGGCTCTCTCCGATGACTTGCGGCGAGACATCATGGATTTCAACTCCCTCCTTGCCACCTTCGCCGACAATCTGCTTCCGATAATGCTCCTCAGCGGGGCCGGCTTCTTGCTTGGCAAGACGCTGGCAATCGACAGCCGCACCGTAGGGACGTGTGGTCTTCTACGTCTTCAGCCCCATCCTCGTTTTCAACCTGCTGATCCATGTTGACTTGAGCGCGGGGGATATTTTGGGCACCGATGCCTACGCGGCCTCGATATGCGCCCTCGCCGGGGGCCTGGCCTTGATACTCGGCTTGCTTCTGAAGGTGGAGCGCCCGGTATTGATGGCCATGATCCTGACGGTGGCCTTCGGCAACACCGGCAACTACGGCTTGCCGCTTGTGTCCTTTGCCTTTGGCAAGGAGGCGCTCGCTTTTGCCAGCCTCTATTTCGTCACCAACTCTTTGCTCTTCAACACGGCTGGCGTGATGATCGCCTCGCTTGGCCACATGGGCCTAAAGGCTGCTGCTCTTGGCATGCTCAAGGTCCCGGCCGTGTACGCCGTGATATTGGCGGCTGTACTCAACCGTCTTGACGTGGTGCTGCCCGTGCCCCTCGCCAGGACTGTCGACTTGGCTGCTGGCGGCGCGATCCCTCTGATGATTATCCTGCTTGGCCTGGAACTCTCACGCGTCACCTGGACGCACAGTGTGCGCCCCGTCGGCTGGAGCGTGGCGCTTCGGCTGCTGGCTTCCCCCTCATCGGCCTGTTGCTCGCCATCCCGTTCGGATTTCAGGGAGCGGCCCGTCATGGTAACCTCACCGAGACGGCTGTTCCTGCCGCGGTGACGAACACCGTTTTGGCCACCGAGTACGGCTTGGACGCAGGTCTCGTCACCGCCATGATCTTCATCGGCACCATGCTCAGTCCCTTGACCCTGACGCCGTTTCTGGTCTATCTAAGTCGGTGAACATGTCGACCCCATCTGAGGCGGGATCCGCCGTGCCTGAACCGCAAGCGCCCTCCCGTTTGCACGTTAGTGTCACGGGCCGCGTCCAAAACGTCGGCTTTCGCGCGCACGTCGAGTATGGCGCCCGGGAGCTCGGTCTCGCCGGCTGGGTTCGCAACGTCGGCTACGACAAGGTCGAGGCCGTCGCCGAAGGGCCACGTGACAAGTTGGAGCGCCTGGCCGAGCTCGTCATCTCCGGCCCACGCGGCTCGCACGTCGACGAATCTGAAGTGGAATGGCTGGATGCAACCGGCGAGTTTGCTTACTTCATTGTTCGGCGCAGCGTCTGATGCTTGCCGGCTTGCCCGAAGACGCTCTTCTTCCCCGCTTACGAGAATCCCAGGCCCCGTTCTTTCATCGAGACGTGCCGTCCCTGTCCGATGACAATGTGATCCAGGACCTTCACGCCCATCAGTTCCCCGGCCTTCACCAGTTCGCGCGTGATAGCCACGTCGTCGGGGCTCGGCGTCGGATCACCGCTGGGGTGGTTGTGGATCACGATGAGCGCGGTCGCATTCTTGCGCACGGCGTGCTTGAAGATGTCTCCGAGGTGTACCTGCGCCGTGCTGACCGAACCCAGATAGACCTGCTCGTTGCCAAGGAGATGATTTCGCGTGTCCAGCAGCAGGACCCGAAGCTCTTCCTGGTCAAGGGCCTGCATGTCGTACTTCACCAATTGAACGGCCTCCTGCGGGCTGTTGATCGTCGGCTTGTCCTCGGGAGGCGCGTCATTCAGGCGGCGGCCGAGTTCGATGGCTGCCTTGATTTGGGCCGCCTTGGCCGCGCCGACGCCCCGCTGGGCCACTAGGTCCTCGAAAGGGGCGCGGTGGATTCCCGCCAATCCCTTGAACTCGTGCAAGAGCCGTTGCCCGACCTGCACCGCGCTCTCACCGGGCAGACCGACCCGCAGCAGGATTGCC
This sequence comes from uncultured Chloroflexia bacterium, assembly GCA_963746745.1. Lineage (GTDB taxonomy): Bacteria > Chloroflexota > Anaerolineae > Anaerolineales > Villigracilaceae > Fen-1038. The sequence goes on from CAVVCL010000016.1 coordinate 11,230, forward strand.
AGCAGTTCTGCGTTGCCGAGCTTGTCGGCACCAAGTTTCTGAAGCCGCTCGCGTGGCCGCTCGGACGCTTCCAAGTCACTGATGCGGTAGGACACACGGGGCTCAGTCTCTGCCATGTTTGCTTCCTTGATGCAGTGGATGCTCAATTCTAAGGCCAAAACCTTGCTTGACACCCCCTTACCACTCCAGTAGAATGATTTGCGCCCTGTTGTCCGGGCGCTGCACATTAATATGGGCCTGTAGCGCAGTTGGGAGCGCGCCTCAATCGCACTGAGGAGGTCAGGGGTTCGAATCCCCTCAGGTCCACAGATCTACGACGGGCGTCGGCCTCAAATCGCCTCCCTTGGTGACTTGAGGGCACGTCGCAGGTCGCGTAACATTCCGGGCCCATAGCGCAGTTGGGAGCGCGTCTCAATGGCATTGAGAAGGTCGGGGGTTCGAATCCCCCTGGGTCCACACAACCACATAGAAGAAAAGTCAGGACAGGAGCAGTAGGTCATCCCGACAGCGAGAGGGGAGGACGTGGTGGGATCCCCTCGCGGCGCCCGCGGGAGCGCCGTAAGACCGAACTCGCCTGCCGACCTGGGCGAACGGCATCAGGGGCGCCGCTTAGCCGCAGGGGACTTGGATGGTGAACCATAGTAGTCATCCACGGGCATGCCCGTTATAGCAGCCAGAGTGACGCTCGGTCTTCGGGCGTAATCCGGGTGGTACCGCGGAGGTTCTTCGTAGGAATCCTTCGTCCCTGAGTGGATGAAGGGTTTTTTTGTTGACCCGTTATCGATTAGTGCATGCGGTGATCAAGTCATCAGAATGAGGTTTGAATGGCTGTGAAGAAGAAGACCAATGTAAAGAAGAAATCGGCGCCCAAGACCCGCAAACCGGCCGCCAAGCGCCTCGGCAGCAAAGCCTCCCCGAGAAAGTCCGTCCGCAAGACGGCCGCAAAAGCGCTCACTCGGCCGCCTCGCAAGGCAGTCCGCAAGGCTGCTGCGAAAGTGCCGATTCGTTCGGCTCGCAAGACCGCGCCTCGGGCTGGCACTCGGGCGACGAGGCCTTCCGCGATGCCCATCTACCAGCCGCAAGAACTGGAACCAAGATGGCAGGCCCGCTGGGAGCAGGACAAACTCTACCGCGCCGTAATCGACCACCAGCGACCCAAGCATTACGCCCTCACCATGCTCCCCTATACGTCGGGCGATCTGCACTTTGGGCACTGGTACCCCATGGCGCCTTCGGATGCCAGGGCGCGCTTCAAGCGCATGAGCGGCTTCAACGTCCTATTCCCGATCGGCTTCGATGCCTTTGGTCTGCCGGCCGAAAACGCCGCCATCCAACGCGGCATCCATCCAAAGGAATGGACGTATCGCAACATCGATAATATGCGCCGCCAGTTGCGGCGCATGGGCACCATGTTCGACTGGGAACGCGAAGCCATTTCCGCGGACCCCGAATACTACAAGTGGACCCAGTGGTTCTTCATCCAGTTGTACAAGCAAGGGCTCGCTTACCGCAAGCTGTCTGCCGTGGACTGGTGCCCCAAAGACAACACAACGCTGGCGCGCGAGCAGGTCGTCGGGGAGAACCGCGTCTGCGAGCGCTGCGGAACCCCGGTCATCAAGAAGAACCTCGAGCAATGGTTCTTCAAGTCGACCAATTACGCCGATGAGCTCCTGAACTTCGATTCCATCGATTGGCCCGAGCGCGTCAAGACCCTGCAGACGAACTGGATCGGCCGGAGCGAGGGTGCTTCAGTGGTCTTCAAGACCGAAGCCGGCGCCGACATCGAGGTCTTCACGACGCGTCCCGACACTCTCTGGGGTGCGACCTTCATGGTCTTCTCGCCCGAGCACCCGCTCGTCGATGGGGTCACGACACCCGATCACAAGGCAGCGGTCGAGGCCTACAAGCTTCAGGCCTCGCGTCAATCGGACATCGAGCGCGAGGCTCTCGACAAGGAAAAGACCGGCGTCTTCACCGGTGGCTATGCCATCAACCCCGTCAATCAGGAGCGCATTCCGATTTGGATTGCAGATTATGTCCTCGTGTCCTATGGCACCGGTGCCATCATGGCGGTGCCCGCGCACGATGAACGCGACTTTGCCTTCGCCCGCAAGTACGGTCTCACGATCATCCCCGTCATCCAGCCGGAGGGCTCCGAGTTGGACGGCGCCACCATGGACGCGGCCCATGTGGGCGACGAAATCATGATCAACAGCGGGATGTTCAACGGCACCCGTGCTACGGACGAAAAGGGTATGCGCAATCCCGCCATCAAGGCCGTTACCGAATGGTTGGAAGCGAAGGGCATTGGCAAACGTGCTGTCAACTATCGCTATCGCGACTGGCTGATCTCACGCCAGCGCTACTGGGGCGCGCCCATACCCATGGTGTATTGCGACAAGCACGGCTGGAACCCTGTACCGCAGGACCAGCTCCCTGTGCGTTTGCCGGACGACGTAGAGTGGAAGCCGACCGGCGAGTCGCCGTTGAAGCTGCATCCGACCTGGAAGAACACGGTCTGTCCCGTGTGCGGCGAGCCGGCCGTGCGCGAAACCGACACCATGGACACCTTCATGTGCTCGTCCTGGTACCACCTGCGCTATCTCAGCCCCCACTATGACAAGGGCCCCTTCGACCAGGCCGAATACGACTACTGGATGCCCGTGGACACCTACACCGGCGGCATCGAGCATGCCACCATGCACCTGCTGTATACGCGTTTCTTCCACAAGGCCATGCGCGACGCCGGCGTTGTGGAGGGCCACGAGCCGATGCTGCAATTACGCAATCAGGGCATCATTCTGGGCGAAGATGGCGAAAAGATGTCCAAGAGCCGCGGCAACGTGGTCTCGCCCGATGGGTTGGTTGCCCGCTATGGAGCCGACGCTTTGCGCTCGTACTTGATGTTCGCCTATCGCTGGCAGGAGGGCGGTCAGTGGAACAGCACCGGCATCGAAGGCATCGTTCGCTGGCTGCGCCGCACATGGACTCTGTTCACGAGCGCCTCCACCCAACGCCGTCTACCCGAGACAGCCGCCGGCGATGTCCTGCGCGCATTTACGCCGAAAGGTACACCAAACTCTGCATAGCATCACGCGGGACTTCGAAGCCTTTGAGTTCAACACCATCATCTCTTCGCTCATGGAGCTGCTGAACGAGATGTACAAGGCCCGTGAAGCCGGAGCCGTCGGCACGCCTGAATGGAACGAGGCGGTTGAGTACTACCTGAAGATGCTGGCTCCCGTCTGCCCGCACATCGCCGAGGAGCTCTGGTCCGCCCAGCTCGGCAAGCCCTACTCCGTGCACCAGCAGAGCTGGCCGGTGCTGGACGAAGCTGCGGCCCGCGAGGACGTGATCGAGATTCCCGTTCAGGTGAATGGCAAGGTGCGTGATCGCGTCACGGTACCAGCCGATGCAAGTGAGCAGGCCATCCGAGCCGCGGCACTCGCGAGCGAGATCGTCCGCAAATACATGGATGGCCGGGAGCCCCGCAAGGTCATCGTTGCGCAGAAGCGACTTGTCAGCGTGGTGGTCTGATGCGCCGGCAGTCGGCGTGATCAACAAAGCGGGCGGCCTGCATGGCCGCCCGCTTTGTTGATTATCGCTCTCAGCGAGGTCGGTCGCGATTTTGCCGGTAGGGCTTCAGCCTGGGAATCCAACGCCGCACGTCCGCCCGGTACTGCCGATATTCTTCGCCAAAGCGCTTCTCCAAGCCCGGTTCCTCGGAGAGGGCAAAGTAGATCGTGTTGAGCGCGAACACGAATGCTGCCCACGCCGCGATCCGCCATGTCCAAACCGCCAGCGACTCGCCTAGCAGCACCGCGACGACGCCCAGGATCATCGGATTCCGCACGTAAGCGTACGGGCCGCCAGTGATCAGGGTTTGTGGGGGATTCCAGGGCGCTAGCGTTCCCTTTCCCTTCCGGATGAACATGCCGATGGTCTGAACCATGATCAGCAATCCAAGGAGCATTAAGGCCAGTCCCGCTGCGAACCATCCATCGGGGCCGCGTGTCAGTTGCCGTTCGATTGCCAGCGGCACCACGACCAACACAACAGTCGGCAAGATCAGCGAACCCAATTGCTTTAGCACTCTGTTGGCCATCTTGGATTCAGGTCATCCATGAAAGTGCCGCGCCCGACCATCGCACGCGGGTGGTCTCCACCCGCAGGCAAAGTCGAACTCGGGAGGATGCAGGCTTGATCGTCTCTCCTCTCCTGTCAAGCCCGCTCAGCGGCCAGTTGTCCCTGCTCCGCCGCCACGTGCTGCGGTCAATCCTGCGTCGTCGGCGACCGACGCTTAACCGCCTGCAATCACCAGTCGCCAATCACCAACCTGCAATTTACTGGCTTCCCAGGTCGACCGTGTACCAGTTACCGTACGCGCTGTCCGCCACGTAGGCGTACCCTGCGCCGATTTCGGTCACACGCCTGTCCAGGATAATCGCGTAGTGTGGCGGGTCGTTCATCCACCAGTCGAATGCGTTTTGCGGATAGGCTCCATAGCCTCCGTAGATCATCTCCTCAGGGTGGCTCCCGCTGTATCCCGCGGCGGCGATGCGCTGCGAGATGCTTGACCCGTCCGACCCGGTGTGACTCAACAGGCTGTAGCACGCCATATCGGTGCTGTGTGCCTGTGCGGCCGCGCTCAATTGGGGATTCACCGTCAGGGCAGCCAGTCCTGCGCCGGTCCGCGCCTGATTGATCAACTGCACGATCTCGCTTGGATACGATCCGCTCGTTACGAAGGTGCAGCTGCCCGGCGGCTTTTGAGAACTCTGCGTGCCGCTGATCGTGGGGACGGGGACTACGGGTGCCTGGAAGGCTGGTAACGTGGGCAAGGTCGCATTGCCGACGGTGATCTTCACCCAGAAGGTCTTCTCAATCCCGATCGGTAGCGCTTTGCCGGCACTGTTCCGCAATTCGAAAACGCCCGTATAGACGCCGTCGCTTCCCGGCGCAACCAGATCAACGGAGACGTTGACGTTCGACTTTGGAGCAGTGTCTGTGACGCGTGCCGTATCAGGGGCTGCCATCCGGTCGCCCGATACGAAAGCCACGCTGTAGTTGATCCACGGGCAGGTACCCGTATTCTGAAATTGCCAGGTCTTCGTAAACTGGGCTCCGTATGCCTCATTCGTGCCATCCGGAATCGTGACGTCCTGCATGAGCACCGCGCTGTCTCGGCAGTTCGCCGGTGCGGTAACGGAGAGTGAAGATGTGGGCGACGCCGTGGCTGGCGAAGTTGGGCTCGCATAGGGTGTCCTTGTGGCCGGCAGCGTGGCTGTCACGAACGACGGCGTCGGATTGGACGCCGTGGGTGCCGCGATCGCCACCTCACAAGCGGCCAGCAATGCCGCCACCAATCCGGCCGCCAATAGCAACCTTCTCATGCTTTCCATTCTAAAGCAAAAGCCCGGGTGCCCATACCGACGCCCGTGCCGTACCGTTCGTGGATCCTTTCTTGACCGCGCTGCTTGCGGTGGCATTGCAGCGGGCTGCAGCCTCGGTTCAAAACATCATCATCTGGCCCCTTGCCTGCTCGACGGGGTCGCTTGCCAGCTGCTCCACGAAAGTCTCGGGAGTCAGGACCGGCATGTCCGCCAGCGCTCGCCACAGTCGGTACTTGGCCAGACGGTAGTCGGCCAGCCTCTCCGCTAATGCCGGATCGCGTTGCGCCTTGTAGGCGATCAGCCCCGCCCGCCCTCCCGGGATTACCAGGATGCTTTGTTGGGGTGCATATGCGTTATCAAACATTGCTCCGCCCACAAGCGCCGAGGCCAATAAGGTAAACGCAAGCACCAGTTCCCCGCGCTGCTCCCAGACCAATCCCTTCTCATGCAAGCGCACGTTGTACCCCAATCGTCTTCCCGTGGATTCGATGGTTTGGCTGATTGTGCGCAGGTCCTGCTTGCGTCTCGCCCCCATGTCTTCTGGACGCAGCCGCCACATCGCTCCGTCCTTGTTGGCGTACGATGAAAGAATCGCATAGGCGATGCCTCGAGAAGGCGTCTGCAAACCTCGTAACTGGCGATACAACTCGTTCTCGACGTCCAGGAAGATGCTCTCCGGATGCTTCTGGAGGTAGTTTACGGCGATGACTTCTGCCTTGTCGGTTAGCGAGGGATCGCCACGGGTGTCCGCGAGCCCCCACCATCCCGCCTCAATGCCCTCTCCAGTGGAGTGATGCACAAAGTGGTCGCCTTGTTTCACAGCTGTCTGAAATCAGCGACTGCGTGCCGCGCAGCGCCTCGTCAAATTCTTGGCCCTCTTTCCGCAAGGCGTGGCCATCTGCCAGTGCCTCCAGCGCCGCCGCCTGCAGGTGAAGATAGCCCACCGGCTCACCGCGCCCGGCCAGGCTCGCTTCGATCGTCTTCCTAAGCGTCTCCACGGTGGGCTTGCCGGCCTCGGGCCTCAAACGCTCCCCTCGCTCCCATATGAACTGGACTGGATCGTGCTCCGTCCGCAGCGCCATTCCTTTGAGATCGAAGCCGGCCGCATTCAAGGCCGTGAAAGCCGAGTTGAGAAAAAGCGGCTCCACTTCTGGCAGCAGCCCGAAGAATGGAGTGCCCGGAGCCACCAACTCGAACAGATGGGTGGCGGCGGCGTACAGTGCGGTCGCATTCCAAGCCCAGTCGTAACGTCTCCGTCGCAATGCGACCCTGTACGGATCCACCGCGGCCCGGCCCCATAACCAACCGGCCCACAGGGCCGAGAGTGTCCAGAAAGCCTGGTTCGGCCGCGGGATGGAGCCGACCACGGCGGCAATCGGGATCTCTTTCTTGACCTCCTCTGCCAGGTTCTTCAATCGCCCCTCGTAGACACAGATGCCGCCGGTCTCGGGGATCCCGCTCGGCCAGGCCTCGCATGGCACCGGGGCGCCTGTCGCCGGCCAGAAGTCAGGCGCCTGCTCCATCATCATCCACACATTTTGCTCGCGGAACTCATCCGAGGTGATCAGCTGCTTGGGGCGCGGTCGCTCTCCGGCACGGCCCCAAAGCGTATTGCCGGCATCGCATCCGGCGAGCACCAGGGCGGTCAGCGCCCTCCGACGCTCAGGGGTCAGATCAAGGCTGTCGAGTTGGTTGATGATCGTGGTCAATACGTACAACGGCCGCGGAAGATAGTGCTGGATCGCCTCCTGAACGTGTGCGCGATCCTGGTCATCCTTCGCCGCCACGCGCTCGATCGCCCGCGAACGGTGCAGGGCGTCTGTCGCTGCGATCCGCCGCGCCCGATCGATGTCTTCCTGGGTGGCGGCCCTTTCTCCGCGGTCTCCGCACTCGCCACAGTCGTAGATCCGCGCAAAGGGAGCGTCCGCCTCTTTCCGCCACAGGAAAGCCTGTGCCTGGATCTCCTGGCCGCAGCGCTCGCAGCGGGTCACGTACAGCGCGCGGATATGCGCTTCCAGATGCTCGTCGCCCTTTTTGGACGCCGCCAACTCTGCGAACGCCGCCTTGAAATCAGACTCAGAGGGAGGATTGGCTTCCAGCTGAAGCAGGTAGTGCGTGATGGGATTGTTGACCGTCACCAGAACGCGATATCCCGCGCGGGCCGCCTCGACGGGCAGTCGGGTGGAGAAACCAAATGGATCCAGCAGCCAGGCGGTTGGGGGCACGCGCTGCGAAAGCCACGCCGCAACCATGCCCTGTTCCAGGGGCGGAAGAAACCTGGACAGCGGACCCGCTTCCCCGGGACGGAATCCCGGTATGTATGCAAGGCTTTCCACGCACAGAGTATACGGTTCCCCCTCTGGCGCACATCTTGCTAATTCATGGCATTCGGCGGGGTTGACGGGACTTGCAAGTCAACCCCGCCTGCTCGGACCTGGTCTGCCATGCCCGGCCGCCGCGAACGAGCGCGGCACCTCGGGAATGGATACCCCCTAGGCGATCGCTGAGAATATCTCGAACAGCGGCGCCGGCCAGTACAGGGTGGCGATTTGTCGGACACGGACTTGCTTGGCAAGCAGCCGCCGGATCTCAGCCACGCCGCGTTCGTGGTACTCCCCCGAGTATTCGGGGCCGGCCAGCCGGCGGCCAAATCGATACAGCAGGTTCTCCGTGGGACCGGACACGATTAATTCCCGGCCCGGCTTCAACAGCCGCAACAGTTGAGCGACGCTGCCCGGCAGGTCCTGCACGTGTTCCAGGACGTCCAGTGCAATGATCAGATCAAAGGACGCCGCGGGCTCGCGCGACACCGCGTCAGCGGAAGCGTCTGCGAGCTTTACGTTGGCTGCCACCGGGATGCGCTTCATCATGTGCTGCAGTGGAACCAGGTCCACGTCCGCCGCCATCACCTCACGGCTGACCTTGGCGAGGAACGGCAGCATTACGCCGCTCCCGCATCCAAAATCGAGTACGCGCCCGTAAGGGGCGCGGTGCTCAACATAATCTATTACGGTGTGCAGCCTCTTCCAGAAGAGCCAGTTGATTAACGGATTCGCATGTGAGTAGGCGGGAAATCCGATCTCGTTCAGCCGTCCCGGTTCCACCTCCGACAGCACCTGCCGGATGGCGGCGCGATAGCGTGCCTTGTAAATGTTGAACTCGCTCGATTTCATCAGCCTGGCTGGTTCCGCGTTTGCGACTACAGGGGACTCGAAAGGGGCTGCTTGGGCACCGAGCGCAGGTCACTCTCGACGGCGGAAAGCAGCAACTGGATGCCAAGCAGTACCGAGAGCGTGGGCAGGATGACGGTACCGGTCGGGGCTGGCACACCCGCCCGCCAATACTGGAGCCATTTGTAGGCGCCAAAGATCATGCCGAACAGCAGCAGCGGAAGGCCGGTGAGGAGGTAGATGCTGACCATGGAAAAGTCATACAGGAAGTTCTTCAGGACCGCGCGTCGCACGAATGTTCCCAGCAACTTGCCCGGAAACTCGAATAAGACGCGTTCGATCATCAAATTGGAGACTTCGTCCTTGTATTGCGCCGGCATCGATATGTCTTGGACGACGGCGCCCAGCAAGTACAGGTTGGCCAGCATCGAGATTTCAAAGTAGTAGCTGTGATCGATCTGGTCCAGGGGTAATTGCGCCAGTGTAGCCGCGCGGATGGCGACGAAGCCGTTGGTGGGATCGAACAGGTTCCAGTAGCCGGTCGCTGCCTTTGCCAGGAAGGCCAGCCCGATGTTGCCGACGCGGCGTATCAGTGGCATCCGGCGCAACGCGGCGAAGTCGCGGAAGCGATTGCCCTTCGTATAGTCTGCCCGCCCCTCGATCAGCGGTGCTATCAAGTCGGCTAGATGGTTGATGTCCATCTGGCCGTCGCCGTCGATCTTAACGACGATCTCGGCCCCGAGTTCCAGGGCCTTTCGAAAGCCCGTGATCATCGCGCCGCCCACCCCCTGGTTCCGATCATGCTGCACCAAAGTTAATCGGCGGTCCCTCTTGGCGGCCGCCCGCACCAACTCCGCCGTCCGGTCCGGCGAGGCGTCGTCGACTATGATGATGTGAGTCAAAAACGAGGGGAGCTCCCGGAGGACGGCTTGAATCTGTCCTTCCACCCGGTACGCGGGCACCACCGCCACGATGTTATTCGGTTTGCGTGCGGTTTTTATGGGCATTGACCTACAATTGTAACCGAAGCCTTTCGCAGCACATTCCGTTCCGCGTTAAAATCGTTCTGCTTCCGTGCAGGATGCAGTGATCCGGATATCCGAAGCAGCAAAGGTGGCATGACGCCCGGGGAAAAAATACTCGTCGTCGAAAGCGATCCGGATATCGCTGACCTGATTTCCAGGCAGGCGCTGGCGCCGCTTGGCTATCAACCTCACGTTGTGAGCGATGCAGCCGCCGCCATCCAGCAGGCGCGGGAGAATCCCCCGGATCTGATCATCACCAACCTCAACTTGCCGGACCTCAGCGGCAAGGATCTGCTGACCGCGCTGACATCCTCAGGCAGTCCACATCCCGCTGATCGTCGTCTCGGAGAAGGGCCAGGAGTTGGGAGTGATTCAGGCCTTTCGCCTCGGCGCGGTCGATGTTCTCTTCTGGCCGGCACGTGATGCCGAGGTGGTTCGCGTCGTTGAACGCGCCCTGGAGCAGACACGGGCCAAGCGCGCCCGGCAGCAGGTCGACCGCCAGCTTGAGACTGCTCATCGCGAGCTGGAGAGCAAGGTGCGTGACCTGACGACGGTACTGGGCTTCAGCAAAGCCCTGGTATCGGTGACCGACCAGCGCCAGTTCTTCGGCCGATTGCTCGACGGTGCTCTTAAGATGGCCGAAGCAGATATGGCCTGGCTGATGGTCCGCGACGACAACAGCCAGAATTACCTGCTGAATGCCTACCGGAACTTGCCGGTTGGATGGGCCAGGAAGCTGCACCAGCCGTTGGATGACGGCCTCAGCTTACTGGTGTCGCACTCCGGCCGATCTCTGACCATGCACGGGCCTCCGCTGGGACAACTCAAGATTGGCGCGTTGGGAAAGTCGGCGGCGGCGCTGCCCGTCCAGGTTCATGATGAGATGGTCGGCGTACTGGTCGTTGTCCGCCTCGCAGATCGCGCATTTTCCACCAGCACTGAACTCATGCTCGAGGCGCTGGCGGACTTTGCCGCCATTTCCCTTCTGCACGGCCGGCTGTACCAGGCCGTGGAAGCCGCCGCCGCGAATGCCAAACGCGAGCAGCAGCATCACAAGGTCGCGCTCGAGTCCCTGCGGGCCTCCATTCGTGATGAGTACCGGGTTTCTGTGCGTCGGCTGGATGACATCCTCACCGCCCAATCGCGTGGCTTGACGCGCGAGCAGCAGCAAGCCGTAGAGACCGTTCGCCAGTCCATTGACCGCCTGGCGCGGTCGGCAGAGGCGGGCACGACGGTCATTTCTCCGAAAACAAACTGATCTACGCCACAGATCACGTCCCTTCGTTAAAGCGCCACCGCCGGAGAGATCCGGCGGTGGCTTTCGCCAAAGGAGGAGACGTGAGGAGCGGCCATGAAGCTTCAGTGATCCGTCTCCAAATCTATGATACTCTGCTCAAGCACCTCAGGGCATTATCAAATGTCACTGTTTGTCTGTGATGATGCTCATTGTGCCCTGCTCAGACGGGTCGTTCGCGTCGGGCCTCTCATGCCGGCAGGTCCTTCCACGAGTTCGCGGACGAATTCCCGTGCAATCCGAATGGCCTCCGGCGCATCTTGATAACTCCGGACTTGCAGCCTGGGGTCGGGATTGCCGCTGATCATTTTGGACAGTTTTCGTCCTTGCTGATACAGGCACAGCACCGGCTTGTCGGCAGTCAGTGCCAATCCAACCTCGTATCCCACGCCATGCGAAGGCACGCTTACTTCGGCGAGCAGCGCGTCGGCGTCCCGAATCCACTGCACGTCGCGTTCGTAGACGTCAGACGGGGAGACGACCCCCTCCAATTCCATGACAGCGGAGTCGGCAAGATGCGCGGTGGGAATTTCGTGACCGTCTGCCAACAGGGCCGCGATGAGTTCCTGGTAGACCGGTTCGAACTCGCGGCCACCCGTAATCGAACACGCAAAGTAGAGGTTCATTGCCTTGGCAGCTGACCCAGGATCGACGCAGGTGCCTTCGTGGGTTGTCCTGCCGGAGCTGCCTCTCCCCGACGCTGGCTCTCAAGTTCGGTGCTGAAGCCCATCCAATCGTCGACGAGGATCACAAGGTGCGGCGTTTGATCCTTGAAGAAAAATGGCGACAGAAACAATCGGAGAGCTGAAATGGGGAGGGGCAGGGAACTCATGGCGACCACGACTGCCGTGCGACTCAGCAGTGGGCGGATTGCATCCCGCTGCATCCCCGAGAGTTTCTGCGGCGGAAACAACATGGCCATGCCCGTGCTGGTTGTTCCTTTGACGCGCCGATAGGATATGTTGATCCGTAGCAGGGGTGTGACCAGCCGCAGGTAGCTGCCAAATGGCTGAACGTACGCGCTCTTACGGAGAGCCACCATCAGAAGCGCCACCAGGAACACCACCGCCCCGAGGCCGCCCAGCGTCGTCCACCGCCACGGCTGCGTGAGCCGACCGTACAGATCGCCGTAGAATGACCACGCGATAGCCAGCAATGCCAGGCCAAGCACAAACAGGGCCGGCCACCACCGGTCCAGCATGCGTGTGTACAGGACAAGGGGGTAGCGCCTGCCCTTGCGTTTCATGGAGCCGGCTCATCTGCATCGGGGGATGAGGTCCAACGACCGTGTTCCACATCCCGTGGGTTGGCCGCAGGGTCAGTCGGGAGGCGCCCACCGTTCAACTCTGCGCTCAGGCGTCCAATGGCCTGTTCGAGGTGCTCGCCGCGCAGGCTGAAGGTCACGTCGCCGCGCGTCTTCTCGATGATGCCGCGCGCCAGGTCAGTCTGCCGTCGCAGGCCATTTGTGATTGCGTCCGGATAGTCCATGGTGACCAACACAGAGTAGATGTCATCCATGATGGCGAGCAAGCGCTCTGCTTCCTTGGAATAGCCGTGCCGCAGGATGTCGAGTGTCCGGCGTCGCAGCTCGCCGACCACCTCTGCCAGACCGTTCAAGTAGGTGGCACCCGTCACGCCAAGCTCGTCCGGCGTCTGTAATGACCGGTTCTGAATCAATGCACAGGTCACGCTTGCTTCCACAAACTCCTTTAGCGCATCCTGTGTGTAACCCGCGTAGTACAGATCGGGATGCCCGGCAAGACCGCCGGTGAGCATATCGGCAAGTTTGCGCGCCTCTGCCAGGTGCTCCTGCATTGCCTGTTCATCGTCCCGATGCACCGCCCGGATGGCCAGCGAGCAGGCGCGTGTCAGTTGCCGCGCCTGCGACAGCGCCTGATCGCGGCGTGTGGTGTGGGCATCGAAGTCCTGCCGGATTCTTTCGCTTATGCTATCGAGTTTGTGCATGGCCCGCGCCGCACGGCGCTAGTTCTTTGGGTCTTCGGGTGCCTGATGCGGCCGAAAGAGATGTTCGGCCAGTGAGGTGTTCACCGGTACGTGGATGTCGCCGAACGCGGCTTCATAGCGCGCCAGGTTTTCGCTGAGGGCTCGTAGCAGCAGCTTCGCGGAAAGGGGAGACATCAGCACGCGTGCTTTCACAGCCGCCGTGGTCTCCGCGGGCAGCAAATGAGCGAAGTCAATCACAATATCGGCTGGAGAATGGGAGATGCGCGCCAGATTGCAGTACACCGTGTCCAATCCGGGCGGGATCTCGAGCGTGGGGGATACGGGGGGTTTGGGGGTTTCAGCCATGTCAATGGGTCCAGGTTCTTTCGGCAAGGGCATCCGGGTGCCGCCGGCTTGGTCCGGGGGCGGCTAGAACGGTATGTCATCTTCCGCGGGCGCCGTCGCCATCTCCCCGGCATCCGGGCCTTGGCCGCCGGCTTCACTTTCGCTGCGCGTGCTCAGGAAGCGCACTGTTTGGGCGGTGACTTCGAACGAGGCAGCCGAAGACCCGTCCTGTTTTTGCCAGATGCGGGGTCCGCCGCTTGCCTTGTCGGGCGTCAGGCGGCCTTCGACCAGCACCCGCGAGCCTTTCTTCAGGTACTGATTGCAGATCTCGGCTTGCTTCCCCCAGGCCGAAATGCGGAACCAGATGGTTTCGCTGATCTGTTCTCCATTGGATGATGTGTATTTGCGGTTGGAGGCGACCGAGAAGGATGTCACGGCCTGGCCCGAAGGCGTGTAGCGCATTTCGGGGTCCCGGCCAACGTTGCCGACAACGATCAGTGTGTGGAACATGCAGTCTCCTTATTGGGTGCAGGCGATGACGTCTAGGCGCCACGGCGATGGGAAATGATATTCCATTTTACACGTATTCGCCGTGGCTCGGCGCCTTTGACGAGTCAAAGTCATCTTAAAAGAAAAGCGGGCTGCCCGTTCGGCAGCCCGCTGCGATATCTCGTATGCGTCTAGTCGGCGACCGCTGCCAGACCCTGCGGCGCTTCCTGCGGCTGGGGCCGGGCCGCCATGCGGAAGCCGGCGAACATGATGATCGCAGACAGCAGTTCCCCTAGATAAAGGAATTGCCCGTAGCCCAGACGGGTCAGCGTGCTCGCAGAGCCAATCAAGAGGGCCCCGGCAGCGATCAAAACGTTGCCGATCACCCGGTTGGGAAGGACGCGCTTCCGCCAGAAAAGATAGGCGGACCAGATCGCACCGCCAACCAGGGTCAGCAACCCGTAGATGTTAAAGAAGGGCGTGGTGAGGCGGACAGGCGAACCCAGCGGCAGCAGCCCGCGGACCACCGTCACATCCTGACCTCGATAGGTGGTGGTAGTTGTCTGGGCACCTGCCGGCGCCGTCTGGCCCGGCTGCAGAACCTTGGTACCGTATTGCTCGCTGATCGGCTTGGAGGTCGTGAAGACCGTCTCATCCAGTTTGGGCATGGCCTGCAGCATCAGGTAAGCCGCGAAAAGGCTGCCCACCACCAGCACGACCGTCACGACGTTGACCCAGGTCTTGCGCACCAGTAAATTGAGCGTGCCGTGTCCAATCCACGCTGCATTGAGCGCCGCGCCGAAGAGATACCACACGAAGAAGACCCAGCGGTTCCAGGCCAGCGACAGGTACGCTTCTGCGAAACTGCCTGCACCAAAGAAGGCCAAACCGATGCCCCAGAATAAAAAGTACGGCGCGCGCCGCACGAAGAACCGCTCCAGCACATAGATCGTAAATCCCAGCATGATGGCTGTGGAGATGAAAGGAAGGACTTGGTTGACGGACATGGGCCTCCTGTCGACTCTAGAAGCGGATGATTCCCAACAACACGGCGGCTGCAAACAGGATCAGCGTCACTGTGATGATTCCCATGACGATCAGCAGTGCCGGGACGACCTTCTCAAAGAGAAGCGAATTGTCCGGCACGTGCGATCTGTCGGTCTTCGGTGGGCGGCTTGGAGTGTTCACGGGCGTGGTACGCGTCTGGCGCGACGTCGCCGATTGTCAGACAACTGACCAGACCGGTCAACCAAGGTTTATGTAGATTCGGATTAGTGTTCTGCGAGAGGCGTCTGTGCCGCCGCGAGCGCGGCGGTGGGCTCCGGACAGCCAACATTGTCACTTGCTACGCCAGGGCGGGGGCGCCTCCCGGCGTTTTCGCCCGTCGAAGAGGCGTTATGCCTGAGAGCAGGACTGGAGCATCAATCTCGCTGCACGCCGACCGATCTCCACTGCGAAATTCGTACCGCGATCCCACGGGTACACCTGGCTCATCGAGGCAAAGTACAGGCCCTTCAGAGGCGTCTCGATCGCCGGAATGTTCTTTGAGTGATTCACGAGCGGAACGGGCTGAGCGTAGTGTGTTCGGAATACCCAGATTTTCTTGATCCAATCCGGCTCGAAATCCGGGTTGAATTTCCCGAAGGCGGGTAGGAACCGTGCCAGCAATTGCTGGTCGCTCAAGGAGAAATATTCGTGATCCGGTTCCAGGTAGTCTCCCGCGTAGACGATGTGGTCGCCGCCAAAATGTGCCGGCGAAACGAAATTTGTGTGCTCGACCAGCGCCAGAAACGGATAGCCGGCATCTTTGGGCAGGTTGAACCAGTAGTAGCCCTGTTCGGACAGTTGGTGCCGCAGCGCCAGCACCATCACCACCGCGCCCATGGATTTCAGTTGCAGCAGGCCGGTTAGATACTCTTCGGGGAGCTCCGGGCAAAGCTTTGTGAGCAGTGCAGGGGACGTGGTCACCAAAACGCGGTCGAATTTCTCGGTCTTTCCTGAGTCCACAAGCAAATGTCCCGAGGGGTCGCGGCGTATCGACTTCACGCTTGCTTCAAGCCGCAGGTCGACGCCCATGTCGCGCAGGCGCCCGGCGAAGATGTCCGCGAAGTTTTGAAAACCGCCTTCGAAGGTGCCGAGTCGCGTGCTGCGGGCCTTCAGCCGCGCCCACATCCAGGCCATATTCACGTCCCGGTAGTGCGGGCCGAACTTGCCGATCAACAGGGGCTTCCACATCTTTTCGTATACCCGGCGGCCGGCCCAGCGTGTCATCCACGCGTCCGCGGTGTAGTGCTCGAGGGCTTTCCAGTTATTGCTCAGGCGCAGGAAGAGTCCCACGAAGCCAAACCGGATCTTGTCCAGTCCAAAGCCGAGGCCGGGGAACAGCAGCGCCTTGGCGATGGAATCAAACGGATACCACTTGCCGTTGGCGAGCAGCACAGTATACGGCCGCGGGAAACGGACTTTCTCCTGCCAACCCAACTCCCGGATCAATCCCAGCACGTACTTATCGGACTGAAACCAGTGATGATAGAACTTCTCGACGGACCAGTCCCAGTATGGTTCCTTAAAGCCGCTGGCAAGGCCGCCGGCGTACGTCGACGACTCAAGGATTGTGACTTCGTGGCCGTGACTTCGCAGGTCGAAGGCAGCAGCCATGCCGCCAAAGCCCGCTCCGATGATGGCGATTTTCATGATTTTCCGCGCAGGGTGAGACCGGACATATACAGCCGGCACCACCTACTGCTGCTTGCGTGAATGTGTTGGGGTGAACGCCTGCTCTCAGATGGCATCCGTGTCTCCGCCCGGTTGCTGTTAGGCTGCTTCAGATCGCAGGGAGTCGCTCCAATGGATGCCCTCTCGTGTCATGAAGTACGCGCCCAGGAGCGTGATCGGCAGCCATAAGGCCACGTGCAGCACCAACGTATACCCGGCCGCCGTGGCCTGATTTACCCCGTATGCCACCAGCACCGCGATGCCGGGCGCGTCGAATGTACCGATGTAGCCCGGTGCCGAGGGGATGCTGGTCGCCAGGTTGACAATCCCGTTCATCAGCATCAGAGCGAAGAAGGAGACGCTGAAGTTGAAGGCGTGCATCACGAACCAGTACTTGCCTGTCTCCAGCAGCCAGATGATCACCGAGGTCAAGAACACCATGAAGATGCTGACAGGCGACCGCAGCGAGGCCAGGCCACCCAGGAACTTGTGCATCAGGTCCGCCACTCTCTCGCGAAAACGGGTCGGTAGCAGGTGTTCGATCAACCATGAGCCAAGCCTGCTGCTCGGCGCCGGGAACATGGCCGCCAGCAGGAACACCAGTAGGGCGCCCAGGAAGACGCCGGTCCCGATGACTGCCACCTGCTGGATATTTCCTACGAAGCCGGAGCTGCTTGTGAGTTTGGCCAATTCCGGCAGATTCACAAAAACAAAACCCAGCATCACCACGCCGTCGAAGATGCGCTCGACGATAATGGTGGCGAGCGAGGCCGAGACGGAGACGCCCTGCCGCCGTTTCAGCACGACGGCTCGCAAGACCTCGCCGGCGCGAGCCGGATAGATGTTGTTCCCCATGTACCCGATGGTGGTAATGGGAAACATCACGACGGTCGGAACGTCTTTCACGGGACGCAGTAGGTAGTGCCAGCGCCAGGCGCGGGCCCAAACCGCCACGAAGTACACCGCTACCCCGGGGATGAGCCACCAGTAATTGGCCGTTTTCACCGCCTGCCAGAACAGGTTCAGGCGCAGGCCCCGCAGCGCAAGCCAAATGAAGAGCGCGCTGATCAAAATACCCAGCCAAAGATGCCATTTTTTCATGCGAATCCATTCTATCATGCAGGACTTCAACAGGCTTCTGCGGCGTCTTCTCGACGGCTGCTGGCGACGATCATAGGCATCCGCACGATATAATCCTTGGCATGAAACTGAATGCTCCCGCACCTGATTTTGAATTGCTGGATATCGCCGGCAATCCGCATCGGCTGAGCCACGAGCGTGGTCGGGTCGTGATCCTTAACTTCTGGTCGTGTGAGTGCCCGCACTCGGAGCGAACCGACCGATCCCTCTTGGACCTGTGTTCCAAATGGGGCGGCCAGGTCGAACTGATCTCGCTGGCGTCAAATCGCGTGGAGTCGCGAGAGACCATTGCCGAGGTGTCCAAAGCGCGAGCGCTGCCGCTTGTGTTGCTGGATCCGGAACACGCGGTCGCCGATCTTTACGCCGCACAGACGACCCCCCAGGTCTTCGTCATTGACCGGGCCGGGATGCTGCGCTATCGCGGCGCCGTCGATGACGTGAATTTCAGGCAGCGTACCCCATCCCGGTCCTATGTGCGGGAAGCAGTGAACGCCGTCCTCGCAGATCAACAGCCGTCGACGCCTCAAACTCCGGCCTATGGTTGCGCCATCGTTCGCGAGGCATTAGAATAATCGCGTGATCGAACCAGAGGCGCGCCTTGCCTTCCTGCGCAGGATTCACCTCTTCCATGACCTGAGAGATGAGGATCTGGCGGCGATTGCCACGTCTCTCGAGGAGGAAACCCGAAACGAGGGCGACGAGGTCTTTCTCCAGGGCGACTACGGCGAACGTTTCTTCATTATCTTCCGCGGCGCAATTCGTCTCAATCAGAATAGGCGCGGCCAGGATCATACACTGGCGACACTCGTCGATGGGGACTATTTCGGGGAGGAGGAGCTGCCCGCCGGGCGCCCTCGGATCGCCACTGCCATCGCCGCCGAGCCGAGCACTCTCCTATCCATTAAGCGCAACTCCTTCATTGCCCTGCTGAAGCAGTTCCCAAAACTCAAGAAGGCGCTGAATGTTGCCATGGAGAGTCGCCAATTGGCGCGGCAATTGCACTTTGGCTGGCTCGGCCCCACGGAAGTGATCTACTTTCTGGCCCGCAAGCACGAGGTCGTCTTGGGTCAGGTGCTTAGCCTGCCGATCGTGGCCCTGGCGGTGCCCATCTTTCTGGTGATTCAGTTCTTCCTGACCCGCGCCTTCTTCGCCATCTTTGGGGCCGGCGTCCTCTTTCTGTTGATCGCCCTTTGGGCAGCATGGAACTGGATCGATTGGGGCAACGATTACTACATTGTCACCAATCAGCGTGTGATCTGGCTCGAAAAGGTGATCGGCCTGTACGACAGCCGGCAGGAGGCCCCCTTGAGCACTCTCCTGTCGGTGGGTGTCGAAACGGACATAAGTGGCAGGTTGCTGGACTACGGAGACGTCATCGTTCGAACGTTCGTTGGGAAAATCGTCTTCAGCCATGTGGCTCATCCCTTCCAGGCCCAGCATCTCTTGGAGGAGCTCTGGACGCGCAGCCGGCGCACCGCCTCGCGCACGGAGAGGGAAGCCATGCGCAATGTCTTGCGCCGCAAGATGGGCCTTCCCGTCCAAGTCACGTTGGAAGCCGACGACACGGCCGGCGAGCCGGAGCAAATGGTTGCCCCCTCGTTCTACCGGCGCTCCATTCTGAAGGTGATCGGATCCAGTTGGTTCAACCTGCGGGTGGAAGATAGCGGCACGATTACGTATCGCAAGCACTGGTTCGTGCTGTGGCGCCAGGTATCCCAGCCTACGATCCTCGTCCTGCTGATCGGCTTCGGCATGATTGCCCGGCTGGTCACCCTGGCGGGCCGACCCGGCGAAAGTCTGTTTGATGCTTCGAAAATACCCCCCGTCGACACGATCATGCTGACCCTGCCGATCCTCCTGATCCCGGTGGCGCTGTGGTGGATCTATCAATACATTGATTGGCGCAACGACATATTTCAGGTGACGCCCGATGAGATTCTGGACATCGACAAGAAGCCCTTCGGCAGCGAGACCCGCCGCGCCGCGCCCCTGGAGAATATTCTAAGCACGGAATCTGAGCGCATCGGATTGGCGGGCTATCTCCTGAACTATGGGACAGTCTACATCACCGTCGGTGGCGCCAACCTGGATTTCGAAGATGTCCTCGACCCCACCGCCGTGCAGGCCGACATTGATCGCCGGCGGGAGGCTCGCTTGGCTCAGAAGAGGGAACTTGAAACCGCCTCGGAGCGTGAACGCATGTCGGACTGGCTCGTGGCCTATCACGAGAACGAAGCCGAGTGGCGCCAGGCGAACGGCGCCGACGAGGCGGAACCTCAAAGCGGGTAAAATCGGTGGACTTTTTGGAAGGTACATAGATGGGATTACGAACAATCGTTACCCTGCCGGACCCGGTGCTGCGTCGCAAGGCGAAGCCCGTAACGGTGTTCGACCAGAGCCTGCAGACCTTGATCGATGACATGCTCGAGACCATGCGCGCCGCCCCGGGCGTTGGATTGGCCGCGCCCCAGGTGGGCGTCTCCGATCGGCTGATTGTTATCGAGTATGCCGAGCCCCCCGATGAAGATCTCGAGGCGGATGGGGATCCGGGAGCAAGCGGCGACATGCCCCCGCCCGAGCGCAAGCCGGTTAAGCCGAAGCTCTATGTGATGGCGAATCCCGAGATCGTCAAGATGTCCAAAGAGCTGGTGTCCGGTGTGGAGGGCTGCCTGTCGATACCGGGACTCGTCGGCGAGGTCGAACGCTTCGCCACGGTCCACGTCAAGGGGCAAAACCGCCGCGGCCAGCCGATGAAGGTCAAGGCCGAGGGATGGCTGGCACGCATCTTCCAGCACGAGGTCGATCACATCAACGGTGTGGTGTTCCCGGACCGCGCCATAAAGGTCTGGCAGCCTGCTCCTGAAGAGCAGGAAGACCTGGCCTGATGATATGAGGGTTCGCCGCATTCTTAGGGACGATATGCCGCGCCTGCAGCGCCCCAATTGCCATAGCTGGCATCAACCACATTCTGCATGCACCTCAAGCACCTTTCGCTGACCAACTTCCGCAACTTCGCCCGTCTGGATCTGAAGATCCCCACCGGGGTCATTCTGCTCGTCGGCGGAAATGCCCAGGGAAAGACCAGCATCCTCGAGGCCATCTATTTTCTTGCATCTTTCAGTTCTTTTCAAACGCACACCGACCGGCAATTGGTCAACTTCGGGGAAGCTCGCAATGCCCTGGCGGTCGCACGCCTCGTGGCCGAATACGAGCGACATCGCGCAAAGCATCGCCTCGAAGTGCGCCTGATCCTGGAACCAACTGGCATCAATGGCCAGCGCCTGCGCAAGGAAGTTCTGCTCGATGGCGTCAAGAAACAGGCGAACGAGGTCCTCGGGCACTTCAATGCCGTCATCTTCATTCCCCAGATGTCACAGATCATCGAGGGCGGTCCGGATGAACGCCGCCGCTATCTAAACCTGGCACTATCCCAGGCCGCTCCAGCCTATGCGGCCGTCTTGAACGACTATGGGCAGGCACTCAGCCAACGCAATGCCCTGCTCAAGACCTTGGGCGATACAGGTGGCGATGCCAGGCAGCTTGAAGTCTGGGATGAGACCCTCGCCCATCTCGGCGCCCAGATCATCCAATGGCGCATCCTGGCGGTCAAGGAAATCGAGCGTCTGGCGGCGCGCATTCATCACGAGTTGACGCGTGGCCGCGAGATCCTCCGCCTGAATTACCAGCCCGCCTATGATCCGCTGCCGAATCCCGATGGCCAGATTGGCTTGAAGCTCACAACGGAGGTGGATCGTTCCGCCCTTACTGTCGACGAGATCCAATCGGGCTTTTTGGCTCGCTTGCGTCAGGTCCGCTCCGAGGAGATCTCTCGGGGCATGACGGTGATGGGTCCGCATCGGGACGATCTGCGCTTCCTCGGCAACGGCATTGATCTCGGAGACTATGGCTCGCGAGGCCAGGTGCGCACTACCCTTCTCGCCCTCAAGCTGGCGGAGGTGAACTGGATGAAGGAACGCACGGGCGAATGGCCGGTCGTCCTGTTGGACGAGGTCATGGCCGAGCTTGATCTACAAAGGCGCGCCGATTTGCTGGACTATGTGCAGGAAAGCGAGCAGGTTATGCTCTCTGCAACCGACATCCACATGTTTGCCCAGCCGTTCCTTGATAAGGCCGAGGTCTGGAAGGTGGAGGAGGGGAGTATACGGAAGCACGCTGAAAAGGTGCCCAGTGCGGATTGAAGGGGCATGGGCGGCTGCAAAGAAAGGACAACAGTATGACAGTCAAACACGCGGATGATGTGCCCGCCTCTGAGGTCGTCACGGGCAAGGACACCACCATACGGGTGCTTATCTCTGCGCAGGAGGGACCCAACTTCGCCCTGCGGCGTTTCACCATGCAGCCTGGCGGCGGCATGCCTCGGCACACCAATACGCTGGAGCATGAGCAGTACGTATTGCGCGGGCGTGCACAGATCGAAATTGGGTCTGAGACGTTTGAGGTGGCCGCGGGGGACGTGGTGTTCATTCCCGAGGGTGAGGTGCATTCGTACCGGAACCTCGGCGAGGGGCCCTTCGAGTTTCTGTGCATGATCCCGAATAAGCCGGATAAGATTACAATAGTGGATCAGGCAAGCTGCTAGACCGGCTTTTGCCACAGCGTTCAGGAGGAACCATGATCAGTAAAGCCATGCAAGATGCCATCAATGAGCAGATCAACAAGGAGCTCTATTCTTCGTATCTCTACCTCTCGATGGCCGCCCATTTTGAGAACCAGAACCTCCCGGGTTTTGCCAAGTGGATGCATATCCAGGAAGGCGAAGAGCGCGAGCACGCCATGAAGCTGTACGCATTCCTGGTTGACCGCGGCGGCCGCGTCCTTCTCAAGCCGATTGCCGGCCCGGAAACCGAGTGGAAGACCTCGTTGGAGCTCTTTAAGCAGGTTGCCTCGCATGAAGCCGCAGTTACGGCTTCCATCCACGCGCTTTACGAGGTGGCTCTCAAGGAAAAGGACTACGCGGCCCAGGTGATGCTGCAGTGGTTCATCAACGAACAGGTGGAAGAAGAGAAGAATGCCGGTGAGATCGTCCAGCAGCTGGAACTGATCGACGCGCACGGCACGGCCGTGCTCATGCTGGATCATCAACTCGGCAAGCGTGGCGAATAGTCTTCGGCCGCCCCAGTTCCGGGCGTAGTCCCAAGACCGCAATCAACAGATGGAGGTCCACGCCATTTGGCGTGGACCTCCATCTATCATATCGGTTAGGCTGCGCCGCACTCGGCTCCCGGAGAGTCTCGAAGCCATGCATGACCCAGGCCTCAAGCCTGGGCGCCCTTAGGCGTGAGGTTGGGTCTTTCCGGACCGCGGCAGGATCACGGAAAAGGTCGTGCCGGCCCCGAGCTTGCTCTTGACTTCCATTCGTCCACCATGCCCTTGGACGATTTCTTTGCAAATGGAAAGTCCCAGGCCGGTGCCCGACGTCTTTCCTTCCGTTTCGCGGACCCGGTAGAACTTCTCGAACAGGTGAGGAATGGCATCGTCGGGAATCCCGGTGCCGGTGTCCTGGATACTGATGCAGTACCCGGACTCTCCGGCGCTGGCACTCATGACCACGGCGCCTCCCGGCCGATTGTATTTGATGGCGTTGCTGAGCAGGTTCAGGACGACCTGTTTGAGCTTGTCGCGATCGGCCTCGACGGGCGCGAGACCCTTGGCCGCCTCAATGCGCACGTCCACCTGCTCCTCTTTTGCCTTGGCGGTCATGATGTCCTGGCACTCGACCAACAAGTCCGCGACGTTGAAGCTTGCTTTGCGGAATTGTACGCGGCCTGATTCGAGGCGAGCGAGGTCGAGGAATGAGGCTGCCATCGAGTTGAGCCGCAGCGTCTCGGTATGAATATTGTTGATGATCTGCTGCCGTTGTTCGTGCGCCATTTCCGGCTGCAGCAGCAGATAAGTGGCCGTGCTCAAGGAAGCCAGGGGCGTGCGCAGCTCGTGCACGAATTCGGAGATCAGGTCGGATTGCTGGAACAAGCGCGCATTCTCAATGGCCACCGCTGCCTGCGCGCCCAAGACCGATAGCACCGATTCGTCCCCTTCGGTGAATTTGCCCCTCTGCTTGTTGAGCGCCTCAAGCACCCCAACCACCTTGTTCTTGGTGATGAGTGGCGTTCCCAGCAGGGACCGGGTGGGACGGCCGGAAACCTGGTCGATGCGACCCTTGAAGCGGCGGTCCCCCTCGATGTCCGAGACTCGCACCGACTTGCGGTTCAGAACGATCCAGCCGGCGATGCTCTTGTCAAGAGGCACTACCAGGCCCCGCAGCGTCGGCTCGTCCAGGTCCGTCGCAACCTGAAAGTAGAGTTGCCGCGTCAAGTTGTCATACAGGAGGATCGAAGCCGCCTCTGACCGTGTGACCTCCGCCGCCGCTTCGACGATTCGCTCGAGCAAGACATCCAAATCCAGCGTGGAAGCCAGATCGCGCGAGATCTCGATGAGTTGTCGGTAACCGTCTAAGCGTTCCGTCTTGATTTCAGCCATTAAGTTCCTGTCTCGGGCCCAGGACCGAGATTACGGTCCTGGCGCCGCCTGCCGGATCGGAAAGCGTTCGTGCGGTCCTCCGGCTATTTCAATTGGACACCCGCGCAAGGGAATGGGCTCCCTGGCCGCACCGAGCGGCTCGCCGGCGCAGTGCGCCAGGTTGAACAGCCAAATCGCTACTGCGACTTGGCGTTGGCCAGTAGCTCATCGGCCAATTTCACGATCTGCTGCGCGGTGACGTTTTCTGGTATGGCCACGACCCCGGGGATGTGCCGCCGCGTCGCCGCAACGAACAATTCCGGCGCCGGGGTAAGCGTTGCGGAAATCGGATGACCCAGGGCTCGCTCCACTTGCGCCCACGGAAGTTGTGTATCGAAACGTGCGCGGTTGTTCAAGACGACGGTCAGGCCATGGGCGTCGATACCCAGGGCGGAGATCTCCTCCAGCAGGATCCGACTGTGGGCCACGGTGTTTAACGAGGCTTCCGTCACCAGGATGCGGGCATCGCACAGCGGCAGGATCTTTTCGGCGAAGCGAGGCAGCCCCACGCCAAGATCCAGCACAATGAAGGGAGCCAGATCGCCCAGACACTTGAAGAGGACCTCAAGTTGCTCGGTGTGTTCGGTCAGCGTCACGTCCCGTGGATTCTCGGATGCCAACAGCATCTTTAGTCCCGTGGGGTGGGTGACAAGTAGCGACCTTACCTTCTCGGGTGTGATCTCCTCGGCAGAGCCGGACAGCAGCTCCTTCAATCCTCGAGGGCTGGGTGTGCCAAGGTCCATTCCAAGCGTGCCGTGCCCCGGTGTCAGTTCGGCGAGGATCACGTCGTGCCGGGTGCGAAGCTGGAGGGCTGCGGCAAGATTGCTCGCCAAAGTGGAGACTCCCAGGCCACCGCGTGCCGCCAGCAGGGCGATCAGATAGCCGGCTTGTTTTGCCCGCGGGGTCTGTTGTGGCTCGTCTGTCTTGCGGGGGAATTGCTCCAACAGGCTGCGGACGCGCTCCACCAGCTGGACGGGATCGGCGGGTTTTGTGATGAAATCGTCCGCGCCGGCCTCAAAGCCGGTCACCTTGTCGTCAAGTTGGGACTTGGCCGTAAACATCAGGATCGGGGTGTCCTTGGTTTGAGGATTCCCTTTTAGCCGTCGCGCAACTTCGTAGCCATCCATGACTGGCATCATGATGTCAAGGACGATCACATCCGGATTCTCCGCGGCCGCCTTCGCCAATCCCTGCGCGCCGCTGGCAGCCGCGCTGATTTGATAGCCCTGCCGTTCGAGCGCAAGGCCCACCAGCCTTAGGGTGTCTACGTCGTCGTCGATGATCAGTACGCGCTCTCGCATTCCGTCCCGCCTGGTCAAAGTCTAGCACAAAAGCCACCAGCGGGGACACTGCGGGCCCCCCGGTGAGCCTTCCTGTAACGAATCTCTAACACAGCGATGCTATAATAACGCTGTACTCAGGACGTCCTCCTTCGGTTTGGGACTGTCCTCCGGGGATGACAGGCTTCGACGGGAGAGGCTGGTCCCGGAATGCGAGCCGAGCGGCGCCGATCTCGTAAACTCAGCGCAAAAAATCAAGTGCCAACAGCACTTCCTATGCTGCCATGCCCCTCGCTGCATAAGCGATGAAATGACAGCACGGCCTCCTTGTTGAGGCCGCGTCCGCCGTCCCCGAACTCCTCCCGGTGACGGACCGGGCGTGACAAAGGTGGAGTGCCGCACATGACTCTGCTAAATGTGCGAAAGACAAGCAGATGGCCGCAGGGTAACTTGCCCGCTGAGATCCCTGCGGTGACATACCTCGGCAGGCTACGCTCGTAGAGTTCCGTGGTCGAATCTTTCGGACGCGGGTTCGATTCCCGCCATCTCCACTTTCTGGTTTGACCAGCAGGTCACCTGCTGGTCAAACTCCATTAAAGCCGGTATGAAGCTCCCACTGTTTTCTCTTCTGTTGGTAACGTTGACGGCGACCGCTTGCCAGCCGGCAGCTACCGCCGCGCCTGCCGCCGCGGCAACCCTCTCACCGCCGGTCACAGCCACAGCCACAGCGACATCGACGCCCGAACCAGCCCCCGTTCCTCCCACTCCCACCGTCACATCTCCGCCCGCCGAGCGCTTCTTCACGGAGGACTTCGACCGAATCTCGCCATACTGGAGTTTCCCGCAGGTCGATACTGGCCAGCCGGCTGAGCCGCCGCAGATCGACGGCGGCTTTCTGCTCTTCCAACTCCCGGCGCCCAATCAATGGGTTTACGGGGTCTATGAACCTTTTGATTACACGGACGTTCGTGTGGACGCCGCCGTCCAGGTGCGCGCAGGTTCGCAGGGCACGCCCGGCCTTGTCTGCCGCTACAACGAGCAGCAGGGTTGGTACGAGTTCGATATCCACGACGATCAGACCTATGTCATCCTCTTCGGGCAGTGGCTGGCCGACGGCGTCGCCCGCTACACGCCCCTGGTGCAAGCCGAATCTGAGAAAATCCAACCCGGGCAGAACGAGATCGGTCTGCTGTGTGAAGGAAATGTCCTTACTCCTTTCGTCAACGGTACCCAGCTGCGGCGGCGAGAGGAGCAGAAGTTCGGTCTCACGACCGGCAAGATCGGTGTCGCCGCCTCCAGCTTCCAGGACTCGCCCGAAATCATCGCTTACGACTGGGTGCGGGTAAGCGCGCCGTAGCCCCCCTGCGTCGCCCAGGCGCGGGTCCGGCGCGGACCAGGTCTCACAGCCCTTCTATGAACTGTTAATACTTTTCTTTCATACGTCGTGTATGCTTTGGTGAATTCCAGGTCCTGTGTCGGTAGGCCGTCGCGGGCGGGCGCAGCAAGCCCGTGGGGCTTCGCAGAAGCAGGCAAACGAGGAGTTTGAAATATGGGAAAAATTATAGGAATTGATCTTGGCACCACCAACAGCGTCGTGTCGGTAATGGAAGGCGGTTCCGCCACGGTAATTTCCACGGCGGAGGGCGGACGACTATGCCCCTCCGTTGTGGCGTTCAACAAGAATGGGGAACGCCTGGTCGGCCAGACGGCCAAACGGCAGGCGGTGGTGAACTCTGAGAACACGGTTTATTCCATCAAGCGTTTTATCGGTCGCCATTTTGAGGAGACCGAAGTTGAACGCAAGATGGTTTCTTACGAAGTCGTCGAGGGCCCCTCGGACGACGTGCGCGTCAAGATCCCGATCACGGGCCGCGAGTACAGTCCGCAGGAAATCAGCGCCATGATCCTGGCCAAGCTGAAGACCGACGCGGAGGCATATCTGGGCGGACCGGTGACTCAGGCCGTAATCACGGTTCCGGCTTACTTCAATGACAGCCAGCGCCAGGCCACCAAGGACGCGGGCAAGATTGCGGGCTTGGAGGTCATGAGAATCATCAACGAGCCCACCGCCTCTGCCCTGGCATACGGCCTCGACAAGAAGAAGGACGAGACCATTCTGGTCTTCGACCTCGGCGGTGGCACATTCGACGTCTCGATCCTGTCGGTCGGGGAGGGCGTCATCGAGGTCAAGTCCACGAATGGCGATACGCACCTGGGTGGTGATGATTGGGATCAGAGGATTGTCACTTGGGCAGCGGATGAGTTCAAGAAGGATCAAGGGATTGATCTGCGATCTGATCGCCAGGCATTGCAGCGCCTGCGGGAGGCTTCCGAAAAGGCCAAGATCGAGCTATCGTCCGTGATGGAAACAGAGATCAACCTGCCCTATGTCACAGCCGATGCCAGCGGGCCGAAGCATCTGCAGTTGAAGCTGAGCCGCGCCAAGTTCGATCAAATGACCGAAGACCTCCTGAACCGCTGCCAGATCCCGTTCGAGGCAGCCCTCAAGGACGCTAAGATGACCCCGGCGGACCTCAATGAAGTGGTCCTCGTCGGCGGCGCGACTCGCATGCCGATGGTGCAGGATTTGGTGCGCCGGCTGACAAACGGCAAGGAGCCAAACAAGGGCGTCAATCCCGATGAGGTGGTTTCGATCGGTGCCGCTATCCAGGGTGGCGTGCTTGCCGGCGAGGTGAAGGACATGCTCCTTTTGGACGTCACGCCGCTGTCCCTGGGTGTGGAGACACTGGGCGCCGTGATGACCAAGATGATCGAGCGCAACACGACCATCCCGGTGCGCAAGACCGAAACCTATTCCACCGCCGCCGACAGCCAGACCGCCGTGGATATTCATGTGCTGCAGGGCGAACGCCCCATGGCAGCCGACAACATGTCACTCGGACGCTTCCGCCTAGATGGCATTCCCCCGGCGCCGCGCGGCATTCCGCAGGTCGAGGTGACCTTTGATATCGACGCCAATGGCATTCTGCACGTGACGGCCAAGGACAAGGCCTCCGGCAAGGAGCAGAAGGTCACGATCACGGCCTCCACCAACCTGGATAAGGGCGACATCGAGCGCATGGTGCAGGAATCCAAGCAGCACGAGGCCGATGACAAGCAGCGTCGCGATCTCATCGACGCCAAGAACACCGCGGACAATCTGGGCTATCAGCTCGAGAAGACTCTGCGCGAGTTGGGCGATAAGGTCCCCGCGGACGAACGCTCGAACATCGAGGCCAAGATCAATGACCTGAAACAGGCCGCCCAGGGCGACGACCTCAACCGCATTAAGAAGGCCACCGATGAGGCACAGAACGCCTTCCACGCGCTGAGCCAACAGCTCTACGCGCAAGGTCAACCGCAGCCGGAAGGCGCCGGTCCGGGACAGGCTGCCGGCGGCCCCTCCACCCCGCCTTCGGACGATGGCGACGTGGTTGAAGGTGAAGTGAAAGAATAGACGACTACGCGCCGGGGCGCGGTTTGGCATTCTTGTCCGCGCCGCACGGCTTTGAATTCGAACGGGCGATCATCGAGAGGTGGTCGCCCGTTTATTTGTTTTGTCGGGTGACACGGCCCCGTTTTTGCCCCTGTCTCGTACTTTATAATAGGGAACCGCCTGCCAATGGCGGCCCGCGTTGACCAGCGAGGCCCAAGCGAGAGCCAGCCCACCGCCGGCGACGAACGGTACGGAAAGGAGTCCCGATGGCACCAACATCCCAACGGCTTCGGGGAGCCGTCTTCCTAGTGCTCGCAACCGGGCTCATTCTGGGCTGTGGTCTGAGCTTTCCCGCGACATCGGCGCCCTCTGTGGACGCGACCACAATTGCCTTGCAGCTGAAGGCCACGGCCTTGTCGCTGCAGCTGACACAAGTGGCCGTGAATTCCGCATCGCAGCCGCAGGCTGCTACGGAGCCCGCGGCCCAGGCCGCGCCTTCAGAAACGGAGGCCGCTCCGGTTGCCATCGCCACTGCCACTGCAACGGTTGCCCCCAAGGTGCAATTCGAGTACGGGACCATCGAGCTGGCATACGGTCAGCGTCTGGGAAGTTACCCACGGAAGTCCGAGGGGATCACCTACGGCTTTCAGGGTGCCCAGGGTGATGTGGTGACCATTATTCTGGCATCCTCGAATGCACGCCCTCAGGACGCCCGTTGCAAGGACTGGGTGTCCAGCACCACATTCACTTTGAGAACCCCGGGCAGCCAGGTTCCTGCAACCCTCGAGACTGCCCATCTCAGTTCCCTGCGAGACTATGAGCTTCCGGGTTCCGCTGCCTACTATGTCTTGGTCTCTTGCAGCGGAAGCGGCTGCAATGGCTATTGCACGGAGGCGGATGTATCGGTGGAAAAGAAAGAGTGATTTGAAGCACGACCCCCGGACTGTTGCGCCTCCATCAGCCGTTTCCTTTCGGTCTTCCCCAACATACGCGGAAGTGTAGGCGCTCGAGTGCCGAAGAATATCAAGGACATTCGCGTTGCGATTGTTGCACTGGCATTGGTGGTGGGAATCTCTTTCCTGCCGCCGGTGCATCAGCGTCTGGCGCGGCGTGTAGACGACATTCGCACGCAGATTAAGTACGCCTTCAATCCGCCGGACCAGGCTATCTTTCTGCCAACCCAGCAAGCCGCCATCGACGCCATCGTTAGTGCCACTATGCAGGCTCACGCCACGCAGGCGGCCGTCTCAGCCACTCCGGCGGCCGGGACTCCATCCCCCGGGCCCACTTCCAAACCAACGCTGACCCCCACGGCTTTGCCCGCGACCGTTAACTTGCCCGGCGTCGTCTACGTAGATCAGCGCAATCGCTGGAACTACTGCGCGCCGGCCAATCTCACCATGGCTTTGAATTTCTGGGGCTGGAAGGGCAATCGCGACGACGTGGCCAAGGTGGTCAAGCCCGGCGAGAACGATCCATCCAAATCCTTCATCGATCGGGGGTTCACGGACAAGAACGTAATGCCCTATGAGCTTGTGGATTTTGTCAACGAGCACACGGACTTCCGCGCCCTTTATCGCTACGGAGGAGACCTCCAACTGATCAAGACCCTGTTGGCCGCTGGATTCCCGCTCGTCGCGGAGAAGGGTTACTACGAAGCGGATTACAAGGGCAAGGTGGCCTGGTTGGGCCATTACCAGTTCGTGACCGGCTATGATGACAGCGCGCAAGAACTCATTGTGCAGGATACCTGGAACGACGGCCCCAATTTTCACGTCGCCTACGACAAATTCGACGAGGGCTGGCGCTCCTTCGACTTTGTCTTCTACGTTGTGTATCCTGCCGCCCGCGAGGACCAGCTGATGAGCCTGCTTGGCCCCTATACAGATGCCGCCAGGGCGGCGCAAACCGCCCTGGACCGCGCCAATCAGGACATCAAGACGCTCAGTGGGATCGATCTTTTCTTCGCCTGGTTTGCCAAGGGGACCAGCCACGTCGCCCTTCAGCAATACGTGGATGCCGCCACCGCCTATGATCAGGCGTTCTCCATATACGCAACGCTCGGAGCCAACGATAACGAGCGTCCCTATCGCATGATGTGGTACCAGACCGGTCCGTACTGGGCCTATTTCTATAGCGCTCGATACCAGGACGTTATCAATCTTGCCAACACAACTTTCGAGACCGTCGCGGGCAGCCCACCCTCGAGGAAAGCCTCTACTGGCGCGGGACTGGCCGAGTACGCCCAGGGACAGACCTCGGCCGGCATCGCGGACGTGCAGAAGAGTGTCTACTACAACATGAACTTCAAGGCGGGTATCGCCAAGCTTCAAGAGTGGGGAGTCCATTGAGACTGCTCCACTTCGCCGACGCGCACATCGACATGGCCAACTTCGGGCGGCATGACCCCGAGACCGGCCTGCCCTTGCGTGTTCTGGACTTCCTGAAGTCGCTTGACACGATTGTGGAAGCGGCGATCACTGAGAAAGTCGACCTGGTCATCTTTGCCGGCGATGCCTACAAAGACCGCTCGCCCGCGCCCACGTTTCAGACGGGAGTGGGGCCGGCGCATCATGCGCCTTTCACAGGCGAAGATCCCGACGCTGCTCCTCGTGGGCAATCATGATGTTTCACCTTCCGCAGGCAGGGCTCACGCGATCCACGAATTTGACACGCTGAAAGTGCCCCTGGTGCGCGTGATTTCCGCTCCTTCTTTCTTGCGGCCGGCTGATCTTTGGGACTTGCCCGTGCAGGTGATCGCCTGGCCGTGGATCTCCCGCTCCGGCATCATGGCTGCCCGCGGCATGAGCGGCACCGACAGGATCGACATCAACTCGCAAATGACCGAAATCATCATCGAGCAAACGAACGCATGGCTGGCCGAGGCCGATCCCCTCCTGCCCATGATTCTGACGGCGCATGCCTCCGTGGAAGGCGCAGCCTATGGCTCTGAGAGGATGGTGATGTTGGGATCGGATCTGGTGCTGCCGGCCTCGCTGCTGCGCGACCCCCGGCTGGACTATGTGGCCCTCGGGCATATCCACAAGCCGCAAGACCTCAACCCGGGTGCGCGTCCACCTGTTATCTACCCCGGCTCCATTGAGCGCGTGGATTTCGGCGAAGCCGCTGAGGATCGCTGCTTCGTTATCGCAGAAGTATCCCGCGGTCACACTACTTATGAGTGGAAAAAACTCACGCAGGCGCGCCGCTTCATCGAACGGCGGGCGACCCTCGAACCGGCGCTTGCGGCCTCCGAGGCCTCTGCGGAAAACGTTACAGAGACTCTGAAGACTGCCCTGGGACCGCAGAGCGAGTTGGACGGCGCCATCGTCAAGCTCACGGTGGATTACCCCCGGGAATACGATGCCCTTATTGATGAGCCTGCCCTGCGCAAGTACGCGGAGATGGCCTTCGAATTCCATCTCGTCCGCCGCCCCCAGACCGAGGCACGTGTGCGTCTCCCCGCAGACCAGACGGTCGGCAGCCTGTCTCCGCTCGAGTTGCTCGGGAAGTACTGGTTGGCAGCCAACGTGGAACCTTCGGAGATCGAGTTGCTTCAGAAACTGGCGCGCGAGATCATTATGGACCACGAGGCGGAAGGCGATTCGGCGTAACGGAGTCGCTCAAATCGGGTTGATTGAATAAGGAGAAAAAACATGGGCTCACTAAAGTGGATTTTGCTCGGTATTTACCTGATCCTCGCCGGCCTCGTGCTCTTGGGTGTGAGCGTTGGCGGAGGCATCATGGACACCATCGCCGGCATCTGCGCGATCATTGCCGGCATCCTCTTCCTGATCAACCGATAGTCGAAGCCCGCTTCTGTCGCATACAACCTCCCGCAGGGGAGGTTGTATGCGTTGCACTGCCTGGGCCCGTGCGGGCGTCGCCCAGGCGTCTGCTTCCCCAGGATCTTTGCCAAAGTCAACACAACGCGCCGAGTCTCTCGCTGCCGATGGTTTGTGGTTGGCGTGCTCTTTCTATTCATTCTGCTGCATCAAACCGACCGTCTGATGATCGGTCCGATGCAGGACACCATCGAGCGCCAGTTTTCCATCGATGACCAGCAATGGGGCCTGATCAACTCGGGGGCCTGGGTTGCCCTGTTTACTGTCGACGGTGACGTGCGGCGACTGCGTTCCCAGATGGGCGCCCGGGCCGCAGCCCAACCGCGCTAGTCCCTGCACTCAGGCGTAGCGCCTTTGAGTGAGCCCTCGTTCGGGAGTTACGAAAGCCGAAGATAAAGCGGAGCAAAGTAACTTGGCGGGGGGTATTTCCGCCCTTATGATCTAACTGGGAGGGCCCTATGACTGTCATAGTTGCCGATACTACGTGCAGCCTGCCGCGCGATTTGCTGACCAGCCACGGCATTCCATTTGTTCCGCAGGTGGTCATATTCGGCGAGCAGTCCTACCACGATGACGGGGAGGTGGACACCGCCGAGTTCCTCAGGAAACTCAAGGCTTCGCCCACTCTTCCAAAAACGGCGGCGCCGGAACCAACCTTGTACTATCCCATCTTCGAGGCAGCCAGGGCCAACAAGGAAAGCGTCATTGTCTTGGCCGTGTCCGCCAAGCTGAGCGGCACCGTGCGCTCTGCTCAGACCGCCGCCCAGGATTTCACCGATGTGGACATTCGCGTCGTCGACACACAGACGGTCTCGTGTAATCTCGGCGCGCTGGTGCTGGAAGCCAAGGCCATGGCCGATGCTGGGCGAACCGCGGATGAGATTGTCGCGCACGTCGACGACCTGATCCCTCGCGGTCGACTCTATTTTGTCGTCGACACGCTGGAGTATTTGGCCAAAGGCGGCCGGATCGGCGGCGCCAGGGCGCTCTTGGGTGAGTTGATACAGATCAAACCCGTGCTGACGATCCGTGATGGGCAGGCGCAAGCCTACGAACAGGCCCGTACACGCAAGAGATCGCTGAGTTGGCTCGCGGAGATCGTTGAAAGCCAGTGTCCCAAGTCTGCCGAGTCGCATCTGGCCGTCATCCAAGTGGCCGCCGAGCGGGAGGCGCAGGAGCTGGCAGAGCACCTCAAGATGCGCATGAGCCTCCCAATCGTGCCAATCTACGAACTGCCGCCGGCCATTGTGGTGCACGGCGGGCCGGGGACCATCGGCGTCGGGTTCTTCGCCGGGGCCTCCGCGCAGGCGCCTTAAACGCGGATGGTATAATTTCAAAAATCTCCGGGCTTTCATACGTAGCCCGTGTCCCAGGTCAGGAGTCCCCATGTCAGGTCATTCCAAGTGGTCAACGATCAAGCGCAAGAAGGGCGCGGCCGACGCAAAAAGAGGCGCGGTCTTCACGCGTCTCACTCGCGAGATCGTGATGGCCGCCCGGGACGGTGGCGGCGACCCCAATGGCAATTTCCGTTTGCGTCTGGCCGTGGACAAAGCCCGCTCCGAGAACATGCCCAAGGACAATATTGAACGCGCCGTTCGACGCGGCACGGGTGAGGACAAGGACGCCGCCACCTTCGAGGAAGTGACTTATGAAGGCTACGCGGGCCACGGCGTTGCCCTGATGATTGAGTGCGTTACCGACAATCGCAACCGCACCGTGGCTGAGTTGCGCCATGCCCTCACCCAGGCTGGCGGCAGCATGGGCGAGCTGGGCTCGGTCGCCTGGCAGTTCGAGCGGGTGGCTTACTTTTCATTTCCTTCCAGCGCCATGAGCTATGACAAGGCATTCGAGCTTGGGATTGAAGCCGGCGCCAATGACGTCATCGACGAGAATGACACCATCGAAATCATTGGGCCGGTCGAAACCTTCAAGGACATCGCAGATCGCTTGCACGCGGCCGAGGTCCAGCCCGACGACGCCGGCCTGCGTATGATCCCGAAACAGGAGCTCGAACTCGAGCTGGAGCAAACCCTGCACGTCATGAAGTCGCTCGAAACCATCGAAGAAATCGACGACGTGCAAAATGTCTTCTCCAATTTGAAGATGTCCGAGCAGGCCTTGGCCGCCCTCGAAGCCGCCTGACCGGTCCACCCACACGCCTGGCAATACAAAGATCCGTTCAGCGACGGCACGACCCTCGTGCGGGTTCGGCGTCGCATAAGGGGCTATGATGACTCTTGCGCTTGGGATCGACCCGGGCACCGCTACCACCGGATACGGCTTGGTGCGCCTGACGACCCAGGACAAGCTCGAAGCGGTCACTTTTGGAGTGATCGTAACGCCGCCGAACACGCCAGCCCATGAGCGCCTGCTCATGCTCTACGGCGACTTGAAGGAACTCATTTCCATCCATCATCCGGATTGCTGCGCCGTTGAGAAGCTGTTTTTTCAGCGCAATGTCTCTACGGCCATGGCCGTTGGCCAGGCCCGTGGCGTCGTCCTGCTGGCCATCGCGGAGGCGGGCGGCGACGTCGCCGAATACACGCCGAACGAGATCAAGCAGGCCGTGGTGGGATACGGTTCCGCCGGCAAGCGACAGGTCCAGGAAATGGTGCGGACGCTGTTGGGCCTGCCGGAGATTCCCAGGCCCGACGACGCCGCCGATGCGCTGGCCGTCGCCATCACGCATCTGCACACCAGGAGATACTAGCCCACAGGCACCCCGTGCACCGGCGTTCTGGCATGACTCGCCCGGTCGCAGTCCGCAGCCATTGTGGTAAAAAAGGGACGCTATGATCGCGACATTGCGTGGCGAGATCGTCCAGCTCGAGGACAATGCCTTCATCGTGGAGGTTGGCGGCGTGGGCCTGCGGGTCTTCGTCCCGGCGCCGCTGCGCGGGCGTAAGAAGGCGGGCGAGGGCATCGCGCTATACACGTATCTGGTGGTTCGGGATGATGCCCTTAATCTGTACGGGTTTGAAGCCCAGGCTGAGCGGGATCTCTTCTCTCTCTTGCTCGGCGTCAACGGCGTTGGGCCGCGAGCATCGCTGGCCGTTCTCTCCACCCTGACGCTGGAAGCTGTGCAGCGTGCCGTCCTGGCTGAAGAGAGTGAGATCCTCGCTCGCGTGCCCGGCATTGGTAAGAAGACCGCCCAGAAAATCGTGCTGCATCTGCATGACAAGCTCAAGCCGGTGGCCGGCTTGGAGAAACTGGCGGCACTCTCCGATAAGGACGCGGAGGTTTTGGCGGCCCTCACGGCGCTTGGCTACTCGGTCATCGAGGCCCAAACCGCGATTCAATCGCTGCCCGCCGACGCGCCGGACAGTGTGGAAGAGCGCCTGCGTCTCGCCCTGCAGAATTTCACGGGCTGAGCCCGGATCGCCCTACCGTCGGAGGTCGTATGCTAAAGAAACGGATTGCGTTCATCGGGCCGGGTGCCATGGCCGAGGCGATGATTTCCGGGACCCTGCGCAAGAAGCTCGTGCGCGCCGAGGACCTCTGGGCCGCGGGGCCGCGTCCCGAGCGCGCCGCCGAACTGCGGAAGAAATACGGCATCCAAACGACGACGGATAATTCCGCCGCCGTCCGCCACGCAGATGTGGTCGTGCTCTCCGTCAAGCCCCAACGGCTCAGTGAAGTCATGAAAGGCTTGCGCGGGATTCCCCCGCAGGCGCTCGTCCTTTCGATTGTGGCCGGCGCATCCATCCGCAAGCTCGCCGCCGGCTTGAAACACAAGGCCATCGTCCGCTCGATGCCAAATACTCCCGGCCAGATTGGCGAAGGCATCACGGTTTGGACCGCCTCGCACGATACCTCGACGAAGCAGCGTGAACTTGCCGGGCAGATTCTGGCCGCCATGGGTGAAGAGATCTTCGTTGAAGATGAAAGCTACCTCGATATGGCGACGGCGCTATCAGGCAACGGCCCCGCCTACGTGTTCCTGTTCACTGAGGCGCTTATCGATGCCGGCGTGCACATGGGCCTTCCGCGCCGTATAGCGGAGTCCATGGTGTTGCAGACGCTCAAGGGTTCGGCCTCGTTCTACGAGCGCGCAGCCCAACACCCCGCCTCGCTGCGCAACCAGGTCACGTCGCCGGGCGGCACCTCCGCCGAGGCGCTCTACTATCTGGAGAAGGCGGGTTTTCGTTCTGCTATTTCGCGTGCTGTGTGGGCCGGTTACCAGCGTTCTGTGGAGTTGGGAAAGGAAAAGCCCGCCCACGTCCCGGATTCTGAGGCAGACGACCTCGCCGCCTGATTCATTCGTCCATTTCGTTTTCGTCATCCATATGAACAGCGCCAAATCACTGCAGGCACTGCGCTCCTCCGGGGCCCAATGAACGTTCTGTCAGCCCTGTTGGATCGCCGTTGGAAGCAAGTCCTCTGGTTTGCGCTGATTGCCGCGCTCGCATACTTGCCCAGCGCCGTCCGGTTGACCTACTACCGGGACGATTGGTATTACGCCTACGACGCGTTGGTCGGACCGTCCGGTGTCTTCCGCCTGATGTTCGCCAGCGATCGCCCGGCTCGCGGCCCGTTCTTTGAGCTGTACCAGGCGCTCTTCGGCATGACCCCTCTGCCGTATCACCTGGCAATGTATGCCTGGCGGCTGGGCGGCGGCCTTGCGACCGTCTGGCTGTTTCATCTGATTTGGCCGCGGCCCCGGCGCGCCCCGTGGGCTGCCGGCCTGCTCTTTGCCTTGTATCCCGGCTTCACCTGGTGGGTGGCCGGCATCGAGTATCAACCGATGGTCGCCAGCGCCGCCTTGATGGTGTTGTCGCTTGCACTGACGGTCCAGGCGCTGCGGTCGCCGCGCAAGCGGCCTCAA
The DNA here is from genome assembly GCA_963746745.1 of uncultured Chloroflexia bacterium. Classification (GTDB taxonomy): domain Bacteria; phylum Chloroflexota; class Anaerolineae; order Anaerolineales; family Villigracilaceae; genus Fen-1038. The sequence continues at coordinate 48,668 of CAVVCL010000016.1, forward strand.
GTTGCCTGCTTGCTCGGCGCGATCCTGACTGGCTGGATCTACCTTGCCTTGGTCGAGTACGCGGCAGGCATGGAAGTGCTTCGCCTGTGCCTTATCTTCGTCATCGTCAGTGGCGCCGAGTCCGCCTCTTTTCGGCAAAGAGCGGGCCTCGCCTTACGACGCTGGCTCATCTATTTGGTCATACCAGTAGGTTTCGCGGTCTGGCGCTTCCTGTTATTCACAAGTCAGCGCAAGGCCACGGATCTCGGCGCCCAGCTGGGAACCTTCCGGAGCGATCCATTATCCACCGGGTTGCATTGGATCGTGAATCTGCTTCTCAGCTTCGTCAACGTCACGGTTGCTGCCTGGGTCGTTCCATTGGTGAACAACTTCTTCTCAGGGAGTCTGCGGGAAGTGGTCGTGGGATTCCTCATTGCCCTGGCGGCTGCCCTCCTGGGTTGGTTGTTCATCAGCGGAGTCGCGGGGCCCCGCGATGCTCCCGCAGGGGCAGACCAGTCGGACTGGGCTCTGCAAGCTGTCTGGCTCGGTTTGGTGGCCTTGGTGCTCGGAATCGCTCCCATCATCGTCGCCAACCGGGAGATCACTTTTCCGAACTTTTCACACTATGCCTTGCCGGCCTCCCTGGGTCTGGCCTTCGCACTCACGGGGCTCATCTTCACCGCGCGGCCGCCGAAAGTCCGCACATCGCTCCTCACCGGATTGGTGCTTCTGAGTGCCCTCACGCATCAGGGCCTCGGAACGAATGCGTTGCATGAAGAGCAGACCATATCGGCTTTCTGGCATCAAATGGCGTGGCGTGCGCCCGCCATCGCATCCGGATCCACGCTGCTGGTCTACTATCCTGGTGTGAACTATGCGGATGACACGGACATTGTCTGGGGCCCCGCCAATTATGTTTACTACCCCGGGCCGCAGCGGCAGCTTCCTGTCCAGGTTTCGATTTCTGCGCTCACGGCCGACGCGCCTGCCATGAACAACCTCCTGCTCGGCCACGACTTGCAGGAAAGCACGTATCGCGCCCACACTTCGACCATCGACTATGCGGACACGCTGATCGTCATCCAGTCTGCCGAAGATTCCTGCGTCCGCGTGATCGATCCGCGCTGGCCGACTTTCTCCTTGACGGATGATCTGGCCCTGCGCCTCTTGGCTCCCGTCTCACGCGTGGACAGCATCGCATCGTCGACGGTTCCGGCGGTCCTGCCTCCTTCCCTCTTTGGCCCCGAGCCTGAGCATGCATGGTGCTATTACTTCGAAAAGGCCTCGCTGGCGGCGCAGCAGGGCAACTGGCAGGAAATCGCCGCCATTCAGGATCAGGCTGACAAGCTCGGCTTGCACCCTAACGATCAGATCGAGTGGATGCCGTTTCTCCAGGCACAGGCCTATCTCGGGGACCTGCAGGCCGTAAAACAGATTGCCAGCCGCATCAATACGGAGAAACTATACAGGCAGCAAGCCTGCCAGAACTTGGGTGGGATGGTTGATCAAGGCTATGCGTTGTCGCCGGACACGCAATCTAGCGTGAGCAGCCTGTTCTGCGGCGCAAAGCCGTAAAGGGCGGCAGGTGCTTCGGAGTCCCCGCAGCCTCTCTGCCCCGGGCGGCCCTAGCGCCGCGAATTCATAGATGTCTCTCCTCACCGCAACCTCCCTCGCCAAGTCCTTTGGGGCAGAAGATATCTTCCGCGACGTAACGTTTTCGGTCGCCAGGGGCGCACGCTTTGCGCTCGTGGGACCGAACGGTATTGGCAAGACCACTCTTCTGCGGATCCTCATGGGCTTGGAGACGCCCTCCACTGGGAAAGTCACGCGCGCCAAAGCCCTGCGTCTCGGCTACCTGCCTCAGGAGGCGGACTTCCAATTGGAAGGAACCATCTGGGATGCCTGCGCCGCGGTCTTCGCGGATCTTGCCCGGCAGCAGGTTGAGTTGCAGAAACTTGAGGCCGCCATGTCAGATCCAGAGGCGCGCGAAGCCGCCTTGACGCGCTATGGACCGCTCCAGGAGGACTTCGAACGGCGCGGGGGCTATGTCTATCAGGTCCGCATCAATCAGGTGCTTTCCGGCCTGGGCTTTGCTTCAGCGGACTTCCACCTCCCGCTCGATCACCTTTCCGGTGGACAGCGCACGCGCGCCTATCTTGCGCGCTTGCTGCTCTCGGATCCCGATCTCCTCCTCTTGGACGAGCCCACCAATCATCTGGACATGGATGCAGTCGAATGGTTGGAGGGTTACCTCAGCCAGTGGGAGGGGGCCGCCGTGATTGTGTCCCACGACCGCTACTTCCTCGACCAATCCTGCAACGCCCTGCTCGAGATGGCGCTGAGCGGCACCGAGCTTTATCGCGGCAACTACACCACCTATTTGCAGGAACGCGAGAATTGGTGGGCGCACCGCGTGGAGGTGTTTGAGTTCTGAGCGCGATAAGCTCCTCAAGGATGTCGAGTACATTCGCCGCAATATTTCCGGGCAGAACGTGCAGCAGGCCAAGGGCAAGTTGCGACGGCTGACCCGCGTTGTGCAGGCTATCGAGCAGGCCGGCATGCAGGCCGTGGTGAGTACCAAGTGGTCCCAGCTTGACGTGGACACGACCACCAGTCCCTTCAGCGTGGACGAGGCTGAGCGGCGCGTGCGCGGCTTGAGGCCGCCCTTGCGTGCCACCCCCGACTTGGCCTTGCACCTGCGTTCCACGCGGCGCTCAGGCGACCTCGTGATCCGCACACGCGGCCTGGAGGTGGGCTATCCTGGCCGGCTGCTCTTTCGCGCGCCGGACATTGAGTTGCGCCGCACGGACTGTGCCGCACTGATCGGCCCGAACGGCGCCGGCAAGTCCACGTTCTTGAAGACTATTCTCGGCCAGCTTGAACCGTTGAGCGGCGAAGTGATTCTCGGCGCCAGTCTGCACATCGGCTATTTTGCGCAGGCCCACGAGGGACTGGATCCCGAAAAGACGGTGCTGGACGAAGTCCTGGCGGCCTCGCCCGGTATGTTGCCCACCCAGGGCCGCGACTATCTGGGCCGGTATCTTTTCTCCGGCGATGACGCCTTCAAGAAGGTCTCCATGCTTTCCGGAGGCGAACGCGGGCGTCTGGCGCTCGCAAAACTTGCCCTGGAAGATACCAATCTGCTGTTGCTCGATGAGCCGACCAATCACCTCGACATTCCGTCTCAGGAAATCTTGCAGGCGGTCCTGGATGCCTATCAGGGCACCATACTCCTGGTCACGCACGACCGCTACTTGGTGGATGCCCTGGCTACGCAGGTCTGGGAGGTTGACCCCGACGAATCACATCTGACCGTGTTCGCAGGAACCTACTCGCAGATGAAGGAGGAAATGCAGAAGCAGGCCGCTCGCCTCGCGGACGCTGCGACGGCCGCCGCGCCGCGGGTCGCGCGCAAAGCCCGGCCTCCCAAAGATGCCAGCGCTCGCGAGCAGCGCAGAAGGGTCGCGCAGTTGCAGGAGGTTGAGAACAGCATCGCCGACTTGGAAAGTCGGCTTGCCGGCCTTGCAGCCAGCCTCGAGAATCCGCCCGCTGATCCCCAAGAGGTCACACGTCTGGGTCAGGACTATGCGCGGCTGCAAAGTGAGATGGATGCCCAACTTGCCGAATGGGAGCGGCTCAGCGTCACACCTAGCGACGAAGCGACCCCGTTGCCCACGGAGCAGGCCGGACGCGATCGCTGAGACCGGAGATCCTTATCGTGGAGCACCTCTGCAATCTGCGGAAAGTCCCTGATCACGGATTCTCGTTCAGCGCCATCCCGCCAAAGTTCCAGGGGGTGTGTACGTTGCCCGTAAGGGCCTTCGCCCGCCTGCGCTAGGTGGCGTCCTGTGCGAAGCCTGCAATTGACGCGCACTCAGCAGGCCTTGGCCGATTTGTCGCCTTTGATGAGGCCCGCGATATAATCCTCCCCATGAAAATCAACTCCGGGGTTTCCGATGACCGATAAACTCACGATCACGAAAAGCGAAGGCCCTGTGGTGGTCTTTCACCTCGGCGGCAAACTGGATGGACAGACAAACCAGGCTCTCTTGGATGCCGCCCAGGCAGAGCACGAGGCCGGAAGGCGCTTCCTGCTGCTCGACCTCCATGACCTTGAAATGATCACCAGTGCGGGCTTGGGCGCGCTTCAGAAGCTGTACAAGTTGTTCACGCCCGCCGCGGACATCGAGGCTTGGGAGAAGGAAAAGCACGGCGAGCCATACAAGTCCGCATACTTCAAGGTGGCCGCGGCTCCCGCCAATGTCTACTACGTGCTGAATATCGCCGGTTTTCTGAACAACATACCGATCTATCCCGACCTTCCCGGCGCCCTCAAATCATTTCCGGAATAGCCACCAAGCGGGCAAGAAGAGACCGAGGCTCAGCCTCGGTCTCTTTCGTTTTGAATGTTCTAGCTGCCGCCGTTCTTCGGCTCAGGGGTCGGATCGTCCCACGCCGCGGGATCTTCGAGCGGCTCCAAGTGCGTGCTGACGATCGCCAGTGGCAGCGCCGTCCGAATCTCCGCCTCTATGGTTTCAAGCAGGTTGTGACCCCGCTGGACCGTCCATCTTCCGGGCACCAGGACGTGAAATGAAATGAACTGTTGCGACCCCGATTGGCGGGTACGCAGATCGTGATAGCGCACGCCGCTGGCTGCCTGCCCGTCGAGGACCGCCGTGATCTTCGATTGGTCCGCGGTCGAAATGGCCGTGTCCATCAATCCTAGGACAGAGCGTCGCATGAGTCCCACCCCGGCCCAGATGATATTGATGGCAACCCCGATGGCGATGACAGGGTCCAGGATCTGCCACCGGAACAGCGAGACAGCGCCGAGCGCAACCAGGACCCCGGCCGAAGTCCAGACGTCGGTCAGCAAGTGACGCGCATCCGCCTCCAGCGTAATGGACTGGTAGCGTTTGCCTGCCTGCAGCAGCACGCGCGCCACGCCAAGATTGATCAGGGATGCCACCGTCGACAATGCCAGTCCCAGTCCCAGGCCTTCCAGCGGCTGGGGCGCAAGCAGCCGTTCGATCGCAGTCCAGATGATGCTGGCGGCCGCCACGAGGATGAGCGCGCCTTCAACGCCGCTTGAGAAATATTCAGCCTTGCTGTGGCCGAATGCATGCTCTTCGTCCGGTGGGCGTGCCGCCACCGTGAGCATGGCCAGCGCCATGATCGCCGCGATCAAGTTCACGCCGGATTCCATTGCGTCCGATAGCAGACCAACGGACCGCGTCAGGAAGAAGGCCAGAGTCTTGAGGCCGATCGTCAGCACGGCGGCCCCGATCGAAAGCCACGCATACTGCGTCAGTTGGGAACGGTCCGTTGTGGGATTCGGCGAGGAGGGCCGGGCTCTGCTCATGGGCGTCTGCGACATACAGTCCTCAGTGGGTTGGATTGAGGTCGCCTGTCGTAGTTTTCAGTTGAACCGCAGGGGAGGTGATAAGTCGCGGCTACGACTTTGAGGATCTGGCGCCGAGGTCAAAATGATAATCAATCGCCCCAATGCCGCAAAGGGCCAAATGTCACCAATTCGGACCGGCAGGCGCTCTTCGAGGCTCCGCCGAGGCCTTGCCAAGCCCGGCCTTCCTGCCGGCTGGCAAATCATGCCCTTGGATGGATCGGCAATCGACTAGTGGATCACACCTAGCTGCTTACCCACCTTCGCGAACGCCTCCAGGCCCTGGCCCAGGTCGTCGCGATCATGCGCCGCAGAGATCATGACGCGGATGCGGGCTTTGCCTTTGGCCACCGTTGGGAATCCGATGGCCGTCGCAAACACGCCGCTCTCGAACAGCTGGCGGCTGAATTGCTGTGCCAGCGGCGCCTCCCCGAGCATGATGGGGGTGATGGGGGTCTGGCTGGACCCTGTGTCGAAACCGAGCGCCTTCATCTCAGCCTTGAAGTACTTTGCGTTGTCCCACAGCCTGTCCACCAGCTCCGTGGATGATTCCAGCAGCTCGACCGCCGCTAGGCAGGCGGCCGTATCCGGAACGGTCATCGCCGACGAGAACAGGAATGGTCGACCGCGCTGGTGCAGCCATTCAACGATGGCCTTGTCGCCCGCCACCAGCCCACCCATTACGCCGAACGCCTTCGAGAGTGTGCCCACTTCGATGTCCACTTTCCCGTGCACGCCGAAGTGATCCACAATGCCGCGGCCTCCCTTGCCCAGGACTCCTTCACCATGAGCGTCGTCCACCATGAACATCAGCCCGTATTTGTCGGCCACTTCGCACAGCTCCGGCAGCGGCGCCACGTCGCCGTCCATGCTGAATACGCCGTCCGTCACGAGCAGGGCGCGCCGGTAAGTGCCCGCGTTTTCCTTGACCACAGCTTCAAGCGCCGCGGGGTCGTTGTGCTCATAGGCTGCGATACGCGCACCCGAGAGTCGGCAGCCATCGATGATGGACGCGTGGTTAAGTCGGTCCGAGAAGATCACGTCTTCTTTTCCGACCAGCGCTGGGATGGTCCCAAGGTTTGCCGTGAAACCCGATTGGAAGGTGATGACGGCTTCGGCCCCCTTGAACTTTGCCAGCCGCTTCTCGAGCTCGATGTGCAATTCCATCGTGCCCGCGATCGTCCGAACCGCTCCCGGACCGACGCCGTACTTTGCAGCCGCCTCGCGGGCGGCCTCCACCAGCTTTGGATGGTTCGCCAACCCCAGGTAATTGTTTGAACAGAAGTTGAGTACGTCTTTTCCGTCGACGACCAGACGCGCTCCCTGCGCCGAACTGATTGTGCGAATCCGGTTGTACAGTCCCTGCGCTTTGAGTCCCTCAATTTCCTCTGTCAGCCAGTCGAGTTTGGACATCGTCATAGCCTCCATGGACATTCAATCATCCCCATTTCATTATAGCGGCGTTCATCGACGCGGGAGTCATTTCTTGGGCTTGGGCTGCGCCCCGGGTTTCGCCGTCGATTGTGTCGTGCCGCCCGCCGGGGTAACGATCCCGCCGGGTATGCCGTTCTTTGTCGTCCTGTCATCGGCCAGGATGCCGAGCTCGGCAAGCGCCGCGACGACTTTCGTTTCGGCTCCTTGTTTCATGATCACTGCCGTCGGGCCGAGCGCTTCGCCAAGGAATCGTCTCGCCTTCGAATCCCGCAACTGCTTGATGATCTCGGGGCGGCTGACCCTCAACACGCTATGCGTCTCCGCCCGCGCCTCAAGACCGCGCGCCTCCCACCGGGTGACCGCCTTGGTCACGGCGGCGGGGATGCCGGGGTCCGTATGTCGCCTCAGCAGCGTCAACAGCTGCTCTACCTTCAATCCCTGTCTCCGCGCCCGGTCGAGGGATTCGGGACTGATGTGGTAGTGATACTGATCGGGTTCTGACTCGTCCCAATCGCAGAAGCGTGCCAACTGGTAGCGGGCGGCCCGCGGCACGAGCCGCGCCGCGGTGATCTTTCCTTGTGACGTCAGCCGTAGTCGGCCGCTTTCCTTCTTGGGAAATCGCGCTTCGCGCCCCTCGATGTCGCCGATCCGAAAAGCGGACGGTGCCTGTCCCGCCGCCGGCCCGGCTAGGTCAAGCATGCCCAGTCTGTGCATGACGTCCACCACCAGGAATTGGATCAGGGCCCCATCCACCCGGTCCCAGTCCGTGAAGCCGCGTAGGTAGCGCCCGCTGGCGGCGTCCTTGACGAACCACGAATCATAGTCCCCCGCCGGACGCTGAAAATCCGGATGCTGCTTCTTGATGTCCTCAATGAAGCTCGGCAGGTTCCACCAGGTTTGTCTGGGCAGCTCGCCTAGCCGCTTGAGCAGGAATCCCCGTGCCGCCAGGGGCCGATTGCGCCACTCGCCCTCGCAGACCAAGTCTGGCATCAGCCGTAGTTCATTGAATTTGTCGCTTGCGCGCCACGCCTCTACGAGCATCCGCAACGCGTCCGCACGCGACGCCTCCAGGAAGGCTTTCGCCTGCTGAGCCTGAAGGGTGTCACCCTGAAGTATTCCGGCTGCCTGCACCAGGGCTTGCAGCACAGGATTCGGCGGCACGGCCTGCCCGGCACGCCTTGCCGCCAGCAAGGTCGTCACATCATCCAGCACACGATCGGTCGCTGGAATGGCGCTTGCGCTTTCGCTTGGCTCTGCGGGGCGACCGAACGGACGGGCAGGCGCCTGCCCGGGGTCGGGTAGATGTTGTTGAATTAGCGATAGATAATCGGTCGGGATGTAAGCAAACTCCTGCGCCTCTTCCCCCGTCTCGAAGAACGCCCTACCCAGAAGGCCGCGGTAAAACAGATCCTCGGCGCCCGAAGCAGTCTTTAGATAAGGCTTCTCGCGATCTCGCTTGGCCGCTCCCATCTCACGCACATCGCCGAACTCCCGGATGAACAGGGCCCACGGTACACGCCCGGAGGCTTGCTCCAGGGCGGCAAGTGCGGCCCGCGCCGGAGGGCGCAGCGTCTCGATAAGCTCGCCCAACGACTGGTCGTCGTGCATTACGGTAACGATTTCAAGGATGGCTGCATCCGGCTCGCGCGCATGGAGATGCATGCCCCAAAGTTCGGCGATGATTCGCAGATGTCCCAGGTCATAGCCTTGTAGGGAATGCAGCAGGTCTGGCATTTTATGCGAGCAGTGTTGGCCTGTGAGCGGTGTCTTGCGCCACCACCCCGCCTCCTTGGATGGATAAGCGGGATCTACTGCTTATCGCGGACCACCTTCAGAGCGCCCGGCATGATCTCTACCGCCAGCTTCCGAAGGTTGCTGCCGAAGCTGGTGTAGACCTCGCCGTCTGCATGGACGTACAGCGGGCGGTCGGCGTTCAGGGACATTGTCTTGCACGCGCCGAGCGTCACTGGCTCGAAACGGCCGTGGGTGCCGCGCATGACCTCAGGCACCAGGCGGAACATCATCAGCCGGCTTACCTTCCGGATCATGGCATAGTGCAGCATCCCGTCGTCGGGTTTCGCATCCGGAGCCACAAGAAAACCACCGCCCTCGCGCGGGCCATTGCACATCGTCAGAAGCAGGTTGCTTTGCTCGAACTTGCGGCCATCCATTTCAATCTGCATTGTGGCCGGGTCGTGATTTAGCAGGATCGTCTGGATGACTGCCGTTAGGTACATGAGAAAGCCTCGCAGCCAGGGCAGTTGGTGCGAGCGGATGGTGACGACGGCATCGAAGCCGATACCCAGTGTATTGTCAAAGTACTCGCGCCGCCCGTTCTCGTCCGTCATCACGCCCACATCGATGGCCGATGGCTCTCCGCTCAGGGCCAGTGCCAGGGCATGGTCGGAGCGCAGGGGCACGCCGATCGCATGCGCAAAGTCGTTGCCGGAACCGACCGGCACGACCCCCAGGGCCGGTCGCCTGCTGGCAGGCAGCTGCATGATGCCGTTGACGACCTCGTGCACCGTTCCATCGCCTCCGATCGCAACGATCATCTCGTAGCCCTGCTCCCCTGCCTGTCTGGCTAGCTCGGTGGCGTGCGTCGGATACACCGTACCGCTCCAATCGGCATTGCCATACTGCGTGATCAAAGGCCGCAGGTCATTGGCAACCTTCCAGGCGTTGCCCATATCTGCCATTGGGTTCAGTATGATTCTCGTTTTCCGTGGCATGTCGCAACTCTTGGTCCAGCTCCCTCTTGCCCGAAGGGGCCGGCCATTGTCAGCCTGTATCGCGTGCTGATTTCGGGCCCTCGATACTGTACACGCCTGCACTTGTCGAAACCTGCATGTACCCGACCCTTAGGCCGGCTTCCGTGAGGGCGCTGATGCTTTCGTCTGCCAGCCAGTAGGATTCTTCTTCCCACAGGTCGCCGACCGAAAGACGGAAGGTGTGGAGGGCGCTTTCATCCGGGAAGGATAGGTCGGCGATGATTAGCCTGCCGTCTGGTTCCAGGTGTCCAAGCGCGATCTCACGCACGAGTTTTACCTTGGCGCGCAACGGAAAATGATGAAACACGTATGCCGAGACAATCCGGTCGAAATCGCGGTCAAGTTCTGCCGGCCATTCGTCGGCCAGATCGTGGAGCACCATCTTGGCCGCCGGCAGCTTGCGACGGGCGCGCTCCAGCATCAGCCGCGAGAAGTCGCTGCACCACAGCTGGCAGCCCGCTTCGGCAAAGCGGACGGCCAGGTTTCCCGTCCCCGTGCCGAGATCCAGGACGGTCATGCCGCGTTGCGGGGCGGCAAGGTGCACAACGGTGCGGAGCGCTGAATCGTAGCCGGCGAATGGGAATTTGTCCTGGGATAGGACGTCCCGGTCATAGGTCTCGGCCCAGTTGTCGAAATCGCTGGAGGGGAAGGCAACCGCAGGAGCCATGGGCCGCGGCATTCCCTAGCCGCGCGTTTCCTCCAGCGACATGATGATTTGATACGGACCCGACTTCACGTAGTACACGCGGTAGTTCCTGCCTTCGTGGAAAATGCTGCTCATGTTTTCAGCGAACGCAAATCGCTGCTTGCCCACCAGCACGTAGTGGCTCGTGATCGCGCTTTCCACGGAGAAGGACTCTCCCGGTCGGACAGGGCCTTGTGCCATTTGCAGCTGCGCTTGGGCAAGCGCCGACGTCTGACGTCGAGTCCAATACAGCGCAAAGACGACAATCACAAGCACGAGCAGCACGGCGCCGGCGAGCATTAGCAGGTTAAGTGGACTGGAGAGCAGCGCGGCGCGCGTGCTGGCATTTTGCAGATACATCGCCAAAATCATGCCCAGACCGAACAAGACGAAAACCAGCGCCACGACGGCGCCGGATCGGGAGACTTTCACGATACCGCCTGCGGTGCTCTGCAGCCGGGCCCTCTGCCGCTGGCTGAGATAGCCGCGCCGGTTAAGCTGCAAATCTTCAGGCGTGAAATCAAGCAGGCTTGAGTTGGGGGCATCGAATTCTTTGGCAGCGTCCGAACTGACGAGGACCGTTCCGGGAGATTCATTCATGGCAGCACCTATAACCATCTCCACGTAGTTCCGTCTTTGGAGTCCTCGATTGCCACGCCCATGGCGGCCAGCTTGTCTCGAATGAGGTCCGAGAGCGGCCATAGCTTCTGCGTTCTGATCTCGCCGCGCACTTCGACCAACAGCGCGATCAATTCATCGGCCTGGGTGGAGCCCTGCTTTTCCCGCAGCTGGAGGCCCAGCACACCGGTCAGATCTCGCAGCACTCCTTGGGCCGGCTCGAGCTGGTCGTCCCTGGCGCCCTGATCGCGCGCCGTGTTGATGGACCGCACGAGCTCAAATAGCACGGCCAGCGCCAGCGCGGTGTTGAAATCGTCGTCCATGGCGTCGTTGAAAGCCGTGCGGGTCGCCTCGGCCTGCGCCACGAACGCCGCGCCGGCGTCCGCAGCGATCCCGCGTGCAGAGGCTGGAGCCGCCGCCAGGGCCGACCTCAGGCGCGCCAGATTCTTCTCGGCCGCTTCGATCGTTTCATCGTTGAATATCAGCGGCGCCCGATACGAGCCGCTCAGTACGAGCATGCGCATTACGTCGCCCGTGTGCTGTGCGAGGAAGTCATCGATGCTGATCATGTTGCCCAGCGACTTGGACATCTTCTCGCCGCTGAGCTGCAGCATGCCGTTGTGGATCCAGAACCGTGCAAATTGTTTGCCGGTGAAGCACTCACTCTGGGCGATTTCATTCTCGTGGTGCGGGAAGATCAGGTCGTTGCCACCGCCGTGAATGTCGATCTGCTCTCCGAGTTCGGCCAGGTTCATGGCGGAGCATTCGATGTGCCAGCCCGGGCGGCCCTTGCCCCAGGGTGAATCCCAGGACGGCTCGCCGGCCTTGGCGGCCTTCCACAGGGCAAAATCCATCGGATGCTCTTTGGTCTCGTCCACTTCGATGCGGGCGCCAGCCTGCATGTCGTCCAGCTTGCGGCCCGACAGCTTCCCGTACTCCTTGTCCCGGGTCACCCGGAAATAGACATCGCCGTTCGAGGTCGCGTACGCGTAGCCTTTGTCGATCAATCCCTTGATCATGGCCTGGATCTCGTCCATGGTCTGGGTGGCCCGCGGCGTGCTGGTTGCTGGCAGGATGTTCAGCTCGCCCAGGTTCCGGATGTAGTCATTGATATAGCGCTGGGCCAGTTTCAGCGGGTCTTCCTTGAGTTCGTTCGCACGTGCGATGATTTTGTCGTCGACGTCGGTGTAGTTCATGACGTGGCGGACTTTGTAGCCCCGATATTCAAGATACCGGCGGATGATATCGAACACCAGTGCCGACATGGCGTGCCCCACGTGAGCCCGGTCGTACACCGTGACGCCGCAGACGTACAGCCGGACGGCATTCGGCTCCAGGGTGGTGAACTCTTCCTTCTTGCGGCTGAGCGTGTTGTAGATCTTCAGCATGCATGCTCCTCGCTCTGCACCCCCATGCTCTCCGGCAGGAAAGGACGCTGCCAGAGGGCGGCGGGCAATGGAATTCTTGCGAGCGCAGGGGCTGTGCTAGCCCGGCTGCCGGACCCCGTTGGATTTCCTCTTGGACTTGCCATTGGAAGCTTCCACGCGGCCGAAAATCATGCGGCCGGCAGCAGTCTGCAGGACCTTGGTCACGTGCACGTCCATGTACTCGCCGATGTAATCCTTGCCGTTCTCGACGACTACCATCGTGCCATCGTCCATGTATCCAACGCCCTGGCCCATTTCCTTGCCTTCCTGGAACACGTTGATGTTGAGGACCTCGCCCGGCAGGACCACGGACTTGACCGCGTTGGCCAGCTCGTTGATGTTCAGCACGGTCACGCCCTGCAGTTCCGCCACGCGGTTGAGGTTGTAGTCATTGGTCAGCACCGGGCTCTTCAGTTGCTTGCCCAGGATCACCAGCTTGTCGTCCACCTCCCGCACGCCCTCCACGTCGATATCGCTGATGCGCACCAGCACGTTGGGCAGTTTCTGGAGGTCGGTCAGCACTTCCATTCCCCGACGCCCGCGCTGGCGGCGCAAGCCGTCCGCCGAGTCCGCAATGTACTGCAGCTCGTTGAGCACGAACCTCGGGATTAGCAGCGTGCCCGGCAGGAATCCGGTCCGGGCGATGTCCGCCACGCGGCCGTCGATGATCACGCTGGTGTCCAGCAGGATCGTGCGATTCAGATTCGTCCAGGAGGTGCCCGAACCACCCTCGGCGCGCCCGCTCAGGGACCCGAACAGGCTCATGATGTCGCCCTGGCGCATGACGAACAGCGATATCCCGACGTAACCGAAGACGATCACCCCGACGAACGGCAGGATGCTTCCGAATGGTGGTGGCAGCAGCGAAAGAGGAAAGGCCAGCAGGGCGGCGGTTAGCAGGCCAACCAGCAGCCCGATCATGCTCGCGAACAGAGTCTCTGCCGCTATACGTCCCAGGATGCGGCGCAGGGCGCGCGCCGGACGCGTGGTGAAGTACGGTGTCAGCACCAGACCCGTCAACGCGCCGACCAGCGCCACTCCGAATGTGTAGCGATAGACCTCGGATGGATTGTATATTGCCAGTTGGTGACCCCAGATGCCCCCTGCAATCCCAAGAAGAATCATGAAGATAATGCGAAGGAAAAATTCCGCGCTCATAAGTGCTCCTCAGTTTGTAACGTGCGGGATAATGCACGAATAATAGCATGCCTGCCTGGCGCCGTCAATTCGAAAGCAGGCGTCCCGGCGCCTTCTTGACCCGCGCCCAGGGCCGCCCCACGGGTGAATTAATGAAGGACTCAGTTTGGAAGAGCGCCATCAGGCCCGGTGCAGCCGCCGGGCAAACGGGCGGGTGGGGTCGTCGGGAGATTGAATGTATAATCTTGCACCTATGGCAATCGACCAATTCGGGCGCAGGATTCACTATCTGCGCATCAGCCTTACCGATCACTGCAATCTGCGCTGCATCTACTGCATGCCGGAGGACCAGACCTTCCGTCCGAACCCGGAACTGATGCAGGATGACGAGATCGCCCTGCTGACGCGGCTTTTCGCGAGCCTGGGCTTCGACAAGATCCGCCTGACCGGCGGCGAACCGACCGTCCGCGCCCGCATCGTTGAGATTGTCCGCACGATTGCGAATACTCAGGGCATCGAGAGTGTATCGATGACAACCAACGGCATCCTGCTCAACAAGCTGGCACGGCCGCTGGCCGAGGCCGGGTTGAAACGGGTCAACGTCAGCATCGATACCTTGGATGCCGACAAGTTCCAGCGTCTGACGCGTTGGGGCAAGCTCGATGACGTGTGGCAGGGCATTCTGGCGGCCGAGCAAGCCGGCTTGCGTCCGGTCAAGCTCAATGCCGTCGTCGTCAAGGGCTACAACGAGGCCGACGTCGTCGACCTCGCCCGCCTCACGATCGATCACCCCTGGCAAATACGTTTCATCGAGATGATGCCGTTCGCCGGTGTGACGGACGTGCAAACCGGGCAGATCATCACAGCCGCGCAGATCCAGGCCAGGATCGAAGACGGAGTTGGGGCGCTCGAGCCATCCAACGATGGCCATCTGGACGGCGAAGCGCGCATCTTCCATATCCCGGGCGCGCAGGGCAACGTCGGCTTCATCTCCTCGGTCACCGCGCCCTTCTGCGAGTCATGCAACCGTGCCCGGCTCACCGCGGATGGCCGCCTGCGCCTGTGCCTCCTGCGAGAGCATGAGGTCGACCTGCTGACGCCTTTGCGCGCGGGCGCCTCTTTGGAGGACTTGCGTCGGCTGATCCTGGATGGCATCTGGCTGAAGCCCTGGGGCCACGGACTCGCCGAGGGCGTGATTCCGTTGAACCGGGTGATGAATCAGATCGGGGGCTAGCGCCCGCCGCGTCGTTGTCGCAGATCCTGTGTTCGTCAGGGCGAGCGAAGCGAAGCAATCTCGTCCTGCAGCGACACCGTCTGTAGATGATCAAAGCTGTGTTCTTTGACCTCGATGGCACGATCCGGCACAACCTCCCCTCCGGCGGGGAGGTTTTTGCAGAGTATTGCCGCGAGCTGGGCTTGCACGTGCGCGACGACGACCGTCTGCGGGCCATGCGCTGGGAGCACTTCTACTGGGCAAACTCCCGGGAGCTGATGCAAGACCGGCAGAGTTTTGATGGCAATATGCCGGGATTCTGGGACCGCTACGCGCGGCGCCGGCTTGTGGCCATGGGTGCCTCCTCAGAGCAGGCATCGCAGCTGGCGCCACAAGTCAACCGGCATATGATGGAAGCCTACAAGCCGGAGAGCATCGTGCCGGAAGACGCGCTGCGCATCCTGGCCGAGCTCGCAAAGAATGGCTTCAAGTTGGCTGTGATCTCCAATCGCGACAAGCCCTACCAGGCGGAGTTGGATGCTCTCGGACTGGCGAAGTTCTTCGCCTTTGCGCTGGCAGGCGGTGAGATCCAGATGTTCAAGCCGTCTCCCGGCATCTTCCTGCATGCCTGTGCGCGCCTTGGCGTGAGCCCCGCGGAGGCTGCCTACGTGGGGGACAACTTCTATGCGGATGTGGTGGGCGCGCGGGCCGCAGGGTTGACGCCGGTGCTGTACGATCCACGCGGCATCTTCCCGGACCCCGGCTGCGCCAGCATCACCTCATTCGACGAGCTGCCGCAGGTGCTGGAGGCAGGGGACGCATCCGGGCTGGGCGCGCTGCGCGCCGATGCTACGCGATCTAAAGGGCTAGGCACCAAAGCGGGGAAGACGGGCGCATGCCTCGGGTGCCCCTGTGACAGTAAGCACATTCTTCACAAAACCTGAACAACGGACTATTGCATTGCTCA
Source organism: uncultured Chloroflexia bacterium (assembly GCA_963746745.1). Taxonomy (GTDB): domain Bacteria; phylum Chloroflexota; class Anaerolineae; order Anaerolineales; family Villigracilaceae; genus Fen-1038. The sequence continues at coordinate 64,300 of CAVVCL010000016.1, forward strand.
CCCGGCGCGGATAGACTTGCGCGACTTCGGAACGGTTCCAGGCTCAGGAGATCAGATGGAAACACCCAAACGTTATCATCCGCTGCTGGTCACGCTGCACTGGCTGGTCGTCATCCTCGTGTCGATCAACCTTTACATTGGTCTGTACGTGTTCCTCGATCGGGGCCTCGGCTTCCAGGCCATCAATTCGTACGTGCCTCTGCACATGGTGACCGGGATGGCGATCCTGGCCTTGGTCATCGTGCGATTCTTCGTGCGCATGGGGGCCAAGCGGCCGGCCGAGGCCAAGTCCGGGAGCCAGCTGCTGGATGTGCTTGCGAAGGTCGTGCACTACGGGCTGTACGTGATGCTGATCGCAACCACGGTGATCGGGTTGACGTTTGCGATTCAGAGCAACCGATTCCAGCGGACCTTCCTTGGCGGGCAGGGGCAATTCGGTCGGCAGGGCGGGGGCTTCGCGCCAGGCGGGCAAGGGCAATTTCCAGGTGGTACTCCCGGGCAGGGTTTCCCACGGGGTACTCCGGGGCCAGGCTTTCAGCGCGGGACGCCGGGGCCAGGTTTCCAGGGCGGTGCTCCGGGCCAGGGTTTCCCTGGTGGCGCTCCGGGTCAGGGCTTTCCGGGCGGCCGACCGCCGGGCGGTTTCTTCGGTCTGATGACGGTGCACCTGTGGAGCGCGTACCTCCTGCTGTTCCTCGTGATCCTGCACATCCTCGCGGCGTTGTATCATCAGTTCATCCGCAGGGACGGGCTGATCGGGCGGATGTGGTACGGCGCGCGCTGATCGCGCAAGGCTTCTAAACACAAAGGGCCGCAAGGAACACCAAGCGGTGTGAGGATCGGTGATCGCCGATCGCTCACGGCTGAACCGGCCTCAACGGTTGAAGATGAAGAATACTCCCTGGTAGACAACAAAAGCCAGGACACCGACGAGTATCGCGGGTCCAGGCTTGAGGCGCTGCGCCGCGCCGATGGCTTTGGGGAATAGCACCAGGAACGCAACAAAGAAAGCGCCATAAAGAATCCACAGGATGGTGCGCCAGATGGTGGCAGAGTTCAGCGCGGTCTCGTACCAGTGCTGGTCGAGCAGGCCGATCGCGCCGAGGAACGAGTCCGGCAGGTCGTGGAGCAGCGAGAAGAGCGAGGCGATGCCGATGGCGAAGCCCAGGGTGCTGAGCGTATCTTCGAATGTGCCTTCGCCGGAGAACAGCCTGCCGAGCAATTGCGCCACGCCCGCGGCCAGGATCCAGCAGCCAAACATGCTCGGCGCCAGGATGAAGCGGTTGTACGGATAGTAGACGTCGGCCGGGATGTTGAGCCACGGCGTCAGGGACGAGGGCGCGCCGCCCCCCATCGTCAGGAAAACGTAGACGAGGGTGTACAGGACCGCATTGATCGCCAGCGCCAGGGCGCCGAACTTCAGGCGGCGGGGATCCTGGACCAGCAGGTCAAAAGTGCGTCGCGGATGGAGCAGCGTGCCGAGGTAGTAGAGGCGGAAGGATGTATTACTGGCCGCGGATGTCCGCATCTGCCCCTCGATCGACTATTCTTTTGCGCCTGAAAACCTGGTCTCCTACGACCCCAGCATGCTCTGCCAGGTGAGCGGGCCCATGATGCCGTCCACCGTCAGCCCGTGCCCGGTCTGAAAGGCCCTGACCGCCGCAGCGGTATCGGGGCCGAAGATACCGTCCACCGCGATGCTGTTGCCATACTTGTCGTTGAGCAGCACCTGCACGGCGCGCACGGCCTGACCACTGCTGCCCTGCTGCAGCTGGACGACCAGCTTCGGCCAGGTGGCCTGCCCGACGATGCCGTCCGGGTTGAGGCCGTTGGTGTTTTGGAAATGCTGCACGCTGGACACGGTGTTCGGGCCGAAAATGCCGTCCACGGTGAGGGACTGGTCGTGCGCCACCAACAGGTACTGCAGCGCGGTGACCTCCGCGTCGTGGTCGCCGCTCTTCTTAAGCGGCCAATCGGGCAGCGCGACGACGACCTTCTGCGCTTTGATCTGCACCCAGAACGGTCCAGTGGAGAGGCCGAAGACGCCTCCGCTGGAGTCGCGCAGCTTCCAGTTGCCCTTGTACGTGCCGGCAGTGCCCGGCGCCGTCAGGTCCACGGAGATGTCGACGGATTGGCCAGGCAGCACCGGATCGGTGGTGAAGGGCTTCGGGGAGTCGCCGCCCATCTGATCGCCGGAGTCGAAGACGAGCTGATAGCTCGATGTCCAGCTGCAGGTGCCGGCATTCTTCAGTCGCCAGGTCTTCGTGAACGACTGACCCAGGTCCATGATCGTGTCGTCGGGGATGGTCACGTCGTCGACGAAGGTGGCCGCGTTGCATGGGCCGGAGGTCGCCGCGCCGGTCGCGGTTGCCGCCAGGGTCGGGGTGACGGACGGTGTGACGGTCGGCAGCGCGCTGGCCGTGGTCGTGCCCGCGGACAGGGCCTCCAATCCGGCGGCCTGGGCGGTGGCAGTCATGTCGTCCGCTGCCTGCGTCAGCATCGCCGCCGTCTGTGTGGCGGAGAGAGCCGCGGGCAGGTTGCACGCCTGCGTGAGTATCAGCGCAATGGGGATCACTATCGGGAGTATGCGTTTCATGGCCTTCTCCTCTCCTGACGACAGTCTACCGAAGTCGCAGGATGGCTTCAATCTTACAACAGTACCATGAGATGCGCTCGGCTTGGGGCTAGCGAAATCGCGACATCTCCTCGAGCGGGTCCCTGGCTCTGATGATGACAGTCTCGCTGTGCACTTGCCACTCCAGTTCGTCCAGCTTCGCTACCAGCGCATCCGCAATCACGTGGTCGTCGTGCACTAGCTCGCCGTCCGGCCCCCGCGTGCCGTCCGGCACGCCCCAGCGCAGCGTCTTCGACGGCCCCGGCAGGATCTCGGATCGGCACATCTTGTACTGGATCAGCACGGTATCGCTCGGCGCACTATCTCGGAACCGTCCCGTCTCGATGATGCTCAGGAACCGCCAGCCGATCTCGCTCTTCTCCTGCTGCGTGAACTTGACCGGGATCACGCGTGTCCGAAAGGCCTTGTCGAGCATCGCCCACAATCCTTCACCCACGCCCGTCGCATCCACCACAATGTGCTGCGGTCGCCACTGTCTCAGCCATCGCCTTCAGCTGCCCGAAGATCGCCAGGTGACTGATGCCTGTCCAAGTCTCCCGGCGAACCACTCTATATGTCGGTGCCTGCAGCGTCTCCAGCGTCGACAGATCGATCTCCACGATGCTCAGCGTGGTTGAGTTCGCGGCCCTCGTTCCCGAGTCCATCCTGTCCTAGGCTCGCCCCGCCCAGCGCCGTCTCGTCCATTCCCGCCACATCGATCAGAAATGCATATGCTCCACCCGCCGCCGCGGGCCCGCCGAGGCGAGCCGACTTCGAGTCGGCATCGCCCGTGCTTGCGCCATGGGGCGCAAGCGCAAACATCAGCGCCAGCCGCCCCGCGTTGAACATCCCCGCCTGCGCGTCGATCTCCTCGTTGTAATACTGCGTCTTCACCAACGGATGCTGCCTGCCTTTCTCCTTCACCACCCGTTCCAGATGCGCACCGTACTCCGGCACCATTCTCGCCACCTCTTCGCCCGTCAGGAAGAACACGCGCCTCACGCCGTCGATCTCCTCCTCTCCCCGGGCCAACCTCGCCTGCCGCGCTAGCAGCGTCTGTGACGTCCACGCCGTTCCCCAGAACACCCGCGTCGCGTTCGTGCTCGCCGTCATCGGGTCGAACTCCTTGTCGAACTTGCCGGGGTCGATATCTTGGGCTTCGTCCACGCTCAGCAGCAGGTCCGCCGTTGCGCCCACGACCTTCGCCGTCTGTTGGCCCGAGAAGAACTTCACGGTGGCCCGCTGGAACCGATAGCCGAAGCCGGACGATGCCCTCCACTTCCCTCGCGTCACGATGTTGTCGTCCAGCGTCATGCGTGTCCGTTCCATCGCGTTGATCGTCTGCGGCTTGAATGTCGGTGCCACGCTTACGATGGTTCCGCCCCTGCTCGCCGCCCGGTACAGTAGCCAGCCGATCACGTGCCGTTGCACCTCGTTCTTGCCGGATTGTCTCGGTAGCATCACCACGAACGTGAGTCCCCGGTTGTGCAGCACCGAATCCTTGATCGCCAGTGCGATCTCGGCCTGATACGGCCGCAGCGTGATCCCCGCCGCCTTCGCCCAACTCACGGGGTCCCTGCGTATGGTCTCGCGTATCCTGCGTGCTAGATCTGACAGCATTCCGTTATCTCCGTAGGGGCGCTCGGGCGAGGGAGCTTCAAGCGACCGTCGCCCATGTCGCTCCCACGAGGGAGCGATCCAAGCCCACATCGCCCATCCCTGTCGAAGATCGTGGCGCTCTCCCCACGGCGCCTGCAGCGCAGGGACTAATCCTCCTCAAAATCCAACGCCTCTAACTCGCGCAGCGCCTCCTTCGGGCGAGCCGGCATTCGGGCGAGGGAGCTTCAAGCGACCGTCGCCCATGTCGCTCCCACGAGGGAGCGATCCAAGCCCACATCGCCCATCCTTGTCGAAGATCGTGGCGCTCTCCCCACGGCGCCTGCAGCGCAAGGGCCACCGGCGCAGGGACTAATCCTCCTCAAAGTCCAGAGCCTCCAGCTCCCGCAACGCCTCTTCCACCGGCGTGACCCCTCCGGTCAAGAACGCCACCGTCCGGTGCCCGGCGAATAACGAAGTCGCCGCCAGCGACAGCGCGTTCGCCAACCTCGTGAACTCCTCGCCCTCTGCGCCCCTCATCCGCGCATAGATCTGGTCCATCACGTCCTCGAGGTACCGGATCGCCGCCTCGGGCCCGCGCAATCTGAGCGCCTGTGTACCGCCCGCCGCCGCGTCAGCATCTTCGACTACCGCGCCCTCAATGACAGGTAGGTGCTGCTGGCTCGCGTACAGCCCGTGTTTCAGAGCGTTCTTGTTTCCTTTTGGTGCGCCTGGCATATCTTCAATCCATCGGGCTCCCCTCCCTATTTTGCGAAGCCAAATGGGGAGGGGTTAGGGGGTGGGGCCACCTCCTCATCTTACAGAACATCTATTCTATAGTCAAGAAAAAGTATGTGCAGGCGTTACAAAAACGGAGTGATTCTTTGGGGTGACTTGTCCCTGCGCGACCGGCCCCTATCGCGCCTCGGCGTCTTCGTTCAGGAGCTTCCCAAAGCCGTACAACAAGACGTATATGAAGACGATGAACAGCGCATAGAGCGCAATATAGGAGGCGGGATCGGCGATCGTGTTGCGGTGCTGCAGCAGCCTGTGGCTGAATGTAGTCGGGTACAGGAATATCTCCCAGCTTCGCAGTCGCAGGTATCGGCCCGTGTAGATGCCGGCGGCTGCAAGCGGCGCCGTAATGAGTACAAAGGCCCAGCCGGTTATCCTTCCAAACGTGCGTCGGACCAGCCCGTGCATCAGGTAAAGCGACACGAGGCCAACCAGGAAACCGGTGAAGACGAACCAGATCACCATGATCACATCGAACCATAACTGCGGGTCGTCATTGTACAGGCGCAGATGCTGAAAATCGGTCAGCAGATAGGGCGCATTGGGGAAGAAGAGCAGCCAGATCACACAAACAATGGGCACGATGACGTAGGCCAGCTGACGCGGGCAGTACCAGGCTGCTGGCAACCACGGCGATCACGAAAGGGACCCATGCCAGGAGCAGGTTCTGGATCAGAAAAGCATAGGTGGAATAGGTGTCCCGCTGCTGGAGAAAACGCACGTAGCACCAGGAGCAGGCAAAAGATCGTCGCGGCTGCAAGCAGGGCGTAGATTGCCAGCCTGAATTTGTGACGCAGGAGATAGGCACGCAGGGTCTTCATCGGGGCCGTGGCTGAGATTATACGACCGCGGCCGCGCGGGGTGTTGCTATCACTGGCGACAGTGGATATTGTGCTGTTCTATTTCGAGTAGGTCTCGACGGGGATTACGACGACGATTCCGTTCGCGTTGTGGAGCGGGATGATTTACTACCGGAGGCACGGGGGGTAGGGGTAAGGCTTGATTCGAATGGCCCTTGCGCACCTGCTTGCCGCACACGGGCCTAGGTCGAGCACTGGTCATTTGCTGATATACTCGCGAAACGTAACAAGCTTGATTCCAGGCACACTCTGGTTACTGGATTGGAGCGTTCCATGCCTGCTGGGGCATCGCTGAAGAAGCTTTTCAAGAGTTTCAAGCAGCATGACAACGACGGTTTCTACAACGCGGCTCTCGAGCTGATACACGAGGAGAGGCAGAAGAAGCACAACATCCTCGCGCGTGGATCTCCAGCGGATTTCTGACAACAACAACGGGAAGGAAAGAGCAGTCAGCACTGCTCATCTCGTTGACATGGTAACAGCGCCGAAAGACCGCGAACGCGGAACGTTGCTCTTTGACTTGCGTTCGCCGGCTAAGAGCCTTGACGACATAGTTCTTAGTGAGGAACTCCGCGGCCAGGTGGAGGATGTGATACGTGAGTATGCGGCGAGTCCTGTGCTAGAAACATTCGGACTCACGCCCCGCCGAAAACTGTTGTTCGCGGGGCCACCAGGATGCGGCAAGACCCTGTGTGCCGAGGTAATTGCCAGTGAAGTCGGTATCCCTCTTCTCTACACCCGATTTGACGCTGTTATTTCGTCATACCTGGGAGAGACAGCCGCGAACCTAAGAAAGGTGTTTGATTTTGCGGAGAGCGGCACATGGGTTGTGTTCTTCGATGAGTTCGATGCAATTGGCAAAAGCAGAGACGATGTCACCGAACACGGCGAATTAAAGAGGGTGGTGAATACGTTTCTGCAGTTGCTGGATGGGCTGAGCTCGCCGGGCCTCTTTATTGCCGCAACAAACCACGAACGGCTCCTCGACAACGCGCTCTGGCGTCGTTTCGATGATATTCTGTATTTTGACCGGCCCTCGGTGGGGGAGATTCGCGTGTTGATTGGCAAGAAGCTCAGGGGGATCGCCCACCCGAAGCTCCAAGTGGATCGGTATGTGCCCGAAATGACCGGCTGGTCGCATGCCGATGTGGAGAGGGTGTGCTTGGATGCCATGAAGTTGAGCGTGCTTGCTGGGACCGAGGCGATCGCGCCCGCGGCTTTCGAAGCCGCCATAGAGCGCCAGAGAAGGCGCCGCGAGTTCATTGGAAGGAGCGCGAGCAACGCGTAAACCAGGGGAGATAGCATGGCAGAGGAGCAACCCTCAGCAAGGCCACATCTGCAGTTCACAAAATTAGACCTTGAGCGCCCACGCCATCGTCGACCAGCGCCCGTGTCGAGACCCCGGCGAGACAATGAAGCGTATGGCCGGGAGCTCGAGATTGCTGTCAAGAGCCTGGGGGAGGATTTCGAAGAGGCAACCGCGCAACAGCCACCCCAGTTCGACCCCGCCTGCATTTTCCGCATAAAACTGGACCTTGGTCAAGTGGATGAAGCTGAGTGGCAGCGCAGCGGCCTCACCTTGCTCAGTGAGGAACCCGGGAATGTAGTGGTGCTCTTCTCGGAGGACCAACTGGCGGCCTTTGCCGAACGCGTCGGCAAGTACGCCGAGCCGCTTCCCGAAGGGCGCGCGGCCCCAACCTACTCTTGGATCGCCAGCATCACCACTGACATGAAGCTGTGGAATCGAGATGACCGCAGAGGCCCCAAGTTGTCGGGGATCAGGGTCGAGCCCGATAATACGTACTCAGTTGACGTGGACCTTTGGCACTATGGCGCGCGAGCAGAGTGGGAAGCGCGCTTGGAAGAGCTCAGGCTTTATGTGTCAGCAGAGAGTGGGCAATTTCTGAACTCATATGTTGGCTCCTCGCTTAGTGTGGCCAGAGTTCGAATTACCGGCGATGCCCTCGAGCGCCTGCTTGATGTGGGAATTGTGCAAAGCGTAGACTTGCCACCACAGCCCGACCTGGGAATCGGCCAGCTATTGCAGACTCCATTGGACCAATTCCAGGCTCCCGTCAAGCCACCGCCAGCGGGGGCGTCAAGCGTCTGCGTCATAGACAGCGGAATCGCAACTGGCCATCCGTTGCTAGGGCCTTGCGTTGGTGACACCGCGCCGATCCCGGCAAGTCTGGGGTCTGGCCTCGACCAGCACGGGCACGGCACAAAGGTGGCCGGAATCGCGGTTTATGGTGACGTAAGAGCTTGCATACAAAGCTTGAACTTTTCCCCGGAGATTTTCGTTTTCGGCGCTCGCGTAACGAACCAGAATAACAAGTTCGACGACGAGAAGCTAATTGTCCGACAGATGGACGACTCGATTCGATACTTCCATAAAACCTACGGTTGCAAAATCTTCAATATCTCGCTAGCGGACCCTAAATTGGTGTACGCCGGCGCTAAACCGTCGCCATGGGCGCAGGTGCTTGACACCCTGGCACACGAGCTCGATGTACTTATCGTGGTCTCGGCAGGGAATTTACCTGTAGCAGGCGCCGTCGGCGCGGATGCCGATCGCGTCCGGGCGGACTACCCACGATACCTTCTAGAGCCGGGATCCAGGATACTAGAGCCGGCCACCGCTGCCAACGTACTGACTGTTGGCTCGCTGGCCGTACGCGCGGCTCCGAGGGATCTCGCCCGATATCCGAACGACCCGAGCATCCCGCGGTTGCGGCCGTCGACCAGCCGTCACCCTTTACGCGGAGCGGATCCAGCATTCGCAACTCGATTAAACCCGACCTTTGTGAGTACGGTGGTAATGTCACGTGGAACGGGCATCTGAAGCGCATCCTTGACAGTGACCCTGCACTGGGTATCGTCTCGCTCAACAAAGACTTCCTTTCGCGGCTGTTTTCAGTCGATATCGGGACCAGCTACGCGGCACCAAAGATCGCGTATTTGGCGGCACGACTTGCCAATCAGTACCCCGACCTCTCGGCCAATCTCATGCGCGCCCTGATTGCCAGCGCTGCTGAAATCCCGGCCGCTGTGTTGGAAATCATGTCACCTGAAGAGGCGCTCAGAGTCTGCGGGTACGGGCGGCCCGATCCCGAGGCTGCCCTGTTCTCTGCCGAGAATCGAGTGACCCTCGTGGCAGAAGAACTCGCTGGCGCCGGACGCGATTCACGTCTACCGCGTGCCGGTGCCTGACCGATTCAAATCGACACCGGGGCAACGTGCTGTATCGGTGTGCTTGGCCTTTGATGCTCCCGTTCGCTATACGCGCAAGGAGTACTTAGGCGTGGCGATGGACTTTCGGCTATTTAGAGGAATCACGACTGACGAGGTCGTCGCGTACTACGCCAAGCACCCGCGCAAGGTGAAGATAGAGGCCATTCCCGGGAAGTTCAATCTGGATATGGTGCCGTCGCCCACGCGCCGGAACACCGGCACACTTCAAAAGGCGATCTGGAGGTCGTCCCAGATGCGGACGCTAACGGCATATGCGGGGGACGAACTGCACCTCGTGGTGATTTGTAAGGCGGCTCCGTGGCTTGCTCCGGACGAGCTGGAGCGCCAGAACTACGCTATAGCAGTGCGCTTGGAGCATGCGGCACCGGGAATACAGCTCTACAATGATATTCGTCAAGCGGTGCAGCTGCAGCACCGCGTCAGGCTGTAACACGAGGACGCGCCTGACAGCTTCGCCGCAGCCAATTCAGAGAGGGCCGCTCCCTGGCAAAGTCGCTGTGTGCGATGGCTCTGAAACCATGGGCACGAGCAATTCTCAGTCACTCGGCGTTCACCTAACTCACTAAGTTGCTTCTTGCTGGTGACCATTTGTGCTCTTCACGCCTCGCCGGCCTCCGTGGCGGCCCACTCCAGCAGCGATTTTGAAAAGCGCATGCTTAATTCGTCTTCGCGGTTCTTGACCACGTCGGACACTTCCTGAAATGTGATGACATGGCTCTGCCCGTCGAGGTTGTTGGGCTGTATGTAGACTATCTCGACGTCATAATCGGCGGGAACAACTTGAAAGGTCTTACCATCCACGCCAGCAATGAAACCCATTTCCTGGAGCCAGCCGAGCAGGTGCCGGTATTTCTTCTTGCTCTTGGGTGGCCGCAATATTTTCTTGAGGCCTTCCAAGAGCCCGACCATTCCCACTTCTCTTGCTTTCTCCAAGTACCAATCTTGCTTCTCGCGCCGCGCATGCCAGTCGGTCTTGAGCTCTACTAAGAACACTTGGTTCGTTCCGGCCGCTTTGGCAAGGTAGTCAACCTTGAAGGACCTGTTGATGTCCAACTTGGGACTAGTGGTGCCAACACGAATCGGGAATTCCGGTATGACGCCCTCGATGGTAACGCCGAACTTGTAAGTCAGAAGGTCGGGCAGGTAGATGGCGAAGAAGATGTCGGCGCGCCGTTCGAGCTGGTAGGCGGGCAAATGTCGCCAGGCGTCCAGCTTGTCGAAGATGTCATTGATGTGCTTCATGACTTCGCCTGGCTTTGCTGCCTCTTGCACAGGAGCGTGAGCTTCTCAACGATCTTCCCGCGGGTAGCCGCGGCCAGCGGCTTCGCCTGCCAGGCATTCCCGAGTTCATCGGGCAGGCGCTCCGAATGGCCCCACCTGGCCTCTGGCCACCCTCCCCAAATGGGCCTCCGCTGCGCTCCGGCGCAATTTAGGGAGGGCTGCTGCACGTGAAGTTCCTGCCTGCTTTCCATGTTGAGCCTTTGCCCTCCTGCGTGCCCAATTGCCATTATGTAGTGTTGATTGCCGTACTCTCTAGCCCCCTCCCAGGGTTGTCGAGCAATCTATAGAATACAACTAATCTGTTCTCTGCGCAACTGTCCCGGGCCTTGCAGAGAGGAAAGGATGGGCCCCACCCGGCCTTCAGCCACCCTCCCCAGATGGCACCTTCGCTGCGCTCCGTGGGCTCCGACAACTCATGTCGTCGGAGTGCGCAGTGGCGGCCCGGCGCCGCCCTGCGCGACAATCTAGGGAGGGCCGCTCGATAGCTTCGACGCCTCCCCTGTTTTCGCCAACGGCGCAAACGGGGGAGGTCGGGTAGGGGCCACGACGCAGTGCAAACGGGGCGCCTGCCTTGTGGACTGGAATATGAAGCAGGTGCGCTTCGCGAAGGTAGGGTAGGGGCTATGGGCCTTAGTCCTTCGCGAGCGCCTGCTGAATTGCTCGCGCCACACCGTCAATGTCATTCAGGACTTGGTTGTTCCAGAATCGCAATACCCGGTAGCCTTGGGACTCCAGGAACTCCGTGCGCGTTGCGTCTTGGTCTGCTTGCTGTAGATGCTCGCTCCCATCCACCTCGATCACCAGCTTGGCCGCGGGTGAGCAGAAATCGACCACGTAACGTCCGATGGCGTGCTGCCTGCGGAAACGCATGCCGTCGAGTCTGTTGAGACGAAGATATGCCCACAGCTTGGCCTCGGCAGTGGTTGGGTCGTTTCGGAGCTCGGTTGCCCGCTGGAAGATCTTGCCAGTGGACCTGGATGCGCGCGGCATGTGGGGATTGTAAGTCAGGACGGCCCCACCCGGGCTTCGCCCACCCTCCCCAGATGGGAAGGCACAATCTAGTGCGGGGCTCTAACTCCTCCCCTGTTTTCACGAAGTGCAAACGGGGGAGGTTGGGTAGGGGCTGGGGCTGAGGCGCTCGATAGCTTGACTCCTCCCCTGTTTTCGCCAACGGCGCAAACGGGGGAGGTCGGGTAGGGGCCACGACGCAGTGCAAACGGGGCGCCTGCCTTGTGGACTGGAATATGAAGCAGGTGCGCTTCGCGAAGGTAGGGTAGGGGCTATGGGCCTTAGTCCTTCGCGAGCGCCTGCTAAATCGCTCGCGCCACACCGTCAATGTCATTCAGGACTTGGTTGTTCCAAAATCGCAATACCCGGTAGCCTTGGAACTTGCAGGAACTCCGTGCGCGTTGGCGTCTTGGTCTGCTTGCTGGAGATGCTCGCTCGCCATCCAGTTCGATCACCAGTTTGGCCGCGGGTCAGCAGAAATCGACCACGTAACGTCCGATGGCGTGCTGCCTGCGGAAACGCATGCCGTCGAGTCTGTTGAGACGAAGATATGCCCACAGCTTGGCCTCGGCAGTGGTTGGGTCGTTTCGGAGCTCGGTTGCCCGCTGGAAGATCTTGCCAGTGGACCTGGATCGCGCGGCATGTGGGGATTGTAAGTCAGGACGGCCCCACCCGGGCTTTCCTGCTCCCTCGTGAGAGCAGGATGGCCGATGATCGCTCCGAAACTCACTCGCCCGAGCCCACCCTCCCCAAATGGACCTCCGCTACGCTGCGGTCAATTTAGGGAGGGCCGCTCGACAGCTTGACTCCTCCCCTGTTTTCGCCAACGGCGCAAACGGGGGAGGTCGGGTAGGGGCCACGACGCAGTGCAAACGGGGGAGGTAGGGTAGGGGCTATGGGCCTTAGTCCTTCGCGAGCGCCTGCTGAATCGCTCGCGCCACACCGTCAATGTCATTCAAGACTTGGTTGTTCCAGAATCGCAATACCCGGTAGCCTTGAGCTTGGAGAAAGTCGGTGCGCTTGGCGTCTTGGTCTGTTTGCTGGAGATGCCCGCTGCCATCCAGTTCGATCACCAGTTTGGCCGCGGGTGAGCAGAAATCGACCACGTAACGTCCGATGGCGTGCTGCCTGCGGAAACGCATGCCGTCGAGTCTGTTGAGACGAAGATATGCCCACAGCTTGGCCTCGGCAGTGGTTGGGTCGTTTCGGAGCTCGGTTGCCCGCTGGAAGATCTTGCCAGTGGACCTGGATGCGCGCGGCATGTGGGGATTGTAAGTCAGGACGGCCCCACCCGGGCTTCGCCCACCCTCCCCAGATGGGAAGGCACAATCTAGTGCGGGGCTCTGACTCCTCCCCTGTTTTCACGAAGTGCAAACGGGGGAGGTTGGGTAGGGGCTGGGGCTGAGGCGCTCGACAGCTTGACGCCTCCCCTGTTTTCGCCAACGGCGCAAACGGGGGAGGTCGGGTAGGGGCCACGACGCAGTGCAAACGGGGCACCTGCTGTGTGGAAAAGCAGGCGGAAGCAGGTGCGCTTCGCGAAGGTAGGGTAGGGGCTGGGGGTGAGGCCCTACTGGAAATCCGCCGACAGTGTATTGCTCTCGAACACCCGCTTCACCTCCGCCTTGAAGAACGCCGCCACGTCGGGATCGCGCACCAGGAACAGGTTCTCATCGTTGTACTGGTTCGCCGGCCCCGTGAAGTTGAAGCTGCCTCCGATCACGGTCTCATCGTCCAGCACGATCAGCTTGTGATGCAGCTTGCCGTTGTTGGGAAGCGTCTCGCGGCGAAGCCTGGCGCCTGCGCTGATCAGCGCCTGGTGCGGTGACCACTTCTGCGCGGACTGCCCTCCGTCGAGCACCCCGACGAGGTCGAAGTTGCCGCCCTGGAGCTTGGTGATCATGGCATCGTCGATGGTCGTCGACTTTGCGAACGTGAACATCATGAAGTACGCCGAGCTCTGCGCTTTGAGGATCTCGTTGACGATGCGCAACTCAGGATTGTTATCGGGTGAGAATATGATTTGCACCGCGGCCCCGCCGACGCTGAGTGTCAGCGGATCGGTCGAGGTGAGCTTCGGCGATCTCTCACCGAAGATCCCGTCCCTGAGCTGATCGAACTCGCTTTGGTACGCGGCCGCCACCCCGATATCCTGAAAAATCACGGCGTGGTTGAGGTTTCGGTGCGTACCCGTCGTCGTGAAGTTGGTCGACCCGGTCAAGACAGCCTCGCGAGCCTCGCCACGGTCGCGGATGATGAACTTGTGGTGGAAGATCTTGGGGTTGAAGTCGATCTTCGCGTCGACAGCCCCGCGCAGCAGGTTAACGAAGTGCTTGCGGTTGACATCGAGGCTGACCTCCTTGTCTGGCGGCTCAACCGGGTGCTCCTCTTTGAGGTAATCGCCCTCGGTGACAAACCGCACTCGCATGAACGTGTTCGTGCCCGGACGCTTGCGTCGCGCGGCTCGATCGATCGCCGCCGCGATGCGCGGGTTATCCAGCTCCTGGACGGCGATGTCCAGTGTGTATTCGCTCTGGTCGATGAAGTCGACGATTACCTTCTCGAGATCATCGGGAGCGCCGGCGGCACCGGGTGGCCCAAGAAACGCCTGCATATTGCCGTTTAGGAAGTCCATGCGCTAGCCTCCTTTTGCTGCTGATCTGCCCCCAAAAGTCCTGCCCGGGGTCGAGACCCGCCCTCCATCGACGCCCGGTGCCACCCTCTCCATTTTGACACAAAATGGAGATCGCGAAGCATCCTGCCGAAGGCCCTGCAAGGGTAAGGAGGGGCTGGGGGTGAGGCCCTCGCCAGCCTGACTCCTCCCCTGTTTTCGCCAACGGCGCAAACGGGGGAGGTCGGGTAGGGGCCACGACGCAGTGCAAACGGGGGAGGTCGGGTAGGGGCCAGAGAGCCCCTGCAACCTCCGGACGGTGTCCTCGTATTAACTGCTGACGGGCCGTCTCAACCGGCGCATGTCCTCGCGTGCGGCGCGACGCCAAATAGAAACCTCAAGAACGGGAGAATGCAATGAATGCTGAGAACACAACCGCTCCATACGCTGCACGCCTGGAGATCGACTATCCGGAGAAACTGGACAGGCTGACGACTTTCTTTCGACTCATTTGGATTATCCCCATCGCCATCGTCCTGGGCCTGATCTCAGGGTCCGGCCAGACGATCACCAACACCGTCTTCCTCAATCAGGCCGGCGAGGTCGTGAAGAAGACTCAGGAGACGGCCGGCGGCATGGCGGCTGGTCTCGCTGCAGCCACGGCCTTGATGATCATCTTCCGACAGCGCTATCCGCGCTGGTGGTTCGACTTTGCCCGCGAGCTGACCCGCTTCGGCGCCCGGGTCGGAACCTACGCAGCCCTGATGACAGATGTCTACCCGTCCACCGTGGACGAGCAGTCCGTGCACCTTGAGATCGACTACCCTGCAAACGTGGCAACCGACCTCAACCGGTATTATCCGATCTTCAAGTGGCTGTTCGCGATCCCGCATTACATCCTGCTGGCCTTTCTGGCTGTGGGCGCTGTCTTTGCGGTGATCTTCGCCTGGTTCGCCATTCTGTTCACCGGGAAATACCCGAGAAGCCTGTTCAATTACCTCGTGGGCGTGGGCCGCTGGAATTTGCGCGTCGCCGCCTACGCGTTCCTGCTGGTGACCGACCGCTATCCCCCGTTCAGCTTGCACAGCGCCTAGTCAAGCGCGGCGTCCCCAGATCTTCAAGATCACGACAATGAGCCAGCCGCCAAGCTGGCTCATTGTTCCCCATTGTTTCCCCATCGAGGCGCGAATCGGCCCAGCGGGCGTCATGCCCGCATGGGCCATTCCGGCTACACGGGGAGCCGGAGCGGGCCAGTCGCCCCACCTGGGCTTTCCTGCTCCCGTGAGGGAGCAGGATGGGCGATGCTCGCTCGAAGCTCGCTCGCCCGAGCCCACCCTCTCCATCTTCATGAAGATGGAGAGGGGCTGGGGGTGAGGCCCACCATATAATGGCCCCATGCCTCTTGCACCGGCGGCCAGGACCGAGCTCACTGCCTGGAGCAAGTCCCTGCGCTCCTGCGTGCTTCGTGCACAGGGCCCACGACGTCGCCGGCATCCTTGACGCGTTCGAGGCCGCAGGCGCGCACAAGCTTTCACTGATCCCCCACGGCGCCGGCCACAGCTACACGGACGCCGCCCTCAACACGAACGCCATCGTCCTCGACCTCACGTCCATGCGGCGAATCCTCTCGTGGGACCCCGCACACGGCATCCTGCGCGTCGAGCCCGGTGCGACTTTGCGGGATGTTGTCGAGCTCACCGCTCCGGATGGCTGGTGGCCGCCCGTCGTGCCCTCCACGGAGAACGTCACCGTTGGCGGCTGTGCGGCCATGAACGTCAACGGCAAGAACTCGTGGAAGGTCGGGCTCTTCGGGAATTCCATCCTCTCGTTGGACGTCCTGCTGGCCAGCGGCGAAGTGCGCACCATCATGCCGGGCGCCGACGCGCCGCTCTTCCGTGCCTTCGTCGGGAGCCTGGGCCTGCTCGGCATCATCACCTCGATCACCATCCAGCTCCAGCGCATCTCGTCGGGCTCCGTGACCGTTCGCAGACGCTCCGCGGCCTGCCTGGACGAAATCTTTTCCGCGTTCGCCGATGAAGAGCCGACGAGCGATTTCATGGAGGCCTGGCTGGATGGCTTCGCCAGCGGTGATCAGCTTGGGCGCGGGATCTTGACGGCTGCGACGTATGACCGTTCCGGCGCGAGGCGACGGACGCGCATCCCTCGACCCGGTATCACGGACCGGCTGGTGCAGCCCGTCATCGACCTGACGACATCCGTGGGCCGGTCCAAGCTGATGGCGGGCGTGCAGATCGGCCAATCGGCTCAACTACCGGTGGGGCAGGCGGGGCCGCCGCATGGGCCTGTTCGAATACAGCTTCTGGCCCTCGGTCGCCATGAGCGCGTATCATGCGGCCTTCCCTGAGGGCGTGGAGACGTTTCAGTCATTCCTGCCTGCAGAGAATGCGAGCGAGGTTTTCAGGCAAGTGCTGCGCTACTCGCAGCAGCACGAGTGCTTCCCGCTTTGGTGCGTCGTCAAGCGCCATCGAGGCGATCCCTTCATGCTGAGCTACCAAGTCGACGGGTACTCCCTCGAGCTGGACTATCAGCGCACGCGCCTCACGACATCGCGCCTGGAGCATGTGCTGCGGGACATGACCGCCATGGTGATCGATGCCGGCGGCAAGTTCTACCTTGCCAAGGACCGCTTTCTCACCCGCGACCAGTATCGGCGCAGCATGGGCCCGGACGTCGTCGATGGTTTCCTGGCTCTCAAGAAACGCTTTGATCCGGATACACTCCTGCAATCGGACTTGTATCGCCGGCTCTTTCAGCTCGTCGCCGAGTTAAGGGACATTCCTTGCTGCCACTGATCTACACCAACGCAACTGCGGCCGGAGTTTTCATCCTGGCCTGCCTGATCTGGGTGATCCCGGAATTGATTGGCAATCGACGTAAGATGTCCGGAGTCTCCAGGAAGGGTGCCACAGGAGGGGACCGCGGCTCCATGGTCGTGCTCATCTCGCTGCAATGGATCGGCCTTGTCCTGAACTTCTCGCTGGCATGGCTGTGGCCGGCGGCGGCAATCCGCTGGCATCCAAACGCGATCTTCGTGCTGGGAATCATCTTCGTCCTCGTGGGCGTTGCCTTGCGCTGGCATTCGATCCGGATATTGGGGGAGTACTTCACACGCGACGTGGCGGTCTCTGCGGGCCAGCAAGTGGTCGAGCGCGGGCCGTATCGCCTCATCCGACATCCGGCTTACAGCGGGACGTTCCTGACGATGCTGGGTGTGGGGCTGGCGACGACCAACTGGGCCAGCCTGATCTGCCTGCTCGCTTGCGTGTTCACCGGCCACGTCTACAGGGTCCGCGTCGAGGAGCAGGCGCTCAGCGGCGCGTTGGGGCAGCCATACGCGGATTACATGCGGCGCACCAAGCGCTTCATCCCGTGGGTGATCTAGGAGCCGATGAGCGGACTTGAATTTCGATTTACTCGAGCCGAACGCCCGCTGACCGACGCCTGGCAGCGTGTGCCGGTTGCCCCGCGCGGCAATACGCCGCTGGGGATCAGCTTTCGTCCGCTGCAGGCGGCTGCGTTTGGACTGGATGTGCGTACCACGCTGCGGACGCTGCTGGCATATCCCTTCCAGATAATTCGTTTGGGAGCCTACTGGAATCAGATCGAGCCTGAGCCGGGCGCTTTCCGTCCGGACGAGCTTGATTGGCAGATCGAGGCTGCCGAGGCCGCCGGGAAGAAGATCATCGTGTGCGTTGGCGCGGTAAAGACCTTCGGCTACCCGGAGGTCTTTGTCCCTGCACATCATTTGAAGCAGCCCTTCCAGGAACACACGCGCATCCAGCCCGCGGGATACCCCGCTCTGCTGGAGGCTGCCGAGGCGCATATCACCCGCCTTGTGGAGCGCTATAGGGGGCACGAGAGCATCGTGGCCTGGCAACTGGAGCACGAGGCCGCGGACCCGCTGGGGGTCGAGCATTCGTGGCGCCTGGATGCGGACTTCGTCAAGCGGGAGGTCGATGCGCTGCGCCTGGCCGACTCCGTGCGTCCTGTCATGATGAACGGTTTTCTACCGACCACTCTGCCGGTGCGCCTCTCGCAGTGGTGGAGCACACGCGACCGGGGCAATTCGCTGGATGTGGCTCAGCGTTTGGCGGACATTGTGGGTATCGACTACTATCCGCGCAACGCGCTATTTTCCCTGGGAGGCAAAACGCTCTACCTCGACGGAAGCCACAGCCTTACGCAGGAGCACAGACGCAGGCAGCTGCTCGCCTGGGCTCAAGCCGGTGACCGGAAACTCATGGTCTCCGAGGGGCAAGCGGAACCGTGGGAAACAGCGACCACGCCGCCGAACCCGCCGCGGCGCGGCATGTACAGCTGTCTGCCGGAGACCATCATTGAGAACTACAACAGTTGCATGGGCTGGCACGGGGGTCAAGCCCGGCTTTATGCGTACCTCTTTTGGGGAGCGGAGTATTGGGTGCTGCGGAAGCGTGATGGGGATGCGAGCTATTTGCAGGCCTTTGTGCGCATCCTAGAGCGTTCCAAAGACCAGCAGCCGTAGTCTGCCGGCGGGCTGGAAGCCCCGCGGACCGCGGACGGCTGCTCCCCGGCTATGCTTGCGGGCGCACGGGGCGATGTGTGCGCCGCTTCTTGCTATACATGCTGGCGTCGGCCCTTTGCAGCCCAGCCTCGAGCGGTTCGCCATCGACGGCAGTACCCATTCCAAACGAAACGCCCAGCGGCGAACCGGCGTGTTGGCTATTGTGAATCTTCAGGACTCGGCGCACACGGCCCAGTGCCTCTTCGGAGGCCGCCGCATCCGTGTTGGGCAGCAGCACGGCAAACTCATCGCCACCGATGCGGGCAGCGACGTCGCCACCCCGGAAGGCCGCCGTCAGCACACCTGCCAAACGCTTCAAGGCGGCATCACCCGCAGCGTGACCATTGTGGTCGTTGATCCCCTTCAGGTCGTCCACGTCGGCGATGAGGATGCTGATGGGGAATTGGCGGCCGCGTCCGAGGCGTTCCAACTCTTCCTCAAAGAAGAGACGATTGTACAAGCCAGTCAGTGCATCATGGATGCTCAGGGCTCTGAGGTGAAGTTCCGCCTGCTTCCGCTCCACGATGTCGCGCTCGAGTGTTTCGACGAGGCGGCGGTTGCGCATCAGGAGCAGTGCGAAGGTCAAGGCGATGAACAGCATCTCGTACGTCAGGACCACGAGCGTGTCGTACAGTCCCGACTTCATCAGGTCGGTCGACGGCGGGACGACCAGATCGACCGGGATGCGCGCGGCGCTGACGACGCTGTAGGCGATGAAGACCCACGCAACCGGCAGGGTGCTCGATCGTACTTTGAGGTCCACGCGGCGCAGCATCAGCCAGGCGGATTGGGAGCAGATGACCAGCAGCGCGACCGAGAAGCTGATATTGCGCGCAAGCAGGCTGAGTCGCGCATACGTGAAATATGCCTGAATGGCAATGAAAAGCGCCAACAGGACATAGTTGTAGCGCTGCCGACTTGGCCTCTCCACGTAGCGTTCCAACCCGATGTACAGCACCAGCGTACCCGCGATCACGAGGGCGTTGGCGAGCACGATAGAGAGGAGATCCGGCACTCTGCCGCGCAGGGTTATGAGCAGCACGGCCACCAGCTGCATGACGAAGTCCGCCAGCCAGAACCCCACTTCCGGAGAGCGCCCGTGGCGCTGCCGCCAGAGGGCCAGCATTGCCATCGCGCAGATCGCGTTGCTGACAACGTAGCTGATCAGCACGGTCCGCAAATCAAGGATGTTCATCCAGAGTCCAGCCTCCAGGCGGATTCGCGTCGCATGCCGCTTCCATGGTGCCCGCCGGCATGGCGATTGTCCAAAGCGGATTCCCATATGGGCAGATTTTCTCAGCGCTCTGCTGTTTTTCGGCTTAGCCAACTGTTTCCCCGGCGTTTACGGCGACCCGCTACAGTTTACTGCTTATTTCGATGCCGCGTGACCTGTCAGGCACAGCATCGCCGCTCGCGCTTCCATCCCGGCGCGCGCAGAATACCCAAAGCCCGTGTACAACCAAACATCCCCCGTGGAGTTGAGCGGGGGATGTGGCATTGCCATGCCCTGAGCGGAATGCTACGGCGTTGGCACCTTGTCGCCAGTGTGCACCAGCTCTTTGAGCGTGGTGCCCAGGCGCGTTATGCCTTCGCGGATAGTGTCAGGGTTGGCGTAGGAGAAGTTGATGCGCATGGTGTTCTTGCCGCCGCCGGTGGCGTGGAAAGCCTCTCCAGGCACGAAGGCCACCTTGCGTTCGAGTGCGATCTTGAGGACGTCGGCGGCGTCGATGCGCTCGGGCAAGATGCCCCACAGGAACATGCCGCCCTGGGGCTTGGTCCAGCGCGCCTCGGAGGGAAACATCTCGTCCATCATTTCGAGCATCACGTCGCGGCGTTCCTTGTAGACCGCACGGATGTAGTTCACATGTTCGTCGATGAAGCCGTCCTTGCCGACCTCGTAGGCGATGTATTGATTGAAGGTCGCGGTGTGCAGATCGGCGGCCTGCTTGGTTATGACCAGCTTGCGGATGACCTGTTCGGGGGCGATGACCCAGGCGAGGCGCAGGCCTGGGGCCAGCAGCTTGGAGAAGGTGCTCATGTAGATGACGTTGCCGCTGTAGCAGTCGCCGTCAAAGCCGCGATACTGGCTGTCAAGATGTACGAGCGAGGGGATGTGTTCGCCCTCGTAGCGGAGCTGACCGTAGGGATCGTCCTCCACGATCGGGACGCCGTACTTGTCTGCCAGCTCGATGATTCGCTTGCGACGCTCCAAGCTCAGGGTCGCGCCGCTTGGGTTTTGGAAGTTGGGCAGGACGTAAATGAACTTCGGACCCTTTCGCAGCGCCTCCTCCAGTTGGTCAACGAGCATGCCCTCCTCGTCCATCGGTACCGGGATGTACTGTGCGCCGTACGCGTTCCAGGCCTGCAGCGCGCCCAGGTAGGACGGCAATTCGACGACGATGTAGTCGCCGCGGTTGACGAACAGCCGACCGATGAAGTCCAGCGCCTGCTGCGAGCCGGAGGTGATCAGGATATTGTCCGGCGTGACCTCGACCATGTAGCGCGCGGTGCGCTTGGCAATCATGTCGCGGAGCGGCCGGTAGCCCTCGGTTGGGCTGTACTGCAAGGCCATCTCGCCGTGTTGGGCAAGGACAGTGTTGCAGGCCGCTTGCAGTTGTTTTTGGGGAAACACTTCGGGGGCGGGCATGCCGCCGGCGAAGGAGATGATGTCGGGTTGCTCGGCGTACTTCAGGAGCTCGCGGATTACCGAACTTCCCATCTTGCTCATGCGGTGGGCGTATCGATACTCCCAGGGTGTCTGCATTCACGCTCCTTGACTATTGGGCACGACGTAGCAGGAAGAGGCTCCTACCACTTTGTCCTGCCCCTAGGCTGCGCGATCTCGTCTTGGTGATTCGGGCTTCGGATTCGACCTGCGCCGCGGAGTGCCGCGTGCCTGACGCCGCCCCGCGAAAAACAAAAAGGCCCGACCGGTATGGTGCATCCTGTCAGACCTTGCTTTCTGACTCGTGGCACTGGCAAGCCCGATAAGGATAGGGCCAGAACCTTCGTCATTGCTTGTAAATCATACATTGTTTTGCCGGCGCAGGCAATGCCCAGGGCATACAAATGTGCCAACAATTGTCATGTTTTGACCATCCATTCCCTGCAAAACCCCCGCCGTTCCGAGCGCCGGGAGCCCCAAAGCCGTGAAGCCATATGCTCCTGGGGCGTGGTCGGGATTGCTGCTTCGGTGGTCGCCATGACCTTAGACAGGCTGGGTGAGGCCGAAGTTTGCGGCAATCAGCGGCAGAACATCTGCGGCGAACTCCTCCGCCGATTTCGAGGACGGGCTGTGGCTCCATTGCGCCGCCAGTCCGTAAACAGCCCAGCTACCAGCCGTGGCGGCGGTCTGTGGGGGGACATCAGTATCAGCTTTTTCGAGCCACCTAAGCAACAGGTCGTACAAGGCGTCTTTGACCTGAGACTCGACGAGGGTTTCAAACTGGGGCTGTCGCGGTTTGCAGCGGGCGTTGGACGTGCGGATGAATTCGCAGACGGCGACGATCAAATGCTGCAAGTTTTCGGGCGAGTAGTGGCATGCGTTGAGCATGCGCTTGTCGATCTCCTGCCGGAAGCCCTGGAGGATAATGTGATCCAGAAGCGCATACTTGTCGGCAAAGTGAGCGTAGAAGGTGGCACGGTTGACGCCCGCCCGCCGGGCGATATCCTGCACCGTCGCGGCCTGAAAGCCCCTTTCATGCAGGACCTCCGTGAAAGCCTGCTCCAGTGAATGGCGTGTGCGTTTGACGCGGGGGTCGAGTTGGTCTTCAATGGGGTTCATTGCGGGAATACGCCTCCAAGGCAACAGACTCCCTGTTTTGTCGGTTGACGTGGAGCCAGTAAGACTGGTAGACTAAGCAACGTCTGTTGTTTATACGACATCTGTCGTAAATATATCACACCGGAGAATTCCGGTCAAGACCAGAGAGGTAAGCATGATGTTGGATCCAACCACCCTTGCTCCAGCCGGGAAATTCGCCACCCTGGCCTCCGAAGAGCAGATCGCACGGACAGCCGAGGCGCTGGAGGCCAATGGGATTCACGTGCTGATCGCCGAAAACGGCGAAGAAGCCAAGCGCATGTTTTTCGAGCTACTTCCCGAGGGCGCCGAGGTGTTCTTAGGGGCATCGGTGACACTCGAAAGGTTGGGCATTAAAGAGGAAGTCGACAAATCGGGGCGATTCGAACTCGCTGCGGCCGAAGATGTTTGCCCTGAACCGCGAGACGCAGATGCGGGACATCCGCAAGCTGGGCGCCGCGCCGGACTATGCGGCCGGCAGCGCCAATGCAGTGACGCAGGACGGGCAGGTGCTGTTCGCCTCGAAGACGGGCAGCCAGCTGGGGCCGTATGCTTCGGGCGCCGGCAAGTTGATCTGGGTGGTCGGTGCCCAGAAGATCGTCAAGAATTTGGAAGAAGGTCTGCGGCGCATCGATGACTACGTCGTCCCGCTCGAGGATCAGCACATGCAGGCGCTCTACAAGAGGGGCACGGATCTCGGCAAGATCCTGATCGTGCGCCGCGAGTTCCGGCCAAATCGCATCACGATGATCATCGTGAAAGAAGCGCTGGGATTTTGAGTGAGGGCAGATCGTCGGCTCTCTGGAGATCAAGTAATGAAGATTTTGCTACGCGTCGCCGGAGGCTTCCTGATACTTGCGGGGGTCGTCTGGTTGCTGCAGGGCATCAATATCATTCCGGGCAGTTTCATGACGGGGCAGCTAAAGTGGGCGCTTTACGGCGCCCTCACCGCGGCAGCGGGGGTTGGCCTGATCGTTTGGAGCGGCAGAGGTGGGAAGTCCCGTTCTTAATTCCGGAGCAAGGCGCGGACCCGCGGGCCCGCCGATTGCGCCGACGGCAATCCTAGAAGTGGAGAATCAGCACAAATGAATCAGACACAAACGGAAACCGGGACAGAATTTTCTATCCATCCCGAGACACGCATCGGGCACGTGGCGTTGAACGTCGCGAACCTCGACGAAGAAATCACTTTCTACGAACAAGTGTTGGGTCTCACGCCGCACTGGCGCAGGGACGGACAGGCTGGCCTGGGCGCGGGCGGCGCCGACCTAGTGCGGCTCACCGAAACGCCGGGCTTCAAGAGGTATCGCGGCGTCACGGGGCTTTACCACGTCGCGATCTTGTTTCCCAATCGCCGCGAGCTGGCGCGGGTGGTGGGGCGCCTGTTCAACATGCAGGTGCGCAACTACCCGACGGATCACATCATGACCAAGACCACCTACCTCGACGATCCGGAGGGCAACGGCATCGAGTTGTACGCAGAAAGCCCTGAAGATGGGACCTGGAGCATGGCGAACGGCCAATACATTACGCGCCGCGCGGACGGATCGCTGAGCGACGGCCGCGAACCGCTGGACGTGGAGGCGCTGCTCTCCAACCTGATGAAGGATGATCGATTGGACGCCCCGGCGCCCGCGGAAACGCGTGTTGGGCATGTGCATTTGCACGTCCGGGACCTCGACGAGGCCGTTGGCTTCTATCACGGCCTGCTCGGCTTCGACCTGATGGGCGTTGCCCAGCCGTTCCGGATGGGCTTTGTGTCGGCGGGCGGCTATCACCATCACATCGGTTTGAACACATGGCAGGGCGAGGGCGCGCCCAATCCGCCGGCTGACGCGCTTGGACTGCGGCATTTTCAAGTGCTGCTTCCAAGCAAGGCCGAACTGGAGCGCGTGCTGAGGCGCGTAGCAGCAAGTGGAATACCCGTGCAGCAGTCGGATGAGGGTGCGCTGGTGAGCGATCCCTCGAAGAACGGCGTCTTGCTGTCGGCAGCCGCGTAGCGCCCGAGCAGATAAAGATGAAGGACATGACAGAACAGAAGATGCAGGCGGTGCGCATCCAGGATTACGGAGGGCCGGAGGTGCTCACCTTGGGTGAGGCGCCGCGGCCGGAACCGCCGCCCGGGCAAGTATTGGTACGCGTCAAGGCCGCCGGTGTGAACCCCGCCGACTCAGCCTTCCGCCGGGGCGCCTTCAAACAATTCATGGCACTCCAGTTTCCATGGACGCCCGGCCTCGAAGGTGCGGGCGTGGTGGAAGCCGTGGGGCAGGATGTCTCCACTTTCCGTCCGGGTCAGGAGGTGTACGGGTTTGTCACAGGTGCCTATGCCCAATACGCGCTGGCGAAGGAGAACGATCTTCAACTGAAGCCATCCCACCTGAGCATGGAAGAAGCAGCCTCCGCGCCAATGGGCGCCACCATGGGGTGGGCCGCGGTGATTGAGACAGCCAAAGTTGAGGAAGGGCAGTCGGTCCTGATCCATGGCGCAGCCGGCGGGATCGGTTCGTACGCGACGCAGCTGGCGCATTGGAAGAAAGCCTACGTGATTGGCACGACCTCGGCGGACAATCTAGAGGCGGTGCGATCTCTCGGCGCCGACCTAGCGGTAGACTACCGCGAGGCACCGTTTGAGGCCGTAGTCCAAGATGTGGACGTCGTGATCGACACAGTGGGCGGCGAGGTGCTGGAGCGCTCCTGGGGGGTCATCCGGCCGGGCGGGATTTTGGTCACGGTCGCCGGACGGCTACAGCCGGAGGCCGGCAAGGCCCACGGCATCCGCGCCGCCAATGTGATGCGGCCTGCTTTCGGGGATCACAAGCAAATCTCCGGGCTGCTGGAGTCCAGGACGATCGTGCCGACGATACGCAGGTTGTTTCCGCTGGCAGAAGCGCGCGCTGCCCAGGAACTCAGCGAGACGGCGCATGGGAGGGGGCGCATCGTTCTGCAAGTCCCATAGCTGATTGACACCGTGGTAGGGCGAAGAGATTGGTCCTGCGGATTACGCGCAGGATCTGTCCTTGGAAGGGAGCCAAGGACCTTCGACGACCACGTGGGCCAAAGCAGGCCTCGCGAAACGACTGCGGTCGCGAGGGCGATGAAATGGCCCGGCCGGCTCTTGACAATCCAAAGAGAACGCGTACAATAATAACTGACTGGTCAGTCATGTATTCATGCCGAGGGTTTGCGGTAGGCATGCGTGGCACTCCGGTGTCAACGCGGAGATTGCCCTGCGGACTGCTCGCAGGATCTGCGACCACGTCGGGAAGAACACCCTCCTCGCAACGGCGATGGGGGGGTGAGGAGACTGCTTCCTTTCCCTTCCAGAGCCTACCCCTTCGAGGGCCTTCGGCGGCAGGATGCCTCGCGATCGTCGGGAATGGCGCCCGCCTCGCAACGACGACGGGCAGGCCGGCATACTCGCTGCCTTCCGCGGCCGGGGCCCGCTCTTTCGAGGGCCTTCGGCGGCGGGGTGCAACCCAATCGCAGGGGAACCCTGCTCGCAACGAAGATTGTAGTGCCTCTTGACAAAGAGGATGAAGAAGGTAGAATGTTCTGTCTTGGAAATATTCCAAAATGGAAGTAAAGAGTACACCCAGCCTTGACCGTTCGGCCGACCGATTTGTCGAGCTGCTGCAGCGCCTGCTGCGGCTGCATCCGACGCTCGTTTTCCCGGATGAACGCCTGGCCAGCATGCAGCAGCAACTCAAGCGCATCAGGGAGACTAGCCGGGGAAATCCGGAAGAGCGCCCGTTCCTGTTCCGGATTCTGTTTGCCTTGCGAAGCAGCGAGAAGCCTCCCACGATGGGCGAGTTAAGCGCGGAGCTAGGGATTCCGCTCAGTTCCGCCACTCGCATGGCAGACGGGCTGGTGCGCGCCAAGTTTGTGGAACGCCTCCAGGATCGGAATGACCGCCGGGTCGTCCGGCTTTGCATGACACAGCGCGGGAATCAATTCATAGAGACGGCCAAGAGCTACATGAAAGAGCGGGTTTTGCGGGTGCTGCGGCACTTTTCGGAGGATGAGCAGGCACAGCTGATTCGACTGCTGGGCAAGCTGGTCGATTCGCTGCAGGCCGAGGATCAGTAGGTATTCGGCCACAGACGTGCGCCACAGGCTTTTGTTGAGGTGAAATGCGACGACTTAGAGCGTTGATCAAGAAAGAGTTGACCCAGATGTGGCGCGATCCGCGCACGCTGATATTCGTGTTCATGATGCCGATCCTGCAGCTGGTTCTGCTGGGATACGTGAACAACACGGACTTTACGAATATTTCCACTGCCGTGTTCAACCAGGACGGCGGGCCACAGTCGCGGTCGCTGCTGGACGCGTTCCATGGCACAGGCTACTTCTCATACAACTATTCAGTCTACAGCCAGACGGACGTGACCAATCTGATCGCAGGCGGTAAGGCCAAGGTGGGGATCGTGATTCCTGTGGACTACAGCAGCGACATCCATTCAGGCACCCCGGCGCAAGTACTGGTTTTGCTGGATGGTTCCGATCCAACTGTCGCCAGCGCGGCACTGTCGGCGATCCAACTCGCCGGCCAAGCCGAAGGGGCGAGCATCCGAGCGCAGAACGTGGTGCTTGATGGCAGGGCGGCTGGTGCGCAGGCTCCGATTGACGTGCGAACCCAAGTGCTTTACAACCCCGACCTGCTCAGCAGTTACAACATTGTCCCCGGCCTGATCGCCATCATCCTGTTCCAAACGGCGACCAGCCTCACAGCGCTGGCCATCGTACGCGAGCGCGAGCGCGGCACGATCGAGCAATTGATCGTGACGCCCATCCGCAGCTGGGAACTGATCGTGGCGAAGTTGATCCCGTACATCCTCGTGTCCTATGCCGATACGCTGTTGATCCTGCTGGTTGGAGTATTGTTGTTTGGCGTTCCGATCAGGGGCAGCCTGCTCTTGCTGATGGCCTTGACCGGGCTGTATCTGCTGCCTACGCTGGGCTACGGCCTGGTGATCTCCACAGTGGCACAGACTCAGCAGCAGGCGCAGTTGATGACCATGCCGGTGCTCATGCCAGCGTTCATGCTTTCCGGCTTCATATTCCCCATTGCGTCGTTGCCGCTGGTGCTGCAGTGGGCGGGATACCTGCTGCCGACGACCTACTTCATCTATATGATGAGGGCAGTGGTGATCAAGGGCGTTGGGCTGAGCTTCATCATCCCTCAGACGATCGCTCTCGGCATTTTCGGAATAGCAATGCTGGCTCTGGCTGCGTGGCGTTTTCGGAAGCGGTTGGACTAGGGGCCGCGGATAGGAAGAAGGAGAAGGAAATGAAGAGACGAATACCGACAGGGGCAGTGATTGTGGTGGTGGTAGTGGTGCTGGCGATAGCGGGCTACTACGGGGTGCGGGCGCTGGGAGGGACGGCGAGCACGGCGCTGAAAGCTTCGGGGACGATCGAAACGGTGAGCGTGAACATCTCGCCGGAACTGAGCGGGCGCGTGCTGCAGGTGCTGGTGGACGAAGGGCAGAGTGTGAAGGCGGGGGACAAATTGCTGGTATTGGACGGGGCGCTGCTGGAGGAACAACAGAAGGTGGCGGCGGCGGGATTGGCGTCGGCGCAGGCGGCGAGCGTGACGTCGGCGAATTCGCTGGCGATTGCGAAAGCGCAGTACCAGCAGGCGCTGGAGGCGGCGCTGGCGGCGGGGAAGGCGACGCGGCTGCAGGACTGGTTCTCGAAGCAGCAGCAGCAGTTTGACCAACCGAACTGGTACTTTGCGCGCTCGGAGCAGATCGAGGCGATGCAGGCGCAGGTGGATGCGGCGCAGAGTGCGTGGGACGATGCGAAGGGCAACCTGGCGACGGTGTCGGCGTCGGTGGGGGAGGCGGACTTTCTGGCGGTGGAGCAGCGGCTGCTGACGGCGCGGGTGACCTACCAGGTGAC
Source organism: uncultured Chloroflexia bacterium (assembly GCA_963746745.1). Lineage (GTDB taxonomy): Bacteria > Chloroflexota > Anaerolineae > Anaerolineales > Villigracilaceae > Fen-1038. The sequence continues at coordinate 92,578 of CAVVCL010000016.1, forward strand.
GAAGGACGTGGATGCGCGGGCGCAGAACTCGAACGATGCGAAAGCGCCGCAGGGGCGCTACAACAGCACGCACTGTGGGACGAATGACAACTACGTGCTTCAGAACCAGAAGTTGGTGAACGTGTACTACGGGTGCACGGGGGATGCGTACCTGACGGACGTGAGCCAGACGCAGTTCAATGCGGCCAAGGCGGAACTGACGGATGCGCAGAATGCGTACGATGCGCTGCTGAGCACGAAGGAAGCGGATGCGATTCTGCAGGCGCGGGCGGAGGTGCAGGTGGCGCAAGAGGCGTACTATGCGGCGCTGCAGCGGTTGCAGGAATTGCAGATCGACGATCAATCGGCGAGCGTGGTAGCGGCGCAAGGGGCGGTGGACCAGGGGCAAGCAGCCTACGATCAAAGCCAGAAAGCGGTGGCGGAGGCGCAAGCCAACCTGGACCTGCTGGGCGCCCAGCTGGGGAAGCTGACGGTGTATGCGCCGAGGGATGGAGTGATCCTGACGCGCAGCGTGGAGCCGGGGGAGTACGTGCAGCCGGGGGCGGCAGCGTTGACGATGGGAGACATCCGCCAGCTGACGATCACGGTGTACGTGCCGGAGGATCGCTACGGGGAGATCCACCTGGGGCAGCAGGCGAGCGTCAAGGTGGATTCGTTCCCGGAGCAGACCTTCACGGCGGATGTGACGTACATTTCGGATCAGGCGGAATTCACGCCGCGCAACGTGCAGACGGTGGAGGGGCGCAGCTCGACGGTGTACGCGATCAAACTGACGGTGACGGACACGCAGGGCAAGCTCAAACCTGGCATGCCCGCCGACGTGACCTTCGCCACCAAGTGAGCATGAAGCAGGAAACGTTACTGGAGACTCACGACCTCGTTCGGACTTTTGGCCCGGTGCGCGCGGTCGACGGTCTTGACCTGCAAGTGAAAGCCGGCGAGATGATCGGTCTGGTCGGCCCGGACGGTGCCGGGAAAACGACCACCATGCGGCTGCTATGCGGGGCGCTGCAAGCTACGAGCGGAACAATCCGCGTGGCCGGCTATGACATTCCCGCCCAGGTCGAAAAGGCGCGCGAGGAAATCGGCTATCTGGCGCAGAAATTCAGCCTGTACGGAGACCTGACGGTCAAGGAAAACCTCGAGTTCTTTGGGGAAGTCTTTGACATGGATGTCGCCGAGCGGAAAGAGCGCTCGATGGACCTGCTGCGCTTCGCGGGGCTGGAGGAGTTCGCCGACCGGCGCGCGGCCGCCCTCTCGGGTGGGATGCAGAAGAAGCTCGGGCTCGCCTCTGCGTTGGTGCATCGGCCGAAAGTCCTGCTGTTGGACGAACCCACCGGTGGCGTCGATCCCGTGGCGCGACAGGAATTCTGGCACCTGCTGATCGGGCTGCTGCGGGAGGGCTCGGCCGTACTGGTGAGCACCCCCTATATGGATGAGGCCATGCGATTCAACCGGGTGATCTTCATGGACCACGGCCGGGCGCTGACCTCCGGTGCGCCGCGGGACTTGATGGCAAGCCTGGCCGGTCGCATCCTGGAGCTGGCTGCCGAGCCACAGATGAAGGCGCGTGAAATTGCAGACCAGGATGTGGACGTTGAAGACGTGCACTCCTTCGGCGGCTACCTGCATTTGCGCGTGCGCTCACCGGAAGGGCCAAAGAAACGGCTGCCCGGGCGGCTGAAGAAGGCAGGCGTGTCCGTGGCGCACCTCGTGCCCGTGGCGCCCACGCTGGAGGATGTGTTTATTCAATTACTCGAGTCGGAGGAGGTCGCGAATGGCGAAGCCCGTCCTTCCGCTTGAGGTACGGGGTCTGACCAAAAAGTTCGGCGACTTCACGGCGGTGGATCACGTAACGTTTTCGGTCAAGCCGGGAGAAGTGCTGGGCTACCTGGGGCCGAACGGCAGCGGCAAGACCACGACGATCCGCATGCTGTGCGGGCTGCTCACGCCGACGGAAGGCACTGCCGAAATCCTGGGTATAGACGTAACCAAGAATGCCGAGGCGGTGAAGCCGCACATCGGCTACATGTCGCAGAAATTCGCCCTGTATGACGACCTCACGGTGGAGGAAAACCTGCAAGTTCTATGCGGGCGTGTATGAAATTCCCCAGGAAAGCGAGGCCAGGCGCGTTGACGAGGTCTTGGACATGGCCCGCCTGCAGCCGCGCCGCAAAGCGTTCACCAGCGAGCTATCGGGCGGTTGGCGTCAGCGGCTTGCGCTGGGCTGTGCGCTGATCCATCATCCTCCACTGTTGTTCCTGGACGAGCCGACCAGCGGGGTGGACCCGGTGGCCCGCCGGGAGTTCTGGGATCTGGTGTACCAATTTGCGTCCGAGGGCACGACGATCTTTATTACCACGCACTATATGGATGAGGCCGAGCACTGCAACCGGACGGCGTTCATGTACAAGGGCAAACTGCTCGCCCTGGACACACCCGCGAATCTGAAGGCGGAGTACCTGAAGGGGGCAGCCTGGGACCTGGCCGCCACGCCGCTACTCGAAGCGGTGGAGTTGCTGAGCGTGACCGAAGGCATCGCGCAGGCGAGCCTGCACGGTGACCGGGCGCACGTGATCGTCAAGCCAAAGGAGTGGACGCCAGCCCGGTTGACGGCGTACTTGAAGAAGAACAAGATCGGCGTGAAGTCCATCGAGACGGTCGAGTCGACGCTGGAGGACGTGTTCACGCTGCTGGCGCACTCGTAGGATGTTGGCCTGAGGACATAAACACCGCCCTCGAGGCGATGCGAGCTCGAAGCTCGCTCGCCCGAAGGCGGTGTCTTTTATCTATCGGATTCGTTTTGAAGGAGCCGCCGGCGTCAAGTCGTGGACTCGGCTGCCGGGAGTCTTCGCTTTCTGTATTCATCGTAGTCGGGGATCAGGCGGCTGTATTCACCGTCCATCAGCGGCGACGAGATCATGAAATCAGCCGAGGCGCGATCGCAAGCGATAGGGATATTCCAGACGGCCGCCATTCGCAGCAGCGCCTTTACGTCGGGATCGTGCGGCATCGGCTCGAGCGGATCCCAGAAGAAGATCAGAAAATTGATCTCATCGTTCGAGATCATGGCTCCGACTTGCTGATCGCCTCCGAGAGGTCCGCTTTGGAGCTTTTTGATCTCAAAGCCGAGCTCCTGTTCCAGCACCTCGCCGGTTGTCCCCGTAGCATAGATCCTGTGATGCGCCAGCAGGTTGCGGTTGAACTTGGCCCATTCCACGAGATCCTGCTTCTTGTTGTCATGGGCCACCAATGCAATCCTCTTGTCCGGTTCCATATGGATTTCTTTGTGAGCCATTGTCTACTCCTGCGCTGACCTCGCGGGAGTATAGCATGGCCCGGCATCTGAGGAGCGCTGGTGCTCTGGCGATTGAAGGATCTGATGATTGGTGCGGCGCGACCAGGTGTTTCGACCAGGCGGTATGCACGGCGACCGGGCGCACGTGATCGTCGAGCCAAAGGAGCGGACGCCAGCCCGGTTGACGGCGCACTTGTAGCGGGGGCATTGGCGCGGGGAGGAGATTGCTTCCTTCCCCTTCGAGGGCCTTCGGCGGCAGGATGCTTCGCGATCGTCGCTGCGCTCCTCGCAACGACGTGGGATGTGTCGCCATGCTGGTGGCGGGAACGAACAAACTCGCCGACGCGAAGTAAGCGATAGCGGCGGCCACGGTATAATCGCGCCCACGCGCGGCGATGGAGTCCGCCCTTAAGAGCCCTCGCGCTGATGACTCCTACCAGACTTAAGTGGAGGATCACTCAGCATGAGCAGGCTCTTTCTGTTTGTCGGCCTTGGCGGATTCGCCGGTGCCGTTCTCCGGTACGCGGTGAGCGGGTACGTTCAACAACTCACCCAGACCGCTTCCTTCCCGTTTGGTACCCTTGCCGTGAACGTCCTGGGCTGTTTCGTGATCGGCCTGCTGTCCCAACTGGTCGAAACCCATGGCATCCTGGGCGCGGATGTTCGCGCCGTCATGCTGCCTGGCTTCCTGGGTGCCTTCACAACATTTTCCACTTTTGGGAATGAAACCATAAACCTGTTTCGCGATTCGGAATCGCCGCTTGCCTTCGCAAACCTGAGCATGCATATTGTCCTCGGACTGGGGGCCGTCTGGGCCGGTCGGACCGTGGCGGCGCTGCTGTGGAGATAATTTGATGTCAACATCCGAGAGTTACCTGCTGCGGATCTTCATCGGCGAAAGTGATCGGATCGACGGCAAGCCGCTGTATGAGTGGCTGGTGAGAGAAGCCAAGAGGCGCGGCATGTCCGGTGCCACCGTGTTGCGCGGCATGATGGGTTTCGGCGCTCATACCAAGATCATCCACACTTTCAAGATCGAGCGCTTGTCCGAAGATCTGCCGATCATCATCGAGATCGTCGATGCGAAAGACAAGATCGAGGACTTCCTGACGTTTGCGGAGGGCGCCATCCAGCGCGGGATCCTGGTTACCGTTGAGAAAGTGGAGGTCCGTTTCTACCGCGAGGGCAAAACGGACACGTAGGCACGGTGACGAGTGGCGTTTCCAGCGGCCGCGCTGCCACTGAGCGACCGAACGGACTTAGAGGAGACCGAACCATGCAAGAATCCGGGAATGCGATCGATATTGAGTTATTCTGGGAGTACGGTGATCCTGCTGCCAGCGAAGAGCGTTTTCGTGACGCTCTAGGCTCCGCAGAGGGCGATGTACGCCTCGAGTTACTCACGCAAATCGCCCGAACGTACTCCCTGCGAGGGCGCTTTGAGGAAGCCCACGAGGTACTGAACGATGTGGAAAAGGACCTGGCAAACGCCGACGCCAGTCCGCATGTCCGCTACCTGCTGGAAAGGGGGCGAACCTACAATTCAAATGACGAGAAGGAAAAGGCGCGGGCGCTTTTCATCGGTGCCTGGGAGCGGGCCCAAGCAGCGCACCTGGATGGGCTGGCTGTCGATGCCGCGCACATGGTAGCGATCACTTTGGGCGGCGCTCCGGAAGCGATCACCTGGAATCAACGCGGGCTGGATCTGGCGCGCAGGTCAAAGGATGCCAAGGCACACGGCTTGATTCCGGCGATACTCAACAACGGGGCGTGGGACCTGCATGCGATGGGGCGCTTCGCTGAGGCGCTGGAGTGGTTTAACGAAGCGCAGTCCGAGTGGAACGCACGCGGCAAGCCCGAGCAAATCCAGATCGCCAAGTGGTCAGTCGCGCGTTGCTTGCGCTCCCTCGGGCGCTGCAACGAGGCCCTGGCAATCCAGCAGGCGCTCGAGGCCGAACACAAGCAAGCCGGCTCGGCAGACGGGTACGTATTCGAGGAGATTGCGGAGAACCTTGCCGAGCTCGGCCGGATGGATGAAGCGAGACCCTATTTCGAGAAAGCCGTCGTTGAACTTGGCAAGGATGAGTGGTTTGCCAAGAACGAGGCGGCCCGACTGGCGGCTCTGAAGAGGCGCGCGGCGAAGCCGTGAGCGGGTCTGCCGGCGGCGGCCTGTAAATCGATCAGGCTTCCAAGACCTGCTTGAGCTTGGCGAAGTCCCGCTCGAAGGTCTTTTCCAGTTCCTTTTGCAGCATCCCCTCTGCCATCTTGAAGAAGCCGCCGGCCTCGCCGGTCATCTTCATGGTCACATGCGTGCCGCCGCCCATGTCCTCAAGCCTGGAATCAAACTCGAATTTCACGGGGCCGGAAGTGGTCTTGCCGGCGAAGTGCTTGGGTGGGTCGTAGGCGGTCACCACAATGTCGTTCTTCATCTCCCGGCCCATGAATTTCTGGACCACGATGCCGGTGCTGCCGAGAGCGATCGGACCATCCGAGGTCTTCTCCGACCGGACCAAATCGGCCTGCCACTTGGCGTCGTTGGAGAAATCGCTGATGAACCCAAAAACATCGGCGATCGGCTTGTTGATATGAATGCTTTTCTCAACAGTAATCATCGTGCTATCTCCTTTGGTAAAACGGCTAAGGCGCCGCGCTTGTGGTGTCCGCGCACCTGATCGTGAATTTGCGCGCAACCCACCTGTCGAAAATACAGTTTGCCAGTATAGCATGTCGCCTTGGGCAGAGCCGCGGCGCCGGTGCTCTCTATCGGGGTGCGATTGCAATGGTCGTGCCGCAGGAAGCGTATGGTTCCGAGATGTGGCACTACAACGCTTCCCCCGCCTGGCACGCCTCACGTGTCACTTCAGATATTGATTGAAAAATGCGACCGCTTCTGCCATGGCGGCAGAGGTGTCCGGAGAGAGATTGTGGTCCGCGCCAGGGTATGAATGATAGGTTACGGTCTTGCCCGCGTCGTGGAGTTGAGCAGCCAATTCCTGCGCGAAGCTCGGGGGAACCACGCGGTCGGCGGTGCCGACTTGAATGTGCACAGGCACGCTTACGTCTGAGAGAAAGAACGTCGGATCGATGGCACCCCAATAGGCGGGATCGGATTGCGGTGTTCCATGAAGGCTGATCATTTGGAGTAAGGCCTGGTCAGTTTGCAGGTCATTCTGCGTGGTCAGAACACCGGTCGCGACCCGCGCGGCCCACCAGTCAATGATGGCGCTATACGACCCAACCACCCCCGACATGATCACTGCCGCTTTCAGATCATGTGCAATCACAAGTTCATGGAGTGTGACATTTCCACCCATGGAGTGGCCCCATACGCCGATCTCATCCGGGTTGGCATCCTTATACATGCTGATCGAGGCGAGGGCATTCAGGCTGTCCGTAACGTAGTCGGCAGAGACGTAGGGCTGCTCGGGGTCACCGGGGGAGCGGTCGTGGCCGCGATAATCGGGTTTGAAGACGATGTAACCGGCTGAGGCGAGCGGATCCACTATCCTGGCATAGCTCAGGTCCGTTGAGTATTCGGCAGGCGGAATATAGCCGTGATTGAGGAGAATCACGGGCCAACCTCCCGGGGGCCGGTCGCCGTCAGGAATCGTGAGGAGACCGAACAGCTTCAAGCCGTCGGATTGATACGAGACAAGATAGCGGCCATAACCCGAGCCCGCAGACAGCGTCTGCTCTACCACGATGTCACTGCCGGGATAGGCTTTGGCCCGCATGGCAGCGATCGCAAGCGGAGACGAAACGTCTGCCGTGGGCGGGGTTGATGCGATCGGCGCGAAGGTCGGCACCTCGGTGGGCGATGGTGAGGCGGTTCCGGGTGCCGAGGCGGTCTGCGTGCCAATGACTGATTGGGCTGCCGGTTGGCAACTTGCCAGCCCCATCAGGCCCAGGATGGCAGCGAGGATCAAAAAACGACGTGTCATGAGGAGCCTTCCGACGGCGATGGGAATGATATTTCCATGGTCAGCTCCTCGACCAGATTTCCGTCTCCCATTTGGACAGTCTGCGCTCCAGTCTGTCGAAAGCCGAATTTCCGATAGAGACCAAGGGCAGGGGTCTGATGCTTGTTGACCAACAGCTTCGCCCGGCTTAGAAAAGGCTTCGTGGACAAGGTGTCCAGCATGCGCTCCATGAGTCTTGTGCCAATGCCCTGGCCTCTTTCTTCTTTCGGAACAAAAACCGACACAACGGTGGCGGTGTCGCTGGCGCCTTGCTCCATGTAGGCGCCAATCATTCCCACGAGCCTGCCATTCTCCCGTGCAAACAGCAACCAGGTGCTCTCAGCCTCTGAAGCCTCCTGAAGCCTTGTCGTCCATGTTTCTTCAGGGGTTGCGAGGGCGTCTGCGTATAACGAACTGAATGCCTGCGGCTCCTCCAGAAGCGCCCTCAACCGCAACGCCCTGTATGCCTGCCACTCTTTGGCCGGGAGGGTAATGATTTCCACGCTCAGAGTCTATCAAAGCCTGCCTGCCGGTGGACATGCCGACGAGGCCGTCAGGTAACCCAAGAGCTCGAGGGCGACCGCGACAGGCGGCGGCGCCGGCAGAGGCGGCGGTTTCATCTGGTTGTCATCCAGGCATGCTACGATTTTCACCGCAGCGCACAGTCTTGTCATCCAAGGGAGCAAGCCATGTCCAGGAACCAATTTCGCCTACCTTCCGACCCGGGCCGGAGCATCCGGAAGCTGTTCCTGTCAGCCTTCGTGGTTCTCACGTTCGGCGCGTACGTCTTTTACGAACGATGGAGCCGGCCAGATTCCGCAGCCGTCACTAGCTCTTCCTCAACAGCCTCGACGACCGCTGCCGTGTCCGGACAGTCGGTCGGTGCCACAGCAGTCGCCTCCGGCTACAAGAACGGAACGTTCCAAGGGTCGCCCATCGATGCATACTATGGCCTTGTGCAGGTCCAAGTGAACATTCAGGGCGGATCAGTGAAATCCGTCCAATTCCTGCAGTATCCCAACGATCGCCGCACTTCCGTGCAGATCAATTCAATCGCGATGCCCTATCTTCAGCAGGAGGCCATCCAGGCACAGAGCGCAAACGTCAACATCATTTCCGGGGCGACGCTGACGAGCGAGGGATTCGCGATGTCGCTGCGCTCGGCGCTGCAGGCCGCCCGCAACTAAACGTGAAGCAGCTGCGCGTTCAGATGGGCATGCCCGTGACCGTGGAAGTTGTCGATGCTTTCGCGACCGAGGCCCTGCTGGCCACGGTTTTCGATTACTTTGACTGCGTTGACGCCAAATTCAGCACGTACAAGGACGACAGCGAAATTTCCAGAATCAACCGAAACGAACTCACATTGGATGCCGCCAGCCAGGACGTGCAAGTCATCTTCGGGCTGGCTGAACAGACGCGCCTTGAGACGAATGGATACTTCAACATCCGACGCGGCGAGGGGTATGACCCCTCGGGAGTGGTCAAGGGCTGGGCGATCCTGCAGGCTGCCGAAATCCTGCGACGAAGTGGGGCGGCGAACTTCTACATCGATGCGGGCGGTGATATCCAGATGGCCGGCAAGAATGGCGAAGACGAGAGCTGGCGCGTCGGCATCCGCAACCCGTTCAACCCGGACGAGATCGTCAAGGCGCTTTCGCTGACGGACTGCGGCGTGGCGACCTCCGGCACGTACATCCGGGGGCCGCACATCTACAACCCGTTGGATGCGGGCGATCCCCTGAGCGAGGTCGTCAGCATGACCGTCATCGGTCCAGACGTTTGCGAAGCCGACCGGTATGCAACGGCCGCGTTTGCGATGGGACGGCAAGGCATCTATTTCATTGAGGCTTTGGAGGGTTTCGAAGCCTATATGATCGACCGGAATGGGATTGCTACGCTTACCACCGACTTCTACAGGTACCTGTTGAATGATGAGAACCCTCGATAACCAGCTCAACAAGATCACGACGTACCGGCTGGTGCTGTATGCCCTGATCTTCCTGTTGGGAGTGGCCGTCGTCCTAAGCGCAGGCGGGCGGCTGCCCTACGATCCGTGGGCGCTCGTGTTCTCGACGGGATTCCTGGTGGCGGTCTGCTGGATCACGAATCGCATCTTCTCGCGGACGTTTGGTGTGCCGGCCAATGTGGAGTCGCTGTACATTACGGCCCTGATCCTGGCGCTGATCATTACGCCAGTCCGCACGCCTGGTGATCTATGGTTCCTCGGCTGGGCAGCGGTGCTGGCCATGGCGTCCAAGTACCTGGTGGCTCTGGACGGGAAACACCTGTTCAATCCGGCGGCCTTCGCGGTCGCTCTGACCTACCTCACGCTCAACCAGTCTGCCAGCTGGTGGGTGGGGAGCGGGCCGATGCTGCCGTTTGTGCTGATCGCCGGGCTGCTGGTGGTCCGCAAGCTGGAACGGTTTGACCTGGTGCTTAGTTTCCTGGTGACTGCGCTGGGAGTGACCTGGTTTGCGGCGGTCTTCGGCGGGACGCGGTTCATGGCCACGATGCAGCAAGTGCTGTGGTCCTCGCCGCTGCTATTCTTCTCCTTCATCATTCTGACCGAGCCGTTGACAACCCCGCCGACCGGAAGGCAGCGTATTTACTACGGGGCCATCGTGGGCCTACTGTTTGCGCCGCAACTCCACATCGGTCCGGTCTTCATGACGCCCGAACTGGCGATCCTGCTCGGAAATATCTACGCATTCGCCGTCAGCCCGAAGCGGCGGCACGTTCTGCGGCTCAAGGAACGTAACCGCATCGCGCCGGACACGTACGAGTTCGTCTTTGCAGCGCCGCCGCGCTTTCGGTTCAGCCCGGGTCAGTACATGGAGTGGACGCTGGCGCACCCGCGTCCGGACGCGCGCGGCAACCGGCGGTACTTCACCCTGGCATCGGCGCCATCGGAACACAATATCCGGCTGGCGGTCAAGATCCCTCCGGCCTCGAGCTCCTACAAGAAGGCGTTGCTGGCGCTGAACCGGGAAACGATCCTGATGGCGTCCCAGCTGGCAGGCGATTTCGTCCTGCCAGAGGACCCGCGGCAGGCATGCATTTTCATTGCGGGCGGCATCGGCGTCACGCCTTTTCGAAGCATGATCAAGTACCTGCTGGACCATCGTCAGAGACGGCCGATCACGCTGTTCTATGCGGCAAAAACGGTCGACGACTTCGTATACCAGGATGTGTTCGATCGGGCCCAGAAGGAACTGGGCATCCGGACAATTTACACCGTAACCCAGAACACCAACCTGCCCGCGAACTGGTCCGGGAAAGTCGGCCGAGTCACCCCGGACTTGATACGCAAGACGGTGCCTGAGTATCGCGACTCCATCTTCTACATTTCGGGGCCGCGCGGAATGGTGGATTCTTTCAGGGATGCGATCCAGCGCCTGGGCACAACAGGATTGGAGATCAGAACAGACTACTTTGCCGGTCTTGCCTAGGGGTTGATTCACAAACGGCTGCCGAGGCATTCTCGCTGCATTGCGCGGCACTAGTTGCAGCGGTCATGGGGAAGAGCCCAAGGCGGCGAGCGCACACGCAGGTGGCCTAGCTCGCGGCAGCACGCGGGCCGGATGGATTTGCCGTACAATTCGTTCGAGGTCCTGCGACAAGAAACTGCGCGCCACGGGGGCTCACACATGAATTTCTCAACGCTATTTAGGAAGCCGAGCGCCTTCCTCCCTCTGGCGATGTCGCTTATCGTCATCGCGACGGAGTGGTACTTCTTTGCGAGGTTCGGCATTGTCCACCAAGCGGATGAGGGGACCGCCGCGCACATCTTCCAGATCCTCATGGCAGGACAAATCCCGATTGAAGCGTACTTCGCTGTCAGGTGGCTGCCGCCACACCCAAAGCCGGCGCTCCAGGTACTGGCAGTGCAAGCAGCGGCGGCGCTCGTAGCGCTTGCACCCGTTTACTATTTCAGACTGTAGTCAGCGTAAAGAAGGGACCAATCGCGTGGGAACCTCAAGACCAGCCGGGCAAGCAACCGCCGAAGCCACAAGCCTTTCACGAGCCATGCAGCGGCATCCGCTTCTGTTCTTCTTTCTCATAGCGTATGCATTCTCCTGGGTCGTGGTGACCCCCTTTGTACTTTCGCAGTGGGGCATTCTGCACGGTGATTTCACGATTGCTTTCACCGTCAAATCGTTCGGGCCGTTCCTGGCGGCCTACATCATGCTGCGGGTCACAGAAGGGAAAGAAGGTGTGCTCCGCTGGCGGAAAAGTATCAGTCAATGGCGCGTCAGCTGGCGCTGGTATCTGTTCATCCTGCTGGTGGTCCCGGGGCTGGCTTTGCTCGGAATTGCCGTGCTGCCAGGGGCGCTGGAGAGTTTTCAGGGTTTCCCGCCGCACTTTTCAATCGTCTATCTTGTGAGCTTCGTGCTGATCTTCTTTGGCGGCGGGCCGCTTGGCGAGGAACCCGGCTGGCGCGGCTTTGCGTTGCCGCGCCTGCAACCCCAGTACGGCCCACTGCGGGGCACGCTGCTGCTCGGCGTACTGTGGGTCTTCTGGCATCTCCCGGACTTCCTGACCGTCGCTCAGCGGGGAGGGCCGGGTGCCAACCTTACCACTTTACTCACCATCAACTTACCGATCTTCTTCGTGATGGTGATGTCCATGGCTATCATCTTCACATGGGTTTACAACCACACCGGCGGGAGCGTGTTTATGGTGATCCTGCTGCACACCAGCATCAACACCTTTGGTATCGTGCAGCCACTATTCAGCGCACCGAGCGTAGTCCGCACCGACCTGTTCATGTGCATCGGCATGCTGGTGCCCGCTGTGCTCATTCTGATACTCACACGCGGCCAGCTGGGCTACCGAGCGGGCCGGGATCAGGCCCGGACGTCCGGCGACAGCAGAGCGCAACCAAAGACGTGAGCGGCAGGCTGCGCAACAGACAAGAACGAACCACGGCCCAAGGGCCGTGGTTCGTTCTTGGAAGAAAGTACCGGGCCGACCGGCGAAAGTCGTCGCGAATGCTAGCCTGCGCCAAATTCGCGGAGGAGTTCGACCAGCTCCAGACTGCCGGTTGCCGCTGCGATGGTCATGAGGCTCTTGCCTCGTAGTTTTTCCACTCGGAGATCCGGCTGACCCACTTCCAGGATCCAGTGAGCCATGCGCGCATCGCCGTGCTGGACCGCGTTTCCGAGGGCCAGCGATGATGAAGTGGCGAATCAAATCCGGTGGTGTGGCGGATGACACACCTCAGCCGCGGGACTCCTCGTTGCGAATTGCACGATGCCATCCTGCGACCATTCATGGACAAATGGACCTGGTGCGACACAGCTGCTCTATCTCCAGCGGAGATATCTTGTAGACAAGATAGATGTAGTCCACCGTATCAACGGGTTGAAAGTTGTCTCGGAGCCAGGCGAACTTGCCGGGATCGACCGTGACCCCGACGAGCTCATCGGGCAAGACTACCAACAGACCGCTGCGGACGCGGTCCGGTTCAAAGACGGCTTCCGGATGCGCTGCCATATAGTCCTTCAAGTAATTCTGACCCTGTCCCCAATTGAGATTGGAATTGGCGAGATACTTGTAGGCCGTCTTGCGGTCCCAGACGATCTCATTGAAGTATGCCAGGTACTGGGGATAATAGGATGCGACTGAGCCGACCAGGTAGGCGGCCAGGACGAAGATTCCCACCCTAGATCCAATGGAAATGCCCGACCAATTCTTAAGCAAGCCACCAGCGAAAACGTAAAGCAGCGGGAAAATCAGCAGATAGAACCGTATCCCAATTTGTGCGTTATAAAAGAAGTTGAAGTAGATGGAAAAGAACACAACGGGTACAAGCATGAATAGCTCATTTGAGAAGAATGAACTCCTGCGCTGCTTTCGAGCAAAATACACGACCAAGGAGCCCAGCACAACCAGTTGGGAGGCCAATGGAACCTTGAGGAGCGAAGCAACGAAATAGTATCCCTTGAAGCCTTCCGCCACCTTGAGATGTCCAAGGAGATAGATTTTGCCATAGCCAATCCCCGTGTGTTCCCGGTACATGACCCTGTCCAAGCCCTTCAGAAAAGGATACGGCACCGGGGTAGGAAGATGTGCGAGGAATCCAACGTCTCTTCGCAGGAACTGCAACATCGGCGACTGAAACCGGTAGTCCTTGAAAGGCATCAAGGTTCGATTGAACAGAAAGCCAAGGTTGATTGCGACGAGGGAGGAGACAATTGCGACCGCTGCATAGATCAGCAAATTGCGGGCCAGCCGGCCGGCTGCGGGGCCGGAGCTCGCGCGTGAGGCGGGCTGTGCACGCCAATCATGCAGGCCAAGCATCAGCACGAAGAGGGGCAGGAGGGCCAGGGCAACGTATTTGCTAATCAGAGCAAGTCCCAAAGCCAGCAGGCAAATCACGCCATGGATGTAGCGCCGGCTGTTTGCGAACTTCCACAGCCAGTAGCAAGCCAGGAGCGTCATGCCAGCCGAATAGATGTCGGTGGTGACCAGTTGGGAATGTGCGATTATGTTGGGGTCAAGCACATACAGGATAAGGGCCGCCATCCCGCCCGGAAAGCCATACAAGGAACGTGCCCAATGGAAAACGAAAAGGGCAATAAAGGACGAAAAAAGGATCGTGACCAACCTGGCTACGAAGAACTGCTCCAGCATAGACCTCGCACTACCCGTGGGTAACCTGGATGCAAGCTTCGCGGGCAATGCGTTCAAAGCCGTGATTGGCATTTTGCTGTCATCCCCACCCAGCCGGGTGGAGTTCAGTGAAAGGATCTTCAGGCCATACTTGTAATGATCAGACTTGTCAGCGGTCAATGACAGTCTCTGAACGCTGAGGGCACCAAGGACAACAAAGCACAGAATGACAATGGACGCGCAGAGATACTCGAACCGGGCGGATGAAGTGGTGGGGACCTTGAGCTGCATTGGTGTAGCCTGAGGAAGAGCCTTGCCCCCGGCGCAGGGCGAGCGGGCGTTGGCCAAATGGACCGGCACCCAGGGCCCCCGCCCCCGATCACAGATTTCGTGGCAGGGCCCATCTGGGGGCGTGGTATCCGGATGTCGCGCCCATGCTCCGGAACTCAGGTGCCAGCATATTCTAAGCGCTCGGCCGCCGTTCGTGTGGCGAGAAGGGATGTTCTTACTCTGAGGTTGACGAAGCCATCGAGCGACCCTTGATTGGGCAAGCCGCCTATGTCATCGTAGAAGGGCGCAACTCGGTCACAATGGGAGTGCCACCGGACATGCTGCCAGCAAACGCGCCAGCCGGCGAATGCACGACCGCGGCCTGAGCAAACTGCAAATCTTGCGCAACCTGATTTGCCCAGTACTGACCCGTACTAGATCTTGCGGGAAAGCGGGGAGGAGATGAGGAAGCGCGCATGGATAAGGTCACCAGGCGCCCAATCGGACTGTCAATTGCCTGCGTTGAGAGGGAGGCGAGCCAGTCTCCTAGCTCATGCCATGCACACGCAGCAATTCCACCATATCCTGCGTGCCAGTCTCCGATGCGATGGTCATGAGGCTCTTGCCCTCGTAATTTTTCCAGTCGAGATCCGGCTGACCCACTTCCAGGATCCAGCGAGCCATGCGCGCATCGCCGTGCTGGACCGCGTTTCCGAGGGCAAGCGACATCCCGGATTTGGCGCCGCGCTCGTAGAGCACCTGTGCCAACTCAAGGTTGTTGCTCATGGCCGCGTGCGGCATGATGCCAATCCCGTGGGCGCCGCGTGCGTTGATCAGGGCGGGATCCTCGTCGAGCATGCGTTCGACCACATCCTTGCGGCCAAGCATGGCGGCGGTGCAGATATCCAAGGGGGCGCCGTGATCCAACAAGTACTCCACGATGGGTACGCTCCCGACTTGCGCGGCGGCCTGGATGGCCGTCTCGGAGTCGTCCTCCGACCATTGATGACGGAGGTTCAGCAAGCCGGGGTGCTCCGCAAGCATTTCACGGACGCGAGGCAGGTTGCCGTGGGCTGCGATGATGAAATCGCGAATCTGATCGGGTGAGAACTTCGTTTCATCAATCATGCTGCACACCTAACAGAACAGAATGCAATCGATTCCAGCTTCATTTACGGGGCGGAGTGCCCTCCATCCCCGCTGGCAGCCTTCTAGCTTGCTGCGGCTTGCGCCTGCGGATTCCGACGCAGTAGTCTGCCGCCGAGCTCCCAGAGTGTGAACACGCCCTGCGCGGCGGCCATGCTGAAGGGCGCCAGAACGATCAGCGTATATTGAGGCCACTTCGTCGTCCATACCAGGAGGAAAGCCAGGCCAACGATGAGCCAGTAGAAGAGGACAGGCTGCCTTTGGTACAGCCGCGGGGTGCCAATGATCGCAAGTAGAAATATCAGCGCGTCCACGTTCAACAGAAAAGCCTTGGCAGGGCCCAAGTCATAGTAGGCTGAGAAGGCCGAAAGCCAGCGGAGCGGCTGCCACCATGGATAGTGATATTGCAGTACCAGACGCGAATCCTGGAATTGCTCATGGAAAAGAATCGACTGACTGAGTCGACTGACGGGGTGCGGCCAGAGATATGGATCGAAAGCCACGAACACTACGACCGCCAAAAGTGCCCAGGTGCCCACCTGGGGGATCCAGCGCCGCGCCAACCGTTCGCTGGAAGACGCCGATGAAGAAGTGAATCACAATTGCGAGCCCGACGACGCAGTAAACATACTTGCTGGCGGCGGTCATACCAAGGAACACTCCCGATAAAATGAGCAAGTACAGCGGCGACCGCGCCGAGGCACGCGGCTCGGATGCTCGCGCGTACCAACGGCTGTAGGCCAGGGCGCAGAGCAGACTGGTGAGGAGCGGCAAGGCCTCCAGATAGACCTCGCTGGTGTATTTCACGCTGAGGGTATCAATACCCAGGAACAGGCCCGCCAACGGGTTGACCAGGGCAAGGGCGAGAACAGCCAACGTTCCCCAGAATATGGAGAGATAACGCGCGGCCACGTTCCAGGGCCCGGCTGCGGCGGTCGCTATCGGTGCGAGACGAGGAAGATCCTTGTCGGGCAGCCTTTCCAGTGGCCGCTCAGCCAGAAGAACGACGCCGTACAGAATCTTGTAGAGGGCCGGGTGTTCATACGTGTTCTCGCTCCACGCGAGCATCTTGAAATCACCGATGCGCATAGCGTTTGCGTACTCAACGGCGGCCCCGAGGTAGACAGGCTCGTCATAGTCGACGTTGAGACGCTGAGCCGCGTAGAGACGAAGCCCGCAGGAGATCAGAACTACGAGTATGACGGCAGCAGCATTCAGGAGGCGCTTGATCATGGGCAGCGGCACAGAGCAATAATCATGGGGGCTACATCCGGAGGTCCTGGAAATGATAGGTCAGGACAATCGTAATGAACTGGGCGAGCCCGAGCCAAAACACAACCGACGGGTGCTTGCGCGCGTGGATCCGCAGCTCAAACGCCGAGAAGAGCGCCATCATGGGCAGCCAGAACAACCAAAGTCGGGGGACTTCCCCCTGGGCGGTCCCCAGTAAATTGAGAACCACAAAACTGAGCAACAAACTCATCAGGACTATGTCGGCCGGCGTCAGCCTGTCTTTGAGGAAGCGCCATATCCGGCGCACGGCCTGCGCAATGAACAGGATGTAGATCGGGAAACCGATTCCGGCCGCGAAATCGAGATTGTTGATCCAGGCGGCGTTGAGGATCTGTCCGAGGCGCGTGCCGAGGGTTTCCGATCCAACGGGCGGCGGCTGTCCCACGCGCAAGTAGAAGTCGAAATTGTGATTGATGGCCATGGTGCGCTCAAAACGCGGGAGGAAGTTGTAGTGCAGAAATACAACAAGCAATGCGTAAGAGGACAAGCGTGCCGAGGCCGATGGCCGCGGCCAGGCGCATGGCCTGTCCCCAACGTACTCCGGATCGAGAGCGCCAGGTGTGGAGGATCAGGTAGATGCCCGCAAAGGGGTAGAGCGGCAACATCGTAAATGCAAAGAACACAAACAGGTAAAGCAGGGCGCCGAGACCGAAGGCGAGAGGGAGGGAGCCGCGGCGGATGACCACGATCGTCAGCCAGATGCCAATCAGGAACAGTGCCGGATAGATGGCCTGATCTGGAAAGAGAGAGAATAGCACGGCGCTGGGGGCGAGCATGTACAGAAGAGGCGCGACCGAGGGGCCGAAGGATGTCGAGTCTTCCACAAATCTCCGCCCGAACGCGTACAGCAGCGGAACAATCAAAAGAGCAAGCAGAGGGAAACCGTCTGCGATGGCCCGCGATAGACGCTCGTAGCGGATATCGTCCGCGTAGGCCGAAGGAAAACCGTTGACCAGATGGTCCAGACCCATGTAGAAGGCCATCAGGCCGGGCGGCTTGGTGCTGGTGAAGGCGTGTGCGGCGAAGAGTTCCTCATAGCGCCTGATGCCATCCAAAATCGTGACGTGGCTTTGGCTGGCTTGTACGACATAGGCCTTGTGATAGGTGGAGAAGTAGCGCTCGCCGATGGTGGCAAAGCCGTCGCCCATAACGCCGACGCCGATCTGTAGGAACCAACCGAGGAAAACTATCAGCAGGAGACCGGCAACGATCCGTCGAGTGAGCACGATTGCCACCCAAGCGAGCCCGAACACGGCCAAAAACCCGAGTGCAAACCAGCCGTCGCGCCACGAGAAGGGAAGCGGTTCGATCTTCCAGTACCAGGCAGGGATATTGACGAAGGTACGAAGTTGAAAGGCGAGGATAATCCAGTGGAAAACAGCGGCCGCGGCGATAAGCAGAAAGATCAGGGAGGTCGATATGTGCCCCCACGACCACGTTTCGCGCGTCGTCAGGATGCGGCGGTAGCGGAGGCCTAGAAAGGCGGCTGCCTCGAAGCACAGCAGCAAGGACAGACACACGAGCGGCAGGATTGCTCCGACGACGGCGCGGAGGAGTGGAAAAGTATTGGGCGCCCAAGCCTGGTAGGCAGCATACTCAAGCGGCGTACGCAGCACTTCCGCGATGGCCGCTGCAATCAGAAGCGGGGCAACGATCAAAGGGATGAGCAGCGCCGCCAACCGCTGCTCATCGATGCACCAACGATCAAACGTTTGGAGGATGCGGTCCGATGCGGCACGGGAACGCCGCACAGAGAGCGCCAACGCCATGAGCGCCAAGAGAGCGATGAGCGCCACTATGGACAACAGCAAGCGCTGGGTCGAGAGCCACAAGAAGACAGCGTGCCCGACCTCGGACGGGGAAAAGAAGGTCCACAAGAAGGCCGCCAGCCCCTCGATCGAGAAGAGCGTGAGGAGCGCCAGCAGGCGTTTCATACGCCGCCGGACCAGCCAAATTCGTCAAAAACCTGCCCATGCAGGAGGTTGCTTAGAGCCTTCCGCACGTAGGGCACGGTGTTCTCGGGCAACGCGTCGAGATCCACCCACCGGAGGTCGTCGCACTTGTCCAGTTCATTGTTGAACGGTTCACTGCTCCAGTGCAGGACGCGGACAAAGAAGTCGACGCGCTCATCATCTTCCTGGCGGTGCATCACACCACAAAAGCGAATGTCGTTCGGGGAGAGATGGAGCCCGATCTCCTCCTCGGCCTCCCGCATGGCGGCAGCGATCACCGTCTCATTCCCATCCAAATGGCCCGCGGGGACGCTGTATTCGCCATCACGGTAGCCGGTGTTCAAGCGGCGTGAGAGCAAGATCTGATCCTGACGAAAAAGAAAGAGATGGACTGTGACGGGGAATCTGGCGCGCATGATGAGATTATACAATCCGGCCAGCGGCTGTGCGAAGGCGCGTGATTGGATTGTGGCAGACTTGGCAGGAATTGAAGAAGGTTCAGGCGAAATAGCGTTCCCAGATGGCCGCTCTGGACGACTCCGGGATGAAAGAGGCTTCAAAGGCGTAACGGTTGCAGGTTGCCAGGTCATCCAGGCTCATACCCAGGACCTCGTGAGCGATGCGGTATTCGTTGTTCAGGTTGGTTTCCAGCACCTCGGGGTCGTCGGAGTTGACGGTCACGCGCACGCCGAGATCGAATAAGCGCTTAAGAGGGTGATCCTCAATTCGGCGGACAGAACTGGTCAGGTAGTTGCTCCAGGGATTCACTTCGAGCGTAATGCCGCGTTCCTTGACCAATTCGATGGCTGCCGGATCATCGATGATATGGATGCCGTGGCCGATGCGGTCGGGATTGGCGAGCCGGATCGTGTCAAACACGAAGGATGCCGGTGTATCCTCGCCGGTATGGATCGTGACCTTCAGTCCGGCCTCCTTGGCCCGCACCACGGAAGGGACGAACTCCCGCAAGGGAAAATCGCGCTCGCTGTCAGCCAGGTCGATGCCCACGATTTCGGCGCGATGGCGAATAGCCCAGTCCACGGTCTTGACGCAAGAAGCCGGCCCCCGGCTGCGCGAGGTAATAGCGATCAGGCCGATGGCCATGTCGAGGTCGCGTTCCGCACGCGCTCTGGCGCGGAAGATGCCCGCGAGGGCTGCATCCCAATCCAGACCATTCGGAGTAAAAGCCCAGTCGGGGGAAAAGCGGACCTCGAACAAGCGAATGTTCTGGTGCGCGGAATCCTCGAATAGCTCCCAAGCGATGCGCTCGACAACCTGCGGCGACACCAGACTGTGCTGCGCGATGGCAAACGCCTCCAGAACCGCCTCCAGGTCCCGCCACTGCTCCAGGACCTTGACGTGTTTGTTGAGCTCGTCGACCTGGTAGGAAGGCAGGGGCAAGTCATATTGTCGAGCCACGTCAATGAGGGTTTGCGTGCGGACGGCACCCTCCAAATGGCAATGGATCTCGGTCTTGGGAAGGTCGTTGTACCGGGAGTCGAAGTTCTTCATTTAGGATGGCCGGGCCGAGTTGCGCCTATTCTACCTTCCGGGCGCGGCCAAGCGGCACGAGTCGCCGGGGGCGAGGTCGTCCAGCGTCCGTGGCGCGTATTAGTGGTGGCTATTCGGAGCGGGTAGGTAACGCGGCTTAGAGCGCCCGCATGCGATTGTTCCTGGGGTTATGCTCGACTTCGGCGAGACCCAGGGCCTCCATGAGCGGGGGCAGGTACATGCCGAAGCGGCCGCGCAAGCCTTTTTTGAGCCCATACCAGCCGCCGACCGGATTCTTCGGTGAGCGTCCCCAGGCTTCCACCGTGCCCTCGGCGGCCGGCTTCTGCTCATCAGCGCTGCCGAGCGGCATCCAGTCGCCGTGCTTCTTCAGCATGGCATGCAGATCCTCGATGCACCTGAGCTGGTAGCGCAGTACAGTCTTGCCCACCACGCAGACGAGAGCCGGAGGGTTCTCGCTGGGATCGCGATACATCTGATACTCTGAAGATCCGCTGGGGGTTTTTAGCTGCCAAGGTTTCTCTTTGGTGCCTTCGCCTTTAACAGTGGTCTTTGCCATGCTGGGCCTCCTGCTACCGTTAAATCCTGCGGCGGGCTTGGGACTGAAAAACAGCTCGACAGCGGTCCGTTTCAAGCAGGCTGCCGTCGACGCATTCTACCATTGGAGGGTCAGGAGCATCTCCCGTGCAAACCCGCGACGCTCCGCTTGGTCCGGCTCAGCTCTTCGGTGAGGGCGGTACGTACAGAACCGCCGCTACGACGCCGGTGAGGAAGTTCTGCAGGAAGACCTCAGTCAGGGTCGCAAGATTGAAGCCTAGCGGCATGGTGCGGAAGGTGTTTTCCAGATATGGGCCAAAGCCACCAACGACAAACAGCAGGAGGCCCAGCCAGATACCTGTCTTGCGAGGCGACATGTTTACTGAGCGCACGATGAACAACGAGCCGAGGCCGAAGAGCGGACCACGGATGAGCTGCGCCAGGAAGATCGTGGCGGTTGGCGGGAGAGACAGGCCGTACTTGGGATTGTTCTCATAGAACGAACGAGTGTACAGGAGGGCATTGGTGGCGCCGAAGACGAAGTAGAAGACGAAGTAGGCGAGGCCGACCAGCAGCACGCGCCATGTCCATGCCCACCAGGTCCGTGGTGCGTCGGCCGATTGAGTGGTTGAGGCGGGCAGGAACAGCGTGACAGAAAGCCAGGCAACCAGCAAGCCGATCAGGATCCCAAAGAATCCTCCGATGATGGCGGCATTGGCCTGTGTGGGCTTGAAGAGCGAACCTTCGATGCCTAGGCCGAGCGAGCGGATAAAGACTATGACCGCCCAAACAGCCAGCATAGTGTCCAGCCTGGACCAAGTCGACCGCAGGATGAACGGGGTCAGGGCGGCGCAGAGGAGGGTGCCTGCAAGCAGCCAAACCAGTCCGTTCTCCCAAGTCGGTTGCAGGCGGCTCAGAGGGCCGAGCAGAGCGGCGGCTGCCGCACTTGCCAGCGAGTAGGCCAAGCCCACAGCGAGGCATCGTCCGACGAATCCGGCGATGCCCGGACGATATGGAGGCGCGACGCTCACTGGGTATCTCTCCTAGACACCGGCGCGCTTCGCCCAACGGACCGTCCACGGTCCCATGATCAGGACCTGGATGAGAATTTCGACGAAGGTGATCATCGCGAATTTCACGGGGTATTCCGTGAACCACACGAAGTGCTCGATCATGCCGCCGGAAGCTGCCACATAGCCGACGACGAAGATGACGGCGCCAAAGGCCAGCCCGCCAGCCCAAGTGCCCATTTCAATGAAGGCCCTGCGCAGAGGGAAAAGTGCGACCGCAAAGAGCAGGCCCCGCAGCGCCTGAGCGGGCCAAATCACCAGGGCCATGCCCGCCGCAGACGGATCACGCAAGTAGCTGATGGCGGTCGGTGAAGGCGGATAATACGCGTCGCCCCCCAGGAGAAAACGGGCGACGAGGCCGGCGATGAAATAGGTCACAACCATGGTGATGATCGTGATGCCCGCGAATTTCAGAAACGACTTGAGCATGAGTGCCTCCCTGGAAGGTGCGTCCGTCCGGATTCTAGACTCCGCGGCCGTGGTATGGCGAGAGACAAAGGTCTCGAAACAGAGTGATGATTGTTACATCGCCTGAACCGGAACAGACGGCGACTTTCAAATCGGGGTAGGCCGTCCCCAGAGACGACTTGGGGGCGGAGAATTCTGGTCCACCGGGTATCCTGGCCGCGTCGCTGCAATGCAGGCCGAGGAAACGGCGGGAAGGCGTGGCCCCGCTCGGAGGCGCAGTATCCAAATCGGTATGCGGGTCAATCGGAAGGATTGCTCTGAGCGCCAACAATCTGAGTGCAGAGCGATTCAAGGTTGAGAGCAAAGAATCGCGCCAAAGTCCATCTCGAGAACCTTGCCGGCAGTTCCACTTCGTTGATTCTCTCAGCAGTCGTGTCGCCAGCCGCCACCAAGCTGCGGGCCGTATCAAAGCACATTGAGATGTAATCCATGTTTGAGGCGAGGTCCTGACTGGTTCCAACCGGCCCATGTCCCGGAACGAGGGTCGTCGCTTGCATGTCGCCTATTTCCTGGAGAGCTGCCAGTAATTTGCTGAGCTCGCATTCGCCCAGGTAGGGATGACTGTCTTTGAAAACAAGATCGGCAGCGAAGATGATGCTTTCCTGCTGCAGGTGCAGGATGGCGTCGTTCCCCGTATGGCTTGCATCAAAAGGAATCAGTTCGACGCTTCGGGCCGAGCCGAAGATCACCAAGCGATCCTGGAACGTGATGTCAGGTAGCCGAACCTCAAGGGCTGGCAGGTTGTTGACCAGCGCCTCATAGTAGCCTACCCAGAGAAGTAGATCCTGACGCTCTTGCTCGTTCTGCGTTTCTTTGTACTGTTTCTGGAATGCCTGCAGACGTGCCGCAGAGGTCTTGCGAGCAGATGTCAGTTCATTCTTGCCCTCGCTCAGGATCAACTCACGCGTCTTGTGGGTGCTCAAGATATGCGCGCTTGGGCTGAAGACCTGGTTGCCCCAAATGTGATCGTTATGATAGTGGCTGTTAATGATGATCCCGGCGTCCCGGCCTGTCAATTCCTGTGCGACCACGCGCAAATCGCGCGCGGCCTGGGGCGTAAGGAACGTGTCAAATATGAGGGTTCGGTCTCCCAGATCGATGATGCCCGCATTGCTGATGGCCGCTCCTCCGTTTACGGCAATCGCGGCAAAGACCCCGTCTGCAAGCGTTACGACTGTGAAATGGGGCGATTGGCGCATGTTTGGGCCTGCAGAGCGACAAGTTGGACGCGAATTCCGAGGCCGGGGTGTCTGTGCCGCGTTCGGGGAATCCAAAACCTGCGCTTACGAGAGAGTCCGCGAGGGCCCGGTGCCGGGGACCCGCCGCAACAGGGAGAGCACCGCGAGCACCAGTGCAAAGGCCGCTGCCACCCAGGCCGCCGTCATGACCAGCGCTTCAGCCGACTGCTTCACGGCGATGCCGACGAAGGCCCACACCAGCACCAGCAGGTAGGCCGCGTCGTGACGGGTGATAGCCATGCCCAGCCCGAGCATGCAGGCGACCGCCAGCATGATGACTGCCCAGACCTGCGGGGCCAGGCCGAAGCCGTCCCAGCCCACGATGAACAGGTAGTCCGAAATATTTGCCACCGTGGCGACGGTGATCCAGCCAAGATACGTGCCGAACGGAATGTCGACGCACCATCTCTCCGCGGCACCGACACGCAAGCGGCCAACGCCGAGGCGCAGGTAGCTGGCAAGGAGTGTCCCAAGCAGGGCAAGCATGACAATAACGCTCAGGCCGAACTGCCCCCAGTGCCAGCAGAAGAGCCAGCCACCGTTGAAGAGGCAGCTCAGGGCGAACAGATACCCGAGCTTTCTAAACCGGGACTCGCTTTCTGTCCGGGAAGGAACTGGTAAACGAGGAAAGCAATCCAGCCGATGTAGATAAGACCCCAGATGGCGAACACATAGCCAGCCGGGACAAAGTAGACCTTGAATTGGTCGGAGATGGCTCCGGTGTCCCGCCCGTTCAGCGGGAGCGTTGTGGCCAGCACGTTGACGGTAAGAGCCGCGAGCACGGCAAGCAAATTTGCATACTGGCGAACTGAGTCCCTGGTCATATTTCCCTCCATCTTTCGCGTGAACTATCAGGCGCTCCGCCGTGGGCGGGCCGTGGTCTCTTCTTCAAAGTGCTTGCGCACCTTGGCCCGGATTTGAGGCTCCGTCATTTTGTCAGCGGTCTCAAGCACAACGACCCTGCGGGAAGCCTTCTCGTGAGCGAGGCGTTTCTTGAGGTCCGACTTGGCCTCGCCCGGGCCGAAGATCAGGATGCTGTTGGCATCCTGCAAGTGAGAGATCACTTGCTTGTAGTACTTGTCGAGGTGGTGCAGATACTGCCTGTGCAACTGGTTATCCCCCTGACCATATTGGGCACTGTAAGCGGTTTTGGAGCGGGGCGCTCCCCGATATTCAAGACGCTGCACACCCGACTGCAGCTTCTTCATGGATGTGCGCTTCTGGTCGATGGAAACGATCACCGCCTCCTTGCGGTCAATCCACAGGCCAACCCGATTCGTCATAAGACCTCCTCGCAGCCAGCTGGGATGAATGGGATTCAAGCCTTAGTATAAAGACTCAGGCCACGAAAAGCAAACGCGGGGAACGCGCACAGCCCCCCTGCAAGCAGGCGCGGAGCGGCCTCCTGCACGAGGGCGATCCGCACAGGAGGCCGCTTGTTTGCCCACGAACGACACGGGGCTGGCACGATGCAAGCCCCACGCCGCTATATAGATCAGGGGATGGTATAGGCGGTCAATTCGATGGAGGTGCTGCCGATATTCGGAATCGAGCCGTCCATCTTGACCAAGCCGACGCCGGGGGCGTACCACATGGTCGTATCGCCGGAGAAGCTGGTGGGGACCTGCAGACCGCCGATGCTGACCGAGATATTCAGGTTGATCTTGCAGTCGACGTGCTGCGCATCGAAGGACCCGGCGGCGACGGTCGTTGACTCTGTGGAGCCAGCCGTGCACTCGAATGCCACCTTGCCCTGGGCGGCGACGTCCTGTCCGCCGACCGATTGGGTGCCCTGCACGTCAAAATCCTGGGTCCACGTGTCGCCCGAGTGCACACTTGCGGGCAACGTCACGCCGCTCATGCTCTTGGTTTGGAACGTGGCCGTCATGTCATTGGCGGTGATGGCGGCACTGGGGCCGGTGAGCGGCGAGAGAGCGATCAGCGCGCCATTGTCACATTTCCATTCGCCGCTGCGCGTCACACCGCTGGCAAAAACGTCCTGGTCGGTGAAACCGTCCGCTCTGACATCGGTGATCGAGTGTGTGAATGTGTCGGTCGCGATCCCGGTGACGGAGTAGGTCCACGAGGCACCGGCCACCACGGGGTAAAGCGAATTGCTGCAGGCGCCGGCGACGGCGGCTGGCTGACCCGAGGCGGGAGCGGACGAGTCCGCGGCAGGCGTGGGCGTATTGGAAGGGAGATTGCAGGCCTGCAAGGCCAACACAAGCGAGATTCCAAGCAAGGCCTGGAAAAGGCCAGAGTTTTTCATTCAATTGCTCCTTCCGTTGGGATCCGGCGATTATGCGGTGATTCGGTAGGGGCGTCAATCCCCCACGGGGTATGGGGCCGGAGCGACGAGATCGTCCACAGGGGGCGAGCAGGACCTACGCCTGGAGAGACTCCAACATGGGAGTTGGCAAAGCGTCAGCAGCAACATTGCAAATCTCGAGGGGAATTCCCTTGGCTTCGTCGCGGACAAGGGAAAGGGCCCCTTGATCGCACTTGCTGGTGCACACGCCGCAGCCCATGCACTTCTCGTAGATGACATGGTTCAGGCCGTCGACCAGTTCGAGGGCCTCAAATTGGCAATAGGAATTGCAGTCGCCGCACCCTATGCAGAGATCTTCATCCAACTGCGAGACGTAGCCCGAGGAGGCGAGCATGGGCGTGCCATTGCGCTGGGCCTGCATGGCGCCGCAGCAACATTCGCAGCAGTTGCAGATCGCGTAGAAGCGGCCGAGCATGGCGTCCTTGAAGAAGGCGTGGTGCACGTGGCCGCGATCGTCCTCGGCCTTGAGGATGGCAACGGCCTCGTCGGCGGTCAGCCAACGTGAGCGGTCGGGTTGATGCTCGCGGATGAAGCTGGCAAACGGATCCCCCACGATCAAGCAGACATCCAGGGGCAGGCAGGGATGTTCCCGCGAGACGCGGCAGGGGCAATCCAGCACCGCGATGCGATCGGGGTGCTTCATTATGATGGAACGTGCCCTCTTATAGGGGATGACCTGCTCCAGGTCGGGGACTGTGAATCCGTCGTGGAGGTGAACCAGCTGTTCGGCGGTCTCAAGCGGCACGACCTTACCGTGATAGGTATCTGCGAAGGAAACGCCCGACTCAGCCGGCTCGTGCTTCTTCCGGTGGCTGGAGAGCCGATCGAACCAACCTGCCACGCGTGCGAACCACTTGGCGAGGGGGTGTTCCCCCGTCCCAATTCCAATGTAGAGATAGGGCCAGCGCGCATAGACGTAGCCGTGGAGTAAGTCGAAAAACGAGTAGCCGGGGGTGTTGCGCGCCTCCGCGAAGAAGGCTTGCGTCGAGACCTTGATGAAGCGGTCCTGTAGTTTCATCATTGGCTGCCCATGCGTGGCTCAAATGCAACTTTCCAAGCCTACAACTTCGGGAACCGGCTGACGACCTTGGCAGGTGTGGCGGGTCGATCCATCACGCCGCCCTGGTGAATGAAGATGGGCGTGTCCACTGCAGTGTGAGCGAGATCAAGATAGGCTTGACCCGTAAGGAAGCGTTCTGCGTCCACTGCGCAGGAGGTAACCCAACCAAGAGACGCCCCGTTCTGGTCCACGACGGGGTCGCCATTGTGCGCCATGCGGACGCGCTGATCGTCGAAGCGGAAACGGACGACGACGCCCTTGCGTTCCTGCTCGCGGGCGACATAGGCCTCGCGGCCGATGAACCACGGCTTGTAGACTTTGACGTATGAACCGAAGCCACCTTCGGCGACACCCAAGTCGCGGGCGCCGCCCTTGCCGGAACCATCTCCCATCTCGTGGCCGTATAGAGGCAAACCCGCCTCCGTGCGGAGCGAGTCGCGGGCGCCGAGGCCGATGGGCTTGATGCCAAATGGTTCCCCGGCATGCAACACCGAGGTCCAGAAATCCACGACGCGGTCCGGATGGACGAACAACTCGAAGGCCATCTTCTCGCCCGTGTAGCCGGTGCGAGAGACGATCAAATCAAAACCGCCGACGACCGCGTCGCACAGTTCGGTCCGCTTGAGCTTGAGGATGCGCGCCCGGGTCTTTTCATCGACACCGAGAGCCAGCAGGATGTCGCGGCTGCGCGGTCCCTGGAGGGCGATATCCACGCGCATGTCGTTGCCGGACTTGGGATCGCGCAGATTGCGAATGCGGGCCTCGTAGCCATAGGTGCGCGCCCACGGGCGGGCGTTGTCGATGCGCACTTTGCCATCGCGCACGCTCTCCAACCATGTGCGATCCTTGTCATCGTTGGAGGCGTTGACCACCACAAGATACTTGTCGGCGCCGCGGCGATAGACGAGCGTGTCATCGACTACATCTGCATCGGGCGTGAGGAAGTGGGTGTAGAGAGATTCGCCGGGCATCAAGCCGCCGCAGTCGTTGCCGCAGACGCAATCGAGGAAGGAAGCAGCGTCCGCGCCGCGCACATCGTACACACCCATGTGGCTGACGTCGAACAAGCCGGCGGCCTGCCGGGTGGCGAGATGCTCCTCGACCACGGACGTGTACCAAACGGGCATGTCCCAGCCGGCGAAAGGCACCATCTTGGCGCCCAAGGACTTGTGCGTGTCGTGCAAGCGCGTGAACCGGGGTTCGCCTTCTTCAGGTTCAACCCATTTGAATGGCGGCAGTGCTTTGCCCTCACGACCCACTTCGAGCCCGACATACCATGGCTTGGGTTTCGGGGCGGCGACGAGGCGCGCGACCGCGGGTTTTGCATTGGAGGCCATGACAACAATGGGACCCGGCATGCGCCTGGCGCTGTAGTCTTTGCTGGCATCAAGATGGAAGGAGAGGTAGCCATCCGAAAGATCGCGCAGCCAGGCGGCCGCAAGGCCGGCTTTGGCCGGGGGCAGGGAAAGGCGATACGTATTCCTATTCACACAGGTTAGTACGGCGCGCAACATGCCTCTTGGTGTGGCGAGATTGGCGGATACAGATTTGCCAGCCTTGAGTTGGGATAGGTCGGCCGAGACGGCATAGTCCAACAACTGGCGGGCACGATCCCCGCTGATTTCGAGGACACCCGATTTCACTCTGTCGTCCACATAGTAGAAGTGAGGATACCCGTGCCTGGCGGGCTTGAAGTCGATCCCCGCCTCGGCGGCAAGTTTGCGGACGCCCAGCTTCGCAGCGTTGAGGACGCCGAAGTCGACTTTGGCGCGGCGTTGGCGGCCTTTGTGGGGCGTATCGACATAGTGGGGGGCGCAGGCCAGCAGCAAGTCGGCGATGATATCTGCAAGCTGGCGGCTGCGGGCCACGTCGAAGCCGCGCTGGGTGATCCACGGCGTGCCCATGCGGATGCCACTCGGATCAAGCGAGTTCTTGTCGCCCGGGATGGTATTGCGGTTGACGATGATGCCGGCAACATCCAAAATGCGGGCGGCCTGATCGCCGCTCAAGCTCGCGCCGTCCGGTCCCTTGACGCTCGTGACGTCCACATTGAGCATGTGGCAGTCGGTGCCGCCAAACGGCACGCGCAGCCCGCGTTTCTTGAATTGTTCGACCATCGCCTGGGCGTTCTTGATGGTTTGCGCCTGCAGCTTCTTGAACTGTCCGGTTTGCGCCAGTTTGAAGGTGAGTGCCAGCGCGGCGAAGATCTGGACGTGCGGTCCGCCCTGTTCACCGGGGAAGACGGCTTTGTCGAGCTTCTTGGCGATGTCAGCATAGGTCGTGAGCAGCACGGCGCCCCGCGGTCCATCCAACGACTTGTGCGTGGTGGACATGGTCACGTGCGCGATGCCAATCGGCGAGGGCACTACCCCGGCCGCGACCAGGCCGCCGATGTGGGAAATGTCGGCCAGCAGGTAGGCGCCGACCTCGTCCGCGATCATGCGGAATTTCTTCCAGTCGGGAACCCATGAATAAGATGAATAGCCGGCGATGATCATCTTCGGTTTGTGTTCGAGGGCCAGCGCGCGGATGGCGTCATAGTCCAGCCGTTCGTCGGCGTCGACGCTGTAGTGCACGATCTTGTAGTACTTGCCGCTGCGGTTGACGGATGAACCGTGTGAGAGGTGACCGCCGTGCAGCAGGTTCAAGCCCATGACGACGCTGCCCGGTTCCACCAGGGCATGGTAGACGGCATTGTTGGCAGGCGCGCCGGAAAGCGCCTGCACGTTGACAAAAATCTCGTCGGCCGTGACACCGTTGGCGGCAAAGGCCTCGGCGGCGCGGCGGCGGGCGAGAGCCTCGACCGCGTCGGCATACTCGACGCCCTTGTAGTAGCGCGGATCCCCGTGCCGCCGGAAGTAGCCCAGGCGCTTCGGATAGTCGAGAATCTCAGCTTCCGACATCCAGCGCGTATCTTCGTCCGGGTAGCCTTCGGCGTAGATGTTCTGGAAGGCCGAGCCCATAGCCTCCCGGACTGCCAGGGGGGCGGTGCTCTCGGATGGAATGAGGATGATCTTACGGGCCTGGCGTTCGGCCTCGATTTGGGTTAACTCGTAGACAGCGGGGTCAAGTTTCGAGAGCGAGCCGCGGAAGAGGAAGTCGGGCATATCAGTCTCCAGGATGGGCAACGTTGGACGGGATCTGGGCTCTCGGGGTGCGCGGTTGAGCCGCGCAGGATGCGATTGCCCGCTTGTGAATTGTAGGACGATAGGGGAGGCGGGTCAAGTGAAGAGGCGCAAGCGGAGGCAGTGAAAATGGGCCGCCAAAATGCGGCGTAGACCGGAATTGAGTACTGGCGTGAATCCCGGGGAAGGCAGGCTGGGGCCAGCGGAACGCAATGTGCTGCCGGTTGTTGGGCCCGGATGGTCTGTTTCAAGTCGCGCAGACCGGTCCCACGGAAGGCTCGGTCGCGGGCACCCGCGGGCTCGCGATGACCCGGAACTCGAAACCTATGATCTGGCTCGGGAGCGGCTGGTGGGCGCAAAGGGACTCGAACCCCTGACCTTCTCTGTGTAAGAGAGACGCTCTAACCAACTGAGCTATGCGCCCGCGGGGCAAATTATACCTGCTCCATTTGCCGAGGAAGAGGAGTATGCTAAACTCGCCGCCAAAATGATCCGAAACCGTCCGTACGGCGTACCCGCTGCAAGGAGTCTGCATGCGAATTGTTCGTTATCAAACTGGCAAGGATGCGCCCCGCCACGGTTGGATCCAGGAGGACCAGGTCGGGGACATCGAAGGTGAGCTCTTTGGAAACTTCATGCGCCGGGAGGCGACGACGCCTGTTTCGGACGTGAAGCTGTTGGCGCCGGTGCTGCCCAGCAAGATCATCTGCGTGGGCCGCAACTACGTCGAGCATGCCAAGGAGCTGGGCAACGAGGTGCCCAAGATCCCGCTGATCTTCATGAAGCCGCCGTCGTCGATTCTCGATCCCGGTGGGGCAATCGTTCTGCCGCCGCAATCGAAGCAAGTGGAGCACGAGGCCGAGCTGGTGGCCGTGATTGGAAAGCGCGGGCGTCACATCACAGCCGAGCAGGCGAAGGCCCATATCTTTGGCTACACCGTAGGCAACGACATCACGGCGCGCGACCTCCAGCGAACGGACGAACAGTGGACGAGAGCCAAGGGATTCGATACCTTCTGCCCGTTTGGTCCGTGGATCGACACGGATTTCGACATTTCGGATGCGGTGATTTCCAGCCGCGTAAACGAGGAGCCCAGGCAGATGGGATCGACCCGGGACGCGGTGTTCAGCGTGCCCATGCTGATCGCCTATGTTTCCTCCGTGATGACGCTGGAGCCTGGTGACTTGCTCTTCACAGGCACGCCACCCGGCGTTGGCCCACTCAAGGCAGGCGATGAAGTGGTGGTCGAGATCGAGGGGTTGGGGGTGCTGCGCAACACCGTAATCGCCGAGAGCCCATAGGCAAGCCATCCGGACGCACGCGCCGGAAGAACGGCTGGGAGAGCGCAGAACCGATGCCGCGGCGCGACAAGGCGGCAGAGGGTTGAACTCCAACGACTGGCGGATGCCAGTCGTTTCTTTTCGTGGCCAGGAGGGCACCGGATGCGCGGGCTGCCGAGTGCGAGCTGCCGCTTGGATTTTCCGACGGCATCGTATAATCGCTGCGGAGATCGACTCTGAGGAGGACGCATGGGCAACGATTCAATAGATGTACAGCGACGACGGAAAGGTGAAGGTCCTGTCGGCCGGGCCGAGGCGCCGCGCAGGGACAGCGGTGGAGGTCAGGGTGGCGGATTCCCGCCATCAGGCGGCAACCGGCCGTCGTTCGGTGGACTGCCGAGCCGGGGCGGCCAGATCGGCGGCTGCGGAACCATCATCGTGATCGTACTGGTCATCGGGTACTATCTTCTTGTCCGGCGGTCAGGGAATCGATCTGGGAGGAACAACCGATCAAACCACTGGGCAGGACACTTCGCAGCTGCAGCCAGCCCAGCAGGACCAGCAGGGATTGCCCCCATCCAACTTCACGCCTCCTGTGCCGGCTGCAAGCGGCAACCAGACATGGACCGTGATGCTGTATCAGGATGCCGACGACCAGGTGCTCGAACAGGATGTATTCCTGGATTTGAACGAGGCGGAAAGAGTCGGCTCAAGCAAGAACGTGAACATTGTGGCGCAGATCGACCGGTATCGCGGCGCGTTCCAGGGCGACGGCGACTGGACGTCGGCGCGGCGGTACTACGTGACCCAGGACAACGACCTCAACCACATCCATTCGCAAATGGTGCAGGACCTCGGCGAAGTGGAGATGTCTGACGGGTCGACGCTGGTGGATTTTGTCCAATGGGCGGCGCAGAACTACCCCGCTAATCACTATGTGCTGATCCTTTCGGACCACGGCATGGGTTGGCCCGGGGGTATCAGCGACCCAGCGCCGGGGGGCTCGGACAACAGCGGTCTACCGATTACGAGCCGCCTGGGGAAGAACCTGTACCTGATGGAACTGGATCAAGCACTACAGGAGGCGCGGGCCCAATCCGGTATCGACAAATTCGACATTGTGGGGCTGGATGCCTGCCTGATGTCGCAAATCGAAGTGATGGCGGCGCTGCAGCCGCACGCCGACTACGCGGTCGCCTCGGAGGAGGTTGAGCCCTCAATCGGGTGGGCCTACGCGGCATTCCTGGGCGCGCTGGTCACGAACCCGGATATGAGTGCGGCGGACCTGACCCGCTTGATGGTGCAGAGCTACGTTGTGGACGATCAGCGCATCCTCGACCCGGCGGCACGGGCGGACTTCATGCGCGGCGGCTCCCCGATGGGCGGTTTCTTCGATACGCCATCGATTTCTGCCGACCAACTCTCAGCACAGATCAGCCAGGATGCGACGCTAAGTGCGATCGACCTGACGGCGCTGCCCGAGTTGATGCAGAGCTGGAACACGTTCTCGTACCAGCTGCAAAACGAGGACCAGCAACTCGTCGCCCAGGCACGCGACTACACCCAGTCCTATACGAGCCTCTTTGGCCGCGAGGTGCCGCCATCCTACATTGATCTGGGACACTTCGCACTGCTGATGCAAGCGAATTCGTCGGAGGACAATACCAAGAACACCGTCGACGGCGTAATCAGCTCGCTGCGGAAAGTTGTTCTGGAGGAGAAGCACGGTCCCAGCCGCAAGGGCTCGACCGGACTGGCAATCTACTTCCCCAACTCGACCCTCTACAGCTCACCGGTAGCCGGCCCGCAATCCTACACGGGGGTGGCCCGACGGTTTGCGGAAGAGTCGCTGTGGGACGATTTCCTCGCATTCCACTACCTCGACCGCAGCTTTGACACAAGCGCTGCGCAGCCCTATGTCCCGTCGGGTAACTACGCGACGAGGGCGCCGGGCGCGGGGCAGATCGAACTTTCCAGCATCCGGACCTCGAGCAGCGAGGTCGCACCCAATCAGTCTGTCCAGCTCAGCGTGGACGTGGCCGGAAGCAACATTGGTTACATCAAGTGGTTTGTTGGCTATTTTGATGCGGCCTCCAGTTCGCTGAATGTGACCGATACCGACTACCTGGAAAGCCCCGAGACGAGGCAGATGAGCGGGGTCTACTATCCGAGCTGGCCGCAGGGTGGGTTCACGATGAACTTCACATGGGATGGCCTCGTCTTTGGCATCAGCGATGGCACTCAGAATGTGTCAGCGCTCCTGGAACCGGTGCAGTACGGCGCCAGCTCCGACCAGGCGGAATACTCCGTTGAAGGCCTCTACACGTTCTCCCAGTCGGGCGAGCAGCAATATGCACAGCTGCATTTCCAAAATGAGAAGCTGACGAAGGTGATCGGTTTCACGGGGGATGGCGACACGGGCGCCCCGCACGAGATCACGCCAGCGCAGGGCGACACCTTCACGATTTACGACCAATGGATGGACGTGGACTCCAACGGCAAGGTGAGCAGCGTTGTCAAGCAGCAAGGGGCCACCTTGACCTTTGGCTCCGAGCCGTTCAAGTGGGTGCAACTGTACGCTGCGCAGGGCGACTATGTGGTTGGATTTATTGCGGAGGATCTGGACGGTAATCAGTACCCGGTTTACACACAGATCACGGTCAGATAGAGACGAGGGCTGAGGAAGACAAGTCGAAGGCGGAAGGTCGACACTGACCTTCCGCCTTTGTGTTGGCAACGGCAGGGAATCCCCCGAGGCGACTCTGGCGGAAGAACCGTGCAGACGTCCCGCTGCTGATGACGGGTGGGGCCACTACAGATGGACAAAAAAGATCCCCCCGGAACGCCCGGGGAGATCTACGATCCGCCAAGCTGTGGACTAACTAAAGATCTTTGACCAAGCAGGCAATGGCCAGGAGCGCGAGGCCCACAAATTCGAGCCAGAATGGATCTATGGGCAATACCTTTAGCGCACCCGTGAACGCAAGTAAACCGAGAACTCCAAGAGCAACGGCGATCCAGAAAGTGATGTTTTTTGGGGGGGTAAGTCGCATGACTGCTTTCTCCTCAACTGTGTGGCCTGGCGGAGCCTGTGTTCATTATGGCACAAACTGCCGGGCATTGCAACTCGTCGGGGGGCGAACGCGGATAAATGGGGGCACGCATACTGGCATCGCAGACTAGGGGGACGCCCATGGAGAGGCGTGCAAGCAAAGCGCGATTGCGAGAACCAGCCCCAGGCAGGAGCGCGGCGCTCAGGATTCTCTAATGTAGCCGACTAGAATCCTAAGAGGACGGCCCTATTCTTAGCGGTTGGGAGCGTGCAGAATGCGCGCGAGAATTTCTCCAGTTGTGCTCTCAGCGTCAATGGCGCTAGCTGCCTGTGGCAGCGCGGCGACAGCCATTGCGCGGTCTCAAAGCACAAGTGTGTTGACGGCGCCGATCCCGACCCAAGCCCAACCTACAATCCTGCCAACGAGAACAGATGAACCTCCGCCTTCGAGTGTCGGCCCGAGCATAATCGCGCCGCCGGGCGCCAGCACGAAAATCGAACAACTCCTCGGCGATCAGGACAAGCAACTGGGCGAGCCGACCGTGAGCCAGACGGAGAGTCGCTACGGCATTCAGGGGAGCGACCTGGGCTACTCTTTTGAAAACGACGGCCTGGTCTATTTCCTTTTTGGCGACACTGTCGGCACGCTCGACAAGGCGGGCGACACAATCGCAACCACCGATTCGGCGGATCCAGCTTCTAGCGTGCGCCTGGATTTCCTCACAAATGGCAATGAGTATCTGACGGTGCGACCGCCGGGCATCCAGATGGGCGCAGATGAGGTGCCGGTCTCAGGCATCGAGCTGGCGGGGAATACCTACATCGTAGTCTCGACCGACCATTCCGACGACCGCTCCACGGATCGATCCGTGCTGACGAGGTTCACGGCACCGGCCAGCTTCCAGCCGCTGCGAACGATTTCCCAGGAGCCGGCAGGGAAATTCGTCAAGATGTCGCTGCACGCCCAGCCGGATGATATCCCGGGTCTGCCCCAAGGAGGGCCTTTCGTCCTGATGTGGGGCACCGGGGCGTATCGCAAGAGCGATGCGTACTTTGCGGTCGTGCCAGCTGCCAATTTCGAAACAGGGGATGGAACGCAGTACTTCGCCGGGCTGGATGCGGGGGGCGCGCCCCTCTGGAATCCAAACGAAGCCGATGCGGCTGCCATCGTAAAGGATGGAACGTTGGGCGACGTTTCCGTGACATGGTGCAAGGACTTGAGCCTGTGGTTGATGACATATGACAGTCGCCAGACGGTTCCCACCACGATTCAGTTCTCGTATTCGACAACGCCCTGGGGTCCGTGGAGCCGGCCGCAGACGCTGTTCGACGCAAAGGGCGACGGTGCGTTTGGGAAATTCATCCATGATGCCCGTCTGAAGCCGGATGACGGACTTGCGGGGCCGGTGATTGGGAAGGGCCAGGCGGATCCGGGAGCAGTAATGGGCGGAACGTACGCGCCGTATGTTGTGGAGCGCTGGACAAAACTCAAAGGTTCAGAACTTGAACTCTATTACGTTCTCTCGACGTGGAACCCTTACGTGGTGGTGCTTATGAAAGCCGGCCTTCAGGTGCAATAGCTTGGGCTGGCAAGATCGCATGAATGGAGCTGCCTTATGAAACGAACATGCTTGCTCGCGGTGCTGGTCTTGGCGCTGGCCTCATGCAGCCCGGCGCGAGGACAGCGTCCGGAACCTACCGCGACCTTCGCCGCCAACGGATGGGATTCCGGTGACGACGCAGGCTGCTCAGAGCAGCCCGACCGCTACCGCGGCGGCGTCCACCGCTACCAGATACTTCCACGCTTCCGGCGCCGATAGACACTCTTGGACCGCCGGCTGCGAATGGCTCACTTGGTAATTCGGGCGAGGACGCGAAGCCAGCCAGCCGTGAACAAGTGACTCAGATGCTGGCGCACGCAGGGGCGGCCAAGCGCGACGTCACCTACTGCACCGTCGACGGGGTCGATCTGAAGATGGATCTCTTTATGCCAAAATCGGCCAGCGGCCCGACGCCCCTGGCTGTATTCATACACGGTGGCGGTTGGAGCTCGGGTGATAAGCGCGCGGCGGGCGGCATGACTGATTTTCCAGCGTTGCTGGACGCGGGATTCACGGTTGCCTCGCTTGATTATCGATTGGCGCCCCAATACGTTTTTCCCGCCATGATCGAAGATGTCAAATGTGCGATCCGTTCGCTGCGTGCCAATGCGTCTCAGTACCACATCAATGCGACAAAAATCGGGGTTTGGGGCATCAGCGCAGGAAGCCATTTGGGGCTCCTGCTCGGCCTGACCGACTCAGGCGCAGGCTTCGACGTGGGCCAGTATCTGGATCAGTCCAGCCGCGTGCAAGCCGTAGTCGACATGTCAGGTCCCACCGACTTGACCATAAATATGTCTCCGGCTTTTGCGGAAGCGAAGGACTCGGCGTTTGATGGTTTTGATCTTGCGAAGGCCAGCCCAGTCACGTATGTCACGCCTGACGACTTACCGGTATTGATCATACAGGGGGACCAGGACCCGGTGGTGCCGATCAACGAGGGTCAGGCGCAGGAGCTGTACGACAAGCTCGCGGCGGACGGTGTCAGTACGCAACTTGTGATCGTGCAGGGCGGCCCGCATGTGCTGGACGCGCCGGACGAGAGCCCCTCGCGCGCCGAACTCACGCAGATGCTTGTTCAGTTCTTTGAAGATCACGTGAAGTAGCAGCGCCCGCTATTTCGCCGCGGGGCCGGCCGGCGATACTTGCTTGGTCTCCAGCGCAAACTGAATGGCCTGATCCGCGCTCATGAGGCGGCCGTCTGCCCACGCCAACGTGAAGCCTTCTTCATCCATGGACGAACGAAGCTCGCTTACGAGGCGGTCGTATTCGGTCTTTTCGACCGGCGTCATTGCAATGGAGATCTTTTCCCGAAGGGCGTCAGCCGCACCATAGAGGCGTGCTGCCCGCGGGCCATTGGCGCGGGTCTGAGCGATTGAGGCAAAGCACTCCAGTTGATGTGCAATGGCGGCGCGATGGCCCAGCCGCTTCCACTCCAAGATAGTCTCACGGTAGGCAGACTCGGCCTTCTCGAAATTGCCCTCGCGGCGATCAATGTGGGCGAGTTCGCTCTTCACCATGTTTACGCGGTGCCGATCACCGAGCTCTGCGAAACGCGGGCCAAGCGCAGAGAACCTGGCACGGGCATCTGCATAGTTGCCGATGAACGTGGCGGTCATCGCCATGCCCAGAAGGGCCATATTGGCGGACCACCGATCACCGCTTTGCTGGAGGAGGGCGGCGCCCTCCTCTGCCTGAGCGTGAGCGACGGCCGCGTCACCACCGAGCAAGGTCATCGCCTGACCGCCCAGGCCCATGGGCAATCCCCGTGCCAGGACGTCGCCACTCTCGCGTCCGGCCGCAAGCGCTTCTTCCAAGAGTTTGTGCACGATCTCTGTCTCCCCTGTAAACATGAGTGAAGAGGCCTCGAAGCCGAGGACAATGGCGAGGAGGCGCTTGTCGCCCAACTCGCGAGCGAGGTCGGCGGCCCGTCCGGCGGAGATAGCTGCGCGGGTGTTATCACCCTGGCTGTACGCCAGCATGGCGCGGCGCATTCCATGATTCGGCCAAAGTCCTTTTCCACTCGCGGCCGGCTTCTCCGTCCGGCTGGGGAAGTTGTTCTGCGCGGGTCAGCGCCTCTCGGATCACATTGCGGCCCTCTTCCTCGTGGCCCTGGCGCATCCAGAAACGCACCAGGGAAGGTACCATGTGCAGGACGCCAGCGATGTTCTGCTGCAGACCCCACTCCAGTGCCGCGCGGATGTTGTCGTACTCCGAGGCGAGGCGGCCGACCCATTCGAGGGCCTGGGGTCCATCCAAGCCGGGCCCGGCCGTCTCGGCGAGATCGTAGAAGTACTGGAAGTGGATGTTGCGCGCTTCCTCAGATTCACCGAACTCGAGCAACTTGTCGCGCGCATACTGTCGGACGGTTTCCAACAAACGGTACCGATGTCCGCCCTTCTCGTCCTCGACTGCCACCAGCGACTTGTTAACCAACTGCGTGAGAAGGTTGAGCACGTCCATCTCGGAGCAGATATTCTCGGCCGCCTCAAAAGTGCATCCGCCGGCAAACACCGAGAACTTGCGAAACAACTTTCGTTCAGGATCCGGCAGCAGGTCATAGCTCCAGTCAATCAGCGCACGCAGGGTCTGCTGCCGGGGCAATGCCGTGCGGCTGCCTCCGGTAAGCAACCTGAAGCGATCATCGAGGCGTGAGGCGACCTGCTCGGGAGAGAAGACGGTCAAGCGTGCGGCGGCCAACTCGAGCGCCAGCGGAATTCCGTCCAGGCGGCGGCATATCTGCGCGATCGCGGCGGCGTTCTGGTCCGTAAGTCCGAATTTTGGATTGGCCGCCGAAGCGCGCTCGACGAACAGTTGGACCGCCTCGCATTCGGCGATGGCCGCGCGGGTGGGTTCGTCCACTCCCGGCAAAGAAAGGGACGGGACGCGATATACCGTCTCACCGGAAATGCCGAGGGCTTCACGGCTGCTGGCGATAATCTTCAGGTCCGGACAGGATTGAAGGAGCTGCTCGATGAGCTGCGCGCAGGCGTCGACAAGGTGCTCGCAGTTGTCCACGATCAAGAGCAAGTGCTTTTCACGCAGGAAGTCAATCAGCAACTCGTGGACGGGCATGCCCAGCTGCTCGCGCACACCAAAGACAGATGCGACGGTCTGCAGAACCAACGCGGGGTCGGCGACCGGTGCAAGTTCAGCAACCCAGACTCCGTCGCTATAGGAGGGCAGGAGATCGGCAGCAAGCTGCAGTCCCAGGCGCGTCTTGCCGGTGCCCCCGGGGCCGATAAGGGTTAGCAGGCGGCTGGATGCAAGGCGTGCCGTGGCCTCTGCCAGCTCCCGGTCACGACCAATGAAGCTCGTCAGCTGGATGGGAATGTTGTTTGGATATGCATCGACCGAGCTGAGCGGTGGAAACTCAGCCGGCAACCCCGAGTGATTCAGTTGAAAGACGTGCTCGGGTCGAACCAGATCCTTCAGGCGATGTTCTCCCAAGTCGCGCAGCGAAGCCTCCGCCGGCAAGTGATCGCGAACCAGATCTGCGGTGGTTGTGGAGAGCAGAGTCTGTCCACCGTGAGCGACCGCCATGAGGCGGGCGGCGCGGTTGAGGGCGGGACCATAGTAGTCGCCGGCGCGCGCCTCGGCCTCACCCGTGTGCAGACCGATGCGAACGCGCAGACTGTGGGAATCGAGTTCATCCCATTTAGCTGCGAGCAAGGACTGCTGCGCCGCCAAGGCGGCAGCGCAGCCATCGACGCCGGTTTG
The DNA here is from genome assembly GCA_963746745.1 of uncultured Chloroflexia bacterium. GTDB lineage: Bacteria > Chloroflexota > Anaerolineae > Anaerolineales > Villigracilaceae > Fen-1038. The sequence goes on from CAVVCL010000016.1 coordinate 132,100, forward strand.
AAAGGCAGCGTGGAATCCGTCTCCGGTCGTCTTGATGATGTGGCCCCCCTGATCCTCGATCGCAGACCGCACGAGCTCGTCATGGCGGGCCAGGGCGCGTTTCATCGGCTCGGGGTATTGTTCCCAGAGTTTTGTGCTGCCTTCGATATCCGTGAAAAGGAAAGTGACGGTTCCTGAGGGGAGGGCGGCTGCCATTGCTACACCACTAAAGTCAAATCCGACCCGAAGTGTGTCGAGGCTACCCCAGACGGGGCCGGCGGTCAACGGCAGGTCGGGGATCGCCTTCGGCGGCTAGTGCCAAATGCTACTATACGGGTGCTCACCTTTCACCCGCTTGCCTGCAGCGAAACGCGTCGGGGCGTAAATTGAGAGGTCGACGGCCTTGGATTCTCCATCCAGGATGAGTTCGGACATGCAAAGTCCGACAGCCGGTGAGATCTTGAAGCCCGTCCCGCTAAATCCGCAGTCCAGGTAGAACCCGTCCGGACCTGCTGCTCCGAGCAGGGGATGCTGGTCCGGCGTGATGCCGTCGTAGCCGCCGTGCGCAGAGTGGAGCCCGCCGGTCTCCATGATGGGAATGCGCCGGCAGATGCGATCGATACCGCGCTCCACGAACCCCTTGTGCGCATGGTCGGTGTCATTGTCTGGGGACTCCCCGAGGGGATTGCCATCCTCCAAACCCACCAGGGTCAGGTTTCCCTCCGGCCGGAAATACATCTCGTTGGCAAAATCGATCACTGCAGGATGGCTTGGCCCGACCTGTGGCGGCCTGGCGACGAACATCGTATCGTGGCGCCACGTGTCGTAGGGCAGATCCAGCCCGGCCAGCTTGTTCAGAGTTCCCGCCCAGGCGCCGGCCGCGTTGACGACAATCGGGGCGCTGAAGTCTCCCTGGGAGGTATGAACGCCTGTGGCCTTGCCGCCGGCGAGCGTGATGCCCGTCACGGTGCAGTCCTGGATCAGGCGCGCGCCTTTTTCACGTGCGGCGTTCATCAGTGCGGCGGCCGTGTCGCTTGGCATGGCATAGCCAGATTCCGGCTCGTAGGCAGCCAGCTCAATGTCGTCCGTGGCGAATGTCGGCGCCAAGCGACGAACGTCATCCGGTCCGATCAACAACACCGGAACCCCGATATCCTGGTGCATGGCCACGTTGGACTTCAGAGTTTCGGTATCCGCGGGCGCAACCAATTGCAGAAATCCAGTGCGCGTGAAACCACAGTCGCCGCCAACCCGTTCCTTCCAGTTGCGGAAGTACTGGAATGACACCCACGCGAGTTCGCAATCCTGCCGGACATCGTAGTGCATGCGCACCAGTCCGCTCGATCGCCCGGTGGCACCCGCGGCAACGAACTGCTTTTCAAGCACCAGAGATTTCACACCTCGCTGCGCCAGATGGAATGCCAAGCTCGTGCCGTGTACCCCGGCACCGATGATGATGACGTCCGCCGTGTTGGGCACGCTAGACTCCACTCATCTCATGATCTGATGGTCGCCGAATTGGGGCCGGGGTCGTCGGATCCTTAAGTGCGGGCGGCGATGCGGGCCGCACTACAGTAGTGATCACGCGCGGCGAGCCGGCGGAAGCCAACGCCGAGGCGACATCGCCGGCAGCCCCTTCCGGGACCAGGGCGATCATGTTGCCGCCGCGGCCACCGCCACTGAGCTTTGCGCCCAAGGCGCCGGCACCGCGTGCGGCCGAGATGAGCCGCTCCAATCCCGGCGACGAGACGTTCAATTTCTGGAGCAGCGCTTGATTTTGATCCATGAGTGCGCCCAAGTGCTGCCACGTGCCATTCTCTATCGTTTGTCGAGCGTCGCGGGACAATTCGCCGATTGCGTCGAAAAGCGATTCCAAATTCGCCCTATTAGCTTCCCACTGGCGGCGAACATCGCCAACGGACTCGCGGGTAGGTGCGGGGACGCCCGTGTTGCCGATCACGACGGTGAAAGGCGCCCCAACTTGCAACAGCTCAAACGGTTGGCCTTTGGCAAAGAAAACCGGCTTGCCGTAGGTGATCACCGTGTTGTCGATGCCCGAAGGCGTGCCATGATGCAACTTCTCGATCTCGTAGGCGCAGGCGTTGACCTGCTCGTCCGAAAGGGGAGAATCCAGCGCTGCGCTCATTGCTCGAATGAGGGCAACGGAGACAGCGGCGCCGGAGCCCAATCCCGAGGCCACGGGGATGGAGGAGGTAATTGTGATCTGGAGGTCTTGGTGCGGCTCCAGGAGCAGCGTAGAGAGAAGATTGTTGATCAGAGCGGCAAGCGGGTGGTCGGCGGGCAGTGTCTTGAGATCTGCCCGCAGGCCGACGTCCGGAGCGTCAATCCAAATACCCGGACGATCCGAACGGGTGACCTCCACTTCGGCAGCCACTTGAGTGACTGGAACTGCCAATGCCGGGCGACCGTAGACAACGGCGTGCTCGCCAAAGAGAATGATCTTACCCGGCGCGGAGGTTTTCACCTGGAAAGATAGAAGACGATCAAGACGGCCAGTGCCCACAGCACCATCGAAATCTGAAACGGCCGGTCGCTGAGCAAGATCTCTTCAGGCGCACCGCCACTGTGCTCGACCTCGATCAGGTACAGGTAACGAAAGATGGCATAGACCACGAACGGGATGGTCAACATCATGCTGTGATTGGCGGGCACGTTGGGCGCGGAGAACGTATAGAAGGCATAGCCTACGATTGTCATGCCGGTGACGATCAGGATGTACTGATCGAGCAGGCGGATGGTGTAACCCTTGAGGACCTTGCGGTGGCTGGCCGCGTCGTCGGAGAGCAGCGCCAGCTCGGCCCGGCGCTTGCCGAATCCCAAATAGAGGGCCAGCAATGTCATCACCACATACAGCCAGGGCGAAAAGCGCTCCACGTGGATGAGCCTTACGCCCGCGTCAACCCGCAGCACGAACCCGGCGGCCAAGACGAGCACATCCACGATCAGGACGTGCTTCAGCCACTTGGAGTAGGCGACGTTCAGCAGGAAGTAGGCGGCCACGACGATCGTAAAAGGCACAGAAAGGAAATAAGCGCCAACCAGCGAGACGAGAAGCAGGAAGATCGCCGCCGTCCATGCGACGCCGAGCGACAGATTGCCGGAGGCGATGGGGCGATGCCTTTTTTCGGGGTGTTCGCGGTCCGCGTCGATGTCTGCAATGTCATTGAAGATGTAGACCGAGGAGGATACGAGGCAAAACAGGACGAAGCCGGCAAGCGTCCGCAGGAAAGATTCCGGTATCAGCAGTTGCTTGTCGAAAACCAAGGCAGCGAAAACAAAGACATTCTTTGTCCATTGGCGCGGACGCATGCTCTTAATCAGCCCCGGGAACATGCGGCAATGATAACTTAAAACGAAGGCATGCCGGAACTGCGCGTGGAAAGCCGTTGCACCGCAGCCCAACCGCGGCGGGCGCATTACAATGCAGATGTGCCAAAAATGCGGTTGGATCAGATGCTTGCGGAGAGGGGCATGGCAGAATCGCGTGCCAAGGCGCAGGCGCTGATCATGGCTGGGCAAGTGCGCGTTAATGGACAGGTTGTATTGAAAGCGGGCACCTCGGTGGACCCGGCCGCCGAGGTCCAGATAGCGCAGGGGCCACGGTTCGTGTCGCGCGGCGGCGAGAAACTAGAGGCGGCTCTGCAGACCTTCCGTTTGGAGGTGCGCGGCCGTGTGTGCGCGGATGTAGGAGCGTCGACCGGCGGTTTCACGGACTGCCTGCTGCAACGGGGCGCAGCAAAAGTCTATGCAATCGATGTAGGCAAGGGCATCCTGCATTGGAAGATTCGTCGCGACGCACGGGTCGTGGTGATGGAGGAGACGAATGCCCGCTTCGTGAGGGAGCTGCCGGAGCCGGTCTCGCTTGTCACAATCGATGCTTCCTTCATATCGCTGCGCATTCTCTTGCCGGTCGTCAAGCAGTGGCTGGAGCCGTTGGCCGGGAGCGGAGAGGACCTCCGGACCACCGCCATCGTGGCGCTCATCAAGCCGCAATTCGAAGCGGGACGGCGGGACGTGGCGCGTGGCAGTGGTGTCATCCGCGCCGAGGAAATCCACAGACAAGTATTGGAGGATGTGCTGGGTTTCGCACAAGCCGAAGGTCTGGGTATACGCGGGCTGCTGAAGAGTCCGTTGGTGGGGCCCAAGGGGAACGTGGAGTTCCTGGTCTGGCTTGATCCAGACGCACAACCGACGGGGGCCGCGGCACTCATCGCGCAGGCTGCAACGCAGGCCAAGAAGTCACAAGAATGAATTCGGTTATACTTTCGCGGCGCTATGACCGCTCACATCCGCAATTTCTGCATCATCGCGCATGTGGACCACGGAAAGTCCACGCTCGCTGATCGATTACTACATCTCACCGGCACCGTCCCCGACCGAGACACAACGGAACAAATCCTCGATACCATGGACCTTGAGCGCGAGAAGGGGGTAACCATCAAGGCCTCGGCTGTGCGCATGAACTACACGGCCGGCGATGGAAACGCCTATGAGCTGAATCTCATCGATACACCGGGGCACGTGGACTTTGCGTACGAGGTCAGCCGGGCGCTCAAAGCCTGCGAGGGCGCCGTCCTGGTCGTGGATGCCACGCAAGGCATCGAGGCCCAGACGCTGGCCAATCTTTATCAGGCGGTGGATGCCGACCTGGTCGTGATTCCGGTGATCAACAAGATCGACCTGCCTTCGGCGCGCGCCGATGAGGTCGCCGAGGACCTCGCCGCACTCTTGGGAGTGGAGGCAGAAGGCGTACTGCGCATCTCGGCCAAAGACGGCCTCAATGTGGAACAGGTGCTGGAGGCGATCGTTCAGCGTGTGCCGCCACCGAAGGACGATGCAGAGAAACCTCTGCGCGCCCTGATCTTCGACTCTCACTACAACTCATATAAGGGCGTGATCGCCTACGCGCGTGTCTTCGAGGGCTCCGTCAAGCCAACCGACACGCTGCACATGTTCGCCACACGCGCCGACATGAAGCCTGTGGAAATCGGGATTTTTGCGCCCGACATGAAGCCGGTCCAGCGGTTGTCGGCGGGCGAGGTCGGCTACATCGCCACAGGGTTGAAAACGGTGCATGAGTGCCGGGTTGGGGACACGGTAACGCTCACCTCCTCGCCGGCCTCCGAGCCATTGCCGGGATACCGCACTCCCAAGCCGATGGTCTTTGCCGGCATCTATCCGGTGGAGGCAGACGATTACCCCGAACTGCGCGAAGGGCTCGACAAGCTCCAACTCAACGACGCTGCACTGACCTTCGGGCCCGAGACATCGCAGGCGCTGGGCTTCGGATTCCGGGCGGGCTTCCTCGGCTTGTTCCACATGGAGATCATCCAGGAGCGCATTGAACGCGAGTACCTGCTGGACGTCGTATTCACCGCCCCGTCTGTGGAATACGAAGTGGGGCTGATCGACGGTTCGACGACGACGGTGGACTCCCCAGCCGACCTGCCCGACGAAAGCAAGATCGTCGAGATACGCGAACCGTGGATGACGATCCAGATCATCTCGCCCACGGATTTCTATGGCCCGATCATGGAACTCGCAACCGGCCGGCGCGGCATATACAAGACGCAGGAATATCCGGCGCCGCATCGCGTGCAGTTGAACTTCGAGATACCGCTTTCTGAGATCATCGTCGATTTCTTCGACGAACTCAAGTCGCGCACCCGAGGGTATGCCTCGCTGGACTACCAGTTCCTCGAGTATCGACCCGATGAGCTGGAGAAACTTGAAATCCTGGTCAACGGGGAGCCGGTGGACGCGCTAGCCGCCATCGTGCACAAGACAGAGGCCTTCCACAAAGGGCAGCGCCTGATCACAAAACTCAAGGGAATTATCCCGCGCCAGCTGTTCGACGTCGCGGTGCAGGCCAGCGCGGGCGGGCGGGTGATCTCGCGGGCCAACGTGAAAGCCACGCGCAAGGACGTTCTCTCCAAGTGCTACGGCGGAGACATCTCGCGCAAAAAGAAGCTGCTGGAGAAGCAGAAACGCGGCAAGAAACGGCTGAAGCTGGTGGGGAACGTGGAGATCCCCCAGGAGGCATTCATGGCCGTGCTCAAACTGGAAGACGACTAGCCAGGCGAGATGAACATGCAGAACGAGGAGAGCAGCCGAGGCATGCCGGGATTCCTGAGAGGCGCCAAGCGATGGGGCCCAGGTGCATTGATCAGCGTCGTGCTGATCGCAGCGATCCTGCATTTCGTGGACTTGCCCAAGGTCATTGCGGCCATTCGCTCGGCCAACTACGGACTGCTGGCTCTGGCGACAGTCCTGGCCTTTGCGTGGATGCTGGTTCGTGCCATCGTGTGGCGGACACTCCTACGCAATCGCCCGCCGTATCGAGATACTTTGCTCGCGCTGAGCGAGGGGTACCTGCTCAACAATTTCCTGCCCTTTCGTCTGGGTGAGCTGGGCCGAGCGTTTCTTCTCAGTCGTAAGACGGATCTCGGATTCGCGGAAATCCTGCCTACGGTAGTTATTGAGCGGGCGGTCGACATCTTCTTCAGCGCCGTGATTTTTCTGGGAGCGCTGCCGTTTGTGGTCGGCGCGGGAGCCACGGGACGGATCGCCTTGGTCCTTGGCGCCGTTATTCTGCTTGGATTGGTCTTCCTGTATGTGCTGGCCCGCAACCGAGAAACCGCCCTCAAGCTCTTTCATCGCTGGAGTGCACGGTGGCCGGCACTTCAGCGTTTTGGTGGCAGCCTGCTTGAATCGTTCCTGGCCGGCCTGGGAGCGCTGACCGATGTGTGGGTGTTCGCGCAATTCCTCTTCTGGATGACGTTGAATTGGGGGATGGCGATCCTAAACTACTATCTGATCATCCGGGCATTCTTTCCAAACGCGCAGTTGACTTGGGCGATGTTCGGGTTGGGGGCAGCGGCCTTCGGCGGGGCCGTGCCATCCCTGCCGGGCGCGGTGGGCACTTTCGAGGGCGCACTTGGAGGTGCATTGACGCTGTTGTCAGGTGATCAATCGACCTCGCTGGCCGCGGCGCTGACGTCGCATTTCTTCAACTATCTGACGAGCATCGTGCTGGGCGGCTACGGCCTGTCCCGCGAAGGCGAAACGCTTTCAGGTATTTATAAGCAACTCATCAAGTTCAGAGCCAAGGGGGGGAGCATTGATTCCCCTGTATGACACGGTACGTTCCCGCCGCGTGCCGATCGTCAACTGGCTGCTCATCCTTCTGAACGTCCTGGTATTCCTGTACGAAATCAGCCTGAGCCAATCGGGCCTGGCGCAGCTCACCCTTAGCTGGGGACTGGTGCCTGCTTCGCTGCTGTCGCATCCTGCGGTTGTGTGGATCACGATCTTGACCTCGATGTTCCTCCATGGGGGTTGGTTCCACATCTTGAGCAACATGTGGGTGCTGTTCATCTTTGGTGACAACGTCGAAGAGCGCATGGGCGGCGCGCGATATTTCGTCTTCTACATCCTGAGCGGCACAGCCGCGGCATTAATGCAAACCTTCCTGCTGCCTGACAGCCGAGAGCCCATGATCGGCGCGAGTGGCGCCATCGCGGGGGTGCTTGGCGCGTATTTGCTGCTGTATCCTCGGGCGCGCATAGCCAGCCTGGTCCCCATATTCTTCATATTTACGATCATCGATATTCCTGCTCCAATATTCCTGCTGTTCTGGTTCGTTTCACAATTGTTCTCCGGTTGGCTGACGCTTGGTGGCGCCGGCGGGAGCGGCGTCGCCTGGTGGGCGCATGTGGGCGGATTTATCTTCGGCATGCTGGCGGTATTCATTTTTGCGCGGCGCCGTGCGTATTACTAGAGCATCACGTCGGCGCTGGGGCACGCGGCACGTAGCACCGGATACCGGGCCTTGCGTGGCGCACGGCAAGCTTTGTGGCATCCAACGACACCTGTTGAATGAAGGGGATGCGAGGAAGCGAGTATGAGGCACACTTATCTTGTGACGGGCGGGGCCGGCTTCATAGGCTCCAACTACGTGCACCGGCTGCTGAAGCGCGGCGATCACGCCATCATCTATGACAATTTGAGCCGGGTCGGCGCTCAGGCAAATCTCGACTGGCTGGTCGCGGAGTTTGGCAAGCAGGCCGTGCAACTGGTGAAGGGGGATGTCAGGGACGCCGGACGTCTCGTCAGCGCGGTGGGGGAGTGTGATGTGCTGGTGCATTTGGCAGGACAGGTGGCGGTCACGACTTCGGTTACGCACCCAAGGGATGATTTTGAAGCCAACGCGCTGGGCACCTTCAATGCGCTCGAGGCGGCGCGTCTTTCCGGCCGCGATCCGATCTTTCTCTATGCTTCGACCAACAAGGTCTATGGCGAAATGCAGGAGGTCAAGGTGGTGGAGGAAGCCACCCGCTGGAAATACGCCGATCTCGAGTACGGCTGCTCGGAATCCCAGCCCTTGGATTTTCACAGCCCCTATGGCTGCAGCAAGGGCGCCGGGGATCAATACGTGCGGGACTATGCCAGGATCTATGGGCTGCGCACCGTGGTTCTGCGGCAATCCTGCATCTATGGGCCGCGGCAATTTGGTATCGAGGATCAAGGCTGGCTGGCGTGGATGATCATTGCCGCGGTGACCGGCAAGCAAATCACGATCTACGGGGATGGCAAACAGGTCCGGGACGTTTTGCATGTGGATGACCTGCTTGACGCGTATGACGCCGCGATTGAGGCGATCAACATCGCCAAGGGGCAAGTCTACAATCTAGGCGGTGGCACGGCGAATGTCCTGGCGGTTTGGGCGGAGTTTGGCCCAAAACTGGAGAAGCTGCTTGGCAAGCCGATAGCGGTTTCCTGGGCCGACTGGCGTCCGGGTGATCAGCGAGTCTTCTATGCAGATTTCAGGAAAGCCAAGAAGGAACTGGGCTGGGAACCGAAGATCGACCTTGAGCAGGGGATTGAGTTGCTCGTCGACTGGGTCAAGGAGAACAAGGGCCTCTTTGACCGGATGTGAGCGGCCCCCGCCGAGGGTGGCTTCCGCCGCTGGAGTTGTGTCTCTTTCTGATCGGTGGCAGTTCGGTTCATCTAACAAGAGAAGGGCAGCCTGCAGGCTGCCCTTCTCTTGTTCTTGCATCTTCAAGGAGCTTTGCCGAGAATTCCAACCGGCCCAGATCTCCTATGGCATTACCACGAACTCTGAGGGGTTGGCTACGTTGTACTTGATCTTGATCGTGTCGCCCTTTCGAGGAATGGCGACTTTAGAGACCGTCACTTCGCCAGTGGTATCGAAGGCTGGCATTCCCATGGCCGGGGTGACCTTCAGGGTCAGTTTCACCACCGGATCCATATTGATCATGGTGCCGGTGTCCTCAATGGCCACGACCTGGGCCGTCGCGTCCATGCCGGTCATCGCCAGCATGTTTCCCGATTTCTGCATGTCGATGGCAGCCTGGCCCTGGTCCATGGCGCTGTTCATCTTGTCGACGAACTCCTGGCCCATGAAAGCCTTGGTCAATCCTCCCGAGAGGCCCTTGTTGATTGCTTTGCGGCCGTCCTTTAGGGCCTCTTCAGGATCCTTGTCCATATTCTTCTTCACGAATTTTCCGAACATAGCCTCTCCTTTTGCGCTCCAGTTGGTAAGTCGACAAAGCGGATGATAATAGGGATGGTTCTGGAAGGCAAGCCCCGCAAGATGCCACTTTTGTACGGGTCCTAAGACGGTCTGCAGGACCGCCCGGCTATTAATGAAAGCCTTCACTAAGTCTAAAGGCAATAGGCTGTTGATTTCACTCTATCCCAAGAGGTTGCACTCTGAGAGCAGGGGGAGGCCCGTGCCGCGGAATGGGAAGGCTCTGTGCGAAGCCACCTGGGCCACTCAAAAAGCCAACAGCTTCCGGACGACCGTTTGAGGACAGCGGTTACGCATCCAGGGTTCACGGACCTCCATGGCTTTCCCTGTATAATCGCCAGCGCTGCGAACGGAGACGAATTGTGCCCGGCAGGACGCGGTCCTTGGATCAAGAAATCCTGTTTTCGCCTGCTGTCTGAAGTATCGCAATCGTAGAGGGATGGTCGGAGTGAGTCCGAGTGTTAGCCGCCGCGACTTCCTAAAGTTTAACGGGCTTGGCGCAACTGGGCCTCACTTCGCCGCGTCTCGCCAGGGCACTCGGCGGGCTGCGGGCGCCGGCAGGCAATGCCAAGAATGTGCTGGTGCTAGTGTTCGACGCCCTGTGCGGACTCAATCTTTCATTTGAAGGCTATGCGCGGGAAACGGCGCCAAATCTGGCGCGCCTGGCAAAGCGCGCGGTCGTCTACCACAACCATTTTGCAGGCAGTAATTTCACGACCTCGGGCACGGCTTCGCTGCTTACCGGCACTTTGCCGTGGACGCACCGGGCCATCGAAGACGACGGCACGGTAGCCGATGCCCTGGTGGACCACAATCTGTTCAGGGCATTCCCAGATTACTATCGGACGGCATTCACGCACAATTCGTGGGTCATGGCACTTCTGGACCAGTTTGGGCGGGCGATCGATGATCTGGTGCCCAGGGACAAGGTGTACCTTCAAACATACGATGGACTGATCCATTCGCTCTTCTACCGCGACGACGACATTGCCGACGTCAGCTGGACCCGGGACATGAAGCTCCAGGGTGGCTACGCCTATTCGCTGTTTCTGTCGCGGCTTTACAAGTCATTCCGAGATGCCTCGACTGCCAGCCTGGAGGCCAGTTTCCCGCGGGGGCTGCCGATGAATGCCTCGTCAGATGCGTTCCTGATGGAACAGACGGTCAGCTGGCTCGAGGATCACCTGAAGACTCTGCCTCAACCGTTTCTCGGCTATTACCATTTTCTCCCCCCGCATGCCCCCTATCGGACTTCCCTCGAATTCTATGGCCGGTTTGCGTCGGACGGCTTGAGCCCGGTGCACAAACCACTCGACGAGTTCGGAACCAAAGAGGCGGCTCAAGCCGCACTCGAGGCCCGAACCGAATACGACGAGTTCATACTCTACGCGGACAAGGCCTTCGGTAGCATGTACGATGCTCTGCACCGATCCGGTTTGTTGGAAAACACGTGGCTCGTGGTTACTTCCGACCACGGTGAGATGTTCGAACGCGGGTTGATTGGCCATGGCAACTCAACGCTATACCAGCCGGTGATCCGCATCCCGTTGCTGATCCTCGAGCCCGGTCGGGATACTGGTATGGACGTCCATGCGCTGACGAGCGCCGTGGATGTGTTGCCGACGCTGGCCCAGGTGACGGGACATCCGATTCCGGACTGGACGGAAGGGACGGTCTTGCCGCCTTATTCTGGCGGGGATCTGGATCCGAACCGGGCAATCTATGCGCTCGAGGCGCGCAAGAGCCACCAGTACTTACCTCTGACGCGCGCCACGGTGGCGCTGGTAAAGGGGCGGCACAAGGTGATCTACTACTTCGGATACGCCCAGCTTGGCATGCAAGACGTCGTGAAAATGTATGACATTGAGGCTGATCCCGAGGAACTGGTCGATCTTTCTCTCTCGGAGCCAGGCATAACTGCAGGATTGCTGGAGGAACTCAAACAAAGCATGGCTAAGGCAGATCGGCTGTATGAGAGCTAATCCGCGATCCACCCGCGAGCCCCGATCCGCGACTCAACTCTGCAAGTGTTGCCGAGGCCTGAGAAGGGCCGGCAAGTGACGCCCAGCCCCAATCGCCGGGATTTCCTGAAATTATCGGGTCTCGCACCGATCAGCGTAGCCTCGGCGGGTCTGATGAACAGGCTCGCCACCGTGGGCTCGGCCGAGGCGGCCGGACAAAATGTGATCGTCTTGGTCTTCGATGCCTGGTCGGCCTGCAACATCCCATTGTACGGCTACAGCCGGGACACGACCCCGAATCTGGCGCGGCTCGCGAAGCGGGCGGTTGTGTATCACAACCACTATGCAGGCGGCAACTTCACGACGCCGGGAACGGCTTCCCTCCTGACCGGCACCCTTCCCTGGACTCACCGGGCGATTCGTGGCGGGGACTCCGTTGCGGCGCCTTTCGCAAATCGCAACATCTTTGGTGCGTTCCGAGACTACTATCGTATAGGCTACACCCATAACAGATGGGCAAACGTCCTGCTCGAGCAAGCCAGCGACGTGATGAATGAGCTCGTTCCCCTGGAATCACTCATGCTTGGTTCGTACGACAGCTTCATCCACCGTCTTTTCGCCAAGGACGACGATATCGCTTCAGTAAGTTGGTCGCGATACGTTGAGCCGATGGAGAGCCAGCCTGTCTACTCCCTTTTCTATTCCAAGTTGCATCACGCGCTACAGAAAGAAGGGTATTCCGGGTTCGAGCGCATGTTTCCGCGCGGGCTCCCGGCGGGCATGGAATTCAATGGCCGTTTCCTGCTCGAAAGCGCTTTGGAATGGATCGGCGAGCGTGTGTCCCACATCGGGCGTCCGTTTATCGGCTATTTCCACCTGCTTCCACCCCACGGACCGTACAACACGAGGCAGGAGTTCTACAACCGTTTCAAAGACGACGGCTTACGGCCCGCAAGCAAGCCGGAAAGCGTCTTCACAGAAGGCTTTGCTTATGATGCATTGCTCAGCGTACGCACGGACTACGACGAGTTCATCCTTTACGTGGATAAGGAGCTTGGCCGGTTCTATGATGCGCTGGATTCGGCTGGCTTATTGGAAAATACGTGGCTCGTTGTTACTTCCGACCACGGCGAGATGTTCGAGCGCGGGTTGATCGGTCACTGGAACCCCACGCTCTACCAGCCCGTTGTTCGCATCCCGTTGCTGATCTTCGAGCCGGGACGCGAAGTCGGGATGGACGTGCGCACGCTGACGAGCGCAGTAGATGTGTTGCCGACCCTGGCACAGGTGACGGGCCATCCGATTCCGGATTGGACGGAAGGCACGGTCCTGCCGCCCTATTCCGGTGCGGAGCCAGAGGCGAACCGGGGTGTGTATGCCGTGCAGGCGCGGAAGAACCAGCAATATGCGCCCCTGACGCGTGCGACGGTGGCGTTGGTCAAGGGGCACTACAAGGTGAACTACTTCTTGGGCTATGCCCAGCTGGGCATGCAACCCGTCGTGAAGATGTATGATATTGAGGCTGATCCAGAAGAACTGGTCGATCTTTCTCTCTCGCAGCCAGACATCACCGCGGGATTGCTGGCAGAACTCAAACAATGCATGGCAGAGGCGGATCGACCCTATGAGAGCTAGTCGGGGCAGCGGCCACCCGCATCGACCTGCCGCCGAGCCGTGCGAACGGCATGCAGACGTGAGAAGAGCCACAAAGTGACACCCAACTTGAATCGCCGGGATTTCCTGAAATTGAGCGGGCTGGCGCCGCTGAGCCTGGCGTCGCCGCGCCTGATAAACATGCTCGCGGCGCTGGGGTCGGCAGGGGCTGCCGGACAAAATGTGATCGTCGTGGTCTTCGATGCCTGGTCAGCATACAACATCCCGTTGTACGGCTACAGTCGGGACACTACGCCGAACCTGGCGCGACTGGCAAAGCGGGCGATCGTTTATCACAATCATTTTGCGGGCAGCAACTTCACGACACCAGGTACGGCTTCGCTGCTGACAGGCACCCTGCCATGGACACATCGGGCCTTCCGAGCCAAGGATCGCGTGGCGGCGCCTTTTGCAAACCGCAACATCTTCGGTGCGTTTCAGGACTACTACCGGATGGGCTACACCCACAACGGTTGGGCAAACATCCTGCTGGAGCAAGCCAGCGTCGTAATGAATGAGCTTGTGCCCTGGAAGACGCTGTTTCTCGGTTCATACGACAGCTTCATCCACAGTCTCTTCGCGAACGACGACGACATCGCTTCGGTGAGTTGGACCCGCAACGTCGACATCAAGGATGAGGGCTACGCGTATTCGCTGTTCTTCTCGCACCTTAATGAGGCACTTCTGGAGAGAAGAGATCCTGCCCTGCAGCGCATGTTCCCGCGCGGCATCCCCTCCACCGGCGATGTCAGCAGTCAATTTCTCCTGGAGACCGCCGTGGACTGGATTGGCAATCGTGTTACGCGTGTTCCCAGGCCATTTATCGGGTATTTCCACCTCCTTCCACCGCATGGGCCATACAACACGACCCGGGAGTTCTACAACCAATTCAAAGACGATGGCCTAATGCCGGTACCCAAGCCTGATGATGTGTTTTCCGAGGGGGTCTCGTACGAGACCCTTCTGCGAAGACGAACAGACTACGATGAATTCATCCTGTACGTGGATAAGGAATTCGGCCGGTTCTATGATGCGCTGGAGTCGGCTGGTCTGTTGGACAACACATGGGTCGTGCTGACATCGGACCATGGGGAGATGTTCGAGCGCGGCATCAGCGCGCACAGCACGGACGCGCTCTACCAGCCCGTGATACGCATCCCTTTGATGATTTTTGAGCCGGGGCGTCAGACCGGCATGGATATTCAATCGCCCACCAGCGCAGTGGACGTCCTTCCCACGCTCGCACATGTTACCGGCCATGCGACGCCGGACTGGACCGAAGGCACGGTCCTTCCACCATATGACGGGGCGTCACCCGATCCGAGTCGGAGCATCTACGTGGTGCGGGCGGCCAAGAATGATCCGTCTGCTCCGGTAACGCGTGCCTCCACCATGCTGCTGAAAGACAACTACAAGCTGCTGTATTTCTTCGGCTATCAGCAGAAGGGTGTGGATGAACTTGTGAGGCTCTACGACGTGGCGGCCGACCCGGAGGAATTGGTCGATCTGTCCGCCCGGGAGAGCGACATTACTGCCGAGCTGCTGCGCCAGCTGAAAGCCAAGCTGAAGCAAGTTAACCAGCCGTATCTTTGATAGCGTGCGCCATGAGAGACCGATCGCAAGACGCCCGAGCACCCGTGGTTTGTCAGGGTGTGAGAATTGACTCATCTTTCGAGACGTCGTTTTGTTTGCCCTTATAATCGCCGGACGCCGGCGCGATGTGCCGGCAGACAAAGGAATAGAGCCGTGGACAAACTAATCTTGGGACGCTACACGCGGCGGGGGCTTTGGTCCCTGTTCTTGATGTGTGCGCTGCCGCTGCATGCCTGGACGCTGGTCCTTGCATTCAGGGATCTCTCCTGGCTTACGGATCGCACAAATGCATGGGACGCCGTGGGTGTACTTTGCTACGGACTGCTGTTTGCTTTTGTCGAGAGTGTCGTAGTATTTGTCGTGGTATCGCTCGTGGGTCTGCTAACGCCCGGGCGCTGGGATCCAAAGCGCCGGATCGGCGTGCTGAGCGTACTTGTGCTGGTGCTATCGCTGTGGGCGATGGCGGGGCAGCTCTTCTTCCTGACAAATTTCCAAATCCCTGGTGCGATCATTGCATTCCTGGTGCGTTCGCAGCATCCACTGAGAGTTATCTATGCCTTTCTCCCGGTCATAGTCTTGGCGTCGTTTCTTGTTCCAGTTCTCCTGATCGTGCGTTCCAAGCGTGGCACGCAGGCGATGTCCGGGCTGATCGAACGCCTGGGCCTGCTGTCGACCTTTTACCTGGTGTTTGACGTGGCGGCATTTGTGATCGTAGTAATTCGGAACCTTTGAGGTAGCGCAAATCATGAAGTCTTCGATCAGCCGCCGCGATTTTCTCAAGATGGCGGGCGTCGTGCCGCTTAGCCTCGGGCTTCCGCCATTCCTGCGGATGTATAAGCCTTCGGCGCCGCCGGCAGACGGACGCAAGAATGTCATCGTGGTTGTTTTCGACGCGTTTTCCGCATACAACATTCCGGTGTTCGGCTATGCCCGTGAGACAACGCCCAACCTCACTCGATTAGCCAAGAGGGCGATTGTCTACCACAACCACTTTGCGGCTGGGAACTTCACGACCCCCGGCACGGCCTCTCTACTGACAGGAACCCTTCCATGGACGCACCGGGCGTTTCAGCTCAATGCTCGGGTCAACGAAGCATATGCCCACAAGACCATTTTCGAGGCATTTGCCCGTTACCATCGCGTCGTCTACTCGCACAATCCGTTGGTAAACACGCTGTTCAAGCAGTTCACCGCGGACCTCGACGAATACGTGCCCCAGGACCGTCTCTTCCTGACTGCGGATTCGTTCATACACAACTGGTTTGAGAACGACGAAGATATCGCGGACGTGGGCTGGACCCGCGACATGAAACAAGGGGAAGACCACTATTCCTATTCGCTGTTTCTGTCCAACCTCTACAACGTGTACATCCAAGACAAGATTGCGAAAGTCGGCGTGAATTTTCCCCGGGGGATACCCAGCATCCGCGGCGATAACTACTTCTTGCTTGAAGACGCCATTGATTGGGTTGAGAGCGCGGTCGGCCGACTACCGCAACCATACTTCGGTTACTTTCATTTCATGCCGCCGCATGCTCCCACGTCCACGCGCATCGATTTCTACGGCGCATTCGCCCACGACGACTACAGCCCGCCGTGGAAGCCATCGGACGTCCTCGGCGCCAACTTGACACGCCCAGACCTGATGCGCCAGCGCGCGGCTTACGATGAATTCATTCTCTATGCGGATCATGAGTTTGGGCGGCTGTTTGATTTCCTTGAAGGCAACGGCGTGCTTGAGAACACGTGGCTGGTATTGACCTCCGACCACGGGGAGCTGTTTGAACGAGGAGTGCGGGGCCACATTTCGCCCTTGCTGTACCAACCGGTGGTTCGGGTGCCGCTTATGGTCTTTGAGCCCGGTCGCACCTCTGGAATGGAAATTACCGCGGCGACCAGCGCAGTGGATCTCCTGCCGACCCTGCTGCACTTGAGCGGGGAGAACCCGGTGGAGTGGGCAGAGGGCACCGTCCTTCCGCCGTTTGGTGCCAGCGAACCCGATCCGAATCGCGTGGTGTACTCGCTGCACCCCAAGGAAAACGATCCAGACAAGGCATTGACGCACGCCACCGCCATGCTGGTCCAGGGCAAATACAAGCTGACCTACTACTTTGGGTACGAGGCACTTGGGCCCACGGAAGAGCGGGTGGAGTTATACGACATCCAGGCCGATCCTGAGGAGCTGCATGACCTCAGCGGCGAGGCGCAGGATACCACCGCGGCCCTCCTGGCTGTTCTCAAACAGAAACTGGCGGAAGTGAACCGACCCTACCAGTAGAGGGCAGGCCGCGGCGCGGCAGTAGAATGGGGTTGCACTGTGCAGGCGGCCTGAACTGCGCACCCAATTGGCAAGTGGCAGGCCGGTGCCGCCGTTTCCCCTCGCGGCCGGGTCAGCAAATCAGGCTATCGCGTCGAACTCATGAACCAGGTGTCCCCCCGCAATCGCATCAGTCTGATCGCGACGGCGTTGATTTTCCTCACATACGCGGCCGCCCGCCTGATCGCCGCGCCGCCGGTGCTGGAAAAGCCCCGCATTCTTGATGACACGACCGCGTACACCCGCATCTCGCAGGAGCCCGTCAACCAAATCGACTTCTGGGCCGCCTCGCGTCCTCCACTTTTTCCGCTCATTTTGAAGCTCGCGGACCAAGATTACAGCCGCGCAGCCGCCTTTCAACTCGGCATCTCGATTGTGGCTTGGGGCCTGCTCGCGCTGGCGGTCTGCAGCTTCCTGCGGTTCGCGTGGCTGCAGCCTGCGGGCCTTGGGCTGATCCTGCTGTTCAGTCTGGACCGCCATATTGCCGCGTGGGACTTCGTGATGTTGACCGAGTCGCTATCCATCTCGTGTCTGGCGCTCTTCGTCGCAGCGGGTTTGTGGCTGCTGAAAGGCTGGCGGGTTGAAAGGGCTGTGGTCTTCGCCCTCACAGCGCTCCTGCTTGCCTTCACGAGGGATACAAACGCCTGGATGCTGCTCGGCCTCGCCGCCTTGATCCTGGTGGCGCTGCTGGTCCACTGGCTGGACCACAAAGCATGGATCCTGGTCTTCGTGCTGGCAGCTGTATTCGGTCTCAGCGATCTAAGCGCCAACATGGGTGAGCGGTGGTTGTTCCCCTTGGGAAATCTGATCACGCGGCGGGTCCTGCCTGACGCTTCGGCGCTCACATATTTCCAGACATGCGGCATGCCCGTTTCTCCGCCGCTGCTCGAGCTCTCAGGAAAGTTTGCGAATTCAAACGATCAGGCTATGTTCTCCGGCCCTGACCTGGACGCGTTCCGCCACTGGCTCCACGACGAGGGTAAGGGCTGTTACGTGCGTTGGCTGATTACCAATCCGGTGGCGAGCATTCGGGCCGTGCTGTATGAGTCCGCGGGGCTGGTTGCCTTTCCAACCGTCGATCAATTCTTTTCCAATCGATACATGCCGCTGCTACCGGGCGCCCTGGGTGCCGTTCTGTACCCAGAGCGATTCACCTTATGGATCTGGGTGTGCTCCTCGCTGGCAGCGCTGGCGGCGATTTGGAGAAGAAGCTGGGCTGACAACAGGCTGTGGGCGGCCTTCGTGTGCCTCAATCTATTGATCTTTCCACATTTGTTTCTGACCTGGCACGGAGACGCCATGGCGCCCGACCGCCATGCGCTTTCTGTCGGCGTGCAGTTCTATCTGGCGTTCTGGGTGCTCATCCTACTGTTGGCGCAACACCCGTGGTTCCGCGGGCAGCGCACCGCCTCGAGCTGAGTACTGATCTAAGCGGGTACTGGCAAGCCCACAAAAGCAACAGCCGCCGATGAGGCGGCTGTTGCGGCAGTGTGCGACGTTCTACATTGCCATGTCTGAGAAATACTTCTTCCAAAAATACATGCAGAGGGTTGCGAGGGCTACCGGGCCAAGGAAGGTCACGAATCCCTGAAAAATCCTGTGATGTAGCCACCAACAGCCGGCACCGCGCCGAGAGCGGTGGCAACCGCGGCGAGCAGCAGGTACCGGATGCCAAAGCCCATCAGATCATCCGTGTTGCGCCATAAGAGGCCAACCACGACGCCAACCAAAATGAGGATCCAGATCAGGATCTCATTCTGGAAACCGATGGCTCCTGCCACGGCTGATACGAGTGCGCCGATCACGAACAACCATTTCCAGATGGTGCCCATGTCCGAGGCAGGTGCCGATTTTGAAGCTGCTTTCTTTGTTGGCATTGTCTTTTGTCTCCTCTCGAGATGTTGGATAGGTCTCCATACAAAAGAACACCCCTGCGCGGGCGGGGTTGCGATGTTGTCTGCACCGAGTTGGCCCGAGGGCGCCGATTATCTCAGAATACGCGCGCCGCGAAGCCGGCAGGCAGCGGCTGCTTTACGACTGTCTTGCTCAATTATCGGAGCCCGGGAGACACGCATTATAATCTGCCCGCCCCATGAGAATTCTGACCGTTCTTACGTACTATCGTCCGCACACGTCGGGCCTGACGATCTATGCGGAAAGATTGGCGCGGGCCCTTGCCGACCGCGGGCACCAGGTAACCGTCATGACCACCCGTTACGATCCGTCATTGCCGACCGAGGAATGGATGGATGGAGTGAAAGTACGACGTGTGCCTGTGGTACTGCGCCTCAGCAAGGGAGTCATTGCGCCGACGTTCGGCCTGGCCGCGACTCGCCTGGTCTGGGAACACGACGTGGTGCAAATGCACCTGCCCCAGTTCGACGCGCCGGGCGTTGCCATGCGCGGGCGTCTCTTTGGCAAGCCTGCCGTGCTCACCTATCATTGCGACTTGCGCCTGCCGCCGGGCATTTTCAATCGCATCGTCAACTTGGTGATCCAGTGGCAGAACAACATGGCGGCCATCCTTTCAGATCAAGTTGTGACCTACACGCGCGATTACGCGGACCATTCGTCGTATCTGCGGCGCTACAAGGCGAAATTGCAGACGATCCTTCCCCCAGTCGAACTGCCTGGGCCGACCGACGGCGCGGTGCAGGCCTTTGCAAACGCGCACGCGACCGCGGTAGGGCGACCGGTAATCGGCATGGCGGCACGCTTCGCCGCCGAGAAAGGGGTGGAGGTCCTGTTGGATGCGCTCCCGCGCGTCCTGCAGAAATACCCGAAAGCGCAAGTGCTGTTTGCTGGGCAGTACGAAAATGTGATGGGCGAGCAAGCCTATGCTGAGCAACTCAGGCCACGCATCCGTGAACTTCAGCGCCTCGGGCACTGGACTTTCCTGGGCAATCTGAGCCCGGTCCAGATGGCGGCTTTCTACCCAAACCTCGACGTGCTGGTGGTGCCCTCGCTCAACTCGACCGAAGCATTTGGCCTGGTTCAGATAGAAGCGATGCTGAACGGTGTGCCGTGTGTAGCCTCTGCTCTGCCCGGTGTGCGCATGCCTGTCCAAATGCATGGAATGGGGCGCGTGGCCGCCATCGGCGACAGCAACAGCCTGGCAGAGTGCATGCTTGAGGTTCTGGCGGAGCCCGAGAAATTCCGCGGCGACACGGAAGCCATCGGGCGGTCCTACTCTCCGGCGGCGATTGCAGAGCAATACGAAAGGCTTTTCGAAAGACTTCTCCACCGGAAACCAGCTCCACAGGCTGCGGCTTGACAACGTGATCCAGCCATGACGTCGGAAAAGAAATCAATGACGGCCGCGCCCGCGAAGGATTTCCTGTTTCTGCACATACGGGAGCTGCCCTATTTCCGGGCATTACTGCGCGCCGTGGAAAGCCGCTTCTACCAGGAGCACGCCTTGTCCGCTCCCGTCTATGACGTCGGCTGCGGCGATGGTCATTTCGCCTCCCTGACCTTTGAGCAGCAAATCGACGTGGGGCTTGATCCGTGGCACGGGCCGATCCACGAAGCGAAAACCCGGCGCGCCTATCGGCTGCTGGTCGAAGCCGATGCGGCCCAAGCTCCTTTTGCCGATGGCTACTTTGCCAGCGCGTTCAGCAATTCCGTCATGGAACACATTCCGCACGTTCAGTCCGTCTTGAATGAGACCGCGCGAGTCCTGAAGCCCGGCGCACTCTTTCTGTTCTGTGTGCCCAATCACAACTTCACGCGCAACCTGTCCATCGCGAGATCGCTGGACGGACTCGGGCTGCGCAGGCTTGCAGCTGCCTATCGAAAAGCCTTCAATCGGATCTCGCGCCATATCCACTGCGATGATCCGACGACGTGGGAGGAACGCCTGGCCGCGGCAGGGTTTGAGATCGCAGCACACTGGAACTACTTCTCTTCGTCGGCACTGGCGGCGCTTGAGTGGGGGCACTATTTCGGCGTGCCGTCGGCCATCAGCCGGAAGCTCTTCGGGCGGTGGATCCTGGCCCCGTGGCGCTTCAACCTCTGGCTCACAATGGCTCTCGTGCGCCGGTACTATAATCAGCCCGTCCCCGACGATCTCGGTGCTTATACTTTCTATATTACGCGCCGCGCCGGTTCTCCCAAATTGTCCCAACCGCCTGGTGAATGACCGACGATCCACCCGTCTCCCACACCGGACCTCCGCCCGAACCGAGCGTCCTTGACTACCTGAAGGCCAGACTGTTGCCCGGCCGACACATGGCCGTGGAGATTGCCGCGCTCCCAGCCGGCCAGAGGCAAACGGAGAACATCCCGCCTGATCCGGGAGAAGCCGTTGCTCCATCTGCGGCGACCAGAGAGCCCCTCCTCCGTCTGCCTTGGCGCGCACTGCTGGCGCTGGGTTGTGCGCTCCTGGCGCAGAGTCTCTACGAACCACCGGGCCCGCGGGGCACTGGTGGCAGCATCGTCTACATTGTCTCGGCAGCCCTGTTGGTGTGGTCCGCACTGCGAGGCGAATGGACGCTCGCCGCGCGACCTGAAGCGGTCGCGGGCATCGACCCGCTAACCTATCGACGGGTCGCTTTGCTGGCCTCTATTCCGCTGGCCATGCTGGCTTTTCTCTTCTTCGGTGGGAACCTTTTTACGGGTTTCAACGTGATCTTGTGGATCGGCACCATCGGTCTCTTCGTCTGGTCGCTGTGGCTTCGAGATCCCCACGCGCCTTCCATTTGGCAGCGGTTCCGTCTCTTCCTGGGGCGGCAGAGCTGGCAGATCCGCATCGATCGGTGGGCGCTATTGCTTCTGGCCGCCGCGCTTGTAATTGTGTTCTTTCGCGTGTATCACATCCAGCAAACTCCGGCCGAGCCATTCAGCGACCACGCAGAGAAACTCCTGGACGTGTACGACGTCAGCCAGGGTCAGACCCGCATCTTCTTCCCGCGCAACACCGGCCGTGAGGCCATCCAGATGTATTGGACCCTGCTCATGTCCTGGATATTCGGCACTGGCTTGTCCTTCCTGAGCCTTAAGATCGGGACAGTGCTGATCGGGCTGTTTACGCTGCCATATGTGTATCTACTGGGCAAGGAGGTTGCCACCAGACGCGTCGGCTTCCTTGCGCTTGTACTGACGGGCGTGGGGTATTGGCCAAACCTGATCGCGCGCATCGGGCTGCGCTTTCCGCTCTACCCGATGTTTGTTGCGCCGCTGTTGTACTATTTGATCCGAGGCCTGCGCACCCGCAATCGCAACGACTTCATCCTGTCCGGGATCTTCCTGGGCCTCGGATTGCACGGCTACAGCCCCTTCCGGATCGTGCCGCTGCTGGTGGTTATTGCGTTTGCCTTGTACGTACTGCATGCGCAGTCAGCGGGCGCACGCCGCGAGACCGTAGTCTGGCTGGCCATTGCCGCCGTAACCTCGCTGCTGGTCTTCCTGCCGCTACTGCGTTATGCGACGGAGAACCCAGACTCCTTTTCCTACCGCGCCCTGACCCGCCTCGAGGGAATGGAGCAGCCGTTGCCCGGTCCCTGGCCCCTGGTCTTGCTCTCCAACACGTGGAATGCCCTGCGCATGTTCAACTGGAACAACGGCGGCATCTGGGTGCATTCCGTGCCGGATCGCCCCGCGCTGGACGTGGTAACCGGCGCCCTCTTCCTGATAGGCGTCGTGCTGCTACTCGTGCGATATGCGAAGAAGCGCCATTGGCTGGATCTATTCCTGCTGGTGTCGATCCCAATTCTCCTGCTACCCTCCATCCTGTCACTGGCGTTTCCCGATGAGAATCCTTCTCTGAACCGCACTGCAGGAGCTCTTGTGCCGGTCTTCCTGATTGCCGCCCTGGCCTTGGATGGGCTGATCACGACATTCGGCAAAGGCCGGACAAGGGTCATCCTGGCGTACGCGCTGACCGGCCTGCTGCTGTGGTCTTCCGCCTCGCAAAGCTTCGATCTCGTATTTCGTCAATTCGACCAGAACTTCCGCCAGAACGCGTGGAACTCGTCGGAAATGGGCGCCGTCATCAAGGGCTTTGGCCTGGTGTACGGCGAGACAGATACGGCCTGGGTGGTGCCGTTTCCATACTGGGTGGACACGCGGCTTGTCGGCATTTGGGCGGGAATCCCGAACCGCGACTTCGCCGTCTGGCCTGACGACCTGCCGAAAACGGAACAGGTTCAGGGGCCAAAACTGTTTCTTGCCAAGGCCAGTCTGACCGATCCAACCGCCAACGATCAGAATGCGGTTGACATATTGAAGCAGCTATATCCGCAGGGCTCGCTGAGCCTGCACCGGTCGCCCGTGGCCGGCCACGACTTCTGGATCTACTTCGTTCCGGGGCCTTCTCTGCCATAGTGTCGGCGAACCACGAAATCCAATCTTGAAAACTGTGACGACGCAACCTAAACACGTCTGGATATACGACTTGCTGCTCGTCGTGGTATTGATCGCTGCGACCTATCTGCGCGTCGTCGGCGAGAACTGGGATGCCAATCAGCATCTACATCCCGACGAGCGGTTCCTCACGATGGTAGAAGCCGCGCTTCAGGTCAGAGAATGTGGCGAACCGAATGTGCCCTTGGAAGCCTGCCCGCCGGATAAGATCCGCCCCATCGGATTTGGCGACTACCTGAACACAAGTACTTCGCCGCTCAATCCTCAAAATCGTGGATTTGGTTTCTTTGTTTACGGCGACTTCCCGATCATCGTGGTGCGTTACATCGCGGAGTGGGTCGGCCAAACGGGGTACGACCAGGTGAATCTTGTCGGGCGGCAGGTATCGGCGCTGAGCGATCTTCTGACCATTCTGCTGATCTACTTGATCGCTGCCCGTTTATACGACCGCCGCGTGGCGCTCTTGACCGCTGCGTTCTCCGCCCTGGCCGTTCTGCAGATTCAACTCTCGCACTTCTTTACAGTGGATACGGTTGCCAACCTCTTCATTTTTGCGGCCGTGTATTTTGGAATCGAAATCCTGCTGCGAGACGATCCGAGAGCGGCTGGACCAGCACGGGAAGCGGGCGGGTCGGCTGCGGAAGCCTATGACTCGGACGTTGTGCAGCAGGGGCAGACGAAAAAGGGGTCTGCTGCATCATCTCTCGAGGCATTCGTCCTTGAACTGGTGCGCGATCCGTTCGTGCTGCTGAGCGTCGGTTTTGGGATCGCCCTGGGGCTGGCGGTGGCTTCCAAGTTGAATGCTGCTCCACTTGCGATCCTGCTGCCCGGGGCGTATGCAGCCCGCTATTTCCTTTCTGATCGGGCGAGTCTGGACGGCTCTCACGCGGAAGAGATCGCTACTTACTGGTCGCGGGTTGCTCTGTACCTGGTGGTCGGCGGGTTGGCGACACTCTTTACCTTCCGCCTGGCTCAGCCGTATGCGTTCCAAGGCCTGGGGCTCAACCCGGCCTGGCTGGACAATATCAGAAGCCTGGAGGCCCAATCGAATGGGGACGCCGACGTTCCCTTCGCGCTACAGTGGGCGCGGCGTTCGCATCTATTCTCGTTCAAGAATCTTACCGAGTGGGGCCTGGGGTTGCCTCTGGGGATGCTTGCGTGGGCCGGATTCGGCGTCATGGCGTGGCGCATCTTCAAGGGCGAATTGCGCCATGTCATTCTGTGGGCGTGGACGGCGCTCTACTTCGGCTGGCAGTCGATGGTCTTCAATCCCACGATGCGTTATCAGCTGCCGGTTTATCCGCTGCTGTGCATGATGGCGGCCTGGCTCATCTTCTTCCTGTGGGATCAGCGGAAATTGAGGCGCGGCAAGTTCCTGTCGCTCCTTTACCCGATCGCTTCCGTAAGCATCGGACTTGCAGTTCTGCTGCTAAGCGCGGCGTGGGCCTATGCATTTACGCGCATCTACACGCGGCCTGTGACCAGGGTTGCCGCCACCACCTGGATCTATCAAAACGTCCCCGGACCCATCAATCTACGCATCCAGACCACCGACGGATCCGTCTATCAACAGCCGCTGCCTTTCCCGACGGGGTCTCTGATCCGGAGTGACACGCCGTACGTGCAGCTCTTCAGCGCGAACGCGAGCGGCGAGCTCAAGGAGGTCTTCCTGCCGCACGTGCTTGGTGCCGATTCGGCGGGCATTCAGACGCTGCGCCTCTCAATCGGTCTTCAGCCCGACGCCTCGTCTGCGGAACAGACCCTGCTGACAACCTCCTTGAACTCGGCTTTTGCCGCGACCGGCGATCCCCGCGGCGGGGGCTATACCCTGCCTTTCGATCAATCCGTCACATTGCAAGAAGGGAAGACGTACTACATCCATCTCGAAACCGACGGTGCGCTTTCTCTTGTCGGTGCGGCGCCGATCAACGAATCGGATTGGGATGACGGCCTGCCTCTGCGCGCCGAGGGCTACGACGCTTACGGCGGACTGTATCAGGGCGACCTGAATCTCCAGATCTACTGGGATGACAATGCCGAGAAGCTGCAGCGCTTCGTGCAGACGCTGACGCAGGGTGACTACATATTCATGTCATCCAACCGTCAGTGGGCCACGGTGACGCGCGTCCCGGAGCGCTATCCCCTCACGACCGTCTACTATCAAGACCTGATCGGCTGTCCGGCGGACAAGGATGTCATCTGGTGCTACAACGTGGCGCGGCCCGGGATGTTCGAAGGCCGGCTGGGATACAAGCTCGTGGCGGTATTTGAGTCCTTTCCCACGCTTGATATCCCGGGCGTCATCAAATGGGAGGCCAACGACCAGTTCGCTGAAGAGGCCTTCACCGTCTATGATCATCCGAAGGTGCTGATTTTCCAGAAAGAGCCGGATTTCAGCGCCGCCCGTGTGCAGACGCTCCTGGGCGCGGTGGACCTGAGCAATGTTGTGCGCCTTACGCCGGGGCAGGCTGGCAGCTACAAGAGTCTTATGCTATCGCCCGCGGCGTTGGCCGAGCAACAGGCCGGCGGGACGTGGTCTCAGCTTTTCGAGTACCAATGGCTGCAAGATCGCTACCCGGTCCTGGGGCTCATCTTGTGGTACGTCTTCATGCTGGTGCTCGGCCTGCTGATGTATCCGATCATCCGTTATGCCCTGCCGGGACTCGGTGACAAGGGATATCCGGCCGCGCGTGTGTTGGGCCTCGTCCTGCTGGGCTACTTCTCATGGTTGGGCGGCTCCATCGGGGTGCCCGTGACGCGGCTCACGATCCTGATCGTCTTCCTGATGCTGGCGGCGGCCGGCCTCGGACTGGGCTGGAAACAACGAGCCGAACTTTCACAGGAATGGCGGACGCGGCGGCAGTATTTCCTGATAATGGAGGGTCTGTTTGCCGCGTTCTTCCTCTTTGACTTGCTGATCCGGCTTGGTAATCCGGATTTGTGGCACCCGGCCAAGGGCGGCGAACGGCCAATGGACTTTTCCTATTTCAACGCCGTCCTCAAGAGCACAATCTTCCCACCGTATGACCCGTGGTTTGCCGGCGGCTACATCAACTATTACTACTACGGCTTCGTGCTGGTGGCGATGCCGGTCAAGCTGCTGGGCATCGTCCCCTCGCTGGCCTACAACTTCATACTGCCGACGCTCTTCGCCATGGTTGGTCTGGGTGCGTTTTCTGTTGCCTGGAATCTTGTGGACACCGACGGTGCCGACCGGCAAATCACAATCCATGATCCAAGATTGCTGGCGGGGCTTCTGGCGGCTGCGCTGATGGTTGTGCTCGGCAATCTCGGTACCGTGCGGATGATCTATCAGGGCCTGCAGCGGCTGGCCGCGCCCGGTGGATTGATCGATAATGCTGACATCGTACAACGACTGATCTGGGCCATCGACGGAGTGGTCCGGGTAGTGGGCGGCGCGGCGCTGCCGTTCGGGCGCGGGGAATGGTATTGGGATCCCAGCCGTGTCATCCCACCGGGGCCGGGAAATGAAATCACGGAATTCCCGTTCTTCACATTCCTCTACAGCGACTTGCATGCACACATGCTGGCAATGCCCCTGGCACTCCTGGCACTGCTCTGGGCGCTTTCGGTCGTCAAAGGTCCAGGGATCACGCTGGTTTCCGTTTTTGTAGGGGCAATCACCATCGGTGCGCTCTACCCGACGAACCTGTCTGATATCTACACCTATCTGCCGATTGGATTCGCCGTGCTGGGCTACCGCATTTGGCGCCCGAGCCCTCACTTGCGGGGTCCAGGCGGGATGCCGGACTGGGTCAGGCGACTGGGCCTGACGATCGGCAGCGTAGCGTTATTCACGGCCTTGGCATATTGGCTGTACGAACCTTATCGCGCCGCGTACAGCCAAGGATATCGCTCAGTCGAGGCCTGGACCGCCTCGCACACACCAATCTGGTCTTATCTCACGCACTGGGGAGTGTTTCTCTTCATTATCACGTGCTGGCTCGCCTGGGAGACGCGCCAATGGTTGGCATCCACTCCGGCTTCTTCGCTGAACAAGCTACGGCCTTATCAGTTGTTGATCGAGGCGGGCATTGCGATCTTCGTGGCCGTGCCGCTCTACCTGGCGTATCGGGGGGTGCAAATCGGCTGGGTGGCCTGGCCTCTGGCGGCGTGGGCAGGCGTCTTGTTACTGCGCCCGGGAATGCCCGACGCAAAGCGTTTCGTCCTCTTCCTGACGGGGACCGCCCTGGTAATCACGATCGTGGTCGAGATTTTCGTGGTGCGGGGCGACATTGGCCGCATGAACACAATCTTCAAATTCTACCTGCAGGGATGGGCGCTGCTCAGCGTCTCTGCGGCGGCGGCATTCGTCTGGCTGCTCCCAGAGCTGAGCCAATGGCTACCCGGTTGGCGCAATGTGTTCCAGGGAGGCACGGCCGTGCTGCTGGTGGGCGCCGCCCTCTATACCATATCCGCCACAACGGACAAAATTCGCGATCGCATGGCGCCCAATGTGCCCCTGACACTGGATAGCATCACATACATGCAATACGCACAGTACAGCGACTTCGACGTGACCATGGACCTCCAGCAGGACTACAAGGCCATTCGCTGGATGCAAGATCACGTGCAGGGCTCGCCCGTCATTGTGGAGGCCAATTGTCCGGAGTATCGCTGGTGCACGCGCTTTACGATCTACACGGGACTCCCGGGCGTCGTGGGATGGAACTGGCACCAGCGGCAGCAGAGAACCCTCACGCCACAACTGGTGGAGGATCGGGTCAGTGAAATTGGGAGTTTCTATACGACCACGGATGTGCAGCAAGCGGAGGACTTCTTGAAGCGCTACAATGTTCGCTATATCATTGTGGGGCAATTGGAGCGGGCGGAATATCCGGGTGCCGGCCTCAGCAAGTTCGCACAATATGACGGCCAACTGTGGGATGCTGTCTACCGCGAGGCCGACACCGCAATCTACCAGGTGCGGCCTTGAATCTCTACCACATCACAACGCGACAGGACTGGATCGCCGCCACCCAGGATGGTTCCTACGTGGCCCCCAGCCTCAGGTCGGAGGGCTTCATCCACTGCTCGACGAGTTCGCAAGTCTTGGCCGTCGCGCGCCAATTCTATGCGGGTCAGTCGGGGCTTGTCCTCTTGGTGATCGATCCGGAGCGCTTGGTCTCTGCCCTCAAGTGGGAACCGGCGGCTCAATGGCCTACCTCCAGCCGGCGTAGCCGCCAATGCGCGCTTCCCACATGTCCATGGGCCGATCAATCTTGACGCTGTGGTGGACGTGTTGGCGTTCGAACCGGATGCGAACGGGGAGTTCCGCGGTCCCGACGCCCTCGGCGCCCAATCCGACCCTGACCACGAATGAGCATAGCCCCGACCCGTGCCCGGTCGGCCCCATCGATTAACTCATGACGGCGTTCATTTCCTGGTACCTGATCATTGTGCTGCTCGGCTGGTTGACTTTTCCGCTGGTGTATCGCCTGTTCCCGCGACTGGCCGATCGCGGCTACAGCCTGGCTCGGGCAGCAGGGTTGTTGCTCTGGGCATACGTCTTCTGGCTGCTCACTTCGCTGGGCTTGACGCAGAACAACGTCGGCGGAATCTTGTTCAGTTTGTTGCCTCTGGCCGGCCTGAGTATCGCTTCGTTCTATGTGCCTTTGGGAACGCCCTCCGATTTGAAGGGACCCACCATTGCGAAGACCGCCGCTGAGAACGCAGCGGAGCTGGTCGACTGGCTCCGAGAGCACATCCGCACAGTCGCGGCGGTCGAGGTTCTCTTCTTGCTGGCCTTCGCTTTTCTGGCGATCATCCGCGCAGGCAACCCGAGCCTCGACAATGCAGAGAAACCAATGGAGTTGATGTTCATCAACTCCATTTTGCGTTCTCCAAGCTTCCCTCCGCACGACGGATGGCTTTCAGGGTATGCCATTTCGTACTACTACTTCGGTTATGTGATGACGGCCATGCTGGCCCAACTCGCGGGTCTCAGCGGCAGTATCGCCCATAACTTGATGACGGCGCTCGTATTCGGGCTGGCGGCCATTGGCTCATACGGCATCCTCTACGATTTGTTGGCGGCGCGGCCACCGCGTGCGGATGCCCAGCTTTCCGGTGCCGCCGAAGCCCACAGGCCCGTAGGGGTCTCTCTCCTGGCCCCGCTGTTTCTCCTGCTGGTAAGCAATCTGGAGGGTTTTCTTGAGGTCCTGCACCGCCTAGGCGTTTTCTGGACCGGGGCGAGCAACTTCTGGACGTGGCTTGA
Organism: uncultured Chloroflexia bacterium; assembly: GCA_963746745.1. GTDB lineage: Bacteria > Chloroflexota > Anaerolineae > Anaerolineales > Villigracilaceae > Fen-1038. Next base: position 161,778 of record CAVVCL010000016.1, read on the forward strand.
CATAAAGGACCTGAATCAAGCGCCGGCATTGCCTCTTGGCTGGATACCGGATCGTTTCTGGTGGTGGTGGCGCGCCTCGCGAGTGATCTCGGACTACGACCTGGCCGGGAACTTCCGCGAGGTTATCGATGAATTTCCATTCTTCTCGTTTCTGCACGCCGACCTGCATCCGCATGTGCTCGCCATTCCGTTCAATCTGCTGGCGGTTGCCATTGCCATGAATCTGTTTCTGGGGGGATGGCGCGGCGAAAGTGCGCCCCTTGGACTGCGACTCAAGATCGGCCCGGCAGGATTCCTGGCGGCGGCTCTCACACTCGGCGGGCTGGCTTTCCTCAACACCTGGGACATTCTGGTCGGTGCTGCGCTTATTGTCCTGGCCTACGTCCTGTGGCGTGTGCGCACAGAGGGATGGGCATGGGCGCGCCTTGGAGACCTCTTCGGACTTGGCATTCCGCTAAGCGTCGTGGCCGTGCTTCTCTACCTGCCCTTCTATTTTGGGTTCTCCTCCCAGGCGGGCGGCATCCTGCCCAACCTCACCAACCCGACCCGCGGCGCACAATTGTGGGTGATGTTCGCGCCAATCTTCGTTCCGCTACTTGCCTACCTTCTGCATCTCTGGCGCGGCGAACGCCGCGTCGGGAGCTGGCTTCTATCTCTCGTGCTTGTGCTCGGGCTCGTGATCTTCCTGTGGGCAGCTTCCTGGGGTCTGGCATGGGTTGCGCTCGCGAAGGACCCGGCCTTTGCCCAGCAGTACCTGTCCTCGCAAGGACTGGCGGGCCCGGGGCAGCTATTTGAAGCAGCCTCGTTGCGCCGTCTTTCGTATGTTGGCGGGCTGCTCTCCATGCTCGTGATTCTGTGGGCCGCGCTGGCATTCCTGATCGGTGGGGCGGGCAAGGTGACCGGGGTGATCCCTGACGAGCCAGTCAAACTACCGGCGGAGAGCGCTGCTCTGAGCCCGACGACTGTCGGTTCGAGATTGGAGATTGCCCCACCCCCGTCGCTTCCGGCGGCCGGCTCCACGGCTTTTATGCTCTTCCTGACCGTCATCGGGTGTCTGCTGCTAATTGTGCCGGAGTTTGTGTTCCTGCGCGACCAATTTGCATCCCGCCTGAACACGATTTTCAAGTTCTACTACCAGGCCTGGTTGCTCTGGAGCCTGGCGGCGGCGTTCGGAGTCGCTGTCCTGCTGGGAAGCCTGCGCGGCTGGATCGATTGGTCCTTTCGACTCGTGCTCGGTGTAGTCCTGATCATGTCGCTTACTTACCCCGCGCTGGCGCTTTCCAACAAGACCAACGGCTTCAACCCTCCGATGGGCTGGACCCTGGATGACTTCACGCGGATCGAGCAAGGCAATCCAGATGAAGCCGCAGCCATTCTATGGCTGAAGTCCGCCCCGTATGGTGTGGTGGCGGAGGCCGTGGGTGGCAGTTACTCCAGCTTTGGACGCATCTCCGAGTACACGGGCCTGGCAACCGTCCTTGGTTGGCCGGGCCACGAGTCCCAGTGGCGGGGCACGAGTGAGCCGCAGGGAACGCGGCAAGACGACATCGCTCTGCTCTATACCACGCCAGACTGGGACACGGCACTCAATATCCTGAACACATACGATATTCGCTACGTGTATATCGGCGCGCTCGAGCGCTCTGCATATACCCTGCATGACGAGAAATTCGCGCGCAATCTAACCCGCGTTTTTCAGCAGGGTACTGTGACGATCTATTCCGTTCCATAGCGGGCTTGCCAACCACTGGAATATTCGCAGGGTAGAATAAACTGATGCGAACGTTTCGCCGCGAAACCATGCTCTATGCAGTGGCCTTGTCCGTGGGCCTCGCTGTTCGCTTCATTGGGCTTGGTGCCTCACCGCTGACAGACCTCGAGGCGAAATGGGCGCTTCAGGCTCTCGGCACTGCCAACGGCACGCACCCTGCGCTGGGTTCGCAGTCGGCCTATGTCCTTCTGACGTCGATCGTGTTCTTTGCCTACGGCGGCGCCACCAATGCACTTGCGCGGGTGATACCCGCCCTGGCAGGAAGCGGATTCGTACTGATTCCTGCGCTCTTTCGGCAGCGCCTGAAGCCGCGGACCGCCGTTATCCTGGCTTTCGCCATCGCGCTGGAGCCAGGCCTTGTGGCGCTCTCCCGGCAGGCTGGGACCTCCATCCTGACGCTGGTCTTTACGTTTGCAGCATTGGGCCTGTGGGAGAAACGCAAAGCAGGGAGCGCAGGAGTCTTCGCCGGCCTTGCACTACTCTCGGGCCCTGCTTTGTGGGTGGGCTTGCTGGGGCTTGCCCTGACTTGGGCGATCTGGCAGCCGTTCGAGCGCGCTGGTGAGGCGCGCGGCGATGAGCGACCACCTCGAAGGGAGCGCAGCGAGTGGCTCAGGGCAGCGTGGTTCGCTTTGGGAACGATAGCCTTTGTGGGGACGCTGTTTGCGCTGGTCCCGGGCGGCATTAGTGCCTGGCTGTCCGGCCTGCCTGAGTATGTCGAAGGCTGGACTCGCGCATCGAACATTTCCGCGGGTCTGATGCTCTTCTCACTGCTCGCCTATCAGCCGCTGGGCCTGGTGTTGGCGTTGGTGGCAACGGTACGCGGCTGGATGCAGGGCATGCGGCGGATCCGGATTCTAAGCATTTGGATGGTCGTAGCCCTGTTGCTGGCGCTCTTCTATCCGGATCGCCAGATCACAGATCTGGGCTGGGCGCTGATACCCCTGTGGGGATTGGCTTCACTCGAGTTGGCGCGCAATCTGAACATCCGGCCCGACGAGCGGCGCGAAGTCCTGGGTACGGTCACCTTAAGCGTGATCATCCTTGTCTTCATCTGGCTCAACTTTCTGGGTCTGACTCAATTCGGTGGTTTGCCCGACCAGGAAATGGCGCGGACCTGGGTCATGTTCGGGTCGTTTTTCCTGCTCGTAATGAGCCTGCTGCTGGTCGCCGTCGGCTGGTCCACGCGCATTGCACGCTTTGGGGCCGTCTGGGGATTGGCGACGGCCCTCGGCGTGTATTCGCTGGCGGCGCTGATGGGTGCAGCGGGTCTGCGGCAGATGCCCGATGCCGTCGAGATGTGGCGACCGGGAGGCACACTGCCCGAGTCCGACCTGATGCTGGCGACGGTGCAAAACATGTCGGACTGGAGCGACCGCAACATCAACTCCCAGCCCGTCACGATCGCGGGAATCAACTCCCCGGCGTTGCAATGGCTTCTGCGTGCAAGGTCCGTGAGCGAGCAAGATGCGGCCAGCCCTGCCGAAGATGGCCCAATGGTGCTCGCCGTGAACCGGGACGATCCCGTGTTGGCGGCAGCCTACCGCGGCCAGAGCTTTGTCTGGCGACGCGTGCCGCTTTGGGAGCAGACGGGATTCTCGAACTGGCTGGACTGGGTTTCATTTCATCAGATCCCGCAGCAGTCCGAGATGGTCATCCTGTGGGTTCGCAACGATCTGTTTCTTGATGCCAAGCCGCAGCCCTAGGTCGTTTCCTGCGGGTCGCGGATGGCGGGGAATTGTGCAGTGCTTTCATGACGAACGAATCTCCATTCATTATCGCGATTGATGGTCCGGCGGCCTCAGGCAAGTCGACGTTGGGCCGGCGTTTGGCCGACGCGCTCGGCTATCTGTTCCTGGATACCGGCGTAATGTACCGCGCAGTCACCTGGCAGGTCCTGCAAGCAGGCATTGATGTTGCGGATGAGGGCGCGGTGACGGGAGTGGCTGAGAAGATCACGATCGATGTCCGTCCGCCCTCGATCCCCGACGGGCGCGCCTGTGACGTCGTCGTAGACGGCCGTGACATCACCTGGGAAGCCCGCTCCGCGGCCGTGGACGCCAGCGTGTCAGCGGTGTCCGCCTATCACGGTGTGCGACGCGCGATGAGCGAGCAGCAACGGCGCATTGGCCAGCGGGGACGCGTCGTCATGGTCGGTCGCGATATCGGGACGGTTGTGCTCCCCGAGGCCGACCTCAAGGTGTATCTGGATGCCTCCGCCACCGAGCGCGCCCGACGGCGCTTTGAGGAGATGCGGATGCACGGGGCGCGGGCCGAAATGCATGAGGTGCTCTCCGCGGTGCTCGAACGCGATCGCATCGACACGACACGCGATATTGCCCCGCTGCGCGTTGCGTCGGACGCGGTCTTGATCGATTCCGAGACGCTGAGCGCCGACGAGGTCTTTGACCAGGTTCGGAGGCTTTGTGAAGCCAGCTGAAGCCGGCGTTCCACTCGGCCTGCGCCTCCGTCGAGTGATCCTGCGGCGAGGCGTGCGTATCTTGCTGGATTTAGTTGGGCGGATACGCGTCAGCGGCTTTGAGAATATCCCTCTTGGAACAGCCTACGTGGCGGCGGTGAACCACGTTTCCATATATGATCCCCCGGTGCTGCTCAGTTTCTGGCCGGAGACACTGGCGGCTATCGGCGCAGTGGATGTCTTCGATAAGCCGGTGCAGGGGGAGATCCTGTCGATCTACGGTACGACGCCAGTGCACCGCGGCGAGTACGATCGGTCGCTGATCGACACCATGCTGGCCACCTTACGCTCCGGTCAAGCTTTGATGATCGCGCCCGAAGGGGGGCGGTCGCATGCACCTGGTATGCGACGCGCAAAGCCGGGCATCGCCTATGTTGTGGATGAGGCGGCTGTGCCCGTCGTTCCGGTCGGCATTATGGGAACGACCGATGACTTCTTGAAGCGGGGATTGCGTTTCAAGCGGCCGCGCGTGGAAATGCGCATCGGCAGGCCGTTCCATCTGCCACCCGTCGAGGGCCGCGGCGCCGACCGGCGCGAATCGCGCCAGCGCAATGCCGACCTCGTCATGCACCACATCGCCATCCTGCTCCCGCCGGAATATCGCGGTGTCTATGCAGACCCCGCCGTCAGCCCCGCCTAAACCCATCGCCAGTTTCTGGCGCCCGGAGCTAACCCGTCTGCCGCCCCTTCATTGGCGGCGACGTCTCTTTCGTCGCTTCGTGCGTCTACTGGCACGTGGGCTCATGAGTGTCCTGACGCAATGGAGCGTGAACGGGTTGGAGCATCTTCCGCAGGCAGGGCCGGCCTTGATCGCTATGAATCATCTGGGGGATGCAGACACAGCCATCATGCTGGCGTCGTTGCCCTTCGCTCCGGAGGCACTCGGCAAGATCGAGTTGCTCGCACAGTATCCTGTGCTGTGGAAGTTGATGGATAGGTACGGGACCATCTGGTTGCATCGCGGGCGCGTGGATCGACGTGCATTGGCTTGTGCAATCGAGGCTCTGGCTCGGGGCCGGGTGGTGGCCATCGCTCCGGAGGGGCGATACACACTGACGGGTGGCCTTGAAAAAGGCGGCTTCGGTGCCGCCTATTTGGCAATCCATGCGGGCATCGACATCATACCCATCGCGCTTACGGGCACGGACAACGCGAACGTCTACGGTAGCCTTCGCCGGCTTCAACGCCCGCGGGTGTCGCTGACTGTGGGGGAACCGCTGCACGTTTCCGGGAACAATAGCCCGGCGGCGCTGCGCCGCGCGACACAGCAGATCATGGAGTCGCTGGCGCGGCTGCTGCCTCCTGAACGTCGTGGCGCATACTCCGGCACCGCAGTCAAGTAGCCGACGAGTCCCCAACATCAAGCGTATACTTTGATCCACGGGTGTAGATTAGTCAAGAGCATCGATGCCTCTCAGCTTCCGGCGTTCGTTCAAGAAACGACCGAGGGTGAAGATTAGGCGCAAGCAAGGTGCCGCCGTTCCGCCTGCCACAGCGGGCACCCGGCGCCCAGGCGACCCGGTCCGCGCCACGAAGTATCCGCTCGGTTTTCTGATAGGTTGTGGTGTCCTTGTGATGCTCGGCACCGTTGTGACCGTCTCAGGAGGGCTGCTCGGTTCTCCGCAGCGACAGGCGACCGCGACTTCTCCCGCCTCAACAGGGGCGCCCGGAGTCGATCCGGCCATAGCCGCGCGGCTCGAAACACTGCGGGCAGGCACGCCAACTGCGCGACCGTCACCCTCTCCTACGATCTCGCCTGCGGCGGCCGCCTCCTCAGTGACCCCGACGGCCACGTCCCCTGTCGAGCCCTCAGCCACACTGCCGCCGTCGAATCCATGGTCTGCACGCATTCCAGCGGCTGCCTGCATCCGGACCGATTTGCCACAAAAGGGCATCGTGGTTGGCGTGCTGAATGGAGATACGATCAGAGTGCGGCTGGACGGTGGAGAGTCCATTTACTCCGTACACTATATCGGCGTGCAGGCGCCGCTGAGCGAGCAATACTACGGAGCCATCTCGACAGGACAGAATGCGGAGCTCGTGCTCTACAAACAGGCTACGTTGGTGCGCGACCTGACGGACATTGACGCGCAGGGAACCTTGCTGCGCTACGTCATGGTGGAAGACAAGTTTGTGAACTATGAGCTCATCGCCGGCGGCTTCGCCCAGGCCATTTCTTCGCCCCCAGACACGGCATGTTTTTCGTCGTTCCACGAGGCTCAACGCAAGGCCCAGGCCAACAAAATCGGCTTGTGGTCCGGGCCGAATTATCTGATCCCTTTTTCGCCGACACCGTGAGTGGCCGGCCAGGATAAGCGCGTGGGGAATGCCATGTCATCGACAGGTAAGAGCAGCATAGCAGCAGACACCTATCGGACGGTAGCTCGTTTGTACGACAACCTGTTTGGTACCGCCACCAAAGAGTTGAGGCTGGCCGGTCTTGGAATGTTCAAGCCGGCCAGTAACATGAGTGTCCTGGACGTGGGCTGCGGTACCGGCGCGCATCTTGCCCTCTATCAGCGTTCCCACTCGCATTTGTTTGGCATCGATTCGTCGCCAGCCATGCTGGAGGTTGCCCACCAACGCCTGCGCGAGTCGGCCACGCTCACGCTGGGTGATGGCGCGGCGATGCCCTACGCAGACGGCAAGTTCGACTTGGTTATGTCGATGCTGACCTTGCACGGCATGCCCTCCGAAACCCGCGCGGCCGTCGTGCGCGAGATGAAGCGCGTGCTGAAAGATGATGGCCGTCTGCTTCTGATCGACTTTCATCCAGGACCATACCGGCCGCTGCAAGGTTGGATCTCTCGAGCCATTGTTGTCGTAGTGGAGTTCCTGGCTGGCCGCGAACACTTCGGCAGCCACCTGGATTTTATGCGAAAGGGTGGACTCGCGGTCTTGGCCGCGGAAAACGGCCTGAGCGTCCAAAAACAGCGGTTGCTGGCTGGAGGCGTGTTTGCGATTCAACTCAGCGCGCGCTGGGTAAGTAAGTAGGATGCGTAGGCAGTCGGTCCGTCGCGGATCGCTGGAGACCCCACTGGGGGCCCGCCTCCATGGGCCCTCGAATACAAAACTCCCCGTACAAGACGGGGAGTTTTTGATCGCATGGAGACAAACTCACGTGCGATCGTCAAGGGCGGCCATTGGAGCTGCTGCCTTCACGGCAGCGATTCCGTTCTCCCTGGACTCCACGCTACTGTATTCCTCGCTCGTCCCGATCACTTCACCATTTGCGGCCTTAAGCACGAAGTATGGCTTGCCCCCCTTGGATGTCCTGCGATCGTAGCGTGAATCATTGTCCGCGTTGGTCTTCACGGAAGCCACACCGTTTTCGGCGCCGACCTTGGCCTTGTACATTTCGCTGGTCAGAATCGTCTCGTTGTTCTCGGCGTGCAGAGTGAAAAAGTACTGCCCGTCGCTTGCTTTCTTAAGTTCATATCTCTTCGCCATATCTAGTCTCCTTCTTCTTGCGGTTTTGGGGATGTTCGCCGTGCAGGTCTCGGGTTGCTGCAAACCTGCTCAGAGCACGCCGGCTATGGAGAGATTCTCAGGGATTTAGCCGGCTGCAACAATGTTGTCCCTGTGTCGTGGGGGTTCCGGTCCCGGGTGGGCCTCGTCTTACGGCAGTATAGCACAGCGCCCCGAGCCAATGCCTCGGCGCTCCCTGCCGCTGGGACCGTTCCAACCGCTGGGTCCGGTGAGGCGTTGGATTGGCGACAGCGTGGGCTTGTCAACAACAGGCGCTTGCCTTTATACTCACCGGGTGAGTACCAAGAGCTCAAGCCGTCACAGCGGCACTCTGTCGCCCGAGTTCGCCCTGCTCGGCCTTCTTACGGAACGGCCCAGCCATGGATACGACCTGCACCAGAGATTTGTGTCGGAACTCGGAAAGGTCTGGCATCTCAGCCAGAGCCAGGCGTATTCCATCCTCAAGAGACTGGAACAGCGGGGAGATATCTCGGCGCGCGCGGTGCAACAAGACAAGCTGCCCGCGCGCCAGGTCCTGCACGTCACGGCCGCGGGCCGGAGGCGGTTCATGAGCTGGTTGGAGGTGGGGGCCGGCACAAACGCCCGTTCCATTCGGCTTGAGTTCCTGACTCGACTGTACTTCGCCAACCTGCAGATACCCGAGAGAGCAGCCGGGATCTTCTCCATGCAACTCGCGGAGATCGAGAAGAACATCCGACGCCTCGAAGAGGCTCTTGCCGAGTTGCCCCACCAGCAAGTCTATAACCGGCTCAGTCTGGACCTGCGCCTCCGTCAGATGGAGCTGATCCGACAATGGATGGCTGAGATTGGCAGGGAGTTCCACATCGCGCCGGAGCAGCCTTCGTGAGCCGCTTGCTGGCACTCGTCGCGCTGAGCAGCGTCGTGCTTGGCGCCTGTACCGTGCCCACCTCAGACCAAACCGGGGCCGCCGCAGCAGCACCTGACTCGAAGGACGGCGCGCTGGTCGTCTTCGCGGCCGCCTCCCTGACCGAGGCCTTCAAGGAGATTGGGACTGCCTTTGAGGCTCAAAACCTGGGCGTCAAGATCATGTTCAATTTTGCCGGATCCCAGACTCTGCGGACCCAGATCGAAGAAGGAGCGTCGGCCGACGTATTTGCCTCCGCCAACACGGATCAGATGGACCTGCTTGTAACCGACGGGATGATTGCGCCGGATGCGCCACGCATCTTCCTCACGAATTGGCTCGTGGTCGTCCTGCCTCCGGACAACCCAGCCGCGATTGGGCAATTGCAGGACCTCTCCAAGCCCGGCATCAAACTTGTTCTGGCCGCCGCGGATGTCCCCGTGGGGCTGTATGCGCGGCAGGCCCTTGAGAAGATGAACGGTTCGCTCGGAGCCGATTTCAAGGACAAGGTCTTGGCAAGCATTGTTTCGAATGAGGACAATGTCAAGCAGGTTGTAGCCAAAGTCCAGCTTGGGGAGGCAGATGCAGGGATTGTGTTTACATCCGACGCCATCGCCGCGCCGGATCTCAAGACCATCGAGATCCCCAGTGTCTTCAACGTCGTTGCTGACTACCCTATCGCCGCCTTGAAGCATTCTGCCAACCCCAGTCTGGCCATCAGATTTGCCGACTATGTGCTCTCCCCGGAGTCCCAGGCCACTCTTCAGAAATGGGGCTTCCAACCGGTGGACTGACCACCCTGGAAGACAGGCGTTCTTATTCCTGAGACCAAATTCAGACATAAATCGGCCATGCGCAGACTGCTGCACTCGCTCCTTGATGACGGATATTCGATCTGGATACTGCTCATCCCCAGCGCTATCCTATTTGGGGTGTTTGCGATTCCTTTGGCGGCGCTGGTACTGCGATCCATCAACTCCGATTTCTTCACGAACGCCTTTTCGGTGCAGTCTTTCCTGGCCCTGCGCTTGAGCCTTGTCACCAGCTCGATTACCACGGCGATCGCGTTGGTTTTCGGCACGCCTCTGGCCTACGTCTTGGCGCGCTCGAAGCTAAAGCACCGCGCCTGGCTCGAATTGATCCTGGATCTGCCGATTGTGTTGCCACCGTCGGTGGCTGGTTTGGCATTGCTGATGGCTTTTGGTCGCAAGGGCCTTTTCGGGCCGGCCCTCGGCCTGCTGGGCGTCAGTCTGCCTTTCACGAGTGCCGCGGTCGTCATGGCCCAGACGTTCGTGGCGGCGCCGTTGTACGTGCGGTCGGCCCGTCTTGGCTTTGCGCAAGTCGACACGCAGCTGGGTGAGTCTGCCCACGTCGAGGGCGCGAGTCAGTGGCAAATGTTCCACTACATAATGATTCCCCTGGCCGGCCGCGCTCTCGCCAGCGGCGCCATCCTGACATGGACCCGGGCTCTCGGTGAGTTCGGCGCCACGATCATGTTTGCCGGCAACCTGGAGGGCGTGACCCAAACCATGCCCCTGGCGATCTACCTGGGTCTGGAACGCCAACTGGGCGTGGCTCTCGCCTTGAGCGTCGTGCTGATTGCGGTTTCAGTGCTGCTCCTGACCGTAACGAAGCGACTCGAAAAGAGCGACTAGAGCTCGCAGGAGCCGTTTTCAGGCGTATCCCAGCCTGGCGCGAGCACAATGAACCCCGGATCCGGCGACCACAACTCTTGGGCGCCGGTGTCCTGATCTTGCCTGAGATTTGGAAGCGCCAAAGGCAGTATAATAGACGGCCGCGCAGCCGCGGGCGATCCGGTTCGCCGGGGGTTGCCGCTGCCGGAGGGGCAGCGGGGATGTCCGGACGCCACCGCAGGTCTTGGGGGCCTGTGGTGATTGCATGCTGGTCTCACTTATCCTCGGTCCCCGAGGGTATATTTTTGCCTGCGGGCGGTATGCGGGTCCATGTAGAAAGCTGTAATGGCTGAGTTCAAGAATTCCGGTCCGTCTGAGATCATGCGCCGGGCGAGCGACTACACGCCGCCCCGGACGTTCAGCCATTGGCTGATCGGACGGCCCCTGCAGACCGCGGACGCCCCGCATCAGACGATTGGCAAGGCGATCGGCCTGGCAGTCTTTGCCTCGGACGCCCTTTCTTCCACGGCGTATGCCTCGCAGGAAATTCTCGGGGTCCTGGCTGCCGCGGGCTCAATCGCCTTTGGTTACGTCTTCCCGATCTCGCTGGCGATCGTCGTGCTCCTGAGCGTGGTGACGATCTCTTACGAGCAGACCATTCATGCCTACCCGGGGGGAGGCGGGGCCTACATTGTCGCCCGTGACAACCTCGGCGAAATGCCCGCGCAGATTGCCGGCGCCGCTCTGATGACCGACTACGTCCTGACAGTGTCGGTGTCGGTCTCGGCGGGCATCGCCCAGGTCGTGTCCGCGTATCCTGCACTGTTCAACTACCGCGTCTGGTTGGCTGTCGGAGCGGTGCTGTTCATCATGCTGGTCAATTTGCGAGGCGTCAAGGAGTTGGGCGCTTTCTTTGCGGTTCCGGCCTATTTCTTCATCGCCATGATGTTTGTCACGGTGGGGACCGGCATTTTTCGGCACCTGACGGGCACGTTGGGCGCGGTTGTGGATCCGCCTCAACCCAGCGTGGTGAACGCCCTGGCTGCGATCACCCCCTTCCTGCTGTTGCACGCGTTCGCGAATGGCACAACTGCATTGACCGGCGTCGAAGCCATTTCGAATGGCATCATGGCATTCAAGGAGCCTCGCAGCCGAAACGCCGGGCTTACCCTGATTTGGATGGCGGTGATACTGGGCACACTCTTCCTTGGCATTTCGTTCCTCACGGGGCAGATCAGCGGCGTGTTTTCTGAAGAAGAAACCATTATCTCGGAGCTGGCGCGCACGGTGTTCAACGGCCGCGGCCTGCTCTACCTATCCCTGATTTGGGCGACGACCATCATCCTGATTATGGCAGCCAACACGGCGTTTGCGGATTTTCCGAGGCTTGGTGCGCTCATCGGGGCCGACGGTTTTCTGCCGCGCCAGCTGGCCTTTCGCGGGAGCCGACTGGTGTACTCAAACGGCATCCTTGCGCTGGCAGTCATCGCCTCGATGCTCATCATTGCATTTCAAGCCAGCGTCACCCGCCTGATCCCTCTGTACGCCATCGGCGTCTTCCTTTCATTCACTCTTTCGCAAGCCGGCATGGCCCATCGCTGGTGGAAGATCGGTCATCTGGAGCCAGGTCAGGAGCATCGAGAGGCGGGTTCTGTGCTTCGTTACGTCCGGGACTGGAAATCCCGCATGCTCATAAATGGCTTCGGTTCGCTCTCGACCGCCATCGTGACGGTCGTTTTTGCCACCACCAAGTTCAGGGATGGCGCCTGGATCGTTCTCATCCTGACGCCGCTGCTGGTGCTATTGTTCTTCTCCATTCATCGCCATTACCGCAACGTGGCTCATCGCCTGAGCCTGGAGGGTTTCAAAGGGCTGCCCGCCCGGCAGACGCGTCACCGTGTGCTCATGCCAATCAGTGGAATGCATCAAGGAACGCTGGAAGGGCTGCGTTATGCGCGACTGCTGTCAGATGATGTGACCGCGGTCCATGTCGCCTTGGAGCCAGCGGAGACTGAGAAGCTCCAAAAGAAGTGGCAGCTATGGGGCGAGGGAACGCGACTGGTCGTGCTTGATTCGCCGTACCGGCTGTTTGTGGAGCCGCTTCTCCGCTACCTGCAGGCAATCATCGACAATCGTCAGCCCAACGAAACCATCACGATTGTCGTGCCGCAATTCATTCCAACCAAGATGTGGCACAATGCGTTGCACATGCGGACCGCCGAGGTGCTGCGAAGCGAGTTGCTGACAAGGTCCGGCGTAGTCGTGACCGACGTGCCATACAGGCTGGATGAAGACGTGCCCGGGAGCCCGGGCCAATCAACGGAGCAAGCTGCATGAATTTCATCGTGGTCGGATGTGGGCGGGTCGGTGCGGAACTTGCCTACCGTCTTTTCAAGAGCGGGAACCAGGTCGTCGTTGTCGACAGCAACCGGATGGCCTTCAATCGACTGCACGCCGAATTCAGAGGGCGCACCCTCGAGGGTGAGGGCCTCGCCGAGAACGTGCTGGAACGCGCCGGGATCAAGGAGGCCGACGGTCTGGCGGCGGTGACCAACTCTGATACGCTGAATGCAGTCGTCGCGCATACGGCGCGGTCGATCTATGGCGTGCGCATCGTGGTGGTTCGCAACTACGATCCAGCATTGCGGCCGGTGATCCAGGCTTTCGGACTGCAAATGGTCAGCTCCACCTACTGGGGGGCGCAGCGCGTGGAGGAGCTTCTGACCAACCCCGCCCAGAAGATGGTCTTCTCCGCCGGAAACGGCGAGGTGGAGGTCTACGAGCTGGTTGTGCCCGATCTGTGGAATGGGCGCAAACTGGGGGAGATGCTTCTTGGGCTGACTGAATGCTATCCCGTGGCTCTGACGCGCGCCGGCAAGTCGCTGTTGCCGTCAGCGGACATTGAGCTCCAAAGTGGTGACGTGTTTCACATCAGCACGACCTTTGATGGAATCGGGCTGCTTAACGCCCGAACTCGAGCAGAAAGGGGAGGCCTGACATGCATGTTCTCATCGCAGGTGGGGGCCGCACCGGAGCTCAACTTGCCAGCCTCCTGCTCGGTCAAGGCTACCAAGTGCGGATGATCGAAAATCGCGGGCCGCTGTTGGCGCGGCTGCACCAGGAGCTGGCAACCGAGGTGATTGTGGAGGGCAATCCAATCGAGCCGGATATCCTGGAGCAAGCCGGCATCCGGGAGGCAAACGTCGTGGCCGCCGTGACAAGCGACAACTCCACCAATCTGTGTCTGTGTTTTCTGGCAAAGACCATGTTCGACGTGCCGCGCCGCATCGCGCGTGTCAACAACCCGAACAATGCCTGGCTTTTCGGCAGCCGCTTCCACGTGGACGTAGCCCTGAATCAAGCCGACGTGCTTGCGCACCTCATTGAGGAGGAGATGTCGCTGGGCGATATGATGACGCTATTCCAGATCCGCCGCGGCCGCTACTCGGTCGTCGAGGAAAAAGTGCCGGCTGGCGCCAAGGGCATTGGGGTGGCCCTCAAAGATATGGGCCTCGAAGAACAGTGTGTGGTCGCCGCCATCATCCGCGATGGCAAAATGACCCTACCGAAGGGCGAGAGCGTTTTCCAGGCAGGCGACGAGATCGTGGCAGTTGCCAGCCCTGAAGGGGCACGGTTGCTGGCAGACCTGCTGGCGCATCCGGTCTACCCGGTGCGCGACTCCAAGCAGAAGGCCGCCGACTGACCTGCCAGGCACGCGGCGGCGCGGTGTTTCCGACTGGAATCCGCGCGGCAGAAGCCGCTGGGGTCCCGCCGGAACTCGTGACCCCCGTCGAAATTGACCGAAACCGGACCTTCACGGTATAATACCGTCCCCGCCGCAAGGGCGGACCGGCTTTTTCTGAGTAGTGTCACCCGCCGAGGATTCGCTGGCGCGATCCGTTGAGGCGTGTAATTATTCTGGGGTAGGGGCGCGTCTTCGACCCGCCCAGCAAGCGAGGAACGCACAGCATGCCCAAGCGAACGTATCAACCCAAGATCAGACGCCGCGTCCGCGTCCACGGATTTCGGGCGCGCATGGCTACGGCTGATGGCCGCGCAGTTCTAAAGCGCCGCCGCCTACGCGGCCGGCACCGATTGGCGCCCAAGTCCAATGAACACGTGAAACGGATTCGTTGGTAAGACCCGAACGGCGTGTTCAGGGACGCGGTCCGCATCTTTCAGAGTACGTGGGTTGGTGTCAGCCAAAGAGTCCTCGTTGCAGCGGCAATTCCGGCTGACTCGTTCACAGGATTTCCAGCGGGTTCGGGGTTCTGGAAAATCGTACGCTCACCCACTGCTTGTGTTGGCAGTGCATGCCAATGATACAACGGAGGTCCATGTGGGCCTTGCGGTGGGGCGTGGCGTCGGCACCGCTGTTAAGCGCAACCGTGCCAAGCGCCTGCTGCGGGCGGCCATGCAGAGTTTGATCGGCATGGTCATGCCGGGCTGCGACTTGGTGCTGATCGGGCGGTCGCCGCTGCCTTCCTCGGACTACTTCGAGGTTCGGCAGGCTCTGATAGGACTCTTGCGCCGCGCGCGATTGATCGAATCTGCCTGATGCAGTCTGAATTCTACATGCCGCACGAATACCCCAATGAGCCGCGCCTTTCGCGACTTGCCCCGCACGCCCGATCACTGGCTGCGTTTGCCATTGCTGGGACTAATACGCGTGTATCAAGCTACGTTGTCCCGTGGTCTGCCTGAGGGCACCTGCCGCTTCTACCCTTCATGCTCGCATTACGGATATCAGGCGATTTACAAGCATGGCGTCCTCAAGGGCTTGTGGTTGGCGACCTGGCGGGTGCTGCGGTGCAATCCGTTCAATTCCGGGGGCTACGATCCGGTTCCATAGGAGTCATACCCTTCATATGAAGCGTCTCACATTGATCTCACTCGTCCTTGTCGCAGCCTTCATGGTGAGCGCCTGCGGCACAGCGGGCAGTACGGCAAGCTGGCCGGGATTGGCCGCCGATTCGCAGAACGTTTATCTGGCCAGCGGTCAGTACGTCTATGCGGTGCACACTGGTGATGGCTCCCAACTCTGGAAGTATCCTGACAAAGCCGGCCCCCAATTGTTCTACTCGGCGCCTGTACTTACCCCGGATGGCCAATTGCTGGTCGGCAGTTCCGGCACGGATGACGGTCTGATAAGCCTGGACCCCGCGACCGGACAAACAAAGTGGGCGGAACCTTTTGTGGCCTCTAATCACTGGGTCGCGCCGCCGCTGGTTCAGGGCAGTACAATCTTTGCTCCGAATAACAACGGCACGCTCTACGCGCTGGAGCTGGCGACCGGCCACTTGGTATGGTCCCTGCCGCTTGGCAACTCGCTGTGGGGGGCGCCTGCATCAAATGGCAAGCTCGTTTTTGTAACCTCGCTCGATCATTTCCTCTACGCGGTGGATCCATCCAAACGAGTTCTGGCCTGGAAGCTTGACCTGGGCGGCTCCGCACCGGGCACAGTTTCCGTAAGCAGCGATGGAACCGCCCTGTATGTGGGCTCCTTCGGCAAGAAAGTGTTTGGGGTTGATGCGGCGAGCGGCCAGGTTCGTTGGACGGCAGACGTCAAGGATTGGGTTTGGGGTGCGCCCGTTCTGGCGAGTGACAGTGTGTATACCGCAGATATTGGCGGGAACATCTACTCCCTGGGTGCGCCCAACGGTAAGAATGCCTGGCCTGACCTCGTGCCGGACGGACCGATCACAGGCCGTCCGCTGGCAATGGCGGACGGCATGCTGGTGGCCACCGAGTCAGGATCCGTCTTCGCGTATGATGGCACCGGCAGCAAAGTCTGGGAGAGTGTCGTGGGCGGAAAGATCTACACGGCGCCGGTGGCCTCTGGCGATGGGATCGCCGTGGCACCCACCGGTGCCGATTTTCTGCTTGCCCTGCTGGACCAGAATGGCAAGCTCGTGTGGAAATTCACCGGCAAATGAATGGAGCGCCGGTGACCTCGTGCAGGACTGCAGCGGGCCGCCCCTGCGCCGACCGACAAGGACGTAGTCATGTGGAATGAATTCATCATCTTTCCGTTTACAAATGTGCTGTTATGGATCTACGAGGCAATCGGGCACAACTTTGGCATCGCCATCATCCTGTTCACGATCCTGATCCGGGCAGTCACCTGGCCGCTCAACGCGCAACAGCTCAAGTCGACCAAGGTGATGCAGGACCTGCAGCAGGACAAGGAATGGCAGGGAATCCAGAAAAAGTATGCCAAGGATCGGGAGAAGCTGGCGCAGGAGCAGATGCGGATCTATAAAGATCGCGGCATCAACCCGTTTGCATCCTGTCTACCGACCCTGATCCAGTTTCCGATCATCATTGGGCTGTATCAAAGCATCATCCACGCGCTGGCGGCCACCCCGCTCGGATTGCTCCAGTTGGCTCGCAGCATCTATCCCTTCATGAATGCCGCGCAGCTGATCCCCCTGAACAGCAAGTTCCTGTGGATGGATCTCGGTCGACCGGAGGGCATTGCCTTCCCACCCGGCTTCTCGATCCCGTTCCTGCCGTATGGTTTTCCCACTCTGGCGATCATTGTGGCCGCCACAACCTATCTCCAGACGAAGGCGACGATGCCGCCGACGGGCTCCAGTCCGGGTGGCCAGGGCGCCGCCATGAACAGCATGATGAGCGTCTACATGCCGTTGCTGCTGGGCTATTTTGCCCTGAACTTCGCATCCGGGTTGGCCGTCTATTTCGTGGCCAGCAATGTGCTGGGCATTGTGCAGTACGCCTCGATGGGCCGTGTCAACTGGCGGAATCTTCTTCCCGGCGGAGGCCAGCAGACCGCCGCGCCGGGCAAGAAATCTTAGAAGGGTAGGGGAAGATGACAGAGCGAACAACGTTGGAGGTAATTGCTCCGACCGTCGAGCAAGCGCTGGCGCAAGGGCTGGCTCAACTCGGCCTGCCGGCGACCGCCGTCTCGGTCGAGGTATTGGATTCGGGCACCACGGGGCTATTTGGACTGGGTGCCCGTCAGGTGCGTGTGCGGCTGACAGTGAATTCTGCGGGCGGGGCGACAGCCTCAGGGTCGGCAGCCTCAGCTTCGCCTGCCGCGCGTGCCCCTTCGGGCGATCGCCGATCGGCGCCCGCCAAGAACGCGGCTCGGGCGCGCCCACCGCGGCCGTCCTCCAACGAAGTCAAAGCGCCTGCGCCCATGAAAGCAGAATCGCCTCGCGAGGCGCCACGCTCCACCGCAGCGGCGATGGAGATGCTGCCAGACGGGCATGATCCGGTTTTGGACAAGGCCGAAGGTATCATTTCGAAATTGCTCTACCATATGGGCCTGCAGGCGCAAGTTTCTGCGCACTACGGGGAACCGCGCGAGAATCGGCGGCCAATCATGGTCGATGTGCGCGGCAGCGATCTCGGCATTCTGATTGGGCGCCATGGCGAAACGCTTGACTCATTTCAGTATGTGGCGGCCCTGATGATCGGCAAGGAGACCGGGCAGTTCGTGCATGTTGTGGTCGATGTCGAAGGCCACCGAGATCGCCGCGAGCGTCAGCTCCGGCAACTGGCGCAACGCATGGCGGAACAGGTTCTCAAGACCGGCCATAAGCTCACCCTGGAGCCAATGCGGGCTGCAGAGCGCCGGATTATCCATCTTGAGCTGCGAGATCATCCCGCCGTGACCACGGAGAGTGTCGGCGAGGAGCCCCACCGCAAGGTCACCATTATCCCGAAAGAATAGTCGGCATCAAGGGCGACCGCATGCGGTCGCCCTTCTTCTTGTTGCGGGTGGCCTTCAGCATGAACCCCCGGGAGCTAGGCGCGTACCGCGCCCTTCAGTCCGGCTTTGCTATCGGGGGCCATCCCCCTCATCGGGCTTGTTGCGGCTCGCTCTCGAGGTCCATCATGCCCAGGAAAGCCTTGACCACGACAGGGTCAAAGTGCGTGCCGGATTGTGCGCTGAGATATTCCCGTGCCTGCTCGGGCGTCCAGGCAGGCCGATAAGGCCGATCCGAGGTGAGCGCGTCGTAGACATCCACCACGGCAAATACCCGAGCGGCGAGCGGGATTCGATCGGCCTGCAGTCCGCGCGGATATCCGGTCCCGTCCCATTTCTCGTGATGACAGTATGGGATTTCCAGGGCTGGCTCCAGGTAGCGTATATGTGCCAGCATTTCGTACGCCAATACCGGGTGGCGTTTCATCACCGTCCACTCCTCAGCCGTGAGTGGCCCGATCTTCTGCAAGATCTCGTCCGGTACACCCATCTTGCCAATGTCGTGGAGCAGGGCTCCGCGTCGCACGTGCACCAGGGTCTGATCTGGCAGTCCCACGCTGCGCGCCAGCCGCAGGGTCATGGCGGCTACCCGCTGACTGTGGCCTTCGGTTTCTCGGTCGCGCAAGTCCATGGCCCGCGACCAGCCTTCGATGGTTGCATCGTAGGCCAGCGTCAATTGATCGTTGGCGCGCTGCAGGTCCTCGAACAGGGTTGCGCTTTCCACCGCCGTAGCCGCCTGGCCGGCAAGTGTTTCCAGGAAGCTCTGCCATTCGGTGTCGGGCTGAAAAGGTGTCCGATGGAAGACTTCCAGCACACCCTTGATTTCGCCTTTGGCGATCATGGGTAGGGCAGTGTACGAGATGAAACCCTCCTGGGAAAACGTGGGGGAGCGTAGGAAATCCGTCTGCCGGCTGCGGAGATCCGGAATATGCACCATTTGGCGTGCTAACGCGGCTCGGCCGGCGTAGCCCTGTCCCATCGCAAGGTGAGTGTGCATTAGGGACTTCGTCAAGAACCCGGAACCGCGGGCGTAGTCCAGCCCCTGTGTGACGGGGTCGTACAGAAGGATCGCGGCGGCGGCGGCGCCCAAGTGGGGTAAAGCCTGCTCCAGGATTACCTGGAGAATCAGACCAACGTCCGTGCTGCCGGTTATGGCCTGATCGATTTTGTGCAGCGCCAGGGTTCTTGCGAGGCGGTGCTCCGATCGCTCAAACAATCGGGCGGTTTCAAGGTACGTGGCGATTTGGGTGGCAAGGCTCTGTGCCAGATTCAATTCATCGCCGCGTGGTGACCCTCTGCGGATCCCTCCAGTAAAGCTCCACGAGGCCGGTGACCTGACCGCGGGCAACCAGGGGCACCAGCAGCAGGGCCCCCATGCCGGTCCTTTCCAACAACGACAACTCGGCCGCATCCCCGTTTGGATCGCCACGCCATATCCGCAACGGCTCGCGGGATTCAAGGACACGGCGGGTGGCCGGATAATCCTTCAGGAGATAGGCTGTTCCCGGCGCACTAAGGGCTTCCGGAGCGTTCGGGGCGTAATCGAGCATGGTAACCACTGAATCGTGCGCCACGTCCCGGAATGACACCGCGCACTCGTCGGTCTTTAGTGCGCCGGTGACCTGCTGGACTACGGTGGTCAGTACACTGTCCATCGACAAGCTGGAGCTCATTGCCACGGCCGAGGCATAGAGCGTGGCCAGCTCCTGACTGCGGGTGCGTTCCTGCTCGTATAAGCGGGCACTTTCGATCGCCAGCGCCGCCTGATCGGCGAACAGACTTCCCAACCGCACCTCATCGTCGAGAAATATTCCCGTCTGATTTGAATCGGTTACGTTGATCACGCCTATGATTCTGCTTCTCACGCTAAGCGGAATTGCCAGAACGCGGTGGAAGGGGGCCTTGTCATACGCCGGGGCCCGGCCCTGCCAGAGCTGATAGTCCTCGACCTGCATAGGTTTGCCGGTTTGCGCCACTATGCCGGAGAGGCCCTCTCCCAATTTGAGCTGCGTGCCGATGTAGGCATCCGGGAGATTGTGCCCAACCACGAGTTTGAGCGATTGTCCCTCCGGTTCCATCAGGTACAGACCGCCGCCGTCCGTCCCCACCAGGGAGGCTGCCCTCTCCACGATGGCCGACAGCAGCTTGTCCAGGGACGTCTGGGCACTCACCTCCAGCGAAGTCTCATACAGCGTCTGGAGCTCACGGGCCCTTTGCTGGAGCGTACGTTCTGCTTGCTTACGACCTGAGATGTCCTGCGCCGTGCCTTCGTAATATATGACTTTCCCATCGTCGTCACGAACGACGTGCGAGTTTTCGGTGATCCAGAGTTTGTTTCCTTCGCGCCCGTACACCTCGGACTCGAAGCCCGAGACGCTCCCATGTTCCTCGACCTGCCTGATAAACTCTTCACGCCGGCCCGGCTTCACATAGAAGTCGCGGGAAAGTTGGGTCACATCCCGAATCAAATCCTCCGGTAAATCGTAGCCGAGCATGTGGGCCGCCGCCGGGTTCGCTGCAAGGTACCTTCCCTCTGGCGTGGTCTGAGTGATGGACTCGGTCGAGTTCTCAAATATGCCACGGTACTTCTCTTCAGCCACCTGGAGGGCTTCTTGTGCGCGCTTGCGCTGGATGGCTTTCGCAGCCTGCGAGGAGACGAATTCCAGGACGTGTTGTTCGCGTTCGCCGTAGGCGCCGGCATTCTCGTAGTCCTGGACGCCAATGACGCCGATGGTCTTGCCATCCACGATCAATGGAACACCCAGCCAGATGGGCGATGGCGGGCCTACAAGTTCGACTTCGCCGAGTTCAACCAGCCTCTCAAACTGGCTCTGGTCACACAGCAAGGACCTGCCCGTGCGCAGCACGTACGCAGTCACAGTCTTGCCCGGCTTGGTGGACGGATACTCAGGATCAAGAGTATCGACGAAATACGGGAAGCTGAGCATGTCGTGCTCTTCATCATAGAGGGCAATGTAGAAATTGTCGGCGACCATCGTCTCCCGAATGATCGCATGGATCGCCGGGTAGAGGTCCTCGAGGCTTTCGTTTTGGTCGGCGGCTTGCGCAATCCGGTAGATCGCGTCTTGAAGCACCTCCGCCTGCTTGCGCTCCGTGATGTCGACGGCTGCAACAATCACCCGCGACAGCGATTTCTCATACCCGGGGACTGCCGACCAATCCAGGTCGACGTTGATAAGCCTGCCGTCGATTGTTCTATTGACCCCTTCCCAGTGGAACCGGGTTTCGCCGGCCGCTATCTTGACGAGCTCCTCGCGAAAATCCCGCAGGGCCGTTCCTTCAATCACTTGTGCCAAACCCTCGGTCAGGTCCCCTTTGCGTTGGGCGCCGTAGACTGCCAGCGTGGCCTTGTTGGCATCCAAAACCCTGATCAGCGCCGCGCATTCGTCCACCACTTCCGGGTGCGCCTCAAAGTACTCCTCAAAGCTGGTAACGCCATCCTGGCGCAAGGAATCCAGGCGCTGCTTCACCATGGAGAAATCCTGCTCCCAGAGCGAGATGGGCGAATCTTCGAACAGTGCCCTGAAACGGGCTTCGCTCTCGAGCATGGCCGCTTCTGCTTGCTTGCGGTGGATTGCGAGGGCCACCTGTGTAGAGACAAACTCAAGCATGTGCTGCTCGCGTTCGCCGTACGCCTGTGGCTCGGTGTAGTGTTGAACCACCATGGCGCCGATGGTTGTGCCTTCGACGATCAAAGGCACGCCCAACCAGATCGCCGACGGCGCCCCCAGGAGCTTGACTTCCCCCTGACGCTCCAGTTCGTCGTGAACCGCCTGCGTACACAGCAGGGACTTGGCGGTCCTGAGGACATAAGCGGTCAAGCCTCTCCCAGGCTGAACTCCGGCGATGAAGGGCTCATCCTGAGCATTGGCGAAGTATGGAAAGCGCAGCAAGTCCTCGGCTGCGTCGTAGATCGTTATGTAGAAATTCTCTGCCGGCATCACCCCGGCGATGATCCGGTGGATCTCGTGATACAGGTCGTCGAGCGACCCGGTTGTCTCGGCAGCCGAGGCAATACTGTACACTGCCTGCTGGAGGGTTTCCGCCTGTTTGCGCTCGCCAATGTCGTGAAATGACCATACCCGACCCTTGACTTCCTCTTGCTGAAGCAGCGGGCGGGAACGCCGCTCGAATACTCTGCCGTCCTTAAAGTACAACGTGTCGAAGCTTTCTTCATTCGACTTGTAGAGTTCCTGCACCTTCTTCAGGAAGGCCTGTGGATCGCTCAGTTGATCGAGGACGTACTGCAGCAGGACTCCGTCCTCTTGGGAGGCCATGATCTCAGGCGGAATGTGCCACATCTCGACAAAACGATCGTTGGCATGCAGCACTTTGTTCTCGCTGCTGATCGCCAGAATGCCATCTGCAACAGACTGCAGGATCCCCTGCAGTGCCAATTCGCTGTCCTGCAGATGAGCAGCCACCATCGCTCGCTCGCCGAGCTCGCGCTGCCCATCTGCGTACAGGCGGGCATTCTCCACCGCAATTGCCGCATGACTCGCGAATTGGGTCAGCAGGGTCAGGTCGCTCTTGGTGAAGCGCCTGCCTTCCATGTCGTCCAGGACATGAAGCACACCGATAACCTGCTCGTTCCAGATCATGGGGGCACTGAGTACCGCACTGAAGGGCTGCTTCTCTTCGTAAGAGGCAGCCCGATGGCCCCAAAGCCGATAGTCGTCGATGATTAGGGGCTCCCCGGTCTCTGCCACAACGCCGGCCGCGCCCTCCCCGTACTTGAGGATAGTGCCGGTGAAGTCTTGCGCCGTGTTGTAGCTCACGACGCATCGAACCTCCCGGCGGACCGGGTCGCAAAGGTACATTCCCCCGCCGGGGGTACGTAACAGTTGAGCGGCGCGCTCGACGATCGTCTCGAGCAGGGCGTTCAAATCATGCGGCCCCGTGATTTCGAGCAGGGTGGCTTCGAGTGCAGCAAGTTCTTCAGCCCGCTTGCGCAGCGCCCGCTCCGCCTGCCTGCGCTCGGTCATATCCATGGCCGATCCGCTCATCCCGACAACCACGCCGTGCAAATCCTTCAGCGCCGCCAGCGAAAGGTGAACCGGCAGCACCTCGCCGGACTTCATGCGCAACCGCGCCTCCGTTTGGTACCAGCCGTTCTTCCTGACCTGTGGCTGTATCACTTCTTTCAGAAGCGGGAGTTGATCAGGTGGCCAAAGCATGGTGACGGGCTTTCCGATCGCCTCGTCTGCCGGATATCCAAACATGCTTGCTGCGCCTGGATTCCATACCACAATGACGCCATTGAGGTCGGTGGCGATGATTGCCTCATGGACCTGGTCCAGGATCTGGGCCTGCCGCTGCAGCGCCCCTTCGGCGCGTTTGCGGTCTGTGATGTCCTCCACCATTGCCATGGCGTACAGGGGCCTCCCATCTGCATCGCGTATCAGGGAGGTAAAGAGTGCGCCCCAACGAATGTCGCCATTCTTTGCAAGGTAACGTTTTTCGGTCCGGTAACCGGCAGTCTTGCCTTGCCACATGTTCTCGACGTTCTGGCGATCGCTCTCGCGGGCATCCGGGTGCGTGACGTCGAGAAACGACATGCCGCCGATTTCCTCGGGCGAATATCCAAGCATCTGACAGAAGGCGGGATTGGCACTGATGAACTTCCCATCGCGCGCTGTCAGCACAATTCCAAGAGGCGCTTCCTGGTAGACGTTTCTGAAGAGTTCCGCATTGCCATGCAGTGTGCTTGCGGTTTGCCGCCGCTCGATGGCGTAGCGGACCGCTCGGGTGAGGATCGGGCCATCATACTCATCCTTGGCCAGGTAGTCCTCGGCTCCCATGGCGATGGCATCGAGAGGATTAATCGCATCGGATGGACTCCCGAGCACCAACACCGGAATTTTTGGAAACGCGGCACGGATCGATCCAAGCGTCTCGAGACCGCGGCTGTCGGGTAGGTTCATGTCCAGCAGGACAACGCCGATGTCTTGTGCCGCCAGGCGCTGCAAGCCAGCGGACAGAGTACCAGCCGGCTTGGACATGAGCCTGAGCCCTGGGGTCTTGGCAAGCGCCAGCTTCACCCGGCGGACGTCCTCGGGATCGTCTTCGATCAGCAGAATTCGAACAGGGTTGGCGTTCATCCGTCAGCTTGGATGCCAACTCCCGGCGAGCGAACGGCGCGGCCGCGCAAGCATAGCGGCCCAGAAATTAACGGCCATAATCGGTATTCTTACTCGACCACAGGCTGCAAAACAGGCATCAAGGCTTGGAGAGAATGCAAAAGAATTGGCTTCAATCCGGGCGTTTGGATGTGCAAGCGGTTGGCGCCTTGGTTCCAGTTTTCCAGACTCAGAGCGCGAGTTGTCTGTTCCCCATGGCAAAAGCATTCCTGGCGCCGTAATGGAAAACTTTGGTGCGATTTCGCACATCCCTTTTTCGGTTCGTCCGGTGCGAGCAGCCTGGCGATCGCCAGCTTGTTGGTCGATGCCGTTGCCCTGCCGCTCGAAGTCCACGGAGGGCGTCATGTGACAAACTGCGGGCAGTTGTCTACAGCATTGTACGCTTGGGTGTCCTTCTGCTTTCATGGCAAATTGATTGCCCTTCGCCTGGCGCATCGCGGCAGTGTGGAAGCCGTTTGGGCTGTGCAGAGGGCCCGCTGGCTTCGCACAAGCCTTGCCTGCCGGCCGCCAACTTGAGCAGCAGGTATCCCGGGGCCGGCAGCGTCGGCGAACGATGTACCTGAGCTACATCGGATACGGTCTGCGGCTGGTCTGCCCTCCCTCCTCTAGCGCCGACTCCATGCCCCGCCTTCAACAGGCCGTCTGGATCGCCACGGTATAATCCGTTCATGGTCTCTCTCGTGCCGCTCGAGCCGGTCGATTACCTGGTCATTGGCCACGTAACCGAGGACATCACGCGCACCGGCCGGCGCCTTGGAGGGACCGCTGCATATGCTGCGCTGACGGCCCGTCGCTTCGGATTGCGCGTCGGGATTCTCACGTCCGTGGGGGAAACCACATCGCTTGAAGCGCTGGGGGATATCCCCGTACTCAATGTACCTTCGCACCAAAGCACCTCGTTTGAAAACACTCGTGCCACTGGCGGGCGCCGACAGATCTTGCGAAGCCAGGCACAGCCCATCTCCGTCGGTGCCTTGCCGGACGTGTGGAATCGCGCCTCGATCGTCCATCTGGCGCCAGTGGCACAGGAACTGGCTGCAGACAGCGCGCAGCACATCTCCGCTTCCTTGCTGGGGATCACGCCACAGGGTTGGATGCGAACGTGGGATCAGGCCGGAAATGTCGCCCCGTGCAAATGGGAATCCGCCGATACCTTTCTGCCGGTGGCCGGGGCCGTCGTCTTCAGCCGCGAGGACGTGGGCGGTGACGAGCTGGCAATCGAGGCCATGTCCCATCAGACGCGCATCCTCGTCGTCACCGAAGCCGCAGCGGGGTGTGTGCTTTATTGGAATGGTGATCGACGCCGTTTTAGAGCTCCCACCGTCGCCGAGGTCGACGATGTTGGTGCAGGCGATGTCTTTGCGGCGGCTTTTTTCATCAGGCTCCACACCACGCGTGACCCATGGGAGGCGGCCCGTTTCGCCACTCTGCTGGCATCACGTTCTGTGACGCGTCCCGGGTTGGGTGGGATTCCGACGGCTGAAGAAATCGAGGCGTGCGGGGTGGAAGTCCTCCAGTAGAATTTCCCGCTATTTGCCCGGGCTGGTTATCGGGGATCAAGAATCACATGGCGCGCATCTATGCTTTGGTCAACCAGAAGGGTGGAGTGGGTAAGACAACGACCACCATCAACCTGGGCGCTTATCTGGCATCCTTGGGCCAGCGCGTGCTTGTGGTGGATCTGGATCCGCAGGCCAATGCGACCTCTTGCTTGGGGGTTGATAAGAATGGCGTTACCGGCGGCACCTACGCCGCCCTGCTTGGAAGCCCCGCCGCGTCTTTTGTTTTGCTGAATGAGCGCCTGAAGCTGGCGCTGCTGCCTTCGTCGCCCGCATTGGCCGGTGCGGAGGTTGAATTGGTGGACCAAGAGTCCCGCGAGGGCCGTCTCAAGAAGGCGCTTGAGCCTCTGGCAAGCCGCTACGACTATATCCTGGTGGATTGTCCGCCGTCGCTGGGCCTGCTTACGGTCAACGGTCTGGTGGCCGCGAAGGATGGGGCCCTCGTCCCGGTACAGTGCGAGTACTTGGCTCTTGAAGGGCTTGGCCTCCTGACGCAGACCATACAACGCGTACGCCAGAGTTTGTTCCCGGGCCTGAAGGTTCGCGGTGTTGTGCTGACGATGTTTGATGCGCGCACCAACCTCTCGTCCGACGTGGTGGCAGAGGTCAATCGTCACTTTCCCGGGCAGGTATTCAAAGCCGTTGTGCCGCGTAGCATTCGCCTCGCCGAGGCGCCATCCTATGGGCTGCCCATTCTTGCCTATGCCCCGTCATCCAGCGGGGCGCAGGCGTACGAAGCGCTTGCCAGAGAACTGATGCGCGGCGACGGGTTGAAGCCCGTTGCCGTGAGTAAGGAGTAGCTCATGCCCGCACGCTCAGGCCTCGGAAAAGGACTCGATGCCCTGATTCCAGGTGGCTCGGCGGCCGTGAGTGGAACCGGCGCCGCACAGCTTCCCTTGGAGGCCATCGCGCATAACCCGCGCCAGCCGCGCCAAACGTTCAAGGATGGCGAACTAAACGAGCTGGCAAACTCCATCCGCGAGCACGGCGTCATCCAACCGCTGGTTGTGGCACCGGCCATGGGTGGCATGTACACCTTGATCGCCGGTGAGCGGCGGCTGCAAGCTGCCCGCCGCGCGGGGCTCACGCAGGTTCCGGTGGTCATTCGCAGCGCCAGCGATCAGCAGTTGTTGGAATTGGCGCTTATCGAGAACGTCCAACGTGCAGACCTTAATCCGATTGAAGAGGCGCAGGCTTACCACCATCTGGTCAAGGAATTCGGACTATCGCACGATGCCATCGCTGGCCGCGTGGCCAAGAGCCGCGTGGCTGTTACCAACACCCTGCGCCTCTTGGATGCGTCGGCGGCTGTCAAACAGGCTCTCGTAGATGGCAGGATCAGCGAAGGCCATGCGCGGGCGTTGCTTGCCCTGTCCTCGGCGAAAGCCCAGGAAATTGTCCTGCAGCGCGTGGTCAATCTGGATCTCAGCGTACGGCAAACAGAATTGCTGGCAAGGAAACTTTCCGGACGTAAGCCAGCCGCCCGGAAGAAACCTCGGCGCAACGCGGACGTGTCCGACATCGAAAAGCGCCTGCGTGCCAGTCTCGGAACCAAGGTTTCACTCAAGCCCAGTAAGAAGGGCGGGACGCTGACGATTCACTACTACTCGGATGAGGAGTTCGAGTCCCTGCTTGAGCGGCTGTTGTAGGCCACTGCTGCGCAACGGATGGCGTTCCGGCGCGCCACCAAAAGGCCTTTCTCCGGCGTGCGAGGAGCGGGTTTGAAGATTCTTCACAACGCGCGTATTTACACTCTGGACGCGGCCAGGCCACAGGCGAGTGCTATTGCCATTGACCGAGGAGAAATCGCGGCCGTTGGCGGGGACGAGCTGCTTCGGGAATTTGCGGGAACGCCGCCCGAAGACCTTGGCGGTCGCGTCGTGCTGCCGGGCTTGACCGACGCGCACTTGCACCTGAAGTACTATGCGCTTTCTCTGAGCCAGGTCGATTGCGAAACCGATACTTTGGATACGTGTTTGCGCCGGCTGGAGGAGCAGGCCTCTCAGATCGCGGCCGGCAAATGGATCCTGGGGCATGGTTGGAATCAGAATGTCTGGGGGGCATGGCCCACGGCAGCCGAACTCGATCGGTTTGCTCCCGGCAACCCGGTCTTTCTGACGGCCAAGTCCCTGCATGCGGCTTGGGCAAACACGGCAGCCATGAGGCTTGCAGGCATCCACGCCGGAACAGCCGACCCCCCTGACGGACGGATCCAGAGAAGTGCCACGGGTGAGCCGACCGGTGTCCTGCTCGAGGCTGCGGCCTCGATGGTGGGTCGAACTCGTGCCTGAGCCGGACCTTGGCGAGCTCGCGGCGGCGATCGATCGAGCGCAGGCGGTGCTGTGGAAGTTCGGATTGACTGCCGTGCACGACTTTGATCGTCGTGACTGTTTCATGGCTCTGCAGCAACTGCGTCTCGACGGCCGGTTGAAGCTGCGCGTCACGAAGAGCATCCCGGTTGATTTGCTGCCGCAGGCACATGAGCTGGGCCTGCGCACGGGCTTTGGGGACGATTGGCTGAGGATCGGTTCCGTTAAGGTTTTCATGGATGGGGCCCTGGGCCCGCGGACGGCTGCCATGTTCGAATCCTACGATGGTGAGCCGGAGAACAAGGGTGTTTTGAACGTCGATAGCGAGCAACTGTCCGAGTGGGGTCGGCTGGCGGCCGAGGTGGGTCTGGGCATGACCGTTCACGCCATCGGCGACCGGGCCAACCACGAGGCTTTGGACGCATTTGAACATTTGCGCGCCTACGAGCGCGAAAACCGGCTGCCGCACCTGAGGCATCGGATTGAACATGTGCAAGTTCTCCATCCTGACGACGTGGGACGGTTGGCGCGCCTGAACGTGATCGCTTCCATGCAGCCGTTGCATGCGACCTCCGATATGCTCATGGCGGACAAGTATTGGGGTGAGCGGGCGTTTCTGGCCTATGCGTGGAAAAGCCAGTTGGATGCCGGTGCGAAGCTCGCCTTTGGGTCCGATGCGCCGGTCGAGTCGCCTAACCCGTTTTTGGGAATCCACGCCGCCGTCACCCGCCGCCGGGTAGACGGGGCCCCGGGCCCACACGGCTGGCATCCCGGACAGCGCCTTTCCCTGCAGGAGGCGCTGGAGGCTTTCACCTCGGGGCCCGCCTACGCGGCCTATGCGGAGAGCCGACAAGGCAGTCTGACCCCTGGAAAACTCGCCGATTTGATCGTCTTGGAACAGGACCCGTTCACCAGTGACCCTGAGCGTCTCAAGAGTATGCAGTCTTCTGCTACAATGATTGGCGGCGACTGGGTTTTTCGAGCCTAGGTGGCGCCGTGTTTGCTTCAACGGCACGGTGCCCGCGAGGGCCCAATAGACGTACGATGCCTGCGCAAGAATTTCGCGAGCCGCGTGGTCATTACGCCTTCGGGGGATACCGCTCCTCATGACGAAGGACAAGCAACAACTTACGCCCGAGATGCTGGTGCCGCGGCTGGGTGAAGCCCTGGTCAGCGCCGGACGCATTACCGAGCAGGATCTGCAGAAAGGCCTGGCCTATCAACAGGAGCAGGCCGCGCAAGATCACTCCCTGCTTCTGGGGCAGGCGCTGCTCGAATTGCACCTGCTCGATAGTGCAAGCCTGGATGCGGCCATCACCGAGCAAATCATCCGCCTGCGCTCCGCGTTGCAAGCTGCCAATCAAACATTGGAGCGCCGTGTGCGAGACCGAACGCTGGAGCTCCAGGACGCGCTGGAACGATTGTCTGAACTGGGCGACCTGAAAGCCAGCTTCGTCGCCAACATTTCGCACGAATTGCGAACGCCCCTCACGCACATCAAAGGCTACCTCGAATTGCTGGTCACCGACTCGCTGGGACCGCTGACTGACGAACAGAGACATGCGTTGCAGGTCAGCCAGAAGGCCACGCAGCGGCTTGAGAAGCTGATCGAGGACATGCTTATGTTTTCGAGCGGGGAGCACGGTGAAATGAGCTTCAAGCCGGAGGCCGTTGACCTGCAACGGCTGGCGGATCGGGCGCTCACAAACGTTATGGCAAAGGCCAGAGAGCAGGATGTCGAAGTGCGGCTGGTTGCCACCGGCCGCATCCCCCCCGTGCAGGCGGATGGCGACAAGATTCTGTGGGCGCTCGAACAATTGCTGGATAATGCCATCAAGTTCACCGAGTCGGGCGGACACGTGGAGATGAGTTTGAAGGCCGAAAGCCCCAACCTCGTGATGGTGTCTGTCGGGGACACAGGTGTTGGCATTCCGGCACCGCGCCTCAATGAAATATTTGAGCCCTTCCATCAACTGGACGAATCGACCGCCCGCCAGCAGGGTGGTACCGGCCTGGGCCTCACCCTGGTGCGTCAAATCGTCGAGGCGCACGGATCAGTGCTGGGGGTGACGTCTGTCGAGGGCAAGGGAACGACGTTCAGATTTCCTCTCCTGGTCGCAGCGGAGCCGGGCGGAAAGAAGACCGCAAGCCAAAAAACATGATTGATGAAGATGTCGTCTGGTGCCCGGCGTGGTCCCGGCGCCGAGGCGATTGAGTTTGCGGATGGATGCAGGCGGCAAGACGTCGCTCGATCTGGAGACGCTGCAATTGCTGCACGCTCTTCGTTCGAATGCGCGCGCCGCCGTGGAATGGCGGGCAGCTTTTGACGGACTTCTGGCGTGGATCCGTGAGCAGTTTGTATACGACAACGTGGCACTGTATATGCTGGATCGCCGCACGCGGGCACTGGAAGTCAAGCACGCGCGCGCCGTTGGACGCGGCAAAGCAGCAGAGGCGGACGCGAGCTGGGGGGAAGGCATCGCTGGCAAGGTGATTTCTGACAAGCAGATCGTTATTAGTGAACCGGGGCCTCCGCCCTCGAAGGACAGGTTACAGGCGCCTCATCTTATCGGACTGCCTGTCTCGGTCGCCGGACGTTTGGAAGGCGCCCTGGTGTTCGTCCGCTTTGGCGGGCCCACGTATTCCGAACTGCACCGCCTCCTGGCGGCGTGGATCGCTGACACGGCCGGCTCCCTCATTGAGTCTGGGGCACTGCGGGATGCCCGCGGCCAGCTCGAAAGCGCGCGGCGTCAAATGCGCCTGCAGGAAGATTTTGTCTCCAACATCTCGCACGAACTGCGGACGCCTCTGGGTTTCATCAAGGGATACGCGAGCAGCCTGCTGCGGGAGGACACGGCATGGGATAAGCGGACGGAGACCGAATTCCTGTCGATCATCGAGGATGAGGCCGACCGCTTAACGCGCCTGATCGATAATATGCTCGAGTCGGCGCGTCTCAAGAGCAAGACGGCCAGTTTTAAGCTCCGGCCCTTGCAGATCGATACGCTGGTTCGCGAGGTGGCGACGCGTGTCAAGGCTCACCGGCCCGAATTGGAAGTCCATTTGGATTTCGAGCACGTGCCACCGGTGCTGGGCGACGGCGACCGCCTGTCCCAGGTATTCGAAAACCTCTTTGGGAACGCCCTGAAGTACGCGCCGGGCTCGCCGCTCGCGATCGGCATGACCAGCGACCGGAAGAAGCTCCGCATTACGTTCGCCGACCGGGGTCCCGGCATTCCGCCGGAATATCTGCCGTTCGTCTTCGAGCGGTTTTACCGCGTGCCGGCGGATTCCAGTTCGACGGGGACCGGACTCGGCTTATACATCTGCCACCAGATCGTAAAAGCCCATCATGGTAAGATTTGGGCGGAATCAGTGCTGGACAAAGGCACTACTTTCATCATCGAACTGCCGCTGCAGGCGTCTGGATGATTGGGGTCTGAAACTCGGGACAAACGCATGGCGAAGAATATCCTTGTCGTGGACGATGAGCCCCGTTATCGGCGTCTCCTGGAAGCCAACCTGAAGACCGAGGGCTACGAAGTTATTACGGCCGCTGACGGCCATCAGGCGCTGGACGTCTTTCCCACCCGTCCGTTCGATCTGGTCCTGCTGGACATTCTCATGCCGCGTTTGGACGGTTTCGCGGTCTGTCAGCGCATTCGGGCGTTCTCCGATGTGCCGATCATGATTCTCACCGCCAAGGGCGAAGAACAGGATCGGATCAAGGGCCTGGACCTGGGCGCCGACGATTACCTCGTCAAGCCCTTCTCTGCCACAGAGCTTCTCGCCCGGGTGCGGGCCATATTGCGCCGTTCGCAGATGCCTGCCGGTCAGGCCCAGGCGCGCTTCTTCACACACGAGAATCTCAAGATAGATCTTGCACGGGCCGAAGTCTGGCGCGGCGAGCAGCCCGTGTCGCTGTCCGCCACGGAGTATCGCTTGCTGCTGCAGTTTGCACACAACATCGGCAGAATCATGACCTCGGAGGAGCTGTTGACCGAGGTCTGGGGACCCGAGTACAAGACGGATCGTGAGATCCTGTGGGTAAGCATCGCTCGCTTGCGACAGAAACTGGAAGATGATGCGCATAACCCGCGCCACGTGGTGACGCGATCCGGATTGGGATATTTCATGCCGCCGATTGAGCCTTAGAGAGGACGTATGACCGGCCGCAAGATCCTGCTGGTGGACGCGGATCCCGCCACCCTGAAGTACCTTGGCGAGGCTCTGCGCCGGGAAGGATACGAGGTGCTGCTTGCCCCTTCCGGAAAAGAAGGGCTTGTGGCCGCCTGGCGCGACCTTCCCGATGTGATCCTGGTCGATCCGCTATTACCCGATCTCTCGGGGGAAGAACTGGCGGCGCGCCTGCGGGCGGAGCCTCGGACCGTTCATGTTCCACTCGTAGCGCTAAGCAGCGACGAGCGACCGGGGCGTCGCCAGACTTGCATCGACGCTGGCTACTCCGACTTTCTTGTGAAGTCTCCGCAGTTGCTTGCCTCCTTGCGCGAGACTCTTGCTGGAATTGTCAGCGGCGGCCAGTTGCCGGACCGCCAAGGGGGCCTCTTGCTTGCCTTCCTCAGCGCCAAAGGGGGCACTGGCACGTCGTCTCTGTGTGCCAATCTGGCAATGAACATTGCCGACGCTGACCACGATTTGCGCGTGGTGGTGGCCGACTTGGTGCTGCCAATCGGATCCATCGCGGACATTGTCGGATACACCGGCATTCCGAACGTGGTGACGATCGCCGGCATGCCTTCCCGCGAGACAACACCGGAATTCCTTCTGAACAACCTGGTGCAATTAAATGTCTGGCGTTTTCAGGTCCTGGCCGGGTCGCCTGATCCCGAGAGTGGAAGCGAGCTGGACTTTGGTCGGGTCAGCCAGTTGGTCTCGGCGATGAAGTCCAGCTTTGATGTCGTGGTTCTGGATCTTGGCCGCTCCCTTTCGCGCATTAGCCTGCCGTTGATTGAGCAGGCTGACCTGGTGGTCATGGTTGTCGGTGCCGACCTCACGACCGCCGATCTCTCCAAAAGTGTTTGGGATTACCTCCAGGGCAAAGGGGTGCAGAGCTCAGCCATGTACGTACTAATGAATTGGCCCGTTGGCCTGGCAGGTCTGACGAAGGAACAAGCCGAGAAGATCATTGGACTGCCGATCCGCGCGGCCCTGCCTTATCTGTCTGAGAATCTTTCGTTGGCGAACTATCAGCATCGTCCATATTGCATGAAGTTTCCCGCTGACACGGCATCGATCATTCTGAGTGAAACCGCACGCCAGATGGTGGATCTGGCAAGCCGGCGCCGCTCAGGCTGAGTTCTGTGCCAGATCTGGGAGCGGGCGGCGCGGTCCAGGGATGCGCCCACATCAAGCGGATCGATCGACGCCGAACCGGGGGACGAGATCCCTGCATCCGGTCTGCTATAATTAATAGGGGAAAACAATGGAAACGCCTTCCCAAACTACTCTGCGCACGAAAAAGCTCGGTGTTTTGATCCGGGCTGCCCGCTTGGCTGCTCGAAGGAGCCCGGAAGAGTGCGCCAAGGCGCTGGGCGTAACGAAACGAACCCTGCGCAGGTACGAAGAAGGGGAGCGGGCGCCGTCTCTCCCTGAGATTGAGATTCTGGCGTATTTCCTCAAGACACCGATTGAGCACTTCTGGGCGAAAGCCTCGCTGTCGAATGAGAAAGGCTCCGGCGAGCCGCTCGACTTGCCGCAATTGATCCAGTTGCGGCAGCGCATGATTGGCGCCCTCTTGCGACAGGAGAGGACCGCCGCGGACATGTCTGTCAAGAGCCTGGCCAAGACTACCGGGATCTCCGGCGCCCGGATCAAGGCGTACGAACTGGGGCGTCACCCCATCCCCGTTCCGGAACTGGAGGCGCTGCTTGCCGGCCTTTCCGGCCGTATGGATGTCTTCTTTGATCATGGCGGCCCGATCGGTGAATGGATGGTTGAGCAAAGGTCCGTCCAGCAGTTCCTTGAACTACCCAAAGAGCTTCAGGCGTTTGTCTCTCAGCCGATCAATCGTCCGTACATGGAACTGGCAGTGAAATTGAGCGGAATGTCGAGCGAAAACCTGCGCTCAGTCGCCGAAGGGCTTCTCGATATCACCCTTTGAAGGCTGCAACAAGGCCTGAATTGTTTGGCCAGGGCGGATCTTGTTGGGCCCTGTCCTGGACGACGAGGGGCGAGGACGGCCGCATCACCTGCATTTTTTGACCTCGGCGCACAGCGAGGCGGTTTGTATTTTGCCCCATCACGAGCGGGCATCGTCGGAGCGGTGCCCTCCCAGGAAGCCTTGTAGCGGCATGACTCGAAGCGAATCTGAACTCCAGCAGTCCGTTGAAGAAGGGAAAAGGGCGTTTGAATCTGGGCGCTACGAAGTGGCCGCTGAACTCTTCCGTTCGGCGATGCAGGACTACGCGGCAAGAGAGGATGCGCTCAATGCTGCCGAACAGAACAACAATCTGAGCGTAACCTTGCTGAAAATGGGCCGGGCGCAAGAAGCGCTTGACACGGTGTTGGGAACCGACAAAGTGTTCGAGGCGGCCAATGACACGCGGCGGCAGGGCATGGCGCTCAACAATCAAGCCGCGGCCCTTGAGAAGTCTCCGGCGACCGGACGAAGCCCTCTCTGCCTATGAAAGATCCGCCGAGTTGCTCGGCGAGGCAGGCGAAAAGGAACTGCGCGCTGTTGCCCTTAAGGCAGCCGCCGCCCTGCAGCTCCGCCGCGGCAAGATCGGCGAGTCCGGCATCCGCATGATTGGCGTGCTTGAAGCACGGGAACATCCTTCCGTCTTTGAGCGGCTGCTCAAGTACCTGCTGCGCCTTGTTCAACGATGATGGCGTTCCAGCCGCCCGCAACTGCCGCGGGCCGCGCAGCAGCACGGCCCGCGGTTCCCGCCGACCGGGAAAAGAT
The DNA here is from genome assembly GCA_963746745.1 of uncultured Chloroflexia bacterium. Lineage (GTDB taxonomy): Bacteria > Chloroflexota > Anaerolineae > Anaerolineales > Villigracilaceae > Fen-1038. The sequence continues at coordinate 196,699 of CAVVCL010000016.1, forward strand.
TTCCAACCTGATATTCTCAGCAGCGCACCTGCATCGGCACCTTGACTGGCGCGCGCCGCTCGATTGGCTTGGACGCGCTCCGTACTGGGTCCTCGAAGACAGCGACCGGATCGTCGCGGCGCTTGCCTGCCCCACGGATCCTGACTCAGTTGCGTGGATTCGCCTCTTTGCCTTTGCTTCAGAAGTCTCGGGCCGCGTGGCCTGGCGGCGGCTCTGGGAACCCGCACGTGCTCAGCTCGCCGAGCAAGGTGGCGCCACGGCAGCCGCAATTGCAGCCCAGGGCTGGATTGCGCCCATCCTGAACGACGGTGACTTCGAGCTAGTTGAGACCATCGTGGTTCTCGTGTGGGATCAGGGGCCGCCTCTGTCCGTCTCCGCTCCCAAAGGCGTCACGATCCGAGTTATGACACCTGCTGACCTCCAGCCTGTTGCTGAAACAGATCGTGAAGCCTTTGACTGGCTCTGGTCGAACTCCATGGATGCGCTCACACGCGCCTACGCACAGGCGTCCTACGCGTCGGTCGCCGAAGATGGATCGGGTGTGTTGGCGTACCAGCTTTCCACGGGCGGGCCTTTCGGGATGCATCTGGCCAGGCTGGCTGTGCGGCCCGCAGCCCAAAGACGTGGCTTGGGCACTGCCCTGATTTCCGACCTGATGCTCCATATGAACTTGGGTGGCGAACCGCGGCTCACGGTGAACACCCAGGCAGCGAACGCGGTCTCATTGGCGCTGTATGAGAAGCTCGGATTTCGACTCACGGGCGAGCGCTATCCGGTCTACACTGCCAGAGTACCGGGCAAAAGCTTGTCCACAGACAAGCCTGCACCCGGCAATGCCAGGAACGGTGTGGTTTGAACCTGCTGGTTGGCGCCTTTGCCATGCCTTCACCGGGGGTGAGTTACGAGGAACCGTGAGTGGACCTGGAACAACCATCAGGGCATGCGGTTTCAGGCGCGAAGCTGGGCGCCCGACCTGGAGACCCGTGCTCTCGTCGTGCTGATCCACGGACTCGGCGAACATACCGGCCGCTATGCGCCGATCGGGTCCCTCTTTGCCAATGCCGGGTATGCACTTCTCGGGTTTGATCTGCGGGGCCACGGGCTCTCGGCTGGCCGGCGGGGTCATACCCCTGGCTACGAATCTCTCTTGGATGACGTTTCCGAGTTTCTAGGCCACGTCAGGGAACGGTACCCGAACGAGCCGATTTTCCTCTACGGCCATAGCCTGGGCGGCAATCTGGCCTTGAATTTTGCCTTGAGGCGCAAGTTTCACCTCGAGGGGGTGATTGCCAGCGCGCCTTGGTTACGAGTGACCTTCGAACCGTCCGCCGCGAAGATGGCCCTCGCGAAAATTCTGCATGTGTTGGCACCGGGCTTCACGCAGGAATGGGGGCTCGAGACAGTGGCTCTCTCGCACGATGCCCAAATCGTTGATGACTACGATGCGGATCCACTCGTGCACGCTCGCATCTCGGCCAGGCTCTTCGTCACGGTCTGCAGCGCAGGCAAATGGGCTCTTGAACGAGCGCAGGATTTTCCAGTTCCGCTACTGCTGATGCACGGACTGGCGGACCAGGTGACCTCGGCCGATGCCAGCCGCGCGTTCGCTGTGCGCGCCGGGGCGAAATGCACGTGGCGGGGCTGGGACACCATGTACCACGAGTTGCACAACGAAGCCGCCCGGGACAGGGTAGTGGGCACCATGATCCAATGGATGGATGGCACTCTTGGCCGCAAGTGGAGCAGAAAGCCGTCTGCTGGACAAAAGGGCGACGGCATGAGAGAATTCGCCGCGCATTCTTAGATTTGAGCTGTGAGGTGAACTGATGGGTAAAAAAGATGGTGAAGGCATGAGCAAGCGCGAGATGTTTCGGGAGAAGCGCCGCCAATCGGAGCGGCGCGGCCGGCTGGTCTCCATTGGCCTGGTGGTCCTGGGCGCGCTGCTGGTCGCCTTCTTTCTGATCTATCCGCAACTGAAACCGGTGACGGCGATCCAACCGGCGCCGACGCGCACGCTCCCGACGGTGGATCGCAATTCAACCGGTGATCCGAACGCACCTGTCACTCTGGTTGAATACTCGGATTATCAGTGTCCGTACTGCAGGGACTTTTGGGAACAGACCGAGGGGCAGATTGTTGATGCCTATGTCAAGACCGGCAAGGTGCGTTTTACCTCACGGTCGGCCGGAAACTGGGTGAGTGGCAACATCGGCGGGGGGAGCACCGAATCACAGGACGCCGCCTTGGCGGCCTACTGTGCGGCGGACCAAGGGAAATACTGGGATATGTACGACGCCCTCTTCGAAAATGTGCTTGGCGAAGATGCCGGCTCCTTCACTGCACGCCGTCTCCAAACCATTGCCGAGAGTGTGGGACTCGATATGGGCGCCTACAATGCCTGCTACTCCAGCAACAAGTACCTGGACCAGGTCAATCAGGACTTCGCCGACGCGAAAGCGGCCGGCATTACGGGTACGCCCTTCTTTGTGATATCCTACACGGCGGGCGGGCAAACCAAGACCGATACCGTCGACGGTGCCCAGGCATTCTCGGTCTTTCAGCAGAAGTTGGATGCGGCTTTGGCCGCGGCTGGTGCGCAGTAGGCTAAACTCCTAAGACGCTCAAAGGGCGCGGACACTGTCCGCGCCCTTTTGTTTTGCGCACCTTGCCGGCTAATGGTCGGCTCCCGCTATTTTCCAAACAGGGCGAGAATCCAGACCAGCAGCGGAGCGATGACCAGAGCAGGCAGAAAGTTGCCCGACCGGATCTTCTTGATCTCGAGCAAGCTGCTGACGGCCAGACCCATGAGGATTACGCCGCCGGCAGCGGTCATCTCATTCATCATGGCGGCCGTGACGACTGCATTGAGTTGCGCTGCAACAAGGCTGATGCCCCCCTGGTAGACCAGGATCACGATTGTCGAGAACAGCACTCCCACGCCCAAGCTGGACGCAAATGCGAGCGCCGCGAAGCCATCCAGCACGGACTTGACGGCCAGCAGACTGTAATCGCCCGTTAATCCATCCTGAATTGACCCCAGGATCGCCAACGGACCGACGCAGAAGAGCAGGGAGGTGGTCAGGAAACCCCTCACAAAGCGGCTGGATGCTGCCCCCGCTCCCTCTCCGCCGAATCGTCTCTCCAGCATCTGACCCAGGGATTGCAGCCCGTCCTCGATGTGCCACCATTCGCCTAGAAGCGCTCCAATCAGCAGGGAGCCGAGGACAATGATGGCATTTCCTGTCTTGAGGAACATTTGGATGCCGATGGCCGCGACGAACAAGCCGAGCCCGGCAACGACCGTGGCTTTCAACCGTTCTGGGACCCGCGCACCGAAAATCAATCCGAGCGTCCCTCCGCACAGCACTGCTGCAACGTTAATAAACGTTCCTGTCATGAGTTCTCCTATCGTCCGAGCCCCCCGTAATGAAGTCTTCGAATTGGGGAGAACGACTTGGCTGCATTATAATTTCGTGGGAGACATATGCAAACCGGGCCTTTTCCCGATCGACTGACCGTCTTTGAAAATCGCTGCGGGTCGCGCGGCGCCATATGTCGCCTGCAGACCGGTGTTTGCCGGACCGCAAGACTCATCTCAATCTCTCTCGACCGCGGCGGCTGATACGGATGTTGCAGTCCGTTCATGCAGCCATCCTGCAGGGGGCCCTGGAAAACCTGTTTACCCCCAAAGCACTGAATTCGATCATCACCGCAAATGTTGAGGTGGACAAGCTCTGGAACCAGGTGGGTCACGACGAACTGCATTTTGACAACAATGCCTTCGAGCCTTCGAATGCGTACATTACCACGCAACGGGCGCTTATCCGCCCTTCGCTGGAAACCGGTCTGGTTCCAAGGGCCTGGCAGGCCTTCGGTCGGCTGACGCATACGGCGCAGGATTTCTACTCTCACACCAATTACGTTGACTTGTGGCTGGCAAGCCGCACTGACGGGGCTGTCCCGCCACCAACCGAGATTGTTCCGCTTGACCCGCAGGTGATCAGGAGTCCGTCGCTCTGCTCCGGAAAGCCTTACTTGCCGTTCGGTGCTCTTAGCTTCGTTCCAGGCCTTTCTCGTCTAATTAGTCGGCTGTTGCCTCCCAACTCGCATGCGCGTATGAACCTGGACTCGGCAGATAGCGGCCCGATGTTTGAGTATGCCTTCCATGCCGCCGTCAAGCGGACACGGCATGAGTTTGGAGCGGCCACTCGGGATCTCTCCGAGGGCCTCGTCCTGCGATTTAGAGGTCTGGAGGGATAGCTGGTTGGTGCTCGCAGCCACCTGACCCATGCGCAAGAGAACGAAAACCTCTTCATTTGGCTCCTCTGGTCGCCGCGGGCACGATTCCACGGCCTTCTACGCCGCGCGCCTGTATGCAGACCAACCTCAGCAGGAGCCAGTCGAATATGCGGAGAATCCGATCCCTTCGCAGACAATCGATAAGATCTTCAATTCTTCATCCGAGCATATGACGGACTTGCCCGACAACTCCGTCCACCTGATGGTGACATCGCCTCCGTACAACGTGGGGAAGGATTACGATGAGGACTTGTCGCTCGACGAATACTTGGCATTTCTCCGAGGTGTTTGGGCTGAGGTTTATCGGGTGCTGGTTCCCGGAGGCCGGGCCTGCATTAATGTGGCCAACCTGGGGCGCAAACCGTACATCCCGCTGCACGCCTTCCTGATCAGCCAGTTGCTGGAGCTGCCGTTCCTAATGAGGGGCGAGATCATCTGGGACAAGGGCGCCTCCGCGAGTGCCTCGACGGCCTGGGGATCCTGGCAATCGGCCTCCAATCCAACCCTGCGTGACACGCACGAGTACATCCTGGTATTCTCGAAGGGCGGCTATCGGCGTCCACGCCTCGATGGGCGGAAAGATACAGTCTCGAAGGATGAGTTTCTTGAATACACCAAATCGGTGTGGGCATTCCCGGCCCAGTCAGCCAGCAAGGTGGGGCACCCCGCGCCCTTCCCTATCGAGCTTCCCTACCGTTTGATCCAGCTGTACACATATGAGGGCGAGGTTGTTCTGGATCCCTTCATTGGCAGCGGCCAAACGGCTCTGGCGGCCATTAAGTCCGGCCGACACTACGTCGGATACGAGACCAATGCCGCATATGCCAAGCGGGCCGAGGCCCGCATTGCCGAACAGGTATAATCCCCGACATGGACTTGAAGGTACAACTGACGGAAGCCATGCGCGCGGCGATGAGAGCCAATGACGACGTAACCCGCCGAACAACCCGCATGGTTCTTGCTGCCATCAAGCAGGCTGAGGTGGACAAACGGACCACGGTGGACGACTCGGCCGTGATGGCCCTGCTGCAGAAGGAAATCAAGAATCGTCGTGAGGCGATTGACGAGGCGAACAAAGCCAATCGCCCCGACTTGGTGGCCGACAACGAAGCTGAGATCAAGGTGCTGGGGGCATTCCTGCCCAAAGCACTTACGCCCGAAGAACTGCGCGACCTGGCAAGAGCTGCCATCGCGGAGACGGGAGCGACCGTACCAAGCGACATGGGCAAAGTCATGAAGGTTCTCATACCTAAGGTGGCCGGCCGCGCGGCGGGCGATCAGGTGAGCACTGCGGTGAAAGAGCTTCTGACCGGGTGACGCAACGCACGGCTGGAACCCAAACCACTTTGGAATGATGAACGCTTGCAACAGTTCCGCCGCAGCACGCTCCGACCCGGGTCGGCGCCCTGCGGGGAATCCCGCACATTGTGGCCCGTTTGACTTTGCGGAGATCGCTTCCGATGCAGGCTGATGCGCGCAAACCTGTGCTGGCCTCGTTCAGCCTGCGGACGTTGCGGGCTTTCATTCTGGTTGCCACCACTTTTGTCACCTACGCCGGGCTGATCCTCCCTCTAAGCCTGCGCCCGGCCGTGCCGCCGCTGCAAGTTGGGGACGTGGCGCCGAGGGATATGCAGGCGCCCCGCACCTTCGAATACGTCAGCGAGGTGCGCACCGAGGCAGCGCGCCAGGCCGCGGAGAACGCCGTGCAGCCCGTGTACACGGCACCCGACCCCGCCATTGCGCGCCAGCAAATTAACCAGCTCAGGTCGGTCTTCGTGACCATCTCCGTAATCCGGTCAGATCTGACGTCGACAGCGGAGATGAAGCGCTCGCAATTGATTGCGGTCACTCGGGCTCCCCTGACGTCGGACGATGCACAGGTAATTCTCACGATGTCTGACACGCGCTGGGCTGCCCTGCAGCAAGAATCACTGCGCGTGCTCGAGCAGGTCATGCGCACCTCCGTCAGGGCGGACAATGCGGACCTTGTGGCGAACGACATCTCGAACCGGATCACACTGGCCCTTAACGAACAGGATGTGGGTCTGGCTGCCTTGTTTGTGAAAGCCTATGTTGTTCCGAACAGCCAGTACAGCCAGGACCTGACGACCGCCGCTCAGCAAGCGGCCCGCGACGCTGTCAAGCCTGTGGTCGAATCCTACAAAGTGGGGGAAACGATCGTGGCAGGTGGTGACATTATCTCCGCCGGTGACATGGAGGCCCTGCAGGAATTCGGCCTGACCCAAAGCGAGCAACCGGTTGAGACCTATCTGAGCGCTGGCGCGCTGACCCTTTCGTGTGCCGTCCTGATCGGGCTTTACTACTATCGGCATCCGCGCATGCCCTTCCTCACGGATACCCGCAGCTTGCTCGTTCTGGCTTTTGTCTTCCTGATATTCGTCCTCACGGCCCGGCTGGTTGTTCCGAACCGCACGATCGTGCCCTATGCATTTCCCTTGCCCGCCTTGGGTTTGCTTCTGGCGACCTTGTTCGGGATGGAGACTGGCATCATCTTGTCTCTGGCGGCTTGTGTCTTGGCGAGCTACGGTCAGTCGAACACCATCATTCTCATGCCATACTATCTGCTTGCCACGTTGTGCGGGACTGCCATGCTTGGACAAGCGCGCCGCTTCTGGTCGTTCTTCCGGGCAGGAGTGACGATTGCGGGCGTGGGCGCGGCCATGATTCTCTGCATATCGTCTTTCCACGGGCCCGATCGACTGGCTCGGCTTGGCCACGCTTGTCGGCGCCGCCGCCTTCAACGGTCTGGCATCCGCCGGCTTGGCGCTGCTGCTCCAGTATCTGTTGGCGCAGTTCTTGAGCCTGCCGACTGCCCTACAGCTGCTCGAGATCTCGCGCCCGGATTTCGCGCTGTTGCAGGAATTCCTTCGCAAGGCGCCTGGTACATATCAGCATAGCTTGCACGTTGCCAACCTAGCCGAGCAGGCGGCCGAATATATCGGCGCCGATCCGTTGTTGACCCGTGTCGGAGCGACTTTCCACGATATTGGTAAGACGGCCACCGATCCGTCCTTTTTCATTGAGAATCAGGCGCCCGGAAGTCTTAATACACACTCCAACTTGACTCCCGAGAACGCTGCCGCTTCTATCATCAAACACGTGCGCGATGGTGTGGCGCTGGCTCACAAATATCGATTGCCGCGCCGCATCGATGATTTCATCCTCGAGCATCATGGCACCATGGTAGCCCGCTACCAGTACAACCAGGCGCTGGAAGCGGCGGGCGGCGATGTGACCAAGGTCGACACGGACAAGTTTCGCTATCCCGGTCCGCGGCCGCGGTCCCGCGAGACGGCGCTGCTCATGCTGGCCGACGCGGCCGAGGCCCGCACACGCGCGGAGAACCCCCAGAGTGATGAGAAGCTGCGGGAGATCATTCGTTCGGTGATCGACCGCGCGGAGAAAGAAGGGCAGCTGGACAATACCCAACTGACGCTGCATGATCTAAGTCTCATCACCGAGTCCTTCGTGAAGACACTGCGCGGCACCTATCACCCGCGGATTCAGTATCCGACTGGGGAGGTCCCGCCCTCTGCGCCTGCCCCTACGACGCCTGTCCCGGGCCGCCAGGCCAGATGATTCACGTCCGGTCCTTGAAGGAGCCGCCGCTCCTCGCGCCCGAACTGGTCGTACGCGCGGCCGAGGCTGCGCTGGCTCATGAGGTCGCCGCGGGTGACCTGGCCATCATGCTGGCGGACGATGCCATGCTTCAGTCGCTCAATCTCCAGTACCTGGGGATTGATGCGCCCACCGACGTGCTGGCGTTTGCCGGCTCGGAACGCGACCCGGAGAGCGGCGCTGCCTATCTGGGCGACATAGCTGTCTCACTGGAGCGGGCTGAGGCGCAGGCGCTGATCGCGGGGCATCCGGCGGAATCAGAGGTACAGCTGCTGGTTGTGCACGGTGTGCTCCATCTCCTGGGATATGATCACGACGAGTTGAAGGCGAAGTCCCGCATGTGGGCCAGTCAGGCTGAGATCTTGCGGGCACTGGGGCTGCCGAATAGCGCGATCCCCGAAGCATAATATGTGGGACTTCTTCGCCTCACGGTTGCGCTCTTTCGGCTATGCGTTCCGAGGCTGGTGGTACGTGTTGCGTACTCAGCGCAACGCCTCGGTGCATGTGGTCATCGCCGTGGTCGTGTTTGGAATTTCAATCTGGCTCGGGCTGAAACCCCTCGAATGGGCCGTCATCGTGCTGACGACCGCCATTGTGTTTGCAGCCGAGTTCTTGAATACCGCCATCGAAGCGGTGGTGGATTTGGCAAGCCCCGGCAAGCATCCACTGGCAAAGGTTGGCAAGGACGTGGGAGCAGGAGCAGTGCTGATTGCGGCCCTCGCCGCTGTGGTGATTGGCGCCCTGATCCTTGGCCCACCGCTCTGGGCACGCCTGCAGCCATGGTTCGGACGGCGGTAGTCACACGAGACGCGACATCACACCCCAAAGGACACGAATGCCTTCATCATTTCGCTTCGGCACAGTGGGATCACCCACCGGCACGCCCAAGAAACCCGGTGGTTCGGTGGGGGCCATCCAGTTCAGCAGGTCAATCGGGCTGACGGCCCTTGAGCTGGGCTGGGTCCAGTCCGTTCGCGTTGGTGAAGAGACCTGCGCTGCAATCAAAGCCATGGCCGTGGATCAGGATGTGGCTGTCAGCGTGCACGCACCGTACTTCATCAATCTCAACGCCGCCTCCGAAGAATGGCCCAAGTCACGCAAGCGCCTGATGGATGCGGCGCACTACGGCAATTTGGCTGGCGCCACCGACATCATTTTCCACCCTGGCTCGTACTTCAAGACCGACCCCGCGGAAGTCCTCCACGTCGCTATCCCACGACTGCAGGGCTGCGTGAATGATCTCCGCAAGGCGGGCAATCCGGTAATGCTCCGACCGGAGACGATGGGCAAATCCGCCATGTTGGGATCCCTCGAAGACGCCCTCGCCATGGCGCAGGCCATGGACGGAGTCCAACCCTGCCTTGATTTCGCCCATCTGCATGCACGTCCCGGTGACGGGACGATGAATACGCGCTCTGAGTGGTCGGCTCTGTTGGATCGTTATGAGAAGGCACTGGGCAAGGCCTCCCTGGGCCACCTGCACATCCATCTCTCAGGCATCGAGTACGGTCCAAAGGGGGAGAAGCACCATCTGGAGCTGAAGGAAGCCGACCTCAATCTCAAAGCCCTGTTTCAGGCGCTGCACGACCACGGCTGTGCCGGGCGCATCTTGTGCGAGAGTCCCATTATGGAAGAAGATGCCCTGACGATGAAGAAGGCTTGG
>CAVVCL010000017.1:0-10023 GCA_963746745.1 uncultured Chloroflexia bacterium
CGGCGGCGGCCGAAGCAATTGTCCGGCGGCCAGCAGCAGCGCGTGGCGTTGGCGCGGGCAATCGTCAAAACGCCGAGCGTGCTGTCTGCTGGACGAGCCGCTGGGAGCCCTCGATCTCAAATTACGGAAGGAAATGCAGCTGGAGTTGAAGGCGCTTCAGCGAGCAGCTCGGCATTACGTTCGTGTATGTCACGCATGATCAGGAAGAGGCCCTGACCATGTCCGATCGCATCGCTGTCATGAGCCAGGGCAAGGTGCTGCAATTGGGACCAGCGGTCAGATCTACGAAAGGCCCACGTCGCAATTCGTTGCGGCTTTCATCGGAGAGTCGAATTTTCTGAACGGCCGGGTGAAGGCCGTTCGAGGCGAGCAGGCCGTCGTCACCATTGACAAGTGGGAAAGCGATTTGACGGGGCTGATGATCGCCAAGATCCGCGTCGGCGACGAAGTGGCGATTTCCATACGGCCGGAAAAGATCCGGCTCCGACAGGAGTCGGATGGTGGAGAAAACTGCGTTCAAGGCGTGGTCACCGCGAGCACGTACATCGGCTCCGACACCAAAATCTACCTTGACGTGCGTGGCGCCCGCATGAAAGTTTGGGAGCAGAACAAGACGTCGCGAATGGAGCCCAGCGCGTTCTATCGGACTGGCCATAAAGCCTGGGTGAGCTTGGATCCGGAGAACACACTTGTCTTGTCGAGGGACTAAGACCGTGCAGATATCTCGCAGGATTGCCGCGTGCGCCCGCTCCGGGGGTAGGCGCCGGATTGACGCCAGGAAGGCTCGATGAGTGCCACGGGGGCAGTGGCCCCGCGGGTCCCGCGCAGCCGCTTTCTGAAAGCCATACGCGAAAACCGCGTCGTACAGGGCTTACTCTTGATCTCGCCGGCCGACCTGTACCTGCTGCTCTTCATGATCGTCCCGCTAATCCTGGTGGTAATTCTGAGTTTCCTGTCGCGCGGAACCTATGGAGAGGTAGAGTTCCGCTTCAATGCATCGAACTACGCACGGCTCGTCGACCCCATTTACGGCAGGATCCTGATCTACTCCCTGGGGGTTGGCCTGGGCACGACGGTAATTACGATCCTCATTGGATACCCCCTGGCATACTACATTCGCGCTCTCCGGCAAAGCAGCGGTCGCTGCTCATGTTCCTCATCTTGGTGCCGTTCTGGACCAATTTCGTCATCCGCACGTATGCCTGGATCATGATATTGCGGGGCGGCGGTTTCCTGGATTCCCTGCTGCAGTGGGCGCATATGACAACCAAGCCGCTTGGCCTCATGTACTCGCCCACGGCGGTGATGATTGGCATGGTGTACGAATTCCTGCCGTTCATGATTCTCCCGCTATACACTTCGCTCGAGAAGATTGAGAATGCCCTGCTTGAGGCCACGGCCGACCTGGGGCGCCTCCGTGGAAGGTATTTCTGCGCGTCACGCTGCCCCTAAGCGTACCCGGAATGATTGCGGGCACGATCCTGGTCTTCATCCCGGCGATGGGCATGTTTGTGATCCCGGACCTGATGGGCGGCGCGAAAACGCTCCTAATCGGGAATGTGATCCGCAATCAATTCCTGACCGCCCGGGACTGGCCATTCGGTGCTGCGGCATCGATGATCCTCATGGTCATGACCGTCGTGATGACTATGTATTACACGCGCAAAGCCGGCTTCGGCGAGGAGTTGCTGGTGTGAGCGAGAAGGGACCGCCTGCCTGGATCCGTCTATTTTCGTTTGGGGTCTATCTCTATATCTATATCCCCATCCTGACGCTGATGGTGTTCTCCTTCAATACAATGAAGCTCAATATCCGCTGGCAGGGCTTCACGCTGCAGTGGTACAAGGTACTGTTCAACGACCAGCAGGTCGCCCTGGCCACGCGTAACACGCTGATCATCGCCGTGATCTCGACGATTGTGGCGACTCTGATCGGTACGCTCGCCGCCCTTGCGATGCATCGTTACCGCTTTCCCGGCTATACGGCATCGGAAACCGTGATGTACTTCCCCATCGTGATACCGGAAGTAGTCATGGGAATCTCACTCCTGGTCCTGTTCGTGCTCATGAACCTGAAACTGGGCCTGCTCACCATAGCGCTCTCACACATCGCTTTCAATATTCCATTTGTGGCGCTTGTCGTGCGCGCGCGCCTGCACGGATACGATAACTCGATCGACGAGGCGGCCATGGATCTGGGCGCCAATGAACTGACCACATTCTGGCGGGTCACCTTGCCGACGATCATGCCGGGCGTGCTGTCCGGGGCCATGCTTGCATTCACCCTTTCCCTGGATGACTACGTGATCACGTACTTCACGGCAGGCCCCGGTTCAACCACACTGCCTCTGCGCGTCTTCTCCATGGTCAAATTCATGGTGACCCCCGAGGTCAACGCCTTGTCGACCATCTGGGTGCTATTGGTTTTCCTCGTGCTGCTGATCGGTCAGTTGGCACAAAGCCGCGCGTCTGCTGTTCAATCGAAAGGAGAAAGAAATGAAGATTTGGCGCTTAGTTAGCTTCCTGGCACTGCCGCTGGTGGTGCTGGCAGCCTGTGCACCCGCGCCGGTGGCCCCGCCGCCTGCGCCGACGGAGGTAATGCCGGCGGCGCCCACATCTGCCGCAGAGGCGCCTGCTGCCACGGCGCGACCAGCCCAGCCCACATCGACGGAGCTGAATCTATACGGCTGGACGGACTACATTCCGCAGCAATTGTTGGATGACTTCACCGCACAGTACGGGATCAAGGTCAACTACGACACATATTCGTCCAACGAGGAAATGCTGGCCAAGCTCCAGGCAGGAGCCTCGGGATACGATGTGGTGATTCCGAGCGACTACACCGTGGCCATCATGGTGAAGCAGGACATGCTTAAGTCCCTGGACATGACCCAGATCCCGAATTTCGCAAACGTGGACCCGCGCTTTGCCAACCAATACTACGACCCTGGAAACAAATACTCCGTGCCGTACCAGTGGGGCACCACGGCCCTAGCATACGACAAGGCCAACGTGCCTTTCGAGCCGAAGAACTGGGCGGACCTGTGGGATCCGCAATTCAAGAATCACCTTGTGATGCTGGACGACAGTCGGGAGGTTCCCGGCATGGCGCTGCAGGTCCTTGGATTTCGACAAGAATTCGACGAAATCCAGATGAGTTGAATCAGGCTCAGCAGAAACTGGTCGCACTCAAGCCGAACATCCTGCTGTTCAACAGCGATGACCCTGAGACATCCCTGATCACTGGAGAGGCATGGGCAGGCCTCGTATACAACGGAAACGCTGCCCTGGCGCACAATGAGGACCCGAACATTGTGTACATTTGCCCCACCGAAGGTTGCGGAATCTGGTTCGACAATCTGGCGATGCCGAAGGGCGCACCGCACCCGGATGCTGCGATGGCATTCATGAATTTCGTGCTCGATTCCAAGGAAAGTGTTCTGATCACGGAAGAGTTTCCGTACTCGAGCCCCAATGCTGCAGGCTTGGAGTACATGAAGACCAGCGATCCGACGGCCTATGATGCCTACATGGCATTCTCCGGGACAAATCCGTCTGCTGATTTTGTGGCGCACGCCACGCCTGTGAAGGACGTGGGTGATGCAACGAACCTGTATGACCAGCTCTGGACCAATTTCAAGGGCCAATAGACGGGGTAGCCTGGCGGGGGCGGCGGCCATGCCGCCCCCAAAATCTAATCTCGCGGTGGCTCGCGAGGAACGCACGTGACCTCGGAGTGCCGTTCAGCGTGTGCCCTTCAGTCATGTGCTTGAGGGGCCCAAGGCGGGCGTGCGATGGTACACGTGCCCGAGGTAAAGTCACCAGCCCGTTGACGGAATACACCGTCCGGGGGAGTTCACGGGAGTTAACATGAAGGTTCTGTTGGTGGGAACAGGGGGGGTCGGTGAAGCGATTGCGTTGATGGCCAAAGAGCGCCCCTGGGTTGAGCAGCTTGTCCTGGCCGACTACAGGCGTGAAAGGGCGAGCCTGGTGCAGCGGCGTCTGGGTGACCCCGAGAGGTTCCCTGTGGAACCGTTGGATGCCAATAAGCAGCCCATGATCGAGGCTGCGGCCAGGAAGTACGGCGTGGACCTCATCATGAACGCCGTCGACCCACTCTACAACAAGCAGGTCTTTGACGCCGCGTTCCAGGTCGGCGTGAACTACATGGACATGGCGATGACCCTTTCGGCGCCGCATCCAACCGATCCGTTCAGCAAGCCCGGCATCAAATTGGGAGATTACCAGTTTGAACGCGCCGATGCCTGGAAGAAGAAGGGTTTGCTGGCAGTTGTGGGCATGGGCGTGGAGCCGGGCATGGCTGATGTATTTGCCCGCTATGCCCAGGATCATCTCTTTGATGAGATAGACGAGATCGGCATTCGCGACGGCGCGAATCTCGAAGTGGAGGGGTATGAATTTGCGCCCAGTTTCTCGATCTGGACGACGATCGAGGAATGTCTCAATCCGCCCGCCATATGGGAGAAGGATCGAGGCTGGTTCACGACAGAGCCCTTCTCGGAGCCCGAGACCTTTGATTTTCCCGAGGGCATCGGGAAAGTGGAAGTCGTCAACGTGGAACATGAGGAAGTCCTGCTCATTCCGCGCTGGGTCAAGGCAAGGCGCGTCACGTTCAAGTATGGGCTCGGTGATAAGTTCATCTCCGTGTTGAAGATACTGCATATGCTGGGTCTGGACAGCAAGGATGAGTTAGATGTGAAGGGCGTTCACGTGGCCCCGCGCGATGTTGTCGCTGCCGCTCTTCCAGATCCCGCGCTTCTTGGCGACAAGATGCATGGAAAGACCTGCGCCGGAACATGGGTTCGCGGCCGGAAAGACGGACGGCGGCGCGAGGTGTATCTGTATCAAGTGGCAGACAACGCCGAATGCATGAGACGTTGGGGATGCCAGGCGGTTGTCGCCCAGACCGCGTTCAGCCCGGTCATTGGCTGGGACCTGATAGAACACGGCCAATGGAAGGGAGTCGGAGTTCTGGGTCCGGAGGCTTTTGATCCCATGCCGTTTATGGAAAAGATGGCTGAGTACGAGTTTCCTTACGGCATGCAGGAGATGGAGGCGGTACCCGGCGCATGACCCCGGCGGCTCTGCTGTGGAACCGCGAAGGACGGCAGGTGAGCAGCCCGTAGCTTCGGCCAAGCGCGGGGCTATGCGCGATTGTGCTTCGCTCGTGGCAGTTTGGCTTTGTTGCTCTTGCCGGCATCATCATTTGAGGTGGACGTCGCGAAGGAGGTCGCCATGCCATTCGGCTACAACGGCAAGATCCTGCACGTAGACTTGACAAGCGGAAGACTGGATGTCGAGAGTCCAGATGAACCCTTCTACCGCAAGTACATGGGCGGATCGGCGATGGGCCTCTTCTACATCTTGAGAGACATGCCAGCGGGTGCGGATCCTCTCGGGCCCGAAAACGTACTCACGCTCTTCACGAGCGTGACGACGGGCGCGCCGATCTCTGGGCAAAGCCGCATCAATGCCAATGCCAAGTCCCCGATCAGCGGCGCCATCGGCAATTCGCAGGCTGGAGGGTTTTTCCCGGCTGAACTGAAATTTGCGGGCTTCGACGGAATAGTAATCAAAGGTAGATCGTCCACGCCTAAGTACGTGGCAATCCTCGACGGCAAAGCGGAACTGCGGGAGGCAGGGCACCTGCTCGCCAAGAAAACCGGCGAAGTCGATGCGATCCTACGAGAGGAAATCGGTGACAATAAAATCGAGATCCTCCAGCACGGCCCGGCGGCGGAACGCGGGGTGCTGTTTTCCAGTCTGGTGAACATGTCGAATCGACACAATGGTCGCACCGGCATGGGCCTTGTGATGGCGTCAAAGAACCTGAAGGCCGTAGTGGTACGCGGAAAGCAGAAGGTTCAGATTGCAGAGCCCAAGATCCTTGCTGCGCTTAGTCGTACCGGGCCCAAGGAGATTCCGAACAATCCAGACTTGGACAGCCTGGCAAAATACGGGACCGCTGGTGTGGTGTCGTCACAGAACCTGTAC
This sequence comes from uncultured Chloroflexia bacterium, assembly GCA_963746745.1. Lineage (GTDB taxonomy): Bacteria > Chloroflexota > Anaerolineae > Anaerolineales > Villigracilaceae > Fen-1038. Next base: position 6,015 of record CAVVCL010000017.1, read on the forward strand.
GGCACCTTCCCCGCTCTTAACTATGCGGAGGGTCAGTTTTCGGGCGCGGATGCAATCAGCGGCGAGAAGATGGCCGAGACGATCTTGAAGGACCGCGAGACCTGCTACGCTTGCGTTGTCCGATGCAAGCGTGTTGTCGAGATCCAGGAGGGCCCACACAAGGTTGATCCGTACTATGGCGGTCCGGAATACGAGACGATGGGCACATTCGGTTCGTATTGCGGGATCGATGACCTGGCCGCGATTTCGGCTGCCAATCAAATTTGCAACGAGTACGGAGTTGATACCATCGCATGCGGCGCGACCATCGCATTTGCCATGGAATGCTTCGAGAAGGGCATCATTTCGGCGGCACATACAGGCGGGCTGCAGCTCAAATTTGGCGATCCGGATGCCATGCTGGAAACGCTTAGGCAGATCGTGACGAACACCGGCGACCTGGGGCCGGTCCTTTCGCAGGGCTCGGAACGGGCGGCCAAGATCTGGGGCAACGGCGCCGACGAGTGCTTGACCACAGTTAAGGGTGCGGAGGCACCCGCCCACATGCCGCAGGCCAAGCGCAGCCTGGGCCTCATCTACGCCGTGAATCCGTTTGGCGCTGATCATCAATCCAGCGAGCACGACTGGATGATTGAGGAAGGGATGGCGACCGATCTCTACATGAAACGGCTGGCGTTGATGGGGATGCCCGATCAACTGCCCTCGCTCTCCCTCGGTCCGGAGAAGATCAAGTTCGCCTATTTGACCGAGGTGTTCTATTCCATGCTGGACACGGTTGAATTGTGTCAGTTTGTTTGGGGACCGGCATGGACGCTGTACGGCCCGCAGGAGACGGCAGACTTCGTGAGCGCCGTGACCGGCTGGGCGGTCGACATCAACGAGCTAATGGCCGTTGGAAAACGCCGCCTGAACATGATGAGGATATTTAACGCTCGCGAGGGTTTTGACCGCAAACAGGATAAACTCCCGAAGAAGTTCTACAAGACGCTCGGGGGCTCTGGCCCCACGGCGGGCACGACGCTCTCGCGCGATGAAATTGAAGCTGCCTTGGACGAGTACTACCGCCTGGCCGGGTGGACACCGGCGGGGGTGCCGACCGCGCAAACGCTGGCAGAGCTTGGAATCGCCTGGGCGGCTTAGGCTGCGTTCGGCAATGAAACCTGGAGGTTCACAATGACCACAGACTACCGCCTGCTTATTGATGGGCAGTGGGTTGAGGCCGGTCCAGCGTTCGCCGTGAAGAACAAGTACGACGGCGAAGTGCTGGCCAACGTCCCGACAGCACGCCGCGAAGACGTGGATGCGGCGGTGGCTGCTGCCCGCCGCGCGGCACCACTCATGGCTGACATGCCGGCCTACAAGCGCTCGGAGATACTCGCCCGAACAGCCGCACTCATTAAGGACCGGTTTGATGACTTCGCCACGACGATTGCGGCCGAAGCCGGGAAAGCGCTCAAATTCGCGCGAGCAGAGGTGGACCGGGCCATCAGCACATTCACGATCGCGTCGGAGGAGGCCAAACGGATGCATGGCGAAACGGTGCCGTTGGATGCGGTGCCGTCGGGAGAAGGCTACTTTGGGTTCTGGGTGCGCCGCCCAGTCGGCGTGATTGCCGCAATCAGTCCATTCAACTTCCCGTTGAATCTCGTCGCCCATAAGGTCGCGCCTGCCCTCGCTTCGGGAAACACTCTCGTTCTCAAGCCGGCCACGTGGACCCCGATTGCCGCCGTTAAGCTTTGTCAGGCGCTGCAGGATGCAGGCCTGCCCGCCGGAGCCATCAATCTGGTGATCGGGCCCGGCAGCACCGTTGGGGAGTGGCTTATCACGCACGGAGATGTCGACAAGATCACATTCACTGGCAGCCCCGACGTAGGGCGACACATCCTGTCGGTGGCCGGCATCAAGAAGGTGACCCTTGAGCTCGGAAACACGTCGCCGGTGGTTATCGCACCGGATGCCGACCTGGACTTCGTCGCCAAGCGATGCGCCGTGGGCGCATTCTACAATTCCGGGCAGGTCTGCATATCCGTGCAGCGCGTCTACAGCGATAAGCGGATCTACGAGGCGTTCGCCGAGAAATTCGTCAAGACTACGGATGCCATGGTTGTTGGAGATCCTCTGGATGCACGGGTGGACGTGGGTCCCATGATCGATATCAAGGAAGCGGACCGTATTGAGGGCTGGGTCAAGGAGGCGCAGAAGGCGGGCGCGAAGGTTCTCGCCGGCGGCAGGCGGAACGCCGCGGTCTACTACCCAACGGTCCTGACCGATGTTGATGCAGGCATGAAGGTCATTGCGGAGGAGGCATTTGCGCCGGTGGCATCAGTGATCGCCTGTGAGGACTTTGAAGAATTCCCTTCGCCAGGCGAATGAGACCAAGTTTGGTCTGCAGGTCGGAGTCTTCACCAAGGATATCGATCGCATCTTGAAGGCCATCAAGCGACTGAATTTCGGCGGGGTCATCGTCAATGACACCCCCAACTTCCGAGCCGATCACATGCCTTATGGCGGCAACCGGCAAAGCGGCCTTGGGCGGGAGGGTGTGCGCTATGCCATGGACGACATGACCAATATCCAGATGGTAGCGATTCGCCAGAGTACTTAGCGTCCGGCAGAGCCGACTTCCCGCCGAAGGCCGCACGGGATCCGGACCCGGACGGACCGGTACCCCGGAAGGAACACCGTATGTCTGAGTTGTATGCTGAGAATTTTCCCCATATGTCCCCTGTCTGGGGGCGAATTTTCGATTTTGTGGCGGAGCGCGCCGAGGGTTCGTACATCTATACGGAGGATGGGCGGAAGCTGCTGGATTTCACCTGCGGCATCGGCGTGACGAACACGGGGCATTGTCATCCGAAAGTGGTGCAGGCCATCCGTGAGCAAGCGGGTCTCTTCCTTCACGCGCAAGCCAACATTGTGATCCACAAGCCGATGTTGGAGCTGATTGGGGAGTTGCGCCGCATCGTGCCAGGCCCCATTGACGGTTTCTTCTTTTCGAACTCGGGTGCCGAAGCGGTCGAGGGGGCGGTCAAGCTGGCCCGTGCGGCGACTGGCCGGCAGAATATCGTTGTGTTCTCCGGATCTTTCCACGGCCGAACGGCGGGCACGATGGCGTTGACCACTTCAAAGACCATCTACCGGGCCGGCTTCGGGCCTCTGCCGTCCGGCGTGTTCGTGGCGCCGTTTCCGTACGCTTACAAACTCGGGATGAATGAGGAACAGGCGTCAGCCTACACGCTGGGTGAGTTGGAGCATCTACTCGCATCGCAGACGGCGCCGAAAGAGACGGCCGCCATTTTGATGGAGTCTCTATTGGGGGAGGGCGGCTACGTGGTGCCGCCGACATCCTTCATGCAGGGCCTGCGTGCGCTTGCCGACAAACACGGAATCTTGCTGATTTTCGATGAAGTCCAGTCCGGATTTGGTCGCACAGGCAAATGGTTTGCGTTCGAGCACTACGGCGTGCTGCCGGACATCATGACCGTCGCGAAAGGGATCGCGTCAGGCCTGCCACTTTCGGGCGTGTTTGTCGCGTCCAATTGATGAAGAGCTGGGACGTGGGCTCGCACGGGGGCACATACGGCGGGAATGCCGTGGCCTGCGCAGCCGGCGTTGCGACGATCCGGGCTATCCATGAAGAAGGCATGCTTACCAACGCGGCCGAGCGGGGAATCCAATTGATGACCGGCCTGCGAAAACTGCAGGAAGAGTTTCCACAGCTCGCCGACGTCCGTGGCAAGGGGTTGATGATCGGCACAGAATTCGAGGTGGAAGGCAGGGCCCAGAAAGCCAAGTCGATGGTCAAGGATGTTGTCCACGCCTGCGAGGGCGCAGATCTGCTCTTGCTTACGTGCGGGACCTACGACAATACCGTCCGGTGGATCCCGCCGCTCAATGCGACTTCTGAACAGATCGGCGAGGCTCTAACGGTGTTTTCGGGTGCGCTGAAGAAGGTGCTGTAGGTCGCAGTGCAATATACGCTTCCGCGTTCCGACTTTTGGGCCACCGA